>NZ_CANOOQ010000002.1:0-83 GCF_947568225.1 Faecalispora anaeroviscerum | reverse complement strand
CGTTGGATTCTCGTTATAACAACCTCACGCCGTTTCCGGCAGCAAAGCTGCCGACGGCTGAGAGAGCCTTGAAACTCCAATAC
>NZ_CANOOQ010000001.1:0-2921858 GCF_947568225.1 Faecalispora anaeroviscerum | reverse complement strand
CCCACCAAGAAGTCGATTTCAAATTTCAGGCGGTTCTCCGGAATGGAACGATCCACATAGCCCAAATCCTGCGGGATAGGGCGGTTGAAGATAATACGGCCAACGGTGGTATCCACCAGGCCGGTGACCTTTTCCCCGTTGATTTCCAGCGTGCGGCGCACCTTGATTTTTGCGTGCAGCTGCACCACCTTGGTATCGTAGGCCATGAGGGCTTCATCCACATCACGGAAAATCTTGCCTTCGCCCTCTTCGCCGTCTTTATCCAGCGTCAGGTAATAGGAACCCAGAACCATGTCCTGTGTCGGGACGGTAACCGGGCGTCCGTCGGAGGGCTTGAGCAGGTTGCCGGCGGCCAGCATCAAGAAACGAGCCTCAGCCTGCGCCTCTGCGGAAAGCGGCACGTGAACAGCCATCTGGTCTCCGTCGAAGTCGGCGTTGTACGCGGTGCAAACCAGCGGGTGCAGCTTTAAGGCTTTGCCCTCAACGAGAACCGGCTCAAAGGCCTGAATGCCCAAGCGATGCAGCGTCGGCGCGCGGTTGAGCAGAACCGGGTGGTTCTTGATCACGATTTCCAACGCATCCCAAACCTCAGGCTTTGCGCGCTCAACCGCTTTTCTCGCCGCCTTGATGTTGCCCGCCAGGCCAGTTTCGACCAGGCGCTTCATCACAAAGGGCTTAAACAGCTCCAGCGCCATTTCCTTCGGCAGACCGCATTGGAACATTTTCAGCTCAGGACCAACAACGATAACGGAACGACCGGAGTAGTCAACACGCTTGCCCAGCAGGTTCTGACGGAAACGTCCCTGCTTACCCTTCAGCATATCCGAAAGGGATTTGAGCGGGCGGTTGTTCGGGCCGGTCACGGGGCGGCCGCGGCGGCCGTTGTCGATCAGGGCGTCAACCGCCTCCTGCAGCATGCGCTTTTCGTTGCGCACAATAATATCCGGCGCGCCAAGCTCCAGCAATCTTTTCAGACGGTTATTTCGGTTGATCACGCGGCGGTACAGATCATTCAGATCGGAGGTCGCAAAGCGACCACCGTCGAGCTGTACCATGGGTCGCAGATCCGGCGGAATCACCGGAACAGCATCCATAATCATCCATTCGGGGCGGTTGCCGGAAAGGCGGAACGCCTCAACAACTTCGAGTCTTTTCAGAATTCTGACGCGCTTCTGTCCAGAGGAATTCTCCAGCTCTGTTTTCAGCTCCTCAGATTCCTTATCAAGATCGATCTCAGCCAAAAGAGCCTGAATCGCTTCAGCGCCCATGCTGGCCTTGAAATCATCCTCATATTTTTCGCGCATATCGCGGTATTCTTTTTCATTGAGCATCTGCTTTTTTTGCAGCTCACGAACATTGCCCGGGTCGGTAACAATATATAGGGCAAAGTACAGCACCTTTTCCAGCATACGGGGCGAGATGTCGAGAATCAGGCCCATGCGGGAGGGGATGCCCTTGAAGTACCAAATGTGAGAGACCGGCGCGGCCAGCTCAATGTGACCCATGCGCTCGCGGCGAACCTTCGCGGTGGTTACTTCAACGCCGCAGCGTTCGCAGATTTTCCCTTTATAACGGATTCTTTTATATTTTCCGCAGTGGCACTCCCAGTCCTTCTGCGGCCCGAAGATCCTTTCGCAGAACAGCCCGTCGCGCTCGGGTTTCAGGGTACGATAGTTGATCGTTTCGGGCTTTTTCACCTCGCCATGCGACCACGTGCGGATGGTATCCGGAGAAGCCAGGCCGATCTTCATTGATTCAAATACGTTAAATTCCATATTGCAACCCCCTACTATTCGATGTCTTTGCTGTCAGAATCGCTGTCGAAAGAATCTTCCTCTTCGTTGTCTTCCTCCGAAAACAGATCCGGCTCCTCTTCATAGGAATCGTCCAGGTCGGGATCTTCCACCGTATATCCGTCAAAATTATCCTGAGTAGCGACAGTCGGCTCGTCAAACGTATCGCTGGACGGAGTAAATCCTACATCATCGTCATAGTTCACCTGCAGGTCGACTTCCTCGTTGTTCGCGTCAAGTACCTTTACATCCAGAGCCAGCGACTGCAGCTCCTTAATCAGAACCTTGAAGGACTCCGGCACGCCGGGCTTCGGAATGTTCTGGCCCTTAACGATGGCCTCGTACGTTTTCACACGGCCAATCACGTCGTCGGACTTCACGGTCAGAATCTCCTGCAGGGTATAGGCAGCGCCGTAAGCTTCCAGCGCCCAAACCTCCATCTCTCCGAAGCGCTGACCGCCGAACTGCGCCTTGCCGCCCAGAGGCTGCTGGGTAACAAGCGAGTACGGGCCGGTGGAACGGGCATGAATCTTATCATCAACCAGGTGATGGAGCTTGAGGTAGTACATATAGCCGACGGTGACGGGGTTGTCGAACAGTTCGCCGGTGCGGCCGTCTCTGAGCTCTACCTTGCCGTCTTCTCTCATGCCGGCCGCATTCAGGCAGGCACGGATGTCGTCTTCATGCGCACCGTCGAATACGGGGGTCATGATCTTCCAGCCGAGAGCCTTGGCCGCGCGGCCCAGATGAACCTCGAGCACCTGGCCGATGTTCATACGGGACGGAACACCCAGAGGGTTCAGCACAATGTCGAGCGGGCGCCCGTCTGGCAGGAAGGGCATATCCTCTTCCGGCAGAATACGGGACACAACGCCCTTGTTTCCGTGACGGCCCGCCATCTTATCGCCGACCGAGATCTTTCTCTTCTGGGCAATATAGCAGCGAACCACCTTGTTGACACCGGGACTCAGCTCGTCGTGGCTGTTTTCGCGGGTAAACACCTTGACATCTACTACAATTCCATATTCGCCGTGGGGCACACGCAGAGAGGTGTCGCGCACCTCGCGGGCCTTTTCACCAAAGATGGCGCGCAGCAGGCGTTCCTCCGCCGTCAGCTCGGTTTCGCCCTTGGGCGTTACCTTACCGACCAGAATATCGCCAGCACGAACCTCCGCGCCGACGCGGATAATGCCGTTTTCGTTCAAGTCGCTGAGCAGATCCTCGTTGACGTTGGGGATGTCGCGGGTGATCTCCTCCGGCCCGAGCTTCGTGTCACGGGCCTCAATCTCGTATTCTTCAATATGAATCGAGGTATAAACGTCTTCACGGACGATTTTCTCGTTGATGAGAACGGCATCCTCATAGTTGTAGCCTTCCCAGGTCATAAAGCCGATGAGAGCATTTTTACCAAGGCTGATTTCACCGTTGCTGGTTGCGGGGCCGTCGGCGATGACTTCGCCGGCTTCCACCTGCTGACCGCGATCCACCACCGGAACCTGATTGATGCAGGTGCCCTGGTTGGAACGCATAAACTTCGTCACGCGGTAGGTGTCTACCTCGCCGTTTTCCGCGGTGATGCGGATTTCATCGGCGCTGACACTTCGTATCACGCCCGCACGCCTTGCCAGCACACAAACGCCGGAGTCTACGCCCGCCTTGTATTCCATACCGGTACCCACGATGGGGCTTTCGGTTGTCAGCAGCGGAACCGCCTGCCGCTGCATGTTGGAGCCCATCAAGGCACGGTTGGCGTCATCGTTCTCAAGGAACGGAATCATCGCGGTAGCAACAGAAACGACCATGCGGGGCGAAACGTCCATAAAGTCGGCACGGGCGCTTTCCACCTGCACAAACTCATCGCGGTAACGGCCGTTGATCTTCGGATGGATAAAGTGTCCCTCATCATCCAAAGGCTCGTTTGCCTGCGCCACAATATAATCATCCTCTACGTCCGCGGTCATGTACACCACATCGGAGGTGACGCAATTAGTGCTTTTATCCACAAGGCGGAATGGAGCTTCAATAAAGCCGTACTCGTTGATGCGCGCGAACGTTGCAAGGTACGAAATCAGACCGATGTTCGGGCCTTCAGGCGTTTCAATTGGGCACATGCGGCCGTAGTGGCTGTAGTGAACATCTCGCACCTCGAATCCGGCGCGGTCACGAGACAAGCCGCCGGGGCCGAGGGAGGACAGGCGGCGCTTATGCGTCAGCTCTGCCAGCGGATTATTCTGATCCATGAACTGCGACAGCGGAGAGGAACCGAAGAATTCCTTGATCGCCGCCACAACAGGACGGATGTTAATGAGCGAATGAGGAGTCAGGATCTCAAGATCCTGCGCCTGCAGCGTCATTCTCTCGCGGATGACGCGTTCCAGACGGGAGAAACCGATGCGGAACTGGTTCTGCAGCAGTTCACCAACAGAACGGATACGGCGGTTGCCCAAATGGTCAATGTCGTCAATATGGCCGAGGCCCATCGCCAGGCAGTTCATATAGTTAATCGACGAGAAAATATCGTCAATAATAATGTGCTTGGGTACCAGCTCGTCAGTACGGGCGCGCAGAGTCTCTTTCAGCTCTTCCTCACCCTCGCAGCTTTCCAGGATTTCGACCAAAACGCTGAAACGGACGCGCTCATTGATACCGCATTCCTTCTTCGCGTCGAACGAAACAAAATCGTTCACGTTGACCATGCCGTTTGAAATCACCTTGATCTCACGCTCGCCCTGCTGCACATAGGCAGTGGATACACCCGCATTGTCAATCTCCATGGCCCTCTGGTGAGTGAGCACCTCGCCGGCCTCGGCCATCAGTTCGCCGGTCAACGGGTTCACAATCGGGCGCGACAGCTGCTGGTCGGTAATTCTGCCGGCCAAATTCAGCTTCTTATTATATTTATAGCGGCCCACGCGGGAAAGATCGTATCGTCTGGCGTCGAAGAACAGCCCGTTGATGTGCGTCTGCGCGCTTTCAATCGTGGGCGGCTCGCTCGGGCGCAGCTTGCGGTACACCTCAAACAGAGCCTCTTCGGTGTTTTTACAGGGGTCTTTCTCAATCGTGGCCAGAATGCGGTCATCTTCGCCGAAGTACTCGCGGATTTCTTCGTCGGTAGAGAGGCCAAGCGCACGAATAAACACCGTGATCGGTATTTTACGGTTCTTATCAATGCGCACATAGAACACGTCGTTCGCGTCGTTCTCATATTCCAGCCAGGCACCGCGGTTCGGAATTACCGTAGAGCTGAACAGCTCCTTACCGGTTTTATCGTATTCCATTTTATAGTAAACGCCGGGGGAACGCACAAGCTGAGATACGATTACGCGTTCCGCGCCATTAATCACAAATGTACCGCTGTCTGTCATCAGCGGGAAGTCGCCCATGAAAACCTCAGATTCCTTGATCTCACCGGTTTCCTTATTCAGCAGGCGGGCCGTTACCCGAAGAGCCGAAGCGTAGGTGGTATCGCGTTCCTTGCATTCCTCCACGCTGTAATTAGGCTTGTCATCCAGTTTATAGTTTACAAAATCGAGTACCAGATTCCCGGTATAATCCGTGATGCCGGAAACATCGCGAAAAACCTCTTTCAGGCCCTCTTCCAAAAACCACTGGTAGGAATTCTTCTGCACCTCGATCAAGTTCGGCATGTCCAGGACTTCATCAATCCGGGAGAAGCTCATGCGAGTATTCTTGCCTAGTTGTACCGGTTTGACATTCACCATTGGCTCAATCACTCCATTCATATATTTCACCATCTGTGTCAGATAAACAAACTTTCCTGCCGGCGCACACCACCGCTTCGGTAAAATTTTAAAAGATGCTCTTGCCTTTTTCCAAAAAGCATGTTAGAATAAATCTAAAGTAAGGGAAAAAAGTATACGTTTCCATGATGATGCAGTATATTATTTTATTACAATATATTGCGGTTGTCAAGTATATCCTGAAAGATAATTGGAATAATTGTGGGTAACTAATCATATTCTAGTATTTTAGAGATAAAAAACTTGTTTTCAGATCCTTTTCGCGCTGCGGAAGGGATTTTTTTATTGCCCTCACTTCTCCTGACCGCCGCGGTTGACTTTCCACTCAAATAGAGTATACTGTACAGGAATTAAATTGAAACGGGCCCTTCCCGTTCTGAAAAATAGGTCAAAGGAGCGTAAAGCCATGAGCGAAACCTGCAACCATTCCTGCGGCAGCTGCAGCGCCGACTGCGCCAGCCGCACCGAACCGGCCAGCCTGCTGGAAGCCCCCCACCGCCTGAGCCGAATCAAAAAGGTGATCGGCGTTGTCAGCGGCAAGGGCGGCGTGGGGAAATCCTCCGTAACGGCGATGCTGGCAGTCCTCGCAAACCGCATGGGTCTGGTCAGCGGCGTACTGGACGCGGACATTACCGGCCCCTCAATCCCCAAGCTGTTTGGTATCACAGAAAAAGCGCTGGCCGACCAGAACGGCATTCTCCCTGTTTTAAGCGAAACTGGTATCAAGCTGATTTCCGTTAATCTTCTGCTGGATCATCCCACCGACCCCGTGCTGTGGCGCGGCCCGATCCTCGGGGGCGTTGTCAAACAGTTTTGGAAAGACGTCATCTGGGGAGATTTGGACGTCCTATTCCTCGATATGCCGCCCGGAACCGGTGATGTGGCATTGACGGCGTTTCAGTCGATCCCTCTGGACGGAATTATTCTAGTCACCTCACCGCAGGAGCTGGTTTCAATGATCGTTTCGAAAGCGGTGAAAATGGCGGAGATGATGAACGTTCCCATTCTGGGCCTGATTGAGAACCTGTCTTATGTGGAGTGTCCCGACTGCGGCAAGAAGATTGCGGTGTTCGGCGAAAGCCACGTGGAAGAAATCGCGCAGCAGCATCACCTGAAGGTACTGGCTAAGCTGCCGATTGATCCGGCTCTGGCCGCGGCCTGCGACAGCGGAAGCATCGAAGGCTACCCCGCTGCCGCGCTCGAAGCGACAGCCGATTTGGTTGCCGGCTGGGAGAAGCCCGCAAAACAATAAAATATCTTCATAAAAACCTCCGGTTGCAGCCCGTTGCTGCGGCCGGAGGTTTTTTTTGCCCCTCGTGCCGGGGCGGGGCTTTCTTTTTTCTCGTAAGAGAATTTGTTTTTTCTCCGGGGGTTCCCCGTGGGAATTCTGCTGGCACAGGCTTGCCCCTCGTGCCGGGGCGGACACTTACTTTCGTGAAAGGACGAAAGTAAGCAAAGGCCTTCCAAAGGGCACCTTTGGAAGCCGTTTGGGAAACGATCCTTCATTGCACAAACGAAAGCCCTCAGAAAGGCGCTTCATTGAAAATGCCCATTCTCCGAGTTTCCTCCGTAAATAAGTCTTGCTGTCCCGTCTGTCGGTAGGCATTTTCAAAGCGCTCTCGTTAGCTCGGAGTTATTAGATGCGGCTTCGCCGCTGTAAGGCACGTGCGGACTCTCCGTCGTGCGCAAGAGAATTTGTTTTTTTCGGGGATTCCCCGTGGAATTTCTGCTTGCGCAGGCTTGCCCCTCGTGCCGGGGCGGGCACTTACTTTCGTGAAAGGACGAAAGTAAGCAAAGGCCTTCCAAAGGACACCTTTGGAATCCGTTTGGGGAACGGTTCCGACGAGTGCCGCCACTAGCCACCGGGAAGGCGCTCCATTGAAAATGCCCACTCTCCGAGTTTCATCTGGAAATCAGTCTTACTGTCCCGTCTGTCGGCGGGCATTTTCAAAGCGCTCTCGTTAGCTCGGAGTTATTAGATGCGGCTTCGCCGCATTTGCTCTGCAAATTGAAACATCGGAACTATGGTTGAACTTCCAATCAATCAAAGCTACCGTAAGGCTGCCCTTCTGCGAGCCAATGAGAGCACTCGGAAAGGGGGCGCCGCCGAACGAAACCGGCAAACTGCCTGTTCCCACTAAGCAAGGCGCGTGCGCACTTTCCACAGAGTGCCTTTCCGAAGGCTATTGTTAACGGGAGCCGAAACCGTTCCCCAAAACGGATTCCGAAGGCGGAGCCTTGGGCGATTCTTTGCCTACTTTCTTTTCGTAAAGAAAGTTGGGGCCCGCCCCGGCCTGAGGGGCAAGCCCTGCGCCAGCAGCATTTCTCCGTGGGAGAGCCCACAGAAAAAAACAAACAAGGCCCCGGCGCATAGCGCGCCGCCCCTCCGCGACATGGAAAGCAATTTCCCATGCGAACCGCCCCGCGATTGACACACAGGATTAATCTGCCATAGAAAACCACACCAGCCGCAGAACATTTCCATAGTGGTTTTCAAACAGCAGCTCGGCCGGGTACACCTCGCGCTCGCCGCAGTTCGAAAGAATCACCTGTTCGCCGTCGGCATCCTTACTCCAGCCGGTAATGGTGACCCAATGCCAGTTATTCTCTTTCATCTCCGGGGCGCGGTGCTTTAAAATTAGAAACGCGACTGGGTTTCCTTTGACAATCGCCTCTTTGAGAAAATTCATTCGTTCCTCACAACTGCGGCGGTGGAATAACGTGTGCGCCTGAAAAACACTCCCGTGCTCTCTGGCAAACAACAGGAATTTCTGCACAAAGCGCCCTGCCACCGGGAATCCCATCGGCCCCGGCGTCATGTATCGGTACATCTCTTCCATCACATGCAGATATTCCGGTTTGGAAAACCGCTCCGTCTCCCCGGAATACAGGCTGCGGCCCGCGGGAACCAGGGACGCGTAATATGCCGCCAGATTCGCGCCTGTAACGCTGGCGCAACCTGCGGTGCGCTGAAAAACCTGCAAAAACCATTCCTGGTTTCCCCCATACCCGGCCTGCACACCGTCTTTCCATACCACGGGAAACGGCAATTCATGTACTACCATAGCTCCACCTCCACTGAATCTCGTCTGCTTTCGCGCTCATTTTTATAATATGCGGACAACGCCTGCGCGAACCCAACCGAACCGCCAAATAGCACAAGTGCTGATATTCCCCGTATTATATCGCCCCTTGCCGCCACTGTCAACGCAAAATATCTACCTGTTTTTATAATGTTGCTTTTGCAACATACAAGCGACTCACTTTTTGGTATACTACAATCATTAAAAAGAAAATCCACCAAATCGACCGAGCTGAAAGGACGGAATTGGAATGAACGAATATTTTAAACTCATCGACACTGTTTATGATATTACTGAGAAACACCCGGAAGCAATCGAGCTGCTCGCTGCGCACGGCTTTGATCAGCTGAAAAACGACCTGATGCGCAAAACACTAGGCAAGACTATTTCACTGGAAACTGCTCTGCGCAGTAAAAAAATCAATCCGGAGCTGTTTGAGCAAAAGCTAGTGGATGTGATCGAACAGGGGCGGTATGCCGTCTCCACCGGGCTTACCGCCATGAAAAAGGAAAGCGGCGCGGAAATCAGAGTCGAGGGCGTGCTGCCCTGCCCCATCCGGATTCCGCTGCTGGAACGCCTGGAGGCCTGGCTGAAAGAAAACGACGAGCTGGCCGCACGCACCGATTACGATTTAAAGGCCGCCAGCATGGGACTCGATTCTGCCAAGGAGCGCGTGCTCGCCGCAGACGGAAGCCCCGAAAAGCTTTCGGATCTATACCTTTCCGCTGGCTTTGACCTTTTCTTTGACCGCCAGCTGATGGGCCGCTACCGCGAAGAAGGCGTGTTTCAGGACCTTTCGGGGCTTCCCCGATTGAATCCTGATTTTGAAAATCAGCGCATCAATTTAAGAGACCCACTGGGGCAGTATACGATCATTGGCGTAGTGGCATGCGTGTTTATGGTGAACACCGCTGTTCTGGGAGACCGCCCGTTCCCGACCGGATGGGAAGACCTGCTTCGCCCCGAATTCGAGAACAGCATTTCTCTGCCGGTGCGCGATCTGGATATGTTCAACGCGCTGACGCTGCACATCCGACGCTTTTACGGCAAGGAGGGCATTGAAAAACTCGGGCGCAATCTGCTCAGCGGCATGCACCCCGCGCAGATGGTAAAATCCGGCCGGCAGCAGCAGGCCCCCGCCGTTTCGATCACTCCATACTTTTTCACGCAGATGCTCGATGTCAACAGCCCGCTGGTTCCTGTATGGCCAAAGGAGGGCGCAATCATCAGCCCTATCTTCCTGCTGACAAAGGCTGCGTCCAAAGACAAGGTAAAGCCATTTGTTGATTTTCTGTTTTCCAAGGAGGTTGGCGAGCTGATGTCACTGAACGGCAAGTTTCCCTCGACCAATCCACTGGTGAACAATGGTCTGCGCCCCGACCAGCATTTTCTGTGGCTGGGCTGGGATTATATTCATGAGAACGACATTGGCGCGCTGATCCGCGAAACAGAGCGTGACTTTTATGCCGCCGCAGGAAAGGAGCAATTATGAACCTCACGATTTTTTCCGGCCCTCCATCCTCGGGCAAAACCTCTGTGATTTTAAAAACCATTGCCGCGCTGCAAAACCGCGGCCTGAAAGTGGGCGTCGTAAAGTTTGACTGCCTGTATACCGACGACGACGTCGCCTATGAAAAAGCGGGTGTTCCCGTAAAGAAGGGGCTGTCCGGCGCACTTTGCCCCGACCACTTTTTTGCTTCGAATATTGAGGAAATTGTGAAATGGGGCAACCGCATCGGCCTTGATCTGCTTATCAGCGAATCCGCCGGCCTGTGCAACCGCTGCTCCCCTTACCTCCGGGACATCAAGGGGGTCTGCGTGATCGACAATCTTTCGGGCATCAACACCCCGAAAAAAATCGGCCCCCTGCTCAAATCTGCCGATATTGTCGTCATTACCAAGGGCGACATCGTATCGCAGGCGGAGCGCGAGGTGTTTGCCTCTCGCGTCAGCTCGGTGAATCCCCGCGCTGTCGTGATGCACGTCAACGGCCTGACGGGCCAGGGTGCCTATGAACTGGGAACCCTCGTGTATGATGAATCAAAACGTGTGGATTCGGTGCAGGGCGTACAGCTGCGCTTCCCTATGCCGGCGGCCCTATGCTCGTACTGCCTGGGCGAAACGAGAATCGGTGAAACGTATCAGCTGGGGAACGTAAAGAAAATGGACCTGGGGGAGGATCTGGCATGATGGAAAAAACCATTTCGCAACTTTTAACGGAATATCCATTTATATCTGATTACTTTGCACTAAACAAGCTGGATGTAAACGGATATGAATCCATGACCTTCCCCCTGTTTTTAGATCACTTTTCCACTGCCGAGCTGGAGGATTTGGCAATTGACAAAGAGCGTCTGCTGGCAGACCTGCCAGTTTTTATTCAGCAGATGAACGACTTTCTGGGGCTTGATTCTTCTTCTCTTGTTCACTCGCTGACCCTCCTGCCGGGGCATGACAAAACAGGCACGCCGGAGGGGTTTGAGCGCCTGACGATCAACAGCTCGCAGATAATTTCCATCGTAGGGCCAACCGGCTCCGGCAAAAGCCGCCTGCTAGCGGACATTGAATGGGTGGCGCAGGGCGATACCCCAACCGGGCGCAGCATTCTCATCAATGAAGAAAAGCCAGACAACAAATGGCGCTTTTCCTCCGGCAACAAACTGGTGGCCCAGCTTTCGCAGAATATGAACTTCGTCATGGACCTGACGGTACAGGAGTTTCTGGAGCTGCACGCCCAAAGCCGCCTGTGCGAAAACCCAGACACGGTGATTGCCCGCATTATTGAGGAAGCGAACCGCCTCGCCGGGGAGCAGTTTTGCATAGATACCCCCGTCACAAGCCTGAGTGGCGGGCAGTCCCGTGCGCTGATGATCGCTGACACCGCGATTTTAAGCACATCGCCGATCGTTCTGATCGACGAGATTGAAAACGCCGGCATTGACCGCAAAAAGGCGCTGAAGCTGCTGGTTGCAGAAGATAAAATTGTTTTGATGGCCACCCACGACCCGCTCCTCGCACTCCTTGCTGACCAGCGGATTGTGATTCGCAACGGCGGAATCCATAAGGTAATTTCCACAAGTGAGCAGGAAAAACAGCTTTTGGAAGAACTGGAGCGAATGGATACGGTAATTCAGGGTGCCCGCCACAAGCTGCGCGACGGCAGTTCCCTCTCCGTATTGGATTTGAAATAATTCTTTTCGCAGACGGGTCTGAACCAGAAACGCAGTTCCCCCCGCAAACACGGAAGACAACAATCTTCTTATCAAATAAAAGCAGCAAAAGAGCGCGGATGTCTCCGCGCTCTTTTGCTGTGTAATCGTTAAGAAAGACAAAGCCTTCCTTTTATTTTATGTCGGTACGCTTGAACGAAATGGATAAAAACACAGCGGGAACCTTGGCTTCAAACCGCAGAAGCTTCCCTGTTTCCGGGTGACGCAACTCCAGAAGCCCGGCATGCAGGCCAAGCCGTTTAAAGGGGTTGCTTTTCGCTCCGTACTTTTTGTCCCCGACAACGGGACAGCCCATCTCTTTCATGTGTACACGAATCTGGTTCTTCCGGCCGGTTTGCAGGCGAACATCTACCAGGGAATACCCGGGGGCCACGCCGATCACCTTATAGTCGGTGATCGCTTCCAGTCCATTTTCGTCCTGTTCTCCGGAATAGACCAGCATCGTTTTTGTTTCGTGCAGCCAGGTGTGAATTTGCCCGCTCAGCGGCTGGGGGCACCCCTCTACCACGGCGGTATACGCCCTGGTTTTCACGATCGTGGCCCACTGATCCTGCAAAGCGTATTTCATCTCTGCGGTTTTAGCCGCCAGCAGCACACCAGAGGTGTCTCTGTCGAGCCGGTGTACAATGAAAATTCTGGAATCCGGGTCACTCTGGCGCACATGCTCCGTCATCTGGTGGTACGCGGTGCGCTCCTTTTCGTTTTCATTGGCAATCGACAGCAGCCCGGCGGGCTTATTGATGACTAAAATCGCATCGTCTTCATACAGAATCTCCAGCGTTCTGCCACCGGCCGGCGGAGCCTCCGGCGCCCAGCGAACCTGCACGGACTGCCCAGGACGCACAGGGTAATCGTGACGCGTCGCCACACGCCCCTCTACCAGCACGGCACCGCGGGCCAGCAGCGACTTAATGTTGTTTCGTGATTTTCCACGCAGATGATCGCGCAGAAAATCAAACAGAATCCCAGGTTCATTCACCAGCAAAATTACCGGTGCATGCGGATTCTTCCCTCGGGGCTTTTCTTTTTTTATCATGGGGTCCCCTTTCTTTTTAAAAGAGCGGCAGTAACCACCGCCCTGTCAGCGGATGATGTGAATTGCATCCTTGCGCGAGCTGGCGGAAGGGGGAGAACTTTTCGGCCAGCCAAGCGCAAGGGTTCCGTAAATATCGTGATGATCCGGAATGTCCAGTTCTGCCATCAGGCTGCGGATCACAGGATGGTGTGTCAGGCCGGGTAAATGATTCAGCCAGCAGGAGCCGATCCCAAAGGAATGGGCCGCCAGCATCATATTTTCCAGCGCCACGGCGGAATCGGCAAGGGCATTGACGTTTTCGCGGTCATTCGAAACAATGACATAGGTAGGAGCATGAAACAAAAATTCCGAATCCTCCCGCTCGGCCTTTGCCTTTAGGCGAACCACATACGGGTGCGTATCGGGTCCGGCCGAAACGTTACGCAAAGCCTCGCGCAACGCGGTATTGATATGTGCCAACACCTGTGGGTTCTGCACAGCGGTAAACTTCCAAGTTTGCAGGCTTCTGCCCGAAGGCGCATAGGTGCCGGCCAAAAGGATCTGATCCAGGCTTTCCGCCGGAATCTGCCGTTCCTCATAAGAACGGATACTGCGTCTGGTTAGAATGTTTTCCATCACCGGATTCATAGGACTGCCCCTCTCGCACGGCAAACAGTACAGACCGTGCTACTCTTAGTCTTATTTTATTATAACGCAGATCGCGATTCTTGTCGATAAAAGATGGAGTTGATATTTCTCTTCCACAATTTTCTGCGGAAAGTCGCCGCCTTCCTCCAAACACGTGGCGGCTCATAAAACCAAGCCGAAGCAGGGTGGAATCATCCGCCCTGCTTCAGCTGAATTATTTCTTATCAACACCATACACACAGAAAAAAGGAACTGAGAACAATCAGGCCACCTTCTATGGCTCTGTTCCTCCCTCCGGTTCCTGCGGCGGCATATCAGCCGGAGTATTCAATTTCTGATCAGCTGATTCTCCCTTTATCATATCCGGCTCGCTCTGCGCAAGCAGCCCTTCCTTTTTTGTTAACCGTACAAAGATCAGGCTGTGGAAAATGACAATCACAATCCAACCAATTCCGGTTGCGTAAGACACCGCGTCCATCCCCAGACTGGAAACAAGCAGATACGATAAAATCACACGCAGCGAAATGTGAAGGGTAGTGCCGATAAGCGGGATATTGACCAGCCCACTGCCACGGTAGAAGCCCACAAACGCGCTGCCGGTATAGCTTAAAAAGTAGAAGAAGCAAAGAATTTGAAGATAGGAGGTTCCATACGAAATTGTCTGCGCGCTGCCGTCGGGGACAAAAAAGCGCATCAGACTCTCCGCAGAGAAAAACAGGATGATCGACAGCGTACCGGCGATCGCCAGCATTCCTCGCAGGCCGGTGAAAAACCCCTTTCTTGCACGCGGCCGCTTCCCTGCCCCGGTGTTCTGTGCCACAAAAACAGAAATTGCCTCCGCTCCGCTGTCTCCCACCGCAAGAACGAGCCCCTCCACCCTCGTGGTTGCCGTATAGGCCGAAATAGCCGCAAGCCCCATGGTATTTACCGCACCCTGCACCAGGAGCTTGCCAATATACAGGCTGGACTGGTGCAGCGCCGACACCAGCGAAAACCGGGCGATTTTCGCAACCAGAGAGCCGTCGTAGCGCATATCCTTTCGCCCGACCCGCAAAAACGGGAGCGTTCGGCGAATATAGAAAAGGCACAGCAGTGCAGATAAAATTTGCGCCAGCACAGTAGAAAGCGCCGCGCCGCGCACGCCAAGACCAAGATGCGCCACAAACAGAATCGCCAGAAAAAGGCTGATGGCAATTGAAATCAGCAAAAACAGCAGTGCCGCACTGGTATTGCCGATTGCACGCAGCACCGCCGCAAAAAAATTATATAAAAAGCAGGCCATCAGCCCAAGAAAGATGGTATTGAGGTATTCCACCGCCAGAGCGGAAACCTCGGGTGGGGTTTGAATCAGCCGGAGCAGAAACGGCGTGCAGGTGAGGCCCAACAAGCTGATGAGCAGCGTAAACGACGCGCCGAACGCCAGCGACAAAAAAATTGCCTGCCGCAGCGCCGGGTGATCCCCCTTGCCATACAGCGAGGCCATAATAATAGCGATGCCGGTGCAGCAGCCGCCCAAAATAAAGATGAACAAATTCATCACCGTGCCCGCAATGCCAAGGGCCGCAAACGCAGCTTCCCCCAGGTAGCGCTCCACAATGATGGAAGAAATAATATTGTAACACTGCTGCAGGATGTTGCCTACCAGAAGCGGAAACGCAAGCCGCACCAGAAGCGGCTGTATCTTCCCCTCCGAAAGGGTAATTCGTGATGCCATAACGACCTCCCCAGATCTGAATGACTTCATTATACCGGAAAACATTCGTTTCGATAAGTACTTTTTTTACTATGACAAGATTTGTACCCAGTAATAGCAAAAGCGGGAGGCTCCATTTGGAGCCTCCCGCCGATCCCGAAAAATTCTATTGATTGCTTACCCTGCGTCTGAAACCCTGTTCATACTGCGCGTTACCACAAAATTCGCGTCGAGACCCAAAAGCTTTGGCACCACAATATCCCCCACATGCACCGGGGCCTGCAGCGTTACGCCGTCGAGCAGGCGCATGGCCTCGAAAATATCTTTCTTTGGGATTTCACGGTCCGTTTTCACCGGTACGCGCGCGAGGGACGCACCTTCGATTTTCACGGTGGAGGTGAGGGTACGAGTGGGGGCGATCAGTTCCTTTTTGCCGTAGGCTTCCCCCCGCGGGCAGGAATTGCCCGTTACCTTGTAGCCGTTCTCCTCATCCACATGCAGGCGGCATCCTTTGGGACAAACAATGCAAACCAGCTCTGTCATGCGTCATTCCTCCTTTTCAATCGAAACAATAAGCTCGCCGCTTTCCGCTTTTTGCAAAAGAGCCAGCGGCAGGGTAATCTTCTCCATCTCGCCGGGGGTGATATGCTCCCGGGGATACGAAGCAATCAGAGCTTCACCGCTTGTTACCGTTATCCTCGCGCCGCGAAAAATCTGGTTCACGCGGAAAAAGACATCCACGGATTTCTCCACGCCCTGCGGTCGGATTTTCTGCGGCACGGTATAACCGACGCCAAAGCCATTTTTTAAGCACAGCATGCCTTCCTCGGAGGGGCTGCCGGTCTTGCTGCACAGCGCGGCAGATTTGCCGGCGCGCTGACTTTCCGCAGTGACAAAATCCACCAGATCGTGCACATGAGCTACATTGCCGCACGCAAACACACCGCGGGCGCTGGTTTCCATGTTCTCGTATACCACGGGGCCGTTCGTGCGTGGGTCTACCTCAAGCCCGGCCTGGCGCGAAAGCTCGTTTTCGGGGATAAGCCCGACGGAGAGCAGCACGGTGTCGCAATCCAGTACCTCTTCCGTTCCCGGAATGGGGACGCGGTTTTCGTCCACCTTCTGCACGACCACCTGCTCCACGCGCTTATCGCCGCGAATTTCAGTAATGGTGTGCGACAAATGCAGCGGAATATCATAATCGTTCAGGCACTGCACAATATTGCGGGTCAGCCCGCCGGAATACGGCATCACCTCGTAAACACCCAGCACTTTGGCTCCCTCCAGAGTCAGGCGGCGAGCCATAATCAGGCCGATGTCACCGGAGCCGAGGATCACCACGCGGCTGCCCACACGGTCGCCCTCCAGATTCATATACAGCTGTGCCGCTCCCGCCGTGAACACACCTGCCGGGCGGCTGCCGGGAATGCCAATTGCGCCGCGCGTTCTCTCGCGGCAACCCATGGCCAGAACAATCGCCTTCGCTTTCAGCTCGAGATACCCGCGCTTGGGGTTAATGGCATATACGGTGCGCTGCTCGCTCAAATCGAGCTCCAGCACCATAGTGCCGGTCAACACCTCAATATCGCTTTTTTTCAGCTCGTCAATAAACCGTTCGGCATATTCCGGGCCTGTCAGCTCCTGCTTAAAATAGTGCAGTCCAAAGCCATTGTGAATACACTGATTCAGAATTCCGCCGAGGTCTGCCTGACGTTCCAGCAGTAATACACTCTCCGCACCGTTCTGCCGGGCGGAAAGCGCCGCCGCAAGACCGGCCGGGCCGCCGCCGACGACAATCACATCATATTCCTGTTTCACTGCTCCCCCGCCTCCTTCCGCTCTTTCGTCCGACCAAGGATGATATTCATCCCGGTGCGGTCCAGAGGCACCTGGCTCTCCGGAATCCCCAGTTCACGGGCAATAATCGCCTGTACCCTCGGCCCGCAGAAGCCGCCCTGGCAGCGCCCCATGCCTGGTGTACAGCGGCGCTTAATACCATCTACGGAACGCGGCGCAAGCGGGCGGTGCATGGCGTCCACAATCTCGCCCTCGGTCACGGTTTCACAGCGGCACACGATGGTGCCGTAAAGCGGGTTGCGTTGAATAGCTTCGCCGCGTTCCTTCGCGCTAAGGGATTTAAACCGCAGCACGCGACGCTTAGACACAAAATCAGGGTTCGGCGAAAGCTCCAGACCGGCGCGGTGCAGATGCTGCACCATATCGCGCGCAATCGCCGGGGATGAAGTCAGCCCTGGGGACTTGATTCCCGCAATGTTAAAAAAGCCCTCGCAGGCCTTACTCGGCCCCACAATAAAATCATCCTGTGTAGAAATGGCGCGCACTCCCGCAAAATTGCGGATGGAGTCGCGGAAATTGATGGTTGGAACGCTTCTGAGCGCCGCCTGCCGCACATTGTGCAGACCGTTGGAGGTGGTGTCGGCGTCATCCACGTCAACGTCTTCCGCGTTGGGGCCGACAATCAGATTTCCGTGTACGGTGGGCGAAACCAGTACACCTTTCCCCACCTTGGTCGGACACTGGAAGATCACACGGCTGACAAGCTTGCCCTGAGTGGTATCGAGAACAAAATACTCTCCCCGGTTCGGGGTAATCTGAAAGCTGTTGTCACCTGCCATAGATGCGATACGGTCTGTATATACTCCGGCAGCATTGACAACAAAACGGGCTTCCACCGGCCCTTGGGCAGTCTGGATGGTAAAGGACTCCCCATTTTTCTCAATACCGGTCACTTCCGCGTCCAGCATCACCTTCGCGCCGCCCTGCACAGCCGCCTCAGCCTGTGCAATCGCCAGCTCCCACGGATTAATAATGCCCGCGCTGGGAGCCCAAAGGGCAAACAGAGCAGTTTCGCTCAGCGCCGGTTCCATCCGGTGCAGCTCCTCTGTTTCAATAATACGCAATCCCGGCACGCCGTTTTCTACGCCTCTTTGATACAAAGCTTCCACCGTTGCGCGGTCCTCTTCAGAAAATCCAAGTACAAGTGATCCGATTTTATCATATAAAATATCCAGATCTGCGCAAAGCTGCTCGATGATCCGGTTGCCCTCCACATTGTAGCGGGCCATCAAGGTACCCGGCTCCGGGTCGTACCCCGCATGCACGATCGCGCTGTTCGCTTTGGTAGTACCGACGCTTACGTCGTTTTCCTTTTCCAAAAGCACCGCGTTCACCTTGTAGCGGCTCAACTCATACAGCAGCGAACAACCACACGCCCCACCGCCGATGATTGCTACATCAAACATCTGAAAACCTCCTAAAAGTATCGATCCGAGTCAAAAAGAGCCAAGCAAAACAGACCCATTTCACCATGAGTCTAGTTTGCCCGGCTCTTTCTCTCAATTCTCGGCAAATTTTAGTTTATGCCATTGTAGGGGTATTGTCAAGTAATCCTTCCAAAATCTTAGAAAATCGCTGCCGCCAACCAAGCGCCTAAAAGGCCGCCGCAGACAGGGCCTACTACCGGAATCCAGGAATAACTCCAATCGGAGTCTCTCTTATTGGGGATCGGCAGAATAGCATGAGCAAGACGGGGGCCCAGATCACGGGCAGGGTTCATCGCATAACCCGTGGTTCCGCCGAGGCTGGCGCCGCAAGCAAAGATAATTGCGCCCACACCGAAGGTACCCATTGCGGCAACACCGTTCACCGGAGTTTGTGCGATACCCAGAATCGCAAATACCAATACGAAAGTTGCGATTACTTCACTGATGAAATTATTGCCATAGCTGCGGATTGCAGGGCCGGTGCAGAACACGCCCAGCTTTGTGCTGCCGTCGTCGGTAGCCTCAAAGTGATCTTTATACATCACCCACACCAAAATTGCACCGACAAAGCCGCCCAGCATTTCGGCGACGATGTACCCCGGAACAACTGCCCAGGAAAGCTTGCCGATGGCTGCAAGGCCAAGCACCAGGGCAGGGTTAAATACCGCGCCGCTGGCGGTAAAGATCAGCGCCGGAATGAGTACCGCGCAGGCCCACCCGAATGAAATCACAATCCACCCGGAGTTCTGGCCTTTGGTTTTATTCAGGATCACGTTGGCAACTACCGCGTCGCCTAACAGGACAAGAAGGGCCGTACCCAAAAATTCATACAGATAGTTTTGCACAACAATTCCTCCTCTGCAAATTACGGTTCGAATTACTTGGCTGCCCAGCCAAAGGAACGTTTTACGGCTTCCTTCCAGCCGCTTACCAGTTCATGCCGTTTGGATTCTTCCATATTCGGTGTAAAGGTTCTGTCCAGCGCCACATTCTGGCGAATATCCTCTTTATCCTTGTAATACCCTACCGCAAGTCCGGCCAGGTACACAGCGCCCAGAGCTGTACTTTCAATAATCTTCGGCCGCAGCACGTTAATCCCCAGAATATCTGACTGGAACTGCATCAGGAAGTTATTGGCCGATGCTCCGCCGTCTACATGGATTTCTTTGAGCACTACGCCCGCGTCTGCTTCCATCGCTTTCATCACATCATAGCTTTGATAGGCAAGGCTTTCCACGGTGGCACGAATAAAGTGCTCCTTTTCCACACCGCGGGTCAGGCCGACAATGATTCCTCTGGCATATTGATCCCAATACGGTGCGCCAAGGCCGACAAAGGCTGGCACCACATAAACGCCGGCACTGTCCGGTACTTTTTTCGCATAGGCTTCGGTAAAGGCCGCGTTGTCGATCATCCGCAGCCCGTCACGCAGCCACTGAATTGCCGCGCCGGCCACGAACACACTGCCCTCCAGAGCATATTCCACCTTGCCGTCAAGGCCCCAGGCAATGGTAGTGATCAGCCCATTTTGAGAGGCGACCGCTTTTTCTCCGGTGTTCATCAGGATAAAGCAGCCCGTTCCATACGTATTTTTCACTAGGCCGGACTCAAAACAGCACTGGCCAAACAAAGCAGCCTGCTGGTCGCCCGCGATACCGGCAATCGGGATTTCTCCGCCCAAAAACTCCGGATCGACATTACCGTACACATAGCTCGAGGGTTTTACCTCAGGCAGCATGCTCTTTGGAATTCCCATTTCTTTCAAGATCTCATCGTCCCACTCGAGTGTATGTATATTGAACAGCATGGTACGAGAAGCGTTAGAGTAGTCGGTTACGTGACATTTGCCCTTGGTAAGCTTCCAGATCAGCCAGCTGTCTACTGTTCCGAACAGCAGGTCGCCTTTTTCAGCTCTCTCTCTGGCTCCCTCCACATTTTCCAGAATCCAGCGTACCTTGGTGCCTGAAAAATAGGCGTCTATAATCAGGCCGGTTTTGTCTTTCACCGATTGCTCAAGGCCTTTGGCCTTCAGCTCATCGCAGTACTCCGCGGTACGGCGGCACTGCCATACAATGGCGTTATAGACCGGCTGGCCGGTGTGGCGATCCCACACAATGGTTGTTTCACGCTGGTTCGTAATGCCGATGGCCGCAATATCAGAGACATCCACATTGCATCTGGCCTTTGCTTCAGTCAGTACCGCCAGCTGGCTCGACCAGATCTCCATCGGGTCATGCTCCACCCATCCCGGGTGCGGAAAAATCTGAGTGAATTCCTTCTGTGCCACATTGATGATATTCCCCTGCTTATCAAAGATAATGCAGCGTGAGCTGGTAGTCCCTTGATCCAATGCGATTAAATACTTACCCATTTACAAACTCCTCCTTCTGTTAATTCAACCTCGTACGTAGCTCTTTTTGTATCGCGCCACCCAAGAGGCGGCTTTCCGAAAGGCCTTGCCTTCCATCACAATCATAGTAATAGGCGCTGGTCACTGCTTTTCCGGGTGTCAAGATTCCCGTTGACAGAACATTGTCAGCGGATTTCCCCACAACCGAACGATAAAACGTCTTGGCTGCGGCGAACTGATCGTACGTCAGATTTTCTTTGCCGACGCACACAGGCCATCAGCGGCTCGCCGTAAACCTACACCATAAGGTTTGCCAGCATTACACTGCCTCCCCTCTTGCCGTATGATGCGCCTACCAGATCAATGCCGCACCCCAGTTTGGAACATCCGTCATCCTTCATACCGATGCCTCCTATTTCCATGTTTTTATATTTTGTGCGTTTGTTCTACAAACGCGGGGCCTCTGTTGTGTTGATTGAGTAGCAAAAAAGAGCAACAAAACCAAAGGGGTATCCCCTTCCCTTTTTGCTGCTCTCATTTCTCGCAATTTATATTCAATTTTTAAATGGATTCTCTTGGCTTTCTATTCAAAGCAATACGCTACATGTTCCAGAGCTTTTTGCAGCTGGTGGAAACCCCCATGGCCCCCATGGCCAAGCTGTCCATTGCGTTCTTTTTGGTACGGATCAGCCCGCCCGCAATGACAGGAACAGACGAACATTGGCTGATCTGATGAATGATTTCCGGCAAGATTCCCGGTAAAATTTCAATCGCGTCTACATCGCTGTTCTTTACGGTTTTATGAACGGTTTCGTAGGATTTGGAATCGAGAAGGAAAAAGCGCTGAATGACGAACACACCCACTTCCCTCGCGTGCTTTGCTACAACAGCCTTGGTCGTAATTACTCCGTCAGGACAAAAATATGTTTTCAAAAACTGAATTCCGCTGCGGTCGTTGGCTACTCCCTCCAGCAGATCGATATGTACATACATCATCTTTCCCGCTTCATGTACCTTATGGATCAGTCCTTTTAATTCACAGATGTTCCCGGACAAAAGGAAGATTACTTCACATGGCGACTGAAGTGCCTCATCCAGATCGGAAGAGTCAAAGATCGCCGCAATGACAGGGTTTCGTTCCAGTGCTTCTATAAATTCCTGGTTCATTTTGCTACCTCATGGTTTCATTTCAATTTTCCGTGCGCTTTGTCTTATATCATTTATATGCGAAAGAAAAGGAAAACTGAATAAAAAAGCGCACAAAAAACGGCCAGGCCGCTTTCTGCACGTCACAATTCTCAACGCAGACATTTGGTACCTATACACAATGCATTTCTTATCTTTTAAGCATTATACCCTGTTTTCGTTTTTAACACAAGCTAAAAAATATACAAAATACACACACTTCATCTGGTGCAATTACCATAAATTAGAGTAATTGGTCTTTGTTGTCGTTTGATAAATTATTCACATAATTTGCTGTTGCCTCTACTGAGCGGCCAGCCAAGGGGTTCCACTCCCAAAAAGATCGGGCATGCCCGATCAACACTCCGTCATTTCCTCCAGCTCCTGCTCAAAGGAGTCCGGCTCCTGAGCGTTTCCCGTCACTTCAGCTGCTTCCGAAGCCTCCCCTTGCTCGTAGCCTGTCTCTTCCTGAAGAGCCGGACTGCGGCCTGCGTTGTGAATAAAGTCGATCAGAAATGACGACACCGTTACCGTCACGAGTGAATAAGCAATGCGCCCCAGCGGAATATAAGAAAGAGAAAACAACAGCACGCTGATGTCCGTTGCGAGGTAGGCCCGCGCTATCCGGCAGCGCGTCACCTTAGAAATGGCAAGCGCCAGTGCGTCATCTCCGCCGCTCGAGCCGCCCTGCTGCAAAATCAGGCCGCAGGCGGTGCCGACGAACAGTCCGCCCAAAATTGCCGCGGGAAGCGGATAAGCGGACAGATCGGGCAGCATGGGCGGAAATTGCTCCCACAGCCGGAAAAACGCCGCCAGGCTGACAGTGGAAACCGCGGAAACCTTGATAAAATCCCACCCCAGCAGCCGGAATGCCAAAGCGTAGCACAAAAGATCCAGCATTGGCGAGAGAACGGACGGAGAAAGGCCCGTCCAATGATTCAACAGAAGAACCAGACCCAACACGCCGCCCTCGGTAATATCCACCCTTTGATGAATATTCGTAATACCAAAGGAACCGACCGCGGTGCCGAGCATAATCAACAACATCCGCTTTGTGGTAAACAATTCCTTGTTTTTTTGATAAAGAGCTTTTAATCTATTCATAACCGTCATCCTAATCTGCCTTTCTGAGCAAGCGCGCATTCAATATAAAGAGCATTGGCTATTTTCCGCTTTGACTACCTTTTCAGTATAAACTCTGGTACAATACGAATGTCAAGTTCCGTTTGTCCGAAAGGAGCCGCTGCGATGAAGGAATTTTATAAAATCAGTGAAATTGCAAAGCTGTACGGAATCGGCGCGGATTCGCTGCGCTACTATGAAAAGATCGGCGTGCTGCGGCCCCGCCGCGCCAAAAACGGCTACCGCATGTACGGCCTCAAGGATATTTACAAGCTGAGCATTCTGCGCGACCTGCGCCGGCTCAATTTTTCTGTGCCGCAGATTCGGGAATATCTGGAGCACCAGAGCATCGACCATACGCTGACAATGCTGGAGGAGGAGCGCCAGCTCCTGCACCGACAGCTGCAGGAGCTGAAAGGCCGGGAGCAATCTCTGCAAAAACGCATTTGTTCCCTCACCGAGGCACAGCGCATTTCACCGGGTGTGTTTGAGGTAAAGGAATTCCCCGCGCGGCCCTGCCTGCGGCTGAACGAATACATCACCCGCGACGAGGAAATGGATTTCGCCATTAAAAAGCTGCACCAAACGCATGAAAGCCGCATTCAGGATTTCGGGAATCAGGCAATCGGCGCGCAGGTTTCCCGTGAGGATTTGAAGAAAGGTCTGGAAAACGTGTTCCGTTCCGTGTTCTTTTTGCTGCCGCCGGGCGATCAGGAGGCTGACTTTACTCTGCCTGCCGGGCCATACCTGACGTACTGCTACCGGGGGGAATACACCCAAAGCCCCGGTAAAATCCGCGAAGCGCTGCACCATGCCGAAGCAAAGCATCTGCGGGTAACCGGTGATCCGTTTGAGCTGTACCTGATCGACAATCGCGACACAATTCTGCCGCAGGAGTTTTTCACAGAGATTCAGATTCCGGTGGAAACAGCTTGCAAAGATAACATAAAAGCATAAGCGAAGCGCTAGAAAAGTTTTTCCCTGATCCTTCCATTTTATAATTGACGAAGACTACCCGAGCGGGGTTATAATAGAATCAAATCACTTGAAAAGCTCCTTTTCATGGAGCAGCCATTCTTCCCCGTCTTAAGCGGGGAAGAATCGTAAAGTCTATTTTTAAAGCTGTAATGTCTAGAACCAGATTACTCCTGATGGTACCAACAGAAAGAGAGGAACGAAAAACATGGAGCTGAGCGACTACAAACTAGGAATGGGCACCTGGCAGATGGCGGAGAACCGCTCCCCCGGCCCGGAAGAACACCGGGCGCTCTCTTTCGGAATAGAAAACGGCCTGACGCTGATTGATACCGCTGAAATGTATGGCAGCGGCAGCGCAGAAGCTTTGGTGGGCGAGGTGATCCGCCCGGTGCGCCGGGATTCTTTGTACCTGGTTTCTAAGGTTTACCCGCACAACGCATCCCGAAAAAAGATGAAGGAAGCGTGCCATGCTTCCTTGCGCAGGCTGGGCACCGATACTCTCGATCTGTACCTGCTGCACTGGCGTGGCAGTGTACCGCTGGAAGAAACCGTTTCAGCCTTTGAGGAGCTGCAGCGGGAGGGTTGCATCCAGCGCTGGGGTGTTTCGAACTTTGACGTTGCCGATATGGAAGAGCTTTGGAGCGTGCCGGGTGGGGATGCCTGCGGTGCGAATCAGGTGCTGTACCACATTGCTTCACGCGGAGTAGAGTATGATCTTCTCCCTTGGCTTTGCGAACACCATGTGCCTCTCATGGCCTATTCTCCTCTGGCGCACAGCGCGTGTTACCGCAGTGCCATCGCGGCAAGTGCAGCGCTCCGCGAGATTGCCGCGGAGAAGAAGTCCTCCGTTTATCAGGTCATGCTGGCGTTTCTGGTCCGGCAGGAAAATGTCATCGCCATCCCGAAGGCTTCTACCGCAAAGCATGTGGCAGAAAATCTGGCCAGCCTGAGCATCCGGCTGACGCCGGAGGATTTGCGTAGAATCGACAAAGACTTTCCCCCGCCAACAGAAAAAGCCGAGCTGGATATGCTGTAAGCGCGTGATTCAATTTTCCGGAGCATGGCGGAGAGTACCGGCCACACCCCAAGGGGATTACCGGAATAACCGTTACGGCGGGAATCGCCCGCCCTTAAAAGGAGTCGTATTATGAGCAGAAGAAAACAGCTGAAAATGAAGTCGGTGAGCGTAAAGCACCTGGAGCAATACAATCAGCTGCTGAGGTATGTGTTTCAGGTCACAGACCGTGAGCTGCACCAGACCGGTTGGGAAGACGAAGAAATTATGAAAACCAAATTCCCGGTGCTGCAGCAGGCCGATGTGCTTGGGTGGTTCGACGGCGACAAGCTGATTTCACAGGTGGCGGTGTACCCGTTTCAGGTGCGTATTTTCGACCGCACCTACGACATGGGCGGCCTGACCGGAGTGGGCACCTACCCGGAATATTCGAATCAGGGACTGATGCACAAGCTGCTCTATCAGGCACTGGAAAATATGAGGAACAAAAAGCAGTCCATTTCTTATTTGTTCCCTTACTCCATCCCTTACTACCGCAGAAAGGGATGGGAGATTATCTCTGACCGCATTACCTATGAAATCAACGATTACCAGCTGCCAAAAAACAAGCAGGTACCCGGTGAGGTGGAGCGCGTGGACCCGGAAAGCAAGGAGCTGCGTCGGGCCTACCACCGCTATGCGATGCAGACGCACGGTGCCATGCTGCGCGACGACCTTGCCTGGGACGAATACTGGCGGTGGGATTTGGATGATTTGATGGCGGCGATCTATTACAACGAAAAAGGCGAACCGGACGGCTACGTGCTGTACTGGATTTCAGACGAGATTTTCCGCATTAAAGACATGATCTTTGTGGACGAAGCGGCCCGCAGCGGCCTGTGGAATTTTATCAGCGCACATTTTTCGATGATCTCGAAGGTGGTCGGCGACATTTACACCGATGAACCACTGGCGTTCCTGCTGGAGGACGCGGACATTAAGGAGTCGATTTCTCCCTACATTATGGCTCGCATCGTCGATATCGAGCAGTTCATCACCCGGTACCCTTTCAAACCGGATACCGGTGTGCGCGAATGGACCTTCACGCTCGACGACCCAATGCTTTCGTGGAACCAGGGCGTGTTCACGCTGAAAATCACTCCGGAGGGCCGGGGGAGCATCACGCGCAGCACGGAACAGAGCATTGACAGAACCGACATTCAAACCATGACAACCATGCTCCTTGGCTACAAGCGGCCCGACTACCTGCACAAAATTGGCCGGATTCACTGCAGCCCCGAAACGGTGGACTTGCTGGAGGACGCCATTGAGCAGCAAACACCCTACTTTTCCGATTATTTTTAATTACTAAGCTTTTAAAAAATAAGAATCTTTTTGTTATAAAAAATTTCATATTTTATAAACATCTTGCACATATTTTTACTGTATTCTTATCTTAAAGAGAAAGAGACTCTGGGGTAGACAAGCTCCCTTTAGTAGCTTTTTGCACACAAACTCCCTTGCAAAATCCGCGCGGGAATCGCCCGAGCAGCCTGCCTGGGAATATCAATGTCAAGTAAGAAGCTCTGTTCCTTTCTCTACCGCCAGAACACCTTGACTGTTGCCCGACAGACCAAGGCCCCAAAGAAGAAATCAAAATAAGCAGCGTGAGTCCGAACTCTTTCGGATCACGCTGCTTTTCCTTTGTTGTGAAAAAATCGGCCGGAGGGCAAATATGCTTCACCACCCGTTCTGCCCTGCTCCGGGTAAACGCCGAGGCAACCAGCGCGGTACCATGGTTACCCTGCGCGTCCGTCTTAAAGAATCCACCGGCCGCCATGGTAACAGACCAGCTCTTTTGCGCCGTACCCCAGAACCTTTTGCATCGATTCCTGCGCCTGTACCAGGTCCAGAGTAAACTGCGGGTTTGCGATCACCGGCGCGCCGTCTTCCAGCGCTACGGCATCACCTGTAATCAGCGTATGAAGCTCCCGTACATACAGCGAGATATGCCCCGGCGTATGTCCCGGCGTCGCAAGCACGGTGCAGCCGCCGCACCAGTCCAGAACATCGCCGTCGTTTACCTCAAGCTCTACCGGAGCGGGCTGTACACTTTTTAAAAGCGCGCAGAATGCCCGCCCAAATTCCTGCTGCTCCGGCGGAAGCTGCTCCTGCATGGCTTCGGCCTGCGCAAGGCGCAGGGACTTTTTTGCACCGGAAATATACGGGGCCTCCTCCCTGCCTGCCACCACCTGAATGCTCGGGTATTTGCTTTTAAACTCCGCCAGCGCGCCCATGTGGTCATGATCCTGATGGGTAATCAGAATATGGGTCAAATCCCCGGCAGAAAAGCCGTTTTCCGCCAGAGCCTGCTCCATTTGGGGCAGAAAGCCGACATAGCCGCAGTCTACCAGAACCAGGTGAGCATCATCCTGTAAAACCACCGGGTGAATGACACTACAAAGCTCCCCAAACTGAGCGCTAATGTTTAATATTGTGAATTGATTCATATTCCCTCTTTCCCCTCTGTTGATACAAACGGAGCCTTTTGTAGTAAATTCGGCTGCTCCGCCCGTCGCCTATAATGATCTTTATTATACCCGCTAAGATCGTTCCTGTCGATTTAAAAACCACACCTAAAAGGAAGCGGTGATTGAGTCGTTTCTACAAACCCACTCGTCCTGCCTATGAAAACACAAGAGCCACCTGCCGTGGTATTTTGCGGCAGGTGGCAATTTTTGACTTATGACTGTTTAAAGCAGCATCAAAAGAGTTCCGCCAATGATTAGCAGCAGGCCAACCAGCGCCTTTTTCGGCAGGTGCTCCTGCAAAAACATGCGTGAAAAAGCAATCGTCACTAGAATGCTTAACTTGTCGATCGGCACAACGACGCTGGCCGGGCCCTCCTGCAATGCCCGGTAATAGCACAGCCAGGAAAATCCTGTCGCAAGACCGGAGAACACGATAAAAAGCCAGCTGCGGCGATCAATCGTATGCAGATGCTCCTGTTTTTTTCGCAGCAGCACAATCCCCCATGCCATGACCAAAACAACAATCGTGCGGATTGCCGTGCCGAGATTTGATTCAACCCCCTGGATTCCCACCTTGGCCAAAATCGAGGTCAGAGCGGCAAACACCGCGGAAAGCACGGCATAAAAGGCCCACGACTTCCCGGTGGAGGGCCGTTCTGCCTCCGTCTCGCCCGGGCGCTGAACCATCAGAACCGTTCCAGCAGCCAGCAGCGCAAGACCGGTTAGCTTCCAAACTCCGGGCACCTCATTCAGAAACAGAAACGCCAGCAGGATGGTTAAAATCGTGCTGCTTTTATCAATCGGTGTCACTCGATTGACAGAACCAAGCTGCAACGCCTTAAAATAGCACAACCAGGAAGCCCCGGTCGCGCCGCCGGACAAAATCAGGAACACCAGACTGCGCCCCGAAACAAGCGTGAGCGCGCATTCGGAGCCAACCAGAAAGACCATCAGCCACGAAAACAGCAGCACAATCACTGTGCGCAGGGCCGTGGCCAGATCGGAATCTACCTTTTGCAGCCCTACCTTTGCAAGAACAGCGGTCATACCGGCAAACAAAGCCGACCCGAACGCGAACAAAATCCACATGGTGTTTTCTCCCTTCCATGCGAAAGCATCGCCTGCCTTATCAAAGGCCGGCGGAACCCTGTTTTTAAACAACAGTATGCCCGGCAACCGGGCAGCTTTGAAAGTAACGGACACTTTCTGCTGTTACAAGTAGAAACAAAAACGTCATGGGCAAAGTCTTTGCACGTCCGCGGCCTTTTTGATATTCTTCGGCAGAATTAGAATTCCTCGTAGCGGCTGGGATCCTGATCAAAGGTTCTGCCGTCCCGGCGGCTGAGTGCGCAGATTTTCTGCATCTCTTCCTCAGAAAGGGCGAAATCGAACACCTCAATATTCTCCTTCTGACGAGCCGGGTCAGACGATTTCGGAATTGGCAGCACGCCGAGCTGAACATGCCAGCGCAGGATAATCTGTGAAATGGTCTTGCCGTGTGCTTTTGCGATTGCTCCAATCACAGGGTCCTGCAAAACGCTGTTCGCGCGCCCAAGGGGGCTCCAGGATTCATTCACGATTCCATGAGCCGTATCCCACGCGCGCTGTTCCGCCTGATTAAAATAGGGATGCAGCTCAATCTGATTGATGCTGGGCGTGACACCCGTTTCCTGAATCAGGCGCTCCAAATGCTCCGGCAGAAAATTGCACACACCGATGGAACGGATCATGCCGCGCTTTTTGGCTTCGATCATCGCCTGCCAGGCCTCTACATACAGGCCGGTTTTCGGGTTCGGCCAGTGAATCAGGTAGATGTCGTAATAATCAAGTCCCGCACGGTATAACGATTCCTCAATGGTCAGCAGGGCTTCCTGATATTTTTGACGACGCCCGGGAAGCTTTGAGGTAACAATCAGCTCGCTTCTCGGTACACAGCTGCTTCTGGCCGCTTCGCCCACAGCGCCTTCGTTTTCATAGTTAAACGCAGAATCCAGCAAACGGTAGCCAATCTCTACGGCGTGCTGAATCGCCTTCACTCCCTCCCTTCCGTTGAGCTTGTAAGTGCCCAGGCCAATGGGCGGGAGTTTTAGGCCGTCGTTCAGGACAAATTCCTTTGCTTGCATAACAGACACCTCCTGAATTGATTGTCCCCCTTTCGGGGGCTATCTCTCTATTTCACATTCAGTATAGTGACGCGAAAGCCGTTTGTCAACGAGCAACCAATAGGTCAAATTTGAAGTGGATGACGGGAAGCTCTCGGTATCATACACCGCAAGTGCTGTATAGAAGCACGCATCAAACCAGTCAAAAAATCGTCTATCTTCCTCCCTATGTCAATTCATTTTTGGAAATATGCTTTCCATTTTTATGGAAAAATGTTATAAATAGAGTGATCTCATCAACTATGTTAAATTTATATCCTTGAAATTCTCTGCTGTTGAATCGGCTGACAAAGCCGACCGAGCCCGCAGTGCCAAAGCGCTTATGCTTTGGTGCGCATTACTCGGCAGAGCGCTTTCGGCCTTTGATGCACAGTTTCTCGCCACCGAACCGGGAACCCCAGCCAAAGGTTTTTACACAATAAAAAACGAGGGTTTCCCGCAGACCTGAGTTCTCTTACATACGGCCCTTTGGCCGAACAGATCCACACGGGAACAAAGGAGGTCTTCCATTGCAGCAGAATCACAGCCGTTACATTTACTTACTTTCCGCGGGGCATCTTTTTACAGATATGGGCCAAGGTGCGCTCCCCGCTATGCTTCCCTTTTTTATTTCAGCATACCATTTTAATTACGCGGAAGTCGCAAGCCTTGTGCTGGCTTCCACCGTGGTTTCCTCTGTCATACAGCCAATTTTCGGGAGTCTTGCGGACAAAACGCCCCGACCATGGATGATGGCGGCCGGAGTGTTACTGTCTGGCTGCGGCATGGCGGCAACCGGTTTTCTTTCGGACTTTCGCCTGCTGTTTCTATCCATTATGATCAGCGGAATCGGTGTTGCGGCGTTCCACCCGGAAGGCGCCCGAATGGCGAACAAAGTCTCCGGTGACAAAAAAGGAGCGGGTGTCAGCATCTTTTCGTTCGGAGGCAACGCGGGGTTTGCCGTAGGGCCGATTCTGGCCACGGCGTCCATCTCGCTGTTTGGGCTCAAAGGAACAGCGGTTCTGGCAATCCCCTGCGTCTTGATGTTTATCACGATTCTGTCAAAAATCAAAAAAATGAATCAGGCTTCATCCGAACAGATGGTTTCAGAAGTCGTACCTGTAAAACCTGCCGAGCCGGACAGATGGGTTCCCTTTACACTGCTCAGTCTGTTGCTATTTGGCCGTTCCATCGTATTCTGCGGACTGAACACGTTTCTCCCTCTCTTTTTTATACAGGTATTGCAGCAGCCGGAATCTGTGGGCAGCACGATCCTGAGCTTCTACTTTGTGATGGGAGCCGCCAGCACGCTGATTGGCGGTCGGCTGGGAGACCGCTTTGGCTTTGTTAAAATTACCCGCATCGGTTTCACTCTTTTACTGCCGGTGCTGGGTGTACTTACAATGGCTCAGAGTGTCGCGCCCGCGGTACTGCTGTTGATTCCGCTTGCATTCGCACTCTATTCTCCCAACAGCCTTACGGTAGTGCTGGGTCAAAAATACCTGCCCAACCGCATGGGCCTTGCTTCTGGAATCACCCTGGGGCTTTCTGTCAGCATCGGCGGAATGGTGGCGCCTCTTTTGGGGCGTTTGGCCGACGGCTTCGGCCTGATGGCCGCAATGTATGCAATTGCCGCAATTTCTGTGATACCGGCTGTTATGTCGTACACGTTATCGGACAAGGACAAAAAAGAGCCGGCCACACAGGAAATAAATTCCTAAAAAAATATCCCGGAGCTTTATTACAAAGCTCCGGGATACCATTTTTTCAGGCGGTTCAGCACAAACTGCGGACCGCCTCTTTCATTTTTTTCACATAGTCCGCCGCATATGGCGCGGCGTCTCTTCCATGTTGCCCAATGATTTTGACAATGGCCGAGCCGACGATTACCCCGTCGGAAATCGCGGCCATTTTTTGCGCCTGCTCGGGGGTGGAAATGCCAAATCCGATCGCCACCGGGGTATTTGTCACCTGACGAACCAAGGCGGTAATTTCGCCGATATCTAACGAAATCTGTGAGCGGACTCCCGTAACACCCAGCGACGACACACAATACAAGAAGCCTTCGGCCTCTTTAGCGATTCGCTTGACTCTTTCGTGAGAGGTGGGCGAAACAAACGAAATGAAATCCATGCCGTACCGCTTGCAGACCGGCTCGAATTCCTCCTTCTCCTCGAACGGAACATCCGGCAGAATCAGGCCGTTCATCCCGATTTCGGACGCGGTTTTCACAAAGCGTTCTGTGCCATACGAAAACACCACATTTGCGTAGGTCATAAACACCAGCGGAATCGAGACGGTCTTTCGCACGCGGCGCACCATCTCAAAGATGTTGTCGGTCGTAACGCCGTTTGAGAGCGCGCGAAGATTCGCCGCCTGAATCACGGGGCCCTCCGCTGTCGGGTCGGAAAAGGGAATCCCCATCTCAATCACATCCGCCCCCGCTTCCGCGATGGACTGGATCAGGCGCTCCGTCGTTTCCAAATCGGGGTCGCCGCAGGTGAGAAACGCCACAAACGCCTTTCCGTTTGAAAAGGCCTCGTTTAATCTGCTCATTCGCTCAGGTCCTCCCCTCTGTACCGCGCGATGGCCGCGCAGTCTTTATCGCCGCGGCCGGAAAGATTAATGACAAGGATCTGCTCCTTTGCCATGGTCGGGGCGAGCTTCATCGCATACGCAACCGCGTGCGCGCTTTCGATGGCGGGGATAATCCCCTCCATACGAGAAAGGTACTCAAACGCGTCCACGGCCTCGTCGTCGGTCACAGCCACATATTCCGCGCGCCCAATATCGTGCAGGTGCGCGTGCTCCGGGCCGATGCCGGGATAATCCAGCCCGGCGGAAATGGAATACACCGGTGCAATCTGCCCGTATTCATCCTGGCAGAAATACGACTTCATCCCGTGGAAAATCCCCAAACTGCCGGTGGCAATCGTCGCCGCTGTTTCAAAGGAATCCACGCCGCGCCCGGCAGCCTCACAGCCGATCAGCCGCACAGAGGAATCCTCGATAAAGTGGTAAAACGCGCCGATTGCATTCGAGCCACCGCCCACGCAGGCCAGAACCGCGTCAGGCAAGCGCCCCTCCTTTTGCAGCAGCTGCTCCTTAATCTCTTTGGAAATCACCGCCTGAAAATCACGGACAATCGTAGGGAACGGGTGCGGGCCCATCACGGAACCAAGCACATAGTGCGTGTCGGCAATCCGGCCAACCCATTCACGCATCGTTTCCGAAACAGCGTCCTTCAGTGTTGCCGTTCCGCTCGTCACGGGATTCACCTTTGCCCCGAGCAGACGCATCTTATACACATTCAGCGCCTGGCGCTTCGTGTCCTCCTCGCCCATGAAGATTTCGCACTCCATACCCATCAGCGCGGCGGCGGTGGCGGTGGCAACACCATGCTGACCCGCGCCGGTTTCGGCGATTACGCGTGTTTTGCCCATCCGCTTTGCCAACAGCACCTGCCCCAGCACGTTGTTGATTTTGTGTGCACCCGTATGGTTCAAATCCTCACGCTTGAGGTAAATCTTCGCGCCGCCAAGCTTCTTCGTCATGTTCTCCGCATAGTACAGCAGGGAGGGCCGCCCCGCGTAATTGTTGAACAGCTCCGTCAGTTCTTCATTAAACTGCGGGTCGTCTTTATAATGGTGATAAGCCTGTTCCAGCTCAATGACGGCAGTCATCAGCGTTTCGGGAATATACTGCCCGCCGTGAACCCCAAATCTTCCTCTCGACATTCTGCTCACTCCTTTTCGCCGAATGAATCCGGCCGATTTTTTGATTTCTCTTCTCTTGTAATTTCCGCACCTCTCGCCGCGGCGACGGCGGCGAGAATTTTTTCACGGTCTTTCTTTTTGTCTGTTTCCACACCGGAGCTGATGTCCACCGCGTACGGCTCAAACCGCGCAATTGCCTGCGGGATCTTCTGCGGTGTTAATCCCCCCGCCAGAAGAAAGGGACGAGAAAACCCCGAAACTAGCGACCAGTCGAAGGCTTCGCCGGTGCCGGTGCCGTTATCGAGCAATACAAGGTCTGCCGCGCTCTGCTCCGCCGCAACCAAATCCGCCCGGGTACGCACACGGAACGCCTGCCAGACTGGCACACCGGGAATCATGGCTTTCAGCCGCTCCACATCCTCCGTGCTTTCACCTCCGTGAAGCTGAACAATTTGAATCACTCCATTGCGGCACAGGGAAGCCATCTGCTCCTGCGGAGCATTCACGAATACCCCGACAGCCGGTATGGCGGGATTGATCTTTTCTCTGAGTTCCGCCGCCTGCCGCGCCGTCACGTTGCGGTGGCTTTTCTCGAAAAACACAAAGCCCGCGTAATCCGGCTTGGCTTCGTTTACAAATTCGGCGTCGCACGGGCGGTACAGCCCACAGATTTTAATTTTCGTCATTGTGCCGCCCTCCGGAATTCTGTCAGCGCCGCACGGCGGTCCGGCGATTTCATCAGCGCCTCGCCGATCAGCACTGCGTCCGCCCCCGCCGCCTTTAGGCGGGCAATATCCTTCACGCCCGAAACGCCCGATTCCGCGACGAACAGAACGTCCGCCGGGATTTTCTCCCGTAGGCGGGCGGCATTCCCAAAATCAACAGTGAAATTTTTCAGGTTGCGGTTATTGACTCCGATGATTTGTGCCCCGGCCTCTATGGCAGATGCGATTTCCGCTTCGTCGTGCGCTTCCACCAAAGCGGAAAGACCCAGCGCATCGCAAATTGCGAGATACCGTTCAATGGCTTTGGTATCGAGCAACGCACAGATGAGCAGTACCGCGTCGGCTCCCAGCACCTTAGCCTCGTAAAGCTGGTATTCCTCCACTGTAAAATCCTTGCGCAGCATTGGGGCAGCTACCTCGCTCCGGATGGCGCGGAAAACGGCATCCGACCCCAAGAACCACTTTGGCTCTGTCAGGCACGAAATGCAGTCGGCCCCCGCGGCTTCATAATCCTTTGCGATGGCAAGATACGGAAAATCCTCTGAAATAATCCCCTTGGAGGGAGAGGCCTTTTTCACCTCGCAGATGAAGGACACCCCCTCTTTTTGCAGAGCCTTTGTGAATTTCAAATTTCCTTTGGGGAGCAGCAGCGCCGCTTCGCGCAATTCCCCGAGAGAAACAAGCGTTTTGGAGTGCGCCACGCGCTGGGCGGCATAGGCCGCGATTTCATCCAGAATCATGACGCCGCCTCTTCCTTGCGGTTCGATTCCAGAATAAATTCCCGCAACTTCGCCATCGCCCTACCGCTGTCAATCAGCTCCGCCGCTAAACCAACGCCGTCTGAAAGGGATGCGGCTTTGCCGGCAATATACAGCCCCGCTCCCGCGTTGAGCAGAACCGCGTCGCGCTTGGCGCCTTTTATGCCGTTTAAAATATCGAGCGTAATTTGCGCGTTTTCCTGCGGCGTGCCGCCGACCAGCTCAGATTTTTCGCAGGGGGTCAGGCCAAAATTCTGCGGGCGGATCACATAGGTGGTAAACTGATTGCCATTAAACTCACAGACGGTGGTCGGCGACGAAAGGGAGATTTCATCCAGCTTATCCTGCCCGTAAACGACCATACCGCGCCGCACACCCAGGTTTTGCAGCACATGAGCCAGCGGCTCTACCATTTCTTCGGAGTACACGCCCAGCACCTGCAAATTCGCGTGGGCGGGGTTTGTCAGCGGGCCAAGAATATTGAAAATGGTGCGGATGCCCAGCTCCCTGCGCACCGGGCCGACGTATTTCATGGAAGAATGATAGGTTTGCGCGAACAAAAAGCAGATGCCCACGTTTTGCAGCAACGAAACGCACTGCTCGGGCGAAAGGCTGATGTTCACGCCCAGCGCTTCGAGGCAATCCGCCGCACCGCTGCGGGAGGATGCCGCCCGGTTGCCGTGCTTTGCCACTCGTACCCCGCCCGCCGCGATGACAATGGAGGAGGTGGTGGAAATGTTGAACGAATTCGAGCCGTCCCCGCCGGTGCCGACAATTTCGAGCAGATCGTCCGTATAATCGATCGGGAGCGCGTGCGCGCGCATTCCGGCGGCGCAGGCGGTAATTTCTTCAATGGTTTCACCCTTGGCGGAAAGCGCCGCGAGGAACGCTGCGGTTTGCACCGGAGAGGTACCGCCGCTCATGATTTCATTCATAACAGCCATAGCCTCGTCGTAAGTCAGGTCTTTTCGGTCAATTAGTTTTGAGATTGCTTCTTTAATCATGAAAAACGCTCCTTTCACAGCGCGAGGAAATTTTGAATCATCTGCATACCGTTTTCGGTCAGGATCGATTCCGGGTGAAACTGCACCCCGTAAATCGGGAACTCGCGGTGCATCACCGCCATGATTTCGCCGTCGTCGGTTTCGGCGGTAATTTTGAGGCATTCGGGCATCGTATCGCGGATTGCGGCGAGCGAATGGTAGCGCGCCGCCTTGATCTGCCCGGGAAGCCCGTAAAACAGCGGGCATTCCTCATCGAGCATGACAACGGACTGTTTGCCGTGCATCAGCTGCTTTGCGTGGGAAACCGTAGCCCCGAACGCCTCGCAGATGGCCTGATGCCCCAGGCAGACCCCGAGCAGCGGGATTGCCTGCCCCAACTCCTTGGCGGCCCGCACACAAATACCGGCGTCCCCCGGGTAGCCCGGCCCAGGTGAAAGGATAAGGTGCGAGGGAGCAAGCTCTCTCACCTGCTCCACCGAAAGCTCGTCGTTTCGCACGACGCGGATGTCGGGGTTTACCGTACCGATAAACTGGTACAGGTTATACGAAAAGCTGTCGTAATTATCAATCAACAGAATCATCTTCCAACCCTCCCTGTGCGGTTTCCAACGCACTGACAACCGCCCTAGCTTTCTGAATACATTCCTGGTATTCGCGTTCCGGCACGCTGTCGGCTACAATCCCGGCCCCGGAGCGAACGAACACCTTGCCTTTCTTTTTGTAGGCAAGGCGGATTGCGATGCAGGTATCGAGGTTCCCGGTGAAATCGATGTAGCCGATCGCCCCGCCGTAAATGCCGCGTTTGTTATTTTCAAGCTCGTTAATGATTTCGCAGGCGCGGATTTTCGGCGCTCCCGAAAGTGTGCCCGCCGGCAAAATTGAGTCAATCGCGTCCGCCGCGTCACAATCCTCTCGAAGGGTTCCGCGCACCGTGGATCCAATGTGCATCACGTGGGAAAAACGCTCGATCTCCATGTATTTTTCCACTCGCACGCTGCCGAACTCACTAATTCTGCCAATGTCGTTTCGCCCTAAATCGACCAGCATGTTGTGCTCGGCACATTCCTTTTCATCCGCGAGAAGCTCCTGCTCGAGCCGTTTATCTTCCTCGTCTGTTTCACCACGTGGGCGGGTACCGGCCAGCGGGAACGTGTGCAGAACACCGTTTTGCAGGCGAACCAGCGTTTCGGGAGAAGCACCGGCGATCTCGATGTCGTCACTTGAAAAATAGAATAGATACGGCGAAGGGTTTGTTGTGCGCAAAACGCGGTAAGTATCGAGCAGACTTCCCTCAAAATCCGCGTCGAGCCGGTTCGAGAGCACCACCTGAAAAATATCGCCCTCGCGGATGTACTCCTTCGCCCGCTCGACCATGGCGCAGTAGGCGGACTCATCGAACAGCGCGCGCACCGGAGAAGTCATGCGCCCCGGCTTCTCCGCCTTCGGCGCACCATTCAGGAGCAGCTCGCGAAGTTTTTTCAGTTCCATCTCTGCCCGGCGGTACTCCGTTTCCAGATCATTACACCGCGCGTTCACGATTAAAATAATCTTCTGCCGGAAGTGATCAAACGCGATCACCTTATCAAACAGCATCAGGTCCACATCCTGAAATTTCTCTTCGTCGTCTGCGTCCAGCACGAGAGACGGTTCGGCGTATTTGATGTAATCGTAGGAAAAATACCCGACAAGTCCGCCGGTAAATGGCGGCAGGTTTTCCAGGCGCGGGCTGCGGTTATCCGCAAGCACCTGCCGAATGATCTCTTTCGGGTGCTTGGTTTCCACTGTAATGGAGGAACCGGCCCGCAGGGTGAACTCGCCGTCTGTACAGGTTAGCTCGAGCGCGGGGTCAAACCCAAGGAAGGAGTACCTGCCCCAGATGCGGCTGCTCTCCGCCGATTCGAGCAGATAGCAGTGGCTGCTGACATTTTTCAACTTTCGCAGAGCCTCAATGGGAGTGATGCGGTCGGCATACAGTTCGCAGCTGATCGGGATGATTTTAAAATCGCCCGTCTGCGCCAGTCGTTTTGCCTCCGAAAACGCGGGATGTGCCATGTTTCATCATGCCTTTCTATTCGGGCTGTTTACAAAACCAGTGCTAGCCGAATTGAGTAGAAACAACCCCTGAATTTTCTGCCAGAGACAACAAAAAAGCCCGCCCCTGACAATTACTTGTCAAGGACGAGCTGAAAGGCTCGCGGTGCCACCCTGATTCACGATACAACAATCGTGCGCTTAGCAGGATACAAACATATCCCCGGCAACTAACGTATGCCTTCTCGTCGCAGAATACTCAGGTTTCCCCTTTGACTGCGCCCTCTGTGGTCCATTTGATGACTTGTTTTCTGCCCGACTCTCAGCACCGCGGGCTCTCTGTAAGAGCATGATCACCGTTATCTCCACATCAACGGTTTGGTTATTAAATTTAATTTAAAGTAACACAAAAAAACAGCGCTGTCAATAGCCTGTTTCACAAACCAATTGATTCCTCATTAAAACACAATATTCAAAGCTTCCTCTTTTTGTTCCACCGGAAGATTCCCTGTAACGCATTGACCAATCCATAAAACATATTTAGAATTGATTCTTCGCAGCTTTCACAAAGCGAAAGATAATCAAACAAATAAAAAAGTTTCCAGTGAAAGTCCCTGAAATTTTCAGAAATACGATTACTGAATTTCCTGTGTTTTCAGATAGGCGATATATTCCTGGCCCCAAACGCCCACCGCCTCCAAAACCGGTTCGAAATGTCGGCCCAGCTCGCTGAGGGAATACTCCACCTTCGGTGGAATCTGGTGATACACCGTGCGTTCAATCAGGCCGTTTTCCAACATCATATGCAACTGCTTTGTCAGCGTAGACTGCGTCAGGCGCGGTAGCGCCCGCTGCAGCTCATTAAAGCGCATTGTTTTCCTACTCAAATGATATAAGATCAAAAGCATCCATTTCCCTGTCAGCAGCTTTTGCGCCGTCACGTAGGGACAAATTCCGAACAGGTCCTCTTCCATATCTCAGGCTCCTATTAGTACCCAAAAAGATACTTACTATATAAAAAGATTGTACTTGAATTTAATTTAGTACTATGTTTAAATGATAACAAGAAATCAATCGTAAGTCAATTAAAATAATGGAGGCGTTACTCATGCAGGAAGTATACGAATTCTTAAAACAGTGCAATACCTATTACCTGGCCACAACAGAAGGCAGCCAGCCGCGCGTACGGCCTTTCGGTACAGTAGACATTTTTGAAGGCAAGTTTTATATTCAGACCGGGAAAGTCAAAAAGGTGTACCGTCAGCTAAAAGAGAACCCCAAAATTGAAATCAGCGGTATGACGGGCGGAAAATGGATTCGTTTAGAAGCAACCGCAGTGGAGGACGACCGCATAGAAGCAAGGCAGCATATGCTCGACGAATACCCCTCGCTGAAAAACATGTACAAGGCAGATGACGGCAACACCGTTGTTTTCTACCTGGAAAACGCCACCGCTACTATTTGCTCTTTTACTGAAGAGCCCAAAGTGATTCGCTTTTAATCACGATTCCATTCCGATTCCGATTTTTCTATTTTATCATAACCACCCGTAAAACGGGTGGTGTGCAAAGCCCTATAAGGGTATGTTACGAGCCAGCGTCTTTAGACGCTGGCTCGTACTTCGTTCAAGCCAGCTTGCATTAATTACCTGGCTAATCTCTAAAGGGGTCTTCTGCTTGCCGGTTACTATCCATCCTAAGTTCGGGAGCTACATCAAAGCATTAGCAAAACATTATTCTCTTAATTCTTGACCGCAAAGGTCAACTGTGCTAAGATATAAACAGAACAATATTCTGTTTATTAGGAGGGCTATAGTATGGCTCGAAAGCCTGTGCTGGAAGGTGGAAAGCGAGACGAAATACTTGATGTAGCAATTCAATTATTCCTAGAAAATGGATACGAGGGAACTTCTGTCCGTATGATATTGAATCATGTCGGTGGAGAAATTGGTATGTTTTATCATTATTTCGGCTCAAAACAAGAACTATTTGATAAAGCCTTGGAGCATTTTATGAAGCAACAAGAAATAACAATTTCACACATGCTGACCACCTCTCAAAATGGAACATCCCATTCTAAACGCATCAATCAACTCATGGATTGTTATGTTCACAGTATGGAGAAATTTCAAAAATTGTCAGGCGGCGCTGTGCATTGGTCCATTTTGTATGCTTTACATGATTTAACGGTAGAAGCTATGCTCCCAGCGGTAAAATTATCAATCTCTTCGCTCTATAAAGACTTAGGAATAGCAGTTGAGCTTTCCGATGTTGAATGGCTTGCTCCATATGTGCTAAAAGGCGTCAGCGGTTTGTTACATGATAAGCAGTTTTCTATGCTGCCGCAAAAACAGCAACAAACGATCATCATTAACCTGATATGCAGAACTTTAAAAATATCTACGTCCATTTTTGAATCTTAAAATAAAGGAGGCGGTACACAATGAATATTCTCTTTGTAAATTTACCCTTTTCGGGACACGTATACCCTACGCTAGGATTAGTAAGGGAACTTATATGTAGAGGAAATGAAGTCACTTATCTATTAACAGAGCAATGGAAGGAAGCTGTTTTGCAAACAGGTGCTCAGTTTGCCTGTTACCAAGATGATAAAAAACTCTCTATCCAAATGCAAAATGCTTATCATGCGGGAGTTAAGCTTGCGCACAATTTTGACTTAATTTTATATGAACAGTTTTTCTTTCTGGGAAAACACCTTGCAGAACAATTTCATAAACCTGTCATCAGAATATTCACTTCGCCAGCCTCTAACAAAGAACTGATGAAAGCGTATATCAACGCAGGCGGTATGATGGGCATTTTTCGTTTAAAGTGGATTTGCCAACAATGGACAAAACAAGTTAGCAAAGGAATCACATTGAAAACAGATTGCTGGCTGGAGGAGATTGTTCAAAATCCGCCAGAACTTAATTTGGTGTATACTATTCGTGAGTTTCAACCTTATGCAGATAGTTTTTCTGATGAGCATTACAAGTTTCTGGGTGCCTCCATCTATCCGCGTGATAAAAACCCAGACCTTCTCTTGGAGCAAATAAAACATCCTCTTATCTACATATCCTTGGGAACTGTTGTGAACCGAGCAAAAGGATTTTATCAAAAGTGTTTTGATGCATTCAGAAGCGAAAATGTTACTGTTGTTTTGTCTATTGGTAATTCGATCGATAAGAACAGTCTGCGTGAAATACCCGAGAATTTTTTAATTTACCCATTTGTACCCCAACTTGAAGTTCTGGAAAAATGCAATGTGTTTATTACTCATGGCGGATTAAATAGCGTAACAGAGGCGTTGTATTTTGGTGTACCTATGGTAGTCATACCATTCATGTCTGATCAGCCTATAAACGCAAATCGAATCGAAGAATTAGAACTTGGAAAGAGATTAGAGCGTAAACGCATTACAAGTACAGTCCTTAAAAATACAACAATGGATGTTATTCAAAATAAACGCATACTTCAGAATGTTCGATCAATGCAGAGTAAAATGCGTTGCGCAAACGGGAATAAATATGGTGCGGAAATTATTATAGACTATGGAAAAAGATATTGTTAAAACTAGTTCCATTTCAGTTTCTCCGGCATTGCATTATTAATTTGACTAAATTGACGCCGATTTCCGGCGCATGTTTTCATCATTTTATCTCTTGACGCATCTCCTGTTTTTGAATATAATGTTGTATATCAAACAGTTCTATATCAAACATTTTATCATAACCTCAACTCAATTAATGGAATTGAAGTATTCTCCCCGCCTGCGTCGGGGAGAATACTTCACCATTTAAAAAGCAGGTTACTTTTAAAATGCACTGACTGCGCCTTGGAAAGGAAATGCCCGATGAATAAAATGAGGGTCGGCCGGGAGCTTCGCTCTCTGAATAATATGATCCGGCGTTACTTCGAATTTTCTTCTCACCGAAAGGAGATCGAAACCGTTACCGGCAATAACGGATGGATCATCAGCTTTGTTGCCGACCGAACCGATCGCGACGTCTACCAGAAGGACATTGAAGTCTATTTCACCATCACACGCTCCACTGCTTCACGGGTGCTAAGCCGGATGGAGCAAAAGGGCCTGATTCAGCGCCTGGCCGTTGCACAGGACGCGCGCCTGAAAAAGATCGTGCTTACCCAAAAAGCGCTGGAAATTCGGGGGCTTATGCTGGAAGATGCCAAAAAAATGGAGGCAACTCTCATTCAAGGCTTTACGGAGGAGGAAATCAAAACGCTGCTGTCTTATCTGGAACGAATGAAAACCAACATAGCCAATTTGCAGGAGGAGCAAAATAATCCATGATCAAAAAACTTCTGTCCAGCGTACGGGAATATAAAAGGGAAACCATTCTCACACCAATATACGTTACTCTGGAATCTATCCTTGAAATTGTGATTCCTACCATCATGGCATTTCTAATTGATAATGGAATCAACCAAAAAAACATGTCTTATGTGCTCATGATGGGCCTTGTTCTTGTTCTGGCCGCGGCACTTTCCCTGTTTACCGGCATTTTGTCCGGGCGCAGCGCTGCCGTTGCTTCCGCAGGCTTTGCTAAAAACCTGCGCCACGATATGTTTTACAATGTACAGAACTTTTCGTTCTCCAATATCGATAAATTTTCAACCGCAAGCATCATCACCCGTCTGACCACCGACGTAACCAACGTGCAAAACGCATACCAAATGTTACTGCGCCTGGCTGTACGCTCGCCCGTAATGATTATCTTTGCGCTTGCTTTTTCCTTCCGGATCGACGCGCAGCTGTCGCTGATCTTCCTTGCGACCATCCCGGTGCTCGGCCTGGGCCTGTTCCTGATCATGTCACGCGTTCACCCGATTTTCGTGCGCGTGTTTCGCACCTACGACAAGCTGAATAACATCGTGCAGGAAAATCTGCACGGCATCCGCGTGGTGAAATCCTATATCCGCGAGGATTTTGAAGAGAAAAAGTTTTCGGATGTTTCTCAGGAAATTTTTGACGACTTTACAAAGGCGGAAAAGCGCCTTTCCTTTACCATGCCGCTCATGCAGTTCTGTCTCTACGCCAGTATGCTGCTTCTCTCATGGTTTGGGGCGAGAGAGATTATTGCCAGCGGAAACAGCGCGGCGATCGGTCTTTCTACCGGCGAGCTTGCCAGCCTGATTACCTACTCCATGCAAATTTTGATGAGCCTGATGATGCTTTCCATGGTATTTGTCATGATCATCATTTCGCGTGCATCAGCCGACCGCATTGTAGAGGTGCTAACGGAGGAAAGCGACCTGAAAAATTCCGAAAATCCAGTCCGCACCGTGCAGAACGGTTCCATTACCTTTGAGAATGTCACCTTCTCTTACGCACGGCAGACCGATAAGCCGGTGCTCGACAACATCACGTTTTCCATCGAATCAGGTCAGACCATCGGCATCATTGGCGGAACGGGTTCCTCCAAATCGAGCCTGGTTCAGCTGATTCCGCGCCTGTACGACCCCATGAGCGGCGTTGTCACCGTCGGCGGAGTCGACGTAAAAGACTACGACCTGGAAACGCTGCGCAACGAGGTGGCAATGGTGCTGCAAAAGAACGTACTGTTTTCCGGCACGATCAAAGAGAACCTGCGTTGGGGCAAAGAGAGCGCCACGGACGAAGAAATCATCCACGCCTGTCAGCTTGCACAGGCCGACAGCTTTATCCGTGAATTCCCCGAAGGCTATGACACCTATATCGAGCAGGGAGGCTCCAACGTTTCCGGTGGCCAGCGCCAGCGCCTGTGTATTGCGCGCGCATTGCTGGGGCAGCCGAAAATTCTGATTCTGGATGACTCCACCAGCGCTGTTGACACCAAAACCGACAGCCTGATCCGTCAGGCCTTCCGGGAAAGTATTCCGAACACGACCAAAATGATTATCGCGCAGCGCGTTTCCTCCGTGCAGGACGCGGATAATATCATTGTGCTGGACGACGGCCGCATCAACGCAGTCGGCACGCATGAACAGCTGCTCGAAACCTGCGCGATTTACCGAGAAGTTTATGAATCTCAGAACAAAGGGGGGATTCTGCATGAATAACCAATCCGCTGCTGCGAAAAGCAGCCAAAAACCGGCCGGGCGTCCGCAAATGCCGCGCTTTGCTCCCGGCACGATTAAAAGGCTGCTCTCTTATATGTCACAGTACCGGCTGCGTCTGATTTTCGTCGCCGTCTGCATTCTGCTCAGCGCCGCTGCGAGCGCGGCCTCCGCACTGTTTTTGCAGACCTTGATTGACCGTTACATTCTTCCGCTGCTGGGACAGGCCAACCCGGAGTTTTCCGGACTGTTCCGCGCTATTCTCATGATGGGCTGCATTTATCTGATTGGTATTTGTTCCACCCTCTTTTATAACTGGATGATGGTTATCGTGGAGCAGGGTACTCTGAAGAAAATCCGTGACAGTATGTTTACCCATATGCAGAGCCTGCCGATCCGTTATTTCGACACCCACCCCTACGGCGATGTAATGAGCCGCTACACAAATGACACCGACACCCTGCGCCAGGCAATCTCGCAGAGCCTGCCGCAGATGCTTTCTTCCATTGTTTCCGTCGCAGCGGCGTTTTTCTCCATGCTGTACCTCAGCGTGGGCCTTACCGCCTTTGTCTCTGTTTTCGCCGTTGTTTTGCTCAAGGTGATCAAAACTCTGGTCGGGCGCAGCGGCAGCTTTTTCGTCAAGCAGCAGCAGGCGTTGGGCGGTGTAAACGGCTATATTGAAGAAATGATCAACGGGCAGAAGGTCATCAAGGTATTCTGCCACGAAGATAAAACAAAGGAAGAGTTCGACCAAAAAAACGATGAGCTGTGCTACTGCGCGACCGAAGCGAACAAATACGGCAATATCACCATGCCTGTTGTTGGCAACATGGGCTACATGCTCTATGTGCTTCTCGCAATCCTCGGCGGCGCGGCGGGAATTGCCGGACTGCCAAACCTGAGTCTGACTGGAATTAATGCGCTGACGATCGGCACTATCGTTTCGTTCCTGACTCTTTCTCGCAGCTTCATCAACCCCATTGGCCAAATCTCGATGCAGTTCAATATGGTGATCATGGCGCTGGCTGGCGCATCGCGCATTTTTGAGCTGATGGATGAGGAAAGCGAGCAGGATGACGGGAGCGTCACGCTCGTAAACGCCTGTGTAACCGATGGAGAGGTAGCCGAATGCAGCGAGCGCACAGACATCTGGGCCTGGAAGTACCCGCACAGCGATGGCAGCGTTACCTATACGCAGTTGCAAGGCGACATCCGCTTTCACGATGTGGATTTTGAATATGAAGAAGGCAAACCCGTTTTGCACAACATCACGCTGTACGCAGAGCCGGGCCAGAAAGTGGCGTTCGTCGGCGCAACCGGCGCCGGAAAAACTACGATTACCAACCTCATTAACCGTTTTTACGACATTGCCGACGGAAAAATTCGGTATGACGGCATTAATATCAATAAAATTAAAAAAGCAGATTTGCGCCGTTCGCTCGGCATTGTTCTGCAGGATGTCAATCTGTTCACCGGCACCGTGATGGAAAACATCCGCTACGGCAAGCTGGACGCGACGGACGAGGAGTGCATTGCGGCAGCCAAGCTCGCAAATGCGAATGGATTTATCCGAATGCTGCCGAAGGGCTACCAGACTGTGCTGGAAAACGATGGCAGCGGCCTTTCGCAGGGGCAGCGGCAGCTCATTTCGATTGCGCGTGCCGCGGTGGCGGATCCGCCCGTTATGATCCTCGATGAAGCAACCTCTTCCATCGATACCAGAACCGAGGCCATTGTTCAGAAGGGCATGGATGCGCTGATGAAGGGCCGCACGGTATTCGTGATTGCCCACCGTCTTTCCACCGTTCAGAACGCCGACGTCATCATGGTGCTTGAGCATGGCAGAATTATTGAGCGCGGCAGTCATGACCAACTGATTGCGGAGAAGGGCAAATATTATCAGCTTTACACCGGCGCGTTCGAGCTGGAATAAAGTGTAGAAGCAAAACAAAAACAAGCGAAGAACCCATCCGACGCATTAAGCGAAGGATGGGTTCTTCGACAGGCTGGAAGGAAGGCGATGACGCCTTCCTTCTTTTTCTGCTTGAAAACAAAACACTCTTCTCTGTTCTTGATGCGGTCACAGCTGCCGCAGATACCAGCTCAGCAAATAGCCCGCGCCAAGCGCAAAAAAGGAAATCCCCAAAACGGTGACATATTTTTTGCGCCATAGCACCAGATAGGCGATCCATTCACGAATGAAGGCATTCAAGGAAAAATACAGCTTGGTACGTGAGCCGCGCCCGTCACAGGGGATTCCCAGATGCTTGGCCAAAAGCAACGCGCGAAACACATGGTAGCCATTTGTAACAACCAGCAGGTTGCCCGTACCTCCACGTGCTTCCTGCTGAATCAGCTGATAAGAAAATTGCAGATTCTCTTTTGTGTTTACAGACTGCTCTTCCACCAGAATATCCTCTTCCGGAATGCCGAGCTCTATGGCATAGCGCTTCATCGCCTCCCCCTCCGAGAGAGCTTCATCGCTTCCCTTTCCTCCGGAACACACCAGCCGGCTGCCAGAATTCTGGCGGTACGCTTCGATTCCCTTTTTCATTCGCCCTGCCAGCAGCGGCGTTACCTCCGTACCGTTCTGAAGCCCGCAGCCCAGCACAATGATATATTGATATGTTTTTCGATGATTCCTGAGCAAATTCAAAAAGCTGCTAATCGTATACAGTGCAAAAATTGACAGAGTAAAAAAGGACCCAAAGGAAAGATACGCATACAGAAAGCCCCAGAAATCATCCTTTCGAATGTCTCTCAGCATGGGCCAAACCACCAAATACGCAATATAGCTCACCCCGAACCCTAGCGAAAGCATATGAGAAAGGGAAAAGCCCTCCCTACGAATCAGCTGGATTCCAGAAATCAACAGGGTGGTAATGAGTGCAAACGGAAATAACAAAACAGCCGCCAAAAGCAGAATTGAACCCACTATGAGGATTCCCCAGGCAAAGGGCAGTTTTTCCAGCATTAGTAAAATAACGGCGCACAGGCCCAGTATCGGCAGCAGCGCCCCCAGAAAGGAAACCCCCAGCCAAAGGCTTCTCTTTTCTTTGCGGTATTGCCACACAAACCATGCCGTTCCCAAGGCGGCAGCCAGCAACATTGGGATTAAAAAGAACAGACTGTTTTCCATAAAGGTCTCCTCGTTTGGCGGCTGGCACAGTGCCGCCGCTCTAACCGAAAATCACGGCGGCCAAAACGGTCGCCGCAAAATTAAAATTTAAATATCTATTGGACATTTCCTGTCGACCATTCCGTTTTCCCGGTTATTCAAAAAACCGGCCGGAATGGTCGCTGCCTTTTTCGTACACATGAATGGAGTCACGCGTTTTTTTCGCTTCATACAACGCATAATCCGCATTGAGGAACAGCCGAACCGCATCCATGTGGAGAGAATAGGGTGCCAGGCCAAAGCTTGCGGTCAGTTTTAGTTCCGGGTGGCCCGGAAACAGCAGTTCGTCAAGCTTTGCCTGTATTCTTTCGCAGGTGTTTACCGCCTCCGTCATGCTGACATCTCGGAACAGCAGGCAAAATTCATCCCCGCCATAGCGAAACGGCGTGGAGCACCCGCAGTTTTCTCTGAGCACCTCCGCAAAGCTGACCAAAACTTCGTCGCCGACACGGTGCCCCCAGCAGTCGTTGATCTGTTTAAAATGATCGATGTCAACTATGGCCAGGGCATAGATTTTTTCCTCTCTGCTGTCTTCCATCTCCTTAAAGGCATTGTGCAGCGCTTTGCGGTTAAAAATCCCCGTCACCTCATCGGTGCGCACGCTCTCCCAAAGCTGGTAGCGTTCTACCGAGTTCTGAATACTGATCTGGTTTCGCTTCTTTTCAAAGCGAATCGTTACCATACAAACCGCGGAAAAGGCCAGCAGAACGAAAAGCGTGGTGAAAAAATCCCCCAACTGCAGGCGACTGGAAAAGACATCGATCTTATCCGGATCCCATTTGATGAATAATTCTGAGATCACAAAGCCGAGCATTGCCGTAAAGGCCGTGATTACCGTTACGCGGTAGCAGGCATAAATAATGGTCAGCATCACAGCACCCGAAAAAATGTAACACATTGCTGGGAAAACGCTGTGCACGGTATACAGAATAAACGAAATCGCTACATACGTAAGCGACACCGTATAGATTTTCTTTTGCTGCGAGATTTTCTTTGACCTTAGCACCACTGTGTCCAGGGCAATACAGGCAAAATTCGCTGCACCGGGCAAGACTATGTACTTCCAAATATATCTTTGCACAGAAATAGAGATCAGGTCGTAATGGAACAAAGTGACACCCATTACACACTCGCAAAGCATCGCAAATACCACACTTGCAAAAGAAATTTGATAGTGCAGCAAAAGCCAGTCACGATCTACCTTCGAATATTCTTTTTTAATCTCTTCCATATTCTGGCTATTCTGCTTCTCTTTCTGCCCGTGCGGCAGAAAACGTATACTCACCTTGTTCCCTCCCGGCCAGGCCCTGAAAACCACGAGTCCTCATTCAGAACATTATTTCTCAGAAACCCGTGCTGCAATATTTCGACCTGTAATTTAGGGCCATTTGTGCTGTTCCCTACGCTTTTCCAAACTGCTGCCACGCAGAATTTCACCGTAGCGTTTCACTATCATGGCACTTTTCTTATTTAAAGTCAATTGCATCCGAAAAGATACTATAGCATTTTAGAAAAGCGGTTCCAAAATCATAAAAGCGTGCATACCAACCGCACCTGAAACCAGTTTGTTCCAGCCCCGGTTGCTTATTTTCGACACACAGTTTTGCTATTAGGAAGGGTTCTGCTCTGAAGCTGTCTTGTGCTTTTGCTTGCAGCGGTACATTTCCTGATCCGCGGCCGCCAAAAAGGAATCCTCTGTGTCAGAGTCGCGAAATACGGAGTACCCTATGCTAAACAAAAGCGTGTAGGCCAACGGATGCCTGCGGTTATATTCGTCCGCATTGGTCTGGAGCGTTTGGACCAGTTGCTCCACCTCTGCTATACTGGAACGTTCCCCCACGATGATAAATTCATCGCCGCCCAGCCTGGCAATAAAATCTTCGCTCTTCCGGCAGGACTGCCGAAGCAGCTCCGATGCCTTGACCAAAGCGGCGTCACCCTCCATGTGTCCCCAGTAGTCATTGATTTTTTTAAAATCGTCGAGATCGAGAATCACAGCAAACAGCAGGCGACTTGCATGCCTGGTTCGAATCCTGCGCTGAAGGTGACGTTCCAGCCGCCGCCGGTTATATAGGCCGGTCAGGTAATCGGTGGAAACCTCCGTATTTTGTAGATTAAGATAGATGCTGGTACATGCCAGCATTGTGCCAACCCAGATGATGGACAGACCGAAGAAACGAATTTGCACCGCCGTTATCGCAATAATCAGGACGGGAAACGCAAGTAAAGGAAAATTGAGGAATCTGTTTTCTTCCCAGCCGTTAATCAGAATATCCTTCACAGACATGCCGCTGGAATACAGCAAACATACACTAGACAAAAACGCCATCACCCAAAACAGCGGCCCGCGCGTATAGTGATTTTCCTCACTGATGACAAAAAACCAGTCCGTAAAAGGAGTCAGCAGGGTCATAATGGTACAAACTGCAACCGGAATGGCATAGAACCACGCGCGCTTCATTAAGCCCGATTTACTCTCATGAATTTTGAAATCGGTATACAACAGCCACAAAAAGCTGATCAATGGGTTAAACAGATAGTACAAGGTAGTAGACACATAGTTGAGTGCGGCCAGCCCGGGGCCCGGAGCGCCGTCTAAGAGCCACATTCCGGTATCAAACAGAAAAATGAGCAGATTGCAAAACAGTACACCGTTAAAGATCTTCTGGTCAATGGACAGTTTTCCAAAGCTTCCCCCGTTTCGATTCGTCAATATTAGCAGAAGAACCATGGCCCCTACTATATTTACCTCAGCATATAAAAAGTTTAACAAACTCCCCCGCCTCTTTTCTTCCGCCACCTCACCACGAGGCTTCTTAGTCTTTCTTATGAAAAGCAGAGCGGTGTTTTTCTTAACTCTGTTTCATCTTTTCTATCCTTCTAATCAACAAAACAGTTTGTACTCGGCACCTACTAGAGCGACAAGGTTTCACCCGGCCCAATACAGACAGGATCGTTCTCTGCCAGAAACCATACCGTAATCCCGCTGGAATTGGAAACCCGCGTCATATCGGCACTTATTTTCAGATTTTTCACCGCTGTAACATAATCTTTAATTTTAATATTTGTGGTATACCAAATGTCGGGACGTCCGCCGGCATCGCGGCAAAACTCTTCGATCACCTGCCAGTTGTCATCGCGGGTAAATTCATAGCTATGCCCCCAAAGATAAAACAACTGCAGGCGAAAATCCACCGGGTGGTCGACAAAGCGCTGCCACAAATGGCCCAGGCGGTTATGGTGACAGGTTGGATTCCAGCGCATAAAATCACTTGGCACGCCAAACATTCCCGTTTCCTCCACCGTGCGCGAATATTCCATACCGCAGCTCCGCAGAACAGGAATGATTTCGTCGCTATACTCGCCGTATGGATAGCTCATTCCGCGAATAATTCCGTCTGCTGCCCGTTCCAGGATTCGCCTATTCTCCATAATTTCTGAAAGAAGGAGCGCCGGCGGAATTTGAATCAGCGAAGGATGAGAATGCGTGTGGACACTGATTTCATGCCCCCGGTACAATTCTCTGTACTCCACTGTCGGCAGGTATTCGGGCCTTCCTTCAAACGCTGTGTTCAGGTGGAAGGTCCCCTTGACTCCATACCGGTTCATGATCTCAACCAAGCGGCGGTCCTGTATTCTTCCGTCATCATAGCTGAGGGTCAGGCATTTGTTTTTGCCGCCGGGCCAAAGCGAAAACTGAAGTTTCATCTGTCTGCCTCCTCACAAATTTCCAAGAGCTTTATTGTATTCATAAAATAAAATGCAAAACAGAATTTGCCTAAATTAAATTACCTTCGTCAGCTCACCCGTTACGGAATCTATAATGAACCCATATACCATGATTTCTTTGGGAACAAGAGGATGCCTGCGTATCTGTTCTACCGATTGTTGAATGGAACGATCTAAATCCATAAAACCGCCTAGCCACAAATCAAAATCTATGCCCACGTCCTTTACCTGATCAATATCGTGCTGCGTGATTCCGCGTGCCTTCATCTTCTCTATTATTCTTTGAGCATCCGTACACCTTGCGCCACAATCCGTATGACCAATTACCAGTATTTCCTGAACATCCAGCTCATAAATTCCAATCAGCAGGCTCCGCATCGCGCTTCCAAACGGATGGGAAATGACCCCTCCCGCATTTTTGATGATTTTCGCATCACCGTTTTTTAATCCCAACGCTGCGGGCAGTAATTCCGTTAATCTCGTATCCATACAAGAGACTATGGCTATTTTTTTATCCGGATATTTACTGGTAATATATTTTTCGTAGCCTTTGTTCTGAATAAACATTTTATTGTATTCCAGTATTTCGTTAATCATTGCTCATCCTTCTTTCTGACTTAACACCGTTCGCATATGAATCAAGGTTTCATCATTTCTCCGGATTCTGTGAACTCTTTAACAACAGGTACTCATTGAGCTGAACGCGAGACTTAATCCCCAGCTTTTCGAAAGCATTTTTCAAATGAGCTTTCACCGTATGCTCCGTGATATAAAGCTGTTTGCTGATTTGCGGATTCGACAGCCCCTTTGCAGCTAATGCCGCAACCTCCTGCTCTCGTTCGGTGAGAGAGGCCAAGGCATCTGTAAAATGCTCCTTCCGAATCGCTTTGATTGAGGCGAAATAAGCGACATACAGCTTTTGGCATTGCGTTACAAATTCAGCGTGCTGATCAAATTCTTCTGACGCCTGCTGATGCTTTGTGCCCCAAAGGAGGCTCTCCAGGTATTTCCCATTTTCTACAAAAGGCAGATACAATCCATCGGCGGCAGCAATATTGAGCGCTTTGTTTAAGGATTCCACCGCATGACTTCGGCGCCCCAGCTGTTCGTAAGCTGCCGCCAGATAAATATAAAGATAGATTTGAGTCAGCAGATTCGGAAAAATAGTTGCGGTTCTTAGAAACAGTTCCGATTGTCCGATCAGCTTTAAATATTCCTTCTGCTCCAAAAGAATCCGTCCGTAAACCATATGCAGTGAGGGAACAGAGGGAAATAACATTTTGTTATTTGCAAAATTCCCCTGAGAAATCCAGACGGGAAAATTTTGTGTTTGCCCGAGCTGCGCATAAATGGCACTCTCACAAACATCCATTGTATGTAACAGGATATAGTGCTTTTGTCGAATCAGGTTTTCGCGCATTTGACTCAGCAGAGTAGCCGCAAAAGAATAATCTCCCTGGAACAGCGCGATACGCACCTGCAAAAATTCCGCACACAGGGCAACACTCCACTGATTTCTGCTTTGCGCATTTACCAAAGCCGTATGCGCGATAATTCTGGCGTTTTCCATATCACCGCCCATATAGCAGGTTTCCGCTTCCATCACATATTCGGCACCCATGCCATGCCCGCCGGTTACCTGGTAATAATACGGAAGCGCCTCTTTCATGATATGTAGATGCTTGGTGAGCATTCCGCTTTCGCGATAGAACATGAAAAGCACGGAGAAGGAGCTGAAGGTCCACATGCTGTCTGCGTCAAAAATGACGGACGCTCTTGTCATCAGCGAGCAGGCTTTCCGATGGTGTTCCGACATACCGGCAATATCGTTGTAGCACGCAAAGCTGCGGATGATTTCGTACTCACCGATTAAATTGTTTTTTTCCTCTTCGCTCAGGCTGTCGTCTTCCCTAATGTGCTTTATCGTTTCCTCACAGATTTTTTGAAAAAGCTCTGGCTGCCGAAAACCGAACAGCCTTTTTGAATAAATCAGCATTGCCAGGTGATGGTGGAAGCGTATCGAATCCGGGCATTCTGAAAAGTATTGAATCATAACCGTTTGGTTTTCCGCAGAAAAGCTGTTTCCCTTATCCTTTTCAATTGCAAAGAGCAACTGATCAAAATTTTTGGACTTAAAATAAAATTCCATTGAAGAAGCATATTCAGAATGATCAAAATACCAGTCTGCGGCGCAGTTCCAAATTTCTCTTTGCTCCATTTGTGGCAGCTGATCAAACTCCTCGCGCACACAGATGCTGAAAATATTATGCAAATGATATTCTCCCGTTAAACGGTCGCAGGTTATAAACGCATTGCAGGCAAGCAAATCGTTCAAAAGCCGCTCGGCATTGCCATGCTTCCACATATGCCGCACCTGCTCCTTACTGAACATATCAAACAGGCAAATGCGATTTAAAAAGGATTTTAATTCATCCCGTAAAGGGTCGTACACATTTTGATGAACCAACGTCGGAATATCCCGGGTAGGCGCAAAGCTGCCCCGCGATGTGTATTCCAGCAGAAACAGATATAATGCGGAGATCCAGCCTTCGCTGTAAGAAAAGAGCATGTCCCGTTCCGATTCTATGGTCACTACCCCGCACAGCCGGTAATATTTTGCAATATCATCCGGGGTAAACGCGAGAACATCCAGCCCAATGTAATTGACAAAGCCCTTGAGCCTCAGCTCGGAATTTCCGTTGAGAAAAGACATGCGGGTAAGAATGATTACATGCAGAAACTGTGGTAAATGACGCACCAAAAAAGACATGAATTCATCCACTCTGCTATCGCGGATAAAATGATAATCGTCAATGACCAAAAAGACAGGGATGTCACTATTTATCGTGTGAAGTAATTGGATGACCTCTCTCTGCCATACGCTGCCCATCGGCAGTTCCATTTGGTGGAGGTTATCTGCAAGTTCAGAATCCAGCTCTGAAAGAACGGAACAGAATCCCGCCCAAAAATCAGTGGCGCCGCTGGTATACACGTTCTGCCACAGAACCTTCGCATCCAAATTTCGCAGCGCTTCCTTAGCGGCAGTGGTCTTGCCATAGCCCATTGGCGCTTCCATCATGGTACAGGGATACTCCAAAAAAGTGCCCATGCTTTCGCGCAGTTTGTCTGTAAAATACAGGGCTCGCGTATTGTATTTTGGGGGGGTTAGCATTTTCATCGCCTCACTTTTTGCAGTAGTTTTTTGGAAGATCGGCTGAAATAATAAGTATCCTCAATATCCTCATTTTACAATTAATCATAACATAAAAAATTTAAATAATGTATAAAATTAGTAGAAAAAACTACCATGATTTTTGTTTTGTTCCATCTATTTTCAAATTTGGAAAATAGGACAGAGTAATTATTTGGAAAAGATTACTCTATGGCTAATATGATTTTTTGTCAATCTCAGATACTATTTTTATAGTGGATTTTCTCATAGCTGAAATAACCAGAAGGGAGGAAAACACCTTGCCGGGTATCGTAAGCGTTCAACCTGCGGAAAATTATTTGATGGAGATCAAGTTTGACAATGGAAACACCGTCATTCTGGATATGAAGACCAAAATACAAACCGCGCGTTTCTGGCAGCTGCGGGACAAAAAATTGTTTGAAGCCGCCACAACAGATGGCACCAGTATTCGGTGGAATGAGTTTACTGAAATTTATATGGGCGAAATTTTTGATATTGCGCAAAGCAATCGGAAGAAAACGCAGAACGAAACATGCGGGTAAGGATTTCAGAATTTCAAAAGCGGATCGAAGAAAAAGAAAACACCAGAAAAAGAACCGGATGACTCTGCGAGGGGAGAATCTGAATTATTCAGATAAAAAAATAAGTAAAGGAGGTATTCTTCAATGAAAAAAGCGCAAAAGGCGCTTTCTGTTTTTCTGGCCGCCTGTATCATCGTTTCTGCAATGCCGGCAGTTACACCCGCTGCGGCAGCGGCGTCGGCAGCAAGCAGTACCAATGTATTAACTGCGTTGGGCATAGACACCAGCGCACAGCCAAAGGGGTTTGACAGCAGCTCCACTGAAAATCCTTACGGAGGGAACACAACAACGGTTTCCCCGGTGGCGGAGCTTTACACCGAAAAAGACAGCGCGACAGCGGGCAGAGACCGCACCCTGTATGGAGATGGCCTTGCTCAAAACGCAACGGTCAACGACTTTTATTCCAGTGGAAAAACCAGTACCCAAGCCGCTGCCGGCAAATATAATGCTTACCGGGCGGCAGCAGGAAATTTCACCGGAAGCGGACTAAAGGGGCAAATGGTTACTGTAGCGGCCAATCAGGGAGGCGGTGTTTACCTGTACCTTGCCGACCCCAAAAACGGCAGTGCAGCCGGAACCACAAAAACACTGATGGATTCGAGCAAGCTGATTGGCAATAAAAGAACGGATTATACAGACGAAACCTTTGAAGAGGATTTTGCAAAATATCCGTATCAGCTTCAGAACTATATGCAGATTGCCACAGGCGATTTCACAGGAAGCGGAACGGATGAAATTGCGGTCTACGTTCCGGAGCAGGGGAATTCACGTATCGAGGTTTACCAGCTGAAAACCGCTGGAGAAGTCGGGAACGGCGACTGGATGAACACCGACAACTGGCAGCTTGCGTGGACTTATTCCCTGCGGGAAGGAAACGATGTTTCCAACATGGTTTCCTTAACAGCGGGAGATATGACCGGTGACGGAATCGACGACCTGGGAATTACCTGGGGTGTTTACTATGGTAAAAACCACAAAACCACTTGCAAAGCGGTTGTTCTTCTGGGCAGCAAAAGCGGCGATTCCTTGCAGAAGAATTCCACCATTGATCTGAAATACGGTGCGTCACAAACAGAAATCGTCCGCGCGGCCATGACGCTTGGCGACGCCGATGGAGACGGAAAAGACGAACTGGTGGTTGGTGGTCAGCTGGAATCGGATATTAACGCAGGGAATGCGAACACCCGTTTTCTCGCCCTGTATGAATACAACAGTGACACAAACGCCTTTATAGGTACCGCCTCGGGCAACATGGACCTGATTGAAAAAGACGATAAGGGCAACCTTGTTTCGGGTGAAGATGGTATTTATTGCAGCTCACCCGCCTGTGTGGTAAACCTGGCCTGCGTAAAACAGGACGGCCCGGGGACAAAAGAATATGTGTATCTGGACAGCGTGCTTTATCAGCAGGGAGGCAACGGCTTTTCAATTATAAAGGAAATGGATGAAAACAGCTCGCTCAAAACCAGCCGCAATTATCCCTATTACGCGGAGTACGGCGCCACCGCGGTAGACTTTAACGGCGATGGCAAGGAAACGATCGTGAGCATGCAGTATTTCATGCCTTATACTACAACCATCACCAAAAAAATATATTGGTGGATTTTCGCAATTGGTACACAGACCTACACAACCTATACGAACGGCGAAGGCTTTTTGAAGGAACTGAACACCTCAAAGAACAATAAAACGGAAAGCATTGCGGTAAAATCTATTGCTGTGGGCAGTACCCTGTCCTATGCCTTTGCAGCGCCCGATACCGACAATGATACCATTCAGCTGCATTACAGCGGGAAGCACTACCTTGCCTATTCAGACCCCAAGGTTTTGGCGGTGCTGGCTTCTCCTCCCTATTTTTCAGATTTGGCGCATCTGAACGGCGGCGATAGCTACGTTGGAAACAGCGAAACCGTTTATGGGGTCATTTCAAGTTCTTCCCAAAGCACTACCAAATCCTCCACCATCTCTTTGGGGGCTTATGTTTCTTTCGAGCATGAATTTTCCGTGTTTGGCGTTAAGGTCGGCTCGGTTGAGGCAGAAACGGAATTCAGCCATGGCTGGACAACAGAAACAGAAGACACCAGCACCATCACGCAGATCGTGGAATACGGCACCATGGGCGGGCAGGATACGATTGCCCTGTATTCCATCCCGATGGATGTCTATGTATATGACGCATATGTGCCGAAAAATGACGGTTCCGGCGGATATGACAAACAAACCATGACAGTCAACCTTCCCTATAATGCCGTGGTGAAAACCCTTCCTCTTTCCGATTATGATGAAATCGCGGCAGATTATAGCGAAGAGCTGCCCCAGATTGGCGGAACAATTCTGACCCACACGGTCGGCGACCCCGGCAGCTACCCCAAATCCACCGCCGGGCTTAAGAATGTCAACATGCCCTCCGGCGATTACATGGGCGTTGCTTATGGCGAAGGCGGCTATATTAAGCAGTCCATTGAAATTGACTCGGAACACAGCAAGGGCACAACCCAGACCAATTCCATCTCTGTAAAAGCGGGCGGTGGAGTCGGCGACGTGAAGGTTGGCATTACTTCGGGTTACGAGGCCGGCGCCGGCAAGGTCACCACCTCCCTGGACGGAAAATCCTTCTCCGGAACGGTGGTCAATATGCCGGCAGAGGCTCAGGGCTACGGTTACAACTACAACTGGAAAATCATTCAGTACACCTACGAAGGCAAACAGAATTTCCCAGTAGTAACGTATCTGGTCAACGACGTTGCTTCCCCGCCCAAGCTGCCTTCCAACTTTGATCTGGATGTTGAAAAGACGACCGATACCAGCGTTACCTTAACCTGGGATTCTCAGGATCTCTCCATTGCCGGATTCCAAATATACCGGCATTACGATTTCCCCGACGGCAGCGGAGATTACCCGGTAGGGGCAATTATTCCCGCAGACGGGCATACGACCAGCTATTCCTTCACAGATGAAAATCTGGCCCCCTACACCCAATATCAGTACCGGATACAGGCAATCAGCGCCTCGGCACCGTTCCAAAGCGTACTGGGTGATGTGCTGGAAGTGCGCACGAAAGCATCTGAGGGCCAGCCTACGATTACGCTGTCTGATGATTCCCTGTTGATCTACCCGGATAAGGAGGCCTCCGTCACCGTCACCGTCGCAAACAGCGCTGCGCATGCGCAGGCACCTATTTACCAGTGGCAGAAGAAAATTGACGGCGTATGGACGAACCAATCCGGAAAAACCGCCGCAACACTTACCTTTGCATCGGCAGGCTCGGCAGATGCGGGCGAATACCGCTGCCGTGTGAACCAGATTGTGGGTGAATATGCGATTTCCGCTTATTCCGCCGCAATACCGGTCACCTTCTCCAAGCGCACGGCACTCATGGAGCTTACCGTGACGAAGGATGCCTCCGGTTTGTGCCCCGTGCTGACAGCGGAACTGACCAACCCCGCTACCGACAGCGGCAGTATCCCAACCGGCACGGTGACGTTTGAAATTACCGGAAATAATTACTCCAAATCCTATACGGAGGCGGTAAATAATGCCGGAATCGCCACCTGCGATTCCTTGACAGCTTTGGCACAGGGCGTCTATCAAATTACAGCCTATTACAGCGGAAGCCTTGTATTCAAATCTGTCACCTCCGAAAGCAAGCAGTATCTGGCCGGAATCAGCAAGGGCTACTGGCTGGAAACAAACGACAGCATCATTTACGGGGACGGCCTGATTCCTGAAACCCTCAAATTTGAGGAGAATAGCGGAACCGTACAGCAAACCCCCATCACCGCGGGAAACGGCATTACCCTGGACTACACGGTGTACCGAGCCGTCAGCTACAATGAAGACAGCGCTGCGGTGCTTCAATATCTGACAAGTCAAGGCATTCCCACGGACAGCGATTCTTACTATATTGCCCACCCCGACCTACCTCTTTGGATTCCCATAACAGTAGAGAAGACAACAAACCCGACAACGGGAGCGACGACTATCACTCCCTCCGCCGTTGGTCAATACCAGCTGGAAGTGAAAATTGGAGAAAATGGCAGTACGTCAGATACGCTGACCAACGAGTTTGAGGTAACGAGAAGGCCGGTCACCATCACCGCGCCGACCAAAACAATGCCGCAGACCAGCGCGGCGCAGCCCAACGTCTCCGATTTAACCATTGTGAACAGTTCTGACGAAACGAGTCCGGCTTTCGCGGCAAACGACAGTGTCGCAGCTCTTGGTCTTGGCATACAGTGCCTAGACACCGGCGGAACAGTCAGGACTCTTGCGCCGGGCGTTCTTCCGGGCCTGTACACCACACAGGTAACCGCCAGCACCAATGCGGAGAAAGTAAAAGCGCAGACCAATTACAAATTCACCTTTGTGGACGGACTTTATACGGTAACCGGTACTACCTATACCGTAACCGGCACCGCTGAAAAGCTGTTGGGTGAAACAGTAGGTGAAGTACACCTGCTTTCTCCCGCAAACGCGGTGGAATGGAGCACAAAATACCAGGCGGGCACGCAGGTGATCTTTACCGCGTCCCCCGCGGCCGGCTACGCGGTTGCCGGCTGGAAAATCAACGGGAAATCGGTTGATATGAGTTACTTGAAGAATCCTAACCTGCTGGCCTACACCATGCTCGCCGGAAACCTGAGCATCAGCGTCAGCTTTAAGGTGTCTGAAAACACGCTGAGCTTCAGCGCGGAGCATGGAACAATTCAGTGCAGCTCAGCACTTCTCAAGAGCGGCGCAATCGTGATTCAGAATGCGGAATACACCTTTACGGCGGTTCCGGATACCGGTTACCATTTTAAGGAGTGGTGGCTCATCGGGGACGGAACCAGTTACCCGGCCGGCGATACGGACACAAACGGAAATCACACCTACACGCTCACCATGCCCGGCACCCCTTGCCATCTTTACGCTATTTTTGAGCGCGACAGCTATGAGCTGACCCTCGACGAGCACATGAAGGCAAGCTATTGGGCAGATACCGATCACAACACCTCCACCCCGAACGATCAGGTGTTTGTATCATCGGGCGGTATGGTTCCGGGCGATACGGTAATTACCGTAACTCCCGCGGCTGGTTACCTGGCTTCCCCAACAACAAGCACAGACCCGGTCACAGGACTCACCAGCACACAGTACCTTTGGAGTGCAGAACCCGCGCAGGCAAATGGTAAAATTGCGAGCGACGGACAGTCCTACACCTTTACCATGACACAGCCGACCAAAATTACCGTACCGTTGGAGCTTCAGAAATTCACGGTAAAATGGAATGAAGAGGCGGCGGGCAGTGAAGAAAACACCATTACAATTTCGGCAAACGGCAAAGAGATTGACCTTGCCAAAGGGGAAGCCCATGAGTTCGATGGCGGAACCGCAATCGAAATTACAGCCAAACCTGCCTATGGAGTCGTTTTCGACCAGTGGAAAGCGGGCGCGGGAAACAAAGCCGTGTATTCCACAAACGGAAATGTCCTCAGCTGCCAGACTCTGACCGGCGATTTGGATATCACCGCCCGGTTCAAAGCAAACGACAGCTATGACGTAACGCTCAAAAACAGTCTTCATGGCACCATGAACGCCACGCTGAACGGGGAGCCTGCCGACATCAGCAGCGGAACCCTGAAGGTATTTAAAGGGGATAAAGTCGTTTTGACCGCAGTTCCCGACGATGGCTACATGGTGGGCAAATGGAAGCAAAACAAGACTGTGACACAAACCACCGCCAAAACCTGGACCCTGAACAACATCAGCGCAAACACCAGCGTAGAGCTCAGCTTTACCGCTATGGCTTACTACACGGTTCATTTCGATGCGGGCACCAATGGCAGCATTGTCGCCGTGAAGGACGAAAGCGTCAATTTGGAATCCGGTGATAAGCCGGGTGGCGGCTCCGAAATTGTTTTCACCGCAACTCCGGATACCAACTATATGGTAGACCATTGGTCCGTAAACGGCAAAACACTGAAAACCGCGCTGGGTACTACCTATGTCAGCCAGGAATATACCATCAGCAGCCTGTCGATGGATACTGACGTAACGGTTACGTTTAAGCCCGTCAGTCTGCACACGGTAACCATTGATTCTCCTGCAAACGGCAGTATTTCTGACGTGTATGAGCCAGATGATTTTAAGGATGTACGCGACGGCGCGGCCGCGGTATTTACCGTAACCCCGAACGATGGCTACGCAGTAAAATCCGCCTCTGTGCGCAACACTGCCGGCAGTATTGGTTTTGACAGTGTCGTAAAAAACAAGGATGGCACCTGGACTTGTACGGTGAACAGCGTAACGGAGGATCTAACCGTTTCGGCGGATATCGCCAAGCTCTACACGATCACACTGAACAGCATGACAGGCGGTACCGCTACGGTAAACACCTTGCGTGCGATCGCAGGGGAGTCGATTGAGCTGAAAGCGGTAGAAACCGCGGGAAAATACCGGTTTATGGGATGGACGGCTCAGGCCGAAACCGATGGTGTTACTGTTACACTGAATGATTCAGCCGAGGCAAGCACCACCTTCACCATGCCGGAGAGCAATGTTTCCATCACACCGAAATTTGCCAAGATTTATACCATGACGTTAAAAAGCGACAACGGAGGAACGACAACCGCAAGCGATTCCCATGCTGTTGCGGGCAGCCTGATCAGCCTCTCCGCTTCTCCCTCCCTCAAATACAAGTTCACGGGATGGACTATAAAAGCGGATACGGCAGGGATTGTGGTGACCGCAGCTGACGCAGCCGCGGCAAACACCACATTTATCATGCCGGAGAGCAACGTTTCCGTCACACCGGATTATTCCTATACCGGCGGAAGCTCTGGTGGCGGAGGCGGCGGAAGCGGCAGAAGTTCCACCGTCCGCACAGTGGTCACGCCCACCAACCCAACTGTTCTGGTAAACAACAGAACAGGCGTGACCGCAGATGTTTCGGGTGCCGTTCTTCCTTCGGGAGTGAGCAGCGTGTCGCTGGACGTATCTGAGCAGCCGACAACCGAGAAAGCCGCTTTGGCATTAAATCGGCTCTTAGGGATAGCACCGGCAACCGGGGCAATTGGTACCCCTGTGCTTTATGACATCAGACTGCTGGATCAGAACGGAACTCCCGTTCCCAGCTTTACAGGAAAAATTAAGGTAAAAGTTCCTGTTCCGCCCGGAATGTCCGGAAATCTGCATGTGTTCTGGTATGATGATTCCGTCGGTACTTTGGCGGATATGGGGGCAACGTCTGAGAACGGCTTCCTCACGTTTGAGAGCACACATTGCAGCTACTACGCCGTTGTTCCCGTAGGCAATGCATTGGTATTGGATACGCTCAGTTATACGCTGGCTCCTAACGCTGTCTACGACATCGGTTCCAGTGTAATTGGTACAACAGCACAAAATTTGAAGGTGTATTCTTCGCGCAACAATATTGCAACTGTGACAAAGCTCAAAAACGGTAATTACCGCGTAACCGGCGTATCAGCCGGAGTCACCTACATTATGTATGATGTATATGACAAGAGCGGCAAACGGCTTGCACATGCGTCCGTTAAGATTACAGTACAACCCGGCGCTAAGATGCAGGGCATTTCAAAAAAACAAACAGCATTATTCTAACCATTCAAAAGACAAGGGAGGCGGATTTTCATCCGCCTCCCTTGTCTTTTTCTTATCCCCTTCTTTTGGATAGCCGATGATCACTTGGGCCTCTCCCACTTTCCTCCCTGTACTACATCCCATTCTGTTACGGTGTCTGACTGTATTAAATGATGTTAAAAAATAAACAAGTCGCCACTTTGTCGTGACGGTGAAGAAGGTTTTATGGTATGATATTTTTATCAAATACGAAAAAATCAGATTCACGAGAAAAACAGAGAGAACAAATCAGAGGTATTACAACGATGACAATTCAGCAAGCATTAAAAAAATATTTTGGGTATGACAGCTTTCGCGGGGGCCAGCAGGAGCTGATTTCGGCGAGCTTATCCGGGTGCGACGTTCTTGGAATCATGCCTACCGGTGCCGGTAAGTCCATCTGTTTTCAGCTTCCGGCCATTCTGCAGGAGGGTATCACACTGGTGGTATCTCCCCTGATTTCCCTGATGAAAGATCAGGTGGACGCGCTCAATCAGTCCGGAATTCCCGCCGCGTATCTCAATTCCACCCTCTCACCGCGCCAGATGGAAACCGCGTTGTACCACGCAAAGAACGGCAAATACAAATTGGTTTATGTTGCGCCGGAACGCCTGCTTTCACCGGAGTTTCTTGCCTTTGCTCAAAGTGTAAAAATAGAGATGCTCACAGTAGATGAAGCCCATTGTATTTCGCAGTGGGGGCAGGATTTTCGGCCAAGCTACGCGCAAATCCCGCAATTTATTGATCAGCTTGCGCAAAGGCCGAGGGTATCCGCGTTTACGGCAACCGCTACCCTACGTGTAAGAGAGGACATTGTTTCGCTCCTTTCTTTGCAAGACCCAACCGTTTTAGTTACGGGTTTCGACCGGCCCAACCTTTCGTTTGAGGTACAGGCACCCAAAAACAAAATGCAGGCATTAACAAGCTTTTTACATATCCATCAAAGTCAGAGCGGAATTGTCTACTGCGCCACCCGAAAAACCGTGGAAGAGGTTTGCGAGGAACTAAACAGGCAGGGTGTTTCCGCCTCCCGCTATCACGCAGGTTTAACGGACGAGGAACGCCGTACCAATCAGGACGATTTTTTATTTGACCGCGTGCAGATTATGGTCGCCACCAATGCGTTTGGAATGGGGATTGATAAATCAAACGTGGCGTTTGTGGTTCATTACAATATGCCAAAGGATATTGAAAGCTATTATCAGGAGGCAGGACGAGCCGGGCGCGACGGCAGTGAGGCCACCTGTCTTTTGCTTTACAGCGGGCAGGATGTCAGGACGAGTCAGTGGATGATCGAGCATTCCAAAGACGCATCTTATCCAGATGCCGAAACCGAAAAGCAGCTCAAGGAGCGGGATTACCAGCGCTTGCGTGAAATGACCTTCTACGCAACGACAAATGATTGTCTTCGGGCTTTTATTCTGCGGTATTTCGGAGAAAACCCACCCGGCTATTGCGGCCATTGCAGCAACTGCAATACGAAATTCCAAACGGTGGATGTCACTGAGGATTCCCAAAAAATTCTGTCTTGCGTGGCACGAGTAAAAGAGCGCTTTGGCGCGTCACTGGTGATTGACGTACTGCGCGGCAGCAAAAGCGAACGCATCCGGGATCTGAAATTCGACGCGTTATCCACTTATGGGATCAGTAAAAAAAGCGTGCACACCCTGCGCGCTGTCATCGAATTTTTAGTACAAAGCGGCTATCTTGAAAAAAGCGACGGGCAATATGCAGTCCTTCGTCTTACGCCTGAGGCAAAGAACGTGTTGAACGGCACCGTAGCGCTTGAAATGAAGTTGGCAGAAGAAAAGCCGGCAGCACCGGAAGAGGGCTCTGACGAGACGGCATATTCCAAAAACACGGTTCCCCCTGGCACCGAATCCCTTTTTATTCGTTTGAAAGAGCTTCGGCATGAACTCGCCGCTGAACAAGGGGTACCAGCATTTGTTGTGTTTTCTGACAGCTCCCTTGTCGATATGTGCGTGAGGTTGCCGAGAGCCCCTGCACAATTTTTAATGGTGTCTGGTGTAGGAGAAACCAAGCTGCAACGTTACGGTGAAAAATTTTTACAGGTCATTGCAGACTATTGCAGGGTAAACGCGGGGCTGGAACTGCCGGAAGAGAACGACCGCCCCACTATCAAACGCAAAAGGAAGGGCACCGCCTTTGCTGAAGTGATTCTACCGGACAGCGAAATCTGCAAGGAAGTTGAGATATTTGAAAATCCCATTCCAATCAGCTTTCTTGCCGCCGCCGCAAACGAGGTGCTTTCACAACACGCATGCTCAACGGTCTCCGCCGTGAAAATCGCAGATTGGCTTGTGTCAGAGGGATACCTGCAAATTGTGGAACAAAAGGACAGCCGTGCAAAAGTGCCGACCCAGAAAGGGATTTCGCTTGGAATTTTACAGGAAGAGCGTACCCACTCTAACCGTAATTATTGGATGAACCTCTACCCTTCGTCCGCACAGCAATTTATTATAGACCATATTTGTGACATCTTAGTCTATGATAAAAAGGGACTGAATGGTGGTCATTGAGAAGCCATACAGAGCTCGGGCGCCGCAATCACACGGAAGCCATTGTCTGTCTCCGGCTGAGCATGCCTGCCTTGCCACCCACATACCCGCTAACAATATTCAGGCTATCTATGATGCCTGATTTCTACGCAAAAAAGTCCAGCCGAAGCTGGACTTTTTCGACAGTATGAGCCTGCCTTGGGGCAGTTTTTTGAAAATTAAGGAATCGCCACCAGAGGCGTAGTGGAATTAGCGACAGTAAGTGTGAACGGAGAGCTTGCGGAAATCGTATAAGCTGCGGTTGCGCCCGTGAGGACAACCCCAGTAGAACTAACCGTATACAGTGAGCTCTGCTGCAATACACCGTTAATGAACAGATTGTAATATCCGTTTGTTGCTAACGTAAAAGCACCAGTACCTACTGCGGAGCCGTTACCTTTAATCCAAGTTGCTTTGGGAAGCGAAAAATCTACGGATGTTACCGTGATCGCTGTGGATCTTTTATAAAAATAACTTGTCTCACTTACACTAGAGTTGGTTGCCGCCAAGCGGAATAATTGTTTTGCCACTTGTTTTTTCCCCTTTCCTGTTTTATTTTTAATACCGAATAGCTCGGACCAGATTTGTTCAATACCGTCAAAACGTTCTGACTTAACCGAAACGGGATATCAGTATTAATTTAATATATACTATGCTACAAGTCCCACTTTGTGCGTGCTAACCGGTCAAGTTTTTATCGATTGCTCTTGTTCAGGTTGGCCCGAATTTCCTCCCACATCTCCTGAACAATGGAATCTTCAATTTCCGTGCAGGGCACGGAAGCGTTCGGTTCCATCCGAAGGGCGATACAGGCTTCCAGGTCCTCGAGCGCCTCCTGGTTCCGGTTCAGCAGGCGGTACGTTTCCGCGCGCAGAACCAGCAGGTCGTTGTAGAAGGAGATATTTTCAATTCCTTCGCCTAATACCTCTACCGCCTCTTGGTACCGTTCCAGGCTGATCAGGACAAAGCCAAGGCATTTATACAGGTGGGGGGCATACAGATACCCCCAGTTGACCGCTCTGCGCGCCTGATCGAGGGGAACAACGCTTTCCTCATACTCCCCCTGATTCAGCAGCTCTATGCCTTCCATATACCGCACATAGCTGCTCTGAGGGTGCTCCCTGACGTCTTCCTCCAACAGCCGAATTCGCTCTTCCAGCGGCCATGTGACGGTTTCCTTGCTGCGGTGTGTAATACGAATGCCGGTATTCCGCAAAGGGAAAATCACTTTATCCGGAAGATACTCAAAGGAACGATAACAAAAGCGATACTCCGTTCGGTTCCGGATCAGCCGCAGGAACTGCGCGGGAGAAGAAATCCCCCGCTCCTCTTGATTGTAGTCTACATAGAGGAGATACCCCTCCGCGCTGGGATTTTGCAGCAAAATTTTTAATTCTTCCCGCTGTTCCTGAGAAATCTTCTCATCTGCCTGCAGGAACAACACCCATTTTCCAGCTGCGTGCTCCATGCAGAAATTCTTTATTTTACTGAAATCTTCCTCCCACTCCAGCCGGTACAGCTTTGCGCCTGCCTGTTCTGCCAGTTTGAGCGTATCGTCATCGGAGCCGAGATCGACCACAAGAATTTCATCCGCCACGTCTTGCATTTCACTCAGACAATCCGGTAAAAACGCTGCGTCGTTTTTCGTAATCACACACAGGCTCAGCTGCTTTGTTCCCTCCATATTCTTCAGGCCTCCTTCTCATGGAATTCATGCAAAAAAGCGTTCAAGTCCTCTTCCGCTTCCTCCAGCGAAACGGACAGACTTTGACTGACCACGCTTAAATCATGGTAAAGCTGACCTTGAATATTGAAAATTTGTACTCTCTTCTCCTGTGTGTCAATGTTGCCCAGACGATTCATCAAGTAGAAATAAGCACAGATCAACTGCTGAAAAAAGCTGCGGCACAAATTGTCTTTTGCGTATTGATAAAATGCAGCGATATTCCTCTGATAAGTCTCATCCAGAATAGCGCTGTGTTTTTCATGATCTGCCGCCGCACACAGGCGCAGCATTGTTTCGGATTCCAGTCTGCGCAGATTCATTTCACTTGCCAGACTGCGAAACAAAGCAGCATAGCGCTGCACTTCCTCAAGAAATTTCTCAAGCCGTGTCCTGCGATCCGCAATGGAAAGGTCTGCTTTCTTTTCCGCGATTAATTCGTTTACCCGAACCGGAAGCGGTTGCGTACAGTACTGCTCAATTAAGTCACTGAGCTTTCCCCGTTCGGTTCCCCGTATTTTTGCTCCACCCTCCGTGGCATTGTAAAAATGATTCTCCGGTTGTTCGGCAATGATATGTTCCAAGCCCAACCGAAAATTCAGCCATAGCTGGTTGGAGGGAATCATTTCGCCATTATTGCCTTCTACATAAACCGTGGGAATGGAATGAAGAATATCCCTAGCCCGCTTTCCCTTTTCCTGAGAAGAAACCGCGTCCTTGCTGTGTGTAACACCCTCCGGGCCATAAGCAAAATCCTGCCCGACAAAGATAATGGGGTCAGCACCAAGGTACGTGGCCACATCCAGCGCAAGATGCGACACATTGCTGCCCGCGTTCAGCGCACTCATATCCCCCAGACTTTGGTTAAACCAGCGGTTCAATTCTTCTCCCTTGCGAAAAATAGGAATGATTTCGCCACCAAAGGAAGGATACACTCGCGGATCAACCAGAGCGAGCGAAAGCAGGGCAATATCCGGCGAGTAATTTCGATGTTCAAAATGATACAAATACGTGTATTTCGTCCGCTCCACAACCGCAAGCACATCCGGATTGATGCCGTTTTTTGTAAGCGGTACAATCGCCGATTCCACGCAAATAATCAGGCCCCTGCCCTGAATTTTTTTGAGTTGTGAAAGACTGAGATCCAGCGACGGCCCGTTAGAAATAATAAAGGCCGGAACATTCCGGTATTGATCTTTCAGACAGCTCAGGTACGGGTTTTTTAAAACCTCTTTGGTGTTGCGCATCAAATTGCGAAGGCCGATCATATTATCCTGATGATCATTCCCAATATAAGAGGTCAGTAAAGACAGCTCCCTGAAAATATACCGATGAATTTCGAGGTATTCTTTTTTGAAATTGCGCACCGCCGGAAGAGTAAACGCGACTGTTGGGTAAGTGGTGCTGAAAAAGATCAGGCTGTAAAACAGCTTCTCAAACGCTTTTTTAAATTGGGGACTGTCTCCGACAAAAAAGGATATTTTTTGCGTTTGAATAATAGGTGACAAATCAAAATAATACAGCATGGCTTTGAACAAATAGATGTTCTGCTCAAACACAATCACAAGTGTATGGGGCATTTTTTGCTCGAACAGCTGAAACAGCGCATATCCGAAGCCGGTACCATATAGAAAAACCTCGGTTGAACCCTGCTGCTGAATCGTTTTGGCCCATATTTCCGCTTCCTGAACCGGATGCTTGCTGGTAATATGGAAGCACAAGCCATCCTGATGATAGCGGCAAACAGGGTAGCCCTCTGCATTATAGGTAACCTCAATCTTTTCCCAAAGCTCCTCTTCGTCGATTGCCTTTACCGATTCCTTCAGCCACGGTGTTAGCAATTCCAGATTTTTTTCATACATTGCATTTATTTCATTTTGCTTTGCAATATTCATGCGTAGTCACGCCTTTCGAACCCATGTGAGATCAGCGGAAAAACGGTATCCTCCAGCAAGTCTGCAATTCCTGTCAGATCTTGATTTTGCACATAAAAATACAGCTCCCGCATGGCGGGCAGCAGTTGCTTCATCTCTATTTTCGGCTGCTGTGAATTCTGGTCGATTTCCACTACACGCTCCAATTCGTCTATACCACGTAAAAAGCTCTCCATTCCCAGAATATCCTCTCCGTTTCGGAAATGCTCGATTGCGGCGCGCAAAAGCTCCTGAAGCAGTTCATTTTTCTTTTGAAACGGGGTTTGCTCCATCATCACTGTCATCTCCTCCATCAACCAAATCTCTCCATCCACTGAGCTGATATATCTTTAAATTATTTAATGTGTTGAACGCCTGGCTTTGAATCGTAATATCGAATTCACTGATGATCCTGTTTTCCTCTTCCTTCTCCTCCTGAGTCAAAAACATCTTTTCCAGTACCTTAGATTCTGTTCGGATTTCGGTCATCAGAGTGCTAAATTCCCTGATTTCGGGATTTTTTTCTTGCTCCATCCATAACCCCCCTGTCAAGTGCGTTTACAGTTCGTCCGTAACGACTGCGGTTCTCTGTTTTTGATTTCATAAGATTGCTGTACCATATTGTTCCGCCCGTTTGCTCATTAAGAATTGGACAAACTCAAAATCCAGCTCCGAATCAATATCGGCGGAACGTTCTGGCGGCATGACATAAAGCTGTGTGTCCTCCACAAAAACCGAATCACAGCTGAGCAGCGATTCCCGCCGCCAAACATAAACCGATCCGTTCAAATCGTAGCACTTCGGGGAATCCTGCCGACAAAACACGGGCGCAGTCAGCTGCTTAGAAAGCTGCACCGCTCCCGTTTCATTCACTTCCACCAGATTAAAGTACGGAGAATGACGTGCGGGAGACCCGGTAATCACATTGGAAACACCGTTGGTCTCGAGAAGCGACACCGCACCCGCAATGTCGGAAAGATAGCGCAAGGGAGAGGTTGCGTCCAGATCCGCAATGACATCAAAGGTATGACCGGCTCGCTTTTCTGCTTCTTCCAGGCAGTGACGAATGGCGGGAATCTTTGGCGCGCTGTCTGAGGCAAGCTCGGCGGGTCTTAAAAATTGGTAATCCGCTCCCCACTCTTTGGCGGCCTGCAGCATTGCTTCTCCATCACTGCTGACCGCTACCGCCTCAAACAGGCCGCACTGCTTCGCCTGTAAAATGCTGTACGCAAGCAACGGCTTCCCTAACAGGCTGCGAATATTTTTACTGGGCACTCCTTTGGAGCCTGCCCGAACACAGATGGTGCATAATCGTCTCATGGCGTCACTCAGCTTTCCTGTATTGCCGATTTTCCGGCAACTTCAAATTGAAATACCTCTTCAAAATCTTTGGAAGCCTGATAGAAATCCTTAATTCCACCAATATCAATCCAATACTCTCGGATCGGGAAAATACAGACTAGCTCGTCATTCTGAAGCAGTGCTTCAAACAGGCTGTTCATGTCAAAATAGGAGTTTTGGGGAATATGCTTCAGTACTTCCGGATTGAGTACATAGATTCCGCCGTTAATAAAGCTGGTATAGACCGGCTTTTCCTCAAACCCGACCAGGCGGTCACGATTTGCTTTAATTACCCCATAGGGCACTTGATAGTCATAGGCGGTTACGGCAATGGTGGCTTTGGCCTGATGCTCCAGGTGGAAGCCGACCAACTGCTCAAAGCTCAGCTTCGTGAGAATATCGCCGTTGGTAACAAGAATCGGTTTCGTGGTTTCAAACGGAAGCAGGCTGAGGGACCCAGCGGTTCCCATCCGGCTTGTTTCATCAATATAGCAGATTTCCGCTCCCCACTTCGAGCCGTCCCCAAAATAATCTTTGATTTGCTCTGATTTATAGTTGACAGAAAAACAAAATTGGCGGAAGCCCTGACGGAGGAACTGTTCCACAATTGTCTCCAGAACCGGCTTTTCGCCAATTTTCAGCATTGGTTTGGGGCAGCTGTTTGTTAATGGTTCCAGGCGTTTCCCCAATCCTCCCGCCATCACCACCACCCAGTTATCATTGTGAGACTCGGTGAGCAATTCATCCAGGCACTCAATACCAATGATATGCCCCGCGTCATCCACTACCGGAAGGTGGCGGACTTTATTTGCTTTTAAGATCGTAAGAATATTTTTCCGGTCATTCAGCTTCGGGATCGTAACCGGATGTGAATTCATAATCTGGCTGACGGGGCTGTCCAAGGAAATCCCCTTTAAAATACCGCGACGGACATCACCGTCGGTAACGGTACCCAGTAAGATGCCGTCTTCAGTAGCCACAACGGCGATTTGCAGGGAATTCCGGTCAATCCGTTCGATTGCCTCATGAATCTTCATAGTGGGAAGAATCAGTATTTTTTTCCATTCATTCATTGCACGCCTCCGGCGTTCCAGGCAGCGTTTTTGATAAGAAACAAACGGTTTACTATCTAGCCGGAATGCCTTTTACTATTATATTATCGGAGACGTTTTGGGTGACAACCGCTCCCGCCCCCACCGTGGCGTAACGGCCTACTGATATTTTCTCTGTGATGGACTTCCCTTGGATGACACACGAATTTGCCCCGAGATAAGCCCCCTCCTGAAGCAGCACATTTCCGGAGATACTGGCTCCGGGAGACACAGTGACAAAATCTTCGATCACACAGTCGTGCCCAACCGTGCAGTTCAGATTATAAATTCCGAAATTCCCCGGCATAATCTGATTGGTCATTCTCACGCCGGCACAAACAATATTGCCGGCCTTTTTCTCCAATTCCTCCTGCTGGCGGTAACCGAAGGTTGCCGAAGGATGAATCAGGTTGACGTAATTCAGAAGAGGAAATTGTTCCCAAACTGCTTTCCGGCTTTTGGGACTTCCGATTCCAATCACAAAGGAAAACTGTTCGCAGAAAAGAGGAGAAAGTTCCTCCTGCGCGTGAACCGTAAAGCCTTGAATCGCGGTCTCCGGCGTTTTCCCAATCAAAACAATTTCTTTGTACCCGGCCGATAGGGCAAGGTCACGTACTTCCCGGGCAAAACCGGATGTTCCGAAAATGGCCAATTTCATTGAAGCACCTCGTTTTCCCGATAGGACCGGTTGGCCGCTCTCCCCAAAAGGTCAAAATACTCCATAGGAGACCTGCCGTTCTGCGGCCGCTTAACGGCTAAATTTCGGTCGGTGTAGCGTTCGCCCTGCTCGATTGGGCAAGCCGCAACCATGCTTTTCCGTGCAATCTGCCGGTTGCTGAGTTCAGATGGAGCAGGCCGCTTGACCGGACTGCCGAGCGACTGCTCCACCTGACGAATTCCCTGTACCATCTGGGTGAATTCCCAAGGCTCCAGCGAGGCCTTGTGATCGGGGCCGGGCAGGCTGCGGTCAAGCGTCAGATGTTTTTCCAATACAGAAGCGCCCAGTGCCACAGCAGCCAGAGGAATGGCGATTCCCGAGGTATGGTCAGAGTACCCGACCGGCAGCCCAAAGCACTGGCGCAAGGTTTGCATTACACATAGATTTACTTCTGAAAATGGCGCGGGATATTCCGTTGTACAGTGCAGCAGACTGACCTGACTACTTAGAACGGCCTGACCCGCATCGGACTGATAGGCCTGCCGAAAGGCTGCCCGGCAGGGGCTGGCCTTACTCCCCGCACGTTCCAGATAGCCGAAAGCAAGAACCCCGAGTGCTTCCTCGATCTCCCCTAAATCGGCCATTCCCACAGAAAGCAGAATCTTTTTACCAAATCCCGCCGCTTTGCGCAAAAGGGGCGCATTGGTGATTTCCCCGGAAGCAATTTTCAGCAGGGGGACATTCAAGGAAATGAGAAAATCAAGACTTTCCAGATCAAAAGCGGTGGAAAGAAACGTGATTTTCTTTGTGTTTGCGTACCCCTTTAACATCAGATGAGCCGGTTCATCCAGTTCGCATTTTTTAACCATTTCATACTGGCTTTCGCCCCGCGCCGTATTCTCTTGTTGGTACGCGGCTTTCGGCGCGTTCGGCACCATCACCTGCTCCGTGTGGAAGGTCTGGAATTTAACCGCGTCCGCGCCTGCCTGAGCGGCAGCGTCTATCAGTTGCTTTGCCATTTCAAGCGAGCCGTTATGGTTCACCCCTGCCTCGGCAATCACGGTAACCTTTTGATTCATAGTTCACCTGCTTTATAAGAGATAAAACTGTTTTTTCAGTAAAGCACGATAATCAGGAACCGATTCTAAAATCGTTATTATTTGTTTCGCACTGTCGCCCTGCCCATAGGGATTCACCGCCGTGGTACAGTCCATGGTCATTGCTTTGCGTATTGCCCGCAGAATTTCCTCCTTATTCGGGGAACAGCTCAGCACAGAGGAGGCAAGAAGCCTCCCTTTCTGGCGGTCGCCGATATTGACCGTCGGCTTGTGAAAGGAGGGAACCTCATACAGCCCGCTGGAGGAATTCCCCACAACCGCATCCACCTGCTGAATCAGGCTGAAATACCGAAACTGCCCCAGAGAGGAATACACTGCGGCATTGGGATGCACGGCTGCAAACTCCTCCGTCAGCCGGATCAGTTCCCGGCTCTGCGGGTCGGCATTGGGTTTGGTAAAAATCAGGCCAACGTCCTCGCCGAGTTCCTCCAGCGCATGCAGCAGTTCCTGAAGCTGACGGTCGGCAGGCTCCGAATCCAGCGTAACCGGATGAAATGTGATCAATAAATTTCTTTCTCGGAAGGCAACCCCCAGCGACTGCTCCAGCTCGGCGCGGCTCATGCGCGGCAGGTTGAAAATTTGGTCAATGCCAAGACTCCCTACCTTGTAAACCCGCGCGGGATCTTCCCCCAGCTGCCTGACCCGGCGGGCGGATTCCTCATTGGTTACAAAGTGAAGGTGTGCCATTTTGGTAATGCTGTGGCGGATGGCTTCGTCAAACGCGCCCTCTGTGGTATCTCCTCCGCCGATATGAGCAATTGGAATTTTTGCGACCAGAGCAGCCTGTGCCGCCGCCAGAATTTCATACCGATCACCGAGCAGCACAAGAAGGTCCGGGCGCAGCTGATCAAACGCCTCCGCAAAACCGATTACCCCCAGCCCGATGGATTTCGCGATTCCCACCGGAGTATCGCTGGAAACAAGCAATTCCACTTTCCGCTCCACGGCAAAACCATCCTGCTCAATTTCCCGGTAGGTCAGACCGAATTCCGGGGAAAGATGCGCACCCGTCACCACCAACTGAAGCTGAAAACACGGTTCTTTTTCAATCGCTTTCAGCAAAGGGCACAGCAGACCGTATTCGGAGCGGGTTCCCGTTACCACGCAAAGCTTGCGCTTCACGGCGTACCGTTCCCCGGTTTGCAGAACGCTTCTCCCAGACGCGCACCGCTCGGAATATTAATGACGCGCCGTGCAAGGCTTTCCGCAGTGGATAAATCCATACGGGGGCAGTTTCGGAACATGGGGAGCTGGTGCATTAATACCCATGCGGGGCGCGTCTGGATTCCCTGGTTATTCGTCTCTTCCAGAATCAAATCGCGCAGCGGTGCGTTTTCCTCTGATAAAATCAGCGTGTTCAGCCAGTAATTGCTCCTGGCCCAGGATTGCTCCGTAAAAAATTCGACTCCCGGTATCTCCGCGAAAGCCGTTCGGTACTCTTCCGCAAGCGCACGCTTACAGCAAAGGAAGTGCTCAATCTGTTCTAATTGGGCGCAGCCCAGTGCCGCGTTCAGGTTGGGCATTCGGTAATTATAAGCCACCTCGTCATGCACGAATGCCCACCGGTGAGGCAGCTTTGCCGTTGTGGTGAGGTGCTTCGCTTTCCGGTATAGCGCCTCATCGTTGGTCAGAACCGCACCGCCCCCACCCGTCGTGACAATTTTATTGCCGTTAAAGCTGAGAGCGGAAAGCTTGCCGAAATTCCCGGTATGAACATCCTGATAATAGGAGCCCAACGATTCCGCCGCATCCTCAATCAGTACCAGTCCATACCGCTCGCACACCTGCAAAATGGAGTCCAGACGCACCGGGTGGCCAAAGGTATGCATCGCAACCAAGGCTTTGATCGGCCGGTGGGTTCGTCTGTTATAACAGGAACCGTTTTGAAACTCCACAATTTCTTCCAGGTAGTTGGCCAGCTTCTCTGGGTTTACACCGAGGGAATCCATCTCGCTGTCGACCAGATGAGGAATCGCGCCGCAATAACACACTGCGTTCGCCGTGGCAACAAACGTAAGCGCCGGAACCAGCACTTCATCCTCCGGCTGCACACCCGCAAGCTTTAAGCAAACCTGCAGGGCGGCGGTGCCGTTGATTACCGCCACAGCATAGTTTACTCCCGTAAATCGGGCCAGTGCTTCCTCAAATTGATCTACATACCGACCGACGGAAGAAACATAGCTGGAATCCAGACAGTCTTTCACATCGTCCCATTCCCGTCCTGTAAAGCAGGGCTCATGCAGGGGTACCGGCTTTTTCTCCGGCTTCAAAACCTTCTGAATCGCAGCCGTGACTTTTGCCGGAGTCAATTTCTCCTCATGATTCATATCACATACCTGTCAGCCTGATAGCGCTTCAGGTTCTCCGGATTGCAGAACCATTCCGCGGTAAGCGCAAGCCCCTTTCTAAAACCATCTTTTCCGCCAAATTCCGGCTGCCAGCCGAACAGTCGCGCGGCCTTTGAAGTATCGGCGTAAAGGCGGCGCACCTCACTTTTTTCAGGCCGAACCCGCTCCTCTTTCGTGACTGCCTCAACGTTCGTATTCATCACCCGCGCAATCATCTGCACTGTCTCGCCGATGGAAACCTCGAAATTGCTGCCAATGTTAACCACTTCCCCCACCGCCTCATCGCAGCGGGCAACTTCCCAAAATCCTCGAACCGTATCACCCACAAAGCTAAAATCACGGGTTGGCATTAAGGAGCCTAGCTGAATCTTTCGATTCCCCTGTGCAATCTGGGTAATCACCGTAGGAATTACCGCCCGGTTCGACTGCCGCGGCCCATAGGTGTTGAACGGGCGGACAACGGCAACCGGAGTGGAAAACGAGCGATAAAATGAGAGTGCCAGCTGGTCTGCCGCGATTTTTGACGCGGCATAGGGGGACTGCGCCTGCAGCGGATGTGTTTCCGGAATCGGCACGTACTCCGCCGTTCCGTAAACTTCGCTGGTGGAAGTCTGAACAATCCGTTCTGTTTCCAATTCCCGCGCAGCCTGCAAAACATGCAGCGTTCCTTTTATATTCGTGTCAATGTATGCGTGTGGGGAATAATATGAATAAGGTATTGCGACCAGAGCAGCCAAATGGAATACCGCACTGCACCCCTGCATTGCGGCTTTCACGCGGTATGGGTCGCGAATATCCCCCTGATACACTTCCAAATTGTCTCGAACCTCTTTTGGGGACTGATCCAGCCATCCCCATGAGTTAAACGAATTGTAATAGACAAAAGCGCGAACGGAGCATCCTCTTCTCACCAGTTCTTCCGTTAAATGAGAGCCGATAAAACCATCCGCGCCCGTAACCAGAACCTTCCTTCCTGCGAAATTCATTTCACACCCCCGTTATTCGAACTATTTTTTACTATTCTGTACTATATTAATATTCCGATGCTGTTAAATTAGAAGTACAGATTGCCACGGGGACTTTTCCAGATTGGGAAAAAATGCAACTGCAGGATCATAAATTTTATATGCTTTGGAGTGACTGCTATGTCGAAATCCTGCTGTCCTTTGATTACTTGCCGGCTGACCGACCAAGACGGAAATCTTGTCAGCCCATACGAACCCGATTCTATTCAATATACCGTATTAGCCACTCCGGAACATTTCGGTGCAGGCGGGCGCTATTCGGTAACTCATAATTTACAGGTTGCAATTACAGGCTATATCGTCATTTATTCCAACGGGGAAAAAATTTCAGCTCCCATTCCTTTTTGCATGATTGAGACCCTTTGCCGTCCTGTTCCAAAAGGAAGCTGCTTCAACTTTCAGGTGAAAGGGTTTCATTGTTGGGCTGATCCCGTCTGGTGCGAAGAAAACTCTACAATGGAACGGATCAAGCTGCTCATCAGCGTGGAAACGCTCGCTTACACCAAAGCAACCGCCTCCCTGCTGGTTCCGCAGGTGGACTCCGATCTTCATGTAATTGACTGTGTTTACATTCAAACCAACCAGATTAGCGACGGAGTTCGGTTCCGCAGCGGAGGCTGCATCTGTTATAAAAACTATGCCCTGAAAGCGGATATTTCTCAGTACAACGCAATTTCTGACGGAGTAAAACGAACTTACCTCAACAGCGACGAGTTAACGCAGTACGGCCACCAAGGGATTCTTTCGCCACTGGAGGTTTCCTATTATAATGTGTTTGTCAACGCGGTACTGCAGCCGAAAGCGAACTACATTTTAAAAGAGGGCGAGCTGACCTTTATAACAGAGGATGTTCCCTCAAAAGATCAGGCTGTCATGATTCTGTTCAACACGCTGAAAGCCCCTGACGGCGAAAGGATGGAGGTCACCGACTGGCAGTACAATGTAGTTTCTGACGGCGTGAAAAAAATTTATACCAATGACGACGAATTAAAAGAATACGGAGATCATGGAATTCCTTCCCCAAGCGAAGTATCTTATTTCAATTTATATATTAACGGCGTTCTTCAGCCGCAAGTAAACTATAAAGTAAAAAGAGGCATTCTGGAATTGACTACCACAGACGCTCCTACGAAAGGATCGCCTATTATTTTGGAATCCATTGCAATCCGGGACCCGGCGGGGCAGCTTTTTCACATGGAAGCCTATGCGTACAATGCTCAATCCAACGGAGGTAATCTTTACACCAATCAGGATGAAATCCAGATGTACGGCAATCAGGGAATTTCAGGCCCGGACGAGAGTTTCTACCAAAGCTTGTTTGTCAATGGCGTTCTCCAGCCTGATGTGAACTATATGGCACAGAACGGATATCTCATTTTGGAAACGGAGGACAGCCCAACAATCGGGGCTCCGATTTCCCTGCAGTCCGTCAACAACAGTCCTGTTCCGCTATGCTGTAAAACGCTGATGTCTGATGCCGCTCTTGTACAATGGGAAAAAGAGTACGCGCATATTAAAAAGCCCTGCTTACCGGCGAAAATGCTACAAGGAACCTCCCAAACGGCAGAATAAAATCCGCCCCAAAGAAGCGTGAAAAATGCACTCTTGATTCCCCATGCCTCTTTTAGTAAATCTTTCTTATTTTCGCTCCGTCTGATCTGTTCTGCACCGTTTGAACAAGTTTTGTCTATGGCAAAACAACTTCCTTGCATTTACAACACGCAAGAATCTTTGACTTTAAAGTGGCGGCCGCAGCAGGGGCCGCCCTTTTTCTTATAAGTTAGATTATACTAACAAGCAAAGCTTAAAAAATCCACCAATATAGCGGGTGTAGCTATTCTGACCGTGACACTGATGCTGTATTTAACAGCTCCTTTACGGTAGTCGTATACAATGTGCGAGAATACAAGTTGGATAGCTTGATGAAAAAAATCGCCATGATGTTTCAGAATGTGTATCTCTTTAATGATACGGAATTATATCGTAGAGCGTCTATCCTCATTATCGAAAATCTTTTCAAACACATTGACAAAATTTGATTTGATGCATATAATAAAACATATCAAATATTTTTGATATGAGGTGATTGCTTGCAAACGAAATATGAAGAACACGCAAAGGTATTTAAAGCGCTTTGCGACGAAAAACGTCTTCGGATACTGGAGTTGCTGCACAACGGCGAAAAATGCGCCTGTGTTTTGCTGGAACAATTAGACTTGGGGCAGTCCGGTCTATCTTACCATATGAAGATACTGGTTGAGTCGGGTATTGTGGAAAGCCGGCAGGAAGGGAAATGGACGCATTACCAAATCAGCGAAAAAGGCAGCTCCTATGCCGAAGCACTTTTAAAGCAACTGACAACGCCAGATACAGATAACAATTCGTGCTGTAACCAATAAAAGCCATCAATTGGATGGCTTTTAAAATGCTTTACACATCAAAAATATTTGATATGATTTTCCTTTTGTTGAAAGTGAGGGTTTCCACCATGCAGATACTAAAAGCAATTTGGGACTTTTTCCAGTATCAGATTCTCGGCATGAAATGGCTGGATGGGCTGATTGGAAGTGGGCTTTCCGCACTGGGATTGGATATGTCCACACGCCTTATGGGAAGCATCGAGTTTTTTCTCTATGATGTCATAAAGATTACGATTCTGCTGTGCTTCCTGATTTTCCTAATCAGCTATATCCAGAGTTACTTCCCACCGGAGCGCAGTAAACAAATTCTCGGACGGTTTCATGGGATCGGAGCGAACTGCGTTGCGGCACTGCTCGGGACGGTGACACCGTTCTGCTCCTGCTCCTCTATCCCGCTTTTTATTGGGTTTACGTCGGCGGGGCTGCCTGTTGGTGTAACGTTTTCTTTCCTCATATCTTCCCCAATGGTTGATCTTGGATCATTGCTTTTGCTGATGAGCATTTTCGGAGCAAAAGTGGCCTTTCTCTATGTGATTGTCGGGCTGATGATAGCCGTTATTGGAGGAACAATGATAGAACGACTTCACATGGAGAAGCATGTGGAAAGCTTTATCCTGACCGCCGGAAGCGTGGATATAGCGTCTCCCGATCTAACGAAAAAAGACCGTCTAATTTATGCGAAAGAACAGATGCTATCTACCTTTAAAAAAGTGTTTCCTTACATCTTGATTGGCGTGGGTATCGGAGCGATTATCCACAACTGGATTCCGGAAGAATGGGTGGCGCTTGTACTCGGCAGCAACAACCCGTTTGGCGTCGTATTGGCAACGCTTGTCGGCGTTCCAATGTACGCTGATATCTTCGGCACTATCCCAATTGCGGAAGCGTTGTTATACAAAGGGGCACAGCTTGGCACAATTTTATCGTTTATGATGGCGGTTACCACCCTTTCCCTTCCTTCCATCATCATGCTCCGCAAGGCGGTTAAGCCGAAGCTGTTGGCGCTGTTTATTGCAATCTGCACCGTTGGCATAATCATGGTAGGCTATTTTTTCAATATCATTCAGAGATTTATTATATAGTAGGAGGAACATATTATGGCAAAGACTTGGTATCCTGTTATTGAGTACCTGACCTGTGTGGAGTGCGGCACCTGCATTGCAAAGTGTTCCCACGGTGTCTATGATTCCGCAAAGGCACCGTCTCCCGTTGTCACAAATCCGGAGGCCTGCGTCGACCATTGCCATGGATGCGGGAATCGTTGCCCGGTTGGCGCAATTACCTATGTCGGCGACGATACCGGATGGACACCGCCGAACGGCATGAAGGAATCTGAGGAAGCCGGTTAGCAAATCCGGCTGTTCCTGCGGGGGCAAATGCTGCTAACAAATAACATAATGAATAAAGGAGTGTAATGAATATGTCTCTATTCGGTAAGAGAACGGAAGAAAAGGCCGCTTGCTGCTGCGGAGGAAACTGCGATACGGAGAGCATGGAACAAGCGAATAAGGCAAAAGCCGAAGGTGCAGCTGTTAAAATTTTAGGCAGCGGGTGTGCAAAATGCAATCAGCTTGAAGCGGCAACAAAAGAAGCATTGGAACAACTTGGAATGGATACGACGATCGACCACGTAAAGGATTTTTCGCAAATTGCGGCCTACGGTGTGATGTCCACCCCCGCTCTGGTCGTCGACGGAAAAGTGGTTTCCTATGGTAAGGTGCTGAAAACAGAAGAGGTAGTGAAAATTCTGCAAAAAGTCAGGTGATAAGACAGGCGGTACTATTATGAAACGCAAGGTTTTATTTCTCTGCACAAGCAATTCGGCACGCAGTCCATCGCTTTTACACCCATTGGAGCACTCCTGCTTGGAATCAGAGGCGTGACAGTAGATGTGAATGAATCAGTTGAAATGCAAGCAAGGCACTCTACGGTTTGAGCGTAGAGTGCCTTGCTTTGTAACAAGTGCTAACAACAAACAGGCTATGAGTGTAAACGCCAGGCCAAACTCATTTTTCCCGCCCTGGGAGAGGGTTAGTGCGACGCCGGCAAAAATGAAAGGCAGCTTGTTGCACAGAGCCTTGCTCGGTTATTGGCAGCCAGGCTATCACAGCACCCGAAAGCACCTTAGGCCCTATGGCTTTGCGCCCCCCTCTTTCAATGGGTTTCCCCTAACGTTATTCTATATTATTTCGTTTTTCTCACACCGTTTGCATCAACTTCATAGCCATCAATCTTGGTGCTTGTGGCCAGGGAGCCGTCGGCATAGAAGTAATACCATTTGCCGTCGATCTGAAGCCACTTGCCGGATACCCGAATACCATCTCCGGTGAAGTAATAGCGCTTGCTGCGGCCGTTCTCGCCAATATCTTTCCAGCCGGTAACGGCGCTGCCATCAGAGGAAAGAAATACCCATTTCCCTTTTGCGTTTTGTCTCCAGCCGCTGGCGAAAGCGCTTCCGCTGCTGTCAAAGCAGTAAACCTTTCCGCCTATGGTCTGCCACCCGGTAAGGGCCTTGCCGTCTTTCAAGTACATCCACTGACCGGAATCATTTTTTGCCCAGCCCTGAGCTGTAGCAGGATGAATGGTGAGTTTGACATACCGGGTCAGCATAGCGGCAGCCTCCGCGCGGGTGGCACTGGAAGCGGGATGAAATACATTATTATTTTTTCCCATGATAACGCCTGCCTGCTGCATCGCTTTTACAGCATCTTTGTAAGCACTGCCGATGCTGGAGGCATCAGAAAATGTAGTAGCTTCACGAATCACAGGCAGCGTATAGCCGGTTGCCTTTGCGTAGTTTGCAAAGATCAGCGCGATTTCCTCACGGGTGACTGCTCTTTCCGGGGCAAACTGATTGTTTCCGATTCCCTGAATAATGCCCTTGCTGTACGCCCACTCGATGTAAGGCAGATAATAGGAACCTGCTTTCACATCTGTAAAGCTGCTCCTCATATAGGCTTTGGTATCCACACCCGCCAGCCTGCCGAGGGCGGTAACAAAGTCGCCCCTTGTGACGGCAGCATCGGGGTTAAACTTGCCCGCCGCATTACTGCCGAACAGCCCTCTGCCCACCACATAGTCGATGCTTTCCTTTGCCCAATGGGAGGAAATGTCCGTAAACTTTGCTGCCGAAGCAGTGTAGCCGATCCCGTACCGGGAGAAGTAATTAGTTGTAAAAATCACACTCCCGCTGTTCCTGTCATAGGCGGAGCCTGCAATGCGGGCGGCGTTGCCCTTTGCGTCTACATACACGGCGTACACGCCGCCCACCGCTTCGTTCTTGCCAAGTGTATACGGCAGGGACAGAGTTACGCTTCCCTTGTTCATCGAGGTAATGTTTACGGTTTTGCCGTTCTTTACCGTGCTGAGTGTAATGTCGCAGGCACTGCGGACATTTTTGACCGTAGCAGGCTTCAGCATCATTGTTATGTCGCCGGTTCCCTGCTCCTGCTGTTGTTTCAAGGAAGCCTGATCAAAGCAGAAGTTGGCTGGCAGACCAATGATCTGAAACAGCTTAACGTTCGTGCTAACCAATCGGTTCAGTGCAGCGCGTTCTGTAATGACCGTAAAGCTTTTCGCACCGGGAGCCGTAACAGACACCTCTGCACCGATCCCATTCGCCGTTTTGCCCTGTGCGCTTGCGGCAGACTGTGCCTTTTCGATAGCCGCTTTCACAATGCTGTCGGTAATGAGAACGACCGCATGACTATCCGTAACCTTGCCCGCGGCATTGACGCTGCCGATGACAGGCTGGTCAGGCTTCTTTTCCGGTGTTGTTGTGGTTGCGGTAGAACTGCTGCCGGAGGAAGAACTGCCGTTATCGTCATCCCCATCTCCGTTATTGTTATTTCCGCCGGGGTTTGTCGCCTTGGCAAAGGTGAGCATTCCGGTCTTCGCGCCCGTCAAGGTTACAAATTCAGGTTCCTCATTTTCCACACCCAGCTTGCCGTTTTTCGGTATCAGGCTCCAGTAGGTATGCTTACTGCCGCTAAAATCAGTCGTTCCTTTCATGGAAGCGATTTCGGTATCGGAAGGAGTGTTTGCCAGAGAAAGAAGCTCGCTCTGCGCCTTGGAGGAGGTGGTATCCAAAATGCAGAATGGGGCCACCGCACCGTTTGTAATCAATTTGCTGGTATCGTCCACCGTCAGCTTGCCGTCGATGAGGAACACGCCGTAGTCACAGCCCGCCGTCAGGGTGGAGCCGCCGGTGACGCTGACGTTACCGCCCGGTTTCACCGCTTGCACGCCGACGGAATCTGTGCCCTCGGCTTTGACAGTTAGGGTTGCGCCGTTTTCAACCTTCACATTTTGGCAGTAAACCGCATAGCCGGTGGAAGAAGAAACCTCCATCACCGTGCCCGAGCCTGTGACGGTCAGTACACCGTCCCCGCCTTCCCCCAGCGAGAGGCCGCCGTTCACCGTTACCTGTGCGCCGCTCTGCACGGTAACCGTATCGCCGTTTGAACCTGCGCTGATGCCGCCGTTGATAGCCAGCGGTGCGGCGCCGGTAAAGGTAAGATGCATGGTGGTGCCGCCGGCTCCTGTGATTCCACCCTGAATCATAGTGGCTGCGGTAGTGTTGACTGTTGCATTATTGGCAGGCAGCGTAATATTCCCTTGAATGAAAACGCCGCCCAGAGTCAGGGTGCTGCCATCCCAGCTGTAGCCGTCGTTCGCCACCGTTTTGCCGCTGTGGCCGTCGGTGGTCAGGTCAAGGTCGTCGGCGGTCTTGACCGCGACGCCGCCATTGGTGTAGAATTTTCCATCCTTTGAAGGCATACCATTTCCGTCAATGCTTTCGGGTACTAGCACAACACCGGAACCGGTCAGCTTCATGGCTTTGATTTGGCCGGCAGTGGCGCCAACAGGCAGGCATATCATCCCGTTGTTGATGATTTTGCCCTCAAGCTTCAGTTTGGCCATGTCCGTAACCATCAGCGGCTGACCAGAAGGAATGGTCATCTGCGCACCGCTTGGGATGTGCAGGGAAGCAGCGCCGAACTGCGATATGCCGATCGGTAGGCTAGTCATTATTACCGGCATGTCACAAGTGCCGTGGATTGTCATATCAAAGGTTCTAGGATCCACCTTTTCATTCACAACAACCACACTGCCGTTGAAGTTCGGCGCATGGAAGTTTCCTTCAATCATCACATCAGCCATTATGCCTTTTGCGGCAAATTTGGCAGTCGGTTCTACGGTCAGGTTTCCCCCTGTTAATACGGCGGAGCTTTTATGTGAAACCGCTGTTACGGAAGCGTTTCCGCCGATTGTGATGGTTGAGTCGTACTCTTCATTGAATTCCATGGTAAGCCCCATTGATTCCATATTCAGCGTACCGCCATTGGAGCTGGTGATGGTTAATGAACCATTCCCTACGATACCAATCCCATCCTTCGTATCTGAATGCAGGATGTTTTTGCCGCTCAGCTGCATCGTAACAGCGCCATCAGGCAGAATGATTGCATTATCTTGGGTATCTATGGTTGCATTTGTCAGTGCCAGCACGGCAGGGGTTCCCCCCTGTGCCGGGGTGTAGAGGATGGAACCCTTACCGGCAATATAGAACGTAGCGACCGCAGGCGGTGTCGATAAATTCAAGCACTCACTGGTCACATATCCGCCAAAGGCAGCCTGAATGGTCTGCCCGTCCTTGGTCCTGATGGTTGAACCGGTACTGCCCGAAACAACTACGACACTATTTTTGCTGGTGAACTGCTGCTCAGTCGCGGAAATAACCGGAACGGTGCTTCCGTCATCGTTCTCGCGCCGAACGATAATGTCATTGTCAACATCCAGCGTGAGTGATTTTCCGGAAAACACCGGCTTAGTTCCATCGTAACCAGCGATTTCGATGCTGCCATTGGAATTCACCGTACACGTTCCATTGTTGCCCAGTGAGATTCCACCAAGCAGCTGCAAATTGTCGCCCCCAGTGCACTTGATTTCTACACTTGGCTGTTCTCCGGTTCCAATCATCTGACCGTAGACTGCGACACCCTCGGCAGCTGTTATCGAAAATTTGCTGCCCTTCCAGTTCACGCCGGGTTCCCACATGTTATAGTTCATTACACTTACATTTTCAGCGGCTGATAGAATGATGTTTCCACCCACATCCAAAATCGGGTAGTTGCTGCTTGCCTCCAGGTTCACACCACCCACTGTTGCTGTCAGACTGACATCCTGCCCCGCACTTACCAGAATGCCATTGCTGGCTGAAGCAGAATGGTTTGGATTTAGAATTGTAATGCTTGCGCCCGTCATCTGAATAGAGCCGTCACAGCTGATAATCGGTGCAGAGCCTTTACCTTGAATTGCGATGGCACCGGTTGTGTTCAGGTCGATTTCCTCCATCTGTGAAAGTATGCTGCCCATACCTTCCAAACGAATAGCACCCGAATAGCCGTTTTCCGTTACGAAACTGCCTCCCAGCATGATGGGAATCCCTGCGGTGCTTTGGGCTTTGAAGTTCACCGCGCCCGCTAAAACAAGCGCCGCACCTGATTGAATATTAACGCACGGTGTGTTGTTGTTTTCAATGGTCAAGCTGCCCGAACCGACAATGGTCAGTGTGCCGCTTTGGATGCTGATTTGAGGGGTGGTAAAATTGAGATTGAGAGGATTTATCACATAAGCGCCTGTTACCGTCAGAACGCCGCCGTTGTAGTAGAGGTAGGGCGTACCGCCTGTTGGTACGGTGTCCAATACTTCTCCGGCTTGGTTGTAATATTTTCCGTCCTGCAAAGAAACAGCGCCGATTGAAGCTGACGTCTCGCCGGCCATCATCCGCATCATACCGCCGCCAATCCGCACACTGATTTCCGGCAGGCTTACGCCGTCCGCCACGGCATAGCCCTCCGGCAGAACGGGTACATAGGTGTAATAGGCGCCGTTTTCACTGGAGTCATACGTGTCGGAAGCGCTGTTTTCCGCATCAATCTCCCAGGTAATATTCTCCAGCGTGACGGTCTGTGTCGTTTTTAACGGCTCCCGCTCGGTGCCCTCCGTCTCCGCATCAATTGCGGCTCCGGTCGTGATTTCTACGGCAGGTGCTGCGCTGCTTAACTCATCCTGCGGTTCTTCCGCGTCGTTTCCCGAAACGGCAGAATCCTCGCCGGTGGGTTCGTCAGCCGCTGGTTCTTCCGGGGTGTTCCCGCCGGGCTGTGACTCCTCCGCAGTGCTTTCCGTTGTGTCTGTTGCAGGAACACCAATAGTCACCTCCAACGTATCCGGCAGATGAATGTCCGATTCCTTCGCGCCCACCGCAAGCTGCTGACCGGAAATCTCCCCGGACAGTTCCGCAAAGGCCGTGATGATTCCCGCTTCCTGCGCATGGACAATCGTGCCGTAGCCTGTGACCGGGTTCATCATCAAGACAGCCAGCGTTGCAGCCAATAGCTGCTTTACTTTTTTTCTAACAGGAACATTGTTTAGGCGCTCCGCTATTTGTTTCATTTCCATAATTCCCTCCATTGCTCAATGCCCTCCTTTTTGAAGCGGCATTGCCTTGTTATTTGTTTTTGAATCTTCTCTTGCTTATCTGCCGCTATAAGCAGCCGATCCGGCATCCGTCTCAAGGCTGGCACTGATCAATCGAGCGGCAAGTCGCTCTGTTCCGGGCGGGCTGGTGCCGTAAAAGCTTACGCCAAGCCGCTTTGCTTCCAACTCGAATTCTCTCCGGTCGCAAAGCCACAGGATGGGCAACGCGCGGTTCTGCGTTCGCAGATAATCGCAGGCGGCAAGCCCCTCGGCTCCGGGATAGCCCACGATGGCAAGTGCCACAGGCGGACCGTCTCGCAAATAATAGGCCAGCTTTACGTCCCCGCGCCGCTCCGGCTCGTCGCAAAAGCGCAGGAGCTGGTATCCGCCGCAGTGCTCCAGTGTTTGGGTTAGTTCTTCACCAACACCGCACAGCGCAATGGTTTTTGTCATTTTTCCGTTTCCTCCTCTCCTTTTTCTGAAAGTTTCAGGCAGCCTGCTACCGCTTCCCGCAGCTCCGTATCGGATACCGGCCTTCGCAGAAAACAGGTCACACGGTATTGGTAGCCAAACAGGCTGTAATCCTCATCGGAAATCCACAGAAGAGGCACGTCTGGTGCTTTTTCCCGAAGCTGCCGCACCGCTTCCAGCCCCGCCACGCTGTTTAAGGCCACAGCCAGAAGGGAAAACGGCTTTAATTCCAGCAGGGGCAACAGTGCCCGGGCGCTGTTACGCTCCGTAAGTTCAAGTCTTTGCGGGGAAGCGGCCGCCCGCAGACGGCTCTCCCAGACGTCCTCTTCCAAGAACGCCGCACACAATGCAACATTCACACGACCTCCTCCTTCCTTTATAAAAATCAAAAAACTACCAGGCCCCTTCATCAGAAGTCTGGTAGTTTTTATTAGGGTAGCATTTTGTCAAGAGGTTTTCAAGATGTTATGATCAAGCGGTCGAAAATCTGCACAAGCGGTTAAACTCTTTCCAAAATTTATGATATAATAGCCGCAAAGCGGCTATTATATCAGCTTTGCCAATTTAAAATATACCACAACGGCGCGCTGCGCCTGTGGTATAATGTTAAATGGAATATTATATGCAAAGGAGAATTTCAAATGAATGCGGCAATCGTAGATGATATGGCTACTGAGTGTGAAATACTCCGCAGCCTTTTAAAACAATATGAAGAAAAACAGCATCAGACAATAGCAATCAAGGAATTTCACAGCGGCAGGGAGTTGCTTGCCGATTACATACCGGGCCGATACGACATTGTTTTTATGGATATTTTCCTGAACAATGAAAATGGCGTGGACTGCGCACTCAAGCTGCGTCAGCTTGACGAGAATCTCAACCTTATTTTCCTTACCACCAGCTCAGAATTCGGTGTGAAAAGCTACGATGTTCGGGCAGCGGATTACATCGTAAAGCCCGCTACCTTGGAAAAGCTCTCAAGGGCGCTGCAATACTGCAAAATTGCAGAATCGCAGATTGATTCCTCCATCACGGTTACCACAAGAAACCAGCCGTTGGGAATTTCTCTGAGCCGTATTCTCTATGCCGATTACCAGAACCGCTGTACCTGTATCCATTTAAAGGACTGCCTTGTTCCGGTATCCGGTAGCTTCTCGGAACTTTCCGAACAGCTGACGGCCTATCCGCAGTTCCTGTCCTGCTTTAAGGGCATTGTGGTTAACCTAAAGGAGGTTCGCGAGCTTGGCGGCGATTATCTCATCCTGAAAAGCGGGGAGCAGTTGCCGGTCAGCCGCCGCCTGCAGCGGCAGGTGCAGCAACAGCGTCTGAGCCTTTCCGCGGGCTCTCTTCGGGGAGAAGAAATATGAAGCAGATATGGGCACTGATTTTAACCTTTCTGCTGCTTTGCGGAATGCTGGCGCCTTCCGTACTGGCGGCAGAGGAACCGGCCGCAGCTGCTGATACGATTGCGGATACCGATTCCGGCAGCGGCACTAATTCCGATATTTCCGCCGGTACAGCTGCTCCTTCTGATGCTGGAACGGTCGCTGACGGCGATGAAGCCGCTCCGGTGGTTACCGTAACGCCTTCGGCAATCACCCTGACCAGCTTTGATGAGCCGGACCGGACAGATGCCGTGGCATTTGCCGTCGGAACCTCGCAGAAGGAGCTTTCCGACTGGTTTGCTGATACCGTTGCAGGCTTTACCGGCTATGACGCAGACGGCAATCCCTATGATCTGGTATCGGGCGCATGGTCTTTGGATGCCGTGGATACCGCCACGGCCGGCGTATACTATGCTTCAGCGGCACCCGACCTTGGAACGGAATATACGCTGGCAGACGGCGTTTCTCTGCCACGGCAGCTTTGCGCTGTTTCCATCCAGACACTTGGTGAGCCGGACATCAACTGCTGCGTAGCCGGACGTGGCTTTCTTCGCTTTCCATGGATACTTTCTGCGGAGCAGCAGGAACAGCTGGACGAGTTTGCCGTATGGCTGCGGAAGGATGGCGGAGAATGGATACAACTGAGCGATGGTTTCCTGTTCACCCCCGGTGACCTTCAGCTTTCACAGCGTATCTTGAAATATGGAAGCGCTTATGAACTTAAGGTAACCTATCCCGGCGGTCAGACTGGCGTTCTGTCCTTTCAATATGACGGAGAGCTTAGTATCCTCGATTATTCAGGCGGTGACCGGGACGGCGGCGACGCTGGCGGCAGCGGCTCAGGAACAGGCTCCCAACCGCCCCCCACCTCTCCGGAGACACCCGACAGTCCCAATAAGAGCGGTGATGACGATGATTCGTCACCATCAGAGAGCAGCCCTGCTTCGCCGCCTGTCTCCGATGACACGCCGTCCGGTCAAGACCCTGTGACTCCTACCCCAACGCAAACACCGGACGGCTCCCAAAGCAGCAAAAGCCCTGATAATAATAGCAATTCGCAGGTTCAGACTCCGGTGACAGAAAAACCGGTGACCGGAATTCCTGCCGTTCCAACCGAATCGACGGTGCCGGCGTATTCCGATCCTGTTCCTTCTCATAAAACAGAGGAAACTTCACCGGAACCAGAAAATCATGCGGTATCCCAGCGGTTGGAGGAAAGCGCTGAAGCATTGCCGACAACGGTGCCTAAGACAGTCTCCGAATCACAGGAATCCACTGCCGTCTTTGAATCCTATTCACCAGAGCAAACCGTTATTTCCGGCCTGCGCCTGCGGGATTTGTGCGCGGACGGAGAAAGCGTAGTGTTCGGGTCCGGCGGGCTGACGGTCAGCATTCCAAGCAGCCTGCTCTCCGCGCTGAACGTGTCGGATTCAGATACCCTGACCGTTACGCTGACCCAGCCGGAAGATCGGCAGATACTGCTTGCGGTGGAGGCTGCGGAAGCTGCTGTCACAGAGCTTTCGGGGACGGTTATACGCCTGCGCTATACACCGCAGGCTGAGAATGCCCGAACTACTGTCCAAAATGAAGCGGGCGAACAAATTGTGAATACGGCCTATGAAGGCGGGCTTCTCTGCTTTACGGTGGATAAAGCGGGTACCTACACAATTTTAGAATCCTCCGGGATTCAAGAAGAAAAAAGGGCCTTGTCTTCGCTGCTTCCCGTATCTGGCGGGCTGCTTCTGACTGCGGGTGGGATTACCTATTTCCGGAGGCGTCGCCATGGATAAAAAGCCTTTTGTATTACGGTGTTCTTTGGCACTTCTTCTGACGATTTCCCTTTCCTCAGCGCTGTTTCTCTCTTTATATCACTTCGATAACAAGTACACAAAGTCCGCGCCCCAGGCCATCAACGGCACACTGTATGTTTCAGAAGCGGACTGGACGGACACGCCCATCCGTTATCTGCGGGACGGCTGGCGCTACTATGCAGACCGGCTGCTGACACCGGAAACCTTGCGGCAGCAGGGGGATGACTATCAGTACCTGTCCATCGCGGAGAAAGTCAATTTTGCTATGGGCGACGCCCGCCGCTCTCCCCACGGCAGCGCCAGCTACGCCCTGACGCTGTATCTGCCGGAAACGGAACACACCTATGCCATTGAGCTTCCGGAAATCTATTCCGCGTACCGGTTTTATGTAAATGACAAGCTGAAGCTGCAAATGGGTGAGCCGGAAGCGGAAGCCTATCAGGATCAGACCCAATGCCGAATCATCACCTTTGAAGCCTCCGGCAAGGTCACGCTTCTGCTGGCAGTCAGCGACCATTCATGGATATACAGCGGTCTTGTCTATCCGTCTGCCTTTGGCGAACCTTTAAATGTAAACACCACACGGGGACTGCGGATTGGAATTTGCCTGATTGTGGTCACAGCAACCCTGATGCTTGTTGTTTTCAGCTTTTATCTTGCCGTCCGCACCCGCCGCAGGAATAATATCTGGCTCTTTTTCGTGCTGTCTCTGGCCAGCGCCGTATTTACCGGATATTCCGTGATACATGGCATCCTGCTGCTGCCGGTTCAACCGTGGTATACGTTAGAATTGGTCAGCGGGTATCTGCTAACGCTGTTTGTCATCCTGCTTCACGGACGCATCTGTGATACGGAAAGACGTTTGCAGCTCATCAGCGGTATTGTAGCCGGTTCGATCAGTGTGCTGGCGCTGCTTTACGGAATATTTGCCGCACAGCTGACGCTTCCGGTAATGCTGGCCTTCTCCCATTTGGTTTTTCTCTTTAAACTGCTTACCGCCGTATATCTTTTGTTTACTGCCGTAATGGCGATGCGCCGGAATATCGACAAAGCGGTGATACTGCTCTGTGCGGATATTTTTTATGCCTGCGCCTTGGCCTGGGATCGCCTTCTGCCGAACTATGAGCCGATACTCGGAGGGTGGTTCCAGGAATGGGGCAGCTTAAGTCTGGTAATCGCAATTGGCGTGGTGCTGTGGTACGACGTAGCCATGGGTTACCGGCACAGTCTTGTCTATGCCGAGGAACAGCGGCAGATGAAACGCCAGCTTACCATGCAGGTGGAGCATCTGCGGCAAATGAACCAGAAGGTGGAGGAAAGCGCCAAGCTGCGTCATGACTTCCGCCATCATCTCCGTACCCTGATAACACTTTCCGAGGAAGGGCGCCGCGAAGAGCTTGAAAACTATATTCACGGCATTACGGTCATCAACGAGGGCACCCGGATCGGCCGCCTCACCGACAACATCGAGCTGGATGCTCTGGTGCAGTATTACAGCAATCTGGCACAGTCCAATGGTATCCGGTTTCGGGCAAGGCTTTCGCTGCCCACAAAGCTGCATTTCCCCATTGTGGATTTATGCGGCCTTCTTGGCAACCTGCTGGAGAACGCGGCAGAAGCCTGCCTGCGCCAGAAGGACGGAGATAAGACCATTTTCATCGCCGGACGTATTCAGGACGGACAGCTTGAATTTGTTGTGGACAACAGCTTTAACGGGAAACTGAACACCAGAGGCGGAAAATACTTATCCTCCAAACGCAGCGGCTTTGGCCTTGGCATTCCCTCTGTGCTGGAAACCGTGGAACGGTACGGCGGTGTAATCAATCTCTATACCGATGACAAGGGCTTTCATGCGGAAGTATCCCTGCCGTTGGGAGCGGAATAAAATTGCCGTTAAGCTCTCTTAAAGTGAGAGGTTCACCTTCATGGTTCACTAGGCAGCATCGGGCTTGTGATCTCCATTGTCGCCAGTAATTTTGGGAACATTTTCTACAACAACGTCCCTTTAACCTTGACGATCTTAATCCCCGCGATTGTCGTTGCGACGGCGGTCTGCATGGTTACAATTCTAATTTCGGCTTATATCCCGGTCAAAAAAGCCGCAAGCACTCCCGTTATGGAGAGTATGGACATCCAGTTTCTTGATGACAGCGCCTATCTGAATATTGTCCAGGGCCAGCGTACTCTTTGTGGTGTTCATTACAATGCTGTATGCCATTAGTAAGATAAAAAGAGAAAATATTATTGACGCGCTTCGGGATGATATGACTTGATTCAAAACCGATATCCACTTGATATAAAATAAAAAACATCTCGTTCCAGTGATTCGCAATAGCTTCTGCATCCACATCTCGCTGCCGACTTCAGTATGTTCCACAGGCACGAGGTGTGAAGCCGGGAATAAACTGCATTTCTATTTCTGATTTGAAGAGTGGAGTTTCACTGAAAAATCTTGTAAACATTGTAATCCGTCCTTTCGTTTTCCGTCTTATTTTTGGTAACAAAACAACGGCTGCGTTTTTCAGTTACGAAGAACACAGCCGTTAGTTGTTATTGCCTATGGGAAATTTTAAAATACAGTCCTAATAATTAACGGGAAAAAGCCAAGATTGTATTTTCATTTTTTGAGTATTCTCTTTAAATAGGAGACATCTAACAAATTCACCGTTTCAAAATTTCCTTTATAAAAAACACCCCAGTTATTGAAAACGCAAGGCAATTCCTTTGCTTTTTGTAGCGTATCCACTTGAATTAAAGATACAGGAACGTCATTCATTTCACAATACTGTTTTATCATCTCAATATTTTGATAGATATAGGGGCATTGCATATCATAATAAATTGTTAGCTCTTTGTTTTCTATTTCTTGGTTTTTAACATTTTGTGCGAACTTTGGCGTTGTTCCGTCAAAAGAAAGTGCAAGCAATTCATACCCATTATCGGTAGTATCAACAACCTCAAAGCCGAACTTCTTCGCAAATGATTGGTCAGAAAGCCAAGATTTTTGTTTTTTTGCTCCGAGCATACAAATGCCGGATTTACCCCTTTCTTTGGCATCAGCCAAACAATACTCCATCAGCGACTTCCCATACCCTTTTCCTTTGTAACTACCCTCAACCCATAAGCAATATACATAATAATAGTTGTCACCAATTATGGGAACCCAAGCTGTTTCAAGAGTAGCATATTCAATAAAAACCGTAGCCTTTGCATTTAGCTTTCGAAAGACATGGCCTTCCTTTAGTCGCTCTGAAAGCCATTGTCGCTTTGCGTTAATCCCTTGGTGGGGCTTTTTACTGCGGATAATGCAGCATAAATGCTCATTGAAAAGGTTTTCTGTTGTTAAGTTTACAAAATCAGTATTCATATGTACCCTCGCTTCAAATCTAAACTTGAGTTCTTGTTTGTTCGCCATAATTGCCCAATGAGTACAAGTTATTAATTACCTCAAAACCTATTTTTTCATCTGTCATTTCCCCAAAAAGCCGATGTCATCTATCAGGGCAAAATTCGGGCATTTGGGGGCCGATTTTTATCCGTTTTTCACTCAAGAACCACAATACATTGTAGTTTTACCTGACTTTTTATCCTTGTCACCACAACGCGTCATCATTATCACTACTTAAACATGTGATTTTTAGGCTATTGGGGGAACATGTCCAAAGTCAACGAAATTGCTTGATTGTAAAGGCTTTTTCGTTAGAGAATCTATTTCTTGACATCTAATCTATTGTGTCACGTAAGTAGGCTATTTGCTTTTTATACTTAGCAAACTAAAATTTACCCAAGCCATTCTTTTTTCAGAATGGCATACTGCACAGTGTTTTCATAGCAAGGTGTGCCGTCTGGGTTATTGACAAAGGATACGAATTCCTTAAATAATCCTTCCCGGCGCATACCGAGTTTTTCACAAAGGTGCTGGCTCGACAAATTGTAATCCTCGGTATAGGCGTAGATGCGTCTTGCACCCTTCTCACGGAACAGATAATCAAAAAAAGCGTGAGCTGCTTCATGTGCATAGCCTTTGCCTTGATAATCTCTGTTCAGCATCCAGCACGGGCTGAAGGTATCCAACGGCGAACTTGTATCGTGAGGTTCGCCACGCTCGGGATAGGCTTCTATCTCACCGATGACCTTTCCCGTTTCTTTCAGAACTATGGCGAAATAGTATTCAGTTTCACTGACTCGATTTTTCATTTTTGCTTTGGCTTCCTCAAGTGAGTTCAGTTTCATACTGGCAAAGCAGTTTACCGTTGGTTCTCTCAAATATTCCAATACATCTGTCGCATCGCTTTCAAGGAAAGAACGCAGAATCAATCTTTCTGTTTCAATCATGACTTCACCTCAACAAATTATGATTTCTTATCTTTCTTCCAACTATATTTCTTACTGCTACGATGAATACCGTCATTGTCCGTAACGACGTTACTTCTTTTCGCTCTTTCTTCCTGTACTGCCCTGAAGAAGTTCCGTTTGCAGCCCTCATCGCAAGCACCATACGAATATTTTCACTTCGGCTTTCATTTTCAGCTTGAGCTAAAGATTTCATCACCGAAATCATAAGATTGCTGTCGACTTCATCGGTATCCAGATTTTCTTCTTCAAATATGATTCTAACCCCTGCTGCCTTCAACCGATTGATTGCTGATAAGGTTTCAATCGTATCCCCGCCAAATCTGCTGATGCTTTTGGTGGATATGGAGGAATAAGGGCAAAAATGAGCAAGGTACTCTACGAAATTACATCGAAGGGTGCCTTTAAATATTTACCTTAAATATCCCTGATTTTCGTCAAATCTCCACTGCACAGAGAATCCAAATTATCAAATATTTTTTTAGCGGGCCAGTCCCACCATTTCAGCTCCAGCAGATAGGAAATCAAGTCGTCATCAAAGCGCTTGCGGATAATGCGTGCGGGGTTTCCTCCCGCAATATTGTAAGCCGGAATGTCCTTTGCCACAACAGAATTTGCAGCAACAATCGCACCATCTCCGATGTGTATTCCCGGCATGACTGTTACATTTTGCCCAATCCATACATCGTTTCCGACGACGGTATCGTCCTTGAGCGGCAGATCTTTGAGCGATGGAGTTACCTTTTCCCAACCTTGTCCCATAATGTTGAACGGATAGGTGGTGACACTGCACATCCGATGATTTGCACCGTTCATAACAAATTCGATACCTTTTGCAATGGCGCAGAATTTACCGATCATGAGTTTGTCGCCTAGAAATTCGTAATGATGGGTTACATGCTCTTCAAATCGCTCCGCACCGTCTGGGTCGCTGTAATAGCTGTAGTCACCCACGGTAATATTAGGACGGGTAATGGTATTTTTAATGAAACAAACGCTTTGTATGTTTTCATTTGGGTAAACGGCGTTTGGATTCGGCCCATACTGCATATAGATACCTCCCTAATTTTTTCGTATCGGTATATCTGCCATCATATCATATAAACTGCAAACACTTTTCCAATTTCGTACCGTAGCCATGTCAAATGCTTTGGACATGTAAGCAGCCAGTTTTGATTTTCGTATGCTTTGATGGCAAAGAAGATAGCACTCCCTTTTTCCCGCCCGCAGCATATCCGAACCGGCATACTTCCCGCATACGGCATCGAGCTGCGACTGCTCAGGCAGACTATCTAAAAAATAAACATATAGGTGTTCCACTTGAGGGTCGGCCGTTTCGGCAGCAGTTATCTCATCTGGCGAGAACGGAAGTTGCGCAATAAGATACTGAATCTCATCCATATTTCTTATGATCACGCCACTTTCAAATCCAAACCGTTTGACAAAACCATTGCAGATATTATTCTGTAAAGTGGTTTCATCAAGGTCGGACTCCAAAACCGCATTACCGCTTTGGACATACGTTTGAACGTTTTTCAATTCCAGGTCAAGCAGCAATTGCTTCAAGTCGTTCATTTTGACGATGTTTTTGCCACCGACATTGATTCCCCGAAATAACACCACATATTTCATCGGTTTCACCTCGTTTATCATAATGTTGACCTGTTCCCACGCGCACCTGAAAGCCCTCAAAAACATTTATCTTATTCTCTCACCAAGCCCCAAAAACACAAAACATCTATCCTGTCCTGTCGTAAAAGTCCGGTATCAATCCTGTTCTTTCGCGAACCGAATCCTACCCGATAGACTACTTTCCATGCACGGGTAAAATCACATTTTGAGTGTACAGTTTGAAAATCGCGAAATGACAAAAATGGCTTATTTACTGGAGTTTGTGTACATTTAGTCTTTTACCCTCGACATCAATACCACCGTCTCAACGTGTGATAGTGAGGCTGTGCAGGGAAATATGTCCATAAAAGCGTGAAATCCTTTATCTATTAGGGTTTTCGGCCATTCCGTGAATCAATGGCATACATCTCGCTTTCACGCAAAAGTAGGCTATTCTGTATTTTTTTAATCAATGTTATATCAGCGGGCAGCCAATCAACACCGTATAATTCGTCTTTGTTAAGCCACCTTGCAGCTTCTGCTTCTTTGAGGATAATTTCTCCGTCGACCACAACACACCAAAAACAATCCATACTTAAATGGAAAGTAGGGTAGTCATACTCAATGGTATCAATTAGTTCGCCAACTTTGATTTTCACAGCAAGCTCCTCTTTAATTTCTCTTATCAGAGCTTGCTGTGGTGTTTCGCCAACCTCAATTTTGCCCCCGGGGAACTCCCACTGTCCTTTGAATTCACCATGCCCTCTGGCAGTAGCAAAAATCTCAATTGGTTTTTTCAAAGAGTTACAAATAACTGCTGCCACTACTCTTATCGTTTTCAACACATTATCCCTCTAAATGCTGTTTTCTTAATCTGAACTTATACTCTTTGCGAACGTTTCCAGATTCGTCTTTGTCATCTTCGTATGTATAATCCTCCAAAGAAAATATACCTTGATAGTAATATTCCTGTGGTGAGAATTTAACAAACAAATGTATTATTTTACCGTCGCGCTCTGCATCTACAATTGCCTTATTGCCAAGAGTCATTTGCTGGTCTCCGGTTTTTCCTTCACCGGAATACATATAATCCCCGTCAGGGGTCCAATGGTCATGATATACAAAACCGGTCTTCTTTTTATCTACTGATGAAATAAGAACTACAGTTGATTGTGTTCTATTAATTCCTCGGCCAAAACCTGCAATCTTAATTCCAAATTGGTCCTCTACCTGCTGATAGGTGAGAATAGGCTGTCTTGCTAAATGCTTCACGTTATAATCAGGGTCAAAGCCATCCTCAATATTTCTTCTATTTCTTTTTATAGGAATAGCTTGTCTCCCTGCTGCACAGAGCTTTTCTTCAGTCTTATGGGCTTCCTCTGCCGCTTGCTGCTGTGCTTCAGCAGCAAGTTTTTTATTCTTGATTTCTTCTATAATTTCAGCTTGTACTGCCTCATCATCGGCTGTTATAAATTTTTCAAAAGCGTCTGGATATACAAACTTTGATTCCCTCATTGCAAATTTGATAATCAGATAATTGTCTGAGGTCTCCGTTATGACGCCTACTCCAAAAACGCTATGTTTTACTTTTAAATTTTTTAAATCCGCACAATACACTGCAATCGCCCACCTTATAATGCATAAGTTCTTATGATTTCTTTTCTTTGGAACTGTATTTTTCCCCTTTGCGATGGGTGCCGTTTTCATCTGTAATTACATTCGACCTGCGATTTTTCGCTTCCTGTGCATCCCGAAATACATCCTCCGTGATGATGGGCGGATGATTGTCCTTTGCCAAGTACTCATATTTTCCGGTAACCGAATCTGTCAGTCTGACGGTGCCGATATACTTCTCATTGGTAAGAATGTTCTCAACGGACCGCTTGCTCCATTTTGGTTTGCCGGTTGGGGAAGAAGTGTCTTTCTTTTCAAGTTCCTTGATGATTCCAAGGACGCTTTTTCCATCATTGTACCAGCGGAAAATATCACGGACAACCTGTGCCTGCTCTTTATTTAAAACCAACTCGCCCTCGGCGGTTTTGTCGTATCCGTACAGTCTGCGTCTGTATAAACCCGATGTCCCCTGGGCGGCCCGAAAATTCAGACCCATACGGATATTATCACTTCTGGTTTCGTTTTCAGCCTGAGCGAAAGATTCAATCACGGATATCATCAAATCGCTGTCCGTATTATCCGTATCCAGGTTTTCCTGCTCGAATATAACCCGTGTGCCGGCTGCCTTTAATCGACGTAGGGCCTCCAGCGTATCTACGGTGTCTCTGCCGAACCGGCTAATGCTTTTTGTCAGGATGACAGAAATGTTGTGTGCTTCGCACTCCTGTAGCATTCGCTCAAATTCCTTGCGGGGGACTTCTGATTTTGCGGAACCAATGTCGATAAAAGTATCACGCAGTTTCCACTACTCAACATGGGATACCGCTTTCGTCAATGCAGATATCTGGACAGCGAGGCTGTTCAACTGGTCTTTGTCAGAAGTACTGACCCGGCAGTATATACCGACGTTCTTCACAATTTTATCCGGTTTTGCCGGTATAAAAAACACCTTTGGATCCACTTCAATCCCTCCTTATGAACAGTCTGCCCAGATAAATTATACTTCTTCTGCAGGGTCTTTCTTCAACAGCTCATCTTCCAACTCACATTCTTTCTCTAAACAGGCGTCGCAAATGTCTGCCGCTTCGATAGAGGAAGCGCAGGCTGCTAATTCATAGAGAAATCCCGCAGGTTCGAGAACCGGAACCATCTGTCCACACTTCTTGCAGAGAATATAAACATTGTTGTCCTTGATGGGGTGGAATGTATCTTTGCCATTCTCGCCGATGCTTTTTACATATAACATAGTAGTACCTCCTATAAAATCGTACTACTATATACGCTCTAAAAAAGAACACAGTCAAGCAATATAATGACCCATTCCACCCCATTTTGCTAACCGTTATAGCCTAATTACATCATGGATTATTGCGAATAAAAAGTAGGCTATTTTCCTTTCTCGATTCAACCAAAACACAATATGTTGCGTAATTACTGCCGTGTTCCACTATATATTGCGCGTCATCAATACTACCGTCTCAACGTGCCTTGAGTAGACAAAAACTATGCTACTAAAACCTAGTGATTCCTTGGCGGTGCCTACTTTTCCGAAAATCTTCAATTGTTTTCGGCTCGACATTGGCTGTTGTACTACACAATTTTATCAATCTCATAAAATTGTACGCAATAAAACTTTCAAACATATTTATTTGAAGGCTTTATTCTATACAATTATATCATAGATTAAACTAACGCATATTGATAATCTAGAATATCAATAATTGAAAAAACCGTATCTTAAAGTAAATTAGAGATACGGTTAAAAAACTTCTTAAATCATACCAGATTTTAATAAAAACTTTAAGGAATTTGGGACTACACTATTTTGCACAACATCATGATTTTGTGCAAAGTAATTATGAGATATATTTTTAATGCACACATCTATTTCTTTTACTACAGAACAGGATTGTAAATAACTTTCACCTAGACGAAAATCACAAGAAATATATCTGTTGCTTTTTGTGCCATTTATTAATGTTAAGTCAAACAATATCTTAGCATGCTCTGCTTTAATCTCTTTGCTAATTTCGTCAATATGACTTAATGGATTTTCATATGATGTTGCAATGACGAGGAAGTCAAATGGTTCATTATTTAATTTTAAAATTTGATATGCCTCCATAACGAACCCTCCTTTCTTGTCGCTACTTATTTATACTTATATATGATGTTTCAATTAAATTCAATACATTATTTACAATTTCATCGGCTTCTTGTTTATCCTCTAGAATAGTCGTTCCTATTAGTATCTGCTCTGTATGAAAAATAACATGCCTATTATTGATTAAGTAATTATAAAGTCTTTCAAGTTCATGTTGGAAATTCACATCTGCAACTTTTGCTACAATATCAGCAGTTAGCGTACCATTATCAAAGATTTTATAAAAAGTATGCCCAATAGTAATTGATTTCATACCAAATAGATATTTGATATATCCTTCCAACGCCCTTAATGCCGGAAAAGCATAGCAAGAATAATCCTCCAACGGCATTTTAATTTTTCTTAACGAAATCGATGGTGACAACAATTTCAAAATCATTTCATCTAAATTTTTATAAGACCGAGGTAAAAGCACCTCCATCTCACTTCGCACATCTTCCGTTTTTAGATCCACATTATGGAGATTATTAATTGTATCTACGATGTCATCTACTGATACACTCTCGCAGTACGATAAAAAGGAGATTGCTTCACTATATAAATATGCGGGTTTTCCTTGTAAGGTTATTGTTCCATTATTGTAAATGTTAATTACTAACGTATCTCCAATACTGCTCGTAAATCTATAAACTTCATGTAATGGTTGCTTTTCTACTTTATCAAAAGCAGGTTCTTCTTTAACTAGCGTTTTTAAATATTGGATTAATTTCTCCGACCATTCAGTTGGTAGTTTCTTAAACGAGTAAGTTTTACCTTCTGCATCATTTGAATATGTACAGTTTTGTTCAAGAATAGCTTTTATGGTTGAGGAAATGTCTGTGTTTGTTCCTGTAGGAGATATCGTTGTTGATCCATTTGTATTAAAATAAAAGTCTAAAATTGCTTTTTTTCCATCAGCTACAATTTGGCATCTATACGGATTACCCGTCTTTACTAATTCACTTGCCTCAAAAGTTGTCCATTGCTCTTGCCCAATTTTTAAAATTGAAGGTCTAATTTCTTCTCTATTTATAAAAAATGATTTTTTCTTTGCCACTTTGTTTTCCTCCTTGGCATTGTATACTTCTTTGTGTATAGTGCCATTTACCATAGCTTCCTTTGCAAGGAGATCTGCTAACTCATTGTACTTATCTCCGGAGTGTCCTTTTACTTTTACAAAATGAATTTCCACAGTTTTTGCAGCTTCATCAAAAAAAGCTTTATATGCTTTCGTTCCTGTTTTTTTAGCTTGCCACTCACCTGTACACCATTTTGCAATGCCCTCATAGTCATGGTAAATTGTGATGCTATTTATCTTATTATCTAAACAGTATTGTATTGCTCGTTCAGAACCCTTAATTTCTCCCGCAACGTTATTCATTTCAGCTAAACTGTTATCACAAAACACTTCTGAAAAATGTTCTTCTTTTCCATTGTGAAAAAGCACTACACCGCATGAAAATCTATTAGTTACAGAGTCATAGCTGCCATCGACATAAGCTGTTGCAATCGTCTGAGGGAGTATCACATTGGGAGTATCCGAACTTTTTTTATCGACATCTCCTTGAAGATATTTTATAGCCTCATCGTATGTGGGAAAACTTTTATATACAGCACCAGAATAACCATGTATTTGCGATTGGCAATCGTTCCATGATTCATATATTCCTGGCTTAACGCCTTTTTTTACAGCATAAAATTTCTTTGCCATGGCTATCCTCCTGTATGAGAATTTTGTATTTTATCACATTTTCTTTTTAGTGTCAATATACCAAGATAATTATAGCAGATTATATTAAAAAATACAAGATTTTTTGCTGCCTGCTCATCTCACAACACAATAATTTCTTAAATTATTGTGATTTTATGCGGTTCCCTTACCTTTGATCACCAAGACTAAAACCCTCGGCAATCACCGAAGGCTTTAGTCTTAGCAATCACAGCTTAGGAGTAGGGAACATACCCTACTCCTATTTCACTGCCTATTCATAGTAGTCTACTTCCTGTTTTATCACGATTCCTGAGTGGAATTGTATCTCCAGTTTCATGTTCTTATGCACTTTGATGGAGGATATGAGCCGTTTCACAAGGTCTTGGTCGAATTCTCTCACCTGTGGATTGACAGTAGTGATGGTTTTGTCTAGTTGCTCTACTCTCTCTTTATAGCTTTCTGCCTTTTTCTTAGCTTGCACCATTTGGATTCTTGCTGTTTTTAGCCCATTGATCTGCTCGGATAGTTGCTTGTATTCTGTGTCAAAATCCTCGCTGACAGCTCCTTGCTTTGCATTGTTTTCGATAAGTGTCAGCATTTGCTGTTGTAGCTTTTCAATCTGCTCGTCATATTCTGTTGTGACACCTTGGGTGCTGTAGTTGCCGATAACTCTGATGACATTTTCTCGGAAGGTGCCGATAAATTCGCCAGTATTTTCAACCACACTGTTGATTGCCGTCATAATGGCATCGTGTAGCTGTTCTTCTTTCAATGTTGGAGAGTGTTGGCATCGTGACTTTTTGCCTTGCTTGAGCCTATCCTCACATCTCCACACTGCTGATTTATCACCATACTTGGACCATATCTGTCTGCGATAGGCGTGTCCGCATTCTGCACAGACCATGAGGTCGGTCAGTATGTATTTGGAGCTATATTTACTTTTCTCTTTTTCCTCTTTATTTTTCTTTCGGGTTACTGACGACTTGTGTAGGGAGGCTCTGCGAAGCTTTTCTTCCTGCACTTGGTGGAACAGCTCCTTGGGAATGATTGCTTCATGATTATCCTCTATATAGTACTGTCTGACATAGCCATCATTTTTAACCTTTTTCTTGGTGAGGAAATCTACGGTATAGGTTTTCTGCATACAGGCATCTCCACAGAATTTTTCGTTTGAGAGCATTTTATCTATTGTCCCCGGATGCCAGTGGTCAAGTCCTGTTACTGTCAGTATGCCATCGGCATCAAGCCCTCGTGCGATATTGATGATGCTTTTGCCCTCAAGGTATTCCCTAAAAATTCTCTTTACGATAACGGCTTCCTCTGGTACTACTACGAGGTTTCCATCCTCATCTTTGGTATATCCTAAAAATTTCTTGTGGTTGACTTGGACGATTCCATTTTCAAATCTTCGTGTCACACCCCATCTTGTATTTTCGCTGATGTTACGGCTTTCCTCCTGTGCTTGGCTGCTTAAGATGGTGATAAGCAGTTCACCACCGCTTTCCATGGTGTTAACACCTTCTTTTTCAAAAATGACGGGGATACCTTTCTCTTTGAGTTTTCGGATATTCTGTAGGGCATCTACTGTATTCCTTGCGAATCTGCTCACCGACTTGGTTAGGACTAAGTCTATTTTTCCCACAAGGCAAGCATCGATCATGGCATTGAAGTCATCACGCTTATTGGTTTGCGTTGCGGACTTACCGTCGTCAGCGAATATGCCTGCACATTTCCAGTTTGGATTGCTGTTTATTTTATTGGTGTAGTAATCTACCTGAGCTTCATAACTGCCTTCCTGTTGCTCAAGTAAGGTGCTTACTCGACAGTAGGCGGCTACACGCAAGGTTTTTTGCTCTACCCGAATCTGTTTATCATATTTCATCTGTGGCGGTATGATTGCCACACTCTTTTTCTGTACTGCCATTATGCTCATCCTTTCGTTTGTTTTCTATGATTTTACTGAACTTCAGTCCATTGATAAATTCTGTTTCTATTTTTCCATCTTGATAGATGATAATTTTCTTTACGATTTTCACCATCAGTTCTTCACTAAAATCGGTCAGTTCCTCAAGACCCTCTATACTCTCTTTTATCCTCTGAGTGTTGAATGGGCGGTCCTCTATTTGGGAAGCCTTGTAAGTAAGCTCTGCTCGTTTGAAGATAAGTGACGCAAGGTGGGAGGAGGAGAACTGTTCTTGTTCCTCTAATTCCTCGATTCGACTTTCTACTGCCTTTAGCTCCATATCCTTTTTCAGTGGTTCTTTTCGATAGGGCTTGTCAAGCAAGCTTCTTTTCCGTAGTAATTTATTGATTGCCGATGTTACAACAGCCTTTATCTCATCCTGGGTATAAAACAGGTTTCTGCACTGGACTTTGTTATTAAAAATGTATCGCTTGCACTTCCACCGCACTTTTTCGCTCGTCTTTCTACAGTGTTCTACATATTTGCGATAGGGTTCACCGCATTCTCCACAAAATATTCTGTTTGTAAAGGCATGGTGGTTATTCATGCTATTAAGCTGTGCCGTTCTTCCTAACTGTGCTGTTTTTTCCTTTCGCTTTTCCCGTGCTTTATGAAACAAGTCTTTGCTGATAAGAGGGGGATATAGGTCATCGCCCATGTATTTGGCATTTTGCAGGATTTTTCCCACTGCACCGTGGGTCCAGCTCGTTTTATTATTGGCATTCGGTATCTCATTTTCTTTGAGTTCCTTTGCAATGGTGAGCATGGATTTCCCATTCACATATTCGTTATAGATTTTCTTTACGGTATCTGCTTTTTGGGGGTCGATGTGAATTTTACCCTCCACCATTTTATAGCCAATCGGTAAGTGTGTTTGCATCTTTTCACCCCTTTGTAATGGTTTCCGTCAGTTCAAGGTTATTGATAAGTCGGAATGTGATATCGCCGTCTTTGCCGATGAGCACCTTATCTACGGTATGGATAAATAATTCTTCTTGATATTCCTCCATAATCATAGGATTATATCGGATGAGTTGCAGTAGTCTGTTGGTGCCCTCAATTTCTTTTTCAAATCCATTGTCATCAAGCAAGACATTTCGCCGTTTCTTATATTCTTCGATTTGGATATTTAGGGTATTTTGCTTCTCCATAAAAATAGCAGAGTCAATATATCCCTTTTGCACAACTCTGCTTAGGATATGACTCTGCTCTGTCAATTCTGTTATTTTATTGTTCAGCTCAAGAATTTGTTCTTCTTGTTCTTTGCTCATTCGAAGATTTCTTAGCGATTCTAAGAGGGGATAGAGGATTTCACTGTAGTTACTGACTAGCTTATTCCACATGGTGAGATAAGTATTTTTGATGATATCCTCTCTTACTGCTTTCATTTGGCACTGCTTGCTATTTTCAATATGGGTAATACAGCACCATTGTATTTTCTCATAAGGCTTGCCGATATAGATTTTTTGTCTGCGGAACGTACCTCCGCATTCTTTGCAAATAATCTTACTGCTGAACTCGTAGCGGTTTTGATACTTGCCACTATCATCAACACCCATCTGCATTCTGCGATAAGCATAGATTTCTCGTACTCTCTCTGCTTGCTGCTGTGTTATAATAGGTGGGTGGTTTTCTTTAATAGAATACATAGGAAGTTCGCCCTTATTTCGCTTTTTGGTAAAGGGTACTCCCTCTGTGGTATAGGTTTTCTGCATGAGCAGTTCCCCCTCGTAAATGGGGTTTTGTAAAATCTCCTTAATCACGCTATCGTTCCATTTTTCTCCGTTTCGGATGGTAGGTATGTTATCGCTGTTCAACCCCTTGGCTATGAGATAACTTCCTTTTCCATTTAGGTATTCATTAAAAATCCTGCGAACGATTTCAGCCTCATTTTCTTTGACGATAAGCTCGCCATTTTCATCCTTGGTATATCCATATGCTACGCAACCAATGTTGTAGCTACCATCTTGGAATCGCTTTTGGATGCCCCATCGGTTATTGGTAGAAATGCTCTCTGATTCTCCTTGAGCGATGGAGCTTAGGATGGTCAGCATTTGTTCGCTCTGCTCTGACATGGTATTGATGTTCTCTTTTTCGAAGAAGATTGCTACACCAAGAGATTTTAGTTTTCTGATGGTTTCTATGCTGTCTACAGTATTTCTTGCAAACCTTGTAACGGATTTTGTGATAATGAGGTCGATATAGCCTTTTTCACATTCCTTAATCATTCGCAAAAACTCATCACGATTTTTTACTTTCGTTGCAGTTTTTGCTTCGTCAGCAAAGATTCCGACATATTCCCAATCTTCTCGGCTTTGTATATACTGCTGATAGTATTCAGTCTGTGCGACATAGGAAGTATGTTGCTTTGATGAATCTGTACTTACTCGGCAGTAGGCACAGACCTTTTTCTTCGGCCGCAGTTCTTCAAGCACCTTTTGTCTGACTGGCTCTATGGTTTTCACTTTTTTAACCATAAATTTGTCCTCCTTTCCCGGAAGTTTACCTCCCGTTAGCAACATACAATACCACAAGCTTTTTCATATAGCTAGTGTTTTTACACATATACTTTACTAAGCGATGGAGAGAAGGATTGGCGATTTAAGGCATCAATTTGGGCATATTCCACATGGGTGATGATTCCTCGGCGTTTCAGTATTTCAAGCAATTTTATTGACATTTTATACTCTACTTCTTTTGTTGTCTGTGCAGTATCCATACGGAATTCTTCAGCAATTTCAGCACCAATTTCCATAATATCAAAATTCAAATGTATTTCCTCCTCTCAACATTAGCATTTCTTAATATCACAAAAATAGGGACTGCTCTTTAATCTGTACTCCTTGAATACATTTATGATAGACAAGGTTAACATTCAGAGCAATCCCCATTGCTTCTGACATTAAGTCTTTTTTTGCACTTAACTCGACACTACTTCCCAAGTGCTAATGGCGATTTCATAAACCGAGAGTGGGTAGCTCTCGTCATAGGACTTTCACCTCCCCGAGGATCTCTCCGGGCTGCCCTCCTTTGTTGCGACGGATCACCATATTACTATGGCTTCAACGCTCGACTTTAGGACGGGACAGAAGTATCATTGTAGGCTGATGAGGTTATGGCAAAACAATTCACCACAAATTGTTTCAAGGTCAGGAGGGTCCGCTCGCACCTTATATTGGCCGCTTTGATAGAGGAAAAAGAAGTCTGAACGAACTGTTAAAAATAAGGTGACTTCGCATTTCTTCTTTTCACCCTACAGGTGGTCTTGGCGCTCCTACCCATGTTGCTTGTCCATCTCTGGCTCATCAGCTAATGTATTTATAAAATCGGATATGAAATTTTCAAGGAACAGTGAAGGATCTGTATAACCCTTCACTGAATACCTCACTAAAAGGCAAAAAGTACCCCCTAAAATTAAAAATATTTTTTTATTTTTGATAAGGCACGGTCTATAGACTTTTTAACCCTTGTTTTTTGGCATTTTTCCAGCTGTCCAATTTCCTCATAAGTAAGTCCATTGAAGTAATAGAGAACCACTCGTCTGCGTTGTTTTTCGGGTAAAGTAGCAATGGCTTTGTATAGTTCTCTTTTTTGTAGGCTTTTATATACAGCAGTCTCTGTCTGATTTGAATGAAGTGTATCGAAAGTCTTTAATGCCAATTCAAGCTCTTTGAAATCGATATTTCGCTCTTTTTCATTTAGCTCAGACAAATCATCTAACTCAAATTGATTAAATATCTGATACAGCTCATCGCTTAAATCTAAGCAATGCAACACCCTTTGACCATCGACAAAAGACAAGGTATATATCTTACGGGCTTCGTCATACCCGATGGTGTAGGGGTTTTCTTTGGACTTTCTCCTTTTTGGAAGTCGATTGTTTTGTTGTGCTACGTTATTTGCCATTTATCTTTCCTCCAGTTTCTGAATTTTGATTTTGTTTCAAAATGTCAGAAGCGGGGGAGAACGGCAGTGGTAGATTGCCATTTGAATAGTTACTATATATAAGCGAAAAAACGCCCCAACTCTACCATTAAGAGTTGAGGCGTTTTTTCGCTTATTATAAAATTCTATATATAATGAATAGGTGGGCGGTCTATCTGCTTGTTGCATAGGAATACCTCCTTGCGAGGAGCTATTCCTGCCTTTGGCGGTCATCTAGCATATGGCCGTCATAATTCCTCATCGCATTACATCGAATAAGGATAAAAAAAACAGTACCACACTTGATAATTCAAGCACTGGTACTGCTTTTCTTTGCTTCGTAGTTTTTATTTTTTCTGAGATAATACGTGCTTGGCTACTTTTACATCTTCCGTTTTAATATGATTGATGAGCCATCCACCTAGCTGCTTATTTATTTCACCAACAAGCTGAATGGAGGGACCTTCCGCTTTTAAACGAGCAGAGATATCTTCCACAACCTTAATAAACCATTCATGATATTTCTTATGATTTGCGTAATCAGGATACCCTGACTGTATCTGCAAAGCTTGTTCATGTCCAAAGTGAGTCTTTGTATACTGATCTAAAAAATCCATCGTGTGGCTTAATTCACTTCTACCTTTTCCTGCGCTACAAGCCGCAAGCAGATTATTAATTGCCTGTATTAATTCCTTATGTTCAGCATCTATTTGTGCATTACCTGTTTCCAATTCTTTTGTCCATGTAAAAGCCATTGTTAAACCTCCTTGATTTCTTTTAATTGCTTTTTTTATATTTTTTAAAAGATACATTTTCTCATCTGCTTGCTCCATAATTGCCTCAGATGAAATTAAAGTTCCTTCTTCTATGTAGAGAACTCCATAACTAACTGACATAGAAAATTCTTTAGATAAGCCGATTATTGTTTGATCTAATTGCTCCATTTTAGTCCGCACGATTTGTTCATTACAGTTCGGAAATAGTATCGCAAACTCATCTCCGCCAATACGACAAATCATATCTGTAGATCGGGTTATTCGAGTCATTTCTTGTGCTACCAGTTTTAGATATCTGTCACCAGCTGCGTGTCCAAAATTGTCATTGGCGTATTTTAAACCATCCAAGTCTATCATACAGAAAGAGAACTCCGATTTTTTATCTGTTAGCTTATCCAAATTTTCTAAGCAAAATCGGCGATTGTATAACCCGGTTAGCTCATCGGTATATGCCAATCCCTCTATTTGCTCTTGATATTCCTTTTCTCTGGTAACATCTGCGATATAATGGGCATAGGCTAATTTTTCGTTCCATTGAATGGAATAGGTGCGTACACGGAAGATTGTCTTTCTTGTATCACACTTATGCTCATAAATGTAGCTATCATCACCGTGCTTATAGTTCTTCACATATTCAAATAATTCACAGCAGCAGTTACATATGGGTTTATCTGCTTCGGTATCATAAAAAAACTGTTTTGCTGATCGGTTTGCATAAATTATTTCGCCATTTTCTTTAGATGTAACAACAATCCAGTCTTTTAATCCATCCATGACCGATTTCATTAAATCAACGGTTTCTGTTAGCATAGAGGATTGAAGCTTTAATTGTGATTCTCGTTCAGCCAACTGATGGATCATTTGATTAAACGAAGTTGAAAAATCACCTAAAAAGCTAACGCTTTGATTGTAATCACCATTAGCAACCTGATTTGCCTGCCATGTTAAATGTTTTAGTGCGGAATGAAGCTCCTTTAGGTTTCCGGCAAGGAAATTGTGCCGGCTTGGAGCCTTTACATCAAGTTCACCCATCCATAAAGACTTTAAAAATTCATTGGATTCCGCTAGACAGTTTGATAAGTAAAATACTGCCTCTTGCAAATCTGCCAATTCTGCTGATTCGCTCCTTAATTCTTCCGTGAGAGGCTTATTCAATATTATATTTCTAATTTGTGCTACCAATAAGTCTACATCGTCTCTATTCATTACTCATCTCATCAGATTTCTTTATATTTGCTTCAAATCGGCAAACACGAGAACCGGTAGCCCAGCAATCCACCTCTGTAACTATATATTCTTTTTTTGTGTACACTTTTAAGATGCCTGCCAAAAATCCTTCGTCATAATTACAAACTGTTTCGCCTGTAATTGGCAGTCCCGAACAATCCAAATCTTCACCAACGGTCAGAACGGCTTCACCGGTATCCATATCAAATTTTTCTATGCGCAGTATACCAATTTTACTTTCTTCTAAAACGCCTTGCAGATGGGCAACGAATTCATTAAAAGGCAACTCTAAATTGAGTAGGTGATTTGCAAATTCCTTTCCTGCCAATTCTCCTGCATTTCTAAAAATATCAACCGTTGCATTATTACCAAAGCGTTTTGCTAACTCGTCTTTAATTGTGAATTGAAAAAGGCGATAGACATATACGGGCATGTTTTCGCCCAAGTTTCTCCTGCCGTCAATTACATCACTGATAGATTCCCAAGTAAATTTGTTTTCGTCTTCTGGATTAAATAGCTTAAACATTTCTTTCCACCTTTCTTAATAAGTAATTCCAAGATGCAGACATCAGGCCATTTATTCTGCTTATAACTACAAATTAATATTTATCAAACGAATGAACTTTAACTTCATTTGCATCGTTTGTTTCCATATTATATATGGATTTCATGTCATGAGACAGTTCAAATTGATCAATTAACGATTTCATTACGCCCGCCTGTCCACTAAGCTCTTCACTAGCTGCCGCACTTTCTTCCGATGTTGCAGAGTTCATCTGCACAACAGAAGATATCTGATCCACACCTTGAGAAATTTGAGAAATGGACAGGGACTGTTCATTGGATGCCTGTGCAATTTTTGCTACCATTCCTAAAATATCTTCTGCATATTTAGCTACTTCCTCAAAAGCAGCATCTGTACTGGCGGCTAAAAGTTCTCCATGTGATACATGCTGCAAAGAGTTTTCAATAAGCTCTGTGGTATCCTTAGCGGCTTCTGCTGATTTTTGAGCAAGATTTCGCACTTCATCTGCTACAACAGCAAACCCCTTACCTGCATTTCCTGCACGTGCGGCTTCCACTGCTGCATTCAGTGCTAGAATATTTGTCTGGAAGGCAATATCATCAATTGCCTTAATAATTCTTTGAATGTTTTCAGAAGCCGAAGCAATATCTTTGATTGCTTTCATCATTTGCTTCATTTCTACTTGACTTTTTTGAACGACTTCTCCTGCTTGTTTTCCTAATGTATTAGCCTTTTCAGAATATTCCGCTGTTTGAGAGATTTTATTAGATATATCTGCAATTGTGGCAGATAATTCCTCAACACTGCTGGCTTGTTCTGTTGCGCCTTGTGCCAAGGCCTGCGCACCATCAGCTACCTGACTGGCCCCTGCACTTACTTGAGCTGAAGCCATATCTAATTCCACTAATGTGTTGTTCATTTTAGCTTGGAAGTTTTCAATTGATTTTTGAATATGAGCAAAATCTCCAAGAAAAGTAATTGGGCATTCACAAGTGAAATTTCCTTTAGAAAACTCGCTCATTCCATAATCAATTGCATCCACATATTTAGATAACTCTTGAAAAGAAAAATTCATGCGTTCTGCTAATTCGCCAAACTCATTTTTTGCTTCGTATTCAATGTTAGCTTTTAAATTACCTTTTGATAATTCGAGCACAGCTTCCTTTACTTTATTGGTGGTACTCGTAATATTTGTCGTTGTTTTCATTGCAAAATACAAACTAATAATAAGTACCAGCATAAATGAAATGATGGAAATAATAATAAATGTAAAAATCAGCTTTTGCGCAGAGTCCTCAGATGCTGCTTTATCTTCATCTATTTGTGTGTTAATTTCTTTTACTATTTCAACAAGGTTGTTTAAAGCCGGGGAGCATTCATTTAAAACAATTTCTTTTGCGGCATCTTTATTTCCTTTTTCTATTTGATTAATAGCCTTCGTAGCAATGTTAAACCAGATTTCAAAAGCATCTTCATATTTTTGAGCCAAGCCATCTGTTTCTCCATGAGTTTGCTTAAATACAGAAATTTGCTCGTTTATTGTATCAATACTTTCCCCAATGCGTTCCTTTAATTTAGCATAATCCTGTGGATTATCAGTAATAACCATTTCCCGCAAATCACGGGCTGCTATATTAGCCTCTATTATACATGTTTTAACAGCTGATTCTGCTCCTAATGTTTTATCAATAAATACTTGCATATTGTCTTTTGTTTTCAAAAGCCCCACAGTGCCTATGGACGTAATGATAGCAGCTAAAACGATAATAATAGAGAATACGGTAAGTAAATATGGCTTCAACTTCATTTTTTTAAACATATATATGTCTCTCCTTTAAATATTAATGGGGGTTTATATAAATAAATTATTAATTACTAAAAAGACTCTCCATTGGCAAAGGTTTAGCAAAATAATACCCTTGTGAAAAATCAATATTTAATTGTTCAATAGATTTCTGTATTTCCATGCTTTCTACATGCTCTGCAACAACCCGCGCACCAAGTTTTTGGGAGAGATAAACAATTGCATCCAAAATAATCCTGTTTTTTGAAGATTCATTTAAAGCACGTATAATTCCACCGTCAATTTTTATGTAGTGTGGTGAGATTTGTGCTATTTCTAATAAATTAGAATATCCAGATCCAAAGTCGTCAATTGCTATCTTGACTCCGTATTTTTCAACCTCTGATACAAACTGTTTTAAAATAATGGTATCCTTAAATATCTCATCCTCTAAAATTTCAAAAACTAGTAACTTTTTTGATTTTCTTTGTGCTAATAATTCATATATGGATTTTCTAAAACCACTTGAATTAATGTCATACGCAGAGAGGTTCACAGAAACCTCCATATTTTTATCATCGATTTCCAACAGAACTCGTCGAATCATTGTTTCGCTTAACTTAGTGTATATATGATATTTTTTTGCAATATTTATAAATGAATTAGGCGGATAAATAGTACCATCATAATTTTTGATTCTCATTAACGCTTCATATTTTTCAATACACTTTTTCTTATTATCGTATATCCCTTGATAATAAGGGACTACAGCATTATTTTCTATTGCCCAATAAATAATGCTTATCATCTTTAATTCTTGTTCTGTTTCAAATGTTTTACTACTACATGGCTCACTTAAAATAAAGTGCTTCTGTGTATTACGTTCATCGCGTAATTCTTCTAATGCATATTCCAACATATTTGGTTGATTTATTACTACAACAAACCGTACTAAAATAGGGACATTAGTTTGATCCGGCTTCATGTATTGATAATTTTTGTAGAGTTTTTTAACAATTTTTAAAAACAATTCTTCTTCAATATGAGGCTTTCCTACAATTATAAAAGTACTGTTATCAATAAAGTAGGCAGAAAGAATACCATTAAACTGCTCTTCTTTCATATATTGATGTATTTCTAAAAGTGCCTTTTTCAAGAGATTTAAGTAACTCTTTTCTCCTAGATAGGCTAACAATAGATCAGAGTTTTCAATTTTAATCATGCATAGCTTATTAAAGTGGTATACTGATTTATCTGCATGGTATTGAATCATATTGCCTATAATTAAGTGTTTATCTATATACAATTCATCTTGACTCTTAAGGCTTTTTTCAGGATGTACATTACTTATATCACTCATACAAACAACTCCTTTACATAAATAAAGAATACTGTTAATATGCAACTGGTCGGCCTTCTTTCTTATAAACATTAGAAAGAGAAACCCTATAGCTTTGTGCCACTGTTTTTCAACAGCTTCACCAAACGTTTCACAAAGGTACAGCTTTATGCCAACAAGTTACACCTTATAAGCAATCAACTTTACACCTACAAAATAGTCAAAATTGCTTGAAATTTGCATGAATTTATAGTATTATTTAAAATAAATTAGTATATATCTTTTTTCATTTATTATAAGTCGAAAAGGTGTACCTTTTCGACTTGTTGGATAGAAACGGATTCCTCCTGCCATACTAATTATGGAAGGAGGTTTTTTATGAAAAATTTTTATGGTTACATGCGTGTATCCTCAATAGAGCAGAATATTGAGCGTCAAAAAGTGGAACTCCTTAAATGGGGAATTATCGATAAAAACATCTATTGTGATAAATTATCCGGCAAAGACTTTAATAGACCTCAATATCAGCGACTCAAGAAAAGGTTAAAAGAAGGCGATGTTCTCGTTGTAAAGAGCATTGACCGGCTAGGTCGTAACTATGATGATATACAAGAGGAATGGCGTGAGATTGTTAAAAATAAAAAAGCAGACATTGTTATCCTTGATATGCCTATTCTTGATACCCGAACGAATAAAGATTTAATTGGTACACTTATCTCTGATATCGTTCTGCAGCTGTTATCCTATGTAGCACAAGCAGAGAGAGAAAACATTAGACAGCGTCAGGCAGAGGGGATTGCTATCGCAAAAGCACAGGGAAAACACTTGGGTAGATTTCCATCTCCAATTCCTGATGAATTTTATCCTATTTATCAAAAATGGCAAAACCAAGAATATACACTTGAAAGTGCCAGTAAAGCGATGGGAGTTACGATAAGTTCTTTTAGAAATATGATTCGAAAATATAAAAAAGCAAAAAAAGAAGATAATTCAAACTAATTTACTAAACGAAGAAACTATAAGTAGAATTTTATTGATTCCTCTTATCCTGTAAGAGGAATGTAATTAAATCTATATACTTTCTTCTCTGTGATAAGCCTTTCTTAAAATGATATGTTCTGGGTGGTTCACTGTGAATGGACACTCCGTTCACCGAATAGCCGAATTTCCCCCTTGGCGGAAAAGTATATTTTTGCAGAATTGCTCACTAGATAAAATAACGGTTTGAAGTATGACTACCGTTCTCTCGGTATCTGCTCTCCTTAGTAAGAAAGCCATAACGGATTAGATCCGCTATGGCTCTTTTTACGGTACTAACCGACAAAGAAGTATCCTTTGCAATGGTCTTAACGGCTGGCCAACATTCACCATCCTTGTTGCTCCTGTCCTTGAGGTACATATAGACAATCTTTGCCCTTGGCGGCAAATCTTCTTTATAAAGCGTTCCGAAAAAACTCATATTTTCTATCATCTCCTATGGTCTAAATTTGTTTTTTGATTTTTGCTCCGTTATTTCCTGCTCGATAATCAGCGTATGCGACATTCCTCCACAGGCATTGTTGTTTTCCTTTGCCTCAGAGGAAGGTACAGAAGATTTTGCGTCGCTAATCGCATTTAAGATGTTTTCTACCAACTCCTCTTTGTCAGCATAATGAACCTTACGATGAGAGTGTTCCTCAGTTTCATAGGTCTTGTCAAAGGTGATACCCCAATCAAGGAACAGCTTGAGCTTGGTCTGCATAGGGTGTGCACCTGTTTTCATCACCACAAAGTTGCCTTTCTTTAGTGACTTCAGCTCGTCAGCCGTAAGCAAAGGACGTTCCATCATCTGCAAGGATTGCGACGGATCATTTTTCCCTCTGCTGATGCTGCCACTCATAACCGTGCGTGTGCCAAGTGCTTTGGATAAGGCTTCGGCAGTTTCGGAGTTGGGTGCAAAGCCACCAAAGATGGTGAGCTGACAGTTATCGGTGATGATTTCAGAACCTTCTTTGCCATAGTTTTTATCAAGCTGGGCAAAGGATTGAATGATAGGTACCACGGATATTTTTCTTGATCTGCCTGCGGACAGCATCATTTCAAAGCTATCAATTTTCGGAATAGTACCAATCTCATCGGCATAGATAACCACTCGGTTGGGTAGCTTTCCGCCATGTTCATCAGCTACTGCAAGCATTTCACGATAAAACTGTTGGAGGAACAGCGACACCATAAAATACTTGGTGTTATCTTCTTCGGGGAGTATTAAAAAGATTGCCGACTTCTCTGTGCAGAACTTTTCCGCATCAATGGCTGTATGAAAACACAAAATCTGTTCCATCTCGGTGTCGAGAAACGCATTGAGACGAGACAACACAGTGGAAAGTACAGAAGCCATTGCCGCTTCAGAGGAATTTAACGCAGCTCCTGCAAACCATTTTGCCTTGTGTGTGGAGGGTAGCAGTTCCATCAGCTCTTGAAACTGACTTTTGCCTTTGGCTTTGCCGGGAGCAGTAAGGTCTTGTACCATTTTAAACACCGAAACAATATGGCGCCTATCAACCATTTGTCCATCAATCTTTGTTGGCGGTAAAAATTCTGCAAGAAGCAAAATCACAGCGGAGAGCAATCCCTCGGCTGAATCATAGAAAAACGCATTTTGACCCATAGATGAGTTATCTCCATCGGTTGCAATAATGGTCTTTGCAATAATTTTTGCATACTTTTCGGCTTTTGCTTTTGCCATGAGGTTGTTGCTATCGTCACGGTAGATGTCCATATATTTGTTGACGAGGTGTAAGAGGTTATTTCCATCACTCTTGGTAGGGTTACGCAGGTCAATAACAGCTATGTTGTAGCCATAGTTTTCTTTTGCGATTGCTCCATAGTTTCGAGCGAGATCCCCCTTTGTATCGGTAGTAATGAAACTCATACCGCTGGCACAGGCATATTCCAAGTTGGGATAGAGAAAGAATGCTGTTTTACCAACACCGGCAGCACCAATCATTAAGCAGTGGACATCGCCTGTATCTACTAAACCAACAACCTCGTTTTTGCCTTTAATTCTATCAAGGACTGCTTTTGATGCAGACCCGACAACCAAACCCTGCTCGATTGGCAGGTTCTTTCCATTCCGCCAATGCTTAACATCGTAGGGTACTTGATTATATACTTGCTTAATTTCTTTCTTAGTCAGAAACCGTGCCACACCATGCTGACCATCTCCTACGGTTTTGGACTTAATGCCGTTAAGCGTGTAAAAGTGCGCCAACATAGAAAGACCGCCGATGACGATGAACATCAAGGCGGCAGAGGCTATTAAAATAATAAGTGGATCATTCATGAATAGGATTCCTTCCTTTTTTAAAAACGCTATGGTAAACTATATAACAATAAATATAAAAGCATTGGAACTGATTGGGGGCATCGAATTGATATGATAAATAATCTATTTGTAATAGGTAATGGTTTTGACATTGGGCATAAGATGAATACATCCTATTTGGAATTCAAAAAATGGCTTGTTGAAGAATTTCCTGAGGCTGTGGATACCTCTCGTTTTTCTCTTGCCTACAGCACCCTTATGCCAGATGGAGATGAGTACATATCTGATGAAGATTTGGCATCTTTTTTAGTCTATTGCATTGAAGAAACAGCAGGCGGAAATTGGTCAAATTTTGAAGCTGCACTTGGAGAAATAGAATGGTCACAATTTTTTGATGAAGTTGACGATGTAATGGATAGAGATGGTGAAATAGATCCATGGAAAACGGCTTATGCAAGAGAAGATTTTACAACTATGCTGAGTTTTAATACTTCTGCATTTTCCAAATTATTTTCAAGATGGATAAACACAATATCTTATCCAACCAATTGTACTTGCAACAACTTTTTATCTGATGAAATTAAGAATTCAAGCATTTTTTTGACATTTAATTACACTAAAACCCTTGAAGATATTTATGATATTTCATCTAAGCAAATTTGTCATATACATGGTGTTCAGGGTGGTGAAATTATAGTTGGTCACGGAATCGACAACATCAATGACGATGAAGATGAGGACGAAGATTATTTTGAACGCAGTTATGATTTTGGCATGGAAGGAATTGATGATATCCATAATTCACTGCGAAAACCAACCAAAAAAATAATTGAACACACACCATTTTTCAATGAACTACAAAATCACAGTGTCGAAAACATATTTTCTTGGGGATTTTCATTTTCAGAAGTGGATCAATGCTACATAAAAGAAATTTGCAATAGATTGGATACAAAATCAATCACATGGCATTTATATGATATTGGAAACGATGAACCTGAAAAATTCAGAGAAATTCTTTTGAAATGTGGATTTAAGGGTATCATCACTACTTTTAAAGCGTAATGCTTTATCACAGGGAGCAGTGTGATTTCTGCCCTCGGCTATATTAATTCACACCATCTTCAAACTCATTTCTTGTTTTGATTCTCTCTGCTGCTCCTGCAAATCTTCATTGAAATCTTTAAGGGTTGGCAGTAACTTTTTAACTGTAACCTCTCTTTGGGCAAGTAGCTTTGCAAACTTATCCGTAGCCTTTTGTCCGGCCGAGTCATTGTCAAGGCAAAGAACAACAGTGGTTAGATTTTGATTGTTATCAAGCTGTTTCAGCATTGCCTGTTCCGATAGACCGCAGAGAGCCACATAGCTGTGCTGTTGCCAATCGCTGTTTTTATACATACTGATAAATGACAGCATATCTATGGGTGCTTCAAAAACATAGAGCCTATCGCTTGTACCTTTACGGTTGAAGCTGTAACAAGGATTACAGCTTTCTATGTTGCCCTTGTAACTTTTGCCCTCGGAATAAATACCGCGTTTATGTGCGTGACGAGCAATGCCGTTTTCATCGTAGCCAACAAAGATTGCATTGTGAAACTCATTTTTTCCATCCTTGGATTTTTCAAGGCTCTCATAAATTAACTTATCCCTTGCAAATATCGATAGCACCTCACTGTCTAAACAGCGGTGCTTGATGAGATAGGCAAAGGTTCTTCGCATTTCCTTATTCTGTGGCGGCAATTCAAATGGCTTTTTGGGTTCTTCCACACGTTCCGATGCCTGATGGTAGACCGTTCCGCAGTTGCCGCCTAACAGCATGGTGACTGCATCGGGGAATGAAAGGTTATAAAAATTTTTTACAAAATCAATTGCATAACCTCCTTGCTCGGCAGCGTGATCGTACCACTCGTTGCCACGAACGGTGATGCTGTGGTCACTGGAGAGTCTTTTTTCTCTGCCGGAGGGAATGAGCTTTTCGCCTTGCTGTAACAAAAAATGTTCAAGATCAACGCTGTTTGCTCGTTCTTTTTCCTCATCGGTAAAATGAATGTATTTTGTCATAGGCTACCTCCTTAATTGTTTTTGCCCACTTTACGATGAAAGGCTACCCGTTTGATTGGGTAGCCTTTGGCATTCTGAGGGATATTGAATTTATTGGAACGGAACTTCTGATAGGGTTCTTTCTTATTCTTTTTCATAAAAGTGCAACTCCTTTTTTAATATTCCAAACGCTGTTCGTGGTCGTCCTGCTTATGACCCTGTGCCATTTTCTTTTCACGCAGTTTCCGCATACGCTTGCTGTCAATTTGTAAGCTAATAGAGGCTTTTTGCGGTGGTTGGTTATTTTCAAATATTCTACTCATATGGTGCATGAGCCTTGTCACTGCAAAGGATACCGAGGGTTCTTTCCACTTGTTCATATTGTTGAGGAAAAATTGGGCATACTCATTGCCTTGCTCTGCCGACATCTTAAACCATTTGATGGCTGTTTGCTTATCCTTTGGCACGTCCTTGCCCATAAGATATAGCTTGCCGAGAGCATACCCAGCAAACTGATTGCCTTGCTCCGCTGATGCAGTGAGATAGGAAACTGCTTTCTGGACATCCTTAGGTATCTGCGCACCTGTAAGATAAAGTTTGCCAAGCTGATACTGTGCAAACTGATTTTGCTTTTCTGCTGATTGTGTCAACCACTTTACAGCCTTTTGAATATCTCTACAGCTTTCCTCGGTAAGATAAATTTTACCGAGCGAGTATGCTGCCCACTTATTACTTTGCTCTGCCGACAGGGAAAACAGCTCCACAGCTTTAGCGAGATTCTGCTCTAAATGTTCGCCTTTGTAATAGAGCTTGGCAAGAGAATACTGAGCGAACTCATTTCCACTGTCTGATGCAGTTTGCAGATACTTTAATGCTGTTTGCAATTCTTGGGTAGTAGGATTATCTTCAGCAAGAATGAGTTTAGCCAAAGAATAGCAGGCAAAGGGATTGCCCAGCTTTGCTGATTTTTCAAAGTATTCCTTAGCTTTAGGAATGTCTTTTTCAGTACCAATACCATTTTGGAGCATCCAACCAAGGCGATATTGGATTTTGTCATCGTGGCTTTGTTTTTCTAAGCTGGCAAAACCGACATAGGCTTTTTCAAAGTGATGGTTGCTTTGTTCTTCATATTTTTGAGTACCAATGCCATCACGGAACATTTTTGCCACTTCAAAATCAGCATAGGGAAAGCCTTGCTTTGCACTGCGAAGATATAATTCAAAGGCTTTCTCATAGCTTTGCTCCACACCCTGCCCTCGATAGTAAAGACCTCCGAGAGAGTATTCTGCAAACTTGTATTTTTCTGCTACTGATTTATCAAACCACTTGGCGGCTAATTCGTAATCTTGATCTGTTCCCAAACCTTGTGCGTACATTTTTCCGATACGATATTCGAGGTATTTCCAAGGCTTTTTGTTTTCGAGAAATAGAAATCCATCAAGAGCCTGTGCGTAATATTCCTGTGCCTTGTCGGTATCAATTTCCACGCCAAGACCGTCAGCATACATTCTCCCTAAATCAAAAACTGCGAGCATATTCCCATTTTGGGATTCTGCTCGCAGTAGCTCTAAGGCTTGTTCAAAATCAGGCTCGTGGTCTGTATCCCCAAAGAGAAAAACACGAGCTTGTTTGTAATCATCTGTCCACTTGACATAGGGTGAAGTATTTTCCTCTGCTTCAAATTCTTCCTGTGCATCTATAGGTTCTGGAAAGCTGTTGTCAGTAATTGTTTCATCCTGCATAGGTGATTCATCCGGCTGCTCCACCTCATCAAGCTCTGCAAGAGTGATTTCACCCTTTGCAAGCCGATCCGCCTCATAGATGATGTGATTTTTGATAGACTTAAATTCTTTCTGCTGTGACAGGGGAAGTATCGGTTCGGGAGCATCACGATAGCTTGCGGTAATCTCACTTCGCATTTCACACCACAGCTTATAAGCGTGAGCTATGGTCGGTTCTTTAGCAAGCTCATCGGTAATGCTGTCCACTAACTTTTTTGTGCGAGGAGGGAGATAGCCATACACCCTCTTGCCCTGGGTGCATTTCAGATTTTCAGAAAGCTCCACAATCATTTTTTCAAGACCTGCCATTTGCACTTCGCCGGTAGAAATTTTCAACAGGAGCTGCTCTATCACTTTTTTACTTTCTGCTTTTAGCTCATCTCTCCGTTTCGTCTGCTGGGCATAAATAGCGGTCATCTCCTGTTTGAAAATTCCCGACACAAGTCCCGACTTAATTGTTGCAATCCCTTTTTTATCAAGAAAACCATGCCTTGCATTTTCGCAGTAGCAAATCATGTGGATATGGGGATGATGACTTTCATTGTGAAAGGAAGCATACCAACGTAATTCTTTTAAAGGGATTTTTAGGCTCTCTGCGATAGTCGGAGCATAAGAGGAGAGATAGTCTTTCCAACGCTGTGCATTATCAAAGCCTGTACTGATTGCATCCTCTCTCCTAAGAGAAATAATTGGCGTCCAAACATTTCCTCCATGCTCAGCCACTTCTTTTGCAACTTTGGACAACACAATCTCATCACTACCACCGTTAAACAATCCATGAAAAGATAACTTTTCTACACGAGGACGGTTTGCAATGTAGTCTACATAGTTTTCTTTCTTAGCTACCACATCAAGATTGTGTTCCAGTGCAATGGTGATAAACTCCGATGCATTTTCCATGGTTTTATTTTGGAGGTAGTCCTCGTACTCAAATAGATTTTTGGTATCGGAAAACTCCTTTAGGATTTGTGTGATGAGCTGCTCTTGCTTCCTAGTGGAAGGACAATTTTTATTTCGCACACTGATTTTCTGTACACCATCTCTTGTGGCAATGTATTTGACAAAGTTTTCTTTATGAGTGGTGTCACCGCTTTTAAGGTAGGGACACTTCAAGATAACTCTTGGCATTAGTCAATCAATCCTTGCTGATATTTTACGGCATCCTCCATATTGATTCTGCCCTTGTTACGTTTAACCTCTTGCACACATCTGCCACGGAGCTTTCGCATATCCTCATCACTGATTTCAAGACCAGCGGCAAGAATATTCATCATCATACTCATTTCTACCGACAGGCGAAACAGATTTGCTGACTGACGATTTTCATTTTCTTTTAGTGTTCCTGCAATGGCTTCCAATAAAATTTTGGACAGATAGGTCGTTGCATTTTGACTACCAAGATATCCGATATAGAAATCTACGGCTTTTTCTATAAACTCTGTATGGTTTTTCATGTCGTGGTTATCCATGAGGTTATTCATGTTTTCAATCATTTCTGGGTAGAGCCACGCTACTACTCGCTCTTTATTTTCATTGCTTTTTTGCTTCATAATGTTCTCCTTTTTTCTATATCACCCTAGACAGCACCTTATAAACGGGGGACTGGTGGGGTTTCTGATGGTATTACAGCACCTTGCACCACCAAAATGCCCATTTACAGCACCTTTTTCCCATATGAGATGGTGTCTTGAATGCTCTGTATTTCCTAAGAGAAAAGCGGTCGGCATTGCCGTCCGCTGTAACCGCAAGGGGCTGTTTACAGCACCTTGCTTTATCCTGCACAGAAATCGAACGGTGGGTTCACCCCTAATTCGTGGTATAAAACCGCTCTTTTCTCCTTGTGTTTCACCATCTTTTTTGGTGTTTGGCAAAGCTCCCTCAAACTGCCCTCATATCTGCCAATGGATGTTACTATCCTACCTATGGCGGTAAAAGCCCACACAGAGGCAAACAGGGGGGCAACACGAGGGAGTGTGCGGTTTTGTTAGATGGCGCTTTCACGGCTTGGCTGGTCAGCCGCTCTCGGTTTATTGGGTTTTGCCTTAGATTTGCTTTCCTCGGCGGCTTCATCAATGTACTCACGGACAGGTGACGGCACATATTTTTCATAGAGCTTTTGGAGTGCATCGGCAAGCTCCTGTTCCAAGGAAACGTCCTTTTTCTCCATGTACTTTCTTGTGGCACGGAGTTTTTCAGATTCCATCTGTACGGAAATGCTTTCTTTTTTCATCTTATCTCCCTCCAAAACAATCAAATCCGATGAACGTCATACGAGGTTCAAGCTCCGGTTCTTCACCTGTAAACTGCTGTGTAGGCGTAAATCGCAACGAGTATTTTTCGATTTGCTCATCGGTAAGCGAGGCGAAATTTTCATCGTCATCGCCACAAATAAAAAATGGACCGCAAATAATATCTGGACCCATTCTGCGATTCGGTTCCATACCGTTGATTTTACCTTCCTCATTGACCACTGCAATGCAGCCGTCATCAAGATAAACACATTCGATAAGTCCTCCCACTTCATCCTGTAACGTGTCTAAATCATTAAGAATTTCTTTTATCACTGGAGGCTCACCAACCTCAACCTTTACAACCTTGATCATATTTTCTTTCATATAATTCTTCCTTTCCTTACGGCAAATAGCTTCTTGGATTTTGCTTCTCACCGTTAATTCTAATTTCAAAATGCAGATGATTTCCCGTACTTCTGCCTGTGGTTCCTACCTCTGCAATGGTATCGCCTGCCTTAACCTGTTGCCCCTCATACACCAAAATTTTAGAGCAGTGGGCATACAAAGTGACAAACCCACCGCCATGATCCACCATGACATGGTATCCGTATCCGCTGTTTGAGTAGCGAACCACATAGACGGTTCCGTCCAAAGCAGAGCGAATTGGTGTGCCTTTGGGTGCGCCCATATCCAGTCCACTATGACCTTTGGTCTGCCCTGTGAAGGGGTCTTTGCGGTAGCCGAACTCCGAGGTGACCATGCTGCGCCAATGCTCACCTAACGGTGAGCAGAAACCGTCCGCCCCAATAAACGGTGCGTCCGTCAGATGAAGACCGTCTGACCACTCATCAAATTCTGAGCCATAGGTGGGTGCAGGCTTGCCATAAAGCACTCGGTAATAAATCTCCGTAGCATTGATTTGGTTTTCATGGGTAACGGCAATGCCCATGGTCTTTGAAATATTCGCATATACCACAGGCAGTTCCTTGATGGGAACTGCCACGATATAGGTTTCTTCCTCGGTGGTTTCATTGCCATCTGCATCGGTGGTGGTGACGATTCGGGTGCGTTCCTCATAGGTGACAAAGCAGTCTACAAACCGCCGATGATCCACCCTTGATGGACTATCAGCGCCGAAAAACAGAGCATAAAAAATAGCCTTAACTCTTACCGAGTCGAGGCTATCTCCATCTTCCATTTCACTATTTACTTGAGCAATCGTGCCATCTAAGAGGGTAAAGCTGCCACGCATATCCTCAATGTATCCCCGATAGTTCTCGGGGACATTACCCGAAATCACACCGCCCTCGAAGCACAAACCAACGGCTGTGTTATTGTGATCTGCTGTTCCTGAGAGCAGTCCACAGATTAAAACAACAATTAAAATCACAGGGGACAGGATAAGACCGATTGTCCAAGCAATGCCTTTGCGAAGCCGTTCATCGCTCAGAGCAGTGGCCGCCGCCTTTGCGACAAGCAGTGTCGTTGATACTGGTTCTGCCAAAAATAATCACCTCCACCTATAATTTCATATCCATCTCAGGCTCTTGTTCTTCAGCATACAGATATTTCTTCCTCAGATAATCTGCCTGTTCTGCCGTAAGACAGCCATTCCACAAATCTGAATTGATTGAGCCATATACCTCTCCCCACAAGCAATCCAAGTAAGAAACATTGTCTTTTTCTCCCTGTACATAGTCATCAATCGCTTTCTGCAGATGAGAATTTAATGATTTTTCAAAGTCTTTTTCCATAAGCTCACCACCATTTCATTTTGCCAAAGCCAAACAAGTTTTGTTGCTCCTGTTCCGGTTCTTCCGCCATACGCTGTGCAGTTTCCGAGATGGCATTTTCTAATACGGAGGGGTCAAAGCCAGCGGTTTCATACCCCTCGGCTATGGTATCCACATACCGATGGGAGGGCATTCCCAGCCGATGTCCCTCGGTCATCACATACACAAAGGCATCCACCGACTGACCGTCTACATCTACAGTCATATTTTCTTTCTCATAAAAAGTGGGGTAGCCTTCGTATATGTCCAGTGCCAGCTCATCTTTTTTGCCGACTGTCCATAAAAGAACAGGCACATTTTTGCCCTCGCAAGGTTCAACGGTGGCATAAGAGCCTGTCTTTGAACCACGAAACAACAGCTCATAGTCTTTAAGCTCCGACTTGCCAAGCACCTTTGCCGCGGGGCATCGCTGTGCCATCTGCGGTAGATTTAAGTTGCTGCCATAGGCGATATAGATTTTTTCTTTATTCACCAAAAGTACCTCCTACATATTCATAGACATAGAAAAAGCAGGAGCATCGTCCTCTGACTGCTCCTGCTGTGGTTCTATCTCATTTTCAGGTTGTTGTGTCTGTTGTATTTCTTCCTCCTGCTTTTTTCTAAGGCGTTCTCTCTGAGCGACAGCCTGTGCAGGGTCTTTCCATGCGATATTACCCTCCAAGTGATTTAGCAGATGGGTTCGTGCTGTTTTAAATTCATCGCCAATTAAACCGAGACGTAGCAACCAAACACGGAAGGTATACTTCTCATTTTCCGACACGGTTTTGGTCGGGCTGGCATACTTTTGGTTGTATGCCTGTGCGGTAATTGCCATGCAAAACTGAATATATGCCTTGATTTTCCCTGCGTGAATGGCACCCTTACTGCCCGAATCACCCGAATTAAAGGCTCGAAACTCTATGGTGCCTTTCTGAAATACACTATGCAAGTTGAGACAGTGGTATCGGCTATCGTGATAATGCTGATAGCTGCCGTCCTCTCCGTTATACCAAATACTTTTGAGATGGTCACGGGTAGTTGGTTTTTCACGGTTCAGCCGTTCTAAAAAGTTGGTGTCAATTTTTCGGCAGTATCGCTGTTCTCTGCGGGATTCCACCTGTAAAGCCTTATAAATCATATCCTCTTTCGCTGCCACGATATTGACAAGATTGCGGAGCTGCTTGGCTTCAAATGGAGCAGCATTGATGTGAATATGAATACCCACACTTGCATTGGCAAAGGCTCCTGCACCTCGCAAAGCTCGCACAATTTCCTGTACTGTTTCAATATCGTTATAGGTACAAATGGGACTGACAAGCTCAACGCCGTATTCTCGGCCTGCAGCAACCTTGCGGTTATCGATTTTCCTTTGGCACATAATACTGGCATCGCTCATGATTTTCCACTTGCGGCTTTGGCTGTCTAAAATATGATAGGCATCGTAACCACCACCGTCATAGTGAGAGCAAGTACCAAAATATTCAGCTACTACTTTGGCGGCTCGGCTGCGGGTGATGCCTGTCATTTCAATTTCGATACCGAAGTTCTGTTCTCTTAAATCCAAATTTCATCACCACCTCACCATCTGTTTTCACTGTCAATCACGGCAATTGCAGAAGACAGGCATTGTTCTTTCGCCGCTAAAGCAAGAAGCTGTGTTAGATGATCCTTACGCCAATTATCAATGAGCTGACCACAGCATTTGTCCTGCAGGTCATTGATGGCGGCAATGAGGTTTGTCAGCACAAGCTCCTTGTCAGAACAGCTTTGCATGTCTTGGAGATAGCCACGCAAGAGTTGTTCTAAGAGGTTGATTTCCTGTTCGCCATAATGCTGGTACACAGCATAGGGGTTGGGGTATTCCTTGCCGTCCATACATGCTCGGAGATTTTGCAAAATGGTCGGGCGAAGCTCTTTGGGTGCCTTGATATACTGCTCCATAAAACACAATAGGTCATTCTCACGACTCGGCGTGTACTGTAGGCACACACGCAAATCTTCAAGAATAACCCCCAATAGCTGCTCATATTCAGTTTTCAGCTTCATCATCGACCACCCGCCTTTCCGAATAATTTTTCCTTGTATGCAGGCGCATGAACAGCGAGATTATATCGCTCGTTGCCGCATTTATAGAGGCACACACCACGCTGCGGGAAACGAATGAGCTTGTATTCACTTTCTTCAAGCTGTAAGGTATCCATATAGAACTTGGCATCAACAGCTCCTGCATTGAACAAGAATTGATGTGTGGGGATAGAGAACAACGGCTTTGTCATCTCACGAATTCCCTCAATATTAAAGTCCTCCAAATTCTGACTACTTAGAATTACGGAGGACTCTTTTTTTCGTACTCGCTTCATAAAGTTGCGGATATATTCAATTGCGGTAAGGTTGGTGAGGAATAAATACAGCTCGTCAATGGCTGCGGCGGTGTTTCCCTCAGTGAGAAGCTTGTCGCTCATAAAGGACAGCACGTTAAACAACAGCGCATTCTTTACGTTCTTTGATGCTTGCAGAAGTCCTTTGACACCAAAGACAATGAAGCGATCAGAGGTGATATTGGTGTGTCCGTTAAAGAATTTACTTTCTGCACCCTTGCACATAGAATGCAGTCCTAAGAGGATTTCTTGCAACAGCTCGGCGGTATACAGCTGATGCTTTGCTGTATCGTAGCCTTGATATTCGTCCTCAATGAGCGTGTAAAGGTCTGATAGGATTGGGTAAGCTTTTGGTTCAAGGCTTGTGAAATCGGTGTTATCGCTGATGCTCCACTTGGTATATAGCTTGGAGAGCATGATTTCAATGACATCAATATGCTTGTCGGTGAAGTCCTTGTAGCAACGGAAGAAGTCTTTTAGGAAAGAAATGTGCTGACTTAATTTTGTTGCCTGCCTAAAGGTCATTGGAGCATCCTTGTCATGCACTGAACTGCCGTCATCCCAAGATTTAGGTTCAAGAGGGTTAATCATATATTGACCACTCATTAAGTCAATGAAGCAACCGCCCAAATTTTCGGCAAGCTCTGCGAACTCATGCTCTGGATCAAGGCAGATTACATTCTTACCACTTTCTAAGATATTGCACAAAATCAGTTTTAAGAGATAGCTTTTGCCTTGCCCGGAGTTACCCAAAATCAAGATACAGGGGTTGGTTTTGTCATCCTCTCGCTTATCGAAATCCACAAGGATATTCGAGCCAAACTTATCTCGCCCAAGATAAAAACCGTGGCTGTCGGTCTTGCCCGAATAGTTGAAGGGATACAGGTTGGCAACAGAGCTTGCGGGCAACACTCTCTCATACTGGTTTCCAAACACATCTCGCCCCGATGGACCGACACACAAAAAGCCTTGCTGCTGACGGAGCAAGAGCCTATCTACATTGAGTTTACTTCGTACAAGCTCGGTCAGCACATCGGTCTGCAACAGCTTTAGACTGTCATAGTCATTGGCGGTCAGCTCAATGTAGACTGCACAGTGGAGGAGAGGTTCTCGGTTGCGGTGCATGGTGGATACCAATGTCACCACGTCCTGCAAGTTGCTTTCGGCGGTAACCGTCTGCTGTAAATCGTTGGTGTTGCTGCTTTTCATACGGTTTTTATTGGTGGCATTGTGGATGATTCTTTTTTCTTCTGTCGGTGTTACTTGCCTTGTGTAAATTCGCAGGGTCACGCCATCTTTCTCACCAAGGTGACGGAGAATTGCCTGTTCAGATGTAGCTGTGGGATACTCTCGCAGTGCATAAACACAGCGGAAGGTGTTTCCACAGATGTAATGGTCGGTGTTAAACTTCACCACAGCAGGGGCAATCATATCCAAATAGGTTTTGATTTTGGTGTCGGTGGTGGTTTCTGTTGTCTGCTTTTTCACTGGTTTCATCATTCCTTTCTCTGTTTTAAAAATCAGCACCACCCGTCCAACGGGTGGTTTGCTCTGAGGCTATAAGCCTCTGTTACCGGCCAGCGCCTAAAGACGCTGGCTTTCACTTTGTTCAAGCCACTAAGCCCTTGCCACTTTTGCCGCCCCTTAAGGGACGAACGTACTACTTGCTACCCCTTAAAGGGGTCTTCGTATTCTTTTATGCTTAACTTATCAACCATCTTATCGTAGTTCTCCTGCTCTTGAATATATTTCTTTATGGTTGCTTCATTCAATCCAACCGTTGTTACATAATATCCTTCTGCCCAAAAGTGTCGATTACCAAACTTATATTTTAAATTTGCATGCTTATCAAAGATCATAAGTGCACTCTTCCCTTTCAAGTATCCCATGAAACTTGAAATACTCATCTTCGGAGGTATACTTACCAACATATGCACGTGATCTGTCATTAGATGCCCTTCGATAATTTCAACACCCTTGTGATTACATAGCGCTCTTAAAATTTCTCCAATGCTTTCTTTGTATTGATTATATATTATCTTTCATCTATACTTTGGAGTGAACACTATATGATATTTGCACATCCATTTTGTATGTGCCATTGAATTAGTTTTGTTAGCCATTAAACTCACCTTTCCTTTCTTAAATAGTAGCTTGAACAACTCTATTTTAACGGAAATGTGAGTTTTTGTATAACTTTTTGCCCCACCCGCATAGCAGGTGGTTTATTGTTTCGCACGCTTTGCGAGCTCAACAGGCTAAAGCCCATAATGAAAAAAGCAACCTCACGAATGAAGTTGCTTTAGGGTATTGTGGGATGGCATATTAATGCGTGTTCTAATTGTTGCTATAACGATCCGTCTTTCCGTCAGTTCTTTTTGAAATCAATGTTACTCGTGGAGTAATGCATGCTCTGATTTTAAATTCTTTTCCGCATTCAGGGCAGTAGTATTCTTCTGATTCGTTATGACCGTCCTGTAACTGACTCTCCATACGAAATACACATCCACAATAATCACAGGATTCGTGAACATCCTTATCTTTGTAAGGATGAGTAGCTGTCCAATTTGACATATATATTCTCCTTTCACAATTATATTTTAATAAGTCTAAAAAGAAATTTGTTATTTCTATTATATAACTTTGAAAGGATATTTTCAACCACACAATTACCTCTCACCAAGCACTACCCATCTTTCTCCGTCAAAATCCTCATACCTATCGCTTGTCACATTCTGCTCAAAGTAGACCGCAAGGATTCTTTTTATGTCAGCATTGTCGGCTCGTCTTGTGGTGAAGCCTTGGTCTTTCAAGCTTTTTTCAATGCGTGAGAGATAAGGGAATACATCACTATCTTTTTCATTTCTAAGACGAATGATGATTAAAAACTCTCTTGCCGTTGCCATCTGCACCTGCATTCTGTCAAGGTTTTGGCTGTCATTTTGGAGCAGTTTTCGGATAACGGGATTGGGTTCTTCCTCCATACGCTCCTGCAAAAATGCCTTGTTGTCATCAAAGTTTTCTTTGGAATTAAGGCAGAGCATCTCAATTTCTGCAATGCCTTTCAGCACTGTCATCAGTGCATAAATTCTGCTGCTGACACTACTCTCGGATAATACCGAGATATTGGTGGGGTGAATGATAAAATACACAAGCTCACCATGTGGAGTTTTAAGGCTGTAATCGGTGATACTCTCAATGTTCATAATGCTCTGGGTAGATACAGAGCCTTTCTCTTTTTTACTCATCGACTGACCTCCAATCATAGGTTTGTGGCTTTATAAAAAAGAAAGCCACAGCATATTTGATAAAATCAAGGATGCTTACATCCTCAAAGCGAATTGACAAAAAGGCATAGACAGCGGTGATTACCACCGGCAGGAGCAAGCCTGTCTGAGAAAGTGCAAAGACAGAAACAAGCAAACCGATAGCGATAATTCCAATATCACGCAGCTCCCACAACCACAAAGTTGCCTTTGCTTTCAGATTATCGGGGTATAGATATTCCATTGGATTCCTCCTTTTGTTGTTGTAAAAAATAAGCAATCCCACGCATGACAAAGTCAACGCACGGAATTGCTACACTGTTGCCAAGAGCCTTGTATCGTGGGCTGTCGGCAGCTTTTTCAATATTCGTCCACCCATCGGGAAAGCCTTGGAGTCTTTCACACTCCAAGGGTGTCAGCCTACGGACGAGATTTCTCTTGACGGCAAGGTTTTCACTGCCACCTCCGTTGGTTCCTCCACTTGCTCTTAGGGTACTGATACCCTCGGCAAAATCTGAATATCCAGTTCCACCAAACACAGCAGAACCGTCATCAATAATGCATTTGCCTTGCTCTACATATTGATTGCCGATGCCTTTTTCATCACCACTGCACAATGCACCGACTACATCTTGATAGGTTTTATCCACGATGCACTTGTCCTGATTCACATAGATAGTGTTGACACCCTTATAATCTCGGTGGCACAAAGCTCCCACCACCTCTTGGTAGGATTCCGGCTTGTAGATTGCATGGATATCAGAGGTGGTTAGTGTGTAGCTGACGCCCTTTTGCACACCCTGTCCGTTGCCACCGTTTTGTGGCTGGCGGTCTATGGTATTGGCGGCTATGCAGTAGCTTTCTTGGGGTTGCAGAATGGCAACTCCACCTTGATTTTTGCTTGGATCGGGGTTTGAGGTGTCGAGGGTTCTTGACTTATCTGTTTCTCTGCATCCCGATATGGGATTGCTTGATTTCATGGAATTGCTGTCCTTGCTGTCAAGGCTAAAGGCAAGTGGCTGTGTCAATAGCGGGATATTATTACCGCCTGTACCATAAACAGATGCCACTGTTGGTGCAACCTTTAACGGTCCATTGTAGCGGCAGTCCTTACCGTGATTGTCGAACAAAACAGGCTGATTGTTTCCCGACATGCCTGCACTGGCTGTAATGGTTGGGCATACACCCTCGGCAATTTCTGCACAGCCTTGCTGTGTTGCCATTACAATTGGCAGGTTTCCACCCATTCCTGCACGGAGGGTAGCAGTAATATCTTCGGTGATATCCATGCGTTCTCCACCTTGGTCATTAAGGCAGATGGCGGGTTCTATGACACCGTTTCTGCCGGTGCTGTTTCCGCAGTTGGTGCCAAGGGTAGCGGCTACTTGTCCTGTCACATCGCCTGCGTATCCATCAAAGCCTATTTTTTCTTTCTGATTTAATGGCTCTTTCACAAAGGTCTGCATCTGCATATTTTGTGTTGCCATCAATGCTCCCGACACATTATTAAGGTCAATGCCCTCATTTCGCTGATTGATATGATAGGACTTCAGCTCTGACATATCGAATACTGTTTCTTCAGCAGGTGTCAGTCCTGCCTGTATCTCAAGTGCTGTTTTGAGCTGCACAGGCAGTTCCTTATCCCTCGCTTTGGCTCTCCGCAAAATCCCCAAACAAGCAGTCTTGCTTAAATAATATTTGGGGAGCGGTGAGTCCTCCAAAATCTGCGACAAGGAAGATTCTACGACGTCGCTGGGCGACTCCCCAGTATTGAGCATCGATGACACGCCAAGCCAAGCTGAATTCATTTCCCAATATGGCAATCCCAGCAGATTGCCACTTCCCGGAGTCAGGTCGAGGAACATTACAGGCGCTGTCCTTAATGCGGATAATTTCTTCGAGGACCGCCCTAAAATCTTCACCCTCGGCACTGGAGAAAGCTCCGGGGACATTTTCCCAAACGAGGAATCGAGGTCGAACAAGGTGAGCTGGCATACCTCTTTGCTCATCGGCTTTTCTCATCTCCTTTGCTATACGAGTTTGCTCCATAAATAAGCCGGAACGCTCTCCCTCAAGTCCGGCTCGCTTGCCTGCAACGGATAAATCCTGACAAGGCGAGCCACCGCAGATGATGTCCACAGGAGGGAGGGTTGCTCCATTTAGCTTTGTAATATCCCCGACATGGAGCATATCGGGAAACCTTACCTTTGTTACTTCGATGGGGAAACTTTCAATCTCGCTTGCCCAAACAGGGGTAATTCCACTGTGAATGGCTGCCAAGGGAAAGCCACCGATTCCATCGAAGAGGCTCCCCATACTCATCATCAGAGTGTACCCATCTGCATTTGGGGAGCTTGATTTCTTACCTCGCCAACACGAAAACTTTGCTCATATTCCATTACTCTGCGTATGGGAATATGAAGTCTTTCCGCTTCTTCAATCTCTGCCATCATGCCATGAGAGATTCGCTCCCCAAAACACCAAAGCTCATCGCAGGACTCAAGCATTACAAGTCCCATATCCAATCCGAGCTGTCTTTCCTTGGGGTTATTCTCATCTAAAATGTTGGGATATAGCAAATGAGGACAAAAAAATGCGTGTCCTTGATTCATAACAAATCGACACGCACTCTTGGCAAACTCAGTATTCTTTTCAATGTCCCCGGCATAAGGGGATGCAACATAAATTTGTTTCATAGGCAAATTCCTTTCTCTATATTATTTAGGTGCTACTGCCTGCACCACAGTTCTTGTGGTGTTGACGGCTGCTTGTGCTGTGTAAACGGCACTCATCATATTTGCCTTAGTGCTTGTATCCAGTCCAAAGGCACCGGCAATTCTCGGCACTTCACCTGCTGCAAGCATAAGACCAAGTCCAAGCAGACAATGATCCTTTAGCACCATCAGACCTGCGGTGAGGATTGTTGCCTGCAAAAATGTCGTAAGGCACAACCCTACAATCTGCTTACACCACTGAATAAAGCCGTCATAATATCCTCTCGGAACAGAGAACATATATAGGCTGCCAACCGCTATTTGTATGAGCAGAATACCCCCTCGTTTGAGGTTTGCAAAGAACACTTTAATCACGGCATAGCCCATCATGATGATAAGAAACAGCATAAGAATTGGGCTTGTTATGGCACTGAGTCCTCCAAAGATACCGTTGCCCATTGCACTGTCAATCCCACCTGTGGTAGACAGTCCTGATATAATTTCATTTGCCACCTCGCCAAAGCTGGTGCCATATCCTGTGATGCCTGCCGTTAAACTGCTTTGCAGATTGACCGAAAGCTCAAACAATCTGATGGGAACAACAGTAAAGAGCGATACCGCCATAAAGCCTTTGAGTGCATTAATGAGGGATTCTTTAACGCTGCCTTTACCGTTTTGGTATTCGATCCCTGTTTCAAAGCAGGAAACCACAAGACCGACTACATACAGCGCCCATGCCAGATAAGAGAAAAACAGCACAATACTTTGCACCCAAGTCATTTCAAACAGCTCGACACCCATGTTGCCCATTTGGGAAAAGAAGTTGCCAAGAAAGCCAACCACCTGTCCATAAAGCCAGTCAATGATCTGATCCATTACATCGCCAAGGATAAAATCCCATATAAACAAAAACGACCACCTCCAATCGTAAAAGAATAAGGGCATACCGTTTTCACGATACACCCTTTGGTTTGGCATAAAAAATGACGAGCAGCTAACCGATTATCGGTTTTAACTGCTCGTCATCCTTTTCGAATATTTCCAGTATCATTCTTGCTCCCAAGCGAAAGCCACATATAAACTGTTCCTCAGCATTTGCATAGCCTAACTTGCTTTGTGCTGTCATAAAATCCTGCAACAGCTTTTTTCCCTGTTCGTCAAGGAGTTGATTGAGTTTTTCTTCCAATCTGCAAACCTCGGTTAAACTGTTGTGGTAATCGCTGTCATGCTGAATTGGTGCTGATGTGGGACTTATTCTGCCACGGTATAAATCTTTCAGTATTTTTTCTTTCTGCATTTCCATCACCTCTCTTTCAAGTACAACATATTACCACAAGATGTAGTAAATAGCTATACGAAATATCAACAATTACCTCTGTATATAGTTTTACATAGACATACCCATCTTAGGTTCGTTTGCTTCTGTCAGCTCATGGCTTTGTTCCATAAAAAGCTCTGCATAATCGTTAATCTGTTCCGAGAGCAGTTCCATATCTCTTGGTGTGGGCTTATACACATACCATTGTGCCTGATTGCCGTCCTTCCAAATATATGGGATAATGCCCTCACGAAAGTTTGGATTGCTCACTTGCTTTCTGCCCCAAACATCTGCAAATTTAATGGTGTTTCTATCGATTACGCCATTGTTCTTGTCTACAGCACTGATGCTGACGCCCTCATAATGGTCTGCATATCCAAGGGTGGTGAAGAACAGCTTCAAGCGATTGTTTTCACCCAAAGGGATATACATGGCATTGCCGATGCACTTTCGATTTTCAAATCCCTCGGTGCATTTCATAAGTTCATCTGTAAAAAAGCTCATAGTAGTTACCTCCATAAAAAATGGAGAGAGTGATATATCTCACGCTCTCCGTTAGCTGTTATTCATTAATTTCTTCTTGTGCTTCAATCTCATCCAGTGCCTTGGAGATAATCTCCGTAATAAATGCCTTTTGGGTAAGGTGCGGCGTGGCATCCACGTGCTTTTTGATTCGTGCGAATAGTTCCTCACTGATTTGTAGTGCCAGCGTTCTTGTCTGTGCCATATTTGAGTTCATCTCCTTCATTTCGTAGTATTCGGTAATAAGCTGTGTTACATATTGATTTAGGGTAAGTTCGCTTTGCTCCTTATTTGTGCATACCTTTTGATGTAGTACAAGCGGGATTTGTGCGCATAGATTTTTTGTTTCTGCCATTCTGTTTTCCTCCTGTTCATTGTGATTTTGCAAGCAAAGCATACCCTAAAGTGCAAGGAATAGCTATACCCAATACCAACAAGAAATGAAGTTAATTTGTAGCGTTGGCTGCTTTGACTACATACCCAATATCGTCCAGAGCATCCTTGCTCTAGTATGGTGAACGGATTTTTGCGTTCATGTGTTAACTCCCTCATATCTACAATTTATTATTTATATACTGCAAGACAAAACAGGTAGCTCTATGACAAACACCAATAAAGATAATTTAGGGAAAGCAAACTGGATACGGAAAGCAAGGGTGGGAACCGATATTGGCTCCCACCCTTGCCTTGTGTTCGTATGCGTTATTTACTTTTCCTTACACCGTTTTCGTCCACCTCATAGCCGTCGATTTTAGTATTCTTAGCAAGGGATCCGTCGGCATTGAAGTAATACCATTTTCCGTCGATCTCCAGCCATTTGCCGGATACCATCAGACCGTCCTTGGTAAAGTAATAGGTCTTGTTGTTTCCGTTTGCACCAAGATCCCACCAGCCGATTAACATTGTCTTGCCTGAATAAAAACTCCAGTTATCGCCGTCTTTTACCCATCCAGTTTGCAAAACACCATTTGAGTTAAAGACATACTTCACACCGTCGATGGTCTGTGTGCCGGTAAGAACCTTGCCGTCCTTGTAGTACATATACTGACCGTCATCGCCCTGCGCCCAGCCCTGCGCTGTGGCAGGGTTGATGGTGAGTTTGATGTAACGGTTCAGCATGGAGGAAACCTCCGCGCGGGTAGCATTTCCTTTCGGATTAAACTTGTTGTCACTGCCGCCCATCATAATGCCCGCCTGCTGCATCGCTGTTACCGCTGTTTTGTAGGTGCTGCCGATACTGGAAGCGTCCGCATAGGTTGTTGCCTCGCGGGTAACAGGCAGTGTATATCCGGTAGCTTTGGCGAAATTTGCGATAATAACTGCAATTTCCTCATGGGTAATTGCCCTGTCAGGTGCAAATTGATTGTTACCGATACCCTGAATAATTCCATTCTTGTATGCCCATTCAATGTACGGACGATATGCGCTGTCCGCATTGACATCCGTAAAGCTGTTTGTGGTGTGCACTTTTGTATCCACTCCCGCCAGCCTGCCGAGGGCTGTTACCAGCATTCCACGGGTCATGGCAGTGTCCGGTGCAAAGGTAGTTTCTGATGTGCCGGAGAGAAGTCCTCTGCCCACCACATAGTCAATGGCTTCCTTTGCCCAATGGGTGCTGATATCTGTAAACTTCGCTGTCGGTGCGGTATAACCGATACCATACTGTGAGAAGTGGGTAGTTGTGAAAATAACACAGCCGCTATTTGTATCATAGGCAGAGCCTGCAATGCGGGTTGCGTTACCCTTTGCGTCTACATAGACCGCATACAGACCGCCTACCGCTTCATTCTTGCCCAGTGTATATGGAATAGATACTGTTGCAACTCCACCTCCGAAGCTGGATACTGTTTTACCGCTGCCATAACCCACGGTGATGTCATACACCGGTCTTGTGCCGATGATCTTTTTTGCCGCATCTGAAAGATTTGTCTTAGGTGCAATAGCAATGCTGATGTTACCACTGCTTTGCTTCTGGATTTCAGCCAGCGCCTTTTTATCAAAGCTTACCTTTACAAGGGAGCCGTTGATTTTAAGGCTACTGACCCCAGCGCTCACAAGACTGTCCAAAGAGCTGCGGGTAAGGATTGCTATCAAGGAAGCTGTACCCTTTGGCATGGTGACATTCAGCTCCACTGAAATTCCATTTGCTGTTTTGTTCTGGCTCGCTGCATCAGACTGTGCCTTGGCAATGGCGTCAGTTACCGCTTTATCCGGTATAGACGCACTTGCCGCACCGTTCGCCCCTGCTGTTGCTACGACAGATGTCGTTGCTGTAACAGGCTGGTTGAGCGGAACTTGTTGCGATGTGGTGGCTGGAGGTGGTGTATAGCTTCCGCTGCCGGAGCCGCCGTTATCACTTCCACCACTGTCACCACTGCCAGAAGGCGGCATCACGGTTACGATGGCAGTATCGCTATCTACATAATCGGTGCCATCTGTGTTAAAAACGCAAAGATATCGATAAGTTCCTGCCGGTAAACCTTTAGGGATGGCTAATGTATTACTTGTTTCGCCAAGCATTAGCTGTGTGTTATCACTACCAATACCTCCGATAAATTGGCGCCACTGATAGAGAACAGTCTTGCCGTTGTTCGATACAGCTTGCGCCGTTAAAGTTGCGTTAATTCTGCCCTGTGTTACGGTTACATTCTGAGGATGCTTTGTGATGGTGATGGTTGGGGTATCGCCCGGCGCATTCACCGTAACGGTGGCAATGTCACTTCGCATACTGCCGCACTCTGCCGCTCTCAGATCGCAGTAGTAATAATAGTTGCCCTCAGTCAAGTCAGTGGGGATAGTAAAGGTATTGCTTGTGGCACCCGGTATTATAGAAGCAGTGCCCAATATGCTATCCTGATCAGATTTCAGCCATTGGTAGGTTACAGTTTCGCCATTGCTGGCTGTGCCCGATACAGAGAGGAATCCGCTGATTGCTCCCTCGGTGACAGACATATTCTGGGGCTTGGAGCTGATGGAGATCATATGCTTTGCAAATACGCCATCATTCCAATAGTAATGACCTGATGTCAGCCCGGTTGCAGATGAGGCGGCGGTGTATTCGCCGACTGTAACCGCTTCGCTTGCGGTCAACACGGTGCCGCGGTCACTGAACCGACCGTTTACACCCTCTGCTTTTGTGTCTTGTTGAAAACAAATCTTACCGCCCGTCGTGCCGTTCAGTGTACCGGAGCTAACTTGCAATTTAGTGGTTGTTACTGTTGTGCCCAGGTCAATACCTCTGTTGCCTGCCTGCCCCGGACCTACCGTAACGGTTCCGCCGTTTATGTGCAGGGTGCCGCCGTATACATTTATGCCCACATCAAAAAAGTCTTGAATATCAATTTTACCGCCACTGTTTACGGTGCAGGTGCTGTCACGTCCCACGGTAATCATGTTTCTCCTACTTCCATTATTGAGGGTGACTGCTGCGCCGCTGTTGATATTCAACGTGCCGGCATTTATGCCCAATTCGGATACTGCCACAGTGATATTCGCAAGGTTCAGCGTACCGGTACCACTCAGGCTGTCGTTCAAGCTGTAGGTGCTTGTGCCGCCGAGCGCCAGGCTGCCGCCGCCGTTTATGGTAAGCGTATGGCTTCCGAGGGCAATGTTCCCGCTGTCGGTGAAGCTGAGGGTTTTCCCGGAAGTGACCACCAGCGTGTGGCTTGCGCCCAACGTGATTTTTTCGGTTATGCCGATGTTCGCCGTCACGGTGATGGTGGAAGGTGCAGTGGCCTCAAGTGCCCCTTTCAGGTCTGCTGGGGTGGCGACAGTGACTGTGCCGCCGCTTGGTGCTTCAACCCGAATGGTGGCAATATTACTGGTCACCGTGGCGGCTTTATTTGTGGTCGCTTCGTTGTTGGTATTTGTGACTACACAATAATAGTAGGTCGTGCCGGCCGTGGCAGTGGATGGTGTATATGTGTAACTGTTCGTGCCGACTTCTGTTCCGCCAACGGTGCTGTTTGTCGTATTGCTATACCACTGGTAAGAAAGGGTTCCGCCATCCACTACGCTTGCTGTCACGGCTAACTCTACGGCCGTGTCATTCTGCGTGTAGGTTGCGCCAGTAGGTTGTTCGCTAATGCTTGGCGCCTGGGCGTTTGTCGGCGGTATGCCTCCCGCTGTTGGAGTAGTTATAGCGCTGGCCTCTATGCCGTTGCCCGCGCTATTGACCGCTCGTACCTTGAAGGTATAGCTTGTGCCGTTGGTTAGGCCGGTAAAGGTGTAGGATGTGTCGACCGCAGCCGTCACCCAAGACGCCCCGTTGTTGCTGGAAACCTCATAGCGGAGAATTTCCGCGTTACCGTTACTGGCGGGAGCATCCCATGATAAAACCACCTGCCCGTCGCCTGGAGTAACGGTGAAGCTCTGCGGCGCGCTGGGAACCGTCGCCGCCGACCCCGGCGCAATTTTGACATACGCAAATGTTTTCAAGCTGGCTATCGGGAAAGGGGTAACGCTGTGAAGTATTCCGTCGCCGCCGGGGTCAGAGATTGTGGTATTCGTCCAGTAACGGAAATCTGTGTAACTGTCAAAGCTAAGCGAGCCGTGGCTGTAGCTGCCGTTACCCGCACCTATAGCCGATGTAAGGCTACTCTTAGCTCTAGTTTTAACCGTGCCGCCGGTTATCCTTACATTACCGCCCGCGCTTTTTTGACCGCCGCCGATGCCCGCACTGCCGTAACCGCCTGTGGCTGTGACATTCGCATTATCGCTGATAATTATTGTACCGCCTGCACCATCCGCATCGCAGCTTGAGTTGTTCGCACCACCAATGCCCGCGCCGTAATCTCCTCCTGTAGCCGTGACAGTTGCATTGCCTTTGATTGTGATTGTGCCGCCTGCGCCTATCGCGCCGCCGATGCCCGCGCCGCTACTTCCGCCTGTAGCCGTAACATTTGCAGTACCTCCGATCGTAATTGTGCCGCTTGCGCTATTTGCACCGCCGATACCTGCGCCATTCGCACCTCCTGCGGCGCTAAGCGACCCTTCACCACCGAGTATCAGCGTTGTGCCTGCGGGAGCCTGTATGCCTGCGCAATTATCTCCAGCACTGAGGGTGTTGTCGCCCTCAAGGGTGAGCGTCACCTCCGCGCCGTTTTTTAGCAGCAGCGGTGACAGACTGTAGCCATGTGCAGAAATGCTTGCGCCGTCCAGCGTGATTGCGACTTTCGCGCTCACCGCAACCTCGACGCACCGTTGATTGAACTCGTTGCTGCCTGTAATGATTACATCCGCGTTATTTGCAATTGTGTAGACCTGCGTCCCACTGTCATAACTCCACCCGGTGCCGCTTGTGGAGGGGTAGTTTTCGCTTAGGTCGATGATATTGCTTGGTGGGGCCTGCGGCTCTATTCTTATGAATTTGAATATACCCAGGCTACTTTCCTGGAAAGCGGTGGTGCTGTTATGCGTCCCCGTCCCACCGGGGTCGGAGTTTGAGGTGTTCGTCCAATAGCGGAAATTTGTGTAACTGCCAAAGCTAAGAGAGCCATGGTTGCTGCTACCGGAACCACCGCCGATAGCGGCGCCGCCGTTTGTGCCGCCTATGGCTGTGACCCAACCGCTTAACCTTACACTGCCACCTGCGCCGTTCGCACCGCCACCTATGCCCGCGCCGTTGGCGCCGCCTATGGCTGTGACTGGATTGCCGTTTATCGTGATGTTGCCGCCCGCTTCATTTTCACCACCGCCGATGCCCGCACCATTCGTGCCGCCTGTGACGGTAAACGACCACGTTTCGTTGGGAAAGATTATCAGTGTTGTGCCTGCGGGGGCTTGTATGCCTGCGCAATTCCCTCCCGCACTGAGGATGTTGTCGCCCGCAGTGGCAAGGCTTACTTCCGCACCGCTTTTCAGCAGCAGTGGCGATTGGTTGTCACCAAGCCCAGAAATGCTTGCGTCATCCAGCGTAATTGTGGCTACCGCATCCGCAGCAACCTCGACACGCCGTTGACTGCCCGCGTTACTACCCGTGATGACCACATCCGCGTTGTTTGCAATGGTGTAGACCTGCGCCCCACTGTCGTAGCTCCAGCCGGTGCCGCTTGTGAGCGGATTGGTGTCGCTTAGGTGAATGGTATTGCCGCTGCTACTAAGCATCAAGACAGCGCCCCGCGCCATCTGCGTGACCGCTTTTTGCTCCACCGCCACGGTAATCGTCGGTGCAGTTATGCCCTCCGCCAGTGTCAAGCTCTCGGGCAAATCCAGCACTGGGGTAAAGGTGTAAATACCCGCCGTTTCGCCATTATACTCCGGTTCGGCAGTCCAATCGGACACTGCCACAGTAGTTTGAGTTTCTGCTGCTGCATCGCTGCCAGTTGCGGTATCGCCGCCCTCGATGACGGTGACCGCCAGCTCTTTTAGCAGCTTTAATTCATCTTTGACTGTACCGATATCAACATTTTGTTCGGCAATATCATCCTCCAAAGCCGCAAATTCGGTGATGATGCTGCTCACGCCTAAAGGCACACCGGAATCCACATCACCGGTTTCGGCAAAGGCCACCGTCGGCAGCAGGGTAAACACCATGCAAAATGCCAGAAACAAAGACAGTGTTTTGCTTGTTCGTTTTGTTATCATTGCTTATTCCTCCTCATAATTATTTTGGTTTTGTGTTACATTCCCATGAGACAAGAGCATCCCTAAAATCTCCTCCAGCGAGATGGATACCCCACCGGGCCAACAGATTGCTTTGCCGTCGGTATAGGGCTTGCAGAAATCCCTGCTTTCGATCAGTGTGGCAAAGGCAGGTTCTTTGATTCTGTGCTCCAGTTCCAGCAGGACGGTATGCCCGCTCTCCAGCGTAATTCCAAAGGTGTCTCCATCAAACGCCTCTACACGGACAATTCTTGACTGCTCCATTGCAGTTTGTTCAGATAGCATTTCCATAGCCACCTCCTCGTCTAAACACACGATTCGTAAAAGGTTAAAGTCTACTATAATCTGTGTATAATTTTACCATGCCATAAAATCAAAAGTGGCGAGAGTAACAAAATTGTTACTCTCGCCACAAGTATTATGGTTCCTAACCCAACGGGTGGTGTTGATTATTTCAAAATCCTATTCTCTCTCAAAGCAGTACCCCTCACCACGAGACCATGCAATTCGATAACCACTGCTCTTGATTTTGTCCCGCAGACGGTTAATTGTCGTTTTCAGTGTATTGCTGTTGCCCAACATGGGATGCTTCCACACCTTTTCATACAGATATTCCGCACTGATAAAACGCTCCTCGTTCTGTACGAAAATCAGCAGCAAGGCAAATTCCTTCTGGGATAGCAGCAAATCAGCGCCGTCAAGGGTTGCCTCATCAGCCGTCACATCAAGGCGGAGCCTGCCCTTGTGGATATGCTCCGGCACCTGCTGTGCACGGCGGAGCAGTGCTTCCACCCGTGCCAGCAGCACTCCAAAGTCATAAGGCTTGGGAAGGTAATCGTCGCCCCCCGCCGTAAGCCCCCGCACAATATCCTCCGGGGTGGTCAGTCCGGTCAGGAGCAGCACCGGTACTTGTGAATACTTTCTAAATTCTGCCATAAAATCCAGACCGCTCCCGTCTGGCAGCATAATGTCCAGCACAAACAGATCAGGCATCCGTGCCTGAACGGCGCTTCGGGCCTCTGCAAGGGTCAGTGCCGTGATAACCTCATAGCCCCGCCGTTTAAGCATACGCTCATTGCCCTGCATAATCTGCTCGTTGTCCTCCACCAGTAAAATCCGTTTCATACTCCTTCACCTCCATACTGTCCTTCATAAGTGGGAATGGCAAGAGTTACGATTGTGCCGCTTCCGGGTTCGCTTTCAATCCAAATTCGACCGCCGTGGGACTCCACAATAGCCTTACAAAGATACAGGCCAAAGCCTGTACCACCGGCAGAGATGCCCCGCTCAAACACATGGGGCAGTAGCTCGGCAGAAATGCCCGCACCAGTATCCGTTACCGTAATCAGAATCTCATGCCCGGCTTTTTCTGCATTTAAAGTGATCTCGCCCTGCTGGGTGTAGGCACCTGCGTTTTGCAGGAGATTTGCTACCACCTGCGCCAGCAGATCCGCATTGCCGAACACGGTCAGCCCTCCCGCAATTTCCGAAGTCAGGGTATTACCCCCCTTTTGCAGATGCAGGGTGAACATTTCCGTACTGCTGCGCAGCAGGGTGGAGAAATCCACCGCCTGCTTGTCTGTGTTTTCGCTCATGGCGGCCAGCGTCAGCGTCCCGCCTACCATGCGAGCCAGCCGCATAATCTCCCTCTGGGCGTTTTGGAGCAGCTCCGCTGCCTCCCCATCCTTTACCGCTTCACCCATGTCCTCTAAAATTTCTGCCACCGTCTGAATGTTCACCGAAATAACGGTCAGTGGCGTGCGCATTTCGTGGGAGGTATTGGACAGAAATTCTGTTTTCGCACGGCTGGCCCTCTCCAGGATATGGTTTTGTTCGTCAAGCCGTTTTTGCTGCTCGTTATAGAGCTTAAAGTGGAGATAGAGCATTGTACCAAGCACAGCGCTGACCGACACAAACCCCACCATCACATCTGCGAGCAAGTCTGGCTCCGTGTCCCAAGCATTGACCAAGTGAGGATAGCGAAAGGCAATCATGCAAATGGCAAGGTATAGGAGAATTTCGAGAGCTGACATCACAATGGCCCTTTTCCCCTCCAACATCAGGATAGTAAAGGCCACCGCAAATACAAAAAAACTGGGCATCCCACTATGGTATCCCCCCGCCGAGAAGAACATGATCGGGAAGAGCACCAGAAAAATGGCGACAATCGTGATGAAATAGCACAGCTGGTACCGACCGGTGCGCCGGGAATAGCAGAGCAAGGCGTAGGAGAGGGCGGCTGAAATGAAATTAGCCATGATATTTCCAGCCCCTGTTTTTATTGCAATGCCAACCAGAGCCATAGCCAAGCTGATGACGGTTCCGCCCATGGCCAGTACATTAAACAACCGTACCCGAAAATCGAGACCGGTGCCAAAAAATGTGCTGATAAATTGTGTTAGCCGATTTTTCATATTCTCACCTGCCATAATTTTATTCTGCAAAGGACAGCGAATTTCATCGCTTTTTCTTTCTCCTGCGCAAATCCGCAGGCCTTTCGGCGACTGCGGGAATAAGCCAAAGGTTTCCTTTTTTCACAGCGTCTGGGATGCGTCCATCCACAAGATGATAGGTAATAGAGCGGGTGGAGACACCCCACTTCTGTGCAGCTTCTTTGACCGTTATGTAATCCATATGCTTCACCTGTTTTCATGGGAATAATAGATGAATACATTATACTTCTTTTCGCGGAAGAATGCAAAGCACTTGTTTTTGTATTTTGACATTTGTCCAAGGGATGTGTTTGAGTTTATAGAAAATGATGATAGCTATTCAAATCTGCTTGTAGCACTCCATAATTTATAGAGCAGACCGACTCTATAAAAAGAGTTGGTCTGCTCTTTTTCGCCTACATACCAAGTATAGTCCAAATATAGAGCGGAGCAGTCAAGGTAAACACCAAGCAAGCAAAAAGAATTGCCGGAGCTGCCCACTCAAACTGACCTGATTTTCGATAATCAAAATACGAAAGCCCCAATTTGGCAAAGAAAAACACTGCCAAAATAAGGTCAATTGCAGGGAACACCACCTTGTTTACTACGGTTTTAATCTGCCCTGAGGCATCGTTCCAAGTGCTTTCAATGGCCCCTGCAACATCGCCTGTTCCTGCTGCAAATGCGGTAGTGCTGCAAAACAGGCAAAAGAGAAGGGCCACCACAAGAACAGTTGCTAACTTTTTATGATTCTTCATACATTGTATCCACCTTTCTTTCAATAGCAAAAGCCTTGCATGGTGGGAGCTTCTGCTGCTCTCATCTGTAAGGCTTCACTTATTTCTATAGCTTTTGGTTCTGACTGAAATTTCAAGTCACCACGATAACCGATTTTTAAGCTGCTGAATTCTTCTGCAAGAGACTTCTGCTCGGCAGAGCATCGGCTATCTATTTCTTGATTCCACTTTACCCACTCACCATTTTGATATCGTGGGGTAAGCTCTAAGATCACATACTCATCGGGCTGAAATTTAGGATATCGCTTTGGTAGCCCATCTACTCCAATATATAAGCCACCCTCATTCATAACAGTCAGTTCCATGAGTCTGAGCGTATTCTCTACAGAACTACAAAACCAACATTCTTTGTCATGAAATTTTCGGATTCTTCCATCTGCCAATATCTGTGGCAGATTTTCTTTTTTAGTGTAGTGATACAGTACCTCGGGTGGTGATGTAATGCGTTCGTATGCCATTTTTTCCTCCTGTTTTAAGGCTGCAAGGGACCAATATGCCAATCCTGCCAAAGTGATCCACGGATTGTTAAACTGTCTGTGAGATTTGCAGACAGCATTCCCGCAGGAGTCCATCCATCAATGAGCCAAGTGTTCACCTCATATTTTCCGTCCGGCATCCAAATCGGTGAGAAATGTGTCCGATTCTTATAGGTGGAGTAGTTATTCTTCTGAAATTCAAATCTACCGCCACCCATACGCTCTAACAAGCGCCAATAGGTTTGGTAGTTAAACTCTGGGAAATAGCTGACACTGTTCTGTGGCTGTGTAACAGCCGCGCTTTGGTTAGTACGAATACTGCCAGTTGCAGTCTGATTAATGCCATAGCCCGATTTCATTACACGACCATTTGCTGTTGGATTTTTGTCATCGCACTTGATGCTCATAGATGAGGTGAGGCTTGCATAATAGCGGCCTAAATCGAACTCCCACCACCCATGATCACACCAAAATCCGTCCTCATCATCACCGTGCCAAACCCAATATTCCTGCCACCACGGGTCCCATACCGTCCAATCGGCTCGGTCTTTTTCTGCCCTTTGTGGAACAGATTCTTGCTTGAAACTGTCGTTGCGGTCATCGGCAACAGGGTTTGGAGGTGGGTTTTTATCAAGGTCAATAATCTTACAGTTGATGGTGGTCTTGTCTGTACCGCCGGGGCCACGAATAGATACATGAATCACCATATCCTGCTCCGTAGCAGGTGTTGTCCATTTTACCCATGCCAACTGTGAATCGCCCTCGGGGTAATAGACATTGCCCACATTATAGGTTTTACCGCCAATATTGAAGCTGACTCTTGTAGGTGTGTCGGGATCAGACTGCCCACCACTAACAGTTACTGCGGTGATAACCTCGGTGTTTACCCTGTACTCGTAATCATAAGCAGAAACAACAGGAGGCTCTGGTTGCTCTGTAAAACGTACAACACCAAGCCCAAGGGAGGATTTGATGTCTGCATTAGAAGCTGCCTTGGTGGTACTTCCTCCCCAAGCCGGGTAGCCTAAATCCGATACCTCCAAAAACATGGCAAGAGGCAGATTCTTATGAGACAGCGACACCATGCGTTTTCGCAGAAGACCCCCGACCTGTTCATCATACATGGCGGCCTCAGTAGCAGTCGTGGCTATCATGACTCCTTCAAATTTGTAAAACGCTAAAGGTTCAAGAAGTAGCTTATACTTGCCACCGATTAACACATCGTAGTCCATGCCTGTAATATCAGCAATTCTTTTAATTGTATATTCGGAGCAAAAATATTTCTTAATTGCTTCGATGTTATTACTCCCATTTGTACTTACAATTCGTGGCATTGGCTGCACGGGATTAACAAATGCATACGCACTTTGACTTGGCGTTAATCCTGCTCCACCATTATAGCTTAGTTTACTTACTTTCCCAAAATGAACCCGAACATTAGTCGGTGATTTGTTTGTTAAATCAATGGGTGTTGTCACGGGTGAATGGTTTTCTGCTTTTACTACCGTTACTCGTACACCATCATTGCCCGGAGACCACACGTTAGAGCTGGTGCCTTCACCCATACCACCCCCTCCTGCATCAATATTTCCATCCCCGACTGCAAAGGCAGGAACAGAAAAACAGCAAGCTAAGACAAGAGGAAGGCACATTGCAATCAATTGTTTTTTCATTGAGATTCCTTTCCGCAAAGAAAAAATGCACCGCTTTTGCAGTGCATTTCCTTTACTTGATATATTCTATTCTCCCATGATACCGACCTGCTTGTTGATGTCACCATCACCATCAACGACAGTTCCTTGTCCTTCACCGATGTCATCTATCCAACCGAAGCCCGGCACATAAATCTGACCATCTTTTTTATCTCCGCCTTGAGGCTGATTATCGGTCTTAGGTGATGTAACAGGTTTTTCAACCTTATCGTGATCCTGCGGTTTGTCATTTTCGGTTACCTTATCACCCTTGGGCTTTTGATCTGGATTTTTCAGTTCTTCTTCAGTATAGTTAGGCTTTTCTGATGTATTCGGCTGAATGGTCTGCTCGGTACCTTTGTCCACACCGTTTGCAGATTCAGATTCCTGTGGGATTTGGATAGGCGGTACCGTAATACCATCCTCTTTTTCTGTGATATCAGGGGTATCCACCACCACATCTTGGGAGCTGCTGCTCTGAGACGGGATGTCTACATCCTGAATGGGGACTGTTCTAAACTGTCCTGCGATTGCCACCACGAGGACAGCACTTAGGGCAAAACCTCCGGCAATAAAAAGCCATTTCTTTGTTTTTTCATTCATATTCTTCATAAGGGGTTTCCTCCGTTCTTTTTTTGTTAAGCCACACATTACCATAGAAAGTAAGTAATAGCTACTGAAAGATTCCAAGTTATCAGAAACTTAAAATTTAGGGGTATAACCGGCGCTGTTTTTCACCTTAATTCGCATGGGCGGCAGAAGCTTTCCTCCAAAGGATACAGGAACTTCAAGCATAATAGAACTGTCTACTTGAAATCTGTAACCCTCACGATCTGATGTGGCAAGGGGTGCGTTTTCGATATTAACATCAAGATTCCATATTCGAAACTGAACTTCGGTGGTATCGCTTGCAGATTTGACATGGTATCCGTTTTCCACGGATAAGCCAAGTATTGTATCCATTTTAGCATAAATATCGCCGTAATCCAACGATTCTTCAAAGTCATCGGACAGTGGCTGATACCCACCTGAATATCCCTCACGCACTCCGTGGTAGACATCATCATAATTTTCGGTGACTGTTGCAATGACAGCATCTTGCAGAGCATCACGAACACCCTCGGCAACAATCATCAAACGAAAGTATTCTGAAATGCCTGTAAAAATCATCACCAAAACAAGAGTAATGGCAACGGCTAAAGGATAACCGTTGCCACGATTGTTTTTTATGGGTTTCAATAATTTTTCTATCATTTTTCTCCTTTCCACGAGGTTTTGTCGCAGGCACATTGGTTTGGATTTGCACAGATTGGGTGTGCGAATTGCCAGTGGCGGCTCGCCACTCATTTCCAATATACCTCGCTTTTTCCCATTGCCTCACCACGCAGGGTTACGGGGAATGAGCCGATGTCACCAAATAGTCCAATATCCATTTGGTAGGTTACCACCACAGTGATTTCCTCGTTAAGCTGAATCTTGCCTGTGCGTGACCAGTCCACATCGGGGTCAATCCCTGTCTTTTCAACAAGGATTTCCTCTCGTCTTGCTGTTTCTGAACCGACTCTGCCTGCAATCTCTGCTTCACGCATAAGCTCAGTGGCAAAGGTATCCACCTTTTGCTTTGCAATGTAGGCTGGGAATACCTTAACCGCAAGTGCCACAACAAGCATGGCACACAAGACAAGCACGACCACATCAATGTATCCCTCACCACGGTTGTTTTTCAGTGGTTTTAGTAGTTTTTGCATACTGCCACCTCCTACAGCATTCCGCCAAGAGAGCGGATAATTTCGAAGATGATAACCACCATGTACATCATGAGGAAGCACATAAGCATTAAAAAGCTGAACACTCGGATTTTCGGTGGGATTTTCATCGCTTCAGCTTTTAAGCGTTGCAGTTCCAACTGCTTCATATCGTGCGATAGCATTTGAAAATACATACTGCCGTCATCACCACGAAGCACTCCGATGAGTCCTCTAATAATATCGGAAAGCATAGGCGAGTTGAGCCTTGACTCAAATCTGGTGAGTGCTGCCTCATAGCTGCTTGAACGCATATCAGCAGTTACAATATCCAGTTCCTTGGCAAAGTCCTCACCGGCATTTTTCTTATAATGGTCAAGCATGGAGAGGACATCTCGGCTTGCTTTTAGCTCTTGGGTGATGGTAGCAACAAACCTCGGCAGTTCCACTTCAATTTTTTCTCGCTTTGCTGCGAGCTTTTCACCTGCTTTGCGTATTTCCTTGAAGTAAACAATCACCGCAAGGAACAGCACTACCGGAGCAAGAAGAGGAAAAACAAGCAGACAAGGGATTACCGCCAGTGCAATCAATCCTGCTTTCAGTATGGCATAGGCTGTAAATTCCTCCGGTGTTTCTTTCATGCCTGCGGCCGATAGGGTGTGCTGCATACGGATTTTTTTATACTCGTCCATAGGCAGATATTTCGCAAGTTTCACCGACCACGCAGTGATCATTGCATCTACGGATTTTGCTTTTTCGCCTGTTTGCTTGGTTGCGGTGAGCATTGCTTTGCCTGTGGCAAGGCTGGGTAGTTTCAGCACATCGGCAAGGACGAAGAACAATCCCAAACCGAAGAATGTGCCAAAGAGTAAAATTAAAAGTTGCATCTTGAACCTCCTATCTTCGGTATTCGATTGGCTGTGTCAGCTTTACCACAAATGCCATTGATACAAACATAATCACAAAGCAAATTGCAAGAACAATCTGCCCCGGCACAGTATGCATCAAGGTGTGGTACCAATCCTTGTTGAGAAAATACAGCAAGGGAATGTTGCAGAGCATCAGCACCTGCATGGAGATAAACTCCTTTCGTGGACCGAACACCAAGTTTTCAAGCTCCCCATTTACCACCCGCATATCGGATAGCTTTGTGACAACAGGCGTCAATGTACTTTTAAGGCTTCTGTCGTACTGACAGGAAATCATGGCATCGCACCATTCATGGAACACAGCGTTGTCAATCTGATCTCGCATGGCCCTGAGTGCTGCTACAATGTCAGGGTCAATCATCTTAATTCGGTAGGTAAATGCCTTAAACACCGATAGTACTGGAGGGTTAAGATATCCGATGTTTTCCTCCACAGCCGTTACAATATCCTCATTTCTGAGATAAGCGGTGGTAATGATAGAGAGTGCCGTTTCAAGCTCTGCGGAAATGTCCTTTTTAAAGTGGCTTTGGGTTAAGCGCACATACCAAAATGGTAACATCATCATTCCAACCGCAAGGACGGGTACGGCGAAGAAGTTGCCAAAGCCGATAGCAATAGCTGCCCCCACTGAAAAGAGTGCCAGTGAAAACAAACACAGAAAGGGGAACCGCGTACTTCTGCCTGTCACCCTTAAAATCTCTTGTACCTCGGTAATCTCTCGTTTGAAAAAGCCAACCTTTTTACGGTTGGTGCTTTCATTGATTTGTGCCTTTAAACTCTTGGAATTGGACAACAACTTTGAGAACACACCATCTGTAAATTCGGTTGGTGTAATGGAAAGCAAAATAAAAAAGCCTGTGATCATTCCCACACAGGCAAGGAGTAAAACTATATTCAAGCTGTTTTCACCTCACTTTTTAGATTTTCGATTTGTGCCAAAGGCATACCGTTTTCCAATAGTCGCTTAGAAAGGCTCTCCGAGATAGAGGCTCTTTGCTCATGGTGACCGTCAATGATGAATTTGCCATCTTCCATGCGATTTTCCGTGATGACATATTGGAAAATGGTGCGGTAAACTCTTTCGCCGTTAGGCAGGATTTCACACTCCATAACCTCCATCATGCGGCGCTGTTTATTCTCCAGTTGCTTACAAAACACAATGATAGGATAGGCTTCGGTCACATACTGCATGAGGGTTTCATCGCTCATATCCACGGCTCGTTTGCACAGGGATACCATTCGGCGGTAAGTGGCTTCACAAGAGTTTGCGTGAATGGTGGTCAGCACCGCAATGCCTGTTCGGGCGGCTTCCTGTGCTGCATTTGCTTCAGCTCCACGCATCTCGCCAACCACCGCAATATCAGGATTGAAACGAAGAGCCATGTCAAGTAGCTTGATTTGGTCAATCTTCTGGCTTTCGATTTCACTATCCCTTGTGAGGGTATGGATTACCGAATTTGTCACCTTGCCATTTTGAAAGCGTGTTAGGTCAAGCTCACGGGAACCATTTTCAATGGTGTAAATTCTCTTGTTATCGGGAATTGTGGTTAGCAACCAGCCAAGGACAGTGGTTTTACCGCTGGATGTAGCACCGGCAACGCAGACAGAAATGCCATAGCGAATGAGAGATGACAGGAAGTCAAGTATGGTGCCTGTGGCGGTTCCGGTGTTTACAAAGTCCTCTTTCTTCATGCTCTGTGGGTTTACGATACGAATGGAGGCAGAGATACCCACATCTTCGTCCACAATGGGCGTTTTCATAGCGGCAATACGAATGTTTTTGGAAAGATGTCCAAGGACAACGGGGCTGGCATTATCCAAGACCATTCCCGACACATGGAGCATTCTGCGCACCACATTTATGGCGTGCTCAGGGGAGTCAAAGTGTTCGTCCAGCTTGACATTTCGCCCATCGGAATACTGCACCTCAATGTCCTGCCACGAGTTGATGTCGATTTCTTCAATGTTTTTCCCAAAGATATATTGGGTCAAAAATCCGTACTCTGCCATCTCGGTATAGAGGGCGTCTATCAGTTCATTGCAGGTCATACCCTTAACAGCCATTCGCTTTTCCATGACGAATTTGGAGATATAGCGTTTCATCTGCTCCTTGGCATCCTCAATGGTACTGTCGGTGATGAGCTGGGCATAGTTTTCTGAGATGTATTCCTGTACCTCTTTTAGTACAGATGAGAAGTCCTTACCCTCGCTTTCAGGAGCAAAAAAAATAGAGTGGGTGTTTTTCTTAACGCCCAGCTCTATAGGTACAATATTTTCTTTTTCGGTTGTGATGATTTCTTCGGCTCGTTCCTGCACAACATTAACTTTTGCGTGGAGTTCTTGAGTCTGCAGTGCTTCTGTGATTGCCTTATCCTTGTAAAAGATGGAGTTTCCTCGCTTTTTACCTAACTTCATTAGCCGAATACCTCCTTTACAATTTTTTCAAGCTCACGGCGGAAATCTCTGCTATCTTTTAGGGTTAAATCTGAAAAGAGATTGCCCTCAAGGTACTGCTGTTCCAGTTCTTCAGAATGTGGGAGCTTGAAGCTAAGGCTTCCCATAGCACCGCCCATATGCTCTATGCCATGATTGCTTTTGATATTGGCGGCACATTTATACTGCTTTTCAAAGTCAAGGCCCGCACTTTGCAAGGTGGAAAGCTGACTGGACAGATAGCTGACCGATTTTAGGTCACAGTTTGCAAGACGAAGTACCGCATCGCTTTCGAGAAGTGCCACTGCGGACAGCACATCATTGGCAATATAGCTGCCACAGTCAATGATGATAAATGGTGCAATTTTGCGAAGAGACTCAATCAGCTCTCTTGCCTGCGTTTCTCCGAATGGGGTGTAGCTATATTCGTTCTCACCCTTCAGCATTCCCAAGATAGTCAAATGATCCATCTTTTTGTGGGTAATCATATGGTATTTCACCAAGGATTCATTGACATGAGGGGCGGCAAGAATACTGCCCAAGGACTTCTCACATTCCAAATCCGAGGGTGGACAGATGCAAGGAAGCATGGGTGCTGTCATATCGCACAAAAGCAAGACCACATTTTTTCGCTTGTCAGCAAGATGCTTGGCAAGCTTGGCTGCCACAGTGGTTTTGCCACTGCCGGGACTGCCCCAAACAGCAAGGACACCGCCATGCAAAACCTGTTCCTTGGGTTGTTCTGCCTTATCTGTTTTCTTAAATACGCTGTTTTTCATAAAATTCATTATTCACCCTCGCTTTCTCCAGTCTGCACATTTGTCTCCGGAGCAGGCTGGTTCTCATCCTGCGATACACTTGATTCTGCTGAGATTTCAGGGTGATGCAACTTATTAATCACTTCCTCTTGAATTGCAATAAACTGCTGTGCCTTTTCATTATCACCACGGAACACAAGGGACAAATGGCTCTTGCCCTCGGCTTCCAATTCAGCAAGGATATTGCCCTGTTCAGGAGTGACAAGAAGCGTCACAGTAGAGGGCAATTCTCGCTCATCTTCGCCAGTAGTCTGTTCGCCTGTGTTGGCATCATAGCCACTGGGTGCGGTCACAGAGATTACCTCCACATATTTAAGCTCGGGAGGAATGACCGTCAACCCTTGCTCTCTGAAATCGGCAGCAATGACAGAGACAATATCACCCGACTGTAGCTTGCCGGAAAGACCACCTGCAAAGGTTTTAAGGGTGAGCGAAATTGCTTGCTTTGTGCCATCAAGATTGTAGAGATAGGCATTTTCATAAGCAGGAGTCTGCGACACCTTGGTGTTTAGGATATAGTCACCCACAGCAAAATCTGCGGTTGCGAATGCGCCAATCACAGTTTCTTTGGTCTTGATAATATTTTCGGGCAGGTTATATGCTCCAACCTCTACGGTTTGTACCATATCCTTTGTGATTTCATCGCCTGTCTTAATTTCCTTTGCCACACGGACAATCTCCACCTTTTGACTGATGCTCTGATTGAAAAGCGGTGTAATTCCAAAGCAAATAAGCAGGGACAAGGCAATGCAAAGTATTCCCACTACGGTTCTGTTTTTCATAAATTTCATCATTACAAACCTCCCTTAAAACGATGTAGATGTATACTTTCTTTTCTTGCATTCAGCCACGATTTTCGGCACAAAGGCAAGTGCTGTGGCAATAGGAACGATGACACAAAGTGCCACGATGCTCTTTTTGTTCTTAATTTTTCTCATATGGTTAGTCCTCCTAATTTCATAAAATATGTGGTTAAAAATCCTACGGCTAAAAAAGGAGCAAGAGGCATGGCGTAGTTCCATGCCCCTTGCTTTGTCAGTTTCCTTTTGATTTGTTGAAATATCAGCAGCTCTAAGGTAAATGCGATGATGATTCCGTAAGCAGTAGCAGTAAAACCGATTAGAACACTTACGACAGTAGTCAGCTTAATATCGCCTCCGCCAAGCTGTTCCGGGCAAATCCATGTAGCACACACCCATAGAATAACGGGGATGCCAAGCCCTAAAAGATTTTCGGGATAAAAATCAAGTAGGCTTAAACAGGCAATTCCTATGCAAAGGTATGGGGATATTTCTCTTGTCTGTACATCTTTTACGGCGGCATAAATGAGTAATGCTGTGAACAAAATAGCTTGAATAACGACACTGGACATAGGCATTTACTCAAAGAAATACTCTACGCTGTAGGTGATGTTTGATTTCCCATACATGCAATTGTGATTTGTAAAATAATAGAACTCAAGCTTGGAATACAAACCACTGTTGAGGCTCTTTTCAAAGGTAATGCCGTTTGAAGTGGTGCCGTAGTCAAGCTGATCCCACTGCTTGGTCAGCACATTGTATCCACGCACTCGACCGTAATCATTGCCGTTGTGTCCACTGACCGGCGGAACAGTAAAGGTGTATTTGGTGATGGTTGCACCCTCAATACCGTTCTCCAAAATCGTAGAGTCGGGTCCTGTCAATGTCATACCACCACTGCCATTTCCGTCAGCCACAAAGAACACGATGGCTGCCCAAGGAGACTCTGCTCCCGTGCTGTCCACTGCTTTTACCCGAACCACATTTTTTCCAAGAGGATAGACATAACTTTCTGCTGGGCGATTTTCCCACACATAGGTGATGGCATCGCCGTCTGGATCAGTGCTGCTGGCGGTAATGGTTACCGCTGTTCCCGGTGTTACACTATTGCCGTTTGGTGTCCTTGTAATCACAGGGCGAGTGGGTGCAGAGTTTGCCACAGTAAATGTTTTGCTTACCCATTCGGAATAAGCTCCTGTGCTGTCCTTGGCACGGACACGAATGGTATGGGTTCCAACCGCATAATAGTTGTCGGCTGCTTTGTTTTCCCATTCCAAGGTAATAGCATCTCCATCAGCATCATTGCTTGTAGTAGAGATATTCACAAGGAACTTACCGTTTTTTACAGTACGGGTAGGTGTTGCTGTGAGTGTTACAGTAGGATTATTGCTCACAACAGTAAAGCTCTTTTCTATCCATTGGGAATATGCTCCGGCAATATCATTTGCACGTACCTTAATGGTGTGCGTACCAACAGCATAGTAATCGCCCTCGGTTCTGCCTTGCCATTCTAATGTAGCATCATCACCGTCTGAATCGGTGGCAACAGCAGTAATGTTTACAAGGAATTTGCCGTCTTTTACTGTTCTTGTCGGGGATGCGGTAAACGCGCTGATGGTAGGTGCGGCATTGATCACCTCAAAGGTTTTGTTTATCCATTCACCATAGGCTCCTGTGCTGTCCTTTGCTCGTACCTTGATTGTGTGCGTACCAACAGCATAGTAATCGCCCTCGGTTCTGCCTTGCCATTCCAATGTGGTGGTATCGCCGTCTGCATCGGTAGCATTGGCAGAAATCTTTACAAGGAATTTGCCGTCTTTTACTGTTCTTGTCGGTACTGCGTTAACTTCACTGATTACCGGCAGGGTGTTGGTCAGCGTGATGCTCTGGGAATAACGGCACTCTCTGCCCAAGATATCGGTGACAACCGCAGTCAGCGTAAATTCACCAATGTCATTGATTGCGATTGTTCCTCCATTCTTGGAAAGCTCGCCAACATAGGAGCAGGATTCACCATTCTTGCTTAAAGTCCATACCGCATTTGCTTGTTCTGTATGTTGAGATTTGCTGATTGCAACCTCGAAAGACTTGCCGTAATGCACTGTTGTGGGCATTGTAAAAGCAAAATCTACGATAGGCATAATGGTGATGCTTTCGCTGTGGGAATAGCTTCTGCCAAGAAGATCCACCATCTTGGCGGTCAGGACATATTCACCGTGAGAGGTAAAACGCACCTTTCCACCTAACTTATTAAGCTCCCCATCAGTAGCGGAGGATATTGCGATGCTCTTTCCGTTCTTAGTAAGTGACCACTCCATTGGCAGAGTATTGTTGTGACCACTGGTTCGAATGTCGATTTGGGTATCGGTGTAGGCAACCTCGGGGAGTTCGAAGCCAAGGGTCAGCACCGGCAGCACCTCGGTTTTGTTCTTAGGCTCAAAGAGGAATACTCTGCCTGTTTCATCGGTGGTTCTTGCCACAAGCTCATAAATTCCTGCTCGCTTAAAGTAAATATTTCCACCCTCGTTATTAAGATTTCCTGTAACAAAGGTGTCCCAGTCTTGATAACCGAAGCTGTTGTCTACAAGCCACTCCAAGCTAAGTCCGTCCAAGTCTGTGCCTGTGGTATTGATGGCTACCTTGGTATCGGTATGAATGAGCTTTGGCTGTGTATAGGTAACAGTGGGAACGGGATAGACCTTTGCTGCTTGCTCATAGGAATAGGCTCTGCCACCGTCATCGGTAAATGAGCATTTGAGGATATATTCGCCCTTATCCTTGAAACGGATATTGCCACCCTCATTGGTAAGTGTTCCTGTGATGGCATCAGATAGAGGAATTTCCTTGCCGTTTTTAGTGGCAGTCCAAGTGGCAATTTTCTCTCCGATTTCTGCAAGGGTGGTTTCCACCTTTACAGTATCATCAGTGTGGAGAATGCTCGGAATATAGAAGCCTACAGCACCCACAGGGTAGATGGTGATTTTTGCAGTATCAGTAAAGGTTCTACCAGTTTTATCCGTTAGGGCTACTATAAGTTGATAGACTCCTTTTTCCTTAAAACGAATGGTGCTGTCTGAGAGGCTCACATCGCCCTCAATTTGGCTTTGTAACTCCGCAGGCACACCATTCTTGGTCAGTGTCCAAGCTGCTGTCAAATCCTCTGTATTTTTGCTCTCTGTCTGTAAGGTGACTGCTTTATCGGTGTGGGAAATTGTAGGCAGTGTCAGCTTAATTTCGGCTACGGGATAGATGTCAATGTTTTTGGAAACAGTGGTTTCCTTGCCGATTTCATCTGTAATTTTGGCGGTTAATACATAACTGCCTTTTTCCTTAAACTGAATTGTTCCGCCTGCATGGGTAAGCTCACCGGCGATGGCTTTTTCAAGCTCAAGTGCCTTTCCGTCCTGTGTCAGCGACCATACCACAGTGTTCTGACCAAGGTTTTGGATTTTCAATTCTACAGGAATTGTTGTGTCGGTGTGTGCGGTTTTAGGCAGAGTAAAATCCATTGTAATTACGGGATATACCGTCACCGTTTGGCTATGAGTGCCCTCTCTGCCACGGCTGTTTTTAGCAGTAGCGGTAATGGTATATTTACCGACTTTCTTTGCTTTCAGTGTACCGCCATCCTTATTGAGTTCGCCCTCAAAGACGGAGGACAGCTCCACTGGAATTTCGTCCTTGGTGATGCTCCATGAAACCGAGCTTACATATTTGGCTTGGGGCGAAATCTTTACTTCCTCGCCTACATAGCTGTTTTTGGGAAGTGTAAAGCTAAACTGCGGAGCTGGGACATAGGACGAACCGCCACCGCCATTTCCACCACCACCGGAAGGCTTTTCATCCGGCTTGATCACAGGCGGCTTTTCCTGCTCTATTTTATCCTTGGCTTCTTCCTCTTTCACAAGCATTTCAAAGGCTTCGCCACGGGTAGCGTTATCGTTTGGCTTGGCTGTTTTGTCGGGGTAGCCCTTGATAATGAAATATTTTTCGCCAATGCAAAGATACATCCTATCCTCTTTTTCAAGGAGACTGATGTCAGTAAAATCAAGGTCACAAATGCAGTCCTTGCTATGGCAGTTATCGCCCAAGGCACGAACAAGCATTTTTACCATTTCTAAACGAGTTATTGGCTCGTTGGGTGAAAACAGCTTATTTTCATAATCATCGGTGTCGATAATTTTCTGCTGCACCAAATAGTGGATGCTTTGCTCTGCCCAGTGACCGCCAATATCGGTAAACGCAGCGGTATTTGCGTCTGCTTTAACGGTATCGGTCATCGTTCTTGCAAGCAAAGTAGCAAACTCTGCTCTTGTGATAATTTCATCGGGATGAACAAGCCCATCGGGAAATCCTGCAATTGCACCCTGCTCGGTGAGTGTTTTGATCGCATCTTCCGCCCAGTGTCCTTTGGCATCCTCAAAGTATCGGTGGGCAGCATAGGCGCTGCCCCCGAATACAGAGAGAACAAGGCAAAGGATAATGAGCAGAGAGGCGCTCTTTTTCAGCTTTTCTCTCATACTCTAATCCCCCTTAACCTGCGTAGTTGAACATTTCCTGAATTTTGGTTTTTAGCGTAGGCATAACCACATCTCCGAACAAAGCGTAAAGACCGGCAAGGAGCAGGCCGCCCAAAACCACAGCAATTAGAATTTTTACGGCACTATCGACATAATTTTCACCGCTGTTGTTCGCCACCGCAAGACGCATTTTATTCTTCTGAACCATAAGAAAGGTGGTTGCCTTAACGGCTGCATTGTTCACTGCATTCTTAGCCTTAGCGATCATGTTTTTAATGGTTTTCATAGTATTTTTCCTCCAATAATTTTATTTGGTTTATAGGTTTACATGGACATTTCGGGTTCGGTTTTCTGCTCCTGTTCATGGCTCTTTGCCATTTCCATCGATTGCTCATAGGCAGTTAAAACTGCATCGTTAAAGGCTTTTCGGCTTTCCTTGGTGATGGGGAAGAAAATATCGTCATATTCTCCCTTATGGTTTTTCACGCTGGGCATAGCCACAAAAAGCCCTTTGCTGCCCTCGATAATACGAATGTTCTTGATTGCAAAGGCACCGCCGATATTCACCGAGGCATAAGCCTTTACCTTGTCACCGCTTTGGGCGGGATTGACTCTTACATCAAGAGCCAAAGCATCGTTCTGCTTCATCTGTTTTCCTCCTGTTTTTTGAAATCGTTTTGTGGATACTGCATTTTTTTCTTAACCTCCGCAACACCATAGAAAATGTACACCATAGAAACTACGGCTACATTTTCATATCAAATTGCGGGGACTGCTCCTGTGCTTCAAAGCCAATCTCTTTAAATCCAAACCGATCCACATAATGAAATTCACTGCCGTTTTCGTCATACAGCTCCACTACATCGGACATGGAAAGAGAGTGACCCCTGTAGCCATCGGGGTGGTTGATGTTGCAAATCTCATAGATTGCATCAAGATTGTTGGTGGGCAAGCTGCCATCAAAGATCACTTCATAACTGTTCTTGTCCGGCTGCCCGAACTGCTTCTCAAATTCATCAAAGGAGATAAAGCGCATAGAAAAATCCGAATCGGATTTTAATTGCCAGATTCGGACATTCTTTAGGGATTCTTCATTTTTCATAAACTGTGATACATCCTCCTTCCTCGCAAGACTCTCAAAGATACCCTCAGAAAAGCAAGGCTGATACTTTTTATCTTTGCACCAAGCTAAGATTTCTTCACACTGAAACATGGTATCAATATTCGCCGTGCCATCCTTCAGATACCCTGAGGGGCTGCCATAATAGTAAATCAGGCTGTTTTTGAGTTTTACACTTTCCATGATTTCCTCCAATCTACTACATTTCAATCCCTCCCATCACAGGCGAGGACTGCTGTTGATTTGTCATCTCCTGCACTTTTTCTCTTGCCCAATCGGGGAGCAGCTCGGCTTTCAGCTCCCCGATATAGTCACTGCGGCCATACTGGCATTTTTCTCCGTCTGAAAGAAATCTGCCGAACACCTTTCTGCCGCTGGCCGTTGGACTGCAGCCAAAACCACCTTCACATAAAACAAGCTGATCACGAGGTGTCTTGTAATCGTCTTTTAAGCAGGTAGGATTGAGTACCATCACTCTGCCTGTGTAGTTAAGATGGGTTTTGTCGTTGCAGTGGGTGTAATTCCATAGATTGAGACTCTGATATTCCTTTCTCGCTTGGTTTACAAAGCCGTCAAGGACAGCGGGATGGCTGTCCACACGGAACTCGGCATTGGCATTCATACCGTTAATTTTATTTTCGGGGATATAGATACTCTTTGCCCACTCCTTGTTATCCCTCGAAAATCTGCCATCGTGGGACAGCTCTTGCAGGGTATTTGCAAGGACGAAGTTCACTCTGTCATAGCCAAACTCTGCAATCACCATTTTTGCAACATCGTGACCTAAGTGGTAACCGTCAAAATTGGCATTGATCGTGTCCTCAATAAAGTCAGCACAGCGGTTATTTTCTCGTAGAGATTCTTGGTACTGTTCCATTTCACCGTTTCGCTTGGCTTCGTTTAGACTGTAGGGATACACATATTTTTTATCCATGCAGAAGCTCCCCCTTTACCAAAAGTGCATCAAGTTCTCCGAGGCAGATACCATAATTGGAGAAAAGCTCAAGCAAGTGAGGCGGCACATCGGAGATGTCATGGTCGTACTCGGCAGGCTCAATGTGAATGATACCGGCATCTTCCTCCACAAAGGCATTCAGCTTTGTTCCTTCGGGGATTCCGGCAATCTCCAAAACCGCATCGGGCAAGTGGATACCCTCAAAGTCCAAATCCTCACAGTGACCGCAGTCATCGCACTCACCACAGTTTTTTGCCAAGATGGAGAGATACCCCTGTGTGATTTCCGCAAGGGAGTCAATGGTCTTAATCAGCTCCATTGCTGTCATTTTGGCATTGGCGATGACGATGGCGCCCTTTGTGTGGATGACTGCAATTTCATCTCCCAAGCCTGCTTTTGTAATTGCTTCATTGCTTACGGTTAAGCCCTTGTTTTGATTGTTTTTCATTGAAATTCCTTCTTTCTATAAAATAAAATTAAGCCTTCAAAGGTGATGAAGGCTCGTGGATGAGTTTGTATTCTCCTTCATTCAAAAGATTGATAAAAGAAAACAAGTTTAATTGGTGATTTTTCATTTGGAGATATGGTCTTGGGTCATAGTTGGTGATAATCAGTTCTTCATAAACATCTCCTTCCTTGTGGGACATACTGTTTGGTCTTGTAGTATGGAAAATATAGAAGTCTTGGTAAAGCTCTATAATTTCTGCTGAATTGTTGTAGCTGACCATGACATATCCCTGTGCTTTCTTAAGTGCATCTCTAAGCCTGATATGGTCGGCTTTTGGGAATGCCACGGCATAAAATCCCTCGGCATCATAGTACGGGGGATCGCAATAGATAAAGGCATTCGGTCTATCGTACTGCTTGATAAGGGCTTCAAAGTCCTTATTTTCAATGGTGACCTCCGAAAAGGCACGGTTAAACCGCCAAATATCCACAAAGAACCTGCGGACATCACATCGTTTGCCACCGTAGGTATCGCCATTGGCATTAAAGCTATAACGAAGCAGTTTGTAATAAATGGCGGCTCTCTTGATATCCTTTTCCTCTGCATTGGCAAGGAGCAGTTCCTTGGCTTCTGCTACACTTGGCGGCGAGAGCATAATTTCCGTGAGCTTTAACTCCTGCTTTAAATCTTCCTCGGTAAATTCTTCTTTTGCAATGAAACGCTTAAACACCTCAAAGTCATCACGGGCATTAAGGGTTAAAAAACCAATCTCACGAATGAGTGCAAGCGGCTTATCTCTGGCACACCGCATGAGATTCACAAGATTGGCATTGAAATCGTTATATACCTTTAGGGTACTTGGGGGACAGTCGAGGTTTAATGTCACTGTTCCGCTGCCACCAAACACATCAATGCTCCGTTCATACCTGGGCGGAGCAAGTAGGTTAATCAGCCACATGAGCTTGCCTTTGCCGCCCACCCAGCTGATAATGCTTTTCATCAATTTTTATCACCCCCTCAGATGAAAAACGGCACAAAAAAAGGCCGACTGCTCTGCTGTAAAAACAGCGGAACAATCGGCCTTAAATGCGGTTTTCTTTTTTCAGTTCTGTCAGCAAATAGAGCTTGCCATATACGGTAATCAGCGTTTGTTTACCGTGAAAGCCGTTCTTGCGAAAATCTTTAATTACAAACACGCCATCATGGACATAGGGCTGATAGGGAAGCACTTTTTGGTGTGTATCCCGATAGACATATTTGTTGTCCAAAAGAAATTGCGTGAATGCCATAGGCTTGATACCAAGCTCATGTGCGGTAATACGAAGATTGGTGAGCATTTCAGTTTCAATCAGCCTGTCATAATATTCACCCTTGGGTATAAGGACTGTGAGTTGCTGCTCTAATTCCTTGTTTTTCTGTGTTTCTGCAAGAAGCTGCTTGAGCAGAAGCTCCAAGCTGTCGGGGTTAGCCATAATTTCTTCAAGCTTTGGCATGGTGATGTATGCGCCATGCTTTCGGATGGAGGGCAGAACCTCGCCGGTTACCCAACGCTTGAACTTTTTAGCAGCAGGCAGCTTGCTGGACAGAATGAGCGAGTATAGACCGCTTTCATTGATAATAATTGGTTTCTGACTTCTGCCGATGGAGTCACGAATCGTTACCCCATCGGTTTTATCATCATCGTCCACATGATCAGCAATTGCTTTTCTTGTATTGCTATACTTCAAAATCTCAGCTATATCCCTACCCACAAACCAAGGCTCGCCGTCAATAAGCAGGGTTCGTACCTGCCCAAATTCCTCGTTTTCAAAAATCTTTATTTCATGCATTTCTATCTTCCTTTCCGTGAAAACAAAAAAGGCCGCCCCATCAGTGCATCTGCACCAATAGGACGGCCAATATTTTGGGATTCAGTTTTCTTGTCTTACATAGACATAGTCATTTCCACACAATCATTTTGCTTTTGAATTTGCTCAGACAGCTTGATTCCGTCATTGGGAATTAACATTCCATATGAAGTTTTGTCGATGCCGTTGTGCTTCATCAAGGCTTTACCATACCCATCTGTAGATAGGTAGTTGCTGATTTTCTCTTTCATGGGTAGGTCAAGGTTTTCCAATACCTTATCCACATAATCGGTGGCTGTGGTACAGCTACGGTCAAGGGTAAATTCATCCATATGCTCATAAACCACAATTGCTGTTTCAATATCCTTGCACTCCACAGTTTCAAGCATTGCCTTGAATTTTACAAGGTTGTCATTGTCAAACCGATTGATTCTTTCAGCAAGGTGATTTAGTGCATTAAAATCTTCATTGTCGCCATAGCAATCAGCAAGCTGTTGGACGATAAGGCTTTCATATCCGTAGAAGCAACAGTCATCCATACTTTTTGCACCTATTTCCTCCAAGGTTCTTAGAATATCCGCTTGGGCTGCGGGTAGCTTTAGGCTGATGGTATTTTGATCGTTTGGTTCATCACCTTGGGGCACAATGGCAATCTCCAATCGGAAGATGTAATCACAGGGCTTTGGCACAACAGGTTCTCCATTGTAGAACTGCTTGATTTCCTCGTTTTTTACGAAATACCCTACATAGGTGAACACTCCATGCTCTTGTTCACGCATTTCTTTACCGATTTTTTCTTTATCCAAGTGGTCACATACCCAGTCATACTGCTCATCGGAAAGGCTCTCCAAGTCGGCAAGCTGTGGAAGCAGTTCATTGTCGATGTAGAATTCACCGATTTCCTTATCGGTAGTGGCAGGAGCATGATGACAGTCGAGAGTGGGAGCATTAAGGGCAAGGTTGGTGATCTCTTTCATTTGAGGATATTCAGGGTTATAGCATTCCACAAGACCTGCAAATTGCAGCTGTTCATGCTCCTGCATTTTATCTATCAAGGTGGAAAAATAGTTCATCTCATAAAGGCTGCAGGATTGTATTTCCCTTCCTTGAAGAAGATCCACATCTCCAAGGAAGTATTTAACATTAACAGCACAGCTCTCGTTGGTGCCGTTTATCATCTGCAAGCAATCCGCTAATTCCTCATAGCTTGCAGGAAGCTCAATATCTGCAAAGGCTTCGTTTTCGGGGTTGTAGACTTGTGCTTTTAAGACTCTCATAGGCTCATACCTCCCATCTCCATTTTAGAGGTTTCCATTTCCTGTTCTTCGGGTTTTGAGATAACCTTGAAGCTGTCCTCACCAACCATCACTCCAAGACCACTCCCATTTTGCCATTTCATATGCAAGGTGCCAATATCGTCAGTTCCAATTACTTCACCACGCATACCTTGCTTGATGGGGTGGTAGGAGTCATCCATATCTGCTGTCAGTTCAATGACCGTACCAATGGGGTACTGCTCCTTGATTTTATTTACCTGTTCTTGTGTGGGAAATCCACGCATTTTACATCCCTCCCATAGTCAGTTCTTGTTTTGGCTCACTGATACCAAGTTCTTCGGCAGTTTGCAAGCTCCAATTTTTGCTTTGCCAGAAGCTCACATAAATCTCTTTTCCGTTACATTTGATTTCTCTTTGCTCAAAACCCTCACACCAGCCATCACTGGCTTGCCCGGAAATTTCTTCTTTTATTTTCTCCATTTCCTTATCCTCAAGAGGAGCATTTAACACTAAGGTGGCTATACCCATAAGCTTGCCACGAACATTTTCAACAGAGAAATCATAGCGTTTTACCTTGGCATTAACCGAATCATTTTCACCATAATACTTCATCAGCCCACGCTCTTTTTCTTCCGGCAGACTGTTATGTTCAATGGCTTCTAAAATTTCTTCTTCATATTCAGCAAGTTCTTCGGGATATACTTCTATTTCAAAATCCACTTGATACAGATCACCATAATCATTTTCATCATAGTAGGTGGTGGCTCTAAGGGGCATATACAGCTTAAGCGTTTGGGTTTCCTGCGGTTCAACCTCTATGCCGATTTCCGAAAGCATATTGGTAAGCTCCATATTGTAGCCGTGGTAGAGAATGTATCCTTGATCAGTGAAAACTCCGTTTTCCCATTTCAGCCTGTGACTTCCATATTTCTCAAAGTCGATGTATTCTTCAAGGTTTTCATCATACTCAAAGTGACCGCTGTCTATGATCATATATCTGCCATAGTCCTTTGCGGTATGGATGCCGTGGAAGATTTCAAACTCATGAAGGCTGTTCATAATGGTATTTACATCTTTTACTGTGCGAGGCTCAAGGCATTCTACAAGGGCATCAAGATATGGCTTTTCCCTTGTCCCAAGCTCTGCATACTTTTCGCTGAAATAGGATAGCTGCATCAACTTATTTTCAATCGGCTCTCCCTCTGTAATAGATGCGAGAATTTGGTCGGTTAAAAATTCACTATCAAGCTCTACATCACATTCGGATGTAGAGACAGCTCCAAGCCGTTCCATTGCTTTATTCAGTTCGCTTTCAGCAAAGGGCAGATAGAGATATTCCTTGACGCTGTCTTTGCTGATTGTGACGGTTCCCATATTATCGTCCCATAAATAGTCGGGGAAGTGGCTGCCGTCATACACTTGCTCATACTGATTTTTGTTTCTATAGAGAATGCCATATGGGGTAACTATGGGATTGGGGTTATCGGCAAGCACCTTTTTGAAATAGCCTTCGCCATCCAGTCGGTTTAATTCCTCCATAGTTACTCCACCTTGCTGGGTGAGGTACATATCCTTACCTATGGAATCAAGGTCGCTAAAATCCCTCACAACGCTGTAACAGTGGGTATTAAAAGTGTGGTTGATGAGCCTGTCGATGTCATTGTTCTTTTCGCTGTAGGCTACGGCATAAAAAGTAGTTAATTCATTTTTGTCGAAGCTGTCCAACCTTTTTGCAAGATAGTTTAACTTATCAAGGTTATAGGTTTTTCCCGAGAGAAGTGCATTGGCACGGTCATTCAGATAAACATAGTCTACTGTGATCTCTGTTTTGGAATTGTTTGTGGTGTCAAGGCCCTTGCAAAACTCTGCAATTTTTTCCTCTCTGCAAGGTAATTCAAGACCTGTCAGACCATGTTCGGTTTTAATTCTAATATTCAATTATTGTTCCTCCATTTCTGATTTAGGGCGTAAAAAATGAGCCACTCCTTTTGGTGAAGTGACTCATCTATTTAAGCTTCATATAGATTTATAATTTGCAATTGTTTATGCTCTGCATACTTTACGGTGTAAGCAGTCCCTCCACCGCTTCCATCATAGTAGCAAATCAGTCTGCTGCTATGATTCACCATGTAGCGATTACGCTCATGGTAGCAGCCTTGCTTGTAGTGGGTATTTAATGTTATGACCTCATCACACTGGGGAAGGGTGTCATAATAGATTTCTCTGTCTGATTCTTTCCAGCGTGCAGCCTGTTCCTCAAATGGAACTACTGCAATTAGCTTAATGTTTTTGGGGTCACTCATTTTGATCACTCGTTTTCGCTTTGCCACAATATCTGCACACATCAAATCGAAGCCATAGCAAGCACCGAAGTAGAAGGTGTCGATGCCGTTTTCAATTGCCCTGTCGATTTTCTCCCATAGTCCTAATTTCAATGTTTCCAGTTGTTCTGCCGTTTTCGGTAGTTTTTCGCTCCTATGTCCTGTGAAGCATAGGGAATGTTCTTTTAACTGCATAATATCTCTCCTTTCGCATAATACTATATACATAGTATCTATATAAATGTAAATAGTCAAGATGTAATCTTACATATAGACTATATGTAGAGAGGTGAATAATATGGATAATACTAACTCGATTTTTGAAATGAAAGATTATGGCAAAATTAACTTCCATGTAAAAGAAATCATGGATGCAAAAAATATGACACGGAGTAAGCTGTCTAAGCTTGCCAATGTTCGGTTTGAAGTAGCTGATAAATGGTACAATGGTAATATCGAGCGAATGGATATTGATGTACTCACTCGTATCTGCTATGTTTTGGATTGCAGTATTACTGATTTAATGAGCTATGAAAAATAGGGACTACTAAAGTCCAATATTATTTTGTGCTATGTGGCTCCCATTCTTTGCAATTAAGACACCATGAATAATTGCCCGAAATGCAAAATTGCCGATGAGCTGTTCATCGGCAATTTCATTTATATGGATATATTCTTTTCCTGTAGCAATTGTTCTCGCTGTCTGATACAACGCATAGCCATCCGTACTGATCCCTCGCAGGGGAATATCCATTAAACTTACCTCGTCGGAATGGATATTCCCCAAGGCACGATTCCATAAATCCTCATCGGCAGAAATCAGATAGATTATCGCACAAACCTTCTTAGAGGTATGGGGTTTGCAGATGGTCATAAATCTTTGCTCGTGGGCAGGTGTTAAAAACCACCCACCATTAAAGCTCTGAATGAGTTTTTGCAATCGCTTGTTCAAGTAGCGATGACGAAAGGTTCCAAAACAATTTTTTACCAATCTTTTATAGGTTGCATTACTTTGGCTGCTCTCAGCCGTTAAATTTTCCATAATAATCAGTCCTCTCTTTCTTGGGGTGAAATTTGGCACAAGCATCATCATCTGTTCAAATTCAGAAAATCTTGTGCCGTATAAAAAATATCTTGACATTTGAAAAACTCCTTTCTTCAAAATTTATGGCATAAAAAATAGGCAGTGGATTTTATAATTATCCACTGCCTATTTGCGTGCGTACTATTCAATTTTATCGGTACATCTTATGAAATACCCTATGTCATCTATATTTTCGCTGTTTTTTAGAGGTCAAAAACGGCACTTTTTAGCCTGTTTTTTAGCCCCAAAACCACCCGAAAACCACTACATGTTGTGGTTTAACCCTCGTTTTTTGTCTTGTCAACACAATACGTCATCAGAATTATCGCTTCTACGTGCTTCGTCCTTGGGAACATGTCCACGGGGGTAGCCGGACCGGCGGCGTAGCCGAGCTCATGGAAGAGTTTCAGATCGCGCGCAAGGGTGGCAGGATCGCAGGAAACATAAACGATACGCGACGGAGTCATATCGGCCACGGTACGGACCAGTTCTGGCGAGCAGCCCTTTCTGGGAGGATCGAGAACCACAACATCGGGGCGCTCTCCTCGCTGCACCAGAAGCTGCGCAGCTTCTACGGCATCCCCACAGAGGAATTCCGCGTTTTCAATGCCGTTCAGTTGCGCATTTTCGCGGGCATTTGCTACCGCCTGCTCCACCGACTCAACACCAATGACGCGGCCGGCGCGGCTTGCCATCGAAAGTCCGATCGTACCGGTACCGCAGTACAGATCCAGCACGGTTTCTTTCCCGGTGAGGCCGGCATATTCGCCTGCCAGCGCATACAACCGCTCAGCCTGGGCGTGATTCACCTGATAGAAGGAAATCGGAGAAATCCGGAATCGCAGCCCGCACATCTCGTCAGTCAAAAAATCCTGCCCCCAGACCGTTCGAAAGCGCCTGCCCAGCACAACGTTGGTATCCTCTCTGTTATTGTTAATCAGTACGCTTTTCAGGCCATCCACCCTTTGGCGAAGCAATTCTGCAAGCGAATCCTCCCCCTTCAGGCCGTTCCCATTGACCACGATACAGACCATCACCTCGCCGGTACCCTGTGCCATGCGCAGGTACAAGTGACGCAGCTTGCCATGATGCGTGGTTTCGTCATAGACGCTCTCTTCGCTTTGTCGCGCCCATTCCAGAAACGCGTCCAGCGCCTGCCCAAACGGCTTTGGCTGCAGGGCACAGCAGTCGCACCCCACAATGCGGTGGCTGTGGTTAGCATAAAAGCCTGCTATCAAATTTCCCTGCTTGTCCTGCCCAATCGGAATTTGCGCTTTATTGCGGTAGCCGTCGGTATACTCCGCCCCAACAATCGGTTGGATATCCGGATTCTGCAGCCCGCCAATCCGCTCCATGGCGTCGCGCACCCGGCTTTCCTTTGCCCGCAGTTCCTCGGCGTAGGTAATATGGCGGAACGCGCAGCCGCCGCACTGCAAAAAGCTGGGACAGTCCGGGGGAATCCGTTCGGAAGACGGCTCGAGTATTTCTTCAATTTTTCCGAAGGCATACGTTTTGGCCGTTTTTAAAATGCGAACCCTCAAGCGGTCACCGGCCGCCGCGCCGGGAACAAATACGGCAATTCCTTCCGCCCGGCCCACGCCGCTGCCCTCTGCGGTCATTCCGGTGATTTTCATTTCAACTATCTCATTCTTTTTCAAAAGCATCGTTTTCTCTCCGATCGTTTTTTCACTCTGATCCAAAATCACTGATAAAAACAAATGATTTATAATTACGATATCTCCCCCGACTTCGGTGAGGGAGATATCTCTGTTTTTATCTTTTCACAACAGATGTATTTCTTCCAAAAGTTTAGCATTTTATCGGGTCAAATACAAGAAAAGAAAATTATGTAAAATATTTTTCCTTTTTGAATATTCTCATGTAATGTGTCAATCATAATAAATATTAAATCGGTTTTCCATGCAATTTATGAAAAAAGCAGATTCATTATTAACCTTTTGTTAAATTCTTGACTTTACTGGATTTAGTGGTTTATACTAGGAATAAAGAAAAAAGATTTTTTTGAAATCTCCCTTAATTTGTTTATAAGACCACGGCGGATGCCGTACCTTTTTCAATACAACTCCTCCCCAAAAAGGCTGAAACCGGTAACTATTTACCGGTTTCAGCCTTTTTATTATGCCATCTGTCAATTTTTTCTCACATTCCGGCACACACACCGGCAGTCACACTGCCACTTGCCAATCATCTTTTCATCAAAACTTCGGCTTGCGTTGGTTTTTTGCATGAAGGCAGACTAGCTTCCTGCAAAAATACACAAAAATAAGATTCATTTTTAAATTTTATCATTATTTGCACAATCCCAAATAGGGTAAACTTGCAAAAACCGCACACAGGCAGCAAAAAGCAGGAAAAAATTACTCTGCAAAGAGCAGCCGGGCGCTTCGAACAGGAAAAAATCCGTCATTCCGCAGACAGCGGCAAACGAACCGTAAACGTGCTGCCCTTGCCGACTTCGCTCTCCACACTTACCTCACCGTGGTACAGCGCCGCCAGATGCTTTACGATGGAAAGGCCCAGGCCCGTGCCGCCGATTTCGCGCGAACGGCTTGTGTCGACCCGGTAGAACCGTTCAAACAGCCGATCCAAATGCTCCGGGGCAATCCCAATTCCCGTATCACGCACCCGCACAATTGCCATATGCCGCTGCTGCCGGGCCGTGACCGTTACCGTACCTTGCGGGACGTTGTACTTAATCGCATTTTCGATTAAATTACCGAACAACTGGCCAATGCGTGTGGGAGAACAGTCGCAATACAGCGAAGGGTCTGCGTCCAGCTCCAGCACAACCGAAGTCTTTTCGGCCACGGTGCGCAGCCGCTCTACGGTGGCTGTCAGCTCCTCCTGTAAATTGCAGCGGCGTGCCGAAGGATCGTCTTTGGCGTTTTCAATCTGTGAAAGCACCAGCATATCGTCGATCAGGTGGTGCAGGCGCTCTGCCTCAATATCCAGTACATCGTAAAAATACCGGCGGGTTTCTTCATCCCGGTCTCCACTGCGCAAAAGCTCGATACTCCCGCGAATCGAGGTCAGCGGTGTTTTCAGCTCATGGGTCACGTTGGCTACAAACTCGCTGCGCAGCTGTTCCAGCCGGCGCATGCGGGTCACATCGGCTATTACCGCCACCACCTCGCCGTCCTCCCGCTTGCCGGGGATCGGAGCGATATACACGGTATACTGCTGTTCCTTCGGGCCGCCGGTCGTCAGCGTTACGCGGCGCACGTCCTCTTGCTCCCCCTGCTTTTCGGCACTGCGCATTTGGTCGGCAAGCTGGCGGATGAGAAGGCTTCCGTCCAGAACTCCACCCTCCTTCAGGTCTCGGGCATTCAGCAGCTCACGCGCGCGCTGGTTGAGAAACACGATCCGATTCTCGCGGTCAATGCACAGCACGCCGTCATCCATCCCCTGAAGCACGCCTTCCAGCTGCTCCTGCTTTTTCTGTGTCTGAAGCACGGCCCGCTCGGTGCTTTCCGCCATCACATTAAACGAATGGGTCAGATCTCCAATTTCACCAGTATACTGCCCCTGCATGCGCCCCGAAAGGTCGCCTTCTGAAATACGCCGCGCCACTTTCGTTAAATTCCGGATGGGCAGGGTGAAGCGATCTGCCATAAACCAGGTAACCGTGCAGATCAGGATCAGGCCCAGCAGCAAACTGAGCAGAGAGCCGACCCAGAATTTCCCCGTCACACGGTCCAGATCCGCAATCGAAAGCGCCGCGCGCAAATACCCTTGCCCCGCCAGCTGAACCGCCGCATAATAAAAACGCTCGCCACGATTTTCGGAAAGACGCACATCGTACCCGCGCCCCGATTTCGCCGCCGCGACAATCTCCGGCCGGTTCAAGTGATTGCCTTTGATGGTGTCGTCATCCACATTCCCCGGCTGCTCGCTGTCCCCCAGCACATTCCCTTTTGAATCGAGTACGGTAATACGGATCTGCTGCCCCACAGCCGACAGGCGGTCGCTTTCGTCCCGGGCGTATTTCTGGGGATTCTCCCAGATTTTGCTGCCCTGCGTCTCCATGATTGCCAAAGAAACATCGAGCCGCTTCGTAAACTCCTCCTGATACTGCTTCTGCACCAGCAGTGCCACGAGCGCAAACGCCAGGAAAAAGCCCGCGCAGAGGATGATCGCGCTCGACAGCATCAGCCTCTGCTTGACAGAGCCATTCAATAGATGGATACGGATGCGTTTTTTCTGTTTCACCCGCAAATCCCTCCTTTTCTGTTGGGAAAAGCATATCACTTTTCCAGAAAATATGCTATGATAATAAGAGTTTTCATTGCTGTACAACGATCTGCAAATGACCATGAGAAAGGGTGCCAAAGACCAATGACCTCAGCCGAACGACGTGAAAAAATTCTTCAGCTTTTACAGCAGAGCCGCCAGCCGGTCAGCGCCGGGGCCATCGCCCGGCAGTTTCAGGTCAGCCGGCAGATCATTGTTGGAGATATTGCCCTGCTGCGCGCCGCCAATGAGAAAATAGCGGCTACACCCCGGGGCTATGTATTGGAGTCCGACGTTCCTGCCGGAGAATACCGCGTCATCATTGCCTGCCGCCATAACGGCAGCCAGATGGAGGATGAGCTGACCACGATTGTGGACAACGGCGGCCGGGTACTGGACGTAACAGTAGAGCATGCCGTTTACGGGCAGCTGAGCGGGCAGCTGCGCATTGGCTCGCGCCATGATATTGAGGATTTTCTGGAGCGCCTGAACGCCAGCAACTCTGCCCCGCTTTCAGATTTAACCGGGGGCATCCACCTGCATACCGTCGCGTTTTCCAGTTTACAGGACCGTGACCACACACTGGCCGCACTGACGCAGCGGGGCTATTTGCTGGAGCAGAGAGAATTTGACTGATTATACAAATGGAAATAAAATTTTCGCGAAGGTGTCTTGACACCTTCGCTTTTTTGTTCTACAATACTGTCAAGACACATGTAAAGCTAATAGTCGCTGATTTCATTTTACATGATTTATTACTTTCACTGGTTGGGGGAAGTAACCCAAAGCACTTAATAGCGGCATTGCTATGATGAAACTCTTGAGGTGATTGAGATGAAACAAACAAATCAAAAAATTCTGACGATGGTGATTGCGGCGCTGCTGTGCGCAGTGGGGATTGTCATTCCCATGTTTGCGCCTAAAATCGTACTGGAGCCCATGTCCTTTACACTGGCCAGCCACGTGGCGATTTTCATCGCGCTGTTTATCTCGCCCCCGGTGGCGGTGGCGGTTACGCTCGGCACCAGTATTGGCTTTTTCTTTGCGGGCCTGCCGCCGGTGATCGCGCTGCGCGCGCTGAGCCACCTCGGCTTTGTGGCCGTTGGCTGCCTGATTCTGAAAAAGTACCCGAACGTTCTTTTGCGGCCCGGAACAACCGTGCTGTTCAGCTCGATTCTGGCTGTGGTTCATGCCATTTGTGAGGCGCTCGTTGTCACAATGTTCTATTTTGGCGGAATGCTGAACAGCGGCTTCTACAACAAAGGCTTTGCGTTCTCCGTCCTTGTGATGGTCGGCGTGGGTACCATCGTACACAGCATGATCGATTTTGGCATCGCACTGGTCGTGTGGAAGCCCGTCAGCCGTATCATCCAGATTCCCGTAAGCGCCCCCAGCGCCCCTGCGCAGAAGCGTACGGCGCTGTAAGACAAATTACCCGCAAAACAAAATACCTCGCCCGGTAAATCTTACGTCAAAGGATTTACCGGGCGTTTGTCGTTTATTCCTGCTCCGTGAATTTATACCCGACGCCGCGCACTGTCTGCACCAGGCGGGGGGATTCGGGGTCTTCTTCTATTTTCTGCCGCAGGTAGCGAACGTGAACATCTACCGTGCGGGTATCTCCATAGTATTCCACGCCCCACACCTTGTCGAGCAGGGCATCGCGCGTCATTACCCGGCCGCGGTGGCGCATCAGCATGACAAGAAGGTCGAACTCCTTTGCCGTCAGCTCGCGCAGCTCGCCGTTTTTCGTCACCGTATGGCGGGCGATATCTACCGTCAGGCCGCCGCCGGTGATCACCTCTTCCTCCGTGTTCTGCGCCGCGCGCTCGCTGCGGCGCAGAACGGCCCGCACACGAGCCGCCAGCTCTTTCATGCTGAACGGCTTTACGATATAGTCATCCGCGCCAATCTCCAGCCCCAGCACGCGGTCAAATTCCTCGCCCTTGGCGGTCAGCATCAGAATTGGCAGATGCTTGCCCTCGGGGCTTTCCCGCAAAATACGGCATACCGCCAGCCCGTCCGGCGGCGGCATCATCCAATCCAGAATCACGGCGTCGGGCCGCTTTTGCCGCACCGCCGCCAGAAGAGAGGTTCCGTCCGCAAATTCCGCGCTCTCATACCCCGCGTCCTTCAGGCCGAAAGCCACCAGCCTGCGTATATTCGGTTCGTCGTCGGCAATATAAACCAGCGCCATTCCTTTTTCTCCTCTCGATCATCTCTTTAGCAAAAAATCCGGTCAGGCATTCTCCCCGCCTGCGGCGGGGAGAATGCCATGTTAAATTTGTTCTCCGCAAATTTGTATTATATTTTTTGGTTCAGCTCGGGGTGTACGCCGTTTTCAATGTAGATCACCCATTCGGCGATATTTGTGGCGTGATCCGCCGTGCGCTCAATGTATTTCGTAATAAAAATCAAATCGACTTCACACATCACATTCCGGGGATTCTGTGTAATGATGTCGCAGACCTCCAGAATGATTTTGGAAAACATGGAATCGATAATGTCGTCGTACTGGCAGATCGCTTCGGCCTCCTTGACATCGCGGGAAATGAACACGTCGATTGAGCGGCGGAACATACCGCGCGCCTCCTCCAGCATGCGCACCACGTGCGACTGCGCCAGGCTGTTGCCGTTGAAATCGCCGCCCGCGACAATGTCGCAAATATCGGCGCACTGGTCTGCCACGCGCTCCATATCCGTCAGAATTTTCAGGCACGCCGCAATCATGCGCAGATCACCCGCAATCGGCTGCTGCAGTGCAATCAGGTTCAGGCAATTCTTTTCGATCTGATGCTCCTGAATATCAATCTGGTCATCGCTCTGCGCCACCTGCCGTGCTTTTTCCAAATTCAACGTACGCAGGGCCTCAATCGTTTCGAGCAGGCGGCCGTCCACGTCGTTCCCCATAGAGATCATTTCCTGTGCAAGCTCCTGAAGCTCGCGCTCAAACATTTTTCTCGCCATCTGTTCCTCTCTTTCCGCCGCAGGCCGCCGGCGCTTGTCTTTTTATAGTATCAGACCAGCCTGGAAAAATCAACCGAATCTGCCCGTAATATAGCGCTCCGTGCGCTCATCCTTGGGCTGCTCGAACATTACCTTGGTTTCGGTGAACTCCACTACCTCGCCCAGCAGAAAAAAAGCCGTTCGGTCTGAAATACGCGCGGCCTGCTGCATGTTGTGGGTCACAATAATTACGGTATACTTGCCGCGCAGCTCATCGAGCAGATCCTCAATTTTCTGCGTGGAGATTGGGTCGAGCGCGCTGGTGGGCTCATCCATCAGCAAAACATCGGGGTCTACCGCAAGTGCGCGGGCAATACACAGACGCTGCTGCTGCCCGCCGGAAAGGCCCAGGGCAGACTTTTTCAGGCGATCCTTCACTTCGTCCCATAAGGCGGCACTCCGGAGCGATTCCTCCACGATCTGGTCAAGTTCGCTCTTGTTCTTAATTCCATGAACGCGCGGGCCGTAGGCAATATTATCATATACGCTCATGGGGAACGGGTTCGGCTTTTGAAACACCATGCCGGCGCGGCGGCGCAGGAGGTTCACATCGGTGCGGGGGTCGTAAATATCCTCTCCGTCGATCGTGACCTTGCCTTCAATGCGGCAGCCGGTCACCATGTCGTTCATACGGTTGAGCGTTTTCAGGCAGGTGGATTTTCCGCAGCCGGACGGCCCGATAAACGCCGTGATCTGGTTTTCAGGAACTTCAAGCGATATGCTGTGCAGCGCCTGAAAATCGTTATAAAACAAATTCAAATTCTGAATCGAAATTTTAGTTGCCATAAATTATTCGGTTCCTTTCCGCAGGGTTCTCGATAGCAGCCCCGCTAAGCGGTTGAGCAGAAATACCAGAATCAGCAAAACCGACGCGGTGGCAAAGGCAATGTTCATAGCGTCGGGCGTAGTCGCCTCTCTGGCGGTTTGGTACAGGTGCAGGGTCAGCGTGCGGCCGCTGCTGAAAATCTGCTGGAAAAAGCCCTTGGGCATCTGGTATGCGAGGCCGGAGGTAAACAGCAGAGCGGCGGACTCGCCGACAATGCGCCCCATGGCGAGAATGACCGCCGTCAGCACACCGGGCATGGCGCACGGCAGCACAATGCCGAGAACCACGCGCAGCTTGCCCGCGCCGAGTGCGAACGCACCTTCTTTATAGGAGGACGGAACGGAAAGCAGCGATTCCTCCGTCGTGCGCACAATCGTGGGCAGAATGCACAGCGTCATGGTCAGGCAGCCGGCCAGAATCGAAATTTGCAGCCGGAACAGGATGCAAAATACGGTATACCCAAATAATCCAAACAAAATGGAGGGAATTCCAGAGAGAATCTCAGTTGCAAAGCGTATTGCCTTTACAAGTCTGCCCTGCTTTGCGTACTGCGTGAGATAAATCGCAGAGCAGATGCCGATTGGTGCAGAAATCAGAAGGGTAATCACGACAATGTACAGCGTATTAATAATCATGGGCAAAATGCCCTTTAAATTCGCCTTCGTTTCGGAATACGGGGTGGAAAGGAACTGCCAGCTGATATAACTTACGCCGTTGACCAGAATATAGCCCAGAATGCCGACCAGAACCACCACGCACAGAAAAGCTGACCCGTTGATCAGCAGCTTCAATACAACGTCCATCGGCTTCGGGCGGCGATTGTAAAGGGATTTGCCTTCCATGACAAAATTCGCATTCGGAGCGCTCTGCTCCAGTACCCCGGATTTATTCGGCATGAATCTGCACCCCCTTCTTCGAAATGTAGTTAAACAACAGGTTGACGATCATGATGAACACAAACAGCACCAGCCCGATGGCGAACAGCGCCTCCCGGTGCAAACCCGACGCATAAGACATTTCCATTGCGATGCCGGTGGTGAGCAGGCGAACCGTACCGAGCAAGGACGGCATATTTGCCACGTTGCCGGCCACCATGATAACCGCCATCGTCTCTCCGATGGCACGCCCCACACCCAGAATCACGCCCGCCAGAATACCGGATTTCGCCGCCGGGATCGTTACCTTGAAAATGGTTTCGGTCTGCGTGGCACCCAGCGCCAGAGAAGCCTCCCGGAAAGCGGACGGCACCGCACGCAGGGAGGTTTCGGTCACGCTGACGATGGTCGGCAGAATCATTACCGCCAGAATCAGGATGACCGCAAGCAAGCTGTCGCCGATGGTATGCTCCGGCAATAGATTCCGGATTGCCGGAACGATCACGAGCATTCCGAAAAATCCATAAATCACCGACGGGATGCCCGCCAGCAGCTCCACGGCGGGGCGCACCAGCATAGCCAAACGCGGGCTTGCTGTTTCAGACAGGAACACCGCTGTCAGAATTCCGACCGGCACACCGATGACAATCGCCCCCGCCGTACCGGCAATCGACGAAAGAATCATCGGCAGGATGCCAAAAATATCAGACGCAGGCTTCCAGCTTTCTCCGAACAGAAACGGTACGGCGCCGATCTGAAGAATGGCGGGCAAACCGGCGGAAATAATGTAAATGGTCAACAGGATCACAGAACCGATGGAGACGCAGGCAAACACCTGAAACACCGATTCTGCGAGCCGCTCTGTCCCCTGCGTGCGCAACGCCAGAATAGACGAGAGAAACCCGCCCAGCAGCGTGCAGAAAAAGGGCCACAGAAAGCGCATTTCAATCTGGCTGACATTCAGCTCTGTCACCGCAGTCTGAATCGCGCCGGAGGCCGCCATCACCAGCAGCGGAGAAATACCGGACAGTAAAAACAGCAGCCCGGCCACAACGGTTTTTTTGCGCAGCAAAATCAGCACCAGCCCGCCTACTGCACAAAGCAGGCCCAGCACAACACTGGCACGCACCGCCAGCGGAATGGTAACAAGGCCGCTCTGCTGCGGCCCCACCACCCAAAATCCTTTAATAAACGCCAGCTGAATCCCGCTGACGGTATAGTTTAAACCACGGAACACAAAGGTGATATACGGCAGCAGAAAGGACAAAATGCTTGCCGCTCCCAGCCCGGCGGCAACCCACCGGTACACCGCGTTGCGCTTTTGCTCCCGCTCCCGGCCCTCTTGGCCGTTCATCGTACGCTCCATTTGTTACCCTCCTTCACCTAATGCCAAAGCGGCCCGGGGTATCCGCAGAGATACACCGGGTGCTTTTCTGTTCAGTCAGGCTCAGCCCTTTGTCACCAATCCGGCGTCTTTCACAATCTGCTGGCCTTCGTCAGACTTAATGAATTCGAACCAGGCTTTGACCAGCTCGTTGTCGCTGCCCTTTTTATAGATTTCGATAAACGGTCTCTGCACCTTGTAGGTGCCATCCGCAACGGTGGCCTCGCTAGCCGCTACTCCGTCAATCTTCAGAGCCTTGACGGAAGCGTTTACGGAATCCAGAGAAACATAGCCGATGGCAGCGGGATCACTGCTGACCTTTGATACTACCTCACCGGTAGACGAAAGCTCTGCGGACAATTTGGTTTTTTCCTTCACCTTGAAGATCGACTCAAAGCCGTCGCGGGTACCCGAGGTTGCCTCACGGCCGATGACGGTGATTTTCTGATCCGCACCGCCAACGTCCTTCCAGTTGGTGATTTCTCCGGTATAGATTTTTGCCACCTGTTCGCTTGTCAGGCCGTCAACCTTATTCTGTGTACTCACCGCGATTGCAATACCGTCGATCGCGATTTGGTTGATCTCAAAGTCGGAGGGCTTTTCCTCGTCCTTCAGACTGCGGGAAAGGTCGCCGATCAGCGCGGTTCCGTTATTGACTGCCTTTACCGCGTCGCCGGAGCCCGTGCCGCCTTTTTCTACCGTTACCTGCGGATATTTCTCCATAAATCCTTCGCCCAGCGCCTGAACCACCTTTGCCATGGAAGTGGAACCGTTCAGGGTCAGCTTACCGCTCAAAGATGCGGCGGACTGTGCAGTGGATGCCGCAGACTGCGCAGCCGCAGCGGACGAGGTATCACTTTTTCCTTCTACTGTGGAAGAACAACCTGTCGCCGCGGTGGCTCCCACCAACAGCATTGCAAGCAACGCCATCATTTTTTGCTTCATATTCTTATTTCCTCCTGAATTTCTCAATTTCTTTTTCGCATATTCTCATATTAAATGATCTTTGTTAAGTTCAGGTTAAACGAGATTTAGAAGTCGTTAAAAAACAAAAAGAAAAAACTAAATCAAAAAAATAGGAAAACAGAACAAATATCACTTACAGTTTTTGCAGAATTTGACAAATAACCAACTTCAATATATAATTAAAGTTGTTACTTATCTTTGTGTGGTTGGCAAAACAGAAACGGATTTACGGTTTTGCCTCACAATTCTATTTTAAGGAAAAGGAGTGGAGATCATTGCCTGAACAAAACACCGTAAAGGTAGGAATCGGTTTCGCTACCGGACGAAAGAGCTTTCGAAAAGTCTTGAAAACCAACATTTTAAACTGGCGCGAATGCGGGCTGACGCAGAACCGGAACATTAGCCTGAATGTATTCGTGGCGTACGACCTGAAGTATGAGGGCACGAAGGTAACGGATTATACCAACATCCCTCCCAACCTGCTGAATGAACTGGACGGCGCCTTTTTTCTAGGAGAAATAGCAATTAACCGGGAAAAGCGCGATTTGGTACGCAAAGGGATTCTATCTGCGGAGCAGGCAAGCCTGTTTTTCGAAGGAGGATATGCGGGCAAACGAAACGCGCTGCTTTACTGGGCTATGAAGAACCACATGGATTACCTGCTTTTTCTGGATGACGACGAATACCCGATGGCGGTCACCAATACCCGCAACTGGGCTGTTTGGAGCGGTCAGCACATTTTGCTGTCCCATTTGCAGCAAATGCAGAACACTGGTGCCAATATCACCCACGGGCACCACTGTGGTTATATTTCTCCAATTCCGTCCTTAGAATTCAATTCCACCCTGACAAAAGAGGATTTTCGCTCTTTTATTGAGGCGATCAGCAATGATATTGTAAACTGGGACACCCACGAGAGAGTGATGAAGCAGGGCGGCGTCACCTATGCAGACACAGCCATACTGACCAGTAATGAGCCACAGGAGGTTTTGTCAGTGAACAAATGTAAGTTCATTTCCGGATCAAACCTGTGCATCAATTTAAAAGACAGTGCCCGGGTCTACCCTTTCTACAACCCACCCGGCGCCCGAGGAGAGGACACCTTCCTAAGCACCCTGCTCGCAGACTGCAAGGTGCTTCGCATTCCCTACTACACCTTCCATGATGGGTTTTCCGCATACAATCATCTGATGGACGGCGTGCTGCCCATCCGGCTGAAGCCCGTATGTGGTGATCTGGATGTTGTGGTTGACCGGTTCTACCGCGCCTGTGTTGGCTGGGTGCGCTACAAGCCCCTGCTGCTTTACATTACACAACGGGATACCTACGAAAGCCGCATTCAGCAAATGCGGGAACAGCTGGCCGCTACCCTGCCGAAGCTTTCGGCCTATTTTGGGCGTTCGGATTTTCTAAATATCTCCAATGAACTGGAACAGTATCACAGCAGCGTAGAATCGCATTTCCAACAGTTTCAGCAGACCTTGCAGATCTGGCGAAAACTGGTTTTTTATCTGGAAACAGAACCTAAAATGCAGAGCATCTCTGCGCTAACGGTCAATCCACAAACTGCGGATTCTCTTCCCAGCGCGCTGTAAAGCTCCACCTGCTTTAAACTGTCTGGTCTGCATCCGACCAAAATAATACCGTAAAACTTTTTTCTTCATAAAAAAATAATTTTAATATTTTGGGACAGTAAAAACCTCCTTTTGTCTTTCGCACGGCACTGAAGCCATACGATTATCACAAAAGGAGGTTTTTATTTATTCGGCTTCTGCTCTCCAATAGCGGGACCCATTCGATTCCCGGCACAGCAGACCATGATCTACCAGCTCTCTTCTCAGCAGAAAGTAATCCCCGAAGGTATGCCACCGTTCGCAAAGATCATTGACCTCCCGCTCGGTATAGCTGCGGTCCGGCTCAAACTTCTGCGCAAGATAGTTCAGTATCGCCAACCGAACACTGTTTTTCTGAGGCAGCTGCGTAATTTTCCCCTCGGAGTTCAGAAATCGGACAATGTTCTTATTCTGTTCCAATCGGTTCCCTCCCCTCGCTCGGCTTTTCCTTCCAAAGCTCGAGCAGCGCAGAGACATCCTCCGAAAACTCGCGCGGTGTCTGCGTTTCTTTCTTTTCGATTTCTTCCAGCACCTCAAAAACAAAGCCGGCAGCCCTGTACTGCTCCCACGCTGGCGACATGGCCGATTCGGGGCATAAATTGGTGGAGCACTGAAACGCAAAGCGATTTTTCGCTCCCTGTAAATCTGCGCTGGTGTGAACCCAAGCTTCGCCCGATTGATCACAGCGGATTCGGTAGACCCCGCCAATCTGCTTACTGTTTTTATATTGGTTCTTCATTTCTCTTTTTAATGTTTCTTTCATCTTTCTCCCTCCATCTCTTCCCAATGCGTCTTTGCTCCTTGACGGGTCAAGCGCCCACACAATAAAAGTGCATTGATTTCGTACGCTTATTGTATCGCACCCCGCACCGCCAGGCAATCAACGCTCCGTAGAGTGCGCACCGTTCCAAAATAAAATGCAAAAAAACCGGAGCCTCTTTTTACGCAAAAGAGACTCCGGTAGGAATCGAAAGATAGAAAAATCAGATCAGAACGTCCTCCAGCCTGCGCTTCGGAACATAATGAACATCGTTTTCGTCACGATAATAGGCGACGCTCTCGCCCTTCTCTGCTTCCGTGAGCACAATGGTTTCATCCGGCTTGCCAATGGCGACGATCAGCATTGGGAGTAGGTGGGCGTCCAGTCCCAGCGCTTCTTTCACCGCGTCGGCGGAAAACGCACCCAGTATGCAGCCGCCAAGCCCCATCACCCGAGCGGAAAGCGCGATCGTCTGGCTGACAATTCCCACGTCGCGCACAAAGCCCGGGCCGGCCGCGGCAATCTGCGTATCGTGGCAGATCACAAGGAACGCCGGAGGGCAGTGCCCCTCGTGCGGCAGATGAATCCCTTTGAGCGCGCCGGCCCATTTGGTGAGCGCCTGCACCTTTGCCACCTCGTCCGGCTCACACACCAGGCGGTAGCGCAGGGGCTGCATATTCATGGTAGACGGCGCATAGCGTGCGCAGTCCACGAGCTGCACCAGCTCCTCGCGGCTGATTTTGCGGCTTTCGTCATACCCGCGTGTGCTGCGGCTGCTCTTCAGCAGGTCTTTCCATTCGTTGAACTCCATGAGAAATCCTCTCCTTTACCGGTTTCTGCTTCGGCCCGCAAACAGGTGTGAATCCCGAAAAAGCGGGCAGAATATTCTTGTTTTCTATCATACCACAATGCGGTACCCCGTCGCTATCTTTTTTGAGGAAGACGGAGGAAAAACGTCTTTTCATATCTCCTATTACAAATTTCCCGTTTTGCTGCACGAAAAATTGAAATTTATCTCTGCGCGTGGTATACTGTCTAGGTATTTTGATCCTACTGGATAGACGGAGGAACCTGACTTGAGTGACTATCGATCTTTGATTCAAAAGCGGAGAACCTTTGCGATTATCTCGCATCCCGATGCCGGCAAAACAACGCTGACTGAAAAATTTTTGCTGTACGGCGGTGCGATTGCGCTCGCCGGTTCGGTGAAGGGAAAAAAGAACTCCCGGCATGCGGTTTCCGACTGGATGGAAATCGAAAAGCAGAGAGGAATTTCTGTTACCTCCTCCGTTCTGCAGTTTCAATATGAGGGCTACTGCATCAATATTCTCGACACCCCCGGGCATCAGGACTTCTCGGAGGATACGTACCGCACGCTGATGGCGGCGGACTCTGCCGTGATGGTGATCGACGCTTCAAAGGGTGTGGAGGCGCAGACGAGAAAGCTGTTCAAGGTCTGCCTGCTGCGCGACATCCCGATCTTTACGTTTATTAACAAGATGGACCGCGAAGCGCGCAACTCCTTTGACCTGCTGGAGGAAATCGAGCAGGAGCTGGGTATCAAAACATACCCCATGAACTGGCCGATTGGCTGTGGTAAAGACTTTAAGGGCGTGTACGACAGAAACAGCAACCAGATTATTTCGTTTCGCGGCGACAGCGGCAAGCACGAGGCTGAGGCCACTGTTTCGGGCCTTGATGACCCCGGCCTGAAGGATTTAATCGGGCCGTACCTGCACGCGCAGCTGTGCGACGACATTGAGCTGCTGGACGGCGCGGGCTACGAATTTGACATGAACGCCGTGCGCCATGGCCGGCTCTCGCCCGTGTTCTTCGGTTCCGCTCTGACAAACTTCGGCGTGGAGCCGTTCCTCGAGGAATTTCTGCGCATGACGAGCGCGCCGCTGCCGCGCAAAACCACCGACGGCGAGGTAGACCCCTTCGACCCGGATTTTTCTGCCTTTGTGTTTAAAATTCAGGCCAACATGAACAAGGCCCACCGTGACAGAATTGCGTTCATGCGAATCTGCTCTGGCAAATTTGAAAAAAACATGGAAGTCCTGCACCAGCAGGAGGGGAAAAAGATCAAGCTGTCGCAGCCCCAGCAGATCATGGCGCAGGAACGCGAAATCATTGAGGAAGCCTACGCCGGCGACATCATCGGCGTGTTCGATCCGGGCATCTTCTCCATCGGCGATACACTGTGCGCGCCCGGCAAAAAAATCCTGTTTGAGGGAATCCCCACCTTTGCGCCGGAGCATTTTGCCCGCGTGCGCCAAATGGACACTATGAAGCGCAAGCAATTCGTCAAGGGCATGTCGCAGATTGCACAGGAAGGCGCCATTCAAATCTTCCAGGAGCTTGCCGGCGGCATGGAGGAAGTGATTGTGGGCGTAGTCGGTGTTCTGCAGTTTGACGTGCTGGAATACCGTTTAAAGCACGAATACAATGTAGATATTCGTTTAGAGACCTTGCCGTACCAATATATCCGCTGGATTGCGAACAGCAATGACAGCCTCGACCCCAAAACGCTGACGGTTACCTCCGACACGAAAAAGATACAGGATCTCAAGGGCCATCATCTGCTGCTGTTCACTAGCGAATGGAACATCCGCTGGGCACTGGAGCGCAACGAGGGGCTGGAGCTGACAGATTTCAGCCGCGAATAATCAATTCTCCTAAAAAAGCATTACCGCCCCGGTTTTCCCCCTGTTGTTCAGAGGAGAAACCGGGGCGGTGTTTTTTATTTTATGCGGCTTTTCCGGCAGCCTCCGCCAAGGCGGCGGTACGGCTGCGTTTGGTAACCGCCAAAAACAGCAGAAGCAGCAGCGTGGTAACAACATCCGCCACGGCCTGCGTGTACAAGATTCCCGTGACCGCAAACAGGCGGTCAAACAGAAGCAACAGCGGCAGAAAAGCCAGCCCCTGCCGGAAAATGCTGAATACAAAGCCAGCCTTGCTGTACCGGATGCAAAGCAGGTACACGGTCGCCATCGACTGAAAGCCATAAGTGAAAAACAGCAGACTGCCCGCGATCAATGCCTGAACGCCCACAGAGATGACCTCAGCATCGTTCGAAAAAGCGGATACGATCTCGCCCGAAAAGCCGATCTGCACAGCGGCAATCGCAAGACCGCCCAGCATCCCCCACAAATACGCCGTTTTGGTCGCCTGCCGAATGCGGTCGGGCCGGCCCGCGCCGTAGCAATAAGAAATAAAGGTCTGGTAGCCTCTCGAAAATCCAGTTACCCCCAGTGTCGTCATCCCGATCACCCGGTTGGCAATCCCGAGCCCCGCCACCACCGAGTCGCCGTACGGCGCGGCGGCAATATTTGCAGCCGCCATTGAGATGCTCTGGAATAGGCTAATGCACAGCAGCGGAACTCCGATTTTCAGCACCGGCTCCAGAATCCACCACTGAAAGCGCACCTTGCGAAAATCGAGCTTTAAATAACTTTTGCCGCGCAGGTAATACTGCGCCAGAATGCAGAAGGCCACAAACTGCGCCACCGCCGCCGAGGCCGCGGCTCCGCGGATTCCCCAGCCAAAGCCAAATAGGAACAGCGGCGTGAGCGCCACGTTTAGCACCGCACCGGTCATTTGAGAGATCATACTCAGCGACGCGTTACCCTCGGCCCGAACCAGATTATTCATGCAGACGGAAGGAATGTGAAACAAAAACGAAATGACGAGAATTTGACCATACTGCACCGCAAGCGGCAGCACGCCGGCGGAAGCACCCATGGAAACGAGCAGCACAGGCATGATTGGCAGCAGCAGCTGTGTCAGCACACTGAGAAGGATGCAGTAAAATGCGGTAGAGGCCAGCACTGTTTCCGCTTTTTCTTTCTCCCCGGCGCCCAACAGCTCGGCCATATAGGCTGCTCCGCCATTACCGAACAAAAGCCCAATCCCCGGCATGATCAGAATCAGCGGATAGACGATAGAGATCGCTCCCATCGCCTGCGTACCCATCTGCGCCACAAAAAAGCTGACAGCCAACTGGTAAAAGCCAGTGACAGAAAGCCCGACGATGGTCGGCAGCCCCAAATAAGCCAGCGCTTTGCTGACCGGCGCGCGCTCCATGATTTCAAGTCTTCGGTTCATTTCCTATCCTTTCGCTTGAGTGACGGATCAGCCTTCCTTCGTGTGGAACACGCAGCGGATTCCTCTGGTACGCGGCAGAGCAAAGCACTGGTTGCAATGGGTACACCGTGACTTTTCTCCGGACAACAGGCGGGGAATCAGGTCACCCTGGCAGATCAGCGGCCGGCTGAGCGAAACCAGCGGGATGCCGGCATCCATCACCTTGGCGATGTCCTGCAAGGAACACACCCCGCCAACCAGAATCAGAGGCATCTCGAGCTGCTGCTGCATCCGCGCCGCCCGCTCCAGATAGTATGTCCGCTCATTCGCACTTTTCCGCGTAAAGTCACAGCCGGAGAGCTCTGCGGCAGCAACGCCGAGCGCTTCCATCTGCTGCAGGTAGTACAGCAGGTCTTCTTCATACTGGCGGTCGTTTGCCTGAACATTGCTGTTATTCTTCACAAAAATTGGGAACGTATCGGAGGTGGTACGCCGCACCGCCTCTATAATCTCCGCGCAAAAGCGAAAGCGGTTTTCAGCAGAGCCGCCGTATTCATCCGTTCTGGTATTCATCATCGGCGTTAAAAACTCACTGAGCAGGTAATCGTGCGCCATGTGAATCTGCACGCCATCAAACCCGGCCTGGTAGGCGCGGGACGCTCCCTCGGCAAAGCACTCGCAGATTTCATCCATTTCTTCCCTCGTCAGCGCACGCGCCAGACGACCCTTGGAATACACCCGTTCCGACGGAGCCACAGGCTCCTCTACATCCGCGTTGCCACCCGCATGGTTCAGCTGGGCAACAATACAGCCCTCTTCCATGTGAACCACATCTGCCATGCGACGCATACCGGGCAAAAAGCGCCCGTCGTACACGCCATTTTGTGAGGGGGAAGCTTGTCCCCGCGGATGTACATAAAAATGCCCGGTAATGATCAGCCCCACCTCATGAGACGCGAGCGTGCGCATGATTTGCAGCTGACGTTCGCTCACGGTTCCGTCCTCATTCTCCACGCCGTCGCGCGTGGCGGAACGCACCAGATGGTTCCTCAATTGCAGGCCGCCCAGCCACATCGGGTCGAATGCCAAGGAATAACCCATGCTCCTCGCAATCATTTCATAGGTGGGCAGCTCTACCTGGTAGCGCTTTCCCATGCGAACCACCTCGAACAGCAGCTCGTTGATTTCGGACGGGCCACCCTTTTGCAGATCTCTCTGCATCGAGGTCGTGCTGTCCGGCGCGGAACGATCGAGAATCTCGAGATTTTCCTGAACCACATCGGTGGAAAAGGGAATTCCCATTGCTTGGGCGAGCTGGCCGATCTCGTCTACCAGACTGGCAAACACCTGTCGTTTTCTGGGGTTTTCGCGGATTTCTCCCATTGTATTCTGGAAGAATACGCCTGCGGCCGCCATCGGAGAAACACAGGAAAATTTCTGAAACGCGTCGCGGATAATATGATTCGATACAATCACGTCAATCCCGCTCTCGCGCAGGTCACGTTCAATCTCTAAGAAAATATCGGGGCAGCTTGAATCGCGGTTGCCATACACAATGCGGAACAGCGGGCCCTTCTGTGTAATTTCACCCGGGGCGGAAATATACGACACAATATAAACACAGCCGTCTGCCACCGTAAGACCCGGCATGCGAACCGCCATTTTTCCGCCGGTTCCATACACGTTCAGAATCGGTATGATCATGGTATCCGGCCGCGCAATCTGGCGGAGGAACGGACATACCTCCTCGATCGAATACCCCTTTACACATACAAAAATCACATCGGGGCTGTCGTGGTAGCTTTCCATATCGAAGGCCTGCGCATTCTCAATGCACAATCGTCCCCGCAGCTCAGAATCGACAACCAGCCCATTCTGGCGGATCGCCTCCAGATGGCTGCCCCTTGCGATAAAGGAAACGTCCTTGCCGCTCGCCGCCAGAAAGCCGCCGATGGCACCGCCCGTTCCTCCTGTTCCTACAATCAAGTACTTCATGGAAATCCCTCCGGTGATAAAATAACGCCGACCCCAACGAGCCGGATTTTCTAGCAATTTTTCCTAATGATAACACCTTTGTCCACTCTTTGCAAAGAGTGTTTTTTTCATGTTAAGCTTCCATAAAACATAGAATCGCGGCAGTTATCTCTCCTCCGCTTTCGACGACGGAGAGATAACTGCTTTTATTTTAAATCGCAGAATTATAAGACAAGGATTTGCCGGATTTCGGAAAAAGGAGCGGGGCGGGATCAGTCCCGCTCCGCTCTCATCTAAATTTGCTATCTTGCGCAGAATTACGCTTTTGTATTCTTGATCGGCGCGGAAGAGGCAGAGCGGAGCTGGAACTGCGACACCAAAGATTTCATCATCTGGGCCTGGCTGGAAAGCTCTTCGCTGGCCGCCGCGCTTTCCTCCGCCGTAGCGGAGTTTGTCTGCACCACCGCCGAAATCTGATCCATAACAGAGGTCAGGTGATCCACCGCCGTGGACTGCTCTTCGGTAACCTCCGCAATTTCGCGATGCTCTCTCTGCGTTTCTGCCATACTCTTTGTCACGGCCTGCAAAGCGCCGAGCGCATCCCCTACCATTCTGGAGCCTTCTGAAACCGCGTTCAGGGAATCCGTAATCAAAGCGGAAGTGCTCTTCGCGGATTCCGCACTCTTCGAAGCGAGGCTGCGAACCTCGTCCGCAACAACGGCGAAGCCCTTACCGGCCTCTCCCGCACGGGACGCCTCAACAGCGGCGTTCAGCGCCAAAATATTGGTCTGGAACGCGATATCTTCAATCGCCTTTACAATGTTGCTAATCTGAGAGGAAGTCTGCTCAATGCGCTTCATGGCCTGCACCATGCTCTGCATTTTGTCGTTGCACTGACCAACCTCATCCATTGTTTGGGTGGCCCACTCGCCTGCCTGAACTGCGTTCAGGGCGTTTTCCTTAACCTTATCGGACAAATGGTGAATCGCCGCGGCCAGCTCTTCAATAGAGGCTGTCTGCTCCGAAGCACCCTGCGCCAGACTTTGCGCACCGTAAGACACCTGCTCGGATTCATTGGACACCATATTGGCAGACTGATTGATCTGGCTTAAGGTATCATTCAGAGACAGCACGATTTTCTCAAAATTCTGGGACAGCGGCTGAAAATCTCCGCGGTACGCATCCTTCGCCTCGGATTTCACATTGAAATTCGAGTGGGAAAGGGCTTCCAGCAGCGAACCGAGATCCGAGATGATGGCGCGCAGATTCGTGACGATCCCTTCCGTCGCGTCTGCCAAACGGCCCGTTTCATCCTTTGTGTGAATCTGCGGCACAGGAGAATTCAAATCGCCCTCCGAAAGCGCATATAAACGATCAGAACAGATAGAAATCGGTTTTGCAATTTTACCCCCAATCCAAAAGGAAACCACAGCACCTACAAGACAATACACCACAGTTAAAATAATAATCCAAAAAACCTCGTCAGCTCCGGATTTGATTACCAAAGTACTGACAGCACCAAAGGAAACACTTAACAAAACGATAATTGCCAATAAAATTGAGGCGATTCTGAAACGGATGCTTTTCATCATAAAACAGCTCCCTTAACCTGATGTTGTGGGGGAAAACCTCCATATGTAATTTGTTCTTATTATCCTTTATGATAGGCCTTTATGAACAAGTCGATAAAAAGGATCAAAAAAATAGAACTACATTTAGTAATATCGACCCTATCGCGAAAAATTTTAGCTTTTTTCTAAAAAATCACAAAAATAACGATAAAAATGATTTATATTTCTTGTAATCGATCAATGATAAGGTTTCGCTTGTTGTATTACGCCGAAAAGCTTGACGAACCGGTTTTTTTCCGCTATAATTTCGAAGCAAGTATGCATTCTGGCAATCTCATTCATACTACACTTTAAGATTTTGAATGAGTATGGGTTTGAATGGCAATACGGCATCCAATATTTCCGGGTGTGGCGCAGCTGGTAGCGCGGGTGGTTTGGGACCATCAGGCCGCAGGTTCGAACCCTGTCACTCGGACCAAACGTCTTAGAAAAACCGCCTAAACAGGCGGTTTTTCTGCCTTTGTTGTTCAATTTTTAAATATTTTGACCCACTTAAATTTTCGTATTGAGGGTCAAAAAAAGAACCCGGCGGCGAGTTTCATTCTACCCCACTTTCGCCCGCAAAGCCAGCCGTGCAGCTTTTGCTGTACGGCCATTTCACCGTGCGCCCTGTGTACCCGGTACTGTGCGGTGGAAAATGAAATCCAAATTGATATGGAAGCGAAGCGATGATTATGAAATCCAAAAACGAGTGGTTTACCATCGACCGGCTCGATGAAAATTCTTACATCATCAGTGAATACCGTCACTGGGAAGAAACGCACTGTTATCTGCTCTGCGGCACAGAGCGCAGCCTGCTGATTGACACGGGGCTCGGCATTTGCAACATCTCGGAGGAAGTAAAAAAGCTGACGGACAAGCCCGTCACGGCCATCGCAACACATATCCACTGGGATCATATCGGCGGGCATAAATACTACCCGGACTTTTACGCCCATGAAGCGGAACTGAACTGGCTTCGCGGCGGCTTTCCGCTCTCCATGGATACCATCCGGGAAATGGTGGCCGACCGCTGCGATTTTCCCGAGGGCTACGATGTGAGCACCTATGAATTCTTTCAGGGAACGCCCACGCGGGTTTTGAAGGGCGGCGAAGTGATTGACCTTGGCGGACGCAGCATTGAGGTGCTGCACACTCCCGGCCACTCGCCGGGGCATCTGTGCTTTTGGGAAGCCGCACGCGGGTATCTCTTTACCGGTGACCTGGTTTACAAGGACACGCTGTTTGCCTATTATCCCTCCACCGACCCGCAGGCATATCTTACTTCTCTTGAAAAGGTGGCGGCACTGCCGGTAAAGCGCGTGCTTCCCGCGCATCACACGCTGGACATTCAGCCGGAAATTCTGATCCGGATGCGGGATGCGTTCCGAAAGCTCAAGGCCGACGGCAAGCTTCACCATGGCAGCGGAACCTTTGATTACGGCGACTGGGCAGTGTGGCTGTAACGATATTCTCAAGGAATTTTAAAGTGGGAGTATAATTGACTATGACAACAGAACGATTTGAAATTAGCGGCATCCCCGCGATTTGATTACTGGCGGCGTGGGAGCGGGAGAACATTTGAAACGAAGTGTGCGATGAACAACTACGAATGGCTGGACGAATATCTGCTTTCCAAGCCGGGCGCTGCGAAAGATTATAAGCTGGAATTCCGTCTTTCTCGACGGCGCGGTACCAGAGGAAGTGCTGCGTGATCTGTACGACCACTCCTATGAATTGGCGTTTGGAAAACTCACAAAGAAAATGCAGCGGGAAATCACCTGGGAGGCATAATAATGCAGTTTATTGCTCTTTTACGAGGCGTGACGCCCACGGGAAAAAATCGCATCCCCAGCATGGCGTATCTTGCCAAGATTTTGACTGACGCCGGTTTTCACGATGTGCGGACGTACATTCAAAGCGGGAACATTTTATTCGATACAGATCTTTCCCGCGAGGAAGCGGCGGCAAAAATTCACGACGTAATTTTGAACCAGATTGGCGCGGACTTATCCGTCATCCTCAAAATGCGGGAGCAGCTCGCTGTCGCCGCGGCGGAGAATCCCTTTGGCGAAGGCTACGACATTTCCCGCATTCACCTGACCTTCACGAATGATTCGGTGGATGCCGCGAAGGTCAAAACCATCGAGGAAACCGACTTTGGCTACGAGAAGTTTATTCGCGGCAGCGAGTGCTTTTATCTCTACCTGCCCCAAGGGGTGGCGCGCCGGGTACTTTACAGCGGGTATCTCGAAAAGCGCCTCGGCATCACGACCACTACCCGAAAGCTGAGTGTGGTGACGCGCCTGTGCGAGCTGGCGGAATAAGTGAGAAAAAGTGCAACCCGCCCCGATCTTGCGCTGATGCCCGCCGCTGACTGCGTGTGCAGGAAGCGGCGGGCATTCTATTTTCTGCCATTGCCGCCCTGCTGAACATATTCCCACAGAGTGTTGTATTTACTCATACCCGTTCACTCCTGATTTTCAAACATCGGTTCCAGAACCTCTTTGATAAAATCGATTCTGTCCCTGGGGCGCGGCACGAACCGGGACGCGATGGCAATGACCAAATTCTTCGCCGGATTCACATAGATCACGTTTCCGCCGTCGCCCATGGCCGCATAGCTGTGCTCTTCTTCGTCGATGACCCACCACAGGTAGCCATACTTTAGCCCAAGCTCGTCCCAGCGGCTGTGTTCCTTTGTGCTTTCGTCGATCCATTCGGCAGATACGAGCTGTTTGCTGTTCCATGCTCCGCGGTTTAAGTACAGCTGACCGATCTTTGCCATCTCCGTGGGCGTGAGGAAAAGGCCCCAGCCTGCCGTGTTAATCCCCTGCGGGTCCGCGGCCCAGCCGCTGATGTCATTCTCTTTCGTCATAATAGCAAGCTGCTCTTCCTTGCTCTGGAACACCACGTTGCGGTCAACGTGGATGCCCAGCGGCGCAAACAGGTTTTCACGGGCAAAATCGAGCACGGAGCGACCGGTCGCCTTGGTAAGAATTCCCGTCAGAATGTCCGGCCCAATGAGGGGCGTATAGCGGAACTGACCGATCTCACCTTTTCCGCCCAGCAAATCCAGCGCGGCTTTTACCCAGCTTTCGCTTGTGAAATACTTCGTGTATGGTGCCGACTTATATTTATACGGTGCAGTCATAGTCAGAATGTCCCTGATTGTGACGCACTGCGCAGTTTTTTCTCCGCGTTTCACCGTGTAATTCGAAAAAAAGTCCAACACCTTCTGGTCAACGCTGTTGAGATACCCCTGATCGATGGCAATGCCAATCAGCGCATTGACTATGCTCTTCGTCACCGAAAACACATGAAGAGCGCGCTCGGCAGTGTATCCATTGAAGTATCCCTCATATACTGTTTCGCCGTTTTTCTGCACAATGATCCCCGCGATATTGCTGTAGTCGCGGCAAATCGTTTGTTCCAGCTCTGTACTTTTTTCTTGGTTCATACCATCCATTTCCTTTCTTTTGTTTGAAAGGATATCCTCAAAAGAAAGGATATATCCATTAAAAATCATTTGCAAGGGGCATTTAAAATTTTCTTTTAAAAAATTGAAAACTCCGTGTTGGGAGTCGTCTTCTTACGGATTTCCCTGATTCACGATACAATAAACCAACAACAGAGAAGGAGGAGGCAAAGCTGGATCAGCTTCTGAGCATGATGTTTAACCTGGAGCCTCGTCACGCACAGAAGCCCGAATTCGGCGGTCCAATTACCGGACTTCTATAAGTACTATCATTCCATCCCGACCACAGGCACCTAATCCGCACCACTCAAAACAGATTGTTTATCTTAGAGAGGGGTTCGGATTTATACTTTATCTAAAATATTCCATAAACACACTTGACAAACAGGGTTACCCAACTATACGATTAGGGTGACCTTGCTTTTGCTAGGAGGTGTTTTACTGGAAACGGGTAAAAAGAGAGGCCCTAAGACAGGTAATCCGAAGCTGTACAGAATGGCAGTTAAGTATGACGAAGAATGCAAGCAGATATTAAACGCTTATTGCGAGCAGGAAAACGTCAACAAAATGGAAGCTGCCCGGCGTGGGATTAAGAAGTTAAAGGATGACCTCAAAAATAAAAGGAAGCGGCGCCAGCCTTGGGATCAGCACGCCACTTCCCCTACCGACAGATGAGCCAGGATGATGCGAAAGCAGTTCGTAAAGCCCAGGCTTGCCTTTACGCAGTACAATTTGGCAAGTTTGATACAAAGCAGGAGAATAAAACTTGGCCGGAGGAAGCATATGTTTGCAGTTAATACATATGAGCAGATCGAAAAAATGGAGCGTGAGCTTGGTGAGCAGCACATTATAATCTTATTGTTTGTTCGGCCGAGTCTGCAAGGCGCAAAAGAGATCATTGATGAATTTGATTATATCCATTATAATTCCGAAAAGCTCTGTTCGATTTACGCAGTGGGGTACACAAATGATTTGGATCTGGCCAAGACAAATGGGTATGGCAAATTGGATCGCAAGTACGGCGCGGACTGGTATTTTAGCGATAAAGCATTTGTTGAGTTTAAAAACAATCTGGAAAGCAGGCTGAATTGGAAATACTCCGGCGAAATTGAATTAATTGTCCTTCAAAGTAATCCCAACGGGAACCAGATACTGAATTTTCAAAACTATGTGGCCATTGATGTGAATTATGGAATCAGGAATGAATACATCGATTCCTTTCCCAGACTGATGGAATCGCTCATTCGAAGCTCACGTTCAGAAGTTACCGCAACTGAAGCTATGAGAAAAATGGGCCATTCTCGTATTAGTGTAAAAAATGTCGTACTAAACACGATTAAAGAATGCAAAAAAGTGCCGATCCCTGTGAAGAACATTGTGAAAGACCGTTTATTTTATTTGGTATCAACACATAACCTGAATGACTAAGAATTTACGCAACGCTGAACCGATTAAGCTTTTAATAAAACAGGAGGAAGTATGTTTTATTCAACACAGTATTCATCACCCGTAGGAAACCTTACTCTGGCAAGCGACAGTGAGCGCCTTGTCGGCCTATGGATACAGAATCAAAAATACTTTGGCGGCACTGTGGCAAAAAATATGACTGAAAACTCCAACTTGCCAATCTTCACCGCCACAAAAAACTGGCTGGACAAGTATTTTTCGGGTCAAAAACCTGCGATTGCCAATCTTCCTCTGGCGCCGAACGGGAGTGCATTTCGCAAAGCTGTGTGGGACATTCTTTGTGAGATTCCCTATGGTGAAGTCACTACGTATGGTGAGATCGCAAAAAAAATGGCGGTCTGGAGGAATCAGGAGCACATGTCCGCGCAGGCGGTCGGCGGAGCTGTGGGGCATAATCCCATCTCCATTATTATTCCCTGTCATAGGGTCGTGGGGTCAAACGGCAGCTTGACAGGCTACGCCGGCGGCGTTGATCAAAAAATTCGCCTGCTGGAGCACGAGGGCGCAGACCTGTCAAAGTTATTTATCCCGGCAAAAGGAACTGCGCTCTGAAGCGATCTACTCCGTCGCTTTTCCTGTCGCGCCTTTGCTATACGGGTGTGCATCCGCAGCGTGGAGGTGGAAAGGCTAAGAAACGACGCATTCGTTTCTTAGCCTTTTGTGTTATTGCCATTTTTATTTTTATAAAGGTCTTCTGTTCTGCCTAACCTAACGGATCCTCTATCAAGCCGATTCCCGCAGCGCCGGGGCCGGAATGCGCCCCTACGATAATACCAAGCTCACTTTGATGGATCGTTCCGGAAAAACCGGTCACTTTTCTGAAATAATCGATGGCGTAATCGGCGTCTGCTTGGAATCCCGCATTTTGCAGGGTAACAATCACTCGATTCCAATTCGAAATTCGTGATGCAGCAATATCGATCATCGTTTTTAATGAGTTTTTTCTTCCAATAACTGCCTTGCTTGGGCGAACAACTCCATCCACAAATTCACACACCGGCTTAATCTGAACCAGCTTCCCAACAAAAGCGGCTGCGCCCCCGATTCTGCCCCCGGCCTGCATATATTTTAAATGATTGACCACAAACAGCGTATTGATCGTTGTGGCAATCTGATGGATCGTATTGATAATCTCCTGAAACTCTCTGCCGCTATCAATCATTTTGGCAACCGCTATTTCTAACGCGGCTTGTCCGCAGGCACAGGTATTGGAATCAATCACCTCCACCTGTGCATCCGGGTTTTTCTCTGTAAAAGTATTTTTCGCCAAAACTGCATTTTGAAAGCTGGAGGATAATTTCGAAGAGATTGTTGTTACGATATACCGCTTAGCCCCCCTCGCATGCTGTTCCTCAAATACCGTCAGCCAATCATTGATATTGGGAGCAGAGGTTTGGGGAATGTCATCGGGATATTGCTCCATATGCTGATAAAACTCAGCTAAACTACAGTCGACATTTTCCCGACGATAATCCGTTTTCCCAAATTTAAAATAAAAAGGGACTTCTATGATCCCATGCTGTTGCATAAATGGCCTTGGTAATCCTCCCGAAGAGTCTATTATTTGACAAATCATACTTCTCATTTATTCGCATCCCTACTTAGATTGATTCTTTCCGTTACAGCATACCACGGTAACATTTGACTGATAAAGACATGATCACATAAACTTTGTTTTGCGTTATCCTCATTATAGTAGCTCAAAATTTATTTTTCAACCAAACATTGCCATTATACATATTACTGATTCTTTTTCGTTTTCTAAAGATTTTACACCGACGCGGCTTTCCAGTACAAAAACGAACCGCACCCACAAAAAGTGAGTGCGGTTCAAGCTTAAAACCGTTCCACGCCGTCGCACGTGACACGCGCGTAAACCAGAGGCATTTCTGCGGGAGCTTCGTCGCGAATCGTGACAGCGCTTTCAAACAGCTGTTCCGCTTCCGCACAGAGGGAAGCTTCCGAGGTGTAGAACACGGCGATCGGCTCGCCCTTCTTCACCCGATCCCCCACCTTCTTTTGCAGGATGATACCGGCGCTGTAATCGATTGGGTCTTCCTTCTTTTCGCGCCCGGCCCCGAGCTCGACAGAGGCGATTCCGCACTTTTCCGTATCCATGGCATAAAAATATCCGTCCTGCTGGGCGCAGACCTCGTGGCGCACCTTGGCCTTTTGGAATTTGCTGTTGTCGTCCAGAACAGCGGTATCGCCGCCCTGTGCCGCCACCATCTCCTTCAAGCGTTCATAGCCAGCGCCGTTGCGAATTTGCTCCATCGCCATGCGCTTGCATTCTTCGATGCTGCCCTTTCCCGCAAGGTACAGCATATTGGCCGCCAGCTCAATGCAGATGGCCGTCAAGTCAGCAGGGCCATGGCCTCTCAGCGTATCGCACACCTCGCAAATTTCGAGCGAATTGCCGATGGCATTTCCCAGCGGACGGCTCATATCGGTAATCAGTGCGACTGTTCTGCGGCCGACGTGCTCGCCGATCGAAACCATCGCCTCAGCCAGGCGGATGGAATCCTCTACCGTTTTCATAAACGCGCCGCTGCCCGCTTTCACATCCAGCAGGATGCAGTCGGAACCCGCCGCAATCTTCTTGCTCATAATGCTCGAGGCGATCAGCGGGATGCTGTCTACCGTGGCAGTTACATCGCGCAGGGCATACAGCTTTTTATCGGCCGGCACCAGATTGCCCGACTGGCCGATTACACTGACGCCGACCTTGCGGACAATATCGAAGAACCGCTCGCGGTCAAGAAAGGTCTGCATGCCGGGAATTGATTCCATTTTATCGACCGTTCCCCCGGTGTGCCCGAGGCCGCGCCCGCTCATTTTCGCAACCGGAACGCCGAGTGAAGCCACGATCGGCGAGATGACCAGCGTCGTTTTATCCCCAACGCCGCCGGTGCTGTGCTTATCTACCTTAATACCCGGGATGGAGGACAGATCGACCGTATCGCCCGAATTCGCCATGCTCATTGTCAGCGTGGCCGTTTCCTTTGCAGTCATTCCTTTCAAATAAATTGCCATTAAAAGTGCCGAGGCCTGATAATCCGGAATCTCGCCCGCAACATATTTGTGGATAAAGAATTCGATCTCTTCCTTGGTCAGTTCCCCGCCGTCGCGTTTTTTCTCGATAATATCATACATTCTCACTGTGGGTCACCCTTTTCCAATCGTATCGTCAATGCACTTGTTTCTGCCGCATCATGCAAGATCTTTGCCGCTGAAGCCGAGCGGAAGCAGCTCCGCCAGCGTATAAGACTGCCATTCTTCCGGGCTTTTCGCCAGAAGAATCCGGAAGGTGTCAGGGTCACAGAATTCCATCATCACCTGCCGGCAAACGCCGCAGGGCGCACAATATTCGCTGATCGGCTTCCCGTGCTTCCCACCAACAATCGCAATTGCGGCAAAATTGCGCTCGCCGACGCTTACCGCCTTAAAAAAAGCGGTACGCTCCGCGCAGTTGCTGGGGGTATAGGCCGCATTTTCAATGTTGCAGCCCGGATACAGCTTTCCGTCGGCGGTCAGCAGCGCCGCGCCCACAGCAAACCCGGAGTATGGCACGTAGGCCATTTCACGCGCTTCAATTGCCGCTTTTACCAGTTCTTTGTCGTTCATGTAAGCTCCTTCTCTCTGCTGTGATGGCAAAGGGCGGATCACGATCCGCCCTTTGCTTGCTAAAAAACATTCAGATCGTACTAATACTGCCCGCTGGAATCTTCGTTTTTCAGGATCTGAATGATCCGGCTCGTTCCCAAACGGGACGCACCAAGCGAAAGAAAGCGCTCCGCGTCTTCCATGCTTGTAATTCCGCCGGCAGCCTTAATCTTGATACCGGGGCCAACATGCTTTGCAAACAGAGCCACATCCTCAAAGGTTGCACCGCCCGTGGAAAAACCGGTGGAGGTTTTGATAAAGTCCGCGCCGGAGCGTGTGACAACCTCGCACATCCGAATCTTTTCCTCCTCTGTGAGAAGGCAGGTTTCTACGATTACTTTTAAAATACGCCCATCGCAGGCCTGTTTGATCTGCTGGATTTCTTCCGTCACCAGATCATAAAGACCATCCTTAACCCACCCGATATTGATGACCATATCGATTTCATCCGCGCCGTTCTGAACGGCATCCTTCGTTTCAAACGCCTTCACCGCCGTGGTGGAATAACCGTTCGGGAAACCGATGACCGTGCAGACTTGCATCGTGTCGCCTACATATTCCTTGGCCTGCTTTACATAAGAAGCCGGAATGCAGACCGACGCTGTGTGGTAATGTACCGCATCGTCGCACAGCTCTTTGATCTGCTCCCATGTAGCCACCTGTTTGAGCAGGGTATGATCTACCGAACCAACAATTTTAGAAAGTTCCATACGAATCTCCTTCTTTTAGCGTTCTCCCTTTTCATAGGGCAGTCCATCTGATTTCGGGGCAACGGAACGACCAACAAAGAGAACCAGCACAATAATTGTTAATATATACGGCAGCATGGCCAGAATCTGGCTCGGGATCGTCACGCTGCTGTCGCTGCCGCCGAGTACGACCGTAAGGGCCTGCGCCATGCCAAACAGCATGCACGCGCCATACGCGCCATACGGCGTCCATTTGCCGAAGATTACCGCTGCCAGCGCGATAAAACCCTGACCGCTGATGGCTGTTTGATTGAACTGAGAGATAATCGCCAGCGTCATGGAAGCGCCGCCGAAGCCAGCCATTACACCGGACAGCAGAACGCAGAGATACCGCGTGCGGGTCACATGGATGCCGAGGGTATCCGCCGCTGCCGGGTATTCACCCACGGAACGGATGCGAAGGCCCCATTTGGTTTTGTAGAGTACAAACCAGACAACCACCGTTGCAATGAGGGCAAGAAGAACCGTTACGTCAACATTCAGGCTTTCCGCCGGTGTACCTTGAAACGCATTTTCGCCGAACAGCTTCGGCAGCGTTTTTACGGGAGGCGTCATCGCCGCCTTGTCAAACAAAAGGCGGCAGAAGAACAGCGCAAAGCCGGGGCCGAGCAGGTTGATGGCGATGCCGGAAATCGTCTGATCCGCGTTAAAGGTGACGGAAGCAATGGCATGCAAAAGGGCGATCGCCGCTCCTGCCGCGCCAGCGGCCAGAAAACCAAGCCAGGGGTTGCCGGTAAAATAGCTGACCGACGCCGCCGCTAGGGCGCCCACCGTCATCATACCTTCAATACCGATATTGACCACACCGGCGCGCTCTGAGATCACACCGCCCAGCGCACCGAACACCAGAGGAGTGGAATACATCATTGTAATTCCGACCAAAAGCAAAAAATTAGTTAACATGTTCGGCACCCCTCTTTCCCAATCTGTCCGCCAGAACCGGAACAATCCGAGTCAGGGCCACAAAGAACACAATCGTACCGATCATGATGTTGATAATTTCGGTCGGTGCGCCAACCACCTGCTGAACGCTCTGCCCGCCGTACAGCAGCCCACCAAACAAAAGTCCCGCAAACACGCAGCCAACCGGAGAGGAACCGGCAATCAGTGCCACCGAAAGACCGTTAAAGCCGTTGTTTTCAAACGCGGCCAATGTAGAGATGCCGTGCGGCGCCGTGCCCGTAATCGTGAGCGCGCCCGCCAGACCGGAAAGCGCACCAGCGATCAGCATGGCGTCGATAATATTTCGGCTGACATTGATGCCGGAGAATTCTGCCGCGTCGCGGTTAAAGCCAACGGCGCGCAGCTCATACCCCTTAGTGGAACGGTACAGAAGAACCCAGATCACCGCGACCATAACAATCGCGATCAAAATTCCGAAATTCACGTCTGTACGGATCAGCATGTCGTACAGCCACTTGTGGGGCCTCAAAGCCTGCGTTCCCTCAGAGGAAACCTTCCACTGTGGGAGCAGCATCGTGTAGCTCGACGCATTCACCGGCAGGCTGGCGGTGGAATTCGGCTTATGATAGGCCTGCGAATTGACAATAAAATTGCAAAGGTACAGGCCGATCCAGTTCAGCATGATGCTGGTAATGACCTCATGAATCCCGAACCTTGCCTTCAAAAGACCCACCATTCCGCCAAACAGAGCGCCGCCCAGAACACCGGCCAGCACAACAATTGGGATCTGGAGTACCGGAGCCAGATCGAGCTTAACGCCCACCAAAACGGAAAAAACAGTGCCCGCAATGTACTGCCCCTCGGCGCCGATGTTGAACAGGCCTGTTTTATAGGCGAACGCCACGGAGAGACCCGTCAGAATAATGGGTGTTGCCTTAATGATCACATTGGAAATGTATTTTGGTTTAGAGAAAATTCCATTGAACAGCGCGCCGAACGCCTCAATGGGATTGTACCCCGCCAGAACCAGGACAATCGCCGCTACCAAAAAGCCGAACAGCACGGCAATCAGCGTGGAGGTGATTGGTTTTTTCAGTATTTTAACCAGCGTTTTCATTCCGCTCGCCTCCCGCCATTAATAATCCGACCGTGTTCTCGTCGGCTTCCTCCTGTGTGAAGGTGCCGGTAATCGCCCCATCGTAAATCACGCAAACGGTATCGGCCACATTCAGGATTTCATCCAGCTCCAGTGAAATCAGCAGAATACCCTTGCCTTTGTCGCGTTCCTGCACCAGCATTTTATGTACATACTCAATCGCGCCCACATCGAGGCCGCGGGTGGGCTGCACGGCGATCAAAAGATCGGGATCGTTGGAGATTTCTCTGGCGATGATCACCTTTTGCTGGTTGCCGCCCGAAAGGCCGCGGGCGGGATGATCTTCGCAATCCGCCGGGCGGATGTCGTAGTCCGCTACCAAACGCTTTGCGTAGGAGGTAATTTTGTCCAGCAGCAGCATGCCGCGCCTGCTGAATTCGCCGCTGCGGTATTTTTCCAGCACAGAATTTTCCGCCACGGTGAACGGCATTACCAGGCCGCGGCGCTGGCGGTCCTCATGAATGGTCGAAATTTTATGTTCAATGACGTTGCGCGGTGTCGTATTCTGGATTTCGGCCCCATTGATCTGAATGGTGCCGCTGTCCACTTTTGTCAGGCAGGTAATTGCCTCTACCAGCTCTTTTTGACCGTTTCCGTCAACGCCGGCAATCCCGACAATTTCGCCTCTGCGTACGCGAAGCGAAAGATTCTTGACCGCTTCGAGTCCGCGTTCGTCCTTTACTGTCAGATTTTTAATTTCAAAAACCACATCGCCGGGCTCGGCAGGCTTTTTGTCTACCACCAGCTTGACCTGATGTCCCACCATTTTCGTTGCAAGCTCTTCTTCGCTGACATCGGCCACCGGGAACGTGTCGATATATTGGCCGCGGCGAATAATCGTACAAACATCGGACGACGATTTGATTTCTTTCAGCTTATGGGTAATGATGATGATCGTTTTCCCACCCGCAGCCAGGCCGCGCATGATTTCGATCAGCTCTGCGATTTCCTGTGGGGTTAAAACTGCAGTCGGCTCGTCCAAAATCAGGATGTCCGCACCGCGGTACAGCGCCTTTAAAATTTCAACACGCTGCTGCATCCCTACGGAAATATCTTCAATTTTGGCGTCGGGGTCAACCTCAAGACCGTATTCCTTTACGATCTTCAGAACCTCCTCGCGCGCTTTTTTCATATCGAGGACGCCGAATTGACCCGTTACTTCTTTCCCGAGAATAATGTTTTCGGTAACTGTAAAATTGTCTACCAGCATAAAGTGCTGGTGAACCATCCCGATGCCGCGCGCAATGGCATCGTTCGGGTTTTTGATGGCGACTTTTTCGCCGTTTAAATAAACTTCACCGGCATCAGCCTGATACAGGCCGTAAAGCACATTCATCAGGGTACTTTTCCCGGCGCCGTTCTCGCCCAAAATGGCGTGAATCGATCCTTTTTTGACATCCAGATGCACCTGATCAAGGGCGCAAAAGGAACCAAATGTTTTCACAATACCGTGCATCTGTACTGCGTATTCCGGACTGATTTCCATAGTAAATCTCCCCTAACCTTGCGTTCTCTCTTTTACGGGGAAAGGCGCCCGAAGGCGCCCCTCCGTAAAAAAGTGTCTAGTCAGATGCAATCAATTATTTCAAGTTCTTTACAAAGGTATTGTAATCTGCTTCACTTGCAGGGGGAACCAGCTTGCCTTCTTTAATCTGATCCTGCAGAGCCGTAGCAGCCTTGTAGGTGTCATCGCCCATCAGCTTGTGCTCCTCGGGGATACCCGCAGCCTCTTCTTTCACGCCCAGGCTGATTGTGGTACCGCCGGTCTTTTTGCCGTCCATAATCTCTTTGGAGACTTCTTCCACAGCCTTGTCAACCTTTTTCAGAGCGGAGGTCAAAACGTTGTTGGGAGCAAGGAAAGCCTGATCCTTATCGACGCCAATCGCGTATTTATTGGCTTCCTTTGCGGCCTCGATTACACCGGTGCCCACGTTGCCCGCGGCATGGAATACGATGTCGCATCCGCCGGAGAACATCTTAGAAGCAATCGCCTTGCCCTTAGCGGAATCGACGAAGCTTTCGGCATACTGAGCAACGACCTCAACCTTTTTGCCCATCTCTTTCGCGCCGTAAGCAACACCGGCCTTATAGCCGTATTCAAACTGATTGATCACATCGCTCTTTACGCCACCCACAAAACCGACCTTGTTGGTTTTGGTGGTTTTTGCCGCAATGTAGCCTACCAGGAAGGAAGGCTCCTGTGCGCGAAACTCAACCGCAGTCAGATTGGAGGGGGTCTCTTTGTAAGAGTTGTCTACGATTGCAAACTGAACATCCGGGTTTGCTTTTGCAGCGGTCAGAATCGCGTCGCCCATCGCAAAGCCAACGCCCCAAACCAGGTTATTGTTGTCATCAACCGCTTTGTCCAAGTTTGTCGCATAATCGGAGTCCTGCTTGGATTCGGCATAGCTGACGTCCGCGCCGGTGTCGGTTTTTAATTTCTGCAGACCCTCCCAGGAAAGCTGGTTAAAGGACTGGTCGTTCACGCCGCCGGTATCGGTAACCATCGACACCTTGAAATCTGTTTTTGCTGCGGTGGAAGATTCCCCTGCGGGCGCCGTGCTCGGCGCGGTGCTGGACGCTGCCTTTCCTCCGCTGGAGCAGGCAGTGGCGGAGAACGCCATAGACGCTGCGAGTAACAGTGCAATGATCTTTTTCATACATTTTCCTCCTAAAATAATGTTATGTTATACCGCAGAATGCGGTATCCCTGGCTTTTTAGTGGGAGGCCAAGCGGCCTCCGGAATTTCGGTTTTCAGGCCGCCGCCGGAAAAACTTGAAAGCGGTTTCAGCAGCGGACAGAAATGCATCAGGCAAGTGCAAGGGCAATCTCCATCATTTGCGTAAATCCGGTCTGGCGCTCCTCGGCCGGTAACGATTCGCCGGCCAGCGGTCGGTCGGAAATCGTAAGCAGACAAAGGGCATTTTTTCCCGCGCGGGCCGCGTTCATATAAAGCGCCGCGGCTTCCATTTCCACCGCCAGAACGCCCATCTTCTTCCAGGCCGGGAGAGAGTCATCGTTGTCATCGTAGAAGGTATCACTGGAAAGAACATTGCCCACCTTCATGGAGATTCCGAGTTCCGCCGCGGCCTTGACCGCCCGGCTCAAAAGGCCGTAATCCGCAATCGGCGCATAGGTACCGGGCAGACGGTACTGCGCGGCAAAGCTGGAGTTCGTGCAAGCGCCCATTCCGGCCACTACGTCGCGGAGCTGAACCGTATCGGCAATTCCGCCGGCAGAACCGATACGGATAATGTTTTCTGCGCCATAAAAATTAAAAAGCTCGTAGGTGTAAATTCCAACAGAGGGCATGCCCATGCCGCCGCCCATGACTGAAACGGGGTGGCCCTTGTAGGTGCCGGTAAAGCCGAGCATATTGCGCACGGTATTGAAGCAGGTTACATTTTCAAGATAAGTTTCCGCAATGAACTGCGCGCGCAGCGGATCACCCGGCATTAAAACCGTTTTGGCAATCTCGCCTTCTTTTGCAGCGTTATGGGGCGTTGGTATGCTTGACATCTTGATTCCCTCCCGTAGTTAATGTAAAATTTCGTTCAGGCTGGATTTGCCTGTAATGCGTGGTTCTACTCCAAAATATTCCAGAATGGTTGCGCCGATATTAGCAAAGGTCGGTTTTGTTCCAAGGTTTGCACCGGCTTTGACCTGTTTCCCCGTAATCACCCATGGGATGTATTCTCTGGAGTGGTCGGTAGATGGTGTGGAGGGGTCGCAGCCATGGTCGGCGGTAATCATCAGCAGATCCTCGTCGCGCAGGCCCGCCAGAATTTCGGGCAGGCGCTCATCAAAATAAGCCAGAGCCTTCGCGTAGCCGTCCACGTCGTTGCGGTGACCGTAAAGCATGTCAAAATCCACCAGGTTGACAAAGCACAGGCCGTTGAACTCCTTTTGCAGATAGCTGAGCGTGCGCTCAATGCCATCGGCGTTGTTTTTCGTGCCAATCGCCTCGGTGATGCCCTTCCCCACAAAAATATCGTTGATCTTGCCCACGGCGATCACATCAAAGCCCCGCTCGCTGAGCTGGTCGAGCATGGTCACGGCCGGCGGCTGCATCGAAAAATCGTGCCGGTTCGAGGTGCGTGTAAAATTCGGGAACTCGCCGGTAAACGGACGCGCGATGACACGGCCAACACCGTGCTCCCCCTGGAGCATTTCCCGCGCGATTCTGCAGTAGCGGTACAGCTCCTCCGGTGGAACAACGGACTCGTGCGCCGCAATCTGGAACACGCTGTCTGCGGAGGTGTAAACGATCAGCGCACCGGTTTCCACATGCTCTTTTCCGTAATCCCGAATCACATCGGTACCGGAGTAGGGCTTGTTGCACAGCACACGGCGGCCCGTTTTTTCTTCAAATTCCCGAATTACGTCCTCCGGGAAGCCATTCGGGTAGGTGGGCAGAGGCTTTGGAGAGTAGATGCCCGAAATCTCCCAATGGCCGATGGTGGTATCCTTCCCCTTAGAGACCTCCTGCAGGCGACCATATGCACCGGAGGGAGTGCTTTCCTCCGGCCAGCAATCAACCCCATCAATATTAAAAAGGCCAAGCCGTTGCATATTGGGCATATGAAAATACGGGCTGGTTGCACAGGCAGCCAGCGTGTTGCTGCCCTCGTCGCCGTATTCCGCCGCGTCCGGCTCTTCCCCAATTCCACAGCTGTCCAGAACAATTAAAAACACGCGTTTATTCATGATTATGATCCTTCTTTCCGCTTCGTTGTCTCCCGGATTTTTAAAGAAACCGGCAAAATATTTTCTCGCTGCTTGATCGTGCCGCACTTTGTCTGCTCTACGATCAGCTGTACGCACAGGCGGCCAATCTCTTCAATCGGCTGTGCCACCGTCGTCAGCATCGGAATCATTAGGCGGCTCAGCTCCACATCGTCGTAACCCACAATCATTACGTCGTCCGGCACATTGCGGCACTGCTCGTGGAGTACCTTATACAGGGCAAACGCCACCAAATCAGTGGAGGCAAGAATCCCGTCTGTATCAGGATAGCACTCAAGCAGCTCCCGCGCGCTCTGAACTCCCTCGTCATAGCTGTATTTGTTGTTGACAAACCGCGGTTCAATCCCATGCTCCCTGCAAACATCCGCATAACCCTGGTAGCGCTGCTGGCTGCTGGAATACTGAAGCGACCCGCGCATTAGAACCAGCTTTTTGCACCCGCACTCAATCAAATGCTCTGTAGCGATTCGTGCGCCGTTGTAATTATCGGACTGAACGGAGGCCGCGTAAAATGCTCCAGCGCTTTTATCCATCACCACGATCGGAATGGGGCAGTTGCGGATTTCTTCATCGAGATGCTCGTTGTTCACGGTGATAATGATACCGTCAGCATTCATCCCCATCAGCATCTTAATGTAAGCTGCCTCCTTCTCCGGATTTTCGTCCGAATTGCAGAGGATCATTTTATAGCCGCTTCGGAATGCCTCGTCTTCAATGGCTCGGCCGACCTCGTTAAGGAAGATGTTCAAAATACTAGGAACAATATATCCGATCAGCCGGGAGGATTTTTTATAAAGAGAACGCGCAATCTCATTTGGATTAAAGCCCGTTTTGCGAATGGCTTCTTCCACCCGCCTTGTTTTTTCCTCGCTCACTTTAGCCGTACCGTTGATCACGCGTGACACCGTTGCGTTGGAAACGCCGGCCATGCGGGCAATATCGCTGATATGAACCAAAATGCTCACCCAAAATCTTCTGTTTATTTGAGTTCTGCTCCCTGTGCGGGGAGCAACGGCCTGTTACAAAATGCCTGTTTTGTTTGCAAAAAAGCATGCCCGCTGTTACCAAAGGGCTTGAAACCGGTTTCATTCAACGGCTTATTTGATCATATTATAAACCACTCTTACCAATTCGTAAATTATATTTATGGAAATTTATGGAAATTTTCTAAAAATTAAATGAAGTAACACATTTATGAAGATAAAAGAGCACTTCCAAAAGATTCCGCTCGTCGGCCAGTTCGTTCGGGAGAACTGGCCGCGGCGCAATCAGGAGGAAAAACATCTTTCAGGCATATACGATTTATTTTACTACAATCTTTCGAAACCCAACGGAAGCTGCCAGCTGCGCGAGCTGCTTCATCCGCTCCGAGGACGGAGAAGAGAATTTCGCGAATGGCCCTTTGACCCCATTGGCCCGAAAGGAAATCAGAAGCAGACGGGTGCTGCCGGTCAATGGGCCGAGCATCTCTGCGGTACCGCGGATCGCGTCCTGTGCATCTACATAGCCCTCCACATTGACAATGCGCACCTCCTCGAGCTTCCCGCAGGAGGAGAGGAACACAAGGTTATCCTTGACCGCGGCATTGTCGCCGCCCGTGAGCGCCCGGAACACCTGTGGCGACCATGCCTTCACATCGAGCATCACGCCGTCGCAGACTTTCATCAGCTCCGGGTATTTGGAAAAACGAACGGTACCGTTGCTGTCACACAAACAGGTGAGGTTCTTTGCCTTTGCCAGTGTGAACAGCTCCTGCAAAAACTGCGGGTACAGCGCGCATTCTCCGCCGGAAACGGTAATTCCCCGGATAAACGGAAGGTTCTTCTCCACTTCCTTCATCACGGCGGGGGCATCCATCCACCGAATTTTCGGGGATGCGCAGCGCGGACATACCGCAATGCAGGTATTGCATGAAATGCATTTTGATTCATCCCACACCACGGCTTCGTCCACCAGAGAAAGCGCACCCTCGGGACAGTATGGCACACAAACACCGCAGCTGTTGCAAAGTTTCTGCGTTTCGGGGTTATGGCAGTAGCCGCACGCAAGGTTGCACTTCTGCAAAAAGATCGAAGTGCGGCTGCCCGGGCCATCTACCGTGCTGAACGGAATGATTTGGTTGACGGGCACTTTTGTCATGCCATTCGAACCTTTCTTTCGGCAAGACGGTTGGTATCATAGCTCGGGGCGCCGAGCTGCGTGGTATTTTGCAGAACCGCCTCATGCTTTTTATACTTTTCCATTTCGCTGCGCTTAACCAGATAACCGGTAATGCGGATCAAATCCGTATCGGCGGAATAGAAGCTCATATATTGAACGCCGAGGGAAAACGCGCCCTTTACCACATCCAGCAGCGCGGCCGGGTTCTGATGAACATTGCTTGCGATGGGGAAAATATCGCCCACACCGGAGGGAAAATAATGGTGAAACCTGGAGCTATGGCGCAGGTGGTCAGCAAAAGAAGCCGGCTCGTCGCCGATAGGGATGCGCACACCGGACGTAATGCCAAGGTCGCTGTCGAGCCCCACCTGCGCGTGCAGCAGGAACTGATCGCCGGTAATGGGCGAATACAGCGCCTTGTACTGCGGTACAAGCTCGTTAATCCTCTCCATAATCCGTACGCCGAGATCGTCGGCCTCCGGGTCGTGCCCATATTTCTTGCCCTGTGCCTTCATCAGCGCGTTGACGCATTCCGCAAGACCGGTAACGCCGAACATGCCAAGGAAACGGTCTTTGGAGAGCAGCCCCTCCTTCACCAGAAAGTTCGACTCGAAGAAGCCGGATTTTTCAACGATAAAGCGAATGCGCTCGTTCATATAGTCGGCGATCAGGCCAAGGCATTCCGGCAGCAACTCGGTGAGGAATTGCTCCTCGTTTTTCGCTTCCTTCACCAGCTCGGTGAGCGTAATGCGCGTGAGTGTGTACGCTCCGCCCTGCGTGGGCAGAATGTTGTAGCAGCTTGCCACGCCGTACTGCCCGCCGAACGGCGCCCGGTTGGCCTGATCGTTGCAAATGGCCGGATTTGAACAGTCAAGGGAACACTGAATGGCCTGCTCCATAAAGGAATCCGGTGTCACATCCGGGTCGTATTTCACGGTAAAGTTGGGAACGGTATTTTTCAGTTCCGCTTCCACCTGCAAAATCAGGCGACCCGCACGGGTTTCTTCCGGCCCGAGGTTCGCGTGGCAGAACGAATCGGTGATGGTGCGGTCAAGATACGTGAGGAACAAACGGAGCTTCTCGCGAATCTCCTCATCTGTGTGGCCGTCGAGGTACGGCTCCATCAGCTTGTCGAGGCTGCCCAGATACACCGGGAAGTTCGTGATGGAGGGCACATGGCGGTACAGGATCATCAGGGAGAAAATCAGCTCATCCAGTGTTTTGGGCGGGCTCAGCTTTAAAAACTCACTGCCTTGCCTTACAAATTTCTCATAATCGGGAAGAATATAACGGGGGCGGTACGGCGCTCCCCCTTCAAACAGATCGTTAATGGCACCGGTTTCAAAAAAATGCTTGGTGCGCGGCGGAATATTCAGTACATCCAGCGCGTTCTCCGCGCATTTGGCCAGGCCCATCAGCTTCTGTTCATGGGTCAGCTCACGGGAGGTAACTGTTTTGTAGGTGTTTTCCAGATTGATCATGATCATTTCTCCTTTCCGATCTTCTGTGCGGGAACGATTCGCGCAGGCGGTGAACCATCCGAATGCAAGGGTTATTTCAAAAGAAAAGATTCCATCTCTTTTTTCAGGGCTTCATACTGGGCGGCGGTCATTTGCAGCTTCCCGTTTTTCACGCTCACAAGGTGCTTGCCCACGAGCCGTGAGACGGCACGGTTGACGGTTCGCACACTGTTACCCGTTGTTTCGGCAATCTCCAGGCGCGTGCAGGTCAGCCTTACGGTTTCGGGCATATCTCCGCATTTTTCATAGGCGCGGATCAAAAACTGAACCACTTTTCCGTCTGAATCAAGAAAATGCAGACTGCGCTCATTGGCCGTTTGGGTGATATAGCTGTTCAGAATCCAGCGCACATGCAGAAAAAACAACTCCGGATCACAGCGCATCCATAAAAGATAGGCCTCCACAGGGAAAGCAACCAGCTTACACGGCGTGACCGCGCGAACCTCGGCAATATAACGGGAGATTCCTCCCAACGCCTCATATTCTCCGAAAAATTCCGGTGCTGCGGCTTCCGTCAGGGTGTAGCGTGAAACCCGGGTCTGATTGGTAACAACGGACACACGGCCTTTCATGAGGTAATACACCATGTTACTCAAATCGTCCTCATGAATCAAACTTTCGCCCGCCGAAAGAGTAACCGGGTACACCTGGCCGTCTGCGGGATATTTCGCCAGCATCTTTCGAAGCTCTTTGCGGTAGGACTCGCTTTCCGCCTCTAAATATTCACCAACCTTCACTGTTCACCCTCCTGATTGCTTTTGAAGAGTGCCGCTTCTATCGTGATTTTGTAGCTTTCCCGCGCGCCGCAAGCACAGGAAAGCTACGGCTTCCTCTCCTGAAAGAAAACACTGCTTTAGTTGTATTGTATATCAATAGAAGCGAGAAACAAAAGGACAGATGTCCTATTTTTTGAAATATAGCATAATTTCTATTCGAAGTAATCTATTTTGTGCAAAAAGACGGTAATAAGGCTTTTTCTCTGCTTCCTACGTTTTCCTCTTGACAGTTTAAGACGGCATTGCTAAACTAAGTTTAGAACTTAGTAAACATAAGATTACTGATATAAACATTTGATTACATAGCCTCGTGCCGTGAGCGGCAGCAAGAGCCTTGAAATTCGAAACAGATGAATTATTTGCCTTCCGCCGCTGATCGAGGCAGAGACATTTGATTCTCGTATAAGGGAAGTGATAAAGTGATAACAGAACGAGAACGACAGATTTTGCAGTGGATTGAAAAGGACCCCACCATTTCGCAGCAGGAGTTGGCGGATAAGGCGGGGATTTCCCGCTCCTCTGTTGCGGTACACATTTCGAATTTGATGAAAAAAGGGCGGATTCTCGGCAAGAGCTACATTTTGCAGAAGGCCCCCTACGTCGTTGTGATCGGCGGCGCAAATATTGATATTGCCGGCAAGCCCCTGGCTCCTCTGGTTCAGCGGGATTCGAACCCCGGGAGGGTATCGCTCTCCCCCGGCGGAGTGGGACGGAACATTGCTCAAAACCTTGCCATGCTCGATGTGGAGGTGAAGCTCATCACCGCGCTCGGCGAGGACGCCTATGCGGCGGAGCTGGCGGGCAGCTGCCGCAGTGCGGGAATCGACATAACAGAAGCGCTCACCGTGCCGGGCGGCTCAACCTCAACGTATGTGTTTATCACAAATGAACACGGCGATATGGAGCTGGCGATCTCCGATATGCAGATTTATGAAAGCCTGACCCCGCAGTACCTGGAGCGCCGCGCCGACCTGATTAGCAACGCGGAGCTGTGCGTGATCGACACCAACCTGACCGCCGAGACGATCCGCTACATTGCTGAAACCTTCCATGTGCCGCTGTTCTGCGACCCGGTTTCTACCGCAAAGGCGGGGAAGCTTGCCGGCCTGCTGGGAAAATTCCACACGCTCAAACCGAACCTGCTTGAGGCCGAGCTGCTCAGCGGCGTAAAAATCCACGACGAACACTCGCTGGAGCAGGCAGCCAATGCACTTCTGCAAACCGGCCTTTCGCAGGTCTTTCTCTCGATGGGACAAAACGGGGTTTATTGTGCGAATCATCAGGAGCACGTCACCGTTCCCCCATACCCCAGCGAGGTGGTCAACACAACAGGTGCCGGAGACAGCATGATGGCCGCGATTGTGTGGGGCTGGATGCAGAAGTTTTCCATGGCAGACTGCGCCCGCGCCGGAATGGCTTCCGCGTCCATCTGCATTGAGAGCGCGGGAACCATCAGTCCGCAGATCAGCTGCGAAAATATCCTTCAGAAAATGAACACCATATAAAAGGAAACGCTCCCGCAACGTGATATAACCTAATTCGCTTGAAATGAAGTTGATAGAAACAAAGCAATCAACAGCCTTTTTTAAGTGCACGGATGATACATCACGCGGTAGCCCTGTTGAAAGGAGTCACATCATGAATCAACTGAAACAATATCTTACCATTTCGCCCGAGGTACAAGAGGCTCTTGCAGCCAACAAGCCGGTCGTCGCACTGGAGTCCACGATCATCTCCCATGGCATGCCATACCCCCAAAATGTGGAAACCGCTCTGAAGGTAGAGCAGATCATTCGCGACAACGGCGCTGTTCCGGCGACGATTGCGGTGATCGGAGGAAAGCTGCGCGCCGGACTTTCCAAGAAAGAAATTGACTATCTCGGAAACAAGGGCCTAAGCGTGACGAAAGCAAGCCGTAGAGACCTGCCTGTTCTGGCCGCGCGCGGTGAGGATGGCGCGACAACCGTCGCGGCGACCATGATTATTGCCGCATTGGCGGGAATCTCTGTATTCGCCACCGGCGGCATTGGCGGTGTTCACCGTGGCGCCGAAACAACCATGGATATTTCCGCCGATCTGGAAGAGCTTTCCGTCACTCCGGTGATGGTGGTATGCGCCGGCGCAAAATCCATTCTTGACCTTGGGCTGACTCTCGAATACCTGGAGACAAAGGGTGTTTCCGTTCTTGGCTACCAGACAGAGGAGCTGCCCGCGTTCTACACCCGCAAAAGCGGCTTCAAGGTGGATTACCGTGTGGATACCCCGGCGGAGCTGGCGGGCATCTTTCAGGCAAAGGAAGACCTGAACCTAAAGGGCGGGCTGCTCGTCACCAACCCGATCCCCGAGGAATTTGCCATGGATCATGATTACATCGCAAAATCCATTGATGACGCCTGCACGGAGGCGAACCGACTTGGCATCAAGGGAAAGGAAACTACTCCTTATCTGCTGGATAAAATTCAGAAGATCACCGGCGGCAAGAGCCTGGAGGCCAACATTCACCTGGTGTACAACAATGCCGCCCTCGGCGCCAAGGTGGCCGGCGAGCTGTGCAAGCTGCGCCAGTCCTGATCAAACACAACAAAAGCTCTCTTCCCTAAGGGAGCCTTTCCCCTTAAGATGTCCATTGACACCGCATGCATTAATCTCTGTTCCTAAAAAGGTTCCCCGCGCTGGGGAACCTTTCTATATTGACTGATTTTATTAATCTATAAAGAAACGGCCGGAGATGATTTCCATATTGGAATCATCTCCGGCCATTTTATGCATTTTTTTCACTTCGATTAGCAAGGGATATTCTTCATCATTGAGTATATTCCCTGTTTTGCTCTGTATTCGAAACATTTACCTGCCTGCACATTCGCTCAAAAGCGACACCCTGTATCTACTATGATAAAAGGGGATTGACCACAGGAACTGCACTCGGAACAGTCCCTCTCTTTCCTTTTAAAGTAATTTACCTTCAAATTATTTCGGGCCAGTTAGTTGAAACAAACTTTAAGATGTCACCTCTCCAGTTTACATGGCGTCATTCTAAACGTGCTGCATCTGCGCCCATACTGCTTTCAGGATCAAATCTTTGTTTTGCAGGAACAAATCCGAAAGGACGGGATCGAACTGGGTATTCGCACACCTTGCAATTTCGCAGAACGCTTCATCCGCAGATCGCTTATGGCGATAAGGCCGCCCGCTGATAATGGCATCAAAAGCGTCACAAATCGAAGTGATCCTGGCCACAATGGGAATATCCCGGCCTTTTATTCCAAAGGGATACCCCCGGCCATCCCACCGCTCGTGGTGGCCCAGCGCCGCTGATACTGCCAAACGAAGAAATCGTTCATCCTGAAAGCTATTGGAATTCAGCTTTAAGGATTCCAAAATATCCTTCCCATAGATCGGATGCTGCTGTACAATCAATACTTCTTCCGGCAACAGCTTATCCGGTTTTTCCAAAATAGAGCTATCCACCCACAGCTTCCCGATATCGTGGAAAAAAGCGGCTCGCCCAAACATCAGGCAGTCTTCCAAATTCATTTCCGGGTGCCTGTTGGATGCGATGCAAAAACAAAATACTCTCGTATACAATTCTACACGGCTCATATGTGTAAACAGACTATGGGGCATAATTTGGAGTATGTGATCAAGAGTTAGCTGGAATCCCGGCAAATCATTCATTTTTGTCATCTCCACAATCAAGTTTACCGTTACTGATAAGGAATAATAATTGTTCGTTATTAAATTATTTGGTCTAACTGCTCTTTTAGACCATTATAGCACGGTCAAACTGCACATACAATACAAGTATCAAATTTTATCGGAGGTAAAAGAGATCATGGTGGACTACCTTGATATTGGAAAGCGAATTCGTAAAACGCGAACCGCAAAAGGAATTACACAAGAGAAATTAGCGGAACTCATATGCACCGGTACAACGCACGTCAGCCATATTGAAACAGGGAACACGATCCCCAGCTTAAAAACCTTCATCGCTATTGTTAATGCGTTGGAGGTTTCACCGGATGAACTGCTTTGCGGAAATATTGATCATACAAGTTATGTCTTTCAAAATGAGATCACAAAAATTACCGCCGACTGTACAGCGAAGGAAATCCGTGTAATTGCGGAAACAATCACGAGCCTGAAAGCCTCTATGAGAAAGACGTTTAGCGAAGCAAAAAAGTAAATTCGACAGTGGCGAAAAGAAGGCCCCATAGTATGGGCCTTCTTTTCTTGTTTATGGGGCCGCCAGAGAAAACAATATTTTCCTGCGCACACAATATTTTGCGCTTTTGAAAACGGGTGTAATACGGCATGACGTCATTCCACAAAATGGAAGACGTTTCACCCTGTTGCAAAAGCAAGAAAAGCAACTGTTTTTTAAGTGCATTTTTTTAGTCTTTCTCTTTCATAAAATACACAATAATTATTAAAAAAATCAAAAAAAATCAAGTTCTATCACAAATATGAATTATAGTGTTTAAAATATTTCATTTTGCCTTGACAAGTAAAATTTTATGGAATATGATGGGGATGCTTCTTTTTGCAGGATTATAATTTAAATCATGCAAAATAAGAATCATTCACTTTACACGTCAGGGAGGTCGGTATTATGTTGAAAGAAGGCCAAGTCCGGATTCCATCCGGATGTGCTATCTCCGGAATTTTTTCACGAAATGGAAAAAGGCTAGGCGGAGAAAGAATTATTCAGTCTATTGAGACCATGCATGTGCGCAGCAACGGGCTGGGCGGCGGTTTTGCGGCCTACGGGATTTACCCCGAACACAAGGAATGCTATGCGCTCCATGTATTTTATGATGATGAAACAGCGAAAAAAGAAGCGGAAAAGCTTCTGATTCAATATTTTGATATTTCCGTATCGGAAAAAATTTCGACACGAGCTATGCCGCAGATTACCGACGCACCAATTATCTGGCGCTATTTTGCAGTTCCGGCACCCCACTTCCTTCAAGATAAGGAGCTGGAGGAAAAGGAACTGGTGGTGGAATGCGTCTTTAAAATCAATGCAGATATTGCAGGAGCGTATGTGTTCTCCTGCGGAAAGAATATGGGCGTGTTCAAAGCGGTAGGTTACCCCGAAGATGTTGGCCGCTACTATAAGCTGGAGGAATACGAAGGCTATTCCTGGACCGCTCACGGGCGTTACCCTACGAACACACCCGGCTGGTGGGGCGGAGCTCACCCATTTGCGCTGCTGGATTACACAATTGTACATAACGGTGAAATTTCCAGCTACGACGCCAACCGCCGATTTATTGAAATGTACGGCTATAAATGTTCGCTGCTGACCGATACCGAGGTGATCACCTACATGATTGACTACCTGCACCGCAGGAAACAACTCACTTTACCGGAGGTGGCCGACGTCATCGCAGCGCCCTTCTGGGAAGAGATCGACCGCATGCCGGAGGACCGCAAACGCTACTACACCTATTTGCGCAACATTTTTTCCGACCTGCTGATTACCGGCCCGTTCTCGATTCTGCTTGGCTTTGACGGCGGAATCATGGCATTGAACGACCGACTCAAGCTCCGCTCCCTTGTAGCGGCGGAAAAGGATGACATGGTTTACATTGCCAGTGAGGAATGCGCCATTCGTGCCATTGAGCCGAATCTTGACCGCATTTTTGCTCCCAAATACGGCGAACCGGTCATCTATACATTAAACAAGGAGGTGCAACTCTGATGTCTATGGATTTTTTATATCCTGATTATACCGTCGTACGCGATAAGGATTTATGCACCAACTGTCAGATCTGCGTAAAGCAATGCGGACTGGGCGTGCATTCCTACGATACGAAAACCAAAACCATGAAGACCGACAGCACCAAGTGCATCAACTGCCAGCGCTGTGTGGCGTTCTGTCCCACGCTGGCCCTCAAGGTTGTCAAATCCGACAACACCTACAAGCTCAACGACAACTGGACGGGTTCCGCGATTAACGAAGTGATTCAACAAGCCGGCTCGGGCGGCATGCTGCTCTCCTCCATGGGCAACCCCCGCAGCTACCCCATTTACTGGGATAAAATCTTAATTAACGCATCACAGGTAACAAACCCTTCCATCGACCCGCTGAGAGAGCCGATGGAAACACGCACCTTCCTCGGAAAAAAGCCGAGTAAAATAGAACGCGACGAACAGGGGAACCTGAAATTTGAAAAAATGCCACCGCATCTGACACTGAAGCTCCCCATTCTGTTCGCGGGTATGAGCTATGGCGCGGTCAGCTACAATGTACATGAAAGTCTGGCACGCGCCGCCGAGCAGCTGGGTACCTACTACAACACCGGCGAGGGCGGACTGCATCAAGACCTTTACAAATACGGTAAAAACACCATTGTTCAGGTGGCATCCGGACGCTTCGGCGTTCACAAGGATTATCTTGACGCCGGCGCCGCAATCGAAATTAAAATCGGTCAGGGCGCAAAACCCGGTATCGGCGGGCATCTGCCGGGCTACAAGGTTGGCAGTGAGGTTTCAAAAACCCGCATGATCCCCGAGGGCAGCGACGCGATTTCTCCCGCTCCCCACCACGACATTTACTCTATTGAAGACCTGCGGCAGCTGGTTTACTCGCTGAAAGAGGCAACGGCCTATACCAAGCCGATCATTGTCAAGATTGCCGCGGTTCACAATGTGGCGGCCATCGCAAGCGGCATTGCCCGCAGCGGCGCGGACATTATCGCGATCGACGGGTTCCGCGCAGGCACAGGCGCTGCTCCTACCCGCATCCGCGATAACGTCGGTATCCCCATTGAGCTGGCGGTAGCAGCCGTGGATGACCGCCTGCGGGAGGAGCATATTCGCAACAACATTTCATTGGTGGTTTCGGGAGGAATCCGGAACTCGGCAGACGTGTTGAAGGCCATTGCGCTGGGCGCGGACGCGGTTTACATCGCGACCCCCGCATTGATCGCTCTGGGCTGCCACATGTGCCGCAGCTGCCAAACCGGAAAATGCAATTGGGGTATTACCACCCAGCGCCCGGATCTGGTAGAACGACTCGATCCCAATGAGGGAACCCGCCGCCTGGTGAATCTGGTAACGGCCTGGCAGCATGAGATCATGGAAATGATGGGCGGCATGGGCATTAACTCCATTGAAGCGCTCAAGGGCAACCGCCTGATGCTTCGCGGAATCGGACTGAATCAAAAAGAGCTCGACATCCTCGGCATTCAACACGCAGGAGAATAGCAGTCAATAAGCACAGCGCTTGCCTCCCCCGCCGGAGGCGGGGGAGGCAAGCATCAGCTTTTTAAACAGTAAGACTAAAACACAATTTTACAGGAGGTGCTGGTTATGAGAATCAATGCGAAAAATAATCTGAATTTCCGACTGCTCAACGAGCAAATCAGAAACACCGAAGACAAAAACGTGATTATCGACAACTGCCTGGGGCAACGATTCATCGGCAGCGGCCTGGGGCAACGGCAAGTGACCATTAACGGTATTCCCGGGAATGCACTTGGTGCTTACCTAAACGGCGCTAACATTGAGGTAAACGGCAACGCCCAAGACGCGACCGGCGACACCATGAACAACGGCAGCATTGTAATTCACGGAAACTGCGGCGACGCAACCGGCTACGGCATGCGCGGCGGTGAAATTTACATTAAAGGAAATGTCGGTTTTCGGGCCGGGATTCATATGAAGGCCTATCAGGAAAGCAGCCCGGTCATGGTGGTTGGCGGCAAAGCCGGAAGCTTTTTGGGCGAGTACCAGGCGGGCGGCACAATCATCGTTCTCGGGCTGGATCAAGAGGAACAAGCGCCGGTCGGCGAGCAATGCTGCACCGGAATGCACGGCGGCTGCATTTACCTGCGCAGTGACTCCCTGCCGGAGAATCTTCCCGCTCAGGTAGTTTCCAGAAAAGCAACCCAAATCGATCTGGACAATATTGATGAATACCTCGACAGCTTCTGCGAGCATTTTGAGGTTGCGAAAGATCAAATTCTGGAGAAGCCCTTCTATGTTCTGGAGCCGAATACGAACAATCCTTATCGCTCCATTTACACCACTTATCTGGCGTAATAGAATACGCCCTACACTCTTCCAATTACTTTTCCAATATAAGTTAAATATTGAAAGCGTTTCTGGCGAAGAAATCAGCCCCCCTGCTGTGCCAAAGGCTCAACAGAAAGGGCTGATTTCTTTTCCGGTAAAAAAACAACAATGGGGCCAGCGATACTGTGCGGCGGTGCAGTGTACCACTGGCCCCTTTTCCATAGAAATTGGTCGTATTTCGGCAACATCCAAGGCTGTGTGCAGCTGATCCATGTGCTTCGGGGATGCCTTCGACAACACGGAGGAAAGTACTGTTTTTACCCTGCCGCTCCCAGAGTGACTCGCACTTACCGAAGCGGAATGCACTGCTCTTGCGGCGGATTTTACAGAAGATTTGACCGCAGAGGCCGCGCTGGCTATGGAAGAGGGTATCTGTTGTCAAGCGATTAGATAGAGCAAAGGCAGGAAAACCCTTGTGTTCGCCCGCCTCTACAATGATAGATTTTGATTTTATAAGCCTTGGCATAGGCAGGATAAAGGCACGTGGTCGCCTTACGCCTGCAACAAAGCACAACCGCCGGCAATGCCGACGGTTGTACGATGCTTATGACGTGGTCGAAATAACCCTTTGAGTGTCAGATAGGTGGTTGGCAATTCTTAAAAACCGCAATTTCAAGCCATTTTAAAGAAATTGTTCGGGTGTCTCTTTATAGTTGATAATTATTTCTCCCAAATTAGATCACCCTCAGCACTAAGAATTCTATCTGGAGAATTATATTGAGACACCTCAATCAACTCTCCCTTCTTATAGTTCACTTCACAGTTTTCATATGCTATGAATTTGCTTACCTCAATTGCACAGGCATAGTATTCAGCATAATCGGCACTATCTTCGTCATTCTCATTATTTGTTTCGTAAATTGTGTCAATTGATCCCTCTATTTCACAGTTTTGAAACTTCAAAATTAACTTGGTTCCATTATTTAATCGGTTTAGTGCTTTTAACAATTCATCCATTTAAATTACCATCCTTTATTTGGGTCTAGCTGGAACGATATGTGCGCCATTTTTACCGTAATGAATTATACCAACAGTAGTGTCAACAACTTCACCAGTTTCTGGATTTACATATTTCCCAATTACGCTACCAAAATCAACCCTTTCCTTATTTGTCCCAATCTTTCGTCCTGTTCCAGCAAAATCGCCAAGTAATTGCTGTGGATCAGCTGAAAGTATACTTTTCAATTTCCCATTGGCTAACTCTTGTTTATAGCTATTTGTTCCTGGAATATGTTTGTTTTGTTGCCCCATATTGATTTCTAACCCACCCTTAATAACGCTCTCTGCACTCTGAGCAACCTTCTCCGCGTCCTTGACATGGTCGGCGCCTTTGATTCCACCCATGACAACGCCGGACAAATGGGAGGCTTTCACCACCGCGCCGGCTGCCGAAACGCCTTTTGCCGCGGTTGCGGCTCCCGCTACCGCAGCGGTTCCCTTAATGGCCAAGCGCGCTCCTGTACCGACCGAGCCGATTCCAGGCACAAGCGCGGCTCCGGAGATTGCTGCATTCTTTATATCACCTTGACCCAAATAAATCAAGGCGTTTATGCCATCTGCCGCTTCTCCGATGACCGGTACCATTCCCGCAACATCCAAGGCTGTGTGCACGTCATTCGTGTGCTTCGAGGCCTCCGCCATCACGTGCGACACTGCCGCCGACACGTTCTTTACCCCGTCGCTTACGGCTTTGCCCACGCTTACCGCTGTAGACTGCGCTGTTTTCACAGCAGATGTTACGGTGGATTTTACCGCATTTAGCGCTTTAGTCGCCGCAGTAGACGTTGCTTGCTTTATCTGTGATTAAGCCATTAGATAGAGCAAAGGCAGGAGAACCCTTGTGTTCGCCCGCCTTTACAATGATAGATTTTGATTTTATTAGCCTTGGCATAAGAAGGTAAAAAATCCTTGTATTCGCTCTATACCGCATGTAAGAAGCGCGGTTGCGAGCAGCCGCGTTCGGGTCACTTGCGCCGGCAGTTCCGACGAAAGATATTTTTTTAAGTGGTCGAAACTGCCGCAAAACCGTTGTTTTTAACCTTCTACCATGTAATTTGAACGCTTTGTAATTATCTCCTTTAACTTTGGTAGCCTACCGATAATCTGAAAAACACTTTATCTCTGGTTCGTAAGCAGCAATTATATCCACTACCGAATCAACCGCAATGATTGAAAAGTGATGTAATGATTCACTATCTGATATTTCATAAGACTGATCTGACAGCCACTTCAGGTATTCTGATTGATCAACTTTAAAGATTGTCCATTTTGAGTAAAACTCACTTCCGTACTTGCAATCTAAATCTGTTATAATCTTTTGTCTATAGCTTTCATTCGTCGACCTATATGCATGTACAGATTCTGGAAATACTACTTGCACTTTTTCGCTCTCATTTTCACTGTCGGAAAGTGTAATAATGAATCCTTCTTTAGAATCACAAATCGAGTCTACATAGTATTTATTGTTTATTTTCTCTCTAGATTCCCATTTTTCCCAATGTTCTAACACGTTATCACCTCATATTATTTGTCATATCGTATTTTTGTACTTTTCTTTCCATCAAAGATTTCAAGAGTTGGACGTCTGTCTGAACTTTTTGTTCTTACATTCACAGTTCTTCCATCAGATAACTTGCCAATTTTACCGCCTGGAATATCTTTGATATCAGTCACTCCAAGGTCGTTAAAGTCATCTAGCGCTTGATCCAAACCGCCGGTTTTATTCCATTGAGTTGCTTTACCTTTTGTAACTCTACCAGGGTTCGCATTTTCAAGTATGTCATCGACTGATTTAAAAATCTTCTTAACGCTCTCTGCACTCTGAGCAACCTTCTCTGCGTCCTTGACATGGTCGGCGCCTTTGATTCCGCCCATGACAACGCCGGACAAATGGGAGGCTTTCACCACCGCGCCGGCCGCGGAAACGCCTTTTGCAGCGGTTGCGGCTCCCGCTACCGCTGCGGTTCCCTTAATGGCCAAGCGCGCTCCTGTACCGACCGAGCCGATTCCCGGCATAAGCGCGGCTCCGGAGATTGCTGCATTCTTTATATCACCTTGACCCAAATAAATCAAGGCATTTATGCCATCCGCCGCTTCTCCGATGACCGGTACCATTCCCGCAACATCCAAGGCTGTGTGCACGTCATTCGTGTGCTTCGAGGATGCCATCGACGACGCGGAGGAAAGTACTGTTTTTACCCCGCCGCTCCCAGAGTGACTCACACTTACCGAAGCGGAATGCGCCGATCTTGCGGCGGATTTTACGGAAGATTTGACCGCAGAGGCTGCGTTGGCTATGGAAGAGGGTATCTGTTGTCAAGCGATTAGATAGAGCAAAGGCAGGAGAACCCTTGTGTTCGCCCGCCTTTACAATGATAGATTTTGATTTTATAAGCCTCGGCGTAGACAGGTACAAGAACCTTGTATTCGCACTGTATTTGCCCTGTGCCGCATGTAAGGAAAGTGGTCACAAGCGTCCCACCTTCCAATCACTTTCGCCGGCAGTTCCGACGGTGTAGGGATTTGGCTTAAGTGATCAAAATGACCCTTTGTGTGTCAAGTAGGTGGTCAGAATTAAAACATTCTCCCAAAAGTGCAGGATTTATGCCGTATCCTCAATGTGTCATTAATCAAATTACCACTCACAGTTATCAAAAGTATCAAGATTGAGTTCTTGAACATATATGGAAATCCACCTAACTACATTTGTTTCCGCATCAGTTTCAATATACACACCTTTGTCTGTTTCCCATACTTCTTCAAATTCATCATACACAAATGAAGGTTCAATTTTTAACATTTCTTCTTCTGTTGTTCCAACACCTATTTTTTCAAACAACTTTCCCTTGTAGTTATCCAGTGTTGTTATTCGAAATAATTTATTATTTTTTAGATGAAACAACAACTCTATAGTATTCTGAATGTCGTATTGAATCCAATCGTTAAAAATAATCTTTGAATCAACACCTTCCATTTCTAATAAATTTCTCAATTCATCTCTTGTACTATATAATTTTATTTCTCCAAACCCTTTAAAGGGTATTATTGGAGCCGAAATATCTAATATCATATTACTTACCTCCTGAAAAAACAATTGTCGCTGTTTCTTTTCCATCTGTTTTATAAAGACTTTCTGAACCATCAATTATTTTTATTATACCTTGGTCTGTTGTACTTATTTTGATATATGGATTATTTCCATGTCTTCCTCCTCCTGGCGAAACCTGTACTTGAGAAATATTTTTTCCACCACCTGGATTGTTTATCTTTATAATTTCTGCTCCACTTTTTGACTTTGCAGATTTTTGAATTGTTACATCATAACCAGACTCTTTAAGAACCTGTGCTATCTCATCTGCTGACTTTCCACTAAATGCGCTTGGATTAGCTTTTATATCATCTATTGAGATACTTCCTTTTTTGAAGACTCTCTCTAACCCACCCTTAATAACGTTCTCTGCACTCTGAGCAACCTTCTCTGCGTCCTTCACATGGTCGGCGCCTTTGATTCCGCCCATGACAACGCCGGACAAATGGGAGGCTTTCACCACCGCGCCGGCTGCCGAAACGCCTTTTGCCGCGGTTGCGGCTCCCGCTACCGCAGCGGTTCCCTTAATGGCCAAGCGCGCTCCTGTACCGAACGAGCCGATTCCCGGCACAAGCGCGGCTCCGGAGATCGCTGCATTCTTTATATCACCTTGACCCAAATAAATCAAGGCATTTACGCCATCCGCCGCTTCTCCGATGACTGGTACCATTCCCGCAACATCCAAGGCTGTGTGCATGTCGTTCGTGTGCTTCGAGGCCTCCGTCATCACGTGCGACACTGCCGCCGACACGTTCTTTACCCCGTCGCTTACGGCTTTGCCCACGCTTACCGCTGTAGACTGCGCTGTTTTCACAGCAGATGTTACGGTGGATTTTACCGCATTTAGCGCTTTAGTCGCCGCAGTAGACGTTGCTTGCTTTACCGAGCTTGCGGTACGTGCGGCAGATAACGCTACTTTTTTGGCTGCGGAAGAGGCTACGGAAGAAACATTCCGTTTCACATCCGCCACGGTATTTCTCACCTTTGATTCCACATTTTTTACTGTCTCTCTAACCGTTCGACTCACACTGACGGAGGTGGAATGCACCGTTTTGGAAGCGGATCTTACTGAGGATTTTACAGCACTGATTGCCTTGGCTGCGGAGGAGGCTGCGGAAGAGGTCACCTGCTTTACTGAGCTTGCGGTACGCCCAGCGGAGGATGCTATCTTTTTCGCTGTCGAAACGGCGGCGGCAGAAACGTTCTTTTTTACATCTGCGACTGTGTTTCTAGCCGTTGCTGCAACACTCTTTACTGCCTTTCCAACAGACTGGCTCACGCTCACCGAAGTGGAATGCACCTGCTTTACCACAGATTTTGCAGAGCTTTTAGCAGACGCTGCCGCTTTGGAAACCTTGGCTGCAGCGGAAGAAGCCACCCGTTGCACCGAGCTTGCCGTATTTTTTGCCGAAGAAGTAACCTTTTTTGCCGCGGATGAAACTGCGGCAGAAGCACTCTTTTTCACAGAGGACACAGTTTTTGCAGCAGTTCTCGCTACACTTTTTACAGCACTGGAAACAGACTTGCTTACACTCGCGGCAGTAGATTTTACCGACTGTACCGCAGATTTTACGGAGCTTTTAACGGAAGACACCGCACGCGATAAGCTGAAGGAAGATTTGCTGGACGAGCTTTTGGTATTGCTCTTTGAGGAACTGACCCTGCTTGCAGATGCTTTGGAGGAGGAAGAAACCCGTGCAGTTGATGCCTTTGCAGTACTTTTCGTGCTGACGGAGGATTGCACGCGGGAAGTACTGCGTGCGGAGGTGGCAGATGTGGATTTTTTTGCCGCTGCCGCCTTAACTGTACTCGACTTTGAGGAAGAATAAGACGAACTGTGTGACCTTGAGATTCTTGCCATAATTATGCTCCTGTTCCTTTATTTCATTACATATTGTAATGATAGCGTTACTATAGGGTGCCAAACAGCCGCCCCTGCGCGGTATAGGCGGAAGAGCGAGTCAGGGTATATTGGTCTTCTAACACATAGCTGCCGTTTATGAACAGCTTTAACGTCCACAAGCCCTCCGGGTATTCCTTACCCGTTTCCTGTAATGGCAGCCAAAACCAAAGATAGACCGGATCATCGGGAGAATCTTCCTCTTGAAACAGCATATTTTCGGAATAATCAAAAAATTGCCCCCGGGCATCGAACCAAAGAGCGCTGATACAATGCAGGCCCTTTATATCGGTAAATCCAAATCGGGTTACCAGCTGTCCATCCATACCCAGATGAAACGTCTTTTTATTTACGGCTACCGGCAGATCTGTTTGAATCGACGTAACGGCATAGCTGTCGATATGTAAGCCATACTGCTCGTTGCTAAATAACTGCTGATCCTGCTCATTAATAATGATCACAGACCAAAGCTCATCCTCCACATGTGGAAGATAGATGTTGGCCTGAGGATCATTCAGCAAGAACTCCTGATTGACCAAAAACTTATAATAATGCTCGCCGGGCGTAAGACTCAGCTCGGTAACCCAACCGTCCCGTTCCCGTTCCATGGTTCCGGCTTTCTCATCATATCCGTTAAACGATCCTAACACCGAAACGCAATGGACGGAAAGGTATGGGCTGTCTTGAAACATCAGCCTAATCTTCATTGTTTTCCTTCTCCCCAATTAAATTAACGGAACAGAACTCCTTTCTGCCCCATTTGATTTCTTCTGTAAAACAAGAGAAAAACAACTGACCTTTGCATTTGTTCTAAAATCACAGAAGAAATTCTATTTAATATATCGAAAAAAATGAACCAAAAATTAGAAAATAATGAGAATAAATGGCATATTTTGATTCTATTTTAGAATAATAGTTATACGGTTTTGCGATAGCTGTTATAACAATTCAGGATAAGGCATGTCACTTTGCTGAAAAAGGCAGTAGATATATTTAAAAAATGCTTGTAGTATAGCCACACTTTGCTATACTGAAAATACGGTACCGTAAAAATCAAATCAAACGAGGAGATTCTTTATGGAAGGATTCACAGTAAAACAAATCGGTGTTTCCCGCGCCGATGAGCATAACTATTGGATTGAGCTGAACCCGGAGTACAGAGAGGCCATGGCCGGGCTGGAGGGCTTTGATTATCTGAATATTTTCTGGTGGTTCGACCGCTGCGACAATCCGCAGAGCAGATCGAAATTGGTGGAAGAGCAGCCTTATTCCAAGGGGCCGGCACTTTTAGGTGCTTTTGCCACCCGCTCACCGGAACGCCCAAACCCCATTGCGCTTACCTGCGCACAGGTAACGTATCTGGATATGGAAAAGGACATCGTTGGCCTTGCCTATTTTGACGCGCTGGACCAAAGCCCAATATTGGACATAAAGCCCTATACGCCCAGTCTGGATCGGGTAGAACAGCCCGGTGTTCCGGCCTGGTGCGCCCACTGGCCCCAAAATGTGGAAACCAGCGGAGAGTTTGACTGGTCTGCCGAATTCAACTTTTAAGGAAGGCGGTGCGTACCACTTTCGCGAGAAAAGCCACAGCATTTTTCTTGCCAGTAGTCTGTGTTCTCTGACTGCGCAAGCTTCTAATTGTACAGGGATAGGAATCTGATTCACAAAATAACCGAACTCGGTGAAACACGCTTACGAACAGCAAAAGACCCGCGGAAATTTCGCGGGTCTTTTCGGGCTTATTGATGCGCCGGTAGATACATAATGCGGGCGCTGATATTGCTTGAAGCTCTTCCTGTTGCCAAATCAGCATACCAGAAGAAGAGACCGGGCCACGTTTTTTGGCACCACCGTCCGCCAAACATAGAACTCTGCCATCCGTCGAACGTATTGTTCTGCTTGAAGTAGTCCCCAACAGGGCCTTCTTCCGTACCCTTCACCTCGGAAGTAAGGAACATAAAATCACATTCCTCACTGTACGCAAACGCGGAGGTAAAGCCGTTCTCCTTGCAAAGGGTAAAGCCGGTGTTGCGGTAGGGGGCTCCTTTATAGTCGTCTTGGTACTCCCCGTCGCTCCACCAAACGGCATTGATTCCGCTGCATTCAAAGTTAAGGCCGTCAACCAGCTTCCAGATATTTCCCCACAGGTTTTCTTCCCCGCGGTATGTAACCGAGGAGAAACCGTCGTCAGGGCCGCCGGAGCCGGAGGTGTTGCCAAGATGCGATGTACGACCGGTTTTTTCCGCACCGCTGCCGCCGTCGCCAACCTCCTTGTTCACCACACCTTTTCCGATTACCTTCTTCGAGTTGAAGCTTGCATATTCCACCAGCATCAACAGTTCAGTGGCATTGAGCGACAGGCAATCAATGAGCTGCCAGCCTTCCCCGCGATTGGCACTCAAAATACGCGCGTTTGCGCGGTTGAGCATCTGGCCGTTTGCACCGCTTACCGGCTTTGTGCCCGCAATGGAGGACAACGTGAGAGCCGAGCCTGGGTTAGCAGTGAAAACGCTCTCATCCTCGTAATAATACTTTGCTTTTTCCTTGTCGTAGATACCGGCTTCATATGCGCTGGAGTAAATGAAGTCGTATGTAACACCACGACGCAAGAAGCTTGGGTACACCCGAAAGCCCGGCTGTGCATACTCGCTCACCCACCAGCGGGCCCTGCGGATGTGATGCCCCTGACCTCCCTCAATCGGCTCTAAAGTAACGGGCTCCACCTTGTAGTAAAACTTGGGCTGTTCCACCATGACCTGAACAGGAGTTCCTGCCGGGTAGGTTTTTCCGTCCTTAACAATGGGAGTGTGCAGTGTGCCGGATTCTGAATACCCCTCGTCACCGTAATAGGCGACGACCGTGCCGTCGTCAGTCAGATTGCACCGCTTTCTTCCGCCATATATGCGAACGGCATCAAAATCCGCACCGGGCGTTTTCCCTACGGAAGCCCCCAGACGCTGAGCCGTGCCTGTAGTAAAATCAATGTCCACACCAAATGCGATATTGTTTTTCATAAAAATGATTGCCTCCATTTCCCATGATTTGTTTGTGCAAAGGCCCGCGGCAATTCCGCGGGCCTTTTGCTGTTAGCAGGAACGAAACGGTTACCGAATTGTGAGGAGAAGATCACCGGCACCGACGGAATTATTTTTTTCAACGCTGATTTTTTCTACAATGCCGCCTGCGGGAGCAAGCAGCTCGTTTTCCATTTTCATAACCTCCAGGAGGATCACCGGCTGGCCGGCAGTAACGGAATCTCCCTCATGTACCATAATATCTAAAATTCTTCCAGGGAAATCTGCCTTCATCATTGTTGCTTCTGCACTCATTGTCAAGACTCCTTTTCATTATAGAATAAATTTTTCACGGATGCTTCAGCTGCAAATTATTCTGACAGAAGCATCTGCATACGGGGAGTTTTCATACTCCCTGATATAAAAAACAGTGAAAGATAACCTATTTGGATAGAAAGCAAAATACCTTTACATCATTGCGGCAATGGTTTCTTCTGATTCCAGCGTACAAATATCGTACTGCGCGCTTTGGAACATCTTACTTTGCATCAGCCGCATTTGAAACGCCGCGTTGGTATCCACACCAGACACTGAAAACTCCCGGATTGCCTGCAGCATTTTCGCTGCGGCCTGTTCCCGGGTTGGGGCATAGGCAATCAGCTTAATAAGCAGGTTATCGTAATAAGGGGGAATGGAGTACCCCTCATATACAGCGGTATCGAGCCGGATTCCGTTGCCTCCCGGCAGACGGAGGTTCGTGAGCGTTCCCACAGAGGGGGCAAAGTTTTTTTCGGGCGTTTCCGCGTTGATACGGCACTCGATCGCATGCCCTCTGGGAAGCAGATCGCTCTGCCCGAAGGTCAACCTTTCCCCCCGGGCAACCCGAATCTGCCACTGAACCAAATCCACACCCCACACCAGTTCTGTAATTGGGTGCTCTACTTGAACACGAGTGTTCATCTCCATAAAATAGAAGCTGCCGTCCTGATTGAGGAGGAATTCCACTGTTCCCACGCCGGTATAGCCCACCTGGAGGGCTACACGAACAGCGGCTTCCCCCATTTTTCTGCGAATCTCGTTCGTCAAGGCCATGCTGGGAGAGGGGCATTCCTCCAAAACCTTTTGGTGCCGCCGCTGCAAGGAGCAGTCGCGTTCCCCCAGATATACCGCATTGCCGAACGAGTCCGCCAGAATCTGCACCTCTACATGCCTGGGATGCAGCAGTTTCTTCTCCAGATAAACATCCCCGCACCCAAAAAACCGCAGCGCTTCTTCCCGGGTGATGGTCAGAGCCTCCGGCAGCTGGCCCACACAATCCACCTGCCGAATCCCCCGTCCGCCGCCCCCGGCGCACGCCTTGATCAAAATCGGGTACCCTATGTCCTGCGCATACGCCTCGGCTTCCTTCAGCTCCCGTACCACGCCCGGGGAACCGGGAATCGTAGGCACACCCGCATTTTTTGCTGCGCGCTTGGCGTTGGCCTTATCCCCCATTGTGCGGATCACCTCAGCCTTTGGGCCTATAAAGCAGATTCCCTGCTGCTCGCACCGCTCGGCAAACTCCGCATTTTCACTTAGAAAGCCAACACCGGGATGCACTGCCTGGGCACCGGTTGTTTTGCACGCGGACAAAATCGCGTCGATATTCAAATAGCTTTTTGCCGACGTGGCCGGTCCCACACAGACCGACCTGTCCGCAAGTTGAACATGCATGGCGTTTTTGTCGGCCTGTGAGCAGATTGCCACCGTACCGAGCCCCAACTCGCCGCATGCCCTAAGAATTCGAACTGCAATTTCGCCCCGATTGGCGATCAAAACTTTATCGAACATTTTTTATCCCCCGCCACGCTGCCCAAAACAGCCGTTATTTCATTCGCAGAACCGGCTGGCCAAATTCTACTGCCTGCTCATTTTGCGCCAAGACTTCCGTAATCACTCCGTCGCGTTCGCTGGCAATCTCGTTCATCATTTTCATCGCTTCGATGATAAAGAGCGGATCTCCCTTTTTTACGATTTGACCCGGGCTGACCAGCGGCGGCTGATCCGGCGAGACGGAAGTATAGAACACGCCCACCAGAGGAGAGGTTACAATGCATTCCTCCTCTTTGGTACCGCTGCATTCCTCCAGCTCCTTTGCGGAATCTGGCGGTACATCGGCCTGCGCACCGGCGCTCTCCGTCGCGCCATGCTTCTTCAGGCAAATTTCTCGCCCGCCACCGTCACTCAGACGGAATTCCTGAACAGAGCTTTTCTCAAATTCGCGCATCAACTCGATCGCCTCGGGAACCTGAAGCCAATGCCCTGCCGGCTGTTCTGCCAAACGGGTATTCTGTTCCGCCTTTTCCTGATATTGTATCAAAATTTCTTGCGCTCCCTTCCTTGTCTTTTGATAGCAGTTTCCCGCATTCTCCAGTTGTTTCGGCGTGCCCTTCCAGCTCTCTCTTTAAGAATTTGCCGGGCGGCGAGTTCTTGCAAACGCATTGAGTTTCTCATAAAAGCCATGCAGCAGTTGCTGGGCCTCTTCTACGCTGACCTGCTGAAACCGGATTTTGGTGCCGGCCTGTGCCTGAGCCAACAGAGGAAGATCTGCCGTTGCCACGGTGGCAATTTTGGTATACCCGCCGGTGGTCTGCCGGTCTGCCATCAAAATAATGGGCTGACCGCTGCTGGGCACCTGAACCGCGCCCATTACAATACCGTCAGACACAATATCCGCTCCTGCCTTATGGGTGATTTCCTCACCCTCCAGGCGGTATCCCATCCGGTCATTCGCCGGGGTGACATGGTACTCCGTATTGAAAAAGCTGGCGATGCCCTCTTCGGTAAACAAGTCATCCTGCGGCCCAAGTACAGCCCTCAGAGTGATCTGTGTGGAGAATTTCGGAATCCATTCCTCACTGGCGGCCCACAGCTTTGCTTCCCCAGACGGCGCTTTCAGCGGCACCATGTCATCTCGTTTGAGCATGCGTCCCTCAAATCCGCCCATCTGCGCTTTCAGGTTGGTGGATTTACTGCCCATAATAACTGGAACATCCATTCCTCCGGCAAACGCGATATAAGCGCGGCAGCCGCTCTGAATGGGAGAAAACGACAGGCGATCTCCCTCTTTGACCGAGATAGTCTGCCACATAGGCACAGGCTGATCGTTGAGCTTCGGCTGCATCACGGCGCCGGTTACCGCGATTCGTGTGCTGCACTGGAATTCAAAAATTGGACCCATGAGGGTCACCTCCAGCACCGCTTCCTCCTGCGGGTTATCCACAAGAATATTGGCGGCACGGTGGCTGTAACTGTCCATTACGCCCGACACCGAAATACCGGACTGCAAAAAGCCGAACCGGCCCGCGTCCTGAACGGTAGTCAAGGCGCCCGGTGAAATCACTTTTACTGCGTTCATTCCTTCGCCTCCTTTTTGGGGTACAGGCGATACTGATACCTGCCCTCTGCCACCTGCTGTTCAATCTCAGCATATTCCTGTTCGCTGACGGGAACAAATTTCAGGTAATCCCCGGTACGATACAGGATGGGAGGATTGCGCTGCGGATCGTACAGCAGAATCGGTGTACGACCGATCAGCTGCCAGCCCCCGGGGCTGGCGAGCGGATAAATACCCGTCTGCTGCCCTGCAATGCCGACCGAGCCACTGTTGATTTTGGTGCGGGGTGTTTTCAGGCGCGGTGTTGCAATGCGCTCATCCATTCCACCCAGATAAGGGAAGCCTGGGGCAAAGCCCAGCATGTAAATCAAATATTCCCGCGAGGAGTGAATCCGAATGACTTCGTCGCGGCTCAGCCCGCTGTGCTGGCATACAAAATCCAGATCTGGGCCGCAATCTCCGCCGTAAAGCGTAGGGATTTCCATCACATTAGGCTTTGGCAGCTCCATTTTCTCAAGGTTGCCCTCCAGATTCTGCAGTGCTTCCAGCATTTCGCGGTATGGCGTTACCAGCGGATTATATTGAACCAGCAACGAACGGTAAGTAGGGGTCAAAGATACGATTCCCGGAAGCGCAGCCTTTTCAATTGCCAGATACATTCCGCGGACCCGTTCATTGATCTGCGGGGAGATTTCATTGCCGAACTCGACAACCAGCGCCGAATCCCCCGCGATGAGATATTTCGTCTGCGAATACATAAAATTCCTCCTGTCAGATTAAAACAAGCTGCCCAACCCTACGACAGCAAAATACGCGAACAAAATTGCTGAAACGATTCCGGTAATCGTCAGCCAAATCGGATGGTGGTAGTCTTCGCCCACAATGTCCTTTCGGTATGCGGCAACCAGGCTAATCACCAGAGCCAGCGGCAGAACAAGCGCATTCAGGGCGCCTGCGATAATCAGCAGCGTGGCAGGCTTGCCAAGCAGCAGCATAATCAGCATGGAGCAGGTAATAAAGGCAATTGTTACCGCCTTGTTGTGATTGGCTACCGTCTTGCTCAAGGATTTGACAAAGGAAAGCGAGGTATAAGATGCACCGATAATCGAAGTGATTCCGGCGAAGAACAGCAGCAAACCGAAAAGACGGTAGCAGAACTCGCCGCCGCCCTGCAAGAAGGCATCAGCCGCCGGATTGGAGGGGTCGAGCGAAACGCCTTTCGATACTACGCCCAACACCAGCAGGAACAGGAAAAACCGGCTGAAAGCTGCGATTCCGAGACCGCCGCAGGCACTGTTCACAATTCTTTTCTCATTTTCTTTTCCCACAACGCCACCGTCAATCAAACGGTGTGCGCCGGCAAAGGTGATATAACCGCCGACTGTGCCGCCGACCAGAGTGAGAATGGAGGGAAACAGAGCGGGAACTCCAGTGCTGGGCGCGAAAGTTTCTTTCAGCGCCATGCCCACGGGAGGCTGAACGATAATCATTACCACCAGAATTATGGTGATTTTCAGAATACTAAGAATTTTCGCGATATTATCCACAGCAAGCTGCGCATTTTTCACGGAAAAGACAATGACCGCGATGATGCCGGCTGTAACATAACCGGCCCGAAGATCTAGCCCCAACATGGCGTTCAGGCCAAGAGCCGCACCGCCGACGTTACCAATGTTAAATACCAGCCCGCCCGCAAACACCAGCAGAGCCAGGAAATACCCAAGACCCGGAAGAAGCTTATTTGCCACATCCTGCGCGCGCATATTGGCTACGCACAGAACACGCCAGACATTGATCTGTACCACGACCGACAGAAGAAGCGAAGTGATAATGACAAATCCGAAGCTCCCATGAAAATCGTTGACAAATTTCGCGGTCTGAGTCAGAAAACCCGGCCCCATGGCTGAGGCCGCCATCAAAAATACGCCGCCTATTGCTTGACTGCGCTTGCTTTTGGTTGTTGTTTCAGCGCCCATTACAAATCCTCCTAAATTATCCCAACATTATCTTTCAGTACAGGCCCGCAGATCAGCAATTTCGATTCCCTCTTTGGTCAGACTTTCGCGAATATGCTTCACAAATTCAACCGCCTCAGCGTTGTCGCCGTGTACACAAATCGACTGAGGACGGAGCGAAATCTGTTCGCCGGTGATTGCAGTTACCACATTGTCTTTTGCCATGCCGATAATCCGGCGCACGCATTCCTCCACATCGTGGATCACCGCACCGGGAGTTCCTCTGGCCACCAGGCTGCCATCCGCATTATAAGCACGGTCCGCAAACACCTCGCTGGCACAGGTTAAACCAACCTCTTGCGCGGCATCGAGCATTTTGCTGCCGGAAAGGCCCAGGAAGATCAGTTTGGGGTCTACCTCGTGAACCGCTTCGGCCAGCGCCATTGCCAGCTTCATATCTTTGGCGGCCATGTTGTACAGCGCACCGTGCGGCTTTACGTGGGCAAGCGGTACTCCGCTGGAAACACAGAACGCGTTCAGTGCGCCGATCTGGTATTTCAGGTAAGCCTTAGCCTCTGCGGGGGAGATGGTCATATTCCGGCGGCCAAAGCCCATCAGATCGGGAAATCCCGGGTGAGCCCCGATGCTGACACCCCTCTCTTTCGCCAGCTGAACCGTATGCTCCATCACGCAGGGATCACCCGCGTGGAAACCACACCCGACGTTTGCCGAAGAGATATACGCGATAACCTCTTCGTCACGACCAATGGTATAAGCACCGAAGCTTTCGCCTAAATCACAGTTCAAATCAATTCTGCTCATTTTTCTTTCTCCTTTTCTAAAAATTTTATGTATTAAGACCTCTGCTGCTAATATGTTATAGCAATAAGTGTGCCAACCTGTTATTTGGCGTATTTTTCTGTATTTTCGTACAAACCAGGTCCTTTTTTGCAAAAAATAAAAAAAGACCGTGCGAATTCGCACGGTCAACCTGTTCAATTTTGCACAATGTGCGATTTTGAACTGTTATAGTCAATTCACTTGAAAAGAGAATTGATCGAAATGCAGAGATTGCTTCTCCCGCCTACGGCGAGAGAAGCAATCAACAGCTTTTTTAAAGTGCAATGACTGCATACTCATTTCATCTGATCACAGACCCCGGGTTCTTCCTCTGCCTGCGGCGAATGAAGAAATCGATGTTCTCTCATGCAGCTCTCTTTTAAGTGAATTGGTTCTACTGCTCCAACCGGCGGCGCAGGGAAAACCGGCTGTACCCCAAAAGCTTTGCCGCCTGAGAATAATTGTCCCCAGTAATTTTCAAAGCCTTGTCAATATAGGCCTTTTCCAGCCGCTCCAGCTCCTTCTGCAAATCAATTGGGTGGCTTAAGTCCTGCATCGGCCAAAATTCTCCGCTAGGCGGCAGAGAAACGGCCGAAGCACCGCTCTCTTCCAGCAGTTGACCGGTATGCTCCAGAACATCGCCATCACAAAACAGCACGGCGCGCTCCAGTACATTGCGAAGCTCCCGCACATTCCCTTTCCAGGAATACTCCTTCAGCGTCTGCAAAAAGGCAGGAGAAATCTGCCGGATGTTTTTGCCCAGCTTCTGATTGAAAAAGTCGAGATAATATTGGCACAGCGGCTCAATATCCTCCGTCCTCTCGCGCAGCGGCGCGAGATAAAGCTGCACAACGTTCAGCCGGAAAAACAGATCTGCTCGAAAGGTTTTTTCTTCTATTGCCTGCTCCAACGGCCGGTTAGTCGCGGCGATTACCCGGACGTTGACTTCTACGTCACTCAGCCCGCCCACCCGGCGGAATTTGCGGTCCTCCAGAAAGGTGAGGAGCTTTGCCTGCATTGCCAGAGGCATATCTCCGATTTCATCCAGGAACACAGTGCCCTCGTTGGCCAGCTCAAACAGACCCTTTTTGCGAACCGCCGCCCCGGTAAACGCACCTTTTTCGTGCCCGAACAGCTCACTTTCAAACAGGCTTTCCGGCACGGCGCTGCAGTTGATCTTCACCAGCGGAAAATTCCGGCGCGCGCTTTTCTGGTGGATCTGCGCCACCACTACGCCTTTACCGCTGCCGGTTTCACCGCGCACCAGCAAATCTACATTATCCTTGGCGCTGAGCAGCTCCACCTGCTTTTTGATCTGCCGCATCTGCGGGCTTACCCCAATGAGATCGGGCGGCCCGCCGGAAGAAAGCAGCTCCAGCTTACGGCGGCTTTTCAGCTGATCGAGCGCGCGGCGAATGACAATATCGATGGCGTCAATATCGAAGGGCTTCTGCACATAATCGTAAGCCCCGCGGTGAATCGCCTGCACCGCCTGCGAAATCGAGCTGTAAGCCGTAATAATGATGATTTGAATATCCTCGTCCAGCTTTTTGATTGTTTCAATATATTCTATGCCCAGCACGTTCCCCAGCCGGTTGTCCAGCATTACTACGTCGGGCTTAAACTCCTCTGCCATCCGCAGGCCTTCCTCGATGGTTTCTGCCTCTTGTGTCTGGTAGCCCAGGTCTGTCAAACCCTCCCGCAGCGAGATGCGAATGAGGTACTCGTCATCAACGATCAGTATTTTATTTTGCATCAGCACATTTCCTTTCTTCCGCTCTACCGGCGGAAGGTGATCTTGGCCCTTGTCCCCTGCCCAGGCTCGCTTTCCATGTGAAAAGCGGCATCGTTTTGCCGCAGAAGCTGCGACACAATCGAAAGGCCCATCCCTCCGTCCCGGTTTTTCTCCTCCAGCCTTTCCGGCGGCATCCCCGGCCCGTCATCAATAATCCACAGACAAACGCAGTCCTCCTGCACACTGGCCTTCATCAAAATCTCCCCGCCGCTTTTCATTGCCTTGATGCTGTTATTGATCAGGTTAATCAGCACCTGCTTCATCGCGCTTTTATCCGCGTACAAAAGAATTTCCTTCGGGGCCTCGCACAGCAGACGAATATGGCTGTTTTCTGCAATTTTGGAATACAGCAGAAGAATTTCCTCAAACAGCTCCGCCACGGGAATCAGGTCTTTTTTCAGCTCTCTTTTTCGGCTCAAGCTGCACAGATTCTCTACCAGCAGATTGATGCGGTCCACCTCGCCGACTATAGTTTCGCACAGAACACGGTCGTTATCCTGCGTTACATGGCGCTCCACAACCTGTACTCCCACTCGGATTCCCGCCAGTGGGTTACGGATTTCGTGCGCAAGCTCCGCAGCCAGTTTTCCGGTATAGATCAGCTTTTCGTCCTGTACCGCCTGCTCCTCCATCATCTTGCGGTAGGTAATATCGTCCACGGTACAGAGTATGCCCCACGATTTTTGGTTTTCGTCCATCAGCCGCCATACGCCAAGCTCCACATCCAGCCGGTGGTTCTGCTCATCCGTCAGCTGAATTGGGTCGTAAATTACCTTTTGATTTTCAAGACATTCCTCCAGCAGGGCCGACAGCGTTTTGCCTTCACTGAGGTATTCTGTCCTTGCCAGCAAATTCTGCGCGCGGCTGTTGCTCAGCAGAATATTCTGCTCCTGGTCGTAAGCGATGACGGCCAGCGGCAGACTCTCCACGATCGTTTGATTCAGATTTTTTTCACGGCGCAGATCGGCCATATAGTGCTGAAGATTCCGCAGCATTCCCTGAAACGCCCGGGCCAGCTGCCCCAGCTCGTCGCCGCGATTGGTAAACTCTACATCCACCCCCCACGGATTCTGCGGCTGCTCGCTGACAGTGCGGCAGGCGTAGCTCAGGCGACGAATCGGCGTTGAAATATTATCTGCAATTAAAATACTGGCCTGAAGCACCAAAATTAACTGAGCAATGATGGCCAGCACCGTGTACTTCTGTTCGTGCAGCAATTCGGTTGTAAACACCTGCTGATCAATCGTGTATGATATATTCCAGCCAAGCGGATTGTCATTGCTGGAATACAGAACCTTAGCCTGACCTGCAGGACGCAGCCCGCCGATATACGTCCCGTCCCGATCCTCAACCAGAATGTGGAACTGCGGAAGCTCCTTGTACTTTTCCCTGAGCTGCTGCACCTCTCCCGTTCGTACGGAATAATCGATATCGAATTCCATCAGGGAGATGCTGCTCTGTGCCAACATCTGTTCCTTGGCAAGCTTTGTGTTTTTACTTGTATCATACAAAATAACACCGAACATTGCGGTGGAAACCACCCCAAGCACAAGGAAAGGAATCAATATTTTTCGCTCAATATCAAAGATCGCCCGGCGTCGCATCCGCAGTTCCCCCCTTCCATGTCAGACGGGATACGAGGAAATATCCCAATGCAGACAGAATCGTTCCCGGAAACGCCGGATGCACCGGCAGAATCTGACTATAATACAGCGGGTAAAAAACCGCGATGGCCAGGAGCCCTACAATCAGCGCCGCCCAGGCACCCTGACGCGTCGCCTTTGGGTACAAAAACGCGCCATACAGCGTGGGGAAAAAGATTACTCCAAAAATTCCCCAGATATCGCCGCCGTAAGACAGTAAACTGGCCGGAGGATGCGTGGAAAACAGCAGAGACAAGGTACCGCCGATCAGTACCCCAAGCCGCGTCAGCAGAATCGTTGTGTATTCCCGCGGCGGCTTAGGGCATAGAGGGCGAATTACATCATAGGCAAAGGAAGTGGAAAACAACAGAAGCTGAGAATTTGCGGTGGAAACGCACGCTCCCAGAATTGCAAACAGGAATAATGTATTAAGGGGCGTAAACAGTCGGTCGTTCAGAACATACACCACCACATCATCCGCATTGGAAACAGCGGCCAGCGACGGGAACAGCACACGCATCCCCAAGCCAATCGTTAAAAGAGCAAAATAGAAAATGGCCAGGTAGCACAGCGCGCTGCGCACGGTGTTGCGGGCGGTACGCTTGTCCCTCGCGGAAATCATGCGAATCATATACTGGGGATTCGTCGCCAGCCCCAGGCCCCACCCAAAGAACATGGTGGTACTCATGCGTGGGGTGAAACGCTCCCCATCAAATAGCCGGAATAAATCCCCCGGCTGATTGACCGAGGTGCTGCCACTGTGCGCAAAGCCCGAAACCTCCCCCGCGCGGCGGAACAGCTCGAACAGGCCGCCTGACTGCCCCACCACCAGAAAATACACAGAAACAGTGCCGAGAGTAAGCAATACAATATGAGCCACATCAATTCGGGTCACGGCCCGGTACCCTCCAAAGGTGGAATACAGGATAAACAGATAGATCATCAGCGTCGCCACATTGTACGGAATATTAAACAGGCCGGACGCCACAAGCCCGAAGCCTTTAATATGAATGATGATATACAGCGTATAGGTCACCATCATCACCAGCGCGAACAGAATCTGAAGCCATTTGGAGCCATATTTTTTGCCGATCAGCTCAGGGATCGTCAGCACATCGTAATCATACAAACGGCCGCTGATCAGATACAGCAAAAAGGCCCCAAAAAACCAAGGCACAACCGAATACAGCAGCGGGGCCAGCCCGCTTTCAAACACATTCCCGGTAAAACCCAGTATTGTTGCGGCGGAAATCCATGTTCCGATAAAGGTCAATGTGCTGCGAAACAGGCTCAGTTGCCGGTTCCCCAAGTAAAAATGCCGCAGAGTATTCTGCTGCTGTGTTCTGCTTTTCCCCACGACTACAAGGACCATGGAATACAGGGCAAAACACCCTAGATAAAGAATCTCCTTATCAAAATTCACCGCTTTTGCCCCCTTTGCTTTTGATTGAAAGCTCCGCCGAAAAAGCCTGATTCTTCCGTTAGAATTATCAGATGCTTTTTATATTAGCATATTATCTAAAAAAAGCAACGCAGGTCTTTCAATATTGTTTTCAAAAACAAAAGCTGTTTCAAGAGGAAGTAACGCCAATTTAGCTTAGCCGATGATATAACACCAGATTGGGATCGTCACCATAGAAAGCAGCGTGGTCAGCACAACGCATTTTGTCGCAAAGGGCGCGTCGCTGTTGTACCGTGCGGCAAAAATCGCCGCCGTCGCACCCGCCGGCATCCCCGTCATAATCACCGCAACACCCGTTGCGGTGGGCTCCAGCCCAAACAGCCAGCCGAAGGCCAAGGCAATCATCGGCAGCAAGACCAGGCGAAGCACACTGAACTGGAGTGTGGTTTTGTTCACTATAGTCTTAATGTTGACATCAGCCAGTATGGTCCCGATGATAAACATGGTGATGGCGGAGTTGCAGTTTCCAATATTTTTAATGGAGGAAACAAGAAGGGCAGGCAGTTGAATCTGTGTCATCATCAGAAACAGACCAATATAGACCGCCACAAGGCACGGGTGCGTGAGGATATTGCGGATGACCTTTTTCCGGTCTGTGGAACCCGCCACGAAATAAGACGTTCCGGCTGACCACATGACAACCCGCATCGGGATTAAAAAGATTGACGCGTACAGCAGCCCCAGGTTACCGTAAACACCCTCGGCAATCGGGTTCCCCAAAAAGCCGCCGTTCGATACGATTGTGCAGTATTGCAGCACCTTTTTCTGCTGCTCATTATAATGGTTGAACAGAAACCGGTTCAAAAAAACGCACAGCAGCTGCAGTAAAACACCAACAATCAGCAGTACGCTGCACGCTTTGAGCACGGAAGCATCAAAGGCGATCAGGCACGATTTAATAATATTGCAAGGAATGATAATGCTTACGCACAGATCGGTAAGGCACTTTTTTCCGGGCTCGTCAATAATCCCGCGGCGTTTCAGCACAATGCCGGCCAGGATCATTATAAACAGGTTCCCCTGCAAATTAAACAGGTCGATAACTTCCATATGTATTCACAGCCTCTCTTTCATAAAAGCAAATCGGTATGTGTCGGTATGTAAAACATTTTTTCAATTCTTTCTCTGTCTTCGACGGGAAAGAACCGGCGGTTTTAAATGCTTTTACTGTATATTGAAAGTATAGAAGAAAAACAGCTTATTGTATAACTGTTATTTTTGATATATAATACAGTATAAATACTGTAATTTTTCAGGAGGGCGGCAGTTGAACTTTTTAAGCATGACTTATTTTACAACGACAGCCAGAGAACGGAGCTTTACCAAAGCCGCCGACCAGCTGCATATTACCCAGCAAACACTAAGCGCTCATATTGCCGTGGTGGAACGCGAGCTGGGGTGCCAGCTGTTCCTTCGGCACAGCCCGTTGAAGCTTACCTACGCCGGAGAGGTCTTTTTGCAGTACGCTCTGGATTTTCAGCGAAAATACCGTTCCATGGAGCAGGAGTTTAGCGACATTTCTCAAAACCAGAAGGGCGTTCTGCGCGTGGGCATTGCATACACTCGGGGCCGCGCCATTATGCCGGCGCTGATCAACGAATACCAGAAAATCCACCCCCAGATTACCGTACAGGTAGTGGAAGCCAAAAACGACGAATTACAGCAAAACCTGCTCAAGGCCGAAATTGATCTGGCAATTGCCAATTTCACCAGCCGGATGCCGGGTGTGGAGCTGATGGATTTTTACGAAGAAGAGGTTATTCTGCTAATTGCGGAACAGCTTCTGCGCCGGATTTACGGGGAGAAAACAGACGCTGTGATCCAAAAAATTCAGTCCGAACAGGATCTGTCTGTTCTTTCCAATTGTCCTTTCTTGTTCAACAGCCGGGAGGACATCGCTGGAAAAATCGGCCGTCATCTGATCGCGCAGGCGGATTTTATTCCCTCTGTAAAAGCGCAGGCCAGGAACATCGAAACACTTTTGGATCTCTGCGCAAGAGGCCTGGGCGCCTGCTTCTGCCCCGAAAAATTAGTCCGCACCGCCCTTTCCGAAAACGAGATCTCCAGCTTGAGGGTCTTTCACTTCAGCGATTCTACGCGGTATCAAATCCGATTTGGGTGGCTCAAGCAGGCATATCAATGGAGTACAATCTCGAGCTTTACGGAGCTGGCGCTCCGGTTAATTTGATAAAAACACTATAAATGAAGATTTTTATGCTGAACGGCGCTTTCAGTACTAAAAAAGCGCCGTTCAGCCAAGTTTTCTGCCCCCAAAATTCGTGGGGAACGAGTTTTTATTTTTATTATAACCGCACAAAAAAAGTTGCAGTGCTTTCCAAATCGCAAATTTTGATATTGAATCCCGTAATATACAAACGAATATACACCATTTTTCCTGTGCTGTACAATCAAAATACGGTTTTATCCCGTGTGTCTTGTATGATAAAATATAAACTAATATAGGGCATACCCCTCCAATAGGAAATACAAACGGCAAGCAAAGAAGTTGGCTGAATCAGTCACTGCTTTGTTTGCCGTTTTTCATTTCCCATCCAAACACAGACTGGTACTGTTTTTCCCCACAAGCAACACTGCCCCCCCTTCGCCCAGATATTTGGAATGTATGCAGCGGGCATTCTCTGTTGCATACTGAATTTTCATTTTACATGCAAAAACAGCATATTCTTTTTTTGCTTTACATTTAAAAATTGGAGAAGGCCTTCCTTGACATCATTTTAAAAACGTAGTACTGTATTAAATAATAAATTCATATATGATTAAAATGAATAAAAGTCAAAGCCTTTTTAAAAATCTTTCTTTTCAGCTTTAGGACAGTCGCCGCTTTCTCCCAAAGGAAACCCGCAAGGAAGTTTTCCGCACAAAATCCGCATCGATTATCGCTCCTAGGCTCTTCTGCAGGCCGAAGCGACCCGGAACTCCGAATTTTCCCCAAAAATTTTCATTTTGGGGAGAAATGCCGGAAATTACAAGTATATGCCTGTGAATATCAAGGCAAAAACTGCTTGATTTCCTTGTTTTATCTGATAGAATGGGACTCAGAAATTGGAACTTGTTCCAATTTAGCCAACTCCGCGCAGTTCAGATCAAACAACAGCGGCAAACAAAGGCGTTGGCTGAACCAGCAATCTCTTTGTCTGCCGCTCTCTGATTTGTTAAAAAATGCGTTGGCCGAGCTTCGTTTTCGTGACAGAAATGAACTGCTGCATGGAGCGTGAAACAACCGCACGGTCCAAATAGCAGATGGCCAGACTGCGGCGGGTGTCTCTCTCGTTGATGGGGTAAATCCCCAGCAATTCTTCTGCGGAGGTTTGCCGCGTCAGATCCTGCAGCATCCCCGTAGGCGACAGGGTGATTCCCATACCAGCCCGGCAAAAGGCGATGGCCGTCTCCAAAAAATCTGTTTCCGTCACAATACGGGGGCTGATCTGATGGATCCGGAACAGCTCGTTGCAAGAGTCACGAACACTGCCCGTTCGCGGGAGAATGAAAGGACATTCCTTCAGAAGCTCGATCTCCGCAGAGCGGGAAAGTGCAAGCGCAACCTCCTGCGCATCGTCGTGAAATACATTCTCTAAAGAGGTCATCGGCGCATAAATGCTGATCGTTTCTTCTAGCACGGGTACCACCACTGTATTATTTGGGTACGGTGGCCGCGTCATGATCATATCGACCTTGTGCTTTTGCAGCAGTTCACTTAAATCTGAAAAATTTCTCTCGTAAAGCTCCAGCTTTACATAAGGACACTTTTTCATCAAATCCGGGAAGATTTGCGGCAGCAGGGTTCGAGCATAGGAGGATGCGATCCCGATACGCAGGTTCTGGCACTCCCCTTCAGAGAAATTCCACATTTCCTGTTCGAGCTGGCGGTGCAGAAACAAAAGCTCATCCGTGCGTTTATACAGCTGTTCCCCAGCCGCCGTCAGCGTAAGCGGACGCGTGCGTTCGAACAGAATCACGCCCAGATCCGCTTCCATCTGCGCAATGTGGGCACTCAGGGTCTGTTGCGAAATGTAAAGCTGCTTTGCCGCAGAAGAAAAACTGCGGGAATCGGCAACCACCATGAAATAGCGAAGCTGTAAAAAGCTGATCACAGTGCTCCCTCCTTTTTATTGTTGTATTTTAGCATAACCTCAGCACGTTTGACAACCCAATGCCTCCGCCCGGGTCGGCGGCACCGGGCGATTGAATGCAGATAAAATTTTGGAGAAAGAAAGGTTGTTTAATCAATGGCTTGGACGAAACGCGATCGTTTTCGTGCTGTGATGAACGGGGAACTGGCTGACCGTGTACCGGTTACCGCATACCGTCATCACACAGAATTTGAACACAGCGGGCCGCGCGTAATGGCGGATAAGCTGCTCGAGTTCCAGCGGGAATACGACTGGGATGTGATGAAGATTAACCCCCGTGCTGTTTACTACTATGAGGCGTGGGGAAACGAGTACGACTACGACCACTACAACGACGTGGTTCCCACGCGTACCAAAACGCTGATTCACGATTACCGCGACCTGGAAAAGGTTCTGGTACTACCGGGGGATCAGGGCGTATTTGCGGAGCAGCTGGATATGTGCCGGATGATCGTGCAGGACAGCGGCGGTGATGTACCCATCATCCAATCGGCGTTTACACCGATCGGCATTCTTCTGAACCTATGCGGCATGCGTAGTGTCGGACGCTACCGTCCCTCCCCCAGAGAGGAAAGTCCTCTCATTGAGCTGTGCCTTGATCACCCCGATGAGGTGAAGCGTGCGCTGAAAAATATAGCGGAAACGATGGCAGATTACTGCTCAAAGCTGATTACCACCGGGATTGACGGCGTATTCTTTGCATGCCTTGGCATGGCGCGTACCGGTTATTTTACAATGGAAGAGTGGAAAGAATTCGTCGAGCCGTATGATCTGATGGTTCTGGATGCCCTGAAAGGTTCTCAGATCATCATTCACACCTGCGGGATTCAAGGCAACCCGGAACGCTTTACCTCATGGCCGATCGACATGATCCACTGGGCCTCCAGCGCAACCGGCTGCCCGCCGATTGCGGGAAGCAAATCGTGGCTGAACGGCAAAATTGCGATGGGCGGCGTGGACGAACGTCCCTTTGGCCAGAACAAGGCCGAAGAGATCGGTCAGCTTGCCCGAACCACCCTGCAGAAAATGAAGGATCAGCCGTTCCTGCTGGCACCGGACTGTTCTGTTTCCGTACACACTCAGGATGACGAGCTGCGCGTATTCCGCGCCACCGTAGAAGAATCTCTGCGCTGAGCGGCGCACAGCAAAAGTTAAAGAGAGGATTGTGATTTCAGATGACCTATCTTCACGCCAGCAGAGCGATCACCGGCGACGGAAAAACAGTCTTGAGCCCCGCATGGATCGGCTTTGACGGAAAATTCATCACCTACGTAGATTCTCAAAAGCCCGGCGACGCCACACCGGAAAACACCGAGGAATTTGACGCCTCCGTCACCCTGACCCCCGGCCTGATGAACATTCACGACCATATCAGCCGCAAATCGCTACGTTTCCCAACACCCGGCAAAACCTTCGGCGAATGCGCCACCAAGCTAATGGCCAACGATCAGCCTTACCTGATTCTGCACAGCTACGTCAACATGCTCAGCTACCTCAAAGACGAAGGCATTACCTATGTGCGCGACCAGGGCCTGACCGGCTACACCTGCATCAATCTGCGGCAGGCGATCAACGAAGGGCTTGTCATGGGGCCATATATCAGCACATGCGGCATGTCCCTGAGCATTACCGGCGGCCATTGTTACCGCCAGAGCATGGAATGCGACGGCCCTGATGCGGTACGCCGCGCCGTGCGCATCCAGTGCAACAAGGGCGCCGATATTATTAAATTTATGGGCAGTGGGGGGCTGGAGCATTTTCCGGAGGAGGACCCCAGCATTCCGCAGTTCACACTCGAGGAACTCCGCGCCGGCGCCGATGCTGCGCACGATCTGGGTCGGGACTGCGCGATCCACGCCTATTCCAACGAGGGAATCCGCCGCGCAGTGTTCGCCGGAATCGACCATATTGAACACGGCTGCATGATGAGCGAGGACCTGATTGAAGAGATGGCCAAGCGCAGAACCCACCTGAACCCAACCATGACGGGAATCCGTGGGGCGGCAAAGGCCGGCCCCAACGCAAAATACTGGGATATGCTCCAAGAGCGCGTGTTCAGCAAGCAAGAACAGGGCATGCGCTGGGCCAAGGCGGCAGGCATTCTGATCGGCGCGGGCACCGACACCGCCGGCACGCTCCGTGACGAAATTGCCATGATCGCGGATACACTCGGTGAAGGCTCGGTCGAGGCAATCGGCCGCGCGACCGGTACGAACGCAAAGATCGCGAAGCGCGACGACATGGGTCTTCTGGAGGTTGGACGCATTGCAAATATCGCGGCGTTTGACGGCGACCTGACAAAAAGTCTGGATGGCCTCGCCCATGTGACACAGACCTGGAAGGACGGAATCCCCTGCAAGTAACCGTTACATGCAAATCCGGAGGAAGGAAGAAACAGCAATGATGCAGGAAGACCTGATCAGACGGGCCGAGCAGCGAGTGGACGAGCTGGCCCCCGAAATACTTACGATCAGCCATACTATATTTGAAAATCCGGAATTGGCGTTTCAGGAGTTCCAATCCGCGAGGCTTCTAGAGGACACTATAAAGGCACATGGCTTTTCATCGGTTCGCGGAACCGGGGAACTGCAAACGGCCATCCGGGCGGAGCATAAGCCGCGGAGCGATACACTGAACATTGCGTTTATTTCGGAATTCGACGCCTTGCCGAACGGGCACGCCTGCGGCCACAATCTGATCGCGGCCTCCGGCGTTTGGGCGGCCATCGTGTTCGATGAGCTGGTATGCCAGTGCGATCTGCCCGCAAATAGCATTTTCCTCGGCACGCCCGCGGAAGAAGGCGGTGGCGGCAAGATTAAGATGCTCGACGCCGGGATGTTCGACGGCATCGACTACGCCATGATGATTCACCCCTGTGACTCCACCATGGTGGAGGATTGGTCTCTGGCCGGGCAGACGATCACCTTCCGTTTTCACGGGCGCAGCGCCCACTGTGCCGCCAGCCCGTGGCTCGGCGCGAACGCGCTGGCCGCCGCCATGGAAACGGTGAACATGGTTAACGCCTGGCGAAGCCAGTTCCGCGATTACAGCCGGGTATTTCCCAATATTACCCATGGCGGAGAAGCGACTAATGTGATACCGGATTTTGCAGAATTGAAGTATAATGTACGCAGCGACGACGTCAATTATCATCAGGAGCTGATCGCTATTGTGGAAAACTGTGCCGAGTGTGCCGCAAAAGCGTTTGGCGTAACGGTAGAATCCGAAAAAACCTTTGCCTACGAGCCAGTGCAAAATAACAAAACGCTCGAAAAGCATATGGCGGCCGCATTTGGGCACCTGGGCGAAACCGTCATCCCGCGCTACCGCGACCACGGAATCGGCAGCACGGATATGGGCAACGTCACCCAGCGCCTGCCGGCGATTCACGGGCATTTGTTCCTGGCCAAGGAAAACACCCACACCGCCGCATTCCGGGAGGCCGCGGGCGGCGTGCCGGGGAATATCTACGTGATCAAGGCGGTCAAGGCCATGGTGCTCACCGCCATCGGTCTGATTACCGATCAGCAGGTTTTGAACAGTATGCAGTAGCCTCCCAATTTCCCCATCCTTCCTGTCGCTGTGCGGCAGCATGCAATACAGTCTATTCGCCTAGAAAACCTGCCATAAAAGCGGAAATTTTCCTCCCCGCCTTCGGCAGGGAAGGAAATCGGTAGGCTTTTTAAGGTGAATTATGATATTAGCAAGAAAAGAAAAAGGAGAAATGTTATGAAACGGATTTTAGCCATGCTCTTAACCTGTGTGATGCTCCTCGGCACCACCGCCTGCGGCAGCTCCTCCACCGCAAGCGGGGCGTCCGGCGCGGCCACCGCATCGGAATCCAGCAAAGGAAAAACAGATCTGATCATCGCAACAGCCGCCGAAGCGGTCACGCTTGATCCTCAGGGCGGCTGGGACGGCAATTCCCTGTATGTTATGCGTCAGCTGTATAACGGCCTTGTAAAACTGAACGACAAAATGGAGATCGTGGGCGATCTGGCGGAAAGCTGGAAATCCACCTCTGATACCTCCGTTACCTTTCAGCTGAAGCACGGCGTCAAGTTCCACAATGGCGACGAAATGAAGGCCAGCGATGTGGTTTACAGCATTGAACGTGCGCAGAAAAGTGCCAAAGTAAAGTCCTTTACAGCTAACATTGCCTCTGTTACTGCGAACGATGATTACACAGTTACCATCAAAACGAGCATTCCCTATGCCCCGCTGATGTCTAACCTGTGTCATACGGCCAATTCCATTGTAAGCCAGAAGGCGGCGGAAGCAGCCGGGGATAAGTTCTCCGCTTCTCCGGTCGGCACTGGCCCGTTCAAGTTTGTAAAATGGGATTCCGGCGATAAGATTGTTTTGGAGAAAAACGCAGATTATTTCGGCGGCACGGTAAAACCCACCTCTCTCACCTTTAAGCTGATGAGCGAGGGTTCCGCCCGCACCATCGCACTGGAAACCGGCGAAGTTGACCTGAACCTGAATGTGGCAGCTTCCGATGCTACCAGAATCAGCAAGGAAGACAGTGCGAAACTTGTCAACAGCATGAGCCCCAAGATTGAATATGTTTCCTTTAACCAGAAGGAAAAGCCCTTTGACAACTCCCTGGTCCGTCAGGCGATCAACTACGCGATTGACCGCAAATCCCTCAATACAGTTGCAACTGCCGGCTACGGTGAGGTGACTGACTCCGTTATGAACAAGCAAATCAACGGCTATACCGACGATGTTACCCATTACGACTACAATCCGGCAAAAGCCAAGGAACTGCTTAAACAGGCCGGCTACGAAAAAGGCTTTGAAACCACCATCCTTGTTTCCGGCGATACCCGCAACACCGAGGCCCAGCTGATTCAGGCAAACCTAGCCGAAGTGGGGATCACCGTTACCATCAGCATGGCAGAATCCACCGCCATGCTTGAGCAGATCAACAACGGCGACTACAAAATGTTTATCATGAGCTACAACAACACCACAGGCGACCCCGACACCAGCCTGTACATGCTGTTCAACTCCAAGGTTCCTGCTTCCTCGGGCAACCGTTCGTTTACGAATATCCCCGAAGTAGACCAGAAGCTGGAGGCCGCCCGTACGGAGACAAACTCCGAAGCAAGGCTGAAGATTTATGCGGAGCTCCAGAAAACACTGACCGAAAAGGCAGTTTGGGTTCCGCTCTACTGCGTGCCGAATCTGGTTGGCATTCGCAGCGGTCTTTCTGGCTACACCCCGCACCCGCTGGGCAACGATGTGTTTGATCAGCTTTCCTATGAGTAAGGACTTTCCCCCTGAGAAGTCCTGTTGAAATAGCAAGAGTCCGAGTGGGGCGCTGCTGCAAGTCTGCTTGCCGGCAGCGCCTGCTTGGAAATCGGGCGCTGTGCGATTTTGCGGAGCCAAAAGCCGCATCAGCCAAAACACACATATGGATCAAAACAAAAGTGAGGGAGTGCCGTGCATAAGTATATTTTCAAGCGCATCCTGATGATGATCCCTGTTGTCATCGGTGTATCGCTTATGGTTTTCATGGTTTTAAAAATGACTCCGGGTGACCCCGCACGTGTTGTAGCCGGATCGGAAGCGGACGAAGCAACCGTCATGCAGATTCGGGAGGAGCTAGGGCTGAACAAACCGGTATTGCAGCAGTATGTGGACTATATGGCCGGCATGCTGCACGGCGACATGGGCAACAGCTACACCACCGGCAAGCCTGTATTTTCAGAGATTCTTTCCCGCATGCCCACCACCTTCACCCTGGCATTTGCCGGTGTTCTGGTGGCTGTGCTGATCGGAATACCGCTGGGAATTATCTCGGCGACAAAACAGTATTCCGTATTGGATAATATCAGCACCCTGCTGGCTTTGACGGGCGTAGCGATGCCAAACTTCTGGCTGGGCCTGATGCTGATTCTGGTATTCGCCCTGCAGCTGGGCTGGCTGCCCAGTGGAGGCGTAACCTCGTGGCAGGGTTACATACTGCCCGCGGTTACCCTGGGCGTGGGCGCGACAGCGAACTTTATGCGCACTACGCGCTCGAGCATGCTCGAGGTGATCCGGCAGGACTACATCCGCACCGTGCGCGCGAAGGGCGCAAACGAAAAACGGGTGATCCTTCACCACGCCCTGCGCAACGCGCTGATTCCCGTCATCACAGTCATCGGTTTGCAGATCGGCACGCTGCTGGGCGGCGCGGTGGTCAATGAAACCGTGTTCTCGCTGCCAGGCGTCGGCATGCTGATGATCAATTCCATCAATAAAAAAGACGAGCCCGTCGTGCTGGGGTGTCTGATCACCTTTGCCATCGTGTTCAGTCTTGTGAATCTGTTCGTCGATATTCTGTACGCATATATTGATCCCCGGATCAAATCCCAGTACCGCTGAAAGGAGGGCTGAGCATGAAAGAATCCACTGCCGCGGCTGCCGCCGAAAAAGAGCAGTCCAGAAAGCGCAAGCGCAGCCAGATGACAGAAATCTGGCGCAGAATGCGGCGCAACAAGCTGGCGATGGTCGGTCTTGTGATCGTTTCCATTTTAATTGTTGTCGCACTTTTCGCGAGCCAGATTGCCGACTACAATACCATAGCCATCAAGCAGAATGTTGTCGAGCGCCTGCAGGGCCCCAGCGCCGAGCACTGGGCCGGAACTGATGAGTTCGGGCGCGACATCTTCGCACGACTGGTGCACGGCGCCAGAATCAGCCTTCTGGTCGGCGTTGTCGCCGTCTGCATTGCATTGATCACGGGCGGAACGCTCGGAGCGATCGCCGGTTACTTTGGCGGCACAGTTGACAACGTCATCATGCGGATCATGGATATTTTCCTGTCGATCCCGATTCTGCTGCTGGCCATCATGATTGTAGCCGCGATGGGCTCGAGCATGACCAACCTGATGATCGCCATCGGCCTAGCCAGTATGCCTACGTTCGCACGAATCGTGCGCGCCTCCGTCCTGAGCGTGAAGGACCAGGAGTTTGTGGAGGCCGCGAGAGCCATCGGCGCGAAAAACAACCACATCATTCTCCGCCACATTATGCCGAACTGTCTTTCCCCCATCATTGTTCAGGCAACACTGCGCGTGGCGACCGCGATTCTCTCCACCGCTTCGCTGAGCTTTATTTCCCTCGGCATTCAGGCGCCCGCCCCCGAATGGGGCGCCATGCTGGCCAGCGGACGTGCCTATATCCGCGACGCGCCCCATATTGTCATTATCCCCGGCCTGCTAATTATGATCACGATCCTGGCGCTGAACCTTCTAGGTGACGGCCTGCGCGACGCACTGGATCCGAAGCTCAAACGTTAAAGAGGTATTGTCATGAACAATAACAACACATTACTGGATATTCAGAATCTGAGCGTTGAGTTCCGCACCGACGACGGCGTTGTGAAGGCGGTAAACGAGATGAGCCTTCAGATTGAACGCGGCAAAACGCTCGGCCTGGTTGGTGAAACCGGCGCCGGCAAAACGACCACCGCACTCTCCATCCTGCGCCTGATTCCGGACCCGCCCGGCATTATCACAAACGGGAGCATCACGCTCGACGGCGAGGATATTCTGTCCGCAAGCAAACACCAGCTGGAGAAAATGCGCGGCAGCCTTGTCAGCATGATCTTTCAGGACCCGATGACCAGCCTGAACCCGGTGCTGCCCGTAGGCGAACAGATCGCGGAAGTTTATATTCTTCATGAGCACATCAGCCGGCAGGAGGCCGCGAAAAAGGCGGGCGAAATGCTTGAGCTGGTCGGCATCCCCGCTTCCCGCGGGCGCGACTATCCCCACCAGTTTTCCGGCGGGATGAAGCAGCGCGTCGTCATCGCCATGGCGCTGGCGTGCAACCCGAAGCTGTTGATTGCCGATGAGCCCACCACGGCGCTGGATGTGACCATTCAGGCCCAGGTTTTGAAGCTGATGAAGGAGCTGAAAGCCAAGTACGACATGTCGATGCTGATGATCACGCACGATCTGGGCATTGTGGCCGAGGTCTGCGACGAGGTTTCTGTGGTCTATGCCGGCCGGGTGGTGGAGCACGGCACGCTGGAGGATATTTATGAGCACACAGCGCACCCATATACGGAGGGATTGTTCCACTCCATTCCGAACATTGACGCCCGTGCGCACCGTTTGATCCCGATCCCCGGCCTGATGCCCGACCCGACCGATCTGCCGCCCGGGTGTCCCTTTGCTCCTCGCTGCAGCTACGCGGTGGAGGAGTGCAGCAAGGCCCTGCCCGCCAAAACACAGCTGAGCGACACGCATTATGTTTACTGCATTCTGCGCCAGAAGGAGGAATAAAGCATGGCAGAAGAACGTCCGATTCTTGAGGTGCGTAACCTGAAGAAATACTTTAAAACTCCAAAGGGCATGCTGCATGCGGTGGACGACGTATCCTTCAGCATTCAACGCGGCAAAACGCTCGGCGTTGTGGGCGAAAGCGGCTGCGGAAAATCCACCACCGGGCGCGCGATTCTGCGGCTGCTTGAGCCCACCGCGGGCGAGGTGCTCTTTGAGGGCCGCGACATACTGGGGCTGAGCAAAGACGAAATGCGTAAGATGCGCCAGAAAATGCAGATCATCTTTCAGGACCCTTACTCCTCGCTGAATCCGCGCATGACGATCAGCGACATCATCGCGGAGCCGCTCCGGCTGCACAAGCTCTGTTCCGGCTCGGCAGACTGCGAGGGACAGGTGGAGCGCATCATGGAAACCGTCGGCCTGGCGGAGCGCCTGGTCAACAGCTATCCCCATGAACTCGACGGCGGACGGCGGCAGCGTGTGGGAATTGCCCGCGCTCTTGTTCTGCAGCCCAGCTTCATCGTCTGTGACGAGCCGGTTTCGGCTCTGGACGTTTCCATTCAGGCGCAGATTCTGAACCTGATGCAGGATTTACAGGAACAGATGCACCTGACGTATATTTTTATTACCCATAACCTTTCGGTCGTCAACCACCTGGCGGACGAAATCGCAGTGATGTATCTGGGGCAGGTGGTGGAAAAGGCACCCGCGGTCGAGCTGTTCGAGCACCCGCAGCACCCCTACACCAAGGCGCTGCTGGCGGCCATCCCGGTGCCGAGCCTGAAAAGGCGCACCGAGGTGCAGCCGCTGACGGGCGAAATTTCTTCCCCGATTGACCCGCCGCAATCGTGCCGCTTTGCCCCCCGCTGCCCCTATGCCTGCGGCCGCTGCGCCGAGGGCGTGCCGGAGTTGAGAAATTTGGGCGGCGAGCATTACGTGGCCTGCTGTTTGTGCCAGCAGTGACCCGTACATCACTGGAAAGGAGGAACACCTATGGATCAGAAACTGTATCAAAATCACCTTGCCATTCTGAAAAGTGAGCTGATTGTCGCGCTGGGCTGCACCGAGCCAATCGCCATCGCCTTTGCCGGCGCCAAGGCCCGGGAAACGCTCGGCCGGATGCCGGAGCACTGTCTGGTGCGGTGCAGCGGAAATATCATCAAGAACGTAAAGGGCGTTGTCGTGCCGAAGTCGAAGGGAATGCGGGGCATGGACGCGGCCGCGGCCCTCGGCATTGTGGGCGGCGACGCCGCGCAGGAGCTGGCGGTTCTGGAGAGCGTGACAGACGAGGATGTGGAAACGGTGCACCGTTTGCTGGCACAGGGCTTTTGCACCTGCGAGCTGGCAGAGGGAGTGGAAAACCTTTATATTTCCATCCTGGTAAGCGCAGAGGAGCACAGCGCGGAGGTAGAAATTAAAGACTACCACAACAACATTACAAAAGTAGTGAAGGACGGCGTTGTGCTGTATTCCAAGGAAGAGCAGGGCGAGGCCGCTGATGTGAAAAAGGGAGAGAAAGCTCTTCTGAATTTAAAAAATATCCTCGAATTTGCGGATTGTGTTAAAATGGAAGATATTGAAGAAACCATCGGGCGGCAGATCGCCTACAATACCGCTATTTCCGAAGAAGGCCTTAAAGACCCGTGGGGCGCTCAGGTTGGGCGCACACTCGTGGAAAACAGCCGGGAAGAAGACATTAAGGTGATCGCCGCAGCAGCGGCCGCCGCCGGAAGCGACGCCCGCATGAGTGGCTGCTCCCTGCCGGTGGTAATCAACAGCGGCAGCGGCAATCAGGGAATCACGATCACCATGCCGGTTGTGGCCTACGCCAAGCGATACAAGATTCCGAAGGAAAAAATGTACTCCGCCCTGTGTGTTGCGAATCTTGTCAGTATTCATCAGAAAAAGTATATCGGCAGTCTCTCGGCCTATTGCGGCGCCGTGAGTGCCGCGGCCGGGGCAGCCTGCGGGATCGCCTATATGAACGGCGCCGGCTACGACGAAATCAGTCAGACCATCACCAACACAATTTGCACCGCCGGCGGCATCGTCTGCGACGGAGCAAAATCCAGCTGCGCGGCAAAAATCGCGGCGTCAGTTACGGCGGCGCTCACCGGGTGGCAAATGGCAAGCAAGCAGCGGGTATTTCAGCCCGGCGAGGGTTTGGTGGAAGAGAATGTGGAGGACACGATCGCCAATGTTGGCCGGATGGGACGGGAAGGCATGCGCTCCACAGACGTGGAGATTCTGAACATGATGCTTGGAAACTAAGCTGCGCTTTCGATCACTTTAAAACGGGAACAGGAGCCAATCATGCCTCTACTCAAACTCTTTCACAGCAAACATCAGGCGGGCGTTTGTCTGATTCTTGTCTCCACGCTCGGGTTCGGGCTGATGCAGATTTTTGTATCGCTGACCAGCCGCCAGGTTCCCGTCATGGAACAGACCTTTTTTCGCAATCTGGTCTGCCTGATTGTCGTCGGCTGGATGACCACGCAGCAGCACGTCCCATTCTGGGGAGAACAGGAATACTGGCCCCACCTTTTTTTCCGCTCCTTGTTCGGGTTTTTGGGTGTCGTTTTTCTGTTCTATGCGCTGCGGAACGCCACGCAGGCCGATGTGACGATCGTTACAAAAACTGACGTGTTCGCAACGACAGCGGCTTCGGTAATTTTTTTAAAGGAAAAGATCACGAAGGTGCAGCTGGCTGTGATGCTCACAGCGTTTCTCGGCGCTTTTATTGCGGTGAACCCGACGTTTGATTCCTCCGCGCTGCCTCTGCTGGCCGCTCTCGGGAGCGCGCTGAGCAGCAGCGTTGCCTATGCCCTGCTGTCTTATTTTGCAGGCCGAGTCCACCCGCTGACGATCGTTCTAAATTTCTGTCTGTTCAGCACACTCGCGGGCGGCGCCCTGATGATCCCGAGCTTTGTCGTTCCCTCCCCGGCAGATTTGTTCTGCCTGCTGATGATCGGTGTATTCGCGGCCATCGGGCAGGTTACCATGACCTGCGCGTACCTTATGGCGCCCGCGGGAGAAATCAGTATTTACAGCCAGGCCGCGATTCTGATCAACGCTCTGCTGGGCCTGATCTTTCTGCAGGAAGTTCCGTCGCTTCGAACCATTTTGGGCGGCCTGTTGGTCGTCGCCGCCTCCATCGTCCTGTTCCTGTATAAGGAGCATCCAAAAAAAGGATCGAGCGCTGACGGATGATCTGTTTGACTGTGCCGGACGAAACTCTATGATCAAACAACGAACGGCAGGGAAACCCTTCAACTGGCTTCCCTGCCGTTTTTCTTTTTATTTCAAGCAGCGTTACCATAAAACGCATACAAAATGTGCCGGCCCTGCAAAATACGGTCGTTATTTTTCTCACAAGTGCTTTTTTTCACTCAAAACAGCCGGATGGTAACTTTTTACTTTCAAACCTATTTGACTTCCGGCTAAACTACGGTATAATAAAATTGCAAAATTAAAAGAATATTGCGTCGATTTTTGTCGCATTCATACTGTTTTCTTTTGAAACAGGAGAAACCGGAATTTCATTTCTACTGTTTTGTGAAAATTCGTATAAGAGATAGAAAGGGGGAGCGATGTATGGACTTTGGCAATGAGCTCACGCTGGAACAGCGGCAGATTCTGTCACAAAAGCAATTGCAGTCGCTGCAGATTCTGACCTGCAACAATCAGGAGCTGGATGATCTGCTGGCAGACGAATACGCGGAAAATCCAATGCTGGAGCACACCGGCCCCCAGCGGGATGATTTTATTACCAATATTGATACACTCTACGAAACCAGCTCTTCCTTCCCACAAGGCACGCCCTATGGGGAGGATGAAGACGAGGAACGCAAGAACGATATTCCTTCCGTACCTGCCGATGTTTTAAAAAAAGAACTCTTGATGCAGCTGAGCCGCGACCGCTATTCCGTCGAGGAGTGGCGGTTGTTCCCCTTGCTGATCGACTGTCTCGACGACTCCGGTTTTTTCCCGTGGGACACAGGCGAAATCGCGCTCTTGGCCCGCTGCCCGGAATCAATGGTGCAGCGATGTCTGGAAACCTTAAAGCAGCTCGAACCGATCGGCATTTTCTCAAAGGATCTTTCAGAGTGTCTTCTCAGGCAGCTCGAGCACCAGGGCTGCGAGGACCCGATTATGCTGACGATCATACGGGATCACCTTCCCGATATTTTAAAAGGGCAGATCAGCAATGTGTCGCGCTCTTTGCATTTGAGCACCGCCGCCGTGCGCAAATACCTTCTGCAGATCGGCAAGCTGAATCCGCGCCCCATTATGAACGCGCAGGAAACGCAGACGGAATATATTGTTCCGGATATTCTGGTTACGCGCAAAAACGAGGAATGGGGTATTGCCATCAACGACAAATGGATGGGCCGGTATCAGCTGAACGAGTATTATATCCGCATGATGAAGAGCTCCGCCGACAGCGAGCTAAACTCGTATTTCCGCAATCACTTGGAACGCGCCCGGTTTCTGCTCCGCTGTGTGGAGCAGCGCCGTACTACGATTCTCAGCATCACCAAAGAGATTCTTGCCCGACAGCAGCCCTATTTTCTAAATCAGGGCGGTCTAACCTCCATGACGATGCAGCAGGTAGCCGAGGCGCTGCAGATTCACCCATCGACTGTCAGCCGTGCCATCCGGGGAAAATATCTGCAATTCCAGTACGGCTCCGTCCGAATGAAGGATTTGTTCGTCACAGGCGGCAGCGAACAGAAAAAAGCCGGTGGGTCTTCTCTGGATGCTGTTCGGGAGCAAATTCGGGATTTGATCGCGGGTGAGGATAAATCTGCCCCATACAGCGATCTTACTCTGGTTGCCGAACTGGAAAAACGAGGGATTCAAATTTCCCGCAGAACGATTGCAAAATACCGCGGTGAAATGGGGATTCCCAATTCCGATCAACGTCGGTATTTTTCCTGAGCCTTCCGGTGCAAATTTGTCTGCCGGCGGTTTTGCCTCTACCCGTTCAGACAATTTGTTACCGTTCCCTGCCGCAGGCTGCGCCCGTAGCAGGGAAAAGCCTCCCGCAAAGCTGATGCTTTGCGGGAGGCTTTTCATTATGGACCGCTATGTTCTCTTTGCACCCGTAAGCCGACTCCGTCGGCGCTCCTGTCGTTCCTTGGTATCAGTCAAATTACCAAATCATGTACTTTTCCGCCTGCTGACGCAGCTCATCGCGAAAATCCGGGTGTGCAATGTTGATCAAGGCCTCTACGCGCCGGCTTACATTTAACCCGCGCAGCCAGGCAATCCCGTATTCGGTCACCACATAGTCCGTGTCGTTTCGGGACGTAGTGACGACCGCGCCCTCCTGCAAAAACGGCACGATCTTGGAGTGAAGTTGCTTTTTGCCGGTGGCATCCGTTGTGGTATAGGTGGAGTGCATGGCAATAATCGACTTTCCTCCGGGGGACATCTGGGCACCCTGCACCGTTTCTGATTGTCCGCCGGTGCCGGACCACTGGGTATGGCCAACGGTTTCAGACGCGCATTGGCCGGTCAGGTCAACCTCCAGCGTAGCGTTCACGGAAACAAATTTGTTGTTTCGTCCAATGGTATACGGGTCATTGGTGAATGTGCAGGATTTGAACAGAACAGAAGGATTGTTGTCGATGTAATCATACAGCCGCTTGCTGCCCAGTGTAAAGGAGCAAACCGAATATCCATTCAGCAAACCCTTCTGCGAATTATCCACCGCGCCGCACTCAATCAGATCTATCATCGTTTCTGTAAACATTTCTGTATGGATTCCCAAATGCCGTTTCGTTTTCAGCTCCGCCGCCACCGCATTTGGAATATTGCCGATGCCCAGCTGAATGGTGGAGCCATCCTCCACCAGAGATGCAATATGTTTTCCGATTGCGGCGTCCGTTTCGGTATAGGGCACCAGGTTGCTGATGGGGATGGGTCGGTCTGACTCCACAATTGCCGCTATTTCAGAAACATGAACCTGTGTGTCGCCAAAGGTACGGGGAAAATTGGGGTTCACCTCAACAATGGCAATCGCCCCCCCATTGATGAGGTCGCGCTCATAAATGGCGCTGACAGACAAGGACATATAACCGTGCTTGTCCATGGGAGATACGGTAGCCAGCACAACCGGTCGGCGGCCTTCATAAGCGATACGGTCAAGGGTTTTACGCAGAACGGAGGTGGAGCTTTGAGGTGAGTTGCTCACCAGCTTTTTCTTCTGGGCGTCGCGCAAACCGGCGCTGAAAAACCAGCCGTTATGGGACATGATCCCCTGCATTTCAGGGTCCTTGAACGCCTCATAATATTTCAGAGGGAGGCAGGTGTTCAGAACGGTGTTTTTTACGCCGGTCTCTTTCAGGTGCTGAAGACGTTCAAGAATGGCCTGGGGCTCCCCTGTTGCCTGAGCAGAAAACATATAGTCGCCGTCGCGAATCAATTCCAGTGCCTGTTCGGCGGTCATCCGCTTTTCACGATATTCTTGTTCCAATGATTTCATAAGATAGCTCCTTTCAATCGGCAAACTCCGCAATCAAAGAATTGCGGCTGTATCGGCCCGGTCACTGCTTTTTTTCTTTGGATACACGGCCGGTTTCCGGGAGGAGGAACGAGCCGAGGAAGAAGGTTGCGCTCATCACCAGCGCTATGGTCAGCCCGGCCGAATACCCGGACTTGTCGATCACAACGCCGATCAGATAATATGCTACGGATTCGATTACATAGGACAATGCCCAGAACAAGCCCATAATGGTAGTCAGCTTGGCGGGGGTCATGTTCGGCAATTCCTGCGGAATCGTCATGAGCGAGGTAATCGGCAGAAACATAAACATACCAATGGCAAACGCGGCTATCATGGAAAGCATCCCGCTGCTGGTATAAAACATCAGTACGCCGAACAGGGTCATCGCCAAACCGCTCCAGCGGATTACGGGTAATCGCCTGAAGTATACCTTAGCCAGCAGAATCGCCAGAATTGAGCCGACAACACCGCCTGCCGCCACCAGTATGCTGAGAGTTTTGGAGTTGATTGCGGTTGCGCCGGAAATCGGAAAAATGTTGAGCAGCACAATATAGAACGTGAGCAGCCCAGAATAGGTAAACGGTAAGAACCAATTGAATTTTTCTTTTAGCGCATCTCCTGCCGTATATTTCTCGGCCACAGCGCCGGAAGAACGGTTCATCTCAAAGTCTTGACCCAAAACAGGCCATGCAAGGAACAACACGCCACTAATCGCCGCAAAAAACGCCATGCTGTACTGCCAGGTTTCCAGCCACCGGATGACGGGACCAACGATCAGCATTGCGAGAATTCCGCCGACATTGTAGGCCACGCCGTTGAGCGCATTGACGGTTGGACGCTTTTCGGGCGTAAAATAGTGGATGACCATCGGGCTGAAATAAACCACATACAGCGCGCCACCAAAGCCCATGCAAAAACGGCCTAAAATAAAAATCCAATACTGAGGCGCCAAAACAGCCAGCGCACTGCCCGCAACAATTAATCCGGAACCAAGCCCAATTGCCTTTTTGGGGAACAGCTTAATCAGAATACCGGCGGCCATAAAATTGCCAATGATTTTTGCAATAGTGATGGCATTGGAAATGAGGGTTGCCGACGCAAATGACTCCAGCTTAAAATATTTCATAATTTGCGGCGTCAGGGTGCTGCCGGCAATCCAATTGACTGCAAAAAATGCGTATGTAAAAAACATAACCATTTCAATCAGTATTGCCCTGGTTGAAGATACTTTTATTCTTTGCTCTTCCATGAAGTATTCTCCTTTCACTTGTGTGCAGACGCACCCAAGCTGTGATTTCAGTTACTTCGTTTGCTTTGGCCAAAGCATTTTTGCACCGTCATCATAGCATGGTGATTTTCAAAAGAGAAATACCACTTTTTCATGCCGCCATGAAGTAATTTCATACACATACTACATTTTCATCGCTGTTTTTTATAAAAAATTAGAGATTTTCATTGTAAAAATTCAAGATTTATGGCTTGCAGACTGGCTTTTTCAGCTTTTTGAGAAAATACCGTGAACGCTCCCCTTTTTGAATATAGCCCTACGCAGCACAGTCAACAAAACATCAATTTCCCAATAAGAAAAAAAGTGGGGATTGAAGCAAAGGTAATTTACTGTATAATAAAGTCAGAAGAGAATAATTGAGGAGGAGATTCCCCAATGACTATGATTCAGCTGTCTTATTATGTGGAAGTGGTCAATCAGCATCATTTTACAAGGGCGGCTGAGAAGCTTTTCGTCAGCCAATCAACCCTGAGCAAAGCCATTCGCGCATTGGAGAATGAATTTCAAGTGGAATTCATCAACCGCCGGGCGAAAGACTTACTGGTTACAGCGGACGGCCTGGTATTTTACGAATACGCAACCAAGCTGCTGGAATATTATAATGCGCAGACACAGGAGCTGTATCAGCATCTGCACTGCGCAAATGGCACGTTGAGGCTTGGTCTTCCCCCAACAGCCGGAACGATCTATTTTTCTTCTCTGCTGTATCAGTTTCGCGACGCTTACCCGGAAACCATTTTAAAGATTACGGAGAGCACCTCTAAATCGGTACTGGAGCTGGTAGACGAGGGGACGCTTGATCTGGGAGTGGTGATTGAGCCGTTTTCAGACAGCAAGTTTTTCAGCCAAATTGTTTACACCTCGGAAGCCGTATTGGTGGTTTCCAAGCAGCATCCACTTGCCGCCAAACAGTGTGTGGAGTTCCGGGAGCTTAAGCCGGAGCGTTTTCTCATGGTCACTCCGGACTATATGTATCACGATCGTGTGCTGGAGCGCTGCCAAACCGCAGGCTTTGTTCCAAACATCGTTTTTGAAAGCTCTCAATGGGATTTGCTGCTGGAGATGGTTTCAAACAATCAGGGAATCAGCATATTACCCAAGCCGTTGATTGATAAGGTTTACAGTGACCGTGTACACCAAATTCACTTGAAAAACCCGGAGTTTTCTTGGGCTCTCTCTGTCATATACCGAAAAGACAAATTTATTACCGTGCCCATGCAGCGCTTTTTGAAGCTGTGTGACAAAGCGCAGCAGTCCTCGACCATGCAGCCGCAAAGCAAACAAAATTCCACATATGATTAAAAAAGGGCTTTCCCCACAGGAAAAGCCCTCAGCTTGTAGACAAAAAGCAACCAACACCTCTATTCAATATGGTATCAAAAACCATACGGGCAGGAGTATTTCTATTTGCTGCGCATAAGAGGTTTATCGAAATTTTGCGCCTTTAATTTGGTGATTATTCACAATTTATGCTTTACTCTCTTTGGTATTGACATCAATTACTGACGAGAGTACAATAATAAAAACAGATTGATATTTTTCTGGCAAATTAAAATAAAGGAGGCTTTTTTATGGCAAATATCATTGGCAGCCCGGAACGTTATATTCAGGGCAGAGGTGTTCTGAAAGAACTGTGCAAGCATGTGGAACGCATCGGCAAGGCGCCTTTTATTCTGGTAAGTGCATCCGGGAAAAAGCGTGTGGAGGCTCCGATTGCGGAGGGCGCAAAGGAACACAATACCCAGTTGACCTATGAAGTGTTTGGCGGAGAATGCTGCCGTACCGAGATCAACCGTTTGATCAAAGCTTACGAGGCCTCGGGCAGCGACGTTATCGTCGGCATCGGCGGCGGCAAAATTCACGACACGGCCAAAGCGGTTGCGCACTACACCAACTCGCCGGTTGTGATCGTCCCCACCATCGCCGCGACAGATGCCCCCTGCAGCGCACTGTCTGTTATTTACACAGACGACGGCGTGTTTGAGGAATATTTGTTCCTGCCGAAAAGCCCCAACATTGTGCTGGTTGATATTGATATTATCAGCAAAGCGCCCGCAAGACTGCTGGTCTCTGGCATGGGCGACGCTTTGGCTACTTATTATGAGGCCCGCGCCTGCAAGCAGTCTGACGGACCGAACTTCCTCGGCGGAAAATGCACCGTTACCTCCATGGCGATTGCGCGGTTGTGCTACGACACGCTGCTGGCCGATGGCCTGAAGGCTCTGATTTCTGTAAAAGCAGGTTCCTGCAGCAAAGCGCTGGAAAACATTGTAGAAGCAAACACCTACCTCTCCGGCATCGGGTTTGAAAGCTGCGGTATCGCCGCCGCCCACGCAATTCACAACGGTTTTACCGCAATAGAAGAAACCCATCATTTCTATCACGGCGAAAAGGTCGCAATCGGCACGCTTTCTCAGCTGGTGCTGGAAAACGTGAGTAAGGCGGAACTGGATGAGGTTTACGGCTTCTGCCTGGATGTCGGTCTGCCCACTACGCTTTCTGATCTGGGAATTCAGGAGGTCAACCGTGAGCAGCTGATGAAGGTTGCCGAGCTGGCCTGCTCCCCGAACGATACCATGGGCAACATGCCCTTCGCTGTCACCCCGCAGATGGTTTGCGATGCGATTATCAGTGCGGATGCACTCGGCCATTACTACAAGGAGCAGCGCGCAAAGGCATAATTTTAATACCCATTCTCTTTTGAATCTATCCACAAAAGGCAGATGTATCCTTTGGTACATCTGCCTTTTTCAGTGAATCTTGTACAGACCGGCCGCTGGTGTCAATCCACACCGAACGACGCTTCTGTTTTTTTGTAAAGAGGGGGGAAATCTGGTGAATGGAAAAAACCGCAGGCTGACGCCCTGCGGTTTTTTCCAATAAAGACTATCTTTCAGCAAGATGAAAGTGTCCTGCCTTTACAGACCGAGTTTTGCTGCCTGTGTCATAATTGCCTTAGCAATTGGCCCGGCGGAGGTGCGCCCGTAATTCCCCTCCTCCACCACAACGGCGAAGGCATAGGGCGTTTTGGTGTCGGAGGAAAAACCGACCATCCATCCGTTCGGTTTCTTGCCGCCGCCAACCTCAGCTGTGCCTGTTTTAGCGCACACGCTCATGCCGGGAAACATATCATCACCGTAATCGCTGGTCACGTTGTAACGCATGAGCTGCTCCAGGGTTTGGGCGGTAGTGGGCTTAACTAGCTGAGTTCCCAGCTCCGTTTTGCCCTGCTGCTGCACAATCCCCAAGGTACTTTTGACCTGCTTGATGAAATAGGGCTGCACCGGCGTTCCACCATTTGCAATCGCCCCCATGAGCAGCATCATATGGTACGGGTTCGTCATATCGGTGTGCTGGCCAATCCCCGACCACGCCAGCGCCTGCTGTTCCGCACCCTTAACATCGTATTTGCTTTTAGAGGTATCGATTCCGTCGACGGAAAAGCTGCGGTTAAAGCCCATCGTATTGGCTTCTGCCGTCATCTTATCCGCACCAAGCTCCATAGCCAGCTGCGCGAACGCCACATTGCAGGATTTTGCCAGTGCTTCCTTGACATTGATGGTCCCGTGCGCATCGGTGCAGGTGATTTTGTTGCCATTGACCGTAATGCTGCCCTTACAGGTAAAGGTCTGAGTGTCCCAATCCGACAGATTTTCAATCGCGGCAGCGGTTGTGACGACTTTAAAGATCGAGCCGGGAGTATAGCTTGCGGAAAGCACCTTGTTCAGATAGGCCCCCTGATATTGGGAATTGGTGTCGATGTCCTTCGGCACATTCGCGGGGTCAAAATCCGGCGTGCTGACCATCACCAGCATTTCACCGGTTTTGTAGTTATACATTGCCACCGCACCGCGGCGGCCGTCGAGCTTATTGTATGCGGTTTTGGAAAGATCGGAGGATAGCGTCAGCGTAATGTCGCTGCCCAAGCGCTTACCCGTAGGCGAGGTCAGCCCGGTAATGAGATTGTACCCGCCAATTTCGGAACGGTAGCGGTACTGAACCCCGGTAGAAATATAGCCGTTGGTGTCCCCCACGGCATGCACCATCGCACGGCGGGTCGTTTCGTCGCTGCTGTACACTCGCTTGCCGTTTTCGCTTTTTGCCAGCACCACGCTGCTGCGGTCCAGCACGTCGCCGGCCGTGGTCAACTGGCTGTCGCCGGATGCATATTTATTGAATGGCTGCATGGCCCACGAGCCGCCATCCGTCACAAATCCGAACAAAAACACACCCATACCCACAAAGAAGCCCAGCACCATCAAATAGAGGACGCCGGCTCTGCCCCCAGTTGTTTTCATGTGCTTTTCCTCCTCCTTGCGGCATACGTTCTTTCATCCGATGCCTTGATGAACGCCAGTAGTCCCCACACAGACACCATACTGGAGCCGCCCGCGCTGAGGAAAGGCAGCGTGACGCCGGTCAGCGGGAGAACATCCGTTGCGCCGAAAATATTCAGCGCCGCCTGAAATAACAGCATACCAGCCGCCGAACAAGCCGCAATGGAATAAAAGGTGGATCGGCTGCGGGTCGCGTCAAGCTTGGTGTATACCGACAGCATCACAATGCACAGCGTAACCACAACCGCCAGAACCAGGCCCAGCTCCTCGCAGATCATGCCAAACATTAAATCGCTGGTTCCGGCAAACACGTTCTTTAAATAACCTTGTCCCATTCCCGCGCCGAACAAACCGCCGCTGGCGGTGTAAGAAAGCACACGGGTCTGCTGGTAGCCGGTGCCGTCTGAAAACTCCCATACATGCCGCCACGCGGCGAACCGGTCTGCAATATAGGGCTTAAATTGCAAAATCATAAACGCGCCCAAAGCGGCGGCCGAACAGGCCAGAATCACTGTTCTGAGACTGCCGGAGCGCATAAAAGAAATCAGCAGAAATGTGATAAAAAAGATGGACGCGGTACCGAAATCCTTCATCAAAAACAGCGAGCCGATGCAGATTCCCGAAAACACCAGGAATTCCGTCAAATTCTTGGCCGTCTGCAAACGGTCGAGTGAAGAAGCCCCCGCAAATACAAACGCAATTTTAATGAACTCCGACGGCTGAATCGTAACCGACCCAAGGCTAATCCAGTTTTTCGCCCCATGAGAGGCCACGCCAAACGCCAGGTTTACGGCGAACAAGACCACCGCGAATAATCCGATTGCAAGGCGCCACTTGGTTACGCGGTCCAGATCACCCAGAAAGGAAATCAGCAGGCCATACAGGATCATACCGCCGGCCAGCCCGGCAAGCTGCGTATAGGCCAGCTTTACATCCGCACCGGCAAGCAGCATGATTCCGATTCCACTGAGCAGAAAGCCGATCGTTTCTAGTTCAAAGCTGACATGGTGACGTACCCTCATAAAATAGTAATACAGTCCCCACTCCAGAGCAGCCAGCGCACCGAACGGAATCAGCGGCTGCCAGGCAAACGCCTCTCCACCAAAACAGAGCTGCGCCGCCAGAAAAATCTGAATCAAAAACACAGTACTCATCAAGCCAAACGGCGACGGCAGACGGCGATCAGATTGAAACAAGGCGCGCTTCTTTTTAAAGTCGCTTTCATTGGCTCGTTTGAGCATCAGGGCAGTCGAACCCATGGCGATGACATCCCCCGGCATCACAGACAGGGTTGGAGTCGCTTTTGTCCCGTTGACAAACGTTCCCGACTTAGAATTCGTATCTGTAACCAGCCAACCGGCTTCCCGGCGCATCAGCACCGCATGGTCGCGGCTTGCTGTATTATCCGGCAGAACAATGTCGCAGCTGCGGCTGCGACCGATTGAATTTTCCCAATACAACACCGGCAGCTTCACATGCGTCGTCATTTCCTCCAGGATAATGACCGGATCTTCTCGACGGCGGCCACGGCGAAGCGACACAAAGCAGCGCCACAGTACTACAAGAGACAGCACCGGTATCAGCACCCGCAGTGCAAACAGGATGACAGTCAGCGCAGTCCCCAAAAACTCCATAATCTGGGCCAGCAAGGGAATCCCCCTTTCTTCGTTCCAATACGCCTTTTCCTCTTTTTCGAATAATCGGAAAAAAGAGGAAAAACGCAACATCTGAACGATATTATACCCCGAAATCAGGCGAAAGTAAATGAACAAAGCTTTTACAAAAGATAACGGTTTTGAAAGAAATGAGGAGCAATATGGAATCCGCAGCGACTGCAGATCAAAGAAAAAAACGAGCATTCCAGCGGCATGGTGGTAGCCGATGCAAAAAGGCGGAGCCTGCTGCGCATGGTAGGCCGGGCCGCCCTGAATACACAAAACTCAAAAAATCTCCTCCGTCTTTCGGCGGGGGAGATTTTTCTGTTTTCCATTGAAGATCAGTATCAGCCCTTTGCAAAAAAGCGGGCGAACAGCTCGTCCTGCTCCGGCAGGTGCGTTACATAACCAATGGCAATTTTCCCATGTGTCAGGGCAATGAGTTCTTTGGTCTTTTCCTCGCCGAACGCGCCGCAAAGCTCCACGGCTCCAAAGCCTTCCTGTTCCAGCTCCGCTAGCTTTTGGCGTGCCTGCTGATCGTTCTTCACCGTAAAAATGCAGGTAATTTGCTTTTCTGTTTCAAAACAAACCTGATGCTGCTCCGGTGTGTAATGTTCTCCCATCAAAACAAACGCAAACTTCTTTTTCACAGCAATTCCTCCTATTTTAGTGTTTAGTGTTTTCTTCTGGATTAGAGCTGCCGGCCCAAAATAAAAGCGACAGCTACTTGTTCCAATAACGTGCCCGCTGTTCCGGGGTCAGCGACTGGGCAAAGGTACTCTTCAGCAACAGGAAATGCTCCAGCTCGTTAAAAATGTGCAGCAGGGCAGCGCGATCCTCAAATTCCTCACGAGTGCGGGGCAGCTCGCTGGCGCGGAATTCCGCGCGGATTTTATTCGCATCATCGAGCAGCGCCGCCGCATTATTCGATTCGCCGAAGGTGGAAGAAATCCTGCGCAGAAACTCGGCAATCTGCTCCGCCTGAGACGGAGCTCCGTTGAGCCGCAGAAGGCCGATCTGAATGCGCTGAAGAACCCGAAACTGGTTGGTACGCATGTCGATGTACTCCCGGTAATAGTTCAGGTCGAGGGTCAGCGCATTATCAGCAGCCCGGTTCGCCTGCGCACGCGCTTGCTCCAACAGGTGCTCCAGCTCAGAAAGCTTCGGCAACTGGGTAACCGATTGCTCCTGCACTGCGTCTGCAATTTGATCCAGTACCCGGCAGATGGCAGAATCGATCTCTCCCTGCGCTTTGCGAATCGCATGGAGTCCGACCGGTAAAAACAGGTTCAGCAGAATACCAATGCCGGCACCGATCACAAGGAGCAGCAGCTCGTTGCCAATCAGCCCGAGTGCCATCGAGCGCTCTACCCAATAATGGGTGACCAACACCGAACACATGGCGATATCCGCAGCGGCAGAAAAGGTATGGCACAGCGTAACAAACGCGAGTAGATAAACACCGAGGGCAGCAACCGTATAGCCCAGCAGCCCGAAGCTGCAAAAGGCAATCAGTGTCGCCGCCAGAAAGATCGGGATGCGCCGGCCGGCAGTCATCAGCGTTTCTTTTTTCGTTTCCTGCAGACTGAGCAGCATGATGATCCCGGCAGCCGTAGGGTACTGAAGCCCCAGCGCGAGAGCCACAGTGATGGCAGCGCTGGCCCCTACGGCCGCCTTTATCGCCTTGATCCATGCCGATTTGACCAAAGTTTTCAAGCGCATCCCACCTACCTGTTTTCTCAAGGTTCCGGAGCGCCGCAAATCAAAGTTCACGGTAGGCCGGCATTTACAGTATTTTGTTTCTATTATATGGAGTTGAAACCGCAATTTCAATAGCTTCTCTCTGACCACGCCCTGAAAAACAGCAAAAAGTGCATGGAACCGTTTTTCAGCGGTCAATCCATGCACTTTCTATCATAAGCGAGGCAGAATGAAGCCCGCTGGTCTGCACCCTGTTTTTTACTATTCCTGCACAGGTTCCGGTAAAGACTCCAAAGCTTTTTCATTCAGCACTCTTCCAGGATGAACAAGAAGGGCAACTTTATTCTTTTCATCATCCCCCGTACCCAGTCTGGCAATTCCAGTTAGATAAGTATTTACTTTTTCTTTATGAATGTTCGGCGGCAGAGAAATTTTTTCCGGCAAAATGTCGGTAACCTCGTCTACCTCATCCACAATCAGCCCAAAATCGCCGCCGAATATACGGGTAATAATAATGCAGGTTCGGTCTGTGTACGGTGCTTCCTTTTTCCCAAACCGAAGGCGCACATCCATCACGGGAATAATCTGCCCACGCAGGCTGATTACCCCTTTAGCATAGTCCGGCTGGTCCGGCAGCTCAGTGATTTCCTGCAATCCGACAATCTGAACCACCTGCGCAATTGGCATGCCAAACAGCTGGCGATCTATCCAGAAGGTCAGGTAGCGGTTTTGAAGCTCCTCATCCTCCAGAAGCTCGGGATTCAATCGATCCTGTTCTTTCATAGTAACCGCTCCTTGTCTTGGAAAGGCACCCGTTCACGACCACTCGCCAGCTTGAACTTGACGACCTCGCTCTGGAGGGCCTGCGCCTGAGCGGCCAGTTCTTCACTGGAAGCGGAGCTTTCTTCCGCGGTAGCGGCATTGGTCTGTATTACAGCAGACACCTGAGAGAGGCTCTCATTAATTTGCTCGATTGCTGCCGCCTGCTCCGAAGAGGCGGACTCTATCTCTCGAACGGCCTGATCCACCATCTGTGCCTTTTCCTAAACAACCTCCAACAGCTTCAACGTTTCTTCGGCAAGCCGCTCCCCATCAGATACTGTGGATACGGATTTTTGAATCAGGTCAGAGGTCTGCTTGGCGGCCTCAGCGGATTTTGCAGCCAGATTACGTACCTCGTCAGCTACTACCGCGAAGCCTTTTCCGGCACTTCCTGCCCGGGCTGCCTCCACCGCGGCATTCAGCGCAAGAATATTGGTCTGGAACGCGATGTCCTCCACCAGCTTGGTGATTCTGGAAATCTCCTGCGAGGATGCCCCGATTTCCCGCATGGCAGTATTCAGGCTCTGCATATGCCGATTGCTCTCCGCGGCACCTCTACCGGCCTGTTCCACAAAATCCATGGCTTTTCTTACACTGATTGCGTTCTGTTCCGCCTGCTGCGCAACGCTGACCGCAGAGGCATTGAGCTCTTCCACCGTCGCCGCCTGCTCTGTGGTGCCGGAGGACAGTGCCTGCGCCGCTGAGGATACTTGCTCCGACCCGGTATTCACCTGATCTGCCGCCACACTAATGAGCTGCAGCGTCGCACTGAGATCATCTTCAATTTTTTGCAGAGAAAGCCCCATCACATCTTCATTTGAGCGCAAGGGAACCGGCTGGGTAAAATCGCCATTGCCGATTCGCTCCGCAACCTGCACCTGTTTGCGAATGCCCTCCAGCATTCTGGTGAAGGCCGCTGCCAGCACGCCGGTTTCATCTTTGGAATTCACATCACTCAGATCAATATTCACCCTGCCCAATGCGATTTCTCCGGCGGCATCTGCCACGCGCCTGACAGGCTTGCTGATACTGTCCGAAATCCGGCGGCCTAAGAAAATTGCGGCGCCTGCGCCAAGTGCAATGATGACAATCAGCACCCCAATCAGCATCATGGCTGTCGTGCCATTGGAGTCACTGGTCTGCTCTACTGCATCCATGCGGTTTTCGACCAGTTTGTCAAGATTATCATTGATGGTGGTCATTTCATCGGATATATCCAGAATCGCCTTCATAGCGCTTTCCTTATCTCCCGATTTTGAGCTAGCGAAAGATTTTTCCACAGCTGGAACATACGTGTTTTCAATCAGCTTTGTGGTCTCATCATACAGCGCGATTGAGTCGGAACGGTACATGGTTTGTCTGTACGCCTGAATCTTGGTATCGTAGTCTTTTTTTTCTTGTAGATATTTCTGATAATACTCATCAACCTTTTGCGGTTCGCCCGCATAGATCATTCCGCCGCGAACCTCTGAGCGTATCAGCAAAAGGCTGGTGTTGGCCTCATAAAGATCCGCAATGGGGGCAGTTTGCTTTTCATACATATAAGTATCCATATTCTTGATTTGAACCATACCGAAAGCGCCTACACCACCTATGATGATCATGCACAACACCAGGCTCAAAAACCCCGTAAGCAGCTTCCGCGCAATACTTAAATCGCTGAATTTTTTCATAACCTTGAGACCCTCCTGTATCGTTTTTTGTTTACCGTGATACTTTTCTGTCATTCCGATGCAAGCCCGTCTCAATATTTTTCTACGAATCAAATAAGGGCTTACCTCTTATTCCAGCGAAGCTTTGCCGGTTTATGTCAACCTCCTCCATAAAACACAGCCCTGCCGAAAAAGTCCCTCGCCGGAATGGGAGCTTTTTTCGCAGCGGCTGCATTGATCTGTATCCCTGTGTAAACCTGGGATCGATTTGTTAAACTGCCTTGAATGAGTTTTTGCTGCCATATCAGAGTTTCTTAGCAAAGGATGACCTCTTATTTCTCTTTGCTGCACAACAATTTGTTCTTGGACGATCAGGCAGCTTCATTTCTATTTTGATCATATGTATTTTCGTAATCTTTGCCCCAAAAACCTTCAAATTAATTGTTGAATCTTTGACCCTAGCAGAGGATATAATAATAAAATGTGCAAGCTCTACAGTGTCGCAGTTTATCCTAAACGAAGCGCGATGTCGAATTCTTCTGGGTTTATCCGGCGGCATGAGTGGCTATGACGGCAGAATTGACGGCGAATGCCGTTTGATTCATGTACGTTACATGCATTTCGTTAAACTTTTCAATGGCGGCCTTTTTCTGTTCCATTAAAGAGTGTGCATACACATTCAACGTAATGTTCACATTGGAATGACCCAGTATCTCGCTGAGGGTTTTGATGTCAACGCCAAGTTCCAGGGCTCTCGTTGCAAAGGTGTGCCGAATTGTATGGAATTTTCGGTCTTTTACCCCTGCCGCAACCAAAACCTTCTTATACAGTCTTTGATAGATTCGCGGGTCGAATGGATCCGCTTTCCCGGAGAGCATATAACAATCATTCTCTTTAAAAGGAAGGCTGTATTCTTCGATCAGCTTGAGCAAAAAAACCGGTAATGGTATTTTCCTTAACGAGGTCTCGCTTTTGGGAGTTCCCACATGAAGAAATGTTTTTTCGCCGTTCGGATCACGATTTCGGACGCGTGATACTGTGCGCATAATGGACACTGAGCCAGCTTCAAAATCAAAATCCCCCCATTTTAAAGCACAGAGCTCACCAAGGCGAATCCCGGAGTAAAAGCAGAGTAGGATGCCTAAAAGCCTCTTATCCTCTGAGCGCTGCACGGTATTCTCGATTATCCGCTGTTCTTTCATTGAAAATACCAATATTTCCTTCCCGTTTTTCACTTTGGGTAAGGTAACGAGTTCCCCCAAAACAGGGTGATTCGGAATATCCTTACATATTTCTCTCAATGCCGTTTTGAGAATGGAAAGAATTTTTTTTCGATACGATACTGAAATGGAAGTATCTTCACTGATTTTTTCAACAAGGTATTTAATCGATTCTTCCGAAAGCTGCTCGTTCCCAGGAAGCTTGAAATAAGGGATTACATAGCGATTGATACAATGGTAATAATTTTCGTAAGTAGTTGGCTTCAGGCGGTTTATGGTCTCGCCAGACAACCATTTTTCAAACAAATCGGCAGCGTTTTTCTGGCTGCTTAACCTTTCTGTTTTGTTTGCTTTGTTAATTTCCTTTGTATCTTTCATTTTTAAGCGTACTTCCCGGTAAGTTTTAGCATAAAGATACCGATATTTCCCGTTCGGCTTTATCACCCTCCCTTCCCATCGTCCATCCTTGCGTTTATAAATATTTTCTCCTTTTCGAGACATGATCCTAGGACCCCTTTCAATATGACGATTCTTGCTGACGGCGATATTTTTTATATAAGCTAAAAAGGTCTGCATTTTCATTAAAAATGACTTGTGCTTTTTACCCCACGCTGTATTCTCCGTCAGATTGACAAGCAAAACAAGATATTATATAATAAAAATTGTCGTAGTATGTCAAATCGAAGGCGTCTTCGTTTAGGATAAACTGCGACATTTTTAGTGGTTTTTGACTGTTTTCGCCAACTTCAGCTGAGTGGGAACAAAAAATACGACTTATTTTTAAGCTGATAGTTTTTCTGCTGTCGATTTTATTGAAAAGCAATCGTATCGGCACATGATTGCGCCGATACAGATAATCCAAGTCGTAAATTTTCAAATTTAAGCTCCACTGTGTTGTTGTGAAAAATTGCTGCAAGAACTCAAAAAAGCGTTCCGATTGTTGATATCGGAACGCTTTTCTGTTTGTTTATGCATACAACAATTCCAAAGGGCATCAGTTCTCTGGCTGCACATAGCGAAACCCCCGATAACTTACATGTGCTCTCGGCAGCTCTGGGGGAGATTCTCCAAGATCAAGAAGGATTTGCTCTGACGCAAAAGCCGGCCGCCGTACCCGATGGCCTTCATCATGCCCCAGCCGCCACCCCGTGCATAGCCGCATACGCCGACGGTCGGGCAAGTTTCTCCCGGAAGGGACACAATGAGCGAGAGGTAACAATATCCGATTGACGCAAAGCAGGTAAGAAAACGGATAAAATACTCTTAATAAATAAAAGCGTCTTTGGTTTTTTCAAAAAACCAAAGACGCTTTTTCAGATATTGTTATTCATTTGAATTCTCATCCTGATAGTGGCAGCGAGAAGAAAGGTGGTACTCCCGAATCTTATACTGCAGCTTCCGGCGTGAGATTCCCAAATATTGTGCCGCTTTTTCTCTATGGTTGCCGCAAGTAGCCAGAGCGACTAATACCTCATCCCGGCTGGGGCCATCGGAGCGCTGTCCTGGATGGTTCTGGGGGGAGAACCCAGCAGATTGAGGCAGCTGTTGGGCGGTATCTGTCTCATTCGACAACATGCCGGAGGGAATGCTTTTAATTTCTCGGGTGGCGTGTGGGGTCATAACCACCATCCGCTCCACAAAATTTCGGATTTCCCGGACATTTCCGGGCCAGTTGTAGTTCCGAACCTCCTCCAGCACCTCGTCAGAGAAACTCTTTTGCAGATTATACTTCTGGCAAAGATGATGGAGAAAATGCAGACAGAGAGGAACGATATCCTCCTTGCGCTCCCGCACCGGCGGGATAGTCAAAGGGATGACATGGATGCGGTAGTACAGATCTTCTCGGAAGGTACCCCGGCGAACCATTTCCTCCAGGTTCTGATTGGTGGCGGCGATCAGGCGAAAGTCCACATTCTTAGCCCGGGTGGCGCCGATCCTCTGGACGCTCTTTTCCTCCAAGCAGCGCAGCAGCTTGCCTTGTACGTTCATAGGGAGGGAGTTCAGTTCGTCCAGAAACAGGGTGCCTCCATCGGCGGCCTCCACCAAGCCGGCCTTGCCCTCGCGATTGGCGCCGGTGAAGCTTCCCTTCTCATAGCCGAACAGCTCCGCCTCAATCAGATTCTCTGGAAAAGCGGCGCAGTTAACCGTGATGAGAGGCTTGCTTTTTCGGTCACTGTATTCGTGAATATAGTGGGCGATCACCTCTTTGCCACAGCCGGATTCCCCATAAATCAGCACAGTAGAGTCCAGCGGCGCGATGCTTTCGGCAACCGAGAGCAGCTGCCGAAATTGCGGACTCTTGGCAACGATGCTGACCTTTTCCGCTTGGCCTACTTCATTCCCGGATCTAAGAATTTTGTGCTCATTGAGCAGGGTGTGATACAGATCCTCAAAGTCCTGAACATCCTGCAATGTGGTGACGACATACTTCACATTACCCTGGCCGTCAAAGATTGGGGTACCGATGACAATACGCATCCGCGTGGGGCCGTCCACCTGCTGGAAGTCTTTGTAATACTGCAGGCGGCTGACTCGGCGCTTTTCCTGACAGACCAGGTCGAACACGGACACGTCCAGAACATGGCTGAAGTCATGGACGTTCATTTTCAGGTATTCCTTCCGGGGAATATTCCTCCAGTTGACCATAACGGTGTTCATGAAAATAAAGTTCCCCTGTGCATCGTAGAGGGCGATCCCTGTGTCGATATTATCCAGAACTTCCGTAAAGGGCAATGCCTGGCACAACTCCTGAAAGGACGAAAAATCCTGCATCTGATCTTGCCTCCCACCGAATCAAAAGTTATGCATATCATATCACAAAAGGAACAAGAAAAAAACGGAATTTATTTACAATAAATGGTTCATAAATTTGAACAGACCGGCATTACATCATGTCCCGAAATGTCTGCAATCGGGTGCGGAGCTGTTCGAAGCTGCCATTCTGCTGATCCACTTCGATCGACAGGGACGCAATGCCCGCCTCCCGCAGATCGGCCTCAACAAAGGGCTGGTCGTATTCCTCCGGGTCGCAGAACTTCATCATGCATAGAATGGCTCCCTGTGCCCCGGTTTCCCTGCACAAGTCAACCAGCATGCCGCCGCGGGGCTTGCCCAGCGTGTGGATCAGGCTGCAGCCGGATCGATTGTTCCACTGCAGAGCCAGCCGCTTCAGGCCGCCGCCTCCTTTCAGCGGAGTATCGGTGCGGTACTGGCGCATCTCCTGAGCGAGGTCATCTCCCACCACGGCAAACTGGTTTTCAGCCAGAATGTCCAGCAGTTCCTCCGGCTCGCAGGAGATACCGGTGAGAATAACCTTTTTGCCGGAGGTGGAGTAGACCGGCCTCTGCTTTAGCGCATCCACAATTTCCCGAACAATCGCGGTATGCTCGCTTTTCTCATAGAAAGAAGCGCTTTTCATTACCGCATGGCGAACCTTGGGGGTAATCACATCCAGGTGTTCCACAGCAACAGCGGAAAACTCCCGCATTGCGGCGTTGTGCTCGTTGTAGATCTGGATGCTGCGGCCGAGGGCGGCTTCGTTCATCATCCTGCCGGTAATGGTGGACAGCGTGGTCAGCACCGTCTCAAATTCGCTGATCAGGTAATCAACACTGGCGGGAGAGGTGCGGTTTTGTGGAAAGACAATGGGGATCATGGGAATGGAAGGCACACCGAAGCGCCAGTTCTGGGTCATACAGCGCAGGGTGTCACAGATAGCCGGGATAATGACGGCAGACATGCCGTCATAGGTGCCCTTCAGGCCAAATTCCATGTTGGACTGCATAATGGGACAGGCAAAGGCAGGCAAATATCTCTTGGCCAGCTTCCATTCGGTCTGGCCGCCCCACATGCCCATGGGGATCATGCCGGAGGCGTGAACCAGCTCCTCAGGAGCATAGTAAGGAAAGCACCCCACAACCTTTTTCCCCTGATTCAGATAATGCTCCAGCCGCTCCCGGGGATTGGCGCCGGCCCGCTGCAGCGTGGAAAGGTTTTGATTCAGATCAGCCATTGCACTTCGCCTCCTTTGTTTGCTCCATCACTTCTACCAGACCCTGGATGCGGGTTTCAAACTGGGCCTCACTGTAGTTGCGGTAGTCCGCCTGGTCGCCGTCGAAGGAGGTAAAGGGAACACCTGCCAGCTGAGAAAGCTGACGCTGCACCTCCATCATCTGGCAATCCATCACCTTACAGCTGCGGTTAACATGGTAGATGGTGCCCTCGCAGCCAAATTTCTTCAGACCTTCCAGCCGCCGTGAAATCATGGTGGTGGCATTGTCGCCGTTGGTGGAGGCGAAGCAGTAGGCCCGGGCCATGCCATCCAGATCTTCATATTCAATCGCCCACGCCTTTCCATAGCTGGAGGCGACCATGTTAATGCCGTACTTTTTCAGCGTGCGCAGATTGTGGCTGAGATAAGGCCAGCAGGCAATGCCGTCCCACGAGATTCGGAACCGCTCCTCCACCGGGAAGGTAGAAGTACCCTCGGCGATGTGCTGCTCAATCTCGGCGTTGAGCTGCTCCAGAATGGCGGTGGAGGATTCCTTGCCCCGGTTGCACACCATTGCGGACATGTAGTTGAACAGCTCGAATCCGCTCAGCGGAGCGGGTTTGCGGTCAAGCAGATCGTTGGCCCGCTCCCACAGATAGCTGTTTCGCTGGGAAATCTGCATGACCTTCTGGAACCGCTCCTCATCCCAGGACTTTCCGGTAAAGGCACTCAAATCGCGGATCAACTGGTCAATCTGTGCGCGGACATAACGCACCCGGGTCTCCGTCACATAATCGTAGGGGTTATAACAGGTATCGATGAAGAAAACGGGAATGTTCATCTGTCTGGCCAGGTTCTCGTACCACTTGGTCAGCTGGTTGCAAATGTTGTTAGTCAGCAGCAGGAAGTCGGGTTTGACCATTTTGCCCTCGTCGGGCAGCTCCACCCCGCTTTCGCCGTTCAGAACGGCGGCATAAGCCAGGTTCAGCTTGGCGTAAGCGCACAGGTCGTTGGAGTAGCCCAAGGGCCCTTCGCACTCCTGCAGAAGGGGGTCCGCCTGGTGACGGGCCGCGATGCCTGCGGCGTGGTTTTCCGGATAAAGCACGTTCAGGCCCAGCGTCTCTGCGATCTCCTGAGGGAAGATCGAGGCGGACCACCCTACCTTTTCGCCCCGCTCTTTGGCCAGCCGGGCGTTGTCAAACAACGCCTGCGTTTGCTCGCCCAGCATAATCATAGACTTTGGCTTTGGGCGTTTGGGCTTGGGCACCGGTGTTGCGGCGGCGGTTTCCGCCGTGGCTGTAAGTTCACTCATGATAATTAACCTTCTCCTTTTTTAGCTTTTCCCATGCCAGAACGGCGGCGCCTATGGCGCCCGCAGACTGGCATAGCGGATCGACCAGAATTCGGCATCCCATCTCCTGCTCCATAGCATGAACGACACCAATGTTCAGGGCCACCCCTCCGCTCATGGCCACGTCGGGGCTCCGCTCCAGGCGCAGCGACATGCCCGCCACGCGCTTGGCCACCGAGCTGTGAATGCCTGCCGCAATATCTTCGATGGGAACCTTGGAAGACAGCTGAGAGATCACCTCAGATTCCGCGAACACGGTACAGGTATTGCTGATGCTCACCGGGTTCCGGGATTTTTGGGACAAAGGACCCAGTTCACTGATCTCTACATTCAGAACCCGCGCCATCACATCAAGAAACCGACCCGTTCCCGCCGCGCATTTGTCATTCATTTGGAACGCGGTGAGCTGGCCCTTGTCCGTGATGCTCAGCGCCTTGGCGTCTTGCCCTCCAATATCGATGACAGTATGTACACTGGGCAGCAGGAAGTGAATTCCCTTTGCATGGCAGCTCAGCTCGCTGATTTGCTCGTCGGCGTAGTCGCAGTTCATCCGGCCGTAGCCCGTAACCACTGTATAGCTGATGTCCTCTTGTGTGAGGCCGCGCAGCCCAAACACTTTTTCCAGAACGCGTTCGGGGCCTACCGTACCGGTGCCCAGCGGTTCTACCGCGTGAGCGGCAAGTAAAGTACCGTCCTGTAGGATCACAGCCTTGCTGGAAGTGGAGCCGATATCGATTCCGAGAGTATACATAGGGCGCCGAATCTCCTTTCCGGAATTATTTGATCTCGTCGGACTGATGCATCGCATGGATTTCGTCATCTGAGTAGCCGCATTCCTTCAGAACCTCATCCGTATCCTGACCGATGGAGCCGGAAGTCCGGCAGGGGATCGCAGAGGGATCGATGGAGCCAAAATGAACAGGGCCGTTAGAAAACACGGTTTTGGTTCCGTCCGAATATTCATGGAAATAGGTATAGTGGTTCGCCTGCACCTGCGGGTCGTAGGGAACGTCCTTATAGTGATACAGAACCTCATGTGGAAGATCGTGGGCATCCAGCAGCTCATGCCAGTAAGATACCGGCTGTTCCGCAAATTTTTTATCCAGAATCCTGGTAAGCTCTCCCCTATTCCTGTAATACTCCTCCGATGTGGAGAATCTGGGGTCTGTTGCGATCTCGGGCAAACCGACCACCTGGCAGAATTCCGGGAAACGCCGGTAATCAATGATGGCAAGATAAAACCACTCCCCGTCGGCCCCCTGGTAGGTGTTGCTCCCAGCGTGTCCGCAGTCGTAACGATCACGGGGCAACTTGCGCCCGTTAAAGCCGTTTAAGATACCGGTGCAGTTAATGAAGGTGCCGGCCTGCAGCAGGGAGACATCCACCTTATCGCCCTCCCCTGTAACAGATCTTTGATAAAGCGCGGCGGCGATTCCCCCGGACAGCGCAACGGCCACGCTGTGGTCACCTATTCCTCCTACGGGGATGAGGGGAGGGCCTCCGGCCGGAGCTAAATCGGCCATCAGACCGGTTCTGGCAAAAAATACGGTGTAGTCATATCCGGGGCGCGAGCTCTCCGGGCCCTCGCTGCCATAGCCCAGCACGGAGGCATGGATCAGACGGGGGAATTTCTCCTTCAGCTGATCATAAGTAAGGCCCATGGGCTCCAATGCCTGAACGCGGTAGTTCGTGATAAAAACGTCTGCTCCGGACAAAAGCTTCATCATGGCGGCGTGCCCTGCCTCCGTTCGCAGGTTCAGGCAAACAAAGCGTTTGTTCATGTTTTGCACGTCAAAATTGGGGTTTGCTTCCTTCGTGCAGGGGGAAAGCGTGGTGCCCGCCTGCTTGCGCCATGCGTCGCCGTTGACGGATTCCACCTTGATCACATCGGCACCCCACTCTGCCAGAATCCGGGCCGTCATAGGGCCGGCCAGCATAGTGGACAACTCTACCACACGAATACCTTCCATTGGTTTCATAATAATATCCTCCCTAATGCTTTCTAATGAATTATTTTCCACTTCATTTGTGTAGCGGTGCGGCTAGCGTTCAGCGCCCCTTGAACTGTGCGGGCCGCTTCTCCAGAAAAGCGGCGGTGCCCTCTTTCCTGTCCTCGGTGCTGAACGCGATGGTCTGAGCCAAGCGCTCAATCATCAGGCCGGTGTTCATGTCGGTCTCATAGCCCAGATTGATAGCCATTTTTGCCATGGTGATCGCCACCGGCCCCTTAGCCATAATCTGGTGGGCCATCTCCTCCGCTGCGGCCATCAGGGCGCTTTGGTCGTCCTCGGTCACCTGGTTAAGCAGGCCAATGGCCTGCGCCTCCTGTGCGGTGATGATTTTTCCGGTGTAGATCAGTTCCCTGGCCTTGCCCAGCCCCACCAGCCGGCTCAGTCGCTGGGTTCCACCGGCGCCGGGAATGATGCTCAGGCCAACTTCGGGCTGCCCGAGCTTGGAGCGCCTGGTAGCGATTCGAATATCACAAGCCATGGCCAGTTCACAGCCGCCTCCCAAGGCATAGCCGTTAATCGCGCAGATAACAGGCTTATACAAATCCTCCAGATTTTTCAGGGCCACCGGCGCCGTGCCCACCAGCATTTTTAAATAGTCGCGGTCATGAATTTCGCGAATGTCCGCTCCGCTGGCCAAAGCCTTTTCCCCAGCACCGGTGATGATAACTACCCTGATGGAATCATCCTCCCGGGCGCATTGTACAGCAGCGCTGATATCCTTCCACATCTCTGGGGTAAGGGCGTTCCGGGCCTCCGGGCGATTCAGAGTCAGATATAAAATGCCACCCCGGACCTCATAGAGAATATTTTCAAATTGTATTCCCACTATGTTTCAATCTCCTTTCCAGAATTCAGCAAGGCAAGCTCCTTGTGTGTTTCTACCCAGGTGATTTAGCAAAAATCGTGCCAAATTGTTCTCCACATTTCAAAAGTTTTACCCATAAAAAAAGCCGGTCCTACCCGAAAAGTTCCGGCAGGCCAACCCGGCTTGGGAAGGCGTAACTTTTATTGTGTAAAAAACGGACTGGCTGTAAAGTGCCACTTCGACAGAATTTTCCGAATTTTTGGTCGCATGTAAATGCATTCTAAACTAAAAAATGAAATCAAATGCAAAAATATTGTGCAACGGCGCTGCACAACAAGTGCAAATGCACAACAATTTGTGCATTCCACAAGAGAACGACTGCTGTACTCAAGTCGTGACACGCTTTTCCCAAACCACAAGAATTTGCGGGAAACACCCGAATTTGGTGAAGCTACAAACAAAAAAGGGCCCTGCTTCCCTATCAATTTTATTTTCCCCTTTATCCCATAATGAATTGGCACGGAGATTGCTTTAACACGTTGATATAGAATGTGTACCAATTCAGTCTGCTGCACTGCGGCAGGACTTTGTGAAAGGGGAATCTTTTTATGGAAATGGAAACCGTTTATATCATGGGCGCCGTCCGCACCGCCGTGGGGAAATACGGCGGCTCTCTGAAAAGCGTGCCTGCCCACACGATGGGCGCGCTGGTTATTCAGGAAGCCTTGCGGCGCGCCAATGTGAACAAAGATTGGGTAGACGAGGTTATTTTTGGCGAAGTGCGGCAGAGTACCGAGGCCTCCAACATTGCCCGGTGCGCCGCGCTGGAGGCCGGTCTGCCGGAGAGTGTACCCGGTTTTACCGTCAATCGCCTGTGCGCCTCTGCCATGCAGGCTCTGTTCAGCGGCTGCCAGGAGATCTGGTGCGGCGAAGCCGACGTCATTGTGGCTGGCGGTACCGAGAACATGAGCCGCGCGCCTCACTATCTGCGCCACGAGCGCTGGGGGGACGGCCCCTTGACCCTAGTGGACTCCAACATAGAGGCGGGCACCACAGCCCAGCCCGCATCCATCTACGGCACTGCTCTGAGTATGCCCAGGACAGCGGAGAATGTGGCCGAGCGCTTCCACATCAGCCGCGAGGAGCAGGACAGCTTTGCTGCCGAGAGCCAGCGCCGGGCTGCCTCCGCCATTGCTGCCGGTCATTTTAAAGAAGAAATTCTCCCGGTGGAGGTAAAAGAAAAAAGAAAAACCTTTGTATTTGATACCGACGAGTTTCCCCGCTCCGGCACCACCATGGAAATTCTGGCTGGACTGAAGCCCATCGTCAAGCCGGACGGAACCGTAACCGCGGGCAACTCCTGCGGCCTCAACGACGGAGCCTCTGCTCTGGTGCTGATGTCTGAGCGCAAAATGAATGAGACGGGGCTGAAGCCTCTGGCGAGAATCGTAGGCATCACCAGAGCCGCCCTGGACCCGGCCATTATGGGCTATGGCCCGGTGGTCGCAACCCGCAGGCTGATGGAGCGTACCGGAATGACCGTGGACCAGATGGATTTGGTGGAACTGAACGAGGCCTTCGCCTCCCAGGCATTGGCTTGTACCCACGACCTGGGTTTGAATCCGGAAAAGGTCAACATCAACGGCGGAGCCATCGCTCTGGGGCACCCCCTGGGCAGCACCGGCACCCGCCTGATCGTTACCCTGCTGCATAACCTCCAGCGTACCGGCGGCCGGTATGGATTAGCCACACTGTGCATCGGCGGCGGGCAATCCATGGCAACAATTATTGAAAAGCTGTAATTCCAATCCAATGACTTTTATTATAAAATGAGGTGTGTCAAATGAACATTGAGCAGGTCAAAACCATTGTGGTGATCGGCGCTGGGGCCATGGGTCAGCAGATTGCTATGAATACCGCTCTCAACGGTCGGGCCAGCGGCTACCAGATCATCCTCTGCGACCCCTTCCCCAGCGCGGTGGAAAAGGCGCAAAAATGGGCCGACGACTATCTGGCGGGCCGGGTGGCCAAGGGCCGCATCACGCAAGCCGAAGCCGACCAGATCTCGGCCAGTTTGTCCTTTTCTCAGGATGTAGACGGCGCGGCGACCCAGGCTGATTTGGTCATTGAGGCCATTATCGAAGATCTGGAGATTAAGCGGGAGTTATTCGGGCGAATCAGCAAGCTGTGTAAGCCAGACGCCATTCTGGGAACCAACAGCTCCAATATCGTCAGCTCCAAGCTGGCCGAAGTCACCCAGAACCCCCAGCGGCTGCTAAATATCCATTACTTCAACCCCGCCCTGGTGATGCAGCTCGTGGAGCTGGTTCGCGGCCCCCATACCGCTCCGGAGGTCATTGAGACCGCCAAGGCCTTTGCCGTCAGCACCGGGAAAGCTCCCATTGTCATCAACAAAGAGATTGCCGGCTTTGTGGCCAACCGCATCAACGCGGCAGTGACCCATGAGGCTTGTTCCCTGCTGGAGAAGGGAGTCGCCTCGGTAGAGGACATCGACACCGCCTGTGAAAAGGGTTTGGGGTACCCCATGGGTCCTTTCCGCCTGATGGACTTGACCGGCATCGACGTCAACTACTATGTTCGCCGGGATCGCTACGCCGAAAGTGGTGACGAATATGACAAACCCAGCCCTCTGGTCGTAGAAAAGTTCCAAAAGGGCGAATTTGGGCGGAAGACCGGAAAGGGGTGGTATGACTATTCCGAAACCGGCAAAAAATAAGGGTGAAAATTGTCCGGTTTCGGTAACGGAAATCACCTGGACTCGCGCGACTGTTAGAGTGTGATACATAAGACGGAATCATTCCAAGGTATGCTAATCAAAGGAGGATGAGGTTGGGAGCGATCTTCTAACGAAAAACGGATGAAAATACAGGTATCTGTCTGCTTGATAACAGCCTTTCAGAGCCTGTGGGCACGGGTAATATTTTATATTGAGGAGATGTGACGATGATTAAAACCAATCAGCCCAAAATTCAGTGGTTTGTGGCGCTGGGCGCAGCTTTCGCATGGTTTGGAAACCATTGCGGGGCGGGATTTTGCTCCGGCTTAACTTTATTAAAATATTTTACAAGGTCAGGATGGGTATCGCTTTTCACCACGTTAGTCCCATTCATCATTCTTGGTTTCGTGTTTTACTATATGGGAGAGTATTCACGGTTAATTCGTGCCGACAGCTACAAAGATGTCGCATTCTCGCTGTATTCCAAAAAGGAATCCGTTGGAAAGGCTATGGTGGTAGTTTTTGATGTGATTGTCTTAATCTCCCTCCTGGTAAACAGCAGCACGGTGCTTGCCGGTGCGGGAACCTTCCTGAATAAATCTGTGGGTATGAATTATACCCTTGGTACGTTTGTGTGCCTGCTGATTGTTGTGGCTATTTCCATGTTTGGCGCGACCGTAATGGCGAAAATCGACCTGCCTCTCGGGCTGATCATGACCGGTGCAATTCTCATCGTGGCGTTTGTTCTGCTGAAAGAGAACTGGGGTGGTGTCGTAAACATCGTACAGACCAAAGAGACGTTCAACATTTCAACCGGAACGGCAATTGGTGATATGCTCTGGTACACCGGCATACAGGTTGGATTCTGCAGCGCTTACATAGCGATCGCAGGAAAATTCACCAGCAAGAACGATTGCAAGGTGATGGCTATTTTCGGCGGATTTCTCAATGGATTTATGCTGTTTATCGTTTCTCTCGCCGTTCTGTCCCGCATGCCTGGGATCAGCACGAGTGTCATTCCGATTTACGATATGATCGTCGAGCGTTTTGGTTCCACCGGTATTTTGTCCCTCATTTATAGCGTGGGCTTGTTTTTGGCCTATGTTTCCATGTCGGATGTGGTGGCCGTTTGCGCGCGTTTTGGCCCCTGGTTCAACCCCAAGAAAAAGTATAACCAGGTTGTTGTAGATATGATTTTCGGCATCGTTCTTCTGGGTCTGTCGCTGGTTTTGGCCCAGATTGGCATTGTCGCTCTGGTCACGAAAGGATATCAGCTGATCTCGTTCCTCCGCATTCCCACCTTCATTGTTGGCGGCTTGGTCTTTGCTCCCTGGCGGATTCACCAGATTAATAAGCAGCGCGCCGCCCTTGCGGAGAGTGCTGAGCTGGAGCCGGCGCTCAAGTAATCAAACACTTTCGGGCGTTCAGGCCGCAGCCTGTCGTACCCCGGTAATGGTATCAACTAAGGCTACTCCAAAAAGGAAGAGAACCACTGAAACAAGCGATTGTTCCAGTGGTTCTCTTTGTTCTTCTGTTCTATTTTACCCGGATTTCACCGGGCTTGCTCTTGGTTTTATTCTGCTGTTCTGGTTACTTGGTTTTTCGCACGCCGTTTTCATCCACCAGATAGCTGTCAATTTTTGTACTCTTGGCTAGAGAGCCGTCGGCATAAAAGTAATACCATTTGCCATTGATCTGGAGCCATTTGCCGGCAATCCTGACGCCATAGGTATCAAAATAATAGCGTTTCGTATTTCCTTTTGCTCCAATGTCTTTCCACCCAGTAACCGCGCTGCCGTCTGGGGACAGGAAGAGCCATTCGCCTTTGGCGTTCTGCTTCCAGCCGTTGGCGAAAGCACCGCCCTTGCTGTCAAAGCAGTAGACCTTTCCGTCCACGGTCTGCCAGCCTGTGAGAGCTTTGCCATCTTTAAAGAACATCCACTGGCCGGAATCGTTTTTTACCCAGCCTTGAGCCGTATCGCTGAAAATCGCCAGTTCCACATAGCGCCGCAGCACCGCCGAAACCTCGGCACGGGTAGCCGTTCCCTGGGGGTCATAATAATTATTGTTTTTGCCCTGAAGAATGCCTGCCATCTGAATGCGCTTTACGGAAGCTGCCGCCCACGCACTAATTTTGGCATTGTCGGCAAAGGTGTTCTGTGCGTGAACTTCCGGCAGCTGGAACCCAGTAGCCGTGGCATACTTGTCCATCATAACCGCCATCTGCTCACGGGTCACAAGACCGTCCGGGTCGAACTTGCCGCCACCTACGCCTGCCAATATATTATTCTTGACGGCCCATTCGATATAGCCCATGTAATATGCGTTGGCCTTCACATCGGTAAAACTGGACTGCTTGTAGGCGCTTGTGTCGGCATTTGCCAAACGCCCGAGTGCTGTTACAAACATCCCCCGTGTCATAGAACCGTTGGGGCTGAACGTGGTAGCACTGGTGCCAGTGATAAGACCGCGGTTTGCGGCAAAAAGAATATCGTCTTTCGCCCAATGACTGTTAATGTCGGTAAAATGGGAGCCGACGTTGTAGGCCACACCGTAGGTGGAGAAATGACTGGTGGAAAACACTACCGTTCCGCGCTTTGCATCATAGCTGGAATCGTCGAGATAAGCCACTTTGCCGTTTGCGTCCACATACACAGCACAAACATTGCCCGCAACTTCGCCTTTTTGCAGGGTATAAGGAATCTCCACACTGACACTGCCATTACCAAAATTGCTTACGGACTTACCGCTGCCATAGGTTGCCTTGAAATCAAAGGTTGGTCGGTTGCCAATGGCGCTTCTTGCATCGCCGGACAGCTTGGAGCTGTTCATGCGGGTAGCGGAAAGCTGAACATCGGCTTTTGCCTGTTGGTTGATTTCCGTCACCGCAGCACGGTTGATGCCGAGGGTGAGGTCAGAGCTGTCAATGACAAGTTGAACATTGGAAATCTTGTTGCCAATGACCTGCTCCTGTGTGGTCTTGGGCAGATTGACCGTCACAGTGTTTGCGTCCTTTCCGCCTGTCGTAACGTGAATCACCGCCGTGATGTCGCCTGCGTTCACGCCTTTTTTCGCTGCTGCAGCCTTTGCGTCCGCAATGGCGTCAGTGATGTTGTTGTCAGTCAGGCTGACGCTGGCGTTGCCCTTATCGTCCACCGTAGCCTTATTTTCCGTGCTGCCGCTGACAGGCGCGGTTGGCTTGCTTGGAGTATCGGAGGAGCTGCCGCCAGTAGAGCCTCCATCGCCGCCGGAGGACGTGCCGTTCGTCGTGACATTAAGCGCCGTGCTGGTTGTGCCGGCAAGCGTGGCAGCAGTGGCCTTAATTCGAGCCACGAAGCTATACGCGGTACTGCCGTTCAGGCCAGAAAACACATTGCTGATTTGCCAAGTAGTACCGCCGTCCTTCGAATATTCATAGCCCGCAATCGCATGGAGCGTCACACTGTTAGCGGTTTTGCTATCCAGTGTTGGTGTGGTGGATGCTGCTGGAGCTGCAATGGTTGCAACGGTGCGTTCGTTAGTTGTTTTGTCTTTTTGTCGAACCTTTACCGTGCCTGCCGTAAACGTTAGGTTTGTAGTTTCTCCTTGTGTGCAAGGTTTCCAGGTACTGCCGCCATCCAGGCTGTATTCCATATTTGCCGTCGTGCCGGTGAGCTTTCCGGTAGCTACGTTACAGCCTACGCCGGTCAAATCAAGAGAAGTGATTGCCGCCTTAAAGGTTACATCGATTGTTACCGCATAAGCGGGCATGGTGAAGGTGTTGTTGCTGACCGCCACCGATGCGTTTGCTTCACCAGTTTTATAAACCGAAATGGTGTCCAACTCATAGTCGCTGCTTGCGGTGGGGGTGATGACGACTTTTTCGTCGGATTGTGCCGAGGTTACCGCGCTGCCATCCACCTTCACGGTGTAGCTGCCATTGGTGGCGGCATTCGCGGTGATGGCATAAGTGGCGAAGCTGACTTTCACGGCATCGCTGCCGGACATGACGAGCTTTTTGCTCGCAATGCTGCCGCTGCTGCTTGTAATCGCGTTTGTGCCGTCTGTGGCATTTTCAATAGTGGCAAGTTTTTCGGTGCCGCCAACGGTGAGTGTACCTTGGTACACATTTATCGCCGCAGAAAGCACCCCTGTTGCACCATTTTTAGCGGTAACCCTTCCGCCGGTAACAGTAACCGAACTTATGGCTGCGATGCCGCAGCTTGCGTTGCCACTGGCTGCATTGCCGCCGGTGGCGGTGACAGTTCCTTGGGAGATTTCTACCTTATCAGCGAAAACACCGACGCTGGCAGACGAGTCATCAGTACCAGTCGACGCACCGCCTGTGGCGGAAACCGTGCCGCCGGTGACGGATATTTTCGCTGTTCGCGCGATGATACCTATACTTGTACGGAGATTTACCGCTCCTCCTTGACCCGCAACGACACCTCCGGTAATTTTAATATCACCTTCGGCTGCGATGCCACCGCTTTCAGCCTTTCCTCCGCCGCCGTTGCCGGTGACGGTGCCGCCGCTGATGTCGATGGTTGAATTGGAATAGATACCGTAGCTTTTATTTTCAGCGGCTGTTGGCCCACTGAAACCGCCTTTGGCAGAGATTATGCCTTCGGTGATGTTGAGCGCCCCGGCACTGTAAATACCGTAGCTGAAGCCTCCATAGGAATTGTTGCTTTTGGTGTATGCTGCTGTGCCGGCAAAGGCGCTGAGCGTGCCGCCGCCTTTTATGTTCAGGGCACCAGCACCATAAACGCCATAGGTATATACAGCTTCACTGTCCGAGCTGGTATAGCCGCTCCTTGCGGAGTTTATGGTACCCTCCGTGAGCACAATGGTTGTGCCGCCAGGAACCTTCAGGGCGGTGGCGGTAGCGGCGGTGTTGATGTTCAGGCCGGAGAGGACAAGGGTGTTGGCGGCGTAGGTATTGCTTCCCACTGTGGTTTTGGCGGCGTACCATGTCCAGCCCTCAGCGGCATTCGTGTATACGTCACCGCTTTTGGTTGAGCGGTAGAGGTTGGACTCGCTGATATCCGTCAAATCCAGCGCCGTAGTGCGAACGGTTTTGCCGTTCTTGATCCACTTGGCGTAATAGCGGGTACCGGCGGTGCCATCGTCGCTGTCGCCCAATTTCGTACCATCGCCATTCTGCTCGGTATACCAGCCGTCAAAGTCGTAGTGGTATTCACCCATATAACTACCGGGGTCGTCGGGCTTTTTCGTATGGATGTCTTTGAAGCAATTGTCGAAAACCGGGGTGGTCGTACCCCACAGCGCGTCGAATACTGGGTAGCCGCCGTTTATGCTCCCTGTATCGTCTTGCCATGTGTAGTAGTCACCGCTGGCTTTGGCGTAGACCCAGACGTTGAGGGCGTCAGAGAGGATGGTGCCATAGGCAAGGGTCTGCTGAGAGGTAAACTGCTCCTCCGTGCCCGCCGCCAGTGTGCTATTGTTGCTGCCAATCGTGCCGCAGCCTGTGATGACAGGTTCGCAATTGGGGTACACACGGCCAACGCCCTTTTCCGGCATACCTGTACCGCCGTTCAAATAATAGCAATCCTTGATTGTGCCAGCGCCTATACAGCCTGCCACACCGCCGGAATGGCCGCCTGTGCCACTGGTGGTGACGCTGGAGGTACTGTAGCAATTGCTGACAGTGATGTCGTCGCTGGCAAAGCCCACCAGCCCTCCGGCGTAGGAACCATAGCCGCTGCTGGCGCTCACGGTGCCTCCCATGACAAAGCAGTTCGTGATGGCCCCATCGAATGCTTCGCCTGCCAGACCACCGGCAAACACCTGCTTAGAGTCAGTAGAGGTGTTGGAAACGACGATTGACGCCTTCGCCAACCCTACGTTTTTAATGGAACCGCTGGTCATGCCAAACAACCCGGCATAGACTGCTTCATTACCCGCGTAAATATCCACCGTCAGCCCTGTGATGGTATGCCCCTGTCCGTTAAAGCTGCCGGTAAAAGAGTCTGCGCCTGTTCCCACCGGTGTCCACAGAAAGTTAGACACATCAATGTCATCGGCGAGAAGGATCGTGTAGTCAAGATAATTCTTGCTGCTCGCCGACCAGAACGCCGCACCCTTTGCGGTTTTGATGGTGAGGGTCTTTTTAACGGAATCGAGCACATAGTCGGTATTGGAAGCCGCCGCCGGAGAAGCCGACGCGTACTCCGCCGCCGTGGGAAGAGAAGATGGTACAATGCGAATGTATTTGAAGGATGGAATATTGATATCACTCAGCGTATTCCTTACGGCATCCGTACCGCTCGCAAATCTGCTTGTCATAACTACAGGTGCAGGCTTGTAAAAATATAAAATTGGCTTTTTATTTATAGCGGCAGAGCCTTCTGATGCGCCGTCATTATCGGTGGTGCTGGCCGTCACGGTTCCGCCCGATATCTCAAAGCTATTATTATTAGAGATAAAAATACCGTAGCTTTGGTATTCCGCCGCGCCACTGGTGGCGGATAGGCTGGCACTGTCTTTCACTTTGGTGTAACCGAAGACGTACACACCGTAGCTGCTCCCATTTTCTCCTGTTGAAGTACCGCCGGTGACGTTAACGGAGGCGCTCCCTTGAATGGTAAGGGCATCGCCAACCAGAACACCCCAACAGTTCCCATTTGTTGCGTTCCCGCTGTTGACGTTAACGGTAGCATCGTTTTGAATGCTAAGGCTATTTGTGATATACAAACCGTAGCCGCCGCCATCTGAAGTATCTCCGCCGGTAGCATTTAAGGTTCCGTTACCCATTATCGTTAGGTTCCCATCGTTGTATACAGCGAAGCTGCACTTGCCGCTGGACGGGCTAATTCCGGTAATCGTGTTATCATTTTTTAGTTCTAAGTTTAAATTACCCTCTGCATCAATTCCGGCGGGACCGTCGAAATTCTCTATCAAATGACCGCTGGTAATCGTCGCACCGTCTAATGTGAGAGTATTGGTGTCGTGGTTGTAGGTGACCGTACCCGTAATGCCATCCCCTGTAATTCCATTGGAGTTGGCACTGGTAACTTGAACATTACCTACCCAAACGTTATATTTCGTAGCGGGCGCTTCCCACTTTTCACCGAACACGGGGTAACCCTTGTTTACCGGGTCGCTTGTGCTGTCGGCTTGCCATGTGTAGTAGTCACCGCTGGCTTTGGCGCCAACCCAGGCGTTGAGGGCGGCGAGAAGACCATTTCCATAGGAAAGGGTTTGGGCACTGCCGCAGTTATCGGCGGTGCCCGCCGTCAGCACACCGCCGTTATCCGAAAAGGTTCCGCAGCCGGTGGTAGTGGCTGATCCATAAAAGTTAGTGGTTACCTTACTTGCATTTGTGGAATAGCAATTTGTTATGGTTGCGCAGTTTTTGGCGCAGATGCCTCCGGTAAGGGCTTCGGTTGCGCCGGTCGCAGAAGAAGTGCCGATGTTGTAGCTGTTGGCAATGGCGCCACTGTTGTTGAATGCGCAGATACCGCCGGCATAGGCGTAGCCCGGACTCGCGTTTGTTGAGTTGTTCGCAGCGGTAACAGCGCCGCTGTTCCGGCAGTTTTCGATTGTGCCACTATTTAGAGCGGCAATCCCCCCGCCTTTGGCATTCGCATAACTGGAGTTTCCGCTGGTACTTACCGAAACGGCGGCGTAGTTGGCGCAATTGGCAATGGTGCTGCCCTCGGTATTGTAGCCGACAATTCCGCCAGCGTAGCACTCGCCCGACACATAGCTTGCCGTCACGCTGCCCGAAACTGTAAGGTTTTTGATGGTCGCACCGCTTGCATAGCCGAACAGTCCGGCGTATCGTACGTCTGTAGTATTTATTGTAAGGCTGCTAATGGTATGCCCCTGTCCGTTGAAGCTGCCGGAAAAAGAGCCATCGTCTGTTCCCACCGGCGTCCACTGGAAAGCAGACACGTTGATGTCCTTGGCAAGAAGGATCGTGTAGTCAAGATAATTCTTGCCGTTTGCCGACCAGAACGCCGCACCCTTTGCGGTTTTGATGGTGAGGGTCTTTTTAACGGAATCGAGCACATAGTCGGTATCGGAAGCCGCCGCCGGAGAAGCCGACGCGTACTCCTCCGCCGTGGGGAGAGAGTCAGGCGGAGTGTCTCCGGTAACCTTTACTTTAATAGTATAATTACTGCTTTTGTCATTATCATCTATAAACGTGGCAGTAAATATATAAGTTCCCGTTTCTGTTGCATAAAAGTAAATTTTCTCCAGAGTATTAGATCCAATTCCGAAAGAATTATCCCCATATGGGATTAATTGGGTTTTCGCTGAATCCCAGTATAAGTTTGCAGTTTTGCTTCCATCTGTTGGTTGTGTAAACCCTTGCGAAGCAACCATATTATCCACTTGAGGGTCCCCATAAATAGGTAGAACCTTAATCTCGAGCGCCGTATTCTCAGCAACGGTGAAAATAATGGGTTCTATAGCGACATACTGTAAATTGGTTGAAGTCCCTGTAAATGCTGTCGCGCTGGCAGCATCTGTTCCAGCCTTGACCGTATAGCCATCACCCACGGTAATTGTGCCTCCGCCGTATTGGGTGGCGGAGCTGATGGCAATACCCCCATTACCGCTGCCGCTTCTGGCGATAAGGGTAGCCTCACCGGAGACATTCACATTGCCAATGATACCTATACCGCACAAGCTCATTCCTTGACCACTTGTACCGCCGGTCACGGTAAGCGTTGCCGTGCCTGTGACGGCAATATTCCCGCTGATGCCGCAGCCGCCCATTGCACCGTAGTTCGTATCAGGGTCGGTTTCTGATCCTCCGGCACCGCCAGTCAGAGAGCTGTCCACAATAACATTCAAGGTTACTGTGCCGGTTGTCACGGTCAAGGCAGCCGCACCGTTATCACTCCCGGCACCTTGCGGTGCAGTAATGTTTACGCCGACAAGGTTCAGCTTGACACCATCGGCGGTGACTTTAATCACGTTGGAGGTGGAAGTCTTTCCATCAGCCATTCCAACGGTATATTCCCCCGCCGTGCCAAACGTCAGCACGCCGTCATTATGCGTCGGCGCCGCGCCATCTTCATCTACGCTGACAGAAAAGTCGCCGTAGGTAACGGGCGTACCCGTTCGCAGAGCCGTCATCAGGGGCTGCGTACCCACCGTCACAGTAATCTCAGGCAGATCGGCGCTCACCGTATAGCCTTCTATTACCGGCGTAAATACATACTCACCGTTTTCATTTCCGTTATATTCCGGCTCGGACGTCCATGTCACCGGAACGTCCACACTCGTTTCTTCCCATTCGGGGTCGGCCGATTCCTGCTGCTCATTCACATTCCCTTGTATGGCAGAGCTGGTGGTTGCCACTGTGGAATTACCCGATGTGGAATCCTCTTCCGGGTTTTCTGAATTGATTACAGGTTCCTGGGAGGTACCGCTATCGTCCGCCTCCTGCTGGTCATTCACATTCCCTTGTACCGCAGAGCTGGAGCTTGCCTCTGCGGAATTACCCGATGTGGAATCCTCTTCCGGGTTTTCTGAATCCTGCGCGGGTTCCTGGGATGTACCACTGTCCGCAGCCGCGGCTGTTCTCACCGTTGCCGTTAGGGTTTCAGGAAGCCCTAAATCCTCAATCGCTGTGCCGGTAGCTACCGACTTTTCTGTTTCGTCAAGCGGTGCAAAGGCTATAATTTCCCCACTTGCGCTCATCGAAGCATTTGCGTCTTCCGCCATAGCGGCAACCGGCAGCAATGTCAGTACCATGCAAACCGAAAGCAAAATACTTAAAATTCTTTTTCCCATTTTCTTACGACCCTCCTATAATATCTTTTTCGGCCAGTAGCACACGCCCACATCCAACGCGCGGGGCTTGTCCAGATGAAAGTCGGCATACCGACAGTACCAGCACTGCCGCAGACCCCTCGGTGTGTCGGTTCTCGGTTCAAAGGCAGGGCAAATCTGCTTTGGCCACACATTTCCCTCGGAATTGGGGACTTTCAGCGGTACATCTTCACGCCTGCGTTTTTCCATTCCGTCATGCTCCTTCCGGCGAGAACACAGTGATATTTTTCTGAACACTTCGGCTTGCCGATTATTTTATATTGGCAGATTCAAATTTCAATTGCCCAGCTTCTTCATCGCTTCAATCATTGGGAGCTACCGGTCGGTTTCAAGCCCTGATCACCCAATGAAATCTTGCAAATTTCTGTTTAGATATTAATCCAAAAAATAAAAAAAATGAGCCTTTACACTTAAAAGACTCATTTTTACACTTAAAAAGTAGCTATTCAATTAAAATTTGCTCTTGACAAACAAAAGATTCCGTATATTTAAACCAGAAGGCGTACCTGAAAAACACCAATTTCGATTTTATACAGCAGCTCTCCATCATACTTTTTTGCAAAGGCAATGACGCTCTTGCTGCCGATTCCATGGCCTTCTTCGCGGGCAACAGGATAGCCGCTTTCATCGAGTACGGTATCCTCGGTGCAGGAATTTTCTATTTCCAGTAACAGCCGCCCCACACTTCGGCAGGTAAAACGGAGATAGGGATTTACTCCGTCAGCCAAACATCCACAAGCCTGAATGGCATTTTCCAATAGGTTTGATACCACCATGGAAAGCTCCAAGGAATCTACGGTTAGCTCTCTTGGAATATCCAGTTCAATCTCTGTGGGAATACCTGCCTGCTCTGCAACCCCTGCATAGTGGCAGACAGCGGCGTTGACGGCGGGGTTTTCACAGTAGACCTTGCTGATGGTGTGTGTCGCTTGATTTTGATTTTGCAGCAAAGCGGCGGCCTCGTCGGTTTTTTCCTGCTCCAAAAGCTCCAGAAGCACATTGTTAAAGTGGCGGCGGTCATGGGCAGCGCGGCTGTTCTTCACCGACACCTCCTCCATCAGTTTCAGACGCCGAGACATATTGCCCGCGGCCAGTTGCAGGTATTCCCGCTCCGCCTGCATTTTCTGATTTTCTTCCTTGATCCGATATTCTCGCATAAGATTTTTGAGGGAGAGGAGAATGGAGCCGTAGGCGGCAAGCCCGATAAAAATCACCAGAAGCAGCGGTATGGCCTGTTCCGTCAGCATCACGATAATATCGTCCGCAGACAAAACGTAGTAATTAAAGGTGATGTAAAGCCCCAGCGCCACGGCGAAATATGCCGTCCAATGCTCCACCGCCTGCCGATACAGCGGACGTACATACCGCGACAAAATCAGCAGAAAAGCTCCGAATAGAATTAAGCGCAGCAGCGAGTTGGCGTAGAGGGGATAAGGCAAATACCTGCAGACTTCGAAGCTAAGGATAATTACGATGTCGCTGATGTTTTGGACGGTGATATAGGAAAACAGCCACTGCATGAAGGTGTCTTTGAATAATGGCCGTACCGCAAAGCAAAGCACTGCAAACAGGATAATATCCAGCTTTGAAAGCAAGGTCAAATTGCCGCTGAGATAGCAATAAACCGCTGTACCCAAATCAGCTGCAAGAACGCCGAGCATGGTCAGCAGTGTAATTTTTTTAGAATACTTCGGCTGCAAAAGCGTCATCATCAGCAGAACATTGGCGGTAGTGGAAATCACCGCTCGCAATAAGTCAGGAAAAATTTCTATCATTGCCGTCCTCCCTTTGCCATCAGGTAGTCCATATAGGTATCCCTCACCGCAGCGTATTGCTTTGCCGTAATGGGGACGGTCTTGCCGCCGCACAGCGTAAAGCTGTCCTTGGCAAAGCGTTCCACCCGCCGCAGATTGACCACAAATGAGGTATGGCATTGCAGAAAATGCCTGTCTTTCAAAATAGGCAAGGTGTATTCCGAAAATTTCTCCCGAATCGTGCGGCTTTGCACTTCCTCACCGTTCTTTAAGCTGAAAATGACAGCGTGACTGCGGTATTCACAGCAGTCCATATCCGACAGCTTGATCACCCGCAGACTATCGGCGGTTTTCACAGTAAACGTCTTCTCTTCGGCTAGGTCTGCTTTGGAGATGGCGAGGGTCAGCGTATCAAACAACTGCCGCTTATCAATTGGTTTAATGAGATAATTGATGGGGCTTGCGGCGTATGCCTGCAGAGCAAACTGAGGTTCGGTGGTGGCATAGATAATCTGTGCCTCGCAGTCAAGGCGGCGAATTTCTTTGCCTAACTCCAAACCGTTCACCATTGGCATGACAATATCCAATATGTAAAGATGGAAGCTCTCTGTTTTAAGGGCAGTCAGCAATTGATCCGGATGAGAAAATTCTTTCATTTCCGCTTCCAGTGTATGGGTGTCAAGGTATTCTGTTATGTGTTCGTTGATGATTTCCAGTTCTCTCGGCTGGTCATCGCAGACAGCAATATGTAGCATGGCAATCACTTCCATATGGTATGTTCTTTTCGAGGATCGGTAGGCTTTTTGCATCAGATGGAATAACCCAAGAGCGCCCGAAATGCGCCGGGATACGCCCGGCTTAGCAGTATTGATGCACGCGCCGTTCCCATATTCCCCATAAGTATTAAAATACCGAGTATATTATATACGAATATCCGTATGGTTTCAATAACATACCTAAAAAGAAGATGATGTGCGTCAGCACAAGCAAATTTTCAAATGCTGGTACATAATTGCTATGTGGGAAAAAAAAAGACATCCACAGGTAACCAACCGTCTGCAAAACAGTTGGCTACCATGCGCCCTAAGGGTCTCTGCGACCACTTATGACTTGTGAATGCCGTTTGTGCGCTGCTATTCTAGTACGCATAATGGAGATACATATCTAAATAGAAAAGCAGATAATAAAAGCATTCCTGCTCTTATTATCTGCTTTTGGTGGAGGAGGGTGGATTCGAACCACCGAAACGTAACGTAACAGATTTACAGTCTGCCCCCTTTGGCCACTCGGGAACTCCTCCATATTACCTTTTATCTCAAACAGATCAAGTGCTTGTCCCGTTCAGCTGAACGCCGAAGCGTGGAGCTGGTGGACGGATTCGAACCCCCGACCTGCTGATTACAAATCAGCTGCTCTACCAACTGAGCTACACCAGCATTTCTGAAATAGAATGCTTGAATAATATATCACTTTAATGTAATTTTGTCAACATATTTTTTGAAAAAATCGTTTTTTTAGAGAAAGGCGCAGAAACTGCACTGAAAATCCTATTTGAATAGGCTTGATAGAAGATTTGTTGCACTCTCTGAGTACAGTATTGCTTGGATGCAATAGATATTTCGTACTGCGAGGTGGATACCTTTGGATACCCGTGGATACCAAAGCTCTCTCACTCGTGTGCTGCACATACTTACTCGGAGTTATATTCTATTAGAAATATGTATAAAAATGGAATAAATTCTTATTTTTAGTTGATTTGCAAGATATAAGAAAGTAAAATAGAATTAAAGTTAAAATTTGGAATTTATTACTTATTATAGCAATTAGACGAAGTTTGCACAGCTTAGAAAATATTCCGTAAAGAAAATGCTAATATTGCATATTTTGATAGAACTTGTTGGTACGAAAGGAAATATATTTAATGGAAGAGGTGGATCAGTGTGTTTTCAATTAGGGATGTGGCTAAGAAGGATAACCTGATCCTTGCATATAATCGCTTATTAACCAATCCCGAAAGCACCTACAAGAACTTCTTTAGAGATACTTATTCAACCTATGGAATGGCTGTTGAAGAGAACATCACTTTGTTAAGGGATAAAGTAAAATCAGGATATCTGCCAATAAATACAATACGGGTGTTTATGCCGAAGGCAAATGGTTTAAGCAGAATGTATACGTTGATGTCAATTGAGGACCAAATTGTATACCAAGCATACGCAAATGTCTTAGCAGAAGCACTATCGACAATTTTAAAGGTTAAAAAAAGATATAGAAAGAGCGTATTTGGCAACCTATATTCCAACAATCAGAGTCTCTTTTTCTATCAGAAATGGCAAGATTCCTATAAAGCGTACACTAAGGCTGTTATCAAGGCATATGAAGAAGGAAGCAAATATATTGCGTCCTTTGATCTTACTGCCTGCTATGACAGCATTAATCATCATTTGCTTCGGACTGTATTGAAGGACAAATGTCGATTTAGCGATACTTGTGCCAATTCGTTCATTCAATTGCTAGAACAGTGGGAGTCATCGAATGGGTTGGAGCTTGCTACAGGAATACCTCAGGGGCCTCAAGCGTCTGGTATAGTTGCTGAAGCTGTATTGGCTGAATACGATTCATATATCGAAGAGTTGCAAAAAGAAACTTCCTTTCGGTATTTTAGATATGTGGATGATATTCGGATTCTGGCTGATAATGAAGAAACAGTTCGCTGGGTATTGTTTCTTCTTGACAAGAGGAGCAAGGAGCTCGGATTATTTCCGCAGTCATCTAAAATTACCGTTCATGAAATTTCAAATATTGATGATGAGATCAAACGTATCAGTAAGCCCCTATTTGAAGATGAATTTGATCATGAGAAAAGGGCTGAAATCGCAGTAAATGCTATAAAGCGATTAATTAAGGAAAACCCTGCCGATCTTACAACCATCAAACGCTACTTTCAATATGTCAAGCAAGATGCAAAATCAAATAAGCTTGCCATTGCTACAGTTCAGAGATTTCCAAATATGATTCATTCGTTTGCATTTTACATACAAAGATATCCAAGGAAAATCCCCCCCACCCTTAGTGATTTTATTTATGGATGCTGTCAAGATAAAACTCAGCAATTTTCTTCTGGAATATTGTTGGAGGCAGCTATTGGAAACTTAAATTGTAAAGATGCAGATAGATTTACAGAGCTAGCAAAAAAATTGCTCAATGTCGATAAGAAACACGCGTTTATAGTTGATAGCAGGTATCGTTCGCAGCTATTGGCATTCATTCTTCTTTACGATTCAAAATTTGGCATTAGGCAGAAGAACTATGTTATGAAAAGCAATTGGTGGGTTAGAAGCAAGTTTGCTTATCAAGCACAAAAACACGAATTGGCAGATAAGCTTGGTGCGACTTTCTTGGAAGATTACATTAAAGCACCAGAATGTGAGTTGGCTACGGCTGGTGCGAATTGCTATTTGTTAGCGCCTGTACCCAATCAATTACCTCCGGTTAATGCAATTTCTCCATATGCACAGAATATATTTAAACGAGCCAAAATAATACAGCGTAATAGATACTCAAATAGTCAAATAACTCGATATCTATACGAGTTAACAGGTGTTCAGATGAAGTTCCAATGGAAAAAAAGATTCGGGAAAGAGCATGATCAGATTGAGCGGACACTTTTTACGGCTTTAGGTTATTGGAAAACGGATCTCACAGCATTTGTGAACCTTTGGGATACAATTGATGATAGAATTTGCAGTCTTCTTAAAAATGATCATGCTGAACTCGGCGGATATATCCTTGGGAAAATTGGTGGAATTGAAAAGAGCAAAGGTTTTATTAATTATATCCCCAAATTTCATAAGATGTGTATGGAACTGCATCAACTTAGACTTCATTCACATTTATCACATTCAGAAATAAAGAACACTCATCAGTATACAGGTCCAGTCCCTCAGGGCAAGCGAAAGCCAATTTTAAAGTTTATAGTCGAAGGAATCCAAGAGCTAATTCTGTTTTGGTAATCAGCGTTTTTGCAGTATAAATTCGTCATTAAGAACAATGATTCAAAACGGATAATGTCAATTGCTCGATTTGTTTATGATGGACATGCTGATTGTAGCAATACTATGAAGTTGGATTTTTATATATAGCAATGAAATTGCTTATGCACCGAATGGAATAAGGAGAGTGACATTATGTGGCTAGACAATGCATCTGATATCGATATTCTATTTTATGGGCCTTATGCTAAGCTGATTGCTGACATTGCGAAAGATGAGACCAACAATCCCCTTACCATAGGAGTTTTTGGACTTTGGGGTGCAGGCAAATCAACATTATTGAACCTAATTGACCAACAATTAACCAAAGAAAAAGAAAACATAATCTGCGTGAAAATTAATGCATGGATGTTTGAGGGATATGAAGATGCAAAAACCGCATTAATGGAGGCGCTTCTAAAAGAACTATATAATAAGAAACCGTTTGAGGAAGTTAAAGATAGTATTAAAAAGTTATTTCAGCGCGTTGATCTTTTTAAGCTTGCAACGTCAACGGTTTCTATAGGTGCGTCGGTTGTAGCAAGTGTGGCAACTGGGAATCCATTACCTATAGCAATGAGTGTCCCAAGAAATGTAAAAGAAGTTGCAGAGGTATTAGAATCTGCTGCAGAAAAAGTCTCAGATGAAAAAGATGCATATATTAAGAATGAAACAACTGTAGATAACATTAGAAATTTTAGAAAAGACTTCGAACAGATGCTAATAAATGCTGATACAAACAATGTAGTAGTGATAGTTGATGATCTCGATAGATGTACTCCAGAACGGATAATTGATACGCTAGAGGCGATCAAACTATTCTTATCTGTTGAACGTACAACATTTATCATTGCTGCCGATGAGAATGTCATACAGTATGCAATTAGGAAAAAATACCCTCATATCGACGGATCAGATGTAGAACTATCAACGGAATATATTGAAAAAATAATTCAGCTACCAATTTACATCCCAGAGTTGTCTTCAAAGGATATAGAAAATTATCTGTTGTTACTGGTCACTCAAAGGTATCTCTCATCCAACGATTTCAAATCATTGCTGGAAAAAATTCACGCCGAAAAGTACATAGTTAGGGATGCTCGTATTACCCTTCCAGAAATGAAATTACTGATTTCGAATTTACATCTGGAATATGCCCCATCAGAAGCAAAATTCATGGAAGATGCTAATATTATAGACAGTATCAGAGACATCGTTTCTTCTATGTTAAAAGGAAATCCAAGGCAGGCAAAGAGATTCTTGAATACTTTTATCACTAAGAAATCGCTTGCTCAAATGTATTATGGAAGCGATATTGATATACGCATCCTTGCAAAATTGTTGGTGCTACAAAAGTTGGATTCGGATTTGTTTAATCAACTTAATGAGTGGAACAAGGAATTTACACTTTGCAATGATAAATTTAAGACAATGTATGATGCTGTGATGGCAAGTACAAATAGTGTGGAGTATACAAAATGGGCAATTCCATCAATTAAAAAATGGCTTGAATGCGAACCGAAAGATTTTTATAGCCAGCGGTTAGACAGATACTTCTATTTAACACGTGAAAATCTGGCTGGAAATATCATTGATTCGCAAAATTTCAGTATTCAGGCCCGTCAGGTTTTAGATCAACTGGGATCAGTTAAAGAAGGTACAATCAGTGGGATCATGGAAGCAATGAAAGCATTATCTCCGGTTGATATTGATAATGTTTTCTCAGTTCTACTTCCCCGCATAAGGAACGGGTTGCTTGGCTATTTTGTTATAAAAGAGCTTTTCTTAACATTTACTCCATACCAAGACAAGATTTTAGATGCTGTCGGCAATGCAAAACAGACGATTACCCTTGCTGACTCTATTTATTTATCAGCAATGTTTAATGCAAACACCACTAAGGTCTTGCCGATGCTTGAAAGGATAAAGGGTGGCAGATTGAATGCAAAATTGTATGATAAGATAATTGGAAAGAAGGGGTAATATGGGGACTTCAAAAGGATACATTCCTCCTACTCGTATACAATGGACTCAGGCAAAACGTGCGGTTACACAAATGTTGAGTGATAATGATTCTGCATCTATTGCTAAAGCGGGAAGTAAATTTGCTACGGCCATGAAAGCTGACACTACCTCTGGCAGTACATTTTCTCATGCTGTCTCTGGAATCTTAGGTCTGTCAAAAAATATTGCAGGCCATGGAGCGGCATACGCATTAAATCAAATCAATAGACCCGACTTGATAGGAAAGCCCCCCATAGAGATACTAGACGAATTGTTCCATGAATATACGCATAATGGAGAAACTGTAGAAGATGCCTTGGCGGCAGACGCCTTATCTAAAGCGCTGAAAAATCTGGATATTGAGGACTTCGAGCAGTTGGGAAACATATCTCCAGAAATTTTTCTAAAAGAAACGTTGATTGACTATATATCTATTAATTTTGATTTTCGTTTTGCAGAGAAAATTGGAAAAGATCGGACCCCAGCAGAAGCACGTAGGATACTAAAAGAAATGCAGGATTACATAAGAAGTAGCTTGTACGAAAGCCTTAGCTTCGGTGATATTAGCACAATTGATTTTTCCAACTTGTCAGGCAGTGAGTATGTTGATAGGGCTCTAAATAACGCTTATTCAGTGTTTGAAGAACTTTATACGGAGGAATAGCATATGAGGATATGGGTTAATAAAAACAACTCTGAAATTCCAGATGTAAATTATATGGATGCCTATGTCTTTTCGCTTAACAGAAAAGGATACAGTACGATTTATACCAATTTGGCCGATACGTGGCTTAGACTTGGCGCATTATCCATTCAACCAATCTATGAGGATTTATTTATTATTGCAATCTCAATATTTGCTATAGACAAGAGGGTTGCACGTTCACACTTCAAAGACTGTTGGACTCGTCAAATCGATGTATCCATCCCGGTCATTGAAATTGAGAAGTGGAAATCAGTAGAAAAATTATGGAATAAAACACTGAATTTTTTAACGGGTGATTCTTGGAACTTATCTTTTCGTAAAACAGAAAATCAATATGGCCTGAGAACTCATCCTAGCCGGATAAAACTGGATGTTTCAAAATGCAATGTGGTTTGCCTGTTTTCGGGGGGATTAGATTCTTTTTGCGGAGCAATCTCGTTGCTTGAAAAAGGTAATTCACCTTGTTTGATTGGTCATAATGAGTACCCAAAGCTGAGAGCGAAACAAGAAAATCTGGCTGCTATGTTTCGGGAAGAATACAAAAATCAAACCGCTGAATTTTTAAGTTTCACGGCCAATTCGCGAGCACCTGTAAATGCAACGGGAAAGCTCGATGGAGCTGAAAATACTTCAAGGGGAAGATCTCTATTGTTTTTATGTGGAGCACTGACTGTTGCAAGTATTATGGGGAAGGATATTCCGGTTTATATCCCTGAGAACGGATTTATAGGCCTGAATATTCCACTTACAGATAGTAGAAAAGGATCATGCAGTACAAGGACAACACATCCATACTTCTTGAAGTGCTTTAAAGAAATATTAATCGCAGCAGGAATAAATAACCCTGTCTTGAATTTCTTTGCATTTAAGACAAAACGGGAGATAGTTGATATGGTTAAAGGTACAATTGCCTTTAATCGTGGCTTTGCGGATACAATATCATGTTCCCATCCTTGCAACAGAGGTTTAAATAAATATGGTGTCCGAGAATATCCACTCAATTGTGGTTATTGTTTTCCTTGTTTGATAAGAAAAAGTTCCTTACTGGATGTTGATACATCACATGAAAGATATTGGAGTAAAAATATATCACTGGATTTTTTAAAAAGATTTTCACAAGGCGATATAGTAAATGATGCCTCAGCTGTCATAAGTAGCATATACAGATACCAAAATCAGAATGATAATGAAATTAAGCGATTAATAAAATGCACGGGCCAATTATCGACTAATGAAGTTGAGAGTTTTATACGCGTTTATAGAAAAACAATGGAAGATCTAATTGAGCTATTCTCAACAGATCCGGAGATGAAAGAGTATATAGGATTATGACTAGAAAACTCATAGATTCACATTTCCATTTAGACCACTATAGAAATCATAAAGAATTGTATGATGCCATTAACAGACTTGAGCAATATACACTATGTGTGACAAATACTCCGGGAGTATTTGTCTCTTGCAAGAATTTGTATAAAGAAACAAAGTATGTGAAGTTTGCTCTGGGATTTCATCCACAAGAAAAGTCCTTGTCTGCTAAAGATTTTTCAGATTTTATGATTTTGATAAACAGAACAAATTATGTTGGTGAAGTAGGGATGGATTTTTCTTCGGATGATTATATTACCAAGGAGCAGCAATTAGATTTTTTTGGGCGAATTGTTGACTTGTGTGCAAGTAGAAATAAATTGTTGTCCGTGCACTTACGAAAATCAGAGACTGAGGCGATAGATATTATAAGAAGATACCATCCCAAAAGGTGTATCATACACTGGTTTACTGGAACGACTACTCAGCTGGAAGAGCTCATTACATTAGGTTGTTATTTCTCTATAAATAGCAATATGGTTCGAAACAAAAGCTCAAATTCAAAATTGTTGGTTATCCCGCAAAATAGAATACTAGTAGAGAGTGATGGGCCATTTACAAAAGTTGACGGCAAAAAATACACACCAGAATTACTATTGCCTGCTTATCAGACTATAGCTCAATACTTTCAAAATCCTGATATTATTGATCAAGTATATATAAATTTTAAGAAATTATTGCTAAGGTAGATTATTGTGGCACTTTTAATGCATTTACAATGACAACAGACTTATAGAAAAATCGATTGATTCACTGGTTGTTCTGACCATTTAAAGTCCGAAGAGAATAAATCTTTGTATTATCAGTTTTCGTCCGGAAAATTGATCATTCCGGTATTCAATTATACGAAAATCTCCGATGTTTTACGAAAATAAATTCTTGAGATGGTGACATAATGAAATGTATTAATTGTAAAAAACACACGGTATGCTTATATTATTACAACAATGATAAAAAGGCGCCTCTCTGTGATGTTTGCATCAAAGAAATAATAGACGTGAATATGTGTGAAGGATTTCGCCTTTGGCAACAGGCGGTGGATTATGATCAGAAATACCATAACAATGCAAAGCGCCGTATATCTAACCTCTTCAAAGAATTTTCAGCTTGTGAGAACCTTCCTGACATGGCTATCATGGTTAGGGATGGCCTTATATGTCAAATTAAGGCACATCTGCAGTTTTATAACCGCGACTGCTTAGTCGCGTTATGTGTACTCATGAAACAGCGCTTCCTTGCAGGTATGGATGGTGCTTCGTCGGATTTCTGGCACTCTTCTACAGAGTATAATGTTGCCTGCACAATAATCAGGTATTGCTATGAGATAGAAGAATTCGAGGGAGGTATGCTGTACGAATCGGAAGAGCCGGGTGTGTTCGACCTTATAACAGCAATTGTCTTTTTAAGGATTCTATTGGTATTAGAAGAAAATATCCAAATTTGCGAGCGTATTGGATATAAACAAAGAACAATCCAAGAGTTGCTTTATGAGCCTATCGAATGGAAAGAATCCGAAAAATACTTCGAGGAATATGTGGCTTCAAGTCGCTTTGACAAACCAGAGGACTACTCCTTTAAGTATCACCCCCTAGAATTAAAGCTTCGCTCAGAACACAAGGATATGAATAGCATTATATTACAGGCCGACAAGGAAATTGAACAGTCTTTTGGCTTTAATCTTGATGTAATGATGAACATTATGATGGATCCGATGCGTAAAGTACAGGATACTAGAAAAGGCGGACATCAAGATTTGTACAAAATAGTTTCGGTAAGTGAACTATACAAAAAGTTCGAGAGTATATCCGATTTTAAAACAGTGGAGAGGATTCTTGATACATTTACATTACGCAAGGCGCCAGAAGATTTCACTGACTTGCAGACCCGAGGATTCTATGAGATTCGGAGTATTGTTCGGCTTGGCGATCAGGTTATGATGACGCCATTTGACATGTTTCAATGCGCATCAGTGTTTCGAGGTTATGCGTTGTCGGGACATAACATCGAACTCTATTTGCCGAATGTCGACACACAGATAAATCTGTCATCTGTTTTGAATATTACATCGACTTTTGTTGTATACACTATGGTAGATGTTTTAAAGAATAGCGGTTACACTCTCCCGCAGGAAAAGAAAAAGATAGATGGTGTGTTGTATGTCGTCCCGATGGCAGAAATCAAAAAAGTGATGAAAGATGGTGTCAATCTCCTGAAGCAAGATGAGAACCTGATTGACATTGACATTCTGGCCTGTAATGAAAGTAGTAAAATAATATATAATATCGAGGTTAAGCATTACAAACCGGCAGTTTCGGTGAAGCAGATGTTGTTGGGAGATCAGTCAAAGATTGAGGGGAAGCAAACCGTTCGCAAGACCTTGGCGCGAGAATCTCTGATTTATAGAGAACAAGAGTCCTTCTTGGACTTTCTAAATGTACGGACAGATGAGAAGTATACGGTAAAGTCTTTCATCGTCTCATCCCGTGCAAACTACTATGCGCAGTTGTGCGATAGTGTGGAGTGTATCACCTGGCAGAAGTTTTGTGAGCGAGCGAAAAATAAAACTCTGTAGTAAGGTGTATCATGAGTCTCAACAGGTGACAGTTATCTATTTTTGGCCCCAAAATAGCAGTACTCGTTTACAATTGGCTCTATAGCGAAAGTTTTATTTTCAAATCATAAACAGTTGCCTCACATTTTCTAAGAAATTGCTGTGATTTTAAAGATATGGCTCTTTATATTAGAGAATGTGGGACTTTTTTTACCTTTTTGAGGCTTTTATGAGTTAATAAAAAAAATTTGCAGTTGTCGGAGGAGTGTAAATATATGAATTACGATGTGGTTCACATCGAATTTGATATGTGCACTGCACAGGAAAGCGTAGGTAAAAAATGGATAACTGTTTAGCAACTATGAACGTGGAAAATCAAGACAAGCAATGGATGGCTGCTGTCAGCTTTGTGCTGAGAAAAGAAAAGGAGGTGCTAACAGAGGATCTGGCAATGGAGTTGTATCGCATTGCCGATTTCAGTTTGGAGGTTCGATATGATTTTAGCTCGTCTAAAGACATGGCGATATTTGTCCCTAATGACGGGATAAAAAAACCTGCTGCGCTACCTGTCACCGAGATTTTAAAGGATACAAAATGCCTTTTTAAAATTCGTGATAGTGTTCCAATTGATGAGCGTCTTTTCCCTATCATTCGTAAAATGATAGATCTGGCCCAAAAAAACCGCTCTCAGACTTACACTCACCAGCAGATTGGATTTACATCTCTTCCCGCAGGCGATGTTTTCCTTTATAAAAATGTTGTTGGTCTAGCCAAGGGGAAGTATGACTTCTTCTATAGTGGTTGTTTGGATCTTTTCTCCAAAGGCACAAAAGATGCCATGATTTCCTTTATTCGTGAGCATGTTGTTGGTAATTTGTGCATGGAAGTCGCCTTGATCTCAGCCTTTCTCGGTGTGATCACGCAGGCATTGGGATTGGAGTGGATTTCTTCTCTCATTTTCTATCTCAACAACTACAAGGAGCAGAGGACACTGAACCAGTTTTTACTGGGATCAATTTGTAATCCTCAAAATGTCTTCCAAAGTTTCACTCAAATTAGAAACCAAAAGGGCACGGATTGCTTTCAGCGTCTTCAACAGTTAAAAGTAATTCCATACTGCATTACAGGCCAAGAAATCGAAGAAAGTGAGTTACAGCCTATCTCCATAGAATTAGCTCATATGATTCAGAATGTTTTTCGAGATAAGCAGAGTCGAAAAGACTTCATGAGTGCTAATCATGATACAGAGTACTTCTCCCCTCTTATACTCTCTCTGCCTGAGCAAATGTCCAGTACATTTGCAACGCAGTTAAGCAAGGATCAATACTTTAGTGTGTTGGAGTTGAGATTTCCAGATTCCGGTACCATACAAAAATGCACAAGAGAGTTAGAGCGTCTGCTGCGAAATAATCGTGCCGTTTTGATGGAGCCGTTTGTCCAGTACCTTTTTGATAGCGGAAATTTAGGTGATAACCTACTTGACCGCTACGATGATATTGTAGACCAGCTAATTGCTGATAATGAAGATGTCCCCTACTGGGATACTCTTTGTGACAGAATGGCATTGCTGATATTAACTGAGCAACTGGCAAATGAAGCGTTTGGCTTAAACTGCAATATTGACACAATGGAGCAGTTCCTTATCGAACAAGCTAAAGAGCAAATCATAGCTTGCAAAACACAAAAGTACTATGAAGATTTTCTACGAAAGTTCGTGGAAGAACATGAGGTTAACTTTGCCGATTGCAACGAACGATTTGAATTTAATTCTCCCATGATAGGAGAATGCCTCGGTGTCATTCGCAACCTTTCTAATGAGGGAATCGAAATTACTATTCCCTCGGATAAGATAGGCAAAATCTTTCAACACCCAAATGATTCTGAAAATACTGATACTCTAGGTAACAAGGCAAATACAACTGCTGATAAACACTTTCTGAATCTTGCTTTGGCAGCACTTGATAAAGCGGGTGTCATTCAAAAGACACATACAAGAAAGGGAGAACGCTCTTGCAACCGTAAACTCGGCTCTTATGACAGTCGATCTGTGTCTTGCTATGTCTTTCGCTTAGAATAAAAATTGCCATGTGTGGTCTTGGGGTATCCCTCATTGCACACATGGCTTTCCTTTTGTCCAGAACTAGGCACAAGCAACACAAAGAAGTCCACACAAACGTCATTTTACATATGGAATGAAAAGCACAACAGAGTTAACATACACACAGTTCCAAAGAAGAAATAAAAGCTGTGTGGAGGTTACGAAAATGGACTTGCGGAATCAGCGTTTCGGAATTGAAATTGAGTTTACTGGTATCACCCGGTCACAGGCTGCTGCAGTTGTGGCAAAGCATTTTGGTGTATCGGCGCAGCATACTGGCGGCTCGTATGACAAATACGTCATCTATGAATCAGGTCGGGAATGGGAAATCCTGCGAGACAGCTCCATACGCACCCAACGGAAAAGCGGAGCTGCTGCCGGTGACGAGTATCGGGTGGAATTTGTATCCCCCATTTGTATCTATGAAGATATCGAAACCATTCAGGCGATTGTACGAAAGCTACGAGCTGCCGGAGCGATTACCAATTCCAGCTGCGGAATCCATGTCCATGTCGATGGAGCTGCCCACACCGTGACTAGTCTGAAAAATCTACTCAGTATTGTCCATGCCCGGCAGGATATGATTTATAGAGCTTTAGATGTAGATTCTAGGCGCACTACCTACTGTAAAAAGTTACCCTCTCCGATGGTGGACAAAGCGAAAGCCACAAAGAAAATGGAACGGCTGGCGGATGTGTGGTATGTAGACGATGGCAGACGCAGCGTTCACTACAACGACAGCCGCTATCATGTGGTAAACCTGCACAGCTACTTTCTGAACCATAATATCGAGTTCCGCTGCTTCAATTCTACCTTGCACGCAGGAGAGGTCAAAAGCTACATACAATTTTCGCTTGCTATCTCCACACAGGCCATTAATCAGAAGTTTGCAAGCAGCAAGGCGGTACAGACAGACAATGAAAAATATAGCTTTCGATGCTGGCTGCTCCGCTTGGGGCTGATTGGGGAAGAGTTCAAAACCTGCCGACATCACCTACTCAAGCACCTGACCGGCAATTCCGCTTGGAGATATGGGGAACCGATTCCGGCATAAGCCGGGATTCTCCCCATGTGAAATATATCAAAGGAGTTATCACTATGAAAAAGAAGCTTTATATCGCATACGGTTCCAACATGAACAAACAGCAGATGCAAAACCGCTGCCCTGATGCGGAAATGGTCGGGGTAGCCGAATTACCAAATTACCAATTACAATTTCGCAGGGTACTTACGATAGTTCCCTGCCCCGGCTGCAGTGTACCAATTGCAGTCTGGCGAATTTCTTCAAAAGATGAGGCAAATTTGGATGTATATGAGGGCTACCCCAGTTTCTATCGGAAGGAACAACGTTCTATCCATTTTTCTGACGGTTCTACGCACAGTGGCATGATTTATCTAATGAATGGTGGCTTTATCGCACCGCCATCTGTCCACTATTTTAACATAGTGGAGCAGGGGTATCGGGATTTTGACCTGAATATCAGTCCCCTAAAAGAAGCGTTACAGTCCAGTCTGCTCGAAAAGAAAAGTTCTCTCCAGTGCGACTTTCAATATGGAGTGTAAAAACGATTTAGAATATAGGCATAGAAGAATTCTGAGCAAATCGAGCGATTACCAAATTACCAGAGTTTAAATTGAGGAATGGTATACAACTTTCATTCTCAGTTTGCTCAACGGTCAGGATATAGAATATAGGGGTATCTGGAATGGGACAGGTTCTATTTTTGAAGTGACACACTTTGCAGGAGCTGGGGTATATGGGTATTACCAAATTACCAAACTTCATTTTGTATCGTGTACAACCGCAAGGAGTTCTACCATATGGGGTATCCCATATCGCACCTGACACAGATGCAGAAAGCGGACTGCATCCAACACAGTCCGCTTCAATCCATATAAATTCTATTTCTTTTTAGAGCCATATTTCCGGTAGAGCAGTTCAGTGTATTCGGCTGCCTTGTCTTTCTCCCTTTGAGGTAGAGCAGAATACTGGCGCAGTAGGTGTTCCGCAGACTCATCCGGGGCTAGTCCTAGCAAGTAATCGGAGGATACATGGAACAATTCACACAACCCCTTTACCGTATGTAGATTGGGTTCCCGGATGCCGGTTTCAAAATGACCATAATGGCTGGCTGATATGTCTAATATCTTGGCAACGTTCTCTTGCGTCATGTCCGAGTCAATTCGCAAATCCCTTAAAAGCTCATGAAATTGCTTCTTCATTCGTTCACCCACCCTCTGAAATGATATGAAACCATTATATGGGAGGGAAAGCAGGTGTTCACAAAACAATCCATTTAGAATTAATTATATGTATTTACAATCCTATTTGTATAAATTATAATATGAGTAGCATCCAAATTTTAAGAATATTTCGTACGAATAAAAAATTATTGGAAATATTTTTCAAAATATAAAACCTACTGCACTTTTGATCCGTCTTATGTCCAGAAATAAGAAAAATGGAGGAAACAAATATGTGGGCTCAAGTTCGTGATGGAATACAGGCATATGAAATCAGCAAAGAATTCAGTGGAAAGGTTGCTTTAGAAGGACTGGCGGTCGCAATCATTTTAGGAGTTATGACGCACAGTTTATGGGTTGGGGTAATTATGTTTTTGGTCATGAACTTTTTATGGTTTGTTCCTATCATTGGAACCCTTTTGATGTTTGCTTTTTCATTTATCTATGGTGCTTTAGCTTTCTGCCTGCTGTGTGAGTTTGGGGTACCAACTGCGATTTGCTTTGGGATTGCTGCAATGATTTTTTTATCTTCTCTTGGCTCTCACATAGCAACTCTTGGACATTAAAAACAAGGGGGGATTTCTATGACACTTGGAATATTTTTAGAAATCTTGAGCAGAGAATATAAAATCAGCCAAGAAAAAGCACAGCAAATTTTGAACACTCTGCTTTTTCGGGTAAAACCTCACGAAATAGTGTCGAGATACAATAATGGGGATATTGTAAAAAAGGAGAATATTGATGAAAATGACATTTGCAAATAAACTTGCAACAATCAAAGAAACCATGAAACGAGTTTTTGGAAGAATTACTCATGGGACAACCAAAACAAAGATTTTAGCAGTATCGGGAGCTGTCGTTATCGTGGCAGCTACAGCAACAGGCAGCATTTTATTGAATAAAAAAGGCCCGGATACAATCGTTTCCTCATCCTCTAGCACTGTGCTAGAACCTGCTGTCACCACTTTATCATTGTCTCAGGATACGCTGACTTTAGAGATCGGTCAAACAGCTCAGATGTCCGCTTCTCCAAAGCCTGAATCATCGGACAAAAAGATTGCTGTTGTATGGACAAGCTCAGATGAAAAAATAGCCACTGTTAGCCCGGATGGGCTGGTAACTGCGGTTAGCAAGGGAACCTGCACCATCACCGCTTCTGTTGATGCGGCAGTCAGTGCTTCTGCACAAATCACCGTACAAGACCCGGGCGAAGAAGAAATTGCTTTATTAAAAGCATATCTGAAAGATAGACTACAAGCGCCGTCAGTAAAAAGTCTGAACAAATCCTCAATATATCCAGATGGAATGCCTGCAGAGGTTACCATCAAACAGCTTAACGATGCAGCAATTGTCGACTTAAATGGAGACAATCATTATGAAATGATTGTGGAACACCTTTTTCATATGATTCCCATTCGCAGTGAGGACTACGGTTATGAGCCGTTTTATGAAATATATTACATAGAGGATGGAAAAGTACAGAAAAGCCCAACTCTCATCGGGGCGGAAAATGGAGACTATATGGGAGGAATATGGTGCTCCATTACTCAGGACACCCAAACACAGCAGTATTTCCTGACGACCAATGACGTTTACCGACCAGATATTGATCGGAGTTTAATAACTCAGTTTAATACATTAGATGGGGCCAAAATGACACCAGTCATGTCTTCAGAAGGGGGTATTGCAATCACACTGTCAAAAAAAGAAATTCGCTCTTCTAATCAAAAACTTATTTATGCTTTGAATGAAAAGGAAGTGGATTTACAAGCCTTCAATGAAGCGCAAAAGCGTTTCAAGCCGGTTCACTTCGATCTGCCACAACAGCGAACGCAAGAGGGGATCGGTATGTGGCAAAACCATGTTGAAAATAAAAATTTTAATATCGACCAAATCAAAATCTTTAAAAACAGCACTGCGCCAAAATCTTCCTTCGATGATATGATACAGCCTGCGCAAAAACGTCTGATTTCAGAACCAACAACTTTACTTGGAATGTCATTTTACAGGGCCAAAGCCCTTTTAGGCGATTACCATTCTATCACTGTACCCCAAAATACTCCCTACTATATTGCTATGGATAATGACAATCTGCTGGAATTCGATAATTATCCATTCATCGTAGAGGGGCCAGACTCTTCAGAAGATGCCTATATTTCTAATATTCTCATACGCAAGGAAGGCACGAATTTTTATAAAGATGCAAAAATCGGAATGAATTTAACTCAAATCAGTCAAACTGAAAGCAATCTTTCCATAGGAAACTCAGAAGAAGGAGATTCGAGGAAGGTGTATATGCAACCCTCAGACCAGAAGTTCCCCTATACATACCAATTGTTTTTTGATCAGGATGATGTCACTCAACCTTCTGCAAAATGCATTTGGGCAGTGATCAGTGATATCAATTAAACAACATTTTGATAAGGAGAATACCTATGAAAAAGTCACATCGTTTTTTATCATTTGTGCTTATTTTCACAATAATGATTGGTACTTTTATGCCAAGTACTTCAGTTTATGCTGCCAGTCTTTCAAAAAGTCAGCAAGCTGAGCAAGTGGCAGAACAATTGGTAAAAAAGCATATTAGCGCAGATATGTCAGTGGAAGAAAAATATTATGCGTTGGCTCTTTTAGAGCAATGTACTTATGACAAAACATTTGCTGCAGACAGCTACACGGCATATGGCAGCTTAGTCAATCATAAAGCGGTTTGCAGTGGTATGGCTCTTGCCTATCAGCTTCTCTGCAAAAAGGCGGGGCTTTATTGTGATTATATCACCAGCAGAAAAATGGATCACGGCTGGAATATTGTAAAAGTTGGAAACCACTACTATCACATGGATATGCAATCCATTTTTTATGGAACATTCTTGTTGTCCGATGAACAACGTTTTCGTTCATATCAAGGGGGAAGGACTTTAATGGATGGCTATCAATCTATTCCTGTCTGTGACGACGGTTCCAAATTCAGTGCACCTAAAAACGAAAAATATAACGCTATTATTACTTCGGGGCTCTCCTTTCAAGGAAAATCCGGAACAGTATCTTGGCTAATCCGTCCTGTAAAAAGTACTCTGCCCAATTATTTTGATAGCCTGTCTAACTATGAAATTTCCCTTACAGATTCTACGGGAAAAATTAAAAAAGAGTTTACTATCATGGATTGTGACTCTTATCAAAAGAATTACAACCTTCAAAACTATGGATATAACGATACTAAATTTACTTTTATTTTTGATGTTTATGATGGCCACGATGTTATACAAACTGCGTATTCCTTTGATTGGAACGGAAATCTGATATCAAAGAAAAATTGTGACGATCATGATATGGAAGGGTTTAATTATCAAGGAGTCATGTACTCTATTCGTTATGATGAAAGCTCTAACACCAGCACACTGGTTGCAACTGATGCAGACTTAAACAGCCGCGATCTGTCAGTTTTCACTGAAAGTAAAATGTATGCCAATCAATGTTATCCCAGTGGAAAAAATGGTTCTCTCTTCTTGCTAAAAAACACTGGAATTTCCATTAAGGGAAATCAGGTTTCTGATTTAGTGAAAGTGGATGTTGTAACCGGAACAACAACTACCTTGCTAAAAAACATTTGTAGTATTTGGATGCTGAAAGGTTACATCCGCGAAAAAGATGTGTTTGGCACAGGGTATTGCTATTTTTATCCTGAAAAAACAACCTTTGAGGACTATATGGCCAATGTGTACAAATCCATCTACGTTATTTAAATAAATACGAATTGCTGTGAGGGGATATAAAATGGAGGCAGAACAATTATCTAGTATTGTGGAACAAGCCAAAAATCAAGATGTACAAGCAATTACACAGCTTTATGAGGAGTACCACAACGGGTTGTACTTTTTGTGCCTAAAAATTGTAAAGAATGAAGACGATGCGCTGGATTTGGTGCAGGATAGCTTTTTACAGGCATTTGATAAGCTAGAAACCTTACAAAATACCGAGCGGTTCGGCTCATGGCTCAATCAAATTGCGGCGAATAAATGCCGGGATTATCTGAAAAAGAAAAAGCCGCTTTTGTTTTCTCAAAAGCAAGGCGATGAAGATGGCGCCGGAGAAGAGTTTGAAATTGAAGACCGTAATGAAACCCTGATTCCAGACCAGTCGCTTGACACACAAGAAACCCGGCGGTTGATTATGCAGATCATTGACGCACTGCCAGACCTGCAGCGGATGACGGTGATGCTGTATTATTACGAAGAAAAGCCGGTCAGTGAGATTGCCGAGATCATGGAATGCTCCGAAAACACGGTAAAAAGTCGCCTAAACTATGCACGCAAGCAGATTCGGGCCGGTGTGCTGGAGCTAGAGCAAAAGGGCACCAAGCTGTATGGCGCAATGCCGATGCTCTTCCCGCTCATTCAAAATGCAGCGGCTGGATATACAATGCCGGCAGGGACTTCTGCCTCTATGTTGGGGAGCATCACTTCTTTTCTTCCCTCACAGAGTTCTGTTAGCACCATTTCTTCTTTATCTGCCAAAACCTTACCTCAAAAGCTTCAAACAGTTTTAAACGTAGTGAAATCCTCCAGTCTGCCGGTCAAAGCAGTTTCTGTCCTTGCTGCAGCAGCCATAGTCACCGCAGCAGGAGCAAATCTGTTGAATCATGATACGTCAATTAAAACGGAAAAAACCGTCAGTTCTGTTGCAGTTCAGACTGAAACGGTAGATGAAACAGTGATATTAAAAAATTATCTTGATTCCTTGCCTTCAAAAACTGAGTTTGAAGTAAAAGGGTATCCTGACGAAGATAATATGCCTTTCCCTGCTCCTATGGATTATCCTTCCATACAAGTTCCTGTGACAAAACAATTACTCGCTGGGAAAATAATTGATTTTAAGGACACTCCTCATAAACAGCTTGTCTTAAAATATCAATACGGTAGCACTTATTCAGGCAAGCTGGTTACTATGGATGTGTATAGTGTGGTTAAAGTTGTTTCTTCAAAAGCCCAAAAATCAATTACTGAAACTTCAATTTATGAGGATACCATTGAATCTAATGATATACCTAGCGATGGTGAAGAGCCAGGTAACCAATTTACCTATAGCCATGTATTACATTGCTTAATGGATGATTTTTCAAAAGAAAAAAATTCAACTGCTGATTTCGCTTTATACCATAAAGAAAGAGTGCTGAAACATAGAAAGACAAATCAGATTAGTATTTTGTGGATCGAGGGGACGGATAATCCAGAGGATGATCATTATTATTATTTGAAGATAGGCCCCAATGGCAACAATATTTCAGCCGAAGATAAGGAAGGCGATGATTACAAAAAACTTCAAGCTACTTTAGCGGAGTATGATGATATTACAGACCAAATCAAATAAACATAAAGGAGTTATTCAAATGAGAAAAACAAGAAAAGCAATCACATTTCTGTTGACACTAGCGCTTGCAGGTTCCTTATCTCTTTCAGCTTTCGCAGAGGTCAACACTGTGCCGCATTTTTCTGCCAGCGCAGGGGAAGCCGGGGATCCCACGCGCTCTTCTGAATTTGCGTGGGTGGCTGCCGACAATGCGTTTAAGCTAGATACCTTGAGCTACACAATGGCCCCCGGAAATCTTTACGATTTTAAGGTGACCTTAAAGGGAAATCTCACTCAAAATGATGTGAAGGTAACAGATTCCCGAAACGGCAGTGTGGTCAAGCTTTCGCGTATTAAAGGCACAGATAAATACCGCATTCAGGCGGTGAAAGAAGGAACTTCTTATATTGTTGCACAGGTTGGAAACGCTCATCTCTCCTTTGCTGTACAGGTGAAAAAGGGAGTAAAGCAAAATGGCAAAGCAAGTCACTCCAACTATGCAGTGGTTTCTAAAGCTTCAGACAAAACTGTTCCCAATGAAAACAAACCTTCTGCCGGGCAGACAAAAAGTCTCACTCTGAAAGGAACTGAGGATCCGACTTTCAGCATTGTGATCTCTGATGTCATCAGCCAGAAAGATTATCCGAACAATGAAGAAACAGTAACGGTTTATTCTGTTCCGGTTGGCACCCGTGTCACCGGCTACAGTCAGGGAAAAGAAATTGGCTTGAATTATGCAATTTATCCTAACATAGCGTCTATTAGTGAGGGTACTGATAATATGGATCAATTGGATTCTTCTGTTACTTTTACCAAGGATATGATAGGACAGGTATTTAACTTCTGGTACCCAACTGATTCCCAAACACTAACGTGTATCGTAGTGGGATAATAATATAAGAACGTTTTACTACACATTAAAATTTTGCAGATTAAGAAATCATTTTGGAAAATAGAATAAAAGCTCCAGATTGCAAACAGTATGGCAATCTGGAGCTTTTTACATGAATTATATAGATATTAAAATACACATAAAAGTGTTTAAAATAATTCTCATCAAATCTTTAGATAAGAGGTGGGAACCAATATGGTAGCTCATATGGTATCAAAATGGTAGCTTGAAATGTATATCATTTGGGGTATCAAATCGTACTATATTGTTCCGTTAAAAGGAAATATACAAGCTGTTATATAAGGATTATAAAATAGCTAAATTATAGTATGAAGGTCTTTTCATAGACAATTTTATCATCTCCCGGATTGAGTAATCAGTCCGGGAGTTTTTTATGAGCTAAGCTGCCAGCAATGCAGTAATATGCGCACCCAGATAGATTAACTTCAATTGATTCATAATTTTGAAGAATGTCTTTTCCTTTAAAAGCATTGTTATATACAATCTAATTACAGTCTTTTTAATAAAGAGCAGTTTACAGATTCTTTCACTGATTTTGATAAAATGTGTGTTTCAAATACTTTAAAGCGGGTTATAAAACAGAATTTTATAGCCCCGAAAATATCTTAATTTTTTTACGGAATTTTTTGAGGGTATATATTTTTTATTTTTTTAGCCTACCAGCTGCATTTTTTACTATTTTACAAAGCTAATAATCGGAAAAGTCTTAAATTTTTTTTGGGAGAATCTATTGTTTGAAAATATGTATAGCTCTTTCTAAAACAAAAAAGAAAAGACTTTGATGATAAGATATTTACTTTTATTTTGAAGATAAGCACCACGATTTGGCACAGTCAAATATACCTCTTTATAGGACTACAACTTACAGCCGAAAGGAGAAATTTAAGCATGCTCAAACATGAGGAATATTGGGCACAGGGACGCTTTGACACAGAGGTGAATCTGAATTTGGGGTATGCAAATAACCATTGTTATCGGCAGCTGCTAGATACTATAGCGAGAGATCTGCGCTTGCCGGTGGCAGGAAAAACTCATCCCGGTTTACAGTTTTCTATCTCTGCAATGCAAGGGGTATTAAATGCACAAAAATCATTGGGACTGGAAATGGCCCGAGCGCAAAGAAACTTTCTGAATATGGATGGGAGTTTGAGCAATTTGGCATATCCCTATCTATACAATACTTGTTCGGAGGCTCTGAACATCTCATACTTGCTAGATACTTCTATTTGCTGCGTGAACACGGAGTCAGGAGTTGAGTTTCACACAAGGAACATTAAATTGATACAAGAATTTCTGACAGATCTAAGCGAAGAAATTGAATTATCCTTATCAGGTTTTCTTCTAAATGACTTGGAAGGACAAATCACACAAGGACAAGTTTCTAGTATTCTTTTGCATGTTTCTAAAAGAGAGATAGAATGTTCTGTCGTTTCCACTCAAAGCACAGTAAGCCCTCACTGCTTGGTTAAGAAGTATTCTCAGGTACTCGTACAAAATTTACAATACCATTCTGCATGTCTGCATTATGAGAGCGAAGGGGAAATATCGAGATGTACCGTAAGCCTAGAAAGTAAATATTTAAAGAAGAAATTTGACGTTCAGCCTGAAATTTATAGAAAGGTTGCATGGGATGGCGGAAGTCCTGAAATCATTCTCCCAGTACATCGAATTTCAAAGGAAGGGCATCTATCACTAGAGTCGTTCTGTATTTTCTGTTTACGTGATATTCAATGGTTTGACTTTTAAATATTCTTACAGTTGGTAAGAAAAAAATAAAATGAATAGAAATTCTGAACAGTAGGTTGATGAGATAAAGCATCCATTTTTATACCTCCATAGAAACGCGAAACCTTTTCGGCAAGCGTTAAATAAGGAGGCGTATTAATATGGACGTACTAAAGCAAGGAAAAGCATCGCAAGAAACGATGTTCAAGGTTCTGAGTAAGATTCCCGGAGGAATGTCTGGAATGGCTTCAACAAAGACTTTTGCAGTCTTTGATTCCCAAACAGATATTGTCCTCTTGCTTCGAAAGGATTCCACTGATACCATACAGCTTTGTGGTATCACAGACCAAGCAAGTTGCAATGCGGTATGGCCAACAATTGACTACATCGTTCCTCACAAGAAGGATCGTGAGCATAAGAATGTAAAGTGCTCACGGCTTTATTGGAGGTCTAGACGTAGCTTGTTGGCAAATATCTTGGAAAGTCTGGGGTATCCCAAAAATGGTGAGGATATAGTTGCACACCATTGCAACGGTAACTGCTATGACCATCGAATCAGCAATGCGCTGTTTTTAGCAGAATCTGTTCACAATGCATTTCATGCTAGAGTAACTAGGACGTTAGTTCTAGGATATGATGCTTTCATTGCAGCCGTTGAAAAAGTTGGATGTTCTGAATTGCTTTTACGTTACGTCAATAGCCAGAAAGAGATTCTGTATCGTAAGGAAAGTGATGCTCAGATGCAAGACCGTGTTATTCGAGAGTTTTGCGGTTCAATAAAGGCTTACGAACAGATCTGCAAATCTCTATTGGAAATAACAGAAACACAAATTGAAAAGGAGATTCAATTCTCTATACCGAGGCCAACGGAAAATTGATTGACAGTATTGCTCGAGTCCGATTTCTTACTTTGAAATGGACTCGGGCAATCTTCTCTATTAGGAGGGAAGTTATGAATAAAGAATTAGTTGCAAGACTAAATTACATCTACGGTGGAACTCAATTTTGTAATCTTCATATTTTACAAAATCCCTTTTATAGGAAACTGTTGCAACTGGTGCAAGAAAGACAAAAACTACCCATAGTGGGAAAACCCATAACTGAAATGCAACTACCATTGGAAGAGATTCCATGCATTACAAAAAACTTTCCTTCTTTAGCTACAGAGATAGCTTACTATGAGCAGCGCGTGTTAGAGGGAAAAGGCCTACATTTGCCCCCAGATTACTATAAACGGCACACACAAGCTTTAGATGCACTGTATCTACTAAGCACATCAACAAGTATGGTTGTTAAAAAAAGTGAGCTTTCCAAAGCTTCTATCCGTACTACTAGTCTTGGGGTACTACATTCTTTTCCTACCAAAACAGTGGAGAATTTCTCTCAACAAAAGCTGCTTGACTATTTCAATGTTGACGAAAGAAATGACCTTGAAAAAGGTGTGTTTCGCAGCATTGAACTTCGTCCGACCGGAAAAGAGTCCTATAAACTTCACAAAATGCAATTGCCGGTTAATAGTAATATTCTGTTCCCGGAAGTTCTGTTAAAGGCATATACAGGATACTTTCTGCAGCAATTGACAAAAAAAGTAGTAATCCTACAGTACCAAGTTTCCAGCAACGAGGTTGTGTTGATGCATACTTCTCTAAGAAAGGACTTTTTACAGAAGTATTGTGGCAATCAGGCACAGGCAGTTTATAATCGTTGCAGAAATTCTTATAACGATATGGAACTGACTCTGGTTGTTGTTACAGAGAAGACTCATAGGGTAAAAATAATGACCATCAATATTTTACAGATCAATTCTACCACTACAAATATTTGATTGAGTTATTTCACTTCCACGGCTCCCGCTACTCCCTCTACTTCCGCTGCTCTCCATAGGTGTGCGGCGGGGCAACGCTCGTACAAGCGGTTTCTAGGGGTATACGGGGGCTACCGACTCTGTTCGAGCCACACGGCGGCTCACGGCGGTCACACCGTCGGACTGCAGGTTGGGCTGTATTCTGCAAGGTTTACCGCCCGCCTGCTCTCGACGCTTTGGGGTGTAGGGGTATCGTCCTCACCGCTTTGCTACGGCGGTCAACGTGCCATGCACGTTTGCTTGGGGTATTAGGGGCTGTCCCCTGCCTGTTATCGTCACACGGGGCGAACACGGGCGCAACACGGTTCGGGCTGCTGTATGGGGGCAGCCCACTGCGTTGTATGGGTTCCTTGTTTGTTAGGGTGTACTTTGAAGGACTATCCGGTCGCTCCCTGTTTCCTAGAGGTTTTCTGTTTTAAAAGATTATGGGTAAATCCGGAAAATGGGCAGCTGAGGCGTTGATGGTTTTCGGACAGATTGGAGGAATTTTTATGCGGGTGTATGGCTACGCTCGGGTTAGTAGTAAAGAACAGCACTTAGACCGGCAAATCGCAGCTCTGCTCCAGTATGGGGTAGAAGAGCGCAATATCATAGAAGAAAAGGCTTCCGGCAGAAACTTCAATCGTCCCCAGTATGCAGTATTGCGAAATGCGCTGCTTCGCGAGGGGGATACACTAATCGTAACTTCCCTTGACCGGTTATCCCGTAACAAAGTCGATATCAAAGCGGAGTTGGAGTATTATCGCCAGAAAAGCATCCGAGTCAAGGTGTTGGATTTGCCGACTACTCTGATCGATTTGGAGGAGGGACAGGATTGGATTTTGGATATGGTGAATCACATCCTGATTGAGGTTCTTTCCAGCATCGCAGAACAGGAGCGTGTCACCATCCGAAAGCGTCAGGAAGAAGGAATCGCCGCAGCAAAAGCAAAAGGAAAGAAATTCGGTCGACCTGAAATTATGATGCCGGAAGATTTTCCGCAGCAGTTGGAACGAGTCAAAAGACATGAGGTTTCGGCAAAGCAGTTGATGCAGGAGTTGAGCTTGAAACGAAACACTTATTACCGCTTTGTACATGAGTTGGAGCACTTATCTTAACCATAGTTAATTATTTTACAGTAACAAGGGAGTACTGCCTGTAAATTACAGACAGTACTCCCTTGTTACTTTTAGAAAACGGCACAGTGTTTTACTATTTGAAATGCAAACTTTCAAATATGATAGGTAATATTATAAGTATACTTATAATAACCCTTGGATATTTTAAAACTTTTACTTTTTATATCCCTTATGAGGCACAAACGATCCGCATGTGTCCTCACTTACTGCTGGAAAGAGTATTCGTTATAAAAGCTCCAAACTATCTATCGCACGTTCAATACAACAGACTAGCTTTCCCTCAAGCGTCAAAGTAACCATCATACTTTTAGAGCCTTTATACTTAGGTAATTTGTTAAACACAATTTGCTCTGGATTTTGGTAATCAATTTCTCTTTCAAACGAGATTTCAGCAATACTGTTCCCATTTCCAGCAACCCATTTAAATTGAAATTCTGCTGAAACAGGAACCAAACTTTCACAATCAAGCTTAAACATTTGCGACTGCTCATATTTACTTTTGAGATAGGTATCTGCAAAAGCAAAGCTGATAGAATTCATACCGAATGAAACATTCTTCAAAAACAAGCCATTATTTTCGAACATATCAGCTTTACAAACTTTTATAATGTTTTTGTATTTATAATAGCTTTTTGAATCTTTTTTCTTCAGCAGAGTCATCAAAGTGGTTTTTTCAATTTCGCTCCGACATAAAACAAATTTTAAGCTGTTATCAATCTGATATGAATTGGGATAAAGAATTTCAGCATGACGATATTTTCTAACTTCTTCCTCAACATATCCCTTGCTGTAAATTTTATTGAAATCCAATTTCTGAAATTCATCAATTCCACTAAAAATCGGGGCGCTATGACCTGCTTGACTAAACTCAGAAAATTTTGTAAGAGGTTCCTTTAATAATTTTTCTAGATCAAAAAGAAAGAATACCGGCACCGGAACATTTGCATTTTCATCATTGCAATAACGAATTGCCTCATGTTTAAAGCCCTCGTTATAATATTGCGTGGGAGTCAACGGTCGAAAATAGAACCGAACGGAGGAAGTCGCCGCACTTTCCGTCATGTTAATCACTTGAATACTTGCGTTATCATTGGCCATAGCCTTTGTTTCTTGTGCTTTTATTCTACTGTATAAATAACCTGTGGATAAAATATTGACTGCGTTAGACACATCGGTATAATGGTACGCATATCTTGGCCACCATCTCACCGAAGCCGTATCACAGTTTTGCCGGATAATTTCTGAGAATGTCATATTAACACTCCTTTACGCCGTATGCCCGGCCAAGTCCTTCGTTTAATTGATAGCCGTCTAACATATTTCCAGACTTACTGTCCTGAATTCGAATTTTAGAAAGATATCCTAGCTTAAGAAGTAATCTATATACCAAAGAACTGCGAAAGGAAGCATCAGCTGCAAACACACCGTCGGTGCGTATAACATCCCATAGCTGATACATCTCATCATCAGAAACAACCTGTGTTTGTCCTTTATATTCAAATACGATTCCATCTGAATATTTAACGGTTACCTCACTTTCTTCATATAAGAAAGTTATCGGTAACAAGGCGGCTTGATACGCAATATCATCAATCAGTCCTTTAAAAGACATGTCTTTCGCATTTTCATGCAGCCATGCCATTGTTTCTTTCTGTGCCTTGTGCTCCGGCACAACATCTGGCCCTGTCCCAATATAAATATAAACATCAATCGGGAGGGAGCGTAGATATTTCTCCATCAGTGGACGAACGTCATCCCAATTTAATTCACCGTTTCCACATCCGAGCCTCGGAAATGCAATAGAGGTAATGCTCTTTTCTGCATAAGTTTGAACAAACTTCACCAGTCCAGCTTCAATGTATTCTAACTTTGAAGGATATCTCCAATTTTCTTTTGTTGGAAATAAAAGAATCCAATGATCTGGAGAATAAAACAACATCAGTTTTCCTGTTTTCAATAGGTTCTTTTCACATGCACGCCTGTAAGATTGAAACATTTCGGGGTATCTTTTCTTGAATGATAATGCGAGACCCTTGCCCATAACGCCTACAGTGTTAACTGTATTTACAATTACCTGTGCAGGACTGTTAAATATGTCGCCCTCAATATATTCGATCATTACGACTCTCCTTTCACTGAATCTGTATTCTTTCGCCATTTGGCAAAACAAAACTACACTCCAGTTTGCAATCTGTAACCATAGCAACCTGATCAAGATCATCAATGGTAAATGTCCCCCGCTTCACTTTCTGACAAAATGCTTGTGGGGTTTTATTTAATCGCTTTGCAATTTCTGACATCGTCAGATCTGTCTTAATACAAAGTATTTTTATTGGCTCATCAATTCTCATTTCAAATCCCCTCTCGTATAAATATTAAACATTTATATTTATAATGTCAATATAAATGTAGAAATGCACTTACATTTAATCTGTTTTTATCGAATTAAAAGAAGAAGCAAATTTTAAAATGAGTTCAGCACAAATCAAAACAATATACTAAACCAGTTTACCGTTTGGGGAAAAGGAGTTGAGCCTTCTCCCCTTTCTTTTTTGCTTTTTGGGCAGCAGTTGAGAAAATATTTTTCGATGATTGTCATTCCCCAAGGAGTTCAAGTAATATTTCCAGTTGAACAAACAGTCTGGTTATAAAAACCGGCGATGCGAAGTATCGACTACTGTAATTAGGCTGGTATGAAAAATGGAACTGAACGAAAAGTATGGCAAGCAGGCTTTGACGCTGGAGGAAACGGCAAAGGAATTGGGAGTTAGTGTCCCCGACCTTGATCTTCTTATCGAGAACGGAGAATTATCCGTTAAAAAGATCGGGAAACGCACTCTTGTACCAATCATCTCTCTGGAACGGTATTTGGGACTTGCTGAATCAGCAGGTCAGAGTTATACTACCGAACCAAACGACGAAGAGGAGGTTTTCAGAATGGCAACGCCGCATAGCTCCGGCAGCATTTTATATGTAAAGGCAAGGGATGAGTTCCGATACGCCATCAGTCGGGGAAAAGATCCGGTAACAGGAAAACGGGAACGACTGATTAAGGGAGGATTCCTTACTCGTGAGGACGCAGAGGAAGCTCTCCAGAAGGCACTGAAAGAGATGGATGGGGTGTTGTTACCTGATTCTGGGGTATCTTTTACAGCACCTGCCACTCCCCCCACTCCAAATGCTCCACGCATTACCGTTCGGGATTATTTGGATCAGCATCTCTTTACAATGTTCTCGGCTCCGACTGCACGTACAAAGCATTGCTATGCTACCAATGCGAAGCGAATTGTAAAATCAAAACTTGGAGATATGTATTTAGATGAGCTAACACGAATGGAGCTTCAGGAATTTCTGAACAGTATGTCCCATATGTCCCAGAGCACACTGGATAAGGTTCGTCTTGTCCTGCGTAAAATGACTGCTGTTGCCGCTGAGGACGAGTTGATCCCGAAAGATGTGGGACGGATGGTCAAAAAAGCGAGATCCACTCAAAGGGATTTACGTTCAGATGACGAAAAGGTGTATTCGAAAGAGCAAATCAACACCATTTTATCTTGTGCGAAACAGGAAAGTGATCCTATGATTTACACAGTTCTTTTGCTGGAAACGCTAACTGGAATGAGACCGGAAGAAATTCGTGCCTTGCTGAAAACCGATGTGAATTTCAGCACATGCGAGATTCACATCCATCAGGCCGCAGTAATGAAACCAATACTGGGCAACAGCGCATTTTCCAAAAGCACTGGTAGAGAGTCTGCGATAGGCCCCACAAAAAGTCCGGCAGGAATTCGGACTTTGTACATTGGCGAGCAGGGAATTGAGGCAATCAAAGAATGGTTGGGGTATTTGGAAAAGAACGCCCCTGCAAAATATCAGAACCGGTTCCTGTTCCCCTCATCAACTGACGTTCCAATGCGGGACGATGTTCTAAACACGGCATTCAATCGCTTCAAAAAACGACATGGTTTTGGGAAAGAGTACACGCTGTATAAATTTCGGCACACCTTTGCCACAACATTAGCAGAATCGGGAGTCCCGGTCAAGACCGCCATGTGCTTGATGGGAGACTCCACCACAAATGTGATTTTAGGTGTCTACACTCACGTTAGAAGCGATGAGGCAAAACGTACCGGTCAGCAAATCAATCAGGTGTATTGTGATATGCTTTCATTAGCGGAAATAAAAGAGAAAGTCAATAGAGTGTAGAAACATTAACACTGCTCTTTAATATAGCAAGGACCGAAATTGATACAATAAGTCAATTCCGGTCCTTGTCGTAGATATATCATTATTCCTTTTTCACTATTAAACGCTTCATATACAAATATTTAAGACCAGTATTTTTTACATTTCACATTATCAAGACTTTTAAACTTGACATTTTATATAAAAACGCCTATAATTATAAAAATTATGTATTTTGAGGTGAAAGCAGGATGGATAAAGGGTTCAAATTGACATGTGGAGAACAATTTATTACCAAAGTTGTTCATTGTGTAAACGATGCCGTTGGAGACAGCATTAGAGAAGATACATATTATCTCAAAACAAAAAATAGCACACCAACTAGAATCTGGGATATATTAAATACAAAACTATGCAATGAAATGCCTAAAATATCTTGTGTAGCCGATTCCACACAACGAGGTTCGTGGCAAATGGTTCCCGTTTTTTCTCAAGAAAAAAGAATACTTTTTACATTTATGAGAGAGAGCCGTTTTGAACAGCTATTTAAAAATCTTAAAAAGAGAAAAAATCCTCATTATCTAGACGGTCTTGTAAATATATTGAACGCAAAACTATTAAATAATGATCAGATGACCCTTTATCCAATTGACTTGTTTGATGAAGATAATATGAAGGACATTGTTCAAAAAATTTTATTTGATTTGAAAGTGGAACGAGAATTTATTGATCATCACGCTCTAATATTATTTGAAAGCCATAATTTTGAGTTAATTTCAATTCGAGCCGTAGTAATAGATAAAAACATGAAGATAGTATATGAAGAAAATTGGAATCAGTATATTACTGCGGATGTAAGTACGATTATGCAATCTGCAACGGAATTTTCAACTGCGTCCAACCATCCTGAGCGCGGTTTAAAGTTATCTGAGAAGGCAAATAAAAGAAAACAACATAACATTAAAGTACGGCCGTCCGAAACAGATGATGAAGAAAATTTAAATAATTAGTATAACTTAAATCAATCATAGTATTGTGAGGTGTCCTCATTGAGAGAGGAACTAGTTTTTAACGGAGATAGGCTTAAAAAAGCTCGTATCTATAGAGGTTTTACAGTGGCTGAGTTAGCTGAGCATCTTGATTGTCAACGACAAACTGTATCGATGTACGAAAACAAAAAAATTGATAATCCAGATTCAACTATTGTTAATAGAATGTCGGATATCTTAAAATTTCCAAAGAAGTATTTTTATGAAAAAGACAATAGTATCAATATTGGATCAACGTATTTTAGAGCTTTATTGACCACCAATAAGAAATATCGCAACGAACAAATACAAAAAATGGAATTTGTTTCAAATATATTTGCTTTTATAAAAGAATATATTGATTTTCCTCAACTGGATTTACCGTCAATAAGCACTACCTCTACACCGGAAGAGGCTGCAGAACTATTACGAGATAAATGGAATCTTGGGAGACGTCCAATAGAAAACTTAATTTTTGAAACCGAGCAAAAGGGAATTGTTATTACTTCCTTTGAGACTGCCACAGATAACATCGATGCTTTTAGTCAAATGATTGACATCAATGGAGATGACATTTTTACTATTGGCTACTCAAGTAATAAAACATCCGCTGCAAGGCTGCATTTTGATATTGCCCATGAATTAGGACATATCTGTATGCATGAATGGAGTGAGGATATCGAGATACTATCAAAAGAAGAATTTAAAGAACGTGAAAACGAAGCAAATCAATTTGCCTCCGCTTTTCTTCTTCCTAAAGACACCTTCTACTTTGATGTTAAGCAGAATCCGACTAGTATCCCTTACTATATTGAATTGAAGAAAAAATGGAAAGTATCTATTGCTGCTATGATCCGCCGGGCATATACATTAGCTGTGATTTCATATGAGGAATACCAATCATTGATGCGCGTTCTTCAGCGCAGAGGTATGCGAAAAGAAGAGCCACTAGATAATGTACTGACCACAGCACAACCATCCTTATTAAAAACTGCTGTTCAAATGTTATTATCTGAAAAAGTGTTTACAGCCAAAGAATTTATAGATGAGTTGTCTTTTAGCTATAATCTTACTCTTTATCCTAATGAAATAGAGCATTTACTTGGACTTCCAGTAGGTACCCTAAAAATTGATAATGTAATTCCGCTGCATAATTTACAACTAAAAAACTAAAGGTATACTGCTTACCCAAAAGAGTAAAAGCCGGAGTTGACAAGGCCTGTCAATTCCGGCTTTTGCGTATGGAATATTATTCATTTATAAGTTATATTTTTATTTCCTTTTTATCAATAACTTTTACTGTTTATTGGATACCTCTGGATACCCGTGGATACCATTTTGCCCTTTTTGCGCCCGGTGTAAAATTAAAAAACGTAGGATTCATGCGGGTTTCCGCAATTCCTACGTTTGTTTTATTTCTATTTCTTGGATTACAAATCAGCTGCTCTACCAACTGAGCTACACCAGCACGACTCAAAATTGAACGCTTGAATAATATATCATTTTTATCTTACTTTGTCAATACCATTTTCGCAAAAAGTGGGCGAGAACAAAGAGAGGCGCATCCCCTTGCTAAATCGCCACAATCCTTGCAAAACGAACCTGCCCGTCAGTCAGAATCCTGCTCCTTTTCTTTGGTCAATTTCATCGCACTGTCCATCAAGCTTAACAGCTCGATCTCGCTGCGAAAAGCACTTTCCTTATTGCCCTCAACCCAACGCAGATTTCCCTGCCATGTGGAATGCTGCCGGTACAGCATATCCACAACAAAGGTCGCCTTATCCTCTTTCATCCCGTTTCTCTCCCTTTTTACATTCCCGGTTCTCTGCCAAAACCGGTACTTGTAACTACCTTTTTGATAATAATCAAAACTATGCTTTCGGTATCTTCCCCCGCCTTGCGCTAAGTAAGATACCGCCATTTTGATCGTGTATTGATTCTGGATCAATCATATAAAATTTGTCGGAATTTGTCAAATTTGGATCATTTGCAAAGGGGCGCGGTGGAGGCTGCAATCAGCGTGATCAGATCAGCGGGAGCAAGCTCCACCTGTGTGCCGATCTTGCCGCCGCTGACGATAATGGTGGGCAATTGCAGACAGGATTCGTCAATTACCGTTTGAAACTGCTTCTTCATGCCAACCGGTGAACAGCCCCCGCGGATATAACCCGTGATCTGGTTGATTTCACTGACGTGGACCATCTCTACCGATTTTTCGGAAACCGACTGTGCGGCTGCTTTTAAATCCAGCTCCTCCTCTACCGGAATGACAAACACATAAAAGTTCTTGCTGGCCCCGCGCGTTACAAGCGTTTTAAACACCTGCTCCACCGGCTGATTCAGCTTATGAGCCACAGAGATGCCGTCGATCTGGCCATCTTCGTGAGAATAATAATAAAACTGATACGAAATCTTTTCTTTCTCCAGAATTCGCATTACATTTGTTTTATGTTCCTTCGCCATCTAAAATCTCTCCCTTTTCGAAACACAGCGTTCCCCGGAACGCATAAACAACCCTCTGTAAAAGCGAACAGCCGTATCTCGACGGCTGTTCGCGCTGCCAGCGGCAGAATCATTCTACAATTTTCCACTTAATGCCCTGGGGGGTATCCTCCAAAACCACGTGGCGGGCTTTCAGCTCGTCGCGGATTCGGTCGGCGGTGGCCCAGTCCTTGGTCTGGCGCGCTTCGGTACGCTGCTGAATCAGCGCCTCAATTTCCTCATCCAGCGACTGCTTCTTTCTCTGGTACAGCAGGCCAAGCACATCCGCCAGCTCGTTATACAGCGCCAGAGCCGCGCTGTACAGCTCCCTGCTCTTTTCGCCGGGAATCAGGTTGGTATTCATCTCGCGGGCCAGATCAAACAGCACCGAAATCGCGTCGGCGGTGTTCAGATCATCGTCCATCGCGGTGATGAAGCGCTGGCGGAACGAATCAAGCGCATCAATTTGCTCCTGCTCCCCGGCTTTCAGTCCTTCGGGCGCGTTGTCTCTGGCAAACGTCAGATTGTCGCGGCAGTTATAAAGGCGATCCAGAGCAGATTTGCACTGCTCGATGATCTCCACGCTGTAATTGATGGGGCTGCGGTACTGCGACGAAACCATCAAAAAGCGGATTGGCTCATAACCGTACACGTTCGCGACCTCACGCACTGTGAAGAAGTTATTGAGGGATTTGCTCATTTTATGGTTATCGACGTTGATATAGCCGTTGTGCATCCAGTAATGGGCAAAGGGGACGCCGTTGCAGCATTCGCTCTGCGCAATCTCGTTTTCATGGTGGGGGAAAATCAAATCCTGCCCGCCGCAATGAATATCGATCGTATCCCCCAAAAAGTGACGAGCCATCGCGGAGCACTCAATATGCCAGCCGGGGCGGCCCTTGCCCCACGGGGAATCCCAGCTCGGCTCGCCGGGCTTTGCGGACTTCCACACGGCAAAGTCCATCGCGTCCTCTTTGATCTCATCCACGCTGATGCGCGCGCCGGCCTGCAAATCGTCCAGCGGCTGGTGAGACAGCTTACCGTATTCATCGAATTTTTTGGTGCGGAAGTACACGTCGCCGTTCGGGGTGGCATAGGCGTAACCCTTTTCCACCAGAGTTTCAATAATTTGCAGAATATCGTCCATGCTTTCAGTCGCCAGCGGATGAACCGTAGCAGTGCGCACATTCAGGCCGGAGGCGTCGGTTTTGTATTCCTCAATATATTTGCGGGAAACCGTCAGGTAATCCGAACCCTCCTCATTTGCCTTGCGAATGATTTTGTCATCAATGTCCGTAAAATTCTGGACATAAGTCACCTTCAGGCCACGGTATTCCATATAACGGCGCAGAATATCAAACACACAGATCGGTCTGGCATTGCCGATATGAATAAAGTTGTACACCGTGGGGCCGCAGGCATAAATTTTTGCTTCTCCCTCTTGAATGGGGATAAACTCTTCCTTTTGTCTTGTCAGCGTATTGTAAATTTTCATAGAAAACCTCCCGCGCAGTTGCGCCGTCATTCTATTGTTATCTTTGTCTTTGGGCAGTCCTTCCATTCACGAATCCCGTTTCACTGTTCGCTCTTTCTGGCAGGATTCCAGACGATCCAGCAGCTCTTCAACCTGCATGCTGAGCGCCGTGCAGACATTCTGCAGATCGGTCATCTCCTGCTCAACAGGGTCAGACACATGGATCTGATCGAGATCGTAAGGCTTCTCACCGTTAATCCGCACAATCCTGGCAGGTACACCTACGGCGGTTGCACCGGCAGGAACTTCACTGAGTACGACGGCACCGGCGGCAACACGCGCATTGTCCCCCACTTTAAACGGCCCAAGAATTTTTGCACCGGAGCCCACCATCACATTATTGCCGAGGGTGGGGTGACGCTTCCCGTGATCCTTGCCCGTTCCGCCCAGAGTTACCCCCTGGTACAGCGTGCAGTAATCACCAATCTCGGCCGTTTCGCCGATCACCACGCCCATGCCGTGGTCGATGAACAGGCCCTTGCCTATTTTAGCGGCAGGGTGAATCTCCACCCCTGTTTTATGGCGCGCCCGCTGCGAAATATATCTGGCAATCAGTTTCCTATTATGACGATAAAACCAATTGGCCCAACGATAGGAACGCACAGCGCGAAACCCTGAGTACAGCAAATAAACCTCTAACCGGGTTCTGGCCGCAGGGTCCCGATCCAGAATAGAATCCAGCTCTGCTTTTAAATTATTGAACATACCCGATTCCTCCATTATGGCAATACAATTTACAATACAGATAAAACGGCAACAAAAAACGCCTCTCGTCCCCATAAGGGGACGGAGGCGGTAACATTCCGCGGTTCCACTCCGTTTTATCACTTGGCGGCAGTAACGGTGCCTGACCGAACAGAGATACTGAGGACGCACCAAGACGTCTGTTCCCCCTGCCTGCTTTCCGTTTTACGGAACACGGGCGCATGTTCGCCGAACTCCCCGCAAAAAGCGCTTGCAGCCGGTGGCGCTTTCTCTCTGTTGCGTTTGTCTCGGGTACTTCTCCCGTTTGCAGCATTTGAATACTATTGTATGCAACTTTGTCAAATTGTTGCCATGTTTCAGTATACAACAAAGCTCTCAGCTTGTAAAGAGCGGGGTTTTTGCCATTTTAGCAGGATATTTTTATTTTGAAGAAATAAAAATGTGCTTAATTTCAGTTTTTAGGAAATTTTTACATTGATTTCTAAAATTTAATATTCTTTTCTTGTTTTAGCATATATGCTTTATATGTTTTTAGCTTCAACAATTCTTAGTGATTGAGAAGGCAGTTGTTTTTCTCTCAATTTTAATTTTTTTTGCGGCTTTCTCCGCGCGGAGATTCTGCTGGCGCAGGGGTTGCCCCTCGTGCCGGGGCGGGCGTTCCCTATTCTCAAAAGACTTCGTGTTTTTCCCGCGGGGATTCCCCAAAGAAATTCTGCTTGCGCACGACGGAAAGTGCGCACACGCCTTAGTGCGGCGAAGCCGCCTAAAAACTGCGAGCCAACGAGAGCGCTTTGAAAATGCCCGCCGACAGACGGAACAGCAAGACTGATTTACAGATTAAACTTGGAGAGTGGGCATTTTCAATGAAGCGCCTTCCCGGTGGCTAGTGGCGGCACTCACCGGAACCGTTCCCCAAAACGGATTCCAAAGGTGCCCTTTGGCGAGCCTTTGCTTCCTTTCGCCTCGTCGCGAAAGGAAGTGCCCGCCCCGGCACGAGGGGCAAGCCTGCGCAAGCAGAATCCCCACGGCGAACCCCCGCAGAGAAAAATTCGCTCTCTCACAAAAAGTGTAGATAAGAAAATAGGCGCCCGCCCTGACAGCAGGGGCAAACCCTGCGCAAGCAGGCAGGCTGAGCCTGCAAAAAAAAACAGCGCCATCCCTCAAACGAGGGACAGCGCTTTCGGCCAAAATGGCCGGCAGCCGCACACGGGCGATGCGTGCGGGAAAAGCTTTCTTACAGACAACAGCGCGGCGGAGCCGGGACCGCAGTGCCGGGGGAGGCCCGCGGTTTTAAAGGCTACGCAAATCAGAATGGGGAATCTTAATAGGTAATTAAATTCACAGAATTTCCAGAAACCCGGCTCCGCTTTGCCTTTGTCTGTAAGGCAGCAAAAAAGCGCCTGTTACGGAACCCCTCATAAGGGGGTGCTTCCATAACACAGCGCTCAATATCACAAAGCACAGTACACAACCCCCGCAAAAAGAAGGGCCAGCCCATTCGGGTTTCTCCCTCCCCTCTGTACAAAAGGGAGAAAATGGGTTATAATGTGTATGCAAATGTGCGGTATATCCGTTGTGTATGGAGGTCTGTTCTCCGTATGCAGGGGATGAGGTGTTCGTGGCACCTCGTCCCCGCTTTGCACTTTAATTGTGCCTTACAAGGTAAATTATACCATTTATTGTAATTAATTGCAACATATATTAGAGATGTGTGCAAAAATGTCACATTTTGAGCAGAAGCGCCGGATTTTAAAAATCCGGCGCTTTTTTACAGGCTGACAGATTCAACCTGCCGTTTTCACAATCTGCCAGTTTTGCTTTAAATAAATCCCTCCGGATACCACCGAAAGAACTGTGGCAACCAGAATGAGAAGCTGACCGAGCAGCGAAGTAAGGGGTTCATTTGCCGCGACGGGCAGCGCCACACCGGCCACCGTTAGCTCCTGCCAATATTGCAGCAGCAACACCGCCAGAATTGCGATGATCTGGCTGACGGTTTTGGCCTTGCCCCAATTGTTTGCGGCAATCACCTGCCCTTTGTCCGCCGCCACAAGGCGGATGGACGTGACCATGAATTCGCGCGCAATGATCAGCAGCACGAACCATACATTGGCAAGGTGCAGCTCCACAAAGCAGACCAGCGCGGAAATCACCAGCACCTTATCTGCAAGCGGGTCCATGAATTTCCCGAAATCCGTAATCTGATGATACTTGCGCGCCAGCATCCCGTCAAGATGATCGGTATACGACGCCACGGCAAACAGCACCGCAGCAATCAGAGAATGGTGCGGCAGCGCCGAAGCCAGCAGCACCGCCACAAAAAACGGAACCAATATCAGGCGCAGCATGGTCAGCTTGTTGGGCAGATTCATAACAGCTCCTCCACTTCCCCAATCAAATCGCACTCAATAAAATTCGTGATCTTCACGCGGGCAAACTGCCCGGGGTACGGCTTCTGATCCTTCGCAAAGAAAAACACCTTGCCGTCAATCTCAGGCGCGTCCTGTTCGCTGCGCCCAAACCAACACTCCGCGTAGCGGTCATAGCCCTCGGTCAAAACCAGAATGGTTTCCCCAATTTTGCTTTGACACTGCTCCTCCATGATGCGCATCTGCTGCTCCATCAGAAGCTCGCGGCGGTGGTGCTTGACCTCTTCTTCGATCTGGTTCGGCATTTTCGCCGCTGCGGTACCCTCCTCCTGCGAATAGGCAAAGCAGCCCATGCGGTGGAACCGGATTTCTTTGACAAACTCGGAAAGTTCGGTAAAATCCTCCTCGGTTTCACCGGGGAAGCCGGTGATCAGCGTGGTGCGCAGCGTGATGCCCGGCACTTTTTCGCGGATTTTATGGAGCAGCGCCGTAATGGACTTTCGGTCGCCGCCGCGGTACATCGATTGAAGCATCCGGCCCGATACATGCTGCAACGGCAAGTCGATATACTTGACTACCTTTTCCTGTCGGGCCATCGTATCCAACAGCTCATCGGTAATGTAATCCGGATAACAGTATAGCAGACGAATCCAGCGTAACCCGTCGATTTCGCACAGCTGGTCGAGCAGCTCGGGCAGCATCAGGCGGCCATACAAATCTTCGCCGTAGCGGCTCGTATCCTGCGCAATCAGGATCAGTTCCTTTGTGCCGTCTGCCGCAAGACCCTTAGCCTCCTCAACGATGCTTTCCATGGAACGGCTGCGGTAGCGCCCGCGGATCATGGGAATGGCACAGTAGGCACAGCGGCTGTCGCACCCCTCCGCCACCTTGAGATACGAAAAGTAGCTGGGCGTGGAGTGAACACGCTCGCCATACAGCGGCAGGCGGTTTTTCGGCGGGAAGGATTCGGGATTCTGCCCGTCGAGCGTCTGCCGGATGATATCGGCAATCTCGGCATTCGCACCGATGCCCACCACCGCGTCTGCCTCAGGCAGCTCCTTGCGGATTTCCTCGCGATAACGCTCCGCCATACAGCCCGTCACCACAATGGCGCGGATTTGCCCCTCTTGCTTGAGCCGGGCCAATTCGAGAATCTCATCAATTGATTCCTTTTTGGCGTCCTCGATAAAGCCGCAGGTATTCACAATCGCCACATCAGCCAGCGCCGCGTCGTCTACCAGAAGGAACCCGTCATTTTTCAGGGTTGCCATCATCATTTCTCCGTCTACCCGGTTTTTGGCGCAGCCCAGGCTGACCATTCCTACTGTTATTGCCATATTTGCTCCTCATCCAATTCTATGGTTTCGTCCAGATAGCGCAGCGCCTGCCGAATCTCCGGCAGGCGATACCCCATCCGCTGCAGGGCATTCACCGCCCTGCGCCGCTGTTTTTCATCCCTTGCGGCAAGGGGGTATTTCTTTTCTAATAGCTGCCGGATTTTTTCCTCCGGCGGCGGTGCCAACTCTTCGACGATCTCTTCCGCCAAGGCGGAATCGAGCCCCTTGCGGCACAGCTCCATCCGCGCGCGCGAGGACGAAAAGCCTTTTCTCCGCAGCAACTCCCCCGCCAGCTGCCGCCCGCAGGCAGCATCATCGAGAAGCCCCAGCTCCTCCATATGGTCGGCGGCAAGCTTTGCGGCCTCGGCCGGGAAATCCCGGCGCAGTTTTTCTTCCAGCTCCCCTTTAAAATGCGCCCTATGCTCCAGCAGGTACAGCGCCTTTTCTCTGGCGCGCACCTCGTTTGACTTCTGACACAGGAGGTACAGCTCCTCGTCGGAAAGCTCCGCCCCCACGCGGATTCCCTCCCGGTACAAAACGCCGGAATCCAGCTCCATCGCCGGTTCTCCGTCCAGTACCAACAGGGAAAGACCCTTTCTGTGGGGCCGGATTGCCGTGATCTGCATCAATCATCCACCAAAATGTCGATATTCGCTTTGGAGGATGCTCTGCCGGAAGCCGCGGGCTTTGCCGGCGGGGCCGCCTGCTCGATTTCAACCGGCTTGGCCGCTTCGGACGGTGCCGACGGAGCCGGTGCCTTCTTGGACGAAGCGGATGCCTTTGAGGGCAGGCGGTCGGCATTTTCACGCAGCTTCTGCTCGATTTCCGCACTGATGTCAGGATTGTTCTTCAAAAACTCCTTGGAGTTATCGCGGCCCTGACCCAGACGGGTTTCACCGTAGGAGAACCACGCTCCGCTCTTTTGAACAATGTCGAGCTTGGCCGCGAGATCGAGAATCTCACCCTCGCGGGAAATGCCCTGGCCATACATCACGTCAAACTCCGCCTCGCGGAAGGGAGGCGCAATTTTATTCTTAACCACCTTGGCGCGCGTCCGCGTGCCGATTTGCTCGGTGCCGTTTTTCAGTGTTTCAATCTTGCGAATGTCGATGCGCACGGAAGCGTAAAATTTAAGGGCGCGGCCGCCGGGGGTCACCTCCGGGCTGCCGTAAATCACGCCTACCTTTTCACGCAGCTGATTGATAAAAATAGCCACGCAGTTCGATTTGGAAATCGCGCCCGCCAGCTTGCGCAGCGCCTGCGACATCAGCCGGGCCTGCAGGCCGACGTGAGAGTCGCCCATTTCACCCTCAATTTCCGCACGGGGAACGAGTGCCGCAACCGAGTCCACCACGATTACGTCGATCGCACCGGAGCGCACGAGCGCTTCGGTAATTTCGAGCGCCTGCTCACCGGTATCCGGCTGAGAAACGAGGAGCGCGTCCACATCCACGCCGAGCGCACGGGCATAGATCGGGTCCAGCGCGTGCTCCACGTCAATAAACGCGGCATAGCCGCCGTTTTTCTGCCCCTGCGCAATGCAGTGCAGCGCCAGCGTTGTTTTACCGGAGGACTCCGGCCCGTACACCTCTATAATGCGCCCTCTGGGCAGGCCGCCGATTCCCAGCGCCATATCCAGAGAAAAAGAGCCGGTAGAAATTGCTTCCACCTGCATTGCCTGATTCTGCCCCAGGCGCATAACGGCGCCCTTGCCAAACTGCTTTTCAATTTGAGCCAGTGCCGTATCCAGTGCCTTGCTTTTATCCACTGCCATGGGAAAACTCCTCCGCTCCAAAATTCTTTTCATTAATCCGCCGAAAGCCAAAATATCTTACTTTATAAGCATACAGCGTTCCATTCGTTTTTTCCCGCCGCCTTCGGCAGAGAAAAAAGCGCCGTATTTAAGCAGGATGCCCGTTCCGTTGTTTGGTTCTAGTATACTGTATTCCAAACGCAAAATCAATGGATTTGGCGAAAAAATCGAACGAATGTTTTGTGTGCCTGCCTCTCAAAATTCCGAGCAGGAATTCAAATCCTCTGGTACACGCCGGAAACGACACGATCGAACCCGTTAAAATCCTGATGAACCCGAATGCGAAGAAGGCCCGCCTGCCGAAACAGCGCTGAAACCTGCTCCGCCTGTTTTTCCCCAATCTCAACAGCGGCAATCCCGCCTGGCCTGAGCCTCGGCAGCCAGATATTCGCGATTGCCCGGTAGAAGTCAAGGCCGTCGCCGCCGCCGTCGAGCGCTGTGGCCGGCTCGGCCTGCACCTCTTTCTGAAGCTGCGGCAGCTCTGCCGAATCAATATAGGGCGGGTTCGAAATCACCGCGCTGAGGTTTGTAAGCTCCGGCGCGGCATCCTCCTGTGTAATATCGGCCTGCACCGCCGAAATGCGGTCTTCACCGTAGCGGGACAGGTTTTCGTTCAGATAGGAGAACGCCTGCTCATACCATTCCACACAGGTCACGCGGGCGTCGCCACGCAAGCGGGAAAGCCCCAGCCCAACGGCGCCCGTACCGGCGCACAGATCCGCAACCAGCGGCGCGGGGTGCCCGCCGAGCAGCTCCGCCGCCGTATAAACCAGCAGCTCCGTTTCCTCCCGTGGAATCAGCACGCCCTCCCCCACGGCGAGGCGCATCCCGAAAAACTCCCATTCCCCCAAGATATACTGCAAGGGGCGGCGAGAACTCCGCTCCTCAATGGTGCGAAAAAATTCCTTGGCCTGCATGGGCGGAGCCTGTTCTTCTCCCCGCAGCAGAAGACCCTGACGGTCCATGCCAAACGCCCGCCGAAACAAGCAGATTGTGTCGAAAGCGGGGCTTTCCACCCCGGCACGCTGTAATAAGCTTTTTCCTTGTTGATAGGCCTGCTCAAAGGTCATCTCACAATTCTGTCCTCTCCGTTTTCCGGAATGACTTCTTTCATGGCGCTGATCGCTACCTCGATCATCGAATCATCCGGTTCTTTGGTCGTCAGGCGCTGCATCCACATGCCCGGCGCAGAAATAATGCGGGTAAAAAGATTGTCGTATTTGCCGCAAACGCGGATCAGCTCATACCCGATTCCCATGAGCAGCGGCACGCACAAAATTTTGGCCGCACTGCGCACAAAGGGGTTCGTAAATGGAATGAAGTACCCGGCGATAATACCGAGCAGTAGCATAATCACCATAAAGCTGGTGCCGCAGCGCGGGTGAAAGCGCTGGTGACGCCGAACGTTTTCCACCGTGAGTTCTTCTTCATTTTCGTAGCAAAAAATTGTTTTATGTTCGGCCCCGTGATATTGAAACACGCGTTTAATATCCGGCAGGCTGGCGCAGAACGCAATGTAAGCGATGAAGATCGCGATTTTTAAAAAGCCCTCAAATACGGTGCGCCACTCGGCAAAGCCAGGGCCCCACAGGTAGGTCTGCCCCATGTTGAACAACCAGGTGGGCAGCCAGAAAAACAGACCCACGGCGATCAGCACACCGAGAACGGCGCTGAATGTCATAATCGCGTTCATCAGCTTATCGCCGAACACCCTCTGCATCCACTGGTCGAACTTGGAGGGCTGCTCGTCATCCTCCAGCCCGGACTTTTCCGCTGAGATGCTCAGCGCCTTATAGCCGACGACCATTGCGTCAATAAAGCCGGCCACGCCGCGCAGGATCGGCAGACGCAGCAAGCTGTGGCGGTCCCGCAGGCGGTTGGTCGCAATCTGTTCGGTAGAAACGGTGTTGTCAGGCATGCGGACAGCCAGTGCGGTTTTGAACGGGCCCTGCATCATAACGCCCTCCATCACGGCCTGCCCGCCGATGCTTGTGATCATTTTTGTTTTTTCTCTAGACATTTTGTTCGGGATTCCTTTCTTCCGTCGCAGGCGCCGGCTTTGCCTCCGGCGCGGACTGCCTGAGTGTGGGTATCGTAATGGTCACGACAGTTCCGACCCCTTCCTGGCTTTCCAGCTCCAGGCGGCCGTCATGCAGGCGCATGATCTCGTCCGCCAGAGCCAGTCCAATTCCGGAGCCTCTCACCGTCTGGTTTGCTTTGTAAAACTTCTTTTTCACGTTGGGAAGGTCTTTTGCGGAGATGCCGCAGCCCGTATCGCTGATCACGACGCGGATTTGCCCGTTTGCTTCTTCCGCGGTAACGGTGACGGTATCCCCCTCTTTTGTATATTTCAAGGCGTTGTCAATAATATTGACAAATACCTGCCGCAGACGGTTAATGTCGCCCAAAACCGGGGACAGAAGAGCCGGTTCCTCATACACCAGAAACTTCCCCTCCGCCTGCGCACGGTCGGTAAACATGTACACCGCCTCGCCAAGCTCCGCCAGAATATCGATTTTGTCCATCATCAGTGTCATGCGGCCGTTCTGCATGCGCGAGAAATCCAGAAGCTCCTCCACAATTCCCGAAAGCCGCTCCGATTCGCGGATGATGACACCCATGCCCTTCTCGTACGTTTCGCGCTCGGTGTCGTCCATCCCCTGCATTGTTTCCGCCCAGCCCTTAATGGCCGTGAGGGGCGTACGCAGCTCGTGCGATACCGAAGAGATAAAGTCGTTTTTCATTTTTTCCGCCGTGCCTAGCTCAACCGCCATTTTATTAATGGTATCGCACAGCTCACCGATCTCGTCGTTCTGGCGGTTCTGAATGCGGGCGTTAAAGTCGCCCTGCGCAATCCGTTTGGCGGTTGCGCTGATCAGCTTGATCGGGTCGACAATCGACTTAATAAAATAGGTGCTGGAAAATACCACAAACAGGATGACCAAAAAGCCCATCACCAGCAGACCACCCACAATGGTGAAAATCTGCCGATCGGCTTCCTCCAGAGAGACAATGTAGCGGATGCTGCCCAGGGCCGAACCGCCCTGGTTGCGGATCACCCGTGTAACAGCCATTACCTTTTCTCCCGAGGAAAGGCGTCCCTGCCACGTGCCGTAACCATCTTTGTTTCCCTGCGCCAGCTGAACATCCGGCATGGTCTGAGTCTGATCAGGAGGGAAGCCCGTGGAAGTGACGAGGATCCGGCCTGAGGCGCTCAGAACCATCATTTCCATCATTTGTTTGCTGGGCGAGTTTTCCACATAAGTGCGAGCCGCGGCGGAAAACTCCACCGCCGTTTTATTGTCGTAATCGGCAAATACATTGGTCAGCTCACCCGAGCGCCCGTTAACGGTTTGCTGAATGCCGTTGTACACATAGCCCTGCACCACCAGCGAAAGGCAGAGGATGAGGGCGGAAAGGATGAGCAGGATAATACCCAGACTGTTCAGAATCCACCGCCGGGTAATGCCCCAAATCTTCATGCTATCCTCTCCTTTCCCTTCGCCCTGCCGGTTCAGGCGGGCTGTTTACGCTTCCCATTTATAGCCCAGCCCCCAAACGGTAACGATATGCTTGGGGTTGGACGGTTCATCCTCTATTTTCATCCGCAGACGCCGAATGTTCACATCCACGATCTTTTCTTCTCCGTAATAGGCATCCCCCCATACGTGCTTGAGGATGTCGGATCGGTCGAGCGCCTTGCCCGGGTTTGAAAAGAAATATTCCATGATTTGGAATTCCACCTGCGTCAGCTCAATGGGAATATTATCTTTCACTAACGCGCGGTTACGCAGGTTCAATGAGAAAATGCCGGAACGGATTTCTTCGCGGAAGTTGTTGCCGCTGCGCATTTCCGCCAGCGCCACTCGGCGGTACACCGCATCTACGCGGGCAACCAGCTCGCTGGGGGAAAACGGCTTTGTCACATAGTCGTCCGCACCCATCATCAGGCCGCTCACCTTATCCATCTCCTGCGTTTTGGCCGTGAGCAAGATAATGCCGATCGAACCGCTTCTCTGGCGAAGCTCACGGCAGACCGCCAGGCCGTCGTGCTCCCCCGGCATCATAATGTCGAGGATTGCAAGATCAAACATGCCTTTTTCCTGCTCGTACAGCACCAGAGCCTGGTCTCCGTTTTCCGCCTCAGTCACCTCGTAGCCCGCGCGTTTGAGATTAATCACAACAAACTCGCGAATGGTCTGCTCATCCTCCGCTACCAATATTCTCTTCATTGTCTGATTCCTCCTCTGCCTCTCTTATTCCTGCGATGTCATCAGCCGGAAGCCGTTCGTAATATCGTTAATGTTCAAGGCCAGAGGATCATCTGGCTGAAGAATGGAAGCCGCGTAAACAACGGCATTTTTTTCCTGCAACTTGTAAAAGCCCTTTGTAACCACCCCGGCGTTCCATTCCTGCTCGGTGAATTCCTGCAGCTTGAGCAGACCCGTGCCAACCGCGCCCGCAGTGGAATTGTTCACCGCATTACTGGCAGCATTGCTGGCCGGAATCCATTTATAAAAGGTTAACGAGCGAGTTTCCCTGTCTACCTTTACGGTGATCTTACCGCGCCACATATCGGGAATCAAAAACCAATAGCCGCTTTTCTGGTTGATAACCATACTCATCACCCGCTGCAGCGAATTATTCACGCTGTCGTACCGGTACCAGTTTGTCGCGGCGCACGCCTCATCCGGCAAAGGCGACGAATACCCCGGCATCGGGTTGACAATCGGGATTTCGATCAGGGTATCCCCGTTAATGTCGCGCGAGGTCACGCTCGTACTGCGCTGTGTATAGTTCGCCGTCTGCGTTCCCGAATCAAAGAACGGCGACTGTAGCAGCTTCTTCTGAGAATCCCAGAACAATACCTCTGTAACATAATTGCCACCGGCCTTTGCGCCGTCGAGCACAATACCGTACTGCGCGGAATTGATCATCCCTGCCGTAACCGACGCGTATTTCGTCACACCCGTATCCAGGTGCGCCGAACCGATGGTTTCCACCATATTGTCCGTCACGCGCAGCAGGCGCGCAATCGCCGTCTGCTCTGCCGTAGAAACGGAGGCTGTAAAGATTTCATCATAGGTATCTCCGTCGAAATCGCGCACTTCCATTTCATTGTAAGGCTGATTATAAGAAAGCTCGGTCATTTTGCCGTCATGGTACGAATAAATACTGATCGACGACGTCTGGTTCAGCACGCTGCCCCAGCCAACAATTACATCATCCACGCCGTCACGGTTCACGTCGCCGAAGCACACCTTATCCACCTGAGTGGACGGGCTGTTGAAGGAACCCACCTCCGTCCAGGTTTCTGTGCCGCCGCGAATGAAAGAAATCGTCAGGCCGCCCTTCTGGTCAGTATTCTGATACAAGGCAACGGCATCCTCGGTGCCGTCGCCGGTTAAATCCCACATTAAAATAGCCGAACGGTAATCCCCACGGCTCGGGTAGCTCAGCTTAAGCTGGTTATTCGTCTTTTTCTCCAGCACCTTGTGAATCTGCTCTTTGTTGCCGGTGGCGCGCGGCGGACGCATCAGGGTTTGAGGGTCCAGGCTGACCGAAGAGCAGCCAGAGCACAGCACGGCCAAAGCCAGCACTGCGGCAATCACCCGTTTCCTCATGTTCATTTCACGTCCTTTCTTTGCACGGCACGGCCGGCTGTGTATGAGACACAAAACAAAATGCTCCGCACTTTTAGACAAGTAGTACCCGGAGCAGCTCTGCTGTATACTATAACTAATTTGTTATTATAACATTTTGACAATTAAAAAAACAGTCCCATTTCTCATATTTACGGTACAAAACAACGGTAAAAATAGTTTTGAATTGAGCGCAATCATTTATTGACTTTTTTTCCAAAGATTCATATAATACATATGAACAGTTATTCATATGTTCATATGAGCAAAGGAGAATTTAATGATGGCTGAAAGAATAGAAGAACTTGAACCGTGTGAAATGACGGGAATTCACCCCGAATCCATTCAGCAGGCAAAAGAACAAATGCCCTGTGAGGATCATCTGCTTGATCTGGCGGATTTTTTCCGCATCTTCGGCGATTCCACAAGGGTAAAAATCGTGTGCGCCCTGCTGTCGACCGAGCTTTGCGTCTGTGATATAGCAGAACTGCTGGAAATTTCGCAGTCTGCAATTTCGCATCAGCTGCGGGTACTCAAGCAGGCTCGGCTGGTAAAATCCCGCCGGGCGGGCAAGGTAGTCTACTATTCGCTGGACGACGAACACATAGGAGGCATTTTGAGTCTGGGCCTGAGCCATATTAAAGAAAAACAAGTATAGGGAAAGGTGGGAATCAATCGATGGCTGCCAAAGAATTCGCCGTGGAAAACCTGGGATGTGCCCACTGCGCGGCAAAAATTGAACATGAGGTCGGTAAACTGGAGGGCATTTCGCACGCTTCGCTCAATTTTGTTTCAAAAACACTGCAGGTAGAGCTTGTGGATGAAGAGCGTTTTGACGAGCTTTCCGGCAAAATGCAGGAGATTGCCCAGAGCCATGAGCCGGACATCCGGCTCACCGAGCGCAAAACCGTACAGGCCGGTGAACGGATATTGTACCTAAAGGGTTTGGACTGCGCAGACTGCGCGGCAAAAATAGAGCGCGAAATACAAAAGCTGGACGGCATACGCGAGGCACAGGTGAGCTTTGCCGCACAGCGCGTCCTGCTCAAAGCCGACGACCGGGAAAGCCTGCCGGCGCTGACCCGCGAGGCGGTTCGCATCATTGGCGAGTTGGAACCGGACGTCACAGTTTCTTTCCGCGAGGAGGAAACCGACGGGGACGAGGATGAAAAAAAGGAGCGCCTTTCCCGTATTCTGCTTGCCATCGGCGTAGTCCTGTTTGTCGCCGCCATGGCGATTCCAATGGCGGAGCTTCCATCGTTTCTTCTTTTTCTGGCCGCTTACCTTCTAATCGGCGGCGAGATTCTTCTCGTGGCCGTGCGGAACATTCAGCGCGGGCAAATTTTTGACGAAAACTTTTTAATGTCAGTCGCCACCGTCGGCGCGTTTGCCATCGGGCAGTTCCCGGAAGGCGTTGCAGTTATGCTGTTTTACCGCGTCGGCGAGCTGTTTCAGGATATAGCGGTCAACCGCTCTCGCAGCTCGATTAAGGCACTGATGGACATTCGCCCCGATTTCGCCAACCTCAAGCTGGGCGACGAGGTTCGCCGCGTTTCGCCCGAAGAGGTGGGAATCGGCGACCTGATTCTGGTGAAGACCGGTGAGAAAATTCCGCTGGACGGCGTGGTGGTGCAGGGTGTTTCCTCCCTCGACACCTCAGCCTTAACGGGGGAATCCCTGCCGAGAGATGTGCAGCCCGGCAGCGAGGTTTTATCCGGCTCCATCAACCAGAGCGGCCTTTTGACAATTCAGGTACAAAAGGAATTCGGCGATTCCACCGCGTCCAGAATTCTGGAGCTGGTGCAGAATGCCAGCGGTAAAAAGGCCCCCACCGAAAACTTTATTACCAAGTTTGCCCGTTATTACACCCCGGCAGTCGTATTTGCCGCGGTGGCACTGGCGATCCTTCCTCCACTGGTGATCCCCGGCGCGGAATTTCACACCTGGATTTACCGTGCTCTAGCATTTCTGGTTGTGTCCTGCCCCTGCGCGCTCGTGATTTCGATCCCCTTGAGCTTCTTTGGCGGAATCGGCGCGGCGTCGCGTCAGGGAATCCTGATTAAGGGAAGCAATTATCTCGAAGCTCTCAACTCTCTGGATACGGTTGTGTTTGATAAAACCGGCACTCTTACCAAAGGCAACTTTACCGTGACAGACATTCTGCCGGAGAAAATGGAAAAAGCAGAGCTGCTGCGCTATGCTGCGCTGGCGGAAAGCGTATCCACCCACCCCATTGCCCAGTCGATTGTAAGAGCGTACGGCCAGCCCATTGACGAAAGTCAGGCACTGGAGCATACCGAAATTGCCGGTCACGGCATCCGCGCCATGATCGACGGAAAAACAGTTCTGGCCGGAAACAGCCGGCTGATGGAATCGGAAAAAATTCTGTTTGAACCCGTGTCCCGCCCCGGCTCTCTGGTATATTTGGCGGTAGACGGTAAATATGCCGGCTGCCTGGTGATCTCCGACGAAATCAAGCCCGACAGCAAAAAGGCAGTGGAAGCGCTGCGTCAGACGGGGGTACGTACCATTGCGATGCTGACCGGAGACAGCCGTACAGTGGCCGAAAGTGTTTCCGAAGCCATCGGTATTGACACCGTTTACGCCGAGCTTCTGCCTGATCAGAAGGTAGAGCGCGTGGAGCTGCTGGATCAACAAAAGGCTCCCGGAGGGAAACTTGCGTTCGTGGGCGACGGCATTAACGATGCACCGGTGCTGGCCCGCGCCGACATTGGAATCGCCATGGGTGGTATCGGCTCCGATGCCGCAATCGAGGCCGCAGACATTGTTCTGATGACCGATGAGCTTTCGAAGCTCCCCACCGCGGTGAGAATTGCAAAAAAGACCCGCCGCATTGTCTGGCAAAACATCTGGTTCGCGCTGGGTGTCAAGGCCATCATTCTGGTTCTGGCCGCATTCGGAATCGCCACTATGTGGGCCGCCGTGTTTGGCGACGTAGGCGTTGCACTGATCGCCGTTTTGAACGCCATGCGTGCCTTGAAAACGAAATAAACGATGCGATTTTCAGCCACAGATTGCGGCTCTCTAAAAGCAGAGCCGCAGTCTGTGGTTTTTTGTCTTTTTCGAGCAAAAATCCCGCTTCTGCGGTCATAAAAAGGAAAAAACTTTATTTTCTGTAATAATTAGGATATAATAACCTCACGCCGCACGCAAAAGCAAAGCTTTTGGCGGCTGAGAGAGCATTGAATCATCAGCAATGCAATTGCGCAACTATGATGGGAATGATTCTAAACCGGTTTGAGGATTTATGATATAATAACCTCACGCCGCAGGCCGAAGCAAAGCTTTTGGCGGCTGAGAGAGCATGGAATCATCAATCTGTTAATTCAAAGCCTTAGCCGGTTTTGGTAAGCTTATTTGATGATTTATGATATAATAAACCCCATGGCGAAAGCGAAATAACGCTATCAATGCCCGGAAAACAAGGATGGATCAGCCTGGTGGTTTCGACCACGCGGGTGAATTTTTATTGGCTTGTTTTATAATTGATGATATAATGGGAATGTTTTGGACGGAAAGACTGCAAAAGCAAACTACCACTGAACGCCTGCCAAGCCGCTGCGGCGTAGGTACGCCCGGGCTAAACCAAGCGGGAAAGGGGGATGGAAGGATGCAAGGCTCGTCTTCCAATTTCAAAAAATCTGAAGACCCTAAGAAAGAAAAACAAAAAAAATGGTTTACCACCATTACTCTGTTCCTTTCCATCGGCGTCATTCTCTACTTTCTGTTTACAACCGACGGTGTGGAGACCCTGCTCCATATTTCAAAGAATATTCGCCTTCGGTGGCTGGGGATTGCGCTGCTTGCTGTGCTGGCCCGCTACGCGATTGAAGGTTACGTTCTCTATCTGCTGTGCCGTCATCTGGATCCTTCTTGGTCCTTCCGCAAATCCTTTACCGTTGGGATGATCGGCTTTCTGTACAGCGCGCTGACTCCCTTTTCCGCCGGTGAGCCGATGGAAATTTACACGATGGATAAAATGGGGATGAGCGCGGGAGCCTCCAGCGCAGTCATCGCGCTGAAATCTCTGATTTATCAGATCGTTATGATGGTGTACAGCCTGTTCTTTATTGCGACGGAATTTTCGTACTTTCAAGCTGTACTTGACAATATTGCCCTTGTCATTCTCCTGACGCTGGTCATCAACATGACAATTATCAGCGTAATTTTGATCGTGATGTTTAACACCCGCCTCACGCAAAAGCTGCTGCGTTTTCTCATGGCTATTCTGCTGCACATGAAGTGGTGCCGCCACCCGAAGCGCTTGTACCGCAAAATTCGCAGTCAGCTGTATAAGTTCCACGACGGCGCGGCGCTGATGGGCCGTTCTACCACGCTTTATGTGAAAGCAGGCCTGCTGACGCTGGTGCAGATCACCTGCGCGAGCATTATTCCTTACCTGATTCACCGCAGCTTTAACCTGCACGGCGCTCCCTTCTACACCATGATGGCGGCGGATACCTTTGTTGTGATGGCCGCGGCATTTGTTCCCCTGCCGGGTTCCTCCGGCGGTGCGGAGGGCGGGTTTTACCTGTTCTTCCACGACATGTTCGGCTCTGCGATTTTCCCCGCGATTCTTCTGTGGCGCATTCTCGCGTATTACAGCAGCATCGTGTTTGGCTACCTGACCACTTGGGTGGCCGCGAAAAAAAACTGGATGTGACTTCCCTGAAAACAGAAGCACCCTCCCCTGTTCTGCCCCGTTTTACGGGTAGGCAGGGGATTTTTTCTGCCCTGATTCACCCCAGCAGTCTGCCATTTTTGGGGAAATTCGGGAAAGAAAGCCTTTTCTCCCCCTGCGATCTATGTTATACTAGTTAAGTAACCTAACCATTTTTAGAGATTCCGGATCGGTCTTATCAGTGCCAGACGCCTGCCGACCCCCTTTCTTTCGCCGGCGGCCGCTAAGACCCCATCCGAAGATAGATGCGAAAGGAAGTAAGGAATGAGAGACATTTTAATTGACTCACTAAAAGAATCCACCCAGTCCGTTCTGCCGATCTGCGCCATAGTTCTTGCCTTCTCATTTATACTGCCCTTAACCACCGTAGCTTTATTTCTGGCCGGTGCGGTGCTTTTGGTGATTGGCCTGAGTATCTTTACTCTTGGCTCAGACATGGCGATGATTCCCATGGGCGAGGCCATAGGCTCAGAGCTGACGCGGTCCAAAAAAATCGGCTGGATCGCGGGCGGCGGCTTTTTGATCGGTGTGGTCGTCACGATCGCGGAGCCCGACCTGCAGGTGCTGACAAAGCAGGTACCTGCCGTACCCGACCAGGTTCTGGTGGGAGCGGTTGCCCTTGGTGCGGGGTTCTTTCTGCTGCTGGCACTGCTGCGCATTGTGTTCCAGATCAATTTGGCACACTTATTTATTGCTTCGTACCTGCTGGTTTTTCTGATTGCGGGAATGATCTCTCCCGATTTTTTGGCAGTGGCCTTTGATTCCGGCGGCGTAACCACCGGCCCCATCACAGTGCCATTTATTCTGGCACTCGGCATGGGTGTTTCCACCGTCCTTTCTGGAAAGAACAGCGAAGAAGACAGCTTCGGCCTGTGTGCGCTTTGCTCCATCGGCCCAATTCTCGCCGTACTGATTATGGGCTTTTTTTATGATTCCTCCTCCTCCGGCTTTGCGTTTGAGTCACCGGCGGAGCTGGACAGTCTTTCGCAGATCCCGTTGCTATACGCTACACAGTTTATCGCCTCCCTCGAAGAGGTGATTGCCGTACTGCTGCCGATTTTGACCATTTTTATCCTGCTGCAGATACTGCGACTGCGACTTTCGCGCACAAAGCTGATCAAAATACTGGTGGGTATTCTCTATACCATACTGGGCCTGTCGATCTTTCTGACGGGCGTCAACGTCGGCTTTATGCCCGTGGGCCGCTTTTTGGGCGGACATATCGCAAAATTCTCCCACAACTGGATTCTGCTCCCACTTTCCGCCCTACTGGGATTTTTTATCGTGGCGGCGGAGCCTGCGGTACACATTCTGAACAAGCAGGTGGAGGATATCACCAGCGGCGCGATTTCGCAGCGAGTGATGCAGATTGGGCTTTCCGTCGGCGTCAGCCTTGCGGTATGCCTTTCGATGATCCGAATCATGTATCAGATCGACATCTGGTATTTTCTGCTGCCCGGCTATGCCATCGCCCTGCTGCAGACGCGCTTTACCCCCAAGGTATTTACCGCGATCGCATTCGATTCCGGTGGAGTGGCCGCCGGTACGATGGCCGCAGCGTTCCTGCTCCCGTTCGGCGTGGGCGTCTGCGAAGCGCTGGGCGGAAATGTAATGACCGATGCATTCGGCATGATTGCCATGATCGCCACACTGCCCCTGATCACAATTCAGGGGATCGGCATTCTGTTCCAGTACAAGAGCGGGAAGGCCGCCTCTCTGGAGCTGCAGGCTGCCGATGCTTCGGATGATCTGATCATCGACATGGACACTGACGTTGCACAAGCCGCCCCACAGCTCGGTGAAGGAGCTGCGGATTTGGACGGAAAACCCGTTCCCGAGCGGAACGAGGCTGCCGGAGAACCGGAGGAGGAAAATGCTTCTGCGGGCCGTGGGCCGGACGCGAAACCATCCTCTGAAACCGAAATCAAAGAAGATACCCCCCTGCCGGAAAAAGATACCGTTTGACTGTATAGGAGGTTTCTCATGGAGCAAACATTTGAGCACAGCATGATACTGGTGATTGCGAACCAGGGTTTTTCCGCCGAAATTATGGAAGATGCCAAAGCGGCTGGAGCAACCGGCGGAACGGTGGTACACGCCACCGGGTCGGGGCTGGAAAATTTAGAAACTTTTTTCGGCCTGATCTTAAAGCCGGAGAAAGAACTGATTCTCATTCTAACTCATCAATCCCTGAAAAAGGGAATTATGCAGGCTATGATGAAAGCTCACGGTTCCGGAACAGACGCAGACGCATTCGTGTTTTCCCTGCCGGTGGATCAGGTCGTGGGTCTTACTTCAGAAAAAAGCGATAAAGAGTAAGATATAAAAAAACAAAAAGATGTGTCCGTCCACTTGTTGTGGATGGATGCATCTTTTTTCTTTCATCCAAAAAAATTTTGCGCGAAAAGGGTCGTTTTATGGATTTTCCATCCTATTTTTTCATGATACAATAATAGAGAATTTTGGAAAAAGCTGGTAAAATTCGGCGAGAAAGGGATTATGCATGAAACAGAAAGTGAATTTGCAACTAAGACTCATTAATCACACACTAAACGCCATTGTAAAAAACCAAATTTTGCTGTATCTCAAAATGGAGGAGCAGGACAAAAAGCTTCATCAGCTCTCCGTCCTGGTGCGTCAAGCCGAAAAAGAGCACTGGGGAGAGCCGAAGTAAAACAATTTCCCCGGCAGGCGACGCCTGCCGGGGAAACCCCGTTTTTATTTACTCGTGCCCAAAGCCGTATCCAAAATCCGCTCTTTCCGCATCAGATGGGCGCATGCCCGAAGAATTCAACAAACGGAACTTGTCCAGCTCGCGATACAGCAGCTGAGACTGCGAAGATAGTTCTTCACTCGATGCGGAGCTTTCTTCCGCCGCAGCCGCGTTGGACTGCACCACACTCGAAATCTGCTCCAACCCCTGCGTAATACGGGAAATCTCCTGAGCCTGCTCAATGCAAGCCTTTTCTATTTCACTGACTGCCGCAGAAATCGCATTCGTTTTCTCCACACTATCATCCACCATTTCAGAAACCGTCTGCGTCAGTCTGGCTCCTTCGGAAATGGCCGAAATGGCGCTTGCGATCAGGCTGCCGGTTTCTTTGACCGCCTGTGCCGTCTTAGAGGAAAGTGAGCCCACCTCTGCCGCAACAACGGCAAAGCCCTTGCCGGCCGCACCGGCTCTGGCCGCCTCGATGGAAGCGTTCAGGGCCAGAATGTTTGTCTGCTGTGCGATTGATTCGATCAGGCTCGTAATATCCCCAATCTTGGAAGAGGTCTCCTTCACTTGCTCCATCGCTGTGTTCAGCTTGTTCATCTGTTCCTTCGTGCGGCTCATGTCTTCGGTAACAAGACCCACCTGACCGGATACCTCCTGCGCTCCAGCAGCGTTCTGATTGGCGGCCGCCTCAACCTTCTCAACAGAATCCGCCAATTGCTCCACAGAGCTGGACTGTTCGGAAGCGCCTGACGCCAGCGACTGGGAGCTGGAAGAAACCTGATCCGCCCCGGCATTTACCTGCTCGGCCGAAAGGCTGATCGTCCGCAGTGTTTCATTCAGCGAGCTGTAAATCAGGGCCAGGGATTCCCCAATCGGCTGAAAATCCCCCATATAATCGTGGCTGACTGTGGCGCGCATATCTCCCTTAGAGATGTGATCCAGATGTTGTGTTACGTCCCCAATCATACCGGCCATTGTTTCAATCAGCGTTTTGCAGGCAAGGGTCAGCCGCCCGGTTTCATCCTGGCTTTCCACAAGCTCGGCTGGCGGTGTATGCACATCCCCCTCTGAAAGCAGAGCCAAGCGCTCAGTAACTGACTCGATCGGCTTGGTCAGCTTTGCCACCCAACGCAGCATAAAGACCAGGTTTAGCACTCCCACAATAATGCTGACAGCAACCAGAATCATTCCATCCTTGCGCTGCTCCTGCTGATTATGGGCCATGCTTGTCTCAATATCATCAAAATAGTTTCCCGTGCTGATATACCACCCATAGGGTTCAAACAGCTCCGTATATGCTCTCTTTTTAAAGACGCCATCCTTCCCGGGCTTTGTAAAATAGAATTCGGTAAATCCACCCCCGTTGTCGCCGGCGGAAATCAGGTTGCGAATATAATAATTCCCCTGCTTATCCTGTACGTCGTAGCGCATCTGACCCTCATAATCCTTATTCATATGTACGGCACACAAACCGTTCTTTTCATCCGCCCACAAATAACCTTCACCATTATTGTAGCGGGTGTCGCGCACGATCGTTTGCGCATTCTGGAGCGCCTGCTGCTCGGTGATCTCTCCGGTCTTCCGTCGTTCCTCGTTCGCCTGCAAATCGCTGATGACGGTATCCACCGCATTTTTTGCCTGATTGTCAAACGCCGTTTTTTGCTGATCGTTCACCGCGCCGAACGCGCCATCTAAAAAGAAAAAGGACAGCCCGGATAATACCACGACAATTTCAAGTAACAGAATACCAACAAAACGCACAATTTTGTGCTTTAACTGCAATTCCTTTTTTTTCCTGAAAATTTGCTTTTTCAAATTGTTTCCCCTTGCCTTTCTGATATTCCCCTGTTTTTCCAAACCAAGAAGTAGAAAAAGCCGCAAAGCATTATAATAACAGTAGGTGTTATTACGATTGCTTTGCAGCGTCCCTGATTCATTTCAGTCAGACCCACTCTGTTCACCTTGTTTTTTGGAGAAAGCAGTGATTGACGAAAAAAGAATTCCTTCGAAACCCGGAAAACGCAAACTCTATTTATTCTATGAGATTAAAAATCATTCTTCTTATATTATCGTAGTTTTACAGTAATACTTTAGATTTGATAGGTAAAAACACGAATATAATTGATTAAAAATTGATTTCTCTCCTTTTGGGGAAACAATAATTCCTGAGAAAACGATTCCGCTCCTGAGTCGGGTAAATTCGAAAAAAACATGCGAAAGAGGCAAAAAATATGGAACTCAGTGTTTTTGAGGTGATCGGCCCAATCATGATCGGCTCCTCCAGCTCCCACACTGCGGGCGCGGCTAAGCTGGCCCGGGTCGCGAGGATCATTGCAGGAGAGCCGTTTGACCGTGTATCGTTTGGGCTGCACGGCTCCTTTGCGAAAACATACCGCGGCCACGGAACCGACCGGGCGCTGGTGTTCGGCGCATTGGGGTATTATGAAGACGACGAGCGACTGCCAAACGCATTTGAGATGGCAAAGCAAGCCGGCCTTTCGTATGATTTTTACGAAACGAAGCTGGAAGGAGCGCACGAAAACACAGCCGTCCTCAGTTTTTACCGGCAGGATCACCTGATCAGCCGGGTCATCGGCTCCTCCATCGGCGGCGCACAGATCATTATTACGCAGATCGACGATTTCCCCACGCACTACACCGCGCAGTCGCCGGCACTGATTTTAAGCTATCAGGACCGCCCTGGGGTCATCAGTAGGCTAACCGGGGTTCTGGCGGAATATAGGATCAACATCGCGGTAATGAAGGTCAGCCGACTGCAAAAGGGCGGCACCGCGCTCTGCACAATCGAAACCGACGAAGCCATTCCGAAGCAGGCCGCCGAGCAGCTGAAAACTGTCCCAAACGTGTTTCAGGTGCGCGCGATTAATCTTTTCAGAGAGGGGGAAGTACCGTGTACCGTACCGCAGAAGAACTGCTGAACGAAGCACAGGAACGGACTGTTCCCCTGTGGCAAATTGTTTTGGAGAACGAAACCGCCCTGACAGAAAAGACAGAGGAGGAAGTATTTGACCGCCTGGAACAAACCTACCGAGTGATGGAACGCTCGGCGACCAAGGCGCTTTCCTGCCCACAGCACGCCATTGGTGGCTTGATTACCGGCGTCAGCCAGATTCAAAACGAATACTCCAAGACAGACACTTCTCTGTGCGGCTCCTGGATGAACCACTCCATGGCCATGGCCTTTTCGTGCAGTGAGGTCAACGCGGCGATGGGCAAAATTTGTGCGGCTCCCACTGCCGGTGCCTGTGGGATTCTGCCTGCGGTGCTGATTTCTGTGCGGGAAAAGCAAGGATTGACTCTGCGGGAAACCCTGTGCGGCCTGTTAACCGCCGCGGGGCTTGGGGCGGTGATTACGCGCAACGCTACGGTAGCCGGAGCGGAGGGTGGATGCCAGGCAGAGTGCGGCGTGGCGGCCGCCATGGCGTCGGCCGCCGCCGTTGAGCTCTGCCACGGCTCGCCGCAAGCAGCCCTGCACGCCGGGAGCTTCTGCCTGATGAACGCAATGGGGCTGGTCTGCGACCCGGTTGCCGGGCTGGTACAGGTACCCTGCGCACAGCGCAACGCCTCCCAGACCGTGAACGCCCTGCTCTGCGCGGATTGGGCGCTGGCGGGCCAGCGCTGCGTGATCCCGCCTGATCAGGTGATCGGCGCGATGTACCACACCGGCAAGCTGCTGCCAACCCAGCTGCGCGAAACCGCGCAGGGCGGGCTGGCCGCCACCCCGGCAGCAAAGAGTATATTTGAAAACATTTTTATTAAACATTAATAACATTCTCAAAAGAGAAACGGTCTGCCGTCTGTATGAAAACAGGCGGCAGACCGTTTCTATAAGAAAGAGAAAAATGATTGTCCGTGATTCCTCATACATGGTGATATAACAGATTTCTGAAGTCATCGTGAAATAAAAAGCATTTCCAGCGAGAAAAGCTTGGATCGCAAATCGTCTTTTCCAAAAAACTTACATAATATTGGCGGTGAACAGCCATAATAGTTCAAATGCATCTAAATGAAAAGTGCAGAAAAATAATTGCAGCAGGTAACGATATGAAAAAAGATAACTCGATCTCCGTTGATTCCAAGATCGACTGGATTCGGCAGCAACTGGGCAACGGCAGCGATCTTTCAATTCAAAGGATGCGGCTGCATGAAGGTTTAAGCAATGTTTTGATTGCGATCATTTTTTTCAGCAGCCTTGTTGACAAAGCGAAGATTAGAGAAATGAGTCTGGAGATCAATAAGCTCTCTAACTCGATCAAAGGCATAGGAAACAAAACAGAAATCTATTTTGAAATGCTGCAAAACACCCCCCTATGCGGCTCGAATGTCACAACCGGTTCGAATGACGAGGAAATCATTCAGCAAATATTAGAGGGCCATACGGTTATTATATTTGACGGAATCGAGCCCTTTCTTTGCTACAACACCTATGGCCCGGAGGGAAGAGCGATTGAGGAGCCCACCTCTCAAACCGTAATCCGAGGGCCAAAAGAAGGCTTTACCGAAAAAATTGAAAACAATATTTCTCAAATACGGAGAAGAATCAAGGATCAATCCCTGCGGATCGAGCCTTTGAAGCTGGGGACAATTACAAAAACCAATGTGACGCTTCTGTATATTGACGGCATCGCTCAGGAGAGCAATATCAATGAGGTAAAAAAGAGGATCGGTAAAATTCAGATCGACGGTATTTTTGAAAGCGGAAATATTGAGGAACTGATTAAGGATGACCCATATTCCCTTTTCCCAACTATTTATAACACAGAGCGCCCAGACACCGTGTCCTCTGCCCTTCTGGAGGGGAAAATCGCGATTTTTGTGGACGGCAGCCCCTACTCCCTGATCGCTCCCACCACCTTTATGGAGTTTTTCATCTCCAGCGAAGACCATTACCACAGTCCATTTGCCTCGGCACTATTTCGGTTAGTTCGCCTGCTCTCGCTCTTTTTAACGGTTTTGGTACCGGGCGTGTATATTGCTTTAACAACATTTGACCAGGAATTAATCCCCACACCCCTGCTGCTGAATATTGCGGCCCAACGCGAAGGCGTTCCTCTGCCTGCTTTTTGGGAAGCAATCATCATGGAAATCACATTTGAAATTTTACGGGAAGCAGGAATCCGAATGCCTCGGGCAATCGGCCCCGCCATCTCCATCGTTGGCGCTCTGGTACTGGGCCAAGCCGCCGTTCAGGCTGGGTTTGTTTCGGCCGCAATGGTGATCGTGGTGTCGATTACCGCTATCGCAAGCTTTTGTATTCCCAGCACCTCTATGGCGGATGCTTTACGAATTATTCGGTTTATTTTCATGCTGCTAGCCGCCTTTATGGGGCTGTATGGAATCTTCATTTGTATCATCGGACTTACCCTTCATCTTTGCAAACTCAAATCTCTTGGCGTTCCGTACATGGCCCCCTTTGCCCCTGTATTATCAAAGAAAAATCAAGATGCAATTTTCCGCGCTCCGCTATGGTCAATCAAGCAATATCCGAGTTTAATCAGCAAAGCGAAAACAGAGAGGTGCAGTATGAACGGCCCCACTCAAAAGGGTCAGACCCATACTCCCGAAAGGAAATGACATGCTGTGAAGAAAAATATCTTCGCATTACTTCTGGTTTTAGTTCTCAGCCTTTTCGCATTAACAGGCTGCTGGGACCGCAACGAATTAAATCAGCTGGGGTTTGCAACAGCTCTGGGATTTGATAAAACAAGTGATGGAAAAATTATGATTACTGCGCAGGTCTTAAATCCACGGGCCATTGCCGCACAGAAAACCACCAACGAAGCAGCAGTGGTGGTGGTGACGGCACAAGGAGACAGCATCTTACAAGTCTTACGGAGCATGAGTACCGAATTATCCAGAAAACTGGTTGGCACTCATATGCAGACAATTGTGTTCGGAGAAGCGTTCGCAAAAGAAGGAATCGCAGAGGCAACCGACTTTTTACTGCGCCATTATCAAACCAGCTCGGAACTGTATTTTACCGTTGCAAAGGGAACCACGGCGAACAAGGTTTTGAATAACTTGACAAAGCTGGACAACGATCCCTCGGCAAAAATCAATTCATCAATTGTGATTTCTCAGCAAATCTGGGCAGAAACAAACGAAATCAAATTGACGGAGCTGGTGAATTGTATTGTAAACAGTGGAGTAAACGCCGTCATTACGGGCGTTGAAATAAAATCCGATACTCCAAATAGTTCTTTAGAGGATTTAAAAAAGACACAGAATGACCCAATTCAATTGAGCGGCAACGCAATTTTTAAAGTAGACAAGCTAGTTGGGTGGCTCAATGAAGGGGAAAGCCAAGGCTGCAATTATATTTCTGGAAATATCGTTTCTTCCGCTTTTGTTCTGGAAGGAAAGGAAACCGGCAAAATTACACTGAATATGAAAAAGGGTTCTGCCAAGCAGGAAATATCAATGTCTGGAGGGACTCCAAAAATGAAAGTAAAAATAGAAATGCTGTCTACGGTACAAAATATCGATGGGAATTTTGATATTACAAAACAAGAAAACCTGAATAAAATACAGGTGCTGGCGGAGGAAAAGCTAAAAGAGACCTGTATGACCACTGTAACAAAAGCAAAGGCATTGAAAAGCGATTTTTTGGGATTTGGCGACACCCTTCACCGGGCAGACCCACAGCTGTGGAAATCGTTAAAAAGCAGCTGGAACGACACCGGCTTTGTCCATCTGCCTGTTGAAATTGAAGCTGATGTGAAGATCATTGGAACAGATTCCATCAGCCAATCATTTCTCTCCAAAGAGGAGTAACTTATGGGCGTTATTGCAATTGTCTTAATCATTGTCTTTGTGTTTCTTTTGTCTTGGATTGAAATTCCCAAAATGCTAAGAGGACGTTTGCACAAAGAACTGATTCTATATTCTATCATCTTACTGTTTAGCGCCGTGGTAGGAATATTAGTGAGTGTTGATATTAAAGTATTCAACCCCTCTGATGCGATCGCGTCTTTTCTAAGCCCCATTGTAATTGTAGTAAAATCAATTTTAGGTTGAGAGAAAACATGAATAAAGAAATAATTACCAACCATCAGTTATTTTCGCTGACTGCCTGTGCCACCTGTGGCTCGTCCATCATTGTTGTTGCTTCCCCAGTTACAGAATTATGTCAACGCGACGGATGGATTGCCTCTCTTCTCTCCAGCGTGTTTGGTGTCGTTTTCCTATTGCTCTATTACTATTTGGGGAAGCTGTTCCCCAACAAAAATTTAATTCAGATCATCAATACGGTGTTCGGCAAATGGCTGGGTGGAATCATTTCCATTTATTTTATTATTTTCTGCATCCACAGCGGAATACAAATTACCGATTATATCGGCCAGTTTATCACGACAGAATACCTCATTCTTTCGCCCGTTTACGCCGTCAATCTATTGATCATTGTTATTCTTGCAATCGGCTTACTCTATGGTCTTGAAACCACTGCGCGTTCCTCTGAGATGTTATTAAGGCTTGCCATTATCATTTTGTCCTTCCTGATTATCACAAATATCACCAATATTCAAATTAATTACGTTCTTCCGGTGCTGGAAAACGGGTTCTATCCGATTCTGAAGGGAAGCCTGTTTATTACCAGCTATCGTATCTGGCCGCTGATTTTTTTAAACATGATCTATCCGATTCACACGGATCATTCCTCTTCCGCCTTAAAGTCGATGCTCAAGGGATACTTTCTGGGTTCCTTGATCATGTTTTTGATTATGCTGATGTCGATTTTGGTACTGGGAACCCACGTAACCTCCATTTCCACATATTCCACTTATTTTCTCGCAAAGCAGATCAGCTTTGGTTTTTTGTCCCGCGTAGAAGGGCTTATTGTCTGCGCGTGGCTCGTCACCTTATTCTTCAAAGGTTTTTGTTATTTTTACGCAGGCATTCAGGGAATCTCGAGCCTGCTGCATTTAAGGGATTACCGAAAAATTGTACTCCCTATTTTATTTTTAGTGCTGATTTATTCCAATATTGTGTACCCAAGCAGCGCTTACCTGGCTTACTGGGACAAATATGTTTGGATTTCGTATTCCTTTACGGCAGGGGTTATTTTACCGGTTGCCATTGTACTCGTTCATTTTATCAAAAAGGCCTTTCTCAAAACCGGCCGCCCCGAATTGGCGCAGAATTCGGCCTGATTGCTCCTTTCAAAACTTCAATGGAATGGCAGGCTGCCATTTGCACCTCGCCTTTTATTCTGCAAGACAAAAAAATCAGCGCACGGGCTGGAAAATCCAGTCTGTGCGCTGATTTTTATTCATTTGGTTATGCTTTTCGTACACCGTTCGCATCCACCTGGTAACCGCCAATCGTGGTGTTTTGGGCCAGGGAACCGTCTGCGTAGAAATAATACCACCTGCTGTCCACCTGGAGCCATTGACCAGCTACCATATTCGCGTAGGCATCAAAGTAGTAGCGCTTCCTTGCGATTGTCTGCCAACCGGTAACGGCGCTGCCGTTCGAAGAAAGGTAGAAGCTTTCTCCCTTACTGTTTTTTCTCCATCCGTTTGCATAGGCACCGCCGCTGCTGTCAAAGCAATATACCTTGCCGTTCACCGTCTGCCAGCCAATGAGTGCTTTGCCGTCTTTGTAGTACATATACTGCCCGCTGTCGTTTTTCGCCCAGCCCTGTGCAGTGGCGGGGTCAATGGTCAGCTTGACGTAGCGGTACAACATCGCGCAAATCTCCGCACGGGTGGCCGCCGCCTTCGGGCTGTATTTGTTGTTATTGCCGCCCATCACGACACCGGCCTGCTGCATGGTTCTGACTGCATTCTGGTCGGTGCTACCAATGCTGGTGCCGTCTGCAAAAGTGACTGCCTCGCGGGTAACCGGCAGAATGTAGCCGGTCACTTTGGCATAGTTTTGAAGAACAGCCGCGACTTCTTCACGGGTGATAGCGCGCTCCGGCGCAAACCGATTGCTGCCAACGCCCTGAATGATGCCGTTTTTGCAGGCCCACTCGATATAGGGAAGGTGGTAGGAGTTTGCTGGAACGTCCGTAAAGCTGCTCTTCGTGTAGCTGCTGACATTTGCTCTGGCAAGCCTGCCCAGAGCGGTGATAAAATCGCCCCTTGTAATAGCGGTGTCGGGCCCAAATTTTCCGCTCGCTCTGCCACCGAAAAGTCCGCGTCCAACCGCAAAATCGATGGATTCCTTTGCCCAATGGCTGCTGATGTCGGTGAATTTGGCGCTCGGCGCTGAATACCCGATACCGTATACAGATAAGTGATTGGTCTCAAAGATCAGGCAGCCACTGTTCCTGTCATAGGCAGAGCCCGGAACACGGGTAACGTTGCCGCTGCCGTCCACATAAGCCATGTACAGATACCCCACTGCCTCATTGCTCGCCGGCGTATAAGGGATACTGACAAAAATTCTTCCGTCCCCAAAATTCGTTACGCTCTGGGTACCATTCTGATAGGTAGCGTGGAAATCATAAACCGGGCGGCTGCCAATGGCGTTTCTGGCCGCTGGTCTCAACTGAGGATCACGCGATCTGGTCGCGGTAATTTGCACATCGGCATTGGCCTGCCGGTTAATTTCGGAAATCGCCGCGAGATTCATGCCTAGTGTAAAATCAGAACGGTTAACGATTAGCTCAATACCGGCAATCCCATTGTTAATGACCTGCTGCTGAGTGGTTCTCGGCAGATTCACACTCAGGGTAGAAGGATTTGCACTGCCGGTAGAAACATTGATCGCCACCGTGATTTCGCCTGCATCAGCGCCCCTTTGAGCAGCCTGCGCTCTGGCATCGGCTATCGCGTCGGCAATATTTTGATCGGTAACACCAACACTTGCGGTTCCGTTTTTGTCAACGATTGCCGTATTAGTGGTTCCGCCGGTGACCGACTCCGTCGGCTTTGAAGCAGAAGAGGTGGAGGAACCACCGCCGGAAGAAGAATGATCGGAAGACGATCCGCTGGAACTGGATGCTCTCTTTACCGTCACACTAATACTCGTTGTAAGGGGAATGCTCCCCGAATTGATCACATCACTCGGTAAAGTAACCGTTCCGCTAACGGTAAAGCTTTGCTCCGCAGAGCTGGACGATTGATAAGTGCTGGCGGCTACATCCCATGTCACATCTGCCTGCACCTCACCGCTGTCAGTATTCAGTGTTACCTTGGCGGGCAGCCCCAGAGCGGCGGCTGTTTTAGCCGTACCATTTGCCACGCCCGTAATTGCCACCGGTGCGGTGATGGTGCTTAAGATTTTTTTCATGGTAATGGTGAATGCTACCACCGTGTGGTTACCGGCCGTGTCCGTTACAACCAGAGTATAGCTTCCCGACTCACTGATGGTGGTACCCGAAGTGTACTCCCCAGGGGTTCCACCGTTCTTGGCCAGCGTTGCCGTTGCCTCGGTAAAAGTTGCCGCTTTCCCGGTATTGTAATTCTCGCTATCGGTTACGCCGGAAACCGTCGGACCAAGGGTGTCGATGATCACAGAGCAAGCTGTGGATAAACTGCTGAGATTCCCTGCCTCATCTGCGGTCTGTGCTGTAAAGCTGTGGGTTCCATCGCTCAATGCGGGTACTGTAAAGCTCCAGTTTCCAGAGCCGTCTGCCGTTGCGGTTCCGATCAGAAGACCCTCAACAAACACCTTTACTGTACTATTTGCCTGCGCCTGACCGGTAATGGTCGGCGTTGTATTACTGGTAATGTTATCCGCCACGCCCGTGTCCGATTCGGCGGCAAGAGCCAGAGAGAACGGAGCAGCCGGGAGAATATTGTTGACCGCGGCATTTGTTGTATCCACCGTAGTGGTAGAACCTGCCGGGTTGACCGCGGTGACAGAAATATTTTTATTCGTACCATTGATGCTGCCCACCGTGATGGTATAGGCAGCTCTCCAAACACCGCCGGACTCCGTGGCGGTGACTGCCGCGCCACCGCCAAAGGCGGTAAAGTTCATTGTCACTCCGGTGACGCCAGTGCTGTTGTCTCCCGAGGTGGAGTTGTTCCAAGCTACCGTTACGGTATCTCCGATTTTATAGATTCCGCCCGTCCCCGTTGCTCCGCTAATTGAGATATTCGCGTCGGTGACAGTCGGTAACGGCGCAGTATAGGTAAACTGACAGGAGGTACCTGTCGCACTTGTGCCGGCTGGCGTTGTAACCGTTACATCTACCGCACCTGCACTGTGCGCCGGTGACGTTGCGGTGATTTTTGTGGAAGAGTCTACGGTAAAGGACGTTGCGGCCGTACCCCCGAACTCCACCGCTGTCGCATCTGTGAAATCTGTTCCTGTGATGGTTACAGAGGTTCCTCCTGCGATCATGCCACTCGTGGGAGAGAGCGAGGTGACGGTTGGCGCGACTAAAGCAGCCTGAGTCGCAAAAGTCATATCTTCGCCGTAGGAGGTTCCAGCACTATTGGTTGCGTATGCACGAATGTGGTAGGTTGTGTTCGCCGCAAGGCCGGTGATACTGCCCGTAAAGGCACCCGTTGCCGAAACGGCACCCTGTTCCGTTTTAGAATTGGAGGTGGTCGGATTCGCCGAGGTACTCCAAACAAAGCCGTGTTGTGTCGGGTTAGACGAACCTAAATTGGTAACATTACCGTTCCCAGTCGCCGTCGTCTGCGCAACACTGGTTGCCTCCCCTGTTGTGACGGTTGACGCGACTAAAGCGGCCTGAGTCACAAAAGTCACATCCTCGCCGTAGGAGGTTCCAGCACTATTGGTCGCGTATGTACGAATGTGGTAGGTTGTGTTCGCCGCAAGGCCGGTGATACTGCCCGTAAAGGCACCCGTTGCCGAAACGGTACCTTGTTCCGTTTTAGAATTGGAGGTGGTCGGATTCGCCGAGGTACTCCAAACAAAGCCGTGCTGTGTCGGGTTAGACGAACCTAAATTGGTAACATTACCGTTCCCAGTCGCCGTCGTCTGCGCAACACTGGTTGCCTCCCCTGTTGTGACGGTTGGCGCGACTAAAGCAGCCTGAGTCGCAAAAGTCACATCCTCGCCGTAGGAGGTTCCAGCACTATTGGTCGCGTATGCACGAATGTGGTAGGTTGTGTTCGCCGCAAGGCCGGTGATACTGCCCGTAAAGGCACCTGTTGCCGAAACGGCACCCTGTTCCGTTTTAGAATTGGAGGTGGTCGGATTCGCCGAGGTACTCCAAACAAAGCCGTGCTGTGTCGGGTTAGACGAACCTAAATTGGTAACATTACCGTTTGCAGTTGCCGTCGTCTGCGCAACACTGCTTACCTCCCCTGTTGTGACGGTTGGCGCGAGCGCTGGCTCGGTATAGGTAAACTGACTGGAGGTACCTGTCGCGCTCGTGCCTCCTGCCGTTGTAACTGTTACATCTACCTTACCCGCACTGTGCGCGGGTGAATTGACAGTAATTTTCGTGGAAGAGTCTACGGTAAAGGACGTTGAGGCCGTACTCCCGAACTCCACCGCTGTCGCATCTGTGAAATCTGTTCCTGTGATGGTTACAGAGGTTCCGCCCGCAGTTGTGCCGCTCGTGGGAGAGAGCGAGGTGACGGTTGGCGCAGCCGGGGACGTAGATGTCTGCTTTAAGTCCGTAATTTCAAAATCCTGAAACAGCGTGTAGTTCTCTGAAGATAACACAACCGAGGTTACATCGTTTACCGAGGGCTGAACGATGGTATACCCCTTACTGACGTTCTGCGTTACATCGGCAGAACCGAAGGAGTCCGTATCCTCTAATGTACCAATATAAATTTTACTAACACTGGATAAATCCGCCGCAAACTTAAAGCTGGAAAGGTCGAAGGAATAGCCGGATGGAACCGAAACCTGGAGCATGACTCCCGAAGTCGTAGCTCCTGTATATGCTAAACTATACAGTCCTCCCGGGGACCCAGTATGATCGTGGTTCGGAGGATAAACACATGTCCAAGGAGTATTTTCGCCCACTTTCACCGTAGAAAAGCTTACATTTACCGTTCCTCCGCCTTCCACAAGCAGTTCCCTGATGATTGTATTGGAAGAAATGCTCTCGCCAGGAGCGTCATTGTCTGAATCGCTGAAGTTAACATCGTCAATATCTGTAACCGTGATTGCAACATCCTGCGTTGCCTCGTCTGTGCCGTCCGTTGCTTTCACGGTAATGTCGTAGACGTTGTCCTTATCTAAATCCTGAGGTGTTTCATAGTCCGGCGCACCAATAAAGGTTACTTCGCCGGACGATGAGTCAATGTTGAACCGGTCTTTATCATTCCCGCCTGTTATGGAATAGGTAATCGTTCCCGTGCCAGCCGCCTGCGCGGTATAGGCAGAGTCCGACTGATTTTCGGCATAATCCGCGGTTGTACCAGAAGTAAATGAGAGCGATGAAGCGGACGTATAGGTAAACTGACTGGAGGTACCTGTCGCGCTCGTGCCGCCTGCCGTTGTAACCGTTACATCTACCGCACCCGCACTGTGCGCGGGTGAATTGGCAGTAATTTTTGTTGCAGAATCAATGGTAAAAGACGCCGCAGCTGTATCGCCGAACTCCACCGCTGTCGCATCTGTAAAATCCGTACCGGTAATCGTGACTGAGGTTCCCCCTGCGGTCGTGCCGCTCGTGGGCGAGAGCGCGGTGACAGTTGGCACTGCGTAGGATTTTTCATACGTAATTTCAACCGATTTGTCAATATCAGGGTGTATATCATCAGAATAAAATGCGTAAAACTGGTAAACACCTGGCTGGGGGAAAGTAAACTTTAATTGACTATTGTTAACATATGCCACTGGATCTGAATAGAGTCTTCCGTCTCTATTATAAGCACCATAAATATAAGGATCGGTATTCGGATTAGAATCTGCACCCTGTATCATTGCCACAAAACCATTGCATACAGGCTGAGTTAACATGCCATTTCCAAGATCAGCATAGGAATCCAGTTCTGTTGAACCAAATATTTGGGATGCGGTAAAGGTAGCGGAAGCAGTCGTACAAGAAAGCTCCACATCCGCACCAGCTGCGCTCACCGGCAGCACCGGAAGAAAACCCACAACCAGCGCCAAAGACGTAATCCACGCCAAGCCCCTTTTTAATATTGTCCTCATCATTTTCACCCTTCTCAAAATCTCCGCTTAAATTTCAATCAATCTTACCCGCACTCTTATATTGGGATTTTGACTTCTGCATAGAAGGTGAAAAAAAGACTCAACATCATTCTTTTTCTCAGACCGAATGTATGCTCCCAATCAATTTCATTATGATAATATCCCATGCTGGGATTAATTGTCAATTAGCTGGAAGGCATATTGCAAAAAATATTTCTTCTTATTTTACATAAAACCTTTGGTATTCTTTTAAAAGTAGGCAGCTAACCATTGGGCTTGTCAACCAACGGCAGGCAGGTTACAATAAGGGACAGAGAAAGCAAGGTGATGCCATGTACCGGATTCTGATTGTGGAAGACAACTCGGGAATTGCGGCCGCAATGAAAAAGCATATTGAGGCATGGGGACTGGAAGCGAAGTGTGTTGAGGATTTTCAAAACGTGCTTTCGGTGTTTTCCGAATACAACCCTCACCTGGTTCTGCTGGATATTTCGCTGCCTTTTTTCAACGGATACCACTGGTGCAGTGAAATCCGTAGAGTGTCAAAAGTCCCCATTGTTTTTATTTCTTCGGCCTCCGAGAACATGAACATTGTTATGGCGATAAACATGGGCGGCGATGATTTTATTGCCAAGCCCTTTGATCTGTCTGTCTTCATGGCGAAAATACAGGCGATTCTGCGCAGAACCTACGATTTTTCGGGGCAGGTTTCTGTGCTGGAGCATCGAGGAGCCCTGCTGAACACCGCCGACGCTACGCTGACCTATCAGGGGGAACGCATCGACTTAACGAAGAATGATTACCGTATCCTCCAGGCGCTGATGGAACGCAAGGGGCAGGTGGTAAGCCGTGAAAAGCTGATGGAACGGTTGTGGGAAACCGACAGCTTTGTAGACGAAAACACACTGACCGTAAACATGACTCGCCTGCGCAAAAAGCTCGACGCCGCAGGCCTGCCGCATTTCATCACCACCAAGGTGGGAATGGGCTACTTGGTGGAATAGAGTTCTGGAAAGGGGCAGACTATGAAATTATGGAACCGCTATCTGAAGGCGCACACAAAGCAAACTTTCGTCTTTTTTCTGTTTTGCGCCATCTTTTTTCTGTCCTTCGCTTTATATCATCTGCCACTGGCGGCAGTGCTTTACCCTACGGCCATTTGCACGGTTTTGGGACTGGCGGTACTTCTTTTGGATTTTATCTCCTTTTTCGCGCGGCACAAAGAGCTGTTGGCTCTCTATTCTGAGGTTGCCGTTACCGTAAAGCGGCTTCCTCGCGTATCGAATCTGCTGGAGGAAGATTACCAGCAGATCATTTTGTCTTTGTTTCAGGAAAAGGTGAATTTAGAAAACCGGATGCAAAGCCAATATACCGATTTAATCGAATATTATACCGTTTGGGCGCATCAGATTAAAACCCCGATTGCATCCATGTATCTAAGCTTGCAGGACGACGACTCCCCTTTCAGCCGCGAGCTGACGGAGGAGCTGCAACACATTGAACAATATGTGGAGATGGTGCTTTGCTACCTGCGGCTGGATTCCTGTTCTACGGATTATCTGATCCGCAGCTGTGATCTGGATCCCATCCTTCGGCAGTCCGTGCGAAAATTCGCCTCTCAGTTCATTCGCCGTAAAATCAGGCTGGTTTACGAGCCGACCGAATTCTCTGCTCTGACAGACGAAAAATGGCTTCTGTTTGTTTTGGAGCAGCTGCTTTCCAACGCGATCAAATACACAAAGGCCGGCGGAACTATCTCGATTACAATGAACGAGCCGGGTATTCTCTGCATCAGCGATTCCGGCATCGGCATTGCACCGGAGGATTTGCCGCGTATTTTTGAAAAGGGCTACACCGGCTATAACGGGCGCGGAGACAAAAAGGCCAGCGGAATCGGCCTGTACCTGTGCCGCCGAATCTGCGGCAATCTGCGGCACCGAATCACGGCTGAGTCTGCGTTGGGAAGAGGTACCGTAATCACTTTGGATTTAAACCGCACAACGCTGGAGCGGGAATAGCGCCCCAAGAGAACCTGGAAATCCGTGTATGGCCACGGCACCTTTCAAATTTGTAAGACACTCGAGGGGAAATGTAAGCCGATTCGATGGCGGCCCATTTCTCCTTTTTGCTACAATAAGCCCATACAAGGAGGAATGCCAAATGTCTATTCTCGAAGTTAACAACCTAAAAAAGGTTTATACCACCCGCTTTGGCGGGAATCAGGTAGAAGCGCTGAAAAACGTTTCGTTCAGCGTGGAAAAGGGCGAATATGTAGCAATCATGGGTGAATCCGGCTCCGGTAAAACCACGCTCTTGAATATTCTGGCCGCTCTCGACAAACCCACAGGCGGCTCTGTGCTGCTCGACGCACGCGATTTTTCCAAAATAAAGGAATCGGAAATCGCCGCGTTCCGCAGAGATAACCTGGGCTTTGTATTTCAGGACTTCAATCTGCTCGACACGTTTTCTCTGATGGACAACATTTATCTTCCTCTGGTGCTGGCCGGCGTGCCGTACCAGGAGATGGAAAAACGTCTTGCGCCGATTGCAAAGCAGCTCGGCATTTCGGAGCTTTTGAAAAAATATCCTTATGAGGTATCGGGCGGGCAAAAGCAGCGGGCTGCCGTGGCCCGGGCGCTCATTACGAACCCCAGGCTGATTCTGGCCGATGAGCCGACCGGCGCGCTGGACTCAAAATCGACCGACGAACTGCTCCACCTGTTCGCGCAGATCAACTGCGGCGGGCAGACCATTTTAATGGTGACCCATTCGGTCAAGGCCGCCTCTCATGCGGGCCGCGTTTTGTTCATTAAAGACGGCGAGGTCTTTCACCAGATTTACCGCGGCGGCAGTACCAAAGAGGCAATGTACCAGAAAATCACCGACACGCTTACCGTTCTTGCGACAGGCGGTGAACGGAAATGAAGCACGGCTTTTATGCCCGTCTCGCCTGGACGGGGATTCAAAAGAACCGCAAGACCTATCTGCCATACCTTCTCACCTGCGTGGGAATGGTAATGATGTATTACCTGATCAGCTTTCTTTCCAAAAATGCAAATGTTGCTCTCATACGGGGCGGCACCACCCTGCAGAGTATTCTGAGCTTCGGCACCGGGGTGATCGCCGTTTTTGCCCTTATTTTTCTGTTTTACACCAACTCTTTTCTAATTCGCAGAAGAAAAAAGGAATTTGGGCTTTATAATATTTTGGGCATGGGAAAGGGAAACCTGACTCGCATTCTTCTCTGGGAAAGCGCCGCGATCTGCGCGATTGCTCTTTTGGGTGGACTCTTCCTTGGCATTCTGTTTTCCAAGCTGGCGGAGCTGCTGCTGATAAACCTGATGGGCGGCACAGTAACCTTCACCTTTTCGGTGGAGCCAAGTGCCATCACGTCCACATTCGTGCTATTTATCGGCATTTTCGCTCTGATTTTCCTCAATACCTTTCGCCAAATTCATGTTGCAAAGCCCATTGAGCTTCTGCACAGTGAAACGGTTGGAGAACGCCCGCCGAAAGCCAACTGGGTGCTGGCTCTTTTGGGGGTTGTGATTTTAGTCGTCGCATATTATCTGGCAATTACCATTCAAGACCCCATCTCTGCCCTGCTGTGGTTTTTTGTAGCGGCCGTCATGGTCATCGTTGCCAGCTACCTTTTGTTTATCGCGGGCTCGGTTGTTCTTTGCAAGATTCTGCAAAAAAACAAGGGCTATTATTACAAAACACGCCACTTTGTATCGGTATCTTCCATGATGTACCGCATGAAGCGCAACGGCGCTGGCCTGGCCTCGATCTGCATTCTGTCTACGATGGTGCTGGTCATGCTGTCCTCCACCGTCTGCCTGTTTGTGGGAACGGAGGATTCTCTTCATGGGCGTTACCCCAGGGATATTTCGGTCCAGACCAACACTCTGGAGGAATCCCAAACAAATCAGGTCCATCAGGCTGCGGAGGCTGTACTGAAAAAACATCAGCTTCAACAAGAAAATTTCCTGCAATACCGTTGCCTCAGCCTGACGGCAATTCTGGAAAATGATAAGGTAGACTTCAATCGCGGGCTGCTGGATTCCTCCGCGTTGAAAAATACCAACCTGATTCGCCAGGTGTTCGTTCTGCCTGTGGACGAATACAACCGCCTGACCGGCTCAAACGAGGCTCTGGCTGCGGACGAGGTACTTCTCTGCAGCACAAAAACCGACTATACCGGCAATACCATTACATTGCAAAATCAAAGTACAAAAAAAATTAAGAAGATCATTCCGAAATTTTTGGAAAACGGAACCGACTCCGCGCAGATTTTTTCGTCCCTGTTTTTGATCGTGCCAGATTTTGAACAGGAACGCGAGGCGTTTCGCAGCTGGGCAAAAACCTACTCGGAGTATGAAATTTCTGCTGAGACTGATTATTACGGGTTTGATCTCTCCTGCGACGACTCGGAGGAGATCGCCATCCGAAAGGAAATCTCTCAGGCGATTCAGAAGCTTCAGCAAGAGGACCCGAAATTTGCAACTGTATCCGTTGAAAGCCTTGCAAATAACCGCTCAGAGTTCTATGGCCTGAACGGCGGCCTGCTCTTTTTGGGTGTTCTGCTGGGGATCGTGTTCGTTTTTGCCGCCGTGCTGATTATGTACTATAAGCAAATCTCGGAGGGCTACGAAGATCAAAGCCGCTTTGAAATTATGCAGAAGGTCGGCATGACAAAGCGGGAAATTAAGAAGAGCATCAATTCCCAGGTGCTCACCGTATTCTTTCTGCCCTTGATTGCAGCCGGGGTACATGTAGCCTTTGCGTTCCCGATGATCTCAAAGCTACTTCTGCTGTTCGGCCTTTACAACACCATGCTGCTCGTTGTTGTTTCCCTCATATGCTACTTGACCTTTGCCCTGTTTTATGTGCTGGTATATCTCATTACCTCCCGCGCGTATTACGATATTGTCAGCGGAGCAAAATAATTCTCTTTTTCCGCAGCCTCTCACCTGTAATCTCACAAAAGGAAGGCCACCCTTTACAGGGTGGCCTTCCTTACTCTTACATTAAAACAGAAATGTCAATATCACGATGATGCCAAGAACGATTCGATACCAACCGAACACTTTAAAATTATGCCGCTTGATATAGACCGTTAAAAACCGGATTGCAAGCAGCGATACGAGGAAGGCCACCAGCGTTCCCACCAGCAAAACGGTGATTTCCAAACTGGTACCGGGCAATCCGTACTTTAGCATTTTCAGTAAGCTTGCACCGAACATCACCGGGATCGCCAAATAGAACGTAAACTCTGTGGCCGCAACTCTGGATGTTCCAAGCAGCATTGCGCCGATGATCGTTGCTCCCGAACGGGAGGTACCGGGGATGAGCGCCAAAACCTGAAACAGGCCGATGAAAAGCGCTGTTTTATAATTCATTTGATTGACGTCACGTATTTTTGCAGTGGAATCCTTGTGGTGATTCTCGATGATAATAAAAAGAATACCATACAACACCAGCGTAAAGGACACGGTCTGGTAGTTATAAAACAAAGCATCGATCGGATCATCCAGCAATAGCCCGATGACCGCGGCCGGGATACACGCAACCAATATTTTCATCCATAAAGAAGCCGTATCCTTCTCAATATGTAATTTCCCTTGGTTCGAAAAAGGCCATAGCTTTTTCCAATAAAACACAATGACGGCCAAGATTGCTCCCAGCTGAATCACCACAAAAAAGAGCTCTTTAAATCCATCTGATTCGTTCAGCTTTAAAAACTGATCCACCAGAATCAAATGGCCGGTACTGCTGATCGGCAGCCATTCGGTGATTCCTTCCACGACGCCTAAAAAAACTGCCTTTAAAATCTCTATTACATTCATCCCTCTGTTATGACTCCAATTCTGTTAGGATAAGCAAAAGATTGCCGCTTTCTGCCTCTGACCGCTAAAATCCGATTTTGCCTTCGCTCTATCATAGAATAAAATTGCTTATTTTTCAACCGGTTCTTCTGCCATTCGGTAACCAACACCCACTTCAGTGAGGATATACCTGGGAGCTCCGGGGTTCACCTCTATTTTTCTTCGGATGTTTGCCATGTTCACACGCAAGGTATGGCTTTCATCTGTGTAAATGCCCCATACCTCTTGTATGATGAAATCATGTGTGAGTACCTTGCCCGCATTTTTAGACAATAAAACCAATATTTTATATTCGATAGGGGTCAGGTGAATTTTCTCTCCGTCCCTGCACACCACCCGTTTGTTATAATCGATTTCCAGCTCTCCGATGGTCACTTTTTCCGACCCCAAAGTATTTGTGCCGGTCAATGGGAAACTATGCCGCATTGCTGTTCGGATTCGGGCCAGCAGCTCAGAGGTTCCAAAAGGTTTCACAATATAATCATCCGCCCCCAAATCCAAAGCGGCAACCTTTTCACGCTCGTGCCCACGGGCGGAAACCACGATGATGGGGGTCTTTGACCATTGGCGTATTCTCTTTAGTATCTCGATCCCATCCATGTCTGGCAGGCCTAAATCCAGAAGAACAATGTCCGGAATATGAGAAGTAAACAGAGAAAACCCTTCCTCCCCTGTTTTGGCTTTCACCACCTGATAGTGATTCGAGGTTAAAACGGCAGAGATAAAATTACAAATGGCTTCCTCATCTTCAATGATTAAAACCGTGGGCTTGATGTCCATATTCATTCACTTCCTTTCAAGGGCAAAGTGAAGCGGAACACCGCTCCTCCATTCTCCCTGTTCTCGGCCTCCAAACTGCCCTGATGCGCTTGAATAATGGTTTTGCAAATAGATAATCCAATTCCCATTCCTCTGGAGGAATCGGCGCTCCTGCTTTCGCTGGGCTGGTAGCTTGTAAAAAGATAGGGGAAATCTTCAACGGAAATGCCCCTTCCGCGATCCAGCACTTCAAACTTGGCCCATTCTCCTTCCCTCTCTAAGCGAATTTCCACAGAAGAATCATTGGGGGAATATTTGATGGCATTTTCCAGAAGATTGATGAGCACCTGTACAATCAAGGTTCCATCCATGGGAACCTCCAGAAACTCTTCCGGAACATGAACTACAATCTCTCGTTTCGGGAATCTTTGCTTGATGCGGCTGACCGCTTCCCCTACCACTTCCTCCGCAGCCTCCGGGTTTTTCACAAGATTTGAGGCGTTTTCATTGATTCGCGTTACAGAAAGCAGGTTTTCGACCATGCGTATCAGCCATTGTGATTCCTCCTGTATATTGGCCACCAAGCTGTCCCTTGTCGTTTGATCCAGCATTGCTCCACTTTCGCGGATCGCAGAGCTGGCCCCTAAAATACCGGCGAGAGGGGTGCGCAGGTCATGAGAGATCGCTCGCAAAAGAGTGCTGCGCATTTTTTCTTTTTCCGACTCCACCATCACATTGCGCTGCTCATCTGAAAGATGCTGGCGCTCCAAAGCCATGGCTACCTGTGAGGCAATCATGCGTAAAAACAGTCGTGTATTATGATCCAGAGTTCCTTTCAAACAGGAAATTCCCCAAACGGCCAGTACCTTTCCCTGAGAGATGACCGGCATATAAAACGCTGCCGCTCCCATGAGGGTATCCGTTCCCGCCCCGGCACGCTTTTGATTGAGAAACACCCAATGTGCAACTGCTTTTTCATCGGCGGAATTCAAAACATCGGCACCCAAATCATCGGCCGCCTGCATTACGCTTCCATCTTCACCGTGTTCGGGATCAATGGTAAAAAAGATGATAGAACGCCCGAACAGCTTGACGATAGAATCGTTTGTCAGGTCTACAATCCGGTCAAGCCCTCTGGTTGCGAGAAGTTTCTTGTTGATCTCATACAGAACCTCAGTGCGGTGTTCCCGTTTCACGGCCAACCGCGCCTCCGCTTTGATCCGCACGGTTAAGGTGCTTGTTGTCAAAGCAATCAGCAGCATAATAATAAAAGTAAGTGGATAGCCGGATTGTATCGCGTTTAATGTAAAATACGGTTCTGTAAAAAAGAAATTGAAGGTCAGCACACTGATTACAGAAGCGGCAATTCCATATAGATACCCCTCCGTCACCCGTGAAATCAGCAAGACAGAGAAAATATAAACCATAATAATATTCTGGTTCATCATATCCAATTTGTGGATTCCAAAGGAAAGCAGAGTAGCAGCCACTAAAATAGAAAGGGATTTGATCACATCCGCCCAAGAAAAGCAGAAGTTTTCATTTTTCATCTTCGGATAGGGCTTCTTATAACTGCGTTTCGCCGCGCCCCCGGGTATGATATGAACCTCTATGCTGGGCAACAGAGAAATCAGCTGATCTTCAAAATCCATGTCAAATAGATTTTTAATTGTTTTTTTATTTCTGCTTTTACCGACTACGATATTGGTAATGCCGGAGAGCTTTGCATATTCTGCTACGGTAACCGCAATATCGTGCCCGGTCAGGTTGACAACTTCCGCTCCAAGCCTTTCGGCTAAATCCATGTTGGCTCGAATCGTTTTTTGCTGCTCCGCGGTAAGCTGCTCGCTTTCAATATCCTCCACATACAACGCAACCCAGCTTGCGTGAAAGGCCTCCGCAGCCCGCGCCGTCCACCGAATACATTTTGCAGACGAGGGAGAAGCCCCGATGCAGACAAGCAGTTTGGTGTTCGCCATTTTATCGGATAAGCTCCGCTCGTTTTGATTCTCCAAGCTGATTTTATCCGCAGTGCAGCGAAGAGCAATTTCACGCAGAAGCCGCAGATTTTCTCGTGTGAAAAAATTCTGCATCGCTGTTTCGGCACGTTCCGGCCGGTAAATTTTGCCGACTTCCAACCGCCGCAGGAGTTCATCCGGCTCAATGTCGACCAATTCAATTTTTTCAGCGCGGTCAAAAACAGAATCGGGTACGGTTTCCTGCACTCTGATTTTTGTGATGTTCTCAATAACATCGTTCAGGCTTTCCATATGCTGAACATTGACCGTCGTATACACATCGATTCCGGCTCCCAGGAGTTCCTCGATATCCTGATACCGTTTTTTGTTGCGTCCGCCCTGTGCGTTGGTGTGGGCCAGCTCATCCACAAGAATCAGCTCCGGTTTGCGCCTCAGGGCTTCATCCAGATCAAATTCTTGCAGCTCCATATTGCGGTAGGGTACCATTTTCGGTGGAAGCACCGGCAGACCATGCAGCTTCTGCATGGTCTCGGGGCGCGTATGCGGTTCCACATAACCAACCAAAACATCCATTCCGCTTTTATAGCGATCCTGTGCATCCTCGAGCATGGCATAGGTTTTGCCGACCCCTGCGGCATAGCCAAAAAATATTTTGAGTCTGCCCTGCCGCTGCTCCCGATGCGTTTGAAGCTCCTCTAATATGGCGTCGGGGTCCGGTCTGTGATCAAAGGATTCCATTCAACACTCACCGCCTTACTCTTTCAAACATCATACCACTTTTGAAGGTTACAGCAAACCATCCAAAGCTAAATTAACCTTCAAAACATTGACGGCCGGCTCACCGATCACCCCAAGAAAGCGTCCGCTGGTGTAGGTTTGAATTACGCGCTTTACTTCATCCACAGTGATGTTTCTGGCCGCCGCAATCCTTGCCGCCTGATATTCCGCTGCCTCAGGGGAAATATTGGGGTCAACGCCGCTGCCCGAAGCTGTCACTAAATCCGCTGGAATATCCGCTGTGTTGCCCGGATCAAAGGAATGCCACCAATCGATGCGTTCCTGAACCAGCTTTTTCTGCTCGTCGCTGGTAGGGGACAGATTTGATACACCGGTCTGTCTTCCAATCAGGTATTGAGACTTGGTAAATTCTTGGGCAATCAGTTCAGAGCCATATTCTTTTCTTGTTCCGTCCTTCAGGGTAACAGTTAGAATACTGCCGTTCGCCTGACTTGGAAAGAACAACTGGGCAGCACCCGTAATCGCGGCCGTATAAAGGATACCGCACAACAGCGTCATAAGGGCGAAGCATACCAGTGCGGGCTTCAGTAATTTCATGCTTTTCATTGTTTCTGTCCCCCTCACACAAGACCGCAAACGGTCAGAATCATGTCAATCAGCTTAATTGCAACAAAAGGAGCGGTGATCCCGCCCAATCCATAAACCAGGAGGTTTCTTTTCAGCAGCTTCCCGGCGGGCAGCTCCCGATACTTCACACCCTTGAGCGCCAGAGGAATCAGAGCGATAATAATGAGTGCGTTATATAGAATTGCTGACAGCATGGCGCTTGTGGCACTGGTCAGCCCCATGAAATTCAGGGCGGCAAGCTGCGGGTAAATCCCAAAGAACAGCACCGGAATAATTGCAAAATATTTTGCCACGTCGTTGGCCACGCTGAAGGTGGTCAACGAGCCTCTGGTCATTAACAGCTGCTTACCGATCCGTACAATATCGATCAGCTTGGTAGGGCTGGAATCCAGATCCACCATATTTCCCGCTTCCTTCGCGGCCTGTGTTCCCGTGTTCATGGCAACCGCGACATCTGCCTGCGCCAGCGCGGGGGCGTCGTTCGTGCCGTCGCCCGTCATGGCAACCAGATGCCCTTTGGACTGATAGTCCCGAATGAGCGAGAGCTTCGCTTCCGGCGTGGCCTCTGCCAGAAAATCATCAACGCCTGCCTCCGCGGCGATTGCCGCCGCAGTCATGGGGTTGTCACCGGTAATCATAATGGTTTTAATTCCCATTTTGCGCAAATCCTCGAAGCGTTCCTTCACGCCGTTCTTCACAATGTCCTTTAAATAGATCACACCCAGCACCTGATTGTTCTTTGCGACCACCAGAGGAGTACCACCGGCACCAGCCACGCGCTTTACCTGCTGCTCACATTCCTCCGGGTATTCGCCGCCCTTTTCCAGCACAAATGCTTTCACGGTATCTGCGGCACCCTTTCGGATTTCATTCCCCTGATAGTCAATGCCGCTCATTCTTGTTTTCGCGGTGAATTCCACAAAGGTTGCGCCAAGCGTTGAAAGCTCCCGGCCGCGCATCCCGAACCGTTCCTTGGCTAAAACAACAATACTTCTGCCCTCTGCCGTTTCGTCCGCAAGAGAAGAAAGCTGTGCGGCATCGGCAAGCTCCCGCTCCGAAACCCCGCCAACCGGCAAAAATTCACTTGCCTGACGGTTCCCCAAGGTAATGGTTCCTGTCTTATCCAGCAGCAGCACATCTACATCGCCGGCGGCTTCAATCGCGCGCCCGCTCATGGCCAGAACGTTGGCCTGGTTCAGGCGGCTCATGCCCGCAATGCCAATGGAAGAAAGAAGCGCGCCGATCGTGGTCGGTGCAAGGCACACCAGAAGGGCAATCACATTGGTAATGGAAATCGCCGAACCGGAGCCGGATTGAGTGCTCGCAAAGCCAGTAAAAGGCAGCAAGGTTGCGGTAACCACAAGAAAAATAATGGTGAGCGTAATCAGTAAGATTTGCAGGGCAATCTCATTGGGTGTTTTCTTTCTGGCAGCGCCTTCCACCATAGAAATCATTTTATCCAGAAAGCTTTCTCCGGCCTCCGCTGTTACCTGGATGATCAGCCAGTCAGATACCAGGGTCGTGCCGCCTGTAACTGCGCTCCGGTCACCGCCGGATTCGCGGATCACCGGCGCCGATTCACCAGTGATGGCGCTTTCGTCAACAGAGGCCGCGCCGTCAATGACTTCTCCGTCCATGGGAATTTGCTCACCGGATTTGACGTAGACAATATCGCCTTTTTTCAGCGCATTGGAAAGAACCTCCGTGTAATCCTCGATACTGGATGCGGATTTCAATTTTTTTGCCTTGACATCTTTTCTTGCACTGCGCAGGCTGGCTGCCTGCGCCCGTCCGCGCCCCTCCGCAATTGCCTCGGCAAAGTTGGCAAACAGCACGGTAAACCATAAAATCAACGAAATGGCCAGGGTATAGCCTGCACTTTCATCCTTTAGCCCCGTAAAAGAAAGAAGATATAATGCGGTAGTTAGTATCGCTCCGATATAAACCACCAGCATGACAGGATTTTTCACCTGCACACGGGGAGCCAGTTTTACAAGGGACTGCTTCAGCGCATCCGCAAAAATGTTCTTGTTCACATTCTTCTTTTCCATTTGAATCCCCTTCTATCGCGTCGTAAAAAAATCGGCAATTGGGCCAAGCGCCAGTGCGGGCAAAAAGCTCAGTGCGCCTATGATCAGGATCACTCCGATCAAAAGTCCCACAAAGGTTGCATTACTGGTAGATAAGGTTCCTTCACCGGCAGCAACCGTTTTCTTCTGCGCCATATTCCCGGCGAGAAAAATCGTTGCTGTCATTGGAATAAAACGAACCAGCAGCATAATGCTTCCGCCTAAAATGTTCGTAAACACAGTGTTCGCCTGAAAGCCCGCAAAGGCACTGCCGTTGTTATTTGCCATAGAAGAAAAGGCGTACAGAATCTCTGAAAACCCATGTGCCCCCGAATTTGTCAGCCACAAGGCAGCGTCAGGGCTAACGACAGCGGCCGCGGTTCCGAGCAGGGTTAACAGCGGCGGGGCAAGGACAATTAAGCACACCATTTTCATATCAAATGGCTCTACTTTTTTCCCTAAATACTCTGGCGTCCGGCCAACCATCAATCCCGCGATAAAAACTGTGAGCAGCACGAACGCAATCATCCCGTAAAGCCCGCTGCCCACGCCGCCAAATACAATTTCACCAAGCTGCATGAGGAACATTGAGACCATTCCGCCCAGTGGGGTAAGACTGTCGTGCATCGAATTGACGGAACCGTTTGAGGCCGCCGTAGTAACGGTTGCCCATAAAGAAGATGCGCCAATGCCATGAATTACTTCCTTGCCCTCCATATTTCCCGAGGCAGCCACCCCTTGCAATACCGGCGCGGCAAATTGTTCGCTAAATGTTGTAACAGTAAGCGCAGCAACAAAGAAAATCATCATCGTAATGTAGATAGACCGCCCCTGTTTGCTGTCTTTTACCGCTTTCCCAAAGCTCACGCAAAGCGCAGCGGGAATCAGTAGAATAGATAAGGCTTGTATCAGATTGGAAAATGGCGTGGGATTCTCCAGCGGAAACGCGGAGTTCATTCCAAAAAAACCGCCTCCGTTTGTTCCAAGCTGCTTGATCGCAATCTGGCTGGCCGCAGGGCCTAACGGAATCGTTTGTGCAACCCCATTTTCCAGCATGGCAACCTCTTTGTATGGGCTGAAGGTCTGCACAACTCCCTGAGAAACAAGAAGCAGCGCTACTACAAAAGAGAGCGGGATTAAAATATAAAGAACCGCTCTGGTCAAGTCTACCCAAAAGCTGCCCAGGGTTTTGTTTTGCTTTAGGATAAACCCCCGGATCAGCGCAAAAAGGACCGCCATGCCCGTTGCTGCCGATACAAAATTCTGGACGGTAAGGCCTAAAAACTGCGTTAAATAAGACAAAGTGGATTCGCCCGAATAGGCCTGCCAGTTTGTGTTAGAAATAAAGCTTGCGGCAGTATTAAAAGCAAGGTGCCAGCTGGTGCCCTCCATTCCTTCCGGATTAAATGGCAGAAACCCCTGCACCAGCAGCAGGAGAAAAAGAAAAACAAAGCCAACCGCACTGAACAGAAGAACGGAAAATGCATATTTTTTTGCATTCATTTCTTCATCGGCAGAGGTACCCATCAGTTTATAAATTCCTTTTTCCACAGGAGCAAAAGCCCTTGTTAAAAATACCTTTTGTCCTGTCATCACGCGGTAGATATAGCCACCCACCGGAATAGACATTCCAATTAAAACAACCAAGTACAATAGGTCTTGTATCATTATATCACTCATAACCAATCACCTCGAAACAGAACGTAAAACAGGTAAATTAGCAGAGCCATACCAATCAGGCCCACTGCCATTAAGATAATCTCCATGCTCTCATCTCCCAAATATATCTTTCTTTGCGTACTCAAACCATTCAAATGCTTTTAAGTATTTTCGCCCGCTATGTTTAATAATACAAATGGAAGAATACTCCGCATTGAAAGAGGACTGAACTTTTAATCCAAACTATTATTATTATTATTATTTTTATCTCACATCCTTTGTATTCTGGTCGATATAATCATAGCAGAGAAGAAATCAAAATGGTGTCAAGATAGAAATGCTGCGTGTCAAGAAATTGGCAAGATGAGTGTTTCAATCATGCGTGTAAAACATATTCTGATGCATAAATCTGCGGTATCAAAATTCCGTGCAGAAATTACTAAAATTAGTACGTGAAATTTTTCCAATTAATCATAACACCAGATTCTTTATCCTGTTTGATAGGGGCATATTTAGAGGTTCCTTTCTGACGATTTCGCGCGCGATCCAGGTGTGTAAAAATGGAATTTTCTCTGCAACCGCCACTGATTTAGATCGATCAATTTCTTACATTTTTTGCGATTTTTATTTTTCTATTAAACTCTTTTTCAGCGCTTGTTCAGTTGCAGTCACACATGGATTCACATGACTACGATTACATAAGAAAGGAGCGTTCTTTTTCAACCAAATTTTAAGTTAGAAATAAGGCATATCTCATTCAGTTTGTATAGCAAGTGCGAAATTTGTCGAAAAAAGTCATTAGAGAAAGCTCCCGCGCTGCGTCCAAACAGAAGAATCTCTTTTTTAATTACTTGAGGGTATTACTGGCACCGGATTTTACACAGTTCCGTTTTTTGTACGGAAACACAAAAGCAGGAGGGTATTAATGATGAAAAAGTTTAAAGATTATAGTATTAAGCGCAAATTATTAACCGGATTTTTAAGTATGACAGTTCTTATGCTTATTATAGGCGGCATGGGAATTTTCGGAATGGTTCATATTAACAATATGGACACTTATCTGTATGAAGGCCAAACAGCGCCGATAAAGAATTTGATCAATTCATTAGAGAGCATCTATCAGATTAGGGTAGATGTGCGGGGAGCCGTGATCAGCGCGGGGGATTTGAAGCAGATTGAAACGTACGAATCAAATTATCTCAGCAGCAAACAAACCTTTTTAGAGGAGTCGGCCACCTATCGCAACTCAATTAAAAACGTAGATACACTGGCTCTGTTTGATGAAACGCAAAAACTTTTTACTGATTCTTTCGACCCGGCAATCCAAAAGAGCTTTGAATTGGCAAAAACCGGAGATCAGAAGGCAGCTAACGCAGTTTTAGTTGCAGTTCAGGATTCAATGCAAAAACTATATGACAACTATAATTCGTTGACAGACAAGCGGATGCTCGCCGCAAAAGAAACCAGTGCTTCCAATGATTCGACCGCTCTTTTATTAACGGTGATCCTAATTGTCATTCTGATGGGTGGAGCTGGCGCAGCAGTTTTTCTGGGGCTGCGAATCTCCAACATTATCAGCAAGCCAATTAGCCGTGTGGTAGAAGCCTCGAATCATATTTCGCTCGGGCGCGTAGATATTGACCTCCATGACCTGGATTCCAAAGATGAAACCGGTATGCTTGCTTCCTCCTTTACCCAAATGCTGGAGGGAATCCGTGCGCAGGTAGAGGTTGCCAAACTGATCAGCAACGGTGATTTTACACAAACGGTTCCCCTGCGTTCCAATGAGGACGCTTTGGGCCTTGCACTTAAAAAGATTGAAATCGACCTAAGTCAGACGCTTCAGTTAATCAATACAGCCGCAAATCAGGTCAACTCCGGCGCGGAGCAGGTGTCCTGCGCATCGCAGGCTTTGGCTTCGGGCGCGGCGGAACAGGCGGCAGCTGTAGAAGAGCTGAACGCCTCTATTATAACGGTTGCTCAGCAGGCGGAGCAAAATGCGGTTAGCGTTCACAAGGCCACAGAATATGTGGGGCAGGCCGGCACTGGGGTTGCCGAAAGCAATCAGTATATGCAGAGCCTGTATACCGCTATGAATGAAATCGGAGATTCTTCTCAGCAGATTTCCAAAATCACAAAGCTTGTGGAAGATATTGCTTTCCAGACCAATATTCTTGCCCTCAACGCCGCTGTGGAAGCCGCCCGTGCAGGAAACGCCGGCAAAGGCTTTGCCGTAGTGGCGGATGAGGTACGTAGCCTTGCGGCAAAATCGGCAGAGGCAGCCAAGCAGACGGCAGAGTTGATAGAAAAATCGTCTCTCACCGTATCCGAAGGGACACGGCTGGCTTCTGAAACGCTGAAGGTTTTGAGCAATGTATCTGAAAAATCACAAATGGCGGAACAGTCAATCCGCGAAATCGAACAGGCCTCCACTGAGCAAGCCACTTCCATTGAACAGATTACTCAGGGCTTGTCGCAGGTATCCTCTGTTGTGCAAACCAACGCGGCTACTGCCGAGGAAAGCTCTGCTTCCAGCGAAGAATTGGCAGCGCAGGCACAAACCTTACAGGGCGAGGTGGCAAAGTTCCAGTTGTCAGGGAATGCCGGGCACGCCTCAACGGAAACGCCTGAGTATTATTTCTAAAAAAGCACCCTGCTACAACTTTGAAAAGGAGTTTTGTGAATGGAAGCACAAAACAGATTCCAGAAAGAAAAACAAACGGACGAACTCAGCATACGATACCTCACTTTTTGGACGGATCATCAACTTTTTGGAATCCCCATTACAGAGGTAGTTCAGATTGTGGGAATACAGGAAATCACACAGCTGCCGGAATATCCGGCTTACTCGAAAGGAGTAATCAACCTGCGCGGACAGATCATTCCCGTAATCGATGTGCGGCTGCGGTTAGGAAAAACGGAAATTCCATACAATGACCGCACCTGCATTATTATTACGCATGTACTGAATCGTGATTTTGGGTTAATCGTTGACGAGGTGGATGAGGTAACCGACATCCTGCCGGAACGGATTTCTCCTCCACCAAAAGTCCATTCGGGAAAAACAAATCCTTACTTTTCCGGTATTGCCCGACTTGAAGCCACCAGCACCCAAAAGGATCGTGTGGCCCTGCTTCTGCACGCGGCGAAAATCCTTGGTGAAAATGACTGCGAGTGTCTGGCACAGACAGCAAAAACCTGCTAGATAGAATCCGATTGGACTGTGGTTTCAGTGTATCAGAGCTGATCCATTAGTCAGTGTAACAACAGCACCATTTGTCTTCGGTAAATGAAAAATCTCACCGAAAATAAAAAGACACCGATATCACCGGTGACACATCAGCGCTAAAAAACACCCCATTGTATTGAATGGGGTGTTTTTGATGAAGCCTTAGGAATTCAAATTTTTAATATCCTGATGAAAAGTCTTAGTGACCCAATATCTCTGCTCGTAACCGCTGGTTCTCAGCGAGAAGGTTTTCTTCCACCTTCGCCGGCAGCTTCGGCAAACAGCCCCTTGCTGCCCCGACCACGGCGCTCTACGGCAAGACCTTCCGGCCCTTCTGTAGGATAAATTCGCTCCCAGTTCTGTACCTGATGATGGCTATTAACGTCATATAGCCTTGCTGCTTCCCGGCAGATAATTCCGTCTTTGCGCATCGTTTCCACTACCATTACCTTGAACTCCGATGTGTAGCGCTTGTTTGACACTCCCTTTGGCATAGAAAAACACCCCAATCGTTATTCAGTATATCATACTGTCTAACAATTGGGGTGTTTTTCAGTCAGATGGGCTGTTATTGGTGAACCATCGGGGATTCGAACCCCGGACACCCTGATTAAAAGTCAGGTGCTCTGCCAGCTGAGCTAATGATTCATCTGAGTTGAGAACTTGTATATTATAGCAATTGAATAGGGGCTTGTCAACACAAAACGAGATTTTTTTTAATTTGGCGCGCGCTTCGGCCCGAAAAATAGAATTCCCCGCCGCCCTCCAATCATACGCCCGGGCAGGGAATTCATCCCATGCCCGGGATATCTCCTTCTATAATTGATCGTTTATTCGTCGCCGCTTTGCGGGTGTTGCGTGGCTGCGCTGCCCTTCGTCTGGAAGCGCTGCATCAGCTCTTTGAGCATCTCAGATTGGCTGGAAAGCTCTTCGCTGGCCGCTGCGCTCTCCTCTGCGGTTGCGGAATTTGTCTGCGTGACCGAAGAAATCTGGAGCATGCCATTGTCCAGTTCTGTAATTGCCTTGGCCTGCTCATTGGATGCCTCGGCAATCCGGTTGATCAGCTCGTTGACCTGCCCGCTCTTTTCTACCATCTGATCGAGCGATTCCGCAGTCTGATCTGCGATTACCATTCCCTTTTTTACGGAATCAATGGCCTTCTGGATCAAATCGGAGGTGGTGGTCGTCGCCTGGGCGCTCTTCGAAGCCAGACTGCGCACCTCGTCCGCCACAACGGCGAAGCCCTTGCCGGCCGAACCCGCGCGGGCCGCCTCTACGGCCGCGTTCAGCGCCAGAATATTCGTCTGCGCCGCAATATCATCTATCACCTTAATGATATCTGAAATCTCGTTTGCAGCATGGTCAATGTCGCGCATGGACTGAAGCATCTGGTTCATCTGCTCATTGCCCTGCTGCACAAACCGGATGGTTTCATTCGACAGCCCTTCCACGGAGGTAGCGTGTGAGGCATTGTTCTTCACATGCTCAGAAACATTCTGTAAAGAAGTATTCAGCGATTCCACTGTGCTGGCCTGCTCCGCGGAGTTCTGCGCCAGATTCTGCGCTCCCAGTGCCATTTCTTCGGCTCCGGCATTCACCTGGTACGCCGCCTGCGAGATTCCCTCAAAGGTTTCGTTAAGTGACTCCAGAATCCGTGTCAGTGATTCCCGAATCGGGGCAAAATCACCGCGGTACTGTACGCCGCTCTCTACGGTCAGATTATTGCGGGAAACCGCATCGAGTACATACGAAATATCCTGAATGTATAAGCGAAGCTCCTGAACCGTGTGACCCAGAGCAGTGGAAAGGCGGGCAATTTCATCGCGGCTCTTCACCTGCGGCACATCGGTTTGCAGGTCCCCCTTCGCCAGCAGCTCAATTCTCTCTGTGGCATCCTCAATCGGCTTTGCCAAACGAGCCGCAAACATCCCCGAGGCAACCAAAGTCAGCAGCTGAATCAGCACCGCAACTCCCACGTTGATCAACAATGTACGGTACAGATCCTGCATGATCTGGCTGATCGGGCGGGAAACCGCAATTGCCCATTTCTCCGGACCGGAAATCTGCGTAAAGCCTACTTGCCTTTTCTCGCCCTGATAAATTGTATACTCGATTCCGGTTTCTCCGGAAATTGCACGGCTATACAGTTCTGCCACAGGCTGTACGCTTTTATCCGTTTTGGCTTTTTCGGCGTAATTCACCGGATTTGCGACTGTATCCTTGCTGGGGTGCAGCACGGTCTTGGAATCCTGACTGATGACAAAAGCATACCCCTCGTCACTGATTTTAATATTTTCCTGCATTTTGGCAAACGCGTCGTACGTGATTTCGCCATAGATCACCTGACCGCCGCTCACCGGCGCGCCGATGGTCAGTGTGAGGTCATCTCCGCGGCGGCTCTTGACCGGGTCGCCGATATAGGCTGTTCCGCTTTTGGCGGACTGGAACCATTTTTCCTGCGATACATTTCCATCCTGCTGCGTATTGCCCTGACTGTCGGCCAGCGCAAAATACACAAAGCCGTCCTGCTTAGCCTGTTCCTGTAAATACTGCTGCCGCGCCGCCGCATCCGCAGAGCTTAAAACAGCAGACTTCGCAACAGCCTCCGCCTCTTTGCGATATTTGTTCATCTCAGAACCCAAAAACTGCTTGTAGGATTCTGCCAGATACGACGAGGTTTGTTCGGCCTGCGTCATGGAATTCCGGTAAGACAGCCAGCAGGTAACGCCCGTAGCAAGTACGTTGGTGAACAGCACCAATATCATAATAAAAAGATGTAACTTCGACTTTAAAGACTTCACAGCGCAATTCTCTCCCTTTGCACAAATTTAACCGGGCCGACAAATAAAAACAAGAAACAGCAACTCCCGTTTTTCGGTCAGTCCATTGGGGCTGTACCTTTTACAATACACCTACTTATATTATCGGACGGAGTTTGCTTTTTTTAAACAAAAACATCAAAAAGGAAAAAAGAAACCAGAGCATTTATGCGCTTGCATAGAGTGTATGTAGTATTTTGTTAGTTTGCGAAATTTGCCGTACTTTTTCCAGTATGGGCAGCTGGTCTTTACGGAAAGCTCTTGCAGGTATGGCGACAGATTCCGCATTGCAGAAAGGAATCGCACGATCTTCAAGAAAAAAGATTCTGCCAAACGGCAAAACCTTTTTTCAGACGATCTATTTTGAGAGCTTATCCATCACGCCAATAATCTCATCGATTTTTTTTTGCTGCTCTTCGCTGTTCAGTGCCTGACTGACGCAGCTGGTTAAATGCGTGTGCAGCACCTCGCGGTTAATACTGCGCAGAATCGCCTGCGTAGCCATCAGCTGGTTGGAAATATCGATACAATATCGATCCTCCTCAACCATGCGGATCAGACCATCCATCTGGCCGCGGGCTGTTTTCAGCAACCGCAGCGTTTTTTCTCTGTCTGCCTGCATCCTTTGCACCTCTCTATCTGGAGCCGAATCAGCCGAACAAGCCCCGCTTCTCTGTGACAGAAACCAGCTGATAGCCGGCGTCGTCCAATACCTTTGCGAACTCCTCGTCGGGCACGTCGCGGCTGAGGGTAACGGTGGCCTGCTTGTGCTTCAGGTTCACCTTGGCCTCCACGCCATCAATTCCGTTCAGCGCTTTTTCCGCCTTGGCCTGGCAGTGCTCGCAGTGCATTCCTTCAATGGTAATCAGCTTTTTCATAGTACCGTTTCCTTTCTGATTTGTCAAATTTCGCTCTCCCCGTCAAACCGGCGGCGGGGCCTAAAGAATTTCAGCCGCAGGGCGTTCGTCACCACACACACGGAGCTAAGGCTCATCGCCGCCGCCGCAAACATGGGATTCAGCTTCCAGCCCAGCAGCACATAGAACACGCCGGCCGCCAGCGGGATACCGATGCTGTTGTAGAAAAACGCCCAGAACAGATTTTGCTTAATATTGCGAATGGTTGCGCGGCTGAGCTGAATCGCCGTCACCACATCCATCAGATCGCTCTTCATCAGCACAATGTCTGCGGATTCGATGGCGATATCCGTACCGGCGCCGATGGCGATGCCGACATCGGCCCGGGCCAGTGCTGGAGCATCGTTAATGCCGTCGCCTACCATGGCCACGCGCTTACCGGACGCCTGAATGGAACGGATTTCCTCTTCCTTATCCTGCGGCAGCACCTCCGCGACCACACGGCCGATGCCCAGCTGCCTGCGGATTGCTTCAGCGGTGCGTTTGTTGTCGCCGGTCAGCATGACCACATCTATGCCCATGGCGGTAAGCTCGCGCACCGCCTGACGGCTGGTGGGCTTAATCACATCGGCTACGGCGATTACGCCGAGAAGCCGCTCTCCCTTGGCAAAAAACAGTGAGGTTTTGCCTTGCTCAGAAAAGGCTTCCGCCTGCTGCCACAAAGCACCGGTATCCACCTTCTTCTCCTGCATCAAAGCCAGGTTCCCGGCCGCATACGGCTCGCCGCCGATGCTGGTGAGGATTCCCCGACCGGACACGGCCTGGAACTCCCCGACCGGCGAAAGTACCAGCGAAAGCTCGGCAGCCTTTTCGACGATCGCTTCGGCCAGCGGATGCTCCGACGGCTTTTCAATTGACGCGGCGGCGGCAAGAAGCTCTCGCTCCTCAATACCGGGGGCTGGCAAAATATCCGTTACGCGGGGCTTCCCCTCGGTAATCGTGCCGGTTTTATCGAGTACCACAGCGCCCACGGTGTGGGCTGTTTCAAGAGCTTCGGCAGATTTGATCAGGATGCCGTTGGAAGCGCCCTTGCCGGTACCGACCATGATGGCCACAGGGGTTGCAAGCCCAAGCGCGCAGGGGCACGAAATGACCAGCACCGCAATCGCGATGGAAAGTGCAAACTCAAACGACTGCCCCAGCAGCAGCCAGACGATAGCGGCTAGCAGTGCAATTCCGATCACGACTGGGACAAACACGCCGCTGATTCGATCCGCGAGCTTTGCGATTGGCGCTTTGGACGAGCTGGCTTCCTCCACCAACTCGATGATCTGCGCCAGAGTGGTATCGCCGCCTACCTTTTTCGCTTCCATTTTGAAAAATCCGGTCTTGTTCAGCGTAGCGGCAATCACGGAATCGCCCACGGTCTTTTCCACCGGGATGCTTTCGCCGGTAAGCGCGGACTGATCAACCGCGGAGGAGCCCTCGACAACCACGCCGTCAACCGGGATGCTCTTCCCGGGGCGAATCAGCACGATGTCGCCCACTGTGACCTGGTCGACGGGAATTTCGACTTCTTTTCCGTCGCGCAGCACCTCAGCTGTCTTTGGGGCCAAATCCATCAGCTTTGAAATTGCCTCAGAGGTTTTGCCCTTCGAGCGCGCTTCCAGATATTTGCCGAAGGTGATCAGCGTTAAAATCGTACCCGCGGATTCAAAATACAAATCCATCAGGTAATGGTCGGCCATCATCATATTATCCGTGCCCAGCGCATAGCCAATTTTATAGATGGCGAAAATGCCGTAGGCGATCGCCGCCGTAGAACCGATGGCAATCAGCGAATCCATGTTGGGCGAGCGCTTCCAGAGTGTTTTGAAACCAACCTGAAAATATTTCCGGTTGACATATACGATCGGCAGAAGCAGCAGAAGCTGGGTAAACGCAAACGGAATTCCATTCTCCGCACCGTGGAACGCGTTCTTAATTGCATCCGGCACCGGCAGGCCGATCCATTCGTTGAGCATATGGTGCATCGCCAGATACATCAGCGGAATCCAGAACACAAATGACACGATCAGCCGCATGCGCATGGATTTCAGCTCTTCCTGCACCGGGTCCACTGTTTTCTGCGCAACCGGAGCCGCGCCGTGCGTAAGGACGCTGGCACCGTAGCCTGCGCCCTCCACCGCAGAAATGATGCGGTTGTCGTCCAGAATACTTTCATCAAAATGAACCGTCATGCTGTTCGAAAGCAGGTTGACGTTCACGTCCCCTACGCCCTCGAGCTTTTTCACGCTCTTCTCCACCGCAGCGGAGCAGGCTGAGCAGCTCATTCCAGTTATATTGTATTTTTGATTCATAATATTGCCTCCCTATACCCCGGGTGGGGTGTATCTATACTTTACTCCCTGCGCACCAGTTTGTCAAGAGTAACAAAAAAATTCTTTGAAGATAGCTTTCCCGATTTTCATTTTTCTATTTTTAAATGATTTTGCTGGAGAGGCCTCCCGGAAATGCTTCTTCATTCGGCGCAAGTCTTTGGTTTGCGATAGAAGAAGGACTTTTTTCTTTGCGAAGTTTTTTGCGATGTGCGTGCAGGCTTGGCCTATCTGCTTGCGCGGGTTTACCGCCCATGCCGGGTCAAGCATTTCTTAAAAAAGAAAAAGCTTTTCTGTGCGGCTTTGACGCAGGGTGATTCCTGCCCGCGCAGCCTTGCCTCTCGTGCCGGGGCAGGCACCTACTTTCGCGAAAGGGCGCTTTTGTTGATGTGTTCCGGAACCGTTCCCCAAACGGATTCCGAAGGCGGAGCCTTGGGCGAATCTTTGCCAACTTTCTTTTCGTAAAGAAAGTTGGGGCCTGCCCCGGCCCGAGGGGCAAGCCCTGCGCCAGCAGAATTTCCATGCGGAGGAATTCCGTTGGAAAATTTCAATAAAAATAAAAAAATTTTTACGATGCGAAAAGCTGTTTCTCCTGTGAACTTCCCCGCGACGTGCGTGCAGGCTCAGCCTGCCAAAAAAAGACGCTGCCCGAAACGGACAGCGTCTTTTACTTATTTCTGATGCTCTCGGATGTACTTTGCCATCTTCAAATCCTCACGCTTGATGTGGTTGACCAGCCAGCCGCCGATGGCGGTGTTGACCTTAGCCACCAGCGCAATATTTGCACCGTTCTGGTTCAGCTCCTGCTGAAGATCGCGGATGATCTTTTTGTATTCCTCATGGAATTTATGGTGCTTGTCGTACTCCGGGTACGTATACTGGCGCTGCAGCTTTTCCTCATCGGAAAAATGCTTGTCCACATATTTGCTCAGGAAATCGAGAGTCTTACCGATTTCCGCGCGTCCCTGCCCCTTGGAGCAAGCATCCAGCAGAGCGTTGATCGCATCAAACAGCTGCTTGTGCTGTGTATCGATCATGCTGTTGTTTGTAATCAGGTCACTTGTCAATGTATAGGCCATCAATAGCACTCCTCTACCATTCAGGCACGGGTGGCACCGGCTCGTACCCACCCATACCCGTTCTTTGGTTTGTTTCTTTATCAAGCTATGTGTTCAGAAAATCGGAAACGCTTTACAGCTCCGCCTTCCACAGCCCATGCAAATTACAGAACGCATACACCACCGCGTGAGAGGCCGCCTGCTCGCGGTACACAAAATTGCAGGGATTGCCTTCACAATTGGGAACAATCTCATCGTTTTCACCGGCGAAAATCTCGTCGTGAGCCTCACCCGGATGGTAGGTGAATTCCGCCCTCGGCTTGTCGCCCGGGTGCAGCTTAACAATTTCAAGCCGGTCGCCGTCTTCCAATGCGATCCACTCGATATAATGCTCGGCAATCATCGGGTGTTCCACAGAGCCAACCTCAACGATCAGGCGGTTCCCCGCCACACGGGCCACCGGCACATGCTTTTCGTGCGCCGCGTCGGTCACATTGGCCTGCAGCTGCACCATCGGGTCTCCGCAGCAGGTTAATGTGCCGCCGCCAAAGCCGACAAGCGCCACCAGATTACCGCAATGCTTGCACTGATAAAAAACAGCAGATTTCATGTTGTCCACTCCTTTTTGAAATTTGGAAACAGCCGTTGTGCCCCAAAGCCGCCGTACCCGCCGCGGGACAAAATGCAGCCTAGTTTGATTGGATGAGATCTCTTTCCAGAAATTTCAATTTCATCTTATCTCTTTTTTAATAAAAACGCAAGGCTTTTCAATCGATTTCCAGAAATAAATAATAATTATTCTTGTTTTTAAAAGTTCCTCTGTAAATTACAACCTCGCTGGATTTCCTGTTAAAAGCTGTATTTGGCAGAGCGGGAGCATATGAATGCGCAAAAACGCCAGCCTGCAAAGCAGACCGGCGATCAAAACAAAACCGCATGGCGATGTTATGCTTTTATTGTTTTTGCCATGGCGCGCACGAATTTAACGGCTTCCGTTCCCGCCTTCGCGCCTTCGTAAACAGCCTTGGAAACCTGAAGCAGACCCCCGGTGCAGTCCCCGGCCGCATAAAGCCCCGGAATATTCGTCGCCATATTTTCATCGACAACAATCTTGTTGTTTTCCACCTCTGCCCCCAGCTTACGGGCCAGATCGGTACTGCCGGCCACGCCGACTGCCACAAACACTCCCTCTGCCGCCAGAGAGGAACCGTCCTCAAACCGCACACCGCTCAAAACCGGATCGCCGTCGAGCGACTGAATCTCTTTTGTGCAGAGTCCAATGCCTTCCGGCACAGAAGCAAGCATCTTCTTGCCGTTGGTTAAAACCGTGACGGATTTTGAGGTATGCAGCAGTTCAAGCGCCTCATGAATGGCATAGTCGCCGTTACCCAAAACCGCCACCTCTTTGCCGCGGTAGAAAAACCCGTCGCACACAGCACAGTAGCTGACGCCGTGGCCCTCCAGCTCCTGCAGGCCACGAATGCGCGGTGCAGAACGGGTGGAACCGGTAGCGAGGATTAACGCGTCTGCCGGGTATTCGCCGAGCGCAGTTTTTACCACCAGCCGCCCGTCATACGAAATGCCGACTACCTCATCCTCCACCATCTGAGCGCCCAAACGTTTGGCCTGCTGAAGCCCGGTCTGCACCAGATCCATGCCGGAAATAGGCTCGGGGAATCCATAATAATTCTCGATCTTCTCCACCTTTTCCAGCGTCCCGTTGTCTTTGCCGATAATTGTCGTTGCCATTCCGGCGCGCAGGGTATAAAGAGCGGCGGAGATACCAGCGGGCCCTCTGCCGATGATGACGATATTTGCCATAATTGAGCCTCTCCTTTTCCGATTTCAATGTTTCATGGAATATTATTCTAGTATAGTATATCATTTTCAGAAAGAAAAGTATCGTGATGAAGTCACAAAACCCTTTTTCTCCATAGAAACAATCAAAGGGCCGCACACCCAGCCCCAAAAACTGTCAGAATCACAGTGGTTTTTCACTTGAATTCGATATATAATAAAGCTGTAACAGGAAAATTTTGCCGTTTGATTTAGAAAACAAAGCATAGGCCCAGCGTCTGTAAGGAGGATTCTTATGCCGGAAAGAATGCCTGCGCTGTTTGTGGGACATGGCTCCCCAATGAACGCAGTAGAAAACAACAAATATACAAAAAAATGGCAGGAAATTGGGCGTCAGCTGGCGCACCCCCGGGCCATTCTGATGATCTCTGCTCACTGGTATACTCACGGAACCAGAATTATGGATACGAAAACGCCGCGCCTGGTGTATGATATGTACGGGTTCCCGGAAGAGCTGTACCGGGTGCAGTACCCCTCGCCCGGCTCACCGGAGCTGGCCGGCCGTGTGCAGGAACTGCTTTCCGTTCCCGTGCGGGCAGACAACAGCTGGGGAATCGACCACGGCGCATGGTCTGTGCTGTGCCGCATGTTCCCCGAGGCCAATATTCCCGTGGTGCAGCTGAGTGTAGACGGCACCGCCGACGCACAAACTCATTTTCAAATAGGCCGGGAACTGTCGAGCCTGCGTGACGAGGGCATTATGATCATCGGCAGCGGAAACGTGGTGCATAACCTGGCAAAAATTCAATGGGAAGCAGAAAGCGGATTTTCGTGGGCCGAGGAATTCGACGGCTATATTCGGGACAAAATCAAACAGAGAGAATTCACAGACGTTGTGGATTACCGAAAAGCCGGTTCCTCTGCCAAAATGGCGTTCCCCATGCCCGATCATTTTTACCCGCTGCTGTCTGTTCTGGGGGCATCTAACGAGGCGGATCAGCTGACCGTTTTCAACGAGGATTGCCTGATGGGTTCGCTATCTATGACCAGCTACCTGTTTCAGCCATAAAATGCTGCCAATCCCTATCAAGTTGTACCGAAAAAAAGAAAGGAGCTATTTATTATGAACACCATTAAACTTGTAGGATTTACCGGAAGCCTTCGCAAAGGCTCTTATAATCGCGGCGCGCTACGCGCTGCCAAGGAACTGCTGCCAGAGGGCGCAGAGCTTGAAATTCTGGATTTGTCTGCGATTCCTTTTTTTAATCAAGATCTGGAGGGCGGCGAGCTGCCGGCCTCTGTTACAGAGTTTAAGAAAAAGATTGCCGAGGCTGACGCTCTGCTGATCGCAACCCCCGAATACAACTATTCGATTCCACCCGTACTGAAAAACGCGCTGGACTGGGCATCCCGCGATCCATCCCGCCCGCTTTCCGGCAAGCCCGCGGCAATCTTCAGCGTTTCCAGCAGCGCGCTGGGCGGCGCCCGCGTGCAATATCACCTGCGCCAGGTTGGCGTTGCGCTGAATCTGAAGCTCGTAAACCAACCGGAGGTCTTTATTTCGTTCGCGCGGGACAAATTCGATACCGACGGCAACCTCAAGGATGAGGACACAAAAAAGCATCTGTCCGCTCTCGTGAACGCGCTTGTCGACCTGGCCAAGGCGGAGAAATAATCCGAGCCGTGCTGCCAGTATGTCATCCAGATGGGGAAAACGATCCATGAAAAACAGTCGAAATGAAAATCAGTTACCGTCACCCCCGCAAACAGGCGAAACGCGCAGTCTGCGCGTTTCGCTGACACCACGGGAGCGCGAGCAGTTTGACCGGTATGCGCGGCAGCTTTTGGAACACCCTCAGGTGCTCCGAATGGAGCAGTTCATTCAGCACGGTTCGGTCAGCTGCCTGGAACACAGCGTGGCGGTTGCTGAACTCAGCTTCTGGCTTTGCCGCAGGCTGGGTCTGCACGCCGATTGGAACAGCCTGGTGCGCGGTGCGCTGCTGCATGACTTTTTTCTGTATGACTGGCATCAAAAAGATCCGAACCGCCCCGGCCTGCATGGCTTTACGCACCCCCGCGCGGCGCTGAAAAACGCCGAGCGCCTGTTCCCGCTGAGCGAGCGGGAACGCGACATCATCGCAAAGCACATGTGGCCCCTTACGCTCGGAAGCTGCCCCAGATTCCGCGAATCTGCAATTGTCTGCGCGGCAGATAAATGCTGCTCCCTGTGGGAAACATTCTTCTGTCGTTCCACTAAAAAGCCCTGACCAAAAGGGTCAGCACCAATAAAAGGCACCCGGCTGACCCTAAAGGGCACACCGGGTGCTTTTACTATGTTGTTATTTTCAGGAAATCGACCGCAACGCGGTTTCTTTGTTCCGAGACTCCAAGCTGCGGACCCGCGCCCGCTCCTTGATCAGAGTGTCGCGCAGCGCTTGCAGGCGAAAGCGGTTGTACCGCTGAATACAGACAAACGGCAAATTTGCGAGCAAAATTAGCCCGGAAAAAACCAACCCCATAATCAACGAGGAGTTTACAATCACCACCACTACCACGCAGATACAGTTTTTCAGATGCATCCACTCACCGCGGCAGGTTTCCAGCATAAACTCATCCAGATATTCCGGGGAAACGCGTGTCAAATGCTTTTTGGAAAATCCGTCTTTTCCAATATACTGGGGTACACTGTCTTTCCACAGCTGAATCTTTAAATTAATGCGGTACCACCTGCCGTTCTGCTCCCAGCGGAACGCCTGATAACGGCTTTTCACGGGATCAAAGGTTTGCTTCGGCAGCTTGACGCAGGCAAAAAACACCACACAATGCCACATGGTGATCATCATAACATTCCACATGATCGCGTGAGTCAGAGTAGCATTTTTGAACATAACAATTCCTTCTTCAAAAAGTAACAGCAACTACGTTTTATTCATTATTATCATAGTCTTTTTTTCAAAAAAAATGTTAACAAACTATGAATGAAGTTTTTTCACCAGTGCTTTCTCCCTGTTATATTGCGGCTTTGCGATGGGGTATGGTAAAATAAGAAAAAAGCACTATCTTCCCTATTTCCGCCAGATCTGAAAGGGCGTTTCTATGAAAAAACCATGGCTGCTTATTATGATTGTATGCGCCGCACTGATTGGTTATCCCTGCCGTGCTTTTGCCGCAGCAACAGAATATTTTTCGGCGGCTCTTTCCGCACAAGCCGTTTATCCCGGCGAAACCGTGCGCGTGGAGCTTTCGGCGAATTCCGGCGCGCTGGCTGAGGGTGAGCTTCCGGCAGCATTCCGCGCCCGGCTTGGATACGACAGCGCGCGATTGCATTTTTTGCGGACAGAAACCTCCGATCAAATTCAGAGCGGGGCATTCCAGTTTTATGACGACGGAGAGAGTGTGACCGGCGTGTACGCCTGCGACGGCCTTTCGGCCCCCAGACTGAACGGTGTGTGCATCACCTTCGTTTTTTCCGTACCGGAGGACGCCGACCCCGGATCCGCCGCCATTACGGTCGATATTGATCAAACCGCCGACTGGGCTGAACGCCTGCTGCCGCAGTACGACAGAGATACTCAGCTTTCCTTTTCCATTAAACCCGCTTTGTCGCAGGACGCGAGCCTGCAAAAGCTGGTGCCCTCTACCGGAAGGCTGCGCCCCGATTTTTCGCCCGATATTGCCGAGTACGATTTGCGGGTTGGTTCGAATATCAGCTCGGTGAAATTTCAGGCGGACGCAGCAGACAGCGGCTCGGTACGGGTCAGCCGTCAGTCGCTGCAGCGGGCGGGCGAAACGACCGAAATCGTTGTAACCGTAACCGCAGCGGATAAAAAGAGCAAGTCGCAGTACCTGATCCGTGTGAACCGGTCCGAGAATCCAAGCTCTGCCGAGCCAGAGCAAAGCGCAAAGCCCGCAGCTTCTTCCACCCCGGAAAAACAAAGTACAGGAAAGCAAACCGCGGAGAAAACCAGCTCCGCGCAGAAAAGCAAGGAGGATGCTACTTCAAGAGCCACTGGCAGGAGTTCCTCCAAAGCTTCCTCCTCCAAAACATCCTCCAAGGCATCCACAAAAGCGTCCGATAAGAATCACTCTTCCCCGGCTGCGTCCGACCCGGGAACAGCGGCAGAAACGCAAGCCGTACAAACCGCCGGTACAAGGAACCTGTATCTCGTCGGCGGACAAACAGACAGTCTGCCAATTTGGATTTTAGCCTGCTGCGTAATGGTTCTAACCGCGCTGACGGCCTGGAATGCCTGGAAGAGTCGCGAAAAAAAGTAGAATGGAGCGGGGCTCGCTCTCCCGGCTAAGTCTGCACGGGGGAATCATAATGATATGCATAAAAGGCCGGCGTCCTATGGGCACCGACCTTTTATCATTAGCAGAAGCTTCTCTGCCGTTTGTCTTAAAAAGCGTACTTTGCATGCGGCCCCAGCCACAAGGGAGATTCCATACCAGACTGTTTTTTAGTCCAGCCACATTGCCGGAATTCCGGTAAAGGAACGGATCGCCATATAGCTTGCGATGGCCACTACTACCCATCCCATAACGGTCATGATCTTGGAGTGCTTATAGTCCCCAACAATGTCCTTTCTGTGCGCGGCAATCAGCATTGCGCCCAGTGCCAACGGCAGAATGAGTGCATTCAGTGTGCCGGAAAGAATCATCACCTTGACCGGCTGACCGATAAATTCAAAAAGAACGGTAGAAAGCGCAATAAAAGCTACAATAGAACCTCTTTCATGGTTATTAATTGTTTTAGAAAGGGTCTTGAGGAAGGACACGGAGGTGTATGCCGCTCCGACTAAAGAATTCAGTGCTTCCGAGAAAATCAGGACGGCGAAGAGAATAGCTCCCACGGGGCCCATTACAAATGAGAAAACTGATGCCGCGGGGTTGGAAGGATCCAGTTTAAATCCGGACACGACGGCGCTCAGCGCGGCAAGGAACAGCATGACTCTTACAATGGTGGTAAGAACAATGGCAAGTGTTGCATAGCCGCCAACTTTTCTCAAATTTTTCTGGCCAACAACGCCTGCGTCTACAAGCCGGTGTCCGCCTGAAAAACAGATAAATCCTCCGACTGTTCCGCCGATGAGGGTAACGACAGGGAATAAGGGCAGCTCTTTGGGCATAAAGGTCGATTGTATTGCGAGGCCTACCGGCGGATGGCTAGCAATACCAAGATAAATAAGCGTGACCAGCATAAAAAGTCCGGTTATCTCGCAGAATTTATCTACCACCACGCCGATGCTTTTATATGTAAACACGACGATTCCGATCACCCCGATCACAAGCGAACCATACTTGTAATCAAGTCCGAACAAGATATTCATTGCCAGAGCGGATGCTGCGTTATGTGCCAGACAGAACGCTAACCCACCGAACGATACAAAAAACGCAATGACATGGCCAAGACCCGGCAACACCTTGTTTGCCACATCCTGAGCGCGAAGCCTGCTGGCGGCAATGATTTGCCATATGTTCAGCTGCGCGAAAATCGAAATAAACGTCACCACCAGAATGACAAATCCAAATGATTCCCGGTATTGTTCCGTAAAAGTAGTCGTCTGCATCAAAAAGCCCGGACCAATTGCCGACGTAAACATCAGAAACGCCGCTCCCAATAGAGCCGACTGTTGTCCCGTCCCCAGAAGGCCCTTCAGCTTCACCCATAAGTTGTTTCCACCCGCTTGAGCTGTTTCGCCGTTTTCCTCGACATCGGCAGACTGACTGCGGACATCGTTTTCCTGATCAACCAAATTTTTGCTCATTTCTTCACCCCTAGCTGTTTTTCTGAATCAAAAATCTTTTTTCCGCTACTTTAAAAATCGCCGGCAGCTTTACTGCCGTGAATCATTTCTTTTTCTCGCCCCACCCCCTTATTTTAAAGCCCTTGTCCACATTTAGCATTCTTTCTCTGTAGTTTAAGCCAATTTTTTGTCGCCCCTGTTCCTTTAGGCCAGAAGCGATTGCGGAACAGAATGAACCATAGTTTTGATTTCTCGGTCTGAAAAGCCCTGTTCTAGCAGCAATTCAATGAAATGCAGCATTCCTTCCCGTGGGGTCTCTTTTCCCATTTGTCCCCTGTCTGTTGCGATAAATACATGCTCACAGCCTACCAGACGAATATTGCGCATCATCGTTTCTATGGAGCAGGTACCGTCTGCAACATTGATCCAGTCTTTTTCAATCATTACTCCCAGCTCGGCGAGCTGCGCCTGCACTTCTCCAGAGATGACAGTGCGTTCCCATTCCGGGTGCGTCAAAACTGTGCGCACTCCCATCTGGCGCGCCGCCTTACAAACAATGACCGATTCTCTAGGGCTAACATGGCCGGTAGCAAACACGGCATTATACCGCCTTACTACCTCTAACACCTCGTAAACAGCCGGCAGAAGCTTTTCATTTTCATCCAGAATGCTAATTCCTGGTCTGTCAAAAAAGTCACCCGGCATGTTTCCGTACGTCAGGCAGTTGGCTGCATCCCGGGTCGGCAGCCACACAAAACTACCTCCCAGTTTCAGCGCGCTTTCGGCGGCATATGGATTCAGCCCTCCGGCCGGCCAGTTCAGTACAATTCCTCCATAGGCTCTAGTCGCAAGACCACTTCGCTTGTTCAGAAGTGCGGCCCGCGCAGCGGTAGATTCATAATGGTTCTTGATTAAAATACCGGCCATTTTTGCTTCACTCGCCTGCTGCAATACCTCTACGTCATCCAGTATTCGTTTGATGTGAGAAGGGGCGCTGTGAACATGAAGGTCATAGCCGTCCTCCAGCAGCTCCGTCGCCTTTCGTTGATTGTATTCCATAAAAAAAGTCCCCCGATATCACAATTTTCTATCCGTTTCATGAAGCTTCATTGATAAAATTGTAGCATGGTACGGTCAATTTGAAAAACAAGTATTTTTACATTGAATGGAAAACTGCGACTTGTGAAAACAGGTTTTAAATTAAATAATCATATTTTTGGATTAAAAAGAAAAAAGCTTGCAGCATCTAGCATCTCAAGCTATAATAGTGTTAATTTTCAGAGAAAAACGCTTAAATGCAAATCGTTACTAAAATAATACACAAGAATAAATCGCTTATATACAAGTAATTACTTGTGCATGAAAAGGCATGTTGCACCGGCGAAAGGGAATGCATAATGAAACAAAGTTTTAAGATTTTTCTCCTGACGGCTGAGGAGCTAAGCATCAGCAGGGCGGCAAAACGCGCCTATGTAACACAGCAATGCGTTAGCGACCACATTAAACGGCTGGAGGACGAATACGAGGTAACACTATTCGAGCGAAAGCCAAACCTGCGTCTGACGGAAGCGGGAGAAACCATGCTCAGGGCCTTGCGCAGCGTGCATATTTTAGAGAACAACATGGAGCGCAACATCCAAGAAATCGCTGACGGGCGCAAGGGCTCCTTTACTGTTGGAATGAGCACCTCACGCGCTCAGATTATTTTGCCGCTTATGCTCAAACGCTATTATGAGCATTTCCCCAAGGTGAACGTTTCTTTTTATGTAAACGACACAGTGATTCTGGAAGAAAAGCTGCTGGACGGCACAATTGATTTATTTCTGGGGGCCAACGCCTCCCTGAACCCGGTGTTTCACACCATGCCTTTGGCTAATGATCAGATGTACCTAATCATTAATGAGAACCTGTTTCAGCAGCATTTTGGCAGCAAAGAAATGAAGGAATTTGAACAAGGCGCAGATCTTTCGCGCTTTTCAGAAGTTCCTTTTTCGTTATATTACGAAACCGGAGCCGTCAACCTGATGATTCAGCAGCATTTGAAAGACTACGGAATCCACCTTTCGAACACACCCTATCACATCAGCGACTGCGACACGCATATCTTTTTGTGCGCATCTGGTTTGTGTGCCGCCTTGATTCCTGAAATGCTGTCTCTGCGTATTTACGAGTACAATACCAAGTGCGATCCAGACAAATACGTTCACATCTTCCCTGTAAAAAACTTCCACTATCCTCTGCGCATCGAGCTAATCTGGCATAAGGATATCCGACAGCCCTTTTACATTAAAGCTTTCTGCGAGATGCTGGAGGAAGAGGTTAACAAATTGATAAAAAATCATAAGTAGCCGCAGGTTTACGGCCATTTCAGCGATTCAAAAAAAAGATACAGAAAAACCCCGCGTCACGGTGACGCGAGGTTTTTCTGTATCTTCCTCTTTATTGAAAAAATTGCCTGCCTTTATTCCTTTTCTTTCGGCGGTGTAGGGTCACGATTGGGCAGAACCGATTCCCACGGCATGCGCAACACCATCAGCGTGATGATCAGGGCCGCCATCAGGTTTGAGAACAGATTTCCCCAAAACACGGAAAGCACGCCGAGGTACTTCTCCGTAGCCAGAATGAACAGGTAGCGCAGAAACCAGATGCGCAGAATACTGATCACCAATGGGATACGCGTGCGCCCCAGGCCGATAAACGCGCCCTGCTGCACCATGCAAACACCAAAACCAACAACGGAGTAAATATAAATATGCAGGGAGGTACGGGCCATTTCCAGCACCTGCGGGTTGCGGGTAAACAGCGCGGTCAGAGGCCCGACAAAGGGAACAATCAACGCGATCAGCACCGCGGCGGTCAGCGCACTGAATACGCAGGCAATCCACATACTGCTGCGGGCACGATTCTTCTTCCCCGCGCCCATATTCATGCTAACCATCGTCGTTACGGTTGGGCCGAACGCGCCAGTCATCGCAAAACAAATGCTCGTAATGTTGCTGGCGATCCCTTGGCCGTTTAAAACGATTGCACCGTATTTTTGCACCTCGTTATTAATCAGATAAAAACCCAGGTTCATCGTCACGCTCGACAGCATCGTCGGCAGACCAATCCGCATTAAATCAGCGGCAATTTCGCGGTCAAGATGAAAGCCCGGCCATTCCAGTCTCTCCTCCGACTCCCGGATAAACAGCTCATAAAACATAATGACACAGACAATCACGTTTGACAGCACCGAAGAAAGGACACAACCGACAATACCGAGGGGAAACAGATAGATAAAAAGAAAATTAAACAAAATCTTTAGCAGCAGAAGAAGAAGCATGCGGACGAAGGTTGCCTCAGGCTGACCGGCGGCATTCTTGACGGCGTTGTACACCGCCTCCATAAAATAGAACGGCATTGCGAACGAATTGAGCACAAGATAAAGCCAGACAATGTCCGATATTTCTTTTGTGACGATCGCCGAGATCGGAAAAGCCAGCAAAATCATTGCCGGAATAGACGCGATGCCGAGCAGGAACGCCAGCAGAATCAGTTGTGAAGAGATCTTTCTCCCCCGCGCAAAATCACCGCGGCCGTTTGCCTGACCGATCACCGCCATACCCGCTGAGCCAAGCCCCTGCGACAGCGCGATCACCATATTGAGGATTGGCAGGCAGTAGGTGACTGAGCTGGCGACAAACGGCCCTGCAATATTATTGATAAACAGCCCGTCTGACAGCGGCATCATGGACTGCACCAGTCCCATCATCAGCGATGGCATTGCGAGCAGCATCAGCGTTTTGGGGATGCTGCTATACAAAATCATGTCGCGCCGTTCGCCGACGCTTCCGTTTAAAAAGGGTATTTTCATGCGCATTTGTCTTTCTGCCTCTTGCGGCGACCACACTATCGGGGCCTGTGTTCCGGCACCCGAACATACGAATGATCTTATTGTAGAGGAATTTTATGGGAATGTAAACCATTCTTTCCTGTAAAACAACAAACGAAGTCTGTTTCGCTTTTAGAACTTTTTTCTTGTTACTGCATAAGATGGCGATAACATTCAAACGGTACGCCCTTCCATGTCTGCACTTAAAAACGTGCTGCACAATCGTGCAAACCACCAAAAAATTAAATTTTAGGGGCATAAATTTCGCTCTGATAGCGAATACTTTTTTAGTGCGGAGCATTGACAGCTAGTAATCCGTTTGCTATAATACTTGTGTGAAAACAGTAATGGCGCTGTGGGTTCTTAGGACACCCGCAGCGTTTTTTTCTGTTTATAAACCCTAAAGGAGGCAGCCGTATGAGTAAGATTCCGGAAATTTTTGGAAGCTTTGTATTTAACGAAAGCGTTATGAGAGACAAATTGCCCAAGGATACTTACAAGGCATTAAAGAAGACAAGAGATGAGGGGATTCCTCTTGATGCTCAAGTGGCGAATGTTGTTGCAAACGCCATGAAAAACTGGGCTATAGAAAATGGTGCAACACATTTTACCCATTGGTTCCAGCCTATGACAGGCATTACCGCCGGTAAACACGACGGGTTCATCAGCCCCACCGGCGACGGCACGGTGATTATGGAATTCTCCGGCAAAGAGCTGATTCAGGGCGAACCGGATGCGTCCAGCTTCCCGAACGGCGGCATTCGCGCCACCTTCGAAGCCCGCGGCTACACCGCGTGGGACCCGACCTCTGACGCATTTGTCAAAGACGGCTCCCTGTATATTCCTACCGTATTCTGCTCCTACGGCGGAGAGGCTCTGGACAAAAAAGCGCCGCTGCTGCGCTCAATGTCCGCTTTGAACAAGCAGGTTCTGCGTGTTCTGAAGCTGTTCGGCCATGATGACGTGAAGCATACTACCGTTACCGTCGGCCCCGAGCAGGAGTACTTCCTCGTTCCGGAAGAGATGTTCTTGAAAAGAGAAGACCTTGTATACACCGGCCGCACCCTGTTCGGCGCAAAGCCGCCCAAGGGTCAGGAGCTGGATGACCACTACTTCGGCGAGCTGAAGGTAACCGTTGGTGAGTTCATGCAGGAGATGGACGAAGAACTCTGGAAGCTCGGCGTTCTGAGCAAAACCAAGCATAACGAGGTTGCTCCGGCCCAGCATGAAATGGCCCCTATCTTCTCCGTCTGCAGCCTGGCTACCGACCAGAACCAGCTGACGATGGAAGTGATGAAGAAGGTTGCCGCCCGCCACGGGCTGACCTGCCTGCTGCATGAAAAACCGTTTGCCCGCATCAACGGCAGCGGCAAGCACAACAACTACTCCATCGCCACCGATACCGGCATGAATCTGCTGGATCCCGGCGATTCCCCGAGAGAGAACGCCCAGTTCCTGCTGTTCCTCACGGCGATCATCAAGGCGGTCGACGAGCATCAGGATCTGCTGCGCATTGCCGTAGCGGATGCCGGCAACGACCATCGCCTGGGCGGTAACGAAGCACCTCCCGCTATTGTCTCCATCTTCATCGGTGAAGAACTGGAAAATGTTCTGGCTGCCATTGAAGACGGTACTGAATATAAGGCCAAGGGCCGCCGGTTCGTGAAAATCGGTGCGGATGTACTCCCCCCGATCCGTAAGGATTCCACCGACCGTAACCGCACCTCTCCCATGGCGTTTACCGGCAACAAGTTTGAATTCCGCATGCAGGGTTCCTCCAGCTCGATTGCGGGCATCAACATTGTGCTGAACACCACGATCGCAGAGGTGCTGGCAGGCTTCGCGGACGAACTGGAGAAAGCGGATAACTTCTCCGAAGCGCTGCCCGAGCTGATCCGCAAGACGCTCAAAGCGAACAAGCGGATTGTCTTTAACGGCAACAACTATTCCGCAGAGTGGGTTGAGGAAGCCGGGCGTCGCGGTCTGCTGAATCTGAAGAGCACACCCGAAGCACTGGCTTACTACCCCCGCAAAGAAAACATCGAGCTGTTCGAGCGCCAGGGCGTATTGACGGAAACCGAATTGAAATCCCGTTATGAGATCATTTTGGAGAAATACATCAAGCAGGTTCATATCGAAGCCTTGACGATGCTGGAAATGATCCACAAGGATATTCTACCGGCCGTCAGCTCCTTCACCGGCGACCTGAGCGCACAGGCGATTAACAAGAAGAACCTTGGAATCGACAGCGCTTTGGAAAAGGCACAGATTGAAAAGCTCAGCGTTCTTTCCGCAAAACTGTTTGAAATGGCCGACAGTCTGCAGGGCAGCGTTGACCATACAGATGAATCCGGCGATTTCCTCAAGGAAGCCAGGTACTACCGCGAGGAAGTGCTGTCTCGCATGGAAGCGGCCCGCGCAATTGCGGACGAAATGGAGCTTCTGGTGGGCAGAACCTACTGGCCTTTCCCGACTTACGGCGAGCTGCTGTTCGGCGTAAAGTAATGTAATTGCTACGTGCCCCTCATACGCGGGGCCTTGCAACCTCATAAAAAAGCGAAGCGACCTCCGGACAAAATTCGTTCGGAGGCCTTTCGTTGCATCAAAACAGGACAGCCCGCGCAAGCTGCGTGGACTGTCCTGTTTTTTGTTCCGGTGTGGGAAGCACCGGAGCAATATCATGATTTGGAGGAAAACGAAATCAGCCTTTTACGCTGCCCAAAGCGACGCCGCGCACAATAAACTTGGAAAGGCAAAGATATACAATCATCACCGGAAAAATTGCCAGTGCGATCAGCAGGTAAACCTGACCCATGTCAAACTTCATAAAATCGGCGCTGCGCAGCTGTGCAATCAAAATCGGCATGGTCAGCTTCTTTTTGGTATCAAGAATCAATGCCGGCAGAAAGTAATTGTTCCAGGAGCTGACGAAGGTGAAAATCGCCTGCACCGCAATGGCCGGCTTCATCATGGGGATCACAATGCGGTTAAAGGCGTAGAGCTCGCCCGCTCCGTCGATGCGCGCGGCTTCGATGACCTCCAGTGGCAAAGAGCTTTTCATGTACTGTATCATAAAAAAGAACACAATGGGTGAGGCAATTGCCGGAACCGTCAGAGGAATAAAGGAATTCTTAAACCCCATGCTCGCCATCAATCGAACAAACCCAAGAGCCGTAACCTGCGTGGGAACCATCATCACCATCAGAATCATCGAAAAGGCGGCCTGATTCAGCCGAAACCGATACGCATGAATTCCAAACGCCGTCATAGTGGAAAAATAGGTGGCAAACAGTGCCGACAGCGACGCCACCAGAAGGCTGTTCATCAGGCCGGAGAACACCGGCAGGTTCGCATTGTGCATCAGGTTGTTAAAATTAGCCCCCAGAGAGCCGCCCGGCAGAAAGGAAAACCCCTTCTGAATATCCGGGTGGGAGCGCGTGGCATTGACAAAAAGAATATAGAACGAAAACAGGGACAGGAAGATCAGAAAAATGAGAATCAGATATGCCATACCACGCCGCAGGCGCAGCAGACCCAGATTTTTTTCCGCAGCGTTGTCTTTCATCCCCCGTTCTCTCCCTTCGGCTGTTTTTTCTCACGGATACTGAAGAACACAATGACGCTCAGCACTGCGGAAACCACGAACAGCACAACCGAAACAGCGCCCGCCATTCCCACGTTTTCACTGAACAGGTGCTTATTCAGGTACATCACCAGAGTCAGGCTCGTGCGGTTGGGATTGCCATTGCCGTTGGTCAGAATCTGCGGCACATCGAACATCTGAATCCCGCCGATCAGCGAGGTGACCAGCACATACACCAGAATGGGGCGAATGAGCGGCAGGGTGATCTTCTGAAAGGACTTAAACGCCGTTGCTCCGTCGATCTCGGCCGCTTCGAACAGCGATGTGTCAATTCCAAGAATTGCTGCCATCAGCAGAATAGTTGTATTGCCGTACCACATTAAAAAGTTCATCAGGGCGATCAGCCCGCGGGTACCCCATACACTCGAAAGAAATCGGTACGGTGATTCCATCCCCATTGATAATAAAATGCTGTTGACCGGCCCGGAATCGGAAAACAGGGTGAAAAACAGCATAGAAAACGCCGCAGCCATAATCAGGTTGGGCAGATAGATGACGGTTTTAAAGAATCCGGCGGCACGCAGGTGCAGGCGCAAGTCGGTAAACCAGGATGCCAGCAACAGAGCAAACACGATCTGCGGTAAAAACCCCATGGACCATATGATCGCGGTATTACCCGCGTAGGCAGAAAGATCGCCGTCGGAAAAAAGAGTCCTGTAATTTTGCAAGCCCACAAACTGGGGACCAACCTGGGTAAGTCCTACCCAGTAGTTTTCGAAAAAGCTGTTATAAAAGGTTGAAACCAAAGGAATCAGAGAAAACACAGCAAACGCAAGAAAGAACGGCGCGATAAAAAAGTATCCCCATTTGGAATAGCTTACGCCCTTGCTTTTCTTTTTTGTGCCGCTCGGGGCGGGGCTTTGCTGCGAAGAGGAAGCTTGGGGTTTTATTAACGTGGTGCCGGGCATAGAGTTCACCTCAAATCAGGGGATTGTGGAAACACAGGCTCCCGACCCCAGGGAGCGGGGCAATCGCCCGCTCCCTGAAAGGGAGGACGCCTAGAAAGATTGATAAATGGAGAAAAATTAGGAGGCACGTTTGAGATTGGGATATTTTTCAATAATGGCCTTGTAGAAGTTATCCAGCGCCTGGTCTTTGGTGACGTTGCCGTCAAAGTAATCTTTAAACGCTTTCTGGAATTCTTCTGTCATGCCCTGATCGTATTTAGAAATATTTTTCATATTGATCTTGGGAGCTGCCTCGGCAAACAGAGCAATGTGGTTCTGCCCGCCCAGGAAGGCGGATTTGTAATCGCTCTTGGCCAGTTCGCCCATCGCGGTCTGGTTGTTCGTAAAATCTTCGGTATCCTCGGTAATCTTCTTCATGGTAGCCGCATCGCAGGTCAGCGTCTTCATCACATCGCGAACGAGGTCGACATTGTCGCTGCCCTTGGCGCCGCAAATCCAGCTGCCGCCCCAGTAGTAGTTTGCCGGGCCCTGGCACACCGCGTAATCGCCGTAGACACCGTTGCCCACTTCCTCTTTGCCGCCCTCTGTTACAGGTTTGGCCAGAGAATTCTTGAGCAGTGTAAAGTTGATTCCCCATGTGGAGTAGAAGAAGCCGAACACCTTGCCCTTCGGGCCCTGGTCGGCGCCCCACTCGGGAGCCCACAAAGAGGTCTTGTTGTTGTAGCTCTTATCAGTGAATTCCTTCGTCTGATCAACCCACTTCATCATAATGGGGTCAACGTGGATCGTATTGTTCGCATCTACCCACGGGGAAGAGATGTTGTTCGCGAAGGTACGATAGGAATCGTCGTAGCCGGAAAGCATCTTGTAGCCCTTTCCGGACGCGGTTTTCGCGACGGCGTTAAACTTATCCCAGTCGCTCAGAGCCTGCTGCACCTTTACAGGGTCATCGGTGCCCAATACCGCCTTGGCGATCGAACGGCGATAGGCGAACAGCCCGGGAGTGGCCTGCCAGGAAACTGCCTTCAGCTTCTTGTTGCTGTCTGTCGCGATGTCCTTCGTGTACTCGTACTGATCCTTCAGGTCGGCGTCGGTCAAGCCGACATCGCCCTTCACATCGAGTGTATATTCGGAATCCACATATTTGAGCGCGTAGTCAGCCTCAATCAGGAAAATGTCGATCTTGTCGGTGGCAGAATCCTGTGCCTTCAAATCCGCATCGAGTTTGTTCTGGTAGGCGTTGTTCTCGTTCGGAGTAATCACCCACTCCACGTTAATACCCTGCGGCACCTTACCGGCATCTTTAAAATACTTGTTGAATCGGTCCTGGAACTCCGTATTCCAGCCATAAATCCGAAGGGTTTTGGCGGAATCCGTATTGGCTGCCGGGGCGGAAGACTCCGCTGGAGCCGCCGACGAAGCGGGGGTGGTGTTGCCGCCGCAGCCCGCCGAGGAAACCAGCATCAAAGATGCCAGTAGGGCGGCCGTGGCCTTTTGGAATGATTTCATAACATAGCTCCTCCTTAAAATAATGCGTTTTATAACCTTTATAAAAAAGGGAAACTGACACAACACAAAAAGAGGGTTCTGCAATCCCCGCACCCGCCGAGAGTATGCCGTTACAGCTTTCGAACAGAGCTGCCGGGAATCAGATGCCCCGCCACCATCACCTGCTGTGGGATGGCAAGCTTGGGGCGTTCGATCGCCTCAACGAGACGCGCCGCGGCCTCACGCCCCAGCACGCCGGTATCCTGCCGCAGGGTGGTAAGCCTGGGGCGCAGAACCTGGGAAAGATAAATGCCGTCATAGCCGGCAACGCTGATGTCCTCCGGAATATGCAGGCCGTGCTGCTCTATCTCGTTCATGCCGCCAATAAAGGAAAAATCGTCGGGGTAGAGAATGCAGGTGGGCCGATTGGGGAGCTCCAGCAGTTCACGCGTGGCCAATCCGCTTGACTTGGGGTCGTGGTACAAGGCGCCTTTTACATATTCATTCGGCACCTCAATCGAAAGCTCCGCACAGGTGCGGTAAAAGCTGGCCAGACGCTTCTGGGTAACCGAGGTATCCTCACCGTGAATATACGCAATGCGCCGGTGCCCGTACTGGTAAACGTATTCCACCAGATCGCGGATTCCCTGTACATTATCGGACAAAATGGCGGTGCGGCCGTTAAATACATGGTCGATGGTAACCGTGGGAATTTCACTTTTCACCAGCTCGATCACCATCTCGTCGCTGAAATCCACGCTGGCGATTACAACGCCGTCGCACCCGCGGTATTTGCAGTGCTCATAATAGCTCATGGAGGCTGAACCGATGTTGCGGCTGATGAAGGTGATGTCGTACCCCAGGCGCTCCGCTTCCACTTTAAAGCTTTCAAGAACTGCTGAAAAGTACTCATGGGTCAGTCCGCTGCAGGTTTTGTCTACGAACAAAACGCCCAGATTATTGGTCCTTTTGGTTTTGAGCGAACGGGCCGCGGCGTTGGGCAGGTACCCCATTTCGCGGGCGACGCTTCGAATGTGCTGGCCGGTGCTCTCGCTGATATCCTTATGCCCGTTCAGCGCTTTGCTGACCGTTGCGCGGGAAACACCGCATTTTTCAGAAATATCCTTGATCGTGACCATAAATGGATCCCTCCGCCTCAGATTCTGGGATCATTATAAAGGATTTTCAGAACCGGGGCAAGTGGTTACTTAATCGATTTCTGAAATCATATTACCACTGTATTGAAGTTTTTTCAATAGATTTTTAAAATATTTTTTCTGTTTTTTGTGATAATATGTAAATATAAACGAATGCAGCCTAAAGGAATCTGTGCTATTTCTTGTGAAATCGCTTAAAATATTACAAAACTTAGAATACGTTTTCGAAAATGATTATTTAGATAAAAATCAATTACAGTCAAAAATTGTTGGAAATAAGAGATATTTAGTGCTTTTCCAATTGGGTATTGCTTTTTTTTCGTGCCAGCCCTATAATGTCAATATACTTAAACGATTTCGTAAAGCTGATATTAAGGATGGAGCGCCATGAAATACGGATACTTTGACGACTGCGCCAGAGAATATGTGATACAGACCCCGGCCACTCCTTTGCCGTGGATCAACTACCTGGGGAACAGTGGTTTTTTCAGCCTGATCTCTAATACAGGCGGCGGGTACAGCTTTTACCAGGATGCCAAGCTGCGCCGCATTACCCGCTACCGCTATAATGAGGTACCCGCCGATATGGGCGGGCGGCGCTACTACATAAAGGACGGTGGCGATATCTGGAACCCCGGCTTTCTGCCGTGCAAGACAGAACTGGAGGAATACCGCTGCCGACACGGCCTTGGCTACACGGTACTGGAGGGACAGCGCCGCGGAATCCACGCAGAACTGACCTGCTTTGTGCCGCTGGAGAGGCCGTGCGAGGTCAATCTTCTGCGCCTTGAAAACACAACGGATACAGAGAAAACGATTCAGCTGTACAGCGCGCTGGAATGGTGCCTGTGGAACGCGGTGGACGACGCACAGAATTTTCAGCGGAACCTGAGCATTGGCGAGATAGAGGTAGACGGCAGCGTATTGTACCACAAAACCGAATACCGCGAGCGCAGAAATCACTATGCGTTCTACGGGGTCAATGTTCCTGTTAATGGATTCGACACCGACCGCGAGTCTTTTCTCGGGCAGTTCGGTTCATGGGAGTCCCCCGCGGCGGTACAGCAAGGTACCAGCTTTGGGAGCATTGCCAGCGGCTGGTCCCCCATCGCCTCTCACCGCGTCGATCTCGTTCTGCAACCCGGCGAAAGCCGCGAGCTGATTTTTGTGTTGGGCTACGCAGAGCTTCCTCCCGAAGAAAAATGGGAAGCGCCGAACGTGATTCAGAAAGCGCCCGCGCGCCGCTTAATGGAGGCATTCGCCCGCCCGGAGCAGGCCCGCGCCGCGCTCCGTGAGCTTACGGACTACTGGGAAGCTCTTCTCGGCCGCTTTCGCCTCGAGAGCGAAAACGATAACCTGAACCGCATGGTGAATGTGTGGAATCAGTACCAGTGCATGGTCACGTTCAACATGAGCCGCAGCGCCAGCTATTTTGAAAGCGGAACTGGGCGCGGCATGGGCTTTCGCGACAGCTGCCAGGATCTGCTTGGCTTTGTTCATCTGATTCCCGACCGGGCGCGCCAGCGCATTCTCGATATTGCCGCCGTCCAGTTTGAGGACGGCAGCACCTACCACCAGTACCAGCCGCTGACGAAACGAGGAAACGGCGACGTCGGCTCCGGCTTCAACGACGACCCGCTGTGGCTCGTGGCCTGCACCGCCGCTTACCTGAGGGAAACGGGCGACGCAACCATTCTGAATGAACCGGTCCCCTTTAATAACCGCGCAGGCTCAGAACAAACCCTGTTCGAGCATCTGCGCCGTAGCGTCACCTACACATTAAATCACCTAGGGCCGCACGGCCTTCCGCTGATCGGCCGGGCCGACTGGAACGACTGCCTGAACCTGAACTGCTTTTCGGAGGAACCGGGAGAGAGCTTTCAAACCACCCAGAACTTTGACAGCAAAACGGCGGAAAGCGTGCTGATCGCCGCCCTGTTTGTGAAATATGGCCGCGAATACGCGGAAATCTGCCGCCGGTACGGCGACGCCGAGGAGCAGCGGTGGATGGAGCAGCACGTTTATCAAATGGAAGCCGCCACGCTGGAACATGGCTGGGACGGCGAATGGTTCCTGCGGGCCTACGACGCCAAAGGACAAAGGGTGGGCAGCCACGAATGTGAAGAGGGCAAAATTTACATTGAGCCGCAGGGCTTTTGCGTGATGGCGGGCATCGGCGTGCAGCAGGGTCTGGCGCAGCAGGCGCTTAAAAGTGCCCGCAAGCTGCTGGGCAACCGCTTCGGCGTAGAACTGCTGACCCCCTGTTACACAAGCTACCACAAGGAGCTGGGCGAAATCACCAGCTACCCACCCGGATACAAAGAGAACGGCGCCGTATTCTGCCACAACAACCCGTGGTTCAGCATCGCTCACACTGTTCTCGGCGATGGTGACAACGCGTTCGACCTGTACCGCAGAACCTGCCCCGCGTGGGTGGAGGAATTTAGCGAGATTCACCGCACGGAGCCTTATGTATACAGCCAGATGATTGCCGGGCGCAGCGCAGCGCGGTATGGTGAGGCCAAAAACAGCTGGCTCACCGGAACCGCCGCGTGGTCATTCGTGAACATCAGCCAGGCTATTCTCGGGATTCAGCCGGATTTTGACGGACTGCGGGTTCACCCATGCCTGCCGCAGGAGCTTTCGCACTACCGGGTGACCCGGTGGTTCCGCGGCACCGAATACCACATTTCGGTACGGCGCGCGCAGGAGGGCGAGCGGCCCGGCGTTTTGGCAGACGGTAAGGCTCTGCCGGACGACCTGATTCCCCATCACCCCGGCCAAACCGAATGCTTTATTGCAGTTGTTCTCTAATTTTATTTGTCTTTCCTCCGCCGAAGGCGGGGGAAAACAGTTTGCTTCAGTGAGGTGCCTATGGAATTTCCACGCGATTTTATCTGGGGAGCCGCAAGCTCCTCGTACCAAACCGAGGGTGACCGAGCCGGGCGCGGCGACAACATCTGGGATGAATTCTGCACCCGCCCCGGAGCAATCCGAAACGAAGAAACCGGCAACATCGCCTGCGACGGCCTGCACCGCTTCCGTGAGGACGTGCGTTTGCTGAAACGGCTTGGTCTTTCCGCCTACCGCTTTTCCATTTCGTGGCCCCGCATTTTCCCCGATGGACGCGGTGAACCGAACCGCGCGGGCCTCGAGTATTATGACAATTTGATCAACCAGCTTCTGACCGAAGGGATCACCCCCCACGTTACGCTGTACCACTGGGACCTGCCTTTGGCACTGGAGCGTCAGGGTGGCTGGCGCAGCCGCGCAACTGCACTGGCCTTTGCAGAGTACGCAGGCTTTATCGCCCGGCACTTTGACGGCCGAGTACGCCATTACTGCACGTTAAACGAGCCCCAATGCTTTATCGGGATGGGCTATGGCACGGGAGAGCATGCCCCGGGCTTGTGCCTGAAAACCCCTGAGCTGTTCGACTGCGCCGCAAACGCGCTTTTGGCACACGGGCTGGCAGTACAGACCATCAGGCAGGCGAGTGGAAGCCCGGTGCAGGTCGGCGCCGCCTCCACCGGCAAGCTGTGCTACCCTCTGCACAACACCGCTGAAAACCGCGCAGCCGCCGAACGCGCCTCCTTTCTCGCGAAAGGGGATCGGTGGTGGTTTACCCACACCTGGTTTCTGGACGCCATCGTCCTCGGCACTCTTCCGCCCGAGCTGCAAGGGCTTTCCCGCAGCATTCCGGCACAGGACTGGGCAGTCATTTGCCAACCGCTGGATTTTCTGGGCGTAAACGTGTACAACGGTACTCAGGTAAAGGAACACGGAGAATATGCCGAGCGGATTCCGGGGTTCCCGCGTACCGCGCTGAAGTGGCCGGTAACACCACAGGTGATGTGCTACGGCCCGCGCTGGCTGTACCGGCGATACCATCTGCCGATGTACATTACAGAAAACGGACAGTCCTGCAACGACCGGATTTTTCTGGACGGCAAGGTGCATGACCCTGACCGCATTGATTTTCTGCACCGGTATCTGCTGGAGCTGCGCGAATGCTGCGCCGAGGGCGTGCCGGTAAACGGATATTTTCACTGGAGCCTGACCGATAACTTTGAATGGAACAACGGCTTTGACGAGCGGATGGGTCTTGTGTATCTTCATTACCCCACCCAGCGCCGCATCGCAAAGGATTCCGCCGTATGGTATGCCCGCACCGTACGGACAAACGGACGCCTTTTGTAGCGGGCTTTCAATCGGCCCGCTCCTCCGGGCCACAAAAAGGCCCCGGCCCGCAGATCAAATCTTCTGCGTCCGGGGCTTTTCTGGCGCATCGGCAGAAAAGTGAATGAAAAGAGAAAGAATTTCAAATCCGTTCACGAAATCCAGGTTGTATTTTTTCCCAGTTTTGTGCTATGATAAATTCAATTTACTTTTCTGAATGATAACGACCGGAGGCTTCTGAACCATGGATACATCTACCCACAAACGGCGCAAGCTTCTTCCTGCGGCTGCAGCCGTTCTTTTCAGTTTGTCGGTTTTTTCCGCCACCGCTTTCGCAACCAGTGATGTGCCACCGAAGGGGCAGGAAATCAACGCCGGAATTTCGCAGGCAACGACAGACAGCCTGCCGACTCCGCCCGACGTTTCGAACGGCGCTGCCGAACTAAGCAACGGCGGCCAGACTGATCCCGGCGACACAACCGGCAGCGGAGGGAATCAAAACTCCTCCGGAACAGGCGGGCACACCAGCAGCAGCTCCGGCACGGATGAGAATAACGGAACCGAAAGCGGCATTACAAGCACACCCGACGAACCGGTTAGCAACCAGCCAGCCGAGAATTCCGGTGCAACCAGTAACTCCTCCAAACACTCAAGCCGTGGACAAACCTCTTCCAAAGCACCCGTGTATGTTGCACCGCCCGCGGGTGTGGCCTCCGCCGCACAGGACAGCAGGTCGCCCACAGATTTTACTTCTGAGGATTTGCAGGGACTGCTTTCCGGCGCGGGCAGCAGCCTTGCCAGCACTGACGGATTTTTGAGGGAAGACACGCCGACAAACGGCAGCAGCTCCTCCGGCGGCATTTCGAGTCTGCTTCTCGGCGGCATTGCATTGATCTTAGCCGGGCTGGCCGGTGTGGTATTGTTTGTATATCGCCAGTTTTTTTTAGTCAAAAAGCGCCCGGCCGCAACCGGAGTTACCGGCCCGATTCCCGCCATCCCCATGTCGAGGCCCGCTCCCGGCAAAGCTCCCGCGGCTCGTCCCCAGGCACTCGGTGAAAAAAACCAGTCTGCCACTCAGGCGCAGCCACAGCTTGAACCGCAAGAGGCGGCAACCCCCGACCTGCCCTCCGGTAATTATACCGACATCAGCTCCGGCCGCACCCCCGGCCCCGACCGCGATGGTTTTGACTGGGATCAGTTCTTTAAAAACATTCCTCCGGAAGATTCTTCCAAATAGCGGAGAAAACGACCAATTTCTGGATTAAATTATTTCTAATTCATGAACATTATGTAAAGGTTTTTCGAATGCACTTTACCTTTGGAACTTTTTTGAGTAAAATGATTACAAATATGTTACACTAGTTAAAATGATTTTACTTTTACTAAAGATATTCCAAAGAGGAGAACCTAATTATGAAAAAAGCACTTTCAGCGCTGTTGCTGGTGTGTGCGATGGGATTTTCCATGGGAGGCTGTTCCGGAGTGAGTTCGAGTTCCTCCTCTCCCACGGATCCGTCCTGGAATACAATACGGTCTAAAGACACATTGGTAGTAGGTGTGGAAGAAAATTTTGAGCCGCTGTCTTTTTACGACAAAGACGGCAACCTGACGGGATTCGCTGTGGAAAGCGCCCGCGAGGTGGCAAAAGAGCTTGGTGTTGCGGTTGAGTTTAAAACGCTCTCCCCTTCCAAATCTCAGCAGGCTTTAAGCGATGAAGACATTGACTGCTTCTGGAGCAGTTACAGTAAGCCCACCCAGCAGAGCGAATCTGCAAACCTGACGTTTGGCTACATGAAGAGTAATCAGGTTGTGTTCGCACTGGCCGATGGCCCGCTGAACAATCTGGCTGATTTAAAGGGCCAGCGGGTTGGTGTAAAGGATGGCTCCGGCGGCCAGCAGGCCGTAGAAGCTTCCACCGCATTCAAGAGCTGCCTGGCGCAGCTGGGCACGTATCAGGATTACGCCGAGGCGAAAAGCTCTCTAGACAGCAAAAAAATCAGCGCGGTAATTATGGACGAGGTTTCCGCGGAGTATTATCTCAAGCAAGCACCTCAGCAATACCGCATTTTGGGACAAACTGGGTCTGAACCGGCTGAAACGCTCGAAACGGGAAACTATTCCGTGGCCTTCCGAAAAGCGGATGAGAGCCTGACGGTAAAGGTTCAGGAGGCACTCAACGAGCTGTCTGAAGATGGCACGATTTCAAAGCTTTCAAAAAAATGGTTTGGAACAGATTTATCTGCCGCTTCTTCAACCTTATAAGTTGGACAAGCTCCGAAAAAGGAGTAACCCCTGTGCTTCAATGCACAGGGGCTTTTTTATTCCTATCTCATCTTTCGCATGGTTTTCTTCTTTGATTATGTCAAAAAAGCGCCGGATTTTCAAAACCCGGCACAGCTTTTCTAATTGTGACAATTCGCACATACCTCTAATACATCTTGCAATTAATTACAATAAATGGTATAATTTACCTTGTAAGGCACAATTAAAGTGCAAAGCGGGGACAAGATGCCGCAAACACCTCATCCCCTGCTACGGAGAACGCACCTCCATAACAACAGCTTTCGCTGCGAATTGCAAGCACAATTATAACCCATTTTCTCCCTTTTGTACAGAGGGGAGGGAGAAAGCCCCGAATGGGAATTGTGAGTTGCACTTGAAATAGTAGCGCTGTGTTATGGAAGCACCCCTTATGAGGGATTCCGTGACCAGCGCTTTTTTGCTGCCTTACAGACAAAGGCAAAGCGGAGCCGGGTTTCTGGATATTTATAGGATAGACCAGGAATTCAGTAAGCAGATTCCCAACATGATATTGCAGTCCCTTTAAAACCGCGGGCCGCCCCCGGTACCGTGGTCCCGGCTCCGCCGCGCTATTGTCTGTAAGAAAGCCTTTCCCGCACGCATCGCCCGCGTGCGGCTGCCGGCCATTTAGGCCGAAAGCGCCATCCCTTGTTTGAGGGATGGCGCTGTTTTTTTTGCAGGCGCGGCCTGCCTGCCGGGGCAGTGCTTACCCTTCCTGTCAGGGCGCCTATTTCCTTATTTACACTTTTTGTGAGAGAGCGAATTCTTCTCTCCGGGGTTTCCCGTGGAAATTCTGCTGGCGCAGGCTTGCCCCTCATGCCGGGGCGGGCACTTCCTTTCGCGACGAGGCGAAAGGAAGCAAAGACTCGCCAAAGGGCACCTTTGGAATCCGTTTGGGGAACAATCCCTCATTGTTTAAACGAAAGCCCTCGGGAAGGCGCTCCATTGAAAATGCCCACTCTCCGAGTTTCATCTGAACATAAGTCTTGCTGTTTCGTCTGTCGGCGGGCATTTTCAAAGCGCTCTCGTTGGCTCGGAGTTATTCGGTGCGGCTTCGCCGCTCTAAGGTAAGTGTGGACTTTCCGTCGTGCGTAATAGAATTTGTTTTTTTGGGGTTCCCCATGGAAATTCTGCTGGCGCAGGCTTGCCCCTCGTGCCGGGGCGGGCACTTCCTTTCGCGACGAGGCGAAAGGAAGCAAAGACTCGCCAAAGGGCACCTTTGGAATCCGTTTGGGGAACAATCCCTTATTGCGTAAACGAAACCCCTCGGGAAGGCGCTTCATTGAAAATGCCCACTCTCCGAGTTTCCTCTGAAAATAAGTCTTACTGTTCCGTCTGTCGGCGGGCATTTTCAAAGCGCTCTCGTTGGCTCGCAGTTTTTAGGTGCGGCTTCTCCGCTGAACGGAAACGGCAAACTGCCTGTTTTCACAAAGCAAGGCGCGTGCTTGTTGGCTCGGAGAAGAATGCTTTCTGTCAGCAGAGAGCTTCTTTTTTGTTTTTGTGTGCATCAAAGCTTTCTTACACACAAGCTGCGCGCACAGGCTTGTTCCTGTGCGGAATTTCCCTCCAGAGCGGGAGCTCCTCCCGGTTTCCAAAGGCAGAGCCTTTGGTCGTTGAGAGGGGATCCAAGGGGAGAGAATCGAAACTCTCCCCTTGGAAGGCCTTTGCTTACTTTCGCCCTTCCGCGAAAGTAAGTGCCCGCCCCGGCATGAGGGGCAAGCCCTGCGCCAGCAGAATCTCCTCGCGGGAACTGCGATAAAAAACACTCTCCCTCTCGCCAAAGCGAGAAAAAAACAACATGCCCCGGCCTGAGGGGCAAGGCTGCGTAAGCAGAGAGATCGTGCGGGAGAAGCCTGCAAAGAAAAAAATCGCATCCAGTACATGGGGCATACTGAACCCATCATGCACAAAAAAGCCTGTGCCAACCATCAGCACAGGCTTTTCTCTGTTAAACTATCTCTCACGCTGCCGCCAGCAGAGGCAGCCCTGTTTTTACCGCCAAATCGGTACCGTTGCTGTTTACCAGAATAGTTCCCTGTTCATCGGTGCGGTAAACCGCAGCCTTGACCGCAGAAAGGCGGCTTAGAGTCTCTTTGTGCGGGTGACCGTAGTCATTGTTCTTCCCGCAGGAAATAATCGCGTATTTGGGCGACACCGCTTTCAAAAAGTTAGCAGAGGAAGAGCTGTTGCTGCCGTGATGCCCAACCTTCAGTACATCGCAGCGCAGCTCGCCGCTGTATTTTTGCAGCATCTGCTGCTCGCTTTCCTTCTCCGCATCTCCGGTAAACAAAAAAGTACGCTGCCCAAAGGTAAGCTTCGCTACAATGGAGTAGTTGTTCAGGTCATCCTGCTTTTCTTCCACCGGAGCCAAAAACTCCAGCCGCGTATTCTCCTGCTCCAGAACCGTCATGCCTGCCTTGCCCTGCGTCAGCTGCAGGCCCTTTTTTTTCACAGCGTCGAGCATATCCTCATAAGTGCGCGTTGTGGGGACCTGGCTGTCCGCAACCTTTGGCACATAAATCTTGCCAATCTCCAGTTCATTAATGACCTGTGCCATTCCCCCGATATGATCTGCGTGCGGGTGGGTGGCGATCAGGTAATCAATTTTGCTCACACCCAACTTTTTAAGATACGCCGTGAGCTTATCCGCTCCGTCGGAAAGGCCCGCGTCGATCAATATGTTCTCTCCGCTAGGCAGACAGATCAGTTCGCTGTCCCCCTGGCCAACATCGAGATAATAAACGGAAACACTGCCGGCTGCGCCGCTTGTTTCACTGCTGACAAAATCGCCGGATGGTACGTTGGGATTTCCCGGACTTCGATCCGGATGAGATGCAAAAAACCAGCTTGCCAGAATTAAAATAACCGCCGCAAACACAACCGGGATTGATACTTTTTTTCGCCGTGTGATAGGAAACAACCCTTTCAATAAAAAAGCCGCTCATTCGGAGCGGCCTTTGCTTTTTTAGATAAACGTTCCAGCTCAAAGAAAGCCGTGGCACAGAAGCTCTGTATTACGAAGATTCCTTTTTAAGACCGTTGGCTTTTCCGCTGGAAACTCGCTCAGGACTTTTGAAACAAATTATAACGAAACAGCATGCTTTCGTCTTCGGGGTTTTCGCACTCCAAAAATGCTTCGGCAATTTTTCCCCCCTCAATCAGATGAGTCAAACCCATCAGTTGAGAAAGTTTGCTGCGCAAATTCAGGCGGTCTCCCTCACGTGTTACCAAAAACACGTTTCCCTTGCACTGCTCCAACACACGAATAAAACCGGGTACATCCAAATCATGTAATTCTAAAACAGATTTTCCCATAAAATTTCCCCCGTTCTAAATAAGGGTTACCGTACCGCCTAAAAAGATCAATAATATTATATCAGTTTCCCCTTATTTGTCAACCGACTGTTAAGAACTGATTTCTACAATTTTGCCATCCTGAATTCGGATTTTTCTATCTGCCTGCGCCGCAATTTTATCATCATGCGTAATCAGGATGACCGTTCTGCCCTCGCCGTTCAGGCTTTTTAGAATACCCATCACCTCTTGCCCGGACTGCGAATCCAGGTTTCCCGTCGGCTCATCTGCCAGAATCACCGGCGGGCTGGCCGCGATGGCTCTGGCGATTGCCACACGCTGCTGCTGGCCACCGCTCATCTGGCCCGGGCGGTGGAACAGCCGGCTTTCAAGCCCCACGCGCACCAGCGCCTCACGGCTCAAGCTCTGGCGCTCTGCCTTGCGCAGGCCGCGGTACACGAGCGGAAGCTCCACATTTTCCAGCGCGTCGAGCGTCGGGATCAGGTTAAAGCCCTGAAACACAAAGCCAATCTCTTTATTGCGGATGCGTGATAGCCGCTCCTCCGACATCTTCGCCACATTCTCCCCGTTTAAGTAATACTCCCCGCTTGTAGGCAGATCCAAACAACCCAACACGTTCATCAGCGTGGATTTACCGCTGCCGGACGGCCCGATGATCGCGACAAACTCCCCCTCTTCAATCTTCAGATTTAGATCGTCGAGCGCTCGGATTTCCTCCTCTCCATTCCAATACCGTTTTTTGATTCCCTCTATGCGAATGAGTTCCATGTCAATTCCTCCTTATGATTCTGCGGGCGGGGCAATCCGCCCAAAACGGCGATTTACTTTCCCGCCGCTTTATTCTATAATAGAGCTACAATTCTCGATTTATTTTCGGCGCGCCCGCGCCCACCATAAAAGGAGCAGGATGTTATGCTGACAAAAGAATGGAAGCAATTCAAAAGCGGCACCGATATTCGCGGGGTAGCCAGTGAAGGCCCCGAGCCGGTGAACCTGACCGACGAAGTGATTGAGCGCATTTCGCGCGGATTTGCCCTCTGGCTTTCGGAGCGCACCCGCAAGGCGGCGAGTGAACTCTCCGTGGCACTGGGCCATGATTCGCGCATCTCCGCTCCCCGCGTCAGCGCGGCGGTGACCCGTGCCCTTACCGGCTGCGGAATCCGTGTGCTCGACTGCGGCCTCGCCTCAACGCCGTCTATGTTTATGGCAACATTGGATATTCCCTGCGACGGCGCGGTGCAGATCACCGCCAGCCACCATCCGTTCAACCGGAACGGGCTGAAATTCTTTGTAAAAACCGGTGGACTGGACGCTCCCGACATTGAAGCCCTGCTGCTCTACGCACAGGAAAGCAAGGCTCCCGCAGCAGACAAGCCCGGCAGCGTGGAGCAAAGCGACCACATGAAAATTTACAGCGCACACCTGCGCAGCATCATCAAGCAGGGTGTAAACTCGGAAAACTACGACCGCCCGTTGGAGGGCTTCCACATTGTGGTGGATGCCGGAAACGGAGCCGGCGGCTTTTACGCGTACGACGTACTCGAGCCGCTGGGTGCGAACATCAACGGCAGCCAGTTTCTTGACCCGGACGGCATGTTCCCGAACCATGTGCCGAACCCCGAAAACCAACAGGCGATGGATTCCGTGTGCAGTGCTACGGTGCTTTCCGGCGCGGATCTGGGCGTAATCTTCGACACCGACGTGGATAGAGGCGGCGCTGTGGACAGCCAAGGCCTCGAGATTAACCGCAATCGTTTGGTGGCGCTGGCCTCCTCGATCGCACTCGAGGGCAACGATGGCGGCACTATTGTGACGGACTCCATCACCTCCGACGGACTGAAACGCTACATAGAAACAACGCTCGGCGGCGTGCATCACCGCTTCAAGCGCGGCTATAAGAACGTGATCAACGAAGCCGTTCGCTTAAACGAGGCGGGCGTCAACTGCCCTCTGGCAATTGAAACCTCCGGCCATGCCGCGATGCGCGAAAATTACTTTCTTGACGACGGCGCTTATCTGGTAACAAAGATCATCATTAAGCTGGCGGTGCTGCGCAAGGAAGGCAAAACGCTGGAAAGCCTGCTCGAGGCACTTTCGGAGCCGAAGGAAGCGACGGAAATTCGCCTGCCGATTACCCAAGAAGCATTCCGCGAATGCGGTGAAAAAATTCTGGCCGACTTGGAGCAGTATGCCAAAAATCAGGGCTGGCAGATTGCTCCAGACAACCACGAGGGTCTGCGTGTATCGTTCGGCAACAGTGAAGGTAACGGCTGGTTTCTGCTGCGCCTGAGTGTACACGACCCCATCATGCCGCTGAACATTGAAAGCGACGCGGTGGGCGGTGTTGCCATCATCCGCGAAAAGCTGGCGAAATTCCTTACCACCTGCAGCGGCCTGAATCTTGCTCCGTTGCTGGAGCAGCCGCGCGCGTAACGCCGGCAAGACCAGTTATTTCGTTCTCCCGTCGTTGGCGGGGGAATCAATCAAAATTGAATTGTGAATTTTTTAAAGTGATACACCCTATAAAAAATAAAAAAGGAAATCCCGCGCTTCGGTTAGCATGCCCGAGCGCGGGATTTTTTTGCATATTCCTTTTTCAAAAGGAAAAGATAGCATTGTTAACGCAATCAAAAGGGGATGAATTCTGTTGAAAAAAATAACAAAAGAAGAATACTCCAAAATGACGGAAAAGGCGTCGCCGCCCAGCCCAATCCTGAAAAACTGCCTGATGGCATTTCTGGTTGGCGGAGCAATCTGCACGTTCGGCCAGTTTCTCGTGAACTGGTTTCAAGGCTCCGGGCTTGATTTAAAGGAAGCCCGCGCCGCGGAATCCACCGTGCTGATCGCCCTAACGGCACTCTTTACCGCACTGAAAGTCTACGATAATTTGGCAAAGCATGCCGGGGCCGGCACGCTCGTACCCATTACAGGCTTTGCAAACTCGATGGTATCGCCCGCCATGGAATTTAAGCCCGAGGGCTTTGTGACGGGAATCGGCGCGAAAATGTTTATCATCGCCGGGCCGGTTCTGGTATATGGCATCACCGCCTCGGTTCTGTACGGGCTGATCATTTACCTGTTCGGCTGGTACTGAGGGAGGGAGGGCACATGGCACAACGAATTGGACGCTACACCCTGCAAATGACCAATCGGCCCACCATTGAAGGCTTTGCCTCTGTTGTGGGCAAAAAGGAAATGCAGGGGCCACTGAGCAGTTTTTTTGACCTTTCCTTTGAGGATACGACACTTGGCGAAAGCAGCTGGGAAAAAGCGGAAAGCCGCCTGCAAACGGAGGCCGTCAATCTGGCGCTGCGCAAAGCGGGCGTAACCGCACAGGACATCGACTACATTTTCGCTGGTGATCTTCTCAACCAGTGCATTTCTTCCACGTTCGGCCTCCGCAGTCTGGATATTCCCTTTTTAGGGCAGTTTGGCGCTTGCTCCACTATGGCGCAAACGCTGACGCTGGCCTCGATTCTGGTAGAGAGCGGCGCGGCCCGCAAGGCGGCGGCCGTTACCTCCTCTCACTTCTGCTCGGCGGAGCGCCAGTTCCGCCTGCCGCTGGAATACGGCGGGCAGAGAACCCCCACCGCACAGTGGACGGCCACGGCTTCCGGCTCCGCAATCGTTGGAACCAGCGGAAAGGGGCCGTTCGTCAGCGATGTGACGGTGGGGCGCATTGTAGACCTCGGCATTAAGGATGCCGCCAACATGGGCGCCGCGATGGCCCCGGCCGCCGCGCAGACCATTTCAGATTTTTTGCAGGACACCGGCACCATGCCAAAGGACTACGATCTGATTTTAACCGGCGACCTGGGTTTGATCGGCACAAAGCTCGTGCGCCAGATTCTGGCCGACAACAATCTGGATGTTACAGATGTTCACAACGACTGCGGCATGATGCTGTATGACCGCGAAAAGCAGGATGTACACGCAGGCGGCTCCGGCTGCGGATGCTCCGCGTCGGTACTCTGCTCGGTGATTCTGCGGCGCCTGCAAAGCCGAGAGCTGAACAATGTGCTGTTCGTCGCCACCGGCGCGCTGATGTCCCCCACCTCTCAGCAGCAGGGCGAAAGCGTACCCGGCGTGGCGCATCTGGTGCATTTGACTTCAACGTAATATTTAGCCAGACAAACAAAGCAGTCTCAGAAGCCCGGATTAATCGGGCTTTCTGCGGCTGTTATTTTTTGTCCACGATACTAACGGAAATATTTATTTCTTTTAACCATAATTTTATTGCTTGTATTTCTATAATATGGTAATATGTTACTGGCAAATATTTACATCTATGGGTTGAGATCCAGTCCACACGAAAAACAGCCGTGCTGACGAAAAATGTTATAAGGATATTTGCGGTTTTCAGATGTTCTGCCGAATACCGGCAAATAAATATACAAGGAGCGGTATTTATGAAAAAGTTCTTTTTCAAGAAGCGCTTGGCGCTTACGCTTGCGCTTACCCTGCTTTTCACGTCCTTCGGAAGCATAGCCTATGCCGCCGAGACCCCTAAAGAGGGGGATCAGGCAACCTTTCAGATTTTATTTACAAGCGACACCCATGGTTCTATGACAAGCTACAACTACGCAACCGGAAAATCCACTGTAGGCAGCTTTTCCCAGGTGGCCACTCTGATCGAACGAGAAAAAGCCGCTTTTAACGGAAGAACCTTCCTGGTGGATAACGGAGACACGATTCAAGGAAACGGAACCAGCTTTTTCATTAACAACGATGAATATAAGCCGTTCCCTCTTGTGAAGGCCATGCAGAAAACCGGGTACGAAATTATGAGCTTGGGCAACCATGAGTTTAATTTTGGAATGGATGCTCTCAACAAGGCCTATAGCGGCTTTACCGGGGCTAAACTCTGCGGAAACGTACTCAAGCAAGACGGTTCCCTGATGGACGGCTTTTCCGCATACAGCATCAAAACGCTCGACAACGGCTTACGGGTAGCCTTTATTGGCGCCGTTACACCAAATATTGACCTTTGGGACACCTCTAATTTGAAGAAAGCAGGCTTACATACCATCAGCGCAGCCGATTCCATAAGGAAGTCGATTGACGAGCTGAAGAAAAAAAATCTTGCAGACGTATTTGTAGCCGTTACCCATATGGGGGATACGGGCGAATACGGCAGAGAAGGTTCCGGCGCTGTTGATGTAGCAAAAAAGAACCCCGAGCTCGCTGCCATTTTGGGCGCGCATTATCATACGATTACAGGTACTGCCGACAAGCAGGTGGTTCTTTCCAACAACGTTAAATTCGTTGAAAACAAGAATGCCGGCGGTTCCTTGGGAAAGGTGCTTGTAACCGCAACCTATGAAAACGGCCAGTGGGTTTTGAAAAACAAAACCGCTACTGACGCAACGGCAAGCGTGAAAACAGACGTTATCTCCGTTACCAAGGATATTCCTTTAAACACAAAGGTAGAAAGCTCGATTCAAAAGGCAGACCAGGCTGCAAGAAATTACATTACCCAAACCGTAATCGGCAAGCTGCAGGGCGGCCCCCTTGTTCCCGAGCCCCAAATCAAAGGGACGTATGAGGGCTACCTGGGTGATACCGCGCTGATTGACCTAATCAACAACGTCATGTTTTATTATACAAAAGCAGATATTTCCGGCACAGCTCCCTTAGATGCAAACGCAAACCATACCCCCGGTGAAATCACCATCGGCGGTGTCGTGCAGATTTATAAATATGATAACAACACGCTGTATAAGCTTTCAATGACAGGCGCACAGGTGAAGCAATGGATGGAATGGAGCTACAGCTATTTTGGTTCTACCACAAACGGTGTATTTAATAACAATCTGCCTGCCGTGAACACCAAAACCGACCTAACGATTCCTACCGGCACAATGCAGGGCTACAACCAGGATCAATTCTCCGGTATTAAGTATGAGGTAGACCTTACAAAGCCTGTTGGGCAGAGAATCCATATTCTCTCTATGTCTAACGGAACCGCCTTTAACATGAATAAGGAATATGTGGTTGCGGCAAATAACTACCGTTCCTCAACACAGCTTCTCACCACCTCTCCCACGGGCGTATTTAAACCCGGTGAAAAGACTGCGAAGCTGATTGCCTCCGACATTCAGGCGCCTAACGGTTCGACCAGCATGATGGATCTGATTATTGATTACATCGGCAAGCAGCCGAACAAAACAATTACAAATACCTGCGACCACAACTGGAAGTTCGTAAATCTGAACTGGGATAAAGCACTGCGCGCAAAAGCGATTCAATACATCAACAGCGGAGACATCGTAACCGATTTTAAAGTTCCTGTTACAAAGGCACAGGTTCTGAAAATCATGGCACAAAAGGGCGATAAGCTTCCAGATATTTCTACTCTCCCTGCTTCCACTGATAACGGAACCTACACCGTAAAAAATGGCGATACCCTGAGCAAGATTGCAAAGGATTTGTTAAATGACTCCACACAGTGGAAGAAAATCTATGAATTGAATAAGGACACGGTGAAAAATCCGAACCTGATTTATCCCGGGCAGAAGCTTGTGATCCCGGCATAAAAAGAAAAACCATCCCCCCCAGCATAACAAATTGAGGCCGGTGATAAAATCATCGGCCTCACGCTTTTGCCGCCAGGCCCGCATCCACCTGATTCTCTTATTGTTTGGGATTTGGGTGATTCAATCTCTTTTAGAAAGCAGGTATAGCATATGAAATATAAAAGCAAACCAAATTGGATTTCACGAACCATTCTTTTCCTCTGTATGGTTGCTCTGCTCATCAGCGGAATGGCGAAGCACTATGCGCCCTGGGACCCTGCCCGGCAGCGGTTTGAACTGGCCAATGTGGTTTTATTTTTTCTTTTTCTTATTTATTTTTTATACGACTGGGTACAAATGCGGCATTATTACCAAAACCAAGGAGCAGATACCTCCCCTCAAATTCGCCGCAGGCAGATACTTTGGTACACAGCAGCGCTTGTCTTGTACGTGGGCTTCCTGATTTGGATCGTGGCGGATTTTCTGGGGCATTGACCAGATGAAAGCTAACTTTACGGAGCGATCACAAGAAGTGATCCCGCTTTAACCCCATAGAAGCCGGGCGAAATTTGCACCTGCTCATAGAATATGGTAAACTATAAAAAAACAGCACACTGTGAGGAGGTGCAGACCACGAAAAAGAATCTGGAAGCAAAGCCGGACGAGAAAGAAAAAGAAAACACTTTGCTGAAAGGCACCTCTATAGCCATCGTTATTATCGGTGTTTTAAAAGCATTTTTTAAATTCCAAAACTCTGCGATTCGATGGTTTGAGCTTTTTCTTGCTGTCGCTTTCTTTTTCGCCTTCATCGGTACTACCTATGATCTTGTGAAAAAACTTCGTCTATCTCGAGCGCAAGAGATTGAGCCTCTGTGTGAAATGAGTAAAGCGCCGCAACCTCAGCGCGTCAAAGTACTGCTCAGCGGCCTGCCCGCTATTGCAATAGCTTTTTTAGCCTCCCTGTTCGCGTTTGCCAAATTCACCGGACTCTCCGTGTCGGAACTGATGTCCACACTGATTCAATAAGCATAAAAAGGCTGCCGCAACATTGCGGCAGCCTTTTTAAAACGGATTTTCTTCTGCTCGGAGCAGAAGGAGACACTTTACTCATCAAACCTTGAGCCTCTGAGAGCGTGCCGCAGAGCAGATTTAGTCCACAATGAAAAGCTTTGCTCCCTTTTCCGTGTGGGAACGGTGCGGGTTACTGTCTTCGGCAACCTGATAGCTCATCCCGGGCGTCATCGTAAACTCTCGCCCGTCTTCCAGCTCAGTTACCAATTCACCTTCCAGAACAAGAAGGACATGGCCGCGCTTACACCAGTGGTCTGCAAAGTACCCCGGAGTGTATTCCACCATGCGAACCCGAATGTTTCCCATTTCAAAGGTGCGCCAGTAAGCTTCTCCGGTCACTCCCGGGTGTACTGTGGGCTCGATTGCGCTCCAATCGACAGTGCAGAACGGAACTCCCTGAATTACCATAGTATGACCCCTCTCTTTTTTTCAACGCGCCAAGATCAGGCCGTATTTACGGAAAGGTACGGGTTGTAACCGTAGACCTCCATTCTCAGACTCTTGGCGGTGTTTGCATTGGCACGGGCGTGTGGAACACCGCGATGCCTTCTTCCTTGGATTTTCTACCGGAATATGGTTGATACCCGCGTCTAGGTAATTGCCGGCTACCGATTGTAAATCAATACAATGTCCCTTAGGATAGATGCGGCGGCGGCAGTAGTACCCGACGCCCCGCCAATCAACGTCAGCTCCCCCAGGGTGTCTGATTCATATCTGACCGCCTTATTTTTGCCGTCTACGTGGTAAAAGGCATGCCCCTCGCCCAGCTTTTCGGGCCTGACCACCATATGGAGGGTTTCCCCTTCCCGCGTTGCCCGCCCAATCAGCTTATAGCGCTTGCCTTCCCCGTGGGCCAATTGAATCTCCTCAGGGGTTAGGCCTGTAATTCCTTCGATTTTAATATCGGATAATTTTTTATTCTGCTTCATCACGACATTGGTAAGGATCAACAGTTTCAGGGCCGTGTCCCACCCTTCCACATCAAAGCTCGGGTCTGCTTCCGCTATTCCGGAGGTCTGTGCCTTTTCCAGCGCATCGCGATAAGTACAGCCCGTGTCTTCCATCTCTTTTAAAATATAATTTGTGGTGCCGTTCAGCACACCCTCGATGGAGTAGACCTGCGAACCGGCCATTTCGATGGTTCCGCCATTGACAGAAGGCAACGCCCCGCCGCAGGTACACCCGATTCCTAACTGCACTCCGTTTTCTTTTGCAGCCTGATCCAATTCCCAATAGCTGTGAACAATCGGGCCTTTATTGCCTGTTACCACATGGATTTTATTTTCCAACGCTTTTAAAATATAGCTCCGTGCCGGTTCTCCTGTTTCTTTATTTGTGCTAGTCAGCTCCACCAGCAAATCGATGTCTTTGTTTTGCAGCAGAAATGCAGGGGTGATTTTCCTGTTTTCCTCCGTATCTGCAATCGTTATGCTTTCCCCATCCTTCGAGGCAGCCAATAATTGGGCGCAATTGATTCCCTGGGGGTTGTAGAGCCCCCGTTTAGAGCCCATGATGTAGATCACTTCAAGGTCAAGCCCCTGCGCCTTTAGCGCAGAGCCTTTCTCTACAATCAACTTGATAAAGGCCTTCCCTACACCGCCATATCCAATTAGACCAATCCTCATTTTGTTTGCTCCTCCGTTATCGTCCATAAACTGAATAAAAGGGTAAAAAAAGAACTGCTTTTCAAGGTTTTACCATTGTCACTGGGTTCCAGCGGCCACCAAAAAAAAGCAGTTCATTATCACTTACTATTCCCCTGCGCCCTCCGCTTTTGCTGCGGGGCGGCGGGATACGCCAGGTTTAGAACGGGTTCAGCGAATCACACGCAGGCGGATAATTTCCTCCATCTGCTTGAGCGGCTCCAAAGCCGCGTCGTCCACCTCGCCGGTCACATCCAGAATCGTGTAGGCAAAGTCGCCTCTCGATTTACTCTGCATATTTTCAATGTTGATGCCCGCGTTGGCCATCACGCCGGAAAAACGGCTGATGGTATTGCGAACATTGCGGTGAAGAATGCAGACGCGAACCGCGTGAGCGCGGGGCATATAAATCGCCGGCATGTTGACGGAATTACGGATATTGCCATTCTCAAGAAATTCTTTCAGCTCATCCACCGCCATGCGGGCGCAGTTCTCTTCCGACTCGGGAGTGGAAGCGCCCAGGTGAGGAATCGCCAGCACATTTTCAACGCCGATCAGATCATCGGACGGGAAGTCGGTGGCATACGCGGCAATCTTCCCGGATTTCAGGCCATCCAGAACGGCGGCGCTATCCACCAGCTCGCCGCGCGCAAAGTTCAGAATACGGACTTCGTCTTTCATCTTCTCGACGGATTCGGCATTCACCAGCCCCTTGGTGTCGGGGGTCAGCGGAACGTGAACGGTTACGTAATCGCAGTTTGCCCACACTTCATCGAGTGTTCTGGCATGGTGTACCGAACGGGAGAGACCCCATGCGGCGTCTACGGAAAGGTACGGGTCGTAGCCATAAACCTCCATGCCAAGGGATTTGGCTGCATTCGCCACCAAAATACCAATCGCGCCAAGGCCGATTACACCGAGGCTCTTGCCCTTGATTTCGGGGCCAGCGAACTGTCCCTTGCCTTTTTCAACCAGCTTGCTGACATCGCTGCCCTTCCCTTTGAGTGTTTTGGTCCACTCGAGGGCGGGGGCGATTTTACGGGAGGTAAGAAACAGGCCGGCAATCGCCAGCTCTTTGACGGCGTTGGCGTTGGCGCCGGGTGTGTTAAATACCACAATGCCTTTTTCGCTGCATTTGTCGATCGGGATGTTATTAACGCCCGCACCCGCTCTGGCAATTGCCAGCAGCTCTGTGGGAAGCTCCATGTCGTGCATGGCGGCGGAGCGAACCAGAATCCCCTCGGGATTTTGAATGTCGTTGCCGTACTCATAGCCCTGCCCAAAACGGGAAAGGCCTTCTTCTGCAATATTATTCAGTGTTTTAACACGATACATTTTTTTGAACCTCTGTTCTTTCTGCATATTAAAATCATTTCCCTCTAAAAGGTCGCTCATTTTCTCCCCGCCAAAGGTGGGGAGAAAATTCCCGTTTGAACGGCAGCTTTTTTAGAGGAAGGAATCAGGCGTTGTTTTTCTCAAACTCCGCCATGAATGCCACAAGCTTTTCCACACCCTCAATGGGCATTGCATTATAAATAGAAGCACGCATACCGCCCACGGAACGGTGACCCTTCAGGTTGATAAAATCGGCGGCTTCTGCCTCTTTGACGAATTTTTTATCCAACTCGCCGTTGCCGGTTACAAATGGCACATTCATCAGGGAACGATCCTTTTTTACGACAGTGCCGCGGAACAGTGTGGATTGATCGAGGAAATCGTATAGAATCCCCGCTTTTTTCTCGTTATGAGCCTTCATGCCCTCCAACGAGCCGAACTCGCTCTTAATCCACTCAAGCACCAGCCCGCAGATATAAATCGGGTAGCAGGGCGGGGTATTGAACAAAGAACCGTTATCCGCGTGAACCTTGTAATTGAACATGGTGGGAGTAAACTCCTTGGCATGACCAATCAGATCCTCACGAACAATCACCATGGTAAGACCCGCGGGCGCCACATTTTTCTGCGCACCGGCAAACAGCAAGCCAAATTTAGAAACATCGATCGGCTCGCTCAGAATGCAGGAAGAAATATCCGCAACCAGCGGCACGTTCCCGGTTTCGGGCAGCTTGGTATAACGAGTGCCATAAATGGTGTTGTTCATGCAAATATAAAAGTAATCTGCATCCGGCGTAAAGGTCTTGGGGTCAAGCTCGGGGATATAGCTGAAGGTTTTGTCTTTGGAGGAAGCCACAATGTGAGCCTCGCCGTAGCGGGACGCTTCCTCCTGTGCCTTTGCCGCCCATTGGCCGGTCACGACAAAATCCGCCTTGCCGCTCCCAACCATCAGGTTCAGCGGAACCATGGCAAACTGCGACCAGCCGCCACCCTGCAAAAACAGCACTTTATAGTTCTCCGGAATATTCATCAGTTCGCGAAGACAACTTTCCGCGGACTCAATGATTCCTTCAAAGATTTTAGATCGATGGGACATCTCCATAACGGACTGGCCGCTGCCCTGGTAATCTAACATTTCTTCTGCCGCACGGCGCAAAACCGCTTCCGGCAGAACGGAAGGACCCGCAGAAAAGTTATACACGCGTTTCATAAATGAACCTCCAATTGGTTAATAAAATAGTATTGTTATTATAGCCCTTTCCAAAAATCAAGTCAATTCCCCATGATTTAAAAGAGGTTGCCATATTGCCCGTATTTTCCCGGCCAAATCGGCGATTTTCCGGCATTTATTCCTGTTTGCTCTCTCGCTTACCCCCGGTTCTCTTTTCATTTATTGCTTTTTTTGTTATACTTAAGAAAAAACCAGGTTTTTCGCCGTTCCTCCAAAGAAAAAAAGAATGCGTCAGGTGTAGGAAAACGCCCGCCCGCTTCCGCTTTTTGAGGCTAAGAGTGAAAACAAACCCTGATAAAAGGAGTACTCCGTGTGAAAAGGCTGATCTTGCTGTTACCCGCCGCCGGGCTGATTTGGTACCTGTGGCCCGGCAGCGTGGGCATTTGGAATGTTGGAAATTTTCTTGGCATGGGCCTGTGCCTCTTTTTTCTCCTATGGGGCGGATTTTCACCGCTGCTGAAACGCCGGGCCAAGGATACCGGGCACCTCAAAGCCTACCAAACCGGCTCACGCATTCTGTTCGGTGTGCTGGCTGCCGGATTTTTATGGGCGGGGATTCTAACGGTGCAGATGATTTCCGCCGCGAACCACACGCCCCCAACCAACACCCCGGCAATTGTTCTGGGCAGCCAGGTTCGGGGAGACGAGCCCAGCCTTGACCTTTGGGCGCGCATCGGTGCGGCGGAGCGCTACTTGAAAGAAAACCCCAAAGCCATGTGCATCGCCAGCGGCGGTCAGGGCGAGGGCGAAAACCGCAGCGAAGCATCGGTGATCCGCGAAAAGCTGATCGAGCGCGGCATTTCAGCCGACCGGATTCTGCTGGAGGACCGCTCCGAAAGCACGGAAGAGAACATCCGGTACTCCAAGGAGCTGCTGGAGAAGAACAGTTTTGGCTCCAGCGCGGCGATTGTAACCGATGAATACCATCAGCTGCGCGCCTCATGGCTGGCCAAACGGCAGGGGCTGACCCCCTATGCCGTGAGTGCAGAAAGCCCGCGCAATATTTTATCCGCCATGTACACCCGCGAGCTGCTGGCGCTCACCGCCTCACTGTTTTTCTAAAGACTGCCCACAACGGGCAGGACGCAGAACAACAGATGGACACATTGGCAAAGAAGTTTCGGGAAACGACCCGCTTTTTCGGGACAGTTGCGCGGTTTACGGACTTCCCCAAATCATGTATAATAGGAAAAAAGGCCGTTTCTTCCCTCGCTTTCGCGGGAAGAAAGAAAGAGGTATGGCTACAAAGATAAGATACAGGAGGCGGCACATATGGCGGAACAGCTTCTCATCCGGGGCGCCCGGATCGTTAGCCCTGCGGACGGGATCGACCTGATCGGCGACCTTTTGGTACGGGACGGAGTCATCGCTGCAATCGGCGAGCAGCTTTCGTCCGACGGCGCGAGAGTGATTGACGCAAAGGGACTGACGGCGGCTCCCGGACTGGTGGACATGCATGTTCACCTGCGTGACCCGGGCTTTACGCAGAAAGAGGACATCCTGAGCGGATGCCGTGCGGCTGCGGCGGGCGGGGTAACAAGCCTTTTGGCGATGCCGAACACAAACCCTGTAACCGACACACCCGGGGTGGCGAGGGATATCCTATCTCGTGCGGAGCAGGCTGACGCGCGCGTGTATGTGACCGCCGCAATTACCACGGGCCTGAAAAGTGAGGCACTCACCGACATGGCCGCTTTGAAGGCGGCGGGCGTCACTGCTGTTTCGGACGACGGACGGCCCGTAACCGACACCCAGCTGATGGCCGAGGGAATGAAGCAGGCGGCACAATTGGGTCTGCGGGTGGTTTCTCACTGTGAAGACCTCTATCTGGCCGCAGGAGGCCTGATGAACGAGGGCGAGGTCAGCCGCAGGCTCGGTGTGCCGGGAATTCCTGCTGCCGCCGAGGAATGCGGCACCGCGCGGGACATTACGCTGGCCGAATCGTACGGCGTGCCGATTCACATCTGCCATGTCAGCACGGCGATCGCCGCCGCGATGATCCGCGATGCGAAACGACGTGGGGTTCAGGTAACGGCGGAAACCGCACCGCATTATTTTTCGCTGACGGAAGAGGCCCTGCTCTCGAAAAACGGCGACTGCCGAATGAACCCTCCCCTGCGCACCGAGCACGACCTGCTCGCCATTCGGGATGCGCTGCGCGACGGCACGCTCGACGCGATTGCAACCGACCATGCGCCTCACACCCCGGAGGAAAAAGCAAATTTTCGCACCGCGCCGAACGGCTCCATCGGGATGGAAACCTCGCTCGCCGTGGGAATCACTTATCTAGTGAACACCGGCTGCCTGACTCTTTCGCAGCTGATTGAAAAAATGTCGGTTCTCCCGGCAAAGATTCTCGGAATCCCCGGCGGCACGCTGAAACAGGGCGCGCCGGCAGATTTTGTGCTGTTCCGCGAACAGGAGCGCTGGACGGTAGACCCCGAGCGCCTGCATGGAAAAAGCCGCAACACCCCCTTTGCCGGGATGGAGCTTTGCGGCAAGGTCAAATATACCGTATGCCGCGGCAGCATCGTCTATCAGGAATTATAATCGGCGGAAGCGGAGTCATCTTGGCATTCCGTGTGCCTTTACAGCCAAAACATTTTAAAAAAGATATTTCATTCCTCCGTCTTTAGAGGGGAATGAGTTAATAACCGGTTGTCAAGAAGCAGCATTACAATAGAAGGTATTTTTTAATATTAGGAGGAGTCTTATGTCACTGGACACGCTGATTGAAAAAATCATCGAGAAGCAAAACCCCACCGTTGCGGGACTCGACCCCAAGCTGGAGTATATCCCCCGCTTTTTAAAGGAAGAATCCTACGCGAAATTCGGCAAAACATTGGAAGGCGCAGCCGACGCGGTGCTGCGCTTTAACTGTGCGCTGATCGACGAGCTGGCCCCTATTGTGCCGGCGATTAAACCCCAGTGCGCCTACTATGAAGCGCTGGGCTGGCCGGGAATGCGCGCTCTGGCCGAAACGATGGAGTATGCCCGCAAAAAGGGGCTGTTCGTCATCACTGACGGAAAGCGCAACGACATCGGCACCACCATGGAGGCTTACGCCAACGCGCATCTGGGCAAAACAGACGTGGACGGCGAGTTGCTCACCCCCTTTGCGGGCGACGCGCTGACAGTGAACGCGTACCTTGGCTCCGACGGGGTCAAGCCGCTGCTGGGCCTGTGTAAGCGAGAGGATAAGGGGATTTTTGTTCTGGTGAAAACCTCGAATCCTTCCTCCGGGGAACTGCAAGATCAACAACTGAAAAACGGGAAATCCGTTTATTACCAAATGGGCGCAATGTGTGAGCAATGGGGCGAGCTTCTGCCCGGTGCGTATGTGTATTCGGGCGTGGGCGCGGTGGTAGGCGCCACCTACCCCGAGCAGCTGCGCGAGCTGCGCATTGAATTCCCCCATACCTTCTTCCTGGTTCCGGGTTACGGAGCGCAGGGCGGCGGTGCCGACGACGTAGCGCCGGCCTTCGATGCCTCCGGCCTCGGCGCGGTGATCAACGCCTCCCGCAGCATTCTGTGCGCATGGCAGAAGGAAAACGCCCCCGAGCAGGAATTCGCGGAGGCCGCCGCCAGGGAAGCCGTGCGCATGCGCGACGCGATTACCGCAAGAATCGGGAGGATCGGATAACGCCTATGAAATATGATACGATGCAGTGCGAAATTATTTACCAAAAGCAGCCCGCTCCGGGAATCCACGACTGGATTCTGGATGCGGAGGACTTTGCCCGCGCGGCAAAGCCGGGGCAGTTTGTTCACGTGCTGGTGCCGGGCAAAACTCTGCGCCGGCCTATCTCAATTTGCGACATTGACGCGGAGAACGGCACGCTGCGCTTGGTGTTTCAGGAGCGCGGCGAGGGCACCGCGATGCTGGGCCAAAAGCACCTAGGCGATTTTGTCGATCTGCTCGCCCCGCTCGGCAACGGCTTTTCCTTGGGCGACACTGCCCGCCGGGCGCTGTTTATCGGCGGCGGAATCGGAGTGCCTCCTCTGCTCGCGGCGGCAAAGCACTTTGGTCAGAACGCCACGGTGATTCTTGGTTTTCGCAATCAGGAATCCGTGATTTTGGCGCGCGACTTCGCGCTGGCGGGTTGCCGGGTATTCATTGCAACGGACGACGGCAGCATGGGCTTTCACGGCACGGTGGCAGACTGTGCGCGCCAGTACGCCGCAGAAACCGACGTGCTGTTCGCCTGCGGCCCAAAGCCGATGCTCAAAGCACTCGACGCGCTGGCACAGGAGTACAGCATCCCCGCCCAGTTTTCTCTGGAGGAGCGCATGGCCTGCGGTGTGGGCGCGTGCCTTGGCTGCGCGTGCAAGGTTCTGCGCGACGGCAAAGAAATCTACGCCCATGTCTGTAAGGATGGCCCCGTCTTTGACAGCCGCAGCATCGTTTGGGAGGAATAACGCATGGCAGATTTGAAAGTAACCGTTGCCGGGGTCGAATTTCAGAACCCGCTGATCGCGGCTTCCGGCACCTTTGGCTTCGGCCATGAATACCAGGAATTTTTCCCGCTCTCCGCTCTGGGGGGCATCTCCTGCAAGGGGATTACGCTCAAAGAGCGACCGGGCAATCCCCCGCCGCGCATCGCGGAAACCCCGGGTGGAATGCTGAATTCCGTCGGATTGCAGAATCCGGGTGTTGATACCTTTATCGAAAAGGATCTGCCGTGGCTCTCTCAGCAGGGCACACGGATCATCGCGAATATTGCGGGCAACACTCCGGCGGAATACTGCGAAATGGCGGAGCGCCTTTCCGGTACCGCTGTGGATATGATTGAGCTGAACATTTCGTGCCCGAATGTGAAGCAGGGCGGCGTACAGTTCGGCACCTCCTGCGCCGGGGTGGAGGACATCACCGCACAGGTGCGGCGGTTCTGCAAAAAGCCGCTGATGGTCAAGCTCTCACCAAATGTGGCAGACATCGGCGAAATCGCCGCCGCCGCGGAAAGCGCCGGAGCTGACGCCCTTTCGCTCATCAACACACTTACCGGCATGCGCATCGATATTAAAAGCCGCAGGCCCATTCTGCACAACAATACGGGCGGTCTTTCCGGCCCGGCGGTGTTCCCGGTAGCCGTGCGTATGGTGTGGCAGGCCGCCGCGAGGGTGAAAATTCCCGTGGTCGGCATGGGCGGCATCTCCACCTGGCAGGATGCGGTGGAAATGCTGTTAGCCGGCGCGAGCGCACTGCAGCTTGGCACCGTGTTTTTCAGCGACCCCAAAGCACCCCTGAATATTCTGAAGGGGCTGAACGAATATATGGAGCAGAACGGAATTTCTTCCGTAACCGAGCTAACCGGCGGCGTAAAGCCCTGGTAACGACAAGGAAAAGGAGCAGCGAATGACCAGAGTGATCTTAATCCGCCACTGTGAGGCGGAAGGAAATGTAAAACAAATTTTTCAGGGGCATACCGATGCTCCGATTACTGAGAACGGGCGCCGTCAGCTGGAGTTGCTGGCGCTGCGCCTGCGCAATACCAAAATTGACGTGCTGTATTCCAGCCCGCTGGTGCGCGCGTATGAAACGGCCTTGGCCGTAAACCAGTACCACCACCTGCCTATATTACAGGAGCGCGGCCTGATGGAGCTTGACGGCGGCGAATGGGAGGGTGTCCCGTGGAACGATCTGCCCGAGAAATTCCCTGAAATGGCGGAAGTTTGGTGGAAAGCGCCATACGAGTTTCTCTCTGAGCAGGGGGAAAGTATGCGTCAGGTCTACGACCGCATCTGGAACACCGTTCTTGCTCTGGTTCGGGAAAATCCCGGTCAAACGATCGCCGTTACCAGCCACGGCTGCGCAATCCGCAATTTTCTATGCCGGGCCGAAGGGTGGCCCATCGAGCAGCTCAATGATATGGATTGGAGCGACAATACCGCGGTGAGCATCGTCGATTTTGATGAGGAGTTGAACGCAACCATCCGCCTGAAGAACGACGCTTCGCACCTGGCCGGGGAGCCTTCCGTTATGATTCCCCATGACTGGACGCGCAAAGAATAACGATCGTCCATTCACTTGAAATTCCCGGCTTTCTTTCTCCGCCGAGGGTGGGGAGCATAAAAGCTGCGGCTTCCTCTTTTGAAAGCAGCATTCCGAATCTAATCAATGGAGGCTTTGCCATGAAAATACTGGCGGTAGATTTGGGCAAGGCGCGCACCGGCCTTGCCGTATGCGATGAGGGTGAGCTTCTGGCCAGCCCGCTTGCAGTGGTGCAGGAACACAATGCAGAGCGCCTGTGCCGGGCCGTTGCGGAAGCGGCGAGGGAGCAGAACGCAAAACTGCTGGTGGTCGGTTTGCCGCGCAATATGGACGGCAGCGAGGGAGAAAGTGCCCAAAATGCCCGCGCGTTCGGGGCCAAGCTCGAGCAGGAAAGCGGCGTTCCCGTGGTATTCTGCGACGAACGCGGAACAACCATTACGGCGCACAATTACCTCAACGCGACCGACACGCGCGGCAAACGCCGCAAGGCCGTTGTAGACGCCGTGGCCGCCACCATCATTCTGGATAATTACCTCGCGTACCGAAAAAACCGAAAGTAGGAATAACGAGGCTCTTTTTCGCTTATCAATATAAAAAAGTCCAGGGGAACAAATTACTGTTCCCCTGGACTTTTTATGAATACTGTCAATTAGCTCTTCGGCTCTTCGGAATCGACCAGATAGCGTGAGAGCTGCTCCAGCAGCTCCGGCCCTACCCGTGCAATAATTTTGAGGCCATGCTCGGTGTATTCTTCCTTCTGCAATACGCCGTCCTTGCGCACACGGGCCGCCAGCCCGCTTTCCGCAAACGGCAGCAGTGCCTCCACCTGTACGGTGCGCACCGGCAAATTCCGCTCAATGGTTCGGAGTAGCTCATCGACACCCGCTCCCGTGGCAGCGCTGATGCGCACGGCATTGCCGATCATGGGCACGGCGTCGAGCTCGGGAACCAGATCGCACTTGTTCAGCACCGGGATGAGCGGGCGGTCCTTGCAGCCCAGCTCCGCCAGCAGGGAGCGTGTCACCTCTAAGTGCGTTTGTGCCTCCGGGCTGGACGCGTCGCACACATTCAGAATCACGTCCGCTAAAGCGGCCTGCTCGAGCGTGGAACGAAACGCGTTGACCAGATGATGCGGCAGTCTGCGCACAAAGCCGACCGTGTCGATCAGCATTACAGTAACGCCGCCGGGCAGCTTTAAGGCTCTGGCCGTGGGATCAAGCGTTGCGAATAGCTGATCCTTCGCTAAAACGCCCGCCTGCGTCAGGTAGTTCATCAAAGTGCTTTTTCCGGCGTTCGTGTAGCCAACCAGCGCAACGGTAATCACTCCGTCCTTCTGGCGGCGGCGGTTGATCTGCTCGCGGTGCTTCTCCACCTCGTCCAGCTGCTCCTTAAGACCCTCAATCCTGCGGCGAATATGCCGGCGGTCGGATTCCAGCTTTGTTTCACCCGGGCCGCGCGTACCGATTCCGCCGCCAAGGCGCGACATCGCAGTGCCCTGGCCGCTCAGGCGCGGCAGCAGATAACGAAGCTGGGCAAGCTCAACCTGGAGCTTGCCTTCCTTTGATTTTGCCCGGGCGGCAAAAATATCGAGAATCAGCATGGTGCGGTCAATCACGCGCACCTTGGTCAGCTTATCCAGATTGCGAATCTGAGTGGGCGAAAGCTCACAGTCAAAAATAAGCAGGTCCATTTCATACTGTGTACAGTAATCCGCAATATCATTCGCCATACCGGAGCCGACACAAGTCGCGGAATCCGGCGACGGGCGCTTCTGCACCATCGAGCCAATCGGTTCCGCACCCGCGCTGCGCGTGAGCTCATACAGCTCCGCCATTGAGGCTCCTACGTCATATTCTCCTGTATCCACCGCCACCAAAAGCGCACGCTCGGGGCGAACTTCATTTTCAAATAGTTCCATGAAAAGCTCCTATCCGCAATCCGGAAAACAAACCGAAATCTCCGGGAATGACTTGTACTTTATCATAGTATAAAAATCCCGGTTCGTCAATCACCGCTACCGCACGGCCAAATAGATGTATTGCCCGTAAAGCTTATTCAAATTCAGCAGCGTGCCACCCGCTTCGGGGGTGGTTTTGCTCTGCTTGAAATTCACCTTATTCCCGCTGATGGACACGCCCGCCGTATTTCCCCACTGCGTGGCAATTCCACTGTTTACCACCACATAGCTGCCAGACGCACTGTAATCCATCATCGGTTTATCCTTCGAAAATACAAAAACCAGCTTCGGCTCAAAATCAAATGTGACCGAAGCCTCCTCAGCACCCGACCCGGCGCGGCTGCCCGCAACCAGGCTGTTACTCAGCTTTATCCGGTCGGCTGCGGTCAGGTGCAGCACTGTGTCGGCCAAATGCCCGCTGATAATCGTATCCAGAATCGTATTATCCTGAACAAAGTCTTCGCGGCGGGGCTTATCAGTGTCTACCCAGCTATTTAGCCCCAGTTGGGGCGTTTTATTCGTGGACGGCATTTTGATTTCCTCCCAGTTCTTTCCATTATTCTAACTCCCGAATTTGCTCCCAGGTGTATTCGAGCTCCGCCAGCTTCAGAAATGTTTTTTCTGTTTTGTGCAGGTAGTCCCATGTCACTTTCCCGAAATCAAAAATGATTTCCAGGTGGGCGGGCAGAAAGCGCAGCGCAGATTCTTTTAAACGGTATCGCGTCATTTTTTGATCCAGCACCTCGTAGCAGATTACATACAGCTTTTGCTCGCGGGGAGACTCCCACAGCTGTGCGCGGAGTCCCACCGAAAGCAGCGCGCGCTCTACGCTCTGTTTGGTGTTGTCGTTCACCGTAACCGCACCGCGGTACAAGAGCATTTCGCGCCGCAGCTCCAGCGGCAAATCGGTACGCTCCGAACCGAAGGTGCGCTCGAGCATCGCCAGACCCACCCCCTGTGCCGTGGGAACAAACGCCTCCTGTGTCAGGTTTTCGAGCGCCTGATACACCAAATCCAATCCTTCGGCCACGGCGGAAAGCTCGGCTTCCACCCGGCTGCTGCCGTCCATGCGGTACAGCCGAAGCGGCAGCAGCTTTTCTCTTATGGAATCCATCGCCCTCACGCTACACCACGCTCCCCATCTGCTGCACATACACCGGATCCGGCACCGCCAGCTGCGAAATCTCCATTTTTTTATCCTTGGTCAATGCGTCGTCAAAATGGTAATTGCGAATCAGCCCGGTATCCATTAACTGCTTGCCGAGCTGTGCCAGAATGACGGATTCCCCAACGGAGAGCAGGCTAAAATACAACCGGATAACCTGCAGCGCCTGGCTGGTGGCCGCCGCAAGGGTACACCCCGGCGTGGGATCGATATAAAGAGAGATCGGGAATTTCACAAGCTCCGGCGGATGCACCGTTACCTCCACGTTCACTTCGCGCAGACTGTTCAGTTCCTGCTGAATCTGTGTCAGCAGTGCATCCGGCGGGGCAGCGCCCTGGCCGGCGGCGTATATGGCAACCGTTCCGTTTCCGTCTACGCGCGGCAAAACACTTGCGGACTGAATCCCGTCGTACTGCACAACATAGCTGCGGTAAAACTCTGCGTTGGTGCCGTTTGGCAGTACCTCATAGCTTTTCAGCAGGCGTTTGCGCAACTCCTCGTCGGTCTCCTCGTTGGCTCCACCGGTAAAGGCCTGCGAGTTCGTCACGGTTTCCACGCCCGCCGGCGGCGTGAGCAAAAGGGTCACCGTACCCGCCGCCGCGTTGGATTCTCTTCCGCCTTGCTGCGACACCGCCGGCCCCTGCACCGTCTGCGCACCGGCCGTGAGCGTGATGTCCTGCGTTGTTTCAAAGCGTGGGCCGTCTTCTCCTGAAACAGCACAAACTGTCCCCTTGGGGATCAGTACATCATATGGTAGGCTACCGGAACGCCCAAACACGAGCGTTCCCGAAGATGGCACTGCGCTTTTACGTGAAAGCCCACGCTGGGCGGCGTGCATCTCCAGATATTCGCCCTGTGACGTCTGGGGGAACATTTGATTCTTCAGCCATTCCACTCCACTCAGAAGGGAGTAGACCTCCCCCGCCAGCACCTTCAGCCTGATTCCCAAATCAGATGCGTCATCCGCGGAAAAGCCCGCCAATCCCTGAAAGGTTTGCTGCATCCGCTCTAAAACAGAGTTGTAACTTTCCATTCTGCTATCCCTCCTTTCCAGTCAATTCCAGCGAAACGGTTCCTGCTCCCCAGGGGGTATTCAGTGCCACCGTCAGCCGGGCGCGTGCTCCGCCGAGTGGCGTGCAGACGACCCACTCCACCGAAAGCTCTGGCATCGCCGAAAGCGCTTCTTCCGTAAGCTCACGCGCCCGCGTATTTAAATCTGTGCCGGTCAGCACCAGCGTATGCAGCCTGCTTCCTAACTCCGGGTCATACGAAAAGCTGCCGCGCGGCACCGAAAGGCGAATCAAAGCCCGCTGCAGCAGCTCTTCCTTCCCGCTTACGGAGTCTGGCAGGCCATTGGACCCAACGGCAAAATCGCCTTGATCAAGCCTAATATCCATTATGCTTCCCCCGCTTTGGCAAAGGTCTGGCCGTTAATGACCACCTCGCCGGAATTCTTGAGGCAGATGCGTGCTCCTCCTGCGGAAAAAAGCAGAAGCTCGCCCGGTTCAAGTCCTCCGGCCTCCACAATTGTTCCGGCACAAACCGGATTTTCCACCCCACCGAGGATTACCGCCCTTGCTCCCGCCGGCGGCAGGTAGGCGATTCCCCAGGGAGCTGCCAGCGCCAGACGGCGGTATTCGTTTTCCCCTTGCGCGGCAATGCAGGCATCTTGCCCGCCCGTCACCTCACCGGAAGCCACAGCGCTTTCCGCAGTGCGCGAACCTGCCATTTTTTCAGAAATCCACATTTCTGTTCCCTCCTTTATTCCCCGGCCCGGCGCAGCGTGACGGTGCAGAGCATCCCACCGGTGTCTAAGTCATAGTCCACGCTCCACACCCGCAGCCCGGCACCCCGACCAAAGGTGCGGTCGTTCAGCTCCGCGTTCCGGCCCGGGCGCACATCGGGCCAGCCGGGCAGTACCAGCGTGTATTCCAGCGATTTCTGCCGCGCGCTCGCCAAAGCCTGTTTTGCGCTGATTCCCGAAGAAGAACTCAGGCAGCGTCTGCGGCAAATGCCCTCACGCAGTGCCTGCTCCTCCGTTACCGAAACGGTATAACGCCCATCCTTGGCCGAACGAACCAGAATCTCGCTAATCCGCTTATACGCTTTCTGCGTTTTGGTCAGCGAGAGATACCTTAGCCCCTGATTTCCAAACAGCAGCGTTTCGCCTAATTCCGATGCCCCAACCGTCAGCTCGTTTCCGTCCTGAAAAACAGGGGAAGCACTCCACGCACGGCGGCAGAAGCTTTCGAGCACTTGCCATTCGCTCATCCCCTTGGTCACCGTAAACTCGCCGATTTTCTCCGTACTACCCGGCACCCGGCACCGCGAAAATCCGTACGGTGCGGCGTGGCGGGAAAATACCGTGGAAAACGGCGGGGAATAGTACGTTTGCGGCACCGCCTCATTGTCGAGCAGCAGCGCCGCAAGGCTTCGCCCCTCCACTCGAAGGAACGCGCCCTTTGGTGAAATCCGCTCCTGCTGCACATCCACAGGGCCAAAAAAAACAATGCGTTCTCCATCCGAAACCCGCAGGCGGTACAGCGGCGGCAAAGCGCTCCAAGGGAATTCACCGATCAGCTCGTCCGCGGGCGCTCCCGCTCCCCGGCTGATGCGCACGGAAAGCGGTGTGCCCAAAGAACAGACGATTCCCCCGGCGGTAATTCCTTCGAACGTCACGGAATCACCACCCTTTCTCCCTTCCGCAAGTAGTTCGGCCAGCGCAGCCCCGGATTTTTCTCCAGCAGTTGCTCCACCGTTACGGAGTACGCCGCAGCGATCCGCCATAAATCGTCGCCCTCACTGCATTCGTAGATCTGCCCGGAGAGCAGATTCCCGGCAGATTCCGCCGCGCCGTCCTCCCAGAAGATAAAATGATATCGCACAAGATCCGGCTCGGGGTTTCCGATCATCTCAAGCGTAACAAAGCGCGCGAAAAAGGGAGGAACATTGGGCAGAGTCAGCACGGCCCGTTCTGTTTGTTCCAGTTGAGCATACAGCTGTTGAAACTGCCCGATGCAATCCACGCCGTAAAACTCGCCCTCGCCCTCCACTACGCGCTTCTGCACCCCGTAATCCTGCAAAATACTGCCGGCAAACGGTGCCTGCAGCTCTTTCACTGCCCTGCGGCAGGTGACCGTCAATTTTTCCGGGTTATGCGGCCACGTGTAATCCCCGTATTTCATCGGCTGCAGCTTCATGCCAGCTCCTCCTCCGAAATCGGGTGGGGGTAGCGCCTGTAATCCCGCTCGAGCGCGCGGCTGACGTACTCTGCCTGCTCACTTTCCTTTACGGCGGAGAGTTCTCCGGCCGAATATGCGGTTTCATTCACACTGACCCCTCCTCTCTCGTCTTCTTTTCGGCAGTGATCACGGCATGCTCCGCCAGAAACCCTTCTCCGGCATCCGCCTGCTCCGTCAGCTCCTGCCACTCACAGCCGCTGTACGTCGTGCGCACGCCGTCCTGCACCGTCACCAGGCGAAAACCGCTCATCTCCGAAAGGGACGCTCCACTCTGCCCCAAAACACTCAGCTGCGAAAGCTCCAGCCGGTAGGAGGGCGCGCGGTCCAGCCAGGCCACCGGCTCTGCTTCGCCGAACGCTCGAATTGCCCGTCGCTCTTTGACGCACACACACTTTACCGCGCTTGCGGCAGCCACCTTCTCGCCGTTCAGCTCAATCGAAACGCTTTGACGCTTTGGCACCAACAGTTCCATCTTATCCCCCACCTTCCCGGCAGTACGCCGTCATGCCTACCTCGGCGCTCATGCGGAACGCTCCGGCAGCTTCGGAATACTCCACCTTCCCGCAGGAGATGGTCTGAAGGCACAGCCCATTTTCACCAAACAGCAGCGCATCACTGATACGCGAGAAGGCGTCGACACAAGCAGTGCCGCCCAGCGCCTTCGGCGCCGAAATCCAGATGCTCACCGTCAGCTCCGCCCGCCGCAGGGATTCATCCAGCGAGGCAGGAACAAACCGCGCAGGCAGGATTTTCAGAAAGGCGCTGATTCCTTCCGATCCGCCTCGCCGGTTTTCCCACGCCGCCGCGAACCGGATGTCCCGGAGGGACTCCTTCTCCTGCAGCTGACGCAGCAGCTCCTGCTCCAGCAAATTAAATTTTGTCATTCGTTGCCTCCCCCGGCAGCTCGCGCAGAACCGCCCATACATATAAAATCCGGTTTCCCGCCGCAAAGCCCTGCGCGCGGATCACTCCGTATTCCCGCCCGGCGCAGCACAGCGCCGCCCCTCTCATCTGGTCAAGCCGGCAATTCGGCGGCCCGATGTAAAAGAAGTGGGAATTGTCAAAGTACCCCTCCGGCATCCATGCGTCGTCGGGGTACCCCTTGCTTTTATAGTTCATGGCCTGAATCATCGCACGCACGGTTACCGGAGCTTCCCCCTGTACCGTAACCACAACCTCAGTGCCGTACTGCTCCAGCATCCGCCGGAGGAACGCCGCCCGGGTCATGAGCGCACCTGCCCAAAGAAAAATTCATCGTCGCGCAGGTACGGCGCGGCGGAGCGGCGAGCCTCCCGCCACAGCCGGTGCGCTGCCTCCATTCCGGCGGCGCTTTTCACAACGCGAATCTCCCCGGCGGAAAAATCGCTCTCCGGCCCGCTGGACTGCGCCGCCGAATAGCGGTAAAAAGCCAGGGCCGCGGCGGCGGCGTTTAATAACGCCGCCCCGCTCTCCGCCCCGGGCAATACCCGGGCATTCAGCTCCTGCATGGCTTCTCCGCACAGACCCTGCCAGGGCTGCGCCTCTTCCGGGGAAAGCCCCGAAAGGCAAAGAAATCGTTCCAGAATCGCTTCCGGATTCATCGGCTTTCCCTCCTGTCCTTTTATTCGCCGGTATAGCTTACGGCACGGCAAGCTCCCGCAAAAATTTTCGCAAACCCGGCGATCACGCTGATGGAGGCGCGCTCGAGCTGGCGGTCGATCAGCTTGTCGGAATCGGTCAGAACATCACCGGCCTGCACCATTTCGAGCGCGCAGTTCTTGTCAAGGCCGATCAGGCGGCTGCCGGAGAGTGAAGGCACATGCAGCAGCTTTGCGCCGAGAGGCGTGGCAAGCTTGCCGGTACCCTGAAAATCCAGCCCCGCCACGGAATCCTGAAACTCCTTCAGATTCAAAACATCTTCCACCGCCGGGGTAGAGGCCAGAATCGTGTTCAGCTCGTAGGGCTGCAAGGCGCTCCACAGGCTGACCATGTTTTTGTACGAAAGAGCGCCGGTCACCGATGTTACCGGAGCGGGGTTGCTGTTACCGTCACCGTCGAGCAGCACGCTCACCGCGTCGTCGAGCTGTGCTCTGGCAATGTGCGCACCAATCTGCCGCAGCGTAACGGTAAACAGGTCGAGCTTCTGGAAGCGCAGTGCCTCATACGACGCCACTAGCATGCGGCCTCGCTTGTGCAGGCGCACCAGGTTCTCCTGGGTCTTTACCACTGTGCGGGGGATTTCCGCGCCCTCCGCCACCGGCAGAAGCTCCTTGTCCTGCGGCAGGGGATCGGACGTGATCGTGCGGTAATCCATGGAATTGATTTTGGTTACTGTCGCCACAATACCGGGCAGCAGGTCGGCCCGCTCCATTCCCTGCCGCACTGCGCGGGAAACGTATTCGGGGAACAGCGCCGCGCTGTCGCCGGTCTGAAAAAATTTCTCCACTGAGTCGGAGCCGGGGCCACCCACACGGATGTCAAAGCGCTTGAGCTGACGCTGGTAGGCGTCCAGCCCACCGAGCGGCGTGCCCTCATAATTTGCGGAGGGGTCGAGCTCCTCCAGAACGCGGGTAAAGCTTTTGCCCGCGCCGTACATTCCTTTTTCGAGTTTCAGAGTATCGTAAAAAGCCATGTTTTTCTCCTCCTCTAATTTACAGAATCACGCCGCATACCGCGCCGGCGGTGTCGACATCCACTACCAGAAGCGACCGGCCAGCCGCATCCGTCTTGATTTTGCCCGTACCGTCGCCCACCAGAGTCTGGTAACCGACTGCCGGAGCTGTGCCCGTGTAAGGCAGGCGCACATATCCCCCAAGCTGTACCGCGGCCAGTCCGTCTCGCACATTTACCGCAACGCCGCAAAATGCCTTGCCCGCTGTGCAGGAGGCCACCGTTCCGCTTGCGCTCATCATCACCGGCACACCGGCCGCAACGCCGGCCACCGCCTCAAAGGTGGCCATTTTTTCCCCGTATCCGCCAAATGCTACTTTCATGCTCTTTCCTCCTGTTTTTGTTTGATACTGATTGTCCGTAAAAACGGAGAATTCGTTTTGTTCCCCACCCCCTGTGGGAAAACAGCTCTGTCTTTTGTGTTAAATCCGGAACATCTCGTTCCCTCTGTCCGCCGTATCCGGATGCTCCGGCGCGAGCTGCGGGCGCAGCGGCAAAACGCCGTCCGCCTGCTGCTTCAGTGCTTTTTCAAAGGCAAGCAGGTCGTCGAGCTCCATGCTCTGTGCCGCCCGGCTCATCGCCTTCGCCGGAATCCCCGTTTTACCGAGCGCGCACAGCCGCACCACGTTTTTGCATACACTTTCGCGGTACTGCCGCCCACTCTCCGCCAAAGCCTCCAGCTGCTCCAAATGCTTTGCCAGTTTTTTGGCCTGCATGGCGGTCAGCGTCACCTGTTCCCCCGCATGCAGAGATTTTCTGATCTCTTCCATGGATTCTGTTTCCTCCTTTCCGGGCCAAAAGGCCTTGATCACTCCGGCCGCCCGCTGGGCGGGCACCGCCACAAACGACCATTCATAGGCGTCTGCCGGCTCGTCGAGTACGGTGCAGCAGAGCTGCTCCTTCCCGGCGCCGCCGTAGCTGCGCCCTTTCACATGCTCGCATCCCTGCTGGGCCCGATTCGCCCCGCAGACCGAGCAATAGGATTTCCCCACCGCACAGCCCACGCTGACTTCTTTTTTGATGCCTGATTCCAGCTCCAGAATCAGGTCGGCGTTTTTCTCCGTTTTCGGCAGGTAAGCTCTGGCCACCAGCCGGGTGTACGGTTCGCCCGCCTGCGTTGTTTGATCCGCGTCTGTTTCTACCTGAGTGGAAAAAATTCGGGCCGTCTGGTCACCGCTCTTCATGCTGTGGTCAAATAGACCTGTTTTGCCGAGGAACAGTTCCCCCAGGCGGTGCAGGGCAGGAATTGTAAAGCGCTCAAAATCGCGGTCAATCTCGTTGTCGCACAGTACCACTGAAAACACATACAGCTCCTCCGGCGAAAATGCCCGCCGGGTGTAGCGGCCAATCTGCTCCAGCTCCTCGGGCCCGGCAGTGCTCTGCGCGCTCTTGATTACATAGCCCTCTCTCATGCTTTCCCCTCTCTTTCCTTCTGAACTTCCCATTCCAGCTTCGCCGCCTGCGCGTTTTTGAGCCTGGCTCCCGCCAGATCCACCGTATCCTGCAAACTGATGTCGTCCCAGTCGATCTCCAGCCACTCGGAATATCCGTTGATCGAGAGCCACATGCGGCAGATTTTCTCAATCACCGGTTCCAGCAGACGGCGGTAGCTTTCCAGCTCACTCGTCAGAAGGTCTGCCTGCTGGGAGGACATCCGTTCCGTGGAGGACCACGAAAGCCCCAGCAAAAACGGCGGCACGCCCAGCTTCGCGACAATCTGCTCCAGCAGCTGCCTCACCGGAATCTCGCTGTCCAGAATCTGGTTGTCCGCGCCAATGACACGGATATTCACATCACCCACGGCGACAAAATCGCTCACCCCGGCCCCCGGCTGCATCGCGCGGCTCCATTGCTCGGCAATTTGCCGGGCGCGCTCGGCGGCATAGGCCCGGTCGCCCTCACCGGAGGGCTTGTAGGTTACGGCAAAGCGGGTGTTGCCCACCCTGTCCCAGTTGACGCCGATGGTATTGTAGATTTTCATCAGCACCTCCCCCAGAAAGGGCAGGCCCCGCAGAATCGATACGCCACGCACCTCTCCCGGCTCGGGATTCAGCGCCGACAGCAGCACCAGATCGGGGTACTTCACCGGCACAGACTCACCGGCTGTTCCCCGCACACACAGCTGCACCTCCATCGGGTTCTCTCCGCGGCGCAGCTCCAGATGCTCCAGCCGTGCGTTATAAAGTCCCGCGATCCCCGTCCCGTCCGCTCTGGGGAGGATTTCCCCCACGGCGGTGCCATACAGAAGCAGCTGGTCGAGATACGTGCTCAAAAAGCTCTGAATTCCCGTCTGCGCCGCTCCCACCGGCACATGGCGCAAAAATTCCGCCAACCCCCGCCTTGCCGCGGCGTCGGGGCACTCAACCTGAAAGGTACCAATCAGGCGCACCGTTTTTTCCAGTGCTGCGGAAATAATCGGTACCGATTCCCGCAGCGCACCGTACAGCCGCTCTTCCCCGCCCGCAAGCGGAGCGTACCGGTTCCATTCCCAGCCCGCCTGCCACCCCGCGCGCGGGGCCGTCTGCGCGGCGGGTCCGGCCGGTGGCCGTTTTGTTTTAAACCAACCCATCACACTCTCCTGTCCGGCGCGGCGCGGCCACCGCAAAGCAGCCCACCGCGTCCTGCTGTAATATTGTTGCGGTAAAATAGCGAATATCGTCCATGGCGTGGTCGTTCTCCTTGATCGGCGCGTCCCTGGTGGAGTCGGAGCTCCAGCGGTACAGCGAAAATTCCCTCATCGCATCGGCGCACGTGTCGCAAACGCGCAGATGCCCCGCTTTGAGCGCCGCCGCCACCTCGCGGATTCCGTCCAGCACATCGTTTTTTGCCGGGATCACCCGAAAATCTCCGTGACGTCGAATTACCGCCATAAAGCTCGCGGCGGAGGGGTCGGCCACCACGCAGTCAATTTTTCTCTCCCCGGCGAGCTTAGAAAGCCCCGCGTAATGCTCCTCGTCGGTGCGCTGAAAGCCCTCCCGCCGGGAATCGTAGTAATACTCCGCCAGCCGGTACCAACAGCCGCTCTGCTTTCCCCATAATCCAAAGGAAGAGGGATTCACAGTTCCGTAATCGCACGAAATCACATACCGCTCAAACACCCCGCCCGGCACAGGACAAAACTGCTCCTGCTTCATAAAAGGATACACCAGCCCTTCGGCGGCCACCCATTCCCCCAGCACAAACCGGCGGTAAAACGTGCCGGAATACAGCCCCCGGTAGCGCTCCAGCATTGCCTGCGACAGCGACGGATTGTCCTCCATCTGAAAATGCAGGTACAGCGCGTTCTTTTTGGCAGCGTTTTGAATCCACTCGCGGTAAAACCAGTGCTGCGGGTGTTCCGGGTTGCAGTTGAACCAGAACGTCGAGCCCTCCACCGAACAGCGGGCCAGCGCCTGCTCCACAAACGAGCGGGGCATGAGTGCCACCTCGTCGAACAGCACACCCGCAAGCGTCATTCCCTGAATCAGGGCAGAGGAGGATTCATCCTTGCCGCCGAACAGGTAAAACCGGTTCTCGCGCCCGCCCGCCGAGATGATCAGCACGTTCTCCGAAAGCCGCAGGGAGCATTCAAAGCCATTTTCCCGCAGCACCGGCAGCAGGGGCACGACCAGATTCCGCCGCAGCGAACGGATGGTTTTTCCGCACAGCGCGAACGACTGACCTTCAAAACGGTAGAATGACCACGCGATAAACGAAATTCCAAGGCAAAGCGTTTTTCCGCTGCGCACCGCGCCGTCGCAAATCACCGCGCTGTACCGCTCGAAGGGGCTGCCCCGGCACCACCAGCTCAGCGCCTGAAGCTGCTTTTTCGAAAAAGGGTGAAATTCCAAGCTCAGCCCTCCTCCGGTGAGTCCGGCTCAAAGCTGCGCACGCTTTGCTCCAGCGCGCGGTAAAAGCCGCCCGGGCCTTCCTGCCGCTCCTCATTCATCTGCTCCAGGCATTGCAGCGCCTTAATGCGATCAAAAAATTTGATTTCCATTCTGCCGCCCTTCGGGCGCTTGATCTCCGCTACATTGAATAAATCCATTCCGCGAATTTCCAGCTGATCCGGGTCGTCGCTGAACATCAGCCGCACAGCGTCAGCAATTCCTCCGAACGCAAGCTTATCGTAGCCGCGCATGATTTTTCGTTTGGCCTTGTTCGAGTCCGTCATACGCCCTCCTTCCCCGTTTTCAGACCCAATGGTCTGTTTTAAAGCAAAAAGTCCCCACCGTTCTTTCCCTCTGGCAAGATTTCGCCCATGCTTTGCACGGTTAGACAAATCCGCTTCTTTTTCCAATCGGCACGGCAGGTTCTGACTCCCCAGAGCAAAACAAAAAAACTTTCCCCACAAAGGGAAAGCTTTCGAAAATATCTTTATTTTTTTGTAAAACAGCGAAAAATTCAGTGGAATTTGTAGAATGCAACAATCTATATACTATTTGTATATTTTGTTCGCGCTTTACTAAGAAAAATCCTCTTGACATTTTCACTTTCTTGCGTCATACTGTGTATACAGTATATATACAATATCCAGAAAGGAGAGCGCCGTGGATATTTTCATCAGCAACTCCGACAGCAGGCCGATCTACGAACAGATTACCCACCAAATCAAAAATCAGATTATCAGCGGCAGGCTGAAAGAGGGCGACGCCCTGCCGTCGATGCGCGTGCTGGCCAGAGAACTGCAAATCAGCGTAATTACGACCAAGCGTGCATATGAAGATCTGGAGCGCGACGGGTTTCTTGTTACCCGCGCCGGGAAGGGCAGCTTTGTCGCGGCACGCGATGTTTCGGCCATTCAGGAAGAGCATCTGCGTCAAATCAGGGAGCTGATTTCGCAGGCCGTGCGATTGGCACAAGCCGGCTCTATTCCCCTCGAGCAGCTTTCTGAACTTCTTACGCGACTTTATAAAGGAGAATCGATATGAACAATTTACTGGAAGTACGCAGCCTGACAAAACGTTTTCCCTCCTTTGCTTTACAGGATGTCAGCTTTTCTGTTCCGGGCGGAAGCATTATGGGAATGGTCGGCGAAAACGGTGCTGGCAAAACCACTACCATCAAGCTGATTTTAAACGAGCTGAAGCCGGATGCCGGCGAAGTTCGAATTTTCGGCTTCGACGCGCAAAAGGAAGAGCGAAAAGTAAAGGAGCAGATTGGCGTTGTATTTGACGACTGCTATTTTCCCGGGGATTTCCATTCCCGGCACATCAGCGGCCTGCTGAGTAAGTTCTTTCCGAACTGGGATGAACTGCTGTATCAGCGCTATCTGAAAGAATTTCGTCTTCCTCTTGAAAAACCGATCAAGGATTTTTCCAAGGGAATGCGGATGAAGCTGTCCATTGCGGCGGCGCTGGCCCATCGCCCCCGCCTGCTGATTCTAGATGAAGCCACCAGCGGACTCGACCCCGTCATGCGCAGCGAGATTCTGGATTTGCTGCTGGACTTCATTCAGGACGAGGAGCATTCCGTGCTGTTTTCGTCGCATATCACCGCAGATCTGGAACGCATTGCGGATTATGTCACCTTTATCCACGAGGGCCAGGTGCTGCTGAGCGGCTCAAAAGATGAAATTCTCGATTCCTACGGTGTTGTCAAATGCGGCGAGGAAGAGTTTGCCCGCCTGCCGGAGAGCGAGTATCTGCGCAGCCGTAAAAACGCCTTTGGTTGCGAAGCACTGATTGCTCACCGGGCGGATTTTGCGGCGCGCCACCCCGAACTGACGGTGGATTTCGCCGGAATCGACGACATCATGGTATTTTACGGAAGGGAGCAAAACTAATGAAAGGCTTATTAGTCAAGGATTTGATGATTTCCCGGCGGAGCCTGTTTGCTTTTGTCGGCATTCTGCTGGTTTTGCTGCTGCTTTCTCTGACGATGAAAAGTGATTTTTCCATGCTCGGCGACGGGCTTCTGTCCTTTATGAGCGTTTATTTCATGGTGTTTTTGGCCATCAGCCTGTTCGCGTATGATGAAACCTGCAAATGGAACCTCTGTGCGCTGTCGCTGCCGGTCAGCAAGCGCCTGCTGGTTCGCAGCCGCTACGCCTACCTGTTGCTGATGATGCTTGCGGCCATCTGCCTTTCCTTCCTGTTCCAGGTGGCGAACGGCTCTCCGTTCGAGGTGCAGGCCCTGCTGCAAATTGCAAGCTCCGTTGCGGTTTCGCTCCTTCTGGTGGGCATTCTGGTCCCGCTGATGTACCGCTTCGGCACCCAAACCGCGCGCCTTCTTTTGATGCTGGGCTTTACCCTTGTGTTTCTGCTGGGCTTTCTCCTGCAAAAGGCTTCCGTGTCGCTTGACGTCTTGTGGGATCAGAGCATTGTTTTTCTGGTAATCACCGCCTGCGTGGCCTGCGTGCTCCTGTTTTTCGTGTCCTATCTGATCTCCTGTAACATCATGGAGAAAAAAGAGATACAGTAAACCCTTTTTTCTTCTCAATCCCAACAAAATAAAGGAGGCTGGATGATGAAAGGACTTCTACGGAAAGATTTTATGCTCCAAAAAAAAGATAGCCTGATTCTATGGGGTGTTTTTACTCTGCTCTATCTGTTTTCCGCGCTGTTTCGCAGCAATGCCTCCTTCCTGATTTCCGTCGCGCAAACAACATCGGTCATTATGGCGGTGTCTTTATCCATGAATATTTTTTCACTGGACGATGCCTGCAAATGGAATATTTACGCCCTCTCTCTCCCCGTCGGCAGGCGCTTGTTGGTCGGCGCGCGGTATGTATACCTCAGCCTTATGACACTGGCTCTCTGTGTTTACTCCTTTTTGGGCGTGATGCTTACAGTCCGTTCCGGTTGGCAGGAATTTTTCTGGGCACACCTTTCTTTTTACTCGCTTTCACTTGTGATGATCGCCCTGATCTGCCCTACCGTCTACCGCTTCGGCACGCACGACGCCCGCATTCTGCTTGTGGTTCTCACCCTGTTTTTCGCCCTGCTCCTGATTCAAATTGATCTCAGTCCGCTGACCGTTCCAAAGTTTGACCTGCAGGGGGGCGTCCCCTTGCAGGGAATTTTCTTCGCGGTTTCCGCCGCCGTTCTGCTGCTTTCCTACGCGCTCTCCTGCCGGATTCTGGAACGGCATGATGTACGGTGATTCCGCTGCGTGCCGGCACAAAGGTCGGCACAACTTGCCGAAAACTCCCACCTTGTTCTGTGTGAATCTGAAAACTTGATAAGGAGGCCGTTCTTGTGAAAGGCTTGTTGTACAAGGAATACCTTCATTTGCGCAATTTTCATTTTTTTCTGGCAATCGTGTTTCTGGTCGTGTATTTTATGATCGGCGAGTGGTACATCCCGGAGCAGTCGGAAAACAGCCGGATTTTAAACGGCTCCTTTGTTTGGTGCATTATGGACTGGGCCACCCTAATCGCCGCCTATTTCTCTTTTCAGGTGGATGAAAAGGAAAAATGGAATCTCTGTGCGCTGTCCCTGCCGGTCAGCAAAAAACTGCTGGTAAAAAGCCGGTATCTGTCCTTGTGCTCCATCCTGCTTGCGGGCAATTTTCTAGGGGTGCTGCTCACCGTGCTTTCCCCCGGTTTCCAGCCGGATGTACTTGTCAAGTATTATTGCTGGGATTTGGGTTTCATGCTGGTTCTGCTCAGCGCTTTTTTACCGTCGGCCTATCGAATGGGGGCGCAGGGCTCTCTCTGGATTGTGATTCTTGTGTATATTCTTGTTTCCATCGTCATGGTGGCAGCAGAAAGGCACGGGTTTCTTTCCTGGGCCGACTCCCTGCTTTTCGGTGCGACCCCGGTGTTTTTCCTGGCATTTGCGCTCACGCTGTTCCTCGGTTCCTATTTTCTTTCCTGCAAAGCATTGAATACAAGTGATCTCCATTAAGCGGTAACACGCTTCGTATCCGGAATATAAAAAATGCGCACCAGATCGGTTTCTGAATTCCCGATCTGGTGCGCACTTTTTTGAGCAGGGCATTCAACCCTGTTATTTCACGCTCTGCTGCGTTTCACCGTTGTCTGCCAGCAGCGTGACCGTCACTTCAAAGGACTTGCCCTGCTGGCCAATCGCACCCGGTCGGTAGATCGTCATCTTCATCGTATCTCCCGGCTTGTGCAGACCCAGCTTCTGGTACAGCTCCGTCATGGTGGAAATCGACGTACCATCCACCTTTGTAATAATGTCGTTTACTTTCGCCTCGGTACCCTGAAACGCGCTTTCAGAATCAATCGCGACAATGATCACACCCTGAGGCCAGCCCAGCTGCTGTTGCAAGCTGGTAACCTCATTCGCGCCGATCCCCAGACGCGCCCGCCCGGACACATACCCGTTCTGAATTAGGTTATCCACAATGCTTTTGGCGCGCGCAATCGGAATGGAAAAACCCATCCCCTCATAGCCCTCCGCCACCAGCTTTGAGGTGTTTACACCAACCACCTGCCCATACAGGTTCAGCAGCGCACCGCCGGAGGCTCCGGGGCTGATGGCTGTGTCGGTCTGAATATACGTCATATTTGCCTTGTCGCTGTAACCCACCGAACGGTTGAGTCCCGAAACAACACCGCGGGTCAGCGAGCTGGCAAAGGTCATTCCGCCGGGGTTGCCGATTGCGAGTACCCAATCGCCGACGGCCAGCGCATCGGAATCACCGAAGGTGGCCACAGGCAGATTTTTCGCTTCAATTTTCAAAACAGCCAGATCGGTCGTCTTGTCAAAACCGACCACCGCCGCATTATATTGGCTGTTGTCATGCAGAATTACGCGCAGCTTCAAATGACTTTTCGAGTCCGTAATCACATGCGAATTCGTAATGATATAGCCATCCGCACGGCAGATAATCCCCGAACCGGAGCTGGTACCCTCCTGCGTTTCGCAAACCACACCGATAATGGAAGGCGATACCTTCGCGTAAATATCCTTGGCGGTGCGTTCCCCGCCCGAAGCGGTCGAAGTAATCTTCAGCCCCGCGAAACCCGGGTCGGCCAGCGTTCCGGTGGGTGCAGGCTCCGCGTCGTCCGTACTCTGCGAAGACGAACCGGATTCCGGCGGCGCCTCGGAGGGTTCCTCCGGCTGTTCGGAGGACGAGGAAGAACCGTTTTGCTCCGGTAAAAGCGCCGTATAGACGCTGAAGCTGAAAAATCCAAGCACAAAGATCACTGTCAAAGTCGCGAGTGCGCCAACAAACAGACGGTACCCTCTGCTCTTCGGCGGCTTTGGGGTATATTCCGGCTGACGAAACGGCTCCCCGCCCACGCCCTGCCCATAAGGAGCATAAACACGCGGGGGCTGGTACCCAAACGGCGGCTGCTGCCCCTGCGGCGGATAGGGCGGGTAACCGTACGGTGGGTATGGCGGGTAACCCGGGTACTGCTGCCACCCATTTGGAGGCACCCCATAAGGATATTGTGGAGGCTGGCCCGGTGTGGGGTTTTGCTGTTCTCCGTTCTGCGCGGAACCATAGGGGCTGTAGGGCGGCACCCACTGGCCCGGTGGCGGGCTCTGCTGTTCCCCACTCTGTGCGGAACCATAAGGGCCATAAGGCGGTACCCGCTGGCCCGGCACAGAATTTTCCTGTTCTGGGGCCGGGTTCTCCTGCGGTTCCTCCGGAATCTTGGAATCCACTCCCGCAACCGGGCTTTCCGCCGGTGCATCTTCTGACCCGGCGGCTACTCCGTCTGTGTCCGGTTCACGGTTTTCTGCTGATTGGTTTTCTTCGTTAGAAGCGCTATCGGCAGTATCCGATCCCGACTCCCGACTCAAATCATCACCGGGCAATTCCGAATCTGTCCGCTCCAAATTCGGCAAGCTGCCCTGTGGAGGATTGTTTTCCTCTTCCGCCGCACTTTCAGAATGCACCTCTCCCTGCGGATAAAGCCCTTCCGAAGCATCCGGCTTTGGTTCCCGGGGTCGCTCCGCTTCGTCGGTCTCTCCCAGTCCGTCAGGTTTTTTCCATTGAAAATCGTCCATACGTAACCCCCCCAGTAAAATGGTCTACCCCTTCGGTTCTTTTTTATCCTTCGGAAGCTCTTTAAACAGTGCATCCTCGGCCTCAGCTTTGATCTGCTTCTCTTTGTTTTTGGGCAGCCAGAACTGGAATTCACAGTATTCATTTTCCACGCTTGCAACCGCAATCTCGCCGCCATGCAGCCCGATGATGGTACGGACGATATACAGTCCCAGTCCCATTCCGTTTTTATCGTAGCTTCTCGATTTGTCCGTTTTATAAAAGCGCTCGAAGATCATGTCGACCTCGTCGGCCGGGATGCCGGCGCCGCTGTTCTTCACCCGTACCAAATTCCGGTCGGCTTTGTCCTCCACATGAATCTCAATGTAACCGCCCTCGTTGGTAAACTTTACGGCGTTTTCAATCAGATTATACATCACCTGATGAATCATGTCCGGGTCGCCGTCCACAAACAGGCTTTCTGCATCCTCCAGTCCGCGCACCTCCAGGTGCTTATCCTCAATCGCCTTTTCAAACGAAAGCAGGGCCGAAAGAATGGTGTTTGTCAGATCAAAACGTCCCGGTCGCAGCTTCAGCTCACCGTTATCAATGCGCGAAAGGTCGAGCATTGTGCGCACCAGGCGCGACAGGCGCTTCACCTCGGTAGAAACGATCTTCAGGTATTTTTCCTGCTGCTCCGGCGGGATTGTCCCGTCCAGAATGCCATCGATAAACCCGGCAATGGTCGTCATCGGTGTTTTCAGCTCATGAGACACATTGGCAATAAAGTTGCGGCGCACCGTTTCGCCGGAAGCCAGCGATGCCGCCATATTGTTAAAAGCCAGCGCCAGCTGGCCGATTTCGTCGTTGCTCGTCACCGGAACACGCACTGAAAAATTCCCCTCACCAAAGCTGTGCGCCGCCAACGACATTTCATGAAGGGGCCGCACCAACCGGTACGAAAACAACCAGACCATCACGAACGACAGCATAAAGACCACCGCCGCCGCAATCAGGAACATCCGCAGCGCCTCGGTGCGGTACACCTGAAGGGAATAAATATTAGAGGCGGTAAACACCGCGCCAATCGTCACCGTTGTGCCATTGTCACCCGTCACCTGAATAGGCACACCTACAATATAGTGGGGCTGCTGATAAATCCCCTTAATCGTTCCGGTGCCAATGTAGCCGCCCTTCATCACCTGATTCATGATGTCCGAACTCACAGTTCCGTCGCCCACATCTCCGCTGCCGGTATAGGCCGAAAGCAATCGGGCTCCGTTTTTATCAGTCACGAAAATATCCGCGTCAATGTTCACCGAAAACGCGGAGATAAACGCCTGCATGCGTTTGCCGTCCACCATGTACTGGTTGTCCTGAATCATGATGACGCTTTCTGATGCCACAGCCGCCACGCTCTGGGCATTTTTGCTCAGCAGCTCCCGCTTTTCATCCTGCCAGTAACGAGAAATAAAGGTGATCATCACAACACCCAGAAAGATAAAGCTGACAAAAATAATCAGCAGAGTGATCCGCAGATATTTTTTAAACAGAGTTTTTTTCACTCCGCAAGACGCCCCTTCTCCATTGTAATCCACGCTCCCCGTGTAGGGGGGCGAAAGACGTTCTTGCCGCCACCGAGAAACACGGTGCCGCTTATTCCTTAACCTCGAATTTATAGCCTACGCCCCAAACGGTTTTCAAGGCCCATTTTTCTGAAACGCCCTCCAGCTTTTCGCGCAGACGCTTTACGTGTACGTCTACCGTGCGGGAATCGCCGTAATAGTCGAAGCCCCACACCTCGTCGAGCAGCTGGTCGCGCGTAAACACACGGTTCGGGTTGCTTGCCAGGTGGTAAATCAGCTCCATTTCCTTTGGGGGCGTGTCCACCTGTACGCCGTTTACACGCAGCTCATAGTTCGTCAGGTTAATCGAAAGCTTGTCGAACTTCACTTCCTTAATCAGCTCGTCGCCATTCTTTCCCACGCGGCGCAGCACCGCCTTAATGCGGGCCACAACCTCCTTGGCTTCAAAGGGCTTTACCACGTAGTCATCCGCACCCAGCTCCAGACCCAGCACCTTATCAAACACCTCGCCCTTCGCTGTGAGCATAATGATCGGGCACTGCGACTTTTTGCGGATCTCACGACAAACCTGCCAGCCGTCAAGCTCCGGCAGCATAATGTCCAGAAGGATCAGGTCCGGGTTTTCCGCATCGAACAGGTCCACCGCCTTTTTGCCGTCATTGGCAATTGCCACATGAAAGCCTTCCTTTTCCAAATACAGCCGCAGCAGCTCGCAGATGTTCTGGTCATCGTCAACTACCATAATTTTTCCTGCCGCCATAGTACTCTACTCCTCCCGTCCTGTCTATATCATATAATTTGATATTACGGTTATTCCGTATTATTATACCAGTTATTATACTAAAACGGGCAATAAAAAGGATGAATATTTTATAAAGCTTTCGTCTCCCGGCACATCTCCTCCCCGCTCTGCGCCTGTATCATGCGGGGTGACCGCAAACGTTTTTTCCTTTTTTTGTTGCGGGATATTTCGCAAGAATTTTACTTGCAGGAAACGCCGCACAATGGTACACTGTAATGTATGGCTCGCAGGAGGGATTCCCGAAATGAATAAACTTACTAAGCTGTGGCGATTTCTTACTACGCCGGAGATGCTGTCGTACCTGGTGTTCGGCGTTCTTACAACGCTGATCAACATTTTGCTGGCCGGCCTTTTGTACGATTTTCTGCACTGGAACCTGTACTTGGCCAACACGCTGGCCTGGGTTGCTTCCGTCGCGTTTGCCTTTTTCACCAATAAGCTGTTCGTGTTCCAAAGCAAAAGCATGGCGCCCGCGGTACTGCTGCGGGAATCGATGTCTTTTCTGGGGGCGCGCCTGTTTTCGCTGGGGGTAGATACTCTCGGCATGGGGCTTTTGGTGGATCTTCTGCACTGGAATTTCTGGGTGGCCAAAATCCTGATGAACGTGATTGTGGTCATTCTGAATTATATTTTCAGCAAGCTGCTGATCTTCAACCAGAAAAAATAAAGGGGCGCAGCCAGCGTCCCGAAATCGGAGGATGAAACATGTTAAAGAACAGCGAAAAAACCATGGACAAGGTTGTCAGTCTGTGTAAGAACCGGGGATTTGTTTATTCCGGCTCCGAAATTTACGGCGGACTTTCCAACACCTGGGATTACGGCCCGTTGGGAGTGGAATTTAAAAATAACGTAAAAGCGGCGTGGCGCAAAAAGTTCGTACAGGAAAGCCCATATAACGTAGGGCTCGATTCCGCGATTCTGATGAACCCGCAGGTATGGGTTGCCTCCGGCCACGTGGGCGGATTTTCCGACCCGCTGATGGACTGCCGCGACTGCCACACCCGTCACCGCGCCGACAAGCTGATTGAAGAGGCCGGCGGTGACGCAAACGGCATGACCTTCGAGCAGATGTCTGATTATATTAAGGAGCATGACATTGCCTGCCCCGACTGCGGCTCGAAGAACTTTACAGACATCCGTAAGTTCAACCTGATGTTTAAAACCTTCCAGGGCGTTACCGAGGACGCGAAGAACGAAATCTTCCTGCGCCCCGAAACCGCCCAGGGTATTTTTGTAAACTTTACCAATATTCAGCGTACCACCCGCCGCAAGATTCCGTTCGGCGTGGCGCAGATCGGCAAATCCTTCCGCAACGAAATCACTCCCGGCAACTTTACGTTCCGCACCCGTGAGTTCGAGCAGATGGAGCTGGAATTCTTCTGCAAGCCCGATACTGACCTCGACTGGTTCTACTACTGGAAGGACTACTGCAAGAACTGGCTCTTAAACCTTGGCCTGAATGAAGAGAACCTGCGCCTTCGCGACCATGAGAAGGAAGAGCTTTCTTTCTATTCCAAGGCCACGACGGACATCGAATTCCTGTTCCCGTTCGGCTGGGGCGAGCTGTGGGGCATTGCGGACCGTACCGACTACGATCTCAAGCAGCACCAGAACCATTCCGGCAAGGCGCTGGATTATTTTGATCCCGAGAGCAACGAGCGCTACATCCCCTACGTCATAGAGCCGTCCCTCGGCGCGGACCGTGTTACACTGGCCTTTTTGTGCGACGCGTACGATGAAGAAGAGCTTGGCGAAAACGACAGCCGTATTGTCATGCACCTGCATCCGGCTCTCGCGCCGTATAAAGCGGCCATCCTGCCCCTCTCCAAAAAGCTGAACGACAAGGCGCAGGAGGTTTACACACTGCTCGCGAAACACTTTATGGTCGATTACGACGATGCCGGCTCCATCGGCAAACGTTATCGCCGTCAGGACGAGATCGGCACCCCGTACTGCCTGACCTACGACTTCGAGAGCGAAACCGACGGCTGCGTCACGATTCGTGACCGCGACACCATGCAGCAGGAGCGTGTTTCCATCGACAAGCTCATCGAGTATATCGAAGCTAAAATCGAATTTTGATTTTTTTAATTTTATAAAAGTCTCCCGCTGTTCATTCAGAACAGCGGGAGATTTTTTCTTTACCAAAAACAATTCACACGCAAGACGAAGAGCCGCCTGCTCCGTGAGTATGCTGTACAGAATCCATTTCATGAATTTTTTCCTAAAAAATTACAGCAGTCCCTTTACATACTCCACCAAAGGAGCAATCGACGCTTCGTCAATAAAATTCACGGATTTCCCATACGTTTCCAGCATTAGCCGGTCCTCGTCCGTCCGGTCTTCCGGCGCTTTCGGATCAATCGTCATTTTCTTCATCATCGCCATCATGCCTCGGTGAACCGGCCCCAGCCTGCCGTAATCCATCGCGCCGCGCAAATGGAACACTTTGAGCTTTTCCCTCTGCTTCGGGGGGAAATTTCGATTCAGAATCTCCGAATAATCTGTAATTGCCGGGTTTGCCAGCCCCACCGTAAACACCACCAACGAGGGGCAGGGGTGCTTTGCCACCAAATCCACACCGGCAATACCGCCGGCATACAGGCCGCCACCATACACGACCACATCAAACTCTCGCAAAGATGCCGGCAAAACGGTGGAACGCTCCAGAAGCTCCGCTCCCAAATTCCGGGCGATCCACTGTGCGTACTGCTTAGTCGCACCGTATTTTGACTGATAGATCACTGCAACGCGCTTCATCTATTTTCCTCCATCAACCGATCACCATGCCGCCGTTGACCCCCAGCACCTGTCCGGTGATAAAATCCGACCGGCTATCCGCCAGAAAGAGCACGGCCTCCGCAATGTCACGGCAGGTGCCGAGCATGCCGAGCGGCGTTTCTTCGCAGAGCTGTTCCAGCGTTTCGGCCGCAAGTGCCCCGTTCATCTCGGTATCGATCACCCCGGGAGCCACGCAGTTCACCTGAACCCCCGACGGCCCCACTTCTTTTGCCAAAGCGCGCGTCATACCGATCAGCGCAGCCTTGGCGGCGGAATAATGCACCTCGCACGAGCCGCCGATCTGCCCCCACATGGAAGACACATTGATGATCTTCCCGCTGTGCCGACGAACCATCCCCTGCAAAGCGCGGCGGCTGCAATAAAACGCGCCGTCCACATGTACCGCGAACATCCTGCGCCAGTCGTCGTCCGTCAGGTCGGTAATCAGCTTCTGCTGCGCGATTCCGGCGTTGTTCACTAGCACATCAATACCGCCGAAGTGAGACTCCGCCTCGTCAAACATTTTCTCTACCTGCTGCCGGTCGGCAACGTCGGCACAAACGGGCAGCACCCGCTCCCCGGGGGAAACACCAAGCTGCAGCTCCAATGTTTTCGCCAGCTCCCGCGCCTGTTGTTCGCTTCTATTGTAATTCAGCACAACCCGGTACCCAGCAAGGGCGAACCGGCGCGCGATTTCGCTGCCGATGCCGCGCGAGGCCCCGGTAATTAAAACTGTTTTATGTTCTTCCAATGGTCATTCCTCCCAAACCGCGTCCTGCTCCATGTTCCCGGTCAGCATCATCAATGCCGAGAGAGCCGCAACCGGCGCCGTTTCTGTGCGAAAAATCCGCGGGCCCAGCGTCGCTATCTGTGCGCCGCTTTCGCGGGCCAGCTCCACCTCGTCTACTGCGAAGCCACCCTCTGGCCCGATGAACAAAGAAATACGCTTCTCATTTTCCAGCCCCAGGCTGCGCAGGCTCTGCCCGCCGCCTTCATAAAAGAACAGCAGTCTGCCACCGTCCGCCTCTGCCCGCTCCACCGCCTTGGCATACGGCGTGATCTGCGCAACCTCCGGCACAATTCCCCGGCCGGACTGCTTGGCCGCCTCCAGCGCGATTTTCTGCCAGCGCTCCGTCTTCTTGCGCGCCGCTTTCTCATCCGGGCGCGACACACACCGCGCGCTGAGTACCGGCACTACGCGGCACGCGCCACACTCCACCGCTTTCTGCACCACGGCATCCATCTTGTCCGCCTTTGGCAAAGACTGATATACCGTCACAAAAACAGAGGGCTCACTGATGCTCTTCGTCTGCTTCAGCACGCGCACCTGCGCACGGGCCGATTCCGTCTGCAACAGCACGCAGTGGTAATCCGTCCCATTCCCGTCGCACAGCGTCATCGTTTCTCCCTCGCGCATCCGCAGGGATTTGACGATATGCGCTCCGTTTTCTCCCTCTACCCAGGGCTCATCCCCCGGCGCGCAGGGAAATTCGATAAAAAATCTCGGCATGCAGTTTCACTCTTTCCGGCCGGCGGCCTGTTCTCATCATTTGCTTTATTATATTCCAGGAAAAAAGAGAAAGTCAATCCCGGCACAGCCACAGATCAAAAATGCTCATTTGAAAGCGAAATAATCAGAAAGCATCTTCTCCCAACATCGTCTAAATTTGCTCCCGATCGTCACATAAATGCCAAATTCCCCCGCCGGGCCCGGCGGGGGAATTTGTTTACACCGCAATCACAGGTTGCGGCAAATGATTGATTAAATGGAACGAAACCGAATTATTCCTTCGCTCTCGCTTCCAGATCCTCGTAAGTCTTCTTCGCGTCTTCCTCGGCCTTTTCGAACAGCATCTCCGCACGCTCAGGGAACGCACGGGTCAGCGAGCTGTAACGAACCTCGCCCAGAATAAAGTCGCGATAGCTGTCAGTAGGAGCCTTGCTGTCGAGCTGGAAGGGATTCTTGCCCTCGTCCGCACGGCGCGGGTCGAAGCGGTAGTTGTGCCAGTAGCCGGAAGCAACTGCTTTCTTCTCTTCTGCCTGTGCAACGGTCATGCCGCCCTTAATGCCATGGTTGATGCAGGGAGCATACGCAATGATCAGGGACGGGCCATTGTAGCTCTCCGCCTCGTGGAACGCCTTCAGGCACTGGTTGTAATCGGCACCCATCGCAACATGAGCAACGTATACATAGCCGTAGGTCATGGCAATTCCGGCCAGATCCTTCTTCTTGATCGCCTTGCCGGTTGCCGCAAACTGTGCCACAGAACCAGTAGGAGTAGATTTGGATGCCTGTCCGCCGGTGTTGGAGTACACCTCGGTATCGAATACCAGGATGTTCACGTTCTCACCGGAAGCAATCACGTGATCCAGACCGCCGAAGCCAATGTCATACGCCCAGCCGTCGCCGCCGAAAATCCACATAGACTTCTTCGCGAGGTAATCTCTGTCCTCCAGAATCTGTCCGGCCAGTCTGCCAAGCTCGCCGCCCTTGGGCTGAACCTTCTCCAGCTCTGCCAGCAGAGTCGTCGCGGCCTTCTGGTTTTCGCCGCTGCTTGCCAGAGTGCTAACATAGTTCTGTCCGGCTTCCTTCAGTTCTGCGGAAGCATCATTCAGCGCCACAATCTGATCAACGTAATCAATCAGACGGTTGCGAACAGCCTTCTGGCCCAGGGCCATGCCAAAGCCAAACTCAGCATTGTCCTCAAACAGGGAGTTGGACCACGCGGGGCCGCGGCCCTGACGGTTTACAGTGTAAGGGGTTGCAGGTGCGGAACCACCCCAAATGGAGGAACAGCCGGTTGCATTCGCGATAAACATTCTGTCGCCGAACAGCTGAGTTGTCAGCTTGGCATAAGGAGTTTCACCGCAGCCTGCGCACGCGCCGGAGAATTCGAGCAGCGGCTGGTGGAACTGGCTGCCCTTTACGGTAGTATCCTTAAACTTTTCGAGCAGCTCCGGTTTCTCGGAGAGGGTTCTGCCGTATTCAAATACCTCTGCGCCGGCCAGCTGAGTGTCGATCGGCTTGAGAGTCAAAGCCTTGTTGCCCTTCATGCCCGGGCAAACCTGTGCGCAGGAGCCGCAGCCGGTGCAATCGAGGGTAGAAACAGCGATGGTGAACTTCAGGCCCGGCAGACCGTTCAAATCCTTAGACTTGGTCTGTGCGGGAGCCTTCGCCAGCTCTTCGGGAGTCATAACGAGCGGGCGGATGACCGCGTGCGGACACACATAGGAGCAGAAGTTGCACTGGATGCAGTTGTCGGGGTTCCACTCGGGAACATCCACGGCAATGCCGCGCTTCTCATAAGCGGCGCTGCCCTGCGGCACGGTGCCGTCTGCATAATCCTTAAAGTCAGAAACCGTCAGCTTGCTGCCGCGGAAGGCGTTGACCGGATCAAGGATGTTCTTCACATAGCTGATCAGCTCGGGACGATCGCCCTTGATTTCAACCGCTTCTTTGGTATCGGGAGCGTTCTTCCAGCTCTCGGGTACCTGAACCTCACGGAATCCATCAACACCACGGTCAATCGCCGCATGGTTCATCGCAACAACCTTGTCGCCCTTCTTGCTGTAAGACTTGGTTGCAGCGGCCTTCATGAATTCCACAGCCTGCTCAATCGGGATGATGTTCGCGATTTTGAAGAACGCAGCCTGCAGAATGGTGTTGATGCGTCCGCCAAGACCCAGTTCCTTACCGATCTTAATGCCATCGATGGTGTAGAAGTGAATGTCGTTCTGAGCAATATATCTCTTCATCTTGCCGGGCAGACGATGATCGAGCTCTTCCACATCCCACGGGCAGTTCAGCAGGAAGCTTCCGCCCTTTTTCAGATCCTCAACAATATCGTATTTGTCGATATAAGAGGGGTTGTGGCAGGCAACAAAGTCAGCCTGGGTGATATAATAGGTGGATTTGATCGGCTTGTCACCAAAACGCAGGTGAGAAACCGTCAGGCCGCCGGATTTCTTGGAATCATAATCAAAATAGCCCTGCGCAAACATGTCGGTGTGGTCACCGATGATCTTAATGGAGTTCTTGTTCGCGCCAACAGTACCGTCTGCGCCAAGGCCCCAGAATTTGCAGGAATGAGTTCCCTTGGGAACGGTGTTTACTCTCTCCGGAATGGGCAGAGAAAGGTGAGTCAGGTCGTCCACAATGCCAATGGTGAAGCGCTTCTTCGGATCTTCAGCCAGCATGTTGCGGTATACGGCGATTACGTCGTCGGGCGTGGTGTCCTTGGAACCAAGACCATAGCGGCCGGTGTATACGGGCACATCCGAGAAATCGCTGTCGGCCAGAGCAGCCAGCACATCCAGGAACAGGGGCTCGCCGATGGAGCCGGGCTCCTTTGTTCTGTCAAGAACAGAAATCTTCTTTACCGATTTCGGCAGCACGTCGAGCAGGTACTTCGCAACGAAGGGACGATACAGGTGAACCTTCACCAAACCAACCTTCTCGCCTGCGGCGTTTAGGTAATCGATAACCTCTTCGGTGCAGTCGCAGATGGAACCCATGGCAATGATCACGCGATCAGCCTCGGGGTGTCCATAGTAGTTAAAGGGCTTATAGTCTGTGCCGATCTTCGCGTTGACCTGATTCATGTAGTCGATCACGATCTCGGGCACGGCGTCATAATAGGGGTTGCTTGCTTCTCTCGCCTGGAAGAAGATATCGCCGTTCTGAGCGCTGCCGCGCAGTACGGGATGCTCCGGGTTCAGCGCACGGCGGCGGAACGCAGCCACAGCGTCTTTATCAAGCATTTCGTCCAGATCCTTATAATCCCACGCAGCCACCTTCTGAACTTCGTGAGAAGTACGGAAGCCGTCGAAGAAATGGAGGAACGGAACTCTGCTGCGAATCGCGGCAAGGTGCGCAACCGCACCCAAATCCATAACCTCTTGTGGGTTATTGGAGCACAACATGGCGAAACCGGTTTGGCGACAGGCATAAATGTCGGAATGATCGCCAAAGATAGAAAGTGCATGAGTTGCAAGGGCACGCGCGGAAACATGAATTACCGCAGGCAGCAGCTCACCGGCCATCTTGTACATGTTCGGGATCATCAGAAGCAGGCCCTGAGAAGCGGTATAGGTAGTCGTCAGCGCGCCTGCCGCCAAAGAGCCGTGCACAGCACCGGCCGCACCAGCCTCAGACTGCATTTCCGTAACCTGAACCTCTCTGCCGAACAGATTTTTGAGTCCATTTGCGGCATACTTGTCCGTCTCATCCGCCATCACAGAGGAAGGCGTGATCGGATAGATGGCAGCAACGTCCGTAAACGCATAAGAAACATGCGCCGCGGCGGTATTGCCGTCTATGGTTTTTGTTTTTCTTGCCATGTAATAATTTCCTCCTTTAAGGATACAGAATTAGTAAGCGAGCATAAAAACCTGCACAGCCCTATACCTTTCTGTGCCTGCGTTCATTTTATCATTTTTTTACTATAGTGTAAAGGCTGCCGGTTCCGAATTTTGGCTTTTCAGTGCATTTTTCGAAAAAACAATTAAAGAATGTTTTCTTAGCAAAAAGCATTGGCATTCCCGCGCCAGTACCCATTTTCCCCCATTTTGGCGGCAATCGGGTCAAAATAGTCGCACATCGTATTCTATATCCCGCTCACAATGCCTCATCTGCGCGCGCCCTGCGCTGCTCGGGCTGGGGAGGTTTGACATGCCTACTTGAAATAAGATACAATAGAAACTAACTAATTTACAGAGCCTTGGGGAATCATACTGAATTATTTTACAATTCGAAAGGGGAAAAATACATGCCTCCCGAACCTGCGGGCATATTATCCGGCGCACCGATGCTGCTCAGCATGCAGACCGCCGAAGCCGTCGATCCAGCCTTCCATCCGTTTGTTTCATTGCTGATTCTATTTCTTCTGATTCTGGTCAACGCATTTTTTGCGGCATCAGAAATTGCCATTATCACACTTAACGACAACAAAGTTAAAAAAATGGCGGAGGATGGCGATAAAAAAGCGGAAAAAATTCTGAAGCTGACGGAAAACTCCAGCCGATTTCTTTCCACCATCCAAATTGGTGTCACGCTTTCCGGGTTTCTGACCTCCGCATCGGCCTCCCAGAGCTTTGCGGCGATCCTGGCGGAAAAACTGAGCTTCCTGCCGGTTTCCACCTCCTTGCTTCACGGCATCTCCACCGTACTTATCACCATCATCCTGTCGTACTTTTCGCTTGTTTTGGGCGAACTGGTGCCAAAAAAAATCGCCATGCAAAAGGCAGAAGAACTCAGCTTCCGCTTTATCGGCATTTTAAGTGCCACCGCTTCGGTTTTCAGCGTTTTCATTTCGTTCCTTACTGTGTCCACCAACTTTGTCCTGAAGCTCCTCGGTCTTGACCCGAACTCCACGGAGGACACCGTCACGGAAGAAGAGATTCTGATGATGGTCGATGTCGGCGAAGAAAAGGGCCTGATCATTGGCAGCGCCAAAGACATGATTGAGAATATTTTCGATTTTGCCGATACCACGGTGGAAGAAATCATGACGCACCGCACCGACGTGGCCGCAGTAGAAGATACCAGCGCCATAAGCGACGTGGTATCGCTGGCCATTGAAGAGGGATATTCCCGCATTCCGGTATTTCACGAGGATTTGGACACAATCCTTGGCATTATTTATGTGAAGGATTTGCTCAAATATGTAGGCAACGAAATTAACGGCAGCGTAAAAATCACCGATTTAATGCGCCCAGCCTACTTTGTACCTGAAACAAAGCGCTGCACGCAGCTGTTTACCGAATTGACCGAGAAGAAAGTGCAGATTGCCGTGATCGTCGACGAATACGGCGGCACCTCGGGCATCATCACGTTGGAAGACCTGCTTGAGGCCATCGTGGGCAACATTCAGGACGAATTCGACGATGAAGAGGAAGAAATCCGCCGCGTCAGCGATAACAGCTACACGGTGGAAGGCAGCACCTCAATCGATGAAATATCGGACCTGGTGGGTGTTGACCTTCCGGATGGCGATTATGACACGATTGCCGGCCTGGTGGTGGAAATGCTGGGTCGGATTCCCAAATCCGGCGAACACCCCACCGTTCGTGTGCAAAACCTGGCTCTGACTGTGCAGGAGGTAGAGGAAAACCGTATTTCCCGTCTGCTGATCGTCAAGGATCTCACACCCCCGGCTCTGGAGAAAAAATCCGGGAAAGAATTCGATACTTCGAACAAAACGGACGTACCGCAGGAGCATCACCACCATCACCATACCTCCTCCTTTATCGATACGGAACTGTAACTCATTTCTGCAAGCAACCCCGCACCGAATTCTCGGTGCGGGGCTTTTTAGTCGGTCATTCGTATCAATCTTCTTTTGCCGTTTTAGATAGATAACTCAGCAAAAAAGCAACCAACGCGGAAATAGAACAAAGAACACAAACAGGTGTTTGCAGGGTACTCTTCGCCCAAATGGCCAAAGCGCCATTCATGGTAATAACAGAAACGATCTGAATGGCAACCAAACCTAAGGCGAATACGATGGATAAAATCAAGAACAAAAGAAATATATTATTGACGATATTTTTCATGGTACATCAACCCCCTATGATGGGTAAAATCCCCAAAGCGACCAGAACGCCTACTAGAACAAGCGGAATTAAATAGTTAAAAATTAAAGGCTTGAACATAACGCTGACGTTTTCCACACCGGCAATACTGCTGGAAATAAAAATTGGGGAGGACATGGGAGGGGAACAGCCCTCGGTAGAAACAAACAGCAGAAACGCCACTACAGCAGTAACAGGGGGAACTCCCACAGCTACCATGGCAGTATAGGCAACCAGACCAAGGCTGACAGTGGTAGCGGTAGCATTCAGCGGGCCCGCCACCAGAGCGACCACAAATCCGATCAGAAGGATCATGGCAATCTTGGGCAGATTCAAGCTCCCCAAAATAGTACTCAGGCCATCTCCAAAGCCGATCAAAGTCAAAGCGGAGCTTCCGGTCAGAGCAAACAGGGAAACCGCACCACAGGAGCAGACTGTTTTGGAGGTGGAGGAAAGAAGATTCTTCCAGCCGTCCCAGGTTTTCGGCAGCAGTTTACGACCCAGGATTAAGCAGATGGACATGATCAGTACCGGAACCCAGATGATGATATTAATGGCGTTCACAGCCTTCTCCCCAAAGGAAGCCTGACTCTTCAGCACGGCACCGACAGGGCCAATGGTCAAAACCAGCGGTATGATAATACCCAAAAACATCAGTAACGATGTACCGCCCTTCTTAACCGCAACACTCAGTTTTTCAGCATTGCTGTCCATAGCGGGAATCTTGTATTTCCATACATAGTAACGTACTACAAGCAAACGGTAAACCAGAGCCCAAAACGCACCGCACAGCAAAGGCACATACAGGTCGCCGTAGCTGACCGCCTGTGCAATGGGAGCGAAGCTCAGCATCAGAAATAAAGAGGAAGCAGCCGGGCCGCAGATTCCAAGATCCGCATTGCCAGTGTTTATGGTGGCGGCCGTCTCCTTCGGCCATCCGGACTCCAGCATCCACGGAACAGTGATGGAACCCACGGTGGCGGAGTTGGCACTGCTCGCGCTTGCCACCATTCCAAATAAGCCGCTGGCGCAGGTGGAAGCATAAGCCGGGCCGCCGCGAACACGCCCTAATAATGAATTCAAAATGTTAACCAAATGGTTGATAATTCCTGTTTTCGTCATAATAGAGGCCATTACCGTAAACAGAATAATAGCTGCCATTACATTTTCCTGTACCGCATCCGCAAAGCTGCTGGCCAGTGTAGCGGGAATCTGATTAATTCCGTTGAAAGCACAGGCGATGATCATCCCTAAGAACATCGCCTCCGCGATGGTGCGTTTTAACCCGAGATACCAAAACATTACAAATAGAATATAGACCACAAAGGCCCAAATTCCAATCCCAATCTCCATAGATCAACCCTCCTCTTAAAATTTTTTATTAGAAACGGAAAGCAATTGAGCGTTAACAACATCGCGCATTATCACTGTTTCTGCTAAAGATGTAATCTTATCCTCGATAAAAGGAATCATCGCATCGGCCAATCTTCCTTTTGTCGTCCTAAAATTATGTTTTACCGATCAAAATAATTAATATGATTGAATACCCATTCGCCGTCAAGAATCGTACCCATTGGGATCAGAAGTTCTTCTCCTTTTACCTCGTGATTTTTGATGTCATCAAAGAAGAACTTTCCCTGTCGTCTCTCCATAATTGCAATATTTGCTACAGTGCCTTTTTGGAGACACCCAAATCGACCCTCGCAGTTCATCAGTTTTGCCGGAACCGTTGTGACACAGCGAAGTACCTCCCGAAAGCTCATACCCATTGCCATAAAACGAGACATCAGATAAGGCAATGAAACAGCGGGTAAGTATCCGAACGTATTTCTGGTGAGATCCCCTGAAATAATATCCGGTAAGAATCCAGCCTGAATTGCCCGAGCTGCCACCTCATGCCCGAAATGGCCTTTTCCGCAGGCAGATTCAAACAGTATGCCTTTTTCTCTGCCTTTGAATATTTCTCGGGATAGCTTTCCATTCTCTATAATGCCTTTATGCGGTGTGAATACATGGCAGAAGATATCGCCTGGGCGTAAAATATCAATCAGTTCAGATAATTCGCCTTGAAAATCAGGCATATGGACTGAAATACGGATACCGCACGCATCGGCAATACGAACCGCTCCACGGAGAGCTTCAAAGCTGGTCGTTCGGCTGAAATCTGCAATATCTGCACTGATGCGAATTTTTAGGCCGACGATGAATTCTGGATAGCTTTTACACAATCTAGCAATCTTTTTTTCGTTAAAATACTGAGGATGAATATTTTCAGCATGTTCACCCAAGCAGCTCAATCCTTCTGAAGAAACGTTCAAGAAAAACTTAGTATTTCTTCTTTCGCGCTCCGTAAGAATTTCGAAAAACGAAACCATATTGGAATCTCCCGCACTCCCCGCGTCAACGGCGTTAGTGACTCCCGTTGGAAGGTACGAAGCAAACTCCAGTGACGTATTTGTACCACCGCTAAAGAAATGTGCATGATAATCTATCAATCCGGGAATAACTGTCAATCCTTTAAGGTCCACGGTATTCTTTGCCTCAGACTGAATATGCTTATCAATACATTCTATAACTCCGTCTTTTATTGCCAGATCTCCTATACTGCCATCCAGTTCACCTTCAGAATTTGTAAGCGCCCCATTTTTCAGCAATAAATCATACATATTCGCTTTCCCTTTCCGTTTCGTAACCGGACAATCCCATGCCGCCGACTTTTCCGCACATTAGCAAAGCTGGCGGAGAGGCTCTTATTCAGGATTTCATCTCACCTCTGCAATATCCAAGGGCAATCGAAAGAAGCGCAGTGACTGCAGCAAAATAGCCGGCCGGCTTAGCTAAATAAGAATATACCGCGACGCTTAGTTCTCCATTCAGCATCATAAGCGATCCCGCCTGCGCAATAACCAAGGCTGATGCAATCAGAACGTACATGATTGAAGTGACTACACATATTTTGCTAATAACACTTTCAAAAGTTTTCAAAGTTACACTTCCTTTCGGCAAGTTACTGGAAGACAGGCAAGATGCCAACACTTACTAAAACGCCAAGCACTAAAAGCGGTAAAACGTAATGCATAATTAACTTTCCAAAAATGACCTGGGGATCTTCAACCTCTGCAAGACCACAGGAAAGGAAGATAGGTGCCGAGCTTGGGGGAGAAGCTCCTTCGGTCGAAATACAGATCATAAATGCCGCAATCGCCGCCAGAGGGGTTGCCCCGGCGCTGACTAACGCGTTGAACGCCACCGCGCCAATCGCCGCAGTAGTGGCAACTGCACTCAACGGGCCGGCCACCAGAATAACAACGATACAGGTAAGAATAATCATGAATAGGCTCGGCAAATTTAGAGCTTCCAAAACAACGGCTAGATCCTTGTCAAATCCGACCGCATTCAGAACATTGGAGGCCGCAATCGCAAGCAAAAGTACTGCGCCTACATTGCAGATTGATTTCTGGCTTCCACGGAAAATTTCCAGCCAGCCATCTGAGGTTTTGGGAAGATTTTTCCATCCCACAAGAATGCAAATGATGCAAATTACAATAGGAACCCATAAAACAATATTAATAGATGCAATTCCGGCTTTTCCGACGGACTTAATTCCTTTCAAATATTTCGAAACAGGTCCCATTGTCAAAAGGAGCGGAATCGCGATTCCGACAAGCATCAAAAGCGATGTCCAGTTATCTCGAAAAGATTGCCCGATGGGTTTGATCCGATCCGCTGGAACAGGCTGAACATCATATTTTCGTGCATACAGCCACACTCTAATAAGTCTGTATACAAAAGTCCATGTACCACCGCAAAGAACTGCCAAATATGCCTGCCCAATATCCATAGTCGCCGCGACAGCCGGCATACTGACTAAGAGAAACATGGCTGTGCAAGAGGGCATTGCCTGACCCAATCCGGCATTGCCCGCATTCATAGTAGCTGCCACTTCTTTTGGCCAACCACTTTCCTTCATCCAAGGAATTGTGATTGCACCAACAGTTGCGCCGTTTGCTACCGCATTGCCAGATACAAGTCCGAAAAGGAAGCTTGCGCATGCAGAAACATATGCCGCGCCACCTTTCACTTTCCCAATCATAGAGTTCAATAACTCGACGAGTCTGGCGATAATTCCCGCCTTTGTCATAATGGTCGCCATGATTAGGAAAAGCATCGTACACAAAAATGGGGTTTCCTGCGCTGCCTGATTTACAGACGTTACAATAGTCTGGATGGTCTGCGCAGGGCCATTAAACAGCGCCACGACAATCAGACCAACACCCATTCCCTCTGTTACATTTCTTTTTAAGGCGAGCATCCATACAATAATTGTGGCAATATAGACCACAAAGGCCCAAATTCCAACCCCGATCTCCATGGATCAACCCTCCTTTTACAAATCTTTTGTCTCAAAACCGGGAAGCCACTGAACGTTAACGACATCACGCATCGCCCCTGTTTCTGCCAGGGATGTAATCTTTTCCGCAATAAAAGGAATCATCGTATCGGCAAGATCAGCCGTAGTGCCACCAATGTGCGGCGTTATGATGACATTGGAGCATTGCAGAAGCTGAGCTGTAATTTCGGAATCTTCTTCCTCCACACAATCCAGCCCCGCGCCAGCCAAATATCCATTTTTCAGCGCCTTCAACAAAGCAGCTTCATCGATCAAACCGCCTCTGGCGGTATTCAGCAAACATGCTGACGGTTTCATCGCGGCAAGCTGTTCCACGCCGATCATGTGCCGGGTGCTGTCCAGCAGGGGAACGTGGAGTGATACCAGATCTGAAGTAGCCAGGAGCTGTTCCAGCGACACAAAGGTCATGTGGTTTTGCCGTTCCACTTCCTCTGGCAGGCGAAATGCATCATAATATTGAACTCTGGCCCCCAGTGCCTGCGCTAACGCAGCTACTCGACGGCCGATATTTCCTCCGCCGATGAGACCCACCGTTTTGTAATTGAGGGAAATAGACGTGTCTGCGTAAGCTCCCCTATCCCAATTTCCGGCCTGTACATTACAGCTGTAACCCATTATTTTGCGGTTCAGCAGAATCATCAGGCCCAAAGCCAGTTCTGCTACGGCATAGGAGTTGACGCCGGGCGTGTTCGCTACCATAACACCACGTTTTCCCGCTGCTTCAATGTCCACCGAATCGTATCCGGCGCCCCAGCGGATCACTGCTTTCAGGTTTGGATTATTTGCAATGACAGCTTCCGGAGTTTTTAAAATCCGGACGATGATACACTCTGCATCAGTCGTGGCGTTATAATCCTCCTGCGTCAGAACCTGAGTAACGCGATGCTCCGGAAGGAGCGACTGAAAGCGCTCCAGAGTACCTGTGGAGTAAGGGCCTGCAAGTATCACATTCATGTTTTTTCCCCTTTCGCCTGAATGCGGGCAGCGGTTGAGCGCATTAATTCCTCGCTGGGATTTTTCCGGTCGATTTTGGAGGTTTCCACAATCAGCGGGTACAGCCCCACGCCGCACTCCTGCGCTACTTTGCGGAAGGTGGCCATAAAGGCCGAGTGGGCGCCGCTGTAACCAAGGATCAGATCCTTTGGTTTAATCGGGGTATGATATCCCTCTTTTTCCATCACAGGGATCAGCTCCCGATCTTCAAAATTCAGAAGCTGATACAGATCGACCTCCTGTGCAGCCCCTTTCATCTGCATCAGCGCCACAGCCACCTCAGTAGGAAGATTTCCGGCGCTGCGGGCCATGCCCAGCAGACCGCAATCCAACACATCAACGCCATTTTCGTAGGCGGCCAAAGCATTGGCGGTGCTTAATCCCAGATTATTGTGGCAATGGAAGCCAACCGGAATATGTAAGCGCTCTTTTAAAGCCTTAACATATTGACCGGCATCCTGCGGCAGCATCGTCCCGGCCGAATCCATAATGGTGATTTCATCCAAACCGTGAGCCTCTAACCCGGCTGCCTCTTCGGCCAACTCCTCTGGGGTGAGCAGATAGGCTTTCATCAAAGAGTACCGTGCCGTAATGCCATGCTTTTTGACATCCTCAATCACAGGATAGGTCTTGGCTCCGTCACCGGCATCCATGCCTATGCGTAAAAAAGAGATTCCCTTGTCTGCCGCCATTGCCACATTTTCCGGTTCATAGCGCTTGGCATTTAAAAACATGCCTATGTCCGCCTGAGACAGGTAAGGGTGGATTAAGTCCAGATAAGCGGCGTCGCTGATTGGAGCAGGACTTCCCTTTTCTGTTGCTCCAAGCCCTTTGGCATTCCCCATTTCAATAATGTGAATATTGCTGCGGATCAGGCCCTCGATCATTAATTTGGTCAGCTCAGGGGAAAACCCGTTTCCAACCACATTCGCACCGTCACGCAGCGTACAGTCCATAATTCTCACAAAATCACTCCTCAATCATATTCATTGATGTATTTTTTAACCATATTTACCATACAGGAAATCCTTCCAAATGTGAAACACAGGTATTTTTTCATCACAACAAAATTTTTTTGTTTATTGATTGAATTTTCTACACTTTGACAAAAATCGGGAAGTCAGGTATTCTGTTTTAGAAAAGGTTATTTGTAAAATGCGGATTGCTTGAGGAGGTAGAGTATGGATACAGCCAGTCTTTTTTATTTTACAGAGGCGGCCAAAGACCTTAATTTTACGCAGACAGCCAACCGCCTATTTTTGTCACAGCAAAATTTGAGCAATCACATTGCCCGAATGGAATCCATCTTGGGGTGTAAGCTTTTTCAGCGAAAACCGAAGCTGGAGCTGACTTATGAAGGTGAGCTGTTTCTTTCTTACGCCAAAGAAGCGGTTGCATCGGAAAACAACATGATGGCATCGATTAAATCGATTCAAAATGAAAATGCGGGGGAATTGCGTATTGGTATCACAACGCCCCGCGCAAGCATTATTGTCCCTGAAATTATGGAGGTATTTAATGCGTCCCATCCGGGAATCCATATCAAGCTGTTTGACCAGCCTTCCTATCTCTTGGAAAAAATGCTGGTGGACAACAGGCTGGATTTTTGCATCGGAGTCATTTATTCCGAATACCCCGAGCTTCAATCGACTCATCTGTTAACCGATAAAGTGTATCTTTGTGTATCTGACAGGTTACTTCGCAGCTGCTATGGCGCACAGGCGGACGAATTACGGGAGAAAGCGAAATACGGGGCAAATGTTGCTGATTTTTCTCAGCTGCCATTGGTTATGTCCACAGACAGTATTCCGTTGACCCGCGCCATCCTCTCCTGCTACGAAGAAGTGGGCAGCCAGCCTAACGTTCTGCTGACCACCACTTATCCACAGTTTTTTCACTCCCTCTATTACAGCGGGATTGCGGCCGCTTTCATGACGGAAATGATTCTGGCCGATATTCTGCGCCACCAGCAGCAGGGAGCAGAAACTCTTTATGCATTTCCCCTGCTACGGAACGGGGACTTTTTATGCCGGGACATCACCCTCACCGTCAACTGTCACCGGTACTTGTCCAAACCGGCCAAGCATTTTATCTCTCTGACACAAAATATCTTTTCCTCCATTGCGGAACAAAGAAAAAACGAGAACAACTGAATCAGGCTGCTTACAAAACAAATTGCGGCAGCCTTACATCATTCCAATATTATGCGCTTTGAAATGCCTCTAACAGGCTGCACAGAGCGCATTTTTTCATATCACTTTACATCCTTGTCCCCGTTTTTCCGAATGCAGAGCTTGACATTCCCACTACTATGTAATACAATGTAGCAAGTACATTGCATTGCATAGTAGAATTGCCCGAACAGGAGGAACCCCCGCATGATACCATCACAAATGTTAAAGGGTACGCTGGAGGGCTGCATACTGAACATCATCAGCAGGCAGGAAACCTACGGCTACGAAATATCGCAGCAGCTGCAGCAGTATGGATTTTCCGACATTTCGGAGGGGACCATTTACCCTCTTCTGCTTCGGCTCGAAAAAAGTGGGCTCATCACCGCTGAATCCCGGGAATCCCCTCTGGGACCCCGGCGAAAATATTTTTCTCTATCCGCTGCGGGCCGAGCTGAGCTCGACGAGTTTTTCGCAAACTGGAAGGAGCTCGAGCAGGCGGTAAATAATCTGTTCATTCATGGAGGGAATCACGATGAATCAAAAAGCTAAGCTGCTCAACCGCAGCAACAATCAGCTCGATCAGCGTCTGACCACTGAAAATGACCGGGTAATGACCGATATGGTCTGCTACCTGCGCGCGTCAAGCCTGTCGGAATACAATCAAGAGCTTGTCCGGCAGGATCTGCTGGAGATGATGCTTTCCGCACAGGAGCGCGGCGATAACATTGAAACCGTAATCGGCGGAGATTACCAAAGCTTCTGCGACGAAATTATCGCCAGCATACCGCCAAAAAGCACTCTGCAAAAGGTATGCGGCGCTTTCAGCACCTTTTTTCTGTGTGCCGCAATCCTGTGTACCATCGGTATCGCATTTTCAAAAGATACCTTCCAGCTGATCCACTCAGCTTTCACCGGTCAACCACTCAATTTTCAGATTTCCGTACCGATCAGCAGCCTGGTTTTCTTTGCCTTGATCATTTCTTTTTCGGTTTTTGTGGTGCAATATATCTGCAAAACAGCCTTTCGCCCAGAAAAGCCAAAGCTAAACCTTGGAAAGAGCTTTTTGCTTGGTGCAGGCATCATGGTATTTTTTGTGGTGGTGGTATGGTTCGGGCGCGCCGTGGCCTTTACCGTATCTCTCTGGGCCGCCTGCGCAGGGATACTCGTAATGCTTGTGCTGTACCGGGTTTTGGAGCAGTACGAAGGATAACGCTCTCTTTTTACTTTTCTGTTCTTCTCCAAGCAGGCTGCCAATTTTACTCAAAAACCAAATCCCTATGTTTTAATTTAAGCCTTTCTTCTAAAAGAAAGGCTTTCTTTTTTACATGGAGCAATTGTGTATCTTAGCAGTTGCAAATAGAAAGACACGCCAAAACAAGGTTTTGGCGTGTCGATTTTATTTTCTCGCGGTGTGGGGTCGCTTTCAGGAAGTAAAATAGCTCAGATTACGAGCCGCGACACCGTTCTGCTTGATTCCGGCCGTCACCATCACCCGAATGGAGGAATGCACGCCCCGCACGGTAGAACTCACGGTGGTGGGGTCGGCGCTGGCCCGGAGAGCGGTGATGCGGTAATACACATCCACCAAACCATCGCTTCTGGTCTCGCGGCGCAGCTCCTTCACCGATGCAATGTGCGGTCGGCTGGAAGCCGTCTGCACCTCGCTGGCGGCAGCGCCCGAAAGCGTTACCTTATAATCGTAAATATTGCCCGGCGCGAACTGATAGCTATCGGTATCGATCATGACCCACCCGCTCTTTGTCGTCGGTGTTGCTGCTGACGATACCGTCAGTGTATAGCTGGTGCTGGTTCCGTTGGAGGATTTTACGGTAAACACCGACGTACCTGCGGAAAGGCCCTGCACCTGGTATTGGGTACCGCCGTTCACCGAGGCTCCCGACCCCAGCACCTGTGCAACATTGGGATTGCCCGACGTTACCGTAAATGTACCGGAGGTAGGCTTCTGAATGAAAATGGAAGTAGTTCCGCCCACCGCAACCGTACCGGAATAGCCGCTCAGCTGCACCGAATCCGTGGTAGAACCAGAGCTGATGTTTCCGCTGGAGCCGGAACCGGAAAGCCCCAAATTGGTGGGAGTAAGCACATAAGATCCGCCATTGGAAATACCAACCTTAAATTCATCGTCATCATTCAGCTTGAATTTCGAACCTGTCACGTACGAAAGCTTCGAGCCGGAAAGCTTATACAGATAAAAAGAGTTCTGCTCTGCGTTGTCCAGATCGTAGAAAACAGGATAGGTGGTTTTGGTATCATCGCCTTTGTCCATCGGGAGAATCAGAACCGTGTTTTTCGGCAGAGCTGCCGTATGTTTCATCTGGATTACCGCACTGTTAACAGTAATGGGGTCTGTCAGCGTCACAGTGGAAACATTAGCAACCTTCAGCGCTAAATTAATGTCCGTGAGGGTATCCATTTTCCCGCTGCTGAATTCCCAGGCATATTCCATATCGCCGCTTTGGGAGTAGATTTCAAATGTGGCTTTCTTCCCACTTTTTTCAATTGCCTGCAGCGTAGATTTCGGCACTGTGATCGAGCTCATATCCTGCACCGCCTTGGAAGTAGCGGAAGTGGATTCAAAATTCAGCTGAACCCTCACATTTTCGCGGTCATTTGTCAGGATATATTCAATCTCTGAAAGCGTCGCCGCAGTAAATTTAAAACTGGAAGTGCTTGTTATATCAACATCCACGGTTTGCTCGCTCGTCGCAGCCTGAGCTGTCTGAAAAGGCACTGCAGTCCACATCAACCCCAGCGACAACACCGCTGCAATCCATTTTTTGCGCGTTTTTTTCATGGCTCTGATCCTCCCTGCATTCATGCCCGCTCCCCGCAGGCGCTTTTCTCTATTTCACTGATTGGACGATATATCACAAATTTCCTGTTTTTCCCTCTCATTATATATAAAATCTAACTGTCAGTCAAGGAACTCACTCTTTTTTCTCTTTTGCAAACAAGCGGCGGACACTTCTGCCCGTCGAAGTGTCCGCCGCTTGTTCTATTGTTCAAAGATCGTGTAACCTTGGAGCATTATTTCTGATTGCTAGAAAAATCAGGCATGTCGCCCTCTTCGTGGCCGGCGCCCTCAAAATAGACCTGATACCACAGCAGGAACACAAATACCGTCCAAATGCGGCGGCTGTAATCCCGACGGCCCTTGAAGTGCTCGTCCAAGTAGTGCAGAAGCTCCTCAGTATGGAAGAACTGCTTGGCCAGATCAGACGAAAATGCATCCTTCACGATTTTATAATACCGCTCGTCACGCAGCCACACACGGGTAGGCACCGGGAAGCCAAGCTTCTTCTTCTCCGCGGTGCGGGCGGGCAGATGCCGCAGCGCCGCCTGACGCATGGCGTATTTGGTGGTGTTGTTTTTCAGGCGCAGGCTCTTCGGAATCGACGCCGCCACACGGAACACCTCTTTATCGAGGAACGGCACGCGCAGCTCCAAAGAGTTCGCCATGCTCATGCGGTCGGCTTTGAGCAAAATATCGCCCACCATCCACAGATTGATGTCAAGATACTGCATGCGGGTCACGTCGTCCAAATCCTTCACACGGTCGTAATACGGCTTGGTGATCGTCTGCGGACGCGTCGCGATGGACGGATCCCTGAGCAGGCGCAGCTTATCCTCGTAGCCGAACATTTTGGCGTTGCCGATAAAGCTGTCGTTCGTGGGAAACTCGCCGCGCGTAATAAAGCCCTGTCCGACAAAATGCCACGGCACCTTCTGCACCACGCGGCGCAAAAACGTGCGCAGCCATTGGGGCAGCTTATGGTAATTCCGGAATACATCCGGCTCGTTGTAAACGGTGTAGCCGCCGAACAGCTCGTCGGCACCCTCTCCGGACAAAACCACCTTCACATACTCGCTCGCAAGCTTCGAAACAAAGAACAGTGCAATGCACGACGGGTCAGCCAGCGGCTGATCCATATGGTACTGCACCTTTTTAATGTTGCCCCAAAACTCCTCCGAGGTAATCAGCTTTTTGTGGTGCTCAACGCCGATCTCCTTTGAGAGACTCTCCGCCCAGTCAATCTCGTTGTACTTCTCGCCAAAATCAAAGCCGACGGTAAAGGTTTTCTGCCCCGGGAAGTACGTCGCCACATAGCTCGAATCCACGCCGCTGGACAGAAAGCAGCCGACCTCTACGTCGCTGATCTTGTGGCACTCGACGGATTCCTCGAACACCTTTTCAATGCGATCAACCGCTTCCTCCTCCGAGAGGGACTCATCCGGCTCAAAGCGCGGCTCCCAGTAACGGGTGGTGGTCACCTGGCCGTCGCGCAGCCACAGGTAATGGGCGGGCAGCAGACACGAAACGCCCTCAAAGAACGTTTTGGGCGGAACGGCGTACTGAAACGACAGGTAGTTGTTCAGTGTATCGTAATCCAGTTTTTTCTCAAAGCCCGGGAACTCCAGAATGCTCTTGATCTCAGAGCCATACACAAAGTGATTCCCCACCATCGTGTAGTGCAGGGGCTTGATGCCGAAGAAATCCCGCGCGATAAACAGGGACTTGTCCTTTGTGTTCCAGATTGCAAACGTAAACATGCCGCGCAGGCGGTTGAGCAGGTCTTCCTGCCACTCCTCAAACCCGTGGATCAGCACCTCGGAATCCGTTTGTGTCCTAAAGATATGACCCTTCTCAATCAGCTCCGCGCGCAGCTTCTGGTAGTTATAAATCTCACCGTTGAAGGTGAGCACCAGCGTTTTATCCTCGTTAAAAATCGGCTGATCACCCGTAGACGACACGTCGATAATGCTCAGGCGGCGGAATCCCATCGAGATATCCTCTGTCTGAAAAGCACCGCTGCTGTCCGGCCCACGGTGTATGATTTGGTCGGTCATGCTTTTCAGCACGGCCTCCCTGTCAACAATTTCGCCTGTAAATCCGCATATTCCACACATAATCTGATTTGTTCCCCTTCTCCGGTTGAAAGTGTTTCCCCGCAAGAAATATTGATGTGTCTTTCTCCGCCGAAGGCGGGGAAAGACACGAATATCCCTTTTTATTGCTCCAGCAGCGTTCTGGCCAACGCCAGATCTACCAGCTGAAAGCCAGATTCGTGAAAATCCACACGCTCCGCGGCGCGAAGCGATTTTTCATATACTTCCAGCCACACTCCCTGATATACCGGCTTTTCTTCCCCTTGCAAAAACATGGAAAAGCCCAGGTAGTCCAGCTCTTTGCTTTCTGTTAAAAAGAACATTTTGTCCACCCGCGTTTGCTGTTTGCGCTCGGTCAGCTCCTGCAGCGCCAGCTTGACCATCTCCAGCGCCACGTCATTCAAACCGCTTTCGAAGATCATCACTTTTTCCTTCAGCTCTGCGGGCGTAAGCACCAGCCGTTTTTTCAGCCCAGCAAGGGCCGGGTGCCGCCGCTCAGCCTCAACCACCTGTTGAGTGCGCCCTGGCGGCGAAAGGCAGATCAAAAAACCGCGCTCCTGATCATGATACAGGCAGGGGTATACCATCTGCGCCTGGTAGCTGCAATCCGGGCACTCCCATGAGAAAAAGGTTTCATTTAAAATCCGCTCCCGCTGCTCCGGATCGGCCGAAGCGTCGATCTCGATCCACATGCGGCTTTTGTTCACAGCCCCGCAGCCGGGGCAGCTAAGCTCTTTTGTGATACAGGCTGCCATGATCACACCCCATTGCTTTTGATTATAATATCGTTCCGCCGCCCACTACCAAATTTTCCTGGTAGAAAACGACTGCTTGTCCTGGTGTAACGGCGCGCTGCGGCTCGTCAAACAGCACGCGCACCTGTCCCTGTGCATCGGGCAATACCCGCGCGGTCGCGGGCCTGGCCTGGTAGCGAACCTTGGCCTGCACATGCAACTCAGCCGGTGGCTCGTCGAAGGCAATCCAGTTTAAATCACCGGCAATCAGCTCCGAAGCGTACTGGCTGCCCTCCGGCCCCAGAACAATCCGGTTGTGTTCGGCGTCGATTTTAGTCACATACATCGGCTGCGGAAAGCTGATTCCAAGCCCCTTGCGCTGGCCTACAGTATAATGAGTGATTCCCCTATGGCGCCCAAGCACATGGCCCTCGGCATTCACAAAATCGCCCTTGGGCAGCTCTTTGCCCGTATATTGGCGAATAAACCCGGCGTAATCCTTGTTTTCCACAAAGCAAATTTCCTGACTGTCGGGCTTTTTCGCCACAGGCAGCCCGGCCTCCTGCGCCATACGGCGCACCTCAGGTTTTTCCAGCTCCCCCAGCGGGAACAGTGTATGCGCCAGCTGATACTGCGTCATGGAATACAGCACATAGCTCTGGTCTTTTCCGGCGGGTGAGCGATACAGCAGCCACCGGCCATTTTTATCCTGCCGCACAATCGCGTAATGCCCGGTGGCAACAGCGTCAAAGCCAAGCTGCCGCGCCCGGCGCAGCATTTCCTCAAACTTTAAATACCGGTTACAGTTGATGCAGGGGTTCGGGGTACGCCCGACCTGGTAGTCCCTCGCAAAGGGTTCGATCACATCGCGCTGGAATTCCTCGGTGAAATTCATCACCAGATGCTCAATCCCCAGCCGGTAACAAACGCGGCGCGCGTCATCTATGTCATCCAAAGAACAGCATCCACCGCTCTGGCTGCTGCACATGTACTCGTCCGGGCGCAGACGCATTGTCACACCCGTGACCTCATAGCCCTGTTTCTGCAGCAAAAGAGCAGCGACAGAGCTATCAACCCCGCCGCTCATTCCCAGCAGTATTTTTTTGATCATTGTTCTTGTCTCCGTCCTGCTCCCGCAGCTCCAGCTTACCGTCGTCTGTCAGGCGGAACGCTTTTCGCTCCGCCTTCACATCGTAAATCAGTTCCCGGTTTGCCTGCAAATCCAGCACATCGGGGCAAACCGCTCCAGCCTGTTCCAGCTCCTGGCGCATCAGGTTCACGGCCTCACCCGAGCCGCCGGCGTGGGTCATCAATCCGTATACCGTTTTGCCGCGCAGATCATATTCCCGAATAAAATCGTTCATTGCAGGCGTAAGATTCCCGGCCCAAACCGGTGACGCTACAATCAGGGTATCATAAACGGAAATATCGGCATCCACGGGAAGAATATCTCCGCTCTTGCGGCGGATCGCGTCATACACGCCCAGCGTATATGCGCTCGCCAGACCCCGGTGGGCAATTTCTTTCAGCTCCACAAAATCGGCGTCCAGCGATTTTGCCATGCAGCCACACAGCTTTTTTGTTTTCCCGGTTTGGGAAAAACAGACGATCAATGGTTTCATACCGCGCACCCTTATTCTTCGGTGGGGGGGATCACACTGCCGTCTTCCTCGTCGGCTGCTTCACCGGATGTCTTTGTCTGTGAGACACTGAACTCATCGTCGTATTCCGACGTTGCGTGAGCATGGTGACCCCCGACCCCGTCTACCTCTCGCAGCTCGCGCTCATCCTCATACGTGTCGCCATCGTAGCTGTCAAACTCCGCATCGTGCGCCTGGCAGGCATAGCAGTCCTCATAATCCTCGTACTCGTCGTAATCGTCCTCATCCTCGTCGGTCAACTCCTCCAAACGGGTCAGAGCACGATCCAAACGGCGGCGGGAATTTTCCAGGGACAAACAGTGGCGTTCCGTTTCCTCCAGATTTTTGTCACGCAGATTGTTGAAATAGTATTTTCCCAGAGCAATATACGCGCGGTCGATGTTCTTTTCCTCGCAACGTACCACAGCCTTGATCCGGTTAATCAGCGCGTTCTTTCGGTTGGCTTCCACTACAAAATCAATCGCTTTTGTCACATTGGATGCGACGGAAGATAAAATTTTCATAGCTTCTCCTTTATCAACTGCACCGTTCCGTTTGAATTGCCGGGTTACCCGGCCGAAACGGCAATTTTTTTCAAATGCTGCCCTTATTATATCGCAAAAGGCCCCGGAATAACAGAAAATTTTTGTGAATTTATTTTTAGAAACCTCATTTCAGGAAACGAGCGCATGGCCGTCGCCCACACAAAGGTTCACCACGCGTGCCGGCAAGCCCGAAAGCTGGGCCACACGCTCCACCGTCAGCGGGCTGTACCACTCTCTCCAGTCCGGCAGACTGTCCTGCAGCAAAAGGCAGGCGGCAAAATAATCCGCCTGATTTTCCAACCGCGGCATACACAGATTTGTCAGCTCCTCGAGCGCTAGCGCATTCGTTTTTCCGTGCAGCAGCACATGCCCCAGCTCATGCGCGCACACATAGGAGCGCAGCTCCATTGGCACAGAGAGATTCAGCACAATGGTAAACCGCTGCTGAAAGCAAAGGCAGAAGCCATTGACCGACCGGGGCAGTTCCTGCCACAACACAGGGATGCCCAAATGATCGCACAGCTCAAAAACGTCGCCGCCAAACCGCAGCCTGAGCGAACGCACCAGCCGTTCAATCCTTTGATTCGTCATTTTCTCCCTCCTCCGGAATGGCGATCGCTGCCGCTACCCGGATTGCATTCACTATTTTTTCGCGATCCGACTCAGAAAGGGGTGCACCGTTAAACATCAGCCCCTGCTGATTTTTGAGGATATTCGTAAAGCGGTCGATTACAGTATTGACCTCCTGCTGCGTCTGCGACTCCTCCCGAACACCAAGCAGCGTGTCAGTGCTAACGTGGAACATGCGCGCCAAACGGGCCAGAAGCTCGCTGTCCGGCTCGCGCCGCCCCTGCTCGTACATGCCCACCGCCGAGGCGGAAACGCCGAGACGCTTTGCCAGCTGCGCCTGCGTCAGGCCGTATTCTGTCCGTAACTTTTTCAGTTCCACCCCAAACATAGCACTCACCCATTCCAAAATTTCGCCTCGCCCCGTCCGGAGCGCCCCCGCGCTAGGCGGACGGCGCGACGCCCGTTCAAACGGCTTTACCGTTTGCGGCCGTGCTCTTTCATGGGGGCATTCTATCACACATTTCGTGTTTTTTCAAGATTAATTTGAAAAATTTTATTCCAAACTTAACCATTGTCCCATTTATCTCCCTGTGATAACTTTATCGAACATTTGTTTATAGTTTCTGTTGCAGTGCGGGTATCACTATGCTATGATGAAATCTGACAAGCCCCGGTAATTTCATTCCACTCTGCCGTGCTTTGTCATTTAAACTACACGTTTCGTGTATACAAAAGGAGAAATGACATGGATTTTATGAGTTGGGGAGAAGAATACCTGCAGGAGGCCAATGTGCTCAAGGCCAGAGTAGACTTTTTGAGGCACCAGCTGAAAACGGCTACTCCCAATGCAGCCAAAGCCCTGAACGAACGGATTGTGATGATGTACTCGATGTATTTGGACTGCCGGGAAACCGGGCGGCTGCTGCAAAGCTATGCAAGAGAAAGGGGGGCGCACCGTGAGAAAGAAACGCTTATCCCTTGACCAGTTTACGGAGAGCCTCGCCGGAATTCAGGAGTACCGCCGCCAGGGAGAATCGGCAGATGCGGAATACCACCGTATGCTGCATACACTAAACCGAGCCATGGAAGGCGAGCTGACCGACCGGCAGCGGCAGTGCGTGCAGCTCTGCTTTTTTGAGGGTCTCACTGCGCGGCAGGCGGCACAGGAGCTTTGCATCCACGAATCGACCGTCAGCCGGCACCTGAAAAAGGCGCGGCAGCGGCTGGAGCGCGTGCTCCGCTACTCGTTCAACCGGCTGGAATAATGTTGACAAACACCCTGTCCTGCTGTAAAATGTAACAGTTAATCGCCCAGCAGGGCAGAGTGTTGTTTGCATCCCTTCCTATCTGTCTCCGTAGCTCAGCTGGATAGAGCGTTCGCCTCCTAAGCGAAAGGCCGCGCGTTCAAATCGCGCCGGGGACGCCATAGAAAAGCCACACCAGACAGCCACTTATTGGTTGTTTGGTGTGGCTCTTTCAGTATCACTTAAATTTTATAAAATTTGAAAATGTCATTAATAATAAAATACAAGTCAACGTGCAAGTCAAAACAATAGATCCAGTTTGATTCTATACTAAAGAAAACAAGCCACCACGTCAATGGCCGGGAGAACGGGTACGCTCCTTTTGACCCTTCATTAACATCAGGTTCTGATTCATTTCATGGTCAGGCCGAATTTACGTTTGGATTCAGTTTCCGCTTCTACAATTAATCAAAAGTCAAAAGGCGCCGGAAAGAATTCTTTCCGACGCCTTTTTTGTATCATTGTTTTATGTGCAGCAGCCATTTCATTGCAAGATTTAGACCCAGAATTGCAGGCCCGTCTGTCAATTCTCCTCTTCCTCTTTTTCCTCACAATTAGGATCGCTCTGGATGTTTTTTTTCGCAAGCTCCGCATAATACCGCATATTCGTCTTTCCCCACTCAAACATTTCGTCTACAATCGGCACCAAAGTTCTGCCAAGCTCTGTTAGGTGGTACTCCACTTTGGGCGGAACTTCATCAAATACATTCCGGTAAATGATCCCATCCTGCTCCAGCTCACGCAGCTGTTTGGTCAGAATCCGGTTGCTGATGTTCTTAAACAGCCGGAACAGCTCCCCGTACCGAAGCGGGCCTTCGTGCCCAAGGTGCCACAAAATCACAATTTTCCATTTGCCGCTCATCAAAGAGAGCGTAAGTTCTTTTTCGCAGTTGTACTCTCCGTTCAAAAGCCGTTTCTGAAGACTCTGCCTTAGCGTCAGTACCAAAACAATGGCCTCCCTTTTCTGAAGATCTTTTCTGCATCCTTTTTCATGCTCTTTGTAACCAGTATAAGGCAGTATTTTGAAAAAGTAAATAAAAATAAGGGAGATCAATTGAATATTTTCAAACAGGAATGCCAAATAAGACCCATCACCGTTTGTAATGAGCCTTATTTGGCATTGGTACAATCTATGCTATCACTCAGGAGGGTTACGCGTGTAAAATATTTTTCAGAATATAGGATTTTTCCTGCGTCATTTCATCCAGCGTGACACTGATTCCTTCCCGGCCGACTCCGCTCATTTTCCACCCGCCGAAGGGCTGGTCGGTATGGCGGTAATTGCCCGAGCCGTTAATGACGACTCCGCCGCACTCCAGCTGTGATGCAACCCGCATTACCTTTTTCATGTCGCGGCTCATTACGCCGGCCTGCAATCCGTAAATGGTATGGTTCGCGATTTGAATCGCTTCCTCCTCCGTATCGAACCCGATGATCGGGAGGACAGGCCCGAAAATTTCCATGTCGCAGGCGACATCCATCTCGGGCGTCACCTGATCGAGAACGGTCGGCTCAAAGTACGACTCGTTGTAAACGCTGCCGCCGTACAGGAGACTCGCCCCCTGTTCCACGGTGTAATCTACCTGCCTTTGAACCTCCTGCGCGGCCCTGGGGCTGATCAGCGAACCGAACTCCGTCGCTTCGTCGAGCGGGCTGCCCAGCCTGAGATGCTCCAGCCTTTCGATCACCCGGCGGATAAATTCCTCCTTGACGGAGTTCTGCACCAGAAAACGTTTTGGTGCACAGCAGGTTTGCCCCGCGTTCTGCACACGCCCCTGCACCGCATCGGCCACAGCCAGCTCCATATCCGCATCCTCGAACACAATAAAGGGGTCATTGCCGCCCAACTCCAAAAAAATGCGCTTGAGTGTTTCCGCTCCGGCTTTTGCAATGCCCTTTCCAACTGCGGTGCTGCCGGTCAAGCTAATCGCGTTGATTCCGTCGCTGCCCACCAGCAGGTCTCCCACCACGGCCCCGCCGCCTGTCACCAGCTGCAGCACGTTGCCGGGCACACCGCAGTCAAGGCAAAGCTCCACAATCTTCATAATGGTCAATGGATTATCGGTGGCGGGCTTAATGATGACCGCGTTCCCCGCCGCCAAAGCCGCAGCTGCTTTCTGTGAGCAAAGCTCTACCGGGTAATTAAACGGAGAGATGCAAGCAACCACACCGAGCGGTTCCCGCTGGGTGAAAATCATATCGTTTTCCGTACCAATCTGATAATCTGTCATGGTTTTCCCGTAATGGTGGTTTGCAGCCTCCGCAAAGCCGCGGAAGATCTGCGCGCATACGCGGATTTCTCCGCGCGCCTCGCGGATGATTTTTCCCATTTCGGTAGAAAGACTTACGGCGAGCTCTTCTCTGCGGGCGTCGATTGCATCCGCGCATTTTGTCAAAATGCGCGAGCGCTCGTGAACGGGAGTCGACGCCCAAACCCGTTTGCCAACCTGCGCCGCGTCGACCGCACGCTGAACATCCTCCGCGGTCGCCACCGGAATCGTGTCAAGGAATTCCTGCGTTGCAGAATTCAGAACGTCGGCGGTGGCCGCATTCCCTGCGTCAACACGTTCCCCATTAATAAACATTTTCAATGTAAGGCACCTCACCTGTCTGTTGAATTTTAATCAGAAGGAAGCCTTCGGGTCGTAGTATTTCTCCACGTTTTTCTTGCTGACGCTGACCGGGTCCAGATAAATGGTTCGGGAAACATTTTCGCCACCGTACCATTTCAGCACGGTTTCCAGTGTAAGCGTTGCGCATTCCTTCGGGTCGTTTCTGCCGGTAGCCAGCACCTGGCTGCCCTCTTTGATCAGGCGGTACATTTCCTTCTGGCCATCCACACCAACAATAACGATGTCGCTTCTCTTTGCCGCCTGAACGGCTTTCAGAGCACCCAGTGCCATGTCGTCGTTTTCAGCGACGATGCAGTTAATGGAAGGAGCTGCCATCAGCATATCCTCCGCTGCGGAAAGGCCGCCCTCCTGGTTCCAGCTGCCCCAGCCCTGCGTCAGAACCTGCACGTTAGTCTTGTTGGATTTGCCAAGCTGCGTTTCAATAACGCCCTTCATAACACCCATTCTTCTGTCTACGCCCAGCGCGTTGCCCTGATTGCCGCTGAGCAAACCGATTTTAATTTCCTTGTCGCCGAACTGCTCGGCTAGGTCGATACCAACCTTGTTGCCCAGCTCGTAGTTATTCGACTGAATCATCGAAATGTAATCCGCAGTGGGGTCAATTGTATTATCCATAATGAATACTGCAATGCCGGCCTTAGTGCATTCCTGCGTTGCGGGAATCGCGCCCTTGGGGTCTTTAGGATTGATGACAATCACGTCGCAGCCCTTTGCAATCAGGTCTTCAATGTCTGCCTGCTGCTTCGTCATATCCCCGTTGGCATTTGCCGTAAAGCAGGTGATTCCCTGTTTGGCGCAGGCCTCCTTAAAGGAGCTTTCCTGCGTTGCAAAATATGCGCCGCCCAACGTTTGCATCGAAAGGCCAATTTTCAGCTCTTTCACGTCCTTTTTCGTTTCCGCCGACGAAGACGTTCCGCTTGCCGGAGTTGCCGCCGGCTTTTCTCCCGTAGAAACCGCGCCCGCGCAGCCGAATAAGGATGTTCCCATCATGCAGGCCGCCAACAGCACGCCTGCCGCCTTTTTCCTGTTTTTCATTACTACAATCCTCCCTGTCAAATGATTCACACCTAATTTGTCTCTTGCAGAATCCCCGCTCCGGGAAAAACGCCTTGGTAGTGCGTGGGGCGTTTTCTTCCCATTGCAGGGGAGTCCAGGTATTTGAACGGCGGCACTACTCGCCGAACCCCTGCCGTAACCGGATGCTAATTTTTTTTGCGGCTGCCCTGCAGCAGCACCGCGACAATAATGATGATTCCTTTGATAACCTGCTGCGGGTAACCCGCTACATTCATCAGGTTCATAATATTTCCGATCAGCCCAAGGATCAGAACGCCCACCAGCGTATTAATCGCCGTGCCGCGCCCGCCCGAAAGGCTGGCGCCGCCAATGACGCAAGCTGCGATCGCGTCCATCTCCATTCCGCTACCGATGGTGGGTGAGCCAACCCCGGTGCGCCCGTCGCTGATAATACCGGCAAACGCGCACAGAAAACCAGAAATGGTGTAGACCATCCACTTGTAGTAGTTCACCCGGATGCCAGAGAGGCGCACCGCTGTTTCATTGCTGCCGATCGCCTGCACAAACCGGCCGAAGCTGGTGTATTTCAGCAGAAACGCAATCACCAGAAATACCAGCAGCGCCGTGATCACCGGGAACGGGATAGAGTATAAAGAGCCCTGCCCAAAAATTGAAACCGACCTGCTCTGAATCGGGATTGGCGTTCCCCGCGAAACAATATAAGCCACACCGCGCGCGGCCGACATCACCGCCAGCGTGACAACAAACGGCGCCATGTTCTGAAACGCCGAAAAATAGCCGGAAATCATACCGCACAGTGCCGCGAACAGAAAAGTCAGCAACAACGCGACCGGCAGACTGGTAAAGGCAGCAAAATAAGCGAACAGAACGCCGCTCAGCGCAACCACCGAGCCAACCGAAAGATCAATGCCCCCGGTCAGAATCACCAGCAGCATCCCCATGCTGACGATGGTGGTGCCCGAAAGCTGCCTCAGTAGGTTAGAAAGGTTCTTCTGCGTAAAAAACGCGTCCGACAATGTACTTGAAATAATAATGAGCAGCAAAAGCACCACAAGAGCTATGTACTTCTTAAAAAGCTCAGACGCACGGGCCTGCCCTGTGGATTTTCCGCTCAGCCCGCTTTGCAGCTTCAAATCACCGCTTGCAGAATGGTTCATTTCGCATTCCCTCCAACCGCTAGTTTCATAATGTTCAGCTCAGACAGCTCCTCTTTCTCCAGTTCTCCCTTTTTTTCACCGTTGTCGATCACAATTGTGCGGTCGCACATCCCGATAATCTCGTTAAGCTCGGACGAAATGATGATCACGCCCAGATTCCGATTGGCAAACTCGTTGATCAGATTGTAAATCTCAATTTTCGCCCCAACGTCCACTCCACGTGTCGGCTCGTCGAAAATGATCACCTGAGAATCTGTGTTGAACCATTTGGCCAGCACTACCTTCTGTTGGTTGCCACCGCTGAGCTGATGCACCGCCGCATCGATGCTGTCCGTTTTCACTGTCAGCTTTTCCACAAGCGACTCTGCCAGGCGATTCTCCTGTCCTCGCCGGATAATGCCAAGCGCTCCACGAACACTGCGAATATTTGGCATTGTAATGTTGTGCTTAATGGGAAAATCCAGCACCAGCCCCTGCTCCTTGCGGTTTTCGGGGATAAGACCGATCCCGAGCCTCACGGCGTCCTTTGGAGAACGGATCGTAACCTCCTGCCCGTTTAAATATACTTTTCCAGATTTTTTCCTGTCCGCGCCGAAAATCGCGCGCACGATCTCGCTTCTGCCGCTGCCCACCAGTCCAGAAATGCCCAGCACCTCGCCGCGGTGTACACGGAAGCTGATGCGACGAAAGACGTCGCCCTCGAGCTCCTCCACCCGCAGAATCTCTTCCCCCATCTTCACGCTGCGCGGTGGGAACAGGGTGGAAAGCTTTCTGCCGATCATCAGCTCAATCACCTGGTTCATCTCCAGCTCGTCGCGCCGGCCCGTGCCGGTCACCTCGCCGTCGCGCATGATTGTAATGGAATCTGCAATCTGAAAAATTTCTTCCATGCGGTGAGAGATGTAGATGATGCTGACCCCTTCGCCGCGCAGCTTATTCAGCGTTTCAAACAGCGCCGCAGTTTCCTTCGGGCTAAGCACGGCGGTTGGCTCATCCAGAATCAGAATCTTCGCATTCTGCGAGAGTACCTTTGCAATCTCTACTACCTGCTGGTACGCAACACTCAAATCCTGCACACGGCTTTTCACGTTAATTTCAAAATTTAGGCTTTTTAGCACAGCGTCAGCCTTTTCATAAAGCCGCTTCCAGTCGATCAGCTTTCCACTGCTCAAGCGATCCAGAAAAATATTTTCCGCCACCGTTAAATCGCCGGCCAGCTCAAATTCCTGGTAGATGATTCCGACCCCCAGCTCTTTCCCCCTGCGGGGGGAACCGATCTCCACCGGCACGCCGTCGATCGAAATCGTTCCTTCGTCTTTTTGATAAGCGCCGGACAAAATCTTCATCAGCGTGGATTTTCCGGCCCCGTTTTCGCCAACCAGCGCATGAATTTCCCCGGGCTTTACCGCAAAATCCACACCGCTCAGCGCTTTCACGCCTCCGAAGCTTTTTTTGATTCCTTCCATCCGCACACGATACCTGTCCTCCAAGGTTCTGCCTCCTTTCCCCCTAAGACACCCGCAACGCTCCTATTTGTTATATTTACCAAAAATAACCATTTTTTAATTTTAATATTATTATAATCATCTTGGAGTGAATGTAAAGTACGCACATTTTTGTTAGTGTGACAGTTACAAAAATGTGCGTACTTTACATTGAGAAAAAATGAGCTATACTGCAATCAAGAAGATAATTACAAAATTTACCATTTATGTAATATTTTTATATTTAAAATCACATTTAGGAGGTGATACCCATGTTCTAGCCTCACAAAAGCTCAGGAACGCCTAATTGAAGGAAGCTTGAGAAAAAGAAAGGAAGCGTGAAAAATCATGAAATCGTGGTTCAAGAAACTCTCCGGTCTTGTAATGGCGCTGACTCTGGCATTTTCCACTACAAGCGTAGCTTTTACAGCCAACGCAGAAGAAAGTCCTTCTCTGACGCTGTATGATTCCACTACCACTTTCCGACATTTTGATTTTACATTAAACGCTGATAATTCCTTTAATACCGGTAATTCCTCCAGCATTGTCAATCAGGTTCTGAACACCAAGGTCATTGAAAATTCCTATATTAAGGCAACGTTCCTGCCGGATTACGGCGCAAGGCTGATTTCCCTCATCTACAAGCCAACCGGAAAAGAGCTTTTGTACCAAAATCCTGTCGGAACTCCGTATGGGATCAACGAATACAATTTTTATTACAATTGGCTGATGGTTTACGGCGGAATCATGCCAACCTTTTCTGAGCCCGAGCACGGAAAATACTGGCTGACTCCCTGGAGCTATCAGGTCGTCGCGCAGGATTCCGAAAAAATTTCTATTCAGATGACAAAGACCGACGATGTTAATTTTGCAGCCACACCCGGTAAATTTAATAACGGCGCAACCGGCATCACCTGCAAGGTAACCTACACGGTTTACGCGGACAAGCCGTCTGTGGAAATGAAGGTCAACCTGAAGAATAATAAAAATCAGGCTGTCAATTATGAATACTGGACCTGCAACACGCTGGCGCCAGGCTCCACCCCAGGCAATACCGTAGGTTCCTCCTCCATGGAGATTGTCGCGCCGATGACCGAGGTGAAGAGCAAAGATGACTGGTGGCCCTGGATGGCTACCGTAGACGAAGCGGTAGACGCCTCGAATCACATCTTCAAGTTTGACAACCTCGCTCATTTCTCAAATTGGGACGACATGGGCATCGCCTATGCCAATAATCTTTCCGACAACTGGTGGGGCGTAATCAATCACGATAACGAGCAGGGGATTCTGCGTATCGCCGACAACGCCAACGCCACACCAGGCATGAAGCTCTGGACCTGGGGGCACGACCAGAGTTATGCCGTTAACCCAGAAACCGCCTATGGCAATTCCGCACGTCCTTATATTGAACTTTGGGGCGGAAACTCCTCCGAATTCTTTGCCGACGCAACTCTGCAGCCTCTTGAGGAAAAAGAGTGGACAGAGTATTATACTCCTACCGTAGGGCTCAGCCAGGTTACCAAGGCGAACCAGAATGCCGCGGCCTACCTGACCAAGAGCACGACGGACACACAGGCCACCTTCAACGCAAAGGTCAACACCACCCTGCCGGGTAAAACGATCCGCGCCACAATGAAGCTGACCGGCAGCACCAATTATACCCTTCTGGATACCACCTTTACCGCCCAGGCAGACAATGCACAGACCCTGACCGCGACCTCCGATCTGGACAGCATTGAGGCCGGCAGCTACACCTATCAGCTTGAACTGAGGGATTCCTCCAATCAGGTGCTGCTCATCGCCTCCATTCCCTTTACCAAATCCGGCGGCGGTTCCTCCCCCAATCTGCCCAGCGCAACCTGGTATTTTTACAATCAAAGCGTCAGCGGCACTTCGCCCAGCGGCCAGAACCTGCAGACCGCCAACAGCGGGATCTCCGGCTGGCAGCCGATCCGTGAAATCACCTCCACTCCCGCTTATTGGTATAGCCCGGAATTAAACGGCACCTATGCCGCCGGAAACTGGGATTTTACCCTTTGGACCTCCGCACCCGCGGGTACCTCCAACGTAACGGTAGAACTGTATCAAACGGATCTTAACGGCGCAAATGCCACATTAATCGGCTCACAGACCAAAGATATCTCTCTTACCGGCACCGGGAACCATCCTTCTCTATACACCTTTAGCAACGTTGGCGCAACTACATTTTCCGGCCAGCGCCTGATGGTGAAAATCACAAAGGCCTCCGGTGCATCTGTCAATATGGCCTACAATACCAATGACTTCCCAACTCGGCTTGTCACTCCATAATTCAGAAACAGCTATGCGGGCAGCCCATCTGCTGAACTGCCATATCTGAGAAAAAGGGGGAGAAGCAGAAGTTCTCTTAGCTCTATACCGGCCGGCCTCACTGAAAATGAGGCCGGCCGGTATTTTATTCGGTCGGCGGCGTGCCGGATGCCCCAGATCAAACGACCCCGGCATCCCGGTGAAATTTAACAAAACCCTAAAAAACGCAAATATTCAAACTCTTTTCGAAAATTTGGAAGCGGCATATCCACTATAATCAAATCAACAAACAATCTTTTGTTGATTTGATGGAGGAATGAAATATGAAAGGCATGGTTACAGACATACAGCGCTTCAGCCTAAACGACGGGCCGGGCATTCGCACCACCGTTTTTTTGAAAGGCTGCAATATGCGATGCGCGTGGTGCCATAATCCCGAAACCATCGACAGAAGGCCAGAGCTGCTTTTTTATCCGCAGAACTGTATTCACTGTTATAAATGTGTCTCCGTCTGTCCATCCAAGGCCCATAAGCTGATTGGCGGGGAGCACCGCCTGTTCCGCGGCCTGTGCATCCGGTGCGGCAAATGCACCGCCGTCTGTTACGCACAGGCGCTGCAGATGTCCGGGAAACTGATGTCGGTGGAGGAAATCATGCGAGAGGTTTTGCAGGATCGCGCGTACTATGTCGATTCCACGGGCGGCGTTACCTTTTCCGGCGGGGAGGCGTTCTGCCAGCCGGAGTTTCTGCTTTCCCTGACAGACGCATGCCGGCAGGAGGGGATTCATACCGCGATCGAAACCAATCTGGCCTCCCCTTTCAGCGTGATGGAGCCGGTCCTGAAAAAGACAAACCTTGTGATGTGCGACCTCAAGCTTTGGGACAGCGAGGAGCATCGGCGCTGGACCGGAATCGGCAACGAGCAGATTCTGAAAAACCTCAAAGAACTGGATACGCTCAGCATTCCCTTTATCGTGCGCACGCCGCTGATTCCCGGCGTAACCGACAGCGAGGAAAACCTGGAGCGAATCGCGGACTTTTTACAGGGGCTGCGCAATCTCCAATATTACGAGCTTCTCAATTTCAACCCGCTGGGGAACGGAAAATACGACGCCATCGCACAAGAAAACCCGTTCGCTGCGCATCGGCCGCTTCCCCAGCAGCAGGTACAGCCGCTGCTGAACGCCCTTGAACAAAAAAACCTTACGATCAAATTTTCTTAATGGATAGAATGGCAGCCAGATTGAAAACGGAAGAAAGGAAGGAGTCATTATGTCACAGCTTCAGTTTCTCAATGAATTTCCCGCAGACGAAGTGTTCTCATATGATAAGCGCATCCGCCTGTTGAAGCAGCGCAAGCTCCGCCAGACGCAGGAGAAAATAGACCGCGAGGGGGGCCTCGATGAAGACGATTACGGGCGCGTGGTTCCCCCGGAGAATGTTCATTTTGATTTTGTTCCCACCCATGAAAACGGCTCGTTTTATGGCTACAACGGCTGGACGCTGAACTATACCCATATTTTAAACCAGCACCCGCTGTACTGCGACCCGCTGGACGCGTTCGTCGGCAGAGGCTTCTTCTTCATGACCCGCGCCAAGGGCGAGATCTGGAATCCGGATTATCCCTATCCGGAGCTAAAACGGGAATTCAGCAAATATAATATCGTCTGCGGCATCGGTAGCGACGGTCACTTTACGCCAGATATCCAGATGGGGCTGAATCTTGGCTGGGGCGGCCTGCTGGAAAAGCTCCGGAAGGCCCGCGCCGCCAACCCTGACCTGGAATGCCGGGAATTCTACGACAGCGAGGGGCAGATCGTGGAGTGCATCATCGCGTTCCTGAAACGGATGGCAGGCGAGATTCATGCCCTGTCAGAACAGGAGCGCAACCCTTCGCTCAAGAAAAACCTTCAGGAAATGGCACAGGTCAACCTGAAAATCAGCGATCAGAGCCCCTCTACAATGCGCGAAGCCATTCAGTGGATGTGCTGGTTCAGCTTTTTCTCCCGCCTTTACAACCGCGGCCCCTCCGGCGGGCAGCTGGATGAGCTCTTACGTCCGTTTTTTGAGGCGGATCTTGCCGCGGGCAGGATCACCGAAGAGGAGGCCAAATTTGATATTGCCTGCCTGTTCCTGAACGACACTCGCTATTACCAGCTCGGCGGCCCGGATGAAAGCGGCAAGGATATGACCTCACGCATCAGTTACCTGATTCTGGAAGCCGCCGACTGGATCAACATTGCCTGCAACCTGACAGTGCGAGTGCACGATCATTCCGATGAAGAGCTAATCCACAAGGGCGTGGAATATTTGTTCAAGAACAAAACGGGCTGGCCGCGCTTTTCCGGAGACAACAGCCTGGTGAACGGCTTTGTCAAATGCGGATACAGCAAGGAACTGGCGCGCCGCCGCCTGGCGGGCGGGTGCCACTGGATGAGCATACCGGGCATGGAATACACGCTCAACGATCTGGTGAAGATCAACGCCGCCAAAGTGTTTGAGGTAGCCTATTACGATATGATGAAGCACGAGGAGCAGCCCTCGGTCGCTCTGCTGTGGGAGTATTTTGAACGGCACCTGGGCAAGGCGGTCGCCGCTACCGCGAAGGGCATATTGTTTCATTTAAAGTATCAGGAGAAAAATGAGCCGGAGCTGATCTGCAACCTACTCAGCCATGGCCCCGTAGAAGAGGGTCGTGATATTACGAAGAGCGCGCGGTATTTCAATATGTGTATCGACGGAGCAGGGCTGGCCACTGTGGCAGACAGCTTTGCCGCGTGTGAGCAGCGCATCGAGAAAGAAAACAAGATCACCTTTGAGGATTTGACGCGCCATATGCAGTTCAACTATTCCGATTTTGACGGAGAATACATCCGCCAAATGATGCTGCACAGCGAGCGCTACTGCGGCGGAGACACGGCGGGTGACGACTGGGCGCTGCGCATCAGCAAAACGTTCTCCCAAATGGTTCGGGGGCAGAGCCAGCTCTACCCCGAAATCTGCTTTATCCCCGGCTGGTTCAGCTGGTCGAACACACTGGAATTCGGCCACAATGTGCGCGCAACGCCGAACGGCCGACACGACGGCGAGGCGATCAGCCACGGGGCAAACCCTCATTCCGGCTTCCGCAAGGACGGCGCGGTCACGGCGATCGCCAATTCAATCGCCGCCATTCAGCCGGGGTACGGCAACACCGCTCCCTTCCAGCTGGAGGTAGACCCCGGGCTCGCGAACAGCCCGGAGGCCGTAGATAAAATAGTCAGCCTGATCCGCACGTTGCTCGAGCAGGGCAACACCCTGCTGAACATCAATATTATCGATAAGGATCAAATTTTGCGGGCACATCAAAATCCGTCTCTTTATCCCGACCTAGTTGTTCGCGTTACAGGCTTCACAGCCTTCTTCTCCATGCTGTCGCCGGAGTTTCGACAGCTCGTGGTGGATCGGGTGTTAGCTGTCAACGCGGCGTCAGAGGAAGAACGGCAAAGCATTTAGCAAAGGAGAGGAAAAGATGAAATCATCTGACATCCGGCAGGAAATTTTGAACCTGAGCAAAACAGCACAGGCGGAGCTGACCCTTCTGCCGCAGGAAATTCCGGGGGCGCTTCCCTGCCTGCACGTGCTGCAAAAGGGAAGCCACAAAACGCTGGAGGCCACCGGTGATACCCTGCGTGTGCTGTTCCTGATTCAGGGCAAAATTGAGTTTTGGGGACGCGGGCACAAGACGGTGTATTCTGAAAAAGCCGTCTACGTAGAGCATCCGCAGGAGGCGGTAACAATCACAGCCCTGGAGAACGCACATCTGCTGGAAATACGCTGGCTGCTGACGGAAAATGAGGTTCAGGCGATGGAACATGCCTCTCTCCCGTTTATGCAGACCTACGAGCAGGCGCAGAAATACCGTGATCCCTTTAAAAGCGAGAAAACGATCAGCCGCGCGATTGTACCGCACCGCGTCCTGCCCCGTTTTGCAATGGGCTCGGTGGAAACGCACGGCACCGACCTGATCGGCCAGCACTCGCATCCCCTGCTGGACCAGTTTTTTTACAGCTTTGCAGAGAACGACTGCATCCTGCTAATCGACAGTTTACAGCACCCCATGAAAGGCAACACCATTTTGCATATCCCGCTCGGCAGCAACCACGGGGTCTTTGTGGGAGAAACGCAATGTGCTCATTATCTGTGGATCGACTTTATTCCAGACGAAAGCGGACTCATCTACTTGGACGAAGTGCATAAACCTGTATAAGACGGGAGGAGCAACATGAAATCATCGGATCATCTGCCGTCGTTCGCCAAAGCTCCTTTCGCGCTCGACAATCCCCGCGTCTGGCGCACCTGTTTGGGCGGAAAGCTGTTGGACGCGCTGCATGGCAGAACAGTACAGGAGGACTCCCATTTTCCGGAGGAATGGATCGCTTCCACCGTCACGGCGCGCAATGCCGGGCGGGAACAGATTGCCGACGAAGGACTCAGCCACCCGGAAGCAGCCCCGCAGGTGAGCCTGCGGGAGCTGATCGGGAGCGATCCGGCGGCGTACCTGGGGGCAAAGTCCGCACAGCGCGACGGGCAGATGGGCGTGCTCATCAAGCTGATCGATTCCAGCGAGCGGCTTTCCATTCAGGTGCACCCCAGCCGCCAGCAGGCAAAAGCCCTGTTTCAGTCGGAATACGGAAAGACGGAATGCTGGCATATTCTTGGTGGCAGGGAAACCGACGGAGAAAAGCCCGCGATTTATCTGGGCTTTCGACCCGGGATTACCCGCGAATACTGGAGCGAGCTGTTCGAGCGGCAGAACATTCCGGGTATGCTCGAATGCATGCACCGCTTTGAGGTCAGCCGCGGGAATACCTTTCTCATTGAGGGTGGCACGCCGCACGCCATCGGCGCGGGGTGCTTTCTGGCGGAAATTCAGGAACCGACCGATTATACCATCCGCGTGGAGCGCAGCACACCCTCCGGCCTGCACATTGCGGACTCCATGTGTCACCAGGGTCTCGGCTTTGAAAAAATGTTCGACTGCTTTAGCTACACCGGCTATTCCGACGAGGACACTCTGAAAAAATGGAAAATTCCCGGCCGGGTTGAAATCGAAGACACCACCCTGCGCACACAGCTCATCGGCTATTCCAATACGCCCATGTTCCGCATGGATTCCCTTTGGATTCCGTCACGTGCGCACCTGCAACAAATCGGTGAGTTTTCCGTCTTTTGTGTTTTAGCCGGAAGCGGCCGGCTTGTCTGCGGCACTTCGGAACTTCCACTCTCCCCGGGGCGGCAAGTGTTCTTTCCTGCACAGTCCGGCGACTGTGACGTGCTTACCGACGGTGGCGAACCGCTGGAAATTCTGCAATGCTTTGGCCCGCTTTAAACTCTGAGTCAACCATTTTGAAGGACAGCGATGAGAAAGCTCTCGCTGCCCTTTTTGCTATTTGAAGAGAAAAATTTTATCGTTCTGAACAGCAGAATTTACCGAGTTAATTTGCTATAATAGTAAAAAACAAATAGCGATCGGGTGGTGAGTTTACATGGGGCATTATGCTCAGTATAAAGAAAATTTTAGTAACGATTTCTCAATTGAACACAAGGTCTCCACGCAAAGCGAAAAAATTAATTTTCATATTCACGATGTGTTTGAAATCCTGCTAAACCTCTCCGACAATATCCAGTGCATGATACAGGATAAAACCTATATTCTGCGTCCCAACACGCTGCTGCTGTTCAACAACATGGATTTACACCTGATCCGCATGCTGCCTCAGACCAAACGGAACGACCGTTATGTGCTGTATTTTAAACCGGAGCTGATCGAGCCTTTTTCCTCCGCGTCCACTAATTTGCTGGAATGCTTTTTCTTTCGCCCTTTTCCCGATGCCAGCTTGTTGTATCTGAACCCGGATGAAGCACAGGACATTCTGGTACTTTTGAGTCAGCTGAATTATCAGCAGAACCATTTGAAAGAGGAGCAGAACCACCCACAAGAGCCATTTGGTCAAGACCTGATGATGAAATTTTTATTTGGGCAGCTCCTGATCAAAATCAACCGCATTTATCGAAGGCAGCACAGCCTGTGCGATGCTATCAACACTGAAACCTACGGCCGCATCTACGAAATCATTCAGTATATCCATAAAAATTACACGGAAAAGCTGTCCTTAGATTTTTTATCGCAAAAATTTTATATTAACAAATTTTATCTGTGCGAGCTATTCCGAAAAGTCATGGGTATGACCCCTACCCAGTACCTCATCAGCTGCCGTATTTCAAAGTCGAAGGAACTGCTCCTGAATCAATACTCCGTGGACGATGTGTGCGCTCTCGTCGGCTATAACAGTCTGGCCCACTTCAGCCATTCCTTTAAACAGCATACCGGAAAAAGTCCGAAGCAATATCAAATGTCCCATGAGAATAACAGTCTGTTTCCAACGCTGAAATAACGCAAAATCTACCTGCTCAATTTCTCCCGATTTTTTGCTCAAAGAGAATTTTGTAATAAATCGATAAAAGTTTTGCTGATTTTATCTGCAAAAACAGCTTTTTATTCAAATTAATCTTGACAAAAAACATCCAGTTTGCTAGAATGCAGACAGAAAGTGGAGGTGACACCTTGCTCATCACAAAAGAGACCGACTATGCACTGCGAATTCTGCGCGCATTGGCAGACGGCAACCGCATGACTGCCCCAGAGCTGGCCGCAAATGAGCAAATCCCTCAGCATTTTGCCTATAAAATTCTGAAAAAACTCGATAAAGCGGGCTTTGTCCAAATCGCGCGCGGAGCCGACGGAGGCTACACCTTAGCCGCCGATCTTAGCAGCGTTACGCTGTACCGGCTCATCCGCGCAATGGAACGGGACGCCGCTGTGAGTGCTTGCACCGCTCCCGGCTATAAATGCCAGTGGCGAAAGGCGCATGGAGGCGAGCTTTGCAAGGCGCACATTCATCTTGCGCAGATTCAGCAGACGTTGAATCGCGAACTGGATTCACACACCCTGCAGCATATTTTGTTTGGCAGCTGAACCTTCTCTCTCTATACAGGCAGAAAAACCCTAACGATACACAGTCGCAAAAGGAGGAAGCAATATGTTATTCAAGACCACACAGCAGCACGAGGAACTCCGGGCGAAGGTTCGGAACTTTGCAGAGGAACAAATCAAGCCCCTGGCCTTCCTGCTGGATAAGGAAAACGAGTTTCCGGCGGAAGCAGTAGCCGAGCTGGGAAAAATGGGACTGCTGGGCATCCCTTACCCCAAGGAATGGGGCGGCCTGGGACTGGATATCATGAGCTACGCTATTGCCGTAGAAGAGCTCTCTCGGGTAGACGGCGGAACCGGAGTCATTCTTTCGGCACATACCTCTTTAGGCACATGGCCCATTTTTGCCTTCGGCAATGAAGCGCAGAAGAAAAAATACTTAATCCCGTTATGTAAGGGCGAGAAGCTCGGCGCGTTCGGCCTCACGGAGACAAACGCGGGGTCAGATGCCGGCGGCACGGAGACTACTGCCGTAGACAAGGGCGATTATTACCTGCTGAACGGCGGCAAGATTTTCATTACCAACGCCCCCAAGGCAGATATATACGTAGTCTTTGCTGTGACCACACCCGACATTGGTACCCACGGAATTTCGGCCTTCATCGTAGAAAAAGGCTGGAAGGGCTTTGAATTCGGCGACCATTACGACAAAATGGGCATCCGCTCCTCCTCCACAGCCGAGCTGATCTTTAATGACGTGAAGGTTCCGAAAGAAAACCTGCTCGGCAAAGAGGGCGAGGGCTTTAAAATTGCGATGGCCACGCTCGACGGCGGCCGCATCGGCATTGCCTCGCAGGCGCTCGGCATCGCGCAGGGTGCATTCGACCAGGCGGTGGATTACGCGAAGGAGCGCGTTCAGTTCGGCAAGCCCATAGGCTTCCAGCAGTCCATCTCCTTTAAGCTTGCAGATATGGCAACCAAGCTGCGCAACGCGCGGCTTCAAATTTACTCCGCAGCCGAGCTGAAAGAAAACCACGAGCCTTACGGCATGGAATCGGCTATGGCCAAGCAATACGCCTCCGACATCGCTCTCGAGGTCACGAACGACGCGCTCCAAATCTTTGGCGGCACCGGCTACCTCAAGGGGATGGAGGTGGAGCGGATGTACCGCGACGCCAAAATCACCACGATTTACGAGGGAACCAACGAGATTCAGCGCATTGTCATTGCATCCCACATTTTGGGCAAGCCGCCCAAGAAGGCCGGCGGAGCCGACCGCCGCATGCAGAAGCCCGCTCCGATTACTGGAGTGCGCAAGAAAGTAATGTTTCGCGATGGCGTTGCGAAAGAACAGGTTCAGGCCTTGGCGGAAGCACTCAAAAAGGACGGCTTTGACTTTACGGTCGGAATCCCGATGGACACCCCGATTACGAAGGCTGAGCGCGTTGTTTCCGCGGGCAAGGGCATTGGAGACAAGAAAAATATGAAGCTGATCGAAGCGCTGGCGAAAGCCGCGGGAGCCGCTGTCGGTTCCTCGCGCCCGGTTGCGGAAACGCTCAAATATCTTCCCCTGAACCGTTATGTCGGTATGTCCGGCCAAAAGTTCACCGGCAACCTATATTTTGCCTGCGGCATTTCCGGTGCGACCCAGCACCTCAAAGGCATTAAGGACGCCTCGATCATCGTGGCAATTAACAAGAACGCCAACGCCCCCATTTTCAAAAACTGCGATTACGGTATCGTCGGCGATGTGAATGAGATTCTGCCCCTGCTGGCCGAGGCTCTCGGCACCGGCGAAAAGCAGCCGGCCCCGCCCATGGTAAAAATAAAGCGCCCGCAGATGCCGAAGCCCGAGCCCATCGGCCCCCGTTACGTCTGCAGCGGCTGCGGCTACGAGTATATACCGGAGCTGGGCGATGAGGAAAGCGAAATCGCACCTGGCACCCTGTTCCGGAACCTGCCGGAGGACTGGGTTTGCCCCGAGTGCGCCGAGCCGAAGGATCAGTTTATTCAGGCATAATGCCAGAGGGAGGAAAAATTTATGTATTGCGTCAGAAATGTAACCGAAGATTTATACTGGGTGGGAGCCAATGATCACCGGCTCGCCCTGTTTGAAAACGCATATCCCATCCCCAGAGGCGTTACCTATAACTCATACCTTCTGCTGGATGAAAAAACCGTGATGTTCGACACGGTGGACTGGTCTGCCTGCCGTCAACTGGTCGAAAACGCTCAGCACGTGCTGAACGGCCGCCCGCTGGATTACCTTGTCATCAACCATCTGGAGCCCGATCACGCGGCTTCCATCGACGAAATTCTGCTCCGCTGGCCGGATGTAACGCTGATCAGCAACGAAAAGGCCTTTATGCTGATGCGCCAGTTCGGGTTCCATGTGGATTCTCACAAAACCATTGAGGTAACCGAGGGCGACACCTTCAGCTTCGGCAAGCACACCGTTACCTTTGTGTTTGCGCCCATGGTTCACTGGCCCGAGGTGATGGTCACGTTCGACACAACCAACGGCGTTCTGTTCTCCGCCGACGCGTTTGGCACCTTCGGCACTCTGGACGGCAAGCTGTTCGCGGATGAAGTCAACTTTGACCGCGACTGGCTCGACGACGCCCGCCGGTACCTGACAAACATCGTGGGCAAATACGGCCCTCACATTCAGCTACTGCTGAAAAAGGCGGGCGGGATTCTCGACCAAATCAAATATATCTGCCCGCTGCACGGCCCCGTGTGGCGCAAGGATTTAATGTACTTTATCCAGAAATACGACACCTGGAGCCGTTATGAACCGGAAGAGAAGGGCGTCCTAGTTGTCTATGCCTCCATGTATGGCAATACGGAATCCGCCGCACAGGCACTGGCCGCAAGGCTCTGCGACAAGGGCATGACCAACGTCGCGCTGTACGACGTCTCCTCAACCAACGTATCTCAGCTCATTTCCGAAACCTTCAAATACAGCCACATTGTGCTGGCCTCCGTCACCTATAATCTGGGTATATACCCCGCCATGCACAACTACCTGCTGGACATGAAGGCCCTCAATGTGCAGAAGCGCACCGTAGCCATCGTAGAAAACGGCTCCTGGGCCTGCACCTCCGGCGACCTGATGCAAAAGTTCCTTACCGAAGAGATGAAGGATATGACCGTGCTCAACGAGCGCATCAGCATGGCATCTTCCCTTGGGACAGATAAGGAAGTGGAGCTGGATACTCTGGTAGATGCGATTCTGGACTCCATGAACGAGAAAAAATAACCAAATACCCTGCGGTACGTCAGCTGCTACTCCCCTAACTTTAACCGCCGCGCGGCGAAACCAGATGCTGACGCGCGCAGACTGATCCCGCAGACGGATCGCCGGACTCTTGCCGGTCCCCCACCTTAGGCAAGAATCCGGCGGTCTTTTTCGTTGTTCATGGCATCTATCGTCACAGTGTAAGGTTCCCTCAAAATTCACCGCTCCAGTTTCAATTTACTTTTTCATGTGTTATAATAACCTCACGCCGCACTCCGAAGCAAAGCTTCGGGCGGCTGAGAGAGCATTGAAACAGCAGCCCGGAGAAAAAACCGCTTGGCGGGTTGTTTTGGTCACTTCTTGCTCGTTTCTGTTATAATAACCTCACACCGCATTCCGAAGCGAAGCTTCGGGCGGCTACCCTTTTTTTGCGCATATGGCCGCGAAAAATTTTTTCCCAGTGCGCAAAAAATGCAATCATAAGTAGAAATAACACAACTGTTCTTGATATCCATGGAAAAGGAGACTTCGCATGAAGCAGCAAGCAACCGGCTTCCCCACCGATTTTGGCCGGTACTCCGCCGGGCAGGAAAAAAAGGCGCTTCGCTGGGAGGCAAACCGTCTTTGCGTAGTTTTGATCGCAATTCAGGCACTCGTGGCGATTCTGTCCGTGCTGTCTCGGCTGTATCTGCGCCAGCTGAACCTCATGGGCTACTCGCTTGACGCCTTTCAGGGTATTCCTCCCATTCTGTACTTTTTGTCCTACGCATCTGTGTATCTCGTCGGCCTCACGCTGCCGGTGTTCTTCTATTGGGGAATCCGCCATATTTCGCCCGTGCGAGCCCTGCGGTTTGAGCCGGTTCGGCCCGCGACCGTTTTTTGGATGGTGCTGTTCGGTGTTGGAATCTGTACCACCGCAAACATTCCTTCTAACATGGTGGTAACCTTTTTCAAATCAATGGGATACAGCGGCAAGGTCCCCGATCTTCCCCTGAACGAGGACCCCTTTGTGCAAGCCCTGTTCTTCGTTACGCTGGCAATCATTCCTCCCATTACAGAGGAACTGATTTTCCGCGGAGCAATTTTAAGCGGGCTGCGTCAATTTGGCGATGCGGCGGCCATTTTTGGTTCCGCGTTTCTGTTTGCGCTCTACCACGGCAATTTTGCCCAGATGGTATTTGCGTTCCCGTGCGGATTGGTGCTGGCTTTTGTGGTGATCAAAACCGGAAATTTGTGGGTTTCCATCCTGATTCATTTTATTAATAATGGAACCTCGGTTCTGTTTCAGCTTTCGCAGTTTTATACCAATGAGGCAACCGCATCCGCGGCTTACACGGTTTACTTTATCAGTTCGGCCCTTGCGGGCGTTGGTGCGCTGATCTTTCTTTCCAGACGTGACAAAAACCTGTTTCGCCTCGATGACCACAATTCCGTTCTGACAACCGCGCAGAAGTTTGTCACCACGCTGTGGAACCCCGGGGCCGTCGCCCTGATTCTGCTTTCGCTTGTCAGCGCGGTTTATGTTTTGGAGACCTACTGATATGACGGATCTGGAGCGGGACGAAAAAATGATGCGCCGCGCGCTGGAGCTGGCGCGGCAGGCTTCCCTTGAGGGCGAAGTACCCGTAGGCGCTGTCATTGCCCGCGGGGACGAAATCATTGCGGAGGGCCGAAACCGCCGGGAAGCCTGTAAAAATGCTCTTTGCCACGCGGAAATAGAAGCGATTGACGCCGCGTGCCGCGCACTCGGCGGCTGGCGGCTGTGGGAATGCGATCTGTATGTCACATTAGAGCCGTGCCCCATGTGTACGGGGGCAATCCTAAACGCCCGGATTGTCCGGGTTGTCTTCGGCGCAAGTGACCCCAAAGCCGGTTCCTGCGGCTCCGTGGTCAATCTGTTTGATCTGCCGTATAATCACCATCCCCAACTGGTATCCGGTGTTTTACGCGAGGAATGTGGCACGGTACTCACAGATTTTTTTCAACAGCTTCGTGAGAAGCGGGCTGTCAAAAAAGCCTGCGCAGAAGAAGCTCCCACAGAAAAACGAACAGAATAACCACCGGGGCTTTCCGTTTCACTCTATTGATTGCAATCGGAATCAGCTTAAATGCCGAAATTTGTCACATCTCTCCTGCCGCGCGATTCCCGCAAGATGAGGCCTCACATAAATTCTCCTCGCGGATTATAATGGCATGAGAGAAACCAACACGGAGAAGATCACAGAACAGCAGCCTGCCAATTTTGCAGGCTGTGATTTTTATTCTATTGATGAGAGGACGGAAAGCCGATATGTGTACATCGATCACTCTGCTGAATGCGCAAAACGAAAACTTTTTTGGGCGAACCATGGATTTTTCTTACGATATTGAGCCGGAGCTGTATGTTCTTTCGCGCAATTATGTGTGGCACGGCGCCTACGGCAGCCAGAAAATGCACAATCCTTATGCCATTATCGGTGTAGGGCAGGAAGATGGGCCTCTCATGGTGTTTTATGACGGCGTAAATGAAAAAGGGTTTGCCGCAGCCTCCCTGTATTTTGCCGGGTACGCCGCGTACGAAACAAAGCCAATGCCGGGGAAAATGCCGGTGGCTTCAATGGATTTCCTCCATTATATGCTGGCAAACTGCGCCTCTGTGGAGGATCTGGAAAAACTGGTTTCACAAGCTTCCATCATTGGCGTGCCGGACCCGGTGACAAATATTGCAGCTCCTCTGCACTGGATCGCCACTGACCGCAGCGGGAAAAGCGTCGTCGTGGAGCGCACCGAGCAGGGCACACGGGTATACCCCAACCCGATCGGGGTAATGGCAAACAGCCCGGACTTCCCGTGGCACATGACGAATTTAAAAACCTACGCGCAGGTATCGCCCCGGCAGGCGACGGAAAACCAGTGGGGAAATCTCACGTTAAAACCATTTGGACAGGGTGCGGGAGCCTCGCTTCTGCCCGGCGGCTACACCTCCCCGGAGCGCTTTACGCGCGCGTCCTACCTCAAAACGCACCTGCCCATCCCCCAAACCAGGGAAGAAACGGTAATGGCCTGCTTCCATGTGATGGAAAGCGTATCCATCCCGAAGGGCGCGGTGATCAGCAACCGCGAAACCTTTGATTACACACGTTACACGGTGTTTTTGAACACCCAGACCTGTGAGTATTATTTTAAAACATATGAAAATTCACAGATTCACACCGCCAGCCTGTGGGAAAATTACCGGGACGGGGAATCTCGAATTCGTTTGGGCCGTTTGAGCCGTCCCGTTCAGTTTGGAAAGGTTACCGTGGTTTGAGTCAATCCCTATCAGGTCTATTCGCAAAAATGCGGCACCAACATCTACAACAAGTTAAAAGGAAAGCGTTTTCAACAAATGGTTAACTATTTGTTGAAAACGCTTTCCTTTTTTGAGACAAATCATTCCCTTCTATTGGTGTTTGCAAAACGCACAGATAATCGCTTTTGTTTTGTATACTATTCCTATTTATAAAAAATATTAAATTTTTGATGAAATTATGTAACAAATCAAGAGGTTGAAACGTTATGTTAATAGAAGGGAAAATTTGTAATTAAATTATCTTTCCATTTTTTGTCTTTGAATTTTAACAGAATAAAAATGACTTGATAAAGGAGTTGTCCCATGGAGCATTCAATAAAGAAAAAAAGATTGTTTTTCGGCATTCTAGCAGTGGCCTTAGTTACAGCTATGGTCGGGCTTACCTTTCATCTGTTTTCCATTCACAAAACAGACGCGGGCAAGCTTCTTCCTGTTCTGGGCTCAATCAACGTGCGTGAAAACGACAGTTTTCTACTCTCTTTTGACTTTTTAACAAACAACGGCTCTAATATCGAGTTTTTAAACCAGACAGAGGATTTAAAATTAACCGCGGACAATAAAAATTTTGAAGTATTAAATTATACGGTAGATAAATCCTCCGGCGGCAATCCCTATGTCTATGTGTTTAACGCCACGTGCCGTGTTCGGGGAAGCGACCCAATCGAATTGCACGAACTGACCATTCAAACCAAAACCGCCAAATATACCTACGACCTCGGTAAAATAAAAATAGTTCCCCATAACCAGCTGCAAGAACCTGACCACATGAAGCTGATAAGCAATCGAGTTGCGAATTTAAGAGATGGAATTGGGGGCTACGACGCGGAATATGTCAACGAAGGTACCGAACCGGCTGTCATCAAGCAGATTGTAATCGATCGCGATTTTCAGGCCTTTCACCCTCAGGTATACCTGAATGATCAGCTCATTTCAGACCCACAGAACGTTCATTTTTCTGTGCCGCCAAAGGAAAGTGTAATGCTCTTGATCAAATTTCAAAAGGAAGACAGTCCTTACGAGTTCTTTCGATTCGCCCCCACAATCGTACTGGAATCCTCCACAGAACTCCGTTGCCCTTATGCAAACAGTGGCGCTTCGCTGGATCAAAAAGGCATAAAAAGTTTATATCAGAAATATTTGAAGGACTAATTGGCATTGATATGTCGCAGTGTCCTGAAAATATATAAATTAAGAGCAAAAAACATAAAAAAGCGGTTCACCCAGCTTCAGCCGGGTAAACCGCTTTTTATTTCATTAATTTATTTATTTCTCAAATACCGCGCCGCGTGAACCGGAGGTCACATGCTGCGCATAGCGCTTGATGTACCCGGAAAGCTCTTTGTGGGGCGCTTTCCATTCCTTGCGGCGGCTTTCCAGCTCAGCCTCGTCCACATGCAGGTTCAGCACGCGGTTTGTGATGTCCACGTCGATAATATCGCCCTCGCGGATCAGCGCGATGGGGCCGCCCACAGCGGCTTCCGGTGAAACATGGCCAACCGCCGCGCCGCGCGTCGCACCGGAGAAGCGCCCGTCAGTGATCAGCGCCACGCTGGAGCCAAGACCCATGCCCGTAAGAGCAGAGGTAGGAGTCAGCATCTCGCGCATGCCGGGGCCGCCCTTCGGGCCCTCATAGCGAATCACAACAACGTCACCCGCGTTGATTTTGCCGGAGAGAATCGCGTTCGAAGCGTCCTCCTCACAGTCAAAGCAGCGAGCCGGGCCGGTGTGCTGCATCATTTCGGGAGCAACCGCACCCTGCTTGACCACCGCGCCGTCGGGGGCAATGTTGCCCTGCAACACGGCGATGCCGCCGTCCTTGCGGAACGGGTCTTCCAACTTACGGATAATCTCGCCGTCCGCGTCTGGCGCATGACTGATGCGGTCCGCCACGGTGCCAAGAACGGTTTTACAGTCGGTGTTGAGCTTACCGCCACGTGCCAGCTCTTTCATGACGGCAGGGATGCCGCCTACCTGATTCAGGTCGGTGATAAACACCTGGCTGGCCGGGTTCAGCTTGCACAGCTGCGGGGTATCGCGGCTGACGCGGTCAATATCGGTAATATCGAGCTTCACGCCGCGCTCATAGGCGATGGCGGTCAGGTGCAGCACCGAGTTGGTGGAGCAGCCGAGTGCCATTTCGGAGCGCAGGGCATTCTCGAAGGATTTTTCGGTCAGGATGTCGCTGGGGCGAAGATCCTCGCGGTACAGCTCCAAAATGCGCTCACCGGCGGTTTTCGCCAGCTGAATGCGCTCAGACATCACAGCCGGGATGCTGCCGTTGCCGGGCAAAGCCAGACCAATCGCCTCAGTAAGACAGTTCATGGAGTTTGCCGTGTACATGCCGGAGCAGGAACCACACGTGGGACATGCGGATTTTTCCAGCGCAGTCAACTCGGCCTCATCGATTTTACCGGCGGCAAAGCTGCCCACGGCCTCGAACATTTCAGAAAGGCCAAAGCGAACACCGTTGTGCAGACCCGGCAACATGGGGCCACCGCTGACAAAGATGCTGGGCAGATTCAGGCGGCAGGCGGCCAGCAGCATACCGGGCACAACCTTGTCGCAGTTGGGGATAAACACGACCGCATCGAGCGGGTGCGCGGTGAGCATCACTTCAACGGAGTCGGCGATCAGCTCGCGCGAACACAGGGAATATTTCATGCCCTTGTGGTTCATGGAAAGCCCGTCGCAGACACCGATGGTATTAAACTCAAACGGAACACCGCCGGCATTGCGAATCCCGGCCTTGACCGCCTCACTGATGTCTTTCAGATGACGATGGCCCGGAATGTAATCGCTGGCGGAATTGACCACCGCGATAAAGGGGCGTTTCATCTCGCTTTCCGTCAATCCCAGCGCATACAGCAAAGAGCGATGCGGGGCACGTGCGGCGCCTTCTTTCATTAAATCGCTTCTCATCGTGTTTTCCCTCCTAAAAGTGCCTTATTATGTCTTACATCCAATCAGCGTATTACAGTTGTTCCTTCTCCCCCACCTCCGGCAGGAAAGACAAATCAGTTTTTTAATTAGAAATTCAAAAGTCTATTTTCCAGACACCAGCCGATCAAATAACGTGCAGCTGGCTGTGTAATAGGATACTTTTTCCGGGTTCTGCTCCAGTGGGGTTCCGCTGAATACCCGCAGTGAGGCACCCAGCCCGTCGAGCTGCTGCATCACCTTTTGGCGGCTATCCGCATCCAGCATCCCTAAATCAGCCTCGGTTATCAGGCTTGACAGCGGCTTTGCGTCCTTCCAGGGCAATCGCATGGCGGCTTCCTTCTCTTTTCCGGCCTTCGGCACGGTGCCGTCCAGATTCGAGAACATCTGCCGTGTTTTCTGGTGTGCCCGAAAGCTCGCGTCGTCTGTCAGGAAGATCATGCTGTCTCCTGCTTCCAAATCCGAAAGGAATTTGGCTACACTCGCCATCTGGAAAGAGGGGTCGCTGACCTCCTTGCCTTCCTCCATAACGATCAAATAGGAATTCACGCGCACAATCACACGGCCGTCCCCATTCAAATCCTTCCCGTACCGGGCAATTTTCTGTTCCAGCACAGTGGCGGCTTCATCCGAAAACTTGGTTTGGGTCAGAACACCAATCTGGTAATCCGGCTCCTCCTTCGTCGTCAGCTCATACACAAAGCTGACAATCAGAGCAATGACCACCAGTGCTATCAACAGATGAAACTTATGGTAATACCAAAAGTTTTCCCATTTTCCCTTGGGGGTTTGAAGAGTTACCGCCTCACCGTCCCGGTGGATGGTCTCCTCTCCCGCGTTCCACAAATACCGATCCCTTGCCAAGTGAATCTCACTCCCTGGGTTTCATAGTGGGGAACAAAAGCACGTCGCGGATCGACGCGCTGTCCGTCAGAAGCATCACCAAACGATCAATTCCCATGCCCATGCCACCCGTGGGGGGCATGCCATATTCCAGAGCGGTGAGGAAATCCTCGTCGATCATGTTGGCCTCTTCATCGCCGGCCTCTCTGAGCTGCATCTGGCGCATAAAGCGCTCGCGCTGGTCCACCGGGTCGTTCAGCTCAGAATACGCGTTTGCAAATTCGCGGCGAGTAGCAAACAGCTCAAAGCGTTCCACCAGCTCCGGCACGTCCTTCTTGCGCTTTGTCAGCGGAGAAACCTCTACCGGGTAATCGTAAATAAAGGTCGGCTGCACCAGCTCGCCCTCCACCTTCTCTTCAAAAAACAGGTTCATGATGTCACCCCAGGAGTGGGTAGGCTTCGTCTCAAAGTGGAACTTCTTCGCCTCCTCGAGCGCACGTGCTGTGTCGCCCTTAAACGACAGAAAATCCACACCGGTAAACTGCTTGATCGCATCGTTCATCGTCATGCGGCAGAACGGCAGCTTCAGGCTGACTTCTTCGCCCTGGTAGGTAATCTCCTCAGTGCCGCACACCTCTTTCGCGCAGGCGTTGATGAGGTTCTCAGTCAAGTCCATCATGCCGTGGTAATCCGTGTACGCCTCGTACAGCTCGATGGTCGTAAATTCGGGGTTATGCTTTACATCCATTCCCTCGTTGCGGAACAGACGGCCAATTTCATATACCTTTTCCATGCCGCCGACAATCAGGCGCTTCAAATACAGCTCCGGCGCAATGCGCAGGTACAGGTCGAGGTCGAGCGTATTATGGTGCGTGATAAACGGGCGGGCCGTGGCACCGCCGGGGATCAGGTTCAAAACAGGGGTTTCCACCTCAACGTAGCTGCGTTCGTCCAGAATGCGGCGGATCGTCGCAATCACGCGGCTGCGCTTTTCAAAGGTGTTTTTTACCTCGGGATTCACAATCAGATCCACATAGCGCTGGCGGTACCGCAGGTCGGTATCCTTCAGGCCGTGGAATTTATCCGGAAGCGGCAGCAAAGATTTCGCCAGCAGCGTAATGCTCTTTGCATGAATGGATATTTCCCCCCTGCGGGTGCGGAACACAAAGCCGCTGATGCTCGCGAGGTCACCGATGTCCCAATTTTGCAGGCCATGGTAGGTTTCCTCGCCAATATCATCTATTTTCAGGTAAACCTGAATTCTGCCGGTGCGGTCCTGAATATCCATAAAGCTGGCCTTACCCATGTCGCGCCAGCTCATAATGCGGCCGGCCACAACAACATCCTTGCCCTCTAGCTCTTCAAATCGGTCACGAATGTCCTGTGCGAACGCGTCGCGGTCGCAGACCGTAATTTCAAACGGGTCCTTCCCCGCCTGCTGCAGTGCAGTCAGCTTGTCCCGGCGAATTTGAAGCAGCTCGCTAATATCCTGCTGCTCCTGCTCCACAGGCTCTTTTGTCTTATCGCTCATCACTATTCTACTCTCCCTGTTTTCTGTATTCCTCCGCCGCACGGCGGTCTCCTGGTATGAATCCTCTCTATAAAGCAGTAAACCAGGCTTATGTTTCTGCGCCTGCGGCGAAGAAGCATAACGGCTCTTCACTTTGTAATTGCAGATTCGTATTCCTATGCAAAAACGGGGCAGGGTGAAAATTTTCACTCCCGCCCCGCGCTGTTTTGTTCTGTTTCGGAATAAATTATTTGGAAATCGCGAGGATCTCGTAATGAATAATTCCAGCCGGAACTTCCACCTCGATTTTATCTCCTACACCGTGGCCCAGAAGGGCTTTTCCAACCGCGGATTCATCTGAGATTTTTCCCTGCAAGGGATTTGCCTCGTTGGAACCGACAATTTTATATTCCTTGATCGACGAATCTCTTCCATCGGGAGTGACACGAACTTCCACCTTGGAGCCAATGTGGATGTTTTCGTTGTTCAACTCGTCTTCATCGATCACGACTACCATTTTGAGCATAACCTCAATATCGGCAATGCGAGCCTCCATGATCGCCTGATCGTTTTTCGCTTCATCATATTCGCTGTTTTCGGACAGATCGCCGAAAGACAAAGCTACCTTGATTTTTTCGGCAACTTCTTTTCGTTTTACCGACTTTAAATATTCCAACTCCTGCTCAAGGGCCTCCAAGCCCTCCTGGGTTAAAATGACCTGCTTTGCCATCAGCTGCTTACCACCTTTTTCAGAGTGAATCGATCGCCATACAAATTGAAACGGGATTGATTGTTCCCCCGCCTTCGGCGATGGAAGAATCACCGTTTTTCAGGATTCCGTGTGTTAAATTGTCCGGCGATACGTCGCAATATATCTATTATAGTGAACAAGTATGCGTCTGTCAACGCTTATTTGGAGGCCGCCACGGAGGAGGAAGCCGCACCGGACACGGTATCTTCCATGTTGCCGCTGTCGGTACCCGGAATCTGCTCCACGTCCGCCCCCTGCTCTACCAGAGCGGTTATGGCTGTTTGAATCTGGGGATCCTCCAGCGCGGTAAGGGAACGGCGCAGCAGCAAACCTTTCTGCTCCTGGGTCATCTCGACCGCCATATCCACATCCACACCCGTGCCGTTGAAAGTCTTCCCGTCTATGCGGGTATAATTGCCAACGGAAAGCTGAATCGCCGAGCCGTCGGACAGGGGAATGATCTCCTCCTTGGTACCGTGACCCGCGGTTTTTTCCCCGATCAGCTTGCCTTTTTTGTAATCCTTAATGTCTGCCGCAAAAATTTCCGCCGCGCCATACGTATTGGCGTCAACCACCACGCTGATTGGCAGATTGATCTCACCGGATTTCGAGCTGTACTCCACCGTGATCTTGCCGTTCTTGTCGGCATAACTCACCAGACTCACCGCCGGCAGGAATTCGTCGAGTACCGAGGCCATTACCTCTACGCTGCCGCCGGAATTGTTGCGCAGATCAACCACAAGGCCAGCTACCTTCTTCTCGGTAAGGGTGTTGATTGCCGAAACGAACTGATCCTTTGTGGAGCTTTGGAACTCCGAAATCGCAATATAGCCCACGTTGCCGTTGATCACGGAAGAGGAAACCGTTACGCGCTGGTATTCGGCGCGGGTAACGGTCACATCCATTTGCTTCGTAGTAGTCTTACCGTCTGCCGTTACCTTACGCAGCAGGCCGAGCTTAACCGTGGTGCCAACAGTGCCGTCAAGCTTGTTCACAGCCTCGCCATAGCTCAGGCGAATGACCTCTTTGCCGTCCAGCGAAAGAATCACATCTCCCTTTTGCAGTCCGGCTTTGCTGGCCGGCGAGTTGGGCAGCACCTCAATCACTTCCATATTCCCGTCGGCATCCTGAACGGTGCGAACACCCACGCCAACTGCTTTTTTAGAGGTGGAACCGAGATAATTCTTATATTTTTCTGCAGAAAGATATTTTGCATCGGCATCGCCCAGCCCAGCCATATAACCGGCGGCAATGCCGTCGTTCAGGCCGGTCTCCCCAATTTTTTCAATATAATCCTGCCTTACCTTTTGGTCGATTTCACTCAGCTTGGTATACATGGCCTGGCGTTCGTTCACATCGGCCACTTTTTCATTAAAGCGCCCCATCGCAAAGGTATACGTTAGAGAAACCGTAATGGCGGCCGCTACCAAAGACATCGCCGCCGCTGCGCCGAGCGACACTTTTTTGCTCATATGCTTCCCTCTATCTTTTTGGTATCGTCAAATTGCTTTCAGAGGAACCCTTACGTGAAAACAGCGATTTCTTCCCCCGCCTTCGGCCGGGGAAGAAATCAACCGCCTGCTTCGCTTAGCCGAACCACTTCATTGGGTTCTGCGCAACACCGTTCACGCGGATCTCAAAATGCAGATGCGGCCCGCTAGAATCTCCGGTACTGCCCACATAGCCGATCACCTGGCCCTTTTTAACTACATCGCCGGTGTTGACCACCACATTGCTCATGTGGCCGTAGCGGGTGGAATATCCGCCGCCGTGGTCAAGGTAAGCGCAAAGTCCATAGCCTCCGCCCCAGCCGCTGTGATTGGCAAGAATCACCTTACCGCTGTCTGCCGCAACGATTGCCTTGCCGTAAATGCCCGAGCCGGCAATGTCAATGCCCTTGTGCCCGCGCCCATCACCCCAATAGGAGCTTAGCTTAGTATAACCGGGAACCGGCCAGGTAAACTGGCCCTTGCTCACGTAGCCGCCGCTGGCCTGATTGTTGTTGTTATTATTCTTAATGCTGGCGTAATAATCCTTGTACCACTGATCCACCTGGGCATCCACCTTTTTGCGCTCGGCAGCCAGACGGTTATTTTCCGAATTGGTGTCAACCACGTTGGCCGAAATTTCCGTCAGAACGCGCGAGCTTTCCGCCAGCAGCCCCGTCAACTCCGAGTTTTTGGTATCCAGATCCTTTTTGGCCTGCGCCACGCTCTGCCGGTTCTGCTCGATCTGTTCCTTCTGGGTTTTGATGGAGGCCATATCGGCTTTCAGCGTCTGAATCACCTGCTGGTCATGCTGCGAAATCGAGCGCACCAACTCTGTTTTATCGAGAAAATCCGTCACATCCTGCGCACCGAGAATCACTTCCAGCTGTGAGGATTCCCCCAGCAGATAAATGGCGCGCACACGCTGCTTGAGCTGCTCAATGTTGGCGTCGATGCTCTTCTGCTTCTCCGCAATCTGCGATTCCTTCTCTTTAATGTCCGCGTCCAAAGCGGTCACCTGAGCATTGAGCGTATCGATCTGGCTCTGCACGTTCTGCACCTGGGTATCCAGCGTATTTTTATACTCCTGCTGTTTGGCCTTATCGGCCTTGAGCTGCTTGAGCTTTGACGCAGTAGCCTGCTGCTGCTTTTTCAGCTCGTTCTGCTTCTGCTGGAGCTGATTGATCGTGGAACTGGCCTGCACACCGGACGGAATCCACGAAAAAGCGACGATAACCGCCAGCACCAGCGCCAGAACGGAGCGCTTGCCTTTACCAGCCAATGGAATTTCCTCCCTTCAGATATTTACTGATGGAAATACCGCCGCCAAGCGCGCCGAACAGGGCACCCGCAGCAATAAACAGCAATATAATCTGCCCCATTACACTCCCGAGCGGTAGCGGCTGGAAGAAGGGGACAATATTCGTAATGGTATTCAGTGTTTTGTCGTAGATCAGCGCCAGTAAACCACTGGCCAGAAGGCTCGAGAACAGGCCGATCAGTATTCCCTCCACAACAAACGGCAGCCGAACGAAGCTGTTCGTTGCACCCACGGATTTCATCACGCTGATTTCCAATCGGCGCGAAAACATGGTAATCCGGATGGTGTTGGAAAGGATGAACACCGAAACCAGACTCAGAATCGAAATAATCCAGAAGCCGGCCGTCGTCACGAGATGGTCAAGGCTTGTCAGCTTCGCCGCCACATCGGAGTAATCACGAACCTTATAGACCCCCTCCAGAGAGCTGATCTGCTTCGCGGTTTCTTTATACAGAGAAAGGTCCTTCATTTTGACCTTAAATACGTCGTTCAGGGGATTATCGTCACCTAAAAGACTGCTAAACACGCTGCCATCGTCGCCCATAGATTTCATCAGCGCCTCGAGTGCCTCGCCCTTTGGCACATAATCGCAGCTTTCCACGTTGTCGAGCTTTTTGATCTCCTCGCCCACCTGCACCGATTTCAGCGTGGGCAGGCCATTTGCCATGTACACAGTAACGGAGTTGTCATTCTCCAGCGTCTGCATCGCCCTGTTCAGGTTCATCGAAAACAGCGTGGCCGCTCCCGTCATTAACAGGCATGCCACCAGAACGCCGATCGAGGCAAAGGCCATCATGCGGTTGATCCAGACGTTCTTGACGCCTTCCTTCAGTAAATATCTGATGCTGCTAATTCTCATCGGGTACCTCCAAAGCCAGATTGCAGCTGTCGGCCACAACCTGCCCGTCGTGAATTTCCACCACACGGCGGCGGAAATGCTTGACCAGCCGGTGTTCATGTGTAACCATCAGCACCGTGGTACCCCTGCGGTTGATTTCACTTAACAGGCCCACGATTTCAAAGGAAAGGGCCGGGTCAATGTTGCCGGTAGGCTCGTCCGCAATAATCATGCTGGGGTTATTCACCAGCGCGCGCGCAAGCCCAACTCTCTGCTGCTCTCCGCCGGAGAGCTCCTTCGGGCGGCAGTTGGTCTTTTCCTTGAGCCCCACAAGATTCAGTATGTATGGCACACGCTTTTTAATCTCTCTTTGAGAAGCGCCCACCACGTGCATGGCAAATGCCACGTTGTCAAATACCGTCATTTTGTCAATCAGGCGAAAATCCTGAAACACCATTCCCATTGTGCGCCGCACATAGGGAATATCTCTGCTCTTCACAGTAGAAAGCTTCCGGCCGTTGACGATGATCTCGCCGCTGTTCGGAGCCTCTTCACACGTAATCAGCTTTAAAAAAGTGCTTTTTCCCGCTCCGGAAGAACCAACGATAAAAACAAACTCGCCCTTTTCTACCTTCAGATTCACATCCCGGAGCGCTTCCGTACCGTTGCCATAGGTCTTATTCACATCTATAAATTCTATCAATGTCATCGCTCCAAAAAATAATTTCCCCGTGCAAACCGCTGCCGGGCACACCAAGGTGCTCCAGAAAACAGCAGTGTTTCTCCCTAAAAATCAACACCCATTGGTATGTTTACATAATACCAATGGGCGAAAGATTTATTGTTCTAGAAAAGAATAAATTTGTAATTTTTCTGTAATATTTTTATTCTTCTCCGTCAAAATTTAACCGGATTCGAGGACAGATATTTCTTAACCATCAGAGCCACCTTAAACACAATCGCATCCTCGAACTCGCGCAGATCCAGCCCGGTAATTTTTTTAATTTTTTCCAAACGGTAAACGAGTGTGTTGCGGTGAACGAACAGCTTGCGCGAAGTTTCGGAAACGTTCAGGTTGTTTTCGAAAAAGCGCTGAATCGTGAACAGGGTTTCATGGTCAAGCGATTCAATCGAGCCGCGCTTAAATACTTCCTTCAGGAACATTTCGCACAGAGTGGTGGGCAGCTGGTAGATCAAACGGGCAATGCCCAGATTGTCGTAGCTGATAATGGATTTTTCAGTATCGAACACCTTGCCGACCTCGAGAGCGACCTGCGCTTCCTTAAAGGAACGCGCCAGGTCCTTAATGCCGACGACAATGGTGCCGATTCCCACAACACAGTGAGTGTAGAATTCGCTCGACAGCGTATCCACAATCGAGCTGGCCAGCTTATCCAGATCCTTCGGCTCAATGCCGGTACGGATTTCCTTGATCAGTGCAATATCTGATTCATTAATGTTGATGATGAAATCCTTGTTCTTGTCGGGGAACAGGTTCTGAATCACATCGTAAGCGGAAATATCGGATTTGTTCGAAATTTTGATGAGCATACACACGCGGCTTACATCCGAATTGAAGTGCAGCTCGCGAGCCTTTAGGTAAATATCGCCGGGCAGAATGTTGTCGAGAATCACATTCTTAATAAAATTGCTGCGGTCGTACTTCTCGTCGTAATACTGCTTGATGCTGCTCAAAGAAATAGACAGCAGATTGACATATTTCATCGCCTCGCTGTCGCTGCCCGAAACAAACACGGCATACTCCGGCCGGGGACGGCTGCCAAAAGACTTGTAGGTATATCCTCCTACTACAAAGGGATTGGGCGAAGCAATGGTGTCCGGAGTAATGCTTTCGTTCACTTCACCGATACGACCCAGCTCGCTGCAGGCAATAATAACCGAGGTCTCGTCAATGACGCCAATCGTTCTGTCAATCGCGTCGCGCATTTGGTGAATAACTCCCTGAAACAGTCTATTTGACATGATGCTCCCTCACTTTATCAGTTTTCCAGATAGTTCTGGATGAATACATGCAACCCTAATTGATATTGTCCAATATATTTTACACAAATTTTGATGAAATTTCAAGCTCGTATCCGATTATTTGTTAAAAAACTTTCTCAAAACGACAGAATAACGTTCTAAAGTAAAAAATGACGCGGCCCTCAAAAAGCCGCGCCAAAAAATCACTCTTTTTTGTTCTTTGCAGCCTCCACAATGCTGCGGTAGGCCTCGGGGTCGGTATCACCCTCCGTGCTAAACAGCAAAACGGTTGCGTTTTCATCCAGGCCCATGCGCTGCCGCTCGGCGCGCATTTCCGGCGCAAGGCACAGGTGCACAAGTAAGCCAAGGCCAACCGCACCCGATTCGCCCGAAACCACCCTGGTGTCGCCGTCATTCGGGTGCGCAAGCGTACGCATACCCAATTCGGTCACCCAGTCGGGGCAGGCGGCATAGCACGACGCAAAATCGCGCAGTACCGGCCAGGTGAGCGGATTCGGCTCACCGCAATTGAGGCCCGCCATGATTGTTTCGGGATTCCCGCCAATCGCGGCGGGTCTGCCGGTGCCACTTTTGGCTGACTCAAAAATACAGGCGACGGCATCCGGCTCAACGATCACCGCATAGGGCGGGTTTGCGGTGAGCCTTTGCTCCAGATACGCCAGAACGCCTCCCGCCATGGAGCCGACACCCGCCTGCAGAAACACGTGGGTCGGTTCCGCTTCGCTCTGCGCCTTCATCTGCTCGAGCGCTTCCGCCGCCATGGTGGTATACCCCAGCGCAATATCGCGCGGGATTTTCGTATACTCCGCGGTGCCGGTGTCCTGTACCAGAGTTTGCCCGTTCTCTTTGGCCCACTCCGCCGCAAGACGCACCGCATCGTCATAGTTCAACTCGGTAACCTCAACCGGTGTGTCGTTGATGGCTCGGATTGCCTGCACGCGGCTCTCCTTGGAGCCCTTCGGCATATACACCCGGGCCTTACAGCCAAACACGGAGGCCGACCACGCCACGCTTTTACCATGGTTACCGTCGGTCGCAGTCGCAAAAACCCGGTTGCAGGCATGCGCTCTGGCCTCCGGTGTCGTCAAGGCGGCATAATCCGGTGCGCCGGTGAGTTCCAAATCCTCCCATAAAAGCCGGGCAATCGCAAAAGAGGCCCCCAGCCCCTTAAACGCGTTTAGTCCAAACCGTTTGGATTCGTCTTTGAGAAAGATATTTTTAATTCCCAATCTCTGCGCCAAACCATGCAGAGAAACCAGAGGCGTTTCCTCATACTGAGGCATGGAGCGGTGAAACGCCTGCGCAAAGGAAAGCTCCTGCTCGGTAAAATACGAAAAATCCGTGCGATGGTCGGGGGCTCCGGCCAAAAGTGATACCGGGCGATCCATAAAATTTCTCTCCTCTCTTGGTGTGACAAATGTTTGGTATTAGAATCTCACGCCGTTCACGGCAACAAGTTACCGACGGCTGGAAAATCTGAAACCTAAGACAGAGAAAGCATTTGACTTCCTGCCGTATTGATAGATACAAGTGACTGCTCATTTTGTTATAAAAAAAGCCGTGCGCGAAAACGCATGGCTTTTTATCCGCTCCACCATGGGTGCTTACCAGGTGGAAGATTCTGTAAAAATTAGTATAGCAGTTTGCCCCCACAAATGCAAGGGCACACTTATTTCTCCTTAGCCGCCTGCGGCTCTTCAATCAACCGGCCGCTCAGTCGGTGCAGTGCGGCGAAGCCGGCTCCGCCAACAATGTTACCAAAGGTGATCACCGCAAGGCTAATTAGGCCGTGGCCCAGAGCGCCCGCCATCCAAAAATAGAACATGTCGGCAACGCAGTGCTCAAAGCCGCTCAAAATAAAGACCATTACGCTGAATACGATTCCCAGGTATTTGCCCACCGGGTGCGGATTGCTGCGGTAGCCCTCCACTGCCACATACATCAAAAGGCCGCAGAAGATTCCCAGAATGAACAGGCTGAGCAGACTATCGCCCAGCTTAATCTCAGCCAGATGCACAGCCTTTTCATGCAGCTTCGCGCCCTGGCGCGTGACAGACATCACCACGCTCATCAAAAAGGTTCCCAACAGGTTCCCCAGCCAGATCAAAAACAGCCAGAGTACCTTCTGCGGGTCGCGGTATGATATATACGCCAATTTACCGGTAAACAGGTTCCAACGAAACACTAAAATTGTCATCAGTCCCACTGAGAACAGAAAGGACCCTATCACCGCATTTTCCTGCAACATGTAAATCACACAGCCAATACCAATGCTGAACCCCGCCAAAACGGCCAGAAGGAATGTTCCTGCCCAAGATCTGAATTTATCCATAAAGACTCCCCTTTTTCCCAGCGGGCCGTGCCCGCGACAGATGTTACTAACACTCGCCTATTTTAGCACAGAACTTTTTTCATTCCAATCTTGGCGCGTCTTATATTCGTCTATCCCCCGGCATTAGCAATAAAGTGTAATTTGTATATTAATCTAAAACAGGTGTTGCAAACCCACTTTATCTCGTTTTATAGTCTATTTTAAGAATACAGAAACCATAAAAACGTTTTTTACAGCATTTTAATACTTATGTAGAAACACTTGCAACAGATACTCCATTTACCTCATAACAATTATTGCACATTATAAACCGTTCTCTGTTCGCAAAAAGCAATTAAGGGCAGTCTTTCACAGACTGCCCTTAATTGCTATGCAGGTTTCACCTGCCGCTTATTTCACTTCGCCGCTCTCAACCACCAGGCTGTCGGGAGTGACCGCATCACCATAAACAGGCTTCAGGGTCTCTTCAAAGTCCTTATGGAAGAAGCTCTCTTTGCCCAGGGTCTTAATTTCATTATTCAGCCAGTCAAGCAGTTCCTTGTTGCCCTTCTGCACCGCGGGAGCGATGGTGTCGACATCGCCAAGGCTCTCAATGCCAACCTTAAAGCCGGGGTTCTTCAGCGCCCAGGCCAAAACCTCCGTGTTGTCTGTGGAGAACGCGTCGCCGCGGCCGTCCAGCAGGGCGTTGTAGGTCTCGGTATATTGGTCAAATTTGACCAGATTGATCTCGGGGTGGTTTGCGGTAAAATAAGTTTCCGCCGTCGTACCCTTGGCAACAATCAGCTTTTTGCCGGCCAGCTGCTTCACGTCGGTAATCAGCGCTTTTTCCGGGCTGACAACGCCCAAAGCGACCTTCATGTAGGGCAGTGCAAAGTCGACCGCTTCAGCACGCTCTTTGGTTACGGTGAAGTTGGCGAGCACGATGTCAACCTTACCGGTTTTCAGGTATTCCACGCGGCTTGCGGGCTCCAAAGAAACGTATTCCGGAGTAACTCCCAAATCCTTTGCGATGCGCTCCGCAAAATAAACGTCGTAGCCTTGATATTTGCCGTTCGCGTCTACATAGCCAAAGGGATTTTTGTCACTGAATACGCCAATAACGACCTTGCCGCTCTTCTTAATCTCATCTACCGATCGTGCGGTACTGCTCCCAGTTCCCTGTGCAGCGGAAGACGCGTCTGCACCGGAGGAAACAGCTTTATTCGACGAGCAGCCCGCGAGAACTCCAACGGACAACGTCAGTGCAAGTGCAAGAGATAACGCCTTAATTTTATTTTTCATAAAGTAATCCCTCTTTCCAGTTATTCAAAAGTGAAGATATTCAAAAAGCGCTGAAGCCGCTCTGTTTTCGGCTTCGTAAAGAACTCCTCCGGCTCACCGGATTCCACGATCTCGCCACCGTCCATAAAAACCACGCGGTCGGCAATCGCTCTGGCGAACTGCATTTCGTGCGTGACGATCACCATGGTCATCCCGCCCTTTGCCAGCTCGAGCATCACGTCGAGCACCTCGCGCACCATTTCGGGGTCGAGAGCCGCGGTCACTTCGTCAAACAGCATGATCTCCGGCTGCATCATCAGAGCGCGCACAATCGCGACTCTCTGCTTCTGCCCGCCCGAAAGCTGACGAGGATAGGAACTCTTCTTTTCCAGAAGGCCCACACGTTCCAATAAGGTTTCCGCCATTTTTACGGCTTCTTCTTTTTGCCGGCCCTGCACCTTTAAGGGTCCGAGCAGAATGTTATCCAGCACCGTCATATGAGGAAACAGCTCGTAGCTTTGAAACACCATGCCGATTTTCTGCCGTATCTGGCTCCATTTGGCGGTGCCGTCTGTCAGCACCTGCCCGCTGAGCAAAATCTCTCCGGACTGGATGGGCTCCAGCCCGTTGATACATCGCAGCAGGGTGCTTTTTCCGCAGCCAGAGGGACCGATTACCACAACGACCTCACCGCGCTTCACCGTCAGTGAAACGTCCCGCAGCACATCGGCGGAACCGTAATCCTTTTTAAGATGCCGGATTTCCAGCAACGCATCTGTTTTCTCCATCCGTTTCTACTCCTCCTATTCCTGCCATCTTTTTTCCAATCTTCCCGCCAAACGCGAAATGGGGAAGCATACCAGAAAATACAGGAAGAAAATCGCACCGTAAACCCACAAAGCCGCGCTGGGCGCCGTGTAACGGTTTGCCTCAATAATCTGCTGGCCCACCTTGAGTACCTCCACCACGCCGATCAGCACGATGAGAGAGGTGGTTTTGACCATACGGGTGGCCAGATTAATTGCAAGCGGCAGCAGCCGCCGAATTGTTTGCGGAATAATGATGTATTGGTAAATCTGTACGCCGGTCAGACCGAGCGCCCGGCCGCTTTCGTACTGATGCTTCGGGATTGAAATCAGCGCGCCGCGCACCAAATCGCCCATCTCCGCCGTGCCCCAGAACACGAACACAATCACCGCGGAGACCTCACCCGAAAGGTGAATGCCAAACGTTTTTGTCACCCCAAAATACACCAGAAATAGCAGCACCAGCTGCGGCATGATACGCACCGTTTCAAGGTACACGCGGGAAAGCGCCTTCGTAATCGGATTTTTCAGCGTCATCACCATGCCAAGCAGAACACCCAGCACCATCGAAATCACCACGGAAAGCAGTGCAATGCGCACCGTAACCCAAAGGCCCTCCAGCAGTCGGACGAAATTGCGCCCGTCAAGCAAAACGCTAATTCCCAAATCCTGCATAGCGCAGCCTCCTTTCCAGAAGCGAAGAGGCAATCGAAATCGGCAGCAGGATGATGAGATAGGAGGTCACAAGCAGAAACAACGCCTCATCTGTTTTGTAATACAAGCCGATCAAATCCTTCGCAACATACATCAGGTCTGCTAGAGCCACCACGCTGAACACCGACGTTTCTTTGATTAGAAAAATCACATTTGCGCACAGTGCCGGAACCGAAACGGAGAGCGCCTGCGGCAGCACTACATAGCGGATGATCTGCGAATGCTCCAGCCCAATGCTGAGCCCGGCCTCCAGCTGACCTTTCTCCACAGATTCAAGCCCGCTGCGGAACGCCTCTGCCATATAGCTGCCACCCAGAAAGGCCAGCCCCATGACGGCGCAGCTTTCAGAGTCAATAACAACGCCCAGCTTTGGCAGGCCAAAATACAGAAAAAACAACTGAACCAACAGCGGCGTATTGCGCGAAAGCTCAATGTATATGCCGACAATCCGGCGCAGCACAGGTACCTTATAATATTGAATAAGGCTGCAGAACAGCCCAAGTAAAAACGAAAACAAAACGCCCCACAGAGCGATTCGCAGTGTCAGCAGCGCCGCAGTCTGATACATGGGCACATTTTGCCTGATAAACTCAAAATCCAAAGTCTGATTCCTTCCTCATATGTCATATCAAATACTTTGAAAAAATATTTTAAAATACTTTTTCTATGATACGGCGTTCCCAGAAAAGAGTTCCATTTATTTCGTAGTAATCATATATGAATTAATATATTATATATTACTACATCCTTACCGCCGTGTCAACCGTCTGTCGGAATTTTTATAAAGGCCGCAAAAAGCCACGCGAAAGAGCCCTCTGAAACAAGTGGGCGGCAGCAAATGCCTCTCTTTCACGCAGCATCCGGTGGGTTCTGCTTACAGCTCGAACACCATGGGAGTATAGTGTGATTCCGACTTTTGGAACCCAAGGTATTCATACAATTTTCTTCCCTGCGCGGTTGCCTGAAGATCCACATGGCACAAGCCTCTCTGCCGCGCATCCTCCAGCGCCATGGTGACCAGCTTCGCACCCAGACCCAGCTTGCGGTACTCGGGGAGAACATAAACGTTCATCAGCGTTCCGGTTTTGCCGTTGAGCGCAGACGGCCCGGCGGGCTTCTCCACAATCAGCATCAGTACCGTACCGGCCAGGCGCCCGTTTTCTTCCGCCACATAGGCAGTCAGGCTTTCCCCCAGATCACGTTCCAGATAACCCGGCAGCTGTTCTTTCACCGCCGCTTCCTGCTCTTCCGTCAGAGTTCCCCAATCCGCTTTCAGGTATTCCACTCGCATTTCCGTCAACTGTTCGCTGTCGGAGCGCTCTCCGTTTCGGAATATCATCTTTCTATACCCCTTTCCCGTCCCTGTAACAGCAAGCAGCGCTGTTTAAAAACCGCACGGTTCGCATTACAGGGTTATGATTGATTTGCATTTATAAAAACAAGTATATCATAGAACAAAACGAAAGAAAAGAAGCTTCCACTTATGTGAAAGCTTCTTTTCTGCAGCAGACGTATTTCAACTCTTTTGATAATTCATTTCAGCCATTCTGCCTTTATTCCTGTTGCTGCCAAACATAAAGCACACGTTCCTTATCGTTCAGCCGCTGAATTGTTAAGAAAAGAGTCCGAACGCAATTTGCGTTCGGACTCTTTTTCTGGATTAGTGGTGATTTTAACTCTTTGATTTCAGCTGCTCTTTCTCATTCAAAGTATTCACTGATAACTCACCTGCAAGTTTGAACAGAGAATCCACTATCACTTGCTCCTGATTCCTACCGCCGGCATTCTCTCCGATCTTTTCATAAAATTGGTATAAATAATCATCAATCATTATGGTAACCTTTTTCAAGCACATTCACCTCTCTCGTTTAAATTGGACTCAAATCAGTCCCATTATATCATTTGTTTCTTCTACAATCAAGATAAATGGACTAAAATCAGTTCAAGCATGGAGGGCATAGTGATGAGCGATCAAAAGATTAAGCAAGATGAAATTCATATCGGCCGAAACATCAGAGAGATCAGACTGAAAAAGAAGATTGGTCAAACAGAATTAATCCGTCAACTTCAGCTTTCCAATGTCGAAATGACGCGAGAAACTCTCGTAAAAATTGAACGGGGAATACAACATATCTACGCAACGCAGCTTCGCGGAATTCGTGACGTGCTTGGAACATCATACGACGAATTGCTCAAATAGAAGGCTTACATACCTATGTAAAAAGCAAAGACCATCGATAAAATCGGCGGTCTTTATGATACTCAATATCAATGCAGGCTTTCGGCGCGGGCATAAAACAAAACGCACCCACAAATGTGAGTGCGCGATTTGTGTCCAGCTTCAAGCTGGTGGCTGGGCTGGATGGATTCGAACCATCGCAATGACGGAGTCAAAGTCCGTTGCCTTACCGCTTGGCTACAGCCCATCAGCAATTGAAAAAGGTAATAAGAACGAGGCAAAAATTTTCATCTTTGCCTCGCCTCATTTTAGTGGGGTGGAAGATGGGATTCGAACCCACGATCTCCAGTGCCACAAACTGGCGCTTTAACCAGCTAAGCTACATCCACCATATATGGCGCGCCAAAAGGGACTCGAACCCCTGGCCTACTGCTTAGAAGGCAGTTGCTCTATCCTGCTGAGCTATTGGCGCGAATGTCTTGGAGCGGGTGATGGGAATCGAACCCACACGACCAGCTTGGAAGGCTGGAGTTCTACCACTGAACTACACCCGCAATCAAAAGCGACGTTATGAATTATAACACGCTCCAAGACAAATTGTCAAGACAAGCATCAAATTATTTGCAACTTTATTTCATCATTTTCTTCTGTTACGGCAATTCCAGACAAAGATGAATCGCTGTGTTCCACAATCTCTGCGGTGATGCGATCCTCCACCTTGCGGCGGATCAGATTGCGCAAATCACGCGCGCCGCTCTTGCCGCCGATGGCATGCTCTGCGAGCCACTTCACGGCCTTTTCGTCGTAGGCGAACCGAATTCCACGCTCCGTGAGGGCTGTGGTGTATTCATCGAGCATCAACGCGGCGATCTTCTGGTAATCCTCGGCGTTCATCGCACGGAAAACAATCACCTCATCCACACGGCTCAAAAATTCAGGCCGCAGGAATTCGGAAAGAGCCTTCATCGTTTTTTCTCGGCTCACGTCAGCGTCGGTCTTGGCAAAGCCGAGCGCGCCCTCGCGTTTTTCGCTGCCCGCGTTCGAGGTCATAACAATGATCGTATTTTCAAAATTGACGGTGCGCCCCTGCGCGTCGGTGATTCGGCCTTCATCCAGAATCTGGAGCAAAATGTTCATCACATCGGGATGCGCCTTTTCAATCTCATCAAACAACAGCACGGAATACGGGCGGCGGCGCACCTTCTCGGTGACCTGACCGGCCTCATCGTAGCCCACATAGCCGGGCGGCGAACCGATGATGCGCGAAACGGAGTGCTTCTCCATAAATTCAGACATATCGAGGCGGATAAGCGTTTCCGGTGTATCGAACAGCTCTTTCGAAATCACCTTGGCCAGCTCGGTCTTTCCCACGCCGGTGGGGCCGACAAAGATAAACGAAGCCGGGCGGCGGCGAGGGCTGATCTGCACCCTGCTGCGGCGGATAGCCGCGGCTACGGCGGCAACGGCCTCCTGCTGGCCGATCACCTTTTTGTTGAGCAGCTCCTCGAGGCCGGCGAGCTTTTTCAGCTCGCTTTCCTGCACACGGCTGGCCGGAATCCCCGTCCAAAGCTCGATTACATGCGCCAGATCCTCAAGGCCAACATCACTGCCGAGCGCTTCGGGCATCAGCTGGCGGGTTTTCTCCTCCAGACTGGCGATTTCATAGCGTACCTGTGCCAGCTTCTCGTAGTCCGGGTCTACCCCGTCCGCCGTCAGGTCGGTTTCCTGCTGACGCAGGGAATCCAAACGGAAGGAAGCGGTGTCGTAATCCGCCATTTTCTGATTACGCAGCGCGGCGCTGGCGCACGCTTCATCCAGCAGATCGATCGCCTTGTCGGGCAGGAACCGGTCGCTGATATATCGTTCGGAGAGCACCACCGCGCGGCGGATCACATCGTCCGGCACATGCACGCGGTGAAAATCCTCGTAATAGCTTTTGATGCCCAGCAGCACCTGCGTCGTCTGCTCAACAGACGGTTCGCCGATCTTCACGGGCTGGAAGCGGCGCTCAAGCGCGCTGTCTTTTTCAATGTATTTGCGGTATTCGGTAAAGGTAGTCGCGCCGATCACCTGAATTTCTCCGCGAGAAAGGGCTGGCTTTAAAATATTAGCGGCATTCATAGAGCCTTCGGCGTCGCCGGTGCCAACCAGATTGTGCACCTCATCGATGAACAGAATCACATCACCGTCGGCCTTCACCTCGTCCACCAGCCCCTTAATGCGGCTTTCGAACTGGCCGCGGAACTGCGTACCGGCCACCAGCGCGGTGAGATCAAGCAGGTGAATTTCTTTTTTGCGCAGGCGGGCGGGCACGTTGCCCTCCGCAATGCGAATCGCAAGTCCTTCCGCGATGGCGGTTTTGCCAACGCCGGGCTCGCCGATCAGACAGGGGTTGTTCTTGGTTCTGCGGCACAGAATCTGAATCACACGGGCAATCTCCTGATCACGGCCCACAATGCGGTCGATTTCGTGGTTCTTGGCCCGCTTCGTCAGATCGGAGCAGTAGGTGTCGATATTACGGCGCTTCTTTTTGTTTTCGGGTTTTTTATGCTCCACGGTCTGGGTCGTTTCGCCGCCGGATTCCGGAGCGGATTTTCCACTTCCAAACATGCTCTGAATGAGCGGGAACGTGGCCGCGCCGCCGGGCACAAAGCCATCGCCGTCGTTGTCACCATCGCCAGATGTCTCCGCCAGCCCGCCCATCATCTCGTCGAGCTGATCCTCCATCGTTTCCAGCTGATCCTCCGTAATGCCCATCTGGTTCATCATGTCCTTTACAGGCTGAATCCCCAGTTCTCTGGCACATTTCAGGCAATATCCTCTGGCGTCCTTTGCGTCTGAACTGGAGGCAACAAACACAACGGCCGGGCGTTTTTTGCATCTTGAACAAATCATCTTGTGAATTCTTTCCTCCGCTGCCGCTACGGGTTACGAGAGTGTTTCTTTGCTTGAACCAACACTCTGCGGGTGATTTTGGAGGTGCTGCCCTGCGGCGAAATTGGGGCAAACCGGCACCGTTATCCCTGCTTGCGGGAAATGGTGCGTCTGGCCTTCAGCTCCAGGTCAACCGTATCCTTGGGGTCTTCGGAATGAAGCGTCGTCCAGAAAATTTTAAAATATTGAAGAAAGGCATAGACCATCATTCCGACGGTCGCCGATAACAGCGTAATGGTAAGGTAAAAGTTTTCGTATTGAAAAAAGCCTTTCAGCACATAAATAACCGAAAACGAAACGTAGAACATCGTTGTAGCTACCTTGCCGTACCACTTTGCAGCCGTGGGGCGCTTTTTACGCCTCAGCAGCACACAGGCCGCAATGATCATCACCGTTTCTTTGAGGACAAACACTGCCAGAAACGGCACCAGAACCGGCTCCGCAATTGCCATGCACACTGCCACCGCGGCCTGCGTCAGCTTATCCGCAAGCGGATCAAGCAGCTTACCCAGTTCGGTGATCTGGTTAAAATGGCGGGCAATATAACCGTCCACCAAATCCGTCAGGCCGGATACCACCAGTACGACTCCGGCAGCACGCCACTGCTGTGCCAAAAAATAAAGCACAAATGGCGGAATCAGCAGGATTCGAAAAACGGAAAGCGCATTCGGAATCGTGATGTTCTTGTTGATGTCCCTCATTTCTCCACTCCCATCTGCCTCTGGGCTATCCCCCATTATTCCTCAGGGAACAGGAAATTAACCGGGCTTTTTTCATAAATAGACTGGTAGACCCAGGAAGATTTCAAATCACTCTGCGTAATACCGAACAGACCACCCTTCATCATGGGCAGGCCGATCTGCAATAGCATGCAAAGCAGCAGCACGATCGCGCAGCCACTGAAAAAGCCGACAACGCCACCGGCAGCCATGTCAATCTGGTGAAGAATCGGCAGGCGGAACGCCGAACCAAGCAAGCGCACCAGAAGACGGACGACAAAATAAAGCGCCGAGAACAAAACCACCGTAATCACCAGGCGGGTAAAACCGATCACCGAAGGGGACAGCAGATTTGCGATCTGCGGCGCAGCCTTCTCGATCGAGCCGTTCAGCGTCGATAAAAGGCCGTCGCCGGAAAGACCACTTCCCAGGAAGGACGGCAGCGAATCCTGGAGCGCCTGAGCCTTCTGCTCGGCTCCCTGGCCCGCTGTTTTCTGCAGGGTCTCTGTAATTTTCCCCACCAGATTGTCATAAATAAAATTCTGAAACAAAGCACCCGCCGCCATGCGGCCGATCACAGCCGCAGCAGCAGAGGCGATCACATAGCCGACAAACCCGGCCACGGAACGGATCAGCCCTTTTTCGCAGCCAACAATTGTAAACCAGGTGAGAATCGCAACCAGTATTAAATCAATTAAACTCACAGGCAACCTCCCGAATTTCACAACCCGCCGAGCGGGTCTTTTCTCTATAATATATCACAAAGCAAATATTACGGCAAGGTTAGAAAAAAAACAAAGTGTAAACAATCGCCCTGTCGAAAAGAGCAGAAAACGGCCCTTTCTCCCCTGCCGGAAACCGGAGGGAAAGAGCCGTTTGTTGATCAGCCCGAGACCGCGCTCCCGGCGGCGTTCTGCGCTGTGTTCTGCTCCTGCTGTGCGGCAAAGTGTTCTAAGCGGATTTCACTGAAGCCCAGCACGTACACCGAGCTTTCATCCCGCAGTGTGAGCGCGCGGGCATCTTTCCCGCCGCTGCACGCACCCTTTTGCGCCCCGCCGGACGCGGTGTAGGCATGAATTGTTTCATCACTGAGCAGCACCGCGGCGGTGTCGCCGTACAGCGATATGGATTCTGCCTTTTGCCCCATTGGCACTGAGGCTGTCTGCTTACCCTTCGCGTCGACCAGCACCAGGCTGGCGGAATCCGCGTTGGCATAGGGCGCCAGCAGAAGCGCCGTGCGGCCGTTATCCACCGCGCTGCCAAGGTAGCTTTGTGAACCGTAACCGTAATCCGTTTTTTCGCCATTTTCTGAAATCACACTCGTGAGCTGGTCGCCCACCGCAACAATGGCGCCGTTCTGCCCGTAATCGAGGGAAAGCACCAGATTATCCTGATAAGTAAGCTGCGACACCGGCTTCGGGCTGCCGAAATCGAACAGATACACCACCGAAACCATTGCGCCGTTCTTCGCGGCCACCCCGGCCACAGCAGCGCGGGTGCCGCTGCGATTCAACGCAATATGAGTAATGTAGTATTCTGAAAAATCGTAAGTATAAAACGCCTTGCCATTTTCTTGGTATACCGTCATGCGCGAATGGTACCCCTGGCTTTCAGTCGCAAGGGCTACGCGCCCGTTACCGGAAATCGCTCCAGCGAGAATATCCGAATCGGCAATGCGGCGCTCCCCCGCTTTGGAGATGCTCTCCACCTGGTAGCCCGTGCCACCCAGATTATACACCAGTACGCGCTGGCCCCAGGCTTTGGCCACGGGATTGGAAAAGCTGTGCTGGCGGCGCGCCAGCTCCTTGGCGGTAGAGTTGAGCATCGTAATCGAAGTATCGCTGACCACAACCACGTTTTTGTCCGCGGCAAAAAAATTGCCGGGGGCCACGTTGCGTCCATTGTCAAGCGCGGCGGGGTAGCCGTCGCCCACGCCCATGCCAACCACCTTTGACTGGATCCACCCGCCGATGTTCTGCGGTGACAGGTTGTCTCGGTTAAACCATACGAGCAGACCCGCCACCGAAATCAGCAGAATCAGAATCACGCGGTACAGCCAGCGGGGCATCTGCGGGAACACGACCCGCTCGCGGCGCTCTCTTGCGTTCGGGTTTCCCTCACGGCCCAGCTCCTCCAGATCGCTCTCATCGTCCAAAAAGCGCTTTCCCTTGGTTTTTCGGGTCATCCCATCACTTCCTCATCGTAAAAGACACGGTTCAGATACAGTCCGTCGGGAGGAGCAGTAGGCCCTGCAATGTGGCGGTTGCGCTGCTCCAGAATCTGCGAAATCTGCTCCGGCTCGAATTTACCCTGGGCCACGCGCAGCAGCGTGCCCGCCATAATGCGAACCATATGATACAAAAAGCCGTTCGCCGCCACCGTAAACCGCACCATATCTCCCTCGCGGCTCACCTCGGCCTTTGTCACAGTGCGAACCATATTGCCGGGGTCGCGCGCGTCAATTGTGCAGAAGGAGGTAAAATCGTGCGTACCAATAAAATGAGCGGCTGCGCGGTTGAGCCGTTCCAAATCCATCGGGTACCAATAATGCAGGGCGTAACCGTACAGAAACGGGTCGCGCACCGGGGCGTTCCAGAACTGATAAACGTATTCTTTGCCCCGGCACGAGTAACGCGCGTGAAAGTCCATCGGCATTTCACGGCAGGAAAGCACCGCAACATCCGGCGGCAAAAAGTGATTCATCGCGGGCGTAAGCCGCTCGCACGGAATGTCGCGCTCGATCTTCGCGCTGATGCAGAACTGCCGCGCGTGTACGCCGGTATCGGTTCGGCTGCAGGCCTTTACGTCCGGCACACAGCCAACCACCTGAAGCATCGCCTGCTGAAAGACCTCCTGCACCGAAACGGCGTTGTTCTGCACCTGCCACCCGTGGTAAGCGGAGCCGTCGTAGGCAATGTTAAAAAGAATGTTCCGCATGGCACCCCCCCTAAAACAGGCTGGGCAGCAGCACGGCGCATGCCAGCGTACCGGCGCACGCAGCGGAGGAAACCGCAATCGCCCACCCGTCCAGAGCAGTCATGTGCAGGCTCTTCATCTTCGTGCGGCCCTCGCCGCCGCGGTAACAGCGGCACTCCATCGCCATCGCAAGCTCATATGCCCGTCGAAACGACGACACAAACAGCGGAATCAGAATCGGGATCAGCGCCTTAGCGCGCTGAATGGCCCCGCCGCTTTCCATATCGGCCCCGCGCGCCTTCTGCGCGCTCATGATCTTATCGGTTTCTTCCAGCAGCGTCGGCACAAAGCGCAGCGCGATGGTCATCATCATCGCGATCTCGTGTACCTTGATGTGAAAGACCTTAAGCGGCTTCATAATGCGCTCGAGCGCATCGGTCATGTCGGTCGGCGACGTGGTGAACGTCAGCACCGAGCTAAACAGAATCAGACTGATGATACGCACGGCGATAAACACACAGTTGATCACACCGCCGGTGCGGATGGTCAGAAAGCCCAGTTGCACCAGAATATCGCCGCTGCCGTAAAACAGGTTCAGCACCGCCGTGAGCGCCACAACAATGATGACGGCCTTCAGGCTTTTTAAATACTGCCGCACCGAAATGCCCGAAAGCAGCATGGCGCACAGTACCATTCCCACCATCAGCAGCATGGCGGGCAGATTGTTCGCGATAAAAATAAAAATAATAAACACAAAGGTTAGAACGATCTTCACGCGGGCATCCATGCGGTGAACAAGGGATTTCCCCGGAAAATACTGGCCGAGCGTAATGTCCCGAATCATCGCACGCACCCCCTTTCGCGCAGCAGCGGCAGCAGATCGCGCAGCGCTTCGTCCACTGTGAGCGCGCCCTCATTCACGGGGTAGCCCTTCGCACGGAGCAGACTCATAATTTTTGTAATCTGTGGCACGCGCAGACCCATGCTCTCCAGCTCATTCCGGCGTGAAAACACCCGCTGCACGGTATCGAGCATTACGGCCTTTCCATGGTTCATCACCAGCGCGCGGTCTGCCACACGGGCAATATCCTCCATGCTGTGCGACACCAAAAGCACCGTATTGCCGCGCTTCTGGTGGTAGCTGCGGATTTGCTCCAGCAGCTGGTCACGGCCCTGCGGGTCCAGCCCCGCGGCGGGCTCATCCAAAACCAGCACCTCGGGGTCCATCGCGACCACACCGGCAATCGCCGCCCGGCGCTTTTCACCGCCCGAAAGCTCGAACGGGGATTTTTCCAGAAGCTCGGGTCGAAGGCCTACAAACTCCGCCGCGCCAAGAGCGCGGTCCTTGACCTCGTCCTCCGAAAGCCCCATGTTACGCGGGCCGAAGCAGATGTCGCGAAACACGGTTTCTTCAAACAGCTGGTATTCCGGGTACTGGAACACCAGCCCCACCTGAAAGCGCACCGCGCGAATTTTCTTGGGCTCCGCCCAAATATCGTTTCCGTTGAGCAGCACCTGGCCAGAGGTAGGGCGCATCAGGCCGTTGAGCTGCTGAATTAGCGTCGATTTTCCCGAACCGGTATGACCAATCACACCCAGGAACTCGCCCCGGCGAATCGAGATATTGACCTCGTCCACCGCAACCTGCTCCAAAGGCGTGCCCACCCCGTACCGGTATGTTAAATTTTTTGTTTCCAATATGACTTCGGACATGCCGTTTTGTTCCTCCGTTTCGCCGGATCAGGCGTTCAGCAGCAGCTCCAGGGCGGCCACGCATTCCTCTTCGTTCAAAACACCCTCGGGTACGGTACAGCCGGCCTTACCCAGCCGGTACAAAAGCTCCGTGGCCTGGGGAACGTCCAGCCTGTGTTCCCGCAGTAGCTCCACATGGGAAAACACCTCGCGGGGCGCACCCTCCAGCAGGATTTCTCCGCTGTCCATCACGATCACACGGTCGGCCTGCACGGCTTCGTCCATGTAATGGGTGATGAGCACCACTGTAATCCCATGCTCGCGGTTTAACCGGCGGATGGTTTCCATGACCTCCGTGCGGCCGCGAGGATCGAGCATGGCGGTCGGCTCATCCAGCACAATGCAGTCGGGCTGCATCGCGATAATTCCCGCAATAGCGACGCGCTGCTTCTGCCCGCCGGAAAGCTTGTATGCGGAATGCGAAGCATATTCCAACATTCCCACCGCTTCGAGCGCCGTATCCACCCGTTTGCGGATTTCCGCCGGGGGCACGCCCAGATTTTCCGGTCCGAACGCCACATCCTCCTCCACAATGCTGGCCACCAGCTGATTGTCGGGATTTTGCAGCACCAGCCCAACGCGCCGGCGGATTTCGTATTTGAGGCTCTCGTCGATGGTATCCATTCCATCCACATACACCCGGCCGCCGCTGGGCAGCAGCATGGCGTTAAAGTGCTTGGCCATCGTGGATTTCCCCGAGCCGTTATGCCCTAAAAGGGCGACGAACTCACCCTTCCTGATTCCCATGGAAACATCGCGCAGCACTTGCTCCGCCTGTTCCCCTTCCTCCGCCGCGTCGTAAAAAAACGACACGTGTTCCGCCTTGAGATATTCCATAGCTGCTCCATTTTAAGAAGGATGTTCCTTCTTTTCTCGCAATTAATAATTTTTAGCTTGTCCCTCGAGCCGGGGCAGGTTCAACCCGCCCAGATCGCGGTATTGCCGCAGGGCAGCACCAGGCCGCTCTGGGTGACCGGCAGTCCGATTTCATCCGCCGAAACGGAGCCCCCGAACTCCTTTTGTAAAAGGGTTGCCAGCAAATATGCCATCACCGAGGGGGAAAGCCCCGTGGTGTAGGAATTCAGGACAAAAAACAGGGGATTCTTCGAAAGCAGCGGCACGCAGAGCTGCACCAGCGGGTACAGCTGCTCCTCGAGCTTCCACACCTCGCCGCCCGGCCCGCGCCCATAGGAGGGCGGGTCCATAATGATGCCGTCGTAGGTGTTGCCCCGGCGCTGCTCGCGCTGCACAAATTTAACGCAGTCGTCCACCAGCCAGCGAACGGGCTTGTCCGTAAAGCCACAGGCCGCCGCGTTCTCTTTGGCCCACGCCACCATTCCCTTGGAGGCGTCCACATGGCAAACCTCGGCTCCCGCCGAAGCGCACGCCAGCGTAGCCGCGCCCGTGTAGCCGAACAGGTTCAGCACCTTGATCGGCCTTCCCGCGCCGCGAATTTTACCCATCACAAAATCCCAGTTCACAGCCTGTTCGGGAAAAATACCGGTGTGCTTAAAGCCCATGGTTTTAAGCTGAAACGTCAGCTCATGGTATTTGATTTTCCACATGCCCGGCACCGTGCGGTATTCCTCCCAGCGCCCGCCGCCCGTATTCGAGCGCAGGTAGCGCGCGTGGGCGCGCTTCCACATCGGGTGCTCGCGCGGTGTTTTCCAAATAATCTGTGGGTCGGGTCGGATTAAAATAATCTCGCCCCAGCGCTCCAGCCGCTCCCCGTCCGAAGCGTCAAGCAATTCGTAGTCTTTCCAGTTTGCAGCTCTCAAATGATTCCTCCGTTAGGCCAGGCGCTCGCGCACCACATCGGCCAGCTCATGTGCCAACGCACTAATTTCATTGTGATCCTCACCCTCGATCATCACACGCAGCAGCGGTTCCGTACCGGAAGGTCGAACCACAACGCGGCCGCGGGTACCAAGGCGTTCTTTGGTACGCTCTATCGCCTCGCCAACCTCAGAGTCGGTATAGAAGCGCAGCTTGCCCTCGCGGCTGACGGTCACGTTGACCATCACCTGCGGGTAACGGGCCATCAGCGTCGCCAAGCTCGACAGATGCGCCGAGCGGCGGTTGAGAATCGTCAGCAGCTGCACGCCGGTCATTTGTCCGTCGCCCGTTGTGCCGTGGTCGAGAAAAATGATATGCCCGCTCTGCTCGCCACCGAAGTTATAGCCCTCCTGCAGCATTTCCTCCAGCACATAGCGGTCGCCCACCTTGGTGGCGGCAAACTTTATTCCGTTTTCCTCACAGAAGCGGATAAAGCCCATATTTGTCATGATTGTGCCCACGGCGGCGCTTTTCGCCAAACGGCCCTGCGATTTAAGATCGAGTGCGCAGATCGCCATGAGAAAATCGCCGTCTACCAGCTGGCCTTGCTCATCTACCGCAAGGCAGCGGTCGGCGTCGCCGTCAAACGCCAGTCCGGCATCCATTTGATTCGCTTTTACATATTCCATCAACGGTTCCATATGGGTAGAGCCGCAGTTGTCGTTAATATTCACCCCGTTCGGCGCATCGGAGAGCATGTGGCACTCGGCCCCCAGCTCGGTGAACAGCGTCTGCGCGGTCGTCGCGGCAGAGCCGTTCGCGCAGTCCAGCGCAACGCGCAGGCCTTTGAGCGCACCCTCCGGCACCGTGCTTTTCACATGATCGATATAATCGCGCAGCGCCTGGGGCGCGGCAGAAATAGAACCAACCTCGCCTCCGGTGGGGAACTGGGGGTGCTCCTCGTGGTCAAGCACAATCGCCTCAATTTGTTCCTCCAACGCGTCGGGCAGCTTATAGCCGGTGCTGCTGAAAATCTTAATGCCGTTGAACTCGCAGGGGTTGTGCGAGGCGGAGATCATTACGCCCGCGTCGGCTCCGTATTTCTTCACCAGATACGCCACGGCGGGGGTAGGCACCACGCCCAGGTGAACCACATTCGCGCCAATGCTGCAAAGCCCCGCCGCCAATGCGCTCTCGAGCATGTCGGAAGAAATGCGGGTATCCTTTCCGATCAGGATTTTCGGGTGGCGTCTGCCGCCCTTGCCTAACACCATGGCTGCCGCGCGGCCGATATTCATTGCCAGCTCACACGTTAAATCTGCGTTCGCGACGCCTCTGGCGCCGTCGGTTCCAAATAGTCTTCCCATCTTGCGTCTCCCATCGATCATTGGATCGTTATTTATTCTGCGTTCTTTTCCCTCGCCATCGGCGGGGGGAATCGTATCTTTTAGAATTAAAACAGCTTTTGCTGCGCTCCACCCAAATCCTCCGGCGGAGTAAGGCCCAAATGCAGGTATGCCGCCCGCGTTACACAGCGCCCGCGGGGGGTACGGCTCAAAAAGCCAATCTGAATGAGGTACGGCTCGTAAACATCCTCGAGCGTAACGGATTCCTCGCCGATGGCGGCGGCAAGCGTATCAAGGCCGACCGGGCCGCCACGGTAATAGTCAATCATCGTGCGCAGCATGCGGCGGTCGTTCGCGTCCAGGCCGATTTCATCCACCTCGAGCCGGTTGAGCGCGCGCCGCGCGGCCTCCACCGTAATGACTCCGTCGCTGATCACCTGCGCAAAATCGCGCACACGGCGCAGCAGGCGGTTTGCGATACGCGGCGTGCCGCGTGAGCGCGAGGCTAGCTCGAGAGCGCCGTCCGGGTCAATGGGGATCGCTAAAATCCCGGCGCTGCGGGTGACAATCTTCGCCAGCTCCTCCGGCGAATACAGCTCAAGCCGCAGCACAACGCCGAAGCGGTCGCGCAGGGGCGCCGAAAGCTGCCCGGCGCGCGTTGTCGCGCCCACAAGCGTAAACGGCGGCAGCGGCAGGTGATACGAAGCCGCCATCTGCCCCTTGCCGGTAATAATGTCGAGCGCGAAATCCTCCATGGCAGGATACAAAATCTCCTCCACACTGCGCGACAGGCGGTGAATCTCATCAATAAACAGCACATCGCCGGGGGAAAGGTTCGTCAGGATTGCCGCCAGATCACCCGGCTTTTCAATCGCCGGTCCGGAGGTAATGCGCACCCCCACTCCCATCTCGTTCGCGATGATCCCCGCGAGCGTCGTTTTGCCAAGGCCCGGCGGGCCGTACAGCAGAACGTGGTCGAGCGTTTCTTTTCTCTGCTTTGCCGCCTCCATGAACACCGCCAGATTTTCCTTGACCTTCTGCTGGCCGATGTATTCCGAAAGCACGCGCGGACGCAGGGGGTTTTCCACCTCGGCGTCCTCAGGGTTATAGTCAGGGGCGACGACACGGTTTTCCAGATCGAGTTCGTTTTCAAAGGAAAATTCCATGCCTTATCGTCCTCCCATCGATTTCAGTGACAGCCGAATCAGCTCCTCCACCGGCAGGGCACTGTCGAACCTGCCGACAATCTGCGCAGCCTCGGTGGGCGACCAGCCCAGCACTGCCAGCGCGCTGACCGCGCCCGCCGCGTTGCCGATGGCAGGGTTCACAGCCAATTCCCCGGCGGAAGCCGTTGCCACGCCCATCTTTTTTACTTTATCCTTCAGCTCCAGCGCGATGCGCTGCGCGAGCTTGGGGCCAACGCCGCTGGCACGGGACAGCGCCTTGCTGTCCCCCGAAGCCACCGCGAGCGCCACCTGCTCCGGCGACAGCTCCGACAGAATCGAAATGCCCACCTTTGCGCCCACCCCGCTGACAGACGTCAGCATCTTAAAGCAGTTCAGCTCCGTCATCGTGTAAAATCCAAACAAATCGAGTGCGTCCTCACGCACGCTCAGGTGCGTGAACAGGCGAACCTTCTCGCCGATCTGCGGCAGGGAACGCTGTGTACTCATCGAGGTAAAGCACTTAAAGCCCACACCGCCGCATTCAATCACGGCTAACGTGGGTTCCGCATGAATTAAGATGCCCGATACACTGTAAAACATTTATCTGATTCCTCCCGACAGAATGGCCCTGCGCAAGGGCGAGCCTGCCGCCTGCCCATGGCAGATGGCCATCGCCAGCGCGTCCGCGGTGTCATCCGGCTTCGGCAGCTCTGTCAGGCACAAAAGCTTTCGGGTCATTTCCATCACCTGCGGCTTTTTTGCCTGCCCGTAGCCCGTAACGGCCTGCTTTACTTGAAGCGGTGTATACTCAAACACCGGCACTCCGGCCTTGCGCACCGCCAGCAGAATGACTCCGCGCGCCTCCGCAACGCCGATTGCGGTTGTTTTGTTGTTCGTAAAATACAGCTTTTCGATGGAAACCGCATCGGGTCGGTTATGCGCCAGAACCGCGCACAGGGAATCGTAAATCGACACCAGGCGCTCTTCAAACACCTCGCCTGCCGGTGTAGTGATCGCGCCATATTCCATCGGGCGGTATTTGCCCGAGCGCGCGCTCACCACGCCGTACCCGACGATCGCGTACCCCGGGTCAATTCCCAATATTACCATTTCACCGCTCCGCTCCGTTTTCGTTATATAATCTGATTTGTTATTATACCATAAAACCTGAGCTGTGAAAAGCATTTCGGGCAAGCGAATGAGAGAATCCGAACACAGAAAAAAACAGAGGAATGACTCCCGGCCGAAAAGGTACCGGCCCGGCAGCAGACTGGGAGAAATCTACCGCCGGGCCCGGCACGAAAAACACTATAAGACGTCGTTCATGGCCGCTACACAGCGCTCCACCGCGCAGTCAATCTGCTCTTCGGTGATAATCAGCGGCGGATTAAAATAGAGGACATTCCCGAGCGGGCGCAGCAACAGTCCCCTCTTCAGGGCTTTTTGATAGATTTGATATCCCACCCGCAGCTTTGGGTCAAAATCTGTTTTTGTTTTTTTGTCACGTACCAGCTCCACTGCGTGAATCAGGCCGATATGGCGGATTTCGCCTACATTCGGGTGCTCTTTGAGCGCCCTGTTCAGCGTCTGATTCAGGTATTTTGCCCGTCTGGCCGCATCCTCCAGAACCGGTTCTGTGCGAAATATCTTTTGGACTGCCAAAGCGGCGGCGCACCCCAACGGGTTACCGCTGTAAGTATGGCTGTGCATAAACGCCTTGCCTTCGCTGTAATCGGCATAAAAAGCGTTGTAAATTTCGTCCGTGGTCACGGTGATGGCCATCGGCAGGTACCCACCGGTCAACCCTTTTGAAATGCACATAATGTCGGGAGAAATCCCCGCGTGGTCGCAGGCAAACATTTTCCCGGTGCGGCCAAATCCGGTGGCAATTTCATCGGCGATCAAAAGAACGCCGTACCGGTTGCAAAGAGCGCGCAGCTTTTTCAGGTACAGGGGCGGGTAAATCCGCATGCCAGCGCTCCCCTGCAGCAGGGGCTCCACAATAATGGCGCAGGTTTCTGCGGCATGCTGTTCGAACGCCTTCTCGGCGTGCTCAAAGCACTCGCAGGCGCAGTCCTCCCTGCATTTTCCATAGGGACACCGGAAGCAATCCGGCGCCTGAATGCGGATGGTATCCAGCAGAATGGGGCGGTACAGCTTTGCGTAAAGGTCCAGTGTGCCTACGGAAAGAGCGCCCACAGTTTCGCCGTGGTAGCCCTCCGAAAGACACATAAACCGGGTTTTTTCCGGGTGGCCGGTCTGGTTCTGATACTGAAAGGCCATTTTTAGGGAACACTCCACTGCCGCCGACCCGTTATCTGAAAAATTGAATTTTGTCAGCCCCGCAGGCAAAATCTTCACAAGCTGCTCACACAGCCGGATTGCTCCCTCATGGGTAAAATTAGCAAAGATCACGTGCTCCAGCCGGTCCAGCTGTGCCTTGATTTCCTCATTGATGCGGGGATTGCAGTGACCCAGCAGATTACACCACCAGGAGCTGACAATATCGATGTACTCCTTCCCGTCCTCTCCATACAGGTACACGCCCTGCCCATGGTCGATCACAATCGGGGGCAGAGTTTCGTAGTCCTTCATCTGAGAACAGGGATGCCAAATATACTTTAAATCCTTCTCCACTAAATTCATTTTCTTTTCCCCTTATTCATACAACGCTTTGATCGTCTCCGCAGAACAGTCCATATTTTGCTGCCCTTCCTTTACCCGTGCAATCACCGGCACACCAGAAAGCTTCTCGATCATATAAAGATTATCCTCCTGCATCTTTCCGCCGGAATACCGGTTCAGAATGATTCCCCGCACCGGAATCTGCCTGTTCCGCAAATATTCCACCGTCAGCACCGCAGCGTTGATGGTGCCAAGCCCGGAATCGGCAACCACTACCGTTCCCAGACCCAGCGCTTTTACAATATCCTCCAACAGCAGATGCTTTTCTTCGTCCCAGCGAATGGGGCAGACAATTCCGCCGCTGCCTTCCACCGTCACGTAATCATACCGGGAGCAGGCCGCCCGGTAATCCAGGAGGATTTTTTCCAACCGAACGGGATTTTCTTCCCACTGTGCCGCCAAATGGGGGGAAACCGCATTCTTGTATAGATAAGACAGCAGAAGCTCCTCCCTCTGGCCAATCTCCGCGATGCGGTTCACATACCCGGCGTCGCTTTCTCCAATGGAGTCTGCTCCGCTGAGGGCCGCCTTGTAATACCCGGCGTTATACCCGGCCTGCCGCAGCGCTCGCACCAGCAGTGCGGTGATATAGGTTTTTCCCATATCCGTTCCGGTGGCGGTCACGAACAAGCCTTTTGTTCCGCACTTTTCACGAAGCTGCTGCCGTTCCTTTTCTTCCAGCACATTCTCGTTCACCCGACGCTCACCTCTCTTTGCAGCGTAGGGCGAACCCGTTTGGCAACCACAGCTGCCAGCAAGCACAGCGCAATATCTCCCGGTACAGCCAGAAGAAAGCAATATAAAAACAACGGCCAAAGCCCGATGGGTGTACCCAGATAAAAGGCGCTGATGAACGCGTAATAGGCCATCCCGCAGGAATAAACAATCGCAAGCCCGACAAAATTGGCAAACAGAAGCCTGCCATACCCCAGAGATACGTCCCGCCCTGCGAGCTGCCCCGTCACATAGGAGGCAATTGCAAAGCCAATAATGTACCCAAAGCTGGGCTTCAGCAGATACCCAATTCCGCCGCCCTCTGTAAAAACAGGCAGCCCAACCAGCCCCATAGCAATATAAATGCCTACGCTGGTCGCACCCAAACGCCCGCCCAGCAGCAAACCTGCCAGCATCGTAAATAAAAACTGCAGAGTAAAGGGAACCACCGGAATCGGAATCCGGATAAAGGTGCCTACCACAATCAATGCCGCAAACAGCGTACACATCGTCATCTCGCGGATTTTGCTCTCTTTCAAAAATCAAATCCTCCTTTATTTTTTAGGTTTGGTGCAGTCATGATCCGCAGAAACCCCATCAGCCAACCGGTCAACAAAATCTAGTATAACAAATCGGAAACTATTGTCAACCTTGTTTTAAAAAATAAGTTTACAATTTAGTTGCAATGTATTTTCCTTTGTTTGCATATTTAGCGCCGCCCAGCTCAAAATATATGACGAAACGGAGGGAACGCAAATGACCCGCAGAAGGAAACTACAAATCGGCAGCGTAGCCGCCGCGCTGGTACTGCTGCTGACCGTCACCGCCATTGGCGGCTGGTGGACCGCGAACCGTTACCGCACCGATCTGGAATATAGCTACCGACGCTCGCTCAGCGATTTGGGCGACTATGTGTCCAGCCTTGAAACAACGCTCACCAAGGCGGTTTACGCCAACACCTCCACACAGCAAAACGGCGTGGCCGCGCGCCTGATGCGCGATTCCAGCAGCGCGAAAGCCGCTCTTTCCGCCCTGCCGCTAAAAGGCGACGAATTTGACAACATGAGCAAATTTCTGGCGCAGGTTGGGGATTTCTCCACCTCCCTTTCCGCCAAGGTCAGCGCCGGGGGGAAAATCAGCGCAGACGAATATACTCAAATTCAAAGCCTTGGCGGCTATGCAACTAAGCTAAGGCAGGGGCTTTCGCAGGTGCAGGATGAGCTTTCCGCCGGTGAGTTGCAGATTGGTGAAACGGAATCGCTCGTCAAAGGCCTGCGGGCGTCGCAGCCGGTATTCAGTGATAAGCTGGAATCTGTGGCTAAGGATTTCGAGGATTACCCCAAGCTGATTTATGACGGCCCGTTCTCCGATCATATTGGCCAGCAAGCACCAAAGCTGATTGAGGGAAAGGCCGGGGTGCCGCAGGGCAACGCACAGCTCCTGGCCGCCAAGTTTCTAAATGTGGACCAGTCTAAGCTGACCCACACCACAGACAACGAGGGCGGTCTGCCGGCATATAATTTTTTATACGGCGATATTCGGGTATCGATCACCAAGGCGGGCGGTGTGCCTGTTCGGCTGATCGACCCGCGTGACATCGGCACTGACAACCTGGATTACAAGGCGGCGCTGAAAAAGGCAAAGGAGTTCCTGGATTCCCGCGGTTTTACTGATATGAAGGAAAGCTACTACTTCATGCACGACGGCAAATGCACTATTAACTTTGCGTACGCCATCAAGGGTACCGTGTATTATCCCGATTTGATCAAGGTATCCGTCGCCATGGACAACGGTGAGATCGTCGAGGTGGACGCCACCGGCTATGTCATGAACCACACTAACCGCGCGGTTCCCAAGGTGGCGCTGACCATGGCCGAGGCACAAAAAAATGTCAGCCCATATCTCACGGTAAAAGAAGGGAGGCTCGCCATCATCCCGACCGCCGGTCTCAACGAAGTAACGACGTATGAATTTTTATGTGAAAGCAAGGATAAAAAAAAGGAACAGGTGCTGGTGTATATCGACGCCAACAAGGGCTTTGAGCGCGATATTCTGATCCTGCTGTTCTCAGACAACGGTGTGCTGACGCAGTAGCCGCCGTGCTGCATTGAATTGAAAACAGGGCTTACCGTTTCCATCCGTTTTGGATGGAACAGTAAGCCCCGTTCTGTTTTATTCCTGCGGCGGAAGCTTCGGAGGATTGCCGTCCTCTTCCCCGTCCTTTGGCGGGGCGGCCGGCTGCGCACGGCGCTTCTTGCGACGCGTCACTAGCCAGACAATGCCGCCGGCCACTGCGATCAGCAGCAGAATCGGCAGCCCGCCGATCACTACAACGAGTGCGCCCTCGCCCGCGTCACCCAGCCAGCGCAGCGACTGCCGGAACTGGTACGCGATTTTTTCGCCGAGCGTTACGGGTGTTTTGTCGATAATCGTCGCCTTGCTCACCTCGTACAAATCCACCGTGATGGTGCTGTAATTCACCAGAGAATCGTACTGGCGCAGGGTGCCGGTAAGCTGTTCAATCTGGTAGGTAACATCGGCCAAGGCCTTTTCCAGCTCCACAATATCGGCCATTTTGTCGGCTTTTTTCATCAGCTCCAACAGGCGTGTTTGCTGGGTGCGCAGCGCGCTTAAATGCGCTTCGGTGTCGTAGTAGCTTTCTGTAATGTTTTCGCTGCTGCTGGAAACGTTCAGCACCGAGCCGATGGTTCCGGACTGTTCTTTCCACGCCTTTAGCTTCTCCTGTGGAATCCGCAGTACATAATGGGCCGTGCGGCTGTCATTTTTCTGCAGCGCACCGTCGCCGTCCACACCGGATTCCTGAATATAGCCGCCCAGCTGCTCTGTGAGCGTTTGCAGCGTTTGAATCGATTTGTCAAATTCCAGCGTTTCCATATGGTAGTTCAGCCGCTCGATAATTTTCTGGCTGGAAAGTGCTTTCTGCGCGGCAGCGGTATCGGCTCCGCTACCGGCCACGCCTGCATTTTCCTCCGACTTCGCAATGGCCGTAACCGACGAACCCGCCGCATCCATAGTTTGAGCCGCGGTGGTGTTGGGAGCAGCGCTGCTGGCAGAGCAGGCGGTAAAGAGCAGGGAGGCTGCCGCCGCCAACGCAATGGCTGAAACAGCCATCGAATATTTTCTTTTGGTTCTCACGGGGATCGGCTCCTTTCTTTTCCTAAAAGGGTTCCATTCTTCCGCGGGTTCCACCCGCCCGTTTTGTCTAGATTATAGCAGTCAGCCCTATTTTCTGTAAAGAAACAATCCCGTAACCGGGCAGAGCCCCTTACGCTCTTTTTCTTGTAAAAGAATTTGTTTTTTTGTGAGGATTCCCCGTGGGGATTCTGCTGGCGCAGGGTTTGCCCCTCATGCCCGGGCGGGGCTTTGCTTTTTTCTTATAAAAGAATTTATCTTTTCCGGGGGTTCCCCGTGGAATTCTGCTGGCGCAGGGCTTGCCCCTCATGCCGGGGCAGGCACTTCCTTTCTTGCGAAAAGAAAGGAAGCAAAGATTCGCCAAGGCTCCGCCTTTGGAATCCGTTTAGGGGAACAGCTCCTGAAAGCATCACCGACAGCCACCGGAAAGGCGCTCCATTGAAAATGCCCACTCTCCGGGCTTCATCTGAACATAAGTCTTGCTGTCTCATCTGTCGGCGGGCATTTTCAAAGCGCTCTCGTTGGCTCGGAGTTTTTGGGTGCGGCTTCCCCACTGAACATAATTAGTTAACTGCCTGTTTTCCCAAAAACAACGCGCGTGCGCAATGTAAAAGAATTTGTTTTTTCTGCGGGGATTCCCGTGGAAATTCTGCTGGCGCAGGATTGCCCCTCATGCCGGGGCGGGCACTTCCTTTCTTGCGAAAAGAAAGGAAGCAAAGATTCGCCAAGGCTCCGCCTTTGGAATCCGTTTGGGGAACAATCCCTCATTGTGTAAACGAAAGCCCTCGGGAAGGCGCTCCATTGAAAATGCCCACTCTCCGAGCTTCCTCTGAAAATAAGTCTTACTGTTCCGTCTGTCGGCGGGCATTTTCAAAGCGCTCTCGTTGGCTCGCAGTTTGTAGGTGCGGCTTCGCCGCTGAACGGAATTAGTTAACTGCCTGTTCTCACAAAGCAAGGCGCGTGCTTGTTGGCTCGGAGAAGAATGCTTTCTGTTAGCGGAGAGCTTCTTTTTTGTTTTTGCGGGCATCAAAGCTTTCTTACGCAGAAGCTGCGCGCACAGGCTTGTTCCTGTGCGGAATTTCCCTCAAGAGCGGGAGCTCCTCCCGGTTTCCAAAGGCAGAGCCTTTGGTCGTTGAGAGGGGATCCAAGGGGAGAGAATCGAAACTCTCCCCTTGGAAGGCCTTTGCTTACTTTCGCCCTTCCGCGAAAGTAAGTGCCCGCCCCGGCACGAGGGGCAAGCCCTGCGCCAGCAGAATTTTCCCTGCGGGAACTGCGATAAAAAATAATTCCTCTCTCGCGAAAGCAAGAGAGGAATAAGAACCGGCGCGAAGCGCCGCTCTCTCCGAGCCAGCGAGAGCGCTCGGTAAGGGTGCGCCGCCGAACAGAACCGGTAAACTACCTGTTCCCAAAAAGCAAGGCGCGTGTACACTTACCATAGAGCGCCTTCCCGGAGGCTATCGGCAGCTCTCACCGGAACCGTTCCCCAAAACGGATTCCGAAGGCGGAGCCTTGGGCGAATCTTTGTTTGCTTTCTTTTCGTAAAGAAAGTAAATGCCCGCCCCGGAATGAGGGGCATGGCTCTGCGCCAGCAGAATTTCCCGTGCGGGAACCACACTAAAAAACAAACCCATATTTAGAAAAAAAGAAAGCCCGCCCCCGGCATGGGGAGCGGGCAAACGGGCTGAAATCAACCCAAAAGCTTTACCAGAACCGCCTTTTGCGCGTGCAAACGGTTCTCGGCTTCTTCAAAAATTTCATCGGCGTGCGCTTCGAACACCTCTTCGGTGATCTCTTCGCCGCGGTGCGCTGGCAGGCAGTGCAGCACCATCGCCTCCGGTGCGGCCAGCTTCAGGTTTTCCGAGTTGATCTGGTAGCCGGCAAAATCACGCTGGCGCTTCTCTTTTTCTGCTTCCATGCCCATAGAGGACCAAACGTCGGTAATCACCACGTCCGCTCCCGCAATGGCCTCTTCAGGCTTATCCGTCAGGAAGAAGTTCGGGTTGCCCTTCGCGAATTCCAGCACCTGTGCGTCCGGCTCATAGCCCTTGGGGCACGCGGCCGAAACCTTCATCCCCATTTTCAGGCCGCCGACGGCCAATGAATTGAGCATGTTGTTGCCGTCACCGATAAAGCACATCTTCAGGCCGTCGAGCTGACCGCGCGCCTCGCGAATCGTCATCAGATCCGCCAGCACCTGGCAGGGATGAGCGAAATCCGTCAGGCCATTGATAATCGGGATCGAGCCGTACTCCGCCAGAGCCTCTACCTCAGACTGCTCAAAGGTGCGGATCATGATGCCGTCAAGGTACCGCGACAGCACTCGGGCGGTGTCCTGCACCGGCTCACCGCGGCCAATCTGCAAATCGTTGGACGAAAGGAACAGCGGGTACCCGCCGAGCTGGTACATGCCGGTTTCAAACGACACACGGGTACGGGTGGAAGCCTTCTGAAAAATCATGCCCAGCGTTTTTCCCGCAAGGCGCGGGTGCGGAATGTTGTGCTTCTTCTCATATTTCAGTTGATCCGCCGTGTTGAGAATATCTGTAATCTCCTCCGCGGTCAGATCAAGCATTTTCAGCAAATGTTTCATAAAAGCTCCTCCTCGAGCGTCTTTTGCAGGATTTGCATGCCCTTGTCGATCTCTTCGTAAGAAATCGTGAGCGGAGGCAGCAGCCGCAGTACATCGTGCGCAGTTAAAATCAACAGGCCGTTCTTCACACAGGCCTTTGCAATCACACCGGCCTCGCCTGTTTTCAGCGACGCGCCGAGCATCATGCCCATGCCGCGCACTCCGGCAATCTGGGGCATAGCCAGTAGTTTTTCCCGAAGGTAAGTACCCTTTTTCTGAACCTCCTCCAAGAAACCGGGGGCAGTCACGCGCTCGAGTACGGCCAAACCGCCCGCCGCGCACACCGGGTTGCCGCCAAAGGTGGTGCCGTGGTGACCGGGGCCAAGTACATCCTTCAGCTCCTCGGTGCAAAGCACCGCGCCGATGGGCAATCCGCCGCCAAGACCCTTCGCACACGAAACCACGTCGGGCGCTATGTCATACTGCTCAAAGCTGAAGAAGCTGCCTGTGCGGGCAACGCCCGTCTGCACCTCATCCACCAGCAGAAGGATGTCGTTCTCTTTACAGAACGCGGCTACTCCCTGCACAAATTCCTTGTCGAGTGGCAGAACGCCACCCTCGCCCTGAATCATCTCCAGCATCACGGCGCATACGGTTTTGTCGGCCAATGCCTTGACACTTTCCAGATCATTGGCTTTCGCATACACAAAGCCCGGGGTAAAGGGAGTGAAATACTGGTGGTGCTTCTCCTGGCCGGTCGCGGTCAGCATGGTGATCGTGCGGCCGTGGAACGACTGGATCAGCGTGATCACCGTGCCACGCCCCTCGCCGTATTTGTCGCTGCTGTATTTTCTTGCAAGCTTAATCGCACCTTCGTTTGCTTCCGCACCGGAGTTTGCAAAGAAAACCTTGGAAAATCCGCTGGCCTTGCACAGCTTTTCACCCAGTTTGACGCTGACAGGGCTGTAATACAGATTCGAGATATGCTGCAGTGTCGCGGCCTGCTCAGACACCGCCTTCACCCACAGCGGGTCGCAGTAGCCAAGCGAATTCACGCCGATGCCGCTGCCGAAATCGATGTACTCCTTGCCCTCGGTGTCCACAGCCTTTGCGCCGGAGCCGCTGGCCAATGCTACTGGAAAGCGGTTGTAGGTAGACATCAGGTATTCCTTTTCCTGGTTCTGAACCTCTTGAAACAGCATTTCGTTTCCCTCCTGTCTTTAATAAAACATGGTGCCGATCCCCTCGTCGGAGAACAGCTCGATTAAAATGGAATGGGGGGTGCGCCCGTCGATAATATGCGCCTTGGGGACTCCGCGCCGCACCGCCTCTACGCAGCAGTCGATCTTCGGGATCATTCCGCCGCTGATGATGCCGTCCTTTTTCAGGCGCGGCACGTCGCTGACGTTCACCTGCGGAATGAGGGTATCTTCGTCGTTCTTATCTCGCAAAAGGCCGCGAATGTCAGTCATCAGGATCAGCTTTTCTGCGCCCAGCGCCGCCGCAATGCGCGACGCCGCCACGTCGGCGTTAATATTGTATACCGTTCCGTTTTCATCCGCGCCAATTGTCGCGATAACCGGAACATAGCCTGCCTGTGTCACGTCGGTAATCACGGAGGTATTTACGTTGGTAATATCTCCCACCAGACCCAAATCTTCTTCGGCCTGCAGCTTCTGCACCTGAATCATGCCGCCGTCAAGCCCGCACAGGCCAACCGCGCGGCCGTTGTTGCGCTCGAGCAGCTGCACCAGGTCTTTGTTCACCTTACCGGCCAGCACCATCTGCACAATATCCACCGTCTCTTCGTCGGTGTAGCGCATCCCGTTGACGAAGCGGCTTTCTTTTCCGATTTTTTTCAGCATGGAGCTAATTTCGGGGCCACCGCCGTGTACCAGCACCACATGGATGCCCACGAGCTGCATCAGCACGATGTCGCTCATCACGGCCGCTTTCAGGTCTTCGTTAATCATCGCGTTTCCGCCGTATTTGACCACCACGGTTTTGCCCTTGTGCGTTTGAATATAAGGCAGCGCCCGAACCAATACTTGCGCTCTGTCACTGTTCGAAATTTTCATTTGTTCCATCCTCATTCCGCCCGCCAATCAGGAGCGGTAATCTCCGTTGATCTTGACGTAGTCGTAGGTTAAATCGCAGCCGTACGCCGTGGCCGTAGCGTTGCCGTCGTGCAGCAGCACATTGATGTTAATTTCGTCCTCAACGAGAATCTTCTTCGCCACATCCTCATCAAACGGGATGCCTGCACCGTTGCGGCAGACCGCGATGCTTCCCGCCGCAGACGCAAAATCGAGATCGACCTTCATAATATCTGTTTGCGCACCGGCATAGCCAATCGCGCACAGCACACGCCCCCAGTTGGCGTCTGAACCAAACATCGCCGCTTTTACAAGGCTGGAGCAGATGACGCTCTTCGCGATCACCTTTGCGGTCGCTTCATCCTTGCCGCCCTCAACATGGCACACCAGAAGCTTTGTCGCTCCCTCGCCGTCCTTCGCAATTTTGCGGGCCAGCGCGGTGCAGATTTGTTTCAGACCCTCTGTAAACAGCGCAAAGCTTTCGCCGTCCGCTTCAATCTTCGCATTTTCCGCCTTACCGGAAGCCAGAATCGACACCATGTCGTTTGTGGAGGTATCGCCATCCACACTCACCATGTTGAACGTATCGTTCACCGCAAGGCTCAGCGCTTTGGAAAGCACCTCCGGCGCAATCTGCGCGTCGGTCGTCAAAAAACCGAGCATCGTCGCCATGTTGGGGTGAATCATACCCGAGCCTTTGGCGATGCCGCCGATCACAAAGTTAAGACCTGCGCCGGTTATTTTCAAAGCTACCTGCTTTTTCTCGAGGTCGGTCGTCATAATCGCCTCGGCCGCCGCGTCGGAGCCTGTGGCAGAAAGTGCCTTCACCAGCTCCGGCACACCGGATTCAATCGGTTCGATTGGCAGAGTCTGCCCGATCACGCCTGTGGAGGCGACAATCACGTTTTCCGCCGGAATTCCAAGCGCCTCGCCGGTAATCTGGCACATGCGCAACGCCTTTTCCTCGCCGTCTGCATTACAGGTGTTAGCATTGCCGCTGTTGCAGATGACTGCCTGCGCCACGCCGTTTTGCAGGTTTTGCTTTGTGATGACCACCGGCGCCCCTTTGACAAGGTTTTGGGTGTAGGCTCCCGCTGCCGAGCAGGGGGTTTCGCTGTAAATCATCGCGAGGTCGCTCTTGGTTTTATTTTTGCGGATCCCGCAGTAAATGCCGCCCGCTGAAAACCCTTTGGCTGCCGTTACGCCGCCTTCGATCCATTCAAAATTCATGTTGAATTTCCCCTTTCCTGCTCTCCGTGTTAAAATGCCGGGGGCATCATCATCAGCCCTGCGGTTTCCTGTAAGCCAAAAATCAGATTCATGTTCTGTACCGCCTGGCCGGCCGCGCCCTTGACCATATTGTCGATGGCAGAAATCGCGATCAGCTGCCCGCAGCGCGGGTCTGTGTAGAGCGATACATCGCAAAAGTTCGAGTATCTCACGTTCTTTACATCCGCGCTCATACCCTTCGGCAGCAGGCGGAGGAATGGTTCGTTTGCGTAGGCCTGTTCATATGCCTCGCGAAGCTGCGCCTGTGTGACGCCCGGTTTGAGCGTAGCGTAACAGGTGGCCAGAATACCGCGGTTGACCGGCAGCAGATGCGGCACAAAGGTGAGCCGGATTTGCTCCCCCGCCACGTGCGAAAGGGTCTGCTCCATTTCGGGGGTGTGGCGGTGACTTGCCACCTTGTAGGCGGAAAAGCCTTCGTTCAGCTCGGGGTAATGCGTGTTTTGGGCGGGCTTTCTTCCTGCGCCCGTCACACCGGACTTACAATCCGCGATGATGCCCGAAAGCTCCACCAGGCCGTTCTTCACCGCTGGCGCCAGAGCCAGCGGCACCGCCGTAGTGTAGCAGCCGGGGTTCGCGATCAGTTTTTTGCCGCGAATATTATCACGAAATAGCTCCGGCAGGCCATAGGCCGCCTCGCTGTGCAGCTCCTTGTTTAAAAAGCTGCCGCCGTACCACTCGGTGTATTCCGCCTCGTCCTCCAGCCGGAAATCCGCCCCCAGGTCGACAAACGCGCGACCCTTATCGTGGCACTGCTGCGCCAGCTCCTGGGAAAGCCCATGAGGGAGCGCGGCGAACACCACGTCGCTTTTTTCAATGACCTCTTCCTGATCGGTGCAGGTCATGTCACATCGGTTCAGATACGCCGGGTATACCTCGCTGAGTGCCTGCCCGGTAAAGCTGACCGAACTGATTGCCGAAAGCTCCGCCTCGGGGTGGGCCAGCAGTAAACGAACGAGTTCCGCTCCCGCATAGCCGGTGGCGCCGATGACTCCCGCTTTGATCATGTTTCATTCCTCCTCATGGGTCGCTGCGGCGTGTGCCGCAGAATGGTTTTATTTTGTAGGGCTTTCGCCACAAACTTATTTCTTCTCTTTCAAAAGCTCCAGCACACGTTCTGCCTGTGCCCGCACATTTTCGGGCGAGGGAGCGCCCGTTACACGACGCCCTGCCACGCAAACTTCCAGTGAAATGGCCTGATACACGCCGTCGTCAAATGCGGGGCATGCCTTTTGGTATTCCGAAAGGGGCAGGCTTTCCAGCGTTTCGCCCTCTGCGATGCACTGGGCCACCAAAGCGCCCGTTATTTTATAGGCATCGCGGAACGGCAGGCCCTTGCCCACCAGGTAATCCGCGCAGTCTGTCGCGTTGATAAAGCCCTTAGCCGCCGCCGCCCGCATATTCTGCGGAAGCACCTTCATCGTTTCAATCATCGGGATGAACGGGGTCAGGCACAGCTTTAAGGTATCTACCGCGTCGAAAATGGCTTCCTTGTCCTCCTGCATATCCTTGTTATACGCAAGGGGCAAACCCTTGAGCATGGTCAGCAGAGTCATCAAATCGCCGAATACGCGGCCCGATTTGCCGCGAACCAGCTCGGCAATGTCCGGGTTTTTCTTCTGCGGCATAATGCTGGAGCCGGTGGAAAACGCGTCGTCCAGCTCCACAAATTTGAATTCCCATGAGCACCAGAGGATAATCTCCTCCGAGAAGCGGGAAAGGTGAACCATCGCCAGCGACACAGCCGCCGCCAGCTCCACGCAGAAATCGCGGTCGGCCACTCCGTCGAGGCTGTTCTGGCTCACACCCGAAAATCCCAGCAGGCGGGCAGTCAGCTCGCGGTTTAAGGGGTAGGTGGTTCCCGCCAGAGCGCCGGAGCCGAGCGGCAGCACATCCATGCGCTGATACGCGTCGCCGATGCGCTCCACGTCGCGCAGGAACATCTCCGCATAGGCCATCAGGTGGTGCCCGAAGGTAATCGGCTGTGCCCGCTGCATATGGGTGTAGCCCGGCATTACATCCTCGCTGTGCTGAATCGCCCGGCGGCACAGAACCTCAATGAGCTGCCGCAGCTGCGACTGCAAAGTTCCGCATTCCTTTTTCAGGTAGCAGCGCAGGTCAAGAGCCACCTGATCATTTCTGCTGCGGGCGGTATGCAGGCGCTTACCCGCGTCGCCCACACGGGCGGTCAGCTCACCCTCCACAAAGGTATGAATATCCTCCGCGTTGGGGTCAATGGAGAGCTTCCCGCTTTCAATATCCTGCCAGATGCCCTGCAGCCCGTTGCAGATGACATCGGCCTCATGCTGCTCAATGACGCCGCACGCGCCCAGCATGGTGGCGTGGGCGATGCTGCCCTCGATGTCTTCTTTTGCCATCCTGCTGTCAAAGGAGATAGAAGAGTTAAAATCATTTGTTTTTGAGTCCGCTTCTTTTTGAAATCGTCCTGTCCAAAGCTTCACTGTGATTGCCTCCGTCATTTTGTTCTGAAAAGCAGACGGGGGCGAACAAAAATTGTCCGCCTCCCGCCAAATCCCGCGCCGAAGCCGGCAGGATTATGATTTTCTCTTCTGCGCCATCACCTTCAGCGGCAGGCCGAACAGGTTGATGAAGCCCGTAGCATCTGCCTGATTGTAAACCTGATCCTCGCTGAATGTGGCGACTTCCTCGTCATACAGGGAGTTGGGAGAGGTCACGCCGGCGTCGATAATATTGCCCTTGTACAGCTTGAGCTTTACATCGCCGGTTACATACTGCTGGGTGCTGTCCACAAAAGCGGAAAGCGCCTGACGCAGCGGGGTGAACCACTGACCGTTGTATACAATATCTGCAAACTTCAGGCTGATCCCCTGCTTGTAGTGATACGTTTCCTTGTCGAGCGTAAGCTCTTCGAGCTTATTGTGCGCATGGTACAGAATTGCGCCGCCGGGGGTTTCGTATACACCGCGGGATTTCATTCCGACCAAACGGTTTTCCACCAAATCGACAATGCCAATGCCATTTTTGCCGCCCAGCTCGTTCAGCTTTTGAATCATTGCAATGCCGTCGAGCGCCTCGCCGTTGAGCTGAGTGGGCACGCCCTTCTCAAACGAAACAGTGATATAGGTCGGCTCATCGGGAGCCTGCTCGGGCGAAACGCCCAGCTCCAAAAAGCCCTCTTTATTGTAGTGCGGCTCGTTCGCCGGGTTTTCAAGATCCAAACCCTCGTGAGAAAGATGCCACAGGTTTTTATCCTTAGAATAGCTGGTTTCCTTCGTAAAGCTCAGCGGAATATTGTGGGATTCCGCATACTCAATCTCTTCTTCTCTGGACTTGATGCTCCAGACTCTCCACGGAGCGATCACCGTCATTTCGGGAGCCAGCGCCTTGATGGTCAGCTCGAACCGAACCTGATCGTTGCCCTTGCCGGTGCAGCCGTGGCAAATGGCGTCGGCGCCTTCGGCCTTAGCAATTTCTACCAGTCTTTTGGCAATGATGGGTCTTGCAAAGGAAGTGCCGAGCAGGTATTTGCTCTCATAAACAGCGCCTGCCTTCAGGGTCGGCCAAATGTAATCTTCCACAAAGGTCTTTTTCAGGTCTGCGATATACAGCTTCGCGGCACCGGTTTTTCTCGCCTTTTCTTCCAGGCCGGCCAGCTCGCCGTCGCCTTGGCCTACGTCCGCCGCTACCGCGATGACCTCACAGTCCTCATAGTTTTCCTTCAGCCAGGGGATGATGACAGATGTATCTAAGCCGCCGGAATACGCCAGCACAATTTTCTTGATTTGCTTCGCCATAAGTAAGCACTCCTTTTTCATTAATCTTTTTTCCACACTTAAGTCTTGTGTTTAATTATACGCTTAAACTTTCAAAAATCAACCCTAATTTGCATAATTATTCAATTTATCCATTCGTAACAAAGATTCCCCGAAAAGATTGTCCTGTTTATGGTAGATTGAATAATACCCGCACAGAAAAGGGTTTGCCGCAAAATCCGCTTGCATTTTTTCCACATGCTGGGTATCATAAAAATGATAACCGTCTTTTCTGAACGCTCGGGAAAAGCAAATCGAATTAAAATGGAGGTTGCAATAATGTTGGAGAAAGTGAAACCGGAGGACCTGTCAATCAACCCGTTCACCTTAATCGGCAAGGAATGGATGCTGATTTGCGCGGGAACGGAGCAGAAATATAACATGATGACCGCCAGTTGGGGAGCCTTGGGCGTATTCTGGGGCAAAAATGTTGCCAGTGCCTATATTCGCCCCCAACGGTATACCTTGGAATTTGTGAATCAGCAGGAATATTATGCCCTAAACTTCTTTGATGACTCCTACAAAAAGGCACTGGCCTACTGCGGCGCTCACTCCGGCCGGGACGTAGACAAAACAAAGGAAGCTGGCCTGACCCCGGCCTTCGACGAAAAGGCGCCCTATTTTAAAGAAGCAAAGCTGGTGCTGATCTGCCGCAAGCTGCACCACCAAACGCTCGACCCCGCCGGTTTTATTGACCCCACCCTCGATGAACGTTGGTACCCCGAAAAGGATTACCACAATATTTTTCAGGGTGAGATTGTAGAAGTATTGCAGAAGAAATAATTTTGTTGCCGTGAAGCCGCTTCCGTTTCGGGAGCGGCTTTTTATGTATCTCTGTTTGAAAGTTTGTTACTCGGGCCGGAACCGGCTTGCCCTCGCTTCCGATTTCTCGTCAACTCGCAGAATGGCGGCGCTTCGCGCCGGTTGTTTTTCCTCTCTCGCTTTCGCGAGAGGGGCTGTTTTTTTATCGCGGTTCCCGCAGGGGAAATTCTGCTGGCGCAGAGCCTTGCCCCTCATGCCGGGGCGGGCACTTACTTTCGTGAAAGGACGAAAGTAAGTGCCCGCCCCGGCATGAGGGGCAAGCCTGCGCAAGCAGAATCCCCACGGGAAATCCCCGCAGAGAAAAATTCGCTCTCTCACAAAAAGTGTAAATAAGAAAATAGGCGCCCGCCCTGACAGCAGGGGCAAACCCTGCGCAAGCAGGCAGGCTGAACCTGCAAAAAAACAGCGCCATCCCTCAAATGAGGGACAGCGCTTTCGGCCTAAATGGCCGGCGGCCGCACGCGGGCGATGTGTGCGGGAAAGGCTTTCTTACAGACAATAGCGCGGCGGAGCCGGGGCCACGGTACCGGGGGCGGCCCGCGGTTTTAAAGGGACTGCAATATCATGTTGGGAATCTGCTTACTGAATTCCTAGTCTATCCTATAAATATCCAGAAAACCGGCTCCGCTTTGCCTTTGTCTGTAAGGCAGCAAAAAAGCGCTGGTCACGGAATCCCTCATAAGGGGTGCTTCCATAACACAGCGCTACTATTTCAAGTGCAACTCACAATTCCCATTCGGGGCTTTCTCCCTCCCCTCTGTACAAAAGGGAGAAAATGGGTTATAATTGTGCTTGCAATTCGCAGCGAAAGCTGTTGTTATGGAGGGCCTTTCTCCGTAGCAGGGGATGAGGTGTTCCAGCACCTTGTCCCCGCTTTGCACTTTTATTGCGCCTTACAAGGTAAATTATACCATTTATTGTAATTAATTGCAAGATGCATTAGAGATATGTGCAAAAATGTCACATTTTGAGCAGACGCGCCGGGTTTTAAAAATCCGGCGCACTTTTAATAACAATTTATTTTGCCAAAACTACAAAATGATTGAAGCCCTTTCCGCTTTCAAAACGGAAAGGGCCTTCTTTCTACCCAATTCTACTTTCTTATGTGCTTCAGCCATGTGACGGAAGTTTTTCATTGAAAAATAAAGAAATGGCACCAAGCAGCAGTTTTGTCATACTGTTCCTCTCTCCCCTCATATTCTCCGTCATACAGAAAAAAGGGCTTGCTATGCAAGCCCTTTTTATAAGCAAAAATTTCGGTCAGGAAAGCAACATTCTGTCGTTCACAAGAGCATCGCCCTGCGCAGACTGGAAGCGCTTGAGCAGTTCCTCCACCGTGAGGCTTTTCTTTTCCTCACCCTCAATATCGAAGAGAATCCGGCCCTCGTTCATCATGATGATGCGGTTCCCGTAGGCCAAAGCATCCTTCATGTTGTGTGTGACCATCAGCGCTGTCAGCTTATCGCGCTGAATGAATTCGTCCGTCAGGCGCAGCACGGTCGCGGCCGTTTTGGGGTCAAGCGCCGCCGTGTGCTCATCGAGCAGCAGCAGCTTCGGCTTCTGCAAGGTCGCCATCAGGAGCGTCAGCGCCTGACGCTGCCCACCAGACAGCAAGCCCACCTTGCTGTCCAGCCGGTCTTCCAGACCCAGCTCCAGCACCTTAAGCTGCTCGCGGTAAGCGGCTCTCTCTTCTTTGGTAATGCCCCAGCGCAGCGTGCGGCTTTGGCCGCGGCGATTCGCCAGCGCAAGGTTTTCTTCAATCCACATGCTGCCCGCCGTGCCGCGCATCGGGTCCTGAAACACACGGCCCAGCAGCTTTGCACGCTTATATTCGGGCAGGAACGTAATGTCCTGCCCATCCAGCAAAATGTTACCGCCGTCGCACGGGAACACACCGGCCACCAGATTCAGCAGGGTGCTTTTGCCCGCGCCGTTTCCGCCGATCACCGTAGCAAAATCGCCCGGCTTCAGGTGAAGATTCAGGTCGACCAGCGCTCTTTTCTCATTGACCGTACCTTTGTTAAAGGTGCGGCACACATTTGTTAATTTCAGCATCGCCAATCCTCCTTAACCCTTCTGATTCGGCTCATCGGGGTCTTTGTCCGAATCGTCGATCGCATCCTCAAGAGCCTTGTCGGGCACCATCCTATTCGGGCTGTTCGCCGCACGGCGAGCCATATAATCCTGAGACATTCTGCTCATGGTGGGCGTGAACAGCGCCAGCGCCACCACAATGGAGGACAGCAGCTTCATATCCTGCGATTTCAGGCCGTAGAACAACACCACGGCAATAATAATGCGGTACACCACCGAGCCGGCGATCATGGCGATCAGGCGCGGCAAAAAGCCCATAATGCGCCCCAGAAGCACTTCGCCGATAATAACAGACGCCAAACCGATAACGATGGTTCCGATGCCCATGCTTACATCGCCGAAGCCCTGCACCTGCGCCACCAAAGCACCGGAAAGGCCAACAAGACCGTTTGAAAGCACCAAGGCCAGAATCACCATGGTATCGGTATTCACACCGAGCGAACGCACCATGTGGGGGTTGTTGCCGGTTGCCCGGATCGCGCTGCCCAGCTCGGTTCCAAAGAACCAGTACAGGAAGAAAACCATCGTCACCGCAATCACGCCGCCCAGCATCAACTGCGCGTTATAGCGGGAGAGCATGGGAAACCAGTTGCCCACCTGTACGTCCACCGTATCTACGCCCAGCAGCGGAACATTGGCCCTGCTGTGCATTAAGCGCAAATTGATGGAATACAACGCTGTCATCGTCAAAATTCCCGCCAGGATTCCCGGGATTTTCATCTTTGTGTTTAAAAATCCGGTGATAAATCCGCAGAGCATACCACCCGCCAGCGCAAAGAGCAGCGTGAGAAAGGGGTTCATCCCACTCTCAGTCAAAATAGCAGAAATTGCGCCGCCGGTAGCAAACGAACCATCCACCGTCATATCCGGAAAATCCAGAATCCGGAAGGTAAAGTAAACACCCAGCGTCATAATTCCCCATAAAACGCCCTGGGCCACTGCGCCGTGAACGGCACCCAGTAAATTCATTAGATCCATATCGTTCCTCTATTCCAGTGTATTGATAACAGTTTCAGGCGGTGGGCCGCCCCACCGCCTGATCCCCGCGTTTTGCATCAGCCAAAACACGAGCGCACTCAATTTATTATTGTAAACGAAATGAATAAGGATTGCAACCCTTATTTCTGAGAAGACGCCGCGGGAGACACCGCGTCCTGCCCGTTTTTAGTAATGGATTCCGGCAGCACCAAACCCAGCTTGGCAGCCATTTCGCTGTTGTAGTAAACATCCAGCGTATCCTGGTATTCAATGGGCATATCGCTGACCTTTGCCTCGCCCTTCAGCACCTTAATCGCCATTTGGCCGCTCTGGTAGCCCAGCTTTTCGTAGTTGATGCCCACCGTGCAGGTGCCGCCGTCAGTTACCATGCCAATCGCGCCGGGTACTACGGGGAGCTTATTCGCGGTGGTGACCGAGGTTACGTTCTTCATGCTCGAGGCCATCAGGTTATCGGTAGGAATATAAACGCCCTGCACCTTGCCCACCATCGACTGTGTCACCTGCTGCACCTCGTTGGAGCTGGAAGCGGTGAATTCCTGATATTTCAGACCAAGCTCCGCGCAGGCCGCCTTGGCCCACTCAATCTGAAGCTTGCTGTTCGTTTCGCTGGAGCTGTACAAAAACCCTACGGTCGTCATATTGGGAACGAGGGTTTTGAGCATTTGAATCTGCTCTTTCACTGGCGTTTTGTCGCTGGTGCCGGAAACATTTCCGCCGGGCTTTTCATTGCTGGCCACCAGCTTTGCGTCCGCCGGATCGGTAACCGCCGTTACCAGAATCGGGGTATCGGTGATGACCTTGGCCACCGCCTGCGCCGCCGGGGTGCCGATCGCCAGAATCAGGTCGGGCTTTTTATTCGCGAAGGTATTGGCAATTGTGACGCAGTTGGCCTGTTCGCCCTGTGCATTTTGTATGTCATAGGTTACGTTCTGGCCTTCCACATAGCCCGCATCCGCCAGTGCCTGCTGAAACCCCTTCAGCGAAGCATCCAGAGAAGGATGGGTCACCAGCTGTGACACGCCGATGGTAATCATTTGTTTGCCGCTTGCGGCAGAACCTTCCGCAACAGCAGACGAAGCGCCACCCGCATTCCCGCAGGCCGTGACAGACATCGCCATGACCGCAGCCAACGCTGCCGCAGCGATTTTGTTTCTCATTTTCATACTCGTCCTCCTCTAGACGCTTTATCGAGATGAAGTGTTCATTGTTTTAAAGCATCAAATCAATAGCTGTATTTTACTCTGCCCCGAAAAAAATGTCAAGTACCGATTTCTCTCTTTCTGCCGCAAAGAAGCCGAAATGATCCATTTTCTCCGCTTTCCACAAACGGCCGGGCAGAAAAAAGGCAGGCGGAACGCGTTCCGCCTGCCTCAACCGGCATCCTTCTGCCGGAAATTGCTTATTTTGTTTTCGCGACATCCTCACCCTTGAGAATCCGGTCGGGAAGGGTAATGCCCAGCTGCTTTGCAACCGCGCTGTTGTAAGAGATGTCGTAATCAGCCTGGTATTCAATCGGCATGTCTGCGGGCTTCGCCTCGCCTTTGAGTACCTTCGCAGCCATCAGGCCAGTCTGGTAGCCGAGCTTTTCATAGTTGATGCCGACGGTGCAAAGGCCGCCGTTCTGTACGGGGCCAACCTCGCCCACGATCAGGGGCAGCTTCGCGGCATTGGTCACCGCAGCCACATTCTTCATACCGGAAGCCAGCATGTTGTCGGTGGGGATGTAAACCGCCTGCACCTTGCCAACCATCGACTGCGCAACCTGCTGAATTTCGTTCGTGTTCGAGATGGTGAATTCCTGGTATTTCAGGCCCATCTCCTCACAGGCTGCCTTGGCCCATTTGGCCTGCAGCTGGCTGTTCGTTTCGCTGGAGGTATACATGATGCCGACCGTCTGCACGTTGGGAACGATCTCTTTCAACAGCTCCATCTGTTCCTTTACCGGCGTTTTGTCGCTGGTGCCGGAAACATTTCCGCCGGGCTTTTCATTGCTGGCCACCAGCTTGGCTTCCGCCGGGTCGGTTACCGCCGTAATCATGACCGGTGTGTCGGAGATCACCTTCGCCACAGCCTGCGCCGCCGGAGTCGCAATCGCGAGAATCAGGTCTGGCTTTTTATTTGCAAAGGTATTTGCAATCGTAATGCAGTTTGACTGATCGCCCTGCGCGTTCTGAATATCATAAGTAACGTTTTTGCCTTCCTCAAAGCCCTGCGACGCGAGAGCAGCTTTAAAGCCCTTTAACGAAGCATCCAACGCGGGGTGAGTCAGCAGCTGAGCGACACCGATATTGATCATCTTCCCGCCTTCAGCAGAAGCTGCCGCCGAAGAAACCGCCGCAGACGAAGTCGCCGCGCCGCCGTTTGCGCATGCACCCAAAGAAGCCGCCATTGCAACGGTCAGAACCGCCGCGATCATTTTTCTAAATTGTTTCATATTCTCCTCCTTTTGCGGTACTCCAATCGACCGCAAACGATTTATTGGTTTAAAGCATCAATAGCTAAAAGTAATTGTACTCGCCGCGTAACAAAAAGTCAACCCCTCAAGAATTTTTCTTTTCTCTGAACCCAATTCTTCTTTGATTTTGCTTCCCCCAAGCAGCAGAATCAATTTGTTTTTTGCAGAATTCCTTTTTGTAATCTAGTCACAGACGATTCCGGGGAATACTGCTATACTGTAAAAAAAAACAAGGGGGCTATTCAAATGGCAGTCATCCATTTGACCAAAAATAATTATCATAACGAAGTTCTCGAATCCGACCAGCCGGTGCTGATTGATTTCTGGGCGCCCTGGTGCGGACCCTGCCGGATGCTCGGGCCTACCGTGGAAGAGCTTAGCCACGATTTGGAAGGAAAAGTAAAGGTTGCAAAGGTTAACGTAGACGAAGAGCAGGAGCTGGCTCAGTCCTTCCGCGTGATGAGCATCCCCATGCTGGCGGTAATGCGGGGCGGCAAGCTGATTTCTTCTTCCGTTGGCCTGCAGCCCAAAGCAAAAATTCTTCAAATGCTGGAAAAATAATCCCCCAAAAGCCGGGATAAAGGCTGGAGTTACACAAGAGAGGACGGCATACGTATGAAGGTCATTATCATTGGTGGGGTGGCGGGCGGCGCATCTGCGGCGGCTCGCCTGCGCCGACTGGACGAAACGGCGCAGATCATTCTGCTGGAACGCGGTCACTATATTTCTTACGCCAACTGCGGGCTGCCATATTATGTAGGCGGCGAAATCAACCGAAAAGAGGCGCTTACCCTTCAAACGCCGCAGAGCTTCCGCCAGAGGTTTGGTATTGATGTGCGTACCGGACACGAAGCCGCGGCAATTCGCCCAAACAAAAAGACGGTGCTTATCCGGGATCTCGCCGCCGGAACAGAGTATGAGGAATCCTATGATCAGCTGATTCTCTCCCCCGGCGGCGAGCCGGCGCGCCCGCCGATTCCGGGTACCGATGACGCGCGTGTGTTCACGCTGCGCACCGTGCCGGATTCCCTGCGCATCCGGGAATATATTGAGCAGAACCATCCACGCCGCGCGGTCGTGATGGGCGGCGGATTCATCGGCCTTGAAATGGCCGAAAACCTAATGCGTGCCGGCGTAGCCACCACAGTGGTAGAGGCAATGGATCACATTATGGCCGCGTTGGATTACGACATGGCCTGCGAGGTGCAGCAGTACCTGCGCCACCAGGGGGTAGGCCTGGTACTGTCACAGAAGGTCACCGCAATCGACCCTCAGACGGACGGCCTGCGTGTTCATCTGGAGAACGGAGAAACACTGGAAGCCGATCTTCTCCTGCTCTCGGCGGGCATCCGGCCCGAAAGCACGCTGGCACGCGACGCCGGCCTTACCGTCAACGAGCGCGGCGCCATCCGTACCGACAGCCACATGCGCACCTCCGATGAAAACATCTACGCGGTGGGCGACGCAGTCGAGATCACGAATCTTGTCACCGGCCTGCCCGGTTATGTGCCGCTCGCAGGCCCGGCCAACAAACAGGGGCGTATCGCGGCAGACTGCATCTGCGGGCTCGGCAGTGAATACCGCGGCACGCAAGGCTCTTCTGTGATGAAGCTGTTCGATATGACAATCGCCTCCACCGGCCTGAATGAAGCCGCGGCAAAATCCGCCGGGCTTTCCTACGATAAAATCCACATCTTCTCTCCCTCGCACGCAACCTATTACCCCGGCGCAGTGAACCTGACGATCAAGGCGCTGTTCGAGCAGCCGACCGGGCGAATCCTCGGCGCGCAGGTGGTCGGGTTCGACGGTGTCGACAAGCGCTGCGATGTGCTGGCTACGGCAATTCGCGCGGGGATGACCGCCTTTGATCTCGCGGAGCTGGAGCTGTGCTACGCTCCCCCGTATTCCTCCGCCAAAGACCCGGTCAACATGGTCGGCTTCGCGATTGAAAACATCCTAACCGGCAAGGTGCGGCAGTTCCACTGGAATGAAATTCCCCGCGTAGTGGATGACCCGAATGCCGTGCTGCTGGACGTAAGAACCGACATGGAATGGAACAACGGCGCGATCCCCGGCGCGGTTCACATTCCGCTTGATTCCCTGCGGGAGAACCTCACAGGACTCGATCCTGAAAAAGAAATCTACGTTCACTGCCAGAGCGGCCTGCGCAGCTATTTGGCCTGCCGCATTCTCTCTCAGCACGGTTTTTCGTGCTATAACCTCTCCGGCGGCTACCGCCTGTACAGCATGATCCGCGGCAACCAATCCTACGACAGCGCGCCCGCTCACCCGTGCGGATTAAAGCTCTGATTCCGGAATTTGTCGCTTAAAAAATTTCCCCGGCCTTGAATAAAATAAAAACAGACCTTATACTGATGATACAGCAATCTTTTTTTAAAATGATATGATTTTCCCGCTTCGCCTTTGGCCCAGCGGGGAAATCAACCATTTTTTCAGCTTGTATCGCAATACAGATAAGGCCTGTTTTTTTGGGGGGTGTTTTCATGGAACAGACGCCGATTACGCTGGAGCAGATTTTTCCCCAGTGGGAAAAGCTGACGCCCCGGCAGCAGCAGCTGGTGCGCGCGCAGACCCATTCGAAGCGCTTTACGCGGGGGCAGATCGTACACCAGGGGCACAACGACTGCTCGGGCCTGCTTCTGGTGCGAGATGGTCAGCTGCGCGTTTTTATCGAATCTGCCGGCGGCAAGGAGGTTACCTTGTACCGCCTGTTTAACTGGGATATTTGCCTGTTCTCCGCGTCGTGCATCATGAAAAACATCAGCTTTGAGCTGCATGTGCAGGCAGAGCGTGATTCTGATGTTTTTATCGTGCCCGCCGCGCTGTACGAAAGCCTGATGAAGGAATCCCTGCCCGTTGCGGATTACACCAGCCAGCTGATGGCCTCCCGCTTTTCCGATGTGATGTGGATGATGGAGCAGATTCTGTTCACCAGCTTCGACAGCCGCCTTTCCGCGTTTTTGCTGGAGCAGAGCGAAATTGAAGGCTCCCCTTCGCTCACGATGACCCATGAGGAAATCGCGCGGCATTTGGGCAGCGCCCGTGAGGTAGTGAGCCGCATGCTGAAATATTTTGCCGATGACGGCCTGGTTCAGCTCTCGCGCGGCCATGTCACCCTGCTCAACCCAAAGCGCCTGCGCGAACTAGTGCAGTAAGAGAGTTTTTGTGGGTTGAAATCAATTCTCGTATGGAAATTACTTGTTTAAAAAGGATCAGGAGTTCTGCAAACAGAACTCCTGATCCTTTTTATTTGAATTGTGTTTATCCTCTGTCGCGTTCAAAATTTAAATAGCGCGTCCCCTGAAAGGTAAGGCGACCCCGGTCGCGTTCAGCTAGCATCCCGTATTCCGTACTTTTGATATGGAACTCAATCCGGTCGCCGCTTTCCACCTCAAAGGTGACAAAATAGGTAGTAGAGGTATTGGTCGTCACCATGTCCGGGTTGGCATTGCTCGCATAATGATGCACATCGGCCCGCTTGGCTACGATATGCGCCTGCACGGTTAAAATGGGGGATTCGTTGTTCTTCTTCCACTGTGTGGCGCCCCTCACCGCAGAAATAAGGATCATACCAAACACCACCACAAACATCACAACCACAATCACCGGTATGATGCTGAACATAGCCCCTCCGAATCCAAAAGCAGAATCCATCGCTTCTTCTCCTTTCAACGGTTGACGCCGCCGCTCTGCGCGGCACAGGCAAACGGGTCATCATCGCGGTCGCGGTTCCAAAGGTATTCCGCTCCTCGCGCGGCTTCCTCGGCGGCCTCTTGGCCAAGCCGGTCAGAAAGAAAACCCAGCGTCATATCCATGCCCGCCGAAACGCCCGAGGACGTGTAGAATTTGCCGTCAACCACCCACCTGGCGCTGCGCACCCAATTCACCGCCGGATTCACTGAAACCACCCAGTCCATCGCCCGCTTATTCGAGGTGGCCCGGCGGCCGTCCAGAAGGCCGGTTTTTGCCAGCAGAGCCGAGCCGGTACAGACGGTCAGGCAGTAATCCGCCTGCTGTGCGGCCTCCCCCAGCCGTGCGAGAAAGCGTTCCTCCTGAACGAGTGAGCGCGTTCCCATTCCGCCGGGTACAAGCAGAGTGGCTGTTCTGTCCACACTGTCCAGCGCCCGGGTCGCAATCTCCGTTCCCTGCCGGCTGCGCACCAGGCCACCGTCAATCGATACAAAGTGCAGGAGGTAATTGCTGGGCCGCCCTAAAATTTCTACCGGGCCGAACGCGTCGAGCGTTTCAAAGTCCGGGAATAACAGCACATTAACTTCCATCCTTCTCACCCTTTCCGCAATCCCCTAACGCCAGAGGATTGCCAGCCCTCGTTTCTCACTCCGCAGCACCCCAGCGCATCACATACTCCGCTTCGCCGGTCGCGGCATCCTTCTGCCGCCGAACCGTTGAAAAGCCCTCCCGCAGGTAAAACGCAAGGGCCTTTTTGTTTTTCTCATAAACACAAAGGGTTAGGGTGGGGAACCGCTGTTTCCACTCATCCAGCAGCGCCTTTCCGATTCCGTTGGAACGCGCCGGAGCATCGACAAAGATTCCCTCAATATGCCCGTCGTCCAGCCCTGAAAAACCCAGAATTCTTCCTTCCGCCTCGCAGACCAGCACCTGAGCCTGCGGTAGCAGCAACCCCACCATCGGCAGGTTTTGCCGCCAGTATTCCTCCGGGATAAAATCGTGCGCCTGCAGATTCGCGGAAAGCCAAATCTCCAGCACCGCAGGCAAATCTTCCTCTTGCAGCACACGAATGGTAAAGCCCTTCGGCCCCTGATGCAGGCTCATTGCGGCTTCCTCCTCAGCTTGACGATCTGCGTGCCAAACACGCCGCCGATCAGGCTGGCCAGCGCATAAATGATCGCGTATATCCACGCCCCTTCGTAAAAGATAAACGCAGACGGCAAAAAGAGCAGCCCGGCCAGCAGCGCAAACACAAAGCTGCCGAAAGGCCGGAAGATGCCGTAAATCAGCGCACAGAAGAAACAAACCGCTAGCATAACCCCCAAGAACGGAAGCAGCACCATACCCATGCTGACCAGAATCAAAGGCGGCAGATAAAACAGAACCGCCAGCACCAATAAAAACGGAAGCATTCCCGTCAATCTTTTCATATTCTCTCACCCGTACATTTCCAATTTTCCTTAGCATACCATAAATGCAGCGAAAAGGCAAAATGCGGCGGATAAAATTCTCCTCTTTTAGAAAGCGAAAAAGATTGACAAACAATTAACATATTCGATATAATAGGAATGTAGCGATAGTTAAAAAAATAACAATATATTTTCTGTTGTTCATCCATCCTGTCACCCATTCCTATTTTTGAATCGGAGGAATTGATATGGCCACAATAAAAGCTCCCAAAGCAGCCGTACAGAACCCCACCGGGTTCGTGACCAACGCAGAGACCTTAACTTCACGAATTACCGAACTGCGCAAAGCTCAGAAGCTTTTTTCAGGCTATTCCCAGGAACAGGTTGATCGAATTTTTCTGGCCGCCGCCATGGCCGCAAACCACCAGCGTATTCCTCTTGCAAAGCTGGCGGTTGCAGAAACCGGCATGGGGATTGTAGAGGACAAGGTGATTAAAAACCACTATGCTTCCGAATCTATTTACAACGCGTATAAAAACACGAAAACCTGCGGTGTTCTGGAGAGGGACGCCTCGTTCGGCATTCAAACCATCGCGGAGCCAATCGGCGTGATCGCCGCGGTGATTCCGACAACCAACCCAACCTCCACCGCTCTTTTTAAAGCACTTCTTTGCCTGAAAACCCGAAATGCCATCCTCATCTGCCCGCACCCCCGCGCCAAAGAAAGTACGATTACCGCCGCCAGAGTGGTTCTGGATGCAGCTGTGGCCGCCGGAGCGCCTAAAGGCATTATCACCTGGATTGACGCCCCCTCTGTGGAGCTGACAAATCAGGCTATGAAGGAAGCGGATCTTATTCTTGCTACCGGGGGCCCGGGCATGGTGCGGGCCGCCTATTCCTCTGGCAAGCCGGCCATCGGCGTCGGCGCGGGCAATACCCCCGCCATTATCGACGGTTCCGCAGACCTGATTCTGGCCGTAAACTCGATCGTACACTCCAAAACGTTCGACAACGGCATGATCTGCGCTTCAGAGCAATCGGTGATTGTGCTGAGCGACGTTTACGAACAGGTGAAAGCCGAGTTCGCAGCGCGCGGCTGTTACCTGCTCAACCCCGAAGAAACCGAGCTGGTTCGCCGAACGATTTTGATCGACGGCGCACTCAACTCCAAAATTGTCGGTCAGTCCGCGCACGCCATCGCAAAGCTCTCCGGCTTCGACGTGCCGGAACACGCGAAAATCCTGATCGGCGAGGTGGAAAGCGTGGAACCGGCGGAAGCCTTTGCCCATGAAAAGCTCAGCCCTGTTCTCGCTATGTACCGCGCTCAAAACTTTACCGACGCAGTTCAAAAGACGGAGCGACTGGTGGCCGACGGCGGCTACGGCCACACCTCTTCCCTGTATATTAATCCCGTGACTGAACCGGAAAAGATGGAGCAGTTTGTCGCCGCGATGAAAACCTGCCGCGTACTCATCAACACGCCTGCCGCGCAGGGCGGGATTGGCGACCTGTATAACTTTAAGCTGCCCCCTTCGCTAACACTCGGCTGCGGCTCATGGGGTGGAAACTCCGTTTCGGAAAACGTGGGCGTTAAGCATCTGCTCAACATGAAAACCGTAGCAGAGAGGAGAGAAAACATGCTTTGGTTTCGCGCTCCGGAAAAGGTATATTTCAAACGAGGCTGCCTGCCGGTGGCTCTGGGCGAGCTGAAAGACGTACTCCACAAAAAAAGAGCGTTTCTCGTCACCGACGAATTTCTGTTCCGCAACGGCTATACAAAGAGTATTACCGATCGCCTCGACGAACTGGGGATTGCGCACACCACCTTTTTCAATGTTCAGCCAGACCCGACTCTGCACTGCGCAAAGGAAGGCGCCGCAGCCATGGCCGCGTTCGAGCCAGACTGCATTATCGCAATCGGCGGTGGCTCCGCAATGGATGCCGGCAAGATTATGTGGACCATGTATGAGCATCCCGAGGTAGATTTTATGGATCTCGCCATGCGTTTTATGGATATCCGCAAGCGGGTGTACACCTTCCCCAAGATGGGCGAAAAAGCTTATTTCATCGCCATTCCCACCTCGGCCGGCACCGGCTCTGAGGTAACGCCGTTCGCTGTGATTACCGATGAGGCTACCGGCATCAAATATCCGCTGGCCGATTACGAGCTGATGCCCAAAATGGCGATTGTCGATGCAGACCTGATGATGCACATGCCGAAAAGCCTGACAGCTGCTTCCGGCATTGACGCGATGACCCACGCACTGGAGGCCTACGCGGCCATGCTGGCGACGGATTACACCGACGGCCTTGCGCTGAAAGCCCTGAAAAGCATCTTTACCTATCTTCCCCGGGCATACGAGCGGGGTGCGGAAGACCCCATCGCGCGTGAAAAAATGGCGGATGCCTCCACCATAGCGGGCATGGCGTTTGCAAACGCGTTTCTCGGTGTGTGCCACTCCATGGCGCACAAGCTAGGGGCGTTCCACCACGTGCCGCACGGCGTGGCAAACGCGCTGATGATCACCTATGTCATGCGCTTTAACGCCGACCCCTGCCCGGCCAAAATGGGGACCTTCCCGCAGTATCAGTACCCACACACACTGGAGCGCTACTGCGAATGCGCCGACTTTCTCGGCATTCCCGGCAGCAGCGACGAAGAAAAATTCAACGGCCTGCTCGCCGCGATAGAGGAGCTTAAGGCAAAAGTGGGCATTCCAAAATCGATTCAGGCCTGGGGCGTTAACGAAGCCGTGTTTCTAGAAACCCTTGACGAGATGACCGAGCATGCCTTTGACGATCAGTGCACCGGTGCAAACCCCCGGTACCCGCTGATGAGTGAGATTCGGCAGATGTACCTCGATGCCTACTACGGGAGGTAAGCGGAGCAGTTGCGTGCCGCCGCAAAAGGAATCTATAATAACAAATTGCGGAAAGCATTAGATCTAACAACACAAAAAATACGCCCTGATCAGGCTTGAAAAGCCGAATCAAGGCGTATTTTATTTTAGAAAGGCTGTTTACAGCAACACCTTCCAGCCGTACGCAGTCCTTCTGCCAAACCGGCAATTTGCATTGCCGGGAAAACGCCGCTCCTATGGAACAGGAACTGCTTAATAGTTTTCAGCCTTGCGCTCGAAGAAAGCCTGGGGATGCTTGCAGGCAGGACAGATCTTGGGAGCTTTGTCGCCAATATGAATGTATCCACAATTGCGGCATACCCAAACGGTCTGTTCGCCGCTCTGGAACACAATATCCTCCTGAATGTTCTTCAGCAGCTTGCGGTAGCGCTCTTCATGGGATTTTTCCACAGTGCCTACCAGCTTCATCGCAGTGGAGATCTCCTGAAAACCTTCCTTCGCGGCAGTCTCGGCGAACTCCTTGTACATTTCTGTCCACTCGTAGTTTTCGCCCTGCGCGGCATCCAGCAGGTTGTCCTTTGTGGCTCCTACCTCGCCGCCATGCAGATATTTGAACCACAGCTTAGCGTGCTCCTTCTCGTTGCCGGCGGTTTCCTCAAAAATAGCTGCGATCTGCTCGTAGCCTTCTTTTTTCGCCTGAGAAGCGTAGAATGTGTACTTGTTTCTGGCCTGAGATTCCCCGGCAAATGCAGCGAGCAGATTTGCTTCGGTTTTGCTTCCTTTCAGTTCCATACTGTTCGTCCTCCTTGTAAAAATGAGTAAGAGATGCCACCCCGCTCCAGACGCTTTGTGCGGCGGAATAAAACGCCGGTTCACCGGCGTTTTGAAATAGGATGTGATCGCTTCATTTCTATTATACTAAAAAATGTCAAAAAAACAAGTGGAAACGGTAAAAAATTAAGAATTATTCGCAAATTTTTTTGTAAATCTCCGCTTTGGAGTGCCCGCTTTCCTTTGCGGCGCGTTTCGCCGCCTCCGAAACAGAGGCTCCCTCCTCCAAAAAGGTGCGCGCAAGCTCTATGGTGTCCTCCAGCGTGAGCGGCTCCTCCACAGGGATAGGGGCCCCCTCGATCACCAGCACGAATTCCCCCTTGGGGCTCTCTTCGGAATACCGGCGCGCCGCTTCGGAGAGCGTGGTACGGATGACCTCCTCGTGGATCTTCGTCAGCTCGCGCACGAGCGCGATGCGGCGGTCGCCCCAGGCGGCGAGCATATCGACCAGAGTAGCGGCCAGCTTATGCGGCGCCTCGTAGAACACCATGGTGCGGGTTTCCCCCTCCACCTGCTGCAGATGCTCGCGCCGGGCGCGCTTATTCACGCTTAGAAAGCCCTCAAACGTAAACCGGCCGGTAGGCAAGCCCGAAATCGCCAGCGCCGAAATCACCGCACTGGGGCCGGGCACCACAAGCGTTTGAATCCCCAGCTCCGCGCATTGGGCCACCAGCAGCTCGCCGGGGTCCGAAATCGCGGGCATTCCCGCATCGGAAACCAGTGCGCAGGTTTCCCCCTCCAGAATCCGGCGGGTAATCATACCTCCGCGCTCGAGCTTATTATGCTCAAAATAGCTCACCATCGGCTTTTTAATTCCCAGATGGTTCAGCAGCTTCACCGTCACCCGGGTATCCTCGGCGGCGATAAAATCCGCTTCAGCGAGCGTCTGCGCCGCGCGGGGCGAAAAATCCGATAAGTTCCCAATGGGCGTACCCACCACATACAGTTTTCCGGTCATTCGTGCCCCTCCTTGTAGGATCCGTAAATCTCCAGCATTTCCCGGGTAAAGGTTCCGTCTTTGTTGTGCAGAATCAGCGGTGGCTCCACCAAAAGGCCGCCGGACTGCCCTTTCTTGCGGGCCTGGAGCAAAAACAGCTTCGGTGCTTTTCCATCGCGGGCCTGCACAAACCGCAGGCGCTTCGGCTCCAGGCCGTTCTCACACAGGGTTGTGAGAATATCTGCCAGGCGCTCCGGGCGCTGACACAGGCAGAAGCGCCCACCATAGCGCAGGCAGGCCAAGGCCGCGCGCGCCACATCCTCTATGGTGCAGGCTTCCTCATGCCGAGCCAGCCGTTTGCCCTGCTCCGGGTTCCCAATCCCTGTCCCCTGTGCCTTATACGGCGGGTTACACGCAATGAGATCGCAGTTCTTCAGCCACGGATCGCGCGGCTTCCCAAGCTCCCGCAGATCGAGATTCAGCACCCTCAGCCGGTCTGTTACGCCGCAATACTCGGCGGATTGCCGCACCAGCTCACAGGCGTCTGGTTGCAATTCCACCCCGCAAATCTGTGCGGGCGCATACCGGGCCAGCCAAATCAGCGGAATCGCGCCGCAGCCGGTGCCGAAATCGGCGCACCTCTCACCTTTTTTGGGGGCAGCGAAATGCGCCAGCAAAATCGTATCCGTATTAAAGCGATGCGTCTGTGAAACAAACACGGAGATATGGGGAGAAAGCGGTTCCAGCTCAGGCTGCATGGGGTACCTCCGGAGGATGATTAATCAGGGGAAGAAAATTCTATTCTAAAACAAGCAGCGGGCAGCAAAAATCCATACCCGAAGTCTTGTCCAAAATTTAAGGCGGAGCTAATAACGCTCCGCCTTAAATTCAATGCAGTGATTGAGCCTTAAGCCTCGGGATTCGGGGCTCCTACGGGACACACGGAAGCGCAAGCGCCGCACTCTGTGCAAAGCTCGGGGTTAATTACGTACTTGTCAGCACCATCAGTGATAGCGCTCACGGGACACTCACCTGCGCAAGCACCGCAGGAAATACAATCACCGTTAATTACATATGCCATTGTTAAGCACCTCCAGAATAAGTATTACTCCCCTATTCTAACACACAATGGCAGAATTGCAACTGATTTTTATGAAATTGTGAATCTAATCTCAATCTTTTTCCAGCTCTTTAAGCTGGTCGAGCTCTGCCTTGTTCACGCGCAGCTGAGCATCCTTAATGAGCTTTACGTCCCTGGCCTTATAGGTGGAGGGCGCGGCGTCCGGCGCTTTGTCAAGCCGAACCTGCAGCACACCGGTCAATAAATTCTGATCCACCACAATGCCGCGTCCCTCGGGTGTCATCACAATGGCGTTGAGCTTGGGGGTGGTGCGCAGCAGATCCAGGTAGGCCTCCTGCTCATACTTCAGGCAGCACATCAGTCGCCCGCACGTGCCGGAAATTTTGACCGGGTTGAGGGAAAGATTCTGCTCCTTGGCCATCTTGATGGAAACCGGCTGAAAGCTGCCCAAAAAGGTGGAGCAGCAGAACGGCCGGCCACAGATTCCAAGGCCGCCGAGCATCTTTGCCTCATCGCGTACGCCGATCTGGCGCAGCTCAATACGCGTGCGAAACACCGAAGCCAGGTCTTTGACCAGCTCACGGAAATCCACGCGGCCGTCGGCGGTAAAGTAAAACAGGATTTTGCTGTTGTCGAAGGTGTATTCCACGTCCACGAGTTTCATTTCCAGCTTGTGGGCGGCAATCTTTTTGTTGCAGACCTCGAAGGCGCTCTTCTCGCGAATCTGATTTTCCGCGAGTTTCTTCAAATCGTCCTGATTCGCAATGCGGATCAGCTTTTTCAGCGGCTGCACAATTGTTTCATCGTCTACCTGGCGGTTTTCCATGGCAACCTCTCCGCATTCCACCCCGCGAGAGGTTTCAACAACGACCATGTCGCCCTTTTTCAAGCTATTTCCATCGGGGTCAAAGTAATACACTTTGCCCACGTTTTTAAATCGTACGCCAATTACTTCGGCCATAGTTCTCTCCTTTATTGTGTACTACAAAATCTTCCATAAAGCAAGGTGTCGCAACAGGCGTTTCTCCCCCGCCGCTCTTTGACTTGTAGAGTGATTAATACCCTGCCACGGCGCGCAGCTGCGCACAAAAAACCGTGACCAACAGGGTACTGTTTGCGTTTTGGTCTATGCGGCGGCGGGTCTGGATACAAAGCTCCGTCAGCGCCAAAAGGCGATCGCGGGTAAGCTGGCGGGCCAGCTCCTGCGCGGAAAGGTCGCGGGTTAAAGAGGTTCCGCCGGCACGCAGCACAGCGGCGTCACGGAACAGCACCGTCAGGCGGTCAAGCACCAGGCGCAGAAGCTCGCGGTTCTGGATCAAGGGTGCACACGTTTTCAGTACCGCAGACTCATCCGGCAGAGGGAGCTCGCGCAAAATCTGGGCGGCAAGAGCCTGAACCTCCGGGTGTTCGCCGGCCTGCTCGCGCGGCTCCAACGTCAAAATCAGCGAACGAGAGCGGATGGTGGGCAGTAGCGCGGAGGCAGACGGACACGTGAGAAGGAACAAAATCCCCTCCGGAGGCTCTTCCAGAATTTTCAGCAAGGCGTTCTGCGCCTGTTCAGACATGGTTTGAGCCTCAAACAGGCAGTATACTTTTCGCGAAGCCTCGTTCGGCTTAATATACGCGTCGGAACGAACACGACGTACGGCGTCCACATGGAACGACCGCGCGGCGCCTGAGCCGCTCTCCACAATAATGTCGGGGTGCGACCCCGCTTTTGCCTTCACACAGGCCGGGCACACACCGCAGGGGCGCTCACCCTGGGCGGTGCATACGCAGGCTCTGGCCAAAATCCCCGCCAGAGTGCGCTTGCCGCTGCCGGGCGGACCCTCCAGAATCACCGCATGAGGAAGGCGATCCTGTTCCAGCGCAAGCGAAAGCTGCTGACGCAGAGAATCGTTACCGAAAAATCCTTCAAAAATCATACTTTTTCATACCGCTCAACATTCATCACAAATATCGTCGACCCTCCAACCGTGACCTCCACGGGGAAAGAAGCGTAAAGCCCCATATCCATGGCGGAAGCGCTGGGCACGATCTGGGTTCGGCGGCTGCTGTGCGCGGCAATTTCCGAAATGACTTCTTCTACTTTATCGTCCTCCACACCGGCGATAAACGTGGTGTTCCCGGCCTTTAAAAATCCGCCGGTCGTCGCCAGCTTCGTGATCGGGAAATGCTTTTTCGTCAATGCGGCCTGTACCGTGGCACTGTCGTCACTGCTGACAATGGCAAGGATCAGTTTCATAAAATATCCCTCCTATACAGGTTGCGGAACGTTTCAAAAAGCGAAAACAGGGTATCTGATTTATTTTACCACTTTTAATGAAAAAATGCCATACCCACGTAAAAACTCGGCAATTTCGTCGGTTATTTTTTCACCGGGCATCACCACCGGCACGCCGGGTGGGCATGGGCAGCTGGTTTCAGCTGCGATTCTGCCGACGGACCGCGCGAGCGGAACCTCTTCGGCCGGGGAAAGCAGCGCCTGCCGGGGCGTCAGCAAAGCAGGCGGCAAAGCGGGCAAAGCGGGCTTCGTTTCTGGTTTCGTTTTACCGGGGTTCAGCGCTCGAATTGCCTCTTCCAGCCGCTGAAAATCCGTTTCACTGTTAAACGGCGTGGCAATCAGCACCAGCTGGGCAGAATCGGCGTATTCCGGCTCTACGCCATGCCCTCGCAGAAGCTCGGCGGCGTCCGTCCCCAAGATTCCCGCCTCGGCGGTACGCAGAGTCAAACGAACCGGATCACATTCTCCCTCCGGAGCGGGAAATCCCAGCCGGGCCGCCAGCTCCCGCACCGCCGCAGCCCGCTCCTCCAGAGCGGCAAACGCGGCGCGTCCGTTTTCTTCGAGCCAGGCACGCGCCAGATCGAGCGACGCCATAATCGGGTACGACGGGCTTGTGGAGCCGAACAGTGCCATCGCCCTTTTGGCATCCGGAGCAAAAGACGGCTCGGCGAGATTGAGCCACGCACCGCCGGTCAGCACCGGTAGTGTTTTGTGCGCCGAGCAGGCCGTGGCGGAGGCTCCCAAATACAGAGGATGCCGGTTCTCTTTTAGAAAAGCCAGGTGCGTGCCGTGGGCGTTGTCCACCAAAAGGGGAATCCCTCTCTCTCGGCAGACAGCAGAAACGGCTGGGATGTCCGCCAGTACCCCGTAATAATCGGGGCTGGTAAGGAACACCGCCTTCGCGTCGGGGTGCTCGCGCAGGGCAGACAGAACATCTCGGCTGTCGACCCGGCCGGGCAGGCCTCTCCCCGCTGAGGGGCGCGGAAGAATCCAGACCGGCGTAATGTCGAGCAAAGCCATGGTATGAACCACGCTGCGGTGCAGCACGCGGTCAAATAGAATCGTACCGCCTCGGGGTGCGGCTAAATACAGCATCGCCTGAAGGCAGAGCGTGCAGCCCCCTGCGGAAAACAGCGTGCGCCTTGCCCCAAACAACTGTGCCGCCCGTTGTTCTGCCGCAAGGATCGCACCGTCAGCCTCAAAAAGGCTGTCGGTATCCGGCAGCTCGGTAAAATCGAGCGAAAGTAAATCCCTCGGCAAAGCGCCCGGCGCATTTTTATGCCCCGGCGTATGAAAAGAAGAACGGTTTTTCTGTTGGTGCTCCAAAAGCGCAGTATAAAGCGGCGTGTCTGTCATAAAAAATCCTTTCGGAGTGAAAGTTTTGTTTTTCTGTATTATATCGCACCATACCGTGCTTTTCAATCGCCCATGCGTCCCGTAAGAATCCGGTAATCCTTTTCCCAGATCAGGATGCCCAGGGCATCCGCCGGTGCGGCATCGTAGAGCGAGTGGCGTGAAAGCTCTGCCAAAGCCGCCTCCGTGCCGGGTGCAGGGCGGTAAGGCCGGTGCGAGGTCATGGCCTCAAACACATCCGCCACCGCCAGAACTCGTGCCTCCGGCAGGATTTCCTCCCCCTTCAGTCCACACGGGTAACCGGAGCCGTCCATGCGCTCGTGGTGCTGACGGATAATCTCCGCCAACGGGGTGAAAAAAGAAATGTCCTTAATCATCTGGTAGCCGGTTTCCGCGTGAGTGCGGATCAGCGCCATTTCCAGCGGAGTAAGGACTGCGGGCTTCGTTAACAGATCGCCGGGAATGCCTATCTTACCAATGTCGTGAATCATTGCGGCGCGGCGCAATAGATCGCACCGCTCGGGAGCCCAGCCCATTTCCAGCGCAATATCGCTGGCCAGGCAGCTCACCCGCAGCTGGTGCCCGGCGGTGTAGGGGTCCTTCTGCTCCACCATGCGCGCCATGACAAGCAGGGTGTCGTCCATGGCCTGCTCCAGCAGGCTGGCCTTTTCGCGCAGCTCCCGATGGCAGCAAAAGCGCTTGTTTCCGCCGGGCGTGCCGGTGATCACCTGATACAGGGCACCGGTGCACCGGGCCGAACGTGAAGATTTTGGAAATTGCATGGCAGCTTTCTCCTTTCCATAGCTTGTTTCATTGTATGCGGCGAAGTACCAAGGTTTGCACAGCGGCGCGCACGCGCGGAAAGGAAATTTTATGGAAAAGGAAAATCGAAGGACAAGGATTGCATAACTGAAGTGGTTGTGCTATACTAATGCAGTAATATTTCCGCCCGTGGCGAAGCTGGATATCGCAGCAGATTCCGATTCTGAAGGCCGGGGGTTCGAATCCCTCCGGGCGGGCCAATACAAAAGCCCGGAAAGTCGCATGAATGCTAGCTTTTCGGGTTTCTTTTCAGCATATTATATGGTTTGGGTTTATTTTGAGTTTATGGGGCTTATGCACTCGATTGAAACAGAAATAGATTCAAATCATTTTTTTAAAGTTTAGTTTCCTATATCTAAAGTTAGTCCTTTTATTATAAACCCAATGTTAATTAAATAACAAACTTATAAGGAGGACACTATGAAAAACTATTTTGATTTAACTGGCAAAATTGCGTTGGTTACAGGAGGCTCTTCAGGCCTGGGTGTGCAATTTGCAAAAGCTTTGGCAAACCAAGGCGCGGATATTGCTCTTTGCGCTCGGCGCATGGACCGCCTGGAAAAGGTCAAAGCGGAAATTGAAGCAATCGGCTCTAAATGCTATGTTCACGAATGCGATGTAACGAAACCGGACCAAATTGCTGTTACCGTAAAAGATACGGTTGAACATTACGGCAAATTGGATATTCTGGTCAACAATGCAGGTCTTGCCATTTTTGACGCTGCAACAGATATTTCTAATGAACAATGGCTAAAAATGATGGATACCAATTTAAACCAAGTCTATTTCTTCTCACGGGAAGCGGCGAAGTATATGATTCCGGCACATTATGGCCGAATTATCAACGTAGGTTCCATCCATTCCACTGTTTCAATGACCGGATTTCATCTGTCGGCATATGGCACTACAAAAGGCGGCGTCTTAATGCTGACAAAATCTCTGGCAAACGAGTGGGCAAAGACCGGTATTACAGTCAATGCAATCGGTCCTGCTTATTTTTCGAGCGAAATGACTAGTGCCGCTCTTTCAAATGACAGTGCAATTGAACTGATCAAGACATATTGCCCCATGGGAAGAATTGGTCAGCCTGGTGAATTAGATAGTGCAATCATCTATTTTGCTTCTGAATCTTCCAGCTATACGACAGGTCAACTCTTACAAGTGGATGGTGGTTGGACGACTATCTAATGATCACGATTTCAACCGGCATTTAAAATGGGCTAATAACACAAAAAATGCAGTTCAACCCTTGCGGTTGGGCTGCATTTTTTTGCGGGAGGTTTTGACGCGGGAAGCACACAACTGCCCTAAACGCCTAAATATTGGGCTTGCCGCCATAAAATTTCTTCGGGCGGGCCAGAAAATTTCAATTTAATTGTCTGTTCCTTTTTGCTTTCTGCCACGCTATAATAGAAGCGGATTATTTGTTACACACAAACCAACAGAAGCTTATCAAGCCATATGACGAATGGGAAAGGTTCATTGAAATGCTGGATAAAAAAGACACATATGATCTCTTGGATAAGCATCAGCTTATTTATGAAGCCTATGAGCATCCCGCCGTTTACACCATTGAGGAGCTGGACGCTCTGAATATTCCACACAGCGAACAGATTGCAAAAAATCTCTTCCTGCGCGACGATAAAAAAAGAAATTATTATTTGGTTACCGTGCCGGGGCATAAAACAGTAAACTTAAAAAGCCTGAGCGAAAGGATTTCCAGCCGCAAGCTAAGCTTTGCCAGCGAGGAGTCACTCGGAGAATTGTTGATGCTGGAAAGAGGGCATGTGACTCCGCTTGGAGTTCTGAATAACACGCAGAAAAATGTAATTGTGGTATTCGATAAAAGCTTGCAGAACCAGCGAATCGGAATCCACCCCATGGAAAACACCGCGACAATTTTTATCGCTTTTGAAGATGTTAAAAAACTGATAGAAGACCATGGAAATACCATTGTGATGTGCGACTTCGATTAGCAGCAGAGAAAAATCAAGAGGGAAAACCACTCTGCGGTTTTCCCTCTTTTGCGCCTGTACGGCACGATGAAATTTATCTTGAAAATAGGAGGAACATGAAATGGAAGAAGGCGTTCGGCTCACCTGCTCTATTTTATGACAAGCCTTCGCTTTTGCTCACTGGTCTGTCCCCACTTTGTGGACTTCCCCAAACAAGCCCTCTCGCCTTTGGTAAGAGCGCTTATGCCGCGTGCGCGGAGCCTTGGCGGCCGGTGCGGTCAAGCACCTTGACCAGCGCTACGGTAACAACCGAGGTGATCACCAGCTCGGGCAGCATATAGCTGCCGTTATATACCAGGGAATACAGCCACACCGGAGTTCCTTCGGGCGCATACTCTCCCCAGATGAGGATGCCGGACATAAAGCTGCAAAGAAAACGCAGGAACACGGCAACTGCCGCGCCAAACGCAATACTGGCGGAACGGCTGCGGATCGGTTTGCCCCAGAATGCCGCACTGCCCAGCACGGTATAGGCCAGCACATAATCGAGCAGCACCACCAAGACAAACGCGGTAAGCGTTTTTGCAGGCGGAGCATTGAACTGCAGCAGTATTTGCAGCAGGCTGTGAACAAACGCCGTGCCAAGGCCCCATTTCACCCCGTGGCGGTACGAAACCAGCACCAAGGGCGCCATGCTGGCCAGAGTGATCGATCCGCCCTGTGGCAGCTCGAACACCTTGATCATGCTCAAAACGGTGGAAAGGGCGATCATCAGCGCGCACTCCACCAAAATGACGGTATTGTTTTTTTTCATAAAGATCCTCCCACGCCAATTCATACTGCACTCCCATCAAAAAGAAAATGCTCCTTGTTTTGTTTTCTTTCCCTGCCTCGGGTGAGATAACAAAACGGTTTTTTCACTTGATTACAGGTCTGATTCGGGCGCGTCCGCTGTTCCGGTAACGGAAAACCAAAGTGTGAACTGCGATCTTTCCTGAAAAACATGCCGCACGCAAAAAGACGCATTGCGGGTAATACCACAATGCGTCTTGCTGTGCTGCAAAAGTTTCCTACGCTGGCATTATCCAGATCAGGTCAAAGGGACATAGGCGTCAATCCGTCTCATCTCAGCCGCGTATACGCAGCGCCCCGTATTCAGTTCCAATATCACTATATCGGTATCCGCTCAGTTTGTCAAGAGCAAACGCTCCAGCTCGGTAAAATCCGCGGCAAACCGCGCGCCAAGGAACTTCTCCTGCATCTCCTCGCGGGTACCGTAGCCGTGCAGCATCCCGATAAAATCCGTGCCCGCCAGGCGTGCGCCCTCGGCGTCAAACTTGGTGTCACCGATCATCACCGCGTTTTGCGGCTTCATCGAAAACCGCTCAAGGCCGGCGATAATCAGCTCTGCCTTCGAGCTGGCACGCTCTTCACTGCCGGCGGGGCCCGTAACAAAATCCACGAGCGGGGCCAGCTTAAAAATCTCTACCACGCGGTTCGCCTGCGGCAGAGGCTTCGAGGTGGCAATGCAAATCTTTGCGCCCGCCTGCCGCAGAGCGGAAAGCAGCTCCCGCGTGTGCGGGTACACCGAATTTTTGTAAATGCCCTCGGTTTCGTAAAGGCTGCGGTACAGCGCAACCGCCCGGTCGCTCACATCGTCCGGCAGGCCACAGGTCTGTGAAAAGCTTTGGAACAGCGGCGGACCGATAAAGGTGCGCAGCAGCTCAGGCGGCGGCTCCGGCAGGTCTAAGCGCTGCAGCGTCTGCTTTACGCAGCTGAGGATTCCCGGGCCGGACTCGGTCAGGGTACCGTCCAGATCAAATAAAACGATGGGGTAAACAGTTTTCATCAGGAGTTCCTTTCGTCAGAGAATTATTGCTTGGCACGCTCCGCCACTCTTTTCAGATAATTCTCACGCTTCACACTGGCGCGCACATGCGTGCAGGTAGAAATCAGGCCCACGTTGTCCGACGCCTGCACGTCAAAGGTAAATTTACGGCCGTCGCTTTCAACCAGCGTTGCCGCAATGTGAATGGTAACACCCTCCACCGTGGGTGCCAGATGCTTAATATGCACTTCGGAGCCAACCGAGGTGATTTCTTCTGGAAGAGAGTCTCTCAGCATCCGGGCGCAAACGCCCTCCATCAGCGCAACCAGCCGGGGCGTGGCAAGCACGTCTACACTGCCGCTGCCGAGCTTCGAGGCCAGGTCTGCGGAGGTAACCGTATAATCCTGAGAAATGGTTTGTCCAATTTTCAGTTCACTCATTGTAATTCTCCCTTTCCTTACTGTATAATAAAATAAAAGGTAATCTGCCGGCGCAGGCTATGCCCGCCGAACATTCAGCGCAATTATTACAAGCTTAGTATAACATGATACAGCTCCGGTTTGAAGCGGTATTTTTGCTTATGTTCCCACAAAAATTCAGCAATTTTTGTACACTCAACTCATGATCAAAATACCTTGCGTGAAAATGGCAAGTTCTTCCTCCGCCTATAGTGGGGGAAGAAAAGCTCGGCTTTTATTACTAGCAGCAGGGTGGTTTGCAATCATTTTTTGTACTTGGCGGGAGGAATCAATTTGAGCGAAAGCACACCGGCCCCGGCTGCGGCCACGCGCCCCCGGCTTCACCTGATGGACGAGCTTCGTGGCTTTGCAGTGTTCTGCATGGTATTTTACCACGCGTTTTACACCTTTGCCTTTTTGTATGAGATTCGCTGGATGATGGTGCTGTTCCGCTTTTTCACCCCGGCGGAGCCATTTTTTGCAGCGCTGTTCATTTTTATTTCGGGCATTTCCTCGCTGCTTTCGCGCTCGAATCTTCGGCGGGGACTCAAGCTGTTTGCGGTCGCGCTGGCGGTCACGCTCGTCACCGCACTCGTCACGCCCGAGTATGCCATCTGGTTCGGCATTCTGCATTTTCTTGCGGTCTGCATGATCTTATACGGTCTGCTGGGGCGGTACCAGAAAAAAATCCCCTTTTCTTGGCTGCTGGTACTGTTGTGCATCTTCCTTTATTTCTTTACCCGGCCGATTCCTTCGGGCTATTTGGGCTTAGGCCCGGTTTCCGTATTTCCTCTGCCGGATGCGGTCTACCACGTAAAATGGCTGTTCCCGCTGGGGTTCTATGATTCTTCGTTTACGTCGTCGGATTATTTTCCGCTTTTGCCATGGGGGTTTGTTTTTCTTGCAGGCACCATCGTGGGGAAGCCGGTAGCCGAGGGATTGGCCCCCAAATGGATGTACCGCCGGCGCGTTCCGTTTTTCTCACAGATGGGTCGCTGGGCATTGGTGATATACATTGCGCACCAGCCGGTCATCTACGCCTTTGCGTGGGTGCTGGAGCAACTGGGTCTGATTGGCTGAAAGAGCCTTGCGCGTACCACAGAAAAAGAATATAATAAGCTGAATGCTTTTGAGACAGAAAGAGGTTGATGAGTGAAATGAAGCTGGGAATCGTCGGGCTGCCCAACGTTGGAAAGAGTACGCTGTTCAATGCCATTACCAACGCCGGAGCGCAGTCCGCCAACTATCCTTTTTGCACCATAGAGCCAAACGTCGGCATAGTAGCCGTGCCGGACAAGCGTCTGGATCGTTTGGCCGAGATGTACCACCCGGAGAAATACACCCCCGCCACGATTGAATTTGTGGATATTGCGGGTCTGGTGCGCGGCGCCTCCAAGGGAGAGGGCCTGGGCAACCAGTTTTTGGCGAATATTCGCGAAGTGGACGCGATCGTTCATGTGGTACGCTGCTTTGAGGACGACGACATTATTCATGTAGACGGCAACGTAGACCCCGCACGCGATGTAGAAACGATTAATCTGGAGCTGATTCTCTCCGATATGGAGGTACTTGACCGCCGCTTAGACAAGACCCGCAAGATGCTCAAGGCGGACAAGAAATACCAGACCGAATGCGAGTTCTTTGAGCGCGTGCGCGCCGAGCTGGATGCGGGCAACACCGCGCGCAGTGTGGAATGCACGGAGGAAGAGGCCGAGCTTTTGGCCACGGTTTCTCTGCTGACAAACAAGCCGGTGATCTACGCGGCTAACATGAGCGACGCCGATTTTAAAGGCGGCGTAGAAAACAACCCCTATTTCGCCGTGGTAGAAAAGCTGGCGGAACAGGAAAGCGCGGGCGTTCTGCCGATCTGCGCGGAGGTAGAGGCGGAAATTTCCGGCATGGAGCCGGAAGAAAAGCAGATGTTCCTGGAGGACATGGGCCTTTCGGAATCGGGTCTTGACCGCCTGATTCGCGAGTGCTATACCCTTTTGGGTCTGATTTCGTACCTGACCGCCGGCCCGCAGGAGGTGCGCGCCTGGACGATTCAGAACGGGACAAAGGCCCCTCAGGCCGCCGGTAAAATCCACACCGATTTTGAGCGCGGCTTCATTCGCGCGGAAATCGTCGCCTACAACGATTTAATGGCCTGCGGCACCATGGCAGCCGCCAAGGAAAAGGGTCTTGTTCGTTCCGAGGGCAAGGAATATGTGATGAAGGACGGCGACGTAGTGCTGTTCCGCTTTAACGTATAAATAGCAATTCTTTTGCGCAGTGCGTCCGCGAGGATTCTGCTGGCGCAGGGCCTGCCCCTCGGGGCGGGTCTTTGCTTTTTTGTAAAAGAATTTGTTTTTTTCTCCGGGGAGTTCCCGTGGGAATTCTGCTGGCGCAGGGCTTGCCCCTCCGGCCGGGGCAGGCCCCAACTTTCTTTACGAAAAGAAAGTTGGCAAAGATTCGCCCAAGGCTCCGCCTTCGGAATCCGTTTTGGGGAACGGTTCCTGAAAGCATCACCGACAGCCGCCGGTAAGGCGCTCCATTGAAAATGTCCACTCTCCGAGCTTAATCTGGAAATAAGCTTTGCTGTCCCGTCTGTCGGCGGGCATTTTCAAAGCGCTCTCATGGGCTCGGAGAAAGCGACGCTTCGCGCCGGCAGTTCTTTTTCTCTCGCTTCGCGCGCGAGGGAGTATTTTTATCGCGGTTCCCGTGGGAATTCTGCTGGCGCAGGGCTTGCCCCTCATGCCGGGGCGGGCATTTACTTTCTTTACGAAAAGAAAGTAAACAAAGATTCGCCCAAGGCTCCGCCTTCGGAATCCGTTTTGGGGAACGGTTCCGGAAAGTATCACCGAAAACTTTCGGGAAGGCGCTCCATTGAAAATGCCCACTCTCCGAGGTTCCTCTGGAAATAAGTTATGCTATCCCGTCAGTCGGCGGGTATTTTCAAAGCGCTCTCGTTGGCTCACAGAAGAATGCTTTCTGTTAGCAGAGCGGTTCTTTTTTGTTTTTGCGGGCATCAAAGCTTTCTTGCGCACAAGCTGCGCGCACAGGCTTGTTCCTGTGCGGAAAATTTCCTCAAGATCGGGAGCTCCTCCCGGTTTCCAAAGGCAGAGCCTTTGGTCGTTGAGAGGGGATCCAAGGGGAGAGAATCGAAACTCTCCCCTTGGAAGGCCTTTGCTTACTTTCGTCCTTTCACGAAAGGAAGTGCCCGCCCCGGCATGAGGGGCATGGCTCTGCGCCAGCTGAATTTTTACGCGGGAGAAGCCCGCTAAAAAATCTTCTTTTATCAAAGAAGAATCTATTACCTGCGACACAAAGAGTTGTTTCTTTTGAGAACACCCCCGCAACGCGCGCACAGGTTCAACCTGCCAAAAAATAAGCGCCGTCCCTCAGCGAGGGACAGCGCTTTCGGCCTAAGTGGCCGGGTATCCGCGCACAGTCAGGCGTGTGCGGGACTGTTTTTCTTACAGACAAGAACGGCGGAGCCGGAGTAACGTCCGGATGAAATTCGGGGGAGAATGTTCATGGAAAACTCTCCGGCCCATGCCGGGGCTTGCCTGTAAGGCAACAAAAAAGCGCGTGTTACGGAATCCCTCAAAAAGGGATGTTTCCATAAACACAGCGCCTATATCACAAGTGCAATACACAACTCCCGCTTTGGTGGGATTCCCATTTTTACCACACCCCCCTCTGTACAAAAGGGGAAAAATGGGTTATACTGTGTCTGCATGGTGCGGCTTTGCCGTTGTTTATGGAGGGCTGTTCTCCGTAAGCAGGGGGCGGGGTGTTCCTAGGCACCTCGCTCCTGCTTTGCACTTTAATCATGCCTTACAGGTAAATTATACCATTTTTTGGGGATTATTGCAAGATAAAATACAAATATGCGAAAAAATGTCACATGAATAGAAAAGCGCCGGATTCTAAGAATCCGGCGCTTTTTTGGCAGACTCAGCCCGCCAGGTTCAGTTCCCCGGGCTGCACCATACCGGTTTGAATTGCACGGTCGCGCAGGTAAATATACAGTTCGGCAATTGTTGCATAATAATACGGCATAACCAGCGCAAACCCCAGTGTGATCACAATATCCTGTATCAAGTCGGACGCTCTCGCCATCTCGAGAAGCATTGACAAAGCGATCGGGATCAAAAACCACCCGATAAAAGAAAGAGACAGCACGAGGATCGCACCCTTCTCCCCATCGGTCATCAGGCGGCTGATCTGCCGCACCCTCCGGCCCGAAAGCCGGGGATTATCCGACAGCAAAAACGGAACCATGACGTACTGCAACGTCTTGTAGATACCGGGAATAATCAGCAGCAGTGCCCATAACCCGATAAACAGGTTCGTTACGAAGCTGGTGAGAACCACATTGCCATACCCGTTGCGGAACCCCAGAGTAACGTCGGAAAGCTTCCCTGCATCAAACCGGTTGCGCACAAAAAAGCCATACACTCCCACGATCAACGGCAGAAGAATAAAAATATTCAGCAGCACAAACCCCAGATTATACCCCATGAATACGCTTGTTTCAATTTCATGCACACCACTTTGCATGCCTGCTGCCCATTTGTCGTTAACCTCACCGTAACCGGTGACCCATTCAAGTAACGAGGGTACAACCATAATAATGGCAGAAACCAGAAATGCCGTCCAATACTTTCCGCCTCTAATTGCCGCCTTTGCATTGCTCTTGATAATCTCTCTGCTCCACATTTTCTATTAAGACCCCTTTCGCTCATTTTCTGTATCATACGATACTGCCCTTGGCCGCTATTCCTAAATACGGCCGTGCCGCACACAATTAATTTCTTATTTAAAGGCAAAACACGCCTGTTCGTCGAAAAAGCATCCTCTTTCAAGCGCTTTTCCGCATGTAAATCTCACACGCAAACCGTTCGCCGGCGCTCTGCAAGCCGGAGTTCCTCCCAGTGAAAACCAATCTTCTGTTTCCTTAGCGGCCAACCGCCGCTTTCTCATGGTATGTTTCTTCTGACCAAACTGCGACAAAGATAAAAAAGGATCAGGTAATCGGTGTTGTCCGACTCTACCTGATCCCTTGTTACCGATGTTGCTCTGCGTTATAAGATCCTCTCGCCGTTAGCGGCAACAGTCGCCGACGGCTGTGAGAGCCTTGAAACTCGATGCGGGAGATACACCACTCGCTGTGAAGAAAGCGTTTTTCCCGCGTCCGATTCTCTTTTTCAGACTCAACCGCCCGAATTACTCGGCGTATTTGTCCTCTTCACTCCAGGAGTACATCTTGCGCAGCTCTTTGCCGACGGCTTCCAGTTCATGCTCCGATTCATTGCGGCGGCAGGCGCTGAAATGTGCGCGGCCGTTCTTGTTCTCTGCAATCCACTTGGAGGCAAAGGTGCCGTCCTGAATTTCGTTGAGAACCTTCTTCATTTCCTTCTTGGTCTCGTCGGTGATCAGGCGCTTGCCGGTTTCGTAATCGCCGAACTCCGCGGTGTCGGAAATGGAGTATCTCATCAGAGAGAAGCCGCCCTTGTAGATCAGGTCAACAATCAGCTTCATCTCATGGATGCACTCAAAGTATGCGTTTTCGGGAGCGTAGCCCGCTTCCACCAGCGTTTCAAAGCCAGCCTTCATCAAAGCGGTTACACCGCCGCACAGGACCGCCTGCTCGCCAAACAAATCTGTTTCAGTTTCCACACGGAAGGTGGTCTCCATCACAGCTGCGCGCGCGCCGCCAATGCCTGCGCCGTAAGCCAACGCGACGTCGAGCGCATGGCCGGTATAATCCTGCTCAATCGCTACCAGGCAGGGAACACCCTTGCCCTCCTGGAACTCGCTGCGAACGGTATGTCCGGGGCCCTTAGGGGCGATCATGAACACATCCACAAACTTGGGGGGCTTGATTTGGCCGAAATGAATATTAAAGCCATGGGCAAACGCAATTGCCTTGCCCTCGGTCAGGTTCGGCTCAATGTCTTTCTTGTACATATCTGCCTGACGCTCATCGGGGATCAGAATCATGATAATGTCCGCAGCCTTGGTGGCCTCCGGCACGGTCATAACCTTGAGGCCTGCCTTTTTTGCGCGCTCCGCGCTCTTGCTGCCCTCATAAAGGCCTACTACAACATCGACTCCACTGTCATGCAGGTTTAAAGCATGGGCATGGCCCTGGCTGCCATAGCCAATAATCGCTACTTTTTTCCCCTTAAGTACGTTGATATCGCAATCGGCTTCATAATAAATCTTTGGCATAACATGTTCCTCCTTCAGCAGGTGTAAATAATTTATAAGACAGAGTTCAAGTTTCGTTTGCCAAGTCCGCTCAAACGCTCTGTTTTCTGGTTACCTGGGGCCCTTGCTCCAGTGCGACGGTACCCGTGCGGGCGATTTCTTTAATGCCGTAGGGCTTCAGCAATGTAAGCAGTGTTTCTGTTTTTTCAGTGGTATCCGCAAACTGAATTGTTAAAGAGCTGAGGGAAACATCCACCACACGCGCGTGGAACAGCTCCGCGATCTGAAGAATTTCGGGGCGGTACTGCGGCGTGCAGCTCACTTTAATCAGCGCCAGCTCGCTGCTGATGAACGGGCCGGTGTCGTCAAGGCGTTTGACCTTGATCACGGGAATCAGCTTGTTGAGCTGTTTTTCCACCTGCTCCATCACATATTCGTCACCGTTGACGACGATTGTCATGCGGGAAATGGCGGGGTCTTCCGTCACGCCCACGGCAAGGCTGTCAATGTTGAACCCGCGGCGCGAAAACAGACCCGAAACCTTAGACAGGACACCCGGCTGGTTTTCCACCAGTACTGAGAGAGTATATTTCATTTTAGCTCCCTCCCCCTTCAAATCGACGGCAAGGTCGGATCAACCTTGCACACCAGCAGATACGGTTTATTCGACGCCAGCATTTTCTTCGCCAGCTCTTCCGCCTCGGGATTGTTCTCCGCCTGGGCGGATTCAATGCCATAGGCCCTCGCCAGCGCTACAAAATCGGGGTTTCCGTGCAGCTCGGTGGCCATGTGCCGCTTGCCGTACAGCTTATCCTGAATCTCGCGCACCATGCCGAGATGCTCATTGACCATCACGATAATCTTGACACCGACGCCGCTCTGCATGATTGTGCCGAGCTCGCACATCGACATCTGGAACGAGCCGTCGCCGCAAACCGCTACTACCTGGCGGCGGGGCTTGGCCAGCTTCGCGCCGATGGCCGCAGGGATCGAATACCCCATAGTGCCAAGGCCGCCGGACGTTAAAAAGCGCCCTTCCTTTACGTTAAAGTTGTTGACAGACCAAATCTGGTTCTGGCCGACGTCCGCAACGAGAATCGCGTCATCCTTCATCATGGAAGAAAGCGTGCGCATAAACGAGCGCGGCTCCACAAAATGCTGCGAAGGCTCGCCATGCGGAATCTCAGCCCGCCGCAGCTCCTGAACCTTTTGTAGCCATTCCTGCGGGGCGGTGCAGCTCACCTTATCTGCCAGACTGCCCAGCACCAGGCGGATGTCACCTACGATCGGGATGTGCGCGGTAATATTTTTGCCGATTTCGGCGGGGTCTACATCAATATGAATGATCTGCGATTTGGTTCCCAGCATTTCAGGGGCAATAATAGCACGGTCGCCTACTCTGGCACCGCACAAAATGACCACGTCCGCGCCGAGCAGCGCCTGATTGGCACTCTTTTTGCCATGCGAGCCAACCATGCCCAGGTAGGAATCGCTGTCCATCGGAACAACGCCGATGCCCATCATGGTAGACACCACAGGAATTCCCGTTTTCTCCACCAAGGTCATCAGTTCTTTTCTGGCACCCGCCAGCACAACGCCGCCGCCGCAGCAAATCAGCGGACGCTGCGCGGAGGAAAGCACCTCCACGGCGCGCTTGATCTGCAGGGCATGTCCCTGCGTGCGGGGCTTATATCCGATAATATCCGCGTGCTGCGGGTATTTAAACTCTTTAATCTCGTTTTGCTGCACATCCACCGGCACATCGATCAGAACGGGGCCGGGGCGACCCGTAGAAGCAATGTGAAACGCTTCCTTGAACACGCGCGGCAGATCGGCGGTGTCTTTTACCAGGTAGCTGTGCTTTGTAAACGGCTCGCACGCACCGGTGATGTCGGCCTCCTGAAACACATCGCGGCCGAGCAGCTCGGAACGAACCTGCCCGGTAATGGCAATGAGGGGTACCGAATCCATATAGGCGGTCGCAATCCCTGTAATGAGGTTGGTCGCGCCGGGGCCGGAGGTAGCAATACACACACCGGGCTTTCCGCTCGAGCGTGCATAGCCGCTCGCGGCGTGGGCGGCGTTCTGCTCCTGCCGAACCAAAACATGCTGGATGGAAGACAGAGATAGCTGATCATAAAAAGGACAGATCGCCGCGCCCGGATAGCCGAACGTTAGGACGACCCCTTCCTGCTCCAGGCATTTCACCATGATTTCCGCTCCGCTGATCATCGTACTCCACCTTCCTACCAAATAAATACTTTTTTATATTGATTTTAATAAACCCAAAGATTTTAGACTTCTTATCTCTCCCAACCGGTGGTGGGGAGAGATACCGTATTTTTCTTAATTAAAATTGCACTGCCAAAATAGGTACAAAATAACCCGGCTTCTTTCCATTCGCCTTTGGAGGAGAAAGCAGCCGCCGCTTTAAAAGCACATTTATTGAAATTACCTTTTATTATAGTATGATACTTTAAATCAGTCAACTGAAAAAGCGGTGCACCGCCTCCCAAAGGAACACGGCACACCGCCTTACTTTTGTGCAATTCTGCTATGATACCACGGGCGCAGAGCGCCGTTGTGGTATCTTTATGAATTGGCGGTAAAATAGCCGCTTGCGGTTATTTCACCAAAGATTTCAGCGTTTCAATCTGAGTAGGTGTCAGGTCGATCACATCGCTGTTCTCCATTCCGGTGGAAACATCCTCAATGAGAACCATTTTGGTATCCTTCTGGGTCACGGTGTTGTGCCACAGAGACTGAGGAATATTGTAAACCTTGAACGGCTCCATCTCCAGCGCTTCCAGCTTCAGCTCGCCGTCAACCTCTTCCGCACTGATCAGAGTGCAGCGGCCGTTGAGCAGTACAAACAGCTCGTCGGTCTTGTTGTGGCGCTCCAGGCAGGTAGTGCCGGTAATGTCGTTTGCGGGCTTCCAGTTTTTAATGCCGATGGTCCACTTTTCATTCTCGTAGACTCTCTGCATGCCTTCGCCGTTCATTTCAAAGCTTTGAATTTTCATGGTTGCGTCTCCCTCTTATTTCAGCAGAGCCTTGGCTTTTGCCACAATGTTTTCCGGAGTCAAGCCGTAAATGCGGAACAGGTCTGCCGGTTTGCCAGATTTACCAAACTTATCCATTACGCCAACGCGGTCGAACTTCGCGCTGGAATGGCCCGCCAAAGCCTCTGCAACGGCAGAGCCGAGGCCGCCAATGATGGAGTGCTCTTCCACGGAAACCATCGCGCCGCACTTCTCAGCCATCTTCACGATTGTCTCGTTGTCGAAGGGCTTAATGGTGTGAACGTTTACAACCGCAGCGCTAATGCCATCCGCCGCCAGCAGTTCAGCAGCCTTGAGCGCTTCGGGAACCATCAGGCCGGTGGCAACCAGGCATACGTCGGTGCCGTCCTTCATGATGTTGGCTTTGCCGGGAATGAAGGGGGTACTTTCTTCCGTAATCACGTCGCACACAGGGCGTGCCACGCGGATATAAACAGGGCCGTTGATTTCTGCCGCGGCAAAAACAGCCTTCTTGGTTTCAATCGGATCACAGGGGACAAAGATGGTCATGTTGGGGACCACGCGCATCAGCGCCAGATCCTCAATAGACTGGTGGCTGCCGCCGTCCTCACCCACACACAGGCCGGAATGGGAAAAGCCGAATTTTACGTTGGCATTCACATACGCAACCGAGTTGCGGATCTCTTCGTATGCGCGGCCGGTGCCGAACAGTGCGAAGGTGCTGGCAAAGGGGATCAGACCGGAATGTGCAAAGCCCGCTGCCGCGCAAACGAGGTTCGCTTCCGCAATACCGAAGTTGAAAAAGCGGTCCGGATATTTGTCGAGGAACATGCTGCTCATGGTAGCGTGGGCCAGATCGGCATCCATCGCGACTACCTTATCGTTTTTCGCGCCAAGCTCAACAAGAGCCTCGCCGTAAGCTACTCTTAAAGATTTTTTCTCAGCCATCGATCGTTACCCCCAGTTCCTTCATTGCCGCCGCAAAATCATCCTTAGACATCGGCTTGCCGTGCCATCCGTGGTTATCTTCCATAAAGGAGATGCCGCGGCCCTTATGGGTATGGCAGCAAATAAATTTGGGCTTGCCGACGACCGGCTTCTTGATCGCTTCCGTAATCGCGTCAATGTCGTGTCCGTCCACTTCCAGGCATTCAAAGCCGAATGCGCGGAATTTTTCAATCGGGTCGCCAACACTCATTACCTGATCATTGCTGCCGTCAATCTGAAGATGGTTAAAGTCGAGAAGTACCGTGAAGTTATCGAGATGGTAATGAGCCGCGGACATTGCCGCCTCCCATACCAGGCCTTCCTGCATTTCGCCGTCGCCGATCAGAGCGTAAACCTTGTAATCTTCTTTTTTATATTTTGCCGCAAGCGCCATGCCGCCGGCAACCGAGATTCCCTGCCCCAAAGAACCGGTGTTGCAGTCAACGCCCGGGGTCTTGGTCATATCGGGATGCCCCTGCAGGTGAGAATCTGCCTGACGCAGGTGCTGAAGATCCTCTTTGGGGAAGAACCCTTTGTCCGCCAGAACCGCGTACAGCGTGGGGCAGGCATGTCCCTTGCTCAGTACAAAACGGTCGCGGTCTTCCATATGCGGGTTTTTGGGGTCGTACTTCATTACATTGTTGTACAACGCCAACAGGATCTCTACACAGGACAGGGATCCGCCGGGATGACCCGACTGGCAGGCATAGAGCGATTTTAAAATATCGGCTCTAATCTGCGTGGCTTTTGCGTTTAGTTCGCTGTTCATTTCGATTACTCCTTTACAATTAACCCTTCACGGCCCCCGCGGTCAGGCCTTCCACCAAACGCTTCTGCGCGAAGAAGAACATGATACAGACGGGGATGATCGTTATAATTCCGCCGGCCGTCAAAAGATCCCACTGGACCCCCAGCTGGCCGATCAGATTCTTTAGAGCCACAGGAATTGTGCGGTTCCGCTCGTTAGTGAACATCACGGCGAAAGTGTACTCGTTCCAGGAGGTCATGAAGATGTACACACCCGTGGCAACAAGACAGGGCACCAGCACGGGGAAAATAATGCGGGTAAATGCCTGCGCCCGATTGCAGCCGTCTACCATGGCGGCTTCCTCCAAAGACAAGGGCAGGTCGTTGATAAAGCCATTCAGCAGCCATACCGAGAACGGAATGGTGAATGTGGCATAAGAAAGCACCAGAGAAAGAGGGGTGTACAGAAGGCCCATACTACGCATAATAGCATAAAGAGGGATCAACAGCAAGACCGTGGGGAACATGTTATTGGTCAAAAACAGAACCATGAAAGCCTTCCGGCCGGCGAAACGGAAGCGAGAAAACGAATACGACGCCAGCATGGATACGGTCAATGTAATGAGGGTGGTAATAATTGCCACCGTAAAGCTGTTGCCCATGGGCTTTAAAAAGTTAAAATCCACAAAAAGCTTTCTGTAGGATTCAAATGTCACGTTATGGGGCCAGTAGGTGACCACGCTGCCATACAGCTCTGCTTCCGGCTTAATGGAGGTAACAAACGTCCAGTAAAACGGGAACAGCAAAAACAGCAGAATCACAAAAAGAGGCAGGTACAGCAACAGTAAATTTTGCATGGGTGTTCTTTTATGCTGCATAACATTACGCCTCCTGATTCGCAAACATATTTTTCAGATACGGAATCGCTACCAGCAGCAGCAGGAATGTGAGCAGGAGCGACATGGTCGACGAATAGCCCAGATTCAGGGCGTTCGCCTTGTTGAATACGTAAACGCTCAGCGTCTGCGAAGCGTAAGCGGGTCCGCCACCCGTCATGTTGAAGATCACGTCTACCGAGTTTGCTACCCAGATAATGCGCAGCAGCGTGGTGACGAAGATCGTATTTTTAATGGCGGGAATGGTAATGCGGAACAGCTTCTGGAATCCCGTGGCACCGTCAATGTCGGCCGCCTCGTACAGCTCGCCGGGCACGCCCTGCAAACCGGCCAGAAGCATCAGGGCAAAGAACGGAATGCCCTGCCAGATAATTGTGAGTATCACCGACGGCATTACCGTGGATTCCTGCGCCAAAAACGGAACCGGCGCATTGACCAGGCCAACCTTCATCAAAAGGTCGTTCAGCACACCGTAGCTGCCGTCGTAAATCCAGCGCCACATGAGGCCGATGAGCACACCGGGGGTTACCCAGGGAATCAGGCTTACCGCGCGTACAATACCGCGGCCGTGGAAGCTCTTATTCAAAAGATTCGCCAGAATAAAGCCAAAAACAAACTGGAAGCCTACACCGAAAACAACCCACAGGATTGTTCTCCAAAGGGATGCCCAGAACAGCTTATCCTGCAGAACGTCGATATAGTTGGAAAGCCCAACAAAACCAATACTGCTCGGTCTTCTTAAATCGTAACTTTGAAAGCTCATTAAAATCGCGTTAAGCGCAGGGAATAAAACAACCGCGATAATAATCAGCACCGCAGGCGTGATCAGCAAATACGGCCAAATATTGATCTTTTTACGCTGCACTGTATTTTCACCTCTTTGAAAGAATGGAGCTGCGGCCGGTTTTTCCCGACCGGCCGCAGCCCACGGAACCACTGTCTTCGATCTTATTTCTTACCGTACAGGCCTTCCTGCAGGGTCTTCATGGCGTCTGCAGCGGTCTCTTTGCCGGTCAGAGCCGAAGCAACCGTGTTGGGCCAAATTGTGCTGATCCACTCGGTGGTGGTGTCTTTGATGGGGATGATGCCCGCGTAGGACTGACCAGCAATGGAAGCCTTCATAAACTTGTTATCCTGGAACTCAGGCAGAGCCTGCACTTTCTTGCTGACAGGCACGTTGCCGGTAATCTTGCACCATTTCTCCTGGCCTTCGCCGGCTGCCAGATAAGAAACCCACTCAAACGCGGCGTCCTTGTTTTTGCTGGCCTGGAAGATCACGTTCTCGGTATCGCCCATGGAGGTCCACTGGCCCTTGCCCTTGGGGAACGGGAATGCGGCAACGTCGTCGCCGAAGGTTTCTACCATGCCCTTGGAAGAGCCGGTGTGGTGAATGGTCATCGCGGTTTTGCCGGACTTGAAGTTGGCAATGATCTCGTTAAAGCCGTCCTGAGTAGCCGTGGGCGGCACATAACCGTTCTTGTACAGATCGATATAGTCCTGCATGCCCTGAACGGATTCAGCGCTGGTCAGGTTATCGAAGCTGCCGCCGCGGCCGTAGATGAAGCTGCCCCAGGGTTCCTGGCCGCCCTTCGCGCCGCGCATACCAAAGCCGTAAATATCGGTTTTACCGTCGCCGTTGGTATCCATAGTCGTCTTCTTGATTGCCTGGAGGAATTCCTCATACGTTGTCGGAACCTCTACGCCGGCCTTTTTGAAGATAGACGGACGATAATACACATACAGAATCTGAATGTTCCAGGGCATAACGTACATTTCGTTTTTGCCGCCGGCCTGCTTCATAATGTTGTAAATGTTATCATCAATATCGCCCTTGTTTTCCCACTTGGCCACATAGTCGTCCAGGCTGGCCAGCAGGTTGTTCGCGGTGAACAGCGGAGTAGCCGTCAGCTTCCATGCCGCGGTGTCGGGGCCGCCACCGCCCATAACAGCATTGAACAGGTTCTCACTGTACGCGCCGCCGTCCCAGGGGTATTCTTCAGCTTTGACTGTGATGTTGCTCTTGTTGGATTTGTTGAAATCCTCAACAATTTCCTTCATTTTGGCGGAGTAGTCGGAGCTGTCTGCCCAGTACCAGTGGGTAAGGGTAACCGGTTCCCCAGTAGCAGCCTGAGATTCCACCGCGCTGGACGCAGTTTCGGACGGTTTGGCGCAGCCGGCAAACGATGTGACAGCCATTGCCAGCGCCAGGGTAAGTGCCAGTACTTTTTTCCTCTTCATTTTCATTCCTCCTAATATTTGAGCTGAGAATCGTCCATGGCCTGCAAAATGTGCCGTCTTGTCTCCTCCGCCGCGGCATCCGGATTTTTCTCCCGAATCGCCTCGAAAATACGGATATGAGCCTCGATGGCCCGCTGATGCGTGCCAGGAACATTCATCGTTTCGAGATAACCTTCCCGAATCGACTCACAGATTAAAGGCAGAATACGCTTTAACACGTCATTCTGCGTGCACTCGGCCACCGCCGTATGAAAATCCACGTCACGGGAAGGATACTCCAGCCCATTGTAACGCTCCGCGGTTTCCATCTCTTCAATTGCCTGGCCAAGCCTGTAAAGATTCTCGCCGGTGGCCCTTTGTGCCGCCAGCCTCGCGATCTGCGGTTCTATCAGAAGCCTGCTTTCCAGCAGGTTTTGAAGCAGTTTGTTCGGATTTGCAAAGTGCAGCCCCAAAGGATCGTTCTTGAGCCCGGGACTTTCCGTAATAAAGGTGCCTGTCCCCCTGTGAATTTCAACAATATTATCGGCGATCAACAGCTTGACCGCCTCGCGCACCGTAGAGCGCCCTACACCGAACATGGCCGCCAGTTCCCCCTCGCTGGGGAGACGATCGCCGGGCTTCAGATTTTTTTCCACAATCATTTCCTTCAGTTTTTTGGAAATCAAGAGGGGAAGTTCTCTGGTCCCAAACAAAATTTGACTCATGTTCACACTCCTCGGTTTTTGTTGCGCTCCGCGCTCCATCCCTCCCGGACAAAGCCTGCATTAAATCGGACTTTTTGTGCAAATACACAAATTCAACGATTTGATTATACCAAACCCCAAATCAGATTTCAAGACTATTTATAAATATATTTCTTTTTCCAGACTTAAATTATCAAAGAGTGCTAAATTTTCAACAAACGTCATGTGACGTCTGATGACTGACATCCGATTAGATTTTGGCATCTCTTCGGAAAACCCTTTCAAAATTCACATGCTTTAGGCGCACACATTCTACTGTTTTCGCGCTTTGCAGCCCGCATTCGCGTTTCGATTTCACCTCCAACCTTATTGTCTGCAAGCATTTCAAAAACATACAAGCTCCTGCTCACCTCACATATGGGCGCTCTTACGCTTGACTTTGCAGGTTCCCGCGATATAGAATAAGAGCAGAAATTGCGCAGAACGAAAACCAGCTAAAACAGAAAGGGTGTTCATTTTGGAAAGCTTCGTGTATCAGGTACCTACCAAAGTCATTTTCGGAAAAGACGCAGAGCTTCAAATCGCACCGGAAGCTGCATCCCGTGGTGTGAAACGGGCTCTTTTGGTATACGGCGGCGGCAGCGTTGTGAAAAGCGGACTGCTGGCCCGGATGGAAGAATCCCTCACAAAAGCCGGGGTTGAGGTGCAGACTCTGGGCGGCGTACAGCCGAACCCGAGGCTTCAGCTGGCGCGGGAGGGCGTGCGGCAGGCGCTGGAATTCGGCGCGGAGCTGATTCTGGCCGTGGGCGGCGGCAGCGTGATCGACACCGCCAAGGCCGTCGCGATTGGCACGGCGAATCCCGATACGGACATCTGGGAATTCTGGCTGCGCCATAAAGCCGTTACAAAAGCCCTGCCGGTAGCCGTAGTGCTTACGATTTCGGCAGCGGGCAGCGAAACGAGTGATTCCGCCGTTCTCACCGATACGGAAACCAACACCAAGCGCGGGCTGAACTGCCCGTTTAACCGCCCGGCTTTTTCGGCACTGAACCCCGAGCTGACGATGACCCTGCCCAAATTCCAGATCGCCTGCGGCGCTGTGGATATGATGATGCACACGATGGACCGCTACTTTAATCCTGTTGTGACCAATCAGGTGACAGACGAGATTGCGGAAGCCTTGCTACGGGTAATCATCCGCAATGGCCCTGTCGCGCTGAAAGACTCACACAATTACACCGCTATGAGTGAGTTGATGTGGGCCGGCAGTCTTTCCCACAACGAGCTAACAGGGCTTGGCGGGCAGAAGGACTTTGCCCCTCACCAGTTGGGTCATGAGCTGAGCGGCAAGTTCGACGTAGCGCACGGCGCATCGCTCTCCGCCATCTGGAGCTCTTGGGCAACGTATACCCGTGCCACAAATCCCGAGCGCTTCGCCCGTTTCGGCAAAAACGTGTGGGAACTGACCGGTACTGACACCGAGGAACTCTCGAAAGCTGCGATTCAAGCTGCGGATCGCTATTTCCGCTCCCTCGATATGCCGACGAACTTTACCGAGCTGGGCATCGGTGTGCAGACGGAAGAGGTCATTGAAGACCTGGCCTGGCGCTGCTCGTTCCAAGATACCCGCACCATCGGCACCTTCCAGAAGCTGAACCGTCAGGATATTGCGAAAATCTACCGCCTGGCAAACAAATAAAGAATGGCCGAAAAGGAGAGCTTCTATGAAATCGACCTTCCTTCATTTCAATTTTAATGTTTTCGACCTGCAAAAAAGCCTTGCATTTTACAGCAAGGCACTGGGTCTTACGGAAAAGCACCGTAAAACGGCCGCTGACGGCTCGTTCATCCTCGCATATCTCACCGACGGCTTCACCGATTTCGAGTTGGAGCTGACCTGGATGCGCGACCGCAAGGAGCCGTATAACCTGGGCGACAACGAAATCCATCTGGCTGTGCGCGTGCCCGACAAAAAGGAAGCCTATGAGCTGCACAAGAGCATGGGCTGCATCTGCTACGAAAATCATGAAATGGATCTGTATTTTATCAATGACCCCGACGGATACTGGATTGAAATTCTGGATCGCTGATCCCCTTCCCACAAAACACCCCCACCGGCTGTGCCGGCGGGGGTGTTTCGACCCTACTGAATGATTCCGTACTTCTTCATGCGGTACTGCAGACTTTGGCGGCGCAGACCAAGGCAGTCTGCAGCACGTGTAATATTGCCGCCGTAATATTCCAGAACCGCTTTCAGCACCTGGCTTTCATAGGAATCCATCGTATACTGCAAATCATGGTGCAGCCAGCTTTCCTCCTGATGCTCCCCGACGGAAAGGACCTGTGGCTTTTGAATATCCTGCAGGTAGCGCGGCAGATGGGCGGTCCCAATCATCGGGCCGTCCACAACATTCAGGACAAAATCCAGAACATTATAAAGCTCGCGCACATTGCCCGGCCAATTGTACTGAGAAAACAGTGTGATCACGTCCGGGCCGATGCTTTGAATGGATTTTGCGTATTTATAGGCCTTGACCGAGATATATCCCTCCGCCAGCAGCGGAATGTCCTCCGGATGCTCCCGAAGCGGCGGGAGATCGATCGTTACGGTTGACAGCCGGTAATACAGATCCTTACGCAGAACGTTGTCCTTCAGCAGTTGCGCAGGGATCTCGTTGCAGGAGGAGATAAAACGGATGTCAGTCTTTTGATCCTGATTGCCGCCGATTCGGCGGAAAGTACCCTCCTGAATAACGCGCAGCAGCTTCGACTGCATGGAAAGGCTCATAGAATTCAGCTCGTCCAGAAACAGCGTGCCACCGTCGGCTTCTTCCAGCAGTCCAGAGGAGTTGGTGCTCCCTGTAAAAGCCCCCTTCTGGGTACCGAAAAAGACCCCTTCGATCAGGGTGTCGGGAATCGCCGCACAGTTGATGGCCACGAATTTTTTGTCCTTCCGCAAACTGAACTTGTGGATGCTTTGCGCAAAAACTTCCTTCCCGGTTCCTGTCTCGCCCACCAACAGTACGCTGCTGTTCTGAGCCGCCACTCGTTTGGCAAGATTTACCGCATCCATTAACTTCTGCGACGTACCGATAATGTTACTGAAGGTGTAACCTGAAAATTTCGCCAGAGGCAGCTTTTCCTCCTGATCAGTCAGTGCGATGCGTATTTTTTCAAGCCAGGCGATCTGGGCCTGAATCACCTCAAGGTTCTGCTCAAAAACCACCACGCCCGCCAGTTCCTTGTTCTGAAAAACCGGGTATCCTGTGTTTACCGTGGCCACATCGCTGCCGTTCGTCGTTTTGAAGGTATCGAAGCGATTCAGAACAGGCGCGGCCGTTCTCAGGCACGTCAGCACCGTGCTGATGGATTCCTCCACATCGTACATATCCAGCAGGTGCTTGCCGCGCACGGACAGGCTGTCGGGAATCTCGGAAATCTTCCTGCTGTTTTCATTCAGGTAAACCAGGCAGGCGTCCTTGTCATAAATCTGCACCCCGTCCATCACCTTCTCCAGCGCGGACTGGTACAGAAAATTAGCATCCGTATGTTTTTTCAGGTAGTAAACCGCGCCGCAGTCCGATTCCCATCGGATAAAGTCAAAAAGCTCGTCGTTCCAGCTCAGTTCTCCATGGCTCCGGCTGAAATCTGTCTGAGAAAACAAAACGGAGAACGGCTGGTACAAAAACGACGACCAAACATGCGCGCAGTTGCTTTTCAGCGCTATGTCCATCCACTCAAAGGATTGAATTCGCTTTTTCTGATCCAGCACAATCGCTACATCGGCCATGCTCATAACTGGCACCTCCCCAACATTTCAGATGATGGAAAATCACTTTTTTCAAATCATAGCACAAGGCGTTCTGCTGGTCAATAAGTGCAAAATGACTTGCCTAAACGCAAAATAATTTGGCGCTTAATGAAGAAACATGCCGGCGAGTGCTTTTTTACTTTACCGCAAAAGCGGCAGAAACTGCGGTTTTATTCTGTTTTATTCTGTTTTATTCTGTATTTTTCACTTGGCACGAAAAGTGCTACTATACTCAATTGCTAGCAAAAAAGGCCCTGTACCAAAGGAAGAAAAAAATATGCGGATACCATCCGGAGGGATACAGGCCATGATAAAAGGAGGAAAACAGAATGCACGAAACGGATACCAAACAGAAGAAGCCCCTTAGGATGGGGGTTTTTATCCCCTCGTTTCTCATTACCGGCGGCGCGGCCATTCTTGGGCTGGTAAATAACGAGTGGCTGACATCGGCTACCTATACCGTTTTTGAATGGTCCCTGACAAACTTTGCCTGGCTTTATCAGTTGATTGCCATGTTCACTCTGGTCATCATTACGATCATGACCTTTTCCAAGGTCGGCAAGATCCGGTTTGGCGGCCCGCAGGCCAAGGCAAAATATTCCTTTGCGTCCTGGTTCGCCATGATACTTACCGCCGGCATTGCAACCGGACTGATCACCTACGGGGCCAATGAGCCGCTGATTTATTTCGGCAACATCTACGGCGAGCTCGACGCCTCGGGCATTCAGCCCGGCACACCCGAAGCGGCGTTTTTCGCCATGGGACGCGTGTTTTACAACTGGTCGTTTGTCCCCTATGCGATGTATGCTCTTTCCGGCGTAATCATCGCTTATTTGTACTTTAACCGGGGGCAGGAGCTTTCCGTATCCGCCTCCCTCACGCCCTTGTTCGGGCCAAAGGTAACAAAAGGTATAGCGCGCGATGTAATCGACACCCTGTCTGTTCTGGCCATTGTTCTCGGCCTGGCCTCTTCTCTGGGCGCGGGCCTCGCCCTGGTGGGCAGCGGCCTGCAGTCGGCCTACGGAATCGCGCAGGGGCCAATCCTCTGGTTTGCTCTTGCGGCAGTCATCACCGTCGCTTTTACCGTTTCTTCCGTTCAGGGAATCGACAAGGGTATTAAATGGCTGGCGGATTTGACCTCAAAAATCTTTTACGCTCTGGTCGCCGCTCTGATTCTGATCGGGCCGACCCTTTACATCCTCAACATGATGAACGTCGGTATGGGCTACTGGCTGGATCACTTCTGGTCCTGGGGCTTTGACCCCTACGTCATGGGCGGCAAAGCGCTGGTCACCTGGTGGACTATGTATGACTGGGCCATCTGGATCGCCTACGCGCCGCTAATGGGAATCTTCTTCGCAATGATCTCTTACGGCCGTACGATCCGCCAGTTCCTGGTCGTCAACTGGATCGCCCCCTCCGTTTTCAGCATTGTGTGGTTCAGCATCTGGGGCGGCACTGCTCTTGACTGGCAGGCCTCCGGCAAGGCGGATATGATCGCCATCATTCAGCAGAACGGCGCGGTTGCCGGTATGTGGGAATTCTTAAAGCACATCCCGCTGAGCGTTGTGTTTATCCCCATCGTGATTATCACGCTGATTGCCGAATACGCCAACACGGCCAACGGCATGGCGACCACAATTTCTTCCATCTGCACAAAGAATTCGCGCCATGATGAAGAACCGGCCACATGGCTGAAAATTCTCTGGGGCGTTACCATCGGCGTAATTGCCGCAATCATGGTGGCGTTTGGCGGCGGTGAGCAGGGCGTTGACGGCGTAAAATACCTCGCGGCCTGCGGCGGGTTTGCTGTTCTGTTTGTGTTTATCCTCCAGGTTGCAGCCACGTTCAAGGTATTCTTCTTGGATAAGGAAACGCGGAAGGATATTGTGGACAGCGAAGATTTAGTAGAAACACCTGAGCAAGAGGCCGGAAAGGAGAAATCCCGTGCAGAAAGCATATCTTAAAAGCATTACGTTGGGACCCGATATAACGCTGGAGGATCTGGTTTCCGTGGCGCGCCACGGAGCCAAGGTAGAATTTTCTGAGGATTACCGGGGGCGGGTTAACCGTTCCCGGGCCCTGGTAGAACAATGGGTAGACCAGAATCGCGTCATGTATGGTGTTACCACCGGCTTTGGGGCCCTCTGTACACAAGTGATTTCGAAGGAAGAAACAGCCCAGCTGCAGCGCAACATTATCCTTTCACACGCAACCTCTGTGGGCGAGCCGTTCACGCAGGAGCAGGCCCGCGCAACCATGCTGATGGTTCTGCAAAATCTGGGGCAGGGCTTTAGCGGAGTGCGGCTGGCCATACTGGAAAAATACCGCGAATTCCTGAACCGCAACCTTGTTCCGTGGATTCCCCGGGAGGGTTCGGTGGGCTACCTCAGCCCGGAGGCCCACATGGCGCTGGTACTGATCGGTGAGGGCAAAGCCTATCTTGACGGCCGTCTGCTGCCGGGCGCCGAGGCGCTGGCCGAAGCCGGAATTGAACCGATCGAACTTAGCTCAAAGGAAGGGCTTGCACTGGTTTCGGGAACAACCTCCGTCACCGCACTGGCCTCACTTGCCCTGTACGATTTACTGAGTGCCGCAAAATCGGCAGATGTAATTGCCGCCATTACCTTAGAGGCCTCCAAGGGCTTGATCCGGGCCTTCGACGACAGAGTGATGCGGGTTCGCCCGCACCCCCAGCAACGCGAAACAGCCACCAACATACGCGACATTCTGGCAGGCTCCGAAGTGATTGATCACTACCGGAATGCCCGCATTCAGGACGCGCTTTCTCTTCGCTGTATTCCGCAGCTGCACGGGGCCGCCAGAAAAACTCTGCTGGATGCCCGCAAGACCATCGAAACCGAAATCAACTCCTGCTGCGACAACCCCATTATCTGGAGCGAACCGGGCGAGGAGGATGTTATCTCCGCCTGCAATCCAGATTCCTCTTTTGTCGGAATGGAAATGGACAGTGCCTGCATCGCCGCAACCTGCCTTGCCAAAATGTCGGAGCGCCGCAATAATCGGATGATCGATGAAACCCTTTCCGGCAATCCTTGGTTCCTGATTAAAAATCCGGGCCTCAACTCCGGGCTGATGATTCCCCAGTACACACAGGCCGGGCTGTTGGGCGATATGCGGATACTGTCCACCCCTTCTACGATCGATAACACTCCCACCTGCGGCAATCAGGAAGACTATGTGGCGATGGGTTACAACGCCGCGAAAAAATCGGTTCAAATTGTCGAAAAGCTGGAATACATTCTGGCGATTGAGTTGCTTTCGGCGTATGAATCACAGGAGTTTCTGGACAAAGCTCTTGCGCGCAGCCCTGTAACCGCGCAGATTCTGGCCGAGATCAGCCAACATGTACCTACGATCGATCACGATATCTTCCTGCACCCTCACATTGAATATCTGCGGAATTTCATCCATTCCGGAAGGCTGGCTGAAATTACCGAACAGGCCATCGGGAGGTCTTTGTAATGAAACGCGCGGCACAGGTGTCTACCCCGAAAGGGGTACAAACATTAAAAATGAATTTGGCTAAAATCTTCTTCACACCGCCCAATACGAAAAAAGAAAGAATCATCCTGCTTTTGCTGCTGGTGATCACTTTTATGATTTTTTTCGGCCCGATTTGTTTTTCAGATATTCCCCCCTTTCGGGCCATTCTGCTCGCCAGTATGCCGGCCCTCTCCATCTCCTGGGGGCTGATAGTTTTGCTGCGCGCACGGTTCCGAAAAAAAGAGTTCTGCAAATAAGTTTCCCCTTTTACTGCTCTCTCCCCGAGCCAACGAGAGCGCTCGATAAGGGCGCGCCGCCGAACGGAACCGGCAAACTACCTCTTCCCACAAAGCAAGGCGCGTGCGCACTTTCCATAGAGCGCCTTTCCGGTGGCTGTTGGCAGCACTCGCCGGAACCGTTCCACAAAACGGATTCCAAAGGCGGAGCCTTGGCGAATCTTTGCTTCCTTTCTTTTCGCAAGAAAGGAAGGGCCTGCCCCGGCCCGAGGGGCAATCCTGCGCCAGCAGAATCTCCCGTGCGGGAACCGCAATAAAAATAGTCCCTCGCGCGCGAAAGCGAGAGAAAAAAGAACGCCCGGCGCGAAGCGCCGCTCTCCCCAAGCCAACGAGAGCGCTCGGAAAGGGCAAGCCCCAACCCAGCAGAAATCACACGCAAAATAACCGTAAATCTATTGTTTGCGACATAAAAAGCCCCGGATTTCTTAAATCCGGGGCTTTCCTTCACAATGTGATAATTTTTCTCACACATACAATTCATCTTGCATCTTATGGAAAATAATGGTACAATTACCTTTGTAAGGCACAATTAAGTGCAAAGCGGGAACGGAGTGCACCACCACCCCGTCCCCTGCTACGGAGAACACGCCTCCATAACAACAGCTTTCGCTGCGTTCTGCAAGCACAATTATAACCCATTTTCTTCCTTTTGTACAGAGGAGGGAGAAAGCCCCGAATGGCAATTGTGTATTGCACTTATATAGTAGCGCTGTGTTATGGAAGTACGCCCTTATGAGGGATTCCGTGACCAGCGCTTTTTTGCTGCCTTACAGACAAAGGCAACGCGGAGCCGAATTTTTCTGGATATTTATAGGATAGACCAGGAATTCAGGAAGCAAATTCCCAACATGATATTGCAGTCCCTTTAAAACCGCGGGCCTCCCCCGGCACCGTGGCCCCGGCTCCGCCGCGCTATTGTCTGTAAGAAAGCCATTGCCGCACACGGTCGATGTGTGCGGCTTCAACCAAAACAAAAATCCTCTCCATTCCCGGAGAGGATTTTTTCTGCCCTATGGGGAAATTTCTCTTTATTCGTAGCGCAGCGCCTCAATTGGGTCAAGCTTCGCGGCCTTGTTGGCAGGGTAATACCCGAAGAACAGACCGATCGCCATGGAGAAGCCGACTGCCACCAGAACAGAACTGAGAGTCGGAACTACCGGCTGACTGATCAGTATCCCGCCGACGTATCCCAGCGCACCGCCGGTGACAATTCCCAGCGCACCACCAATCACACAAATGATCATCGACTCCACAATAAACTGAATCCGAATGGCACTGTCTTTTGCGCCCAGCGCCTTGCGGATGCCGATTTCGCGGGTACGCTCGGTTACGGACACCAGCATAATATTCATAACGCCGATACCGCCTACCAGAAGAGAAATTCCCGCAATCACCGCGATCGCCAGCGACATGGTACTCATAATGTTGTTCATCTCGCTCAGCTGAGAATCATAGCTCATGGCACGTACCATAACCTGCTCGTTATTCGTATACCACTGGTTGAAAAACTCCTGGCTGTCCAAACTGGTTTGCGAATAGTCAGAGCCCATCAGCGCGCTGACCGTAAAGGAGGAGTATCCGTCGTCGGCATTCAGAATCCGTGTGGCCATGGCGAGAGGCAGATACATATTCGTCGTATCCGTCACGCCCATCATCGCCTGCATTGCCCCACTGCCAATCGACACATCCTCGTAAATTCCCACCACAGTAACCGTTTCACGGCCCGTATCCAAATCAACCTTAATCTGCTGCCCCAGCGGATTCGAGTTGGCGGGGAACAAAATTGCGGCCAGTTTTTCCGAAATCACGGCAATGCTGCTGCCCCGCTGCACATCGCGTTCCGTCAAAAAGCGCCCGCTTTTAATCTTTACGTTTTTCGTAATGGCATAGCCCGGGTTCACGCCAGAAACATCCACTTTGTAGGTTTCGCCCCGGAATTTGATCGTACCGGAACCAACGCTGCGTGAAAGGCCGATGCCGTTGATCCGATCGCTGAACCGCTCCTGGTATTTCTCGATCATTTCATCCGTAATCATGTCGTCGTCATCCATCGAGATGCTTCTGGCATTATCCTTGGGAGAAACGTATATCTCAATGTTTGTAATACCGAAGGTTTCCAGCGCGCTGCTAACCGAGTTTGTCATTGCAGAGCCCACGGAGGAAATCGCGATAACAGAACCGATGCCGATAATGATTCCCAGCATCGTGAGCAGGGCGCGCATTTTGTTTGCGAACAGTCCAGCCACCGCCAGGCGAACATTTTCCGTTAAGTTCATATAGCCGCCTCCTTTTCCGGGAGGCGCGAGCGCCCACGGTTATCCACATCGTCCACAATATAGCCGTCGCGAATCGTGATGACGCGGTCGGTCTCCTCGGCCAGCTCCTGATTATGGGTAATCAGCACGATCGTTTTCTTTTCCTTTTCGTGAAGCGTATGGAACAAATCCATTACTAGGCGACCGGTGGCGCTGTCGAGTGCGCCGGTAGGCTCATCGGCCAGAATAATAGCTGGGTCGTTCGCCATAGCGCGGGCAATCGCCACGCGCTGCTTCTGCCCGCCTGAAAGCTCATTCGGCATGTGGCGCCCACGCTCCGACATTTCCACCAGCTCTAAAAGCTGCTTAGCCCGCTTCACCCGCTGTGCGTGGGGAACGCCGGCATACAGCATTGGCAGCTCCACGTTACCGATGGAGGTAGAACGCGGAATCAGGTTAAAGGTTTGGAACACAAAGCCGATCTTGCGATTGCGGATGTCGGAAAGCTGATTGCTCGCCATATCACGGATGGAAACGCCGTCGAGCTGGTATTCCCCAGAGGTGGGCCGGTCAAGAGCGCCGATCAGATTCATCAGCGTCGATTTGCCGGAACCCGACGCTCCCACGATGGAAACAAATTCGCCGTCGTATACATTCAGGTCGATTCCATGCAGGATCTCCAGCTCATTCGGTGTGCCGAGATAATACGTTTTTACAATGTCGTGCATTTCAATGATGGTTTTTTCGCTCATGACGAAGCCTCCCCGGAAACGCCGCTCACCGCGTTCGCCAGGGCAGACGCGCCGTTTGACACCGTAATGAGCAGCCCGGGCGATATGGATTTTGCATCGGTAATCACCGGTGTTCCGGCCGTGAGGCCTTCCCCGGAAACCTCTATGGACAAATCGGTCTCAAGCCCGGTTTTTACCGGGATCGCCACCGCCAGATACGTGTTATCGGGCTGCTTTTGCGGGGTATAGACCACGGTTTCACCCTTTTCGTTCGTGGTCAGCGCATCATATGGCACCGCCAGAACGTTGGCCTTCTCCTGCGTGATAATCTTCGCCTTGGCACTCATGCCAATGCGCAGGGGCGTGTTCGGCGTTTGAATCAAAACATCGGCTTCAAACTCCACGTTGCTTTTGGTTGTGGTGGTCGTAGCGGCCGTCGTTCCCGTGGCGCTGCCCGAGCCAATCGCGGCCGGAGCAATTTTCTGCACAATACCCTCATATTCCACGTCGCCGGTGGCGTCCGCTGTAACAACTGCTTTCATGCCCTCCTTGATCGAGGGAAGATCGTATTCCTTCACCTTCACCTTTACCTGGAGCCCCTCGGTGTTCTCAATCGTGAACATCAGGCCGGTTGCGGTCGCATTTTTCTCCGCGTACACAGCGGTAACGGTTCCGGCGGCGGGCGCGGTAACGGTGCATTTCTTCAAATTATCGTTCAGCGTGCGAATCTCTTGCTGCAAAGACTCTGTGTTCGCCGCTATTTTCTCTGTGGTAACGGTGTCCTTGGCGCTGTCCAGCGACTGGCTGGCGGCAGTCTGCGCTGCTTTGAGCGACTTCACGGCACTGTCGTAGGCCAGCTGGGCATCTTCAACCGCCTTTACAAAATTCTTCATCTTATCGGTGGCAGAGTTCTTTGCGTCGATCGTCGCGGTGTTCAGCGCCTTCTGGGCGTTGTCATACGCAAGCTGCGCGTCCTCATACGCCTGCCGCAGCGTTTTCAGGGAAGTAAACGCACCAGTATTGTCGTCCTCAATTCCCTGATTCTCTTCGAAATCGTCAATTTCTTTTTGTTTCTTGTCGATCTCATCCTGAGTGGCATTTTTCTGCTTTAACTCCTTGAGCTCATCCTTCAGGTCGTTCAGATCATCTTTGTAATCCTTTTTGGCGTCGTTATACGCCTTGGAAGCCCGGCTGAGCGCCGACTTGGTGGTATCCACACTGGCATTCGCAGAGAGCAGCTGGCTTTTCATTTCCTGGTCCACGCGGGCCTGGTTGACGTCGCGGTCGTCAATTGCCTTGCTGAGTGTGCGCTGAGTGGTCGTAACCTGATCCTGCGCGGTGTTGATCTGGGTATTAAGCCCTTGATCGAGATTATTCTTGGCCTCGTTGTAGCTCTTCTCCGCGGTTTGAATCCGCTGCTGTGAGCTTTCCATGCCGGTACGCAAAGCGATTTGCTTTTGCTGAAGACTGTTATGTATGTCGGTATCATCCAGCTGCGCCAGCAGCTGCCCGGCCGCGACTTTGTCGCCCACCTTCACCGGCACACTCTCAATTGGGGCGGAAACCTCGGCATACACATAAACCGTATCGGTGCTTTCCAAATTGCCGCTGGCTTCAATGGTGCCACGCAGCGACTGCTCTGCCAATGTTTCGGTCTGAACCGGTGTAGCCGTCGGCCCCTTCTGGGAAAAAACCGCAAACGCTGCTGCGATTCCGATCACCGCAACACCGGCAATAATGATTACTTTCTTTTTTTTCACGGCGTTATCCTCCAATGGAAAAAATACGAACCTTACTCATATTTGTATTATTCAATTAGTACAATAATACACTATTATTTCGATAAAATCAATCTTTTGCAGCTGCAAGAGCCCCGCTCATCATAATTTTACAGAATAGTCACAATTTCGCGGAAAACCTTCTTTCCTCACGTTAATTGTTAATAACATTAACTGTATAATAAGAGCATTTATTTTGATTGTCAAGGCAAAAGTATTTGAAAGAAATACCATCCAGAAAAAAGGCAGTTTTATCCTCGTGTTTTTTATGGTACAATGGCCTTAATCTTACGCTGGCGCTGGCAGGTTCACTCCAGCGGTTACCCCTATGCCCTGCCGGGACAAATGTTCCCTCGGGCCGGGGCAGGCACTTCCTCAGCGGGCACTGCGTGCCCACTTCCGCATAAACCAAAGGAGGCATCACCATGCAGCTGCAAGGATGGTATTTGTATAACAGCGCGTTCGTCTTAAAGACGGCGACACAGTGCTTTATTTTTGATTATTACCCGTACGCGGGGCAGCCGAATACCGGCTCTCTGGACGCCGGGCGGCTCAATATTCCGCAAATACGCGAATTCGGCCTGCCTGTAACGGTATTCGTTTCTCATGCGCACTATGACCATTTTGACAAAAGTATTTTTACCTGGCAGAAAGAAATTCCGGGACTTCGGTATGTCCTCTCCGACGACGTTCCCGCTCCGTATGGTCTGGAGCGAGACTCTGTATTAACGGTACAGGCCGGGCAGGAATATGAGTGGAACGGGCTTGTCATCCGCACTCTGCTGTCTACCGACCAGGGCGTCGCGTTTTTGATCCGCACCCCGGACGCCGTAATCTACCATGCAGGCGACCTGAATTTCTGGGACTGGGAGGGCGAAAGCAAGGCCTACCGCCGCCAGATGGAGCGCGATTACAAGGAGCAGATCGACCGCATTGCGGGAGAACGAATTGACTTGGCGTTTGTACCGCTGGACGGACGGCTTGAGGGAACGTACTGGAAAGGGCTGGATTATTTTATGCACGCAACCGATACCCGCCACGTGGTTCCAATGCACTTCCGCGACCAGTACGAAGTATTCGACTGGCTGCGCCGCCAGCCCGAAGCGCAGGAATACCTGAGCCGGGTACAAACACTCACGCATCAGGGGCAATCCTTTGTCTTTCCCGTGGAATGATGCTTTGTTTTGACCGGGAACGAAAAGCGCGGAGAGGGAATTTCCCTTTCCGCGCTTTTTTACGCGGGCAATTTCACCGGCGGCAAAATCAGCCCTTGATGAATTTTCCCATGAGCAGATGCCCTGTATCTACCCGCAAGCCGGTCGCCGCCGCAGATGCCTCCGAGAAGCAGTCTACACCGGGGTATTCCTTGCTCTTACGGTAAATCAGGAACGGCACGGGGTCGTTCGTATGGGTACGCAGTGCCAGCGGAGTCGGGTGATCCGGCACTACCAGAATGCTGTAATCGTCATACTGCTCCATGCCCTCGAGCAGCAGCTTTAAAATCCGGCCATCGATGTATTCAATGGATTTCACCTTATTCTCAATCTCGTGGCGGTGCCCGCACTCATCGGGAGCCTCCACATGAATGTACACAAAGTCCTGGCCGTCTGCCAACTCCTTCAGCGCGGCCTGCGCCTTGCCCTCAAAGTTGGTGTCGATATAGCCGGTGGCGCCCTCCACATGCACAACGTGCATTCCGGAGAACTTGCCGATTCCTTTGAGCAGATCAACCGCCGAGATCATCGAGCCTTTGAGGCCGTACTTCTCCTCAAACGGAGAAAGCTGCGCGCGAACACCCTCTCCCCACAGCCACATGCTGTTGGCCGGGCGCTGGCCGCGTGCCACGCGCGCCTGATTCACCGGGTGATCCTTCAGCAAATCGTACGATTTTATCATCATATCATACAGCTTCTTCGCGTTAGGGTGCGTGGGAACATACTCGCGGATCGGCTTGCCGGTAATATCATGCGGCGGGGTGAGGGTACCCACCTCCAGCGTGCCGTTGCTCCAAATCAGGCAGTGGCGGTAGCTTACGCCGCTGTACAGCCGGAACTCCTCGCTGTCGAAATGCTCCGCGAGGAACTTCACGAGGATTTCCGCCTCTTCGGTGGAAATATCATCGGCACAGTAGTCCAGAATCGTCTTGTCGGCGTATTCCGGCTCGTCCGAAAGCGTGACCAAATTGCAGCGGAACGAAACATCCGTGGGCTTCATATCGATGCCGATGCTGCCCGCCTCCAGCGGAGAGCGGCCGGTATAATATACTGCGGGATCATACCCCAGAACCGACAGGTTTGCCACGTCGCTGCCGGGCTTGAGGTGGTCTGCCACCGTTTTCACCAAGCCGACCTGTGACCGCTTGGCCAGGGAATCCATATAGGGTTTATGGGCGGCCTGCATGGGGGTTTTATTTCCCAGCTCCTCAACCGGATAGTCCGCCATTCCATCGCACAACAAAACAACGTATTTCATGGAGAGATGTCCCTTCTGTATGATATTAAAGTTTAGTTTAGTCTATTCTAACACAATCCAAACGGGATTTCAAACGCTTCGGCGATCACAGCCAGCCATGGCTGTAAATTCCGCCGACCAGTTGGATTACCAGCACCGCGGCATAGATTGTGCCGCACAAGGGCAGCCTGCTTTTACCCGAAACCGGAAGCGACTGATGCAGTGCAAACACGCCAGCCAGCATCCCCAGCACAAAACCCAGAACGCCGAACAGCAAAAGCCCCGTCGCCATCAGTACCGGAATCATCACGGTAGCCCAAAGGGGAATCTGCGACATCGGCACATACGGCTTGCCCGATTTGAGGTAAACGCCGTCCACCGCCACATCAACGTGGTTGCCCATCGCCATAAGCCGAATGTCTTTGCCGTCCACAGACACATCCTCGTCGATCACGCGAACAAACTGGTTCTTGCTTTTCGCAGGGCGTCTTTCTCCGTCCACATGCACTGTGGCGCGAAAAATTCCAAATTTAATCCCGACCTCGTGCGGTTCCCCGTTTACGGTAACCGTCCAGTTTCGAAAGCCGTCCATTCCCTTTTCCTCCGTTCCGCCGCGATAACCGGGCTGCGCCCGCACCGCTGGTGGTTCCTTAAATCGCATTAAAATGCTTTTAAAGTTATTATACCACCGGCCGCGTTCCGGCGGCAATAGGGCAAACCCAAATCCGCGGGCCGGAAAACAGCAAAAAACCCGCAGACGAACATCCGTGCCGCAGGCAATAAAAAAAGCAGCCAAGATTTCTCTTTGCTGCTGAATGATCGTTTCATTATACAGACCTGGCCGTTCCGGCCTGTTGCCGGCCCGGTATGCTTTTGCATGGCGCTAATTCCAATATATCGCGCGGACTCCGTTTGTCCGTCCTGTATAACTTGTTTATAGTATAACCTCACTTATCCGATTTGTCAATAGCGTTCTTTTAAGTTTACCCATATTTAACAAATAATTAATATTTATCCTTATTTTCACTTGGAAGCAACCCCCTTCTCGGGAGTGGCAACCCGATTGTGCCCCTCTTCGGGCAGAGGCTTTGCTTTTCTCGTAAAAGAATTTTTTTCTGGGGGGTTCCCCGTTGAAATTCTGCTAACGCAGGGCTTGCCCCTCATGCCGGGGCGGGCACTTCCTTTCGCGACGAGGCGAAAGGAAGCAAAGGCTCGCCAAAGGGCACCTTTGGAATCCGTTTGGGGAACAATCCCTCATTGCGTAAACGAAAGCCTTCGGGAAGGCGCTCCATTGAAAATGCCCACTCTCCAAGTTTCCTCTATAAATAAGTCTTGCTGTCCCGTCTGTCGGCGGGCATTTTCAAAGCGCTCTCGTTGGCTCGCAGTTTTTCCGTGCGGCTTCGCTGCCGAACGGAATTAGTTAACTATCTTTTCCCACAAAACAAGGCTCGTGCACAATATAAAAGCGTTTGTTTTGTCTTTGGGGGATTTCCCCGTGGGGATTCTGCTGGCGCAGGCTTGCCCCTCGTGCCGGGGCGGGCACTTCCTTTCGCGACGAGGCGAAAGGAAGCAAAGGCCTTCCAAAGGGCACCTTTGGAATCCGTTTTTGGCGAACAATTCCCGACAATGCAAACAAAAGCTGACCGTAAGGCGCTCCATTGAAAATGCCCACTCTCCGAGCTTCCTCTGAAAATAAGTCTTGCTGTCTCGTCTGTCGGCGGGCATTTTCAGAGCGCTCTCGTTGGCTCGGAGAGAAGCGGCCTTACGGTAGCTTTGACTGATTATAAGTTCACCCTGCAAGCAGAATTTCCCCTTGCGGGAACCGCGATAAAAAAACAGCCTCTCTCGCGAAAGTGAGAGAGGAAAAAGAACCGGCGCGAAGCGCCGCCCCTCCCCGAGCCAACGAGAGCGCTCGGTAAGGGTGCGCCGCCGAACAGAACCGGTAAACTACCTGTTTCCAAAAAGCAAGGCGCGTGTACACTTACCATAGAGCGCCTTCCCGGAGGCTGTCGGCAGCATTCGTAGGAACCGTTCCCAAAAACGGATTCCGAAGGCGGAGCCTTGGGCGAATCTTTGTTTACTTTCTTTTCGTAAAGAAAGTAAATGCCCGCCCCGGCACGAGGGGCAACCCCTGCGTTAGCAGAATCCCCACGCGGAGAAAGCCGCAATAAAATTTTATTTTGAAAAAAATATGAATTTTATAAAGTATAAAAGTTATGCCGCCCCAACCCGAGGTACAAGCCCTACGCCAGCAGAAATTCCCCTGCGGGAACCCCAGTAAAAATAGCCCCTCTCGCTTAAGCGAGAGAAAAAACAAATTTTGTTAAAAAAGGTATAAATAAAAAAAGCAGCTAAGATTCCTCTTAGCTGCTGAATGATCATTTCATTATACAGACCTGGCCGTTCCGGCCTGTTGCCGGCCCGGTATGCTTTTGCATGGCGCTGATTCCAATATATCGCGCGGACTCCGTTTGTCCGTCCTGTATAACTTGTTTATAGTATAACTCCACTTATCGATTTGTCAATAGGCCCCTCAAATTTTTACACAAACTTCACAAAAGCTTAAATTCCGAGCAGCTTCGGCGATGCCTCTTTGAGCTGGTCTATCATTTTCAAGGCCTCCGGTTGATCTGCCCCGCGCGCGGAAAGATAAATCTTAATCTTTGGCTCTGTGCCGGACGGACGCACCATCAGCTTGCAGCCGTTTTCCATGCGGCATTCCAGAACATTCGATTTTGGAAGATCAATGGGGCTCTGCGCATCGCCGTCAAATCGAATTCTTGTTTCGTAATCGCTGTGACCAATCACGCGGTAGCCGGCAATCTGCTCCGGCGCGGCTTTCCGCAGTGCATTCATCATAGCGGACATCTTATTCATGCCGTCCTGCCCTTCAAACGCAAAGTTCAGCAGGTCGTTCCTATAATAACCGTGCTTCTGATACAGGTCATCCATCGCATCTACCAGCGTTTTGCCCTGGCGTTTATAATCAAGCGCCATCTCGCAGATCAGCATGCTAGCATTTACGGCATCCTTATCTCGCACATAGCCGCCCGAAAGGTAGCCATAGCTCTCTTCGTACCCGAAAATAAAGCGATCCTGCTCGCCTTTGGCTTCCAGCTCACCGAGCTTTTCCCCGATGTACTTGAATCCCGTCAGTACCTTGAACAGCTCGATCCCGTATTCTGCCGTGACCGCCTCATTCATATCCGTGCTGACGATCGTGCTGATCGCCGCCGGGCGCTCCGGCATGGTGCCGTTTTGGCGGCGCATGCGCGCCACAAAATCGAGCAGAAGAACGCCGACCTCATTGCCGTTGAGCAGCACAAAGTCGCCGTTGTGCCTCACAGCAATGCCCGCGCGGTCGCAATCTGGGTCGGTTGCCAGGAGCAGGTCGGGCTGCAGGCGCTCGCTGAGCTCGAGTCCCTTTTGCAGAGCCTCACGGAATTCCGGGTTGGGATAAGGACAGGTGGGGAAGTTCCCGTCCGGCTCGGCCTGTTCGGGAACAACCGTAACATCGCGAATGCCAATCTCTTTCAGAATACGGGTCACGCACATGCGTCCCGCGCCGTTGAGGGGAGTATAAACCACCTTCAGTCCGCCGTCAATATCATGGAGCAGGCTCTGTTGTTTCACAGCCGCCAGATACGCGTCCGTCACCTCCTGCGGGATGGTCTGAATCAGGCCCCGCTGTACGCCGTCCTCATAAGAAACATGCTTTACGTCGCTGAAAATATCGAGACTGTTAATTTCCTCCAGAACGCGGTCCGCCATTTCCAGTGCGATCTGGCAGCCATCACTGCCATACGCCTTGTAGCCGTTGTATTTTGCGGGGTTATGGCTCGCCGTTATGTTGATGCCCGCATCGCAGTGCAGGTGACGCACCGCGAAGGACAGAGCGGGCGTAGGCATCAGCTCGGGGTACAGATAAGCCGTGATGCCGCTGGCAGCCAGAACACCTGCGGCCTCTTTTGCGAAAAGCTCGGAATTGATGCGGCTGTCGTGGGCAATCGCCACCGAACCGCCGGGCTTCTTTTGATTGAGGTAATTCGCCAGGCCCTGAGTTGCCTTACGCACGGTGTAAATATTCATCCGGTTGGTTCCCGCGCCTAACACACCGCGCAAACCGCCCGTGCCAAATTCCAGATTACGGTAAAACCGGTCGTTGATCTCCTCCGGCTGATCGGCAATGTCTTCCAGCTCCTGAGTCAGCTTCGGGTCTTCCAAAGGGGTATTGCGCCATCTCTCATATTCTGTCATGTCTGGTACGTTCCTTTCCTTTCGCCCGATCAAAAGACGTTATTTTTATACCCTTAGAGTAGCATTGGCAAATGGTTTTGTCAATGCAAAACAAGGCGGTGCGCTTTGCGGCTAAAACCGTTCCGGCCCCCTCAATTCGCGCGAATTACATTTGTCACTACACCCTGCGGTGTCAGGTCAACAATGCCATAGCTTGCATCCGCGCCGCGCAGCGAGCCCGGGTTCATTACATACAACCCCTTGTCGTACTCTGTGTACGGCGCATGAGTATGCCCAAACAGTAGAATATCCGCCTTTTGCAGGCGCGCCGCCAGCTTGATTTCATCCAGTGTGTATTTTACATTGTATAAATTACCGTGAGTATAAAAAAGTTTGCGGTTTTCGAGCTTGATTTCACCAAGCGGCGGCAGAGCGGAACCCCAGTCGCAGTTACCGCGAACCTGTAAAAACATCTTTTCCGGGTGAATAAAGCGTTCATCCTCCAGATCGTCGCTCCCGTCCCCCAGGTGAATCACTACCTCCGCCCTTGGCTGCGACAAAATCACGCGGTGCAGGGTCTGTCGATCCCCGTGTGTATCTGATAGTACCAAAATTCTCATGGAATGCTCCTCCTATTGCCATACCACGTTTCATATCCTTAAACTTTGCAGTTCTTTTCCCCGCCGTTTTGGGGCAAAAAACTACCGATTTTAACGTGTTTTCCACTTTAATTTTCATATCCCGAACCTCTGATTCATATGATAGGAAAAGGGGTGATAACAATGCAGTCTAATCAATCTAACGAAAAGCAACTTCTGCTGAATCTGCTGGCGCAGCGCCTGGGCAAACGCCCGGAGGAAATCATGCAGTACGCGGAAAACGGAAATTTATCCGCGCTGATGCAGAATATGAGCCCGAATGACGCGGCCGCTCTGCAAAAGGTGCTGAATGACCAGCAGACCATTCAAAAACTGATCAGCACGCCGCAGGCGCAGGATTTGATGCGCCGCCTGAACGGACAGAAATAAGAAAAGGGTGTGAGGGTATGGACGATCTCACCAGCAAAATCAACGAGGTGCTCAGCGACCCGCAGGCCATGCAGCAACTGAACAGTCTGGCCGCCTCGCTGGGGCTGGGGAACGCCGCGCCCAACACTCCCACGTCCCCGGGGCAAAACGCGCCCGCCGGGAATCCCCTGCAAGGGCTGGACCTGAGCAGTCTGGCCAGCCTTCTGGGGAATGCGGGCTCTGCCGCCCCGGGCGGCGGGAACATACCTCAGCCCCCCGGCACTCCCGGCGGGCTGGACACCGGAAAGCTTGCCTCCCTGATTTCAAGCCTTGGCGGCGCAGGCGGACTTGGCGCACTCTCCGGCCTGCTTGGCGGCAACGGAGGAGGAGGACTCGGCGCTCTCTCCGGCCTGCTGGGCGGCGGAAACGGAGGTGGGCTGGACGGCGAAACGCTGCAAACCGTCACCAAAATACTGCCTTTGCTAACCACCTTCCGGCAGGAGGACAACAACACCCGGCTGCTGCACGCTCTGCGCCCTCTGCTGGGGCCGGAGCGCCAGAAAAAGCTAGATGAAGCCGTAAAAATGCTCTCGATGCTGCGCCTGCTGCCGGTGCTGCGCGGGCAGGGAATTCTGTAACGGAAGGGGGATTTTGCAGTGGCGACCAACGATACCAACGACATGCAGCGCATGCAGCAGGATGCCATTCGGCGGGTACGCGAAATGCAGGGCCGCGCCCAGCAAAGCCTGAACCGAACTCCGGCTGTACTGCCGGAGCCACCAAAACAGGAGTCGTCTTCGCAGCACCACCACGGCGCCCCCCCGCCCCAGAGTGCGTTGCCCGCTCTTCCGCTGCCGCAGCCCAGCACGCTTTCAAACTTGTTTGACGGGCTGCTGCAGGATGGTGAACGCACGCTGATTCTGGTCCTAATTTTGATCCTGGTTTCGGAAAAGGCCGATACCGGCCTGATCTTTGCGCTGATGTACCTGATTATCTGATCCTGTCAATTCCATATTTGAAAAGTGATTTTCCCTGCCTTCGGCGGGGAAAATCACTTTTTAGAGGACTCATTAAGACGCGTTGTCCGCACGGACAGCCGTCACATATTCACTTTTGCCGTCCGCTGTCTTCTTCAGAACATACTGCATGTATTTCACTGGCTCGGGTGAAGTGCTTTCGCTCTCGGTACCATCCTGCCAGTCGCCAACGACATAGCCAACCCGCAAAATCACGGAATCACCAGATTTTTTGCTGCTGACCGTATACGGAGAGAAGCTGCTCTGCGAGCTGTACGGAGTAACGCGGAACACGTTTTGCTCCGAATCATATTCAAAGAAGGTTTCTTCCTGCGGGTTTGTGGGCTGCAGGTCGCAATCCGGGCCAAACAGAGCGTGGCAGGCATCCACCACGTCGCCCAGAGGGACAAGGGTGCGCCCTTGATCATCATAGCTGTTATACTGGGCTCCGTTTTGCGTTACAGCACGCCACAGCGAGGCCTTCATAATCATTTCGGCATCCGCTTCAGCGGGGCTTTCAAACGGCTCGGGATCCTGCATTACAATCGGGGACAAGAGCGTATCGTATGCGCGCAGCTGGCTGTCGTCGGTAGCGGCACGGTAAATCTGCCGACCCACACCCCACACAATCACCGAAAGGCCAACAAACGCAAGCACCATAATCAACGCGCCTACGCCCATTCCATAACGGTATTTGCCGCGTCTGCGCAGCGACGGAGTCCGATCTGCGGCAGCGGATGCGGCAACTTCCTGACCCTCCGAAGCCTCCTGCTGTTCCTTCTCCTGCTCTTCTTGCTGTTCCTCGGGGGAACGGGAGCCCTTCTTAATCAGTAGAATATCCTCATGGCCCGCGGTTTCTCCCTCCGGCAGAAAATCATCCAGCTCCGGTTCCGGTTCAGCGTCGGGTGCCTGTGCAGCCTGCGCCAGCTCGGCCGCCATTTTCTGCGCCTTGATTCTGGCTTGCTCCGCCGCTTCCAGCGCCGCGCGTACCTTCTTTTCTTCCGGACTACGCTTTGTGGATTTTTTTCTCTTCTCCGGTTTTTGCTGAAAGGCCGAACGATAATCCGAAGAAACCTGCGTCTCCGCGCTCTTCTTGCTTTCGGCAAAGCGATCAAAATCGATTTCCTCTACCAGCTCTTCCGGAAGCTCGCCGTGTTCCGCGGCCTGTTCCCGTTTCTTTTCATTTTGCTCTGAGTTCATGGCCTCTCCTTTTTATTGTAATCCGTCTTAAAAGCGGTTGAAATTCAACCCGCCGTACTTTCACCTTATTCTCTGATCTGCCCGTCACCGGTTATAATAAATTTCTGGGATGTCAGCTCATTGACGCCCATAGGCCCCCGCGCATGCAGCTTCTGGGTGGAAATGCCGATCTCGGCGCCCAGGCCAAACTGCCCTCCGTCGGTAAAGCGAGTGGAAACATTCACATACACCGCAGCGGCGTCCACGCGCGAGGTGAACTGCCGGGCATGCTCGTAATTGTTTGTCACGATGGCCTCGCTGTGGCCCGAGGAATACCTCGAGATATGCTCGATCGCCTCATCCAGAGAATCCACCACGCGCACCGCGAGAATATAGTCCGAAAACTCGGTTGCCCAGTCGTCTTCCACAGCGGGAATCACCATATTGCAGGCTTCCAGATTTTGCAGGGCACGCTCATCGGCACGCAGCTGTACTTTTTTCTCGTCGAGCATTTTCTTTGCGATGGGCAGGAACCGCTCGGCCACAGCACTATGAACCAAAAGCGTTTCCGCCGCGTTACACACCGAGGGACGCGAAGTCTTGGAGTTGAAAATGATTTTAGCGGCCATTTCCAGATCAGCGCCGTCATCCACATACACGTGGCAGTTTCCCACGCCCGTTTCAATCACAGGCACGTGAGAATTTTCTTTAACAGAACGGATCAAGCCCGCGCCGCCGCGGGGGATCAGCACATCGAGGTATTCGGTCAAGCCCATCAGCTCAATCGAGCTCTGGCGGCTGGTGTCCTCAATGAGCTGGATGCTGTCGCGGGGAAGTCCTGCAGATTCCACTGCGTCACGCATTACTTCCGCAATGGCGGTATTGGAGTGAATTGCTTCTTTGCCGCCGCGCAGGATGATCGCGTTGCCGGCCTTGAGGCACAGAACCGCCGCGTCTGCCGTTACGTTGGGGCGAGCCTCATAGATCATTCCGATCACCCCCAGAGGGACAGCGACTTTTTCAATCTTCATGCCGTTGGGGCGAACCTCGCCGGAGAGAATACGCCCGATGGGGTCTGTCTGTGCGGCTACCTGCAAAGCGCCCTGTGCCATGTCTTTGATGCGGGCTTCGTTCAGTGTCAGGCGGTCGAGCATCGATTCGCTCATGCCGCCGGCTCGCGCCTGTTCCAGATCTATTTGATTCGCATTGATTATTCTTTCCACATGAGCCACCAAAGCATCCGCGATGCTTTGAAGCGCGGTGTCTTTTTTCGTGCCGGCGTTGGCCAACACGCGGGCGGCCTCTTTGGCCTTGTGTCCCATTTCTTGTAGCTTTGTCATAAAAAGCTTCCCCTTTCTATTAAAAACAATTCCATACCGGAAAACGTAAGGTTCTATTCTTGGCTTCTCCCCTACCCCTGGCACGGGAGAAGCCCCTTTTTTCGGGTGTGTTTCCTGCGGTGCCGTGAGTGCAAAAAACGCGCGTCCGCCGGCAGCGCCCCTATGGAGGGCTGCCTTTGCACGGGCTCCCGGGGGAATCCGTGCAAACCGATGCCGAACAGGCATGGGGCGTGCGCGCGTGATGTGTTTTTATTCCGCTTCGAATACCGTCCCCAGGTCCTCTCCCGCCATCAGGCGATACAGATCCTTTGGGGCAGCGCCGTTGATAATGCCACACGGAATCCCGGCCGCGGTAGAAACCGTTGCCGCAGAGATTTTGGTGTGCATTCCCCCGGTTCCTCTTGCAGAGCCTACCCCGCCGCCGAGCGCTTTAATCTCATCGGTAATTTTTGTTACGCGCGGGATTCTCTTGGCATCGGGATTCTTTCTCGGGTCGGCGTCGTACAGTCCGTCAATGTCGGTCAGAAGCACCAAAAGGTCTGCTTCCGCCAATACCGCCACCGTGGCGGACAGCGTATCGTTATCGCCGATATGCGCACCCATCAGCTCGTCGATGGACACCGTATCGTTCTCGTTGACTACCGGAATAATACCCATATCGAGCAGCGCCCGGAAGGTGTTCTGTACATTGCGCTTGCTGATTTCCTCGGTCATCACATCGCTCGACAGTAAAACTTGCGCCACAGTATGATTGAACTCCCCAAAAAACTTATCGTAAAGGAACATCAGCTCACACTGGCCCACCGCCGCGACAGCCTGTTTTTTCTCGATCTCTCGCGGTCGTTCCTTCAACCCCAGTTTGCTCATGCCGACCGCTACCGCTCCGGAGGTAACCAAGATCATTTCCTTGCCGGAATTCTGCAGATCGCTAAGTACTTTGCAGAGCTCCTCCATGGTGCGGAAATTCGCCTTCCCGTTATCGTACGTCAAGGTAGAGGTGCCAACTTTGACAACGATTCGTTTGGCCTGTGTGATTTCAGACATTCATCTCACTCCTTTTCCTGGTACTATCTATATGCAAAGCAGGCCGTGCCTGCCCTACCAGCGCAAATCCGGTCATCCGTTGCCGGATTCCCCCACTCCCGCAGTCGTTTCTTCCTCACCTCTGCGGTACCGGGTTTTACCGCAGTACACGCACGCGCACAGCGCGGCGAACACCAACACCAGCGGTTCGCTGGCAGCAGAAAGCCCCAGAACAGCCCCTGTCAATACATCTGACGGGTAGTGAACAAATAAATAAAGGCGGGAAAATGCCATCAAAAAAGCGAAAGTAAAAGCGACGATACCGAGCGACTGGTTGGCGTGAAAAATAATCAGCGCCGCTCCAAAGGAAGACATTGTGTGCCCGGACGGGAACGAATAATCTGTTGGCCGGTTAACCAGCAGCTTTTGGTCCGGGTATGTATGGCAGGGCCTTGGCCTCGCCACCAAAGGTTTCAGCACAAAGTTCGTAAGTACCCCGCAGGCGGCCAGAACAAAAAACATGACGACCCCCGCCTCCCGGTAATGCGGCATCAGGAAAAAGACTACCATCACAGTCGCCCACACCGCCCCTACATTCCCTACCAGAGAAATGTACGGCATCACCGCATCGAACAGGCTGCACCGAAAATTCCGTTGAATCATGCGCAGCAGCTTTATGTCGATTGTCTGTATCCGATCAAACATCAAATAATTCCTTTCTGATCCCCTCGAGCAAAGCCGCTCGAAACACGGCCCGGGGATTTCTTCTCCATGAAACACCATTCATTCCTTATGTTAGGTAACATAATACTTCTCGCTGTGATATTCTTACCTAGTATTATACCTTATCTGAAAATAACTCACAAGGGATAAAGCCGCGAAAAAGTGAAAAGTTTTGGTGTAAAAGCCGTTAAAAAAGCACAGTTAGGGGCGAAAAGCGGCTCTGCTTGCATCAAAGCCGCTTTCGGGAGTTTCTCTTTCTTTTGCCGTACCGGTTATAGAAAATGCTCGATGATATACAGTATTTTAGAGGGCTCCGCATAGTAAAGGTGCCTTCTGGTGCTTCCATGCAAACCGGGCCAGCAGCAAGCGGACTCCTCTATGTAGGATCGTCTACTAAAACTTTTATTCTTTCTGAACTAAAAAGCTTTATCTTAAATTTAGCTAAAAAAGGAATGCCGCCCGCAACCGGACGGCATTCCTTTTTATTTCAGCCCACAGCCTTACTGGCGCGGCTTATTCGTATTGGGGCGAAAGCCGTTGCTGCCGCGGTGATCGTCTCTGCGATCATCTCTGCGGGGGGCGGGACGGCGAGGCGCGTCGGAAATCTCGTTTTCCGGCACAAGGCCCTCTACTTCAATCAGCGCGTCGCGGCGGGAGAGGTTCAGGCGACCCTTATCGTCGATCTCGAGTACCTTAACCATCACTTCGTCGCCGACGTTGACCACATCGGTCACCTTCTCGGTGCGCTTAACATCCAGGCGGGAAATGTGAACCAGACCTTCCTTGCCGGGGGCGATTTCTACAAACGCGCCAAAGTCCATCAGGCGGGTGACTCTGCCGTTGTAGATGGCGCCGGCCTCGGGATCATTCACAATCGTATCAATGATTGTCATCGCGCGGCGGCAGTTGTCGATGTCGATTGCGGAAACAAACACGTGTCCGTCATCCTCAATATCGATCTTTACACCGCATTCGGCAGAAATCTTTTGAATCACCTTTCCGCCGGAGCCGATGACCTCCCGGATCTTCTCCACGGGAATTACGGTAGACAGCATCTTGGGTGCATACTTCGAAAGCTCCGTACGCGGCTCGGCAATCTCCGGCAGCATAATGTTGTCGAGGATATAATCGCGGGCCTTGTGGGTTTTCTCGAGAGCCTCTTTGACCATTTCAGGGGTCAGGCCGTCGATCTTCAGGTCCATCTGAATGGCGGTGATGCCCTCGTGGGTACCGGCCACCTTAAAGTCCATATCGCCGAAGAAATCTTCCAGACCCTGAATGTCCACCATGGTCATCCAGCGGTCGCCCTCGGTGATCAGGCCGCAGGAAATACCGGCAACCGGCGCCTTGATCGGCACGCCGGCATCCATCAGCGCCAGAGTGCTTCCGCACACGGAGCCCTGAGAGGTGGAACCGTTGGAGGACAATACCTCAGAAACCAGGCGCAGCGCATAGGGGAATTCCTCCACAGGGGGAATCACCGGCAGCAGAGCGCGCTCGGCCAGAGCGCCGTGGCCGATTTCGCGGCGGCCAGGGCCGCGGCTGGGCTTTGTTTCACCAACGGAATAGGACGGGAAGTTATAGTGGTGCATATAGCGCTTGTACTGCTCGTCGTCGATGCCGTCGAGCAGCTGGCGGTCTGTTACCGGTCCAAGGGTGACGATTGTCAGCACCTGAGTCTGGCCGCGGGTAAACATGCCGGAGCCGTGTACGCGGGGCAGCAAGCCAACCTCTGCCGCAAGCGGGCGGAGCTCGTCCATTTGACGTCCGTCTACGCGCTTCTGCTCGTCGAGCAGCCAGCGGCGCACCACGTATTTCTGCGTTTTATACATACATTCGTCAATCTTTGCCGCGCTGTTGGGGTAAAGCTCGTCGAATTTCTCATGCACTTTTTCGTAAATCGGCTTTAAGCGGGCATCGCGCACCGTTTTGTCGTCGGTATCGAGTGCCACACGGATGTCTTCAATCGCAAATTCCTTCACCGCCGCGAGCATCTCTTCGTCGGGCTCGTTGCTCGGGTAGCTGAACTTATCCTTGCCGATTTCTTCCTTCATCTTCTTGATGAGCTCGATGATCGGCTGATTGGCGGCGTGACCTGCCATGATGCCGTTGTACATCACTTCGTCGCTCACTTGGTTCGCACCGGCCTCGATCATCGCAATGCGGGAATCGGTGGAAGCCACGGTCACGGCCATCTGGGATTTTTCCTTCTGCTCGGCGGTGGGGTTGATGACGAACTCACCATCCACATAGCCGACGGAAACAGCGGAGATCGGCCCTTTCCACGGGATGTCTGAAATGCTGATCGCGATGGAGGTGCCTACCATAGCGGCAACTTCAGGGGAGCAGTCGGGGTCTACGGACATTACCGTGCAGACGACGGAAACATCGTTGCGCATATCCTTCGGGAATAGCGGACGAATGGGGCGGTCGATCACACGGGAGGCCAGAACCGCCTTTTCAGAGGGGCGGCCTTCTCTCTTTAAGAACGAGCCGGGGATTTTGCCAACTGCGTACAGCTTTTCCTCAAAATCTACGGAAAGCGGGAAAAAATCGATTCCGTCGCGGGGCTTGGCGGAAGCCGTTACCGCCACGTGAACGGCGGTTTCGCCATAGCGCACGAGGCATTCGCCGTTGGCGAGCTGGCCCATTTTACCGGTTTCGATCACCAGCGGACGGCCGGCAAAATCAGTTTCATATACCTTGAAATTCTCAAACATCAAAAAATCCTCCTTTTAACTTCTTTGTTCCATGCCCGGGAGGCAGCAGGCTTAGCAATAAAACCAATTGCTACGCGGAATCGCCTAGAAACTCGTTTCACTGCTAAAACCCGGTTCCTCCCGTGATAAGCGGAGCATTCGCGCACAAAATGCCTAAAAGGCAGACGGCTAAAAAAGCCGTCTGCCCGAAACAGCGTGCTATTACTTACGAATTCCCAACTTCTCGATGATTGCACGATAACGCACAATATCCGTCTTGGTCAGGTACTTCAGCATACTTCTTCTCTGTCCGACCATTTTCAGCAGGCCGCGGCGAGAGTGATGATCTTTCTTGTGAATCTTGAGGTGATCGGTCAAATCGTTGATTCTCTTGGTCAGGATCGCGATTTGAACTTCGGCGGAGCCGGTGTCTCCCTCGTGCAGAGCATACTGCTGCATAATTTGCTGTTTTTCTTCTTTTAACATGGTTTTCCACCCTTTCCGTGCGGGTTACGCACCTTCTATACCCTCAACCCCAGCAAAAGGCCGGTGAATTCCCCGATGGGGCTTACTCCTTGTTCCGGGAAAGGGGCAAATAACTAAATGATTATACCATAGCTTCCTGTGTTTGTAAATAGGGGCTGACAAGGCTGCGAGCCGTCTGGGCGTCACGCAGAATCGCCTGCCGCAGCTGGTCAAGATCGTCGAATTTCTGCTCGGACCGGAGGAAGCAAACCAGCCCCACTGGCACACGGCGGCCATACAAATCGCCCGAAAAGCCGTCGATCATCGTTTCGGCCAGAACGCCATCGGAACCCACAGTGGGCCGTACCCCAATATTCGTCACACCGGCGTATCTTACGCCGTTCACGGTTACCACCGAAGCGTACACGCCGAACCGGGGACACAAAAAGCCCGGCGGGAACGGCTGGTTGATAGTGGGCGCGCCCAGCCTGCGCCCCAGCTGGCGCCCATGCGCCACTGGGAAATCCACCGTGTAAAAGCGGCCCAGCAAGCGGGCAGCCTCAGTCGTGTCGCCCTCGTGTAGCGCCCGACGGATGCGTGTGGAGCTTACCGGCTGGCCATCGAGCTTGAGCGCCGGCACAACCGCCACTTCTATTCCAAACTCCGCGCACAGCTCTTTGAGCTCCTCACTGCCGGCCTGACCGCCGCGGCCAAAATGGAAATTAAAGCCGCAGCTCACCTCTTTGGCGCGCATGACCCCGTGCAGCACCTTTTCCACAAATTCCCGCGGCGTGAGTGTTCGAACCTCTTCAAAGCGGGGCATGTACACCCGGCGCACACCAAGACCCTCGAAAATCCGCAGCTTGCTTTCACCGGTGGTCAGGCGCAGATCGCCTTCACCCTTGAACATCTCCTGCGGGCTGGCGTCGAAGGTAAAAACCGATGGAACCAGCTTGCGGGCCGTAAAGGTCACACACGAAATCACTCTCTGATGCCCCAGGTGGACTCCGTCAAAAACGCCCATGGCCACCGCACTCTCTGACGGGGCAACCTGTTTTAAATCATGGAACACCTGTAATCTCAAACCAAACCCTCCCGATCAACGCCGTTTGCATCGTCAACACACTTAAAAGCCCAGCCGTTTTCTCTCTATTTTCGGCGAGGGAGAAAGCATACTCACTTGGAAGCTGCTGTTAAACGCCATTGCTGCAAAACAGCCGCAGCACAGCCAGCTCCCGTGTTTCGGCGTCCACCCGGCCAAGACCCAGAAACTCCCCCTCGGGGGAATTGACCCGCACCCGCGCATCCGGCGCGAACGGCCCGCTGTTCAGGCGCAAACGCTCCAGTGCCAGCGCGCCGCCGTTTTGAAACCGTACACTCTGCGCGGCTGTTACTGAAACAGCCGGGTACTCCTCAAACAGGCTCTCCACTGGGAGAACCCGGCTTTCGAGCTGATTCTGCTCCGCGAGGGCACGGGCTTCGTCAAGCGAAACCGCCTGCTCCAATGAAAAACCGCAGGCCCGGGTGCGCCGCAGCGACGCCATGATACCGAGGCTGCCGACGGCTTGTCCCAAATCGGCGCACAGCGCACGGATGTACGTTCCCTTCGAGCATTCGATCAGCAGGCTGCCCCGCCGCTCAGGCTCGTTGTATTCCAGCAGCTCCAGCCGGTAAATCGTCACCGGCCTCGGCTCGCGTTCAATTTCAATCCCCTGCCGCGCCAGCTCATACAGGCGGCGGCCGTCTTTGCGAACCGCCGAATACATCGGCGGCGTCTGCAAAATATCTCCCCGGAAAGCGGGTAGCGCCGCAAGCAGCTTCTCGCGGCTGATAGGCACGCCGCTCTGCCGAAGCACAGCGCCGGTAGCATCCTGCGTATCGGTTTCCACCCCGAGCTGCAATTCCGCCCGGTACACCTTGTCGGAATCCTCCAGCAGGGAGGCGGCGCGGGTCGCCTTGCCCAGCAGCAGCGGAAGCACCCCGGTTGCCATCGGGTCCAGCGTACCGGTATGCCCAATTTTTCGTTCGTGGCTCAGGCGGCGCATGACCGCCACCACGTCGAACGAGGTGAAGTCACAGGGCTTATCAATTACCAGGACTCCGTTCATCGGGGTCACCTCACATTGTTTCCAGAACCTTGCCGATCGCGGCCAAAAGCTTTTCGCGAGCAGGCTCAAAATCCTCTTCTATGGTGCAGCCGGACGCCGCCGGATGGCCGCCGCCGCCGAACTGTGCGCAGATTTTTGCCGCGTTCACCTGCGGCTGTGTGCGCAAAGACACCTTGTAACCCCCAATTTTGCGTTCCCGCATCGTCACGCCCACCAAAACGCCTTCAATCTGGCGGGGGATCGCCGAAAGGCCGTCCAAATCGGCCTCATCCGCACCGGAAGCCTCAATCATTTCGCGGCTGATGCGCATGACCGCACAGCGCGCGTCGTAGTAAAACACAATGGAATCCAGAACGCTGCGCTCCATCTCAAGCCGGGCGCGCGTTTTGGTTTCGAACATCTGCCGGTTGATGTCCCCGGCGTCGATGCCCGTGCGGATCACCTGCGCGGCGATCTCATGTGTACGCGCCGTCGTATTCGAGTAGCGGAAGCACCCGGTATCTGTCGTAATGCCGGTATAGACCGCCTGCGCGATCACCTGATCTGGCACCACGCCCAGGCGGCAAACCAACTCATAGATGATTTCGCAGGCCGCGGCAGCGGTGCTGTCCACATACGTGTTCCGCGCAAAATCCTGATGCGAACCGTGGTGGTCGATACAAAGATCAATCTTACCCGCGTGCTTTGCCGCGAGCACCGGCCCAAGCAGCTTACTGTCCGCCACATCGACGCTGACGACGAATTTGGCGGGGAACTGCTGGCGCTCGATTTCTTCAAACAAAAAGCTGTATTTTTCCGAAACCGGATCTGCGCAGGTACAGCGGGCGCGTTTCCCTAGCAGGTGCAGCGCGCGGCAGAGTGCCGCCGCGCAGCCCAGCGTATCGCCGTCGGGGTAGTGGTGGCTTAAAATCTCGATATCCTCGGCACCGCGCAGAAGAGAAACCGCCTGATCCAAATCAATCATCGTTTTCCTCCCCGTCCTGTTCCTCCAAGTTCGGCTCTTCCCCATCTTTCCAGTCCGACAGCAGCTTTGAAATATTAGCGCCGTATTCAATGGAATCCGTGGCGCGGAACAGCAGCTCCGGCACATGGCGAAGCTTCAGGCGCAGACCAAGCTCGCGGCGGACATAGCCGCCGGCCGATCTCAGACCCTCCACCGCCATTTTGGCCTTATCCAGCCCTTCCATGGCGCTGATATACACCGTGCAGTACGACAGATCCTTCGTCACGTCTACGCGTACAATGCTGATCAGCCCTTGCACACGGGGATCTTTCAACTCACGGAACACCGCCGTCAGTTCCCGGCGAATATCTTCCGTTGTCCGCTGAATCCTATGGCTTGGCATTTCTTAACCCTCCCGGTATTCCTCCATGGCAAATGCTTCGAGAATGTCGCCCTCTTTCACGTCGTTAAAGCGCTCTAGCGCAACACCGCAGTCATAACCATCGGCAACCTCTTTTACGTCATCTTTAAAGCGGCGCAGAGAAGCAATTTTGTCTTCGGTAATCACGATGCCGTCGCGCACCACGCGAACCTGGGCGTTTCTGATGATTTTGCCGCTCGTCACATGGGCGCCGATAATGGTACCCACATTCGAAACCTTATAAATTTCACGGGCCTCCACACGGCCAAGCTGAACCTCGCGGTATTTCGGGGCAAGCATGCCCTTCATTGCGGATTCAATTTCGTCGATGCAGTCGTAAATAACGCGGTACAGGCGCATATCCACACCGTCGCGCTTGGCGTTTTCTTCGGCGATGGGATCGGGCCGCACGTTAAAGCCGACAACAATTGCGTTGGAAGCGTTCGCCAGCATCACGTCAGATTCGCTGATTGCACCTACACCACCGTGAATGACAACTACGCGCACTTCTTCGTTCGTAAGCTTTTCGAGCGACTGGCGCACAGCCTCAACAGAACCCTGCACGTCGGCCTTAACAATAATTTGCAGCGTTTTCATATCGCCCTGCTGCATCTGATCGAACAGATTGTCGAGCGTAACCTTAGTCTGGGAGCGGAACTGCTCTTCCTTCTGCTCGTTGTAGCGCTGTTCTACCAGCTCGCGGGCCAAACGCTCGTCAGAAACGACGTTCAAAATATCGCCGCCGGTGGGAACCTCACCGAGACCGGTGATCTCCACGGGCATAGAGGGGCCAGCCTCTTCCACGCGGTTGCCGAGATCATCCATCATGGCGCGCACACGGCCCACGCTGGTACCGGCCACAATAGTATCTCCCACGCGCAGGGTGCCATTCTGCACCAGCACCGTGGCGATGGGGCCGCGGCCCTTATCCAGCCGAGCCTCAATAACAGTGCCCTTTGCCGCACGCTCCGGATTCGCGCGCAGTTCTTTCATATCTGCTACCAGCAAAATCATCTCAAGCAGATCGTCGATACCCTGCTGTGTCTTAGCAGAAACGGGGATGCACGGCGTTTCGCCGCCCCATTCCTCAGCCACGAGGCCGTATTCGGTGAGCTGCTGCTTCACATGGTCGGGGTTGGCGCCGGGCTTATCCATTTTGTTCACGGCTACGATAATCGAAACGCCTGCGGCCTTGGCGTGGTTAATCGCCTCAACCGTCTGCGGCATCACGCCGTCATCGGCGGCCACCACCAGCACAGCGATATCCGTTACCTGCGCGCCGCGGGCACGCATGGTAGTAAACGCCGCATGGCCAGGGGTGTCGAGGAAGGTGATGGGCCGATCCTGTACCTGCACACGGTAAGCACCGATGTGCTGGGTAATGCCGCCCGCCTCGGAAGCCGTTACTTTTGCATTGCGGATCGCGTCGAGCAGAGAGGTCTTGCCGTGATCAACGTGTCCCATCACAACAACGACCGGCGCACGGGACACAAGGTTATCGTCCTCGTCTTCGCTGTCATCAATAATCTGCTCTTCAATGGTGACGACAACCTCTTTTTCCACCTTGGCGTGGAATTCCAGCGCAACGAGCGCTGCGGTGTCAAAATCGATGGTATCATTGACTGTGGCGAATACACCTAAAGCCATCAGCTTTTTGATGACCTCGGCAGCGGTGGCCTTCAGGCGCAGCGCAAATTCACCAACAGTGATTTCTTCGGGAATTGTGACCGTCATCTGCTTCTGCTTACGCTCCTGCGCAATACGGCGCAGACGCTCGCCCTCGGTTTCGCGGCGGGCATTTCTCGGCTTGCCGCGGTACTGTGAGCTGCGCTGGGTCAGCTTCTGCTTTTTCACGACGTTGTCTGTCTTTACCTTTTCGGAAGCCATACGGTCATACTTTTCATTATAACGGTCGAGCTCCACATTTGAGGTGCGGGTGTCGACAATGCGGCCCTGCGGCTTTCTGACCACACCGGAATCGGCTGCGGAGGCGGAACCGTTGTTGTTCTGCTGCGGCTGGCCGTTCTGGCTGTGCTGCTGCGGGCGGTTCTGCTGGCCCTGCTGGTGGGCGGGACGCTGCTGACTCTGCTGACCCTGCTGCGGGCGGTTGTGGTTCTGCTGCTGACTCTGGGCGGTGGTTGGCTTCGGGCCCACCGGGGTAATCTTGCCCGGTTTTACCGCTTTTCTCACCGGCGGCGCACCGGCGGCTGCCGCCGGTGCCGGAGCAGCTGCAGCTGAAGCCGGAACAGCTACTGCCGGAGCCTGCTCCGGGCGCTGTGCGGGCGCAGCGGGCGCGGCCGGTGCGGCAGGCTGTGCCGCCTCCGGTGCCGGAGCGGCCTTGGGCTCATTCTGTGCGTTGTCGGCAAAGTACGTGTCTAAAGAGCCCACGCTGTTCTTCTGCGTAATGGAATCAAACACCATGTCAAGCTCCTGCTCCGTCAACGCGGTCATATGTTTTTTTGTTTCGTCACAATACTTTTGCAGAATATCGATCACGACCTTATTCGGTACGTTCAGATCCTTCGCTACTTCGTGCACCCTGTATTTCATCATCATTGACTCATCCCTCCCGTTTGTCTGCAGCCTCTTTGGCCAATTCCGTTAGCCTCTTGGCAAATCCCTGATCATTCACCGCAATCACTCCGGTTTTTTTTCCCAGAGCAATGCCGATTTCCTCCATGCCGTCCGCAAGGGCGATCCAGGGGACCTCTGCCTGCAGTGCCGCCTTCTGTGTATGGGTGGCGGTGCGCTCGGAAACATCCCGAGCCAGTATAATCAGTTTTGCCTCTCTCTTCTTCAGGGCTTCTTCCACGGCATCATGGCCCAGACTGAGTCGGCCCGCGCGCCGGGCGATGCCCAAAAGAGAGAGAACCTGATTTTTCATTTTCCGATCTCCTCCTCTAGGCGGTCGTATACCTCCGCCGGTATGGGGCAGGAAAAAACCCGCTCAAACCGTTTGGACTTACGCGCCGCTCTCAGACAGTTAATATCCTTACATACATAAGCACCGCGCCCGGGTTTGCGGCCGGTTAAATCCAGCGAAATCTCGCCCGGCCCAATGATCTGCCCGGATTCATCCTTCACCTCCGGCGCCTTGACCACCCGAACCAGCTCTTTTTTCGACTTCATTTCTCCGCAGCCTGCGCACATACGCAGGGGCACGCGCTTTTGCATCATACGATCTTACTCCTTCCCGCGCACTTGCGCGGCAATTCTCCCGTTGGAAGTGGGGAGGGAGGGTCCCCCGGCCGATTGCCGACTGATTTTATTCGTTCACAGGCTCCGCCGGCTTACCGACGACGGGCTCTTCCCCGAAAAATCCGCTTTCGGGCTTAATGTCTATCTTCCAGCCGGTCAGCTTGGCAGCCAGACGGGCGTTCTGCCCCTTGTTGCCGATCGCGAGCGAAAGCTGGCTGTCCGGCACAGTCACGCGGCATACACGCGAGCCGTCCTCCGCTACCTGAACGGAAACAACATCCGCCGGGGAAAGCGCCGACGCAATGAACTGAGCCGGGTCGTCGTTGTACTCAACAATGTCGATCTTCTCACCGCCCAGCTCGGTGACGATATTTGAAACACGGGCGCCTCTTGCGCCGATGCACGCGCCGACCGCGTCAACATCGGGGTTATGGCTCTGCACTGCAAGCTTAGTGCGCGAACCCGCCTCGCGGGAAACGGCCTTGATCTCGACCACGCCGTCGTAAATTTCGGGAACCTCGGTTTCAAACAGACGCTTCACCAGATCGGGGTGGGTGCGGCTGATCATGGCGCGGGGACCCTTTTCGGTCTCCTTCACGTCTACCACATACACCTTGATGTGATCGCCCTCTTTGAGCTGCTCATCGCCCACCTGCTCGCTTTTGGGCAGCACGGCCTCGGCCTTGCCGATTCTCAGCGTGGCCGCTCCCGAGCGGGGGTCTACGCGCTCTACCAGCGCGGAAACCAGCTCCTGATTCTTGCTCTGGAATTCCTGCATCATCTGGCCGCGCTCGCCGTCGCGGATGCCCTGACGAATAATGTTTCTGGCCGTCTGCGCGGCGATTCTGCCGAACTCCTTGGTGTTCAGCGCCACATTGACCTTATCCTCCACACCGGCGGAGGGGTCAATTTCTCTGGCCTGCGCCAGCGAAATCTCCTTGCCCGGGTCTTCGACCTCTTCGACGACTACCTTGCGCAGGAACACTTCAAAATTGCCGCGGGCGGCATCCATATTGATGAGTGCATCTTCGTTACCGTAGCTGTTCTTGCATGCGGTCAAAATCGCCTTCTTGATTTTGTCCAGCATAAAATCGACCGGGATGCCCCGTTCCTTTTCCAACAAATTCAAAGCTTCAAAAACTTCGCTGTTCATCTAAACTTACTCCTCTTCAAAATCGTCATCCAACAGACGCACCGATGCGCTGTCTTTCTGGGCAATGGTAATCATTTCCTCCGCCTCGTCGCGCAGGTGGATCACCCCATCCGCCAGAGAAAGCAGTTCCCCATACAGCTCCCGGCGGCCATCCGGCAGCGGGCGAATTAATTTAACCCGCACCGGCGAGCCGGCAAAACGCTCAAAATGCTCCGGGCGGGTTAATTCTCGGTTAATACCCGGAGAGCATACCTCCAGGCAATAGCTTTGCTCAATCGGGTCTTCTTCATCCAACAAAGCGCTCAGCGCACGGCTAACCGTTTCGCAGTCGTCAAGGCCAATGCCCTCAGGTTTGTCAAGAAAGATCCGCAAAAACCAGTCCGCGCCCTCTTTGACGAAGCGGACATCCCAAATTGTTACACCTGTGCCGCTTGCGGCCCGTTCTGCAAGAGCCCAAACAGCAGCCGCCGTATTCCCTGATTTTTTCTTTTCAGCCAACACTTTCACCTCATAGACAAACAAAAGAGCGGGTCACCCCACTCTTTCATCCTCACCGTTATTTACTCGGTATAGTATAGCATATTCTTTTGGGAAATGCAACTTTATTTTCAGTTTTCGATTTGCCGCGCCAGAAACGACGCCGCGGCCTGTGTGAGCTTAATATCGCTAGCGTCGGGCTGCTCGGAGGAATCCCCTGCAAGCAGTACCACAGCGCCCATTACGTCGCTCGATGCAATGATGGGGTACACCACCGAAGCGGCTCGGTTGATTCCTTCCACCGGTTGCAGCGGCGGGCTGTTCTGGTCGCGCACATACGTGTGGCGGGCGTGCATCGTTTCTTCCAGATCCTGCGACACGCGTCGCTCCATATACTCCTTGCGGGAGGCTCCCGCTACGGCGATTACATGATCACAGTCGCACACCAGAGCCGGCCGGTTTGCAATTTTACTCAGCACGTCTGCATACTGTGCCGCGAAAGTGGACATCTCCCCAACTGCCGAATATTTTTTAAAGATAACGCCGCCCTCGGCATCCGTAAAAATTTCCAGCGGGTCCCCCTCACGAATTCTAAGGGTTCGGCGGATTTCCTTTGGGATAACGACGCGGCCTAAATCATCAATTCGTCTGACAATTCCTGTAGCCTTCAAGTTAATACTCCCTCCTGCGGTTTGATTTATGGTTATTATCCGCACTCTGTTTTCTCTTATTCATGCCTCTTCCAATTCCACCAAGGAATCCCTATGGAGGATTTTAACAATTCTTTCGACGGCACGCGCTGTTCATTTCCACTTCTTTGGTGTATAATAAGCAAAAATCAATTGAAAATGGATTCCAAAACACAGGAGGTACCCCCGTTGAAACAAAGAACGCTTTTTTCATCGGCCCTGCTGGCGGTTCTGCTGATGATGGCCCTAACCGGCTGCTCCGCGCGCACCGCCGTGGACGCAAATGACTTTAAAACCCTGGCAGAAGGCGCAGGCTACACCGTAACGGACAACACAGCTCAGCTGACCGGCGCAAAAAGCTACCTGAGCGCGACGGACAAAAGCGGTAACGAGCTGTATTACGCCGCCCTTTCGGATGAAAGCACCGCGCTGCGCCTGTACAACTCTATGAAAGACAGCATCCAGACGGGCGGCAACAAGCCCGCAAATCTGGATTCCACCCCATACGCGAAATACACGGTGACGAACGGTGAGCTGTACTACCGCGTCAGCCGCGTGAACAACACAGTGATTTACGGAAAATGCCTCGTTACCAGCCAGTCCTCGCTGGATCAGCTGCTGGATTCCATCCATTACTGATCGGCAAACGAATTTTCGGGGAGAGTGCGCATGAAAAACGTTTTAGTTCTGCTCCGTTTATCCAATGCTCAGAAAGCGCTTCTGGAACACAGCATTCCCCGCGCAGCTTTTACTTATGCCACTTTTAAAACCGTTACGGACGACCAGCTGCGTGGGGCAGACATCATTCTGGGGAATCCAAAGCCCGAAAAGCTGATTGAACTGCCCCGCCTGCGCCTGCTGCAGCTGCGTACTGCGGGCAGCGACAATTATGAGGGCGAGGGGATTCTGCCGCCCAGCTGCACCATGTACAGTGCGAGCGGCGCTTACGGCGTCGCTGTTTCAGAACATATGCTCGCGCTGACGCTCGCGTTCTGCAAAAAGCTGCATCTGTACCGCGACAACCAACGGCAGTCCCTGTGGAAGGACGAGGGCGAGGTACTTTCTCTCGCTTCCATGAAGGTAGCGGTCATCGGCGCAGGGGATATCGGCAGCCACTACGCGCGGCTGTGCCGGGCGCTCGGCTCCTACACCATCGGTGTGCGGCGCACCGCGGGCGCTCCCTCGGCAGATTTTGACGAGCTGCATACGCTCAGCGAGCTGAATCAGATTCTTCCCCGGGTAGATGTTGTGGCAATGGCTTTGCCGTACACACCTGAAACCGACCGCTTCCTCGATGAACACCGCCTTCGGCTGATGAAGCCGGGCGCACTGCTGATTAACGGCGGGCGCGGCAAGACAGTTGACCAACAGGCCGTGCTGGCCGCCCTGCAAAGCGGGCATCTCGGCGGCTTCGTCACCGACGTCTGCGACCCCGAGCCATTGCCGGAAAGCGATCCCTTGTGGCAGGAAAAGAACGTAATCTTAACCCCGCACATTGCCGGGCTGTTCCATCTGCCCCAAACGCTCGACCTTGTTCTCGAGCTGGCGATACGGAATATCAACCGTTTTCTGGAAGAAACCCCCTGATTTTATTATGATTAGATGCAATGAATCCCCGCTCCGTTTTCGGACGCGGGGATTTTTCTATTTCTGGTTTATTTTTTTCGCGATGGCTTTCAACAATCTATTAACTTTTTGTTAAAAACTATTCTAATTCTACCTACTGTTTTGAAAGAATGCATTTCTTTCGCAGGGATTGCCCCTCAGGCCGGGCGGCGCTTTTCTTTTTTTCTTGAGCGTATTTGTTTTTTCTCCGGGGTTTCCCGTGGGAATTCTGCTGGCGCAGGGCTTGCCCCTCGGGCCGGGGCAGGCCCCAACTTTCTTTACGAAAAGAAAGTAGGCAAAGATTCGCCAAGGCTCCGCCTTCGGAATCCGTTTGGGGGAACGGCTCCTGAAAGCATCACCGACAGCCCTCGGGAAGGCGCTTCATTGAAAATGCCCACTCTCCGAGCTTCCTCTGAACATAAGTCTTGCTGTTCCGTCTGTCGGCGGGCATTTTCAAAGCGCTCTCGTTGGCTCGGAGTTTTTCGGTGCGGCTTCGCTGCTAAACATAATTAGTTAACTGCCTGTTTTCACAAAACAAACGCGTGCTTGTTGGCTCGCAGAAGAATGTTTTCTGTTAGCGGAGAGCTTCTTTTTTGTTTTTGCGGGCATTAAAGCTTTCTTACGCACAAGCTGCGCGCACAGGCTTGTTCCTGTGCGGAAAATTTGCTCCAGAGCGGGAGCTCCTCCCGGTTTCCAAAGGCAGAGCCTTTGGTCGTTGAGAGGGGATCCAAGGGGAGAGAATCGAAACTCTCCCCTTGGAAGGCCTTTGCTTACTTTCGTCCTTTCACGAAAGGAAGTGCCCGCCCCGGCATGAGGGGCATGGCTCTGCGCCAGCAGAATTTCCCCTGCGGGAACCGCGATAAAAAACAGTCTCCCTCTCGCCAAAGCGAGAAAAAACAACATGCCCCGGCCTGAGGGGCAAGCCTGCGCCAGCAGAATTTCCTCCTGCGGGAACCGCGATAAAAAACAATTCCTCTCTCGCCAAAGCAAGAGAGGAAAAAGAACCGGCGCGAAGCGCCGCCTCTCCCCGAGCCAACGAGAGCGCTCGGTAAGGGGGCGCTGAAAAAACAACCCTCATTTTATAGGCAACCCTTCTAAAAGAGCTTGCCTCCGGCAAAGCCGAACATCGCCAACGAAAGAATTCCCACATATAAAAACACCGAGGGCAAGCCCTGAAACGCCTTTGGCATATCGGGGTTCTTCAGCCGCTCCATCGCGTGGGACAAAACAAGCGCCGCCGTAAAAAACGCCACACCTGTTCCGATCGCATAGCCGGTAATCTGCCAGCCGGTCATGCGGAACACCCGCTGAACAAACGGCATGGCTAGAACGATGCAGTTAATCGCTGAGGATGAGAACACCGGCTCCAGCCGTTTATAGCGCGCGGCAAAAAACACACGGTACAACAGCGCAACCAACAGGTATACTGCCGCAACGCACACCGCAAAAATCGCAGGGCGGTAAAACGCCGCAGGACTAATGCCCGGCACCAGCTGGTTCACGGCGATGCCCATCCAGGCAGAAATCAAGGTGAAAATGCTCAAAAGCCCGGCGTACGAAAGCAGTATTTTCGGTCTGCGCGCCGCGCGCAGCACCCGGCTGAACCCCACGCCACCGCAGAAGATTACATTCTGCGCCGTCAGAGCCAGAATGGCATACAAAAACAACTGCGCTGCCATCTCCATTCCTACTTCGCCTTCCTTTCCGCCACAGCTCGTTTGGCATTCGCGTGCTGAATCATCGCCGCGATTGCGCCCAGCAGCAAAAATCCGACTAAGGGATATGCGCCGGCATGCTCCATTCCGCCCGTATTCTTCACAATGTTGCTCCAAATTTCCCTAAGGGCCGCTACCAGAAAGAGTACCGCGGAAAAACCTGCCGTGCAGCCCAGCGAATCCATCAGCACCGCCAGCGAGATGTGCGACGGCGCGTAATCATTGGCACGGGACAAAATAATCGAATTGCCGATCATCAAAACGGTGTATACACTCAGAGCCGAAAACGCCTGCGGCATCAGCCAATTGACCAGCGCCGCCGCGGGCAGGTACATCACGCCGGAGAGTACCAGCACCGCCGCAGGGCGAACCCATACCGGCATTTTGAGCCAGCCGCTGAGAAGGCAAACCGGCAGCATCATAATCAGCATCATCAGCGAAAGCGCTGCGGCGTTCTGCAGGGTATAGCCCGCACCCACCACGGCAAACAAGCCCAACGCGCCGATTGCCACGGGGTTGCGGAACACCAGGCCATTCAGAAAAATACCGATGCTTTCCTTGATCAGACGCTTCTGCACCGTTTTCTTCGAGCCTCTTGCCGCTTTGCGCAGGCCACCCTTTTCCATTAGCTGCGACTCTGTCTTGGACTTCTTACTGCTGCTCATTTCGCTTCGCCTCCCTCTTCGCCGTCACGGCGATCACAAAGCTGTCTATCACAGGGGAAAGCGCGTTCATCAGCAGCACCGCAAAGCAGGCTGCCTGCTCGAACGCTCCATAGCGGCGCATCAGCATCAGCAGAACCCCGGCCGCCGCTCCGTACAGCGCCTTGCCCACATGTGTGCGGGGCGACGTAACCGGATCGGTAATCAAGAACACCGAGCAGAACAACAGTGAGCCCGACAGCAGCTCGTATTTCAGCGAAGTGAGCGGCGTTACCATGATGCGCGGGAACAGCAAGGCCATCAGGCTCGCCGCCGCGAGAAAACACACGGTAATTCGCCAGTTCACCGTTTTTTTCACGATTAGATAGATCGCGCAGGCCACGATCACCAGCACGGCGGTCGTCCCGATCGACCCGCCGTCGGTGCCCCATAGCATTTCAGAGGGGATTTGGTTGGGCTTAAGCCCTTCCTTGAGCACGGAAGCCGCCGACGGCTTCGAAAACGAAAACACCTGCTGCGGCCAGAACACAGTTACAAACGCCACTCCGGCGGCGGCGGGATTGAACGGGTTATTCCCGGTAAAGCCAAACGGCACACGGGCCACCAGCACCGCAAACGCGCTCGCCAGAATCGGCAGCCACAGGGGTGCCAGCGGCGGCATCAGCATCGCAATCATCAAACCCGTCACCACCGAGGAAAGCTCCGAAATATCCACCTGCCGCTTTGCGAGCATACAGGCGGCAATTTCAGAAACAAAGCAGGACGCGATTGATGCGAAAGCAACCCACAGCACGTGCATACCGTAGTGCACTGCGGGCAATGGCAAAAGAAGAGCCAGCGCCAACAGCATGTCCTTCATCATAGTAGAAACCGTTTGTCCGCTGCGGAGAAACGGCGGTTTTTGAATCATAAGCTGCTGCATTCGGCGCTTATCCCCTTTCCTTGATTTCCATCGCACGGGCCACCGCTCCCGAAAGCTCAAGACCCGACGGGCATGCCACCGAGCAGGCGTTGCAGGCACAGCACCGATCAACGCGCAGCAAATGCCGCGCATCGGGGTATTCCTGCCCTTGCAGACGGCGGTAGATGTCCCAAGGCATAATTCCCACCGGACACGCCGCCTCGCATTTCCCGCACCCGATGCACGGGAACACCTTGATGGTCTGCGTCGCTTCCGGCAGAACGATCAAGCACCGCAAATCTGCGGTAACGGGCGCAGAAAGATCCTCCACCCGGTTCCCTGTAATGGGCGAACCTGCGATTACCACCGTGCGTTTTTTGCGCCCGCATGCGGAGAGCAGGGCTTCGATCGGCATTCCCAGCGGCACCCGCAGGTTCTGCCAGCGGGAAAGACCCTCCCCCGCCACGGTAACAACCGTTGTGGTCTGGGGGATTCCACGCTCCGCCGCCTGCGCAAACGCTTCGAGGGCCTGCGCGCCGATCAGTCCGGGGTTGTGCCCTTCGCGGCGCAAGCGCTTCAGAAGGCCGGGCAGCGCAGGGTAACGCCCTCCGCTGCCAACCAGCAGCTCGGCCATATGGCCCGAAACATGAGAGTAGCTGCGGTCACGCAGGCCGCTGACAACCGCCACACCGGTTTTCTTCGCGTCCACCGCCAGAGCCGCCAGCTCCAACCCCTGCCGAACTCCATCCGGGTTTTCGCGCAGGACAGCCAAACCGCTGCAAACATACGGCTCGTCATCCAGCACATTCGCACCAAGCCAATCAAATTTCATTCTGCGAAGCCGTTTCAGCTTCTTAAACAAGGGTATCCCATCATATTCATCAATAATCCCGGCAGCCGCCGCAAGCCGAATCAGGCTGTCCGGCGTATGCTCCACTCCGGGGGCATCCAACGTCAGCTCCTGCGGCTCGCCGTCCTGCCGGATTACCGCGCAGTCTACAACTCCCCGCACCGGGTGCGGCAGAGTCTGAAAGCCGGTAACCTCGCCGCTGACCGGTGAGGTTACCGCGACATGGCTCCCGGGCATAGAAAGCTGAGAAAAGCGCAGCACCGTCTCCCCCGCGCGCACACAGCGGTCTGAGAGCGCCTGAGCGCCCGGAAGCGGCACAAACAACACCTCCGGCGCAGGCAGCGCCAAAATCTTCGCTTTCATCGTTCGGCTCTTTTGCTGCTCCAGCCGGATGCCGGAGGAAAAAAACGAAATCATTGAAAATCACCTCTTACAAAATACCGGGGCGTTAATATTATAGTAGTGAAGCTCTTATTGTGATTGGGGGTGTCAATTTGAAGACAAAAGCCCTGGATGCTTCTCACCTGCTGATCATCCTAACCGCGCGGGAAACCCGAGCCTTAGGGTTGATGCAGGGACTGAGCTGGAGCAGCCTGCACTGCCGGCTGACGATCGCCCGTATTTTTGCCGCTGCTTGCGCCAGTACCAACTTTACGTTAAAGAGAGATCAGGTCGCGATCCGTGCGATGGCAACCGCAGACGGCGAAACCGTGCTGATGTTTACCGCGGTAGCCCCTGTGAAAGCCAAAAAAGGAGAACCTCGTAAAATTTACCGGATCAAATGCTCTGGGCCTTATGTGTATGAACTGGAAAACGCCGGAGATCTTCTGGACGTTCTGGAGCATCTGCACCACATCAACACGCTGGGCGGATGCCAGCTGCTGCGGTACGGCACCAGCTACCGGCTGATTCTTTCCCCGTATTTTGCTATGAAAGAAAAAACAGAAGCCTTTTTAAAAGAATATGCCCGGCTTCGCGGCATTGGCAAAACAGCCGCAGCCCTTTCTCTGGAACACGGCGAGCTGCTCTCGCGCGACGCGGTGAACCAGGTGGGCGGGTGCCTTTAGCAGCCGGCCGACTGCAGCTGCCGAATCGCCGCGGCGGGGTCCTCCGCTTTAAAGACCCCAGTGCCGGCCACGCAAACGTCCACGCCCGCCCGTGCGCATTCCAGAACTGTTTGGGCGTTGATCCCTCCGTCCGCTTCAATCAGGACGGAGGGATTTTTCTCTTTTAGCTGCCGGGCCTTTAAAAGCGGACCGGACATAAAGCTCTGCCCCCCAAAGCCAGGTTCCACCGTCATGATCAGCACCAGATACAGCTTGTCCAAATACGGGAAGATCAACTCTGCGGGGGTCTTGGGCTTTATTACCATCGCGGGGTGCGCGCCGTGGGTGAGGATTTCGGCGATTACCTCATCAGGATCGTCGGCACATTCCACATGAAACGAAATAATATCGGCGCCAGCCGCCACAAAATCGGCGATGTAGCGCTTGGGGTGCTGGATCATCAGGTGAACATCAAACGGCAACGTGGTGTGGGGCCGCATGGCCGCGATCACCGGCGCGCCAAAGGAAATATTCGGAACAAACGCACCGTCCATTACGTCCAAATGAACGAAATCGGCGCCGCCGTCGGTAATTTTTTTCAGCTCGTCCGCCAGATGTGAAAAATCCGACGCGAGCATCGAGGGTGCTACTAACATGGTTCAGAACTCCTTCCTGCGCAAAGCGCAGCGGCCTTTTTTTGCAGTACTTTTCCTGGGGAAAGCTCCGGCGCTCCCTTTTTTCCGCCCGGAGCGCCGTCCCCTCTTTCGATCTGTTCTATTTTACCCCAATTGCCGCTCTTTTTCAAGCGCGCGTCTTTCCCCCAAACACGTCCAAATAGAAAATGCCCGCCACAGCCGTAACGACTGAGGCAGGCAATCTATCTGAAGCGGTACTCAATCTCGCCCGCAATCCATACTATGCGCTTTCCCGCACACACGCCACTTCTTTTTAGAAGGCGGAGGCCAATTTTTGCGCCATCGCCGCAATCACCGGCATTGTGATAATCGAAAGCAGCGTGCTAAGCGCGATCATCTTACAGGCCAGCTGCACGTCATTGCCGAGCTTGATCGCAAACAGCACCGCATTCACCCCAACCGGCGCGGCCATCAGCAGCGCTGTTGTCACCATCACATCCGAATCGGGCCGCAGCAGCCACAGCAGCAGCAGAAAAGCCATCGGCACCACAAAGAGGCGCAGCGCCGTTATCAGGCGGACCTCGCGGTCTGAAAATATCTCCCGCAGGTTTAGCTTCGCCATGTACGTACCCACCACGATCATCGCCAACGGCGTGTTCATTCCCCCGATGGAGTCAAGAGTCTGAAGCAGCGGCGCGGGCAGATGAATGGACAGCGCGTAAAGCGGCAGGCCAACCGCAAAGCTGACGGTACCGGGGTTCAGCATCGCCTTTTTTAGCATTTGCCTGCGGTCCCCCGCGGCTCCGCCCAGTATGAGATACCCATGCGTCCATGTCAGAAGGTTAAACGCCACCACGCACGCCGAGGCATACACCACACCCGCGCTGCCCAAAACCGCCTGAGCCAGCGGCAGACCCATAAACCCGCAGTTAGAGTATACCGCGCCATAGCGCAGCATCCCTGCACGGCTTTTTGTCTGCTTTCGGAACAGCAGCTGCATTACCAAGGCGGTAGCGATCATCCCCGCCAGAAATAAAAAAATAGTCAGCAGGATTTTCCCCGTGCTGACTCCGGCCGAATCCGCCTGAAGGGCCGCGATAATCAAGCACGGCCCAACAATGTATAACAGCAAGTTCGTTAGCTGAGCCGCGCCGCGTGAGGTGATAATCCGCTTTTTAAAGCAAATATACCCCACTCCCATCATCAAAAACATGACGAACACTTTTTCTGTCAAGATGAGGATCGATGCGATCAAGGCTGGTTCTCCCCGTGGCTGTCCGGAACATCGTCGGCCGGCTCGGAATTTCCTTCCAAAGCTTTCTGCGGCAGAGACTGTTCTTCCGACTCGCCGTACTTCTTATCCTGCTCAGGAGCTTGTCCGGCCTTCTCCTGCTCCTGAGCGGCCTCGGTCCGCTTTTTTTCGCGGTAGAAGGCAACGCCCACCACAGCCAGCGCGACTGCGGTGACCCCGCGCAGCACCCACCCCATGGTTCCGCTGAACATGTGGTAGTCCGGATACAACAGGTTCATCAGCCACCATCCGCCGAGAAATAAAAAATAAATCCCTGAAAAAATAAAAATCTTGTTTTCCTGGCGCAGTTTAAAAATCATAATCAGACCCGCTGCAAACCAAATTATGGGGTAAAGATATGCCATCATGCCGTTTTCTCCTGTTCTCTAAAAAGAGAATTTTCTAGAAAGATTCAGCTTTTAGTATAAAACCGGAGGATGGGATTGTCAAGGACTCACGCACACCGGCCCACGCCGTGGTGATCCCCCGGCACCGCAAGCCGGGGGCAATCCTTTCCGGCACGGCGGCGGGAATGCAGAAAATGCGCCCTTCTCTCTTTCGAGATCCGTTCCTTGCGAACGGCCAGCAGGCAGCAGCCCACAAGCAGGCCCTGCATCAGGCTTTGCACGATCTGCAACGCAAAGGAACCTCCCGGTACCAAAAGGCCCAAGGCTCCCGCGAGCGCGCACAGCGCCCAGATTTGGCGCGTTTCTTTCCGCCGGGGCCGCTCCCGCAGAAAAACCAGCATTGCAATTGCCAGGGTTAACACCGTTATCATTGTACTCATCGTTCCGCCTCCCGAAACCGCTCATACGTTCGATTTATTCCATAATATCAAATGTTTGTTCGATTTGCAAGAGGGTTTGCAAAAAAAAGAGGAACAGCAGATTTTCTGCCGTTCCTCTTTTTCGATCCCTCGCGGGGATTCCACGGTCAGTCCAGAATATAAATCAGCATATTGCGCACACCAAAGCTATTACACTGACTTTCCGTGTTGTAGTACAGGTCGACCAGAACCCGGCCGCTGAGCATTGCTCCGCCGGTATCGGCCGCCTCGGCATAACCGTATACCACTTTGCCGTTGGACGAAGTAATATACAGCTTTGTTCCATAAGGAATAATTTTGGGGTCAACCGCCACATAGCCAACCTGAGCCGGCTTGCCGGTTGCGGTGCGTCCGCCATTCGAGGTATAAGCGGTTGCCTTGCCCTTAAGCACTTTGCTGTAAGTGACCTGATTGCCGTTTTTGTCCGTAAAGGTGGGGGCGGATACCTCTTCCACTGTCTCCTGATCGGGAGCCACCAGCTTTACTTCTGCAACAGGCTGTTTTACAATCGCGCTGCTGACGGTTTCGGTCTCATTTACAATACCGTCCACCAGCTTTTCACGGGCGACAACTTCACGCTGGCCGGTTTCACCGACTGTCGTAACGCGGTAAGCGCCCTGCGAAATAGTATCGTCTTCTTTTGTTACCGTTGTATACGGGATTTCTTCCGTCTTTGTCACTTCGCGGTAGGTGACTCTTTTTACGGCAACCACAAGACCGTCTCCCACCGGTGTTTCCGGAGAGGGAGTCACGATGTCATCCTCACCCAAAGAGATACCGCTCTCCTCGAGCGCCTGCCCTACGGTTCCCTCAGAAACCACGGGGCTTACAAAGCCGCCGTCGAGCAAAACGTGGATTCCATACTGCTTTGTTACCTGAACCTGGTCGCCCTCAGAAAGATCTTTGTCGAGGGGAACACTGACCTGGTCTTTGTCACTCACCTGTACCCCGGCCTTTTCGAGCGCCTGGGCAGCGGTTTCATTCGCATACACGATCACCGGAGTGGTTTTCCCTTCGGCTGTAACGTTTACCTCGTATCCTCTGCGAATATGAATTACGATTCCATGTTCATCGTCTCTTGTTACCACATCGTGGGGGCCAACTTTCACTTGGGCCTGTGCCAGAATGTCTTCTGTTTTAGAAGACAGCACCTGAATCGTATAGGTGTTATTATCATCCACAATTGTGGCGGCAATGGTGGTTGCAACCGCTGTTACGACGGAGCTTAAAAAAATAATCATCGTCAGCGCAAACGCGACGAATTTTTTCGCCGGAAAATGAAGTTCCAACTGCATTGTCTCCTTTCTTCTTCCTCAACTGCTTTGAATATGAAAAAGCCGCAAAGAAACTTTGCGTCGTTGAGGTAAGGAATTCGGATGTGCGTCAATGGAGCTATTATATCTGCACATTATGGATGCTGTCAAATTAATTCGCGTTGTATTTTTGTATTGTTTGCACAATTCAAAAAAATTATAATTCTTATCAGAAACAATAATCACCTGTTTTCTCCTGTTTTCTATTTTTTCACCCTTGGATATGGGGGCGTTTTCTGTGCAAACTGCAAGAAAATCACCGGTTACAATCTTGTTACAATCGTTACAGGCCTGTTTTTCTTTGTAAAACCAAAAGAAAAACATAAATTTTTTATTAATAAAAAAGAAATTTAAACCTTAAAAATCCAGCAATTGCTGATTTTTTGAACTCACCTTTCTTTTTTTCCTGTTTAACAGAACCTGTAAAATTTTGTATGAATATCGCGAAAAAATCTTATTATAAAATGGCTTTACGAATTTGATTTTTGAGATTTGCAGATCCTATTAATGAATTATTCATGAACTTGTCCATTAGGCCTTTTAAATAAAATATCTGTTGTGCTAAGTTTTGATTTGGATAATATTCTCTGTAATATTATGGGTTAAAAAAGAATATCTATGCTTTCCTCTTCGTTTTCACTTCCAGATTCTTTCGTTTTTTTAAGCTTGTGATTTACTGCTCCTTTGGGGAAGTTTTTTCCCATTTTAAAAGCCCGCAAACAACAATTTTGAGAAAAGAAACGGTATTTTACACGGCGGATTTTTGCCGTGAAACAATCTGAAAAACGCCCACGTTTCCTTTTCATTATATATAGGGAAATCCGGCGGTTTTTCGTGCTGCCAGATTTCTCAAAAGACTGGCTGTGCGCCTGGGTTTTGGCCTTTTTTTAAATGGTCTTGCGCTAAAAGCATTCCGTGCCGGGGAGCTTTTTGTTCTTTTGGGTTGAATCTTGTTGCAACGTGGTGCCAAAATGCGTTTTGAATCTTCTACGGCCACTCTGTTTCACGAGGCCGCCTTCGTTTGTTTTGCTGCAAAAGGTGACGCTTTGGGTCCCTGCACTCTCCTCCACAACAGGCAAGGATTGCACAGCGAATTCGTCCGGTTTTTTCTATATATAATGAAAAGGGACTTTACAAAAAAATCCCCGCGCTTTCCAAATGGAAAACACGGGGAAATCGACCGGGCTAAGCGAAGGACTCCGCACCGGCGACTAGTCACTCAGCTTTTTATAATAGTCATACTTTGCTTTCACGACGGACTCCAGATCAAAATCCGGCAGAATGGCTTCCTGCGTCAGGATCCCCTTTTGGATTAACAAATCCTTTTTATCGGTTGGCAGCATCGCAACAAATGACCTGCCATTATACAGATAGTGATAAAACAACACCTTGCCCTGCCGATACAGATCCAAAAGAACATTGGCCATCTCATAAATCATAATTTTCGAGAATGCGATCTCGTTTTTTAGGTTATACTCCAGCGCATATTCCTTGAACACGCCGGTTTTATCAAACTCTGCAATTTTCTCTTCAATATATCGATTGAATTTCTTCCAGTACAAGTCGATAATGTCATCGAGAACCCGGTGCGAAACCTCCGTTTTAACAATCTCCTCCAGCCGAATATGCTCATCGGCAAAAGCAATCAGAGCTTCGTTATATTGATCGCCAGTGGTGATAACCGACACATTTCGTTTGTTGGCACGGATGACATTGAGCAGCGGCGTCATGTCTTTATCGTTGGACATGATGAAGAATTCATCGATATTGTGGTTGGAGTAGATCGAGGTCAGCACATCGATCGTAATTTTCAGATCCGCATAGTTCTTGCCCTGATTCGCGGTGTGAATCGTTTCCACCCCGTAGGACTGAAGCAGCGACTGATGATAGGACTCGTGGAGATCGGTGTTGTCAAAATTGCAGTACACCGCAATTTTAATCACCCGCTTCCCCTGAATTCTGCACCACTCGCGAAGCTTTTCAAAAAAAGCCAGGCGAAGCATATTCTGATTTTGCTCGAGCAGACACTTGTATACATTTTCGTAGTCTACGAACACGGCTACGTTAACCGGCTCCGGATTCCTGATTTCATTCATAATCTCACCTCACTCCTAGCGTAACACAATTGCCCCGCATTTACAATCGCCGCACTTCCGCCTATTCTGCGTAGATTTTCTGTGCAGCCACAGGGAATATCTTATTTTTTACCCGCTGTATGAAAAGGCTCCTTCCTATCTAAAAAACCGGAAGACAACTTTCTTCTAAAACACCAGCTTACAGCGGGCCAGACGACGCTCAATCTCCTCTATCATCCGTGCTTCCTCCTGCGGCCCGTCAGCTACAAACGTGACGGATATTCGAATGTAGTGCCCTACATCATCCCACGGAACCGTAGAAATCAGCGCATTGCGCAGCAGGTAATCCGAAAACTCATCGGCGGTATGAAAAATGCGGCCGTCCCGGGTTCCCTTGGGAATCTCCATATACTCATAAAAGGAGGCTTTGGGCGGCGCGGCCTGAAAACCGATTCGGCGCAGCGCGGCAGACAGCAGCTCGTGCCTCCTGCGGTACTTTTCGCAAACCGCCTCTGTGAGCTCCGGGTGCCCGAGCGCGTAGGCACCCGCGTGCTGGATCGCGATAAACTGCCCGGAATCGTTGTTATCCTTCACAGCTGCGACCGCTTTCACGATTTTCTCGTTTCCCGCGAGAAAGCCCAGGCGCCAGCCGGTCATATTATAGGATTTACTCAGCGAATGAACCTCAATCCCAACCTCCATGGCTCCCTCAACCGACAAAAAGCTGAGCGGACGTTCGCCAAAGGTCAGCGCACTATAGGCGGCATCCTGAATTACGATGATGCTGTTCTTTTTCGCAAATGCGATCACATGCTCGTAGAATTCTTTCGTTGCCACCGCGCCAGTTGGGTTGTTGGGGTAATTCAGGTACAGCAGCTTCGCCTTTTGCAGTACTTCTTGCGGAATCGCGTCCAGATCGGGGAGAAAATCGTTCTCCTTCACCAGCGGCAGCGGATACACCTCGCCGCCAAGCCATGTTGTTTTCGTCCCGATGATCGGGTAGCCCGGCACAGTCATCAGCGTAATGTCGCCGGGGTTGATGAACGCCTGCGGGATCATCGCCAACGCGGATTTAGAGCCCATAGAGTGCAGAATTTGCGTTTCCGGCTGCAAACCGCTGACACCGAACACGTTTTCCAGATACGCCGCCGCGGCCTGCTGGAATAAAAGAATTCCGTTATCCGCATAACCTCTGTTCTTCCACTCCCTGGCCTGCTCATACAGAACGTCGATTACCCCTGCATCTGCCATGGCGTCCGGCTCGCCCACCCCCAGATCAATCATCGGAATTTCGGGATGCTCCCGCTCCATCTGACGCCTTGTTTTTTTAATCTTTTCAAATTTGTACAGCTCCTCCCGCTTCCCGAACGACGTTCCGCCAATGCGGTCTGCAAACAGCTGCTGAATATATTCCAATTCAATCCATCCTTTCTCGTGGGCTTTTCCTCGCTTTTCACTTAAAAACCGTCTGCTGCTCCTTCCCCCGCCGTAGGCGGGGGAAGGAGCAGATCCCTTTCTAAACCGGCGGTTCAAGTGAATTTACTCTATTGATCAGTATAACAGGATGGTGTATGATATGTAAAACTGATATAACCGATTGTTATGATTCGTTTTTTCGATTATAAAAAAGGAGGTAGACTCATGAATACCGATACGCTCAAAACCTTCCTTTTGCTGGCGGAGCTGAAAAATTACACCCATACTGCAAACCAGTTGTTTGTGGCACAGTCTACGGTTACTAACCGGATTCAGGAGCTGGAGGCCGAGCTGGGAAAGGCTCTTTTCGTGCGGAGCAGAAAGTCGGTTCAGCTCACGGAGCAAGGCGAACGCTTTCTGGCCTATGCCCGGCGCATTTTGGAGCTGACACAGAGCGCGGCTGAGGAGCTAAACAGCATGTTGCACTACCGCTCCTCCCTGCGGATTGGCTCGACCAACACGATTTACGACTGCCACCTTTCGCGCAAGCTGGTGGATTACTCCCTGAATCACCCCGACACCAAGCTGAACCTTGTGATCGCCCATTCTCATGCGCTGATCCAGATGCTTCAGGACCGCACGCTGGACATCGCATTTTCTTACGTACCCTGCGCAAAGAACGCCCTTCAATGCTCCCTGTTTACCACGGATGAGCTGCTGCTCGTTACAGGCCCGCAGAATCAGGCTTACCGACACGGGATTTTGCAGCAGGAGCTGGCAGGCATTCCTTATCTCTACTGTGATTTTCCGTTTCAGGAGGTGGGCAGCTACATTCGGGATTTATTTCCGGCAGGGCACGCCTTTCCGCTGGAGATTGACCGCAGCGCAAACCTTCTGCCGTTTTTGTATGGCGGGAAAGGGTATTCCTTCCTGCCCGCCAGCATGGTGCGGAATTCCATCGACCGGGGCACCCTGTTGACCGTTCCTCTGCTTGACTTTTCGATTCCCCGCGTCAACTGCTATCTGCTTACCCGTGGATCATTGGAAAGCGATGCATTGCTGGCGGCATTGCAACCAGAATCCTTCTAGCCGCCATCGCTTAATCATCTTCTTCATTGAGTCGTTTTTCAATCCTTTTTTGCCCTTTGTTATTGAGCCAATATAACAATGCAAATACCAGAGAGGTAAAAATAACAGCAGACAAAGATGTGATTAAGATGGATACAATGAAATGCGCATCAAAGATACCGGTGTATTTATCACCGTAAAGAGAGTAATTCTTCACTCCTGTAATAATGCCTATTATAACGCTTAAAACCAGAATGGCTGATACTGTTAAAACCTTTCCACTTTTTGAGGTGCTCATAAAACTATTCCCAAGCATTATGCTTCGAATCGAGATGTAAAGCGTAGATATTATAAGAATCCCAAACTCCACCACATACTGCGAAAAGGCTAAATTTAACACATAGGATTTCACGATAATGGATGCAGTAGCAAGGAAAACTACAACCTCATAGGCTTCACTTTGAATCTTATTGTTTAATTGAAGAACACGTTCATCTTTTATTTTCATCATGATTCCTCCCAAAAGATATCATTTAATGTTTTATTAAGCGCTTTACAGATTGCCGTGCAAAGCTTTAGTGTTGGATTATAGTTTCCGGATTCTATTAAACCGATCGTTTGCCGTGTAACACCAACCAAATCAGCTAAATCCTCTTGGCTCATCTCCAATTCTATTCTAGCCATTTTGAGTTTTATGTTTTTCAAAAGAACCCTCCTCTCTGACCTGATTGTATATTATACATTGCAATTTGCTTTTAATATAGATGCGATTGACATGGAACAGATAAAAACAAAAACCCCCGAAGCGAAAAGCTTCGGGGGTTTCGTATCTTCCAAATGGAAGAAAATTATCTCTTGGAGAACTGCGGTGCGCGGCGAGCCGCTTTCAAACCGTACTTCTTGCGTTCCTTCATTCTGGGGTCGCGAGTCAGGAAGCCTGCTCTTTTCAAAGTGGTGCGCAGGTTCTCGGTGTCATACTGCAGCAGCGCTCTGGCAATGCCGTGGCGAATCGCACCGGCCTGGCCGGTGACTCCGCCGCCTGCAACGCGGCAAACAACGTCGAACTTGTCAGCCACATTGGTCAGCTCCAGCGGCTGACGAACGATCAGCTTCAGGGTTTCCAGGCCGAAATAATCGTCAATTGTTCTGTCATTGATGGTTACCTTACCGGTTCCCTGATACAGTCTGACGCGGGCCACAGAGCTTTTTCTTCTTCCAGTTCCGTAAAAATATGGAGCCTTATCGTACATGCTTATCCCCCTCCCTTAAAGCGCCCACTCGGCGGGCATCTGTGCGCTGTGCTTATGCTCAGCGCCGGCATATAGGCGCAGTCTGGTGAGCGCCTCGCGGCCGATGGTGGTGTCCGGAATCATGCCTTTTACAGCAAGCTCCATTGCCTTTTCGGGCTTCTCACGCATCAAAGTGTCGTAACGAACTTCTTTCAGGTTACCAATGTAACCTGTGTGGTGGTAGTAATACTTCTTCTGAAGCTTAGAACCGGTCAGAACGGCCTTTGCACAGTTGATGATTACAACATGATCGCCGCAATCCACATGGGGGGCGAAGGTGGGCTTGTGTTTGCCACGCAGCAAAACAGCGGCCTGTACCGCAACACGGCCAAGCGGCTTGCCGGCAGCATCAATCACATACCACTTGCGGTCAACCTGACCCGCTTTGGGCATATAAGTAGACATGAGCGTTTTCCTCCTAAAAAATCTTCGGTTTATTCCTCGCAAACCCAACAGGGGTTTTTCCTAAAAGAACAGCTTCTCTGCGGAAGCGATGGAACTGTATTTCTGATACTACCACAAATTCGGGGGGCTTGTCAAGTGTGATTCCCCGTTTTTTTGATTTGTTTTGAATTTCCTCTTATTTTCGCCTGTTTTTATTGCTTTACTCTCTGTTACTATCTCTTCATTTCATATTTTTTATATGCTCGTGACAAAGAAAAGGCCCTCCACTTTTGGAGGGCTTGCGCTTAGTTTCCATCGTTCTGAATCCGCTGCGGAAAAACGACACTGTCCAGCTGCCAGTTTTCACCTTGTTTTTTCAGGTGCAGGCTCTTTTTCATGGGAGCAGAGCCCTGGGTCTGCAACGTCAGCTCCACGGTGATCTCATCCACCGTTTGCCGCATGATCACCGACGTATCAACCAAGTATTCCATCGCGCTGGGGGATAGAACCGTCTGATCCTGCGAGAAGTACAGCACCCCGTCAATCTCCTGCAGAATCGGGTCTGTTCCCTCAAACAGCTCAGAGTAGTATTCCTCTGCCGCTTGGGGCGTATAAACCGACTGCATTCCCTCGCGTATTTTGCCCGCGGAATCATATTCTCCACTGTTTACCGGGATCAAACCCTCCAGCACACGTTTGCCTGCGGCCTCAGAACTCTGTGCAGCTTTGTCTGCATCCATAGCATCCTGTGTGCTTTCAATGGAAAAAGCCGCTATGCGCTTTTCGCTTGATCCCGACAAGTCCTCTATCATAATCTGCGACTGTACGTCCTTTGCCTGGTCGAGAAGCCCCTGTACGATTCCCTTCACTTCCTCCGCAGACAGTGGCTGCTTTTGGACAAAACTCTGCACCCCAAGCACCTCAGCCTTTTGAGGCAGCGTTACAGATTCTTCCTTTTCCAGCGATTGGGCGCATCCCCACATCAGGAGAAAAGCCGTCAGACAGAGCGCAACTCCAGATAATCTGTGCATTGTGCTCATCCTTTCCTAAAAAGATCCTAGTATTGAATATAATTTGCAGTATTAGCATTTTACACTAAAAAATCAAGAACTACAAGAAACGTTTTTGTAACCATCATTGTCAACCATAATAACAACAATATGTTGACAATCCAGACACCTTTCTGTATAATACAGTTTATGAGGAGGTCTTAAAGATGAAGACAAAAAATTTGGCGCTGACCGCTATGTTTACAGCGCTTACAATGGTTTTGGGGCCATTGGTAATTGTGCTCCCGTTTACACCGATTCCGATTTCGCTGGCGATGATCCCGATTTATCTGTGCGGTGCTCTGCTGCCGAAAAGAAACGCGTTCAGCGCACTTATTGTTTATTTGATGCTGGGAGCTGCGGGCCTGCCGGTTTTCAGCCAGTTCCGCGGCGGACTGGGCGTTCTGGTGGGGCCGACAGGCGGATTTTTGCTAGTCTTTCCAGTCATGGCGTTTGTGATTGCGCTTCTTCTAGAAAAGCTGCCGCAGAATCGCTTTTATTCTCTGGTAATCGCCTTTGCGGTTGCTCTTGTGATCTGCTACACAGCCGGCTGCTTGATGTTTATGGCCGTGGCTCACGCAGATCTGACAAAAGCACTTACTTTGACGGTGCTTCCGTTTATTCCGTTAGATCTGGCAAAAATCGCATTTGCCGCAGCAGCGACTCTTGCTCTGAAAAAGGCTTTGTACCACGCAAAGCTGCTCCCTCTTACCTAATCGAATATCATCTATCACAACATAAAAAATTGCTCCGGAGTTCCGGAGCAATTTTTTTACCTATTTCAATTTTTCTAACATTGCTTTTGAGATAAAAAAACAACCACCCTATTGGGTGGCTGCTTTTATGGTGTTGGCGTCATCCTATTGTCCCGGGCCGTTACCAGCCAAGTATCTTCGGCACTGATGAGCTTAACTTCCGTGTTCGGAATGGGAACGGGTGGACCCTCACCGTCATCGACACCAACTATTCATTTTCGTTGCCGCTCTTTGCGACTTGATTATAATATCACAGTGTCAGACAAAATGCAAGTGTTTTTTTAAATTATTTTTTAAAAACTTTCATTTTGCGTTTCAGACCCCGTTTTCTGCGGCAGAACGTGTCGCAGAAAGTGATTTTTGCATTCAAATACAGAACCCCAAGACTTTTTCTCTTTCTGCGAAACATGATTCAGTACAGACTTATCTACTGCGAGGCAGGCACCAACAGAGCGCCGCCCCTCCCCGAGCCAACGAGAGCGCTCGGAAAGGGTGCGACGCCGAACGGGAATGGAAAATGCCTATTCCCACAAAACAAGGCTCGTGCGCAATGTAAAAGAATTTGTTTTTTCTCGGGGATTCCCCGTGGAGATTCTGCTGGCGCAGGGTTTGCCCCTCGTGCCGGGGCTAGCTTTTCACCTTTTTTCGTAAGAGACTTCGTTTTTTTCTCCGGGGGTTCTCCATGGAAATTCTGCTGGCGCAAGGCTTGCCCCTCATGCCGGGGCGGGCACTTCCTTTCGCGACGAGGCGAAAGGAAGCAAAGGCTCGCCAAAGGACACCTTTGGAATCCGTTTGGGAAACAGCTCCCGACAGTGCAAACAAAAGCTGACCGTAAGGCACTCCATTGAAAATGCCCACTCTCCGAGCTTCATCTGAATATAAGTCTTGCTGTCCCGTCTGTCGGCGGGCATTTTCAGAGCGCTCTCGTTGGCTCGCAGTTTTTTGGGTGCGGCTTCGCCGCGCAAGGCACGGGAGCACTGTTAGCGCAGAGGTTCTTTTTTGTCTTTGCAGGCATCTAAGCTTTCTTACGCACAAGCTGCGCGCACAAGCTTGTTCCTGTGCGGAAAATTTGCTCCAGAGCGGGAGCTCCTCCCGGTTTTCAAAGGCAGAGCCTTTGGTCGTTGAGAGGGGATCCAAGGGGAGAGAATCGAAACTCTCCCCTTGGAAGGCCTTTGCTTACTTTCGTCCTTTCACGAAAGTAAGTGCCCGCCCCGGCATGAGGGGCAATGCTCTGCGCAAGCAGAATTTTCCCTGCGGGAACTGCGATAAAAAATAATTTCTCTCTCGCCAAAGCGAGAAAAAAACAACATGCCCCGGCCTGAGGGGCAAGCCCTGCGCCAGCAGAATTTCCCTTGCGGGAACCGCGATAAAAAATAATTCCTCTCGCGTGAAAGCGAGAGAGGAAAAAGAACCCGCGCGAAGCGCCTCCTCTCTCCAAGCCAACGAGAGCGCTCGGAAAGGGTGCGCCTACTCGCACATTGCAGAAACCTTCACAGAAAAGACAAGGCACGCAGGAGCTACCGCCTGCGTGCCTATCTTTAAAAATCAAGCTCAAATCAAGTTTACCGCATTTCTGGAGCTTCCAGAATATTGTGGCAAGCAGAATAAATACCCAGTGTGACAAGAATACACCCGACAGAAAACGCGATTCCCGCCAAATACCAGGGCAGATGCAATGCCACAAGGGCAATCAACGCAAGGAGTCCGCCCGGAATCGCCAGCGCAAGCAAAATGAGCAGCTGCAGGAACGCGAGTAACCCTCTCGGCGCAGGTTGACCAAACAAACGGAAGAACAGAATGCTTGTTGATGTAAACAGGAATCCAAAGCTCGCGTACATCAAAATGGAGCAGATCCAGATGATTGGACTGACCCGAAGATACAGCCACAGCACCGTAAATGCTAAAGCACCATCGACAAGAGGTTTTGCCAACGTGGTGGCGCTGGCCCAAATTAATCTGGACAGCGAGGACGCCGGTACAAGATAGATATACGGCTTTTTCAGCTCCGACACCCAATCGGCTGCCGCCTGAAAAAAGAACAACAAATAAATTTCTGTCGACAATACGGAAGCATACATTGCCTCCGCATCCATCGGGTCGCTGTCACCGCGCGAGATGCGTTCCAGAAAGATCGCCATTCCAACTGCGATCAGCACGACCATGATGGTGGAGGTGGTCAGAAAGCCAAAGCGATTTTTGCGGCGCATTTCACACAGCTGCTTATAAAAGAAAGTGCTGGCTCCCCACCCGCCACGAAACCCGCCTTTTTTTACGGCGTGACGGTTACGGAACCGCGCCAGGCCTGCGCCGTTTTCATTTGCCTTCTTCTCCTGCATCGCCTCATAGGTAACCTCTGTGCTTTGCAGCACATCCTCGTAGTAATCGGGATTGCCTTTGACGAGCAGAATCAAACTGACAACAGTGATCACTAGAATCAGTGCGGTGTAAAGCCACATTTGGCCGCCGGGGCCGGAAACCGCGCCAAAAATCGCGCCGCGAATCCATCCCGCCACCGGGAATGCGTCGAGCAGCGGCGATGACCCGGCCTGCAAGGCACCCTGATACACATTTTCGGAGCGAAGTGCGTTCGCAGCCACAAAAAGAGTCGGCAGAGCAGCCGCGCCGTAAACCGCAGAGCTGATCACCCTGCGCCGCGCCGGGCTGCCATTGCTGATGTTATACAGTAACATAGATAAAATCTGCGCGAGAATCAGCAGAAAAGCCAGGCCGACAATCATCATAAAAATTTGCCACGGCGTCAGGTCGAACATTTCCATCAGCATCGGGGAATACAGCATCAGGAACACTACCACCAGAATCATCGAGGTCATCTGCTTTACCAGCCCATAGGCCAAAATCAAATTCGGTCGCAGCGGCGAAACAAACAGCAGATTCACGTCTGGCATACTGAAAAATGTGGAGCCGGATTTAAGCCCAGACTGCAGAATCATCATCAGCAGTCCCAGAAGAATAAAAAAATAAACCCCTTGGATTAGCCGGGTATCAGGAACACTCACCATATCGGTGCTGCTCTGCTTAGTAAATACCGAAAACACGATCATTGCTATCACAAACAGATATGCAATCAGTTTGGCAGGGTGTCGGAGCATGTCCAGCAGCGAATTTTTCGCCTGACAATAACTTAGGTAGCAAATGGATCTCATTCTGCGGTACCTCCGTCTCCATTTTCCGTAATGGAGAAGAAGAGCTGCTCCAGATTTTCTCCGCTTTGCTCAATCTCCGTGCGGGTACGGATCGTCATGATCTTCCCGGATTTCATAATCAGGGCCTTATCCCAGAACTCAGCGACGCTGTCGAGCATATGCGTGCTAAGCAGCACGGCGCAGCCCTGATCTCGCAGCTCCATCAGGATGGTTTTCAGCTCCTTAATCGCATGCGGATCCAAACCCACCAGCGGCTCATCCAGCATAATTACCTTTGGCTGCGGCAAAAGAGCGCAGCAAAGGCTTAGCTTCTGCTGCATTCCTTTGGAAAGCTCCTGCCCCAGCTTTTCCTTTTTATCGGTCAGCTCCATTCTATCCAGCAGCGCCTCGGCACGCTCCTGCCAATTCTGCAGTTGATACGCCCGGGAAATAAACTCGATGTGCTCCCACACCGTCAAAAGTGGAAACAGCGCGGGCAGTTCCGGCACATATCCAAATACGCGTCGTGCCGCCTCTTTTTTGTTCGGCACCCCGCAGATTAAAATGCTTCCATGAAAGCGGAGCAGCCCCGCGATACATTTAATCGTCGTTGATTTTCCTGCGCCGTTCGGGCCCATCAGCACCGCAATCTCGCCCGGCTGTACCTCAAAGTTCACGTCGTCGTTTGCGAGCAGGCTGTCATATCTTTTTGTTAGATTCGAAACTGTCAGCATATTGTTTCCTTTCATTCTCGTATGAGACAACTCTCTCATTTTTGATTCATCTTAAAGATACAGGAAGCATACTGAAATGTCAAGGAACGGCAAAATTTCCTAAGCATCTGTAATACTTAATGGATCTATTCCGATCACACTACGTTCAGTATGTTTTATGGTTCTTCCGGTATTGAGCTTTCTCTGGGTTTGAGCGGCACAGGCTGTTCCAAGTTAAAGTAAAATACCTCTTCAAAGGTCTTTTCCAGAGCCACACAAATGAGCAGTGCCAGGCGCGCGCTGGGGCAAAACTGCAGGTTCTCAATCGAGCTGATCGTCTGACGCGACACGCCCACCAGCTCTGCCAGATCGCCCTGTGAAATACGTTTTTCCGCCCGCCACATGCGGATGCGGTTTTTAAAGATCAGTTCCTGCTCCATATTTCTCACCATGTCTCAAGGAGATAAGAAAGCAAAAAACCAAGCGCAGCTACGATACCACCAATTGCGGCGACCAGATCAGCCTTCTGGTGATATTCTTTGTATTTATACAAATTGGTCACAGCGGTGTAAGCCCAAAAGACCGTCATTAAATCGTAGCTGTGTATTCCCTTAAAAAGGTTGTACCCCATGAGTAGAGCCATAAAGCACATCAGCACGAACTCACCCTTTTGCCTTGCGCGGTTGTCTACGAACTCTGTGCCTTCATCGCGGATACGTGCCTTTTTATTGGTATTTAAAATAAGATTTCGATCCATTTGATACTGTCTCCTTTGCTGTAATTGCAAATACACAATAGCATACGGAGCTGCAATTTGTCAAGTATGCAAGACATTAATTAAATTATACTTGTCAAATTTATTGAAGCAAGAGGCAAAGTGATTTTCATAAAAAACGCTCTATAATAAGAAAAAGCACCGGCTCCATAGGGGGCCAAGTGCAAATCAAAAATAAAAAACGAGAGCAAAATTGCTCTCGTAAAATACAATATTATTTCGGGCACTGAAAACTGAATAAAGAAGAAACAGAAGAAAGCGATTGAGCAAGGCATTAACCAAGATTAATGGTCAAGCCCTCGACCGATTAGTACTGCCAAGCTAAATGCATTACTACACTTACACACGCAGCCTATCAACCTTGTAGTCTTCAAGGGGTCTTACTAGCTTACGCTATGGGATATCTTATCTTGGAGTCGGCTTCACGCTTAGATGCTTTCAGCGTTTATCCGATCCGCACTTAGTTGCCCAGCTGTGCCATTGGCATGACAACTGGTGCGCCAGAGGTGCGTCCATCCCGGTCCTCTCGTACTAAGGACAGCTCTCCTCAAATATCCTGCGCCCACGACAGATAGGGACCGAACTGTCTCACGACGTTCTGAACCCAGCTCGCGTACCACTTTAATCGGCGAACAGCCGAACCCTTGGGACCGAATACAGCCCCAGGATGTGATGAGCCGACATCGAGGTGCCAAACCTCCCCGTCGATGTGGACTCTTGGGGGAGATCAGCCTGTTATCCCCAGGGTAGCTTTTATCCGTTGAGCGACGGCAATTCCACTCTCATACCGCCGGATCACTAACTCCAACTTTCGTTACTGCTCGGATTGTCATCCTCGCAGTTAGGCTAGCTTACGCGTTTACACTCAGAGGCACGGTTTCCGTCCGTGCTGAGCTAACCTTTGAGCGCCTCCGTTACCTTTTAGGAGGCGACCGCCCCAGTCAAACTGCCCGCCTAACAATGTCCCCCGGCCGGATTCACGGCCGCAGGTTAGAATTTCAACCATCTAAGAGCGGTATCCCAAGGATGACTCCACCACGGCTGGCGCCGCGGCTTCCTAGTCTCCCGCCTATCCTGTACATAAATGATCAAAACCCAATATTAAGCTGCAGTAAAGCTCCATGGGGTCTTTCCGTCTTGTCGCGGGTAACCGGCATCTTCACCGGTACTACAATTTCGCCGGGCGGGTAATTGAGACAGTGCCCAGATCATTACACCATTCGTGCGGGTCGGAACTTACCCGACAAGGAATTTCGCTACCTTAGGACCGTTATAGTTACGGCCGCCGTTTACTGGGGCTTCAATTCAATGCTTGCACATCTCCTCTTAACCTTCCAGCACCGGGCAGGTGTCAGCTCCTATACTTCATCTTTCGATTTGGCAGAAACCTGTGTTTTTGCTAAACAGTTGCCTGGGCCTATTCTCTGCGGCCACATTGCTGTGGCACCCCTTTTCCCTAAGTTACGGGGTCAATTTGCCGAGTTCCTTAACTACCCTTCTCCCGTTGGCCTTAGAATTCTCTTCCTGTCTACCTGTGTCGGTTTGCGGTACGGGCGCCTTAGATATACACAAGACTTTTCTCGCCCTCGTCCAAGCATACTTCCCTACTCTAATTTCGGTCCCTTACGCCCAGGTCAACCAACGCCTGGGTTATGCCCTTTCAAGGTGTCCTCTTGCTTAAATCTTTTGGCGGCTACGGAATATCCACCGTATGTGCATCGGCTACGCCTTTCGGCCTCACCTTAGCTCCCGGCTTACTTGGAGCGGACGAACCTTCCTCCAAAAACCTTAGACTTTCGGCCAATATGATTCTCACATATTTCTCGCTACTCATTCCGGCATTCTCACTTGTGTAAAGTCCACCAGCGCTTCCGCTCTGACTTCACCCCTTACACAACGCTCTCCTACCATAACACTTACGTGTTATCCCAAGCTTCGGTATACGATTTAGCCCCGTTAAATTTTCGGCGCAGGGGCACTCGACCAGTGAGCTATTACGCACTCTTTTAATGAATGGCTGCTTCTAAGCCAACATCCTGGTTGTCTGTGCACCCCCACATCCTTCTCCACTTAACCGTATTTAGGGACCTTAGCTGTGGGTCTGGGCTCTTTCCCTTTTGACAATGAAACTTATCTCACACTGTCTGACTCCCGTACATCAATTATCTGGCATTCTGAGTTTGATAGGGTTCAGTAACCTTTCGGCCCCTAGCCCATTCAGTGCTTTACCTCCAGTAATCTAATACGAGGCTAGCCCTAAAGCTATTTCGGAGAGAACCAGCTATCTCCGGGTTCGATTGGAATTTCTCCGCTACCCACACCTCATCCGCTACTATTTCAACAGGAGTCGGTTCGGTCCTCCATGGAGTTTTACCTCCACTTCAACCTGGACATGGGTAGGTCACCCGGTTTCGGGTCGAATACAACTGACTTCACGCGCCCGTTTCAGACTCGCTTTCGCTGCGGCTCCGGACCTTAAGTCCTTAACCTTGCCAGTTATACTCACTCGCCGGACCATTCTACAATAGGTACCCGATCACCCATTGACGGGCTCTCGGTGCTTGTAAGCACAAGGTTTCAGGTTCTATTTCACTCCCCTCCCGGGGTTCTTTTCACCTTTCCTTCACAGTACTTTTCGCTATCGGTCACTGAGTAGTATTTAGGCTTGGAGGGTGGTCCCCCCATGTTCCCACCGGGTTTCACGTGTCCGGCGGTACTCTGGATACAGCTAGCCGACTCAAAATTTCGCATACGTGACTCTCACACTGTTTCGTTGGCCTTCCCATGCCATTCTGCTATTTCTTGTCGTACATGTTGCTGTCCGAACCCCGAGGGTATTGCTACCCTCGGTTTGGCCTCTTCCGCGTTCGCTCGCCACTACTAGCGGAATCTCTGTTGATGTCTTTTCCTCGCCCTACTTAGATGTTTCAGTTCAGGCGGTTCCCCCTGCATGACTATGTATTCATCATGCAGTGACTGGACATGACTCCAGCCGGATTGCTCCATTCGGAAATCTATGGATCAATGCCCACTTACGGCTCCCCATAGCTTATCGCAGTTAGTCGCGTCCTTCATCGGCTCTCAGTGCCAAGGCATTCCCCTTGCGCTCTTTGTAGCTTGACCATGTGATTCTTGGTTCTTGCTTTGTTCTATACAATACAGTCCTGAACTCGATAGAACTGCATTGTTTGGTAAATTGTAGATTTAGATAAAAAACAATTTTTCTCGCTTTATCTGCTTCTTTTCTTTATTCAGTTTTCAATGTCCGGTGCACTCGTGCACTTTTTAGTCGCGATCGTCGATTCCGAGGAAAATTCCTCACAGTCGCGTTCACAACCAAACTGCCGTTGTGCCCTGCATTATGCAGTTGTTTCCAAGCGTAGCTTGGTGGTGGGCTCAAGTGGACTCGAACCACCGACCTCACGCTTATCAGGCGTGTGCTCTAACCAGCTGAGCTATGAGCCCATATCTTCGGCTAGAGGCCGTCGGCTTCTCGCTTGCCTCTGTTACCCGTTTTGTTCCAGACTAAGTCTGGTGGTGGAGATGAACGGAATCGAACCGATGACCCCCTGCTTGCAAAGCAGGTGCTCTCCCAGCTGAGCTACACCCCCATATTCTATTGAACACTAAGGCTTCGTTCTGCTGTTTCGATTTCTTTCATTTCCTGAAGTCCCTTTTCAGGGCCTTCAAAATTAAACAACGATAGTAGACTAGGTTCCGTAATCCTGACCTTGGATGTCTGACGAAGCCTTAGCTCCATCAAGTCTCCATAGAAAGGAGGTGATCCAGCCGCACCTTCCGATACGGCTACCTTGTTACGACTTCACCCCAGTCGCCAATCCTACCTTCGACAACGTCCTCCTTGCGGTTAGACTATTGGCTTCGGGTATTACCGGCTCCCATGGTGTGACGGGCGGTGTGTACAAGGCCCGGGAACGTATTCACCGCGGCATGCTGATCCGCGATTACTAGCAATTCCAACTTCATGTAGGCGGGTTGCAGCCTACAATCCGAACTGAGATCGTTTTTGGGGGTTTGCTCCACCTCGCGGCTTGGCTTCCCTCTGTTAACGACCATTGTAGTACGTGTGTAGCCCAGGTCATAAGGGGCATGATGATTTGACGTCGTCCCCACCTTCCTCCGTTTTGTCAACGGCAGTCTGATTAGAGTGCTCTTTCGTAGCAACTAATCACAAGGGTTGCGCTCGTTGCGGGACTTAACCCAACATCTCACGACACGAGCTGACGACAACCATGCACCACCTGTCTCAACTTTCCCCGAAGGGCACCTAATGCATCTCTGCCTCGTTAGTTGGATGTCAAGACCTGGTAAGGTTCTTCGCGTTGCTTCGAATTAAACCACATACTCCACTGCTTGTGCGGGCCCCCGTCAATTCCTTTGAGTTTCAACCTTGCGGCCGTACTCCCCAGGTGGATTACTTATTGTGTTAACTCCGGCACGGAAGGGGTCAGACCCCCCACACCTAGTAATCATCGTTTACGGCATGGACTACCAGGGTATCTAATCCTGTTTGCTACCCATGCTTTCGTGCCTCAGCGTCAGTTAAAGCCCAGTAGGCCGCCTTCGCCACTGGTGTTCCTCCCGATCTCTACGCATTTCACCGCTACACCGGGAATTCCGCCTACCTCTACTTCACTCAAGCCTTCCAGTTTCGAACGCAATTTGTGGGTTAAGCCCACAGCTTTCACGCCCGACTTAAAAAGCCGCCTACGCACCCTTTACACCCAGTAAATCCGGACAACGCTTGCTCCCTACGTATTACCGCGGCTGCTGGCACGTAGTTAGCCGGAGCTTCCTCCTTGGCTACCGTCATTATCTTCACCAAGGACAGAGGTTTACAATCCGAAGACCGTCTTCCCTCACGCGGCATTGCTGCATCAGAGTTTCCTCCATTGTGCAATATCCCCCACTGCTGCCTCCCGTAGGAGTCTGGGCCGTGTCTCAGTCCCAATGTGGCCGTTCAGTCTCTCAACCCGGCTACCGATCGTCGCTTTGGTGGGCCTTTACCCCGCCAACTGGCTAATCGGACGCGAGTCCATCTTTCAGCGGATTGCTCCTTTGATATCAGTACCATGCAGCACCGATATATTATGCGGTATTAGCGTTCTTTTCAGAACGTTATCCCCCTCTGAAAGGCAGGTTACTCACGCGTTACTCACCCGTCCGCCACTAAGTAAGAGCTAAGCAAGCTTCTCTCTTACTCCGTTCGACTTGCATGTGTTAGGCATGCCGCCAGCGTTCGTCCTGAGCCAGGATCAAACTCTCTAAAATATTGTATTAAAATGACCGAAGTCAATCTAATCTATTTTAGAGCATTTTATCTGCTCAATTAGTACGCTTTCGCGTTTCTCAGTTTTTATAGAGTTCTGAGAACTCTTATCCGGAAGTACTCACTTCTTTTTCAAGAAGCTTTCTCTCAAAAATTACGGGTTCCTTCTTGTCTTTCTCGTTGTTTAATTTTCAAGGTCCTGTCCGATTCTACCGGGCTTTGCGGCCTTTCGTTTCGTGCGCCGTTCTGTAAGGCGCTTGACTATAATACCAAACCATTCACCTATTGTCAATGCTTTTTTTAAAGTTTTTTCGGGTTTTTTTAAAAAAGTTTGTTTTTCGACCTATTTCTCCAGGTTTTAAGCCATTTTTCGCCCTTTCGGGGTAAAAAAGAAATCTGTTCCCGTGAAAAACAGGCGCTTTGCTTTCCTGAATAAATCCGCTCCGTATGGGAATTCTTTTGGTAAGCACTGAAAGAATGGATTGTGATAACAATGAAACACGCTCAAAAAAGAGAATTTAAAGAATTCGGGAAATACATCTGGCGCATTCTAATGATACTGCTGGTAAACCTGCTGATGATCTCCGTAGTCAGCGGCGTGGGAGAACAGGCAGTCACACGTCTGCGCAGCGCAGCATCCGTAGAAACGCTTTCGAGAGTTGGTTCGCGCGGTGATGAGGTCAAGCAGATTCAAACTAAACTAAAAAGCTGGGGCTATTACTCCGGCAGCGCAGACGGCATCTTCGGCGAACAGACAAAGCAGGCGGTCATTAAGTTCCAGAAAAAGAACAATTTAACGGCAGACGGAATTGCGGGTCCGCAGACGCTGAAGGCAATGGGGATTTCGTCCTCCTCTTCCTCCGGCGATTCCGGCGGAGGGCAGGGACAATACAGCAGCAGCGACATCGATCTGCTGGCGCGCGTCGTCTCCGCGGAATCACGCGGCGAGCCTTACGCCGGTCAGGTTGCGGTAGCCGCGGTGATCCTGAACCGCATCACACACCCCTCGTTCCCCAATACGCTGGCGGGTGTGATTTACCAGCCGGGAGCGTTCTCATGCCTGAATGACGGCGGCATCAACGCGCCGGTGGCGGACTCAGCATATAAGGCGGCGCGCGACGCCATTAACGGCACCGACCCTTCCGGTGGAGCGATCTATTATTATAATCCCGAAAAATCAACAAGCAAGTGGATCTTCTCCCGCAAGGTCATCACAACCATTGGAAAACACCGCTTTGCAATCTAAACTGTATATAGATATCAGAAGAACATCAAAGGCCGGGGCTGTGTCATGCAGCTCCGGCCTTTTTTTGTTTCTTCGCTCCCCTGTTTCTATATAAAAGCAGAAGCGATTGGGTTCTTATTCCTTCCTCCACTGCGCTGTTATAAAAATAATTTAAAATGTTTCAGAAAATCTGTAACAAAACGGAGGTCTCAAACGTTATATTAGCAGAAGGAAAAATTTGCAGGTATTTAATGACTTAATTACATACGTTATTGACATTGCCCCACCCGGAGAGTCAATACAAGACATTGCAAAAGTTCTGGCACAAAAACAAATTCCCATTCTTGCATGTGTAGGACTGGTTTCAGTAATTACAGGGCTATATGCCTCTTCTCAAGGTTATAACGGCTATGAATTACAATAAAGTTGTGTATGCTTATAATAATGGTGGGTTTGCAAACTGGGTATATGGGCCTACAATAGTAAATGGATACAAATATACTTCACAAAATTTCTTTCAGTAAAATGGAGTAATATAAATGAATAAGTTAACGAAATATTATGTATTACAAATATTGGTCTTTTTCTATATCGTATTTTCTTCTGTTTTGCTCGTCACTGCCATCGTATCCGGTGAACTGAGGATGAGCTTATATTTGATTGTTCTAATTCTTTATCTCATTATGCTTATTTTAGGAACAAAGCTCCCTATTAAGCCGCCCTCAGAAGAAGAGCAGCTGCAACTGATGGGAAATCAAATCTATCATGTTCTCTCTGTTATAAACTCAAAAGTTCCAAAAGTATTGTCTTGGGCGTTTTTAATTGTACTGGTCTATTTATTCTTTTTTGGCAATAGCAGCTTTCGTATTTAAACCGATAATGTCCAGAAAATTTCCTCTATAAACTCCAGAAAAACCTTTTCTTCATACCGGTGCAAAGGTTTTTCTACGGCCGTATGTATCTGATTGCTAATTTTCAGCAAATGAACTACGATTGGAAAAAAGAGATATACTGTTGAACGTGAAATAGATAAAGAAGAAAGAAGGCGCCTATTTTGAAAAAATCCACCTTTGGTATGATGTTATTTCTCGTTGGGGCAATGGGATTTTTGGTGCTTAGCGTGTTTCTGGCCCTTAATCCATTTGACATTACGAACATCGGAGAAACAACTCGGAATTACACCGGGACGCTGGGCGCGCTGATCGGGAACCATTTGATGCTGCCGTATCTGCTTTTCTGCGGCTTCGGTCTGGCAGGCTTATGGATTTGTGTTTCTGAAACCTACTTACGGGAATGTGCAGAAAGAAAACGGGGAGCCGAGCCGCAGAAAGAGGGAAAAACACGATAAACAGAGATTCTCTTTTGAAAAAACTTTGATCCAATGGCTTTCTAAACCGCGCATATATGGACAATCCCACACTCATATGCAGAATTCAGCATTGATAAAAAAGTGTGAATGGTTCAAATACGATTCTATATTCTTTCTTTTTGGAGGACTTCCTATTGAAAAAAAGTACATTTGGCATGATGTTATTTCTCGTTGGAGCAATTGGCTTTTTAATTATCAATTTGGTGAGTGTGGTAAACGCACTATTAGTAGAACAAATCTTTCTCCCTCTGATCATGTTCTCTGTTTTGGGAATTGCCGGCTTTGTGATCTGCCTGCGGGAAGCTTATTTTAAAAAATAATCTGGTTATAAAAGTAAGAAGGCCTTTGCTCCGGTATGAAGCAAAGGCCTTCTTACTGCTATTTAAAAAGATCACTTCTGAAAATTCTGAAAAATCGTTTTAACCTCTTCCGCGCGCTGTGTATGCACGTCGCCGGTCTGTGTGTCTGTATAAACCATCAGGTAATCACCGTTCAAAGTAGCGGGAACCTGCTTCTCCATAATCGTAAAGGTACCCTTGTCCTTCACATCGGCCAAAACCTGCTTCGCCGCATCGTTCAGATTAGACGAATCGTACTGGTACAGCTCCAGCGTAACATTCTCTTTGCCTTCGTAGCTGCCGCGGTATCTGACGCCTTCCTTGGCGCCGATCAAGCTGGCCTCCATGGTGGTGGGGTCACCTGCAACCGCTCCCTTCGCCGTCATATACTGCTGCAAGCCCTTCAGGGAGTTTTCATATTGCACCTCTGCCTGACTTTGCGCCGCCTGAGAAGACGCCGCCGCTGCCTGAGATGCCGCCGCCTTGCTGGCCATATACTCCGCACTGCCAACATCGCCCGCGCCGCATCCCGCAAAAGAAACCGCCATCACTCCGGCAGCCATCATTGCCATCCATTTTTTCATAGGGGATTAACCTCTCTTTTTGTAATTAGCATTATTATAGCACAAATTCGAAACTGAATTAACACAACCCGCCCAAGAAAAGAAAATCACCGGGCTGGTGCTTCAATGCTCTCTCAGCCACCCGAAGCACCGCTTCGGAACGTGGCGTGAGGTTATTATAACAGGATTCCCTGTCGTCATACCATGTGTATTGAATGCGGCAAGGAAAGCCTGTGCTGCCGCAGTTTAGTGATTATTATACCGTATCCCACGAAAAAAAGCAACCGGGCGGCGCGCCCCCAGAGCGGAAACCCACGAGCCTTTTATTTGGTAATCAGGAAGATGCCCAGCACACAGATTCCCATGCCAACCAGCTGACGCGCTGAAAAGCTCTCTTTGTAAAACACTAGGCCGATCACAAGCAGCACACACGCAAGCCCTACATTCGCAACCAGCGAACCCATGCCTACCTTCCACCCGGCTCGGTACACAAACAGATACCCCAGCTCCAGTATTACAATAGATAGCCCCAGAGTAAAGCTTGTCCAATTTACCTTATGGACTTCCTGCAACAGATTTTTATTTCCTCCCACCAGAAAAAACAAAATCAGAGAACAGGCCGTTGCCGTCAAATAAGTAACGGTAAGAGCGGCCAGTGGCTCCACAGTAGCCGGGGTTGACTTTGCACAGACATGATACAGCGAGTTTGCCGCGATTACCATTAATATCGGCCAGATATAATTCCACATAGTTTCCTCCTGAAAAAAACGCAAACAAGGAAAATCCTTGTTTGCGATAGAGATCTTTTGAATGGTACTATCTTCTATTGGATTCTGCCTGCCTCCAGCGGGATGCCGGCTAAAGGAATGCCCTGCACTCCAAACCCAAAGCACATCTATTATTCTTTGCCGTGTCTGGTAAGCGCCCATGCCACCACACCGATGATTACAATTGCTACCGCAATCGCCGCAATTAGTAAAATACTGACCATACTCATTCCCGAAGGCTCCGAAGACACTATAATAGAAGTTGGACCATCTGCACTTCCGATTACTCCCATTTATGCCATTTCCTTTCTTTCATTCTATAACCGAATGATACCATTTTCAGCCAGTTTTGTAAAGGGCACCGCTCCGGCAGCAGCACAACTACCAATGGCAATTCACAGGGCGGACCGTACAGGTGGCATCATGCTGTCTTCCTACACAGTTTGGCAGGCTTAAGCGGGCGTTGCATCAGAAACCCGCAGTGGATATAACCCGGCGCTATCACCAGGGAAATATCTCATTGTTCCAGAGCTTTAACAAAGCTGATCCAGGTAAGCAAAATCGGAAGCGGTATGCTCTGTTTCCCACCGCGGGCGTTCCCGCTCCAGCCGCTCTCTTGCGCCCGGGCGATCACCCTGCGCCAGCCGTTCAAAGATTCCCAATACGACAAGCAATGCACCGAGCTGCGGGTGATCGCTCAGCTTTGCAAAAGCGGCTCTTTGCTGTTCCAGAATCAACTGCGCCTTCTCCTCTTCCTTTAAATAAAAATAGACATACGCCAGATTCGCCCAGTAAACAGACCGATTGATTCCGGTGAGCTTTCGGGGATTGATCTGCAAAAGGAAATCCTGGGCTGTGTGGTACTCCGCTTTTTCGCAGTAGGCTGCGCTCAGGTTCAAAAGAAAAATACTGCGGATATGGGGCGACTTCTTCCCCTCCAGCAGGGCATTGATTTCGCTGATATACCGGTCTGCGTCATGCTCCTCCAAAAGAACCGACTGTAAAGACATCAGCTTACGGTTGAGCTCACGGTACCACAGAAGATCGATCCCGATGCTGGTAAGGGAAAGTATGGCGAGCCAGACGGCCACGGTCATATTTTTTGTGAACCGGTCAAGGGAAAAGGCAGCCAACCCAACCCCCAGCAGAGCAGACCCGACAATCAGTACCAACCAAAAAACGAATCGAATTTTACTTCTGTTTTTTTCCATCCACATCACAGTTGCCTTTCTTTCCCGTTGATTTCTTGCAGAACGCGTGCTGGCCTATTACTGCCGGTAAACATTCCCCGCAATCTTTTCCAGCGCGCTGATATTGGCCAGCCGGTACCCAGCTTTTGTTTTTTGAAGCAGACCTTTATCGCAAAGGGCTCGAAACGTGCGCAGCAGATGCCGCAGGCTGCAGCCGAGGGATTCGGCCAGCAGCGTATAATTGGCCGAAAACACCTCGCTCTTTTGCATGGCTAGAACATAGCCGGCCAACCGCTGCTCAAGCGGGTACAGCAGGTTGATTGCGATGTTCGAATTGTTGCGTTCTGTTTTGGCGCAGGTTTGTCGGCACACGAACTGCAAAAAGGAGTTGTCGGCGAGCAGCCGCTCCCCCTGCTCCTGAACAAGGGCCGCGAGGCAGTAGGTTTCCGTCAGGGCCTGCACATTGGTTTTAGCAATGGGGTCGCCGAACAGCTCAAACTCCCCGATTACCTGAATATCGTCGTAAAGGCACAACAGTACAGTGCGGCCATTCTCAAGTGTTTTAAATACCTTACAGCTGCCGGAGAGCAAAATCAAAAAGCATCCGGCCTGCCTGCCCTCTGTGTACAAGAATTCTCCCGCGTCAAACCGACACAGACGAAAGCACCGGAATGCCGCATCTGATACTTCCGACTGAACGCTGCGTACCTGCTCCGCTAATTCCGGCCGTTGCCCAAGCTCCAGATACTTCATTGGATTTCCTCCCCTTATGACATCTGTCATAACTGTTCTCGTGAACTTTGTGCCATAATAATACCATAAATCAAAGCGCGAAGGGGCTTTTAAATGAACTTTTTACTTTTACTATTAAGCGGTATCTGTTTGGGGCTGATGGTCAGCCTGAACGGAAGGCTCGCTGCCGATTTCAACCTATTCGAGGTCAGCTTTCTGGTTCACGGGATCGGGGCGGTAATTCTGCTGGCCGCCGCAAAGCTGGTTCAAAAAGAAAAGATACAGCTTACGGGCGCTCCGCTTTATGTCTATTTTGTGGGATTTTTAGGCGTGGCGTTAATTGTAACCACCAGCCTCAGCACGGCATACATCGGCGCGGCCTTGACCATGGTGCTGTCGATTACCGCTCAGCTGGTAAGCTCCGCCGTTGTAGATCATCTGGGGTGGTTCCATGTTCCGGTCAACAAATTCAGCCGTAGGCGAATTCCTGCTTTTGCAGTCATTCTGGTCGGTCTGCTTCTGATGATTTTTTCGTAAAAAGGAGGAACTCTAATGCTGTTTTTTATTTTACTCGCCGCAGTGAACGGCTTTGTGACGGTGATTAATAAAATGATAAATCTGGAGGCGAAAAAATCGCTCGGCACAATAAACGGCACCTTAATTAACTATATTGAAGGAACTTTGATTTCACTCGTGGTTGTCCTTTTTCTCGGCAACAGCCGCCTTACCGACCTTTCACACTGGGCTGCGGTTCCGCCAATCAATTTACTGGGCGGTGTTTTTGGCCTTGTGGCGATGGTGCTGACCGTAATTGTGATGGAGCGGGTTCGCGTTTCGTACTCCACTATTATTTTACTGGCTGCTCAGCTGGGCACCGGTTTTGTTCTGGATGCCATTGCAGCCGGGAACGTAGTTCCTCTGAAGCTTCTGGGGCTGATCATCGTAATCGCTGGGATATTCATCGATCAGTTCGCCAATAGCAAAGAGGAAAAAAGCACTTTGAGGGAAGAAGAATAAGGCTTCCAAAACAGAATGTACATGCAAAAGAAAAATGGAGTACGGATTTTTATTTGTGCTTCCTTTTTCTTTTATTTACGGCAGTAAAAATCACAGTAGGTTAGGTGATCGTTCACCATTCCAACCGATTGTATCAGTGCATAAATTGTTGTTGTTCCAACAAACTGAAAGCTAAGTTTTTTCAGCTTTTTGCTGATTGTATCAGAAAGAACCGTGCTGACCGGAACCTCATCTATGTAAGACCATCCGTTCACAATCGGCTGAAAGCCAACAAATGTCCACAGAAAATGATCTAAAGAACAATGTTTTTCACTAGCTTAAAATAGGTTTTTGCATTATTAACTGCAGCCTTCACCTTCTGCCTGTTTCGGATAATCCCCGCATTTTGCAAAAGCGCTTCACCTGCATAGACACAATTCAGCCTTCCTCTAAAAATCATAATTTTAGGCGGTTTGAATCTGCACTCAATCTGGCATCTTCCCGCACAGTCAAGCTACTGCTCACCGTTCGCTATCTCTTTTAATGCCTCTTGAATATCTTAACAAAGATAGGCACATTGATTGTCTTTCCCTTTTAGGCCGCAAACCAGCTCCTGAATGTTGTTCATCGTATGCACGGCTTTTTCATAAATTAAAGCTTCTGCTTTCATTCTAGCATATACAAGGAAAGAAGCCGATTCCATATGGAATCGGCTTCTTTCCTTGTACTGTATTGGTGGACGCAGGGGGACTCGAACCCTCGACCTCTCGCGTGTGAGGCGAACGCTCTAACCAGCTGAGCTATGCGTCCTAATAACGATTCCCCCGAAGGACTCGGGGGAATGCGGCTTGTGTGGTGACCCGGACGGGATTCGAACCCGTGAACCCGCCGTGAAAGGGCGGTGTCTTAACCACTTGACGACCGGGCCGCTGGTAGCGGCAAATGGACTTGAACCATCGACACTTCGGGTATGAACCGAATGCTCTAGCCAACTGAGCTATGCCGCCATATGAATCATACACAAGCGGAGCGTTACTAATTATAGTATATACTTGTCCCTCTTGTCAATACAAAAAGCAAAAATATATTTTTTATGGGAAAGAATTACTTTACCCGGCCCTGATATTCAAAGCTGACTCCCCGCGGATTGACTCCCCGCATCAGAATCTCACCGTCGCGCTCCTCGCGCTGAATCTGCAGCACCTCGCCCTCAAGGCTTTCCATGACATAATGAATCTGGAATTCGCTCAGCGCCCGCCCGTGCATTCCGCCCGGCACATAGTCGCAGAAAATATCGCTGTAAACCGAATTGTTCACGTGTCCGTTATAATCCAAATCGGAATACCGGACCTCACGCTCGCCTACCACGGGCATCTCCTTTGGCAGATTCATGCGCTCCAGCTTCTGCCCGCTGTTCTCCCCCGCACCCACTCCGTACTCCAAAAACACCTTCGGGCGCAGCAGCTTATGCTCCTGTGTGCTGACAACGACGGAGGCCTGCAGAATCTCTGCCAGAGGCTCGTCGCCGCAGTAAAAATCAAAACTGCGGTAAAACTGCACGCCAACCACGCCGCATGCCCGCGTAACAATGGTGATGGGGTCGTTCTGGCGCGGCCAGCGATGTACTACACCGCCCGCACGGGTAAACACAAAAACAATCCCGTCCCCTTGCATCTTTTCGTGCGTCAGCCCGTAGCAGGCCAGGTGCAGCTCGCAGGCCTCCTGGCAATAGCGCAGCATGGCAGAAGGACGCAGGGTGTTGTTTGCATCCATATCGTATGTTGTCAGCTTTACCTGCTGTGTGTATTCGCTCAATTTCGGATTCAGTGCCATATATACGCTCCTTTGGAAGAACCGCCCCGGGAATTCCCGGGGCGGATTGAAAGTTGATTTCCCTCCCGTTTTTGTTTTAAACGGGAACCGGCTACCTACCGGCTGGGGAAGCTGCCAGTGCTTATTCCGGGCGCCCGATCGCATCTACGCCCATGAACGGACGCAAAACCTCCGGAATGGTAACGCTGCCGTCGGCATTCTGGTAGTTTTCCAAAATCGCCGCCACAGTGCGGCCAATCGCCACACCGGAGCCATTCAGTGTATGCACCAGCTGTGCCTTGTCGCGCGGGGTCGCCTTAAAGCGGATCTGCGCCCGCCGCGCCTGGAAATCCTCAAAGTTCGAGCAGGAGGAAATCTCTACATAACGGTTATAGGAGGGCATCCAGACCTCAATGTCGTACGTCTTGGCGGAGGAGAATCCCAGATCACCGGTGGAGAGACAAACCACGCGGTACGGCAGGCCAAGAAGCTGCAACACGCGCTCGGCGTCATTCGTGAGGGACTCCAGCTCCTGATAGGAGGTAGCGGGGTCCGCAAATTTGACCAGTTCCACCTTGTTGAACTGATGCTGGCGAATCAGGCCGCGGGTATCGCGCCCGGCGGAACCGGCCTCGGCGCGGAAGCACGCCGAATACGCGCAGTATTTCATCGGCAGGCTGGCGCCATCCAGAATCTCGCTGCGGTGCATATTCGTTACCGGAACCTCGGCGGTGGGAATCAGGAAGTAATCCTCAGCCGTGTCTTTGTTGATGACCCTATATGCGTCCATTTCGAACTTGGGCAATTGGCCGGTGCCGGTCATCGATGCGCGGTTCACCATAAAGGGCGGGAAAATTTCAGTGTACCCGTGCCCGGTATGTGTATTGAGAAAGAAGTTGATGATCGAACGCTCCAGCCGTGCGCCAAGTCCCTTATAAAAATGGAAGCGCGCACCTGTAACCTTCGCCGCCGTTTCGGGGTCGAGGATTCCAAGTTCCTTCCCCAAATCCCAGTGAGCCTTCGGCTCAAAGTTGAACTTGGTAGGCTCATGCCAGCGGCGCAGTTCTTTATTTTCGGTATCATCCTTGCCCAGTGGCACATCTGCCGCCGGAATATTCGGCAAGGTGAGCAGCAAGTCAAGCTGCTGCTCTTCCAGCTCGCCCAGCACCGCATCCTTTTCCTTAATCTGGTCGGAAAGCTGCTTGAGCTGAGCCATCAGCTCCGTAGTGTCTTTCCCCTCTTTTTTCAGAATCGGAATTTGCTTGGTGTCTGCGTTCTGCTGTGCCTTAAGGCTTTCGGTTTCGCCGGTAACGCGGCGGCGGTCCACATCGATCTGCAAAATGGATTCAATCACCTGATCCGCATCCATATTTCTGGCTTTCATGGCCGCTTTGACTCGATCCGGATTTTCGCGGATCACTTTAATATCCAACATGTGCGTTCTTCTCCTTTATTATTAGTGCAGGGACTTGTTCCGGTTCAATCTGTGTGAAATTTCAGACTGTTGACCAGATTCGCTAAATCCTCTTCACCATAAAATTCAATTTGCAGCATTCCTTTGTTTTTGCCGCCCTCCACCTTTACCTTTCGGCCCAGATGGGTATTCAGGGCAAGCTCCACCTCTTCAAAATAGCGGGGCTTCTTTTTTCTGGATGCGGCCGGTTCCGTCTCTGTTTCGTGCGACAGAAATTTCTTTACCATTTTTTCCAGTTCACGCACAGAAATACCATGCTTTACCGTTAACTGTGCCATTTCGAGCATGTCCTGCGCCGATGGAATCGGCAGCAACGTTCTTGCGTGCCCGGCGGAGAGCTTCCCCGTGGCAACCATCTCACGCACGGCCTCCGGCAGGTTTAAAAGCCGCAAAGCATTTGCCACGGCGGGTCGCGATTTGCCGACGATCTTCGCGATCTCCTCCTGCGTAAGCTCATAGGATTCCATTAGTGTCTGATAGCCCTGAGCCTCTTCCAGCGAGGTTAAATCCTCTCGCTGCAGGTTTTCGATCAGCGCAAGCTGCATCACCTGCTGATCAGACATCTCCCGCACAACAGCGGGCACTTCGGTAAGCCCGGCCATGCGCGCCGCACGCCATCGGCGTTCGCCCGCTACGATCTGGTACCCTCCGCTGACAAGCGGCCTTACCAGAAGCGGCTGCAGCACCCCGTGCTGAGAGATAGAATCCGCCAGCTCTGCCAGAGCGCCTTCGTCAAACTGCTTTCTGGGCTGGGCACGGTTCGGCTCAATCTCGCGCAGAGGAAGCGCAATGGAAGAATTCTGATTCTCCGTATCGTTTTCTGCAAAGATGGCGTCCAGGCCCTTTCCAAGACCGCCCCTTTTTTTCATTCCGTACGCCCCTCTCCCTGATTGTTTTGAATGATTTCCTTCGCCAGCGCTTCGTAGGCCACAGAGCCCTTCGACATGCGGTCGAAATACAATACCGGCTTGCCAAAGCTTGGCGCTTCCGACAGCCGCACCGTGCGCGGCACAACGGTGGCAAATACCTTACGGGGGAAATACCGCTTTACCTCATCCACAACCTGTTGAGTCAGATTCAGGCGCCCATCGTACATGGTGAGAAGCACTCCCTCAATGTCGAGCTGCTCGTTATACTGCCGCTTGACACGCCGCACCGAGTTCATCAGCTGCGAAAGGCCCTCGAGCGCGTAATACTCACACTGAAGCGGAACCAACAGCGTATCCGCAACGCAAAGCGCATTTGTTGTGATAATTCCTAGCGAAGGAGGACAATCCATAATGATGTAATCATACTCCGCGCGCAGCGGCAGAATCGCGCGCCGCAGAATGGATTCGCGGTTTTTGAGGCTAACCAGTTCCAGCTCCGCCGCGGCCAAATCCATACTGGATGGAATCAAATCCAGATTCTGAAAGCCGGTGTGGATCAAAACCTCATTCGGCTTCGTCTCGTCCAACAGAATTTCGTAAACGCTGTTTTTCAGCTTGCGGCGATCCACTCCAACGCCGCTGGAGGAATTTCCCTGCGGGTCAATGTCAATCAGGAGCGTCTTTTTTCCCAAACTCCCAAGAGAAGCCGCCAAATTAACGGCGGTGGTTGTCTTGCCCACACCGCCCTTTTGGTTTGCAATCGCAATGATTTTGCCCATGACATTCGTTCCCCGCTTCTCTTAATAGGATAATTTTATTTAAAACACGATCAAAATGCATAGCCTGTGCTTTTCACAGCGCACTCTTTAGCCGTTGACGCTTCTTCTGTTTCTACTCTCTCAGCCGTCAAAAACTGCACTGTAAATCATTATAGCACTCTTTTTGAATCTGATAAAGGGCTTTTCAGTAAAAAGTACGTGTTTCACGTGGAACAACCGCTGGTTTTTCTTCTTTATGATCACTCTTCAAATTTTCCACTGATTTTCTCCTTTCTCTGTGGAAAAGTCGTGATTCTTGGAAATGCTTTTCTTTCTGTTCTTTTCCACTACGTCGGTGGAATTGTTTTGACGGATGAGCTGTAACGTTTTCCACAAACAACCTCTGCCTGATTTTCCACAATCAGATTATTTCTGTACTCATTCGGTGTAGGTCTTGTGCCCGTGCCGGTGCGGGGCTTTACTCCTCCCGGCAAAAGTTTTTTGTTTGTAAAAAAATAAATTATTTTTGCGGGAGATTTCCCGTGACAATTCTGCTGGCGCAGGGCTTGCCCCTCGTGCCGGGTCGGGCACTTCCTTTCGCAACGAGGCGAAAGGAAGCAAAGACTCGCCAAAGGGCACCTTTGGAATCCGTTTGGGGAACAATCCCTCATTGTGTAAACGAAAGCCTTCGGGAAGGCACTCCATTGGAAATGCCCACTCTCCGAGCTTCATCTAAAAATAAACTTTGCTATCCCGTCCGTCGGCGGGCATTTTCAAAGCGCTCTCGTTAGCTCGAAGTTTTTCGGTGCGGCTTCGCTGCCGAACGGAATTAGTTAACTGCCTGTTTTCACAAAACAAGGCTCGTGCGCAATGTAAAAGAGTTTGTTTTTTCTGCGAGTTTTCCCGTGAAAATTCTGCTGGCGCAGGGCTTGCCCCTCATGCCGGGGCGGGCACTTCCTTTCGTGAAAGGACGAAAGGAAGCAAAGGCCTTCCAAAGGGCACCTTTGGAATCCGTTTGGGGAACAGTTCCGACGAGTGCCGCCACCAGCCACCGGGAAGGCGCTCCATTGAAAATGCCCACTCTCCGAGCTTAATCTAAAAATAAACTTTGCTATCCCGTCTGTCGGCGGGCATTTTCAAAGCGCTCTCGTTGGCTCGCAGTTTTTCGGTGCGGCTTCGCCGCATTTTTAATCGACATATCAGAACTATGGTTGAACTTCCAATCAAAGCTACTGTAAGGAGGCTCTTCTCCAAGCCAACGAGAGCGCTCGGTAAGGGTGCGCCGCCGAATGAAACCGGTACACTGCCTGTTTCCAGAAAACAAGGCGCGTGCGCACTTACCATAGAGCGCTTTTCCGACGGCTATTGTTAATGGGAGCAGGAACCGTTCCCAAAAACGGATTCCGAAGGCGGAGCCTTGGGCGAATCTTTGTTTCCTTTCTTTTCGTAAAGAAAGTAAATACCCGCCCCGGCATGAGGGGTATGCTTGCGCCAGCAGAATCTCCCCTGCGGGAACCGCAATAAAAAAACAGCCTTCCTCTCGCGATATCGAAAGGAAAACAATCTATTCTTAAGTAACAGAAACACGACTTCAGAAAAGAAGCAAACCCTGCGCCAGCAGGCACTGTAAGCACATATAACAGTAAAAGAGCGGAGCAAATGCTCCGCTCTTTTACTGTGGAAAATAAATAAGGGAATGGGGAAATTCCTTGTAAGTGAACTCATTCAGGCCGGTCTGCGTTTGTTTGTGACCGCCTGCTCCTTTGGGATACGCACCACGTACTCAATAAACTCTTCAGTTTCGCGGTTCTGCTCTACCGCGTCAATTCCGGACTGGCGCATTGTATCTACCGCGTGCCGGATCGTATTTAAAAACAGCCGCACATCCTTAATTACAAAGGTACGCTTATTCTTTACAGCTTGTGGCTGTGTACGCTTTTCAATTTCTTCGTTAATCAGCTCTTCCGTCTGGCGAACGTTCAGGTTCTCTTCAATAATCCGGTTTAAAAGCCGGATGCGAACGGCCTCGCTCTCCACACGCAGCAGCGCGCGCGCATGGCGCTCGGTTAATCCCGCGTGAGAGATCATAGTTTGCTCTACTTTTGACAGACGGAGCAGACGCAGCTTATTTGCAATTGCGGACTGACTCTTCCCAAGCCGCGACGCCGCTTCCTCCTGAGTAACGCCCCACTCCTCAATCAGCCGGCGGATTCCCTCCGCCTCTTCGAAAATCTGCAGATCCTGCCGTTGAAGATTTTCGAGGATTGCATAAATTGCAGACTGCTGTTCGTCGCAATCTACCAATATGCTCGGTGCGCTTTTCATCCCGGCCATAAAACAGGCGCGCAGTCGGCGCTCTCCGGCGATCAATTCATAACCGCCCGGCACCTTGCGTATGGTAAGCGGCTGCAGCAATCCGTTTAAGCGGATGCTGTCGGAAAGCTCTTGCAGTTCACGCGGCGCAAAGATACGGCGCGGCTGCGACGGATTGGGCCGGATTTGATTCAGCGGAATATCGTGTACCCGCTTCTTTTCTTGGAATAATAACAAATCGCCGCCTCCCTGCTTGTCTGTTTTCTTCAGAATAGCACAGGCGGCGGCGAATGTTCTGTTGAATTATGACTTGTCCAAATAATTTTTTGCTTGGATTTATGACTATTAAAGGGGAGTTTTCGCAATTTTTGAGCCGTGACGCGGATATTTGTCGGAGGTGGCCGCTATTTTACGGCAGAGAATAATATTCCGCTCGCTGCCGTCCGGCAGTGTAAAAGACTGTGTACTTTCCGCGTGCGCGCCCAAAAGCGAAATTGCTTTTGCTGCGGCAACCGATTCCTCTGCCGCGCCCGGACCCTTCATAGCCGCAAAAGCGCCGCCTCGCCGTACAAACGGCACACAGTACTCACACAGCACCGGCAGCGGCGCGACGGCACGCGCACATGCCAAATCAAACTGTTCGCGAAGCTTTGGCTGCCGGCTGCCCTCTTCCGCTCTCGCGTGAATCAACTCGGCAGAAAGACCCAATGCATCGCACACCGCCTGCAAAAAGGTCAGGCGCTTCTGCAAGCTGTCAAGCAAGGTCAGGCGAATGTCTGGCCGATACAGCAGAAGAGGAATTCCGGGAAATCCCGCGCCGGTGCCAACATCGATTACCTTCCCATTCTTGGGAATCTCAACGGCCTTTATCAAAAGCAGGCTGTCAAGAAAATGCTTCTCCACTACCTGCTGCGGCTCCGTGATTGCCGTCAGGTTCATTTTTTCGTTCCAATCCAGCAGCAGCTCCATGTACGTTTGGAAGGCTGCGGTCTGTTGGGCGCTGAGAGGAAGGCCGTACTGCGCAGAAAGCTCGATCAGACGCTGCTCAATATTGATCAAAGGGCTGCTTCCTCCTTTCCGTCCTGCCGGGCGAGCCAGATCAGGAGGACCGAAAGATCCGCCGGGCTCACGCCAGAAATGCGCGAGGCCTGGCCGATGCTCGCCGGGCGAATTTTTTGCAGCTTTTCCCGCGCTTCAAGCCGCAGGCCGGTGATTCCGGTATAATCAAAGCCCTTAGGCAGCAGGCGCTGCTCCAAGCGGCGCATTTCCGCAATGTCCGCTTTCTGGCGGCGGATATACCCTTCGTACTTAATTTCAATTTCCACATTTTCCAGCACGGCAGAAGGTAACACGGGTCGTCCGGTATCCACCGGGGCCAGTACCTCATAATTGAGTTCCGGGCGGCGCAGCAGGTCGATCAGGTGTACGCCGGTCGAAACCGGTGTTGTTCCACGTGAAACAAGAATCTGATTCAACTCTTCTGTGGGAGAAAACACCGTCTGCTCCGCGCGCTTTCTCTCCTGCTCCTTCAAGGCCTGTTTCTCCTGAAAGCGAGCAAAGCGCTCGTCGCTGATCAGCCCGAGTTCATGTCCCAGCGGGGTCATACGCTCGTCCGCGTTGTCCTGCCGCAGTACGAGCCGGTATTCCGAGCGCGAGGTCATCATACGGTACGGGTCGCTGACGCCCTTCGTGACAAGGTCATCCACCAGTGTGCCGAGGTACGAGCCTGCACGGTCGAGAATCACCTGTTCTCTGTTCTGCGCGCGCCGCGCGGCGTTGATGCCCGCAAGCAGCCCCTGCGCGGCGGCTTCCTCATAGCCTGAGCTGCCGTTGAACTGCCCAGCACCATACAGGCCAGGTAAATCTTGAAATTCCAGCGTAGGGTCGAGCTGCAAAGGGTCAACGCAATCGTACTCGATTGCATAGGCACAGCGCATGATCTCCACATGCTCCAGTCCCGCAATCGTACGGTAAAAGGCTAACTGCACCTCCTCCGGCAGAGAGGAGGACATCCCCTGCAAATACAGCTCCTCGGTATCAAGGCCGCAGGGCTCAATAAACAGCTGGTGGCGCTTCTTATCGGTGAATCGCATAATTTTATCTTCAAAACTGGGGCAATAGCGCGGCCCCACCCCTTCGATCTTACCGGCATAGAGCGGTGACCGATGAATATTTTTCAAGATGATTTCCTTCGTGGCGTCGTTTGTCCATGCAATATGGCACACCGCGCTATTCTTTGGCAGCTCGGTGGTATCGTAGGAAAACGGGACAACCGGTTCGTCGCCCGCCTGCACCTCCAGCCCGGTAAAATCGATGCTGGAACGCAGCACACGCGCGGGTGTACCTGTTTTAAAACGGCGCAGATTCACCCCCAGCTTGCGCAACGGCTGAGATAAAAACGCGGCCGGGAACAATCCATCCGGCCCGCTTTCGTAGGAAACATCGCCCACATAGATTTTTCCACTGAGATAAGTTCCAGTAGCGAGTACCACGCATTGAGCGGTGTAGCCCGCGCCCATGCGCGTCACCGCCTGCCAGGAGCCGTCCTCGTTGCGGAACAGGTCTACAATTTCACCCTGCTTGAGCTGTAGGTTTGGCTGAAGTTCGAGCTTGTGCTTCATGAGCTTAGAATATTCGCGCCGGTCAATCTGCGCACGCAACGAATGCACCGCCGGGCCTTTGCCCAGATTCAGCATTCGATTCTGCAGTGTGCAGGCATCCGCTGTTTTGCCCATTTCACCGCCCAGCGCATCGATTTCACGCACAAGATGCCCCTTTGCTGTTCCCCCGATAGAGGGGTTGCACGGGCAGTTTCCCACCGCATCCAGATTAATTGTAAAGATAACCGTGCGGCAGCCCAGCCGCGCGGCGGCCAGAGCCGCTTCAATTCCGGCGTGGCCCGCGCCGATCACAACCACATCATATTGATCTGCCTGATACATATTTGTTTCGCACCTGATTCCTTTCCGCCCCGAAGGCGGTATCCTGAAATTTTCTCATCTTATTTTCGAAAGGCTTGCCCTTGAAAGGGCAAGTTCGCTGAATCAATTTCTTTTATTTACCGACACAAAAATGAGCAAACACCATGTCTACAATCTCATTTGTCGCGCGCTCACCCGTCAGCTCCAACAGCGCGGAGACAGCGCTCTCCACCGAAACAGTCACCGCATCAAGCGTCAAGCCGCCGCAAAGCGCATCCATTGCTTCCTCCAGCCGTTCTTTCGCACGGCGGGCGGTGTCGCGCTGGCGCTCTGTAAACAGAATGCCCTCAGAGGGATTCAAATCCGCCGTGTGGAGCAACTGCTCCACCACTTGTTGAAGCTCGGCAAGACCGTCGCCGACTTTTGCTGAGATATATACATATTGTTGAAAACTATCTTGAATATACTTAATGTCTATTTTTTGTTTGAGATCGCTTTTATTGATCACCGCAATTGCAGGCACCCTGGTCAAGTGGGCGATTAGCTCTTTGTCCTCTGCCGTCAGCGGCGACGAGGAATCGAACACCGCCAGCACCAGCTGTGCGGTATTCAGGCGGTTCTTTGCACGATCAACGCCAATACTCTCCACCGGGTCGCTTGTTTCGCGCAGGCCCGCCGTATCGGCCAGGCGGAGAGGAACACCGCCGAGCAGCACCGTATCCTCTACAATATCGCGCGTGGTTCCGGCATACTCGGTCACAATGGAGCGCTCACATCCTGCCAATAGATTCATCAACGTTGATTTACCGACATTCGGACGCCCGACAATTACGGTATCCACGCCCTCACGCAGCACACGCCCGGCGTCAAACTGATCGAGCAGGCGGGTCAGATCATCCCGCACGCTCTTCAGGGAACCTTTGAGGGAATCCTCGTCCAGCTGGGGGATGTCCTCCTCCGGGTAATCCGCCCACGCGGAAAGATGGGCCGCAATCGTAAGCAGCTGCTCCCGGCTTCCCTGAATCCGATGAAAGAGAGCGCCCTCACGGCCCGCGCGCGCAGTGCGGAGCGCCTGACTGCCCTGGGCACCAATCAGCTGCATTACCGATTCTGCCTGGGTCAAATCCATTTTACCATTCAGAAACGCCCGCCGGGTAAATTCGCCCGGCCCGGCCGGGGAAGCACCCGCGGCTAAAACAGACTCCAGTACGCGGCGCAGCAGGTACAACCCGCCGTGACAGGAAAGCTCTACCACATCCTCGCCGGTATAGCTATGGGGCGCAAGGAACACGGTGGCCACCGCCTCATCCAGCCGCTCGGCCGGCTGACTGCCAAAACGGCACACCCAGCCATACAGCGCTGTATACCCGGGGATTTTCTCGATTTTCTGCCCCTTCGCAGAAAGAAACACACGGCCTGCAATCTGCCGCGCGCCAGGGCCGGAAATCCGGATAACACCAATCCCGCCGGGAGCCTGTGCAGTTGAGATCGCCGCAATGGCGGAAGCATTCTGTTCCATGATTCTCTCCTTTTGTACCACAAAAAGCGGCTCGTTTCACGAACCGCTTTTCTTTCGTTCTTATCCTTGAGAAAAAGGTTAATCTTCCTTTTTCGTTTCTATCTTGCTGTACAGAGGGCTGTTCCCTTTTTTGACAGGACGGTCGTCCGCCGGGTGTGCAAAGGAACTCCTCTGGTCCTGCGCAGGCCGTCTGTCTCTGGAATCTCTGGAAGAAGAGGGACGGCCTCCAAAGTTCTTGTTTCCGCCCTGCGGGCGTCCGCCGCGATCTTTTTGAAAATCCCTGCCACCGCGCGAACGATCACTTGGCCGACGGAACGCGGGTTTTTCGCCGCCCTCCGGACCAATCACCACATGGCGAGCCAAATCTTCGCCTTCACTCCAGGATTTAACGCCCTCAACCTCCTGCACCGCCGTATGAATAATGCGGCGCTCGTAGGGGTTCATAGGCTCCAGGGAGCAGTTGCGCTGGGTTTTGAGGGCCTTTGCGGCCATCTTTTTGCCGAGCGATTCAAGAGTTTCTTTTCTCTTTTCACGGTAATTTCCAATATCGAGTGTTATTCTGTAATAGGAATCCTCCACATGGTTTGCTACCAAGCCGGAGAGATACTGAAGGGAATCTAATGTTTCTCCTCTGTGGCCGATGATAAAACCAATGTCGTCACCGGTGAGGCTCAAAAGAGCGCCGTTCTCCTGCTCGGCGATTGTAATCTCCACCGAGGGGATACCCATCTGCGCCAGAACTTCTCTGAGGTAATCCGCGGCCGCCTCAGCGGGGCCGGATTTGATGAATGCGCGTACTTTCGCGGGTGCGCCGCCAAAAAGGCCGAATTTCTTTTTTTCGGGAAGCTCCAAAATCTCAAATTCCGCTTCGTGTGATTCTACTCCAAGCATTTTGCAGGCCTCATCAAACGCCTGCTCCACGGAATCTCCCGTTGCAATCGCTTCTTTAACCACCTTCGCACCTCCAAATATTGAATCAGAAAACCGCTATTTTTTCTTCCCAAGATAGCTGTCTGAGCCACCTGTGGGTTTTCCGCTCTTCTTTTTCTGGCCGGATTCTTTTTTCACCGAGGCCTGCTCGTCCTTTCGATTCTCCTGGAAAACCGTTTTTTCCGCAGATGACTGGCGAAGATGTGACGAAAGCGGTTCTTTCTTTACTTCCTCCAGCTCCAACAGCGCAACACGCTGAGCCTCTGCCTTTGCGGTAAGGGACGCCGGGCTGAAAAACGCGTGAACAATCATCACCTGGAACAGGCTGGTGATCGTAGAAATAATCCAGTAGAAGCCAACCGCCGCAGGGACGGACATGGCAAAAACGGCAGAAATCAAAGGAAGAACATACAGCATCATCTTCATTGCGCCCTGCTGCTGCTGCATGCCGGGCTGCAAACGCATGGTAATAATCTGAGTAATAATAGAAGAAACAAGGCACAACACAGGAATCAGCCACAGATTCGTCTGGAACATGGAAACGAACTTTCCAAAGAAATTGACGGCGGCGCTGTCTGTGGGCGTGCCCAGAAGATTTAATCCTAAAAAGTTAAAGCCGGAGCTCAGCGACTGTATTTTAGAAATCTCGTCATCCGTAAACATCGTCAGATAAGGACGCAGCACGGAAAAATGACGGACAATTTCCATCTCATTGTAAAAACCGTTCTGATACGTAAACGTTCCGCTGATGCCGGGGATGGTCTGCAGTACCGCAACCGCCTGGGCCACGGCCTCTTTTCCAAGATGCAGAGCATTCGAAAGAGGGTTTACCACGGTATAATACAAGCCGATCATAATCGGGAAAGGAATCAGCATTGGCAGGCAGCCGCTGGCGGGGTTATACCCCTCCTTCTCATACAGCTTCTGCATTTCTTCATTCATTTTAATACGGTCGTTGCCGTATTTTTTCTGCAGCTCCTTTTGCTTTGCGGAAAGCTTCGAGTTTGCCGCCATTGATTTCTGCTGCTTGATGGAAAACGGGAACATCACGATTTTAAGAACGATGGTAAATAAGATAATCGCTACGCCGTAATTTTTAAAGAACTGATAAAAAATCCACAGCAGATACCCCAGAAAACTGCCGAAAAAATTGCCTATTCCAGCCATATAAAAACCTCTCTGTATGAAGATTACGATTTCAATCCACGCCCCCAGTACAGGGAACGACACAATCGCGATCGCGCAAAGCGCCATGCGGCGCGCTGTTTACTTTCTTTTTTCAAAAAGCCTGCTGAACAGTCGTTCCTCCCGCTCCGGAACGGGGTCGTAGCCTCCGGGGTGAAACGGATTGCAGCGAAGGATACGCCAAACGGCCAAAAAAATCCCCTTCACTACGCCAAACCGCTCAATCGCCTGAATCGCGTATGTGCTGCAGGTAGGAATATACCGGCAGCTGGGCTGCCGCTTCATAGGGGAAACCCATTTCTGGTATCCCTTAATTACCGCAATGAAAATGCGTTTCATTTTAAAATACCGGCCTGAAACAAATGCTTTCGCATATCGCAGAGGATGTCCGTACTTTTGATAAATGGTGTTTTCGCCCGCGCCACAAAAACCAAGTCGTATCCGGCCCTCTCGGGAAGCTCCGGTAAGAGCTGCCGAGCCGCCTCGCGGATGATACGGCGGGAACGGTTGCGCTTTACTGCGTTTCCCGTTTTTTTGCTGGTGGTAATCCCCACCCGAATACAGCGCGCACGATTTTTCAAAACATAAGTGACTAAAATCGGCGACACAAAAGATTTTCCCTTGGCATAAGCGCGGCGAAAGCTGCTGTTTTCACAAATTGGGACTATTTCGCTCACTGTGAAACTCCAACCTCCCCATATTCGGCCTTTCTGAAAAACAAAACAAAGAAAGGCCACACTGCGGTGGCCCTTTCAAAGCTTCAGTAAGACAAACGCGCTCTTCCCTTGGCCCTGCGGCGCGCCAAAACTTTGCGGCCGTTTCTATCGGACATTCTCTTTCTGAACCCATGCTCTTTTTTTCTATGGAGCTTCTTAGGCTGATAAGTTCTCAGCATGAAAAACCCTCCTTTCGGGTACAAACCTTGCAATTTAGCATTATAGCCTAATCAAAGGCAAACTGTCAATAAAAAAATACAAATCCGCCCGATTCCGCTTTTGCATCATCATACCATACAACAGCACAAAAGGAAAGTGAATCTTCCACAAATTTTCAAAGAAAACAAAAATATCCACTCATCCACAACATGTTGTGAAAAATCAGCCGGAAGGCCAATAGTTTTACAAAGTTTTTCACAGTCCTGTGGATAAGATGTTTAAAACCATTTGAAAATTTTTTCTGTTTATGCTATCATAATATTAATTATCCGCATCTAACCGAGTTTGCTTCCAGCATATTGTGTTTGTCTGATTTTTGAGGCAACAGCTCGGTTTTTCTTTATTTTTTTATCCCACCGAAAGGTATGATTATTTTTATGGAATCCTTTACCGAAGCCTGGGGCCTTGTTTGCGATTTCTGCAAAGCCCGCATTACAGAGGTGGCCTATACCACCTGGATCCACCGGATCCGCCCTGTCAGCCTGGATTTTAACAAGGGAATCGCCGTGCTGGAGGTGCCGAATGAATTTCACCTCCAAACTCTTACTCGGTGCTATACTTCTCTTCTTCAGGAAGCGTTCAACGAAATCTTCGGCGAAGGGATTCAGATTCAGCTCTGCACGCCCGAACAACTGGTGCAGAACAAAAAGCCGGACGCCGTGCCTCTTTCAAAAGATGACTATGAATACACCTTCGATACCTTCATCGTAGGCCCTTCGAACAAATTTGCCCACGCGGCCTCCATGGCGGTGGCGACGAAGCCTGCGGTGCTGTACAACCCCCTGTTCATTTATGGAAACTCGGGGCTGGGCAAAACGCACCTATTGTACGCCATCTGCAACGAGATATCGAAAACTTACCCCGAGATGAACATTATCTATATTAAAGGTGATGAATTCACCAACGAACTGATCGAAGCAATCCGCCGCGGTACTACCGTGGAATTTCACCAGCGCTACCGCAAAGCGGACATTCTCCTCGTGGATGATATTCAGTTTATCGCCGGCAAGGATTCGACGCAGGAGGAATTCTTTCATACCTTTAATACTCTGTATGAGGCGAAAAAGCAGATTGTTCTGACCTCTGACCGGCCGCCAAAAGACATCGCGACGCTGGAGGAACGGCTTTTAACCCGATTTGAGTGGGGCCTGACCGCGGACGTGCAGCCTCCGGATTTTGAAACGCGCATCGCGATTATCAAGCGCAAGGCGGAGCTGCTCGAAATTGATTTGCCCGACAACGTGGCAGAGTACATCGCCAACCGCTTGAAAAACAACATTCGTCAGCTCGAGGGCGCTGTCAAAAAAATGAAGGCGTATTACCTCCTTGCCGGCGAATCGCTGAGCATCTCCACCGCGCAGGCCGCAATCAGCGATATTATTAATAATCACCAGCCCGCGCCGATGACGATCGAAAAAATCATTGAAGAGGTGGCTCGCACGTTTGGCACCTCCCCCGAGGATATCCGTTCCCCAAAGCGCTCGGCCAATATCTCCGCTGCGCGGCAGATCGCGATCTACGTGGTACGCGAGATCACCCAGCTGCCCATGACCTCCATTGGTGAGGCGTTTGGCGGCCGAGACCACTCCACCGTGGTGTACGCAATTCAGCAGGTCGAAAAGAACATTGGCCGCGACCCGAAAACGCGCGACACCGTTCAGGACATTATCAAAAATATTCGTGATCGCTAACCATGTGATTACGCACTGTATTATTACAGATAGTATAATCTTAAAAGTGGAGGATTTCTCCACTTTTCCACAAATCAGGGGAAAACACGTTTTTTTCCTGTGAATTCTTTTAAACTTCTTTTCAACATTCCCCACAGAGTTTTCAACAGCCTGTTAAAACTCAAAAAATCACTCCATACTCTTAACAAACACTCCACAGTGGCTTCTGGAAAACTAAACGGTCTTTCTCCCTAGGTACTTCTCACTTCTCACCGTTTTTCAACTTTTCAGACTCCCCTACTACTACCTCTAAATCATACCTACTCTTTCTACTCTAAATAACGTAAGGTGGTCAGAACGATGAAGATAATATGTGACCGCAAGGAATTGGTGGAAGCAGTGTTGAATATTCAGCGGGCCGTTTCCTCCAAATCCTCCATTCCCGCCCTGGAGGGTATTCTCTTGCAAACAAAAGGCTCCGATCTTTTTTTGTGCGGCTATGACCTGGAGTTGGGCATGACGACGACTCTACCGGCCCGAATCGAGCAAACCGGCAGCGTAGTGCTTTCGGCCCGACTGTTCGGCGACATTGTTCGGCGTTTACCGGGCGACGATGTTTTGCTTTCAGTGGATGAAAAGAATGTGGCCTCTATTATTAGCGGAGCCAGTGAATTTTCAATCTCAGGCATTCCTGCTGAGGAATACCCCGAGCTACCCTCGGTTTCAGGTGAAACCTCAATCGAGGTGCCGAACGGTATTTTGAAAAGCATGATCCGCCAAACCTTGTTTGCCGTTTCTGAAAGTGACATGAAGCCGGTACATACCGGAACGCTGTTTGAGCTGGGTGAAAATAAAATCCGCCTGATTTCCGTAGACGGGTATCGGCTCGCGGTGCGCGAGGAGCCGATTGCGTGCGATCAGGATACCAGCTTCGTGATTCCGGGAAAAACTCTTTCGGAGGTATTAAAGCTTCTGCCCGAGAATGAGGAAAATTTATCACTGTCAATCGGCCGCAGGCACATCTTGTTCCAGATTGGCAGCTATACGTTAATCTCGCGTTTGCTCGAGGGCGACTTCCTCGATTACCGTGCGGCAATCCCGGCTTCCCATACGACAGAAATTTTAGTGAAAACCAGAACCTTTATCGACAGCGTGGAGCGCGTTTCGCTCCTAATTACAGATCGCCTGAAAAGTCCGCTGCGCTGCGTATTCGGTGAAAATCTGATTCAGCTTTCCTGCTCCACGGCGATTGGCCGTGCCAGCGATGAACTGGAGGCGCAAGGCATAGGCGGAACTCTCGAAATGGGCTTTAACAATCGGTATCTTCTGGATGCGCTGCGCAATACCGAATGCGATGAGGTGAAAATTCAGCTTAGCGGCGCACTCAGCCCCATGAAGGTGGTTCCGAAGGACGGCGGAAGCTTCCTGTTTCTGGTCCTGCCGGTTCGTTTGAAGAGCGGTGTTTGAGTTTGGTAGGAGGAACTATGGAAATTATTACAATTGATACGGAGTTTATCCGTTTGGATGCACTGTTAAAGCTGGCAGGCGCGGTGGAAACCGGCGGCCACGCGAAGCTGGTGGTTCAGAACGGAGAGGTTCTGGTCAACGGCCAGGTTTGTACCATGCGGGGCAAAAAAATGCGCGGCGGTGACCGGGCGGAATATCAGGGCAGAAGCTACGAGGTGAAAACCCTGTGATCGTCAGCCGGCTTTCGTTTTTATATTACCGCAACCTGTGTGAGGGGGAGATTCTTCCAAATTCGCACATGAATGTGATTTTTGGGCAAAACGCGCAGGGAAAAACAAATTTACTGGAAGCGTTGTGGCTGTTTACAGGCGGCCGGTCGTTCCGCGGCTCGCGTGACAGCGAGCTGATTGCCTTCGGCCAGAATGCCGCGCGGCTGCAAATTGATTTTTTCAGCGAGGAACGTGATCAGAATGCAGTTCTGACGATTCAGAACAAAAAACGCTCTGCCGCCATCAACGGTGTAGAATATGGCGGTGTGATGGAGCTGGTGGGAAAGTTCCGGGCGGTGATTTTTTCGCCGGAGCATCTTTCACTGGTAAAGGACGGCCCCGCTTTGCGCCGCTCTTTTTTGGATGGTGCGCTGTGCCAGCTTCGCCCGGTATACGCAAAGCTTTTGTTTCAGTATAACCGGGTGCTTCAGCAGAGAAACGCGCTGCTCAAAGACATCCCTCGTCATGCCGAGCTGCTCGACACGCTTGAAATCTGGGACGAAAAGCTCGCTCAGCGCGGCGCGCGGCTGATTTTGGAACGGAGCGAATATGTTCGCCTGCTTTCCGAGCCGGCCCGGCGGATTTATGATGGAATTTCGGGCGCGCGGGAACAATTCTCCGTGTGCTACCGCACAATTTCCGGAGAGGAGCCGCAGACGGAGGAACAGTGGAGGCAGCTATTGCTCGATTCGCTCGGGCGCTCGCACAGGGAAGATCTCTCTGCGGGATTTACAACCATCGGCCCGCATCGGGATGATCTGGAGATTCGGGTGGACGAAAGGCCCGCGAGGAGCTTCGGCTCGCAGGGTCAGCAGCGTTCCTGCGTGCTGGCTTTAAAGCTGGCGGAGGCGGAGCTTCTGCAAACTCTTTCCGGAGAAGCGCCGGTGATTCTGCTTGATGATGTGATGAGCGAGCTGGATTCCGGCCGGCAGGATTTTCTTCTGCATCAGCTTGGGGAAAAACAGGTGTTTTTAACCTGCTGCGATCCCGAAACGGCAGCTCGCTATTCCGGCGGCGGAAGATTTGAGATGGAGCAGGGACGGCTGACCGTCCGGCAGTAAGGATGTGTTTTATGTATCTTCACCTGGGACAAGACACCGTCATTCAAACGAAAGACATCATCGGAATTTTCGATTTGGAAAATTCCACGATTTCTAAATATACCCGCGAGTACCTTGCAAAGGCAGAAAAAGAAGGCAAAGTGGTCAACGTTAGTATGGAAATGCCGAAATCCTTTGTGCTTTGCTGTGACAAGGCGGAACAAATAACAGTTTATATCTCGCAGATTTCTTCCACCACCCTACTCAAACGAAGCAGGTTTATGGCAAACCTTGCGAATGTGTAAGGGCTTGCCGCAAGGCGGAAGAAATGAGGAAAGGAATGGCGAAGGGCTATGAAGCTGCAATTGCCGGTCTGCCCGCACTGCGGGCAGAAAGTCGGTTATGTGAGAGCTTGGTTTTTAAAGCAGGAGGGAGAGTACCGCTGCCCGAACTGCGGTGGGTTTTCCGGTGTTTTTTTAAGTACCGCAGCACCAATGTTCGGTTCAATAGCAGTGGTGATTTCAGTAATCGTATTTCTTACACTCCGCCTGATCACCGGCGGTCTACCGTTTTATGGGGTTCTGCTGATGGCTCTCCCCTATGTTTTGTTTTTTCTTGCCGCCCCATTCCTCGTCCGGCTTAGAAAACCGGGCGTACGCAAGAGGCCGCAGGCTCCGCCGCGGCCCGGCAATCCGCCGCCGTATCCCCCTGGGAAAAATCCCGGACAGGGTTCTGACGAAAATCATTCCTTCAGACGTTTTTAACTGATTACAATCTGTTGATATATAGGAGGGTTCTACTTGGAGTTTAGCGAAATGACCCAAACTGACCAAAATTACGATGAAAATCAAATACAGGTTCTCGAAGGCCTCGAAGCGGTGCGTAAGCGTCCCGGTATGTATATTGGCTCCACCGGTCCGCGCGGTCTGCACCATTTGGTGTACGAAATCGTAGATAATGCCATCGATGAAGCGCTGGCCGGCTTCTGCGACCGCATTACCGTTAAGATTCTGCCGGGCAATATTATCAGCGTGGAGGACAACGGCCGCGGTATTCCCGTGGGAATTCAGCATAAAATGGGCATTCCTGCGGTCACCGTCGTGTTTACCGTACTGCATGCCGGCGGCAAATTCGGCGGCGGTGGGTACAAGGTATCCGGCGGTCTGCATGGAGTTGGCGCTTCGGTGGTCAACGCGCTTTCCGAATGGCTGGAGGTAGAGGTTTACACCGAAGACGGCGTGTACGCTCAGCGGTTTGAGCGCGGCGTGGCTGTAACGGAGCTGATTCGCAAAGGTGACAGCGACCACAACGGAACCATAGTACGCTTTCAGCCGGATCCTGAAATTTTTCAGGAAAGCACCGTGTTCGACTACGACACTCTGCAAAATCGCCTGCGCGAGCAGGCCTTCCTGAACGCGGGCGTGCATATTGAGTTGGACGACGACCGTGATCCGGAGCATCCCGTTCACAATTCGTACCGGTACGAGGGAGGCATCCGCAGCTTTGTCGAGTACCTGAACAAAAAACGCTCCGCCGAGTTGATTCATGAGGACGTAATCCATTTATATTCCGTCGCACCCGACAACAACGCCACCGCTGAGGTTGCGATGCAGTACACCGAAAGCTATAATGAGCTGATGCTGTCGTTTGCGAATAATATTCACACCACCGACGGCGGCACACATGAGGATGGATTTAAGCGTGCGCTGACCCGAATCATGAACGACTATGCCCGCAAATATAATATTCTGAAGGAAAACGATAAAAACATGTCCGGCGAGGACTTCCGTGAGGGCTTGACCGTCATCATTAGCGTGAAGCTGAAGGAGGCGCAGTTCGAAGGGCAGACAAAGGCGCGCCTCGGCAATACGGAAATCAGCACGCTGGTTTCGCAGATGATGACCGACAAGCTCACGACTTACCTGGAGGAAAATCCCGCCGTTGCGCGTGCTATTTTTGATAAAGCGATGTCTGCGGCAAGAGCCAGAGAGGCTGCCAAAAAGGCGAGGGAGCTGGTGCGCCGCAAGTCCGCACTCGAATCCGCCGCGCTGCCCGGCAAGCTTGCGGACTGTCAGTCCCGTAACCCGGAAGAAACCGAAATTTACATTGTTGAGGGAGATTCTGCCGGCGGCTCCGCCAAGGGCGGACGCGACCGTAAATTTCAGGCGATTCTGCCGCTTTGGGGCAAGATGCTCAACGTGGAAAAGGCCCGTCTTGATAAGGTGTACGGCAACGAAAAGCTGATGCCCGTCGTCACCGCGCTCGGCTGCGGCCTTGGCGAGGAATTCGATTTAAGCAAGCTGCGCTATGGCAAAATCATCATCATGGCCGATGCCGATGTCGACGGCTCGCATATCCGCACATTGCTGCTCACGTTCTTTTTCCGCTTTATGCGCCCGCTGGTGGATCAGGGTCACATCTATCTGGCACAGCCGCCGCTGTATCGTATTACCCGGGGAAAAAATCACCGGTATGCATACTCCGATAAGCAGCGCGACACTATTATGGCGGAGCTGGGCGGAAGCAATTACGATATTCAGCGCTATAAGGGCCTTGGTGAAATGGACGCCCAGCAGCTGTGGGAAACCACTATGGACCCGGACACCCGCACCATGCTGAAGGTGGAGCTTGAGGATGCCGCAGCGGCAGACGAAACCTTCACGATTCTGATGGGCGATAAGGTAGAACCCCGCAGACTATTTATTGAACAAAACGCCAGGTTTGTTTCAAATCTGGATATTTAACACGCCGGTGTCCGGTTTGGGCACCGACCGAACAAAAATCGGGAGGAAAGTCAAAAATGGACGACAATCATCGAGCACAGTCAAATGGAATAGACCAGGTGGAACAGGAAGAAACCGCGGAACCTCCGCAGCCGGGTCATTCCCAAAAGCTGAATCTGGTGGCGGATGAGGATGCCGCCGAGTATGAGGAGCAGCAAACTGGGGTGCGCTTTTCGTATATTCTTCGGCAAGAGGAATGCTACGAGGCGCTGAAACAGCAGGACAGCCGCAGCCAGGCCTACAAAAAGAAGGTTCGCTGGCTGATGCTGGTCGGCGCTGTGGTTGTGATCTGCCTGATTCTGGGAATCGCCATACCGGAGCAGGGGGGCCGGCTGCTTCGGGTTGCGATTCTGGGCGCGTTGGCAGACTTTTTCGTGTGGATTTCGCCGCGTTTGCGTATGAACGGAATGGCAAAACAGCTGACAACGGGAGAAGAAATTAGTGTGGCTGTTTACCCGGATGAGATTTCGATCACGGTGGGGACCAACCACTGGAACATACCGCTGGATGATACGGCGAAGATGGATTTAACCCCGCAGCTGATTTTGCTGTACAGTGAGGGGCGTGGGCTGGTGATTCCGCAGCGCAGTATCGACCCGGCCATTCGGGCGGATGTGCTTGCGATCCTTACAGCCGGTACACAAAAGTACGAATAAGCCAATCAGTAAGTCAAATACTTTGAGTTTCGGAAAAGGAGGCGGCGAAAATGGCGGAGCTTTCCCGCGAGGCCCCGGTTTTAGTTTTAGAGCAGCAGCTCAGCGCAGAAGATTACGCGCAGGCGGCCCTGCTGTATGAAAATACCCTGTTCCCTTTTCGCCGGTACTGGGTGCGGGCGGGCGTGTGTATTTGCGCCGCAGTTCTGGTGGCGTCGATGATTCCGTGGTATTTGTCGCGCTTTTCCACGGCATTTGTTCCGGCTTGCGGGGTTGTGTTTTTTCTGGCGCTCGCGCTGTATTTCTGGCGGGAGCAGCCACGGCGGCGGCTGCACGGAGCGGTGCTGCAGTTTTGCGGCAACAGTCTTTTGCGCCTGCCCGGAAAAATTTCGATTTACCAGAACGGAATTGTGCTGGAAAACGACGTGGAAACACTCAGTGAATTCTGGACTGATTTTTCAGGCTGTGTGGAGGGGCACGCGTATTATGTGCTTTGGGGCGGCATCTCCCGCCCGCTGCTGATTCTAAAAAAGAGCGCGCTTTCCCCCGAACAGGCCGAGCGACTGAGTGCGCACCTGAGAAATACGTTTGCGAGGCGGTGTCGCCTGGCAAACGGCGGGAGATTTCGGTGACCGGCCGGGAGCAAGGCGGCCAGACGGTGGCCAGCTTTGTCTTGACCCGGGAGGATTATGTGAGCGCCCGCTTGGCGGCGGCGCGTGCGGCCTGCCGGTCGGCAGAAATTCAGATTCTTCGCTGGGGCGGGTTCTTTCTGGTGGTTACGGGCATTGTTCTGCGTGTCTTTTTTGCGGTGAATGAGTACAGCCGGATTCTTTCTACCCTGATGGTACTGCTGGGCACGGTGATCGGCTTTGCGATCGACAGCTGGCAGCCGCTGCTGATTCGGCATCAGGCGCAGCGCTATTACGATACGCATGGGGAACGCATGCTGGCCCAGACCATGATATTTGAGGAAGAAACCATGTCCGTCCAAACAGACCGGTACCGGGCTAAACTGCCCTATTCCTACCTGTACCGGGTGTATGAGGACGGAAAGGTGTTTTTATTATATACAGGACAAAACGAGCTTTGGGTTCTGCCCAAGCGGGCGCTGCCCCCCTGGGACCTGGTAAGGGTTCGGGAGCTTTTGAAACGGAATGAAAATTACAAGCGGGAAGGTGTCCGATAAATGGAGGAAATGCAAACAAACCGGGTGATTAACGTTGACCTGGAAAAAGAGATGAAACAATCCTTTCTGGATTATTCCATGTCGGTAATTATATCGCGTGCGCTGCCCGATGTGCGCGACGGACTCAAGCCGGTGCACAGAAGAATCTTGTACACCATGTTTGAAAATGGTCTGATGCCTGAAAAGGGCTACCGTAAATGCGCGGATACGGTCGGCGCCGTGCTGGCCCGGTACCATCCGCACGGCGACGCGTCGGTTTACGACGCTTTGGTGCGTTTGGCACAGGATTTTTCCATGCGATACATGCTGGTAGACGGCCACGGCAACTTCGGTTCCGTAGACGGCGACCCGCCTGCTGCCTACCGTTATACCGAGGCGCGCCTCGGTAAGCCCGCCGTTCGCATGCTCACCGATATTGAAAAGGACACGGTGGATTTCCGCCCGAACTACGACGACCGTTTGAAGGAGCCTGTGGTTCTGCCGGTGAAGTTCCCGAATATTCTGGTCAACGGCTCTACCGGTATTGCCGTCGGTATGGCGACGAACATCCCGCCTCATAACATGGGCGAGGTGATCGACGGCCTGTGCGCGCTGATCGACAATCCCGACCTGACCATGGAAGAGCTGATGGAGCACATCAAGGGGCCGGACTTCCCCACCGGCGGCATCATCATGGGCCGCAGCGGAATCCGCGCGGCATACGGCACCGGCCGCGGCCGTGTAATCGTGCGTGCCCGCGCTGAAATCGAAGAGGAAAAGAACGGCCGCTTTAAGATCATCATTTCAGAGCTGCCGTATCAGGTGAACAAGGCTCGGCTGATTGAGTATATCGCCGAATTGGTGAAGGATAAGCGCATCGAAGGAATCTCGAACATTGAAGATCACTCCGACCGAAACGGCATGCACGTCGTCATCGACATCAAGCGTGACGCGTCGCCGCAGATTGTGCTGAATCACCTGTACACCTACACCCAGATGCAGACCACCTTTGGTGTGATCATGCTCGCGATTGTAGACGGCGAGCCAAAAACCCTTACGCTGCGGGAGATTCTGCAGGAATATGTTCGTTTTCAGGAAACTGTCATCGTACGCCGCACGCAGCATGAGCTGCGCAAGGCGCAGGAGCGGGCTCATATTCTGCGCGGCCTGCAGATCGCGATCGACAACATTGACGAGGTTATTTCCATCATTCGCAGTTCCAAGTCTATCCCGATGGCGAAGGAACGCCTGACCGAACGCTTTGAGCTGGACGATATTCAGACTCAGGCGATTGTACAGATGCCGCTGGGCCGTTTGACTGGTCTGGAGCGCCAGAAGCTGGAGGATGAGCTTGCCGCATTAATGGGTAAGATTGCCGATCTGGAAGATATTCTCGCCAGTGTTCCCCGCCAGCTTGCCATCATTAAGGAAGAGGCCTTGGCCGTTAAGGCGGAGTTCGGTGACGAGCGCCGCACTGAAATTGCGACAATCAGCGGTGAAGTTGACATTGAGGACCTGATTCCGCAGGAGGAATGTGTGCTGACAATGACGAACTTTGGCTACGTTAAGCGCCAGAAGGTCGACACATACCACATTCAGCGCCGCGGTGGCCGTGGTGTTTCGGGTATGACCCGCCGTGAGGAGGATGTGGCGACGGAGATGTTCGTCATCAACAGCCACGACTATGTTCTGTTCTTCTCCAACCTGGGCCGCGTGTACCGCTTGAAATGCTATGAGGTACCGGAAGGCTCCCGTACCAGCAAGGGCATTAATATTGCGAATCTGCTGCCGCTTTCCGCCGGAGAAAGCGTTACCTCCATGCTTCGCGTACCGGAATTCGATGAGGAAAGCTACCTTGTCATGGTTACGAAGAACGGTATCATCAAACGCACCGTGCTTAGCGCCTACAATACAGCCCGAAAGGGCGGCGTAATCGCCATCGATCTGGATGAAGGCGACGCGCTGAGCTGGGTTCGCCGTACCGACGGCAGCCGCGAAATGCTTGTGGCGACGAGAAAGGGAATGGCAATCAGGTTCCGCGAAACGGATGTGCGCGCCATGGGCCGTACCGCGCGCGGTGTGAAGGCCATCACGCTGAAGGACGGCGATTGTGTCACCGGGCTTTCTACGATCCGCGAGGGTGGCTTGGTGCTCACTGTTTCTGAAACCGGCTACGGGCGTCTGTCCCCCATTACCGATTACCGCACCCAGTCCCGCGGTGGCAAGGGCCTGCTGAATTACCATGTTGCAAAATACGGTGATGTAGCGTCTATTAAAGTGGTTGACCCTGACGATGATGTGATCATCATTTCCTCCGACGGCGTCATCATCCGCATCCATGCGGCATCCATCCGCGTTTGTGCCCGCCCAAGCAAGGGCGTGCGTGTCATGCGTGTGGATGGCATAGAAAATCGCGTTGTCACTCTGGCCAGAGCGCCCCACGACGACGAGGAAGAAACCGACGATTCCATGATTGAGGACGACGGTTCTGCCGAGAGCGCCGAAGATCTGGTGGAGGAAGAGGTTCTCGATGAGGCGGTTCCCGAAGACGCCGCATCTGAGGGCAATGATACGCCCGGGGAAGAATAAGCTTCCGTTACTCTTTTCAATTATCATCCTCTGAATTTGGAGGAAATAGCCAGCGCCCGTTTTCCGGCAGTTTGCCGGAGCGGGCGCTGTTTTTTTTGTCAGCAAAGCCAGTTTGATGAATTGACATCTGATTCAATCAACGCTAGAATAAAAGCGCAAAGATAAAAACACAGTTCCGGTTGGTAGTCCGGACGCGGCGAGAGCTGTCAGTAACCTGCCTCCTTGGTTGTCCGTTCTTTGCAGGGTATCAATAAAGGAGGATGTACAATGGAACGAATTTTTTCCAGACTGACGGTGTATTTTGAAGACCCCTTCTGGGTGGGTGTTTACGAGCGGGAGTGTGGCAACACGTACGAGGTGTGTAAGATCACGTTCGGGGCCGAGCCAAAGGACTACGAGGTGTACGAGTTTCTTCTCAAAAACGATCAGCGGCTTTTGTTCCGGCCGTCGCTGAGTGCGGCGGCAGTTTCTGAGAAAATCAGGAACCCGAAGCGGATGCAGAGAGAAATCAGCCGGCAGCTTCGCCCCGCCGGTGCCGGTACAAAGGCACAGCAGGCTTTGCAGCAGGCGCGGGAAGAAACCAAAATGGAACGCAAGGCACTCTCAGCCGAGCAGCGGGAAGCTGAGAAAGACCGCCGGCACGAGCTGCGCATGAAAAACAAAAAAGAAAAACACAGGGGCCATTAGCCCCTGTGTTTTTATCTGTATGGCGTCGTAATTGTCTTTTATGAATTTTGCCCGTTCTTTTTCTTTTCGTTTTCCAGCTTCCAATTAAGCACCTTATTGTTCGCATCCCGTAAAATCGTAATCACCGCACGGTTGGAATCCTCCCAGTACTGATCCTGAATCCGCCGGATCATCTCCTCCAAATCTGTGTAAAAGCTCAGCCCCAGAATTAGCTGCGACAAAAATTCCGAGGTTTTGGGACAGATCGTGTTAAACTGAACATCGAGAATTGCTCCGGTTCCCGTTTCAATCAAAAATGAGCCGATCAGCAGCTGGTTACCAATGACGATAGGGTTTTTATTGACGGCCTTGGAAAATCCTACCACGCAAATGGTATCCTCCCTGTGCTGCTGCAAAGCGATCCCCTTCTTTCCTTCGTTTGCCTTTAACAGATCTTCGCGACCCATCTGCCGCAGCCGGTCGGTCACCTTCGCGAGTGCGTCCTTCATGCACACAATCAGTGCGCGGCGGGAAAGGCCCCAGTAACGGCTTTGAATATTTTCCATAATTTGCGGAATATCTGAATACAGGCAGTAGCCCGTCAGCAGGCTTTTCATAAAATTGCGGGTGGTGCTGCAAATCATGTTTACCTCTGCATCTACAATCTCGCCGGTTTCCGGCTCAAAGAGTAAAATCACCAGAAGCCGGTCGTAGTTTACGGCAATCGGATTTTCCGGCGTAGGCCGTGCAATTCCGGTTACATATACCAGGCTGTTTTTCATCCTGCCTTTTCCCTTCCTTTCAAATAACCGCCTGTGAAGCGCTTCACAAGTCAAAACTGATTTTAGGGTAGCATATTGCAGGGGCAAAGTCAATCGCCTTACAAAGCTTTTGGAGGGGCACTATTCACACGTGAAATGAAAGTTCCATATATGTAAAATTCATTCATAAATTAGTCACAAAGTTAGTTGCAGTTAATAATGTTGATTTTTTTAGATAATTTGTGTTATAATTTGAATGTTTTCAGTAATTTATTGATTGTTCATACGAAATAATGGATTATGTATTGACGGCGCGATTCAACTGTGGTATTAATATATGCAAGACTTCTATTAAAAAATTTTTTCCACGCTTCTGCCGCCCGTTCGGGGAGGAGGAATCCGAAACAACCTTTTCGGTTTTCGTTTTTTCGGATGGACGGCAAACCACACACAACTAAATCATTACTGACATAGGCAAATGATTTGATTTACAGAGATCGGGTATCCCCCGGTTTCAAAGTAAAAAGGATCCTAATGCGTTGCAATTTATTTTGTGACTGTTAGGGTCCTTTTGCGTTTTTGTTTGGAATATCCTGGCATAGTGCCATGATAATAATAACCTCATCGAAAGCTTTGCTTTCGATGCCTGAGAGAACACGGCATTATCCAACCGGGCAAGGAATAGAGCTTCGCATTTTTTAATAAGCTTGCTTTGGAGGGATGATAGAACAGGGGTACTGGTGCAAAAGCTCAGTGCTAAATGATTGACAGGAGGTGTTTTGGTTTGTATGATCTGGTGATCAAAAACGGAGTACTGGCAGATGGTACGCGCTCGAAGCCGAAAAAAGCAGATGTCTGCATTGAAAATGGAGTGGTTGTGTCTGTCTGCGAGCAGTTTGAGGGCCAAGCAAGGCAGGTGGTGAATGCTGAGGGGCAAGTTGTCGCGCCCGGGTTTATCGATATTCACACACACTCCGACGCAAGCCCGCTCGTCCAGGATTTTGAACCGCAGGCAAAGCTGTTTCAGGGGGTGACGCTCGAAATTACCGGCAACTGCGGAATCTCTACGATCCCAAATAACGACCGGTATCGTGAAGAGATCAACCGCTATTATCAGGGGACCCTGGCGGTTCCCATGGGCCGCCTCGAGCTGCATGAGGATTCTGTTTCGGATGTGGCCAAACGGGTCGAACAGGCGCCGCCGTCGATCCACTACGGGATGCTCATCGGCCATGGTACGCTGCGCGGCAGTGTGATGGGCTTTGGCCTGCGCGACCCTGAGCCGGCAGAGCTGGAGCAGATGGAGCAGGTTCTCGACCGCGAAATGTCCCGCGGGGCGTTCGGCATGTCGCTGGGGCTGATTTACCCACCCAGCAGCTTCGGCAAGGTTGACGAGATCGCGGCGCTGGCCAAGGTGGTTAAAAAACACAACGGTATTGTTTCGGTACATATGCGCAGTGAGGGCCCCAGAATCTTCGAGGCGGTGGACGAAATGCTTGAGGTCACCCGGCGGTCCGGTGTTCACCTGCAGATTTCACACCTGAAGCTGATGGGCAAACCCCAGTGGGGGCGTTCGGAGGAGCTACTCCAAAAATTGGAGGACGCGCGCGCCGAGGGACTCGAGATTACCTGCGATCAGTACCCGTACACGGCCACTTCCACCAGCCTGACGGCGCTTTGCCCCAAATGGGCGTTTGACGGCGGGTTGCAAAAGCTGGTTGAGCGGCTTGTGGAGCCGACGCCACAGCTGCTTTCCGACATCCGTGCCGAAATGGAGAACCGTGGCGGGGCCGATGCGGTGATGATCGTTTCCACAATGGACCGTATGCTTGAGGCGGTCGGCAAAAATCTGGCGGAGCTTTCAGAGCTTCTGGGCTGCCCGCCCGAAGAAGCGGCGGCTCGCTGCCTGGTTCAAAGCCAGGGCGCCGTGGCCTGCAATTATTTTTGCCTAAATCAAAACGACATGCTTCGTATTATGAAGGATATGCGCATTGCGGTGGGCAGCGACGGCGTGAACTACCCGTTTGACCACTCTGTAATGGATGTAGAGGTACATCCCCGCAGCTACGGTACCTTCCCCCGTTTTCTCCAGACCGTGCGCGAGCATCGGCTGATGCCGCTGGAGGACGCGGTGTATAAGATGACCGGCTTGCCCGCGGAAATCCTCGGCCTTTCCGACCGAGGCGTGATCGCGCCTGGGAAAGCGGCGGATCTGACCATCTTTGATCAGAATACCGTGGAGGATCGCTGCACCTATCTGAACTCCATGCAAAAGCCGGCAGGAATCTCCCATGTCATCGTCGGCGGCGTGCCGGCTTTGCTGAACGGCGAACGTACCGATTCCAAATCAGGAAGAATTCTTCTGCACACAACATAAACATGGTATTGCGGCAAAGAAACGTATTTGCCATTGCGGTAAAAGAATAGAAGGAGGTATATTTTATGGAAATGGGTAGCTGGGCACTGTTTTCCGCCCCATCCCTGCTGGCGCTGATTCCCCTGGTTGTCTACATTGTTATGGTGTTCATGGGGAAAGACAACACCTCTGGCATTATTGTGGGTATCGCCATCGCGGCGGTCATGATGGGCCAGAACCTGAAGATGCTGGCCGCGGCCTTTGCGCAAAGCCTTGGCTCCACCACCGCGCTGATCGGTGTCATCATCATGACCGGCGCCGGACTCGGTGTACTGATGACAGAAACTCGAGTCACCCACACACTGGTGTACTGGATCGTGAAGGGCATCGGTGTCAACACACAAACCAAAGCAAAAATCGCACTGATTATCTGTTCCATTCTCATCTGCGGATTGCTGGGAACCCTTGGCGGCGGCAACGCGGTCATTGCCCCGATTATGATTCCGGTGATGGCTTCGCTGGGGATTACCCCCACCGTGGTGGCAGCCCTGTTTAAGGTATCCGGTGAAATCGGGCTTATTTTAGGGCCGCTGACCGGCGTGACCCTCATCACCATGGAGGTGACGAAGCTTTCTTACAGCCAGCTGATGCTGGGCGCGGCAATTCCGTTCTCCATTTTTTGGCTGGGCGGCATGTGGTTTGCGGTAAAACGCACCCAGAAGCGCACCGAGGGCAAAGAGAAATATGAACTCGGTGACGGCATTACAAACCTGGACGACATCGTGATTACTCCTAAAGAGCGCATGACCACTATCGCGTTTCTGGCTTCCTTTGTTCTTCTGGTTGCGTATGGAATCATGACCAAGCAGGGCACCAACTACGCTTTGATCGTTATGATCCTCTTGGCGGTTGTGATCAGCGTATTTGCACGCATCAGCATTGACCATGCCGTAGCCTCTATTTCAAAAGGTATGGCCAGCCAGGCGCATATGTTTGTTGTGTTCGTTACTATTGACGTTCTGCTGAACCTGATTACATTGGGCGGAGGCTTTACGGCACTCTCCAACCTTTTGGGCAACGTTGCGGGCGACAGCCCAACGGCTGTGATGCTGATTGCTTCCGTTGTCGGCGGCTTCGGCATTGAGGCTGCGGCTGTGGCAGAGATTAAGATCATTGCTGAGATGTTCGGCGCGGCGGCGGTTTCCGCCGGCCTGCCGATGAGCATGTTCGCAATCTCGATTCTGGCGGCAACCCGCCTCACCGGCTCCGTGTACCCCACCACCAACATGATCGGCCAGCTGGGTATCGCGCACTCCAACAACACCAAAGAGATGCTTCAGGCCTCGTGGATCGCGTCCGGAACCGTTGTGGTGTTTATCCTGTTGTGGGCGTTCATCGGGCCAATGATTTTAACCTAAGCGTATTTCTTTTTTATGGCTTAACAGCCATTACAGAAAAATATTCTCCTACAAAGAAAGAGCCGCGGAAGTATTTCCGCGGCTCTTTCTTTGACTCGCAGGGTTAAGCCTATGTCCCATTAGGGGTATGGGTATCGCTACCCCATTGGTGGACGGATTAATGCTTTGGCAAAGCCTTTTGATGTTCCGTGTGGGTTTCGTGACTGTTATTCACAAAAATAGCAGAAATACACATTTGAAATGGAAGCGGTTCTCGCGGAGACGTCTGTATAAAGCAGCGCTTCGGAGGAGCATTATTTCACATAAAAAAGTTTTCCACGATTTGCCCGGGCTTCGTGGAAAACTTTTTTATTTTATAATTTTCCGGCACGCAGGAGCGCGTCGATTTTTAAGATAATGGTTTGGGTTTTGGCGTCCGGCAGCTTGTTTTCCAGCACCAGCTGCACGGCCTGCTCCAGCGGAATGCGCTCCGCTTCCAAAAATTCGTCTTCGTCCGGGCGGCTCTGCCCTACGGATTCTATACGGCAGGCAAACAGCCGGATTTTTTCATCGCAGTAGCCAGGCGACGGGTATAAATCCCCCAAAAACTGGTAATCCTTTCCAACAGTTCCCGTTTCTTCCAACAGCTCGCGCTTTCCGGCTTCCAGAGGGTCTTCCCCACGCTCCAGCTTCCCGGCCGGCAGCTCTGTTACCACCTCTCCGTAAGGGTAGCGGAACTGCCGCACAAACAGCAGCTCGTTTTTTTCCGTCAGCGCGCCCACGCATACGCCACCCGGATGCTCCACAACCTCACGCAGAGAGGTGACTCCGTTTTCAAGTAAAGCCTGATCGACCCGCAGGTTGACGATTTTCCCCCGGTAGCGGTATTCCTGCTGCAAGGTTTTTTCTGAAAGCTTCATCAATGAATCCCTCCATAGCCTGTTTTGCTGCCTGGTGAGGCGACTCCGGGTACAAATGCCCGGTTTCTTTCCGCCAGCCTTGTGGGGCTCCGCGAAGGAACCGTGTTTGGCACCAAAAATTGTAAGCTTATTATAGCATGATAGCAAGGGTAGAATCAAATCGGATGGCCTATCTGCGACAAAGTTTTTGGTGGAGCGTCACTTATACTGGGATTACCAGAAAAAAGGGAGTGATACGATGGAACAGCAGATCATGCCGCCGGATTATTGTTATTTAAAGCAGCAAATGCGGGAGCTGGGAAAATTCCCGTTTGCGAGGGTGGGCTCCATTGGGTGCAGTGTGTGCAGCCGTCAGATGTTTTCCTTTTCGGTCGGCTCCTCTGCGGAGCGGGTGCTGTTTGCAGGTGCGTTTCACGGAATGGAGTGGATCACCACGATGATTTTGCTGCGGTTTGCCAACAAATTGTGCGAAGCGCTGCGTGACCACACGCCGCTGGCCGGTGAAGACGTGACCGCGCTGCTGCAAAAGCGGGGGCTTTGCATCATCCCCTGCGTGAATCCCGACGGGGTGGCGATTCAGCTGTGTAATCCAGAAAAACGGTGGCAGGCCAATGCCCGCGGAGTAGACCTCAACCACAATTTTGACGCAGGCTGGTGTGAACTGCGCGAGCTGGAGATAAAGTCGGGGATCACCGGCCCCGGCCCCACGCGCTACGGCGGGCCCTGCCCCGAGAGCGAGCCGGAAACCGCCGCGATAACCCGCCTGTGCCGCCGGCATTGTTTTTGCCAGGCGCTGGCGTTCCACAGTCAGGGTGAAGTGATTTACTACGATTTTGGGGAACATACTCCGCCCTGCTCGCAGCAGCTGGCGCAGCAACTGGCAGACGCGGCGGAATACCAGGTGGCAAAGCCGGAGGGCCTAGCGGTGGGCGGCGGCTTTAAGGACTGGTTTATCGATTGCCTGCGCCGCCCCGCGTTCACAGTAGAGGTTGGCATGGGCGAAAATCCGCTGCCCATTGAGCAGTTTGAGCCAATTTACCGGCAGCTGGAGCCAATGCTGGTTTTGGCGCTGCATCTTTAGGCTCTGTTGGCAAAGCCAGAAGACTTACGGCTGAAACGGCGTCAGACCGCACGAAAAAAGCTCGGAACCTATTTGCTTAAGATTCTAGTAAGATTTTTTTCAGATTCCTGTGATTGCAAGTCAGAGGATGTTATGGTAAAGTAAATTTGCTGCCAAAACGTGAAGCGTTTGGAAATTTACTTTGGAAAGGATGTCATGGTGATGAAGAGAATGAAAACAGCATCATTGCTGATCGCTTCGATAATGGTTTTTTCGGTGTTTTTTGGGTGTAACAGGAGTACGGAGAACACGTCGTCTCTTGCGTCAGAACCGACGCTGTCTGCCCCGGAGACCTCTCAAACTCCGTCGAAAGCGCCGGCCAGTTCCTCGTCTGCGACAACATCGTCGTCTGGTACATCGTCCGCGGCGGAATCCAGCCCGGATGACAAGGCCACCTCTTTGAAGAACATTGTAACGAGCAACAAGGAATTCAACAAGCTGTTTATAAAGAACCCGATTGATAAAGCGTATTTGGCGGAGATGGAAAAAGCCTCCTCCAACGCGGATATGATTAAGGTCAATGAAAAGTATACGAAGCTCTGGCAGACGGAAATCGATTCCGGCTATAAGAAGCTGCTGGCGAAAGCCCCCGACGCCAAAAAGAAGAGCTACCAGAACCGCCAGGAAAAATGGGTGAAGAATACGCCCGACGAGCTGAAGGAGATTACGGAAAAAGCGCAGAGCGCCGGTTCCATGGCACAGCTCGAGGCCTCCGGTGAAACAATGGAATATTACAGAGAACGCGCCGCCGCGATCTATAAGAATCTGTATACGCATGATCCCAAGTTTACCTATGCCTATTCCGCGAAAAAGTAAGTTTCTTTAAAAAAAGAATAAATAAAAATCGACCTGCGGCTGTTCATCCCCGCAGGTCGATTTTTTTGTTTTTCTGCGGTTTTCCGCACAGAAAATTCTGCTGGCGCAGGGCTTGCCCCTCATGCCGGGGCAGTACTCCAATTTCCGCTTGCAAGGGATCGGAATTTTTGGCGGGCTTCTCCCGCTCGTGAATTCTGCTGGCGCAGAGCCTTGCCCCTCATGCCGGGGCAGGCACTTACTTTCGTGAAAGGACGAAAGTAAGCAAAGGCCTTCCAAGGGGAGAGTTTCGATTCTCTCCCCTTGGATCCCCTCTCAACGACCAAAGGCTCTGCCTTTGGAAACCGGGAGGAGCTCCCGCTCTGGGTCTGTTTCACGCACAGGCACTGCCTGCGCGTGAAGCAAATGCGTAAGGGGAACTTGTAATGCCCGCAAAGGGATTGACAAGCATTTCTGCGAGCCAACGAGAGCGCTTTGAAAATGCCCGCCGACAGACGGAACAGCAAGACTTATTTCCAGAAGAAGCTCGGAGAGTGAGCATTTTCAATAAAGCGCCTTCACGAGGGCTTTCGTTTACGCAATAAGGGATTGTTCCCCAAAACGGATTCCAAAGGCGGAGCCTTGGCGAATCTTTGCTTCCTTTCTTTTCGCAAGAAAGGAAGTGCCCGCCCCGGCATGAGGGGCAAGCCTGCGCCAGCAGAATTCCCAGAGAAGTCCTCAAAAAAAGAACCCCCATATGGAGGTTCTTTTTTTGATCTATCGCTATCAATGGAAGAGAAAAAACTGGAGTTACAGTCCTGCCTGTACCGCGCCGTTTTCGGCGACGGTGGCAGTGTCTGCAATCAGGCCGGTGATGTTTGTCGCGGTCACAAGCCCTTGGGGTACGTTATCTACCACCGCCAGGTAGCGCCGGTCACTGACGGGATAATACTGCACCGTAATCGGTTTTTTGGCAGAATCGTAAAAGCGGAAGCGCACCGTGTAGGCGGATTGGCTTCTCATCGCGGTGGCCACGCCGTCAGAATCCGCGTTGGCCTCTTCCAACAGCTGCACGGCTACCACATTCTGGTAATATTTTTGAAAGTTCGGCTCATACGCAACCGCCTTGCCGTTACAGGTGACCGTGTAATCATACACCTCGCTGTCTGTGGTAGATTTTGAAGTGTTCTTGGTGCGGGTCTTTTCAAAGGTGTACGTCTTGCTGTTCGCCGTCACATCCAGCCCGCTCACGTCGACAATATTCGGAATCTGAACGAATTTGCTGCGCAGGCTGAACAGCGTGGCTGTGGACCAGACGGAGGCGGTGTCTTCCTTAATGCCGAAGATGGCGTCGATATGATCGGCCATAATATACCGTGTGCCATTCTCCGTGCTGCCGGCCAGGAGAGTGTGCGATTCCTTATTCGCTGTAAAGGACAGCGTCATGGAGGGGGTATCCAGCCCATACTGCTTTTTCTGTTCCGCGGTGGGGTGAATTGCCGTCACTTCGTCCGCCGTTACGGTCGAGATGGCCGTGGCCAGCGCGGAATACTGGGTGTCGTCTACCGAGAGGGTCTGTTTCCCGTCCGAAACGGTGACCGAGCTGTTTTTGTTCGTGATGCTCAGCTGCTCGCCCAAATGGGTGCTGCTCAGCGAAATAGAGTCAATGGCGGGTGTTTCCTGCCCGCTGCTGGCATTTGTGAGGGAATACAGCCCTTTCTGTACAAAATCCTTGGTGCCGTTAAACATGCCTTCATCAACGGAGACCACATACACGTTGTCGGAGTCCTTGCCGGCCATGTAGTAGCCGTCGGAGCCGGCCGCCTGGTTGCCCAGCAGGTAATCGAAGTTCGTGCCGTCTTTAAAGTTCACCTGAATCTCGGCCGTAGGCTTATCCAGACCGTAGTCCGTGAGGCTGCTCACACTGCCTACATTCTTAGACGCAACCAGACTGAAGCCGTCCTTTACCACGTTTTCTGCGGCGGTTTCATACAGGGGAAGACCTTCCAGGCCCTGCACGGTATAGGTGGTTTGGGAGGAGGTGCCGGAAGCGGCGCTTTCCGTTGTCGTTTTGGGTTCGATCACAAAGCCGCCTTTTTTGTTTTTTACCTGCATGGACTTCACGTCCTCAATTTGCTTGGAGAGCAGGCTGATCGCGGTGTCATCTGCCGCTGAAGAAGCCGTTTCCGGCTCCTTTTCCGTCAGCTTCAGGGTGGCGAAGGCGCCGCCGAGCACGACAAGTACTGCTGCCGCCGCCAGTAAATTTCTGGTAGTGTGTTTCATAGATTACAGGTGCCTCCTCTTCAGGAAAACGACGAAGCCCGCCGCCAGAACGCAGAGGGGGATCAGAATGGTAAACACGCCGAAGCCGAGAATCACACTCGCGGACTGCGAGAGATTAATATCCACCTGATTCGTCTGCACCGGGGTGACGAGAATGCCAGTGTTGGAATCGGTTTCTCCCGTGGCGTAGCGGATCAGGTCGGTCACATATTTGCCGTTACCATAGGCCGAGGCGTTGATCACGCCATCAGCAAACATGGGAGAGCTGCCCGCAACGATCACGTTTTGCTTGTAGATCGTGCCGTCCAGCGACAGGTTTTTCTGCGCCAGAGCTACTGTGGTGTAAGCTTGCTGCTTTGCGTTTTTCACGGTATCCTGGGTCGAGCTGGAATCCACCAGATAGGTTGTGTCATACGACTGCGCCAGCGAATGGGTGGTAACGCCGTCGCGCGAGGTAAACAGCAAATTCACCGGGCTGGCCTGGGGCATTACAACGTTGTCGTACTGGGTGGATTCGGAATTCAGGGTGACAGTGGAATCCACATTCGTTTGTGTCAGAATGAACGAAGCGTCTGATTCAGCAATATGGCTCTGATCGCGCTCCACGACCATCGAACGTGGAACCTCGATGCCCCATTCCTTGAGGAAGGCCGAAAGGTTCGGCAAGGCCTCTTGGCTGGGGTAGAAGGTAATCAGCAGGGAACGGTCTGCGGTGAGCTTGTTGTTCTCAAGGAACGTATCCAGCTTTTTCAGCTCCTGCGGTGTGTAGTCGGTCGCCGGCGACGCCAGCATTACCATCTGAGCGTTTGCGGGGATCGCGTCGGTCAGAATATTAAAGCTTACGGTTTCAAAGCTGGCGTTTTTCAGCACGCCCTGCAAGGCGGTGGAGTCATAGATCTCCTCGTGGCCCGTCGCAAAGGCGATCACCGGGAGCTTTTCGCTGTTCACCTGGCTGATTGCCGAGGCCAGCGCGGTGCCAACCATAGAATAAGAGGTGGCGGAGCCGGTGGTGTAGTCGGTCTGCTGACTGAACAGATCGGTAATTTGCAGTACGCGGTGGCGTTTTTCGGTGCTGACGACGACACAGCCGGCGGTCAGGTTCGATTCGCCAAGCTCTGAGGCATACGTCGGGTTTTTATCCAGGTCAACGTATTTGACCGTAATGTTGGAGTTGCGCTCCTTAATCTTATCAGACAAAATGGCGACCTGGCTGTACTCAAAGCCATAGCCCGAATATAAAACGTTGTCGCGCACATCGGCCTCCGACCCCAGAATCGTAATGGTTGTGGGCAGCTTGACTGCGTCTACCACCTTGATCGAGTCTTCCGTGAGCGAGTTGGTTTTTTGCGCGGAAAGATCGAGGTTGATGGAGGGGAACCGGGTACTCAGCATGGATACGATCACGTTGAGCAGGATGATCACCGCGAGGAATACAGCGGTGAATACAGTGGAGATGCCGCGGCGGCGCATTTTTTGTGAGGAAAGCACCTTGCCAAAGGTGTTTTGTTTGTTTTTTTTCTGTTTCGCCTCTTCTGGGAGGAGTTCTTCCAGCTCTGCTTCGTCCTCGCCGATTTCTCCGGCGGCGGTTGCTTCTTCCGTACTCTCCTCTTCGGCTGTTGCCTGCGCGGTTTGCTCCGGCTCCGTTTCGGCCTGCGGTACGGTACTCTGCATTTCCTCTGCGGGAGTCCGGTCCTTGTGCTCTATGGTTTCCTCCGCGTCCTGCGGAGTCTTTTTCTCTTCACTCATTCCGATCAGCCTCCCTTCAGTTCCAGCGGCGGCTTTCCAGACGCCGCGCGGTGAAGAACAAAAATACCGCAGCAACGCTCAGGAAAAACACAATACTGGACACATTGAACACCCCCGTGGTAAAGGGGGTGTATCTGCTGTTAAACGAAATCCAGCCAATCAGCTTGGCCACTACCGCGTTCGAAACCGAACTGGAGAGCTGGTCGACGATCAGCAGGAACATCGACGCGGCAAAGGTGCCGATCGCGGAGATGATCTGGCTTTGGGTCAGGCTCGAGATAAACACGCCGATCGAAATCATGGCGGCGCCGTACAGCAGCGCGCCAAACACGGTGCCAAGTACCGTTACCCAGTTGAGTGACGACACAAACGAAATCACAAGAGCAGGCAGCAGGCTGCCCAGCAGCGCGATGCCGAACACGCTCAGGCACGCCAGAAATTTGCCCATGACGATGCCTGTCACACCTACCGGGGCGGTGAGCAGCGCCTGGTCGGTCTTGTTGCGGCGGTCTTCACTCATGGAGCGCATCGTCAGAATCGGGACGATCATCATACACCAGATGAACATGGTGCCGTAAACGCTGGTAATGTAAGAGGTGGAGCGGGAATTCATCACCATCGCGTAGTAAAACCCAAACAGCGCGAGAAGCACCGCCACACACACATAGCCGATGGGAGACGAAAAATACGATTTTAGCTCCCGCTTGAAGATAGCTCTCATGCGATTTCCCCCTCCTTTTGTTCGGATTGTTCGTGGCCGTCCGTCAGGCGCAGGAAAACTTCCTCAAGCGTGAGGTCGTTTGTGCGCAGGGAAAGAATCGGCCAGCCCTTGCGGGAGGCCAGCGCAAACAGATCGCGGCGCAGGTCGGCCCCGGGCTCGCCCTCTACGGTAAATTCAAACACGCCCGGCTCCTTTTCGCCCAGCGGCTGTACCTCTTTTATCTTGTGCAGGGTTTTCAGGCCCTGCACAAGCTCATTTTCGCGGCCCTCCAAGCGTACCAGCAGCTTGTGGTTGCCGGTCATCTGGTGCGAAAGCGTGTCGGGCGAGCCGTCCGCTACAATGCGGCCTTGGTTGATGACCAGAATGCGCTCACATACGGCCTGCACCTCAGACAGAATATGCGAGCTCAAAATGACGGTGTGGCTGTCGCCCAGCTTCTTGATCAGGTTGCGAATCTCGATGATCTGCTTGGGGTCGAGCCCGACGGTGGGTTCGTCCAGAATCAGCACGGGCGGGTTGCCCAGCAGCGCCTGCGCGATGCCGACCCTTTGGCGGTAGCCCTTTGAAAGATTGCCGATCAGCCGGGGGTACACATCATCAATCTTCACCAGCGCGCAGATTTCTTTAATGTGCTTTTCGCGGGGCAGCGAAACCTTTTTCAGCTCGTACATAAAATTCAGATATTCCTTAACGGTCATATCCAGATACAGCGGGGGCAGCTCCGGCAGATACCCGATTTTTTTCTTTACCTCGTTCGGGTAATCGAGAATATTCTGCCCGTCGACGGTCACCTCGCCGCCGCTGGCGGAAAGGTAGCCGGTAATAATGTTCATGGTGGTGGATTTTCCGGCGCCATTTGGCCCCAAAAAGCCCAGAATCGTGCCTTCCTCCACGGTAAAGCTGACGTGATTCAGTACCGTTTTGGAGCCATACCGCTTTGTGAGGTCTTTTACCTCTATCATAACAAACGTCCCTCCTTCAGACCGTACTGAAAAACAGAACAGCACCCGGCGGCCCTGTTTTTTCAGAAAAGTCATTAAACCTATCATAACAATGCAGCCCCCTTAAAATGTAAACAAAGTTTTAAGAATTTACTGCTTTCCCATGAAAATGAAAATTCGTCGCGATTCTTCGTTTTTTTCGATTCGCTTGACGAAGTTTCGCAAAAGCCCTACAATAAAATAATATACGTGAAAACCTGTTGACCGTTTTCCTTACCGGCCAAGGGGGAAGAGCGCAAAAACGCTTATTTCACCCTTTTGAAAGCAGGATTGCGATCTTTTCTATTAAAATGAAATCAGGAGTGGTATCTGTGGCAGAAATCAAAGCATTCCGCGCGCTGCGCTTTTGCACCGAACAGGCCGGCAGCATCTCTGAGCTGACCTGCCCGCCCTATGACATTATCAGCGAGGAGGAGCGACTCGCCTTTCTCCAGAAAAACCCGCACAACATCATCCGTTTGGAGCTGCCCCGCGGCGAGGAGCCCTATGCCAAAGCGGGTGAAACGCTTTCCCAGTGGCTCTCTGAGGGTGTTTTGCGCCGCGATACCGACCCCGGCCTGTATCTTTACGAGGAAGAGTTTGAGGCTTACGGGGAGCTTCACCGCCTGAAGGGCTTGATCTCTCTGGTGCGACTGGAAGAATTTTCTGCCGGTGTGGTTTTGCCGCACGAGGAAACCCTCAGCAAGGCCAAGGCCGACCGCTTTGAGCTGATGAAGGCAACCAACTGCAATTTCAGCCAGATCTATTGCCTGTACATGGATGAGCAGCATCAGACGCTCGCGCGCATCGACGCCCTGTCGAAGGACACGCCCCGCTATGAATTCAGCGACGGCACCGTTACCCACCGCCTGTGGCTCGTGAATGATCCCGTCGTGAACCGCGCGATCTGTGAAGATTTTGCAGACCGCAAGCTGTATATTGCCGACGGCCACCACCGCTATGAAACCGCGCTCAATTACCGGAACGCCTGCCGAGAGGCCGGCGCCGCGAACCCCGCACAGGATTACGTAATGATGATGCTGGTTGACATGCAGCACCCGGGGCTGGTAGTATTCCCCACGCACCGGCTGATCCGCGGACTTGCGGACTTTGATTCCGCCGCGCTGCTCGAGCGCTGCCGCGACCGGTTCAACGTGCAGGCCATGGAGAGCAAAGAGGAGATTGAAGCCGTTCTTTCGGAGCAGTATGCAGAGGGTAAAAAGGCGTTTGCCTTTTACGACGGCGGAGAGGGCTGGCATCTTCTGGTGCTGCGCGATCTTTCCGTGATGGCACAGCTGCTGCCTGATAAGAGCGCCGCTTCGCAGGGGCTGGATGTCACCGTTCTGCACAGCCTGATTTTGGAGCGCATGCTCGGTATTGATAAAGAGAACATGGCGCAACAGACAAACCTGACCTATAACCGCTCGCTGCCGGAGGCGCTGGCCTCGGTGCAGTCGGGGGAAGCTCAGTGCGCCTTCCTGTTGAACCCCACCCGCGTGGAAGAGATTCGCGATGTTGCCGCTGCCGGGGAGAAAATGCCGCAGAAATCCACGTATTTTTACCCAAAGCTGATCACTGGCTTGGTGATGAACCAGCTTGAAAACTGATTTTAACAAGCACCTGATGACGGGAGCTGCGAATCTGTTTTCGCGGCTCCCGTTTTGCGTGGCCGGGCGGCATCGGGTCTGGGTCGGCGGCCGAATCGGCGCATGTATGTTTCCCCTTTCCGGCCCTCAAACAGACGTACATTTTTCTTGAACTCGCCTGCCATCTGTGCTACACTCGATAATGATGAGAGGGGCTAAGGAGGGAACTCGCGTGAAAAAGGAAAAAGAAAAAAAGAAGAAGCGTGCCCGTGCGGCGGAGGAGCCGGAGCTGCCCGATTTGCCCCAGACGCCGGAGTCCGGCGGCACGAAGGATTCCCTTTCTCTGCTTCACCAGAAGCTGGGTGGAAAATGGAAGCCCCGCATTCTATGGGTGCTGCGGGGCGGCGAGAGCCTGCGCTACCGCGAGATCAAGGCCGGGATCGCCGGGATTACGGACATGATGCTCAGCCAAAGCCTGCGCGAGCTCAGCGCGGACGGCCTCGTGGAGCGCCGCCAGTTTCAGGAGATTCCGCCGCGGGTGGAATACCAAATCACCCCGGCCGGCGCAGGCGCGCTGCCGGGGCTGGAGCTATTGGCCAAATGGATGACAAATAACTTTGAGTAAGGAGAATATGATGCACAGCTATTGGTTTCTGATGGAGCAAGGGCTGGACAAGCTGGAGGACGCCAAGGCGATCCGCCACACCGTTTTTGTGGAGGAACAGGGCTTTCAGGACGAGTTTGACGAAATAGACCCCATTGCGCATCACCTTGTGGTATACAGCGAAAATACCCCAGTCGCAACGGGACGCGTGTTCCTCGGCACCAAGGGAGAGTATATCATTGGCCGCATTGCGGTGATCCGCCCTTACCGCGGCGAGGGCTTTGGCCGTATTGTAATGGAAAATCTGGAGAATCAGGCCCGTGTGCTTGGGGCTCAGTCGGTTACCCTTGCGGCACAGACGCAGGCTCGCGGCTTCTATGAATCGCTGGGCTATGAGGTAGACGGCGAGGTCTTCCTGGAGGAGCACTGCCCCCATATCTCAATGAAAAAGTCTTTGCTTTCCACAGAATCTGGTATAGATTCCCTTGACAACACACATCATACGGTGTAGAATTGAGCTTAAAGCTCTATATATAGCGATTTGTGAAAAATCGAAAGATGAGAGGGAACGAAAAATGGCTGTGTCGAAAAAATCAAAAAAAGAGATTGATCCCGGAACTTTTTCTTCCATTATCAAACGCAACGGAGTGACCGCGCCGTTTGACGCGGAGAAAGTCCGTAACGCGATCTTTAAAGCAAATATTCAAATTGCCGATGAAAGAATCAGCGACGATGCGCTGAGCCGCCTGACGTATTCTGTGATTTCTTCCATGCCCGCCGGAGAAATCCCCACGGTGGAGCAGGTTCAGGATAAGGTGGAAGAAAAACTGATCGCCGCGGGCTATGCGAAAACGGCGAAGGCCTACATCTTGTACCGCGCGGAGCATACGAAAATCCGTGAGATGGATCAGAACCTGATGAAGATTTATGAGGATCTGACCTTTAAACCGTCCGCAGAAGCGGATCTGAAGCGTGAGAACGCGAATATTGACGCCGATACCGCGATGGGCACGATGCTGAAGTATGGCTCTGAGGGCGCGAAGTGTTTTTACAATACATACGTATTGCCCCCTGATATTGCAGAGGCGCACCGCAGCGGTGACATCCATATTCATGATATGGATTTTTACGCGCTGACGGAAACCTGCTGCCAGATTGATTTGATCAAGCTGTTCCACGACGGCTTTTCTACCGGCCATGGCTTTCTGCGTGAACCGAACGACATCCGCAGCTATGCGGCACTGGCGTGCATCGCGATTCAGGCCAATCAGAATGAAATGCACGGCGGCCAGAGTGTGCCGAACTTTGATTACGCGATGGCTCAGGGCGTTGCCAAAACGTTCCGTAAGGCGTATTTTCGCGCGCTGATTCAGTATCTGCACATTAAAGAGGAGCTTTCTCTTGAGGATGCCGCTTTGCTGGTGGATGAAATCAAGCATTCTATTACGGAGCCGGTCACGCTTGGCAATATGGACCATTACCGTGAGGTCATCAGCAACTGGCTGCCGGAGCATCAGAGAAGCCATATGTTCCAGGAAATCAGCTGGGTATCTGCGGCAGAGGCGCACGACTATGCCCGTGAAACGGCAACGCGCGAAACAAACGAAGCTACCTATCAGGCCATGGAAGCGCTGATTCACAACCTCAACACCATGAATTCCCGTGCGGGCGCGCAGGTGCCGTTCTCTTCCATCAACTACGGAACCGATACCTCCCCCGAGGGCCGTATGGTGATGCGCAATATGTTGATGGCAACCGACCGCGGTCTTGGCGAGGGCGAAACCGCCATCTTCCCCATTCAGATTTTTAAGGTGAAAGAGGGCGTCAACTACAACGAGGGCGACCCCAATTATGATCTGTTCCAGCTGTCCTGCCGTGTTTCGGCTAAGCGGCTGTTCCCGAACTTTAGCTTTATCGACGCACCGTACAATCTGCAGTACTATAAGCCCGGCCATCCCGAAACCGAGATCGCCTACATGGGCTGCCGTACCCGCGTGATCAGCAACGTGCATGATCCGGAGCGCCAGGTGGTAAACGGACGCGGAAACCTGAGCTTCACCTCGATTAACCTGCCCCGCCTCGGGATTTTGGCGGAAGGCAGCCTCGATCAATTCTATGAGTTGCTCGACGACCGCATCGATCTGGTCATGCGCCAGCTGCTGCATCGCTTTAAAATTCAGTGCGGCAAAAAGGTGTATAACTATCCTTTCCTGATGGGCCAGGGTGTCTGGATGGATTCTGATCAGCTCGACGTTACCGACAGCATTGCCGAAGTATTAAAGCACGGCACTCTTTCCGTCGGCTTTATCGGTCTGGCAGAAACGCTCGTAGCGCTGATTGGCAAGCACCACGGCGAAAGCGAAGAGGCCCAGAAGCTGGGTCTTGAAATTATTGGCCATATGCGCAAGCGCATGGACGATGAATGTGAACGCACCGGTTTGAACTGGAGCCTGCTGGCTACCCCGGCGGAGGGGCTTTCCGGCCGCTTTGTCAAGATCGACCAGAAGCGCTTCGGTAAGCTGCCCGGCATCACCGACCGCGCTTATTATACGAACAGCTTCCACGTGCCAGTGTACTACCCGATCTCGGCCTATAAGAAGATTCAGGTGGAGGCCCCCTATCACGCGCTGACAAACGCGGGGCATATCAGTTATGTGGAGATGGACGGAGATACCTGCAAGAATCTGGAGGCCTTCGAGTCCGTGATCCGTTGCATGAAGGATGCGGGCATCGGCTACGGCTCGGTCAACCATCCGGTAGACCGAGACCCTGTGTGCGGCTTTAACGGCATTATCGACAACGAGTGCCCGAAATGCCACCGTCATGAGGAGGAAGGCGTTCGGTTTGAGCGCATCCGCCGTATTACCGGATACCTGGTAGGCACCACAGATCGCTGGAATAACGCCAAGCGTGCGGAAGAGCGCGACCGCGTCAAGCACAGCTGCGGTTGTACCGGCAAATAATCTTGCGTGATAGTTCTCCGCCTTCGGCGGGAGAACTATGCTTATCATGAAAAAAGGAGCAATGAGGATGCTGATGCTGTCTGGCATTGAACCGGAGTCGATTGTGGATGGAGCGGGCATTCGCTACGTGATTTTTGTGCAGGGCTGTCCCCACCATTGCCCCGGCTGTCATAATCCGCAGACCCACCCGTTTTCGGGCGGCGCACCGGCAGATATTCCGGCGATTCTGGCCGAGCTGAAGGAAAACCCGCTGTTAAAAGGCGTTACCTTCAGCGGAGGCGAACCGTTCTGCCAGGCCGCCGAATTAGCGGAGCTGGCAAAGCAGATCCGCAGGGAGCTTCCCCGGCTGGATATTACCGTGTACAGTGGCTACACTTTAGAGCAATTGCAGCAGATGCAGGATTCTGGGGTGCAGGAGCTGCTGAGCCAGGCCGACTGGCTCATTGACGGCCAGTTCCTGATCGAACAGCGCGATCTGACGCTGCGCTTTCGCGGCAGCAGCAACCAGCGCATTATCGATCTGCGCGGGCAGGAGCCCCAAATAGTTGAATAAAACAAAGCGAGAGCTGTAAAGCCCTCTATATAACGCAAAAAAGGCGTCCTGATCAGGCTTTCAAAGCCATTTCAGGGCGCGCTTTATATTTAATGATAACATTAAAATGTCGACGTTTATAAGGAACTGCCGTAAATATGTTGCAACGGCTTCACATATCATTTTACTTTTTTATTAAAAAGAGGGATTACCTGAATGCTTGCATCATCGGCCCAATCAAGGAGTTGATTGACAGCTACGCGAGTGACTTTTGCGTCCTCTTTCAGAATTTCAACATCTTCCTGCAGCTTATTCAACCTGCTATCCATAGAATCCAGTCTGCCGTCCATAGAATCCAGCCTGCCGTCCATAGAATCCAGTCTATTATGTATTGGCGTTAACAATTCCGCGATTGCTTGCAGATCGTCTTTATCTAACACTTCAACACCCCCTCTACGCAGTAGTATATCATGTGAGCGTACCAGTTTCAAGGCGCTTTTTCTTGACGGCCATTTTTAGAACAAGAAGGTTTTCAACAAATTGTTAACTAGAAGTTGAAAACACATTCGATTCAACGATGGGTTATGGATGATCTTTCCACAGAGGGGCTCTTTTTATTACGCTTCCCGCGCTGAAATTTTGCTGGCGCAGGCTTGCCCCTCGGGCTCGGGCGAGCATACCCTATTCTCGAAAGAGAATCTGTGTTTTTCCCGCGGGGATTTCCCATGGAAATTCTGCTGGCGCAGAGCCATGCCCCTCATGCCGGGGCGGGCACTTCCTTTCGTGAAAGGACGAAAGGAAGCAAAGGCCTTCCAAGGGGAGAGTTTCGATTCTCTCCCCTTGGATCCCCTCTCAACGACCAAAGGCTCTGCCTTTGGAAACCGGGAGGAGCTCCCGCTCTGGAGGGAATTTTCCGCACAGGAACAAGCCTGTGCGCGCAGCTTGTGCGTAAGAAAGCTTAGATGCCCGCAAAAACAAAAAAGAACCGCTCTGCTCACAGAAAGCAGTTTCTGTAAGCCAATGAGAGCGCTTTGAAAATGCCCGCCGACAGACGGAACAGCAAGACTTATATTCAGATGAAGCTCGGAGAGTGGGCATTTTCAATGGAGCGCCTTCCCGGTGGCTGGAGGCAGCACTCGCCGAATCCGTTTCCCAAAACGGATTCCAAAGGCGGAGCCTTGGCGAATCTTTGCTTCCTTTCTTTTCGCAAGAAAGGAAGTGCCCGCCCCGGCATGAGGGGCAAGCCTGCGCCAGCAGAATTTCCACGGGAATCCCCGCAGAAAAAAATTTGTTTCCTCACAAACGATCTATCTTTCCAGTTTATCCTCTTCTTCTTTCTCCACAGAAAAGGGAACCATTGTAAGATTTGCTTCACAAGAAGAGAGATAACACTCTTCACACTCTAGCTGTGCCTGAATCAGTGTACATACGGCCTGTTCCGAGGCGCGCGCCATTTTCAAATATAACTCTTTGTAGTCCGGCATCTAAAACGACCTCCAATAAATACATTTTAAACATGTTTTATATCTATATGTCGTATTATAGCATAAAAAAGCCATAAAATAAACATACTATATATTTATTTTGAGGTGAAATTATGGCTATAAAAAGTCTTTCTATTCGGATTGATGAAGAACTGCTAAACAAACTGCACGTTGTGGCAGATTATGAGGGGCGTTCCGCGAACAGCCAGATTCTAATTCTAATTCGAGACTGCGTGGAGCAATATGAAAAGCAGCATGGTAAAATCGAATAAAAAAAGCCCCGCCCTTTTAAAAGGGCGGGGCTTTTTTTCGCTGTACCGGAATCTTAAGCCTATATCCCGGGAGGAAGCTATTTGCGAAGAGGCTCCCGATTTAATCAGAGGAACCGGTTTTCTGAGAGGAATCACCGGACGCGGAAGAAGAATGGCTGGAAGACGCTTTTTCGGAAGAGCTCGGGGCGCTGTGTTCCACTGCGGACGAAGAAGAGCTGCTGCCCGAAGAAGTAGCTTGCGAACTTTCGCTGCTGGAGCTCTTGCTGGAAGAACTCTGGCTGCTGCTTTCTACGGCAGAAGAAACTTCGTCGAATGGATAAGACGGCACGCCGTCGGGATCTTCCATGTCGTCAATATCCGGCGGATCGTAAATCGGATCGTCGCTGGATACGGAGCTCTCTCCCTCTTCGCCGGAGGTTGCGCCGTTTTCGGAAGAAGCATGCGACTGCGGCTTCGAAGACGAAGAATTTTTGGAGGTCGTTCCCGACCCAAAGGGTTCTTCTGTCTGTGAACCGCCCGTATTGCCTTCCGGAGTGGAGCTCTCCTGGCCGGAGGAAGAGGGATCTTTGCCAGGCTGGCCGGAAGAAGCGGAAGAACCGCCTTCCTCGCCTACCACCAGTCCGCTGACTTCAAGCTGTTTGCTTTCCATCAGCGCATTCAGATCTTTCAGCGACATTTTACAAAGAGCCGCCGCGTCAAGAGAAGAATCCTGTTCCGTCAGCTTGCGGACCAGGTCCGCTTTACCGAGAGAAACGCTGTTTTGGCTGGCGAATTTTTGAAGATCGTCCGATAAAGTATCCGTTTGGCGCAGCACCGTAGCGCTGGCATTATTCTCTTTCAGGACGTTTTCAATACCGTCCGCCATTTTTTCCTGCAGCTGTGTTGGGTTTTGCCCATTCCGGCTTGCTACGGAGATTAGGATCGCATTGTCTGTACTGTTCTTTGTCAGGTAGCCTTTTTCCAGCAGCTGATTCACGATTGTGCCGGTGGCCTCCTGCAGATCCTTATCCCGCAGATTCATATTCTTCAAAATTGCGGCCGCGTCATCATTGGATGCCTTTGACTGGATGACCCGGTCATTCTGATCAATAGTTAGCTCTATGCTGGGATTCACGTCAATACTGACGATGGAATTCACCTTCGGCTGTGCCAGGTAAAAGACGCTCAAAAACACAAGACACACGGCTGCCATGACGCATGCAATCTGAAATTGGGGCCTTTTTCTCGGCACAGTCGTTTGGTTGATTCCGCAAAGGGCTTCCTCTGCCGCCGAAGACGGCAAAGAGATTTCTTCTACCGAGTAGCCCGGCAGAAGAGTAGGCAATAAGTCCGGGGTGGATTGCAGAACAGCGAATTTGAGCGATTGCTTCAGCTCAGATCGGTTCATTGAACTGCCCCCTCTCGGACGGATTTCTGGAGCTTGCGCATCGCACGGTGATAGGAAGATAAGACCGTGCCAAGCGGTGTTTCCGTCAGGGATGCAATCTCAACGAATTTCATCCCGGCGGCCACGTGCAGCAGCACAATTTTGCGTTCCCGTTCCTCCAAAATGGTCAGAGCGCTTTTTAAAACGATGTTGTCGATCGCCTGCGAAATATTATCTTCGCCGGAGGCATCCTCATGATCATCGAAATTTTCGGCTCCCTGTTTATTGGCGCGGCGCAGCTCCTGATAGGCAAGGTTTTTGGCAATGGTAAAGATCCACGCCATCGGCTTGCCCTGAGGGATATAAGTACCCACGGACTGACGGATGCTAAGATAAGTATCCTGCATCAGATCCTCAGCGGTTGCGGGGTTTTTGACCAGTGAGAGCAGCAATGCATAAACCGCGTGCTGCGTACTCAGATAAAGCTGAGCGAAGGCCTGATCCTCCCCCGCGGCAACCTGCCGCATGAGTTGGTCTGTGGGGGCTTGATATGATTGATGGTTCCCGTTTCCGTTTCCAGTCACCATATAGAAACTCCCTCTGTTAGAATAATGAAATTCCGTGCCGTTTTATTGCACAGTTCAAGAAAAAAAAGGAAAAAATTTTGGTTTCAGTAAAAAAACGCCGCTCTGGTACAGAACGGCGTTGAAAAAGGTTTCTTTGCCGGCTGATGAAAAAGTGGGCTTCGACTCTGGGTGCCGTTTGGGATTCACTGGGTGAACTGCAACCAGAAGACCCCATTCGTACAACCCGGCGTAAAACCGCGGGGCACAAAAATTAGGTGTTTTTTTCCGCCTGCGGAACAATCGAAAGGCCAAGCTCCACCAGCTGCTTGGGGTCTACCACGTCCGGCGCGTTGCTCATCAGCTCACTGGAATTTGCAACCTTCGGGAACGCGATCACGTCGCGGATGCTGTCGCAGCCAAGCATCAGCATCACAAGACGGTCAAGCCCGAATGCCATGCCGCCGTGGGGCGGGGCACCGTAACGGAACGCGTCGATTAAGAAGCCGAAGCGCTGCTGAGCCTCCTCGGGCGTAAAGCCCAGTGCTTGGAACATTTGGCGCTGTACCTCGGGGGTGTTGATGCGGATGGAACCGCCGCCGACTTCATTTCCGTTAAGAACCATGTCGTATGCCTTGGCACACACGCTGCCGGGGTCGGAAACGAGCTTGTCAAGGTCTTCCTCACGCGGTGCGGTGAAGGGATGGTGCATCGCCACATAGCGGTTCTCTTCCTCATCGTACTCAAACAGCGGGAAGTCAGTGACCCATAGCAGGCACGGCTTGGAGTCGTCGATGAGGCCAAAGCGCTTTGCCAGCTCGCAGCGCAGCGCCCCCAAAGATGCGAATACCACGCTGTTTTTGGGGCTGGCCACGAGCAAAAGAACGTCGCCGGTTTCGGCGCCGAGCGCGGTTCTAACCGCAGCGGCCTCCTGCTCCGACAAGAATTTTTCATAGCTGGAGCTTTCGCCGTTCGAGGTCAGGCGCGTCCACGCCAGACCCTGTGCGCCGTAGGCCTTGAGGGTTTCGGTGAGCTTATCAATCTCCTTGCGGCTCAACTCGTCGGCCTTACCCTTCAGGTTAATGCCGCGCACCGATCCGCCAGCCGACAAAGCACCGGCGAACACGCGGAATTCGGTGTCTTTGAGCGCATCGCTCAGGTTTACAAGCTCCAGACCGAAGCGAAGGTCTGGCTTATCGGAGCCGAAGCGATCCATCGCCTCGTGCCACGTCATGCGGCGGAACGGGGTGGGGATGTCGATATTCTGCAAACGCTTGTACACGTCGCGGATAAAGCCCTCCCCGATTGTCATCACGTCATCCGGCTCAATAAAGGACATTTCAAGGTCGATCTGGGTGAATTCCGGCTGACGATCTGCGCGCAGATCCTCATCGCGGAAGCAGCGTGCCACCTGCATGTACCGGTCAAAGCCCGAGAGCATCAAAAGCTGCTTATACTGCTGGGGCGACTGCGGCAGCGCAAAGAAATTCCCCGGGAATACGCGGGAGGGCACCAGATAATCGCGTGCGCCTTCGGGAGTGGATTTGATGAGAATCGGAGTTTCAATCTCAAGAAAGCCGTTGTCATCAAAGTAATCGCGGGCAATTTTTACAATCTTGTGGCGCTGAATGATCTTGTCCTGCATGTCAGGGCGGCGAAGATCCAGGTAGCGGTATTTCAGCCGCAGTTCTTCTTTAACGTTGGAATGCTCCACAATTTCGAAGGGCGGGGTTTCAGCCTTTGCGAGAATCCGCAGCTCCTGAACCTCAATTTCCACATCGCCGGTGGGAAGTTCGGCATTTTTGGCGGAACGCTCGCGAACCAGGCCGCGAACTGCCAGTACATATTCCGCGCGAACGCCGGCGGCCTTTTCAAAAATCTGCCGGTCGGTCGTATCGCCAAAGGCCAGCTGCAAAAGCCCGGTGCGGTCGCGCAGATCCACAAAGATCAGCTGACCCAGATCGCGCTGCCGCTGCACCCAGCCGCATACTACTACCTCTGTTCCGACCTGTTCCTGCCGCAAGCTGCCGCAGTAATGGGTTCTCTTCAACCCGCTCATAAATTCTGCCATGGTATCGTTCCTCTATCCTCAGGCTGTGCCTGCCAATTTCTTGTATAAAATATGCCGTTCAAGCGGCTAATTCTTCCTTTCTTTCCCCGCTGAGGGCGGGAAAAGAAAGGAAGGGCTTCCATGCTTTGGGAATAACTACCTTTTATTATAGTAAAAAAGAGCGACTCCGTCAAATAGAGGAGTCCGCGCCGACCGCCGTGGTGGCCGCCAGGAACTCCGACGCAAAGGTTTCCTCGTTCAGAGAAATTTCGGTCAGCTCGCCTGTTTTCATGTTCTTCAGCTTGCCGCGTCCGCTCTGCAGCTCATCGTCGCCCAGCACCAGCGTGTAGGCCGCGCCGATTTTGTCGGCGTATTTCATCTGTGCCTTCAAGCTGCGCGCGCAGGAATCGAACTGCGCAAACACAGAGCATTCACGCATGCGGCGGGTAAGGCCGAACGCACTTTTCTGCGCGGCCTCGCCAAGGGCGGCGATAAACAGCTCGCACTGAGACTGCACGGGCAGCTCGATGCCCTGCGCCTGCAGAATCATCATCACGCGCTCCAGGCCGATTGCATAGCCAAGCGCGGGCAGGGGCTTGCCGCCCATTTCGGCCACCAGGCCGTCGTAGCGCCCGCCGCCGCAGAAGGTGCTCTGCGAGCCGAGGTCATTCGACACAAATTCAAATACCGTGCGGGTGTAGTAATCCAGTCCGCGCACGATGGTGGGGTTTACTTCGTATTTTACGCCGGCGTCATCCAGGTAGCCCTTCACGCCGTCAAAATGCTCGCGGCAGTCGTCGCACAGGTAATCGAGCATAATGGGTGCGCCCTTTGCCACCTCCGCGCAGGGCGGGTTTTTACAGTCCAAAATGCGCATGGGGTTGCGGTCCAGGCGGTCCTTGCAGGTATCGCACAGCTCGTCGATGGACGCCGTGAAATAGTCCCTCAGCGCCTTGTGGTATTTGGCGCGGCATTCGGGGCAGCCGATGGAGTTGATCTCGATGGTGTAGCCGCGCAGTCCGAGGCGGTCGAAGATCGACTTGCCGAGCAGAATGGTTTCCGCGTCGGCAATGGGGTCGGCGGAGCCGAAGGCCTCCACGCCGAATTGGTGGAACTCGCGCAGACGGCCTGCCTGCGGTTTCTCATAACGATAGCACGAGGTAAAATAAAAGAGTTTTACCGGCAGGCCGTCGTTGTAAAGTGCATGCTCAAGCAGTGCGCGTACCGCGCCCGCGGTGCCTTCAGGACGCAGAGTAATGGAGCGCCCGCCTTTATCGTTAAATGTGTACATCTCTTTTTGAACCACATCGGTGGTTTCGCCTACCGAGCGCTGAAACAGCTCCGTATGCTCAAAAACAGGGGTGCGGATTTCGCCATAGCCATACAGCGACGCCTCTTCGCGCATCACCTGCTCTACCACCTGCCAGCGCGCAGTCTGTTCGGGCAGAAGATCCTGTGTGCCTTTGGGTCCCTGAACCAATAATGCCATAAAAAACACTCCTTATTTTCTGTTCCCGCCTTAGGCGGGCGAGTTAAAACAAAACCCCCCGCTCCGCTGAGAGCGAGGGATACTACCTGAATAGAGATAAACCCCAAGATCAGTACTTCGGATTTAGGATGTTGCGCCAGTCGAGGTCACCACGCTCCAGACCGTGGATAAGAACCTCTGCGGTGGCAATGTTGGTGGCTACGGGGATATTGTGCATGTCGCACAAGCTTAGCAGATTCATATCGTTCGGTTCATGTGGCTTCGGATTCAGGGGATCACGGAAAAACAGAAGAAGATCTACTTCATTATACGAAATCCGTGCCGCGATCTGCTGGTCGCCGCCCTGCGCTCCGCTTAAAAAGCGCTGAATACTCAGCCCCGTGGCCTCCGATACCAGCTTACCTGTGGTGCCTGTCGCGCACAGACTGTGTCGGCTCAGTACCCCGCAGTAAGCGATGCAGAACTGAACCATCAGTTCCTTTTTGGCGTCGTGGGCAATCAATGCAATATTCAATGCTTAATCCTCCTTCGTCTGAATTTAATTAGAATCATTGCTGCGATGAATTTACAGCTTTTCCAGCCTGGCCAAGGGAACCGATTCCCCTTCCAACCGGGCTGCCAGGCGGTGAAAGGCCTGCATTGCTGAAAAATAGGGTGAAACTGGTTTGCCGCCGGTAAACGCGGCGGCGGTTTCCGGGTCTTCCGGAACAATGCCGATCAGCCGGATTCCCGCTGAGTCAATTACGTTGTCCAGATCGTGGAACAAGCCGGATTTTACAAAGTTTTTGTAATGAAACCGATTTAGAACCAGCCTCTGGGACGAAATGCCTGCCTGTGTAAGCAGCAGCCGCACCTTGTCGCTGCCGCGCAGGCAGAGCGGGTCGGGTGTCGCCACCACAAGGGATCTCTGCGCCGCGGCTGCGGCCGATTCAAATCCTGCGCCCAGCCCGGCGGGGCAGTCAATCAGAACATGATCGTAGTACCGTGCAAGAATCGGTACCAGCTGCCGCATCAAATGGGGCGGAACAATGCTTTCCTCCCGGTACGGTGCAGGCATCAGGTACAGCCCCGGCACACCGCATTCGTAAATGGCCCGAATCGGCTCGCAGGAGCCGGAAACCACGTCGGAAACATCGAACATCACCTGATCATCCAGAGCGAGCATGCGGTCCAGACTGCGCAGCCCGGCATCACCGTCGATCAGCAGAACCCGGCGCCGCCGCTCAGCTAGAGCTCGTCCCAAACCGGCACAGACGGTGGATTTTCCAACGCCGCCCTTGCCGGACGTGATTACAGTTACCGCTCCCATAAGTCACTTCCTCGCTTACAATACTAACACAATTGTGAATCTCCGTCAAAGATTTTTTTCAAATTTTGAAGGACAATGGTAACAATTCATAAATTACTCAAAAAAATAGAACACAGCGTCAGGGGTGGGGCAAATCGGTCAGCCTGCGGCGCGCTCAGACGACGCATTTGACGAGACTCCCGAAGTAGTTCCAGACGTAGTGCCGGAGGACGTGGTCGTATCCTTTTTTGCGGGGAACACCAGATTCCCGGAAGCATCCACGGTTTTACCGAAGAAATACGCATCGAAAAGATCGCGCGCGACTGCAGTGGAGTATTTGCTGTATGCGCCGTATTCCAGCACGACCGCCACGGCAATTTCGGGATTGTCGTACGGGGCAAAGCCCACGAACACCACATTGTCAGAATGGGGCGGCACCTGTGCGGTACCGGTTTTAGCAGCCACGGCGATGCCGTAATTCGCGAACGAGGAGGCGGTTCCTCCGGCGCTGGTGACGGCTCGCATGCCCTTTTTCACGGTTTCAAGATTTTCCTTAGAAACACCTACGTTGTCGACCACCGTGGGGGAATTCGGGTCGTTCTGCATAATAACCTTGTCACGGTTGTAGTCGGTGATTTTGCTGATGAGGTGTGTTTTCAGGCGAGTGCCGTCGTTGACGAGCGTTGCGACATAGGTAGCCAGCTGCAAAGGAGTAAAGGAGTTGTCAGCCTGACCAATCGCGGCCTGCACCACATCGCCGCCGTTCCATACACCCCCGGCCGCAACGCGCACCTGCGGGCTGGAGAGAACGCCCGCGCCCTCGTTGATCTCAATGCCGGTCTTCTGCCCGAGGCCAAAGCGCTTGGCGTACAGATCGAGCGTGTCGATGCCGAGGCGACGCCCGGTATCGTAGAAGAAAATGTTGCAGGATTTCTGCAGTGCGGTAATCACGTTAATGGTGCCGTGGTAGCCCATGCACGTTGGCTGGTAGTCGTCCCAGAAGGTATACACGCGGTGGCAGGTCACGGTAGAGGAGGCGGTGATGACTCCCTCCTGCAGAGCCGCCGAAGCAACCACCGGTTTAAACGACGAGCCGGGCATGAACGAGCCGACCAGCGCACGGTCATACATCGGCTTTGTCTTATCTTGAAACAAGCCAGATACATAGGAAGGATTGCTGTTGTACTGGTTCATATCGTAGTTGGGGAACGTTGCCGCTGCCAGCACGGAGTTATCTTTGATGTTCAGCACCACAGCGCCGCCCGCAGTACAGTCCGCCCCGCCCTTGCTGCCGCCGTTCTTCCCCTCGGTCTGTGCATTTTTTACATTGTTTGCAAGGGAAACCTGCGCTACCTTTTGAAGGTTCTTGTCAATGGTAAGGTAAATCGAATCGCCCGCAACCGGTGCCTGCGTCACCGCGCTGGAGGCCACGGCCCCGGTGCGCGTGGTTTCAATCACCTTCAGGCCGTTTGTACCTCGAAGGTATTTTTCAAAATAAGACTCCACGCCGCTTTTGCCGATGGAATCATTATAAGCATAGCCGCCCAGATTATCCAGGCTGTACGTATTTCCCTGTTTCTTTTCTTCGGCGTATTCCTCCTGCGAAATGGAACCCAGCGTGCCCAGAACGTGCGGAGCAACCGTGCCGTCGGGGTAATCGCGCACGGTGGTTACCTCAACCATGGCGCCGGGCAGGTTCTGCGAGTTTTCGCTGATGATGCCGACGGTATCGCTTGAAACGCCCGTAGCGAAGGTGTACGGAGTGGAAACGGAGAAGCCCGAACTGTCCATATTATAGCGCACCGAGAGAATGGCGCGCGTTTGGTTTGGGGAGTAGCCGTCGCATTCGTAGTCCTTTTTCATCTGGAGGACGCACTGCTCGGCGGTGGCGTAGGTGTTCAGGCGTAAATGCTTGATGAGAGCCGATACGTCGGAGTCTCGACCCGAAATAAACTCATACGCTCCAGCGGCCGTTACCTGAATCGGCAGCTCGTCCACCCAGGTTTCCCCACGCTTTTCGAGCAGGGAAACAAGCTGAAGAATCGTTTTGTTCTGCGTGGCCTTTGTCATGGAGGACTTATCGAACACAATCGCGTACACGGTTTTGTTCACCGCGAGCGCGTTGCCCTTGCGGTCCAGAATTTCGCCGCGGGCAGCTGTCATTTTGACCGACGAGGTGTTGGTGCGGGTAGAAACATTCAGCCAGTAGGCGCCGTTAATGATCTGCCAGTTGATCAGGCGCAGGCCGTACACGGCGAATGCCGCCGTGATGACCACAATACAGAAAACATAACGGGACAAGCCCTTGAAGCGATTCATGGAAAACCTCCTGTCAGCCGGCGCTTTCCCGGATATTCAGTGCAAAGGCCCGGTTAAAGGCATAAATCAAAGGCACCGGAAGCAGCGTGTAAACAATGCGGGGAAGAAAATGGCTGATGAGCGCAAAGCCGGGATATTCGTACCCCGAAAACACATAGTAAAACAGCCACTGCAAAAGCAGAATCAGAACAATAACGGCGGCGGAAAGCAGAAGATCTGTCAGCAGATTGGCCCGCAGCAGATGAACCGCCATTAGCCCGGCGCAGTAGCACAAAACAGAAAGCAGCAGCGTGTGGAACCCCAGCGCCGCGCCGCCGCTCATGCCAAAATCGAGCAGAACGCCGCAGAAAAGGCCAAAACCCATGGCTGCGGATTCGCTCTCAAATACAGCGATGGAAACGGCCACAGGCAGTAGCAAAACGGGGCGTGCGCCAAAAACAGGCGGAATCAGCCCCGGTGTTTCATTGAGCAGATAGATCACAACGATTTCGATGGTATAGGCAAAGTAGCGCAGAAGCTTTTTCTTGTCGGTCATTTGGACGCCCCCGAGCCGGATGCCGTGCTGCCGGAAGAGGTGGTTGTGCCGGAAGAGGCCGTTCCGCCGGACGGAGTGCCGGAGGGCTCGGGCAGCGAGCTGAGCGCCTCTCCCTTGCCGAGAAAGCCGGTAATAATGAACACGTCACGCACGGTTTTCGGGTCAACAAACGGCTTGATCACTGCCATATAAGAAACGCTGTAATCCTCCGGCCCGACCGAAATCACCTTGCCCACCGGCAGGTTTTTGGGGTAGATGCCGCCAAGGCCGCTGGTGACGATGATGTCGTCCTTCTGCACCTTGGTTTCGGAGGAAAGATACCCCAGCTTGGCATAACCCTGCTCATACAGCTTAATGTTGCTGCTGACCACGCCGCTTTCACGGTTCACGCGGTCAAGCGCCGCCATATTGGTATCAGGAGAGAAAATGGTGGTCACCTGGCAGAACGTGGAGCTGACGCTCGATACCCAGCCCACCACGCCGCTTTCGGTAATCACAGGGCTGCCTGCGGTTACGCCCGCTAAGGTGCCCTTGTCTACAGTAAAGCTGCCGAACACATCGTTCGGGTCACGCCCTACCACGGAGCCCGAAACAAAGGTAAAATCCTTATTTTCGTTTTTCAGCTCCAAAAACGTGCGGTACTGCTCGTTTTCCTGCTTGACCTGGTAGTAGTCAATCAGCTTGGTGCGCAGGGCGTCCACTTCTTTTTTCAGCTCTTGGTTCTCGCTTTCCAGATCACCGGCAGAGCGGCCTACGCTGACTGCCGCGTTGTTGGAAATGACGGTAGAAACCTTCTGCATCGGGGTAAATATGTGCCCCAGAAGAGAAGAAAAAACGGAGCCTCCTTCGGCCCCGGCCGAGTAGATCATAATGCCCAGAACAACAAAGACAATGCCCAGCAGGGCTTTAAAGCCCCGGCTGTGAAACACATCTCTCAAAACGTCACCTCCATCGGCGTAGACGTCGGGAGCGCCACATGGCGGAATCCCCCGTTTTCAGCGGAAAAAGCGGAGAGCCACCAAAGAACCCTCCGCGAAAGCACTATTGCAGGCAAGACTTATCTCTTCCGCGCCTTGTAGTATTCCGACGGCATGGTAACCTCCAGCCGCTTTCCGGTTCCGTCCACTACGCAGTCGAGCGGGCTGTCCGCCACATGTACCGGCATGTTGGTCTCCTGCGTAATCAGCAGATCCAGGCCGCGCAGCAGCGCGCCGCCGCCGGTGAGCATGATGCCGTGGTCGATAATATCTGCCGAAAGCTCGGGCGGAGTTTTCTCCAGCGTGCTCTTTACGGCATCCACAATCAGCGAGAGCGGGTCTGCCAGAGCCTCGCGCACCTCGTCGGCGTGGATTGTTACGTTCTTCGGCAGACCGTCGAGCAGGTTGCGGCCCTTAATAACAACAGAAGCATCTCTGGTTTCTTCGGTGGGGTAAGCAGAGCCGATGGAAATCTTGATTTCCTCGGCGGTGCGCTCACCGATCAGAAGATTGTACTTTTTCTTTACGTAGGAAATAATCGACTCGTCGAATTTGTCGCCCGCTACGCGAACGGAGCAGGAGGTTACGATGTCGCCGAGCGAAATCACGGCCACCTCGGTGGTACCGCCGCCCAAATCAACCACCATGCTGCCGGTGGGTTCGGCTACGGGCAGACCCGCGCCGATCGCCGCTGCCATGGGCTCCTCGATCAGCTCCACCTGGCTCGCGCCGGCCTGGCGCGCGGCGTCCTCCACTGCGCGGCGCTCCACCTCGGTAACACCGGAGGGAATGCACACCACAATGTGGGGCTTGCTGAACATATTCGATTTGGTTGCTTTTTTGATAAAATGCTTAAGCATTGTCGCGGTGATGTCGAAGTCGGCGATGACGCCATCCTTCAGCGGACGAACCGCCACAATGGAACCCGGGGTGCGGCCGATCATATCCTTGGCCTGTGTGCCGACGGCCAAAACCGTGTCGGAGCGAATGTCAACCGCCACAACCGACGGCTCGCGCATCACGATTCCCTTTCCTTTCATGAACACCAAAGTATTGGCTGTCCCTAAATCGATTCCAATATCCTTTGAAAACATGGATGTTCCCCTTTCATTCCCGCCCGTTTTATATTAATCAAAAATTACATTGATAGAGTTTTTTGTTAATTCCTGAAAAAGGGCGCAAAAACCCATTTAGTCCGAATATCCCTATTATAACCGCTGTACTGCTATTTCTCAACAGGAATCCGAAATAATCACAAAAAATTCATTTTTTCAGAGAAGAATAATCTTTTGTTTTAAAGAAGAACGGGCACGGGGTCTCTCCAAAGCATTCAGTTCGCGAAAAAACGGACGGCCCGCAAAATCAAGGGCGCAAAAAACCGCGAAACGGCAGAAAACATTATTGCAGGTGTAATGTTTCTTCCGTTTCTTTGACCCGTATGCTTAGGCTGAAAAAAGCGTATTTCTGCCGGGCAGACCTGCCTTTTGCCGGAGCTTCGGAGTTTTTACAAGAAAAGCGCGCCGCCCCCCTCAGCCTTATGATATAATAACCTTATTATATCATAAGGAGGCACCGGAATGGAACGGCTGACAATCGGGCAAATGGCCAAACTGAATCATATCACCGAGCAAACACTTCGCTTTTATGACAAAATCGGGCTTCTCACGCCCGACACAGTAGACGCGCAGACCGGGTATCGCTATTACAGCGTCAGCCAGATTGCGTATCTGGACATGATCCAGTACATGAAATCCCTTGGAATGAAGCTGCGCGATATTCAAAAGCAGCTCGAGCTGCGGGACCCCACGCTGATCAAAAGTATTCTGTGGGAACGGGAGCATCGCATCGATTCGGAAATCCGCCTGCTGCGGCAGCAGAAGCGGGCGATTGAGCGGACGCTGCAAAGCTATCAGCATTACGAAACCGCTCCGCCGGATGGCACGATTGTGCTGGAATACCTGCCCGAACGTTGGATCTACTGTATTGACGCGGGTGTGAACTTTTATGATTACGGGATCGAGGCTTATGAGGAAATGCTGCGCAAGCTGAAAGAGAGCCTGATTACCGACCATTTGCCTCAGATTTATTTCTGCAACGCGGGTACGATTTTGCTGCAAAAGGAGCTGGAGCAGCGCCGGTTTTATTCCAGTCGGATTTTTGTGCTGGTGGATCGCGAATTTGTGGCGGATCAGCTGACGGTTTCCGTTCCGGCAAGCACTTATCTGTGCATCTATTGCAATGAATTTGAAAAAGAAAAGGAGTACATTCACCGCCTGCTGGACAAAATAGAGAGCGAGGGCTATAAAATCGCCGGGGATTATATCTGTGAGGTGATTGCCGAGTTTCCGCTCTTAGACAGAAAAAAGAGAGGAATGTTCCTAAGATTGCAAATTCCGATTAAATTTAATTGATTTTCTATAAATTTATGTTGACATTATCCATACAATAGCCCTTATGATAAAACCAGAACCTGAAAATCGGCAAGAAGTCTTTGCCGAAAACAATAAATACGGAGATCAGAAAGGGGCGTTTTTTATGTTTCAGCAGAAAATCCGTGTGGTGCAGTATGGTTGCGGAAAAATGTCGAAGTATACCCTGCGTTATCTGTATGAAAGTGGAGCGGAGATTGTGGGCGCGATCGACGTGAACCCGGCTGTGGTGGGAATGGACGTTGGCGATTGGGCCGGCCTTGGCACGCAGCTCGGTGTGAAAATTCGCAGCGACGCCGACGCGGTGCTGGACGAATGCGACGCGGACATCGCGGTTGTGACCCTGTTTAGCTTTATGGGAGATGTAATGCCGCATTTCGAGCGCTTGGTCAGTCGCGGTATCAATGTCATCACCACGTGCGAAGAAGCAATCTATCCTTGGACGACGGCATCGGCCATTACCAACAAGCTGGATAAGCTGGCGAAGGAACATAACTGCACGATTGCCGGATCGGGCATGCAGGACATTTTCTGGATCAATATGATCGGCTGTGTTGCGGGCGGCGTTCACCGCATAGACCGCATTGAGGGTGCCGTCAGCTACGACGTAGAGGATTACGGCCTGGCGCTGGCAAAGGCGCACGGCGTAGGCCTGACCCCGGAGGAGTTTGAAAAGCAGCTGGCGCACCCGGAAACGCTGGAGCCGTCGTATGTATGGAACTCCAATGAGGGGCTTTGCTCCAAGATGGGCTGGACGATCAAATCCCAGAGCCAGCAGTGCGTACCATATTTCCATGATTCCGACCTCTACTCCAAAACTTTGGGGGAAACCATCCCAAAGGGCAACTGCATCGGCATGAGCGCCGTGGTAACGACGGAAACCTTCCAGGGCCCCGTGATCGTAACCCAGTGCATCGGCAAGGTGTACGGCCCGGATGACGGCGATATGTGCGACTGGAAAATCATCGGTGAGCCAGATACGACCTTCTATGTAAGCAAGCCCGCAACGGTGGAGCATACCTGCGCGACCATCGTAAACAGGATTCCCAAGGTAATCAAGGCCCCAGCTGGGTATTATACCGTTGAGAAGATGGATAGTGTGGAATATTTGTCTTACCCCATGCAGCTGTATGTGTAAGTAAAGCTCGGCGGGGAAACAGAATAAGAAAGCGCGCCCCGGTAAACCTGCGAAGGGTTTCACTGGGGCGTGCTTTTCTTTTGTTTCAAGATATAAGGGGCGTTTTTGGGAAAGCGTTCCTACGCTGCCGCAACAGCATTCTGCCGGCAAGCCTATCATCAATGCAGATTCTGCCTCAGCCAAGCGGCAAAGGCGGAAAGCTGTTCCGGTGTGTGAAAAAAGTGTTCCCCATTGTTTAACACGTCTAGCCGACAACCGAATCGCTGGGTAAACGCATTAATGGTATCGCGCTCGCACAGGGTGTCGTTCGCGCCATACAAAATCGAGGTTTCACATCCCCAATGCTCGATGGGATTCTCCTTGACATAGCAGTAATAATCCCAGTACAGGGTCTGGCCGATCGGCGTCTGAACTTGGCCGAGATCCTTCAGCTTTTCTTCGGACACCTCAAACCAGGTCATCATATTCTCAATGATGCGCTGCATATCCACCACGGGGGAAAGGAACAACGCCTGTTTAAGCGGCTCCGTTTGATATTCCAGCAAGCTAAAATAGGCGCCCATGCTGCATGCGAACAGGTTAATCTGACTCCAGCGGCTTTTAGCGTAGTCCATCACTTTGCGCAAATCTCGCACGCAAAACTGCACCTTGCAGGGAGTACCCTCACCAGTTCTCTCCCCATGTTCCGGCAGATCAAAGCTGATCACCTGAACGCCGCGGAGCGCGGCTTCCTCGGCGAGCAACTGGATGACCGTGTCTTCCTTGTGCGAAAGGTTCCCATGAACGGCGAGAAAAACCCGTTCCGCCGGCTCTCCCCAAACAATGGAAGGGATGTGCTCTATCTGTAATTTTTGTGTTTTTATCATTTGTATTTTTCTCAGATCCTTTCTGCGATAACGTGCAAAAACCGCATGCTATGGTAGGTCACAAAAAGAATTACGGAATTTTGCGTTTAAATGTGGAGATAATCCAGCGGGTACTCCCGTAGCTTTGATTCGCTGAAACAGAACTCACTAGTTCCCACCCCTGGGCGCCAAACTCGTTTAACTTCCTCTGAAATTCGTTTTCGTCAACCTTTCCACCCAAGAAGCCCTTGGCATCCGTAAACAGTGTTTTGTATTCAAATCGATCCATGACTTTTTACACCTTTCGTTTCATCAGATTATTAATCGCATGTTACCATAAAACAAAAAAGAAGTCGATTCTCTTAGAACCGACTTCTTTGGAATCCAGCGAAACGGAGCAGCTTTCGCCACTGTTTTTTTCAGACGCTTCCTTAATGGCTCAGGCAATTTTAATCCTGATCTGAATCGGAAGAATACACTTCTCCTGCTTCCCAGCTCTTGGTTAGCTTGGCGACGACCCCTCCAAGGAGCAGCAGCGACAGAATATTCGGAATCACCATCAACCCGTTAAATAAATCTGCCAGGCTCCACACCAGGTCAACCTTCAGTGCACAACCGACGCCTACAAAAACGGAAACCAGTACCGCGTACACGGAAACAGCTTTTTTCCCGAAAAGGTATTTTACGTTGGCAAGGCCGAAAAAGTACCAGCCCATAATTGTTGCAAAGGCGAAGAAAAAGACGCAGACCGCGATAATCACATATCCAAAGTGGCCAAACACTTGGGAATAAGCGGCCTGAGTCAGCTCGATACCGGTAACGAAGTTCCCCTTTGTATCGGTGGAGCCCAATACCCCCGAGGTTAAAATAGCCAGAACGGTCAGGGGCAGCAAAACGATTGTATCGATAAAAACACCCATCATGGCAACAAGACCCTGCTCGCAGGGGTTTTTAACGCGTGCCAGAGCATGCGCGTGCGGGGTTGACCCCATGCCGGCCTCATGCGTAAATAATCCACGTGCAATGCCGAACCGGATTGCCTGCTGTACGCTTACGCCCAGGACGCCGCCTAAAATCGCCTGGGGATAGAATGCGCCGACAAAAATATCATAAAAAGCGGGGATGATGTTCTGGAAGTTCACAAAGATCACGACCAGAGAAGCTACGGTGAAGAAAACCGCCATAAAGGGAACGACCTTTTCCGCAACAGCAACAATACGCTTTACGCCGCCCAGGAAAACCGACAGAGAAATCAGCGCCAGTCCGACTCCCACCATTTCGGAAGGAATGCCAAAAGCCGCTTCCATAGCCCCGCCGACAGAGTTCGCCTGTACCATATTGCCCATAAAACCGAGAGCAAAGATGATCAAAACAGCAAACACAGCAGCAACCACCTTCCCTGCCGGGCCCTTGATAGCCGCACGGATGTAATAGGCAGGCCCACCGACCAGCGTTCCGTTTACTGTTGCTTTATAGCGTTGGGCAAGAGTGGCTTCCGCATAAATGGTAGCCATGCCTAAAATAGCGCTGACCCACATCCAGAACACCGCACCGGGGCCGCCGGAAACCATTGCGGTAGCAACACCCGCCAAATTCCCAGTTCCAATTTGAGCCGACACAGAGGTAATCAGAGACTGAAAGGAGGTCATGCCCTCTTTCTCGCTCGCTCTCTTGCCGCTGAAAGTAATCGAGCCAAAGGTTGACCGAAAGCTTTGCTTAAATTTTCGAAATTGTATGCCTTTGGTCAGGATCGTAAAGTAAACACCGGCTCCGCAGAGAAGAATAATTAAAAATACATTCCATAATACTCCGTTAATACTGCTGACTAAATGAGAAAACAACTCCATAAATAAGTACCCCTCCAGAATTGAAACAAAAGCCGCCAAGGAGACTGTGATGATTGCCGCATCCGACCTTTTTAGACAAATAAAAAAGCCAAACCATACATTGATGGTTTGACTCCGGGTACACACAAAAAGGCCCAAAAATTCTGGGCACAAATCTCTGTCCTTTTGCCTGAGAGATTAGCTCGAATGATTCGAGCCTTACACCTTCGGCACCCAAAAATGGGATTCTCCAGAGTTACATCCATTCATAGTCCTCACCTGAATTATCAGGCACCTGAGAGTGTTACTCCTTCGGCAGGCTGCGGCCATTTTCCTACGAACTTCTCTTGTTTCAGTAAATATATTTAATTGATATTATAATAACATATGGATAAATTAAAGTCAAATAAAGCTTGTGCTACCGTCTTTTGCGTTTTTTACAGCAGTTCATTTCTTCCTTATTATCTTGGAAAAATGATTCCTTTCCCAGTCTGTATCCGTGGGCTTCTCCCCCAAAGAGGGAGCGCTCTGATGATAAGGAAACAAAAAAACAGAGCAAACATTACGTTTGCTCTGTTTTGGCGCGCCACGTTGTATTAAGATATCATTGGATTTTATTGTTGAGATTTGAACTGTCATCACTAGTGAGTTTGCTCATTAGCCTATGTAAAAGAGAAAAGCCGGAAGCAAATATGCCGATAAAATGTCATAAAACCCATGAGCTATCATAAGCGGAACAATGCTCTTGTTTTTGGATTTGTATAAGTATAGGCATAAAAAAAGCGTATTTACAGTAATGTTAAAAAATTCTCCAAATATAAATCGTACTGGTGGCCAGTGAAATGCGTAGAATGCGAGGCAGTTGACCAGAATAACAACAGCTTTCCATTTGCATAGCTCTTGTGTTTTTTGTAATATAAATCCTCTGAATATTAATTCTTCTACAAAACCCACGCACAAGAAACAATACAGTGACATAATGATTATGTTGCCCCAATCAGGCTTCACAGCAAAGGCAGTATAATCCATTTTCATTAAAAGAAGTGGTATTTGCTGCACGATGAACATACACAATCCAAGTATTAAACCTTTGGGTATGTCAATAAAAAGAGGCTTTTTTATTCCAACATACGCAACGGTCTTTTTTTCCACTTTAGTTACATAGACAATAATTGCTGAAGCAGATGCAAAATAGGCCATAATGCCAACCCAAAGTCCGTCGGTTTTCAAAATGCTGGCGATTCCACTGAAAACAGAGTTAAATACCAACATCAGAAAAAAACAAATAATGATTTCTATTAATAGAATCCCTTTATTCACTTTTGTTGAACCCATACAGTCTCCTTCATATCATTGTTTTAGATTATATCAATAAACTTTATTAAATAATATGATATCATAAAAAAACAGAAAAGTCATTTGTGAGTTCAAATCCTCACAAATGACTTTTCTTTGGCGCGCCCGAAGGGATTCGAACCCCTGACCTTCTGATTCGTAGTCAGACACTCTATCCAGCTGAGCTACGAGCGCAAATTGCTGCTGCATGTCCTAAGACCGAACAGCTTTATTATTATATGCAAAGTGGGCGGAAAAGTCAAGTGATTCTAAAAAATAATTTTCTGTAATATGCCGATGGCCCGCCGCCTGTTACAGCAGCAGAGCCGAAAATCCAATGGACGGGAGCGTCAGCATGCCGCTCGAAGGCGATTCTCCGAGCAGGCAGGCGGCCTTCTCCCAACCTGCGGGCAAGGGGATTTGTTCTGCCGCGCTGCCGGAATTGATCGCGACCAGCAGGCGTTGCGTTTTCCCCTGGCGAATATAACAAAGGCAGCGGCGGAACGCACCTACCGGTACCATCGGGGAATCCTCCAGCGCGGCTCGGGCCGTCTGTCGCAGCTTTGCCAGCAAGCGGTACCACTCTGTCAGCGACGTGTCCTCATGCCCCCACGGGAAGCAGCTGCGGTTGAACGGATCGCGGTAGCCCTCCATTCCGGCTTCGTCGCCGTAATAGACGCACGGAACGCCGGGTAGGGTATACTGCATCAGCGAAGCGGCCCGCAGCCGCCGCAGGGCAATCTCACGCTGCGGTGCGCTCAGGCGCTGCCGGCTCTGCCATTCGCGGCTTCGCCCGTTCAGGGCTTCGCCGCCCAGAACGGTGAGAACGCGTTCGGTATCGTGCGTGCCAAGGTGGTTCATCAGGCATCGCAGTACCTGCGGTGGGTAGTTTTCCTGCACCGTCAGCAGGATTTCCATTGCGTCCTGAGCGCGCATACCGGTTAAAAAGCCCAGCACCGCATTGCGGAAGGGGTAGTTCATCACGCTGTCAAGCTGGCGGCCCTGAAAATAGCGGCGGCGCTGCCCGTAGGCCATCTTATTCGAGGCGTCTTCCCACACCTCACCCAGAATCAGGGCGTCGGATTTCTCCGCCTTGGCCGATTGAGAGATCAGGTCGAGCAGCGGATCGGAAAGCTCATCCGCTACGTCCAGCCGCCAGCCCGCCGCCCCCAGGCGCAGCCATTTGCGCACGATGCCGTCCTTGCCGCACAGGTACTGCCGGTAGCTTTCGCAGCACTCGTTAATGCAAGGCAGAGTGAGAAAACCCCACCAGCAGTCGTATTTGTCGGGCCACGACTGAAATTCATACCAGCCGTAATAAGGAGACTCCTTTGATTGGTATGCGCCGGGCCCAGGGTAGCGCTCTTCGCGGTTAAAATAGACGCTGTCGCTGCCGGTGTGGTTGAATACCCCATCCAAAAGAACGCGGATGCCAAGCTGTTCCGCTGCGCGGCACAGCTCTGCAAACTCCTCCTCCGTGCCCAGCAGCGGGTCAACGCGGCTGTAATCTGCCGTATCGTACCGGTGGTTGGAGTGAGATTCTAAAATCGGGTTCAAATAGAGGCAGGTGACGCCCAAAGACTGCAGATATGGCAGCTTCTGAGTAATGCCCTTTAAATCGCCGCCGAAAAAATCGCGGTTTGTGATCTCGCCGGTTTCGTCGGGGCGCCACTCCGGCTCCTCTCCCCATTCGGCGTGCATTTTGCGGCCGGAAGGGATGCTCTCCTTCGTTTCACCGGAGGAATAAAAGCGGTCGGGAAAAATCTGGTACAAAATTCCTCCGGAGAGCCACCGGGGCGTTTCGAACCCCGGCTCGTATACGGTGAGTTGCCATTTGCTCGCGCCGGACAGTTCCCCCCGGCCGCCGAACGCACGGTTCAGGCCGAGCATGCCCCGGGTCGTCTGCAACGAAAAAGAGTAAAAATACAGTCCGCTGCGCGGCGGGATAAAATCGCATTCCCACCACTCCTGGTCGTCCCCGTTCATTCCGCACCAGAACATTTCCCAGTTGAAATGCTCGCCGCCGTCCTCCTGCATGCTCAGTATGGCGGCGGTGCAGCCCAGGCTGCGGGGAAGCGTGATTTTAAAATGAATGCCCTGCCCTGCGGGGGTAGCCCCCACCGGATTTTTATACACAGGGTTTCTGGAATCAAACATACTCTAAGAAGCTCCTTCTTGCCGTTTTTCGGCGGAGCGTTATTGCTCCGTCTTTTCCGCGTGTTCCTGTCCCGCCTCGGGCACCGGCTCTGCATTCCAAATCTCCGTGGCATACTCATGGATGGCTCGGTCAGCGGAAAAGCGCCCCGCGTGGGCGGTATTGATGAGCGCAATGCGGTACCACTGGTCGGGGTCTTGGTACAGCTGCTGCGAAAGGCGGCGCGCGCGGGAATAGTCGTCAAAGTCCGCCAGTACCATGTAGGGGTCAGAGTTTTTCAGCGAATCCGCGATGGAGCGGAAGCTGACGCCGCCGAAGCCGCTGCCCATTTCGTCCAGCGCCTGGCGCAGAATGGGGTGGTTTTGGTAGATTCCCGCGGGGTAATACCCGTCCTTTTTCAACTGTTGCACCTGCGGAGTGGTCATGCCGAACAGCAGGATGTTTTCATCGCCCACAGCGTTGTGAATCTCCACGTTTGCACCGTCGAGCGTTCCGAGCGTCACCGCGCCGTTGATCATAAATTTCATGTTGCTGGTGCCCGAAGCTTCGGTGCCGGCGAGCGAAATCTGCTCGCTGATGTCTGCCGATGGGATGAGCAGCTCGGCGAGCGTTACGCGGTAATCCTCCAGATAGACGATCTTCATTTTCTGATTCACGCGTGGGTCGTTGTTAATGGTGTTGCCCAGATCTACAATAAATTGGATGATCTGCTTTGCCATATAGTAGCCCGGCGCGGCCTTCGCGCCGAAGAAATACGTTCTGGGGGTAAAGTCGGCATTCGGGTTGTCGCGCAGCCACTGGTAGGTGGTAAGGATTTCGAGCGCGTTCAAGTGCTGGCGCTTGTATTCGTGCAGGCGCTTGACCTGAACGTCAAAAATGGAGTCGGGGTCAATCTCTATGCCATTGCTTTTCAGCACATAAGCCGCAATGCGCTCCTTGTTGCCGCGGCGAATTTTCGCCATGCGCTCCAGCACGGCTTTATCGTTCTGGAATTTGAGAAGGCGGTCAAGCCGGGCGGCATTGTGGATGTACTCCTCCCCGATCAGCTCGGTGAGCAGAGCGGCGTATGCGGGGTTCGACTGATTCAGCCAGCGGCGGTAGGCGATGCCGTTTGTTACGTTGCGGAATTTTTCCGGCATTTCGGAGTAGAAATCTTGGAATACGGTCTGCTTCAAAATATCGCTGTGCAGCTGCGACACGCCATTGATGGAGTGCGTGCTGACCACTGCCAGGTTTGCCATTTTTACATAACCGTCGTTGAGCGGAGCCATGCGCCCCACCTTGTAACCGTCTACGCCTTTATTGTGCATTTCGGCACAGAAGCGGCGGTTAATTTCCTCCACGATCTGGTAGATGCGCGGCAGGCGGCGGCGGAACAGATCCACGCCCCAGCACTCGAGCGCCTCGGCCATCACGGTGTGATTTGTATACGCCATCGTGCGGTGAACAATGCTCCAGGCCTGATTCCACCCGTAGCCGCACTCGTCGAGCATCACGCGCATCATTTCGGGGATGGCCAGCACCGGATGTGTGTCGTTCAGGTGAATTGCAATCTTTTCCGGAAGGTTGTCAAGCGTGCGATTCACAGACAGATGCCGGCGGATGATGTCCTGAATGGTGGCGGAAACCAGAAAATACTGCTGTGTCAGGCGCAGGCTCTTGCCCTCGGGGTGGTTGTCTTCGGGGTACAGTACCTTCGTGATGACCTCGGCCATCGCGTTTTGCTCCATGGCGCGCAGGTAATCGCCGCCGTTGAAGAGCTTCATGTCGAAGTCTGCTTCGGCAGAGGTGGCGGCCCACACGCGCAGGCGGCTCACGCCCCGGCCATCCATGCCGGCCACGTACAGGTCATACGGTACCGCCAGCACCTTTGTGTAGTTTTTGTGGCGTACAATGTGGTACTGGTTGTTCCACGATTCCTCAATCGTTCCGTCAAAATGCACCTCAACCGCACGGTCCGGTACCGGCTGGAACCATACGCTCCCGCCCGGCAGCCAGAAATCCGGCAGCTCGGTCTGCCAGCCCTCCACCAGCTTTTGGCGGAAGATGCCATATTCGTACCGCAGCGAATAGCCCATCGCCGGGTAGCCAAGCGTGGCCAGCGCGTCGAGAAAACAGGCCGCAAGACGCCCCAGACCACCATTGCCAAGGCCCGCGTCCGGTTCCTGCTCGTAAACGCTGTCCAAATTCACATTCATGCCGGAAAGCGCCTGGCGGAACGAATCCTCCAGCCCGAGGTTAAAGAGGTTATTTTTGAGCGAGCGGCCCAGAAGGAACTCCATACATAAATAGTAGATGGTTTTGGTGCCGGTTTTGTTCGCATCCTCGCGAAATTCCTTTCGGCCCTTTACCATCATATCGCGCACGACCAGGGCCACGGCCTTGTAGTACTGCTCATCGGTGGCGTCCTGCCATTCCACACTCATTTCATGGCTCAGCGTTTCTTTGACGCGCGCCTGAATTTCTTTTTTTGAAAGCGTATAATTCATCTGATCATATCCTCCAATTCTATTCCAAAAGAAAGCAACTTTTTTCCCTATCATATGCCAAATAAGATTTATGTTTATTGTATACCAAAAAGAGCCGAAATACAATTCCAATAAACTGACAGAATAAATAAGAAAAAAACGTAAATTTTGCCCGTATTCCCATCAAAACAAAGTAAGTCGCATTGATTTTGCGCTGGTTCCTTACCAGGAGAAAACGGGCGTAAATTTAGGCAAATTAAACAAAACCGGTTTTGAGTGGGGCGCCGTTTTTCCGCGCGCGTGCGAAAGAAAATCCGGCAAAACGCGACAGGCTCTTTCCTAATTGCTGAAAATGGCTTATAATAAAAGAGATTGTATGGAATGCCGGCCTGCTGCCAAGGCTGTGAAAGGATGGTCACCATGAATAAGATTAAGGTGCGTCTGAATATTTGCGGAACCGAGTGTACCCTTACCTCGGAGGATAACGAGACTTATGTGCTTGCACTTGGGGATGAAGTGGAAAAAAGCATTCAGAGCATTATGTCCAAAAACGACCGGGTTTCTTTAACCCTGGCCGCGATCATAACCGCTTTGTCGTTCTGCGACGAGTCGAAAAAAGCCGTGGCGGCGGCGGATAATCTGCGCTCGCAGATTAAGGATTACCTGGAGGATTCCTCCCGCAGCCGTTTGGAGGCCGATGAGGCCCGCCGTGAAATTGAGCGTATGAAGCAGGAGATTCAGACCCTGCGCGCCCGTCTTTCGGCAGGCGAAGCCGCCCAGAGCGCGGAGCGGGAGCTTGTGCGCCCCGCCCCCGCCGCACCGGTGCAGGAGAAACCCGAGCCTTTGCCGGAGCCGAAGCCTCTGGAAGAGCCGGAAGAGTTCGAGCTTTCTGCTGAAGAGCAGAGTTTGGAGGAAGCACGGCCCACCGCGCCCGCTGTGCCGAACGTGCATACCGGCCACTACTCCCGCCCGGCGTCCGCACAGGTGCCGGAGGAGCTGGACCGCAGCAGCTTTATGAGCTTTTTTGAAAAGAAGGAAACGGACTGAATACCGAATATACCCATGCGGAGGAAGAAAGGGACACTGTGATGAGCAACCGTGATTATGCCGTAGTTCTGGTGCTTGCGGCTGTCATGTTTCTGGTGGGCTATAATGTTCTGGGGACGCTTATAAAGGAGCCGTCTTCCACCTCTACGTACGGGACGATGATGGTTGTGGTGTTTGCTCTATACGTGATGTATTTGGGAAAAAAGAAAAAAAGGCCAAAGCGGTAGCGCCATTTTTCGGGAGCGGCGTTACCGCCGCTTTGCTGTTTATTTTATGCTGAATAAAGGTTGGGATACAAACCATGGAAATTTTATCTCCCGCTGGGTCACCGGATTCCCTGATTGCCGCGGTGCGCTCCGGCGCGGATGCGGTGTATTTGGGCGCCAGCGCGTTTTCTGCGCGGGCGGCTGCGAAAAATTTTGACGATGACGCCCTGCGGCAGGCAGTGGAATACTGCCATGTCCGGGGCGTTAAAGTCTATCTGGCGCTCAATACCCTGCTGCGCCAGGAGGAACTGCCAGCCGCGCTGGAGTTAGCGGAATACGCCTGCTCCCTCGCGGTGGATGCGCTGCTTGTGCAGGACCCGGGCTTGATTGCGCTGCTGCGGGAGCGCGCCCCGGAGCTAAGGCTGAATGCATCAACCCAGATGTCGATCACCAACCCGGCGGGCGCCAGGCTGATGGCGAAAAACGGGTTTACCCGGGTGGTTCTGGCGCGCGAGCTGTCTCTTGCGCAGATTCGCGAAATCAAAGACGGTACAAAGGACACGCCCATCGAGATTGAGAGCTTTGTGCATGGCGCTTTATGTATGTCGGTGTCGGGCCAGTGCTATTTCAGCTCGGTACTCGGCTCGCGCAGCGGCAACCGGGGCATGTGCGCCCAGCCCTGCCGCCTGCCCTTTTCCGTGCCCGGCGGCACGGGCAACGACCTGAGCCTGAAGGATCTTTCGATGATTACCCGTATTTCGGAGCTGGAGGCTGCGGGTTTGACCAGTGCGAAAATTGAGGGCCGCATGAAGCGCCCGGAATACGTTGCCGCGGCGACAGCCGCCTGCCGGTATTCCGCCGACGGTCAGCCGATTCCGCCGGAGCTGACGGAGAATCTTTCCGCCGTATTTTCCCGGTCGGGCTTTACGACGGGCTACCTCGACGGCAAGCTGGGGCGTGAGATGTTCGGCATCCGTTCCAAAGAGGATGTGACCGGAGCCACCAAGGATGTATTCGGGCAGCTGCATGCCCTGTATAAGGACGAGCTGCCGCGTGTTCCGGTGCAGTTGGAGCTGATGGTGCGGGCCGGGAAGCCGGTTTTGCTCTCCGTCACCGATGCAGACGGCCATCGCGCAGAGGCTTTGGGTGAGTGTCCCGAGCCGGCGGTTAACCGGCCGATCGACGAGGAGCGCTGCCGTGTGCAGCTGCAAAAGACCGGCGGCACCCCGTTTGCCGCGCAGAATATCCAGTGTGAAATCGAGCCGGGGCTTTCTCTGCCCCTCTCCATGTTAAACCGGCTGCGCCGCGAGGCGCTGGAGCAACTTATGGTTTTACGCGAGCGGCGTGAGCCTACTGTATTTACGCGCCTCCCCATTCCGGCTGGCGAGCCGCATCAGCCGGCAAAGCTGCCGCGTTTGCGCGCTTCCTTTCGGAGGGCGGAGGATGTGCCGGAGCTGGCACAGCAGTGCGAGCTGGTGTATCTACCGGTGTCCGTGCCGGAGAAACAGTTCGAACAACTGCTTGCCTGCGGTTTCCCAATGGCGGCGGCCTTGCCGCGCGGAATTTTCGGTTCGGAAAACCGGCTGAAGGAAAAACTGACTGCGCTCAAAGCAGTTGGAATTCGCGATGTGTGGGCCGGAACGCTCGGCGCGGTCGGTCTTGCGCTCGAAAGCGGGATGACGGTGCATGGCGGATTTTCACTGAACGCGATGAATACTCCGGCTTTGGATTGGCTGAAGAATCAGGGTCTGCGCGATACGGAGCTTTCATTTGAGCTGACGCTCGCACAGGCGGCGGCGCTCGGCGGCAATCTGCCGCGCGGGCTGGTGCTGTACGGTCGACAGCCGCTGATGCTGTGCCGCAACTGCCCCGGTAAAAACGGCACGCAGAGCTGTGCCGAGTGCGGCGGTAACGCCTGGCTGACAGACCGACGCGGCGTGCGGTTCCCCGTACAGTGCGACGGCGACGCGAGCGAGGTGCTGAACTCGGTTCCGCTGTATCTGGCGGACCGTATGCGCGAAGTTCGCGGGCAGGATTTCGGAGTTTTAAGATTCACTGTGGAAAACTCTGTGGAAATTGAGGAAATCTTTCGGAATTACCTCGGTTTGCGGGCTGTGGAAAATACAAAACGTGACAAAGATCAGCACCCTTTTACACGGGGGTTATATTATCGTGGGATTGAGTAGCAAAATCAGGCAGGAGGAACAACAATGGAACCCATTCGATTTCAAAAATTGCACCCGAATGCGGTGATTCCGCAGAGGGCCACCCCCGGCAGCGCAGGGATGGATCTTACGGCCTGCATGGAGGAGCCGGTGCTTCTGCCGCCGGGCGGCCGGGCGATGATCCCAACCGGGCTGGCGATGGCGTTGCCCACGGCGGAGTGGGTGGGGCTTGTATATGCCCGCAGCGGCTTGGCCGTGCGCCATGGCATTACCCTTTCGAACAGTGTCGGCGTCATCGACAGTGATTACCGGGGTGAAATCCGTGTTGGGCTTTGTAATCTGGGGCAGGAGCCTTATACCATCCAGCCCGGGGAGCGGATTGCCCAGTTGGTGATTTCGCCGGTGCTTCTGCCGCCGGTGCAGGAGGCAGAAGAGCTGGACAGCACCGAGCGCGGCGCCGGAGGATTCGGCTCCACCGGAAAACGGTAACGGATAGAAAAGAGGAGAACCACAATGAAACATAATTGGCTGAAAAATTTGTTTCTGGTTATTCTGCTTGTGCTGGCAGTGGTGCTGGGCAAGCTGCTCGGCACGGTAACGGCGAAGCTTCCGCTTCTCGCGTGGCTGGGCATGAGCGCCGATTTCGGTTTAAAGCCGGTCACGGTTGATCTGGCGGTGGTCAATTTTACATTCGGGCTGATGGTTAATATTAATGTAGCGCAGGCGCTGCTGCTCGCGGTGGCGATTCTCGCGTTCAGCGCGATCCGTCTGCGGGCCTGACGGGCAGATTTAGCCTGCCCCCTCATACCGGGGCATGTTGTTTTTCTCTCGTTTGAGCGAGAACAGATAGTTTGCCGTTTCCGTTCGGCGGCGCTATGCGCCGGAGCGTGATTTGTGGCGGTTTTCCCTGGTAAAGGGAGATTCTGCTGGCGCAGGGGTTGCCCCTCGTGCCGGGGCGGGCATTTACTTTCTTTACGAAAAGAAAGTAAACAAAGATTCGCCCAAGGCTCCGCCTTCGGAATCCGTTTTTGGGAACGGTTCCTGCTCCCATTAACAATAGCCGCCGGAAAGGCGCTCTATGGTAAGTGCGCACGCGCCTTGCTTTGTGGGAACAGGCAGTGTGCCGGTTTCATTCGGCGGCGCACCCTTACCGAGCGCTCTCGTTGGCACGGGGAGAGCGGCACTGCGTGCCGGTTCTTTTTTCTCTTGCTTTCGCGAGAGGGGCTGTTTTTTTATTGCGGTTCCCGCAAGGGAAGATTCTGCTGGCGCAGGGGTTGCCCCTCATGCCGGGGCGGGCATTTACTTTCTTTACGAAAAGAAAGTAAACAAAGATTCGCCCAAGGCTCCGCCTTCGGAATCCGTTTTTGGGAACGGTTCCTGCTCCCATTAACAATAGCCGCCGGAAAGGCGCTCTATGGAAAGTGCGCACGCGCCTTGCTTTGTGGGGATAGGCAGTGTGCCGCTTTCGTTCGGCGGCGCACCCTTACCGAGCGCTCTCGTTGGCTCGAAGTTTCTAGGCGGCTTCGCCGCGTTTTTTGCTGGAGCAAGATTTGCTCTGCAAATCGACAAATCAAAACTATGGTTGAACTTATAGTCAATCAAAGCTACCGTAAGGCTCCCCCTCTCCGAGCCAACGAGAGCGCTTTGAAAATGCCCGCCGACAGACGGGATTGCTTCGCTTGTTTCCCGATGAAGCTCGGAGAGTGGGCATTTTCAATGGAGCGCCTTCCCGAAGGTTTTCGTTTACGCAATAAGGGATTGTTCCCCAAACGGATTCCAAAGGTGTCCTTTGGCGAGCCTTTGCTTCCTTTCGCCTCGCCGCGAAAGGAAGTGCCCGCCCCGGCATGAGGGGCAAGCCTGCGCCAGCAGAATTCCACGGGGAAACCCCGGAGAAAAAAACAAATTCTTTTACATTGCATGTCTTGTTTTGTGAGAAAAAGTAGTTTGCTAATCGTGTTCAGAGGCGAAGCCGCACCTACAAACTGCGAGCCAACGAGAGCGCTTTGAAAATGCCCGCCGACAGACGGGACAGCAAGACTTATGTTCAGATGAAGCTCGGAGAGTGGGCATTTTCAATGGAGCGCCTTCCCGAGGGGTTTCGTTTACGCAATAAGGGATTGTTCCCCAAACGGATTCCAAAGGTGTCCTTTGGCGAGCCTTTGCTTCCTTTCGCCTCGCCGCGAAAGGAAGTGCCCGCCCCGGCATGAGGGGCAAGCCTGCGCCAGCAGAATCCCCACGGGTCCCCCCGGAGAAAAAATAAATTCTCTTAGGAGAAAAGCAAAGCCTCGCCCCGGCACGAGGGCAAGTTCTGCGAAAGCAGGCAGACTGAGCTTGCAAAAAAAACAGCGCCGCCCCTCAAAACGAGGGACAGCGCTTACGGCCTAAATGGCCGGCAGCCGCACACGGGCGATGCGTGCGGGAAAGGCTTTCTTACAGACAATAGCGCGGCGGAGCCGGGGCCACGGTGCCGGGGGCGGCCCGCGGTTTTAAAGGGACTGCAATATCATGTTGGGAATCTGCTTCCTGAATTCCTGGTCTATCCTATAAATATCCAGAAACCCGGCTCCGCTTTGCCTTTGTCTGTAAGGCAGCAAAAAAGCGCTGGTCACGGAATCCCTCATAAGGGGTGCTTCCATAACACAGCGCTACTATTTCAAGTGCAACTCACAATTCCCATTCGGGGCTTTCTCCCTCCCCTCTGTACAAAAGGGAGAAAATGGGTTATAATTGTGCTTGCAATTCGCAGCGAAAGCTGTTGTTATGGAGGGTGTTTCTCCGTAGCAGGGGACGGAGTGTTGCTGCACTCCGTTCCCGCTTTGCACTTAATTGTACCTTACGAGATAAATCATACCAGTTTTTTCCAAAAATTGCAAGATGAATTGCAAAAGCGAGAAAAATGATCACCTTTAGTGCAAACGTGCCGGATTTTTTAAATCCGGTTATTATTTTGTTCTGGGTAGAAAGACCGTTTTCCACACTTTATCCAGCCCTTGTGGAAAAAGACAAGGGCCTGCTTCTTTTTGAGCGGATACCGAAAATTTGATTCTTGAGTATATAGAGCATTATTATATAATGAAAAAGGTTTGAGGGAATTTGAAAAGCAAACACTTTGATTTTGAAATGAAAAAGAAGGCTCCAAAACGGAGCCTTCTTTTTTTAAGTTAAGTGCAAACGGAGCGTTATTTCTGGTTCTTCTCAAAGTCTTTATACAGCAGGCTGGGCTGAATCCCTTTGTTGTTCTGGTATTTGCCGCTGCAATACGCGTCGTATTCCCCATTGAGTGTATGGTAATAAATCTGGCAGACCTCTACGTCCGGGTAGATGATCAGTGGCTGTACAACGAAAATCTCCAGTGTCCAGAAGCCGGCAAAGCCCACATCGCCGAACCCTGCCGTGGCGTGGATGCACATCCCAAGCCGGCCGATGGAGGAGCGCCCCTCCAGCATAGGCACAAACCCTTCGGTTTTTGTGAATTCCCGGGTGCGGCCCAAATACAAACGGCCCGGGGCCAGAGTAAGGCCCTCCGGCGGAATGGTAATCAGAGTTGCGGGGTTGGGGGTTTTCATATCCAGCACGGGGGCGTCGTAAACTAAAAGCTCATTGTGCAAGGATAAATTATAGCTGTTCGGGTTCATCTTCGTTTCATCATACGGGTCGATGATGATTTCTTTGCCCAGATGCTTTAGAATCTCTTTTCCCGATAATATCATGACGAAAGCGCTCTCCTTTGTGCGGTCGGTATTTGCTGCTATTGTACCACATCACAGATTTTGTGTAAAGAAAAGCGCTGCGGCGTTTCTGCTGAAACGCTGCAATGGGCTTGCGTGCTTCTTGTATTTTTCAGGGAAATAAGGTATCATGCACGCAAGAAGAACTTTTATTTTAATATCAATTAAAGACAGAAAGGACAGGATTCATTATGCGTCCTATGAGAAAAAAAGAAAGACAGATTACAGAAGACGAGGCTTATCAGATTCTGGAGAACGCCGAATATGCAACGCTCTGCACCGTAAACGCGGACGACGGGGCGCCCTACGGAGTGCCGATTTCTTGTGTGGTGAAGGACCGCGTTATTTATATTCACATGGCAAAGGAAGGCCAGAAGCTGGACAACCTGAAAAAGGATTCCCGCGTCTGTGTGACGTGTGTTGGTCAGACTCTGCTGTATCCCGAGCAGTACACCACCGATTTTGAGAGCGCGATTGCGACCGGCCGGGCGGAGTTTGTCACAGACCGCGACGAAAAGATTCAGGTGCTTCGAATACTGTGTGACAAATACGGCCTGCCGGATGGCGGCATGTTTCTGAAAAAGAAGATTGAGGGCGGCGTAGACCGCATGGAGATCGTGAAAATTCCGGTGGAGCAAATTAGCGGCAAGGCTCGCTGGAGAAAGCCAAAGCCTTAAAATTTTTTTGTCGGTCATTGTAGTTTTTTGTATTTTTGTTGCATTATTTTGAATACTGTGGATTACTTTTAGTAAATAAGACTTCTTGCAGTATATCATTCGGTGCTTTTTCAGGATGTGCTCTGTAAGAGGTCTAATTTATTACCATTCAAAAGGAGAGGAAAACATGGAAAAGGTCAAGAAAATTAGCGCACTTCTTCTGGCAGTGTCCCTTAGCATTTCAATGGCAGCCTGCAATGGTTCCTCAACTCAATCAAAAGCTCCGGAGAGCTCCGCATCGCCTGCGTCGTCTGCGGTGAAGGCAGACGACACCAAAGTCAAGGTCGGCGTTTCGTGGGCAGCCGACAAAGTCGACGAGTACATACAGATGTATGCTGACGCGGTGACAAAGGCCGGCGGCGAGCCTGTCTTCCTGCCGCAGATTAAAACGGAAGCCGAAGCCAAAGAAGCCCTCAGCGAGGTTTCTGCACTGGTCATGACCGGTGGCGAGGACATCGATCCCCAACTCTATTATAATGAAAAGCCCGACCCGAAGCTCGAAACGGTAAACGCTGCGCGTGACACCTCCGATTCCTTGCTTTTGAAAGCTGCAATTGCGGCGGATATGCCAACTTTGTGTACCTGCCGCGGCATGCAGTTCCTCAACGTAGTTTGCGGAGGGACGCTGTATCAGGATTTCCCCAGTATGCATAAATCCGACGTTCAAGTCATTCACCGCGACCCGAAGGGCGAAGTATTTGTCAAGCACCAGGTCAACGTGGATGCGAACAACCTGATTGCGGACGCGTTTGGCGGCAAGGGGGAATACACCGTCAATTCGTGGCACCATCAGTCCGTTAAGGATTTGGGCAAAAACCTGAAAATCGTCGCGAAAGCCCCTGATGGGATTGTTGAAGGCATCGTGAAGGAAGACAATACTTATATTGTAGGCGTTCAGTTCCACCCGGAAGCTATGGTCGCGGAAGGCAACAACAGCTTTTTGGAATTTTATAAGGATCTGATTGATCAAGGTGAGAAAGAAACAGTAAAAAAGGCAGCATAACAATTAGATTTTCACACAAAGGGGCGGCCGGGGTGGCCGCCCCTTTGTTTTTTTCCTGTTGGTGAGGAAAGAAAACCGACTGCTCCCTGTTATTATTGCGGAAAAAGTGCAATTTCTAACGAGGAAAAAGACCGTATTTACACTCAGTTCAAAAAAAATTCATATTTTTTTAATTTTTTTCAAGAATTATTTGTATTCATTACGAGGACAGAAGATGGAAATTGCAAGGCCCAAATTTGTTACCTTTGTATAGAATGTTTTTAGGGTGCTACAGATAGAAACGTGCAAAATTTTTAGATACTTCATATTACATCAAAATACTACAAAACCACAGGAATCAATATATGGTAGGGTACATACACATAAACAGACTCTGGGAAGAAACAAACTTTTATTGGAACAAGTTGGCCAACTGCGCCGCAGGCCGAGGCGGCAAAAAAGGGATAGGAACGGTGTTCTTGCGTTTTCGGCATGATTGTACTCTATGCACTGCCAAAGAGAGAGATTGCGGTTGGAGAAACGGCTCATGCCGTGAGGAGGGCGGTATGGCCCGCAAAATGAGAGACTGGCTTCGAGTGATACAAGGGATAGTAAAACAAAAGAAAAAAAGGCTCGAAACAAGGGAAAAAAAGGAGACTACGTTATTGTAAAAGTAGAATTTACACGTGTCCGTGAACAGAGGACAAACAAAGGCGGAATCCACCGCTGATCGCCGTTTTCAGCCTATTGCCTTTGCAAAACAAATGCACTATAATAAGGGCGTGAATTTATTTGACGGTCCGGACAGGCAACTGCCCGGCGGCACAAAGGAGGCTGTTATGTCAAACTTAAAGGGCTCCATTGGGGTAATGGATTCCGGCATTGGCGGGCTTACTGTTGCGAAAGAAATTCAGCGTATCCTGCCTCATGAGGACATCCTGTATTTTGGCGATAGCGCCAACTGTCCTTATGGGAACAGAACTGCGGAGGAGATCACAGAGCTGAGCCGTAAAATGCTCCGTTTCCTGGGCGACCGTGAAGTAAAGGTTGTCGCGATTGCCTGCAACACCATTTCCACTCTTGTCGACGTACTTACACCGGGTTTTGATTTTAAGATCATCGGCATTGTAGATCCTTCAGCTGCATATGTGGTGCATTCGGGAATCAAAAGAGTTGGCCTGATTGCCACGGAATTCACCGTTGCATCCGGTAACTACGATAAGCTGATTCATCGGCTTGATCCGGAGGTTCAGGTGACCGGCAAGGGCAGCCCGCTGCTGGCGGGGCTGGTTGACAGAGGTGACTTCAATCAGCACGACATTAACACTGAAATCCGCACCCAGATCGACAACATTTTGTCCAGAGACCCTCAGGTTCAGCACGTCATTTTGGGATGCACGCATTATCCCATTATTGAAAAGAATTTCAAAGAATGCTACCCTGAGCTTTCCTTCATAAATCCGGCCCTTGAGCAGGCCAATGTTGTTCGCGATTACTTGACGGAAAAGGACTCTCTGGCGCAAGAGGGAGAAGGCAGCTTTACCATTTGCACTTCGGGTGACCCGGAAGTTTACGTTCAGGTTGCAAAGCGCATTGGAATGAAGGAGCCCACTTCCACAGCTCACATCGCTCTGTAAATAGAATTTGTATTCCGTTCTATTGAAAGAGCGAGCAAAAATCAGAAAGCTTTATGTACATAAGATGAGCTTTCACGGCGAGTAAGAACGTGTGCGGCCCTTGTTTCGTATTCCACCGCTGAGAATGGCTTTGCCGAATGTTTCAGCGGAAGCGGGAAGAGGATTCCGACACAGAGAAGGTGGAACTCGTAAAAAACCACAAGGTTGGTAACAGTGGAGCGACTCCAGCAAGGTTTTTTGGCAGAATAACGGGAAAAAAGCCTATTATTTGGGCATGTTGGATGATAATCGCTTCGGCGTCAAATGTTTTTTATTAATTTTTTGACGTTATTGTATTTTTCTGTAGCATTTTGACATTGTGGTGTCATACTTACAGACAACCAAATTTCTATTGTTGTAGGAGGAGATTAGTTTATGGGCGTTTTAAAAGGAGTCCTTGATATCGGCACGAGCGATGCCGGTATGACCACAATCGGTCTAAACATGTACTTGGCGGCAGGTCTTGCGGCACTGTTGTTCTGGCTTGGTAACTGGACGGTTGAAAAAGTTCGTTTTCTGAAAGAGAAATGTATCCCAGCGCCTCTAGTAGGTGGTTTGTATTTCGCCATTGTGAATACAGTTCTCACCGCAAGCGGTGTAATGACCATTTCGTTTAATGACACGTTGCAGTCCTTCTTTATGTTGGTATTCTTCTGCACCGTTGGTTTCACAGTTAGTATTCCGATTCTCAAGAGCGGCGGCAAGTCGATCCTCGTCATGTTGCTGCTGGCAACTGTGATGATCTTCCTGCAGAACTTCCTGGGCGGCGGTATTCTGGCTGCGTTCGGCCAGGACCCCAGACTCGGCGTTGCGGCTGGTTCCACCGCGCTGATCGGCGGCCCCGGTACGGCGGCTGCATTTGGTGCAACCATGGACGCTTCCATTGCTGATGGCGGCTACAACATGGGCGGCACAGGCACTATCGTAGGCGTTACCGCAGCTGTTTTCGGCTTGGTAATGGGTTCCGTTATGGGCGGCCCCACCGCTTACAGAAGAATTAAGCAGTTCAACCTCAGATCCTCTGAAGCCGCTCTTGAAGACGGCGAAGATGGCGAGACCTTTAAGAGCACCAGTGCTGACTTTACTCAGGCAGCAATGCTCCTCGCGGTTGCGATCGGTATTGGCCAGCTCGTTTCTGTTGGTTTGAAAGCGGCTACCGGTATTACACTCCCTGGATACATCGGCGCCATGCTCGTTGCTGCTGTGATGCGCAATGTCAATGACTCCAGAAACAAAAAGTACCCGGGCGATGAGATCGACACAATCGGCGGACTTTCCCTGAACCTGTTCCTGGCAATGGCCATGATGAGCCTCAAGCTGTGGAAGCTGGTAGATTTGGCACTGCCTTTGATTGTTGCTCTGGTAGCTCAGATTATTCTGATGTATCTGTTCTCCTACTATGTAGTGTTTAACGTAATGGGCAAGAACTACAACGCTGCGGTTCAGACCGCCGGCTTTATCGGCTTCGCAATGGGCGCTACCTCTAACGCGATGGCAAACATGCAGGCGATTACAAAGCAGTATGGTCCCGCAAGAGAAGCTTATTTCGTAATTCCTATGGTTGGCGGCTTGTTTATCGACTTCGTCAACGCGGCTGCGATTACCGGTTTCCTCAACTGGTGGACTCCGTGATCTGATTGCCCTGAGTTTTCGTTATCAATGAATTTCATTTTCTAAAAAAAGTGTGTGTGTGGTTCTGCCGCCCGGGTAAAATAACCGGGCGGCAGAGCGTGGAAAAAACGATTATCGGTTGTTCTGAATGATCTGTGTGGTTTCAGGAAGAACACCGTTTCGCATTTTCTGAAAATAGCGACGTTTTTTGGACAAAATAGGTATTGGCAAATTGCTTTTTGGGAAAGTGCTTGCACTGAGCCAGGAGCTTGCGAATCCTTTTTGTATATTTACGAAATTTTCCCTATTTTTGGAGAAAAATTTTTTATGGAGGTCTTTGTTATGAACGCGTATGTTGAAAGAGTGTTGGAAGCAACACAGAAGAAAAACGCCAACGAACCCGAGTTTCTGCAGACAGTTGAAGAGGTTCTTACTTCTTTGGCTCCCGTGGTGGCTGCCCATCCCGAGTATGAGAAGGCTGGCCTGCTCGAGAGAATGGTTGAGCCCGAGCGCACCATCGAGTTCCGTGTAACCTGGGTTGACGATGCCGGCAAGGTAAACGTAAACCGCGGCTACCGTGTACAGTACAACGGAGCAATTGGCCCCTACAAGGGTGGCCTGCGTTTCGCTCCTTCCGTAAATCTGTCTGTCATCAAGTTCTTGGGCTTTGAGCAGACCTTTAAGAACAGCCTGACCACTTTGCCTATGGGCGGCGCTAAGGGCGGTTCCGATTTCGATCCCCGTGGTAAGAGTGACGGAGAGATTATGCGTTTCTGCCAGTCCTTTATGACTGAGCTGTATCGTCACATTGGTCCCGACATCGACGTTCCCGCTGGTGACCTGGGCGTAGGCGGAAGAGAAGTTGCTTTCCTGTATGGTCAGTATCGCCGCATCCGTGGCGCTTTCGAGAACGGTGTTATCACCGGTAAGGGCCGTTCCTTCGGCGGCAGCTTGATTCGCCCTGAGGCTACTGGCTTTGGCGCTATCTACTATGTAAACGAAGTTTTGAAACATGAAAAAGACACCATTAAGGGCAAGACCTTCGCAGTCTCTGGCTTCGGCAACGTTGCTTGGGGCGCTGTAAAGAAGATTGCGGAACTGGGCGGCAAGGCTGTTACCATTTCTGGTCCTGACGGCTATGTATACGATCCCGATGGCATCGTAACCGACGAGAAGATTGACTTCATGCTCGGTATGCGTTCCAGCGGCCGTGATAAGGTTCAGGATTATGCCGACAAGTTTGGCGTACAGTTCTTCCCCGGCGAGAAGCCGTGGGGCCGTAAAGTTGATGTTATCCTCCCCTGCGCTACTCAGAATGACATCAATATGGACGAGGCTAAGAAGATCGTTGCGAATGGCATTAAATACTACATCGAAGTTGCCAACATGCCCACCACCAACGACGCTCTGGTATACCTGATGAGCCAGAAGAATATGATCGTTGCTCCTTCCAAGGCTGTTAACGCCGGCGGCGTTGCAGTTTCCGGTCTGGAGATGTCCCAGAACAGCGAGAGACTGTCTTGGACTGCGGAAGAGGTTGACGAGAAGCTGCATCAGATCATGAAGAACATCCACGATTCTTCTGTTGCTGCTGCTGAAGAATTTGGCCTGGGTTACAACCTGGTAGCCGGCGCGAACATCGCGGGCTTCAAGAAGGTTGCCGACGCAATGCTGGCACAGGGCATTTTCTAAACAAACCAAAACATTTTAAATTGGTTGATTGAGATAGGCGGGCGTTTATGCGCCCGCCTATTGATTTATTGCAAGGATATGGGCAAAAGGAGAACGTGAGTTATGAAGTATAAGGTGCTGTTTTTAAAGGAACTGGATGTTTCCGGCAAACAAATTCTGTGGGATGACGGCGCTGAGGTCATCGTGACCAGCGGACATTCTGAAGATGCTTTCATCAAAGAGATTCGAGAGCACCAGGTAGACGCCATGATGTGCCGTACCGAAATGGTTACCCCCGCTATGATGGATGCTTCCCCGAACTTGAAGGTCATTGCGAAGCATGGTGTGGGCCTGAACAACATTGACATGGAATATGCCACAAAGAAGGGCATCCAGGTGGTTTACGCACCTTTGGGAAACACCAATTCTGTTGCAGAGCACGTGCTGCTGCTAATGTTGATGACCGCCCGGCGTTACAGACATGTTGACCAAGAATTCCGCAGCGGTAACTTTAATGTTCGCTACACTCTGCAGGATACTTTTGAGCTCGAGAACATGACCCTGGGGATTCTGGGTTGCGGTCGCATGGGCCAGATCATCGCCAACAAGGCGGCTCTGGGCTTTGGGATGAGAGTGATCGGCTACGACCCCTATGCCAAGCAGGAGCACATGAAGGCTCCCGTCAAGCTGCTGGAAAACAGAGACGATGTGCTGGCCCAGGCCGACGTTATCAGCCTTAACCTGCCCTCCCTCCCCTCTACCCGCGGCAGCATCAATTATGCAGCTTTTCAGAAGATGAAGCCCAAGGCTCTGTTTATCAACTGCAGCCGCGGCGACGTTGTCGTAGAAGCTGACCTGATTAAGGCTTTGCAGGAAGGTATCATTCTGGGCGCGGGTCTGGACGTATTCGATCAAGAAACAATCGATTCTACCAACCCCATGCTGGAGATGGACAACGTGATCATGACTCCTCACACTGCCGCTACAACCCGTCAGGCTGTTGTGCGCTGCTGCTCCACCGCTGCGCAGGGTATCGTAGAGGTGATGAACGGTAAACCCATTACTTTCCCGGGCAACAAGGTCAATTAAGTGGATATTGGTCTCTCCTGTATTCGTTTTGAATACGGGAGATTTTTTTGCGCACACTTTTCCCGGTGTTTGAAAGGCCTTTGCGCCCCACTGTCGAGTGGAAAAAACAAAATTTAATGGTGCAGAAACGGGTGAATTATTAATGTTCTTTTTGGTTAAAATACTGCAAAAAAATACATAAAAACGAAAGCGATAATTTGGTATATTTAATCAATAAAATTTTAATTTTTGTTAGAAATAGCTTGATGAAATACGAGAAAATACATAAAAAGTCACTCTTTTTCAGCTTCTCTTTCCACATAGTTGATTTTACAAAAAGCTATGGTATAATTAAAATGAAAAATAAAAAAGGGATTTTAAGAAGTATTATCCTTTTAAGAGAGGCGGTTTTCTCTGCGCTTACACGAATCTGCGCAGGCAGGCGTATCAGGCAGTGCCGGGTAGAATATAAGCAAAGAAAGGGAGAATATGATTGCGGTAAGGGGAGAGGAAATGAATGATTTAAAGAACTGGAAGCGAACGTTGCTGATTGCGGTTATTGTGACTTTTTCCTCTCAGTTGTATTTCAATTTCTTTACAGATAACTTTCGTATTTCAGCAGCTGTCATCTTGTTTCCTGTTTTACTCATGACAATTGCCAAGGATCAAAACTCGGCGGCAGTTGGCTGTGTGACAGGCGCAATGGTCTTTGTGGTGCGTTTATTTCTGATCAGCTCGGGAATTGCTCAGCTGCAGGATAACGTGACGGTTGCGCTGATTGGCGGTTTGTTTTATGTGGCCTATGGGTTGCTATTTTCGCTTTTTATAAAAAACAAACATACCATTCCGTTTCAGCAGATGATCGTTGGGATGGTGCTCAGCGATTTCTGCGCGAATATTTTCGAGGTCGGGCTGCGAACGGGAATGCGGTATAATAGTCTCGATACGCAGGTCTATTTTTATTTGTTTGGAATCGCGGTAGCGCGTACGATTATTGCGGGTTCTATTCTGCTTGGCGAGCAGAATTATCGCGCCCTGATGAAGAAAATGGAGCATGAAAACCGCTACCAGCGCCTTTATCTCATGACGACTCGTCTGAAAAACGAAGTGTACTTTATGGAAAAGAATACCGACGAAATTGAGTCAGCGATGAGTAATGCTTATCGTCTGTATGAGAAGCTGTCGGGACTGGATCTTAACCCGGAGTTGAAGAAAACGGCGCTTTCAATTGCCCGCGACGTGCACGAGATTAAAAAAGACTACATTCGAATCATGCAGGGTATACAAAAAGAGATCGATGAGCAGTACAGTGAAGAAGAGATGGGGATTCGCGATCTGCTGCAAATATTAAAGGAATCCACCTACCGCCTGCTGGAGGCCCGCAGGCTCGACATTCAGTTGGATTTTAAAGTAATGGACGAGTTCGTTACCGGCGACCACTACGCGCTGATGCTGGTTCTGATGAACCTAGTGAACAACGGCATCGAGGCAATCGAGAAAAAAGGGCACAAAGGCTGGATTCTGGTTTCGGTGCAAAAGCAGGACAATCAGTTCTGCTTCACAGTGACCGATAATGGACCCGGAATCCCGAAGAAGGATATGGACCGAATCTTTCAAATGGGGTTTTCTACGAAATTTGATGAAGAAACGGGGAATATCTACCGAGGGGTAGGTCTGTCGGGGGTACAGATGACGGTAGAGGAAAAATTCCACGGATTGATTGAGGTTAAATCAGAGCTTGGGGTTGGGACGGAATTCCGTGTAATGATCCCCGCGGAAATGCTGGAGGAAAGAATAATATGAATTTTTATATTGTAGAAGACGATTTGTCGGTGATCAATAACCTGGAAGATATTATTGAAAGCCATAACTTGGGCAGTGTGTGCGGCGATTCGGAGGGCAGGACTCCCAACCCGGAAGAGATTATGGCACTGAATCCGGATGTGGTGCTGGTAGATTTTTTAATGCCGAATGTGGATGGAATTCAGCTCGTCTCTGCCCTGCGTGAAATGGGTAGTACAGTCAAGTGCATCATGATCTCTCAGGTTTCGAATAAGGAGCTGATTATGAAGGCCTACAACGCGGGAGTAGACTTTTTTATCAGTAAGCCGATCAATGTAATCGAGATCAAGAGAGTCATTGAAAACATTACCCGGCAGATTCAGATGGAACAGACACTGTCGAACATTCGCAAAATGTTTCAGGTGGATGTGGGAGCCGCGTCCCCCGTGGAAAAGGACGACAAGGATACTCCTGTGCGCAGACTGCAATATATTCTGAATCAGCTTGGCATGTCCGGCGAGAAAGGCTCCAAAGACATCGTCACCGTTTGCCAGTATTTGTACGATCATGAAAAGACCAGCATGGCCGAAGAGAACATTGGCAAGCTGTGCGAAATACTGAGCGATAACCCCAAGAGCATGGAGCAGCGGATTCGACGCGCGATTGCGAAGGGCATGTCGAATTTGGCCAACCTGGGCATTGAGGACTTTATGAATGACACCTTTACGCGGTACTCCAGCACGTTGTTCTCCTTTGAGGGAATCAAGACGGAAATGGATTTTATTCGCGGGAAGCGTTCTGCCGGTGGAAAGATCAACATCAAAAAATTTATCAATGGTTTGCTGGTGTTTATGGATCAATAAAAGTGCAGAAGCGCCGCCCCAATGGGGCGGCGCTTCTGCGTTCTTTGCGATTTATTGCGGGGCTTCCCGTAGAATTCTGCTGGAGCAGGCTTGCCCCTCATGCCGGGGCGGGCACTTACTTTCGTGAAAGGACGAAAGTAAGCAAAGGCCTTCCAAAGGGCACCTTTGGAATCCGTTTCTGGGGAACAATTCCCGATCGTGCAAACAAAAGCTAACCGTAAGGCGCTCCATTGAAAATGCCCACTCTCCGAGCTTGATCTGGAAATAAGTCTTGCCGTCCCGTCTGTCGGCGGGCATTTTCAGAGCGCTCTCGTCAGCTCGTAGTTTTTAAGAGCGGCTTCGCCGCATTTGCTCTGCAAATCGACAAATCGGAACGATGGTTGAATTTCTAATCGAAGCTGCCGTAAGGTGGACCCCTTCCCCGAGCCAACGAGAGCGCTCGGTAATGGTGCACCGCCTCTCTCCTTTTCATTATAATATAGAAAAAGAGAGAAAGTTCGCTATGCGGTCAGAAAACCCAGACATTTCCAACGGAGAATGGAAATGCCTGGGTTTTCTTCAGTTAGCATGGTGAAATCAAATTAATAAGTATAGAAACCTTTGCCGGTTTTTCTGCCCAGCAGGCCGCCGCGTACCATTTTACGCAGCAAGGGATGCGGGCGGTATTTGGGGTCGCCTGTCTCGGACTCCAAAACCTCCATGATCGCAAGGCAGATGTCCAGACCGATCAAATCGCCCAGAGACAGCGGGCCCATCGGATGGTTTGCGCCCAACTGCATTGCAGTGTCGATATCCTCGGCAGAGGCGGTTCCGTCTGCATAAATACCGATCGCTTCGTTGATCATCGGGATCAGTACGCGGTTTACGATAAAGCCCGCGGCATCCTTTGCGATGACCGGAGTCTTGCCGATTTCTTTGGCAATCTCGGCAATGCGGTCAACCAGCTCTTGAGGAGTGTTCAGGCCGACCACGATTTCAACCAGCTTCATCACAGGCGCCGGGTTGAAGAAATGCATGCCGATCACAGGGCGGTCCAGTTTAGAGGAAAGCTCTGTTACAGACAAAGAGGATGTATTGGTGGAGAAAATAGTCTCTTTTTTGCAAATGCCCTGCAAAGCCAGGAACAGCTCGCGCTTGGCCTGCATGTTTTCAATTGCCGCTTCCACGACCAGATCACAGTCCGAAACCTTTTCCTTCAGGCCGGTTGTAATTTTCGCGAGAATCGCATCTTTCTTGGCCGCTTCCATTTTCCCTTTGGAAACCAGCTTTTCCAGATTCTGCTGAATCTTCTTCTTACCGTTTTCAGCAAAGCTTTCCTGAATGTCGCACAGGACAACCTCGTAGCCCTCTGTAACAGCAAAAGCCTGAGCAATACCGGAGCCCATGGTTCCGGCGCCGATTACGCCAACTTTCATATGGATGACCTCCTGTTTCTATCATTTCTCCTCCCGTGGGTAGCCGTTACACCGGCACGCCCCCTCGGGCGGGACACCGGGTGCTTCGGAGCCGGGCAAAATTCACCCGGACGGCGGAGAACCATTCGAACCAAATGAAACGGGAGCGCCCGGGCGGATTGCTCCGCGCGGGACGCTTGACCGAACAGTGGTTGCAAAAACCTCTACTCGCGATTATAAACCTTCTACAATGGTGGAAACGCCCATACCGCCGCCTACGCACAGAGTGGCAAGGCCCTTACCGCCGCCGCGACGCTGCAACTCATACAGCAGGGTGCAGAGGATACGGCAGCCGGAAGCGCCAACGGGATGACCGATCGCGATCGCGCCGCCGTTCGGGTTGACCTTCTCTTTGTTCCACTTCAGCTCCATGCCTACGGCCAGAGCCTGTGAGGCAAATGCTTCGTTGGCTTCGATGACTTCCATCTCGTCGATGCCCATGTCGAGCTTTGTGAGCAGCTTCTTAGTGGAGAAAGCCGGCCCAATGCCCATGATGGCCGGGTCTACACCAGCCCAGGAACCGCCAACCCATCTGGCGATGGGCTTTACGCCCAGTTCTTTTGCCTTTTCGGCGCTCATAACGATCACAGCGGCAGCGCCGTCGTTAATGCCGGAAGCATTCGCAGCGGTAACAGTACCGTCTTTCAGGAATGCGGGCTTCAGGCCGCTGATGCCCGCAACCGTTACACCGGCACGAGCCTGCTCATCGGTAGAGAATACCGTTACAGCGCCCTTTTTGCCGGGGATCTCCAGGGGAGCAATTTCAGCGTCGAACTTGCCGGCCTTCTGTGCGGCTTCACATTTATTCTGGCTCCATGCAGCAAATTCATCCTGCATTTCGCGGGTAATGCCATATTTCTTTGCCACGTTTTCGGCGGTTACACCCATGTGGTAGTCGTTGAACGCATCCCACAGAGCATCGTTTACCATGGTATCAACGATCTTGTTGTTGTTCATTCGGTAGCCGAAACGAGCCTGCTGCAACGCATAGGGAGCAGCGGACATGTTTTCCATACCACCGGCGATGATGACATCCGCTTCACCGGCACGAATGCGGGAAGCAGCAACGTTTACGCTCTGCAAACCAGATCCGCAAACCTGGTTCAGGGTCAGCGCGGGAACCTCCTGCGGCAGACCGGCAAAAATAGCAGCCTGGCGAACCACGTTCTGGCCCAGACCGGCCTGAATAACGCAGCCCATGAGAACCTCGTCTACGTCTGAACCTTGAATGCCGGCTCTTTTCAAAGCCTGCTCAATTACAAATGCGCCAAGGCGGGGCGCCGGTACGCCGACAAGGCTTCCTCCGAATTTACCAACTGCCGTTCTGACGGCACCTGCCAATACGATTTCTGTTGCCATAATGGTGCTAACCTCCTAAATTTTTTGGTCGGGTCATTCCGCCGCAGAATAAGGAATACACAGCGGGTTTTCAATGGAAAGACGCCTGCCAAACATTTCACAATAAGGAATTCATTCTGAATCATGGAATAAATTCATACTTATTATCTCACTATCCAGGGCAAAACACAAGGGTCGTCCGATTGATTTTTTTAACAAAATGGAATTTAGATTTTTAGTATTTTTGTCGTTTTCTAGACGCGTAAGGATGATTTTGCTTAGGATTGGGAAAAGAACAATTGCATATTGTGAAATTATCTTGTATGATGGTAACCGTATTTTAGAGCAAAGTGATTAGAAATCGTGAAAAAATAACCAGACACGATTTACAATCATAAGAGGAGGTATTGAAATGGTACAAAGCTTGATACGTGCGATGGAGGTACTCGAGCACCTGCGAAAAGCGGATAAATCCTGTTCCCTTGCGGAACTGTCGCAGATGTCCGGCCTGCCGTCGAGTACGGTTCACCGGATTCTGCAGACCTTTTGCAGCGCAAACTATGTGTCCCGTGATCCCAAAACACACCTTTATCGGCTGGGTACTGCACTGATCCCGCTGGGAATGGCCGCGACTAGGCGGCTGCGGCTGAGTGATTCCGCGAAACCCGTGCTGAAGGATCTGATGAAAATCACAAAGGAAGATGTTTTCCTCATTATTATATCCGGATACAGGGGCATGGTGCTGGAAAAGGTAGAGGGCCCCAACCCGCTGAAGGTAATCGAACGCTTTGGCAACGAGGTGGATTTGCACTGCGGCGGAAGCCGGCGCTCCTTGCTGGCGTTCCAGTCCGACAGCTTCATTCGCACCTATATACAGAATTATTTGCGGGACAACCCGGAATTTTCTCCTGAGGAAGAAAAGAAACTTCTTAGCAGTTTGCTTCGGATTCGCGAGGAGGGTGTTGCTGTTTCCCGCGGAGAATATATTCCGGATGCAGTGGGCATTGGCGCGCCGGTGTTCGACATGAACGGCAAGGCGGTCGCTTCCATCGGCCTGATTGCTCCGCAATCACGCACTTCCAGAGCGCAGGAAGAGGAGTTTAAAGTGCTGGTAAAGCAGCACGCAGCTCAATTGTCCTTCCTGTTGGGGTTTGTCCAAAAATGACAATAATGCTGCGGTATTTTTATTTAAAATAAAAAACCAATGTATTGTTTTATTATTGACACACAATTCATTTGATGCTATCATTTATTTGAAAATTCCAAAAAATGAAATGAATTTCATAATACGGGAAACCGAAGAGGGGGGATTTAGAGCATGCCAGTTGAGCAATTATTGCCGCTGTTGTTCTCAGGACTGACCGTGATACTGACGATCGCTATCCTTTCAACGCTGACCAAAATCAAGGCCGCGGTGGAAGAATTGGCAGCAAGGCCCGTTGTTGCGCCGGCGCCGCAGCCTGTGGATGATGGAAAAGACGAGACCTATGCGGTTATTATGGCCGTAATCAGCGAGGATTTACAGATTCCGCTGGATCAGCTGCAGTTTAACAGTATTAGAGAGTATTAATACCAGAGAGCGTCCGATTAGAAAAAATGATGTTGTGATAGGAGAGACCGATTATGAGATACTTGGCAAGAGTCAATGGCAAAGCATATGAGGTGGATGTGGAGCGCGCTCCCTCTGCTTACAAACCGATTCCCAGAGGAGTTTACACAGGTGAGGCTCCGGCAGCTCCGGCCCCGGTAGCGGCTCCTGCTCCCGTAGCAGCTCCCGCCCCCGTAGCAGCAGCCCCCGCTCCCGCAGCAGCCCCGGCTCCCAAGAAGGCTCCCGCAGCAGCGGCGGCTGGCGACACTACCGTTAACTGCCCCATGCCTGGAACCATCCTGCAGGTAAAGGTTTCTGAAGGCCAGGCTGTAAAAACGGGTGATCTGCTGTTCATTCTCGAAGCCATGAAGATGGAAAACGAGATCGTTGCTCCCTGCGACGGTACTGTGAAGAACATCTCCGTCAATAAGGGCGACGCGGTACAGTCTAACGATCAGCTGGCAGTAATTGGCTGATTTCTTCCCCCCAGTTTCATATTAGCTGCCGGAATCATCCGGCTTGCGCTGAAGTGACGGCTCGCAGTTTCTTTTCGTGAATGTAATCTACCCTTTGTTTTCAAAAACAGGGATAACTGCATTGATGGAAGAATTCAGTGCGGGCTTTTCAGCGGGCTTTATGAGGTTCAAAGCAGAGGCGGGTTTGTGTGTTTCCTGAAATTACAGCTTGGCAAACGAGTGTTTGTGTGTTAATATAAACATAACACGATTAGCTTGTCGAAAAATTAACAAATCAGCCATTTGGCTGTATTTATTCGAATTTTTCTGTTTTTTTCAGTAACTGCAAATAAATTTCGCCTTTTACAGTCCAAATTATTCTTATTTGAAAAAGGAGGCACCTGTCAATGGCTGAGCACGGTTACTCAATGCCCTCGTACTTTAAAAATATGCCGATCATTGGTTCGGCAAACCCTCAGGTGAGCGCGGAGAACGAAACGGAATTCCGCAAAGTTGAAAAGGAAATTGCAGATAAGGTTACCGAAATGCGCGAAAGCGGCCGTTCCGACGAATCTCTGCATCAGTCCGGCCAGATGACCGCTACCGACCGTATTGAGGCTCTGGTAGATCCCGGTTCATTCCTGCCCCTGAACAGCCTGTATGATCCGGAGAGCAACTCTACCGGCAGCACCGGCATCATCAAGGGTCTGGGCAAAATTCGTGGCAAATGGGCGATGATTATCGCTTCCGATAACAAAAAGCTGGCTGGCGCTTGGGTTGCAGGCCAGGCAGACAACCTGCTGCGCGGCTCTGATACCGCAAAATGCCTGAATGTTCCGCTTGTTTACGTGCTGAACTGCAGTGGTGTTAAGCTCGACGAGCAGGAAAAAGTATATGCAAACCGCCGCGGCGGCGGCACTCCCTTCTTCCGCAATGCGGATCTGCAGCAGAACGGCATCCCGGTTATCGTAGGCATCTACGGCACCAACCCGGCCGGCGGCGGATACCACAGCATCAGCCCCACCATCCTGATCGCTCACGAGAAGGCCAACATGGCTGTCGGCGGCGCCGGCATCGTAGGCGGCATGAACCCGAAGGGCTATGTGGATGAAGAGGCTGCTCAGGCGCTGATCGAGGCAACCAAGAAGCAGGTTAATGACCCGCCCGGAAACGTTGCGATTCACTATGGTGAGACAGGCTTCTTCCGTGAGGCTTACACCGAGGAAATGGGCGTTCTCGAAGCGATTCAGAAATATATGGATGATATCCCGGCGTACAATCCGGAGTTCTTCCGTGTGGACTGCCCGCAGGAGCCCAACTTTGAGCCCAGCGAGCTGTACAGCATCCTGACCATGAACACAAAGCGCCCCTACAATGTAGAGAACATCCTCAGCCGCGTGTTCGACGGCAGCCAGTTCGACGAGTACAAGAAGGGCTACGGCCCCGAGATCATCACCGGTATTGCCAAGGTAAACGGCCTTCTGGTGGGTGTCATCGCGAACTATCAGGGCATTCTGATGAATTACCCCGAGTATAAAGAGAACAGCGTTGGCGTTGGCGGAAAGCTGTATCGCCAGGGCCTGATCAAGATGAACGAATTCGTCACCCTGTGCGGCAGAGATCGTCTGCCCATCGTCTGGTTCCAGGATACCACCGGTATCGACGTTGGCAACGACGCGGAAAAAGCAGAGCTGCTCGGCCTCGGCCAGTCTCTGATTTACTCCATCCAGTCCGCTAAGGTGCCGCAGATCGAAATTACTCTGAGAAAGAGTACTGCTGCTGCTCACTATGTTATGGGCGGCCCGCAGGGCAACGATACCAACGCCTTCACCCTGGGCACCGCGGCCAGCGAAGTGAACGTAATGCACGGCGAAACCGCCGCTGCCGCCATGTATTCCCGCCGTCTGGTGAAAGATGCCAAGGCCGGCAAGGACCTGAAGCCCACCATCGATAAGATGAACGAGATGATCGAGGAATATCGCATTAAGTCCGGCCCGCTGTTCTGCGCTCAGCACGGCTTCCTGGATGAGATCATCGAGCTGACTAAGATCAGAAATTACGTGGTTGCGTTTGCTGAGTCCGCTTATCAGAATCCGCGTTCGTTCTGCGCGTTCCATCAGATGCTTCTCCCCAGAGCGATTCGTGACTACAACAACGTGTTTTTGAAATCAGTTGAAAAATAATCCGATTTCCGTCTAAGGCGAGAAATCGCGAATCGGGATTCCGGCGCATCGCCCAGTCAATCAAACAGTGTGGTATCCACCCTTACGTTGATTAAGGGAGTGCGCCGGAATTTTTTCTAAAATCCCGGCCGAAGCAGGCCGGGCCCCGGCGTGGGAGCAACGCTTCACGCCGTCGGAGAATATTTCCGGAGGAACCGGGCACTTGGGGGCTGCCGTATTTGGCGGTGGGTTTCCCAGGCACAGCATTATTTTGGATGAGGAGCTAATATATGGGTTGGAAAGATCTGTACGCGCAACGAAAAATGACCGCTGAAGAAGCGGTAGCCCGCGTTCGTTCTGGCGACAGGGTGGTAACACCCAACGCGGCGGGCGCGCCGGTTCATTTGATCAATGCACTGGTTGCGCGAAAAGACGAGCTGAAGAACGTGGAAATTGCCCACATGGTGCCTCTGGCAAAAGCGCCGTACACAGCGCCGGAGATGGAAGGGCACTTTGTCCATAACGCAATTTTTGTAGGCGGTGCCACCCGCGCCACGATTGAGGCCGGCATTGGCGATTATACGCCCTGTTTTTTCCATAAGATTCCTGAGTTGTTTGATACCACTATGCCGGTGGATGTGGCGCTGATCCACGTTTCTGCCCCCGACGAGCACGGCTGGTGCAGCTACGGTGTAACGGTAGATTACGAAAAGCATGCCGCAGAAGTCGCAAAGGTGGTCATTGCTCAGGTAAATGAGAATATGCCCCGCACATTGGGAGACAGTTTCATTCACGTGAGCGATATGGACTGCATTGTGGAGTGCAACGACCCGATTCTCGAGCTTGGCGCCCCCAAAATTACCGAGATTGAAAAGAAAATCGGTGGCTACTGCGCCGATCTGATTCACGACGGAGATACGCTGCAGCTTGGAATCGGCGCGATTCCGGACGCTGTGCTTCTGTTCCTGAAAGAGAAAAAGGATCTCGGCATCCATACGGAAATGTTCTCGGACGGCGTGGTCGAGCTGGTGGAAGCCGGCGTGATCAACAATTCTAAAAAGACGCTGCACAAGGGAAAGAGCGTTGCAACCTTCCTGATGGGCACTCGGCGTTTGTACGATTATGTCAACAACAATCCGGCGGTGGAAATGTACCCAGTCAATTACGTGAATGACCCTGTGGTCATCGCGAAAAACGACAATCTGGTGTCAATCAACTCCTGCGTGCAGATCGATTTTCTGGGACAGGTCGTATCCGAAAGCATCGGTCCGACTCAGATCAGCGGTGTAGGCGGGCAGATCGATTTTATTCGCGGCGCTTCCATGAGCCGCGGCGGGCGTTCGATTTTGGCGATGACCTCCACGGCGGCAGGCGGCAAGGTTTCGAAGATTGTGCCGTTTATCGACCAGTGGTCGGCGGTGACCACCTCCCGCAACGACGTTCAGTATGTTGTAACGGAGTATGGAATCGCGGAGCTGCGCGGGCATACCGTTCGCGACAGAGCCCGCAGCCTGATTGAAATAGCTCACCCGGATTTCCACGATTCCTTGAAAGAGGAATTTGAAAAGCGTTTCCATACAAACTATTAAGAACACAAACAACGCCCCTGCCGAATGCTTGCAGGGAACAGTCAGGAGGGACAAAGATGAGTCTGGTTACATTTGAAGCAAAACATGATAATCTCATCGGGATTCTGACCATGAACCGCCCCCAGGCGCTTAACGCGGTAAACCTGGAGGTTATGAAGGATCTTGAACAAGCACTGAATGAGGCTAAATCAAGCGGCGTTCGCTGCCTGATTGTCACCGGCTCCGGTGAGAAGGCTTTCGTAGCCGGTGCGGACATTGGCGAAATGCGAAATCTTTCTAAACAGCAGGGTGAAGAATTCGGCCTGCTCGGCGACAGAATTTACCATCTGGTTGAGCAGTTCCCCGCCCCGGTAATCGCGGCGGTCAACGGCTTTGCTTTGGGTGGTGGCTGCGAGCTTTCGCTGGCCTGCGATATTCGCCTTGCGTCTGAAAAAGCAGTGTTCGCACTTCCAGAGGTGGGCCTTGGCATCACTCCCGGTTGGGGCGGCATGCAGAAGCTGGCCCGGGCAATCGGCCCCGGCAAAGCGAAGGAAATGGTATTTACCGCCGGCAAAATCAAGGCGCAGGAAGCCTTGGAGCTTGGTCTGGTCAATGCGGTGTACGCGCCGGAAGAACTGCTCGCAAAAGCTGAGGAGTTGGCGCTGAAGATTGCCGCAAATGCTCCGGTGGCCGTGCTCAATGCAAAGCGCGCCATGAACGAGGGTGTTGGCCTTGGCCTGTGGCAGGCTGCCGAGCTGGAGGCTAAATACTTTGGCGATTGTTTTGAAACTCAGGATCAACGGGAAGCGATGGGAGCGTTTGTGGAGAAACGTAAGCCCGCGCCATTCGTTGGCAAATAAATTTTTCAACAATTTAAAATCAGGGGGATCGATATGAATTTTGAGCTGAACAACGAGCAGTCGATGGCTCGGGAAATGTTCGCGGCCTTTGCAGAAAAGGAAGTAAAGCCCTTAGCTCACGACATTGATGAGGAAGAGCGCTTTCCAGTAGAGACCGTTGAAAAAATGCAGAAGTACGGCTTTTTCGGAATTCCGTATCCGAAGGAGCTCGGCGGCCAGGGCTGCGATGTTCTGACCTACATCATGTGCGTGGAGGAGCTTTCTAAGGTTTGCGGTACAACGGGCGTTATTATTTCCGCACACACCTCTCTTTGCTGTGACCCGATCTACAAGTTCGGTACCAAAGAGCAGAAAGAAAAATATCTCATTCCGCTTGCTTCCGGCAAAAAGATCGGCGCCTACGGCCTGACCGAGCCCGGTGCGGGCACGGACGCTTCCGGCCAGCAGACCAAGGCTGTGCTGGAGGGCGACCACTATGTTCTCAACGGCAGCAAAATTTTCATCACCAACGGCGGTGTTGCCGACATTTATGTTGTATTTGCTATGACCGATAAGTCCAAGGGCGTAAAGGGAATCTCCGGGTTTATCGTAGAGAAGGGCTTCCCTGGTTTCTCGATCGGCAAAAAAGAGAAGAAGATGGGTATCCGCGGCTCCGCTACCACTGAGCTGGTATTTGAGAACTGCATCGTTCCCAAGGAGAACCTGCTTGGTCAGGAGGGCAAGGGCTTTACCGTTGCCATGACTACGCTGGACGGCGGCCGTATCGGCATTGCCGCACAGGCGCTGGGCATTGCCGAGGGCGCTCTGGACGAGACCATTAAATACGTAAAAGAGAGAAAGCAGTTTGGTCGTTCCATTGCTGCGTTCCAGAACACACAGTTCCGCATTGCGGATATGAAGACCAAAATTGACGCTGCAAAGCTGCTCGTGTACCGCGCGGCTATCTTGAAGCAGGCTGGCGCCAAGTTCTCTACCGAGGCTGCTATGGCCAAGCTGTTTGCAGCGGAAACCGCGATGGCTGTTACCACTGAGTGCGTCCAGCTGTTCGGCGGCTACGGCTACACCAGAGAATATCCCGTGGAGCGCATGATGCGTGACGCAAAGATCACCGAAATCTACGAAGGCACCAGTGAAGTGCAGCGCATGGTTATTTCCAACGCGCTTTTGAAATAAGGGGGGGCACGCAGTGAAAATCGTTGTAAGCATTAAGCAGGTTCCGGATACCAATGAGGTAAAGCTGGACCAAGCGACAGGAACCCTGATTCGTGAAGGCGTTCCCAGCATTATCAATCCGGACGACAAGGCCGGCCTTGAGGCTGCCCTCCGTTTGAAAGACCAGGTTGGCGCGCATGTTACCGTTCTGACCATGGGCCCGCCCCAGGCAACCCTCGCTTTGCGCGAGGCTCTGGCTATGGGTGCTGATGAAGCAATCCTTGTGACCGACCGCGCATTCGGCGGCGCCGACACCTGGGCTACTTCCTCCACTCTGGCTTCCGCTATTTCGAAGCTGGATTATGATCTTATCATTACCGGCCGTCAGGCCATTGACGGCGACACCGCACAGGTTGGCCCGCAGATCGCCGAGCACCTCGGCCTGCCCAACGTCAGCTATGCGGAAGAGCTGTGGGTTGAGGGTGATAGCCTGAAGATCAAACGCCAGTATGAAGACTGCTATCACATCATTCGCGTCAAAACACCTTGCCTCATTACCGCTTTGGCCGAAATGAATGAACCCCGCTATATGACTCCCGGCGGCATTTTTGACGCCTTCCAGAAAGAAATCACCGAGTGGCACAGAGCAGACCTTGACGTTGACGACAGCAACATTGGTCTGAAGGGCTCCCCCACCCGTGTGAAGAAGTCCTTTACCAAGGCTGTTAAAGGACAGGGCACCGTTGTAACGATGGAGCCCGAAGAGTCTGCCAACTGGCTGACTGATCGTCTGCGTGAAAAATTCATTCTGTAGTAGGAAAGTGGTGAGGAATTATGAGTAACGAAGCATATAAGGGAATATTCGTATTTGCCCAGCAGGTGGACGGAAAGCTGTCCAACGTTGCGCTGGAACTGGTTGGCAAAAGCAAGGCTTTGGCCAAAGATCTGAACACAGAAGTTACCGCTGTTGTGCTGGGTAACAAAATCGGCCATCTGCCGGAGCAGCTGGGCCGTTATGGCGCGGACCGCGTAGTAATCGCGGAGGATCCGATTCTGGAAACCTACACCACCGAGCCTTACGCGCATGTCATTACCGAAATCGTGAAAAAATATCAGCCTGAGATCGTGCTGTACGGTGCAACCGCTATTGGCCGCGACCTCGCTCCCCGTATTTCCGCCAGAGTGCACACCGGCCTGACCGCCGACTGCACCGCGTTGGAGATCGAAGAGGGCACCGGCAACCTGCTGATGACCCGCCCCGCATTCGGCGGCAACATCATGGCCACCATCGCCTGCGCGGACTTCCGTCCTCAGATGGCGACCGTTCGCCCCGGCGTAATGCAGCGCCTGACTCCCGTGGATAACGCTCACCCGGTTGTGGAGACCTTCTCTGTTCCCGATCTGGCTGCGCATGTCAACGTGGAAGTGCTCGAAGTCATCAAGAAGGTCAGCGAGAAGATGGATATTCAGGAAGCCAATGTGCTGGTTTCCGGCGGACGCGGCATGGGCTGCCCCGAGAACTTCAAGCTCCTCGAAGACCTGGCAGATGTTCTGGGTGGTACTGTTTCCTCTTCCCGTACCGCGGTTGACGCGGGCTGGGTTGAGAAAGACCGTCAGGTTGGTCAGACCGGTAAAACGGTTCGCCCGAATCTGTATATTGCCTGCGGCATTTCCGGTGCCATTCAGCACCTGGCCGGCATGGAAGAATCCGATGTCATTATCGCGATCAATAAAGACCCCAGCGCTCCCATCTTTGAGGTGGCAGACTACGGTGTTGTGGGCGACGCGATGAAAATCTTGCCTTTGTTCACAGAGCAGGTAAGAAAAGCTAAGGCAGAAAAAAGCAACGCCTGATAAATCATTAGGCTTTCAGTATGGCAGCGCGCGAGGACATTTGCATTGAAGGCTTCCGCGCCGCCGCGCGGGCTTTCCCCGGCTCAATGCGGTCCCGCGCGCGCTGCCGCGCTGGAAATTGCTTTTTTTCAGATGGAGCCGGCCGGTTTTCCAGCCGAATCCATCCATTATACTTATATTGGAGGTTTTACCGTGGGAAAAGTGTATACGCTATCTGAAGCAGTAGCGAAATTCGTAAACGACGGCGACAGCATCGCGTTCGGTGGTTTCACCACCAACAGAAAGCCCTTCGCTGCTATCCATGAAATCCTCAGACAGGGGAAGAAAGATTTTATTTTGAACGCGGGTGCTAACGGAGGCGATGCGGATCTGCTCATCGGCTGCGGGCGCGTAAAAGCGTACATTAACTGCTACACCGCCAACTCCGGTTTCACGAACGTTTCTCGCCGTTTTCGCGCAGCGATTGAAAATGGGGACATCCTGTTCGAGGACTATTCTCAGGATGCTATCATGCTGATGTTCCATGCTGCTGCTCTGGGTTTCCCCTATGTTCCCAGCCGTTTGATGATGGGTACCGGCCTTGCTGACAAGTGGGGCATCTCTAAGGAGATCAGAAAGACCATCGACAAACTGCCCGATGAAAAGTTCGTCATTGAGCAGAATCCCATGAAGCCCGAAGAGAAGCTGCTGCTTCTTCCTGTTCAGGAGATTGACGTTGCTGTCATCCATGTACAGATGGCTTCCCCCGACGGAACCTGCCGCATTCTGGGCGACGAGTTCCAGGATACCGATATTGCGGGCGCTGCGAAGAAGGTCATTGTTACCTGCGAAGAGCTGGTTTCCGATGAGTACATCCGCCGCGATCCCAACCTGAACACCATTCCCGGCTTCTGCGTGGATGCTGTTGTTCATGCGCCGCACGGTGCGCATCCGTCACAGTGCTATGACTACTATGACTATGACGGCAAATACTACAAAGCATACGACGTTGCCTCTAAAACACAGGAAGCTTTCGATGCTTTCTGCCAGGAGTGGGTATTCTCTACCCCGACACACGAGGACTACCTCAATAAGGTGGGCGGCGCAAGACTGGCCAACCTGAAGGTTGTTCCGGGTCTCGGCTACCATATTGATATGACGGCGCAGGCAAAGGAGGAGAAGAAGTAATGGCTAACTATACGAATTACACCAATAAAGAAATGCAGGCAATTACGATTGCCCGTGCGATTACCAATGATCATATCGCGATTGTTGGAACAGGACTTCCCCTCATCGGTGCCACTGTTGCCAAGAAGATATTTTCCCCTGACTGCACTCTCATCGTTGAGAGCGGACTGATCGACTGCGATCCCGTCCAGGTTCCTACCTCGGTTGGTGACTGCCGCTTTATGGCACATTGCTCCGTGCAGTGGCCTCCGGTTCGCTACATTGGCTTCCAGGCCAATGAGTGGCTGAAGAACAGAGACAGAATGATCGCTTTCATCGGCGGCGCTGAAATTGACCCTTACGGCAATGTCAACTCCACCTCCATGGGCGATTACAATCACCCTACCACCCGTTTCTCTGGCTCCGGCGGAGCAAACGGTATCGCAACGTATGTCGATACCGTTCTCATGATGCAGCACGAAAAGCGCCGCTTTACTGAGAAGATCGATTACATCACCAGCCCTGGCTGGATGACCGGCGGCCTCGACGGACGCAAAAAGGCAGGCCTGCCCCAGAACCGTGGACCGCTGATGGTCGTTACGGACAAGGGTGTTATGAAGTTTGACGAAACCACCAAGAGAATGTATCTGGCAGGTTACTACGAGTCCTCTTCTATTGAAGAGATCGTAGAGAACACCGGTTTTGAGATTGATACCTCCAGAGCAGAGCTGCTGCCGCCGCCCTCTCCGGAAGTCATCAAGACGATCCGCGAAGAGATCGACCCCGGCCAGGTATTCATTAAGGTTCCGAAAGAGTAATTATACTACATTTTATTCTTTGCACTGCGGCGGAGCCTTGTTTAGGACTCCGCCGGCGGCGCAGAGTTTTTGAATGTTTGGCGGTTCTGTTCCAGTATGGTCCGAAACGCCGGTTTCCCGTTCTAAAAAAGTCAATTGGTAGGAAGGTAACTATGGAAGCAAAGTATACGTTGGGTATTGACGTTGGTTCCACCACGTCCAAGTGTGTCATTTTAAAAGATGGGCAGGAAATCGTCAGTAAAGCATTGATTGCCGTCGGCGCTGGTACCAGTGGCCCCGAGCGCGCGATCAAAGAGGTGCTGGATAACTGCGGAATGAAAAAAGAGGACATGAGCTTTATTCTTGGCACCGGCTACGGGCGCAATTCACTGAACATTGTGGATGACCAGATGAGCGAGCTGAGCTGTCATGCAAAGGGCGCATACTACCTGTTTCCTGACGTCCACACTGTCATTGACATTGGCGGACAGGACATGAAGGTGCTCCAGATCGATAATGGCATCATGGTTAATTTCCAGATGAACGATAAATGTGCCGCCGGCACGGGGCGTTTCCTCGACGTAATGGCACGTGTGCTGGAAGTAAATATTGCCGACCTGGGTGATCTAGGTGAAAAATCCACCAAACGGGTGGCAATCAGCTCCACCTGTACGGTATTCGCTGAAAGCGAAGTGATCAGTCAACTGGCGCAAGGCAGTGATATGCACGATATCATTAACGGAATACACCATTCCATTGCCTCCAAGGTTACCGGATTGGCGCGCCGTGTCGGCGTGCGCGATCAGGTCGTTATGACCGGCGGCGTAGCGCAGAACAAGGGTGTCGTTGCCGCCATGGAGGAGGAGTTGGGCCATAAGGTGTATACCTCTCCTCTGGCTCAGTATGGCGGTGCGCTTGGCGCCGCGCTGTTTGCATACCAGAAGGCGACCCGAAAGAATGATTGAACCTAAGTATTCGATGAATTTATACGGTGTGGGAGACTTTCCCATACATTTGAAACCCTTTCTTATTATAATTTGAAGGAGCGAGTGAACTATGGCAGAATTTGAGAAAACAGCACCCGCTGAGCAGACTGCACCCGCAGCCGCTGCAGCGCCTGCCAAGAAACCTGCAAAACCGGCCAGCCCCGGCGTTACCGCCCTGCGCAAGGTCGTTTCCGATGTTTACGCCGCTGCATGGGAAGCAAAGAAAGCAGGCCGCCCGGTGGGTTGGTCTTCTTCCAAGTTCCCCTGTGAAATCGCAGAGGTCCTCGACCTGGCCGTTGTATATCCTGAGAACCAGGCCGCCGGTATCGCCGCACAACATGACGGCGAGCGTCTTTGCACGGCTGCTGAAGAACTGGGCTTTGACAATGATATCTGCGGTTATGCCCGCATCAGCCTTGCCTATGCTTCCGGCGTGGAGACCACCAATGTATCCCGTCAGATGCCGCAGCCTGACTTTGTTCTGTGCTGCAACAACATCTGCAACTGCATGACCAAATGGTACGAGAACATTGCCCGCATGCACAATATTCCGCTCATCATGATCGACGTTCCCTACAACAACACCACTCATGTAGAGGACAGCCAGGTGGAATATATTCGCGCTCAGTTCGACGATGCGATCAAGCAGCTGGAAAAGATCTCCGGCAATAAGTTTGATGAAAAGAAGTTCGAACAGGTATGCGCGAACGCCAACCGCACCGCCAAGGCATGGCTGAAGGTTTGCGACTATTGCCAGTACGAGCCCTCCCCAATGTCGGGCTTCGACCTGTTTAACCACATGGCGGACGTGGTTACCGCCCGTGGCAAGAAGGCTACCGCAGAGGCATTTGAGCTGCTGGCTACCGAGCTGGAGCAGCATGTGAAAGATGGTACCTCTACCCTGCCGTTTGAAGAGAAGCACCGCATTATGTTTGAGGGTATCCCCTGCTGGCCGGATTTGAAGGCTCTGTTCAAACCCCTGAAGGGAAGCGGCCTGAACGTTACCGCTGTTGTGTACGCGCCCGCGTTCGGTTTCGTATACGATGGTCTGGATGATCTGTGTCGTGCATACTGCAAGGCGCCGAACAGCGTTTGCCTGGAGCAGGGTGTAGAATGGCGTGAAGGCCTCTGCCGTGACAACAAGGTAGATGGCGTTCTGGTTCACTACAACCGCAGCTGCAAACCGTGGTCCGGCTATATGCCCGAAATGCAGCGCCGTTTCACTGCTGACCTGGGCATCCCCTGCGCCGCGTTTGACGGCGACCAGGCGGATCCCCGTAACTTCAACGCAGCTCAGTACGAAACTCGCGTACAGGGCCTGGTTGAAGCGATGGAAGCAACCAAAGCTGCGAAGGAGGGCTAACGAACATGAGTATCGAATTGATTATCAATGAGCTTGCCGGTGTTGCCGCAAATCCTGGAAAGCAGATGGCGGATTTTAAGGCACAGGGCAAAAAAATCATCGGCGTTCTGCCCTACTATGCACCGGAAGAGCTTGTTTATGCCGCGGGCATGGTTCCCATGGGCCTCTGGGGCAGCAACGATAAGACGATCAGTCTGGCAAAAGAGTACTGCGCAACGTTCTATTGCACCATCGCGCAGCTGGGCCTCGAAATGCTGCTGGATGGCACGCTCGATCAGCTCGACGGCGTGATCACCCCCACCATTTGTGATACCCTGCGCCCGATGAGCCAGAACATCCGCGTGGCGATGGCGAAGCTCAAGAAGATGCCCACCATCTTCCTGGCCCATCCCCAGAATCGTAAGCCTGCTTACGGCCTGAAATTCTGTGTGGATCAGTACACCAACATCAGAAAAGCTCTGGATGAGATCAGCGGCACCCCGATGACCGACGAAGCGATTCAGAATGCGATTCAGGTATATAACAAGAGCCGTGCGGCCCGCCGCAAGTTTGTAAAGCTTGCCAGCGAGCACTGCGACGTGATCACTCCCACAAAGCGCAGCGCTGTGCTGAAGGCTTCCTGGTTCATGCTTAAGGATGCCTACACCGCGAAGCTCGAAGAGCTCAACAAAGAGCTTGAGAAGCTGCCGGTCTGCGACTGGAAGGGTGTTAAGGTTGTCACCAGTGGTATTATCTGTGATAACCCGACCCTCCTCAAGATTTTTGAGGACAACAACGTAGCGATCGCTGCGGACGACGTTGCTCACGAGAGCCGTTCTTTCCGTGCCGACGCTCCGGAGGACTGTGCAGATCCGATGATGGCATTGGCTCTGCAGTTTGCGAGCCTCGACAATGACATTCTGCTCTATGATGAGCATTCCGCTGAAAACCGCCGCGGCGAGTTTGTTGCCAATATGGTAAAAGAGAGCGGCGCACAGGGCCTGATCCTCTTCATGCAGCAGTTCTGCGATCCGGAGGAGATGGAGTATCCTTCTCTGAAGAAGGCTTTGGATGAAGCCGGTGTTCTGCACATCAAGCTGGGCGTCGACCAGCAGATGCGCGATTTCGGTCAGGCTGCTACCGCGATTCAGGCATTTGCAGACGTGCTGAAGTCTGTCTGATTCTATTCCTAAATTGTTCTGCCCCCTTCGGGATTTTCCCGAAGGGGGCTTTTTTTACAGGCTGAGCCTGCATGCAAAGTGCGGGGAAGTAAGCCCGCTCGGCACGAAGAGGTGCGGGCTTAGCCTTCTCCTCTATTTTCTTGACAGGGAAATGCAAAAGCATTACAATGAGAGCAGATTGGCCATTCCGGAGAAAGGGGGAAATTTATGCGTGAAGTGACTCGAAAATCAGCGGTTCCGGTCTATGCGGCGGCGGTGCCGTGGCTCTTGGGGGCGTTGGTTCTTCCATTTTATCAGGCATGGCATTTTGTGCTGGCGGCGGTCATTTCCACAGCGGTTTATGTTGTGATGAGCCGTGTGTTCCCTGCGAAAACGATTTTGGTACCGGAGGAGGAGCGCCCCGCAAATACCGGAGACGTTGGTGCGGACGCTTTGATTAACGACGGGCGGGAACAGCTCAAACGCCTGCGTATACTGGATGAGCAAATTGCCGATCCTGGTGTCAGTGCGCATATTGTGCGTATTGGCGACATCTGCGGAAAGATTTTCGCGTACTTGGAGAAGAATATAAGCAAGGCGCCGAAGCTTCGCCTGTTTTTCAATTATTATCTGCCCACCACAGTCAAGCTGCTCGAAAGCTATGACCGGATGGCATCGCAGGACATTTCCGGGGAAAATATTGAATCCGCCATGCGGGGTGTGGAAGGGATTCTCTCGAGCATCGAAGAGGCATTTGAAAAGCAGCTCGACCACCTGTTTGCCGACGAAGCGCTCGATATTTCTACTGATATTACTGTTCTGGAGAACATGATGGCCCGCGAGGGGCTGACCAAGGATCAATTTGGCAAGGAAAGCCACGAAATCGATGGAAAGGGTGTTTGAAAACATGGAGCATCAGGAAATTGTACCCGATTTGACACTGGAGCCGACCGCAGTCTTCGTACAAGAGGATCTACAGGAGGAGCAGGCGGCTCCTTCCAAGTCGTTGGATAAAAGCCAGCTGACGCCCGAAGAACAAAAACTGGTAAGCGCCTTCGCACAGAAGATTGATTTGACAGATACCAATCAGGTGCTTCAGTTCGGTGCGGGCGCACAGAAGAAGATTGCAGATTTTTCTGGCTCTGCCCTTGCCAATGTTCGCACCAAGGATATGGGCGAGGTGGGCGGAATGCTCACCGATCTCGTGACGGAGCTGAAGGGCTTGGAGATTAAACCTGAGGAAAAAAAGGGTCTATTCGGCTTTTTGAAAAAAACAAATAACCAGATCGCCGCGCTGAAAACGAAGTATGATAAGGTGGAGTTCAACGTGGACAAAATTATTGCCACGCTGGAAAACCACCAGATTCAGCTCATGAAGGACATTGCGATGCTGGATAAAATGTATGACCAGAACCTCAATTATTTTAAAGAGGTTTCCATGTATATTCTGGCCGGTAAAGAGAAGCTTGAGAGTGTGCAGCAGAACGAACTGCGTTTGGCGCGCGAAAAAGCGCAGCTTACCGGTTTGCCCGAGGATGCTCAGGCCGCGAATGATCTGGCCAATCAGTGCAACCGCTTTGACAAAAAGCTGCACGACCTGGAGCTGACCCGCATGATCTCGATTCAGATGGGCCCGCAGGTGCGCCTGATTCAAAACAATGACAGCCAGATGGCGGAGAAAATCCAGTCGTCGCTCGTCAATACGATCCCTCTGTGGAAAAGCCAGATGGTGCTCGCACTTGGCCTTGCACACTCTCAGCAGGCGCTGGAGGCTCAGCGCGGCGTGACCGATATGACAAACCAGATGCTCCGTAAAAATGCAGAGATGCTGAAACTGGGCACGATCGAAACCGCGAAGGAATCTGAGCGCGGTGTTGTGGATATTGAAACCCTGCAGCATACGAACCAGTCGCTGATCTCCACTTTGGAGGAGGTGCGACGCATTCAGACGGAGGGCGCACAGAAGCGTCGCGCCGCTGAGGTCGAGCTGGGCCGCATTGAAGGCGAGCTGAAGCAAAAGCTGCTGGAGCTGAAAGACTGATGACTTTTTCAGGAGGAAACCATGGAATGGCTTAAAAACCGCCGTACCGCGTGGATTATTATGATTGCCGCAGTTGTGCTGTCGGTTCTGCTTGGCTCAGTGCGGTCGGTGTCGTCCCTGCGCCAGCAGACGGAACAGACCTTTACGCAGGGAACGCGCGGAGACGGACTGGGAATTTCGCACTATCTGGAATCGCGGGCATCCCTTTCGGGAAACCTGATTACAGTGGCCGGGCGGTATCTGGATTCCAGTGATGCGCGTATCGTGGCGCTGCGTCAGGCGGCGGATGCGCTGAGCAGCGCACAGACTCCCTCGGCCAAATACCAGGCGGATCAGAATCTGAATTCGGCGTTTCAGTCGGTATACGATGCGCTTGAGGGACAGTATCTATCGCAGAAGGACGCAGACTATCGTACCCGCCTGCAGTACGATTTCAAATCTCGGGCTGCGTCGATCAGCTACGATGGTTACAATGGCCTGGTGCAGAATTTTAATGATAAGGTTCTGAGGGCGACTCCCGGCGGCGCCGTAGCGTCTGCCGTTGGGGTAAAGCCTCTCGAGCTGTATACGATGACAGGAGGAAATAAATGAAAAAGCGCGTCAGTGTGCTTTTGGTACTAACGGTGCTTTTGTCGGTGCTGTTCGCTCTGCCTGCTTCGGCGGAGATCAGCATACCGGAGCCAACCAGTCAGTTTTACGTGAATGATTTTGCCGGTGTGCTCAGTGACGCCACGAAGAACGGCATCATGTCTGCCAATGTAAAGCTGAATCAGGAAACCGGCGGGCAGATTGTCGTAACGACGGTGGATTTTCTGGACAACGCAGATATTTCTGATTACGGCTATGCAATGTTTAATCAGTGGAAGATCGGCTCTAAAGAAAAGAACAACGGCGTTTTGCTGTTGCTGGCAATTGGTGAGGACAATTACCGTGTGATTCCCGGCTATGGGATTGAAGATGATTTGTCCGCCGGCGTGTTGAAGCAGATGCTCAACGAATATCTGGAGCCGAATTTTGCCGCAAAGGATTACGACGCGGGTGTTCAGAAAATGTTTACCGCGCTGGTAAACTGGTATGAAAGTTATTACAATGTTTCTATTTCCAGTACTGCCGGAGCCCTTCCAGATCCTGCCGCAGAGTACCAGGGCGGCGGCGGAGTGAATCAACAGCACAGCACCCATTCCGGCGGCTCCGGCAGTATGATTGGATCAATTTTCATGCTGATCGTCCTGTTTGTTATATTCAGCTCCATCTTTTCCCGCAGGCGCCGGTATGGCGGATACCCCCCGTATGGCGGCGGATACGGCGGCGGGTATTCTCGCGGCGGCTCCTGGTTCTGGCCGTTTTTAATGGGCAGCATGTGGGGTAACCGGTGGGGTTCCAATCGGCCCGGCGGCTTCCCACCCCCGGATGATCACGACCATCATCACGATGATCACGATGACCACGGTGGATGGTTCGGCGGCGGTTTCGGAGGCTTTGGTGGCGGCGGCGGTTTTGGCGGCGGTGGTGGTTTCAGCGGCGGAGGCGGCGGAAGCAGCGGCGGCGGAGCGGGTCGATTCTAAAAACAGTTCGGTTTCCGGAGAAACATAAAACTGTTTTTAGATATGTGTATAGAAAGCTGTTTTTTGATCTATATTTTAGAGTACAGGTGGCCGCTGCGTGATTATTCCCGATCCAATCGGGAATAATCAATGAGGAGCATCCCTTTTGGGGTGTTTCTGCCTTGTTGTACAGAATGTTTTACTATCCGACAGATTATGAAATACTCTTTAATTATGAGGTTTTCAGCATGGAAGCGAATTTCTCAACACCTGCTCAGGATTACTACGAGATTGTAAAACGTCAGACACAAATGCTTGGTGATCACGATCTTTACACGGTTTGCCATTCTCTTCGGGTGGCCCGCACCAGTTATTTTGTTGCCCACCATCTGGGGCTTCCCTCCGAGCAGTGCAGGAATGTGTATTGGGCCGCGAGCGCACACGACATCGGCAAAATTGGTATTCCCGATGCAATTCTTCAAAAAAATGGAAGCCTTACAATGAAGGAATGGGTCATTATGAAGCAGCATCCGGCATTGGGTGCGGGCATGCTAATGCAGTCGGCTTCCACAGAGGATATTGCCTATATTGTGTGGTGCCACCATGAGCGCTATGACGGGACAGGCTACCCCAATGGACTCTCCGGTGAACAGATTCCGTTGGAGGCTCGTATTATTGCCGTGTGCGATTCGTTTGACGCAATGAAGAGCAAACGTGCTTACCGGGATTCTTTGTCCGACCAAACCTGCCGGTATGAGATCGAGAAAAATATCGGCGTGATGTACGACCCGGCTGTTGCGGAACTGGTTCTGCAACACTGGTACACCATGCAGAAGCTGCAAACCGCGGCGCAGTAAGCGAACGCGAGCAAACGGCCGGTACCGAGGGTTCGGTTCCGGCCGTTTTTTGAAACAAATAGTAGAACGAAAAACGTTTTCAACTGTGAGTTAACAAATTGTTGAAAACAAAATTACCGGTTGCTGTCCAAAAGAGCGGTCGGAATCCGATCAGGCAGGGAAGATACCGTGCGCATATCGGGAAGGGGTAGGGCGGTAGAATTGGGCAGTTCAGGGCGCAAAAAACTCTCCGCGGACAAAGCGGAGAGTTTTCTCTTTTCGTTTCATATTATAAACCGGGACAGCATTCATTCCCCGGTGGGGCGCTGCTCCGCATCATCGCGTGCTTTCTGGTGACGGTTCCAGTATTCCCGCAGCTTCTGAAAGCTCTCTGCGCTGATCGCATGCTCCAGGCGGCAGGCATCCTCCTTGGCAACAGTTTCCTCCACGCCAAGAGTCATCAACAATTCCGATAACAGGGTATGCCTTTCGTAGATTCGCTCCGCAATCTCTCGGCCGCTTTCCGTCAGCTCAATGTATCCGGTATCATCCATCGTAATTAGGCCATTCTCTCGAAACTGTTTCATCGCATGGCTCACGCTGGGCCTGGAAAAATTCATTTCATTGGCAATATCAATGGAACGAACATCTCCCCTAAGGTTTTTCAGGACCAGAATCGTCTCCAGATAATTTTCCGCGGATTCCTGTATTTTCACGCAAACTCCCCCTTTCGAAATCGTTATTTTATACCATAGGGGCATCGCGCCGTTGTGGTATATTTGTAAATTAATAGTATAATAGCCGTTTGCGGCTATTATACCATAAACCTGCACTTTTTACAACGCTCCAAAAAGCCGCATTTTGTTGACTTTTATCGCAAAATATTACTGACAGGCAATTGACATGTTTCGTTAGCTATGATAAACTAAATACGCAAAAGGTTAGTATTCGCTAACTTTGTTCGATTAATCATAAAACCGAAGACGGCAAAATACAATTTGCCTGGGAGGTATTCATATGCCGCTGACAATGGCTAAAGCTGGAGAAAAAAATTTGATTAAAAGAGTGACCGGCAAAGATGAAGTTCGCCGTTTCCTTGCTACTTTGGGGTTTGTAGAGGGCGAGAGCGTTACGGTGATTAGCGAGATTGCCGGCAACATGATTTTAAATATCAAAGATACACGAGTAGCCCTGGATAAATCTATGGCAAATCGAATCATGATATGAATATAAGGAAAGAGGTTGAGGCTTGATGAAGACGTTGAAGGAGGTAAGGCTCGGGGAAACCGTTACCGTGGTAAAGCTCCACGGAACCGGCGCCGTGAAACGCAGGATTATGGACATGGGCATTACGAAAGGCGCCCAGGTTTTCGTGCGTAAAGTTGCCCCGCTGGGGGATCCGATTGAAGTGAAGGTTCGGGATTACGAACTGAGCCTGCGCAAAGCGGACGCGGAATTGATTGAAGTGGAATGACCGGATGCCCATATAGTGGGTCGTCAGGCGGCACGGTGTTAGTCAAGACTTCCGCATCAAAACGAGGAGGAACGAAACATGTCTATAAAATTAGCGCTTGCGGGCAACCCGAACTGTGGTAAAACCACTCTGTTCAACGAGTTGACCGGATCATCTCAGTATGTGGGTAACTGGCCCGGAGTAACGGTTGAGAAAAAGGAAGGAAAGCTCAGGGGACATAAAGACGTTATCGTCACCGACCTGCCTGGTATTTACTCCCTTTCTCCCTACACTCTGGAGGAAGTTGTTACCCGCAATTACTTAATTCATGAAAATCCGGATGTCATCGTCAATCTGGTGGATGCTTCCAATCTGGAGCGCAACCTGTACCTGACCACTCAGCTGGTGGAGATGGGTCTGCCGGTGGTTCTGGCTTTGAATATGATGGATATTGTCCGCAAGAACGGCGATACCATTGATTCTAAAAAGCTCGGCGATGCTTTTGGCTGCCCGGTGGTGGAAATTTCCGCTCTGAAGGGGGAAGGTACCAAAGAGCTGATTTCTGTTGCTTTGAGCGCTGCGGAGCAGAAGCCCCACGCGATTGCCGCTACCTTTGGAAATCAGGTGGAAACAGCTCTTCAGCAGATTACTCAGCAGTTTCCTGCTGCGCTGAAAAATGCGCCCAAGCGCTGGCTGTCTATCAAGCTGTTTGAGCGGGACGAGAAAATGCTGGCCGAGGCCAAGCTTTCCGAAGCGGATCGTGCCAAGCTCGAAACGATCATTACCAAGTGTGAAACCGAGCTTGATGACGATACCGAATCGATCATCACGAATGAGCGGTATGAATATATTGCCAAGGTAATTCAGAAATCCTACCACAAAAAGCTGGTTGGCCTAACTCCCTCCGATAAAATCGACCGTATTGTCACCAACCGTTTTCTGGCTCTGCCAATCTTCGCGCTGGTAATGTGGTTTGTGTATTATATTTCTATTTCCACCGTTGGCACCGCAATGACCGACTGGGTAAATGACACCCTGTTTGGTGACGTGATTCCGCCCGCCATTGAAAGCTTCCTTGTCTCTTTGGAAACCGCAGACTGGCTGATTTCTTTAATTGTAGACGGTATCCTTGCCGGTGTGGGCGCCGTTCTCGGCTTTTTACCTCAAATGCTCACCATGTTCTTCTTCCTTGCTATCTTGGAAGACTGCGGCTACATGGCGCGTATTGCGTTCATTATGGACCGTATCTTCCGCCGCTTCGGCTTGTCGGGTAAATCCTTCATACCGATTTTGATCGGCACCGGCTGCGGCGTTCCCGGCATCATGGCTTCCCGTACCATTGAGAACGACCATGACCGTAGGCTGACGATTATTACCACAACGTTTATTCCGTGCAGTGCCAAGCTGCCGATTATCGCGCTGATTGCCGGTGCTATGTTCCCCGATTCCTCTTGGGTTGGCCCCTCCGCTTACTTTCTTGGGATTTTCGGGATTATCTCTTCCGGTATTATTCTGAAAAAGACCCATGTGTTTTCCGGCGATCCTGCTCCGTTCGTTATGGAGCTTCCCTCTTACCACGTGCCAGGAGCGAAGGGCGTTTTGATTCACATGTGGGATCGTGGAAAGTCCTTCATCAAAAAGGCTGCTACAATTATTCTGCTGGCTACCGTTCTGGTTTGGTTCCTCAGCACCTTCAGCTGGAGTATGCAGATGGTAGACATTGAGGATTCCATGTTGGCGACGCTTGGCAACGCAATTGCCCCGCTGTTTGCCCCGCTTGGCTTTGACAATTGGAAGTTTGCGGTTGCCACCATTACTGGCCTGATCGCGAAAGAAAACGTGGTTGGCACCTTCGGTATTCTGTTCGGTTTCGCTGAGGTTGCCGAGGATGGCGCGGAAGTATGGGGCAATCTGCAGGCTGCTGTTTCTCCTCTGGCTGCCTATGCGTTCCTCGCGTTCAATCTGCTTTGCGCTCCCTGCTTCGCTGCAATGGGTGCGGCCCGCACTGAGTTGGGTTCCGCAAAATGGACCCTATTCTCCGTGGGGTATCAGACCTTGTTTGCTTATGTGATTGCGCTCATCATTTACCAGACTGGCAGCCTGCTGAGCGGCGGCGGATTTGGATTCTGGACCGCGGTAGCATTTGTTCTGATTGCCGCGCTGATTTATCTCTTAGTACGCAAACCGGCCGACACAAATTCTGAGGGCAAACGATTAAATAGAAAGGTGTCTGCGTAAATTATGGCTACTGTAATTATTTCTATCATTGTTTTTGCAGGGATCGCTTTTGCTGCATACCAAACCTACCGTACCCATAAATCCGGTGGGTGCAGTGGGTGCAGCGGAAGCTGCAACTGCTGCAGCCCGGAACAGGAGCATGCTCACCATAAAAAGTGAGCCGCAATTTTCCTGTTGATTTGTTTTCCCTAACAACCGGTTCGATTTTACAATAGAGTTAGCGATGCTAACTCTATTGTTTGAACCGTTAGTTAGACAAGACTAACTAACGAGATACATAATTCCATATCAGTTTTTAAAAGGAAAGGATGGTAAGAAAAGTATGAGTGTTGTCATTATTGGGGGCCATGACCGCATGGTTTGTACTTACAAAGACATATGTAAGCAGTTCAACTGTAAAGCCAAGGTGTTTACGCAGCAGCCGGCAAATATGAAGACACAAATTGGCTGCCCCGATCTTCTGGTTCTTTTTACCAGCACGGTATCGCACCAAATGGTGTATAGTGCGCTTCAGATGACGAAAAATACCGGCACGGCGGTTGTGCGTTCTCACAGCAGCAGTTCCTGCGCACTGAAAAACATTCTGGCGGAGCATTGCTGCTAACCGAAAATTCCCCAAGCGCCGAATCCTGTTTACGAAGGGTATGATCGGATCATGCTGGAACGTTATTTAGTAGAATATTGCGCATCCACATTGGCCGGGCTGAAAACGGCGAGCCTTTTCAGCTATTCTGGCGAAGAGAAAGATACGGTACTGGACTGTATTTCATATTGGAATCAAATTCTGAACCCACGCGGCATATACCTGGAATTGCTGTATGACAGCTCCGCCCGCGCACTGATTTATGTTTACCGTGCCTCTGCGTTGACGGCGGATTTGAGCCACCCGGAGGCGATCCGTTTTTTGAACCAATACGGTTACCCCAAGGGTAGCTTACCGGACTGTCTGAATCACTTGAGGCGGCGAATTGCGCTGACCCAATCCTTCCCCCACGAAATCGGACTGTTTTTAGGTTATCCGATCGAGGATGTGGCGGAATTCATTAAAAATCAGGGTCGCAACTGTAAATGCTGCGGCATCTGGAAAGTATATCACAACGAAATCGAAGCAAAACGTTTTTTTGCAAAAATCGATAAATGCAGGGCAATTTATACCAAGCTGTTTTGCGGCGGAAGGTCGGTGCTTCAGCTGACCGTCGCTGCTTAATGATAATACGAATCTGAGATTAAAAAGGGAGACAGCAATCGCAATTCCCCATTTTGATTGAAGATCAGTATAAAGAAAAACTCGAAAGGCAGTGAATGATTATGGCAAAATTGGCAGTAGTCTATTGGAGTGGTACAGGAAATACAGAAGCAATGGCGAACCTGGTAGCGGATGGCGCTCGGGAAGCCGGAGCGGATGTTTCGCTTTATACTTCCGCAGAATTCACCCCCGAGCTGGCCGATGAATTTGAGCACATCGCATTCGGGTGCCCCTCTATGGGCGCGGAGCAGCTGGAAGAAAGCGAATTCGAGCCTATGCTCGATTCTGTCAAAGAGAAGCTCTCCTCCAAGAAGGTAGCTCTGTTTGGCTCTTACGGCTGGGGAGACGGCGAGTGGATGAGAACCTGGGACAGCGACCTGCAGGGTGATGGCGTACCGGTTGTCGGGACTGTGATCACAAATGAGGCTCCGGATGAGGAAGCGGCTGAAAACTGCAAAAATCTGGGCAAGGCTCTTGCAAACGCGTAATTCTTGCCCAACATAAAGGTTCCGCTTTCATTGAACGGGAAAGATCGGGTTTTCATACTCGGTCTTTCCTTTTTTATCGGTATCTTTGGAATTTTCGTTTGATAAAGCATTAATACAGGGCTGGTTTCTTCCAATATCGATTCTTCTCCATTTTGCTGCGCGCTTATTAACAGTTCGATTGCGTTTGCGACCTGAGCGGCCAGAGAATAGTACATGGCTTTGTAATCAGGCATGCTTTTCACCTCAACTTTATTTTATGCAATTTTTGCATAAAAGTCAATATGCAAAAAATGCATAAAGTAAAATGCTTATGAGGTGAGAGTATTGTATCGGAGAATTAAAGATTTACGGGAAGACTATGACTTCACTCAACAGCAGCTGGCAGAGATGCTGAATGTTAATCAGGCAACCTATTCTCGGTATGAAAGCGGAACGCTGGATATTCCCAGCTCGGCGTTGATCGCTTTGGCAAAATTTTATAATACAAGTATTGATTATCTGTTAGGGCAGACAGATGAAAAGCCCCCTTACCCTGCGCCCAAAAAAAATAATGGGGAGGATTCCCACGATTAGGAGAAGAAAACAGAAACAACCGCAAAATGGCATTGCCATTTTGCGGTTGTTTCTGTTTTCCAGACGGTTTCTATTACCCTAATAATATGTATGCAATGAGAACATTCGAGACCAGAAAGCCCCTTGGCGTAAAGCGGATGGTTTCCTGATCGCAGACAACCAGTCCCTGTTCCGCATAGCGACGCGCCCGCTCAAAATACTCCTGCGGAAGAGGCTTTCCGAAACGCTCCTGATATTCCTTTTGCCGCAGTCCGCCGCACAGACGCAGCCGCAGCATGGCGTATTCCTCCGGCGAACCGCCGTCACCCTCGCAGATGTTTTGCGGTTCCAGAAGGAACGCTTCCAGATCGCCGGGGTAATAATAGCGACGGCCGTCAAGGAACGAATGCGCCGACGGCCCGGCGCCGTAATATTCCTCCGCATTCCAGTATTTCAGATTATGGCGGCTTTCATTGCCGGGAACGGCAAAGTTAGACACCTCGTACTGACGGAACCCAGCCTGCTCCAGCTCGCGGCAGGCCAGAAGATACAGTTCCGCCGATTCATCCTCGTCCGGCAGAATCATTTCATTTCGGCGTTTGTAATACACTGTGCCCTGCTCCACCTTCAGCAGATAGGAGGAAACATGCTGCACGCCGCATTCGGCGCAAAAAGCAATCGACCGCCGCAGGCTTTCCCTTGTCTGCCGCTGTACCGCAAGCATTAAATCCAGGGAAATGTTGTCAAACCCGGCCTGCTGTGCTTCCCGCACCGCCTGCCGCACCTGGCCTGCTGAGTGGCGGCGCCCTAAGAGGCGCAGCTCCTCCTCATCGGCAGATTGCAATCCCATAGAAAGACGGTTCACCCCGGCCTTTTGCAGGGTTTCGAAAAATCCCGGCTCATATTCCCCGGGATTCACCTCCACTGTGATCTCTGCCCCGCTAAGACCCCAGTTCTGCCGCGCAGCGTCGAGCAACCCGGCAATTCGGTCTGCGCCCAGCACAGAAGGCGTTCCGCCGCCGAAATACAGGGTGTCTGCCTCACGATTCAGGCGTGCGGCAGCGGCATACAGCAAACGCTTCATCTGCTCGGTATAGGCGTCTTTTTCTTCTTCTTTGCCCCGTATGGAGTAAAAATCGCAATAGGGGCATTTCGCTTTGCAGAATGGTACATGCACATACAGGCCTATAGGTGTGCGGCTCATAATCCCTCCGTCCGAACGTTTCGTCTATTCGTCCAGTTTTAAAACGCTCATGAATGCTTCCTGCGGAACCTCCACAGTGCCGAGTTGGCGCATGCGCTTTTTTCCTTCCTTCTGTTTTTCCAGCAGCTTTTTCTTTCGTGTAATGTCGCCGCCGTAGCACTTGGCCAGAACGTCTTTGCGCATGGCACGTACCGTTTCGCGCGCGATAATTCGACCACCGATGCATGCCTGAATCGGCACCTCAAAGAGCTGGCGGGGAATTTTCTCCGCCAGTTTTTCTGTCATTTTACGTGCCCGGGGGTACGCCTTATCCGCGTGAATAATAAACGACAGCGCGTCCACCATTTCTCCGTTGAGCAAAATATCAAGCTTGACGAGGTTCGATTTCTCGTAACCGATCAGCTCATAGTCAAACGACGCATACCCGCGGGTGCGGCTTTTCAGCGCGTCGAAAAAGTCATATACAATTTCGTTGAGCGGCAGGGTGTAATGAATGTCCACACGGTCGGTGTCCAGATATTTCATATCCAGAAAGACGCCGCGCCGCTCCTGGCAAAGCTCCATAATGTTACCCACGTATTCCGACGGCGAATAGATATGCGCGTTCGTCATCGGCTCCTCCGCCATTGCGATCAGCGTGGGGTCGGGGTAGTTGGTGGGGTTGTCCACATAGAGCACCTCGCCGTCCGTTTTAGTAATACGGTACACAACACTGGGTGCGGTCGTAATCAAATCCAAATCGTATTCGCGCTCCAGGCGTTCCTGAATGATCTCCATATGCAGCAGACCCAGAAAGCCGCAGCGGAAGCCAAAGCCCAGCGCGATGGAGGTTTCGGGCTCAAAGGAAAGCGCTGCGTCATTGAGCTGCAGGCGCTCGAGCGCTTCGCGCAGGTCGGAATAATGCGCGCCGTCTGCGGGGTACAAGCCGCAGAATACCATCGGCTGTGCCGCGCGGTAGCCGGGCAGCGGTTCCTTTGCCGGGCGGGCGGCCAGTGTAACGGTATCTCCCACGCGGGCTTCTTTGACTGCCTTGATCGCAGCGGAGATATACCCCACCTCGCCCGCATACAGGCTTGCGGCGGGTTCCATTCCGGTGGCACGCAGGTAGCCTACCTCCACTACGGTGAACTCACTGCCGGAAGCCATCATGTGGATTACGTCGCCGGCACGCACTGTGCCGTCCTTCACGCGGACATACACAATCACACCACGGTACGAATCGTAATAGGAATCGAAAATCAATGCCTGGAGCGGTGCCGATTCATCCCCCTCCGGCGGCGGAATATCCTTGACAACACGTTCCATCACCTGATCGATGTTCAAGCCGGCCTTGGCAGAAACGCAGGGGGCATTCTCCGCCGGCAGCCCGATCACGTCTTCGATTTCCGCCTTCACCCGCTCCGGGTCGGCGCTGGGCAAATCGATTTTGTTGATTACTGGCACAATCTCCAGCCCGGCGTCGAGCGCCAGGTAGGTGTTGGCCAGCGTCTGCGCTTCAATCCCCTGCGAAGCATCCACCACCAGCAGCGCACCCTCGCAGGCGGCCAGCGAACGCGACACCTCGTAGTTGAAGTCTACGTGGCCGGGGGTATCGATCAGATTAAAAATATAGTCCTGCTCGTCCTGGGCATGGTACACCAGCGTGACCGCGTGCGCCTTGATCGTAATGCCGCGTTCCCGCTCAAGATCCATGTTATCCAGAAGCTGATTTTCCATGTCGCGCAGCGCTACCGCTTTTGTCTGCTCTAAAATACGGTCGGCAAGTGTGCTTTTGCCATGGTCAATATGGGCGATGATGCTGAAATTTCTGATTCTGTTTCTTGGAATGGACATACTGTCACCTGATTCTCCCCACTGCTCAAAATTGCGCCTGATCGGGCTGCTAATCTGTTCTTTTTATGCATTATATTATACCATAAAGCATGCGGAATGGAAAGAAAAATGTAATCCCCGCGGGATTCGTCCGCTGGAAACAAACGGTTGAAAAACTGGAAAAACAGGTATAGAATGCCAGGGTTTGCTTATAATAAATCCAAATTCGTGTTACCAGGAAAAGATTGGAGATGATTGGATTTGTGGAATCCTTTTCCAAGCCAGAGTGATAAACAGCGCCGAATCGACGAAGCCATAAAAAAGAAGGTTGAGCAGCCTGATTCTGCCGGGCAGAACGAAGAAGAACTACTGACCGATTCTATGGAGGAGAACTGCGAGCGTTTCAAAGAGCTGTTTCGTGATAATGATACCATCGTTTCTCGAGAGATTCAAAATGCCTTTCATTCCACCCAAAAATACAGGATCTATTACAGCGAGGGTATGGTTGACACCACAAAGCTGGAAGAAAGCGTGATGCGCCCCCTGATTCAGTCGCAGGAGCGCCTGGGGCTTAGCGACCCCGCTGAAGCTCTGACTCAAAAGGTGCTGACTGCCATGGAAATACAAATTACCAACCGTTGGGAGAAAATTATCGACGCCATCACCTACGGCGACGCGGTAATGTTTATGAAAAACTGCAATCAGGCGGTGATTCTGCCCGCAAAAAAATTTGAGCTGCGCTCGGTGGCAGAGCCAGACTCAGAAAAAATCCTCTCCGGCCCACGCGAAGGCTTTAACGAAAGCCTTCTGACCAACCTGACTCTTTTGCGGCGCAAGCTGCGCACGCAGGATCTCAAGCTGAAGTATTACACCTTCGGACGACGTACCCAAACAAAGGCCTGCGTCTGCTATCTGGACAGTATCGTCAACAAGAAAATATTACAGCTGTTGGATGAAAGGCTGCGTAAAATTGATATTGACGGCGTTTTGGATACCAACTACATTTCAGAGCTGATCCGCGATTCCTCCCGCTCACCATTTCGCAGCACCGGGTACACCGAGCGGCCCGACGTGGTGGCGGGCAGGCTTCTGGAGGGGAGAATCGCCGTTTTTCTCGACGGCACCCCGGTTGTTCTGACGCTGCCCTATCTTTTTATTGAAAATTTTCAAAGCAGCGAGGATTATTATCTGAACTTCTACTACACCTCTTTTTCACGCATCCTGCGCATGCTCGGTTTTTTTCTGACCATTACCGTTCCGGGCTTATACATCGCCATTGTGGCATATCACCAGGAAATGCTGCCAACCACGCTTCTGATTAATATTGCGATTGAACGGCAGAGCGTTCCCTTACCGGCTGCCGCCGAAGCCTTCATTATGCTCATCATTTTTGATATTTTGCGCGAGACCGGCGTGCGTATGCCCTCCAACATCGGCCAAGCGCTCAGTATTGTGGGCGCGCTGGTCATTGGCCAGGCCGCAGTTGAGGCCAAGCTGGTAGCGGCACCGATGATTATCGTCGTGGGCATTACCGGAATTACCGCTCTTCTCGTGCCCAAAATGAATGCGCCGATTATTTTTATTCGGATGTTTATTTTATTGGGCGCCTCCATCTTCGGGCTTTTCGGGCTGATGCTGACATTCTGTGCGCTGTTAGTCCATCTGCTAAATCTGGATTCGTTCGGGGTTTCTCAGCTTACCCCCTCCGCACAGCTGCAGTTTCAGGATGTTAAGGATAAGATGATCCGTGCGCCGTGGTGGCTGATGATTCAGCGCCCCAAAAAAATAGGACGGGATACGGTGCGTCAAAAGACGTACCCAAAGGCAAAGGAATGAGAAAATTGTTATGCGCCCTGCTGGCCGCCTGCCTGCTGCTTCCTCTGGCGGGATGCTGGAACTACCGGGGCCTCAATGAAATGACGATTGTGGCCGGCGTGGCAATCGATAAATCTGAGGGATTGTACCAAATGACATTTGAGGTTATTGATATGCAGCAATCCGGCAAATTGACAGGAATACACTCAAAGCTGGTGTTTTCACAAGGCGGTTCCATGCTTGAATCAGTCCGCAATGCCAAACGCCAGTTTTCCAGCAAGCTGTATTTCGGCAATATGCAGATTGTTATTCTCAGCCAGCAGATTGCCGAGCAAGATGGTCTGGATTCAGTTCTGGACTTTACGCTGCGAGATTCGGAAATGCGTGAAACCATGCAACTGATCGTATCGCGTGAAGATACCGCGCGGGCTCTGCTGATGAACAGCGAAGCCGGCAACGGCGCCATTTCTTACGACATCAGCCGGATTATTCGGGAGGACGCCAAAATTACAGGCGCGACCTTCAGCGCGCAATTTTACCGCATTTATAATGAACTGAAGCTGCCGGGGATCAACGTAGCTTTGCCTTCGTTTTATCTGGCCACAGAGCCGGGCTCGGACAAAAAGCACATAGAATCCTTCGGCAACGCCGTTTTTCAGCATGACAAGTTGGCCGGCTTTCTTTCCGCGGAAGAAAGCAAATATTTGCTGATGATCGACGAGCCTATCAGCGGCGGTGTTCTGACGCTTTCTGTTCCAACGTTAACTCCGCACAACATTACGCTGGAAATCAAAAAGGTAATTCCCTCCATGTCTTACGAAAATAACAATGGAAAAATCACCATGAAGCTGAGTGTTTCTATCATGGCCTATTTCGCAGAATTTCCACACAGTCTCAGAAGCAGCGACCTCTCCGTGCTGGAGACGGTAACAAAGGCTTCGGAAAAGATGGTCAAGGAGCGCCTGGAGCAAGTAATAAAAAAGACACAAACACAGTATCAGGCTGATGTGTTGGGAATGGGGTGCATGATTTACCGCACAAACCTGCCGCTTTGGAGGCAGATTTCAGATCAATGGGGCGAGATCTACCAAACTCTTCCCGTGGATGTCAGCGTAAAAGTACACCTGACAAATAGCGCAATGACGCGTGCGTCGTAGCAGGAGGAGGCGTTCCGTTGATCTATACTATTCTTACTCTTTTGCTTGCAGGGATTTTCTTGCTGGATTATCTGCCCAAGCGGCAGCTAATGACGCGGCCGCTGCGCTATTGGTATCTGGGTGTATGCCTGTTCTGCTTTCTGGTATTAATCCTAGACCAGACGAGCGTGCCCTTCCCCAGAATCGCAACCGTTATAACGTGGATCGTTGAAAAATCAACCGGTATTTAACAAGGGAAGGAAGCTACCATGAAAACCATTCAAGATTGCCCTCTTACCTCGAGAGAAATGATTCTGATGATAATTCTGTTCACCTTTGGCAGCAGCGTAGTGATTGGTGTAAATGCCAGCACCAAGCAGGATTCCTGGATTTGCCTTCTGATCGGGGCCGCCATCAGTCTGCCGGTTTATATATTGTACGCCAGAATTATACAGTTAATGGACGGGCAGGACTTTTTCACATCTATTCTCAGCTGGTTCGGAGAAATTCCCGGCCGAATCGTAATCTCTGTGTTTGTATGGTATTGTCTGCATCTGGCTGCGGTGGTTCTACGAAATTTTACTGAATTTATGGAAATTGTGGCTATGCCGGAAACCCCTCAGATCCCCATCATGATTTCTCTCTTACTGGTTAGCGCTTACCTTTGCAAAAGCAGAATTCAGGTGATCGGCCAATGGTCTGTCGTTGGCCTGTATGTTACCAGTATCATTGTAATCGTCACCGTTTTGTCCACGACTTCCTATATGCAGCCGCAGAATCTGCTGCCGATTCTGGAGCACTCTACGCCAGAAATCATGAAAAGCTCTTACCAGATTTTTTCTTTCCCCTATGCCGAATGTGTGATCTTGCTTCCTCTGATCAGCGCGATTAAGCGTGCGAATCCTTATAAAATCTTTCTCAATGGGCTTTTTTTCTCTACTCTGGTGTTGCTGGTAGTCGTTCTTCGCAATATACTCTGTCTTGGTGCGCAGCTAATGGAAGCAGAATATTTTCCTTCCTATTCCTGCGCAAGAATTATGGAGGTCGGCAACTTTTTATCGCGGATAGAGGGCAGTATTTCCGTTAACTTTATCGTAGCCGGGCTGACGAAAATAACCGTGTGCCTGTATTCTGGAACCTTGGGGGCGGCAAAGATCTTAAAAGCATCCAACAAGCTCGATCTGATTATCATGCCAATTTTTATGTTCACTCTGATGCTCTGTGCCATCTCTTACGACGATGCAGTGCAGATGTTCGACTTTGTTGAGGTTTACCCGCTGTACGCTCTGCCTTTTCAAATCATTCTTCCATTGGTAATTTGGCTGACCGGCGAATGGAGAACACGCAGCCAAAAGCTCACATCATCACCGACCACGCAGCAGGCCACCTAAATTGGAGAATTTCTTTGGTACAACCTTTGCAAATCTTCATATTATACTAAAGGGTACCATCTTTTTATGAGAGACCTTTATTTTATGAAAGACCTATATCTTATAGATAGGAGATTTGCATATGTCATCAGACAGAATATACTCATCTGACGGCGGGGATTCGCCATTTTCCCCTGAAATGAAGATTTACAGCAGCAACAGCAATCACGGTTGCCCGCCTTGTCCGCCGTTTCCCTGCCCACCGCCTTGCCCACCGCCCTGCTGCCCACCCATCCCAGGACCTACCGGACCTACCGGTCCCACTGGCGCCACGGGTGCAACGGGAGCAACAGGGCCCGCCGGCCCGACAGGCGCCACCGGCGCAACGGGTGCTACGGGAGCAACAGGGCCCACCGGCCCGACAGGCCCCACCGGCGCAACGGGTGCTACGGGAGCAACAGGGCCCACCGGCCCGACAGGCCCCACCGGCGCAACGGGTGCTACGGGAGCAACAGGGCCTACCGGCCCGACAGGCCCCACCGGCGCAACGGGTGCTACGGGAGCAACAGGGCCTACCGGCCCGACAGGCCCCACCGGTCCCACTGGTGCAACGGGTGCAACAGGTCCAACTGGCCCCACTGGCCCGACAGGTCTTACCGGCCCTACAGGTCCCACTGGCCCCACCGGCCCGACAGGTCTTACCGGCCCGACAGGCCCCACTGGCCCCACCGGCCCGACAGGTCTTACCGGCCCGACAGGCCCCACCGGCCCGACAGGTCTTACTGGCCCGACAGGCCCCACCGGCCCGACAGGTCTTACTGGCCCGACAGGCCCCACCGGCCCGACAGGTCTTACTGGCCCGACAGGCCCCACCGGCCCGACAGGTCTTACCGGCCCGACAGGCCCCACCGGCCCGACAGGTCTTACCGGCCCGACAGGCCCCACCGGCCCGACAGGTCTTACCGGCCCGACAGGCCCCACTGGCCCGACAGGTCTTACCGGCCCGACAGGCCCCACCGGCCCGACAGGTCTTACCGGCCCGACAGGCCCCACCGGCCCTATCGGTCCAGGTGCCACAACTATTTATTTGGCAACAGACCAGTCCTTAAGTAGCGGCGGATGGGTTGGACTTGGTACTTCTTCATCTGCATCACAATTCACAAGAAGCACAGTTACGTTACCTGTAAATGCAACGATTGTTGGTTTGGTATTAAATATTAGAGAAAATACGATACCAGATGACGAATCCGTTACAGCAACAATATACACTAGCCCATGTGGATTTGAAGATCCCACGAGCACTGGCATAACAGCTACCATCGATGGCCCAAGCGACTCTGAAACACCTAATTGTTTGGCGGTTGGCTTTGGAAGCGTTGTGGTAACGCAGGGAACGCTCGTATCTGTACAAATCACCACAAGCATAGGGGTGGGGGCGCTGAGTAACGGAGCTGCTGTTACGGTGTTCCTAACAATCCCTTAAGAGGATGACGATTCTATTGCAAAGCTAAAATACCAATATCAGTAGTCATCATTATTTCTTAACGCAAATGATTTGAATAGCAGTCCTGTCACAACATTATACTGCCCGTTGCAAAACGGAAAAAGAGTAACGTCAACCGAGCGTTGGCGTTACTTTATTATTTGTGCTTTATCGGTAGAGGTTAGCCTGGCAGGTAACTTCTAAACACCAAATATGGTATGGCAGGGCCTATTTTGAAAAGCAGAATTTCTTTGGTACAACCTTTGCAAATCTTCATATTATACTAAAGGGTGCCATCTTTTTATGAGAGACCTTTATTTTATGAAAGACCTATATCTTATAGATAGGAGATTTGCATATGTCATCAGACAGAGGATACTCATCTGACGGCGGGGATTCGCCATTTTCCCCTGAAATGAAGATTTACAGCAGCAACAGCAATCACGGTTGCCCGCCTTGTCCTCCGTTCCCATGCCCACCACCCTGTCCGCCGCCATGTCCACGACCAATTCCAGGGCCTACCGGGCCTACTGGACCTACCGGCCCCACTGGCGCAACGGGCGCAACGGGCGCAACAGGCCCCACCGGCCCCACTGGCCCCACAGGTACCACAGGCGCAACAGGCCCCACCGGCCCAACTGGGGCAACAGGCGCAACGGGAGCAACAGGGCCCGCCGGCCCAACCAGTGCAACGGGTGCTACGGGAGCAACAGGGCCCACCGGCCCAACCGGGGCAACAGGCGCAACGGGAGCAACAGGGCCCACCGGCCCAACCGGTGCAACAGGCGCAACGGGAGCAACAGGGCCCACCGGCCCAACCGGTGCAACGGGTGCTACGGGAGCAACAGGGCCTACCGGCCCGACAGGCCCCACCGGTCCCACTGGTGCAACGGGTGCAACAGGGCCCACTGGCCCCACCGGCCCGACAGGCCCCACTGGCCCGACAGGTGACACAGGAGCAACAGGTGCAACGGGCGCAACAGGGCCTACCGGCCCCACTGGCGCAACGGGTGCTACGGGAGCAACAGGGCCTACCGGCCCGACAGGTGACACAGGAGCAACAGGCCCCACCGGCCCCACTGGCCCCACCGGCCCCACTGGCCCCACAGGCCCGACTGGACCTGCCGCAGTAGCCGTTCTTGACGGCTTACAGGTTCAGCTTCAGGGAAGCAGCGGCGCAACAGTTGCAAACAATATTAACGTGTTATTTGATACTGTGATCAATTCACCGTCTACAAATATCACCTACAATGCCGGAGTCGGAACTTTCTTTATTCAGCAGCCAGGCAATTATCTTATTTCGTGGTGGGTAAATACAGATGGTGTCGAATCGGTAGATACTGTAAACTTCGGGATCAGGGTATTAAGTGGCAGTGTTTTTCCATCTGTTTTTGCCTCTTCACCATCCCCCCTTGTCACATTGCAGTTAAACGGAAGTGTTTTGCTAACTGTAACAGGAACTCCCACCGCTTTCTCTCTTTTTAATAACAGTGGTGCTACGGTAACCTATGGTTCCTCGGCGGTACAGGCCAACTTGGTAATCATTGGTCTGACGTAATCGATATTAACAATTGGATCAAAGGTATAGACGATCCTATTAAACGTAAACGCAAAAACAAATAAAAGGGATGTCTCCAATATTTTTTGGAGACATCCCTTTTTTTACGGTTATTGGCATTACACATATTGTAGTATATGTAAGAGCGCTCGCAGGAATAATGGACAAGGCAAATCTCATACGATAATATCGGATCGCGCGTTCAACACCACAGCAAAGGGGGAGTTGCCTAACGCCTTACTTAGTCTGCGTCTATGCCATTTGCAAAAATGAGGAAGAGTTTGTAGATCGGTGGATGGATTCGATGCGGGAGGCGGATCAAATCATTGTAACCGACACCGGGTCCACCGACAGCACCGTACAGCGTCTGCGTGAAAGAGGGGCCGTGGTGTATGAGGAGGCCGTCAGGCCCTGGCGGTTCGATCACGCGCGCAATCTCTCGCTGTCTCACGTTCCCGAAAATGCCGACATCTGCGTATGCACCGATCTGGACGAGATACTTTCTCCCGGATGGCGTGCCGCTTTGGAAGAATGCTGGCGGCCGAAAACAACCCGCGCAAAATACCTATATAACTGGAGCCATCATGCAGACGGCTCTCCGGATCTTCAGCTTTATTACACGAAAATCCACTCCCGGCATGAGTTCCTATGGAGCTACCCCGTTCATGAGTATTTGGTTTATATCGGGTCTTTGCCGGAGCACATCGTTTTCGTAGAAAACATGGTACTCGATCATTACCCGGATTCTACAAAATCCCGGGGCTCTTACCTGCCCCTGCTGGAAACCGCTGTGGAGGAAAATCCAACGGATACCCGCATGCTGTATTATCTTGGCCGCGAATATCTGTATAAAGAACAGTGGCAGAACTGTATTGACACGATGAAGCGGTACCTCGCCCTGTCCCGCTGGGAAGAAGAACGCAGCGCCGCAATGCGCTGGAGTGCCTGTTCCTGGAATATGCTGGGGAATCCGCAGGAGGCCGCGCGATGGTATCTGCGCGCGATCGCCGAAGCACCCAAAATGCGCGACCCCTATGTGGAATTCGCACAGATGGCTTACCAGCAAAAGAACTGGCCTCTGGTGTACTGCCTAACCCGGCAGGCGCTTTCCATCCGCGAGCAATCTAAGGAGTTTGCCAATATGGGCTATGCCTGGGATCACACCCCGCAGGATTTGTGCTCGATCGCTTGCTGGAATCTGAAGCTCCTCAGCGAGGCTCTGGAGCATGCGCGCAATGCGGCGGAGCTGAGCCCCGAAAACGAACGTTTGCAGAAAAACCTGCGGCTGATCGAAGCCGCCATACAAAAAGACACCCCGGGTTGATTGTCCAGGTGTCATTGCCTTCAATTTTCCTAATGTTCCTCCAAAGTCTTTCCGCCGGGTGATTCTCAGGTGGAAAGACTTTTCTTTTGATTTCGGGTATTGACAATTGATTTATTTTTTAATATCATTAAATCATATAGTATAAGTATGAAATGGGGTTTGCTTCATGAGAATTTCTGCCAAGGGTCGTTATGCTCTGGCCGCAATGGTCAGCATGTCTGAGTCCTATGCGAGCGGAGAATATATTACCGTTATCAGCATATCGGAAAAACTGGGAATCTCTAAAATTTACCTGGAGCAGGTTTTTTCTCTTCTGAAAAGAGGCGGGCTCGTCAACTCCATCAAAGGGGCGCAGGGCGGGTACCAGCTTTCGCGAATGCCGCGGCAGATTACGGCGTACCAGGTTTTGTCCTCTGTGGAGCTTTCGCTATTTGAACCGGCGGAGGACACTGTGGTCGAGAAAGCCCCGGACATTGAAAAGGCCATGCGCCTGAGCGCGTTTGAAAAGTTGGACAAGGCCGTCTCTGATTCCCTTTCTGCCGTTACGTTGGCGGATTTGGCCACAGAGGCGGAGCGCCACCGCGAGGAAAACAGCTTTATGTTCTACATTTAGCAAGGGCTTTTACGCCAACTTGGACTAAGCTGGCTAAGCATCAGAGGCTCGGATCGTTCCGGCCAACACCGCGGCCCTGCCCTCTGGCAGGGCCTGTTTTGAAAAGCAGGAGCATTTTTATGGAATTCAATACGATTTGTGTACACGGCTCTTCCCGTTCTTACGACAATACCGGCTCTGTGTCCGTGCCGATTTTTCAAACGGCTACCTTTGCTCACCCCGGTGTGGGGCAAAGTACCGGGTATGATTATTCGCGGGTGCAAAACCCGACCCGGGAATACCTGGAGGAAACCATGGCCCGGCTCGAGCAGGGCAGGGAGGCGCTGGCGTTTGCCTCTGGCATGGCGGCGATTTCCGCTGTGATGGAGCTGTTTTCTCCCGGTGACAATATGATTTGTTCCGACGATCTGTACGGCGGCTCTTACCGCCTGTTCCACCATATCAACGCGAAAAACGGCATCTCGTTTACCGCGGTGAACACCTCGTACCCCGAACAGGTGGAGGCTGCCATCCGGCCCGAAACCAAGGCCGTTTTTGTCGAAACTCCCACCAATCCCATGATGCAGGTGACAGACCTGAGAAAAACAGCGGAGCTTGCGCACGCCCATGGGCTTTTGCTGATTGTGGACAACACCTTCCTGACGCCGTACCTGCAGCGCCCCCTGACCCTTGGAGCGGATGTTGTGGTACACAGTGGCACCAAGTACCTGGGCGGACATAACGATGTTCTGGCAGGCTTTGCGATTGCAAACGACCCGCAAATCTGCGAGCGGCTTCGCTTTGTTTATAAAAACACCGGCGCGTGCCTTTCTCCGTTTGACAGCTGGCTTTTGATTCGGGGGATTAAAACGCTGCCCCTGCGCATGGATCGCCAGGAGCGAAACGCCAGGAAAATCGCCGAATGGCTCACCAGTCAAAGCAAGATCAGGCAGGTGTTCTATACCGGCCTGCCCGATCACCCGCACTACGCGCTATCGAAACAGCAGGCCAGCGGCTTCGGCTCTATGATTTCGTTTGAGGTGGAGAGCCGCGAAACCGCCGAGCGCATTTTGAACCGGGTAGGCCTGATTCATTTTGCCGAAAGCCTTGGCGGCGTGGAAACGCTGATTACCTACCCCATGCTGCAAACACACGCGGAGATTCCCACAGAGGAGCGCGAGTCCAAGGGCATTACAGATAAGCTCCTGCGCCTTTCCGTCGGGATTGAGAATGCTGACGACCTGATCGCAGACCTGGCCCATGCTCTCGAGGATTAATATCCGCTTTTTAGATTGATTCAGGAGGAAACCTATGTCTTTTGATACCATATATAACCGAAAAAACACCAATTCGCTCAAATACGATTGTGCCGCCCGCTATGGAAAGCCCGAGGGGCTGCTGCCCCTTTGGGTAGCCGATATGGATTTCCCGGCGCCGGAGTGCGTGAACGAAGCGCTGACCGAGCGCTGCCAACACGGAATCTATGGCTATTCCGAGCCGGACGAGCGGTATTTTCAGGCGCTGCAAAACTGGTTTTCCACGCGGCACGGCTGGAATGTGGAAAACGGTTGGCTCATCAAAACCCCGGGCGTTGTGTTCGCGCTGTGCGCGGCCATCCGTTCGCTTACTCAGCCGGGTGATGCCGTGCTGATCCAGACCCCGGTTTACTATCCTTTTACGGAGTCCGTCCTTGCCAACGACCGGAGGCTGGTGCGCAATTCGCTGGTGTATCGCGATGGGGGTTATTCCATCGACTTTGAAGATTTTGAGAAAAAAATCGAGGACCAGAAGGTCAAGCTGTTTCTGCTGTGCAATCCCCACAACCCGGTGGGCCGTGTGTGGACGGAGCAGGAGTTGGTGCGGCTGGGCGAAATCTGCCTGCGGCATGGCGTGACCGTGGTGTCCGACGAAATCCACGCGGATTTCGCATACCCCGGGCACCGGCATCTGGTGTTCGCGTCTCTTCGACCGGAATTTGCGCAGATCACGATCACCTGCACCGCGCCGACTAAGACGTTTAATCTGGCGGGCTTGCAGATTTCGAATATTTTTATCCCCAACCAGAGCCTCCGCCGCACGCTGCGCGCGGAGCTGGACCGCGCCGGGTACAGCCAGGCCAACGTGATGGGGCTGATCGCCTGCCGGGCCGCGTATGAAGGCGGCGCTCAGTGGCTGGACGAGCTGAAGGAGTACCTTGTCGGCAATCTGGATTTTGTACGTGAATATCTGCGGGAGCATCTGCCGGCGATCCGTCTGGTGGAGCCGCAGGGAACGTACCTGATCTGGCTGGACTGCAAGGCCTTGGGGCTTGATGATGAGGCTCTGAACCGCCTGATGATCGAGAAGGCGAAGCTGTGGCTGGATGCAGGCTCCATGTTCGGCGAAGAGGGTCAGGGATTTCAGCGCATTAATATTGCCTGCCCGCGCGTGGTGCTTCGGCAGGCGCTGGAGCAGCTGGGGCGTGCGGTTGCAGACTGAGTCTGCACGCACATCGCGGGGAATCCCGCAGAGAAAGACAACTTGTTCTCTCTAAGATGAAAGATGGATATGGGAAAAAATGTCACAGTATATTTTCTATAATCTCAACACCGGATGTTAAAATCCGGTGTTGTTTTTTGCCCCTTTTTACAGCAGACCATCATAAATTGAACATAATATCTTTATATTTTAAATTGTAAATTGTATAAAACAAACTATAATGAAAATAGAGGCAATTCGGACTCTAATTATTTTGGGAGGGATTCATATTGAAAAAGGCATTATCAGTACTGTTGGCCGGTACTCTGGCCATGAGTGTCCTTGCGGGCTGCGGAGGTACCCAGACCAGCACGCCAAGCTCCGGAGGTTCAGCGCAGAGCGCAGGAGGAGACTCTGCTGAAAAAACCACACTTGTCCTGTGGACGAGGGACCGCGCCGATGCCAGCTTTATTCAGCCAAAGATTGATGAGTACAACAAAACCAACAAAGACGGCATTTTTATCGATTATCAAATGTATACCGATAACTTTGAGCAGGCTTTGGATATGGCCTACTCCACAAACAGCGGCCCCGACCTGGTGGGCGTTTCCGGCATGACGGATATTTTCACCAAGTATGTGAATCAAGGGCAGTATGTCGACATCGATCAATACCTCACCGCCGAGCAGCGCACCCGTTACAAGAGCCTTGTTTCCAACGGAATCGACGCCGTTGACGGAAAGCTGTACTACATACCCGTATTCGGCAGCACCGGCCGCCTGTTCTATAACGAGGGCATTTTTGAGAAATGCGGAATCAAAGAGCCGCCGAAAACCATGGCGGAGCTGACTCAGACCGCAAAGATCATTACCGACAAGCTCAAGGGAGAGGGCGTTTACGGCTTCGCCATGAACCTGAAGAGCCCTTCATCCGCACTGCAGCGCTCAATTGATTTTATTGTGGAGCGTTCCGGCGGAACCAAGCAGGGCTACGATTTTGGCAAGGGAGCCTATGACTTTTCCATGTATGAGGGAGCGGTTAAGGAGTTCCGCACCATTTTCACAACCGGAATCGCGTTCCCCGGCTGCGAATCACTGGACATTGACCCGCTGCGCACACAGTTTGCGGCAGGCAAAATCGGCATGTACATTTCGTGGTCACACGCCGACCCCGGCGTGTATGCGAGCCAGTTCCCCACTAAGGAAAAATGGAACGTGGCGCAGCTTCCCACCCTCGACGGCAAGGTGTATTCCCAGTCGATTCAGCCTTATAAGGGCTATATGATCACCAAGACCTGCAAGGCCCCTGAAAAAGCGTGGAAGGCCTGCAACGACCTTTTCTATTCCGACGATTTCGTCAAGGCGTATCACGAGGCCGGCCTGGGCAGCGTGATGGTAGATGACCTGAAGAGCAAGGTCAGCGCCCCCGAGATTTTGAAGGGCAAAGAAAACGGACTGCTTGGCGCGACCGATAAGTTCTGGCCGGCCACTCCGCAGGAGCTGAACAGCCAGGCCGTGATCGTAGAGGGCAACGACCAGTATACCGAACTTGCCTCCATGATTCTTGGCACAGGCGACATCAAGGCCGGCCTCAAGGCTTTGACCGACCGCTACAACGCCGCCTTGCAGAAGGGAATTCAGGAGGGCAAGGGCAAAGAACTGAAAATTGCAAATTGGGACCCCGCTAAACCCAACGGCTAACGGAAAATAAGCTTCTCCTGTTGAGGCGCAGGCCGCCGAAATCATACCATACAAGGCGGCCTGCGTTTTTTTGCGGATTGATCCGGAGCGTTTGGCAACGTTCCGGGTCAAAACAGGGAATAATTTGAGCAATGCTTTGAAAGGAGGGCCGGAATCGATGAAAAAGATCAGGGCAAAAAGGGACTTAAAAGAGAGCCTGCAAATTTACGGGATGCTGGCGCCGAATCTGTTTCTCTTCCTATTGCTGTCCGTATACCCAATTATCTGGACCTTCCGGTTCATGTTTTATTCTTATGGGGGCCTTGGTACCGGAGTGCCCGTTTTTATCGGGTTTGACAATTTCAAGCGCCTGTTTACCAACGACCCCGTTTTTTGGACGTCCGTGACAAACACCTTCATCTATGCGGCGGGTAAAATCGGGCTGGTGATTCCGCTCGCTTTTTTCTCGGCGCTGATGCTGAACCAGAAAACATTAAAGGGCGCGGGCTTTTTACGCGCGACCCTGTTTTTGCCCACCATTATGAGCTCCGCCGTGATGGCGCTGGTATTTTATCTGCTGTTCAATGTTTATAATGGCGAGGTCAATAAATATATGATGAAGCTTGGTCTTTCGGAACTGCCCTTCAACTGGCTGGGGCAGGAGCACGCCATGCTGACGGTGATTATCATCGGCATCTGGGGCGGTCTGGGCAATTATATGATCTATTTTCTGGCCGGGCTTCAGGGGATTTCAGAGGAGACCTATGAAAGCGCCAATCTGGACGGCGTGAACTGGTGGCAGCGCATCTGGTACATTACCCTGCCGATGCTTGGCCCCATCCTGAAAATGATCCTGATGCTCTCGATCGTCATCGCGTTCCAGGATATGAGCACTGTGATGGTTCTGACAGAGGGCGGCCCCGTGAACGCAACCATGATCATGTTCCTGTACGCGTACCAGTTCTTCTTCCCAATCGCGCCCGGCTCCATGATCGTCACCCAGTTCGGTTACGGCGCCGCGGTCAGTGTTGTAGCCGCGGGGATCGTTGGTATTGTGACAGTTGTTTATCTGGTGTTTGCCAGAAAGCTGGATGATCTGTATTGAGCGTAGGGGCTTATCCCGGAAAGCAGGTGGAAAAAGATGCGAAAAATCGGAATTTTGCTGGGAAGGCTCATTTCCTGGTCGATCATACTTGTACTGATCGTCTTTACGGTGTATCCTGTATTATATGCATTGCTTGGTTCGCTGAAAACGAATGCGGAGCTTAATCTGGGCAGCTCGGTGTTGCCAGCGGTTCCTCAGTGGGAAAATTATTACACCGCCTTCGTGAAATCAAATTTTTTGGAGTATGGTAAAAACAGCCTGATCGTCAGCTTGGCCACCATGGCCCTGGCCGTGGTAACGACCTCGCTTTCCGGCTACATACTGGCCCGGTTCGATTTTGTTGGCAAGCGTTTAATGATGGTTTCTTACGGCGCAATGATGTTTGTTTCGATCGGCTCGGTTGCGCTGTTCCCAATTATGCAGCTACTTGACAAGGTTGGCATGAGCAAATCGATGCTGTCTTTGGTACTGGTGCTCACCGGCGGGCAGATCGCCAATGTGTTTCTGGTGATGGGCTTTGTCAAGGGCGTGCCGAAGGAGCTGGATGAAGCCGCGCGCATTGACGGCTGCAGCATTTTCAGAACCTGGTGGCAGATCATTGTGCCTCTGGTACGGCCGATTCTGGGTGTGGTAGCGCTTTTTACCTTCCGCAATACATGGAACGATTACATCACCACGTTGGTTCTTACTATGTCGAACAAGCGCCTCACAACTCTCACGGTGGCGGTTGTTCAGCTGAAATACAGCGTGTTTGCCGCCGCGGAATGGCATATCATGCTGGCGGGCGCGTCGCTCGCGATTATTCCTGTGCTGACCCTCTATTTCTTCACGAATAAACAATTCATTGCGGGGCTTACGGCCGGAGCCGTAAAGGGTTGAAATCTGCAAAATTGAAAAGCCGGGGAGATTCTTATGATTCATCATTTTAGGAGCATGTCTTTAAGGAATCGAATTATTCTTTTAAGCGTCGCTCTTTCTGTGACTGTATCGGGAATCTTCTCGGTTTCTTATTATCGCAACATTTCGCGCGATTTGGAACAAAGCCTTTCCGACCACGCCATGTCCCTGTCGTTTCAGATTAGCAAATATATGGATGAGCGCCTGCGCTCGATCATCAACAGGGTGTACACGCTGGTGAGCGGTCCGTCGTATACCACCACTCTTCGGGAATATCTGTTGGGGAACAACGAGTATCAGTATGCGCTGACCATGACCCGCATCAACGGGTTTATTTCAGAGATCAAGATGAGCGACCCCTTTATCAGCTCGGTGTATGTGTACACCCCGAAGGGAACCTTTTACGACCTTGCGTCATACCCGAAAATCGGGTTTGATTTTCTCAAATCCGACCTGTACCGGGAGTATTTGCAGAACGGAGGTCCTACCCTCTATAAAAGCGCAAAGAGGCAGGACGAGATTTTCAAGGGAGATAAATATGTCATTCCGCTCGTGGTGCGGGTGAACATTTCCGGGTATTTCGGCGAGGTATACCTAATCATCAACATCGACAGCAATGAAATGGACAAATACCTCTCCAAAAGCATCATCGGCGGCGAGGACGTTGTGGTGGTTGACATGGAGAAAAGGCTGATCGCCTCAAATCGAGATGTAGACACACAGGCGTATTTGGAAAGTCTTACAATACACCCCAAGCTTTCTCACTGGAACGAGAACAACCGAGACTATATTGTTTCGGCCGACTGCCTGGACACCAGCAACTGGGTGGTGGTCGTATTTTCCGATAAATCCCAAAATAACGCCGCGCTGGGCAGCAGCCGGTATCTTGTCGCGTGCCTGATTCTTCTTTCGGCGCTGATTGCGGGGGCTTTCTCGCTGTTTTTCTCCATCCGGATCATCCGCCCGCTGGAGCAGCTCCAGCAGTCGATGCTGGCGGTGACAAAGGGTGATTTTACCCGCCGCTATGAGTACAGCTATAACAACGAAGTGGGCCGGCTGGCCCGGTGCTTTAACGACATGGTGGAGAAGTTGGGAAACCTTGTCTGCGAGCTGAACCTGACCATTGAGCAATTGAAGGTGGAGAAGGAGAACGTCAAGCGCGAGCAGACCCTAAAACGAAAGGCTGAGCTAAACGCCCTGCAGGCACAGATTGACCCCCATTTTCTGCATAACACACTCAATTCAATCATCTGGCTGGCAGAAGAGGGGAAATCCGAAGAAATCAGCACCCTTTCGGCGGAGCTTGCCCGGTTTTATGAATACCGAATTCGGGGTACCAAATCTGTGATTTGCATTCATGATGAGATCGAGCAGGTGAAGAGTTACCTGGCAATTCAAAGAATCCGCTACGGAAATTCCATCAGCTATTATTTTGAGCTGGACGAGAGACTGATGGACCGCCTGATTCTCAAGCTGGTGCTGCAGCCTTTGGTGGAAAACGCCATTTTCCACGGTGTGCAGAGCAGCGACAGGCCACAGAAGGATATTTCCATCCGCGTCCGGGAGGATGAGCAGACCAATATTGTGCTGGAGGTGCGCGATAACGGCGCGGGCATTGAGCCGGAGCAGCTAAAAAAGATCAACGAGCAGCTTTCAGTTTGCAGCTTTGTCCCGAAGGACGGGTACGGAATTTATAATGTGAACGAGCGCATCAAGCTGTATTTCGGTGAGGAATACGGGCTTTTATATGAGAGTGAGGCCGGAAAATGGACCAAGGCGATCCTGCGCATTCCACAGTGGGAGCCTCCCGAGCCGCCGAACAGCGAGGAGAATTTCGATGGATAACAAATACAGCCTGCTGATTGCTGACGACGACGAGATTACCCGGGAGGGCATTCGTAAATACCTGCTGAGGCAGTTCCCCTGCATCGAGTCTGTCTGGACGGCCAAGGACGGCCTGGAGGCGTATGAGCTATTCGAGCAGAAGCGTCCCGACCTTATTTTTACAGATATTGCCATGCCGCGCTGTGACGGCCTTGAGCTGATTCAGACTCTGCACCAGAACGGGTATTCGCCGAAAGTGGTCATCATCAGTGCGCACGAGAACTTTTCCTACGCGCAGAACGCCGTGCGGCTGGGTGTGGGGGATTACCTGATCAAGCCGATTCTGCCGGCCCAAATCAAACAGATCACGCAGAAGCTGCTGGATGAAATCATCCAGCACGACATGTTTTTGAATAACATCAACGAAATGATGAACAAGTACCAGAAGAACCTTCCCATTCTGCGGGAGCGATTTTTTCATTCCATCCTTCATGAGGAGCTGAGCGAGGAGCGGATTCTGGAAAAGGCCCGGCTGGTTGATCTGGACCTGACGGGCAAAAGCTATACCGTGGCGGTTTTGAAGGTAAGAGCCCATGCGCAGGAATCCCAGAGCGAGGCAGAGCAGTTCGCCAATTTCTTCCCGGCTGTGATTGATACCGTCTTTCCACCCGAAATACGTGTGTATCACAGAATACTCGGCAGCTCGGACGAGGTTCTGATCCTCGTTTCCGATAATCCCGATACCAATCAGCTGTTCCGTTCGGTCAATGCCTCCCTGAACAAATTTTTGGCCAGCGCAAAAAAATATACCGGCCTGCTGGTGAGCGGCGCGCTCGGCCGCCAGTACAACAGCGCGGAGGGAATTCGTACCTCCTATCGGGAGGCGGTCAACACGCTCCTGTCCGACGGTGGGCAGCCTGCGGATTCCATCCGCAATTATGAGGACATTTCTCCCAACCTCGACCAGGAGTTCCGGATGGACAGCGAGCTGGAAAAGAACCTGCTGCAAAGCGTGAAATATCAGTCTTACAGCCATTGCCTCGATCTGATCGACCGCATGGCGGAGCAGGCATCCGGCTTTGACAATGTCAAATTCGAGTATATCAAAACGTATTTTCTGAAGCTGACGGTGCTGATCTTACGGGAGCTTCAGGTCACCTATGCGGAAAAAGCAGACCTGCCCGTCTATTTCGATGGCCTGTTTGCCACGCAGGATATGGAGAGCTGCCTAAGCTGGTTCAAGCTGTTCATCTGCAACGTTGTCTCGCGTTACCAGAAGCTCAACCAGGAAAAGGGGCATTCCCTCGCCAATCGCGCCAAGCATATCATCAGCGACCATATTGCCGACAGCAGCTTCAACATCGACGACGTTGCTTCGGTGCTGTATATCAGTTCCAATTACCTGCGCCAGATTTTCCGGCAGCAGTCCGGCGAGTCCTTTGTGGAGTATCTGACGCGCATCCGCATGGAAAAAGCCCTGAAGCTTCTTCAGGATCCCGCCGCCAAGCTGAAAATACAGGAAATTGCTGAGCAGACGGGCTTTAATAACCAGCGCTATTTTTCGGTCTGCTTTAAAAAATACTATGGCAAAACGCCCACAGAGGTTCGCGGGAATTAACCCTGCGTTTTATGTTGCGCTTTGTTTGAGAAATATGTGTAGAGAAACGCCGCCCGGCCTTTGCCGAAGCGGCGTTTCTCTTGCAGCTACTCGCAGCCGGAAAAATATTTAACCCTTACCGAGCGCGCTCGTTGGCTAGGAGAAGAGCCGCCTTACGGTCAGCTTTTGTTTGCACTGTCGGGGGATTGTTCCCCAAACGGATTCCAAAGGTGTCCTTTGGAAGGTCTTTGCTTACTTTCGTCCTTTCACGAAATTAAGTGCCTGCCCCGGCATGAAGGGCAAGCTTTGCGCCAGCAGAATTTCAACGTGAGGCAGCTCATAGAAAAAAACGCTTTTTCATATCAAAACCAAAAAGGAAAATATGCTCTATTTAAGAAATATGTCATTTAAAGAGGAATCTTTCAAGGAAACAGCAAAGGGCGAAAATTTACCGCTTTAGCAAAAATCAGGGAATGTTGCGGCTTTTCCGGCACACATTAATAATTAATTTACATTTGAAATCTTGACAATACCGGGCAGGAATGATAAATTAGTAAATAGGAGTTAGCACTCAAAAGCATAGAGTGCTAAAATCTAAAAATGAGGTGAGGGGAATGGAGCTGAGCGACAGAAAACTGAAGATCCTGGCGGCGATTGTAGATGCTTATGTGAAAACCGGCGAGCCGGTTGGGTCGAAAGCGCTGGCTGCTGATTTGAGTGTTTCCTCCGCCACTGTAAGAAACGAAATGGCCGATCTCGCGGAGATGGGGCTGCTGGAGCAGCCGCATACCTCCGCCGGTCGGATCCCTTCCCAGAAGGGCTACCGCGTTTATATCGACCGGGTGATGAGCCTTCGGCCCGTCACGCAGGAAGAGCAGCGGTATTTGGATGGGATGCTGTTTTCCAGCGCGTACGACCAGCAAAAGCTGCTGGAGGGGGTATCGCAGATGCTGGCGGGGCTTACCCGCTTTGCGGCGGTTTCCACCGCTCCGTCAGGCAAAACGGCGGATATTCGCGCTTTGCAGTTTGTGCAGACGAGCCGCAGAACCGCGATGCTGATTCTGCTGACCTCAGCGGGCACGATGAAACACCAGATTTTCCGGTGTGAATTTGATTTGTCGCCCGAGATTCTGCGGGTATTTTTCCGGGTGCTTAATGAGCGTTTGGCCGGTGTGCCTGTGGCCGCCGTTACTCCGGCGTATATTCAGACCCTGGCCGCTTCTCTCGGCGATTTAACGGTGCTGATGTCCTCGGCGCTCATGGCTCTGCTGGAATCCGCGCAGGAATCTGTTGAACCGGAGGTTCGCCTGAACGGGCAGATGAATCTGCTGTTCCACCCCGAGTTTGAGCGCGGCAACGCCCGCCGGGTGATGGATTTTCTAGAGCGTCCGCAAGACCTGGCGCAGCTGCTGTTGCAGCCGCAGAAAGAGGTTCGCGTGATGATCGGGGATGAAACCCGGCATCCTGAGCTGCGGGAATCGAGCATTATTGTGGCACAGTACACAATCGACGGCCAGCGTGCCGGCGCCATTGGCATTATCGGCCCCACCCGCATGGATTACGCGGGGCTGATTGGCAAGATGGAATACCTGTCCCACACGGTGGGCAGGCTCCTGACGGAGCTTCGTCAGGAAGAATAGCGAAACAACTGAATTGAAGATAGAATCACGGGCTGCCGCGGGACGGCAGCGGAAAGGGGCAATCTCCTTGAGCAAACAGGATGCCGTAAAAAAGGCGGCGAAGCAGGCCGAAGAGGCCGCAGATACACAAAAGGAAAAAGAGTTCAACGCGGCGGAGCAGCCGCAGGCGGAAACACCGGGAACCGATTCGGGTGACGCACAGCTGAAAAAGCTGCAAGAGCAGCTGGAACAGTCCTCTGCCGAGCTAGAGAAGCAAAAAGATCTGCTTCTGCGCACCGCGGCGGAATACGATAACTACCGCAAGCGCACCGAGCGCGAAAAAACAATGGTCTATACAGATGCCACAGCGGATACGATTGAAAAGGTTCTGCCGGTCTGCGATAATCTGGAGCGGGCGTTGGCTCAGCAGGGCGGCTCCGCAGAGGATCTGCGCAAGGGTGTTGAGATGGTTCTCGGCCAGCTGAACGGCGCGCTCTCTAAAATGGGCGTTGCGGTCATCGGGCTTCAGGGAGAACCCTTTAATCCGGAGATACACAATGCCGTGTCCCATATTGAGGATGCGAACCTGGGCGAAAATGTGGTGGCAGAGGTGCTCCAAAAGGGCTACCGAATCGGGGAGCGTATCATTCGCCACGCGATTGTTCAGGTAGCCAACTGATCCCCCTGTTTCAAGAATCCGCTGCGATTTGCCGGCGTTTGTCGAAATCCGGCTTGATTTTAAAAATGAATAACCTAACTTTTTGGAGGTAATAAGTATGTCAAAGACAATTGGTATCGACTTAGGTACAACCAACTCCTGCGTAGCTGTCATCGAAGGCGGCGAGCCTGTCGTCATTTCAAACGCGGAAGGCGCACGCACCACTCCCTCTGTGGTTGCATTTTCCAAAACCGGCGAGCGTATGGTAGGCCAGGTGGCAAAGCGCCAGGCCATCACCAACCCCGACCGCACCATTTCTTCGATTAAAAGAGAAATGGGCAGCGCGTATAAGGTAAATATCGACGGAAAGAGCTACACCCCGCAGGAAATCTCGGCGATGATCCTGCAAAAGCTGAAGGCAGACGCGGAAGCATATCTGGGCGAGCCTGTTACCTCCGCAGTCATCACGGTTCCGGCTTATTTTACAGACGCACAGCGCCAGGCAACCAAGGACGCGGGTAAGATCGCCGGCCTGGATGTCAAGAGAATCATCAATGAACCGACTGCCGCGGCTTTGTCCTACGGGATTGACAAGGGCAACGACCAGAAGGTAATGGTATACGATTTGGGCGGCGGCACGTTCGATGTGTCCATCATTGAGATGGGCGACGGCGTACAGGAGGTTCTCGCTACCGCCGGTAACAACCGTCTGGGCGGCGACGACTTCGACAAGCGCGTGATGGACTGGATGGTCGATAGCTTCAAGAAGGAAGCCGGAATTGATCTGAGCGGCGATAAAATGGCAATGCAGCGCCTGAAGGAAGCTGCCGAAAAAGCGAAAATTGAGCTTTCCGGCATGACCTCCGCTTCGATTAACCTGCCGTTTATTACGGCTGATTCCACCGGACCGAAGCATCTGGATTTGACCCTCTCTCGCGCAAAGTTCAATGAGCTGACCGCTGATTTGGTTGAAAAGACCATGGGCCCCGTGCGCCAGGCACTGCAGGATTCCGGCCTTCAGATTTCCGAAATCAGCAAGGTACTGATGGTTGGCGGTTCCTCCAGAATCCCGGCGGTACAGGATGCGGTTAAGAGCCTGATCGGCAAAGATCCGTTCAAGGGCATCAACCCCGACGAGTGCGTTGCCATCGGCGCCGCGCTGCAGGCCGGTGTTCTGGGCGGCGAGGTTCAGGGCCTGCTGCTGCTGGATGTCACTCCCCTTTCGTTGGGCGTTGAAACCATGGGCGGCATCATGACCAAGATCATTGAACGCAACACCACCATCCCGACCAAGAAGAGCCAGGTATTCTCCACCGCGGCGGATGGTCAGACTCAGGTAGAGGTTAATGTGCTGCAGGGTGAGCGTGAATTTGCCCGCGACAACAAGCAGCTGGCTCTGTTCAAGCTGGACGGCATCGCTCCTGCTCCCCGTGGAATTCCCCAGATCGAGGTTACCTTTGACCTTGATGCCAACGGCATCGTCAATGTATCCGCAAAGGATCTTGGTACCGGCAAGGAGCAGCACATCACGATTACCTCCAGCACCAACATGAACAAGGACGAGATCGACAAGGCTGTGAAGGAAGCGGAAAAGTTTGCCGCTGAGGATAAGAAGCGCCGCGAAGAGGTCGACACCAAGAACGAGGCCGAAAACCTGTGCTATTCTGTTGAGAAGCTGATCTCCGACAGCGGCGACAAGCTGGAGGAGGCCGACAAGACCGAACTGAACCAGAAGGTTTCGGAGCTGAAGGGCATGCTGAACTCCGCTTCCGTCGAGGAGCTTAAGCTCAAGACGGAAGATCTGCAGAAGAGCCTGTACGCGGTTTCTGAGAAGCTGTATAAGGCTGCTGCACCACAGGGCGGCGCTCCGGCTCCCGATATGGGCGGCCAGCCCCAGCAGGACCCGGCGGCGGGCGACGGCCAAACGGTGTACGATGCGGACTTTAAAGACGTGGACGACAGCCAGAAATAATTCCGGTATTTTCAACCCGGTGTATTTTGTGGTATAATAGCCGCAAAACGGAAAAGATTCCTTCGCGGCACGCCGCCGAGGGATGAACGAGTAACACAGCTGATTGCGAAGGGTGGCCTCGGCCGCCCTTCGTCGGGTATGCCGCTTAGGGTGGGTATCCGGCGCAGAAATCCAGGGCAGGCGGGGGAAGACTTCTCTGCTTGCCGCACCATGTGGGAGTGACTTGGCTTGGCGGAAAAAAGGGATTATTATGAGGTAATGGGCGTACCCAAGAATGCCTCTGACGACGAAATTAAAAAGGCTTACCGCAAACTGGCAAAACAGTATCACCCTGACCTGAACCCGGGGGATAAAGCGTCAGAAACGAAGTTTAAAGAGGTCAACGAGGCGTACGAGGTCTTGTCTGATAAAGAGAAAAAGGCGCGGTATGATCAGTTTGGCCATGCGGGGGTAGATCCCAACTTTGGCGGCGGCCCCGGCGGCAGCCCCTTTGACGGCGACATTGATCTGGGCGATATTTTCAATAGCTTTTTCGGCGGCTTCGGCGTGGGTCGCAATGCAAACCCCAATGCTCCCCGGCGTGGGCGCGACGCGCAGGCGTCGGTCACGATCTCGTTTGAAGAGGCCGCGAAGGGTACCAAAAAGCAGGTTTCTTACCAGCGGATTGAGTCGTGTCAATCCTGCGGCGGCTCCGGCGCGGAAAGCGGAACAGAATCGAAAACCTGCCCGCAGTGCGGCGGTACCGGCCAGGTGCGGGTGAGCCAGCGCACGCCGTTCGGCGTGGTGCAAACCTCCCGTGGGTGTGACCGCTGCGGCGGCAAGGGCAAGATCATCGATCATCCGTGCAGTACTTGCAGCGGTGCGGGGCGCGTGAGAAAGACGAAAACGCTCGAGATTTCGATCCCGGCCGGCATCGACGACGGCCAGACCCTCAACGTGGGCGGGCATGGCGACGCCGGAACAAACGGCGGCCCGTCGGGTGACCTGCATGTGTATATTACCGTGCGTCCTCACGCGATCTTTGAGCGCCGCGGCAACGATGTGTGGTGCGAAATGCCCATCACCTTTGCACAGGCGACTCTGGGCGCGGAGGTTGTGGTTCCCACGCTCGACGGCAAGGTCAGCTATCAGGTGCACGACGGTACCCAGCCGGGCGATGTGTTCAAGCTGCGCGGCAAGGGAATCCCGAATATTCAAGGCCGCGGGCGCGGCGACCAGTATGTGCGCGTGACGATTGAGGTGCCGAAGAACCTGACGGACCGCCAGAAGGAGCTTCTCAAGGAGTTCGACAGCACCGCAGATGACCGCAACTACCAGAAACGCAAGAGTTTTTTCGATAAGATCAAGAATCTGTTCGATACAGAGAAATAAAAGGGCGGGCGCTGTGCCCGTCATTTCAAATGCTAAAAAAGGCTTCGCATTCGCGAAGCCTTTTTGCTGTTTCAGGCCAGATGGTACGAAAAAAGGGCTCCCAAAAATTATTTTTAAATTTTTTGGAAAAATCTGTAACAAATCGACCCTCTAAAACGTTATGTTAATGAAGGCTGTTTGAAAAAAAGATTTTGGGGCTGTGATTTCGTTTGGAAAGGAGGCCTGTGTGCGGTTCCCAATTTTCAAAAGCCTTCGATTTCGGCAAGATTTGATAGATGTAAAAAATTAGTTGTGTTTTTTCGAAAGGAGATTTAAAATGAAAAAGATATTTTCTTTGCTTCTAGCTACTCTTGTTGTCTCGTTAAGTTTTTCATTTCCCGTGTCAGCAAAAAATACTGAAAGCGAGTCTAAGGTTAATACGCAGGCCATTAACAATATTGAACTGGAGTTTGATGTTAATGAACTTAGTTCGAAAGTTATTAAAGTGGTTATTGAGAAGGATTCTAATGGAAATTATATAACGAGAAAGGTTACTGGTAGCGAGGCTGATCTATCTAGAACAATTGAAACGCAGAAACAGAAATCTAAGATTGTTGCTGAATTTCATGTAGGGCTGTCTTGTGGACCTACACGGCTATCGAATTTATACTGGGAGGCGAAAGGAAATCAGTTAACACGTGTGTCTGCAGATGGGTATTGCAAATCAACTTCCATATTAAATCCCGAAGCCTATTTTAATGGTTCATTACAAGGATACAGCGACTTAAGTGGACGATATAATCGCGCAGGAGGAACGAGTGCTAATTTCACTATTCCAAAGGGGATAACTAAGGTTAAAGTTGGCTGGAAAAACGCATATATTACTACCGTAGAAGATGGTAAAATGTCAGTTGCAAATAATTCAAAATTGGTGAGTTTATAATGATTTTAACCAGACAAAACATCTTAGAATTGATCCATGAATCGGATCTACTGCAGGATTTAAAAAATACTGATAGTGGGCCGACTTCTATCATCGTGTCTGTTAATAATAAACACATAACATTACATTTACAACAATTTGGCAATGTTATTATAGTAAGTAGAGGAAGATTCTTAAAACGGAGACATAAGTTTTCTTTACAAGAATTGTCCAATTTTTCATAATAGTAACCCCCGTAACCGGATTTATGAATAGGTCCGTAAAAAACGGACAGTGGCAAGCCCCCCAATTATCTGCTTTTTGGGTAGATTGGAACGTACAAAAAGGCAAAGCCTTTTTCTTTACTTCTATGGAGCGGTATTCATTATTGGATGCTTGGCAGCATTTTTTCAAGTAAAACCGGTAGCTCTCTTTTATCAGTTGTTCTCAATGTTTTAAGGTGGAAATCATAGCAAAAAGGCTTCGCAAACGCGAAGCCTTTTTGCTATTTCAGGGCAGATGGTACGAAAAAAAGACTCTGAAAAAATATTTTTAAATTTTTTGGAAAAATATGTAACAAATGGACCCTCTCAAACGTTATGTTAATGAAGGCTGTTTGAAAAAAGAAATTCGTGCTGTGATTTTGTTAAGAAAGGGGGGGGGCTGTGTGCTGTTTCCAATTTTCAAAAGCCTTCGATTTCGGCAAGATTTGATAGATGTAAAAAGGTCAATTGGGACTTTTATTATTAATTGTTGGGTGTTATATTTATGAATGAAAAATTGCAAAAGTGGTGGTATCTTTTAGCGTATCTTTTTATCGTGTATGTACTGCTGTCCGCTCTTTACCGTATTTTGAGAGCAACAGACGTTTTTGATCTGGCGGTGCTGAGGTCTTTTCTTTTTTGGCCGCCTTTGGCTCTGCTCTGCGCCATCTTCTTTTTCTCTCTTTGGCTTTATCAAAAGAGCGGGGAGGATCGGAGTAAATACATGCAGGATAAAAAGTTTGTACGATTGTTCTTTTTCATTGGTTTTGGATTGGCAGTTGTGCTTTCCATAATAACAGATTATTTGGTTTGATCTGAATATTCTGCTGTACACTTTTACAGTAAAATGGTAGTTGTTTTTCATGAGAAAAACCCTACTCATTTAAGAAAGCAGGTGCGTTGTATTTTGACAAAGAAAACGATTTATTTATTCTGTGCGCTTGCAATCGGTATTCTGATCGGCATTTCTTACCCTGTATTTCACGTAAGCTTAAAAACCGCTCAAACGCTTCTTTATGTTTATATTATTGCAATCGTGGCGGTTAACACCGTTCGCTCTTACCGTAAAAAGGAAACGGCGGCTGTCGTATTGAACATTGCAGTCATTTTGCTTGCGTTATGGTTTATGATCAGAATGTATTTGTAAATTTGGGAAAGCTTTGTTGCGCCCAGTAAGGGTCGTTTTCAACACAACGACATGCCAATTAAAGCATCTCAAAGGGGGCGCAGTGATGAACAAAAAATACTGGCTAGGCATCCAGCAGGAAATACTAGAAGAAAAAGGAATTTATAAGTTGTGGTTTTTTTTATTTATAGTCTGTTTTATTATACACGGTGATCCCGCGGCATTATGGTATTTTGTGCCTCTTGTTTTCTCTATATTATCATTGGGATTTTTGGGAGTTATTTGGCACGTATGCAAGCAAGAGCGGTCACGTAAAGAAAGCCGAGAGCTGTTTTTTAATATTATCATTTTTATTGGAGGCGCTGTTATATCTCTTTTCCGCATGCTGCAATAAAAGTACCCGGCCTATATCCATACACTTTTGGGATATAGGCCGGGTCTCTTTCTGCTTTTTAGCAGGTTATTTATTTTTATCAATGTAAATATTGAGCGCCTTTATCCATCTTAGACCAAACCCAATTGCCGCAAGGTATAAAAATATGCGGAGTAACGATTCAATTCCTGCCAGAGAAGACAGCCATAAAAATAAATTTATAGAAAAACCTCTCATTCCAAGACGAAGAATAGAACTACGATACAACAAATATACCATGAACCTGTGGGTAAAACAACAGAACAAGCGGGTTTAATTGCCAAATAAATAAAAGCAAAAATGGCGCTCTTGCTGGCAGAAACTGTTTGTTTACACAATCTTCTTTTTTTTTAGCCAGTGCTATGTTATAATCATAAACGTATACGTATGAAGATCATCTGACGAAACCGATTTGTTTCGTCTTTAAATTGTGTTGAGGTGAAGACGATGAATGTTTTAGCCAAGTTCTTTGGTAATTACAGCAAACGTGAGCTGAAGCGAATTCAGCCCCTTTGCGATGCTGTTCTGGCGTTGGAGGAAAAATACAAAGCCATGTCGGACGCCGAGCTGAAAGCGCAGACTCCCGCGCTGAAGGAAAGGCTCGAAAATGGCGAAACGCTTGACGACATCCTGCCCGATGCGTTTGCCGTTTGCCGGGAAGGCTCTGCCCGTATTTTGGAGATGCGCCATTTTCCGGTACAGATCATTGGCGGCATCGTGCTGCACCAGGGACGCATCAGTGAAATGAAAACCGGTGAAGGTAAAACTCTGGTGGCAACTCTGCCGGCGTATCTGAATGCGCTTTCCGGCAAGGGTGTGCATGTGGTTACGGTCAACGATTATTTGGCCCGCCGCGACTCGGAGTGGATGGGCAAGGTGTACCGATTCCTTGGCCTGACCGTCGGACTGATCGTTCACGATATGGACAACGATCAGCGCAAGGCCGCCTATGAGGCGGACATCACATACGGCACCAACAACGAGATGGGCTTTGACTACCTGCGCGACAACATGGTGATCTACAAAGAGAATAAGGTACAGCGCGGCCACAACTACGCGATCGTCGATGAGGTGGACTCCATTCTGATTGATGAGGCTCGCACACCTTTGATTATTTCGGGCCAGGGGGATAAATCCACTGAGCTGTATGCACTGGCCGACCGCCTTGCCAAGCAGCTTAAGATGGTTCGCGTGGCTGAGGTGGATGAAAAGGAAGACAACGACGAGCTGTACAAGGAGTATGACTACGTCGTCAACGAAAAGCTGAAAACCGCTTCTCTCACCCCCTCCGGTGTGAAGAAGGCGGAGCAATATTTCCAGATTGAGAACCTGACCGATGCGGAGAACCTGACGATCCAGCACCACGTGAATCAGGCCATTAAGGCGAACGGTGTGATGCGCAACGATATTGACTACGTCGTGAAGGACGGCGAGGTTATCATTGTGGATGAGTTCACCGGCCGCTTGATGTATGGCCGCCGCTATAACGAGGGACTGCACCAGGCCATCGAGGCAAAAGAAGGGGTGGAGGTTGCCCGCGAGAGCAAAACGCTGGCTACCATCACATTCCAGAATTACTTCCGTCTGTACTCGAAGCTCTCCGGTATGACCGGTACGGCCATGACCGAAGAGGAGGAGTTCCGCGAGATCTACAAGCTGGACGTAGTGGAGATTCCCACCAACCGTGAGCTTGCGCGTGAAGACTTGCCCGACGTCGTCTACAAGACGGAGAAGGCGAAGTTCGACGCCGTGATCGAGGACGTGGAAGAACACTACAAAAAGGGACAACCCGTGCTGGTTGGTACAATCTCGATTGAAAAATCCGAGATTCTCAGCAGTATGCTCAAGCGCCGCGGCGTAAAGCATGAGGTGCTGAACGCGAAGTACCATGAAAAGGAAGCTGAAATCGTTGCGCAGGCCGGTAAAAAGGGCGCCGTGACCATTGCCACCAATATGGCAGGGCGCGGTACCGATATTATGCTGGGCGGCAACGCCGAATATATGGCAAAATCCGAGATGCGCCGCATGCAGTTCAGCGAAGAGCTCATCAGCGAATCTACCGCGTATTCCGATACGCAGGACCCCGAAATTCTGGAGGCCCGCAAAACCTTTGTGGAGCTGAATGAAAAATTCAAGGATCAAGTCCGGCCCATAGCCGAAGAGGTCTGCTCGTTGGGCGGCCTTTATATCATCGGCACCGAGCGCCACGAATCCCGCCGTATCGACAACCAGCTGCGCGGCCGTGCCGGTCGTCAGGGAGACCCCGGTAAAAGCCGGTTTTATATTTCGTTGGAAGATGATCTGATGCGTTTGTTCGGCGGTGAGCGAATCTCGAATTTGATGGATTCCCTCAAGGTGGAAGAGGATATGCCGATTGAGGCGGGTATGCTCTCAAAAACCATTGAAAGCGCCCAGCGCAAGGTGGAAGGCCGTAACTTCGGCATCCGCAAAAACGTTCTGCAGTACGACGACGTGATGAACCGTCAGCGCGAGGTCATCTACAAGCAGCGCGACCAGGTGCTGAACGGCGAAAATATTCGTGGCCAGATCATCACGATGATCGAGCAGGCGATCGATACCAATATTAAGCGCTACCTGCCGGAGGACCAGCTGCATGATGACTGGGATTTCAAGGGCTTGCGAGACCACTATATGGGCTGGCTGCTGCATGAGGACGACCTCAACTTTACACCGGAGGAGTTGGAAGACCTTGACCCCGAGTTTGTAAAGAACGAGCTGCTCCAAATTGCAAACCGCATGTACGAGCAGCGTGAGCAAGAGTTCAGCCCAGAAATTGTGCGTGAGCTGGAGCGTGTGATTCTGCTTAAGAATGTTGATACCCTGTGGATGGATCATATCGACGCGATGGAAGAGCTGCAGCGCGGTATTCGCCTGCGCGCCTATGCCCAGCGTGACCCTGTGGTGGAATACCGCATGGAGGGCTTCGATATGTTCGACTCGATGATCGCACAGATCCGTGAGAACACGGCCCGCATGATGCTGACGGTTCGACTGCAAACGAAGGAAGAGCCGAAGCGCGAAGAGGTGGCGAAGCCCACAATGGCCACGGGCGCGGGTGATGGCAGCGAAGAAAATCACCCCGTGGTGAACGGTAAAAAGGTTGGCCGCAATGATCCCTGCCCCTGCGGGAGCGGTAAAAAATATAAAAAGTGCTGCGGCCGTGAGGAATAATTCGCAATCACTATAGGGTTAGAGGTTTCTTTCTCCCGCCACAGATGGGAGAAAGAAACAAAAACGGGATTGCTTTCATTTAGGATAGAACAGAAAAAGGCTTACCCATTCGGGCAAGCCTTTTTTCTGTTGATAGAGTTATTTCTCACTGGGTCTGTGGGTTCGCATGTAACCGTTCTCATCTGCCCGAGCGCTATTTATGGCAGTACCCTGCTTTGGACTTGTCCTCGTCTTTCAAGACAGAGTTTTTGCCTGTTCTCTTTTTCTTACTACTTTTTGAATATTTTTGAAAGTTTTTTATAGATAACACAAAAACTATTGCAATATTTTTTTAAATCAGTATAATTTATATTAGATGCCGGGTCAGGGATGCTTTCTGTTCCAGCCCCCTCTAGTTGGAATACCCACCGGTTTTCGTTTGATTACTCTCTCTTTTTTAATATCAGGGCGCCGCAGGTGATGCGGCGCCCTGATATTTTTATGCCGGATTTTTTATGGATTGCCGGTTTGGGTGGAGTGGGGAACAGAATCAGAGATGCTCCTATTTAATTCAATTATGGTTTATTGCCGTTCTGTTTTTTCCGGGGTAAAAGAGAGCTGTTCAACATCGCTCAGGCGAAAATGGCGCAGGTCAAAGCAGGCACCCTTTTCGGTGCCAATGCACAGCCGTACACTGCAGCGACCGCTGCGTTGCTGGAGGGGATTCTGACGGATTACCACAGCCTGTACCGCGCTCTTGGGGATTACCGCCGTAAACAACTGGTCGCTCACGTAGCTGCAGGCGGCAATATGGGTATTGTCTTCCGCCAGAAAGGAATTGCGGTACGCCGCCGTGCGCAGAAGCAGGTGATACAAAGGGAACGCCAGCAGAAACAGCACCAGCGGTGAAAACAAGGGGAGATACCGCACGAACAGCAAGTAAAGCGTAATAATTGCAGATGCGTGCAGCAGCGGCACCAGAAGGAAGCTCATCAGCGTGTTTTTGGGCGGGCGAATGAGTTTCATTCCCTCACGCGAAAAGAAATACGACGATTCCTTTGGGTAGAAGTGAGCAAGGTGGTACCGCAGCTCGCGGGTGTTTGCGGCAGCCATTAGCAGACTGCGGTCTCCTTTTTCTTTGCCGGAGCCAATCGTGTGCAGGTATACTGATGAAAGATGCATTAGGCGCATCACCAGCGTCTGGCGGATCGCTACCGCACGGATGGCCTGATTGGTGAGCAGCTGCCGGCTGCGAACGAGCATCCCGCGTGAAATCATGGTGCCGGTGGGGCAAACGCCCGCGGTGAAAAAAGCGTAACGAAAAAACTGCACCAGAAAGGCACAGAACCATCCAAGCCCCATCAGCCAGCCGATGATGGCGACTGCGGGAGGCAGCCCCCAGGCAATCAGCCTCTGAACTTGATTCACGCTTTCATAAATTCCGTACAGCTGCCGGGTCAGTTCTTCGCCGAGCAGCTTCCCGGCGCGGTCGAGCAGAATGCCGATCAAAAGCAGGCCCGAAGCCGGGTTTGACCACGAAATAGCCATCAACACCACGCGCACGGGGCTTGCTTTATAGCGGTGCGTAATTTCTCCACGCAGCTCATCCCACCACGCCATCGGTGCTTTCTTTTTGAGGAGCAGCGTCAGGCTGGGGCGCTTGGCGTTCGCGGCGGGGCTGTCAAGCATCACCTGTGCCGCGCCAAACAGATCGAGAACTGGGTTTAGTCGCAAAAAGACCGAAGCAACGCAGTCGGCTGGGAGAATACGGTGCTTTTGAAAAAACAGCCCGCTATTCCAATATAAAATAGAAAGGCTGTGTCCGTTTTCCTCTACGGCGGTGAAGCCGTACTCGCAGCTGAGGTACTGAAAGCAGGAAATTCCCACGACAGCCACCACGCCGGGTAGGCTGCTCCACGCCACCTCGGAAAACGGCGCACGGAACACAGCCTGCAGCAGTGGGACAATCAACAGAAAGAAAAAGCGGGAGAGGTAGTTCCAAAGCGTGACAACATGCGGGCGTTTAGTCATCGGCGGCCTCCTCAATACAACGCAGCAGAGCGCGGGCATCAGGCTCTGCCAGCTGCCGCAGAGAGATTGGTGCGCCGACCGGACGCACGGAGAGCGTGCAAAGCCCCAGCAAGCTTTGTAAAGGGGTGTGAGAGATGGATGCCGTGAGAATTGTTTCGAGCCGCAAAGAGATGCACACCGAAAACAGTACGCCCGACCGCCAAGTGAGGCGACCGTTTTGAAGACTGGCCGAACCGGAGCGGAACAGGCGCGGGGTATACCAAAAAAAATACAATAAGTATATTACAATACTAATAATACACAAGAGAATGCCTGTAGTTGGGAATAGGGCTGCAAGAATACCGCACACAAAGCACACGGGCAGCGCGGCCAGTGTTCCCCGAATGCGCCACAGGCGGATGCAGTTTTTTCCAAGCCTGAATTTCAAAGCAGATCACCCCAGATTATTTTCCCCAAAATTGGTGGATTATCAAACTTTCATGCCGGAGGGAGTCGCCGGTGGATGAAAGAAGCTAACAACTCCAGTCAAATAAAAATAGTTGCTGCACCGCTCATTGAGGCAGAGACATCTCATTTTCGTTAGGAAAGCGCAAAGTGTAATAAGGCTTCCAGATTTAAAATCAGGATGCTCCGGTACTGGGTTAAAATCCAGCCGCGCCGCGCCAGTTCACCCAAAACACGGCTCACCGTGACGCGAGAAACGCCCGCCATGCTGGCTAAATCCTCATGCGAGCAGGAGATCGGTTCGCCGCCGCGCCCGCCCGAAAGCTCGGTCAGAAGCTTCGCGATGCGCCGGTCGGCCTGCAAAAAAGTCATGTGATCCACCTGATTCGACAGCATGCGCACCGTTTTGGAGAAGAGGTGCAGCAGCTGAAAGGCGAGCATCGGCTCCTCGCGAAAGCACTCAAGCAGCACCTCACGGCTGATGGGGATGATCTGCGATTTTTCCAGTGTGCGGGCCGAAGAGACGCGGGGCAGGCCGTCAAAAAAGGCCGCCTCGCCGAAAATGTTCCCCTGCTCGAGCAGGGTCAGAGTTTTTTCCTGACCGTTTTCAGAGCTCATGAAGATGCGCACCCGGCCGCTTTTCAGGTAGTAAAAGCGTTCGGCCAGCTCGCCCTGTCGGTAGATCATCTGGTTCCCCGGGTACAGCCGGGGGCTTTCTCTGCGCCCTAATACCTCCCACAAGCTTTCCGCCGCCCATTTTGCCTGCTCCATCTGCCGTCCCTCCTTGCGATTACAATTCATGCGGTTCCCCATTCCCAAAAAAGCAAACGCTTTGTGTTTTAAGTAAATTGAGGATTCAAGCAATCTCGAAAAATATTTTTTTAATTGTAACACGCTTTACATTCTTTGTGCAAGAACTATGCGATAATAGAGCCAACACAGAAAAGCTCGCTGTTCTTTTCCTCAGCCAAAGACGAGTGAAGGGGAGAAGAAAGCGTTTGAAAAAGGCTTTGATTAAACGAACAATCAGGGGAGGGTTTGAACCGATGGGCATGACAATGACGCAAAAAATTTTGGCGGCGAAGGCCGGCCTGCCGCAGGTAACGGCGGGGCAGCTGGTAGAGGCATCGCTGGATCTGGTTCTGGGCAACGATATTACCAGCCCGGTGGCCATCAACGAGTTTGAAAAATGCGGGGCCACAGGCGTTTTTCACAAGGATAAAATTGCGCTGGTGCTCGACCATTTTACGCCGAATAAAGACATTAAGGCGGCGGAGCAATGCCGGCAGACCCGCAATTTTGCGGACCTATACAACATTACGAACTTTTTTGACGTAGGACAAATGGGCATTGAGCATGCGCTTCTGCCGGAGCAGGGCTTAGTTGGCCCGGGCGACTGCGTGATCGGCGCGGATTCCCACACCTGCACCTATGGCGCTCTGGGCGCGTTTTCCACCGGCGTCGGCTCTACCGATATGGCGGCGGGCATGATCACCGGCAAAGCCTGGTTCAAGGTGCCGGGCGCGATTCGCGTGGTACTCAAAGGCAAGTGTCCGAAATGGGTTTCCGGCAAGGATGTGATCTTGCACCTGATCGGTCAGATCGGCGTGGACGGCGCTTTGTACCAATCGCTGGAATTTACGGGTGATGGCGTAAAATCCCTTTCGATCGACGACCGCCTGTGCATCGCGAATATGGCGATTGAGGCCGGAGCGAAGAACGGCATTTTCCCGGTGGATGAGATCACGCTCGCCTACTGCAAGAATCGTTTTCAGCGCGAGCCGGTGATTTATACCGCCGACGAGGACGCGCAGTACGACAGTGAGATTGTCATTGACCTTTCTACCCTGCGGCCCACCGTGGCATTCCCGCACCTGCCGGAGAATACCCGCACCATCGACGAAGCGGGTACGGTGAAGATTGATCAGGCGGTGATCGGCTCCTGCACGAACGGCCGCATGGAAGACCTGCGTGCCGCGGCGGAGATTTTAAAGGGGCGCAAGGTGAATAAACGCGTGCGCTGCATTATCATTCCCGGTACGCAAAGCATTTATCTGCAAGCGATCCGCGAGGGTCTGGCAGAGATTTTCGTAGAAGCCGGAGCGGTGTTCTCCACCCCCACCTGCGGGCCGTGCCTCGGCGGGCACATGGGGATCCTCGGCAAAGGGGAGCGGGCGGTTTCCACTACAAACCGCAACTTTGTGGGCAGAATGGGTCATATTGAGTCTGAGGTGTATCTGGTAAGCCCCGCAGTGGCGGCGGCCAGCGCCGTTACCGGAGTATTGACCGACCCCGAAACCCTGGCACAATAAAGGAGGATACAGAATGAACGCACAAGGAAAAGTACACAAGTACGGCGATAACGTAGATACGGACGTCATTATTCCGGCGCGCTACCTGAATACCTCATCGCATCAGGAGCTGGCGCAGCACTGTATGGTAGACATTGACGCGGATTTCGTCAGCCGGGTAAAACCGGGGGACATCATGGTGGCAAATAAAAATTTTGGGTGCGGCTCTTCCCGTGAGCACGCCCCCATCGCGATTAAGGCGAGCGGGATTTCCTGCGTGATCGCCGCGACCTACGCGCGCATTTTTTACCGCAATTCCATTAACATCGGCCTGCCGATTCTGGAGTGCGAGGCGGCTGCCCGCGAGATTCAGGCGGGTGATGAGGTCAGCGTGGATTTTGACACCGGCGTTATCCGCGACCTCACCACGGGCAAAATGTATCAGGCCCAGCCGTTCCCTCCGTTTATTCAGAATATTATCTCAAAGGGCGGGCTGCTCAATAGCATCACAAATGCGTAAATATTGGAATGCCAATTTAAAAAAGTCACTCGTTTCCTGCCTCGCCGTGGGCGGGGCAAGAAACGGTTGTATTATTCTCTTGACAACCCCCGGCTCTGCCGGGGGCAGATGCTTTAGCTTTGCTCAATCCCTTAGCCCTTTTGTTGTCCTATAGGTGACAATGATTAACAGGGCTATAATTATACTGCCGTTTTAACGGCGGTAGGGCGAATGATGCAGAAGAAAAATCCTTCGATGCGTCTTTAGATGCTTGCCGGTATGAAGCCCTTCTAGGGCTTTCCCAAGCCACCAGCTTAGCTGGTGGTCCTGACTTGGTATAAGGTGATTTTAAAGTGCATTGACAGTGGCTAACACATTTACAGATCGTTACACAGCAAGGGCGGGGATTCTTTCGAATCCCCGCCCTTGCTGTGTATGATTAGGAGTGCATCATCGAATTTGATGCATTAGGAGAAAGCGATTATACTTATCTTCCAATCGGGAATCAAAAGGAGGGGTTCTTTAAAATTCTTGTCCCCAGAATTGATTCTCTATTAATATAACGTTTTAGGACCCCGTTTTGTTACAATATATTCCAATAATTTTAAATTAATTTTTTTTGATAAAAAAATATCCGAACCATGGCCCTCAGTGGCTATGGTTCGGATGTACTCTTATCAATTAAATTTATTCAGATTTTTCCGATGCTTTGGCCGCTTCCACTACTTTTTGAGCCACCTGCGCGGGGGCTTCTTCGTAGCGGGCAAAGGTAAAGGTAAAGCTGCCGCGACCCTGGGTTACCTGGCGAATAAAGGTGGTAAAGTCGTGCATCTCGGCCATCGGAACCTCGGCCTCGACTACCTGCATTCCGTCCGAACCGGGGTTCATGCCCAAAACGCGCCCACGGCGTTTGTTTACCTCGCCCATCACGTCACCGGTGTTGGAATCGGGCACTGTTGCGTTGAGTGTACCGATGGGCTCCAGCAGAACCGGAACCGCCTGCGGCATACCGGTTTTATAGGCGACCGCAGCCGCAAGCTTGAACGCCATTTCAGAGGAATCCACAGGATGGTATGAGCCGTCGTACAGCGTTGCTCTCAGGCCTACCACCGGGTACCCAGCCAATGGGCCTTTCGCGATGCACTCGCGCAGACCTTTTTCCACGGCAGGGAAAAAGCCCTTTGGAACTGATCCTCCGACCACGCGCTCGCCGAATTCCAGGCCGTCGCCGTCGCAGGGCTCAAATTCGATCCACACGTCGCCAAACTGGCCATGCCCGCCGGTCTGCTTCTTGTGGCGACCCTGCACCTGTACCTTTTTGCGGATGGTCTCGCGGTACGGCACGCGCGGTTCTGTCAGCGTGATTTCCACGCCGAACTTACTTTTGAGCTTCGATACCACAACATCCAAGTGCTGTTCGCCGAGGCCGGTGAGGATCATCTGGCGGGTTTCAGAGTTGTTGACAAAGCGCAGAGTGGGGTCCTCCTCCAAAAGGCGCAGGATGCCCTGTGCAATCTTGTCCTCGTCACCCTTGGCTTTCGGCACAATCGCCATCGAAAGAGTGGGCGCGGGGTAATCCACACCCTCGAGCACAACCTTACGGGCGGGCGAGCAGAGTGTGTCACCGGTGCCGGTGCCCTGCAGCTTCGGCACCGCGCCGATATCGCCGGCTACGAGCGCCTGTGACTCCTCCTGCTTTTTGCCGCGGATGGTGACGACCTTGCCGATTCGTTCGGGATTGCCGGATCTCATATTGACCAGCGGCGTGTCCGTCGTAATTTTGCCGGAGATTACTTTGAGGTAGGAAAGCTTGCCGATGAACGGGTCGGCAATGGTTTTAAATACGATTGCGGCGGCCGCGCCGTCTTCGTTGGCGGAGAGCTCAATCGGGTTACCGTCTACATCGATACCCAGCTCGCCGCTCTTTTCTTCGGCGGAGGGGGCCAGCCAGATCAGGCCGTTGAGCAGCTGCTCAATGCCGTAGGTGAGCTGGGCATCGCCGCAGAACACCGGGCTGATGGTACCGTTCTTCACGCCCTTGCTCACGCCGACAATCACTTCTTCCGGCGTGAACTGCTCGCCGGAGAAATATTTTTCAAACATTTCTTCGCTGGTTTCGGCCACCGCCTCATAAATCGCGGTGCGCAGGCCGTCCAGACGGTCACCCATGTCCGGCATCGGCACCTCGACGGGTGTGCCGTTCTGGTAGCGATATGCCTTATATTCCAGTATGTTCACGTAGCAGTCGGCATTGCCGTCTACAATATAGGGAACGACCACCGGGCATACGGAGGGGCCAAAGCTGGCTTTCAGGTCTTCAAATACGCGGTAGAAGCGTGCGCTTTCGTCGCACAGCCCGTTGACAAAGAAGATTTTAGAAAGCTTGCGGGCGGTTGCCGCCTGATTTGCCTTTTCGGTTCCAACCAGCACGCCGGATTTGCCGGAGACCGTGATCAGAACGGAATCTGCGGCGCGAACCGCTTCATAAAGCCCGCCCTCAAAATCGAACAGGCCAGGAGTGTCAATCAGATTAATCTTGTGATTTTTCCATTCTAACGGAGCAACGGCTGCGCCCACGGAAGCCTTACGGCGGATTTCCTCGGGATCAAAATCGCAAACTGTGCTTCCTTCCCCTACCTTTCCCAACCGGTCGGATGCGCCGGACAAAAACAGCAATGCCTCTGCCAGCGTAGTTTTTCCCGAGCCGCTGTGGCCCGCAATTGCAATGTTCAGAATGTTTTTTGCATGATACTGCTTCACTTGGTAAAACTCCTTTCAAGATGCCCCAGCGGGGCAGTAGGGTAATGCCGGGTATCGTTCTGTGCAAACGGTATATAATTAGATATTACCTACAATCCAATCCCGGTTATTTTTTACAATTATATCCTATTTTCACAGAGGAAGCAATGCCTTCCAATAAATTAGACGCTTTAAATAAGAGAATTTTATGGAAACTATACAATATAACGAAATCGTTTTTCGCTCGCAGTTTCGCCGAGATTCTTTTGACAGCACAAAAAAACGGACAGACCTATTTTATCAGGGCTGTCCGTCGAATGTTGCCGAACCAAGGATTGGTCGGCAGTTTTTTATTTTATGGCTTTCGAAGTCGGGGGATGCCCAGCACGGCCGCGGTCCAGAACAGCTGGTACAGCAGCAACGCCATGGTAGAGAGCTGCTCAAGTCCCGAAAAGAAGACCAGAAACGCTACCAGCATGAAGCCGAGAATAACCCCCACGGTTTGCAGCAGAGTCGCCATTGTTACATTGCTTTTCTCCCGCACACAGGCGGTCAGCATCCGCATCATCGAGGCGGGGCGCCCTTTGCTGACAAACAGAGCGTCAGCCCGCTCGCGTTCCTTTGTAATTTTCTTCTGGTACACAGCGCCGAGGGCTTCCGGCAGAATCCGAACGGAATGCGGGTCAAGACCAAAGCATTCGGCCACAAATTCGGGGGTCATGTTGGGGTCTGTCGTGCGGAGAATCAGGCTGATGCCGTTCTGTTCCATGCGGCGCAGCTCCAGCGCGCGGCGCTTGTCGGAGTTATACGAAACGACGAACATGGCAACCAGCTCACCTTGTGAGGCAAGGTACACCACCTTTTTTCCGCCCAGCAGATATTTGTTTTCGTAATCGCGGGAGGGCGGTGTGAGCCCGTGTTGCTCCAGCAGCTGCCGGGTGCCTACCAGGGTACGGCTGCCGTTCACCCAGCCGGTAACACCGCGTTCATCCTCATAGGTGATGTTTTCGGCCTTCGGCAGAATATCGCGCCGGTTCTGAATAATCTGCTCAAACAAATCGCTCAGCGGCCCGCCCAGCGTACACATCACCGCGCTGGCATCCATAATGACTTCGTCGATGCGCTGCCCGCCGAAGGTCTTGATTCCGTTCAGAATCACCGTCCCCTTGGGGAAGAGCTCCTTAGCATCCATCATCAGCGCGTTGGTGTTGCAGAAATACTCCACGGAAGGATTACCTACCAGCATTGTGCCGCACCGCCGCGCCAGAGCGCACAGGCGGCTGATCGGCATGTTGGCGCACAGCATGCTCGTAATCGGCGCGCCCACGCAGGCAGCGGCGGCCAGAGCTGTTACGGCGGCGGAGGCGCTGCGGGTCAGCACCAGGCTGACGGCACACAAGACCAGCGTGCCGAGGAACAGCAGCGGCGTCATGGATTGCGACGCCTGCTCGCTGGGATCTGGCTCATAGGAGTTGCGCAAAAAATTCCGGAAAAAGCCGGTCTTTCTCTGGTATGCGATCAGAGGCTCACCCACCACGCAGCCTTTCGCCAGCTGCAGGGCGGTATTGTAGTCGTCGAACAGTTCAATGCCCATTTTTGGTTCGGGCGAGGTTAAAAAGCGGAAGTTTGCCCGGATGCGCCGCACCATGGAAAGCTTGCCCGCAGAGTTGAGGAACAGACCGAGCGCCGCCAGAACGGCATACAGGTGCAGCTGGCCCTTCTCTACCTGCTGCGCCTGGAACAGCAGGGCAAAGCCCTGAATCCACGCGGCTACGGCAGCCACAGCCACGCCGCTGTCAGCGTTGGCTTGCCTGGTCAGAAGCATCCGGATTCCACCAAACACTGTTTTGCGGCAGAACACCATCGCAATAGTGAGAAGGCACAAATTCGCAATCAGGTATGCCAGAGGAAGAACCTCTGCCTGCATAAAGGAGGGCAGCATGCCAGAGCGTTCGCTGACAAATCCCCAGAACAGCATCACAAGCATCAGAATACCCGTAACCGAAACACGCAGAGCCAGCGCACGGTGTTCCGCGCTCAGCTCGTGCAGAATCGAGGGTGCGTCCTCCGGCGCGGTATAATCGTCCAGATTCTCAGGTTCCGGCTCGGTGCCGGGTTCATCACCAGGGTCATTGTCCTCTTCAGATTCCCCAAGAAAGTGGAAAGTATGTACTCCGAGAGAGGCGGCCTGCCAACGCTTTCGGCGGCGCGGTTCCTGCACCGGCTCTTCGGGCGGTTTCGGTGGTTGCTCGGGCGCTGTCTGGTAGCTCTCCTCCACGCGGGTCAGCGCCGCTTCCAGCCTGTCAAACTCCAGCACGTGAACGGGAAGGGAATCCGGCAGATATTTGCGCGACGCGCGAACCAGTGCGCGGATTTGTTCCTTCTTTTGCTGCTCGGCCTTGCGCTGAGCGGCCTGCGCCTGAAGCTGCTCCAGCGCGGCGCGGGCTTTTCTCTCCTCCTCCGATTGCGGTAGGGGTTCGGCTTCCGTCCGTGGTTCAACCGCTTTTGGTTCCGGCTCCTGTTTTGCTGGAACCACCTGCTGCTCTGTGGGAGTTGGATGAGGAATTTCATGCTCGGCCGCTTTTTGCTTTACCGGCTCAGGCTGTGCGGGTTCCGGTGCCGGCTGCGGCTCGATCGGCACGGCGGCCGGACTGGGCTGAACCTGTACAGGCGTCTGGGTGGTGGTTTCCTGTTTCGGCAGATTGGCGGCGGAGGACGGCTTTTTTTCCGTTTCGGCAGAAACAACCTCTATTTCTTTTGTAATTTCATTTTTTGAAATGGGGGGCTGCGCGGTGATCACTTCACGCGCTGGCCGGTTGGTTTTTGGCTGTGCCGGCTGTTGCGGAGAGCTTGGTTGAGATTGCTGTACCAGACGGGCGGCCTCTTCCAGATCCATATAGCCGCCTTCCGATTCCTTCGGGAACGGAAGCGGTTCGAGGCGCAGGTGGTGGCCGGTAGGAAGCTCGGGCAGGCGGAATTCCTGCGTCGAATCTTTTTTCCGCTGGGTGTCAGCCGCCTGCTGCGCTTGTGTGCTTTTTTTATGTCGGGGGTGCTGTTCCGCGGCCTGTGGCTTAGCGGCTTCGGGTGCGGTGGGGCCAAGCAGCCGCTGCTGCGTTTCTCTGATCAGGCGCACAGGCTCGTCCGGTTCCCATGGCTGGAATCGGGCGGATATTTCTTTCTCCACCTCGTCCTCGGGCGTTTCATCAAACAAATAGCGAAACGCGGCGGTCGGGCCCTTTTCGGCGGAAGCGGTATCGTCGTACCCTTTTTTATATTCCTCTACCGGCTTGAGCTGAAGCCCGTAGTAAATGTCCTCTTCGTCATCATATTGGCAGGCGTTTGCTTCCTTGCGGCTGCGCCGGCGCGCAAAAAAGCCCTTCAGCCCGCGAGGAGCGGGCTGTTCTTCTTCGGGCTTGGGTGGTAAGAGGCTTTGCGTCCCGCTGTCCGCGCGAAAGCGGATTTCTCCGTTCTGCCCGGGGGTAGTCGGCTGAGCCGGCATTTCCTGCGGGGGCTGCGAAACCGGGCCCGGAATCTCTGGCCCGGGCTGGGGAGGGGCCGGCTGCTCCGGCTTTGGCTGGGGCTCGGGCGGCTGAATCCGCGGCGCGTCCTGCTCGTCTTTACCGGTCAGCGTTTCATACGCCTTGCTGCTCAAACGGCCCTTGGCTTCCGCCAGGATATCATCCACCGAGTATTCCGGCGGTTTTTTTCCCCTGTTGTTTTCCATGGTAAGCTACACGCTCCCGTCCTTTTGCTTATTTGGCCTGAATCCCCCTGCGCTGCCGTACGACCTCATAGCAAATCACGCCGCATGCCACAGAAGCATTCAACGAGTTTATCTTTCCCAGCATCGGCAAAGATATGATAAAATCCGATTTTTCCCTGACCAGCCGGCTGACTCCGAAGCCCTCCGAGCCGATCACGATTGCGGTGGGGCCGCGGTAATCAACGTTACACCAGTCCTGACCGTCCATATCGGCGGCATAAATCCACAGGCCGCGTTTTTTCAGTTCCTCCAGCGTGCTGGGCAGATTCGTTACCCGGGCCACTGGCACATATTCCACCGCACCGGCCGACGCCTTGCCTACGGCAAACGTAAGGCCAGCGGCACGTCGGCGCGGAACGATCACGCCGTGCGCCCCGGAGCATTCTGCCGTGCGCAGAATCGCCCCAAGATTGTGGGGGTCTTCCAGCTCGTCCGCAATCAGAAAGAACGGCGGTTCGCCCCGCTCCTCGGCCACGCGGAACAAATCCTCCAGTGTGGCATATTCCTTTACGGCGGCCACTGCCACCACACCCTGATGGTTGGCATGCCCGCACAGATAATCCAGCTTTTTAGGGTCTGCGTCCTTTATGGGGATGCCCATCTGCTTTGCCGTTGCAATAATGCCGCCAATGGAACCCGTACGGTTTCCCCGGGCTACGTAGATGCTGTCGATAGTGCGCCCGGCTCGGAGCGCCTCTGTTACGGCGTTTCTGCCCGCGATGATGTCTTCACCGCGCGCGGCGGTTTTGTTTTCTTCCATATGTTCTGCTCCTCTTTACGGTCATTCGCTGTTTCAGTGCCGGGGCGGCGGCTCCGCTCCGCAGGCAAGCCGATGAATGTTAAGTGTAATTTTTTATTGTTTTATCTAGTAAGACTGCATCGAAATGAGTTCGAAGCAAGCAAAGACGCGCCAAGGCTTCGCCTTTGGAAACCGTTTTGTGGAACAGTTTCAGAATGCTTTGATGAAAGCTACCGGAAAGGCGCTCTATGGAAAGTGCCCACGCGCCTTGATTGTGTGGAAAAGAAGCTTGCCGGTTTCGTCCGGCGGCGGTCCCTTTCTGAGCGCTCTTGTCAGTGCGTAGAAAAAAGAACAAGCAACCGGGGAAAGAAACCAACTCTTCGCCGGTACATATCATGATTTGAAAATTATTATAACACAAAAGAGCGCAGAAAGGAAAATAAATTGTTAAAAAAAGGCGGATTGCGCGCCGGCTCAAACCGTGGCAAAATATAAGATGGCTGCTGCCGCTGCCACCGCCGCCGGAGGGACGACCCGGGTTGCCCAGAAAGACACTCCGCGCGCGCGTTTCATACCGGAGGGAGCGTCCATACTGCGCAGTATTTTGCGAGCCTCGCGCTCCAAAAGCTCGCGCTCGGCGCTGGCGTATTCCGGTTTTACCACCAGATAGGCGCTTTCGTAGTAAATATTTCCTGTTTCCTTCACCTCAATAATCTGTCTGCTGATTCCGCGAATCATAAGTGAGCCTCCTGATGATTTAATACCCTTATTTTAGGCGAAAGGCAAACGTTTATACGGAACGGGTGAGGAAAAGGATTGCGCAAAAGCTTGGTTATACCATATGTAAAACTTTCAGGTTAACATAAATCCGGTGGATAACCCCGGAACATAGTGTGGATAACTCTGTTGAAAGTGTTGATAAGTCACGATATACCGGTGTGTTAAGTTTTGACTGGATTTTGTGGAAATGTCTGTTATGTCAACCAAATCCGACGGAGAAATACAGTTTTCCAAACAACAGGCAGTATTTTCCCCTTTACGCGGACAGTTTGACCGACCCGTTTTCGCTTGCGTAAAAGTATGCTATACTAAAAATATCAGATCATCAGCCCGGAGCGGCCCACGGCCGCCCGGTTTCAGCAAAAAACAAAAATCCCGCAAACGGCTTCGGCCCTCACGGGGTCGTTGATACACGCCGCGCTGCTGAGCGCGGCAAAGGAGGAACTCATGCAATATCGAAAAACGTTACGCGGGGTGGAGATCCCGTCGTCCCCTGAGCTGGATTTGCTCCAGACGCTGGACTGCGGCCAGTGCTTCCGCTGGCAGGTGCTGCCCGGCGGAGAATACCGTGGGATTGCCTGCGGGCGCAGCCTGAAGATCACGGAGCAGGACGGTACCGTGCTGTTCCACGACGTAAAGGCGGCGGAGTTCGAAAAAATCTGGATTCCTTATTTTGATCTTGAATTTGATTACGCGGCGGTTCGCGAATCATTGGCGCAGATGCATCCGGCGCTGCGGCAGGCTGCGGAATTCGCTCCGGGCATCCGCCTGCTGCGGCAGGACCCATGGGAGGCGCTGTGCTCGTTTATTTTATCGCAGAACAATAATATTCCGCGCATTAAGGGATTGGTGGACAGGCTCTGCCGACTGCTCGGCGAAGAGCAGGACGGCTTTTTCGATTTTCCTTCGCCGGAATGTCTGGCTGCTCAGACGGTAGATTCCCTTGCGCCGGTGCGCAGCGGCTTCCGGGCCAAGTACCTGATCGACGCGGCACAGAAGGTGGCCGGCGGCGAGGTGGATTTAGACGCGCTTGCACGCCTGCCGATTGATGAGGCGCGGCAAAGCCTGATGACGATCTACGGTGTGGGGGAAAAGGTGGCGGAGTGTGCGCTGCTGTACGGGCTGCATCGGCTTGAGGCCTTCCCCATGGACGTATGGATGAAGCGCGCCATGGCGGTACTGCTGCCCGGCTATACGCCGCAGCAGCTCGGGCCATATGCTGGTGTGGCTCAGCAGTATTTGTTTCATTACAGCAGGTGCAACGCGCAGCTGTTTACAGCCTGAATCTTACAAAAATTTTGCGGAAGATTTTTATAGGTATTCTTTTCTCAAGCCTGTCTTTTCTTCCGTTTTATGGTATAATGGCTGCAAGGCATTATACCGCCAATTGATCAATATATCACGACGGCGCTTTGCGCCTGCGGTATAATACATTAATAATCATTCAGGAGTGTGATCCAAATGCCATTGGTAAATACGACGGAAATGTTCAAGAAAGCCTATGAAGGCGGATACGCCATCGGCGCATTCAACGTCAACAACATGGAAATCATTCAGGGAATCACAGAGGCCTGCCATGAGCTGAGGGCTCCCGTGATCCTTCAGGTATCCGCAGGCGCGCGCAAATATGCCAACCACACTTATCTGACAAAGCTGGTGGAGGCTGCGGTTCAGCTGGACCCCGAGCTGCCTATCGCTTTGCATCTGGATCACGGTCCCTCCTTCGAGCTGTGCAAGGAGTGCATCGACGGCGGATTTTCCTCCGTGATGTTCGACGGTTCCTCTAAGTCTTATGAAGAAAATGTGGACGAAGCCCGCCGCGTTGCGGAATACGCGCATAAATATAATGTGACGGTTGAAGCCGAGCTTGGCCAACTGGCCGGCATTGAGGATGAGGTGAGCGTGGACGCGGACAAGGCCCACTTTACCGACCCGGATCAGGTAGAGGATTTTGTCAAGAGAACCGGCGTGGATTCACTGGCGATCGCCATCGGCACCAGCCACGGCGCATACAAGTTTAAACCCGGCCAGAAGCCCCAGCTGCGCTTTGATATTCTGGAGGAGGTTTCCCGCCGCCTGCCCGGATTCCCCATCGTGCTGCACGGTGCTTCCTCGGTTGTTCCCCAGTTTGTAGAGGAAATTAACCGTTACGGCGGCAGCATGCCCGACGCGATCGGCATTCCGGAAGAAATGCTGCGCCAGGCTGCCACCATGGCTGTTTGCAAGATCAACATTGACTCCGATCTGCGCTTGGCGATGACCGCCAGCGTACGCAAATATTTGGCGGAGAATCCCTCCCATTTTGATCCCCGCCAATACCTCGCGCCCGCCCGTACCGCCATCAAAGAGATGGTAGAGCATAAGATCAACACTGTGCTGGGCTGCGCCGGCAAGGCGTAAGAAAATTCCTTTAAAGAAGTTTTTAAAAGTGAAATTTAAGAATCAAAAAGCCGCCGGTTCGCCGGTGGCTTTTTTGTTGCAAACAATATATTATTTTTTAAAAAAATAGGGGGTTGACTTTTCCGCAAGTTTCCAATACCATAAAAATAGATAAAATATTATACAAATAATTAAAAATTTAATTTATTACTTCCTATCAGCTTCGCTGCGGCAGCAAAAAATGATTCTGACACTAATGCTAGAGAATCATCTTTTATAATTATAAAAGAGAGGGGGCGAAATAACGAGGCAAACGGGAGCGAAACGGCTTGGATTTGACCGTTCTGCCCTGTGTGTGCAAATCATGATTGGTGGCACTTTTTCATAGGTATTAAGGAATATCTGCCAAAAACCGTAGCGGATCTTGCGGTTTTTGGTCTGCTTGGGTATTCAAATAAGGATTGGGGAGGTCAATAGCATGCGCGCGGAATTTATCGATTCGGTCTTAACTTTTTCGTTTGACAACATTGGTACGATGACCCTGGGGGCGATTTTTCTGCTGATAGGTTATTCGATCAAAAGCAAGGTTGGTTTTTTAGAAAAATTTTGTATCCCCGCTCCCGTGGTGGGTGGATTCCTGTTTGTGTTCCTCAATTTTGGGTTTTATTTAAGCGGAATCATCCATTTTAAATTTGATTCCTCCCTTCAGTCGGTATTTATGCTTGCGTTTTTTACCACGGTGGGGCTTGGTGCCAGCCTGCGGGTATTGCTGACCGGCGGAAAGCTTTTGCTGATTTACTGGCTGGTAAACGTAGTGGTCACTGTGCTGCAAACAGGCATTGGCGTCGGGCTTGGCCCCATGGTAGGACTGCACGCGGCTTATGGAATTGTATCCGGCCCGGTGGCGCTGGTGGGTGGCCACGGCGGTGCGGCGGCTTATGGCCAGACGCTGGAAGCGATGGGCTACCCCGGGGCCAGCCTGGTAGGGCTCGCGGCGGCTACCTTCGGCCTCATTGTAGCCAGCCTGATCGGCGGGCCTTTGGGCCGACGCCTGATTATTCGCTACCGGCTGGAGCCAAAACCGGAAGAAACGTTTGAAATCGACGTCAAAGGGTACGAAACAGAAGCGGCGGAGCGCCCGGAAATGGATTATGCCGCCACTATGAAGAATCTGACCGCGCTGATGCTCTGTATGACGCTTGGGGCCGTAATTGTCGGGTATCTGGGGCAGCTAATCCATATGTCAATCCCCACCTATGTGGGCGCAATGTTTTTTGCCGTTCTGGTCCGCAACCTGAATGAGAAGTATCATTTTTACGAGTTCCGCATGGATTTTAACGACAAGGTCGGCGATATTACACTGGGGTTGTATCTGTCGATGGCGCTCCTGACGCTCAAGCTTTGGGAGCTGGCCGAATTGGCGCTGCCTCTGCTGATCGTGCTGGTCACTCAAACAGTCTTCCTGGTGTTGCTTACATACTTCGTAATCTTTAGAATTTTAGGTAAAAATTATGATGCGGCCGTCATGTGCGCCGGGCTCATCGGGCACGACATCGGTTCCACCCCCACTGCGGTGGCCAACATGACCACCATACAGGCGAAATACGGGGAATCCCGCAAGGCCCTGATTATTGTCCCTATCGTGGGAGCGTTCCTGATTGATGTGTTCTATCAGCCGTTTGTGATCTGGTGCATTAACATGCTGTGCTGATCGCTTTTTCACTGCACTCAAATACAGGAATCCGGCAAACAGCGAAGGATTTTTTCTCCCCGCTAAAATGCTTGCATGAGCGTGACGCGCCGTGCATATGTATTACTATGAAGTAAGGGGGAGAGAGCGATGTTTGTCGTATCTGTGAAAGCTAAGAAAAAAAATATTCTGTTGGTTGTTTTCCTGATTCTGGTGCTGGTTCTCGTTACAATTACCGCAGTGGTTGTTCATGGGTCCGGAAGCGAAGCGACGATGGGCGGCCAGAAATATAATCTAAAGGCGGAAAGCAACGAAGACCGCATTGAATTTTTAACCCAGTTTGGCTGGGAGGTTACGGAAGAGCCGCTCGAAATCCGAGAGGTGACGATTCCGGCGACCTTTAACGAGGTATATGAAAAATACAATGCTCTGCAAAAGGAGCAGGGGCTGGATCTGACTCGTTATGCGGGCAAGATCTGCAAGCAGTGGGTGTACCAAATCAATAACGCCACCGATCAGGGTGCGCTGGTTCGCGCTACTATATTGGTATACGCAGGCAAGGTGATTGGGGGCGACATCAGCTCCACTCCGCTGGAAGGCTCCATGTGCGGCTTCTCCGGCAGCGAACGCATTATGCCCGGCAACACGGCGCAGCAGCTCACCTCTTCGGCTGAATCTGCCGCTGAGTCTGCCAAGACAACGAATGTCAGCGAAATCCCCACCAACGCATGGCCAACGGATTAACCCGGCGAATAGAAATAGAATCGGCCTGTAAGCGTTCAGGGCAGGAGCGGCTTTCACCGCCGGTAAGCCCGGTTCGATACGACAATACCAGAAAAGCGTGCGGAGTACGATCCTCCGTACGCTTTTCTTCTTGACGTTAACCGTCTGCTCACGGTACAATAGAACCATACCGTTTGAAAAGAGACATCGATTTCTTCCCCCGCCGTGTGCGGAGGAAGAAATCGTCGTTTTAAGCCGGATGGCCAGTTAGGCTGTTTAGTGATACAGGAATACGAAAAGGCAGGGAGAGAATACCATGGCGCTGGAACGGCTCGATAAAATACTGGCTTCCCAGAATAGAGGCAGCCGCAAGGAAGTAGGGCTGATGATCCGCAAAGGGCTGGTGACAGTGAACGGAGCAGTGGTTGTAAGGCCGGAGCAGAAGGCAGACGCGGAACAGGATGTGATTGCGGTAGAGGGGCGCGCGCTGTCGGTTTCTCGCTTTATTTACCTGATGATGAATAAACCGAAAGGGGTTCTGTCCGCTTCACGCGATACAAGGGCCGAAACCGTAGTGAATCTGGTTCCGCAGGAGTGGCAGCGCCGGGGGTTGTTCCCGGCGGGTCGGCTCGATAAAGATACCGAGGGTTTGCTCATTTTGACAAATGACGGAGATTATGCACATAAAATGCTCTCCCCGAAGAAGAAAGTTGAGAAAATCTATGATGCTGTGCTTGATCTGCCAATCAGTTCCGAAGATATTCTGGCCTTTTCTGTCGGAATAAAAATGAAAGATTTCGAAGCGCTTCCTGCAAAATTGTCTGTTTTGCCGCCAGAACTGTGCGATGAAAAAATCACGCCGCCGGAGCGTCAGGCGCGCGTATGTATCTATGAGGGAAAATTTCATCAGGTTAAAAGGATGTTTGCGGCCAGGGGAAAAACCGTACTGGCGCTACGTCGCGTGCAGATTGGCGCGCTCAAATTAGACCCAAATCTTTCTCCGGGCGAGGTTCGACAAATGACTGCCAAAGAAATTCTGGCGGTTTTCACCTGAAAAGCCTCTTCGTTTTTATCACATCTTTAGCTTCTTTATGGGATTTACCTAAACGCTCCATGCAAAGTTTGGGTAAAAAAGGTCTGTTAAAAACGGGGTGGTTCTGATATATTAGTAATATCAAATCTTGCTATTTCACTCAGGTTTTAACGGCGGGAAGCGCCGTGTGCTCAGACCGATCCATATGCTCAGGAGGTTTATTATGGCAAATTTATCACTCAGAAACATCTACAAGATTTATCCGGGCGGGGTAACGGCGGTTACTGATTTCTGCCTGGAGATTGAAGACAAAGAATTTATCATTTTGGTTGGCCCATCTGGCTGCGGAAAATCCACCACGCTTCGCATGATCGCCGGGCTGGAGGAAATTTCCAAGGGAGAGCTGTACATCGGGGACAAGCTGTCCAACGACATCGCCCCCAAAGACCGCGATATTGCCATGGTGTTTCAGAACTATGCGCTGTATCCGCACATGACTGTATTTGATAACATGGCTTTCGGCCTGAAGCTGCGCAAGACTCCAAAGGATGAGATCAAACGCCGCGTGGAAGAAGCCGCCCGCATTCTGGATATTTCTCACCTGCTCGACAGAAAGCCGAAGGCTCTCTCCGGCGGCCAGCGCCAACGCGTTGCGCTGGGTCGTGCGATTGTTCGCGACCCCAAGGTCTTCCTTCTTGACGAGCCGCTCTCCAACCTGGATGCGAAGCTACGTGCCCAGATGAGAACCGAGATTGCAAAGCTCCATAAGCGCCTCGGCACGACCTTTATTTATGTTACCCATGACCAGACCGAAGCAATGACGATGGCCGACCGTATCGTTGTGATGAAGGACGGCTTTATTCAGCAGGTCGACACGCCCCAGAATCTGTATGAGCGCCCGGTTAACGAATTTGTAGCCGGCTTTATGGGATCGCCCCAAATGAACTTTTTGGATGCAGTTCTCAGTAAGGACGGCGCGCAGTACGCGCTGACCTTCGGCAAGACCACGGTGAAGATTCCGCAGTCCAAAACAGAGAGGACTTCTCTGGATGCATATGTAGGCAAGACTGTCACCTTCGGCATTCGCCCCGAGGATGTTCATGATGAGCCTGCTTTCCTCGCAAAATCGCAGGACAGTCTGGCTGCTGCGGATGTGGAAGTAACGGAGTTGATGGGTGCGGAAATTTACCTGTACCTGAACTGCGAAGGCAACTCTCTTACCGCTCGCGTAGACCCCGCCTCCACCGCGAAGCCCGGCGACAAAACCAGCATCGCGCTGGATATGTTGAAGTGCCATATCTTTGATAAGGAGACCGAGCTGGCGATTCTGAGCTGATTTTAGACTCCCAGATGCTCCCGCAGTAGAGGCATACTATAGAATGAAACAAAAAGCGGGCTGCCGTATTTACGGATAGTCCGTTTTTTCATCGATCCGCTTGTCTTGTTCCTGCCGTTGCAGCAAGCCGAATTTACACTGAGCAAATATGAATTTAGATATAGTATAATACTAAAAAAAGAATTTGCCCGCCTGCCCGCCGTGTGGTATGGTAATGTTATAACGAGAATGAGCTGTTCTCTGGCTGTACAGGCGGCAGAAGATAACCGCTTCATCTGTCTCGAGTTTCAAGGCTCTCACAGCTGTCGGCAACTTGTTGCCGCTGACGGCGTGAGGTTCTTATCAAAATATGTCCGGAAACAGAAGGCCAACCTATTTTGAAACGCCCGGAAATGAAAATCAAAGGAGAGATTGAACATGGTAACAGCACAGGAAGTTGCTCTGGCAAAGGAACGAATCGGAACCTATCTTTACGAAACCCCGGTAATTCGGCTGCAAAATCTGGACGAGGCCCTCGGCTGCCAGGTATATGTGAAAGCGGAAAACATGCAGAAAACACATTCCTTTAAGCTTAGAGGCGCTCTGAATAAAGTTCTATCTTTGACCCCCGAACAGCTGGAAAAGGGAGTTGTGGCAGTTTCTTCGGGCAATCACGGCATCGGCGTAGCGTATGCCGCCAAGATGCTGGGAATTAAGGCCACGGTGGTACTCACCGATACCGCTCCGGAAATCAAGATCAATGAGATCAAGGGGCTTGGGGCAGAGGTTCTGCTGTGTGAGCTGAATAGCCGTCAGGCGCTGGCGCAGAGCCTGGTGGAACAGCATGGCTATATTTTTATTCCGCCGTATGACGATGAGGCGATCATCGCGGGGCAGGGCACCTGCGGCGTGGAGATCGTTCGCCAGCTGCCGGATGTGGATGTGATCATGACCCCGGTCAGCGGCGGCGGACTCGTTTCGGGCGTGGCGATCGGCGCAAAGGGAGAGAAGCCCTCCGTTAAAGTAGTCGGAGCGGAGCCCGCCGTGGTGGCGCGCTATTCGAAGAGCCTTGCGGCTGGGGAGCGGGTCTGTCTGCCAAAGGCTGCCTCTTTGGCAGACGCGCTGCTGGTCACTCAGCCGGGTCAGGCCAATTTCCCGCTGGTGCAGAAGTACGTCGATCAGGTGGTATCTACCAGTGAGGAATATATTGCCAAGGCGGCACATCTGCTGAGCAGCGAAGGGAAGATTGTCGCGGAGCCGGCGTCCTCCATCACGATGGGCGCGATTCTCGAGGGGAACATCCGCTTTGAGCCGCAGCAGAAGGTCTGCTTCCTGCTGTCCGGCGGCAATACCGAGCTGTCGTTTTTGGCGTCGCTGTAAGAGCCGCGTAAAGGCTGAACCATGGAATCAATAACATGCTTTGTTCTGCCCTTGTTTGGGGAGAATTGTGCGTTTTTAGAAGATACTTTTATTTTTAGAACAGGAGAATGACGATGAGCATTACGGAAAAGCTGAAAGAACTGGGCATTGAGCTGCCGGGCTTTAATCCGCCCGCCGCCAACTATTCCCCCGCAATCCGCACAGGGGATTTCATTTTTACCGCCGGCCAGACCCCGAAGCAGGGCGGCAAGCTAATCATGACCGGCAAGGTTGGCGCAGAGGTAAGTGAGGAGCAGGCGTATGAGGCTGTGAAAGTCTGCGCGCTGAACTGCCTGACTATTGTAGATTATTATGCCGGCGGGCTCGACAACGTGGCGGATATCGTCAAGCTGACGGTGTTCCTCAATACAGAATCCAGCTTTGCAAACCATGCAAAAATAGGCAACGGCGCTTCCGATCTTTTTGTATCGATTTTCGGTGCGCACGGCTGCGCGGCCCGCAGCGCGGTGGGCGTCAGCTCTTTGCCGGGCAACGCTCCCTGCGAAATTGAGCTGGTCGTTCGGCTGAAGGACGCATCCGTTCCTCCGAAGGGCTGAGCGTATTAAAACAGCAGCAAGCGGAAAAATCCCTGCCGCCCGGCATTTGCCCGGCGGCAGGGATTTCCTTTTCATTATATAATAGAGCAGTAGGAGATGCTTCCGATATCCCCCCTCCGTCTAAGGGGGGGAGGGAAACTCATTTGTACAGGCTCAGCCCGCCTCCCGGTAATTTCCCAGGAAAGAGAAGCGGGGCAGCTCCTCGTACAGAGCCGCGATCAAATCCAGAGTATCGAATTGGCGCACGTTGCCGGTAAAATCCAGGTAAAAGTCGTACTCAAAGTTTTTGTCTGCCAGGGGCCGGGATTCAATCTTCGTCAGGTTCAGGCCGTGCATCGCAAACCGCGACAATACACCCGAGAGTGAGCCGGTGGTGTGCGGCAGGGAAAAGCACAGGCTGATCTTCTGGGCGTCCGGCGGGATGATCGGGTCGCGGCACACCGCCACAAAGCGGGTGCAGTTGCTGCGGGAGTTTTGAATGTCGCGGTCAAGAATGGTCAGGCCGTAGGTTTCCGCCGCCTGCTGCGAGCAGATGACCCCAATGCTACCGCCTTGCTGTGCAGCCATTTTTGCGGCCGCCGCCGTGTTGCTGAACGGCTCTGTGGCAAGACCGTTGTTTTTCAGGTATTCGGAACACTGAGAAAGCGCCTGTGGGTGAGAGTACACCGTTTGCACATCCTCACGCCGCACGCCTTGGGGGGCCGCCAGACAGTGCTCAATTTTTACCGTGGTAGCCGCCGTAATGAAAAAGCGGTACTTCAGAATCAGGTCGTACACCTCTGTGACAGAGCCTGCGGAAGAATTTTCGACCGGCAGAATTCCGAAATCCGCCGTACCCTCCTTCAAAGCCTGAAACACATCGCCAAAGAGCGGACAAAAAGTGATTTCCTCGCCCGGGAAGAGCCGAAGTGCCGCCTGATGCGAATAAGAGCCCTCTGCGCCCGGGCAGGCGATGCGTCCGCCGACCGGCCGGCTCTCTTTCGCGCTTTGAATCAGGGTGCGAAGTGCCTCGCCACTGCCGAGAATCCGGTGCTGTAAGGAGCGGCTTGCCTCCATGCATGCGGCATAGATCACCCGAACCTCTCTGCCATATTCTCCGGCGCGGTTCTCCATACGGTCGAGAATCTCGCGCTCGCGTTCGGGGTTCAGCACCGGGCTGCCAGATCCTTTTTTTACTGCTGCTACCTGCCGGCCGCAGTCAAGCCGTGCCGCGAGCAAGGGCAGCAGATGATCGTCTATTTCATTGATCTTCTTTCGGATTTCCTCGAGCGTCATCAAAGGCGCCCCCTTTCCGCCATCAAATTGACAAGGCCCACCGCGACTGCGGATTCCACTACGGGGATTGCACGGGGGACAATGCACGGGTCGTGCCGCCCGTGAACGACAAGAGGTTCGTTTTGCAGGGTGGTGAGATTCACCGTGTTCTGCTCCCTGCCAATGGAGGGGGTGGGTTTGAACGCCGCCCGCACAATCAGCGGCATGCCGGTGGTGATGCCGCCCAGAATGCCGCCGCAGTGGTTGGTGAGGGTTTTTACCTCTCCGTGTTCTGCGGTAAAGGCATCGTTGTTTTCACTGCCGCGCAGAGAAGCGGCGGCAAAGCCATCGCCAAACTCCACGCCCTTTACGGCGGGGATCCCGAACAAAACAGAGGAAAGCACGTTTTCCACTCCGTAGAACATCGGCGAGCCGATGCCGGCGGGCAAACCGGTAACGGCGCATTCCACCACGCCGCCCACGCTGTCGACAGTACTGCGGGCCGCTTCAATCTCCTGCCGCATGGCGTTCTCGGCGGAGCGGTCGATCAGGGAAAAGTATTCTGTGGAAAGGCGCTCGAGCAGAGCGTCTGAAATCTCTACCGGGTCGAAGGCCGCATCGTGTACTGACGCAATTCGCAGGGCGTGCGCACCGATGCGGATTCCGTGTGCAGAAAGAATCTGGCGGCACACTGCGCCGGCAAAGGTGAGCGGAGCGGTCAGCCGGCCTGAAAAATGCCCGCCGCCGCGCACGTCGTTCGCACCGTTATAGCGCACTGCTCCGGTATAATCCGCGTGGCCCGGACGCGGCAAAACCCGTAGGCTCTCGTAATCGGAGGAGCGGGTGTTGGTGTTTTCAATCATTCCGCACAGCGGCGCACCGGTGGTCTTTCCGTTCAGCAGTCCGCTGACGACGCGCACGCGGTCCCCCTCGCTTCGGGGGGTGGAGGTCAGGTCGCGCCCCGGCGCACGGCGCGCCATTTGCAGGGCAAGCTGATCTTCCTCAATGGAACAGCCTGCGGGCAGATTATCGAGAACCACGCCGATGGCCTCGCCGTGGCTTTCGCCGAAGATGCTGATTCGTACAGATTCCCCGAAGCTAGATGACATTGGCTTTTCCCCCTAATCGGTTGTATTCCTCAAAGAAATTGGGGTACGACTTTGCGACGCTCGCGGCGTCGGTAATGATGGTGGATGCGGCGCCCCGCAGGGCGGCGACGGCCATGGCCATTACAACCCGGTGGTCGTTGCAGCCCTCGGCAGTACCGGGTAAGAGCTGGGGGACTCCGTCGATCACGAGGCCGTCGGGCTTCTGGGTGATTTTTGCGCCGAGCGCCGAAAGCGCGTTGGTCATGGCGGCAAGGCGGTCGCTCTCTTTCAGCCGCAGACGCGCCGCGCCGGTGATGATGGTGCGCCCTTCGGCCAGCGCGGCGGTGGCAGCTAAAATCGGCACAAGGTCGGGAATCTGTGCGGCGTCGATTTCGATGCCCCGCAGCGGCGCGCCTGAAACGGTCAGCACATCGCCCTGCCAGTCGATGCGCGCGCCGAAGCGCTGAAACAGCGCGGCGCATTCTCGGTCTCCCTGTGCGGAATCACGGCGCAGGCCGTGAATGTGAAGCTCACCGCCGAGTGCGCCGGCAGCAAGGAAAAACGCGGCCTGCGACCAGTCGCCCTCCACGGTGTAATCGCGCGCTTGGAACTGCTGCCAGCCGGGAATCTCCCAGCCGTTTTCTTTGGTGCGAATTTCCACGCCGAAGTCACGAAGCACCGCCAGCGTTAAATCGATGTACCCGGCGGATTCCAGCGGGGTGGTCAGGCAGATGCGGCTGTCGCCAGGCAAAAGGGGAAGCGCCAGCAAAAGCCCCGTAATAAACTGGGAGCTGATGTTCCCCGGCAGCTCGTACTCGCCGGGAATCAGGCCGCCGCCAATGGAAAGCGGAAGCCCGCCCTTGCTTTGGAGAACGGCCCCGTGGGGCGGCAGACACTCAAGATAGGTGTCCAGGGGGCGGTAGGGCAGGCGGCCGCGGCCGGTCAGCCGGGCGCTGATGCCGAGCGCCGCCAGCACGGGGATGAGAAAGCGCAGGGTAGAGCCGGATTCTCCGCAGTCGATCTCGGCTTCATCCTCCCATTTTCCGCCGCTGTTGATGACAAGCGCGTCACCCTCGCGGGTGACGTTTACACCCATCGCCTGAATTGCGCCCAGTGTGGCGCGCATATCCTCCGAATTCGATACATTGTACAGACGGCTTTCACCTCGAGCCAGCGCGGCGCAGAAAATTGCGCGGTGCGCCGCACTTTTTGAGGGGGGAACCGTTAGGGAGCCGCAAAGCCGGGCAGGGGATATGATTGCTCGGTTCATGCGTGCTCCTCTCTTTCCTTTATAATAGAAAGAAGCTCCTGCTTTGGAATCGGGTGTACAAAGGAATGGCCGATTTCCCTCAGCAGGATCAGGTTGAGCGTGCCGCCCATTCCTTTTTTATCCATGGCAGCGGCTTTTGCAAGGTTTTCCGCCGGGGCACTGTCTGCCGTGGGCAGCCGGTACTGCCGCAGGACGGCGGCAATCTCCTCCGCTGTGCCGGGCTTTGTCAGGCCAAGCGCTTCGCCTGCGCGGGAAATCTTCACCATCCCGATGCCCACCGCCTCGCCGTGGGTCAGCTTGCCAAAATCGTAGTGCTTTTCAAGGGCATGCCCCAGTGTGTGGCCAAAGTTAAGCAGCATCCGCTCCCCGGTGTCGAATTCATCATCCTCAACCACGCGGCGCTTCCAGTCCACACACTCGCAGATCATCCGCTCCAGCATCTTCGGGTCTTTCGCCATATCGTTGTCACGGATCAGCTCGAACAGCGGGCGGCTTTTAATGCACCCGTATTTAATCGCCTCGGCCATGCCGTCCGAAAAAAAGCGGGTTGGCAGGGTTGAGAGCGTGTCGGGGTCAATCAGCACCAGGCGCGGCTGGTGGAACGCGCCTACCAAGTTCTTGCCCTGCGGCAGATCCACTCCGGTTTTGCCGCCCACGGAGGAATCGATTTGCGCCAGCAGCGACGTGGGAATTTGAATAAAGCCGATGCCGCGCAGGAACGTTGCCGCGGCAAAGCCGGCCATATCTCCGGTCACACCGCCGCCCAGTGCAACGATGAAATCGGTGCGGGTCATTTTTAGCTCGGCCATGGCGGTGTAAATCTGCTCAATGGTAGAAAGCCGCTTGCTTTCTTCCCCGGCGGGGAAGGTGAAAATTTCGGGCATAAAGCCCGCCTTTTCCAAAGAATCCGCGGCGCGCTGAGCGTACAGAGGGCCGATATTGCTGTCGGTGATAATCATGGCTCGGCTGTTTTCGCGGAACAGTGCGCATGCCTGCAGCCCCAGGTGGTCGAGGCAGCCTCGCTGAATCAAGATTTGGTAGGGGTTCGAGGTTTGAATTGTCAGTTCCATTTATTCTCCCAACCTTTCCTTCATTTCCCGGCCCCGCCGCAGCAGCTCGCAAAGGGCTTCACGGTCGTTCTGCGCCACGGCGTTCCGGATTTCTGTCAGATGCCCGAGAAGGGTATCTATTTCGCGGGTCAAAGGCTCGCGGTTTTCCAGGAACAGTTCGCTCCAAAGGGTTTCGTTGATACGCGCCACGCGGGAAACGTCGCGATAGCTGCCCGCTGAATAGCCGGGGTGGCCGGGGCAAAGCGGGCTCATCACATACGCGCAGGCCAGCGCGTGGGGAATCTGAGAGGTAAACGCGATCATTTCGTCGTGGTGCTCCGGCGTGGTGACGATGGTGCGGGCCGCTCCGACCGAGCGAGCCAGGCGTTCCATCAGCGCCACAGCCCCGGGCGGAGCCCCACAGGGAATCAGCAGGTAGCTGGCCCCTGAAAACAGCCCGGCCTCGCTTGCCGCAAAGCCATTCTGCTCCTTGCCGGCCATGGGGTGGCCGCCGACAAAAGTAAAGCCGAAGGTTCGGGATAAAGCGGTCAGCTCGGGGCAAATGGCACCCTTGACTCCACAGGTGTCACTGACCAGTGCGCCGCTGAGTAGCGGCCCCTGCTCTTTGACAAAATCAATACAGGCCTGGGGGTAGCAGCACAGAAGGATCACATCAGCGCAATGAAGCGCGGTATCGTCCGCCTCGGCGGAAATGGCGCCGCATTCCAATGCCTGCCGAATGACAGCCGGGCTGCGGTCAATCCCCATTACCCGGTGGCGGGGATTGTGCGAAAGGGCTTTCGCGAGGGAACCGCCAATCAGCCCCAGCCCCACAATGACGATGTTCAGCTCGTCGGGATTCCGTTCTTCCGGCGTGCGTCGGCCGGTGCGTTGTATTTGTTGCAAAGTCCAGCACTCTCCTTGCCAAATCGTTCGGCCGGTGCGGCCGGTTGCCGCATTATCGGGTTTTGCCAAATACCTTGCCCACCTCGAATACGCGAGAGGCAACCTTGTCGAACTGGTCGGGGGTTAAAGACTGCGCACCGTCGGAAAGCGCATGCGGCGGGTCGTTATGCACCTCGATCATCAGGCCGTCGGCTCCGGCGGCCACAGCGGCCATAGCCAGAGGCTCTACCAGCCAGGAGATTCCGCCCGCGTGGCTGGGGTCTACGATTACCGGCAGGTGAGAGAGCTTCTTGAGCACCGGCACGGCAGAAATATCGAGCGTGTTGCGGGTGTAGGGCTCAAAGGTGCGGATGCCGCGCTCGCAGAGGATCACCTGTTCGTTGCCGCCCGCCATGATGTATTCTGCGCTCATCAGCAGCTCTTCAATCGTGCTGGAGAGGCCGCGCTTTAACAGGATGGGCTTGTTGATCTTGCCGAGTTCCTTCAGCAGCTCGAAGTTCTGCATGTTGCGAGCGCCGACCTGAATGATGTCCACGTCCTCAAACAGCTCGAGATGCGAAACGCGCATGATTTCGGTGACGATTGGCAGGCCGGTTTTTTTCTTCGCTTCGCTGAGTAGCTCGAGGCCCTCGGCCTTCATGCCCTGGAAGGAGTAGGGAGAGGTGCGGGGCTTGAACGCGCCGCCGCGCAGGAACTTTGCGCCTGCGGCCTGAACGCGCTGTGCAATGCCGCAGATTTGCTCTTCTCCCTCTACCGAGCACGGGCCTGCCATCAAAGTCAGCGAGCCGTCGCCGATTTTCTGCCCGCCGGGGAGGGTAATGACCGTATTATCCGGATGGAACTTGCGGTTTGCCTTCTTGTATGGTTCCTGCACTCGTTTTACGCTTTCCACCAGATCCTGCGCGGCAATATAGTCCATATCTACGACGGAAGTGTCGCCGATCAGGCCGAGAACGGTTCTTTGGGTGCCTACCCAGGTGTTCACCTGAAGGTCGTAATGGCTGGTAAGCCTCTCAATGAATTGTTCCAGCTGATCGTTTGTGCATTCCGGTTTTAATACGATGATCATAATAGTACCCTCCTGTATTGAATTTGGGTAAAAAAATAGGGACGAGGCTGCCAGGCAGCTTCGTCCCTTCTAATATTACCCTGCAAAAGTTAACGGCGTTCAGTACGCCCTGTGCAAGAAGTAAATTCAGACCGACGGAAACAGTCACGGCAGTATTCGGAGCACGCGAAAAAATCCCACGCAAAATAATAGCGGGGATAGCCAAAGCTTGTAAATCGCACACTGTTACGAATAACGTCCATGAGAATAATTCCTCCGGTTTTCCTTTTCGACTTGCGTTCATGATAAACAATCTCAAAAAGTTTGTCAAGAGTTTTTGCTGAAAAAAAGTTCAGTTTTTTGTAAAATATGTTCTGAAACTGTTTCCGGGTCGCCGTCGGCTTCCACGCAAAGCTGCGCCGCGGCGCGGTACAGCGGGATTCGACGGGCATACAGATCACGCAGAAACTCCTGCCGGTCATCCCGCTGCAAAAGTGGGCGGTTGCTTACGCCGTCGAGGCGGCGCTCCAGCGTTTCGAGCGAAGCGTTCAGCAGCACGATCACTCCGGTTTCGCGCAGCAGGGCTGCGTTTTCTTCCTTGAGTACCGTGCCGCCGCCGGTGGCGATCACCAGGTTATCCTTCCTCGAAAGTTCGCGTGCTGCTTCGTTTTCCAGCCGGCGGAAGGTCGCTTCCCCGTCGTCGGCGAAAATCTGAGAAACGGTTTTCCCCTGTTGCTGCTCAATGTATTGATCCAAATCGAGAAAGCTGCGGCCGCTTTTCTGCGCCAGCACCTGCCCGACCGTTGTTTTGCCGCAGCCCATAAAGCCGCAGAGTACAATGTTGCCGCACATCCGCGTCACTCCTTTGCACCGCCGAAGATGCGGTTCATTTCCAAAATCGCACTGCGGCTGATCTGCGCCACGCGCTGCGGGTCGAAATCCGCGCCGTACCAAATGCGCTGCGCGGCGGCGGCCTGCCACACCAGCATGTCCATGCCGCCTATGGCAACGGCTCCGGCGCGCCGGGCCGTTTGCAAGAACATCGTGTCCTCGGGATTATAGACCGCGTCGAAAACAGCGGAAATCTTTTGGTATAATTCCGCCGGAAGCGGGGGAATAGTATGAGTGTTCGGGTGCATGCCCGCCGGCGTCCCGTTCACGGCCAGAGTATAAGATTCGTTGGGGTCCAGCTCGTCATAGCGAAACACCCGCACTAAAAAATCCTTCTGCTCCCGGCGCAGACGCTCGGTGAGGGTGTCCGCCAGCTCGCGGGCGGAAGAAAGGCCGCTTTCCCGCACGCAGATTGTTAGGTCTGGAAAATAGGAGGCATCGGCCAGCTCGAAGGCCATCACGCGCGAAACGCCGCCGCTGCCTAAAATCAGGTTTTTCCCTCCCATCGGAATTCCCGCAGCACGAAGTGCTTTTTGAAACCCCTCCCCGTCAGTGGTAAAGCCGCACAGGCACCCACCTTCATTTTTTACGGTATTCACGGAAGAAAACGCACGGGCCTTCGCGTCGGTCTGCTCCAGCAGAGCCATAACCGCCTGCTTGTGAGGAATCGTCACATTAAAGCCGTCCAACTCGAGAAGACGCTCTTTTTTCTCGGGCTGTGCAAGCTCCTCCGGCGAAACGGAGAACACCGTGTAGTCCGCGTCGATCCCCGCAAGGCGGAACAGCTCGCCGTGAATAAACGGCGACATGGTGTGGCCCACCGGAAACCCGATCAGGCCGAAATGACGTTTTTTCATTTGGAAACCCCTCTGAAAAGAAATAATTAGGAATGTTATAATTCCTATTGACAAAGAGAAAGATTGCTAATAATATGTGGGTAGGGAAATTGTAGCATACAATATTCTTGATTGCAAACGAGCGCAATCATTTTTTATTTCATTCGGTAAGGAGGAGAAAGGATGGTTTTTGAGAAGGTAAAGGCGATCCTCAGCGAACAGTTTGATGTTGAGGAAGACTCCATTACTTTAGACACATCTGTTGTGGATGACCTGGGCGCGGATTCCCTGGATGTGGTCGACCTGCTGATGTCGATCGAAGATGAATTTGAAATCGAGATTCCCGACACGGAGATCGATAACATTAAAACAGTCGGGGAACTTGTGAAATACATTGAAGACCATGTTTAAAACTGTATAAATACAGCAAAAAAATGGTTAAAACTGTATAATCTACAAAGAATGAAAGCCGTTGTGCCCTGCACAGCGGTTTTTTTATGATTTTTTAGGCTTTTGACTTGAAAATCACAAAGGAAGCCGATATAATGGATGGAGTTAGCATGGAAAATAAATATTTTCAAAAGGAGAGTAAAAATCGTTGAATGAATTCAGCTTTTTAGTTGACGGCGTGCAGACTATGGCCGCCAACCCGAAAATGCTGGTCATGTGGGTAGTTGGAGCGCTGCTCATTTGGCTTGCAATCGAAAAAGATTTTGAACCCGCACTGCTGCTCCCCATGGGCTTTGGTGCAATTCTCGTGAACCTGCCCCTCCCGGGTGTTATTGGTGACGAGAACACTCAGGGTATTGTGACCTGGCTGTTTAATACCGGAATCGCGACCTCCGAGGCATTCCCGCTTCTGCTGTTCGTTGGTATCGGTGCGATGATCGATTTCGGACCCCTGCTTTCTAACCCCCGGATGCTTCTGTTCGGCGGCGCGGCGCAGTTTGGTATTTTCCTGACTGTTGTGCTGGCGGTTCTGCTCGGCTTCCCGCTGAAGGATGCTATGAGCATCGGTGTTATCGGCGCAGCTGACGGCCCGACCTCCATTCTGGTATCTCAGCAGCTGCAGAGTGCTTACATGGGCGCGATTGCCGTTGCGGCGTATTCGTACATGGCTTTGGTGCCGATTATTCAGCCTATGGCGATTAAGCTGGTAACAAGCAAAAAAGAGCGTATGATCCGTATGCCCTACAACCCGAAGTCTGTTACCAAAACCACCAAGATTCTGTTCCCCATCATCGTTACTCTGATCGCGGGCATGATCGCTCCCGATTCTGTAGCGCTGGTAGGCTTTTTGATGTTCGGTAACCTGATTCGTGAGAGCGGCCGCCTCGAGAGCCTGTCTCAGACAGCACAGGGCCCGCTGGCAAACCTGATCACCATTTTCCTGGGCATTACCATCGCGTTCACCATGCAGGCAGAACGTTTCCTGACATTGGGCACGCTGATTGTTATGGCTCTGGGTCTGTTCGCGTTTGTCTTCGACACCATCGGCGGCGTTGTGTTCGCAAAGATCCTGAACCTGTTCCTGGCGAAGGATAAGAAGATCAACCCGATGGTCGGTGGCGCCGGTATCTCCGCGTTCCCGATGTCCGCTCGTGTGATCCAGAAGATGGCGCTGAAAGAGGACAACCAGAACCACCTGCTGATGCACGCTGTTGGCGCGAACGTTGCAGGCCAGATCGGTTCCGTTGTGGCCGGTGGTATTATCCTGTCTTTGGCCAAAACATTCGGATTGATGTGAGGAGGGAAGCATTATGAATTTGACAACATTGGCAATTGCGTTTCAGAGCATTCTTGGCCCTGTAGCTTCCGAGGACATCGACCGTTCCCTTGGCTTGATGGGCAAAGGCATGCTGGGTATTTTTATCGTAATGGTGCTGATCTATGTGCTGATTGTCGCCCTCGATAAGGTGACCGGCGGCAAAAAAGAAAAGCAGTAATTTAAGGAGCAAATAAAAGCATGGCCGGACAAAAAAAACTGGTAGAGGCCATTACTCCCATGGAGGAGGACTTTGCCAGATGGTACACAGATATTGTAAAAAAAGCGGAACTGATGGATTACTCCAGCGTGCGCGGCTGTATGGTGATTGAACCGTATGGCTATGCTATCTGGGAGAACATCCGCGATCTTTTGGACAAGCGCTTTAAGGAGCTGGGGCATCAGAACGTTGCAATGCCGCTGTTTATTCCGGAAAGCCTGCTTCAGAAGGAGAAGGATCATGTAGAGGGCTTTGCGCCCGAGGTCGCGTGGGTTACCCACGGCGGCAGCGAGGAGCTTCCTGAGCGCCTTTGCGTGCGCCCTACCTCTGAAACCCTGTTCTGTGATTATTACGCGCGCAAAATTCAATCTTGGCGCGACCTGCCAAAGCTTTACAACCAGTGGTGTTCTGTGGTGCGGTGGGAGAAAACCACGCGCCCGTTCCTTCGCTCGGTGGAATTCCACTGGCAGGAGGGGCACACCATGCACGAAACTCCGGAGGAGGCCAAGGCCGAAACCGAGCAGATGCTGCGGGTGTATGCGGAGCTTTGTGAGAACGAGCTTTCTATTCCTGTAATTAAGGGTAGAAAGACCGACAAGGAAAAGTTTGCCGGCGCGGAAATGACTTATACCATTGAGGCCATGATGCACGACGGCAAGGCTTTGCAGTCCGGTACCAGCCATTATTTTGGCGACGGATTTGCAAGAGCGTTTGACATCACGTTCCAGGGCAGGGATAATTCCGTTTGCCACCCTTACCAAACGTCCTGGGGTCTGAGCACCCGCATTATCGGCGGAATCATTATGACCCACGGAGATAACGACGGCTTGGTTCTGCCCCCCGCAGTCGCACCGATTCAGGTTGTGATTGTGCCGGTGGCTCAGCACAAGGAAGGCGTTCTGGAAAAGGCGAGAGAACTTGAGCAAAGGCTCAAAAAGGTCTGCCGCGTTCTGGTCGACGACAGTGATCAGTCGCCCGGCTGGAAGTTTGCTCAGTATGAAATGAAAGGGGTTCCGATCCGTTTGGAGATCGGCCCCAAGGATATCGAGAAGGATCAATGCGTGCTGGTTCGCAGAACCGACCGGGAAAAGAGTTTTGTTTCCCTGGCCGATCTGGAGCAGGCCGTGCTCGATCAGTTGGAAGCGGTTCGCAGGGGCATGTACAATACGGCGCTGAGTCGCCGCGAGAACATGACCTACACCGTCAAAACGTTGGATGAACTCCGCGAGGTGGCGGACTCCAAGCCTGGTTTTATTAAAGCCATGTGGTGCGGCAGTCCCGAGTGTGAGGAAAAACTGAAGGATTTGGCTGGAGTGACCTCCCGCTGTATGCCTTTTGAGCAGGAACAGATTACGGAGACCTGTGTCTGCTGTGGGCAGAAAGCCAAAGCGATGGTTTACTGGGGCAAGGCCTATTAAGCCATTTGCCACCGGGCGGATTAAGCCGATGGAAAACGACGCGAAAAGGGGAAAGAGGATGCCAGCCATCCCTTTCCCTTTTTTCATTTTCAGAAGAATAAGGAGCAAAGAAAGGAGAACCCTATGAAAAAGATTTGGAGAGCTTTGGCGGTTTTGGCTGTTTTATGGACGTCCGCTGCGGCGTTTGCAGGATGGCGACTGAATCGCTGGGCCGGCCGCGACGCTATGTCAGTGGGTGTGATTGGCGCGGCAGACGGCCCTACTTCTGTGTTGGTTTCCAACGGCAGATGGCAGAGCGCGGCAAATGCCTTTTTTTCTTTGGCAACCTTCTTTGCGGGAGCCTTTTCTTATCTGGGAAACGAGTGGCAAGTGATTCGAAAAAAATGGAAAACTTCTGGAAAAAGGGGGAGCTGAAATGAAACGTCTGATTGCGGCGGGGGCCATTGCGGCGCTGCTGTTTTCTCTTCTGACCGGCTGTGCGGAGCGCGGCGGGCAAAGCTCGGTGCCTTCTTCTTCCGAAGGGGTTTCCGCACCGGAGTCCTCTCAGTCGGAGCTCTCGGCTCCAGAATCCTCCGAGCCGGAAAGCTCAGAGGGGGTTTCGACCGCGGCGGTACGCCGCGAGCTGTTTCAATTTCAAAATAATGGGAAAAACTATACTGTAGCTTATCCGGTTTTTCTGGGAATGAAGCATTCAGAAGGATTGAATGCCGCCGTGAAGGCTGCGGCGATGAGTGATGTGGAGAAAAACGGATATACCGAGGAAAAAGATGCTTCCGGTAAGCAGACGGTGCAGGTGACGGTACGCACCGATTATGAGCTGACACGCCAGAGCGGCGATTTTGTCAGCGTGCTGTTTACTGTTTCGTTCGGGCGCTCAGATGCGGCTCACCCAAGCAAATACACCCGATCCATCAATTTTGATCTGAAGTCCGGCAAAGCGCTGGCTGTTTCGGAGCTGCTCAAGGATGACGAAGATCTGTATGAGGTGATTTGGGAAGCTGTGCGCGACAACGCCCCGGCGGAGATTGTGGGAGCACTCCCCTCTGAAACCATTGCGCAGAACAAGGCGGAAACCTCGGTGTATATGACGCCGGACGGAATTGGATTTTCGTTGCCGGTGCCCTATGTACTGGGCGATGTATACCAGATTGTTGTGCCATATTTTGAGATGAAGCCCTTTTTGAAGGTAGACGCGAACCCGGAGGAGAACGCGCTGTACCAGGCGAAGGAGACGGAAACGGCGAGCCTTGTGTCGCCTCAGTGACTTTTATGCATTTTAAATAAAAATGATATGAAAATTTCTGTCAGAAAAGAGAAAATAATTCTTGCGTTCCCCTGAGGAATATGGTATTATAATCAAGCGTGACTGCGACAGATATGCGATGAAGCGGGAGGTTGCGGCAGATTTGCCGGTTTTTCCGTGGAGTATGTCCGATTTTAAACCGGGCGACAGATATTTTGGGACAGAACAAGGCCACAACATGAGTGCGCCGTTTTGCCCAGACGTTTTTTGTGCCTTTCCCCGGATTAACTTCGTTTTGCGAAGTCAATCCGGTTTTTAGTGTTCTTGGGAGAAACACCCGGAGCAGTGTTAGGTTTTAAAAACGCCGCCCGCCAACTATTTATAAGGAGGCGATTTAACGTGGCAGTCAAAGAAAAAATCAGGATCAGAATTAAGGGGTACGATCATCAGCTGGTGGATCAGTCCGCAGAGAAGATCGTGGCAACGGCAAAGCGTACAGGCGCCAGAGTTTCCGGCCCGGTTCCGCTGCCGACAGAGAAGCAGATTGTCACCGTTCTGCGCGCTGTTCATAAGTATAAGGACAGCCGTGAGCAGTTCGAGATGAGAACCCACAAAAGACTGATCGACATCCTCAGACCCTCTAACAAAACAGTAGAGGCGATGATGAGCCTGGAACTTCCCGCGGGCGTCGAGATTGAGATCAAACTCTAATCGACCAACCGAGCGGCTGGGGTCATGTTGGTGAAAAACCAACCAATAACCTGCATAGGAGGTAAAAACATGCAAAAAGCAATCATTGGAAAGAAGATCGGCATGACGCAGATCTTCGATGAAAAGGGGAACGTCATCCCTGTCACTGTTGTAGAAGCCGGTCCCTGCGTTGTTGCGCAGAAAAAGACAGCTGAGAACGACGGTTACGAGGCAATTCAGGTTGGTTTTGGCGACAGAAAGCTGAACCGTTTGAATAAGCCCCTGAAGGGTCACTTCGCGAAAGCGGATGTAGCTCCCAAGAGAACTCTGAAAGAGTTCAGACTCTCCGACACGAACGCCTATAACGTGGGCGACCTGATCAAGGCCGATGTCTTTGAAAAAGGGGACAAGGTCGACGTCAGCGGCACCAGCAAGGGTAAAGGATACGCCGGTGCGATTAAGCGCTGGAATTTCCAGAGACTCAAAGAAACTCACGGTACCGGCCCTGTTGCCAGACACCGCGGTTCTCTGGGCGCCTGCTCCAGCCCCTCCAGAGTGTTCAAGGGATTAAAGGCCGCCGGACACTTGGGCGCTGAAAAAGTTACAGTGCAGAATTTAACCGTTGTCAAGGTAGACATTGAAAACAACCTGATCGCTATTAAAGGGGCTATTCCTGGTCCCAACGGCGGCGTTGTTGTCATCCATGACAGCGTAAAGGCGTAAGGGAAGGAGGAATTAGAATGCCGAAAGTAGCAGTACTTGATATGGCTGGTAAGGAAGTCGGACAAATCGAGCTTGCCGAAGCCGTATTTGGAATTGAACCCAATGTCGCAGTAATGCATCAGCTGGTGAAAAACTATCTGGCAAATCAGCGGCAGGGCACACAGTCCGCGCTGACCCGCTCGGAGGTTGCCGGCGGCGGCAGAAAACCCTGGCGTCAGAAGGGCACCGGCCACGCAAGACAGGGCTCCATCCGCGCTCCCCAGTGGAGACACGGCGGCGTCGTGTTTGCCCCGAAGCCCCGCGACTACAGATATACCGTGAACAAGAAGGTTCGCCGTCTTGCCATGAAATCTGCTTTCTCCAGCAAGGTGCTGGACAGCGAGATCGTTGTTCTGGACCAGATTGCAATGGATGAATACAAAACAAAGGTGATTGTTTCCATGCTTCAGGCGCTCGGCGCTGATAAGAAGGCTCTGATTGTTCTCCCTGATGAGAATAAGAAGGTCATCGCTTCCGCCGCGAACCTGCAGGGCGTGAAAACCGCCACCGTCAATACTCTGAATGTCTATGACATCCTCAATGCCGATAAGTTCATCGTGCTGAAGGATGCCGTGGCTAAGATCGAGGAGGTGTATGCGTAATGACTGCACATGAGATTGTCATCCGCCCGATCATTACAGAAAAAAGCATGAGCGCCATCGGCGCTAAAAAGTACACCTTCGAGGTTGCCCGCAATGCAACAAAGATTGATATTGCGCGCGCTATCGAGGAGCTTTTTAAAGTCAAGGTCGCAAAGGTAAATACCCTGCATGTTCGCGGACATCTGCGCCGCCAGGGCAGAACCCAGGGCTATACCGCCGCATGGAAAAAAGCGGTTGTTTCCCTTACTGCGGAAAGCAAGCCGATCGAATTCTTCGAGGGTATGATGTAATATCGTCTGACGATATTACAACTTGGATACAAAATCCTGCCAATCCTGAGGCAGGGGCAAGGTATGGGGATTTGGCTGATCCCCGCAAAGCCATAACAAGGAGAGTGAAACCGAATGCCTATTATCAATTTTAAACCGACGACCGCGGGTCGCCGCAATATGTCGGTAACAGATTATTCTCAGCTTTCGAAGGAAGGCCCTGAAAAGAGCCTGCTCGAACCGCTGAATAAAAGATCCGGCCGCAACAGCTATGGCAGAATCACGGTTCGCCATCGCGGAGGCGGAAACCGCAAAAAGTACCGCGTGATCGATTTTAAGCGCCAGAGAGCAGACGCTCCGGCGAAGGTTCTTACTCTGGAGTATGATCCGAACCGCTCCGCTTTCATCGCGCTCGTTCAATATGAGGATGGCCAGAAGAGCTACATCATCGCTCCTCACGGCCTCAAGGTCGGTGACACGGTTGTTTCCGGTGCCGGCGCCGATATTAAGCCCGGCAACGCACTTCCGCTTGGCAGCATCCCCACCGGTACCTTCATCCACAACGTTGAGCTGTATCCCGGCAAGGGCGGCCAGCTGGCTCGTGCGGCCGGCAACCAGGCTCAGCTGATGGCGAAGGAAAACGGCATGGCGCTGCTGCGTTTGCCCTCCGGCGAACTGCGCAACGTTTCTCAGCTGTGCATGGCCACCATCGGCCAGGTCAGCAATCTCGACCACGAGAATGTAAAGATCGGTAAAGCCGGTCGTAAACGCCACATGGGCTGGCGTCCTACCGTTCGCGGATCTGTTATGAACCCGAACGATCACCCCCATGGCGGTGGTGAAGGTAAATCTCCCGTTGGTCGTCCCGGCCCTGTAACCCCCTGGGGTAAACCCGCACTGGGCTACAAGACCCGTTCTAAGAAGAACCGCTCCGATAAGTTTATCGTGAAGCGCAGAAACAGCAAGTAAGGCGGACAGAAAGGAGCTTAACTGATGAGCAGAAGTGTGAAAAAGGGTCCTTATGTTCAGCCCGTGCTGCTTAAGAGGATCCAAGAGATGAACGCCGCCGGCGAAAAGAAAATCGTGAAGAGCTGGAGCAGAGCTTCGATTATTTTCCCGGATTTCGTCGGTCATACAATTGCCGTCCATGACGGCCGCAAGCATGTTCCGGTTTATGTTACCGAAGATATGGTTGGGCACAAGCTCGGTGAGTTTGCCCCCACCAGAACCTTTAAAGGTCACGCCGGATCTAAAACCACCAGATAAAGGCCGAAAGGAGTGTATACAATGGAAGCAAGGGCTTATTTGAAATACGCCCGTATTTCTCCCCGCAAGGTGTCAGTTGTGCTGGATTTGATCCGGGGCAAGGAGACTGACCTTGCTATGGCTATCCTGAAGCATACCCCAAAGGCCGCATGCGAAGACCTTCAGAAACTGCTGAAGTCGGCCATTGCAAATGCTGAGAATAACCATAACATGGACGTTACCAGACTGTACGTTGCACAGTGCTTCGTCAGCCCTGGCCCGATCCTCAAGCGCATTCGCCCCAGAGCGCAGGGTCGCGCGTTCAGAATTTTGAAAAGAACTTCGCACGTTACCCTCGTGCTCAAGGAAAAAGAATAGCGGAGGAGGTAAACTATGGGCCAGAAAATCAATCCCCACGGCTTTCGTGTGGGCGTAATTAAAGATTGGGATTCCCGCTGGTTCGCGAAGGACAATGTCTTTGGCGACACCCTGGTCGAGGATTACAAGCTGCGTAAAACACTGAAGAAGCAGCTCGCTTCCGCGGGTGTTCCGAAAATTGAGATTGAGCGTGACGCATCCAAGGTTCGCGTTCATATCCACTGCGCAAAGCCCGGCATGGTCATTGGCAAGGGCGGCGCAGAGATCGAAAAGCTTCGTCAGCAGTGCGAAACAATGCTGGGTAAACCGGTATCCATCAATATCGTTGAGGTGAAATCCCCCGATTTGAACGCACAGCTGGTTGCAGAGAATATTGCTCAGCAGCTCGAAAAGAGAATTTCGTTCCGCCGTGCAATGAAGCAGTGCATGGGCCGCGCCATGAAGCTCGGCGCGAAGGGCATTAAAACTCAGGTTTCCGGCCGTTTGGGCGGTGCTGAAATTGCCCGTACCGAGCATTACCATGAGGGTACCATTCCGCTGCAGACTATTCGCGCAGACATTGACTATGGTTTTGCCGAGGCCGCTACCACCTATGGCCGTATTGGCGTAAAGGTGTGGATTTACAGAGGCGAGGTTCTGCACGATAACCGCAAGCCCAAGAGGGAAGGAGGCAATAAATAATGTTGCTGCCTAAACGCGTAAAATACCGCAGAGTACACCGCGGTCGTATGACCGGTAAGGCATATCGCGGCAGTACGGTTGTATACGGCGATTTCGGCCTTCAGGCTCTTGAGCCGGCCTGGATCACTTCGAACCAGATTGAGGCTGCCCGTATCGCCATGACCCGTTACACAAAGAGATTCGGTAAAGTCTGGATTAAGATTTTCCCCGATAAGCCTGTTACCAAGAAGCCGGCAGAAACCCGCATGGGTTCCGGTAAGGGCGCACCTGAGTACTGGGTGGCTGTTGTTAAGCCCGGCAGAGTGATGTTTGAAATTGGCGGCATTAACGAAGAAACCGCCAGAGAGGCGATGCGCCTTGCTGCGAACAAACTGCCGATTAAATGCAAGTTTGTCAAGAAGGAAGAAACGGGTGGTGAGCAATCATGAAGGCCGCAGAGATTAGAGAGTTGACAACCGAAGAGCTGCAGAGCAAGCTGAAGGATCTGAAGGAAGAGCTTTTCAACCTGCGTTTTCAGCTTGCCATTAATCAGCTTGACAACCCGATGCGAATTTCCGCTGTCAAAAAAGACATTGCCCGCATCAAGACCGTGTTGCGTGGAAATGAGCTTAAGGACAGCGCGAAAGCGTAATGGGAAGGGAGGATTAAGCTGTGAGTGACAGAAATATGAGAAAAACCAACGTCGGCAAGGTCGTCAGCAATAAGATGGACAAAACCGCCGTTGTCGCTATCCAAGACAGCGTGAAGCATCCGCTTTACAACAAGATTATCAAGCGTACCGTTAAACTGAAAGTTCATGACGAAAAGAATGAATGCAATATCGGTGATCGAGTGCGTGTGATGGAGACCCGTCCCCTTTCCAAAGAAAAAAGATGGCGTCTTGTCGAGATTATTGAGAAAGCCAAATAAGTAGCTTTCAGCGAAGGAGGAACGCACTGTGATACAACAGCAGACTTACCTCAAGGTTGCCGACAACACCGGCGCGAAAGAGCTTATGTGCATTCGCGTGCTGGGCGGCACCGGCAGAAGGTATGCCAATATTGGCGACGTTGTGGTAGCTTCGGTCAAAAAAGCAGCACCCGGCGGCGTTGTTAAAAAAGGCGACGTTGTTAAGGCGGTTATTGTTCGTACCGCTTTTGGCGTTCGCCGCCACGACGGAACGTATATCCGCTTCGACGAAAACGCGGCGGTTCTGATTAAAGATGATAAAAACCCCAGGGGCACTCGTATCTTCGGGCCTGTTGCCAGAGAGCTGCGCGATAAGGACTACCTGAAGATCTTAAGCCTGGCCCCGGAAGTACTGTGAATGGAGGTGCTCACTAATGAATAACAAAGTTCATGTAAAAACTGGTGACACCGTCATCATTTTGAGCGGCAAAGAGCGCGGCAAAAAGGGGAAGGTTCTGGCGGTTAGCCCTAAAGAGGGTAAAGTGATCGTTGAGGGCCGCAACATGGTAACAAAGCATGTGAAACCCCGCAAAATGGGTGCCCCGGGCGGACTCGTAAAGGCCGAGGGCGCTTTGTACGCCTGCAAGGTTCAGATCGTTTGCCCTCGCTGCGGAAAGCCCACTCGTGTTGCGCATAAGCTCTATGAGGACGGCACCAAAGACCGCGTTTGCGTAAAATGCGGCGAGTCGCTGTAAGGGAGGAAAGATACGACATGGCCAGACTGAAGGAGTTTTACAAGCAGGAGGTCTCGCCCGCGCTGATGAAGAAATTCACCTACGGGAGCGTGATGGAGATCCCCAAGCTCGAAAAAATCGTCATTAATGTAGGCGCCGGAGAAGCTCGCGACAACGCGAAGGTAATCGACACTATCATGACTGACATTGCAGCGATTACCGGCCAGAAGCCCCAGGTTTGCAAGGCGAAGAAATCCGTTGCGAACTTTAAGCTGCGTGAAGGCATGAACATCGGTGTGAAGGTTACGCTTAGAGGCAATCACATGTATGAGTTCGTTGATCGTTTCTTCAACGTCGCATTGCCCCGCGTCAGAGACTTTAGAGGGATTAATCCGAATTCCTTTGACGGGCGCGGCAACTACAACATGGGCATCAAGGAGCAGCTGATTTTCCCCGAGATCGAGTACGATAAGATCGACAAGGTGCGCGGAATGGATATTTGCTTCGTAACTACTGCAAAAACTGACGAAGAGGCCCGCGAGCTGCTGACGCTGATGGGCGCTCCGTTTGCGAGATAAGGAGGGATTATTGTGGCCAAAACATCAATGAAAATCAAACAAATGAGGACGGCAAAATTTTCCTCCAGAGAGCATAACCGCTGCAAAATTTGCGGCCGGCCGCATGCTTATCTCCGCAAGTTCGGGATTTGCCGCATATGCTTCCGCGAGCTTGCCCATAAGGGTGAGATCCCGGGCGTGAAAAAAGCCAGCTGGTAAAGCAAAGGAGGGAACGGTATGCAGATTACAGATACAATTGCTGATTTGCTCACCCGTATTCGCAACGCGAATGCTGCCAAGCACGATTCCGTTCAGATCCCTAAAAGCAACATGAAGGAGTCTATTATAAAGATTCTGGTTGAAGAGGGATATGTAAAGAACTACACGGTGATCGAGGACGGCAAACAGGGGATTCTGAAAGTGAATCTGAAGTACGGCGAGGGCAAAACCCCCGTCATCAAAGGCCTGCGTAGGGTGTCTAAGCCCGGCCTGCGCATTTATTCCAACGCAGAAGATCTGCCCAAGGTTCTCAAGGGCCTCGGCATCGCGGTCATTTCTACCTCCAAGGGCGTTATGACGGATCGTCAGGCGCGCAAAGAGAATATTGGCGGCGAAGTTCTGGCGTTTATTTGGTAAACAAGGGGGTGCTATTATGTCGCGAATTGGAAGAAAACCCATAAATATTCCCGCTGGTGTCGAAGTGAAAATCGACGGCAACGTTGTTACTGTTAAGGGAGCGAAGGGAACTCTGACTCAGCAGTTCCACCCGAACATGACGATCTCTCAGGAGGGCAGCGAGGTTATCGTAACCCGCCCGAACGACGAGAAGGAAAACCGTGCGCTGCACGGACTGACCCGCACGCTGGTGCACAACATGGTGGTCGGCGTGACAGAGGGCTTTAAAAAGGAGCTCGATGTTCTGGGTGTTGGTTACCGTGTACAGAAGCAGGGCAAGGACCTGGTCATGAACCTGGGGTATTCCCATCAGGTGATCGTGTCTGAAACAGACGAAATCCAGATCGAAGCTCCCACGCCCAACAAGATTATCATTCATGGTATTGATAAGCAGAAGGTTGGCCAGTTTGCCGCGGAAGTCCGCGAGAAACGTCCGCCGGAGCCGTATAAGGGCAAGGGAATTCGTTATGCTGGTGAATTTGTCCGCCGTAAGGAAGGCAAGGCCGGTAAGGGCTCTAAGAAGTAACTGAAGGAGAGTGAATCAATATGGTGAACAAGGCTGATACAAATAAAGCCAGGCTGAACCGCCACCGTCGTGTGCGCGGCAAGGTTTCGGGCACTGCAGAGCGCCCGCGCCTGAATGTATTCCGCTCCGCCAAGAACATCTATGCCCAGATTATCGACGATGTTGCGGGAGTTACTCTCGCGGCAGCTTCCACGCTGGACAAAGAGTTTACTGGCAATGGCGGAAACAAGGAAGCCGCAAAGCAGGTTGGCGAAATGATCGCCAAGCGTGCGGCAGAGAAGGGGATCACCGAGGTCGTATTTGATCGCGGCGGTTATATTTTCCACGGCCGCGTCAAAGAGCTGGCCGAAGGCGCCCGCGAGGGCGGCCTCAAGTTCTGAGAGAAGGAGGAATACTTTTGGCTAGAATTGACGCATCTACTATGGACCTGAAAGAACGCGTGGTTGCCATCAACCGTGTATCCAAAACCGTAAAGGGCGGCCGTATCTTCAAGTTCGCCGCGCTGGTAGTTGTCGGTGACGGCAACGGAACAGTCGGTTTCGGTATTGGTAAAGCAGGCGAAGTTCCGGATTCCATCCGCAAGGGGATTGAGGATGCCAAGAAGAACCTGATTAAGGTTTCTCTGCGCGGCAGCACAATCCCTCACGAGGTGATCGGTGTATACGGCGCAGGCCGTGTTCTGATGAAGCCTGCCGCTCCTGGTACCGGTGTTATCGCCGGCGGTGCGGTTCGTGCGGTGGTAGAATCCGCAGGTATCAAAGATATCCGTACCAAGGCGCTGCGCTCCAACAACCCGTGCAATGTGGTTCGTGCGACCATCGAAGGTCTCGCTGAGCTGCGTACTGCCGACGAGGTTGCTGCTGTTCGCGGTAAATCAGCAAAAGAGATTCTGTAACAAGGGGGGCAGCAATATGGCACAGATTCATATCAAGTTGGTAAAAAGCCTGATCGGCAGCCACAAGGACCAGATTGCGACCGCTCAGTCCCTTGGTTTGCATAAGATCGGCGACTGCACCGAGCAGCCCGATAATCCTCAGACCAAAGGCAAGGTGGCAAAAATTATCCACCTCATCGAGGTAAGCAAAGCGTAAGCAAGGAGGTGCGAGTAAATGAAGTTGCATGACTTATCTGCAGTACCCGGGTCCACCCAAAAGGCCCGTAGAATCGGCAGAGGACATGGCTCCGGCTGGGGCAAAACCTCCGGCAAGGGTCATAAAGGCCAGAAGGCCAGATCCGGCCGTGGATTCCGTGCAGGTTTTGAAGGCGGTCAGATGCCTCTGCAGAGACGAATCCCCAAAAGAGGCTTTGTCAATATTTTTGCGAAGGACATCGTTGCGATCAACGTTGGTACGCTGGAATCCTTTGAAAACGGCGCGGTGGTTGATATTCAGGCGTTGTTGGATGCCGGTATCGTGAAGAATTCCTTTGACGGAGTGAAAATTCTTTCAAACGGCAAGCTGTCTAAGAGCTTGACAGTAAAGGCAACGGCCTTCTCTGAAGCGGCAAAGCAGAAGATTGAGGCTGCCGGTGGGAAGGCAGAGGTGATCTGAGTTGTTTTCTACAATGAAGAATGCCTGGGCAATTCCCGATCTGCGTAAAAAGATTCTGTTTACACTGTTCATAATCGTTGTGTTCCGGTTTGGCGCCGTAATTACGGTGCCGTTCCTGAACGTAGAAGCCCTTCAGGGTTTAATGGGCCAGGTTGGCGAGTCGGGCAATGCGCTGGGGTATTTAGACATGCTCTCCGGCGGTGCGTTCGCGAACGCCACCCTGTTTGCCATGAGCGTTACACCCTATATCAACAGCTCCATTATTTTGCAGCTGCTGACTGTGGCCCTGCCTCCTCTGGAGCGCTTGGCCAAAGAGGGCGAAGAGGGCCGCAAGAAGATTGCCGCCATTACCCGTTATATTACCGTTGTGCTGGGCCTGATTCAGGGTACCGCTTACTACTTCTATCTGCACAACAGCTCGTATGAAGGCACTCCCATCACTATGTTTAACAAGGGATGGGAACAGGCTTTCTCCGCTGTGGTTATCATCTTCACCTTCACTGCCGGTACGGCTTTGATGATGTGGATGGGTGAGCAGGTGAATAAGTACGGTATCGGCAACGGTATTTCGATCCTGCTGTTCTCCGGTATTGTGGCGCGTATGCCGCATATCTTGAACACGCTGGGCAAATACCTGTCGATTGCAAATCAGGATCCTTCTACCTATGGCAAGTATTATGTGTTTGTTCCGATTTTCGTCGTTTTGTTCCTGGCGATCATTTGGTTCATCGTTTTGATGAACAACTCCGAGCGCCGGATTCCGATTCAGTATGCCAAGCGCATGGTGGGCCGCAAAATGTACGGTGGTCAGTCCAGCCATATTCCGATCAAGATTGCGATGTCCGGCGTTATGCCGATCATCTTCGCAAGCTCGATTCTGGCCATTCCCAGCACCATTCAGCTGTTTACCAACCCGAAGAGCGGCTTCTGGAAAGGTTTTCTGGATGCTTTCTCCACTACCGGCTGGATGTACTCGGTAATGTATTTCCTTCTGATTGTTATGTTTGCGTATTTCTATGTTACCATTCAGTATAATCCGATTGAAATGGCCAATAATCTTCGTCAAAGCAACGGCACGATTCCGGGTGTTCGCCCGGGTAAGCCGACCTCCGATTTTATTTCTAGGATTCTCTCCAAGCTTACCCTGATTGGCGCTCTGTTCCTGGCCGTGGTTGCCCTGCTGCCCATCATTTTTGGTGCGGCTACGGGAATGCACAATATGTCGCTGGGCGGTACCTCTCTTATCATTTTGGTGGGCGTCGCTCTGGATACAGTCAAACAGATGGAATCTCAGATGATGATGCGCCACTACAAGGGCTTTCTTGATTGACAGGTAAGCTTTTGAAAACAACATGGGGAGAGAGGGAAAAGGATTATGAAAATCATACTTCTTGGCGCTCCGGGCGCCGGCAAGGGCACGCAGGCGGAAGTGATCTGCGAGCGTTTGTCTATTCCCGCTATTTCTACGGGAACGATAATTCGAGAAGCGCTGAAAAGCGGTACTGAAATGGGCCGGAAAGCAAAGTCCTATATGGAAGCCGGCCAGCTGGTCCCCGATGAAACCGTCATCGGTATCATTGAGGAAAGACTGGCTAAGGGCGACTGTGAAAACGGATTTATCCTGGACGGTTTTCCGAGAACCATCGTTCAGGCCGAGGCTCTGGATACAATGGGATTTCCGATCGATAAGGTCATTGATATTGAGGTGACCGACGAGGACATCGTTGCCAGAATATCCGGACGCCGTGTCTGCGACAAATGCGGTGCCATCTACCATGTGCGGTACAAACCCAGCCAGGTAGACGGTGTTTGCGACAAGTGCGGCGGCACCCTTTCTCAGCGTAAGGATGACCAGCCCGAAACAGTGAAGGAACGGCTGAAGGTTTACCATGAGCAGACCGAACCGCTGAAGGAATACTACCAGAAGCAGGGAAAACTGTTCATTGTAAAAGGGGAAGAGCATATTGCAGATACAACCCGCAAAACTCTTGCCATATTGGAAGAGGCGCAATTATGATTGTCCTTAAAACAAGCCGCGAACTCGCAGCGATGCGGGTGGCCGGCAGAATTTCAGCCAATGCATTAAAGCTGGCAGGCCAGGCGGTCGAACCCGGTGTTTCTACCTGGGAGATCGACCGCGTCGCCCGCCGCTATATCGAAAGCGAGGGTGCAAAGCCTTCCTTTTTGGGATACGGCGGGTTTCCGGCCAGTGCCTGCATTTCGGTGAACAATGTGGTTATCCACGGCATACCCAGCAAGGATTTGATCCTGAAGCACGGCGATATTGTCAGCATTGACATTGGCGCTTTTTATGAAGGCTTCACCGGTGACAACGCCTACACGTTTGCGTGCGGCGATGTTTCCCCCGAAGCGCAGCGCCTGATGGATACAACCCGGGAAAGCCTTTATGAGGGCATTCATGCCGCAAAGGCAGGCAACCGGATCGGCGATATTGGCCATGCGGTGCAAACGTATGTCGAAGCGCGCGGTTACTCGGTGGTACGCGATTTTGTCGGCCACGGAGTAGGCGCGAAGCTGCACGAAGATCCTAGCGTACCGAATTTTGGCGCGCCCGGCCGGGGCGTGCGATTGTTACCTGGCATGACGATAGCCATTGAGCCAATGGTGAATGCCGGAGTGCATACCGTCAAAACATTATCTGACGGCTGGACCACCGTTACAACAGACGGCAAGCTGGCCGCTCACTTTGAGCATTCGATTGCCATCACCGCGGATGGGCCTGTCATTTTGACCTTACCGGATTAAGGGGAATCAGGATGGATTTTGTTAGAGGGCTTGTTGTCCGGTCACTAAGAGGACGCGACAAGGGTGAATTTTTAGTAGTGCTGGAGGCTTCTGGCAACGAGGTTGTTGTCTGCGACGGAAAACACCGCCCGCTGGAAAGGCCCAAAAGCAAGAATCCGATTCACCTTGCCGCGACAAACACCTTGCTTAGCTCGATGAACACCAACCGTGAAATTCGCTGCGCTCTGAGATGCTTTTCTCAGGACAGCTGATTTCTGCAAGAGGAGGTTATGCTGATTTATGTCAAAACAAGATGTGATCGAAATTGAAGGTACCGTAACAGAAGCTCTGCCAAACGCGATGTTTAACGTGGAGCTGCCGAACGGCCACACGATACTGGCGCATATCTCCGGTAAGCTGCGTATGAATTTCATTCGCATTCTGCCCGGCGATAAGGTTACCGTAGAGCTGTCGCCCTATGACCTCACGCGCGGACGTATTACATGGCGTTCGAAATAAAACCAGTGAAATCCGATTTGTTTAACGACTTCATCAAGGAGGGCGCACAGAATGAAAGTCAGACCTTCTGTAAAGAAAATTTGCGAAAAGTGCAAAATTATTAAGCGCAAGGGAAAGATCATGGTTATTTGTGAGAATCCCAAGCATAAACAGCGCCAGGGCTGATGGCGTAATTTGATCTTATGGAGGTGCAACCAGTATGGCGCGTATTTCAGGTATCGATTTGCCCAGAGACAAACGCATTGAAATTGGGCTTACCTATATTTATGGCATTGGCCGCAAGACCGCCAATGATATTCTGAAGGCAACCGGTGTTGACCCAAGCATTCGCGTTCGCGATCTGTCTGAGGATGACACTGCAAAGCTGAGAGAGTATATCGACCACCACTGCCGCGTAGAAGGCGATCTGCGCCGCGACGTGGCGTTTGACATCAAACGATTGATCGAAATCGGCTGCTACCGCGGAATCCGTCACCGCAAGGGCCTGCCCGTTCGCGGCCAGCGTTCCAAGACGAATGCCCGCACCCGCAAGGGCCCCAGAAAAACCATGGCAAACAAGAAGAAATAAGCGAAGTCAGGAGGGATTACTCAGATGGCAGCACAAAAAGGCGGTAAGAAAACTACCGCAGTCCGCAGACGCCGCGAACGCAAGAACATCGAACGCGGTGCTGCTCACATTCAGTCTACTTTCAACAATACAATTGTTACCATTACCGATGTGCAGGGCAATGCAATCTCCTGGGCCAGCTCCGGTGAGCTGGGCTTTAGAGGCTCCAGAAAGTCCACTCCCTTTGCCGCGCAGTCTGCAGCCGAAACAGCTGCTAAGGTTGCGATGGAGCATGGTATGAAATCGGTGGAGGTTTTCGTGAAAGGACCGGGCGCCGGCCGTGAGGCCGCGATCCGCGCGCTGCAGGGCGCCGGGCTCGAGGTTAGCATGATTAAAGATGTTACCCCCATCCCTCACAACGGATGCCGCCCGCCCAAGAGAAGACGCGTTTAGTACCAAAACCGATTTTTTAGGAGGTGCAACCTTATTATGGCAAGATATACAGAAGCTGTGTGCAAGCTGTGCCGCCGCGAAGGCCAGAAGCTCTTTTTGAAGGGTGAGCGCTGCTACACAGACAAGTGTGGAGTAGGCCGCAGAGCCTATGCCCCCGGCCAGCATGGTCAGGGTCGCAAAAAGACTTCTGAGTATGGCCTGCAGCTGCGTGCAAAGCAGATGACCAAGCGCTTTTATGGCGTTCTGGAAAGCCAGTTCAGAGGCTATTATGATATGGCTACCCGTATGGAAGGCAAAACAGGCGACATTCTGCTCGGGATTCTCGAGAGCCGCCTGGACAACGTTGTGTACCGTTGCGGCTGGGGCAGTTCCCGTGCGGAAGCCCGCCAGCTCGTGGTTCACGGTCATTTCACCATCAATGGCAAGCGAGTCGATATCCCCTCTTACCTGACAAAACCGGGTGAGGTTATTTCTATCAAGGATTCCAGCCGCAGCAGCGAGAAAATCAAGGCTGTGCTGGAGGCGAACGCTTCGCGTCCTGTGCCGAAATGGGTGGAACTCAACCGCAACACTCTGGAAGCCAAGGTTTTGGCGTTCCCTGAGCGTGAGGACATTGAGCTGGCAGTTGACGAAACTCTCATCGTTGAGTTGTACTCCAAGTAATGCCTTTGCGCAAGGCCAGTGTACATGACGGCAAAGCAATTTGCTTATGTGTGAAGGAGGTTCGCTGATGATTGAGATCGAAAAGCCAAAAATCGAAACACAAGAGTTATCCAGTGACGGAACCCACGGCATATTTGTTGTGGAGCCGCTCGAGCGTGGATTTGGCACCACCCTGGGCAACAGCCTGCGGCGAGTGCTGCTTTCCAGCCTGCCGGGCGTAGCTGTTACCTCGATTAAGATAGACGGTGTTCTGCACGAGTTTTCCACAATTCCCGGCGTGAAAGAGGATGTCACCGAGATCGTACTGAATATCAAGGGATTGACTGCCAAGCTGCATTGCGACGGACCCAAAACCGTCGAGATCAGCGCGGAGGGCCCCGGCGAAGTGACAGCGAATTCCATCAAATGCGACAGTGAAGTGGAGATTCTAAATCCCGATATGCATATCGCCACTCTGTCCGATGGCGCCAAGCTGTATATGGAGCTGACTCTGGATAAGGGCCGCGGCTATGTTCCTGCCGAAAAGAACAAGGCGAACATGCGCGGCGGCAGCAACAGCAGCGTGATTGGTGAACTTCCGATCGATTCTATTTACACCCCGGTTCTGAAAGTGAATTACAATGTGGAGAATACCCGCGTGGGTCAAAGCATTGATTACGACAAGCTGACCATGGATGTGTGGACGAACGGCGTGATCAGCGCCCAGGAGGCTGTTTCTCTGGCCGCCAAGGTGCTGACCGAACACCTGAATCTGTTTGTGGACCTGTCTGATAAGGGCAGCAGCACCGAGATTATGGTGGAAAAGGACGAGAAGGGCAAGGAAAAGGTACTGGAAATGACCATCGAAGAGCTGGATCTTTCCGTACGCTCCTTTAACTGCCTTAAGCGCGCCGGCATCAATACGGTAGAGGACCTGATCAACAAGTCTGAAGAAGACATGATGAAGGTTCGCAACCTGGGCCGCAAGTCTTTGGAGGAAGTTGTGTGGAAGATGGCTTCCCTCGGCTTTAGCCTGCGTAAGGACGACGAATAATTAATTAGCAAATAACTTGCAACCTAAGGTAAAAGGAGTGATATTTCGATGCCTGGAACCAGAAAGCTCGGAAGAGATACTGCTCATAGAATTGCGATGCTGAGAGGCATGGTTACCTTTTTGCTTGAGAACGGCAAAATTGAGACCACAGTAACCCGCGCCAAAGAGGTTCGCTCTCTTACAGAGAAGATGATTACCCTCGCGCAGGAGAACAATCTGCATAACCAGCGCATGGCACTTTCCTTTATTACAAAGGAAGATGTGACCCATAAGCTGTTTTCTGAGATTGCCCCTAAATATGCCGACCGTAAGGGCGGATATACCCGCATCACAAGAATTGGGCCGCGCCGCGGCGACGCAGCCGAAATGGCGATCATTGAGCTGATCTGATCGGATTGTTTCGATTAGTTTCTTGAATAGAGAAAGCCCTCCCAAACAGGGAGGGCTTTTTTGTTTTTTATTGGCTGGCCGGCTTGTGAAACGTAAGCGTTGGGTAAGACTGTTTCCGCGTAAAAACAGTCGACTTTTTTATTGGGCTGTCCCGCGATGTGCCGGCGGATTCAACCCGCCTTAGCCTGCGAAATTTTTTAGCTCTTCCAGAACAGAACGGTACTCCTCATCCAGCGCTTCGCGGTTCGCGCCGGGCAGCGACAACTCCGATATAATGCGGGCCAGGCGCGTTTCCAGTACCATCCGCCGTGCGGCGTCCGGCTTCTGGCGCGGGGTTTGCATCTGGCGCTGGTAATCGGAAAGAGTGCCGTCAAACGCGCGGATATGCCTGTTTTCGATCAACAGCAGACGGTTAGCCACTGCATTCACAAACGATTGATCATGAGACACAAACAGCAGTACGCCCGGGTAATCCGACAGAATTTCCTGAACTGCCTCGATCGACGGCAAATCCAGGTAGTTGGTCGGTTCATCCAAGAGCAGCACATTCGCGTCAGACGCCAGAAGCTGCGCGAGCGACAGCTTGATTTTTTCCCCGCCGCTGAGTACGGCGGCTTTTTTCTGCACGGTATTCCCGCGAAACAGCAGGCGAGCCAGCATGGTACGCACTGTGCTTTCCGGTTGTACGCTGCGGATCAGCGCGTTTTCCAGTACGGTTTGATTTTCGTTCAGGGTTTCAAACTCCTGGCGAAAATAACCGATGCGGGCTTTGGGCGCACACCGGATCGCGCTGTTTCCCTCTGTGATCAGGCGCAACAGTGTTGTTTTTCCCGCGCCGTTTTCGCCAATGATTGCAGTTCGCATGTGGTTTTTGATTTCAAAGCCGGCATCTTGAAACAGAAGATTTTCTCCGTAGCCGAAGGTTAAATTCCGGCAGGAAAAGATCATCTTGTTTTGCGGCGGGTCGGTGAGTGAAAAATCGAGCTGGATGCGCGGCAGTTCACGCGGTTTTTCCTTTTCTTCCAGACGCTCCAAGCGCGATTCGAGCGCTCGAGTGCTGCTGTGCAGCTTTTTGGAGATTTCCATAGACTTTCGCTTATGCAAACGTGCTTCGGAGTTGCCCATGCGCTTCGGTGCTTTGCGCAGGCTTTTCGCTTTCTCACGGGTGCCGACCATTGCTTTTTGAAGCCGTGCCCGCTCTTCGGTGTACTGCCGGTATTCAAATTCCGCACGCTGACGGGATTGCTGATTTTGCTTGACATACGCGCTGTAATTGCCGGCGTATTCGGTCACGCTTCCGTCGTGGATCTCGAGAATTCGGTTACAGACGGCGTCCAGCAAAGCACGGTCGTGGCTGATTAGAATCAGTGTTTCCACGGATTTCAGCTGCTTTGTCAACAGCTGGTTTCCTGCGGCATCCAGGTTGCTGGTAGGCTCGTCGGCCATCAATAGGCAGTTGGCGCGAGACAGTGCATTGTCGAGCTTTAGGCGCGTCTGTTCGCCGCCGCTGAGGCGTTCATGGGAAAGTCGATCACTCGGCAAAAATCGGCGGATTGCAGTTGGGTCCGCCTGTTCCGGTGAAAATTGGCGCAGGTAGGAAATAGGGCACATTTGCCGTACTGTGCCTTCCTCTGCTTCGGTCTCTCCCGCCAAAAGCTCCATTAGTGTTGTTTTTCCGGCTCCGTTTTCGCCTACAATGCCGATTTTGTCGCCGGTGTAAATCGTCAGGCGCGGCAGATCAAGGATAAGCCGGTCGCCAAAATATTTTTTTAAATTAAAAACTTCTAATATTATCAAAAAAATCTCTCCTTGCATCCTCTGGATGTGTCGGAAAGATCATAACAAAAATACACAGGAATTGCCTGCTCCAAGCGGAACACGTTCCTGTAAGAATTCATTTTGATATGCCAATCCGACACCAACGGGCGCACTTCACCCGTTTTCCCATTTTTAATATGGTTTTAGTCAGATCAGCAATAGCGCATAGCTTTCAAATACCGTACCTTTCTTTAGATGATTTCAGAATAGCGGATTTCCTGAATTTTGTCAATGAGGAAGTTTTTCTTCCCCCACGGTTAAAACCTGTCTTGTTTTCAACATTTTATTAACTTATTGTTGAAAACAGTCTTTGATTTACTATTTGTAGCGTAATGGTTTTCTTAGGGATTGCCACTCGCACCCTTTCCGAGCGCTCTCGTTGGCTCGGGGATGGGAGGCGCTTTGCGCCGGTTCTTTTTTTCTCTGGTTTGCGCGAGAGGGCTCTATTTTTTGATTGCGGTTCCCGCAGGGGAGATTTTGCTGGCGCAGGGCTTGCCCCTCGGGCCGGGGCAGGCCCCAACTTTCTTTACGAAAAGAAAGTAGGCAAAGATTCGCCCAAGGCTCCGCTTTCGGAATCCGTTTGGGAAACGGCTCCGGCGAGTATTAACGACAGCCTTCCGTAAGGCGCTCTATGGAAAGTGCGCACGCGCCTTGCTTTGCGGGAACAGGCAGTTTACCGATTCCGTTCGGCGGCGCCCCCTTTCCGAGCGCTCTCGTTGGCTCGGAATTTTTAGGCGGCTTCGCCGCATTTTTTGTTGGCGCAAGATTTGCTCTGCAAATCGACAAATCGAAACTATGGGTGAACTTATATTCAATCAAAGTTACTAAGGCCGCCCTTCTCCGAGCCAACGAGAGCGCTTTGAAAATGCCCGCCGACAGACGGGACAGAAAGACTTATTATCAGATGAAGCTCAGAGAGTGGGCATTTTCAATGGAGCGCCTTCCCGAAGGTTTTCGTTTACGCAATGAGGAATTGTTCCCCAAACGGATTCCAAAGGTGTCCTTTGGAAGGCCTTTGCTTACTTTCGTCCTTTCACGAAAGTAAGTGCCCGCCCCGGCATGAGGGGCAAGCCTGCGCCAGCAGAATTTCCACGGGAAACCCCGCGCAGAGAAAAAATAAAAATTTTTTTAAATTGCTCACGAGCCTGTTTTGTGGGGATAGGTATTTTACTAATTTCGTTCAGCGGCGAAGCCGCACCGAAGAACTGCGAGCCAACAAGAGCGCTTTGAAAATGCCCGCCGACAGACGGGACAGCAAGACTTATTTCCGATGAAGCTCGGAGAGTGGGCATTTTCAATGGAGCGCCTTTCCGGTGGCTTTCGTTTGCACAATGAGGGATTGTTCCCCAAACGGATTCCAAAGGTGCCCTTTGGCGAGCCTTTGCTTCCTTTCGCCTCGTCGCGAAAGGAAGTGCCCGCCCCGGCATGAGGGGCAAGCCTGCGCCAGCAGAATTTCCACGGGGAATCCCCGAAAAAAACAAATTCTCTTACGCACGATGGAGAATCCGCACGTGCCTTACAGCGGCGAAGCCGCACCTAAAAACCGCTAGCCAACGAGAGCGCTTTGAAAATGCCCGCCGACAGACGGGACAACAAGACTTATTTCCAGATAGGCTTGGAGAGTGGGCATTTTCAATGGAGCGCCTTACGGTCAGTTTTCGTTTGCACTGTCGGGAATTGTTCCCCAAACGGATTCCAAAGGTGTCCTTTGGCGAGCCTTTGCCTCCTTTCGCCTCGTCGCGAAAGGAAGTGCCCGCCCCGGCATGAGGGGCAAGCCTGCGCCAGCAGAATCCCCACGGGGAATCCCCGGAGAAAAAACGAATTCTCTTACGAAAAAAGAAAAGGCCTGCCCCAGTACGAGGGGCAGGCACTACGTTTACTTGCCGGGCTCAGGCTGTATGGCTTTCTCGCAGGCGTGCAATGACCGCCGGAAGCACGCTGAGAACATATTCCACATCCTCCTCGGTGTTCTGTTCGCCCAATGTAAGACGCAGAGAACCTTTGGCGAGCTGTGGGGAAACCCCGAGTGACAGCAGCACATGGCTGGGGTCTAGAGAGCCGGCGGTGCAGGCTGAGCCGGAAGAGGCACAAATGCCCTGGCGATCCAGCAGCAGCAGCATCGCTTCGCCGTCGACTCCCTCAAAGCAAAGGCTTACATTGCCAGGCAGACGGTGCTCGCGGTCGCCGTTCAGGCAGCTGCCGGGAATCTTCAGCGCTCCGACGATCAACCGATCGCGGAGAACACGCAAGCGCACGGCACGCGCTTGCATTCCGGTACAGGCTTCGCGCAGTGCCGCGGCAAGCCCAACGATCGCCGCCACATTTTCTGTTCCTGCGCGCCGCCCGCGCTCCTGTGCGCCTCCGTCGATCAGGTTCTGAATCGGGATTCCCCGACGGATATACAAAGCGCCCACGCCTTTTGGGGCATGCAGCTTGTGGCCGGAAAGCGAGAGCAGGTCGATTTCCTGTTCTGAAACGTTGATCGGCAGTGTGCCCGCCGCCTGCACCGCGTCCGTGTGGAACAGCACGCCGCGCTCCCGGCAGATGGCGCCGATCTGCGCAATCGGTTGAATTGTGCCGATCTCGTTGTTGGCATACATGACAGAAACGAGCGCAGTGTCCGGCCGGATGGCCGCCGCCACCTCTTCGGGACGCACCAATCCGTTTTCGTGTACATCAAGGTAGGTAACGGAAAAGCCATCTCGTTCCAGGGCCTCGGCTGCATGCAATACAGCAGAATGCTCAAAGCGGGTGGTAAGAAGGTGACGCTTGCCCTGCGCTGCGAGCTCATGGGCAATTCCCTTAACCGCCCAGTTATCCGATTCGCTGCCGCTTGCGGTAAAATAAATCTCACCGGGCCGTGCGCCGATACGCTCTGCAATGTCCTCACGTGCCAGCTCAAGTGCGCGCTTGGCCTCGCGCCCCTTTGAGTACAGGCTGGAAGGGTTGCCGTAGCTTTCTGTCAGGTAAGGCATCATCGCCCGAAGCACAGGCTCCGATACCGGCGTAGTGGCCGCGTTGTCTGCATATACAAATCGGTTCATGAGAATCCCTCCATGCGCCATAATCGGCGCGGTTCGATGCCGCTGCAATAAAATGATTGCCGGATGCGTTACGGCTTTGCCTTGTGTTCTTCTGCCGCCGCTACCGCCAGCCGGTCGCAGCGTTCGTTTTCCGGGTGCCCCGCGTGACCCTTCACCCAGCGGATCGTCATGTGATGCGGTTCCAGAAGGTTCAGCAGGCGCTCCCATAAATCGATGTTGAGGGCGGGCTTTTTGTCAGCCTTTTTCCAGCCGTTTTTGCGCCAGGCCTTGGCCCATCCCTTCTCTATCGCGTCACAGACGTATTTGGAGTCGCTCCAGAGCGTGATTTCGCAGGGCTCCTTCAAGAGAGAAAGCGCCTCAATCACGGCGCTCAGTTCCATGCGATTGTTGGTGGTGTGTGCCTCCCCGCCGCTAATCTCTTTTTCGCGCCCCTGATATCGCAGTACCGCGCCCCATCCGCCCGGGCCGGGATTGCCCTGACAGGCTCCATCTGTAAAAATTTCTACTTGTTTCACGTCCGTTGTCTCCGTTCTTTGTTTTTTTCTCTGTGATGTTGGCATACTATTTTTATATAGAAATACCAAATAGGGTGCTCTAACGCCCAGATTTGCATGCAGGGCTCGGTGAGCGAACAGCAGAGCAGCGCGAATCTGCCTTATATAAAAATCTGAAAGTGCTGATCCGAATCGAGTTATGGAGCGAAAACGCAGTTTCGTTAGAAAGTGCAGATTTTACCCACACGGTAGAGTGTATTGTTTTATTATACCAACCTTTTCCCCGCGCCGCAACCGTAGGGCAGCTAAGGGGCCGTTTTGTGCCATGCTTGACATCATGAGGCAATCAGGGTACAATAAATCCAATCATAATTGAGCGGATTTTACAGTATTTTTCCCGTGGAGAATCCACATAATCCGCAGTGAATCGTTGATTTTCGCGGCATTCCCGCGATAAATATAGACAATCGGATATTCCCCTGTATGCGTCTGCATAGAAGGTCTGCGGCACCGTTTGTGCGCAGGCCATGGTGGTTTTGTCCTCAAATTAAAATGGAGGTTATTTTGTGACAGAAAAAATGAATAATAATTCGCCCGCCGGCGCTGAGAAAAAGCCGGGCACCTTGTACGGAAAAGTGGTGGCCCGCAAGCAGCCGGAGAAGACCGTAAACGCGGAAGAGAGCAGGCCGGCGAAAGTAGAGAAGACGGCGGAGAAAACGGAAAAAACAGCCGCCGTTATGGCTGCGCCCAAAAACGCACCTGCTGTTAAGGCTGCACCTAAAAACACACCCGCGCCTAAAAATGCACCCAAATCACAAAAGAAGGGTGCCCAAGGCGGTCAAGGCGGCCAAGGAGGCCAGAGCGGCGGCAGGCCGCCACGCCCGAAAGATGCGCCGAAAAACCCGCCGCGCAAGGCGGAGAAGGGCGTTGTGCTGCCCGAACTGCTTGCTCAGGTACAGAAGCAAGCGAAAAAACAGGCACGCCGTAAGGACAAAAAGGAACCGCATAAGGAAAAACCGTCAATCAAAGTGTATTTTCTTGGCGGACTGAACGAGATCGGAAAAAACTTCACTCTGTTCGAGTGCGAGGGTGATATGATGATCATCGACTGCGGCATGGCGTTCCCCGATGGGGACATGCTCGGCGTTGATCTGGTCATTCCGGATTTCACCTTTGTCGAGCGCAATATTGATAGAATCCGCGGCGTCGTGCTCACTCACGGTCATGAGGATCATATCGGCTCCCTACCTTACCTGCTTAAGCGAGTCAATTTGCCGCTGTACGGAACCGCCCTTACCTTAGGGTTGGTAGGCGGCAAGCTCAAGGAGCACGGACTGGCCGGTAAAGTGAAGATGAACGTTGTTCAACCTGGGGACACAGTGAAGCTGGGCTGCATGGCCTGCGAGTTCATTCATGTGAACCACTCGATTTCCGATTCCGTCGGCATCGCAATCCATTCGCCCGCAGGTACTCTGGTACACACTGGCGACTTTAAAATTGACTGCACCCCTACCCAGGGCGAGATGATTGATCTCGGCCGGTTTGCCCAGCTGGGCAAGGAGGGTGTTCTCGCTCTGCTGGCAGACTCCACGAACGCGGAGCGCCCCGGCTTTACAATGACAGAGCGCAAGGTCAGCCAGTCCTTTGAAAACCTATTTTTACGTGCTGAAAAAAGCCGCATCATCATTGCGACGTTTGCGTCGAATATCAGCCGTGTGCAGCAGATTATCAATTGCGCCGTGAAATACGGACGCAAGGTGGCATTGTCCGGGCGCAGCATGCTCAATGTGATGGGTATCGCGCAGGAGCTTGGCTATCTCGATATTCCCGACGGCGTTTTGATCGATATTGATTTGATTCGCCGCTACCCCAAGGAGCAGATTGTACTGATTACCACCGGCAGCCAGGGCGAGCCGATGTCCGCTCTTACCCGTATGGCATTTGCTGATCACCGCAAGGTGGAGGTGGGCTCCGGGGACTTCATTATTATTTCTGCCCGCCCGATCCCCGGCAACGAAAAGACTGTCGGCACTGTGATCGACGAGCTGATGAAGCGCGGCTGCGAGGTTGTGTACGAATCGATGTACGAGGTGCATGTGTCCGGCCATGCGTGCCAGGAAGAGCTGAAGATTATGCAGGGCGTAACGCGCCCCAAATATTTTATCCCTGTTCACGGTGAGCAGAAGCATTTGCAGAAGCATGCCGCGCTGGCGCAGGCTATGGGCATGAGCCGCTCGAACATTTATATCGGTAACATTGGCGATGTGCTGGAGATCAATGAAAACTATATGCGCCAGCTGCCCAGCGTGCCGGCCGGCCGCGTTCTGGTCGACGGCCTTGGTGTTGGCGATGTAGGCAGTATTGTGCTGCGAGACAGAAAGCACCTTGGCGAGGACGGCCTGATCGTTGTGGTCTGCACCATCAGCGCGACCGACGGCCACGTTGTTTCCGGGCCGGACGTTGTTTCCCGCGGGTTTGTTTATGTGCGGGAATCCGAAAGTTTGATGGACGATGCCAGAAAATTGGTATATAATATTCTTGAAAGCAGTGCGCAGGGCAAGGTTCACGACTGGGGCATGCTCAAAACCCGGATTAAGGACGATTTGTCGCGTATGCTGTATGACAAGACCAGACGCAGCCCCATGATTCTGCCGATCATCATGGAAGTCTGATTGGTGTAGTCAATTACTTGAAAAACAGTCATTCTCTCCCCGCGAACGGCGGGGAGAGAAATCAGTGTTTTTTTAAGGGAAACCTGCGATAAAGGAGAAATTCAATTGAAGCGGAAAATATGGGCTACCTCACCCGTGTTTTATGGCATCGCGGCGGTGATGCTGCTGATGGCGCTGCTCAGTCGGTTCTGGGATGCCAGAATCTTCTATGCGGAACTCGTTCTAGCCGTACTGGCTTTTGTGGCGGTTGCCATGGCAAACTATCATTTCAAGCTGTATGTGGGTATAGCGGTCAAGAGCGCGGAGAAGATTCTCTCAGCGTCGGACTACCGTGCCCTGCATGAGTTTTCCATACCGGCGGTGTTGGTAGGGAAAATGGGCGATGTCATCTGGTATAACAGCCGTTTTTCCAGCGAGGTGAGCCCCGAGGGTGACTGCCGGGGCGAAAATGTCGTGCGGTTTCTGCACCCCCACACTCTGGAGCAGGCGGTGGGTGGCGAAGGAATCGACACCCAGGTCGGTCAGCGTCAGTATACGGTATATTCCATGTCTACAAGGAACGGCTACGTGCTGTACTTTGTGGACAATACATATTACAAAGAGATCAGCCGCCGGTACAGCGACCAGCGCCCGGTGGTTGCCCTCGTGCTGTTCGACAACCGCGAGGAGCTGATCCGCGACAGTGCCAGCAGCGAGGATGCCCGTATTTCCGCCGCAGTGGAAGAGGTTCTGAGAAACTGGACAAAGGATACCGGCAGTTTTTTGGAGCGTTTGGCCGGTGGGCGATATCTTATCATGACAGACGAAGCGCATATCCGTGAGGATGTGAAGAAGCGCTTTGAAGTGCTTGATTCAGTGCGAACGGTCAAAAGCACCGATAACCGCAGCGCCACAATTTCCATTGGTGTAGGGCGCGGCGCACCTACCTTTGCGGAGGGCGAGCTTTGGGCGCGTCAGGCGCTCGATATGGCGCTGGGGCGCGGCGGAGATCAGGTCGCCGTGAAGCAGGAGGATGGCTCGTACGAATTTTTCGGCGGCCTGTCGAAGGGTGTGGAAAAGCGCGACAAGGTGCGCACCCGCGTTATTGCGGCAACCCTGAGCGACCACGTGAAGGAATGCGACACCGTGTTCATCATGGGCCACAAATTTTCCGATCTCGATGCCATCGGCGCGGCGGTCGGTATGTGGAGTGCGGTGCACAAGGGCCTTGGCAAAGAGGCGTATGTTGTCGTCAACCGCTCGCAGAGTATGGCGGTTCCCATCATCGAAAGCATGGAGCAATCTTTGCCGGATCAGAAAATTTTTATCACGCCGGACGAAGCCCTTGACCTGGTCACGACGAAAAGTTTGGTGATTGTGGTAGACACTCATTCACAGGATTTTGTGGAGAGCGAAGAGCTGCTCCGCCAGACGTCAAAGGTCGTAGTCATCGACCATCACCGGATGATGGTGAAGCATATCAGCAATGCCATCGTCTTTTACCATGAGCCCTATGCCAGCTCCGCATCCGAGCTGGTGACCGAGCTGGTACAGTATATCAGTGAAAAATCCCTCTCCCGCGTGGAGGCAGAAGCCCTTTTGGCAGGGATTATGCTCGACACCAAGAATTTTGTACTGAAAACCGGTGTGCGCACCTTTGAGGCAGCGGCCTACCTGCGGCGCAGGGGAGCCGATACCGTGGAGGTCAAGCGCCTGTTCTCCAATACCATCGACACCTACAAGGCAAAATACCAGTTGGTTTCCTCCGCAGAGATTTACAACAACTGCGCCATTGTCAGCGCGGATGAGGAAATCGGAGATATTCGTGTTGCCGCGGCGCAGGCCGCCGACGAGCTGCTTTCCATTCAGGGGGTCAACGCGTCGTTTGTAATATATCCCACGCCCGGCGGGGTACAGATTTCTGCCCGCTCACTGGGCGATGTGAACGTGCAGGTGATTATGGAGGTTATGGGCGGCGGCGGTCACCTGACAATGGCGGCGGTGCAGCTGAAGAATACAACGCTTCAACAGGCGCGCGATACCCTGATTTCAGTGATCAACAACAATCTGGCCAAGGCAAGCAAACTCAGCCTGCCCGCGCAGGGCGGCACAAAATAGGAATTTGCTTTAAAAAAGTAATTCCTTTTCTCGCCGCAGGCGGGGGAAGAAATCAAAGACCTGGTTCAAAGTGAAATGATGATAGACAAAACGGAGGAATGTTTCATGAAAGTGATTTTGCTGCAGGACGTAAAAGGAAGCGGAAAAAAAGGCGAGCTCGTGGATGCTTCCGACGGTTACGCCAGAAATTTTCTTTTGCCCAGAAAGCTGGCCAAAGAGGCGAACGCGCAGGCGATGAACGAGCTGAAGAATGCCGAAGAGGCCAAAGAGTTCCGCCGGAAAACTGAGCTGGAAAACGCACAGAAAACCGCGCAGACCATTGAGGGCAAGAGCATTAAACTTACAGCCACTGCGGGCCAGGGCGGCAAGCTGTTTGGTTCCGTTACCGCAAAAGAAATCGCTGAAGCGCTGAAAAAGCAGTACAGTGTGGATGTAGACAAGCGCAAAATCGAGCTGCCCGGTGATATTAAGGCCTTCGGCACCTACGAGTGCGAGGTTCGGCTGCACCAGAGCGTTACCGCAAAGGTATACGCCGTTGTGGGCGAAAAAGCGGAATAAATTACGGTTAATCACAGCCTGTCAGGAGGATTCGGGATGGATCATGAAAATCTGACAATTGGATATGACGGGATGGACCTGCCGTTCAGCCCTGAGGCGGAGCAGTCTGTTTTGGGCGCGATTCTGCTGGATTCCACCTGTCTGGACCGGGTCGCGGAAATTCTTCCGCGTCCCGATTATTTTCATCAGGTGAATCACGTGCTAATTTACGGCGCGATGCTCGAAATGTTCACGCTGGGCCAGCCTGTCGATTTTGTGACGGTGCTGGAGCGCCTGAAGGAGACGCCGCGCTTTGACGAATCTGCCGGCAAAACGTATTTGATGCAGCTGGCGCAGATTGTGCCGTCGATTTCGAATGTGGAAACGTACGCGAAAATCGTGCGGGACAAGTACGATGTACGCTCGCTGATTCAAACCGCGCGCGGCATTCTCGACGACGCGCGAGAAAACGGCGCAGACGCATCTTCTCTGCTGGATTCGGCGGAACAGCGCATATTTGATATTCGACGCGGTAAAAATATGCAGGGACTGCAGCGGGTCAATGAGATCATTCTCGATACCTTTGACCGGCTCGACCTGCTCAATGGCCCGGATAAGGATCTGTACCAGGGTATCCCGACCGGTATTAAGGCGCTGGATGATACGATCACAGGCCTCAATCGCTCTGACCTGATGATTCTGGCGGCTCGCCCCGGTATGGGTAAAACCAGCTTTGCGCTGAACATTGCGCGCCACGCAGCGGTGGTGGCTAATAAACGCGTCGCCTTCTTCTCGCTCGAAATGAGCAAGGAGCAGCTTGCATCGCGTCTGCTCTCCACAGAAGCGCTCGTCGGCGGTACCAAGCTGCGCACCGGCCAGCTCAGCGAAGGCGAGTGGATGCGCCTGATTGAGGCGGGCGACATTCTTTCCCGCGCACAGATGTATTTTGACGACAGCTCCGGCATCACCGTGCCGGAAATGAAAGCGAAGGTACGCCGCCTGAAAGACGTTGACATGATTGTGATCGATTACCTGCAGCTGATGTCCAGCTCCCGCCGCATTGATAACCGCGTGCAGGAGATTTCAGAGATTACCCGTAACCTGAAAATCATGGCGAAAGAGCTGAATGTGCCGGTTTTAACGCTGTCGCAGTTGGCTCGTGCCAGTGAAAAGCGCACCGAGCACCGCCCGGTGCTTTCTGACCTGCGTGATTCGGGTTCGATTGAGCAGGACGCCGACGTCGTTCTGTTTTTGTACCGCGAGGATTACTACCAGAGCGGCGGCGGGCCGGAGGAAGACGCGGACCGTAACAGCGGTGAATGTATTGTAGCGAAAAACCGTCACGGCGAGCTCAAGACAGTTCCCCTGCACTGGCAGGGAGAATTTATGCGATTTACTTCTCAGGAGGTTGTCCGCAGTGAATAGAGAGAATAGCGCACCGGCGGAGGAGCTGATCTGGCGGACGGTCAAACGCTATTCGATGCTGACCGGCGCGGAGCGCGTGGTGGCCGGATTTTCCGGCGGCGCGGATTCCATGGCGCTGGTCCATTTTTTATGGAAGGCCGGTGTTCCGCTGCTCGCCGCCCACGTGAACCACGGCTTGCGGGGGCAGGCCGCCGCCGCGGACGAGGAGTGCGTACGCCGGTTCTGCGCGGAACGGGACATCCCGCTGCGCGTGCTGCATGCAGACGCAGCGGCAGCCGCCGCCGAACACGGCGAGGGGATCGAAGCGGCCGGTCGGCGCATCCGCTACGGCTTTTTTGAAGCTCTGTGCGGGCCAAACGATAAAATCGCGACGGCGCACACGCTCTCTGATCAGGCGGAAACGGTGCTGCTGCACCTGACACGAGGCTCGGGTATCAAGGGGCTTTGCGGTATTCCGCCGGTGCGCGGGAGAGTGATTCGCCCGCTGATCGGCGTGACCCGTGCGCAGGTGGAGGATTATTGCTCCGGCTATGATCTGCGTTTCGTGACTGACCAGAGCAATTTCAGCCGCGAATACGCGCGAAACCGTGTTCGGCTTGACGTGATCCCCGCTTTACGGGAGCTGAACCCCTCCTTCGAGCAGGCGGTGGGGCGCATGACGCATCTGCTTGCGGAGGATGAGGCCTGCCTTTCCGGGCTGGCTGTACAGGTGGTGCAGGAGGCCCGCGTACCGGGTGGCTGGCGGATCGCCCCGCTTTCGGCACTGCCGCGCCCTGTGTTGTCGCGCGCACTGCGGCAAATCGCCGAGGAATCCGGCCTTCCTGCCCTCAGCCGGGAGCGAACTGAGGCGGCGATGCGATTACTGCAGGCCGGTTCCGGAAGAATCGATGCCGGTGGTGGGCTGTTTTTTGCGGCGCAAGGCGGTATTTTACACGTCGTTTTGCCTGTGCAGCAGAAAAATAGCTGGAGTGTGCCCTTGCAGGTGCCGAAAACCTTGACACCGGGGGGCAGAGAGGTCATAATAAGAACACTGAGCCGCGCGGAATATGAAAATATGCCGGTAAAAATTCGCAATTTGTTATTTCATAACGCGTTGGATTATGATACAATAAAGAATAATTCCATCATCAGGGGCCGCCGCCCCGGCGATGCCTTTTCGCCGGCTGGCCGGGGCGTTACCAAAAGCCTGAAAAAGCTGATGAACGAGGAGAAAATCCCTGTTTCCAGCCGCGGTGGGCTTTTGCTGCTGGAGAACAGCGGGCAGATCCTGTGGATTGAAACGGTCGGCGCAGCCGAGCAGGCCCGCATCCGGCCGGATACCAAGCAAATCGCATACATTAGCGTTAAGGAGTGCAATTCATGACCAACGATATTAAAGAGGTTCTATTCAGTGAGGAACACCTGGCGGAAATCGTCCGCAATTTAGGCAAGCGTATCAGCGAGGATTACAAGGGTAAGAATTTGCTGATGGTCAGCGTACTCAAAGGTTCCTTTATTTTTATGGCGGATTTGATCCGCGCCATCGACATCCCCTGCCGCATCGATTTTATGTCAGTTTCGAGCTACGGCTCTGGGACAAAATCCTCCGGCGTGGTCAAGATTACAAAGGATTTGGATTTGCCGCTTGCGGGTTATGACCTGCTGGTGGTAGAGGATATTCTCGACAGCGGCGTGACGCTCAGCTACATACTGGAGCTCCTGCAGCCGCGCGGCCCGAAGAGCATTAAAATCTGCACTCTGTTCGATAAACCCGAGCGCCGCACCGCACAGATCACAGCGGACTACGTCGGCACGTGTGTTCCAGATGAATTTATTGTTGGCTACGGCCTTGATTATAATGAAACCTACCGGAATCTTCCGTATGTGGGTATCTTAAAGCCCCACGTGTACGGCGGGTAAGCATTCCGGTCATCACCATAAAAGGAGAGGAGTGAACTCATTTTGGATAATAAAAAAAATCTGCGGAATCTACTCATTTATTTAGGCGCCCCGATCCTGATTATTATTATCATGGCCAGCATCTATGGCAACGTTAAGCCGCAGAAGGCCCATAAATATTCCGAAATAGTCGGCTACTTTAAAACACAGCAGGTCACTGAATACACCATGGATCTTGGCAGCGGTGAAATGCAGATTGCCCTCAAGGATGGTACCAACGTAACGTATACCGCGCCGAACGTGGGAATCATGTACGACGAGATCCACCCTTATATTGAAAAGTACAACGAGGATCACCCGGACAAGAACATGGATTACGATCTGAAGCGTCCGGCGGAAACCTCTTGGCTGGCTAGCTTAATCCCGACAATTCTGCTTCTGGCGGGCATGCTCGTTTTCTGGTGGTTCATGATGAAGCGCCTGAACACCAGCATGGGAGACGCGGGCAAGCAGATGAACTTCGGTAAGGCGAAGGTCAAGCAGATGGCCGATGAAAAGCGTAAAACCACCTTTGCCGACGTGGCGGGAGCCGATGAGGAAAAGGAAGAGCTGCGCGAGATTGTCGAGTTCCTCAAAAACCCCAAAAAGTATAATGAGCTGGGCGCACGCATCCCGAAGGGTGTGCTGCTCGTCGGCCCTCCCGGTACCGGTAAAACCCTCTTGGCCCGCGCGGTTGCGGGTGAGGCCGGGGTTCCGTTCTTCTCCATCTCCGGTTCCGATTTTGTTGAAATGTTCGTCGGCGTCGGCGCGTCGCGTGTGCGCGATCTGTTCGACCAGGCGAAGAAAAATTCTCCCTGCATCATTTTTATCGATGAAATCGATGCGGTGGGCCGTCAGCGCGGCGCCGGTCTTGGCGGCGGCCACGATGAGCGTGAGCAGACTCTGAATCAGCTCTTGGTAGAGATGGACGGCTTTGGTGCGAACGAAGGCGTTATCATGATCGCCGCGACGAACCGCCCCGACATCCTAGACCCGGCGCTGATGCGCCCCGGTCGTTTTGACCGCCAGGTCATGGTCGGCTACCCCGACATCAAGGGCCGTGAAGAGATTCTCAAGGTACATGCCCGAGGTAAGCCAATCGCGCCGGACGTAAGCCTCAAGACCATCGCGAAATCCACCGCCGGCTTTACCGGTGCGGATCTCGAGAACCTGCTTAATGAAGCGGCGCTGCTTTCGGCCCGAAAGAACCTGAGGGCCATCACGATGGAAGAAATCGAGGAAGCCACGATCAAGGTTGTGGTGGGTGCCGAGAAAAAGAGCCGCGTGATGACGGAGAAGGAAAAAACCCTCACCGCATATCATGAGGGCGGCCATGCAGTTGTCACCTATTTCTGCAATACGCAGGACCCGGTGCATCAGATCTCGATCATCCCCCGCGGCATGGCGGGCGGCTATACCATGCAGCTGCCTACGGAGGATCGCTCCTATAAATGCAAAAAAGAAATGCTCGAGGATTTGATGGTGCTGATGGGCGGCCGCGTAGCGGAGGCTTTGGTGCTGGACGATATTTCCACCGGTGCTTCGAACGATATTGAGCGCGCTACCAAAACAGCCCGCGCCATGGTAACAAAGTACGGCATGAGCGAAATGCTCGGCACCGTCACCTATGGTTCGGACAACAGCGAACCGTTCCTCGGCCGCGACATGGGTCATGTGCGCAACTATTCCGAGAGCACGGCGGCTGCGATCGATAAAGAAATCAAAGAGATACTGACGAACGCGTACAACGGTTCGGCCAAGGTTCTTTCGGAGCATATGGATAAGCTGCACGCCGTTGCGAAATATCTGTACCAGAACGAAAAGATGAGCGGCGAGGAATTCCAAAAGATGATGAGTGGTTCCGCTCTGCCGGCCAGTGCCGAGCAAAAAACGGCTCTGGAGCCGGGCGGGGAGCCGGGCGGGGAGCTTCCGCAGGAAGAACCCCCGGCGATAGACGAAACAGTTGAATGATGAATTTGGAAAAGGGGAAATGTAATATTTCCCCCTTTCCTTGTCCTGAGGGCTGCACATACCGGATGGGCATAATAAGCGTTCTGCTACCATTACAGGTTGTTCCTTTTGGGCGGGCAATTCCACCCGGCTTCGACAGAAAGCGCGAAAGGCGTTGTTTATAATCAAGGCGTAAAGCAAGGCCAATCCCCCGCATAGGGAGCTCGGGTTGAAATGCGTTTCGCACTTTGGATGAGTTCGGCGCGCGGCCTTGTCACTTGCCGGAAAGCGGCAAGCCAAAACAGAAATTGAATCACCCCGGGAACAGCCCGGGTGGAATTAGAAATGCCGGAACCCCGTGATGGGGGGAGCGGCAGGAGGGAAGCTATGGCAAAAAAGACGGCTTATGGGAACGACAGCATCTCGTCGCTCAAGGGCGCCGACCGTGTGCGCCGCCGCCCGGCGGTCATTTTCGGATCGGACGGTATTGAGGGTTGTGAGCATTCCATTTTTGAAATTTTATCGAACTCCATCGACGAGGCACGTGAGGGTTTTGGGCGGGAGATTACGATTACTTGCTTTCGCGACCATTCGGTAGAGGTGGAGGATCACGGGCGCGGCATTCCCGTGGACTATAACCCGAAGGAAGAGCGCTTTAACTGGGAGCTGGTGTTCTGCGAGCTGTACGCAGGCGGCAAATACAACAACGACTCCGATGAAAGCTATGAATATTCGCTGGGTCTGAATGGCCTTGGCCTTTGCTCCACCCAGTATGCTTCGGAATACATGGAGGTCGACATTCGCCGCGACGGCACGCGCTACACGCTGCGTTTTGAGCATGGGGAGAACGTGGGCGGCCTGAATCGGGAGCCTTATACCAAGAAAGATACCGGCACTAAAATCCGCTGGAGGCCCGATTTGCAGGTCTTTACGGATATTGCCGTGCCGCAGGAATATTACCTCGACATGATCCGACGTCAGGCCATCGTTAATGAGGGCATCCGCTTTCTGCTCCGCTTTGAAACAGAAGCGGGATTTGAAACGACGGAGTTCTGCTATCAGGAAGGAATCCTCGACCATGTGCGCGAGCTGGCGGGGGAGGATGCTCTTACTTCGGTGCAGAGCTGGCAGGCGGAGCGTCGCGTGCGCGACCGCGCGGACAAGCCCGAATACAAAACAAAATTTAACGTGGCGCTCGCATTTTCAAACCGCGTCCACGTGACGGAATATTACCATAATTCCAGCTGGCTGGAGCATGGCGGCGCGCCGGACAAGGCCGTGCGCAGCGCGTTCGTTTCGCAGATCGACGCATATTTAAAGCAGTCAGGGAAATACAACAAGAATGAGAGCAAGATCACCTACGCCGATGTGGAGGATTGCCTGATTCTTGTCATTTCGTCGTTCTCGAACCGCACGTCCTACGAAAATCAGACGAAAAAGGCGATCACGAACAAGGGAATTCAGGAAGCCATGACCGAGCTGCTGCGGCACCATCTGGAGGTGTTTTTCCTCGAAAACCCCGTGGAGGCTGAAAAAGTTGCCGCGCAGGTGCTGATTAACAAGCGCAGCCGCGAGGATGCGGAAAAAACACGCCTGAACCTGAAAAAGAAGCTCACCACCAATATGGACGTGACGAACCGCGTCGCGAAATTCGTGGACTGCCGCAGCCGTAAGGCCGAAGAGCGCGAAATCTTTATTGTGGAGGGCGACTCCGCTCTGGGCGCGTGCAAGCAGGCCCGCGACCCCGATTTTCAGGCGATCATGCCCATCCGCGGCAAGATTCTGAACTGCCTGAAGGCGGATTACGACCGCATTTTTAAGAGTGACATCATTACCGATCTGATCAAGGTGCTCGGCTGTGGCGTGGAAGTGAAATCGAAGGCGAACAAGGATCTGTCGTCGTTCGATCTGTCATTGCTGCGCTGGAACAAGGTTATCCTCTGCACCGATGCTGACGTGGATGGCTTCCAGATTCGCACGCTGCTGCTCACGATGCTGTACCGCCTTACGCCCACGCTGATCGAAGAGGGCAAGGTGTTCATTGCGGAATCGCCGCTGTTTGAAATCAATGTGAAGGATCAGACGTACTTTGCGTACACCGAGCAGGAGAAAAGCAAAATTCTGCAGCGGCTTGCGGGGACCAAATACACTATGCAGCGTTCAAAGGGTCTTGGCGAGAACGAGCCGGAGATGATGAATCTGACCACCATGAACCCCGCCACGCGGCGGCTGATTCAGGTGATGCCCGAAGACGCGGGCAAAACGGCGGATATGTTCGACCTGCTTTTGGGCGACAACCTTGTTGGGCGAAAGGATTTTATCGCCCGCAGCGGCCATGATTATTTGGACGCCGCCGATGTAAGCTGAGGGGGGAACACGATTGGCACACAGAAAAAAAGAACCGAACAGCATGCCCCCCAAAGGAAAGGGCGTGATCGAAGGCGCCGGGCTGGTGGTGACGCAGCCTATCACCGCGACGCTGGAGAAGAACTATATGCCCTATGCCATGAGCGTCATCATGTCGCGCGCAATTCCGGAGATCGACGGATTTAAGCCGTCGCACCGCAAGATATTATACACTATGTATAAAATGGGGCTTCTGGGTGCTTCCAGAACGAAGAGCGCCAACATTGTGGGGCAGACGATGAAGCTGAATCCCCATGGCGATGCTGCTATTTACGAAACCATGGTGCGCCTGAGCCGCGGATATGAGGCACTTTTGCACCCTTATGTCGATTCCAAGGGAAATTTCGGCAAGTTTTATTCGCGCGATATGGCGTGGGCGGCTTCGCGTTATACCGAGGCCAAGCTCGACGATATCTGCCAGGAGCTTTTTCGCGATATTGACCGGGATACGGTGGATTTTGTCGATAACTACGACAACACCATGAAAGAGCCGACCCTGCTGCCGGCGGCGTTTCCGTCAATTTTGGTCAACGCCAATACGGGCATTGCGGTTGGCATGGCGAGCAATATTTGCCCGTTCAATCTGGCGGAGGTATGCCAGACAACAATCGGCCTGATCCGCGACCCGGATTTTGATGTGGCTTCCACCCTGCAGGCACCGGATTTTCCCGTCGGCGGGCAGGTGGTATATGACCGCGCCGCGATGGAGGAAATCTACCGTACCGGGCGCGGCGGAATTAAAATTCGCTGCCGCTATTCGTATGATAAAACGGCCAACTGTATCGATGTCACACAGATTCCACCCACTACCACCATCGAGGCAATCGTGGAAAAGGTGGTCGATCTGGTTCGTCAGGGCAAGCTGAAGGAAATTTCGGATATCCGAGATGAAACCGGCCTGGGTGGACTGAAAATTACAATCGATTTAAAGCGAGGCGTCGACCCCGAACGCCTGATGCAGCGCCTGTTCAAAATGACCCCATTGGAAGACAGCTTTTCCTGCAACTTTAACGTGCTGATTTCCGGGGTGCCGCAGGTGCTGGGCGTGCGCGACCTGCTTTTGGAATGGGTGGCGTTCCGCGTGGAGTGTGTGCGCCGCCGCACGCATTTTGACCTGCGCAAAAAGAATGAAAAGCTGCATTTGCTGCGCGGCTTGCAGGCGATTCTGCTCGATATTGACAAGGCGATCCGAATCGTGCGCGAAACCGAAGAGGAAGCCGAGGTTGTGCCGAACCTGATGATTGGCTTCGGCATTGATGAGATTCAGGCGGAGTATGTAGCGGAAATTAAGCTGCGGCATTTAAACCGCGAATATATCTTAAAACGTACCGAAGAAACCAGCCAGCTGGAGCAGGAGATTGCCCGCCTTCAGGAGCTGATGGAGAGCCGCGCCAAAATTCTTTCGGTAATTGTCGCCGAGCTGAAAGAAGTGGAAAAAAAGTACGGCCAGCCGCGCCGCACCCAGCTGGTGTATGCGTCTGACCTTGTGGAAGCCGAGCCGGAGCCGGAGGTAGACGATTACCCGGTGCATCTCTTCTTTACCCGCGAGGGGTATTTCAAGAAGATTACCCCGCAGTCGCTGCGTATGAGCGGGGAGCAGAAGCTCAAGGAGGGCGACGTCGTCACCCAGACGCAGGAAGCCGGTAATGCCTGCGACCTGCTGTTCTTTACCGACCGCTGCCAGGTGTACAAGCTGCGGGCGTCCGACCTCAGCGATGGCAAGGCCAGCGTGCTGGGCGAATACATTCCTGCCAAGGCGGGGATGGACGAGGGCGAAAACGCTGTTTACATGGTGCCCACCGTCGAGTATCAGGGCTACATGCTGTTCCTGTTTGAAAACGGTAAGGCAGCCAAGGTAGAGCTTTCGGCCTATGCCACCAAAACCAATCGCCGCAAGCTGGTGGGCGCGTACAGCGATAAGTCGCCGCTGGTCGCTGTGATGTACCTAAAAGAGGATCGCGACATTCTGCTGACAGGCACCAACGGGCGCCTGCTGCTCATTCACTCCGGCGCGATTCCTGATAAGACCACCCGTACCACGCAGGGCGTTTTTGTTATGACGTTCTCGGCAGCGAAGCATCACCTGCAAAGCGCCGAGCCGTATGAGCAGGATATGCTCGAAACACCGGATCGCTACCGCAAGAACATTCCCTCGCCCGGCGTAGTGCCCAGTCAGGCCGACGCCATGCGGGGCCAGTTGACACTTGGATAAAAAAATAAACCGCCGCACGGAAAGCCAATAGCAGTCCGGCGGCGGTTCCGGCAATTGAAAATGCAAACGCACGCGAAACTCTCAATTGCTGATCTTACTATGTCCGCTTTTGTAGTCGGATATGTACGGTTTTTTTTGGAAATAGGCACAGATTCCTTTTTGTCGCACACAAAAAAGGGAATGTGTGGCTGTCCGATATTTTTTTGAAAAAAGATTGCTAAACAACAGGGTTTGTGGTATCATAATAGCAAGTGTTTATTGTACGTTTTGTACGTTCGGAGGTACGCTATGACTGGACTTGAAATTTTCTTTGGAGTGGTTTTGCTGCTATTCTCCATCGCGATTGTGGTGATTATCCTTCTTCAGGAAGGTCAGCAGCAGAATTTAGGCGCAATTACCGGCGGCGCAGATACATTTTTGTCAAAGAACAAAGCACGTTCCATCGACTCTTTTCTGTCGCGCTGGACAAAAGTGATAGCGGTAGGCTTTTTCTTAATGGTGATTGCCATTAACGCCGTTATGTACTTCACCGGGAAATAAGAATGCAGCCGAAAAGCTCCGCTGAAAAGCGGAGCTTTTTTTCAAAAGGAAGGGTGATTACTATTATAAAGAAAGAAAAAACTCCGGCCGAGGCCATTTTAAAGGCGCTTTCCAAGCTGCGCCATGCGATTTCTTCAAGAGAGCTGCTTAGAAAATCAGGGATTAAAGATAAATCGGTTTTTTATGATACGCTGCACCAGATGCAGGTGCGCGGAGACGTGTATGTGAATAAACGCCACCAGGTGTTTGGCAAGGCCGAGCAGACTGGCCTGACCGGTACGGTCTATTCTCTTTCGGAGGGCTTTGCTTTTGTACGTCCCGAGGGCGGTGGAGACGATCTGTATGTTTCGAGTGACCGCCTGAAGGGGGCTATCGTTGGCGATACAGTGTTGCTGAAAAACATTTCGGAAACACCACGCGGAAAGAAAGCGGAGGTTGCTTCGATTACGAAGCGCCAGCAGTGGATTACCACCGGTACGGTGCGTAAATCATTTAGTGGGTTTGAGGTGGTTCCGGATCTCGCCATTCGCTACAATCTGCCGATTCCGAAGGGCGATTTAATGGGCGCTCGCCCGGGCGACAAGGTGCAGGCCGAGCTGGTTCGGGTACCGCGCCGCGAAAAGCTTTCTGCCCGTGTAGTCAAGATTTACGGCACCGCCGAGAGCGCAAAGATTTGCTCCGACGCGATTATCGACCAGAACGGGATTCCTACGGTATTCCCCGACGTAGTGTTGGCTGAGGCGGCCCGCGCCGCAGAGCGACCGATCACCAAAGAGGAGCTGGAGAGCCGGCTGGACTTGCGCGAGGAAATGATCTGCACGATCGACGGTGCGGATGCGAAGGATTTGGACGACGCGGTCAACATCCGGCGCACGGAGCGCGGGTTTGATCTGGGCGTGCATATCGCGGATGTTTCTCACTATGTGCGGGAGGACAGCGCCATCGACGAAGAAGCGCAGCTGCGCGGCACATCTGTTTATTTTGCAGACCGGGTCATCCCCATGCTGCCGAAGGAGCTTTCAAACGGTGCCTGTTCATTGAACGCCGGAGAGGACAAGCTCACTTTTTCCGCCCTCATTCGTCTGGATGACAAGGGTGAGATTTTGAGCTACCGTTTTCACAAAAGCGTGATTCATTCCAAGGTGCGCGGCGTGTATTCCGAGGTGAACCGCATCTTCAGCGGCGACGCAGACGAGGCTTTACTGGAGAAATACGCTCCGGTGCTTGAATCCCTGAAAGCCGGCCGCGAGCTGGCGCAGATTCTCAGGCAGCGCTTCCGCGAAAAAGGAGGCATGGATTTTGAAAGCGGAGAATCCATGTTTACGCTGAATGAAAATGGCGTTTGTATCAATGTGAGCCCCCGCGTGCAGGGGGAAGCCGAAGAAATGATTGAGCAGCTGATGATCACCGCCAATCAGGCGGCGGCCAAGCTCGCGAAAGAGGAGCAGCTCCCCTTTGTGTACCGCATCCACGAAAATCCAGACCCTGTGCGCATCAAAGCGCTTGTCAGCCTTGCGGCTGCGTTGGGCTTTTCCACCAAGCGCCTCCTTTCCGAAAAGCCGTCTCCGGCTGATTTCTCGGAGCTGCTAGAGCAGGTAAAGGGGACGCCCGCCGAGCAGGTGATTTCGCATCAGGTGCTGCGCACGATGGAAAAGGCGAAGTATTCCACCGAGCCGGTTGGCCATTTTGGCTTGTCCCTCGCGGATTACTGCCATTTTACCTCGCCGATCCGGCGGTATCCCGATCTGGCAATCCACCGCATTCTGTCGCAGTCCAAGAGTTTGGGGCAGATTGAACTGTCGCTGCGCTTTGCGTCGTTTGCCGCGTCGGCCGCGTCGGAATCCTCCAAGTGCGAGGTGCGCGCCATGACGGCCGAGCGAAGCGCCGAGGACTGCTACAAGGCGGAATTCATGAAAGCCCATATCGGCGAAGAGTTCGACGGTGTTGTCAGCGGTGTAACGCAGCGCGGTATTTTTGTGCAGCTTCAGAGCAGCGTAGAGGGCTTTGTGCCGATGGGCGCGTTCCCGAATGCCGATTACCGTTTTGACGGCGTCGTCACGCAGGTGGACGAGCGTACCGGCAGCCGAATCACCATCGGCCATCCGATGAGAATCCTTGTGGCGGCTGCGGACATCCCCACCGGGCGCATCGATTTTATGCCTGCGGGACAAGAAATAAATTCCAAAGAAACGGTATAAATTGGGTATAAAAGTCTAACATATTAGCATATGATAAACCGAAAGGCGGAGCTAATATGGAAACTGTACTCAAGATGATCCAGCAGACGGTAAGGCCTGTTGGGGAGGTAAAGCAGGATTCTGGAGTTTTGCAAGAGTTGAGGGAAGTTTCAAGGCTAATGGCCTGCAATGAAAGATGGTTTCAGATGGAGTGCGACGTAGATCTGATCGACGCCTGTGTTCATCAGCGCATCGAGCTTCTGGCTCGGTACCGCCATCTGTTGCAGGAGGCAAAGCGGCAGGGAATTTCAGCTTCTCCTTTTTCAAACCGGGTGTAATCTGGCGGCAACCCGCCGCCCGGTTTACTGATTGCGCGGGGTACTGGCCCGGCAGGAATCAGGAATGCAAAGAAAAAGGAGGCGGTCCGGTGCCAAGCATGACGACCATTCTGGTGGCGGTAGGGATTTTTTTGCTTTTGGCGGCGCTGCAGGCGCTGCTGGGTTCCAAACGCCCGATGCAACGCGCGGCGGGTGGTATTATTATCGGGGTCGGTACGCTGGCCGTGGTCAATTTGACCGGATTCTTTACCGGAGTCTGTATCCCGGTGAGTCTGCTCAGCTTGGGCGTTTCCGCCGCAGGCGGGATACCGGGGGTCACGCTGATGCTTTTGCTGAATCTTATTTTTCAATAAAAAGCCGGCGGTCAAAGAGGTTTCTTTGACCGCCGGTTTTTTATGTTCTCTGCTGGGAATGTTTTTTTAATTTAATCGCTTGCTTCGCCAAAAATCAGTTCGTCCATACCGATAAAGGCTTCCGCTGTCATGGTAAGGCCAAGCCGGTAGCCGTAGATTAGGTTGCCCACAGCCGTAAGCCTGTTAAATTCCCCCTGTGCATCTACATACTTTTGAAACAGGTTTTTTTCCTCTTCATTTAGTGTGGTGAGGAGTGTTTCCTCGTTCCGGGACAATACCTGCACTGCTTCCCTGTATTCGGGATCGCTCCCCCAATGCCGTGCCTCCGGCGACAGGTTGCCGTAAGCAAATTCTTCTAAAATACTGGTCATAAAAATCATCCTCTCTTTGTTGTTCCCAACGATGCCTTGAAAGGGCTGATAGCGCATGATATAATATTTGCGCCGCATGTGCTTTCGGGCATCTGTTGGATGGGGAAGTGGCGATGCTTTTGTATAGAAGAGCGCCGCTTCCTTTCATTTTTTTAGGCTGTCATGTACCAGATCAATTCCTTTACGGACAATTTCTGAGAGGGTGATATCGAGCTTTTGTGTACATTCTGCCAGCTTCTCTTTTGTCTCTGTATCCACCCTTACAAAGATTCTGTCTTTCTTGGAATCGTCCGATGGCGGACGGCCAAGTTTTTTTCGGCGCTTTCCCGCAGGAGAAATTCTGCTGGCGCAGGCTTGCCCCTCAGGCCGGGGCGGGCCCCAACTTTCTTTACGAAAAGAAAGTAGGCAAAGATTCGCCAGGGGGGAGAGTTTCGATTCTCTCCCCCTTGGAACCCCCTCTCAACGACCAAAGGCGCTGCCTTTGGAAACCGAGAGAAGCTCCCGCTCTGGTTCTGTTTCGCGCACAGGCACGGCCTGCGCGTGAAGCAAGTGCATAAGGGAAGATTTAACGTCTGCAAATGGTACGGAAAGCACTTTGCAATCAAATAAAAAATGCGGCGAAGCCCCACCGAAAAACTCCGAGCCAACGAGAGCGCTTTGAAAATGCCCGCCGACAGACGGGACAGAAATACTTATTTTCAGATCAAGCTCGGAGAGTGGGCATTTTCAATGGAGCGCCTTACGGTCAGCTTTTGTTTGAACTGTCAGGAACCGTTCCCCAAATGCGGATTCCAAAGGTGTCCTTTGGAAGGCCTTTGCTTACTTTCGTCCTTTCACGAAAGTAAGTGCCCGCCCCGGCACGAGGGGCAAGCCCTGCGCCAGCAGAATTTTGTGATTAAGCCGATGATTTAATTTTAAATTTTTTTTATTCTTTTGTCTGCATTGCATATGTATTGCAAGATTGTGGTGCAGGTTCACTTTGTCTGCCTTGTCATCTTTTTGCATTCTGTGGTATAATAATCTCAATTTTTCTGAGGAATAAAGCGAGCAACAGTCGCTTTTGGGGCATATTGGAGGGGTACGGTTGAAAGAAAAGCGGCATCTTCTGCGTGAAGCGTTTGTACATACCATACCGGTAATGACCGGCTACCTGTTTTTGGGCTTTGCGTTCGGCGTGTTTCTGGAGAGCAAGGGCTACGGATGGCCGTGGGCTCTGCTGATGAGCGTGTTCATTTACGCAGGCTCCATGCAGTTTGTCACGGTAGATCTGCTGGCGGGTGCGTCCTCGCTGATCGGCGCGGCGATTATGACACTGATGGTCAACGCGCGGCACCTATTTTACGGGATCGCCATGTTGGACGAGTTCCGTGGGATTGGCCGAAAGAAGCCGTATATGATTTTTTCCCTCACGGATGAAACTTTCTCATTGTTCTGTGCGCTCAAAGAGCCTCCCGGGCCGGACAGAAAGCGGCTGCTGTTTCTGGTGGCTCTTTTCGATCAGTCGTACTGGGTGCTTGGCAGCGTGGTCGGCTCGGTATTCGGGTCGATTTGGCACATCCCCTCGGAGGGGATCGATTTCGTTATGACCGCATTGTTTACGGTAATTTTTCTCGACCGCTGGAAAGCCGAAACCGATCACACCGCGTCCATTCTCGGCATTGCGATTTCGGTACTCTGCCTGCTGGTGTTCGGGCCCTCCGGGTTCATTATTCCGGCCATGCTCTCCATCACCGCGGTGTTTCTGCTGCTGCGCGGCAGGCTGGAGAGCAGGAGGGGCGCGCAATGACGGAGCTTCACGGTCTGCTTTTAATTGCCGTTGTTGCGGCAGTCACCATTTTAATCCGCTCGGCACCTTTTCTGCTGTTCCCGGCGAACAAGCCCACGCCCGGCTGGGTGCTGTATCTGGGGCAGATGCTCCCCTCCGCGGTGATCGGTATGCTGATCGTTTACTGCTTGCGCGGAGCCAATCTCCTGTCGTTTCCTTACGGAATCCCGGAGGGGGTCGCTCTGCTGACGGTGGTGCTTCTGCATTTGTGGAAGCGCAACACGCTGCTGAGCATAGCAGGGGGAACGGTTTTTTATATGCTGCTGGTGCAGCTGGTGTTCTAAAGGCCTTTGAAAACTGTCACTTTTTTGTGGGAGGGTATCTATGAAAGCGGTTTTGGAAGTGTGTGTCGATACGGTGGATTCCGCATTTGAGGCGCAGCGCGCGGGTGCGGATCGTCTGGTGCTTTGCTCCGGGCTGGTGCTTGGCGGAGCCACGCCAAATATCAATTTCTTTTACGAGGTGCGCAATCATCTGGATCTGCCGATTTCTGTTTTAGTGAGACCCCATTTTGGGGATTACTGCTGCTCCCCGGCGGAGTTTGAAATGATGAAGGATGACATCGCCCTGTTCCGCGACGCGGGAGTGGATGCGGTGCAGACGGGGATTTTAACACCCGACGGCGCTCTGGACGTTCTGCGTATGGATGAGCTGATCGTTCAGGCGCAGGATATGAAGATGGTGCTGGGCCGCGCGTTTGATGAGTGCCGTGAGCCGGACGAGGCCTTTCAGCGCGCGAAGATGATGGGCTTCGGTGGGCTTGTAACCTCCGGCCAGTGTCGCCGCAGCTACGATGGCCGCGGTTTGATTGCCCGGCTGCTCCTTAATGCCGACGGGATGGAAATCGCGGTAGCCGGTGAGATGGAGCCGCACGAGTTTGCGGCATTCCGCCGGGTGACGGCAGCTTCGGTGTATCAGGGCAGCTGGCTGAAAAAAATGGACAGTCCCATGCAGTACCAAAAAAAACGCCGGTTTCTGGAGCCGGCGAATGAACTAGAGGATACGCTCTGGCAAACGGACACACAAAAAATCGCCGCCATGCGCGCAGCGATGGACGGCGAATAGAGTTTATTTTTTGGGCTGTTTTTTCATGTCAATTTCTGTTAGCGTTTCCGCCATCATTTTCTGATCCTTGGTTACGGCGGCCAGCATTGCGCGGTAGATAATGTCGGGGTCCTGCTGAAAATTCTGCTTTACGAGGTTGGCTTGCTGCAAATCAGGTACATAAAGAGAAAGTGACATCAGCTCCATGTCACCGCCCGAAATATGGCAGTTCACCTGAAAGCCGTTGTTGGTGTGCATAATCTCCACGGCGTTTTCCTCTTCCCGCTTTATGCGGGTTAAAAGCTGTAGCGCTGCGGTCAAAGTGCGTTGGCGAACAGCGGTGGGAATGGTGCCGTCGAGCTGTTTGGAGATCATCCGGGCCGATTCCCCGGGCGTGCAAAGGCCATTTTTTATCAGAATGCTGCCCTTGTCGATTAGATCGGAAAGCGCAGTCGTAATTTCAAAGTAATTAGCCAGACCGTTTTCCTGCAGAATATCAATGATATCCTCTTTGCGAAACGGCGTGTCCACGCTGACCAAAAGGTAACAAATCAATATACGGATTTCTTTGGTGTTTCTCAGGCCACCCGGCTCAATTCCGGCGGCAAATGCGTCAAATTCCATGCGGCACCTCCGGCAAACAATAATACAACTTCAGTATATCATGAAACCAGGATTTCCGCAAAGGCTCAATCCAATTCTTTCTTTTTATTTTGGCTTTGAATTTCTGCTGCCTTCTGGAGAAGCTCTTCTTTCTGCCCTATTGTGCAGGCCCGGAAAAATGCGACCAACTGCAGTTCATCCTTTTTTAGATCATAAATGTGGCTATTATTGTCTGTTACACGCTTCGACCCCGTCTTCCCAGAGGAAGAATCGTTCAACATAGGCGAAATATCCTCTTGCCCCAGCAATTCCTGCAAACTGACTGAAAAAACCTGGGACAACATAATGAGAGATGAAATGTCCGGCGTGGTCTTCCCGGATTCATAATAGGAATACGTAGAGCGGTCAATATTTAGCACATTTGCCAGATGCTGCTGTGTATACCCGCATTTTTCCCTGAAAATCCGCAAGTTTTTACCAATGGAACTTAGTGACATAGGATCACTCTTTCTCAGGAGCTTTATTATTTTAATTATATGTTATCCCGAAATTAAACAGATAGTTATGTGATTTTCTTTCACTTTTTCAAGACAGGGAAAACCATTTTTGATAAAAAGAAATTATCACCGCTTTTTTTACGAAAATCTGGGCCGGTGTACTTGACGAAACCACTTCTTTTTTGTATACTGTATTGGCTGACTTAGATGAGTACGGTACGCGCAACAATATGCTGGTGTGGCTCAATGGCAGAGCAGCTCATTCGTAATGAGCAGGTTGTCAGTTCGATTCTGACCACCAGCTCCATAAAAAGACCTGTAGATAATGTGTGTCTACAGGTCTTTTTACTCTTTTTAGCGCACTACCTTTTCTACGCAAATGATCATCCTGTCTATATAAGGGTATAGAAAATCATAAAGAAATATATTAGAATAATTTATGTGAATGTCAGATTTTGGCGGTAGGGTTTAGAAATGAATATCCGTAATCAAATGAGGTGTATTACAATTGAACAAGACTATTTTAGCTATTTCCTTAATGGATGCCTTATTTATATTACTAACGGTAATCCTTTTTCGCGTGCTTAGTTCAACACAAAAAATACTATTTGGAGCTGATTACTCAACTATTTACGATGTTGTTGTATATCGAAATACCAATAACTTTGTGAAAACATACGCGTATCGGCTATTGTCTATTATAATTATCTGTATGTTTATCGATTCCGTATCACCTTCTTATAATAATAAACAAATATTGCTTTGCGGGATAGGCTTAGGAAGCTTTCTGCAAATTTGGCCGGCCATCGTTAATTATCATTTGATGCGATTTCCTTTTAGAAAACATAAACTTTTTTATCTATTAGGTTGTTTCGTATATGTAATAATGTGTATATTTTCCGTTTGGATAGCATTTAGTCTGCTCTTTCCTTTATTGAGGGGAGAGAAGGAATTATATATACTCAATAATACGGGCGTACAAGTTGTCATGACCCTCGTTTCATATTCATTTGTTGGAACATTCGAATTACTATTTTCAAAAGAGAATCGAGAAAGAAGATATGTAAATATTGAAGGATTTAAGGAAGAGAAACAAATATTACAAGGCCAGATAGAAATAGAGAGTTTCTATGTGGATTTATATTGTAATGAAATTGAACGCTACAGCGCACAAAATGATATTAGTGCCCAAGTATTGAGGGGAATTTTAATTTTAGAATTTATCCATAGAGGATCGTTTATTACTAGAACATTAGAAAAAGCGTTATGTAAATGCTTTCCAATACGAGCAATTAAACGAAATTTGAGCGTCGGTCTTGGGCAAATTAAAATTTCAACTGCAAAGGACGTTTTAGAGGAAAGTCCAGAAAAATTCATACATAAATTATGTGAAACAGATTTTAATATCCAAGTTTGTGCAAAATACATTGCAAAGCTATCTAAAGAATTTCAAGAGCAAGAATTTGAGCTGGACTATTATAGATATATTGCATGTGAATACTTAGGATATTATTTCTATTCAGAAGATAAAACTATAGAGTTATACTCTGCAGCACTAAGGACACTTGACTATACATACAAAAATCAGGAAAATTAACATATTATAGTTATTCTTGCCAACAACAATCCGCTGTCAGCTCGATTCTGACCATCGGCTCCAAAAACAAAAGGTAATATAGATTTATTGGTTTTAAAGATAGTAAACCGTGCTTTTTGAGGGCTTTTACCGTGAAAAGGGAAAGTCCTTTTTTGTCATATAAAAGCCCCGGCTTTACCTGGGAATAACGATTTACATTGTATCAAATTTTATAATTTGACAAATTAAGATGTCTTTTTCCCTGCGTTCGGCAGGGGAAACACATTTGTTTTTTATGGCGTTTTCGCATTCAGGCAATCGTAAACAGAGTGCAAACATTTTGAAAACGGGGCAAGAACGCTGTTTTTAAAAACCTTGATTTTCCCCGGTGTAATGCGATTTTTGGGCGATCTTTATCAAAACATGCATACAAAAATTGGGAATGAAATTTCTCTATTCTTTTCAGGATACTTTCAGCTTTGGGGATTATACTGTGGGCACAGCAGAAGAATAGCACCAATAAAAGCGCATTCTTCTGGCTCCTCCGGAAACGGGGGAAGAATCGCAGGGGGTTTCAGTGAATTCACAATGAAACCAGCGAAAATCCGACAGAAAACCGAAGCCTTTTTGGAGGTGTCTGATATGCCAACAATTGCCTTAATTCCGGCCTATGAACCGACAGAGATTTTAATTGACCTGACAAAGCGGCTGTTTGATTCCCACTTTGCGGTGTTGATCGTAGACGACGGGAGCGGACCCGATTACCAGAAGATTTTTCAGCGGTGCCGCCCCTATGCGGCGGTGCTTTCCTACGAACCGAACCAGGGCAAGGGGCACGCCCTGAAGACGGGCTACCGGTACATCCGCGATAATTTTGGAGCGGACAGCGTCGTGGTCACGATGGATTCGGACGGCCAGCACACGGTTGCTGACGCCAAAAAGATTGCCGAACGGGCGGCAGCCTCACCCGGTGCGCTGATTCTGGGCGTGCGAGACTTTGGGCCGGGTACGCCGCCGCGCAGCCAGTTCGGCAATACCGTAACAAGGGTGGTGTTCACCCTTTCCACCGGTCTGCGGGTGAGCGACACGCAAACCGGCCTTCGTGGCTTTACCGTGCGTATGATTCCGTTTTTATCCGGTGTGCCGGGCAACCGCTACGAATATGAAATGAATGTTCTGTTACAGTGCGCCCGGCGCGACATCAGCCTTCTGGAGGAGCCGATTCAAACCATTTACATGGACGGCAACAAGGGCTCCCATTTTCACACGCTGCGCGACTCGTTCCGTATCTATAAAAACATACTGCAATTCGCGGCGTCCTCCTTCACGGCTTTCTGCATCGATTACGGCCTGTACAGTGTTCTTGCCGTGGGTTTGGCGGGGCTGGGAACCGATGTCAGCATTCCGGTAGCAAATATTACGGCGCGAACGGTCAGCGCCAGCGCCAACTTTGCCATCAATAAGCGCTTTGTATTCCGCAATACAGACAGCGCCATGAAAACAGGAACACAGTATTTCCTGCTGGCTGCGGGAATCCTGCTCGGCAACACGGTGCTGCTCAGCTTCCTTGTCAATTCGCTGGGGATCAACCAGTTTACCGCAAAGCTGGCAACAGAGCTTACCTTTTTTACCCTGAGCTGGGCTGGGCAAAAGTTCTGGATTTTTCGGCGGTCGGGCGAGCGTGCCTGCGATATGGCAAAAAATACGCAGGATTGAGGGGACGTTCATGAAGAAAAATTGGAAAATTCTCTGGCCGCTGTGCTACGGCCTCTGCCTTACATTGTTTACCGCCTATGTGCTGCTGGACGCCTTTGTCATCCCCCGCAGCTATACGGTAACAACGCCCGGCACAACGCAGGGGGTGAGCGCTTCTTCGTCTGCTACACAGACTTCAGAAAGCGAAGATACGGCGAACACGGCATCGGCCACAGTGACCGACACCTCATACAGCAACGGAAAAACCAGCATCGAGCTGAAGCAATACCGGCAGGATGATACCACCATTTATGTTGCGGACATTACGCTTTCAGATGCGAGCGCGCTGAAAACCGCATTGGCGAACAACACCTATGGCAAGAACATCACGCAGACCACGTCGGACATGTCCGACCAAAATAACGCCATTCTGGCAATCAACGGGGATTACTACAGCGCGCGCAGCGGGTATGTGATTCGCAACGGCGTACTGTACCGCGATACCTCCTCCGATGCCTCTCAGGAGGATTTGGTGATCTACCAGGACGGCACCTTCGGGATTATTACGGAGGGCTCCGTCACCGCGGCGCAGCTTTTAGAAAAGGGTGCGCAGCAGGTGCTGTCATTCGGCCCGGCTCTTGTGAAGGACGGAGCGGTTTCCGTGACACAGAGCGAAGAGGTAGGGAAGGCGATGGCCAGTAATCCGCGCACGGCAATTGGGCAAATTGACGACCTGCATTATGTGATGGTTGTGGCTGATGGCCGCACCGATGAGAGCGCAGGGCTGTCTTTGTACCAGATGGCGGAATTTATGAAGAGCCTAGGAGTAAAGACAGCATATAATCTTGACGGCGGCGGTTCCTCCACCATGGTGTTTAACGGCAAGGTGATTAACCAGCCCACTACCGGCGGGAACAAAATCAGCGAAAGGAAGGTGAGCGACATTGTCTACATTGGATAAGCAGAAGCTGGGCAGAACCGTGCGGATGTATGTAGTGCTTGCCGCCTTCTGCGGGGTGTTCGGATTTGCTTACGAGCAGTTCAGCCACGGCGTGTTCTCGCCCTTTATGGGGTGCTTGTTCCTGTTTCCGTTGCTTGGCGGAGCGGTACCGTTTTTGGTGCTGTACCGGCTGCCGGACACAAGGCCGCCGAGTACCGCCTCACGCTACGCTTATCATTCCGGGCTGGCGGCTCTTACCGTTGGCAGCTGCCTGACCGGTGTGTTTGATATATACGGAACCGTTGCGCCGCTCGTCGGCGTTTATTGGGTGGCAGGGGCCGCGCTTGCCGCAGTCGGCATTCTGATGTACCTCCTTGCGCTGCGGGCGCGATAACCTCCTTTTGCCAAAGGGACGGTAACAAATAGCTTGTAAATGGAAAAGACCCTGAAGCCCGGCAGGCATTCAGGGTCTTTTCTGTATGATTAAGAGGAAAGGAAAAAGAAAAGGAATCGTATCGTCTTTGTTAATTGTGCTGGCCGTAATAGGCGGCGGGCCCATGCTTGCGCAGGTAGTGCTTATCCAGCAGCTCCTGCTGCATGGCTGGAATGCCCGGCATCAAGGCAAGATTGTGCCAGGCCATAAAGGCAACCTCTTCCATCACTACGGCGTTGTGTACGGCGTCCAGGGGGGAGGTTCCCCACGCGAACGGCCCGTGGCTGGCCACCAGAACGCCAGGCATTTCACCAGGATTGCGCCCCAAAAAGGTTTCTACAATTACCCTACCGGTTTCCAGCTCGTAATGGCCCTGAATTTCAGTCGGCGTCATGTTGCGGGTGCAGGGGATTTCCCCGTGGAAATAATCGCCCTGCGTAGTGCCGAGTGCGGGAATGCCCTGCCTGGCCTGCGCGAAAATGGTAGCCCACCGGCTGTGCGTGTGTACGATTCCGCCGATGGAGGGAAAGCTTCGGTACAGCTCCAGATGCGTCGGCGCGTCGGAGGAGGGGTGAAGAGTACCCTCTACAATTTCGCCGTCAATCAGCCGCAGGACCACCATGTCTTCCTGCTGCATTGCGTTGTATTCCACACCGCTGGGCTTAATGACCATAAGGCCCTCTTTGCGGTCAATGCCGCTGACGTTGCCCCAGGTAAAGGTAACCAGATGGTGAGCCGGCAGCATCTGGTTGGCCGCGCAAACCTGTTCTTTTAATTGCTCCAGCATGTCGTAACCCCCAAGAAAGAGCGCACCGCCCTTATTTTTCTTTCGCGCGCCATACATAGTCGGCGAGGGGCAGCTTTTCCTCAAGCTCCTCCGGTACCGTATTCTTTGTGATGTGTACAAACTCAATGTCCATGATCCGCGCAAAGTCGCGAAGCTGGTCTGCCGTTACGTCGTAGCTCAGCGTGGTATGGTGCGCGCCGCCCGCGATGATCCAGCACTGTGCGCCGGTTCTTAAATCGGGCATCGGCTTCCACATCACACGCGCTACGGGTAGATTCGGCATCGTCTGTGTTGGTTTGATGCACTCGATGTCCTGCACCAGCAGGCGGAAACGGCCTCCCATATCAATCAGGCAGGCAACAACTGCTTTTCCGGGGCGACCCTCAAACACAAGCCGTGCCGGAGGCTCCTTGCCGCCGATGCCGAGCGGGTGCACCTCAATGCGCGGTTTTTCCAGTGCGATACTGGGGCATACCTCGAGCATATGTGAGCCGAGCGAAAGCTCACGGCCGCGTGTTAGGTCGTAGGTGTAGTCCTCCATAAAGGCTGTGCCGCCGCCAATCCCTTCACCGATCACCTTTAGAATGCGAGTCATCGCGGCTACCTTCCAGTCGCCCTCGCCGCCGTAGCCGTAGCCCTGCTCCATCAGCCGCTGCGACGCAAGGCCGGGCAGCTGGAGCATGCCATATAAATCCTCAAAGGTATTTGAGAACGCGGTGCAGCCCTCACGGTCCAGCATGCGCTTGATGGCGATTTCCTCCCGCGCCTGGTAGCGAACGGCGTCGAGATCGTCGGTGGCGATGGTGTACTTTTCCTCATATTCGTGCAGGAGCGCCTCAACCTCTGCTTCGGTGACGGCGTCAATCAGTTCCGCCAGTTCACCCACCGGCCAGGTGTTCACCTGCCAGCCGAGCTTGATTTGGGCTTCCACCTTGTCGCCCTCAGTGACGGCAACGCTGCGCATGTTGTCGCCAAAGCGCATCACACGCAGGCTGCGGCTCTCCTGCACACCAGTCGCGGCACGCATCCAGCTGCCAATGCTCTGCTGAATGTCCTCGTCCTGCCAGTAGCCGGCTACCACCTTGCGGGGAATGCGCATTCGCGCCCCGATAAACCCGTGCTCACGGTCACCGTGGGCGCTCTGGTGCAGGTTCATGTAATTCATATCAATCTCTTCATTCGGGATGGTTCGGTGAAACTGAGTATGAAAATGCAGCCACGGCTTCTGCAATAGTCCAAGGCCGTTAATCCACAGCTTGGAGGGGCTGAACGTGTGGCAGAAGGTGATGATTCCCGCGCAGGAATCGTCGTAGTTGGCCTCCTTAATGACCTTGACGGCACCGTCGTTTGTCTTGATGATGTCCTTATATACGATTTCACAGGGCAGGTTTCCGCTTTGGTTCAGGTGTTCCACCATGGCGCGGCAGTCGCGCTCCACCTGAGCCAGCGTTTCGGGGCCGTATAAAAACTGACTGCCCACCACAAACCAGAACCGATAGTCCTTGAGCTTCATAAATAATCCCTCGTTTCTCCAGATTGCGATTACTGATCTTTTCTAAAAATAGTAATTCCTGCTTGCTCTCTTTCTCCAGCCGCGGCGGGGAAAGTGTGATATTGCAAATTGTTATTTCAGGTGCTGTACCGCAGCACGCTCAATCGCAAGACCCTCGCGGTAACGTTTCATAAATGCCGTAAAGCCCGCTTCGTCCTCCGGGTTTGGGCGGATGCTCTCGCTTTCAATGGAGGCAAACACCTGCCTTGCAAGGTAGTCCTTCAGCGGTTGGCCGTCCCGCTTTTCCCTCAGGTACGCGGCGAGAAGCGCGATACCCCAGGCGCCGCCTTCCCCGGCGGTTTCCATCACCGCTACGGGTGTGTGCAGGGCAGAGGCCATCAGCGCCTGCCCGACGCCTTTTGTTTTAAACAGGCCGCCGTGCCCCAGCAGAGTGGTGACGCTTACCCGCTCGGCGGTCAGTAAGTCCATGCCGATTTTCAGCGTGGCAACGGTCGAGTACAGCAGGGTGCGGGCAAAGTTAGCATACGTCAGCTCGCTGCCCGGCGTGCGCACAAACAGCGGGCGGCCCTCCTCCAGGCCGGTGATCGGTTCGCCGGAATAGTAATTGTACGACAGCAGCCCGGCACAGTCCGGCGCACCTTTGAGTGCCTCGTAGTAAAACGCGTCGTACAGCTCGGGCTTACTTTTCTGAATGCCCAGCGCCATCAGCGCTTGCGAAAGAACGCGAACCCACGCGTCCAGGTCGGACGTACAGCTGTTGCAATGCACCATTGCCGTCGGTTTACCGGAAGGGGTGGTGACCATGTCTATTTCGGGGTACACGCGCGACAGCGGGCGCTCCAGGACGATCATGGCGAAGATGGAGGTTCCGGCGGAGATATTGCCGGTTTTTTCCGCCACGCTGTTGGTGGCCGTCATCCCGGTTCCCGCGTCGCCCTCCGGTGGGCAAAGGGGGATGCCGGGCAAAAGCCGGCCACTCGGGTCAAGCATCCGGGCACCCTCGGGAGTGAGTGTTCCCGCGGGCTCCCCGGCCCTCAGCACACGGGGGAGCAGACTGCGCAGCGGCTGTGAAAAGCCGTTTTTTGCCGCGAGCGCTTCAAACTGACGGATTCGCCCGTCATCGTAATCTCCGGTTTCACTGTTGATGGGGAATACACCGGAGGCATCGCCAACGCCCAGAACCTGCTCTCCGGTCAATCTCCAGTGAACGTAGCCCGCCAGCGTGGTGAGAAAATTGATGCTGTTGACATGGGGCTCCCGGTTCAGCATCGCCTGATAGAGATGGGCAATACTCCACCGCTGCGGGATATTAAACTGAAATTCTTCCGTTAAAAGTGCGGCGGCCTGCTCAGTGATTACGTTGCGCCATGTGCGGAACGGTACCAGCTGTTCACCGTATTCGTCAAAGGCCAGGTAGCCGTGCATCATGGCCGAAATGCCGAGCGCGCCGGTGGTGGTCAGCGGAACACCGTACCGCTCCAGCACTTGCGCCGAAAGGCCAGAAAAGCTGGTTTGCAGCCCCTGCCACACGTCGTCCAGATGATATGACCAGACGCCGTTTTCGAACCGGTTCTGCCAGTCGAACCCGCCGGATGCCAGCGGGGCGTAATCCGGCCCGATCAGAACCGCCTTGATGCGTGTGGAGCCAAGCTCAATACCAAGCGTCGTGTTCCCCTCGGCGATCCAACGCTGTGAGGAACATTCTGCGGAGAAAATCTGTTTCATAGGGTTGCCTCCTCAGGTGCAAGGTCGTGTGCCCGCTGTATGAGGGATTAACGGGCAGGGCACAGGTCTGCATGAAATTCAGTGCTATACATTTTTTTTCTTGCGCGAGAAGATGATGCTTTGCAAAACTATGAAGAAGCAAAGCAGTGACGACAGGGCGATGCGAACCCACCAGCTGGATAGCGTGCCCTGTGTTGTAATCAGGCTCGAGATAGTGCCCTTAATCAGCACGCCAAACAGGGTGCCCACGGGGTTGCCCACGCCACCCGAAAGCAGCGTGCCGCCAATGACGGAGGCGGAGATGGCGTCCATCTCAAGGCCCTTGGCCTGCTCGACGAATCCGGCGCAGCTGTTGAGAGTGAAGAGAAAGCCGCCGAGTCCCACGAGAAAACCGTTGAGCAAATAGGCCTGGAATTTCGTGCGCCGCACGTTCAGACCCATCATGAGGGAGCTTTGCTGGCTGCCGCCGATGGCATAGAGCCTGCGACCAAATTTGGTGTATTTCAGCGCCACGGCAATCACAATCAGCGCTGCGAGCGCGATAATTACGGTGGGGTAGATGTACGCGGGCTGAAAAATGCCGCGCTTGTTGTGTGTGCCGATGGGCAGGTAGATTTTATAGTTGGCCCATGCGAGGAACGTTTCGTTTTTAATTGAGATCATCTGCTTGCTGATCACCGCCGTCATGCCGCGGCCAAAGAACAGGCCCGCCAGTGTGACGATGAACGGCTGGATGTCGAGATAGGAAATCAAATATCCCTGCACCAGGCCAAACCCGAGACCGATCAGCAGAGAGGCGATAAGCGCGGTGTGGGCGCTGGCCCCGGCGATTTCCATCAGGTATGCGGAGGCCATGGCCACGAGCGCCGTGACCGAGCCAACCGAAATATCGATTCCGCCTGTGATCATCACGAGCGTAAGCCCTAACGAAATCACGATCAGGCCCGCGTTCGAGATAAACAGGTTCAGGAACATCTGCGGCTTTGCAAAGCCGGCGTCGGCAAAAGCGACCATTCCCGCCGCGTACATCAGTGCAAACAGCCCGATGGTGACAAACAGCAGAAAGCCGGTGTCGTTTAAATGGAGTTTCTTTCTCATGAGGCAGTCCCCTCCTTTCGGTTCGCGGCCGCGTAGGAACGCAGCTTCGCCTGAAAGGCGTAAAACTTCCGCTGGAATACGGGGCTTTGGAGTACCACGATGAGAATGACGACGATGGCCTTATATACCGGCAGCTGGTCGGAAGAAATCTTCATGGCGTACAGCGTGGTAGTCAGCGCCTGAATCGTGTAGGCGCCGATCACGGAGCCCATCAGGCTGAATTTGCCGCCTGAGAGAAGGTTACCGCCCAGAGCGACCGCCAGAATGGCATCCATTTCCAGGTTGAGGCCAATGTTGTTCGCGTCGGCGGAGTAGATGCGGCTCGACGCCACAAATCCGGCCACACCGGACAACAAGCCGCAGATTACATAAGCGATGAATTTAATGCGGGTAGAATTCAGGCCGACAATGCGCGCCGCGCTGCTGTTGATGCCCACGCTCTCGATATACAGGCCGAGCGTGGTAAACTTCAGCACCAGCGCCACCAAAATCACGGTGCCTGCGGCAAAGAAAATCGGCGTGGGAATCGGGCAGCCGGGGATGTATCCGCCGGGGATTTTATACGCATCCACGCGGATATAGGTGATCTGCCCGCGCGTGACGAGCTGGGCAATGCCGCGCCCGGCGGTAAACAGAATCAGAGTGGCTACCATGGGCTGAATGTTCAGCCGTGCCACCAAAATACCGTTAAATGCGCCGCACAGCATGGAGGCAAGAAGGGCTGCGGCAATCGCCAGAATCAGCGGGTTGTGGAACGTGCTGGTGGAAACCTCGCCGCCCGAAAGAATCTGGCAGCAGACGCCCGCCGCCACCGCCATCACGGCACCGACGCTGATGTCCTGCCCGCCCGAGGCCGCCGTAACGAGGGTCATGCCGATGGCCAGAATGACAAGCTCGGAAGCCCTGTTGATGACATCGATTACATAGCCGTACAAAACGCCGCCGTTGACGGACACCTCGAAGAAATTTGGCGTTTTAATCACATTGGTGAGAAGCACAATAATCAGAAACACAATGGGTAAAAACAGGTGGTGGCCGGTGACGCTGCGCAGCAGTTCAGAGCCCGATTTTCGCTTACTGTTCATTGGCCGATTCCCCCCCTGCGATGGTGTGCATGATTTTATCCTGTGTCAGGTCACTGCCGGTCAGCTCGCCAACCTTTTCGCGGTCGCGCATGACAATCATACGCGAACAGGTGCGCAGCATTTCTTCAATTTCTGATGAAATAAACGTGATGCTCATTCCCTGGTCAGCCAGCTGCAGCATCAGCTTCTGAATTTCTGTCTTGGTGCCGATGTCGATACCGCGCGTCGGCTCATCCAGTATCAGAAATTCAGGGTTCGTCAGCAGCCACCGTCCGATGATCACCTTTTGCTGGTTGCCGCCCGAAAGGCTTTTCATCGGCGTTTCGCGGCTGGCGGTTTTAATCTGGAGGAGCTGGATGTACTTGTCGGCAAAATCCTCCATTTCTTTGCGGCTCATGGGGTGGAACATGCCCTTTTTGGTTTGAAGGGCGATGATGATGTTCTCACGCACCGAAAGATCGGCGAAAAGGCCGTCGTGTTTTCTGTCTTCAGGCAGATACCCCATGCCATGCATCATGGCCTGAAGCGGCGTATCGATTTTGACGGGCTTGCCCCTAAGCTTCAGGGTGCCGCCGTCGGGCTTGTCGGCCCCATACAGAGTGCGTACCAGCTCGCTGCGGCCCGAGCCCAAAAGCCCGGTAAACCCGACTACCTCACCCGGGTAGCAGAACAGATTGAAAGGCTTTACGTGCCCGTGGCTGAACAAACCCTCCGCCTCCAGCAGAGGAGCCTGTTCACGGGGATCTTTCTCCATTTCCTTCATGGATTTAATCTGGGCCAGATCGTCAAAATCCTTCCCCATCATTTTAGCCACAAGCTGCAGCCGCGGCAGCTCGGCCGTGAGAAATTCACCTACCAGCTCGCCGTTGCGCAGCACCGTAATCCGGTCACATACGGCATACACCTGCTCCAGAAAATGGGTGACAAAAATGATTCCCACACCCTGCTCTTTCAGCCGCCGCATCAGCTCAAACAGCTTTTCAACCTCGTCGTCGTCCAGCGACGAGGTCGGCTCATCCAAAATGAGAACCTTACACTGCATATCCACCGCGCGCGCAATTGCGATCATCTGCTGCACCGCAATGGAGCAGTCACTCAGCTGGCGGGTTGGTTCCACTTCAATATCCAAATGTTCCAGCAGCTCACCGGAGCGCCGGTTCATTTCTTTCCAGTCGATCAGTCCCATTCTGCGCGGTTCCCGGTCGATGAACAGGTTTTCCGCCACAGTCAGGTTCGGGCACAGGTTGATTTCCTGATAAACAGTGCTGATTCCCCGGCGCTGTGCCTCCTGCGGGGAACGAATCGCAGCCGGCTCCTGCCCTTCGAGGCGAACCTCTCCGCAGTCCATGGGGTACACGCCGGTCAGCACTTTGATGAGGGTGGATTTTCCCGCGCCGTTTTCGCCCATCAGGGCGTGAATTTCACTCTTTCGCAAAGTAAAGTCCACATTTTGGAGAGCCCTTACTCCCGGGAACAGCTTTGTAATTCCGCGCATTTTCAAAACGATGTTTTCTTCCATGGGTCGCCACCTGCTTTCGGAATATGAGGGGATAAAAAGTGTAGCGCGGAGCCCCGGAACATTATCCGGATGCTCCGCACCACACAGGAACATATCTTTGTTAGGAACGGGGAGCGTGATTAATACGCGCGTGCGTCGATTGTAGCCTGCGTGATGGTGTTGGCGTCAAACGCAGTTTCATCTACGTAAGCAAGTTTCTGCGGAGTCTTGCCTGCTTTCAAATCTTTGATGATTGATTCCACACGGGGGCCATGCAACGGGTTGCATTCTACGTTATAGTTAATTTTGCCCTTGAGCGTTGCTTCGAGTCCGGCTTTGGTGGAGTCAAAGGAGATCACAGTGATGTCGCCGCCCTTACCGGCTTTTTTACCGGCTGCTTCGATTGCGTCGATTGCGCCGAATGCCATGTTGTCGTTCTCACAATAAACCACATCGATCTTGTCATTCTGCTTCAAGATGCTCTCCATGACTTCCTGCCCCTTGGCCTGGGTGAATTCACCGGTCTGCTGTGCAGCCAGCTTCCAGCCCGAGTTTGCTTTTACGCCGGCCTTCAGGCCTTCGGTACGGCCAATCTGTGCGGAGGAACCGATGGTGCCCTGCAGGTGAACAATATTGAGCTCTTTTTTGTCTTTGAGGTTCTCCTGCATCCACTTTACGGCGGTATCGCCTTCCTTGCGGAAGTCGGAGCCGACCCAGCAGGTGAACAGGCTGTCGTCAGAAACGTCGATCATACGGTCCACAATGATGACCGGGATGCCGGCATCCTTTGCTTCCTTCAGAACGGTGTCCCAGCCGGTTTCGGTAACGGGAGCCAGAACAATGTAATCGACTTCCTGCTGAATGAAGTTGCGGATTGCGGTGATCTGATTTTCCTGCTTTTGCTGTGCATCATCAAAAATCAGCTTGTAGCCGTTGGCCTCGGTAAAGGTTTCTTTCATTGAGGCGGTGTTGGCCGTGCGCCAGTCGGATTCGGCGCCCACCTGCGAGAAGCCGACCACGGTCAGCTTACTGGAATCCCCTCCGGTGGCTTTGCTTTCCGTTGGAGCAGCCGTGGCGGCCGTAGAGCTGTTGGCTGTTGAGCCGCTGCAGGCAGCAAAGCTCATGGCCATCGCCATGGCCAGAAGAACAGATAAAAACTTTTTCATACATTTTCTCCTCCCAAATTGTTTTGAAAAAGAACAAAAACCGGAATGGCTGTTTCCCTGTTGCCGTTATTTGAATTATACTCGGCAGCAAAATGGAAAACCATGGATATTTTTATTCGTTTTGTTCTACTTTTTTGGTTTTGCCATCTGATTTTTAGAAAAGTTGATTTTTTTCTTATACAAGTTGATTCTGTTTCGGGATTCGCACGAAAACCGTTGTCCCCACACCTTTTTCACTTTGGAAGCTTAGGCCGTACGCTTCGCCGCAGTAAAGCTGCAGGCGCTGCTGCACGTTTGATAGCCCGAACCCCTTCGAGCGGTTTTCCTGAATGCGGCTTTGCAGCGCGTCGAGCTGTTCTTCCGACATGCCGATTCCGTTATCCTCCACACGAATCACGATGTCGTTGCCGTCCTCGCGCCCGCGGATGACGATTTTGCCCCGGGAGCGCTTGTGCTTGATGCCGTGGTAGATGGCGTTTTCCACTAGGGGCTGGAGCGTGAGCTTCGGGATGGCATACGGGAACAGGGACTCGGGCAGGTCAATCTCATAATCCATAATGTCGCTGTACCGAATCTGCTGGATTTCGAGGTAGCTGCGAATCTGCTTCTGCTCGGTTTCAATATTGATGACATCCTTTCCCTTGCTCAGGGAATTGCGGAACAGGCTCGACAAGCTGGTTACCATCTGGATGACCTCCCGGTTGCGTTGTGTTTCTGCCAACCAGACAATCGAATCAAACGTGTTGTATAAAAAGTGGGGGTTGATTTGCGCCTGAAGCAGCTCCAGTTCCGTGCGGCGCAGCGTCATCTGCTCGTTTTTAATGCGGATCAGCAGCGACTGAATGCGTTCTGCCATTTCGTTAAAGCCCTCGTCGAGCATCTTGATTTCAATGCTCCTTGTCTGTATCGGTTCTACATGGAATTCCCCGTCGCCAAGGCACCGGGCCTTTTCGCAAAGCTGGTCGATGGGGTCTGTGATACGCCGGGCAAAGCGCAGAGAAGACAGAACGATCATAAAAACGATTGCGATAGAAAATGCGATGGTAATCAGAATGGCGGTAAAAACGCGCGTGTTGATCTCCTGCTGCAGCCGCGACAAAAGCTGTATTTCATTGTAAATATAATCGTGCATGTACCGCTCGATCAGAGCGGTAATGATGTAAATATTATTTTCGAGCTGATCCATGCGGTCGTTGTAGCCTTTTGTGTTGGAAATGGCCACCATGCACTCCTCGAGCCGCTTGCACAGGTTCAGCATGGAGTTCAGTCGCCACCGGTCGTCAGATTGCGTGGTGGTTTCCATCAGGCGCTGCAGAATTTTTTTGGCTTCCTCTACATCCTTCAGTGGCAGCTCCTGCTTCTGGCTGGGGCCAACGACATAGTAATACATTTCGAGATCCAGCTTTTTCTTAAATTCATTGTTGAATTCGGCGGCGGTGTTGGCGTTTTGCAAAGATTCCTTGTACTCCTGATTAAAAAACAGAAGCATGCCGAATAGGATGGCAATTACGCAGAGAAACCCCAGCACTACGCCTGCCAAAAGCCGTTTGAGCTGGCTTTTCAGGCTTACCGGCTGCCGGTGGTCGGAACGTCTGAATCCGGCGAGAAGCATGATTTCTCCCCCTTTCCGTTTCGGTAGTCGCGCGGGGACTGCCCGTTGACCTTTTTAAACAGAAAGCTGAAATAATGAGGGTCGTTGTACCCGATTGTCCGCGCAATCTCGCTGCTGCTTTTCCCGGTGCAGCGCAGCAGCTCTCTCGCCTTTTTCATACGGCTTTCCGTCAGGTACTCCACAAAGGTTTTTCCGGTCTGCTGGCTGAAAATCGTGCTGAAATGCGTGGCGCTCACGTTGGCCACCCGGGCCACCATGTTCAGACCGATTTCGGGGTCGGAATAATGTTCGTCTATGTAATCCAGCACTTTCAACATTGTTTCGCGGTACCGGTCGGTGACTACGCTGTCGCGGTAGCGGATGGTTTCGCGGAACAGCTCCGCTACGTAGCTCTGCATATTGGCGAGTGAGGAGATCGCTGTCTCCAGCTTTTGCTGGAGCTGCGGAAAGCGGGTGGGGGAGAGCCCCTCCTGCCCCAGGCTGTCCCAGAAGGCGCTGGCGGTGAACTGAATGTTCAGCAGCACGTAATGGCGGAACAGCGTAGAATTGAGCCCGGTGGAGCCGAAGCTGTTGAAATAATCCTCCGTAAAGGCATCGGCGTCCTCCAGAACACCGTTCGTCAGAAATTTGCGGATAATCTGTTGATCCATTTTGCTGGCGTCCAGCTCGTTGGGGTTAAAATCCAGCACGGATTCTGGCTGGGAGTGCGCTTCCGTGCCGGCCGGAGAGGGCAAAAGTGTTCGATACAGCTTCTTTCGGGCCAGGTGGTAGCATTCGGGGATGCTGCTCAGCCGGGGTACCGGTTCTCCCGTTACAACTGTCCACCGGGGTGCTTGCTCTGCCGAACGGCAAATCTGCTCGAGTGCAGATGCACAGCGGAGGGTGGCTTCTGCAATCCCGTCGCCGTCCGCCTTGATCAGAAAGGCGGTCATTTCAATGCCCGCGCCGAACGGGATAATATCGGACTCTTCCGAAAAGATTTGTTCAATCTGCTCCTGAATATTGGCGGAGCAGGCCGTATAGTTGCTGTGCAGCAGATCCTCCTCCAGCGTCAGCAGCACCAGATTGTACGTCATGGCCGAAAGGTTGATCCCGATTTTTTCCGCCCGTTCCAGAATCTGCGGAATTGACGTTTTCCCCGAAACGAGCAGGTCAAACAGGGAGCGGCGCGACGAGGAAAGGTACTCCTGTACCTCCTTGCTGAACTGCGCGTGGTACTGTTCGGACTGCATGATTTTATCCTTTTTCTTTTTCAGCTCTTGCAGCACCTCCACCAGCTGATCCTTGGAAAGTGGCTTGAGCAGGTACTGGCTGACGCCGATTTCAATTGCCTTTTTGGCGTAATTAAAATCATCGTATCCGCTTAGGATGATGATCAGTGTGTCAGGCAGTTCTTTTTTGATCAAGCGGCTTAAGGAAAGACCGTCCAGAAAGGGCATGCGGATGTCCGTAATTACGATGTCGGGCTTTTCCTTTTGAATCAGCGGCCAGGCCAGCTCGCCGTCGGCCGCCTCTCCCACAAATTTAAAGCCGTATTCCTCCCATTCCACTAAGCGTTTGATTCCTTCACGAATCAACTGTTCGTCCTCTACCAGAAAAACGCGATACATCTACTCATCCCCCTAAATACGTTATATTGCCGGTATACGCCCCGGGTGGCTTTACATTCAAAGCATTTCACACGCCATTTATTTGCTCCGCAGCAAAAAAATCAAAATAAAAAATTATAATTTCCGTTTTATGGCAATTCTTTTGTTTATAATATACAATAATAATCAGAACAAGTAAATGTATTGATTGTAAAATAACAGATTGATTTTTTGGAAGCGATGTGATAAAGACAAAAAAATTAGAGGATGAGCTTTCAAATAGAAAAATCAACTGCACAAAACAGAAAAACGAAATTGATTCCCTAGAAAGAGGTTTTTTGTAGTAATTTGTTATTCTGTTAAAATCAACTAGATATTCATATTGTTTCAAAGCAAGCATTTGTGCAAGTTTTAAAAGTGAAAAATTCTTTTTAAAATTTGTGAAAACTTACCTTAGTTTTTCAAAATGCGAATAAAATATAGAGCTGTTATCTATATTTGAAGAAAAAACTCTCTGCTATGAGCGGGCTTTTGCAAAGAAAAAGTAGAGAAATATGATTTTAAAGCTTTGGCAACTTGCAGAATGCGCTTTCGTCCTATTGACAAATCTTTTTTGTCGGACGTATAATTCAAAACAACATTCCAAATACACGTTAACCGGCTTGCAATGGGGCATGCGAATTTTTTATAATTCGTGTGCCCTTTTTGTTATAAAGTAATTGAAACATTTGTTAGGAGGGTACCACATGAAATCGAAAAAGTTGAAACGATTCCTTGCTTTGGTGCTGGCGGCGGCCATGTCGCTGACAGCCTGTTCCGGGTCTTCCGGAACACAAAGCTCCACCGATTCCGGCAGTGCATCGGCCCCGGAAAATGCAAAATACAAGGAAACGCTGCACATTGCGGTAACACAGCAGGCCCCATCTTTGGATTTGCATAAGAACAGCTCCCTGATTGCAAGACAGATTTGTGATGGTACCGTTTGGGAAAAGCTGGTTACGCTGAATTCCAAGGCGGAAGCGGTACCGGAGTTAGCAGAAAAATATGAAGCGACAAACGAGGGTAAAACGCTTACCTTTGTACTGAGAAAGGGCGTTAAATTCCATGACGGCAGCGAAATGAAGGCCGACGATGTGGTGGCCTCCATGAACCGCTGGATTGAGGGCTTCAGCTCCGCCGGTACAATGGTTGGCGACGCACGGTTTGTTAAGGTGGATGATTACACCGTTAAAATCGACGGCAAATCCTCGCTGATCCTGCTGCCCGCTATGATTGCGGGCGCTGCGCAGCCGGCCTCCATTACAACAGCCGCCGCGTGCAAGAATGAAGACTCCAACGGCTTCCTGAAAGACTACATCGGCACCGGTCCCTACAAGTTTTCCGAGTGGAAGCAGGATCAGTACATTAAGCTGGAGCGTTTCGACGACTATGCTGCCTATGGCACAAAGGGCACGGAAGTGGACGGCTGGAGCGGCTACAAGGCGGCTCCCACCAAGGTGCTCGAATTTGATCTGGTTGCGGATCAGGCCACAGAGTCCGCCGGTTTGGAAGCCGGGCAGTACGATGTTGCGTTTAACGTTGCCTACGATGATTTCTCTCGCTTACAGAGCAATTCGAATCTGACCACAGTCAGCTCGCAGATGGGTACCATCGCACTGATTCCGAACCACAAGCAGGGGATTGCCTCTAAGCAGTATTTCCGTACCGCAGTCAATACCGCTCTCGATTACGACGAGCTTCTGACAGCTTCTTTCGGCAAGGCTTACGAGCTTGGTTCCTCTTATATGGACGCCGGTCAGCCGTTCTGGTCTTCTGACGCCGGGAAGGAAAACTACAACCTGAAAGACCCCGAGAAGGCCAAGAAGATTCTTGCGGATAACGGCTATAAGGGGGAAACCTTCACCATTCTGGTCGCTACCCTGAACAAAATGGATAACATGGGCATTGCAATCAAATCGCAGCTCGAAAAGATCGGTATCCCCGTGAAGCTCACCGTTGTTGACTGGGCTACTTTGACGGAATACCGCAAAGATCCCACAAAGTTTGATATGTATATCACCTCCTTCGCAGAGGTTCCGGTACCGTCGCTCAAGCTGTACTTTGGCGCGAAGTATCCCGGCTGGTCTACCGATGAAAAGCTGTCGAAGCTGTTTAAAGAAATGACCTCCGCTCCCACGCTGGAAGAGGCAAAAGCAAAGTGGACTGAGCTGCAGGGGTATTCCTGGGAGTATCTGCCGATCATTTGCCCCGGCCACTACATGGGCATGTTCGCATGGCAGAAAAATGTGACCGGCATCAATATGTACAGCGGCGGACCCAAATTCTGGAACGCCGGTATCATCGAGTCTTAAGTCGGATATTTTTACGGGAGTCTAAAACAGAATCTATTCGCTTTTCTAAAGCCTTATGAGGAATTTGAGCGTTTCTTCCCCCACCGCAGGCGGGGGAAGAAACGAAAGGACTAATGAATAGTAGAATGATTTCATTTTTAGAATCCTTTGGTTGTGGGGGGAAAGCTGATGCAGAAATTCATTGTTAGGAGACTGCTGTCTGTTATACCAGTTTTATTCGTGGTGTCGGTGGTCATTTTCACATTGCTGAAAATGGTGCCCGGCAGCCCGGCAGCCGCCATGCTGGGAGATTTGGCCACAGCGGACGACGTTGCGAAGCTGGAAGCAAAAATGGGTTTGGATCGTCCGGTGGTGGAACAGTATTTTATCTGGATTGGAAATATGTTCCATGGTGATTTCGGAGTCAGCACGGCAGGAGGGGAATCGGTTTTATCCATGGTGATCAGCCATGTGAAACCTACCATTTCTCTTGCGCTGTACGCACTGGTGATTGCCAGCGTAATCGCGATTCCGATGGGAATGCTGGCGGCCAGGAACAAGGGAACAGGGATAGATCACGGTGTTACGGTTCTGTCTTTGGCGGGGATTTCGCTGCCCAGCTTTTTGTTCGGCCTGTTCCTGATGCTTATTTTTGCCGTGAAGCTGCATTTTTTCCCGGTTTCCGGGTATGTGGAACTCAGCCGGGGGCTGTGGCCTCACATTCAATCGCTGACGCTGCCGGCAATTGCCCTTGGGTTTATGAACGCGGCACTGATGATGCGCATGACCCGCTCCGCGATGCTGGAGGTTCTGGGCAGCGACTACATTAAAATGGCCAAGGCCAAGGGCGTGCGGAATTTTGTCATCATCGCAAAGCATGCTCTCAGAAACTCATTGGTTACGATCATAACGATGATCGGCCAGAGCGCGGTTCAGATGCTGGCCGGCGCGGCGGTTATTGAAAGCCTGTTTTCCATCCCCGGACTGGGGCAGCTAATGGTCAATTCCATCGGCCGGCGCGACTATTACGTGATTCAGGCGATTGTTCTTTTAATCGCGTTGTTCAATGTATTCATCAATATGCTGGTAGATCTGCTGTACGGCGTGGCGGACCCCAGAGTCCGAGCAACCTGAGGGGAGGGTGAATGAAATGCTAAATACAAACGCGACCGGATCGGAGGGAACCATGACCTACACGGTTTCTCAGAACAACTTGAGTTTGCAGAAGAAAAAGCTGGCGCAGGAGCAGATGGAAATCCGGCTGAAAAAATTTACCCATAACCGGGCTTCGATCTTTGGGCTGTCGGTTGTTACGGTGGTGATTATTCTGGCGCTGTTTGCCCCGCTGATTGCCATGCACGACCCGCTGGCGATGAATACCGCAGACCGCCTTCAGGGCATTAGCGCCGAGCATTGGTTTGGTACGGACAATATGGGGCGCGACGTGTTTTCCCGCGTGCTGTACGGCGCCAGAATTTCGCTTACCGTCGGTTTTACGGTGGGCATTGTTTCCGGCTTCCTCGGCCTTGTGATCGGGCTGTATGCCAGCACCAATCAGCTGGCAGATAACATTTTAATGCGGATCTGCGACGGCCTCAAGGCCATCCCCAGCACGCTTTTAGCCATCACCATGATGGCGGTGCTGGGCGCGGATATCAAAAACGTGATCATCAGCCTGATTGTGGTCAATATTCCCAATATGGCTCGTCTGGCCCGCAGCCAGGCGCTGGTGGTTAAGGAGCAGACGTATATCGAGGCCATGCGCTGCCTCGGTTCTTCTCAGAAGCGGATTCTGTGGGCGCACATTGTGCCGAACATCCTCTCGCCGATGATTGTTCAGATGACTTTCGTGTTTGCGAGTGCCATCATCACAGAGGCGGCCCTCAGCTTTCTCGGCGCGGGGGTTCCGGCTCCTTCGCCCAGCTGGGGTAACATTTTAAAGGAAGGGAAAGACGTAATCTACACCGCCTGGTGGATGATTCTGTTCCCCGGCGCGTTCACCGCGCTGACGGTACTGGGGCTGAACCTTCTGGGTGACGGTGTGCGCGATCTGATGGACCCGAAGAGCAACTGAAGCGAATCTGCGGCTGAAAAAAGAAGAAATTGCGCTCTCCCCGCCACCGGCGGGGAGAGGCAAACTCCCTTTGTTGTTGGCTGGAGAAGCAGTAGGAGAGGAGAGACCGGCAGCATGGAAAAAGTATTGCAGGTAGAAAATTTATGTACGGAATTTAAAACGGAGCGCGGCATGCTCAAGGCGGTGGGCGGTGTCAGCTTTGAGGTTTACGCGGGCGAAATGCTCGGCATCGTCGGCGAGTCGGGGTGCGGAAAAAGCGTAACCTCGCAGTCGATTCTCCGGCTGTATGATGAGAAATCGTTCGTGCGCTACACCGGCGACATCCTGTTTCACGAGGAAAGCCTGCTTGCGATTCCCGAAAAGCAGATGGAAAGCGTGCGCGGCGCCAAAATTTCGATGGTGTTTCAGGATGCGCTCAGCTCGCTGAATCCGGTATTTACGGTGGGAAATCAGATCATGGAAGCGATTCTGATCCACCAGAAAAAGACAAAAGCAGAGGCCAGGGAGCAGGCCATTGAAATGCTGAACCTGGTTGGCATTCCCGACCCGGCCCGGCGGTTTTACCAGTACCCGTTTGAGCTTTCCGGCGGCATGCGGCAGAGAGTAATGATCGCGGTTGCACTGGCCTGCCACCCGCAGCTTTTGATTGCCGACGAGCCCACTACCGCGCTGGATGTGACGATTCAGGCGCAGATTATGGATTTGATTGTGGATATGAATAAGCGCCTCGGCATGGCGGTGATGCTCATTACGCACGATTTGGCGGTTGTGGCGGAAACGTGCAACAGAGTCATTGTGATGTACCTTGGCCAGATCGTGGAGGAAGGCTTGGTGGAGGATATTTTCGATCATCCCATGCACCCGTATACCATGGGACTGATGAATTCGATTCCCAAGCTCGACACCGCCAAGGCGACCCGGCTGTACCAGATTAGCGGCACGGTGCCGCTGCTGGATCAGATTCCCGTGGGTTGCCGGTTTGCCCCGCGCTGCCCTTACGCCACCGACCTGTGCAGTGAGCAAATGCCCGAGCTGAGCCGGGTTTCGGCAACACAGGGGGTGCGCTGTCACTATAGGAATGAGTTGAGCGGCAGCTTATACCAGGAGCGTCTTAAGTATGAGGCCGGTTAGGAGGAAACGAGCATGACAAATACCGCAAAGGTGGTTTTGCGCGGAACGGGAGTCAAAAAATATTTTCCGGTTCGCAGTTCTGTTCTTGGCAGGGCGAAAAAGAACGTAAAAGCGGTGGATGGTGTGGACATTTCTCTGTATGAGGGAGAGATTTACGGCCTTGTAGGGGAAACCGGCTGCGGTAAAAGCACGCTGGGCCGCACACTGGCCTACCTGACCGAACCCACCGGCGGCTCGATTGAGGTGCTGGATCAGGATATGACGGCTATGAAGCGTCATCAGCTGATCGATATGCGCCGCCAGATCCAGATGGTGTTTCAGGACCCTTACACCTCGCTGGACCCGAAGCAGCGAGTGGGAGATATCCTCACGGAGGCGCTGAAGATTCACAATATCGGCACCCGTGAATCCCGTATGGATACCGCGGTGGAAATTATGGAAAAGGTGGGGCTGCGGCTCGAGCATTTCTACCGCTACCCGCATGAGTTTTCCGGCGGCCAGCGGCAGAGGGTCGGCCTGGCCAGAGCGCTGATTTTAAACCCGAAAATCATTATTTGTGATGAGCCGGTATCTGCACTCGACGTATCGATTCAGGCACAGATTATCAACCTGCTGCAGGATCTGCGCGAGAAGGAGCATATTTCCTTTTTGTTCATCGCGCACGACATGAGTGTGGTAAAATATGTGTCAGACAGAGTCGGTGTGATGTATCTGGGGCACATGATGGAGGAGGCTGAAACGGAGGAGCTGTTCCGCAATACGATGCATCCGTATGCGAACGCGCTGCTTTCCGCTGTTCCGAATCCCTCGCCCCACACCAAAAAAGAGAGAATCATGTTACAGGGCGATCTTCCGTCCCCTATCAATCTGCCGTCCGGCTGTGTGTTCCATACGCGCTGCCCGTACGCCACAGAGCAGTGCTCTTTGCGCACACCCCATTTAAAGGAGGTTGTACCCGGGCACCGGGTGGCCTGCCTGATGTATGAAGAGGGCTGGTCGGCACAGCCTGAAACAATCAATGAATGATTAGGAGGTAGCAGCAGTGCTGACAGAACACGCGCAGGATTTCTTACAGACCCACAGCGATGAAGCGTATCAGCTATTAAAGACCTTGGCGGCGATTCCATCCTCGTCGAACCACGAGGAAAAACGGATGGAGTTTTGCAGGCAGTGGCTGGAGTCCTGCGGGGCTAAGGGGACTTATACCGACAGCGCGCTCAATGTGATCTGCCCCGTTGGAGTAACAGAAGAGAACCCGGTGATTGTGTTCTGCGCCCACACCGACGTCGTATTTCCGGATACCGACCCGCTTCCCGTCAGGGAGCATTCGGGGCGGCTCTGGGCGCCCGGCGTGGGCGACGACACGGCAAATCTGGCCGCTTTGATGATGACTGCAAACTATGTTCTGCGAAAGGGACTAAAACCCAAGGATGGCCTGGGCGTGCTGTTTGTTTGCAATTCTGGAGAAGAGGGAATGGGGAATCTGAAGGGTTCCCGCAAGCTCTGTGAGGAGTATCAGGGGCGCATTCAGGCATTTTGCAGCTTTGACGGAACGCTGACTCATGTGGTGAACCGTTCGGTGGGTTCGCGCCGCTTTCGGGTCAGCGTGACAACGCAAGGCGGGCATTCCTATATGAATTACGGGCGCCCCAACGCGATTGCGCAGCTGGCTGGGATTGTTACCGATCTGTACGCCGTCAAGATTCCCCCATACGGGAAAACAACCTGCAATGTCGGCACGATTTCGGGCGGTACTTCTGTAAATACGATTGCGCAGAATGCCGAAATGCTGTGCGAATACCGGTCGGATGATGCGCGCGGTCTGCAATATATGCAGGAGCAATATGAAAAGATTTTCTCCGCGCACCGCAAGCGCGGAGTAGAGGTTACGGCAGAGGAGGTCGGGTACCGCCCCGGTGAGCAGCTTGCCGGGGCGGCGGCCGCAGAACGTGATCGGCTGGTACAGAGGGCGGGCGATATCATCGAGCAGGTGACTGGAAAGCGCCCGGGCACCGCGTCCTCCTCCACCGACTGCAACATTCCCCTGTCACAGGGGATTCCCAGTGTGTGCTTTGGGGCATATTACGGCGACGGAGCGCATACAAGGGAGGAATATGTGGAAATTGATTCCCTGCCGCTCGGGTACCAGGTTGTAATGGAGAGTGTGCTGGATTATTTTCGATAGAACCAGGAGATGACATATGAAACGAGAGTTGGATCTGCATCGTTATCTTGCGGAAATTGATGAGAAAGCAACCCCGCTCAGCGCTCTGAGTGATCAGATATGGGACTATGCCGAAACGCAGTTTGAAGAATTTCAGTCGGCAGAGGCTCTTAGTTCTTTCCTTGAAAAGGAGGGCTTTGCGGTAGAAAGGGGCGCGTTCCATATTCAAACCGCGTTTACCGCTACCTTTGGGTCGGGCAGCCCTCAAATCGGCATTTTGGGCGAGTTCGACGCGCTGTCGGGTCTGAATCAAAAGGCAGGAGTTGTTCAAAAAGAATCCGATCATCCTGAAGCAAACGGTCACGGCTGCGGACATAACCTCCTTGGCGTTGGTTCCGTCGCGGCGGCACTGGCAGTCAAAAAGTATCTGGAGGACGGATTCTCCGGCACGGTTACCTATTTTGGCTGCCCCGGCGAGGAGGGCGGCTCCGGCAAAGCCTACATGGCCAGAGAGGGTGCTTTCTCCAAGCTGGACTGTGCGCTGACCTGGCACCCGTCCAGCCTGAACATGGTCTGCCAGAACAGCTCGCTCGCAAACTTTCAGGTGCAATTTACCTTTCACGGCATCAGCGCTCACGCCGCCGGCAGCCCTGAAATGGGTCGCAGCGCACTTGACGCGCTGGAGCTGATGAATGTGGGAACCAATTTTTTACGGGAACACATGGTTGAAAAAGCGCGCATTCATTATGCGATTACCAATGCAGGTGGGTACTCCCCAAATGTGGTGCAGAATCTGGCCAAGGCGGTTTATCTGGTTCGCGCCCCAAGGCAGGATCAGGCGCTGGAGCTTTTGAACCGGGTGAAGAAAATTGCGCAGGGCGCGGCACTCATGACCGAAACCACTGTGGAGCATCAACTGATCAAATCCTGCGCCAACATGATCTCGAATCAGGTGCTGGAGCAGGCTCTGTTTGATTCCCTCACGGAGGTCGGCACGCCGAGGTATACTCCTGAGGAATACGAGCTGACGCAGCGCTATGCCGACACTGCGCCTGCGGGGGCCGACCGCGGTTACATGGATGCGGTTCAGGAGCGGATGGACCCAAAAAACAAGAAGTTTCTTTTGGGGAAAAAATCTGACCCCCTCTACGATTTTATTGTGCCCTACGAGCCGATGCACTTGGTGCGTGTGGAAGCAGGCTCAACCGATGTGGGCGATGTCAGCTGGATGTGCCCGACCGCGCAGCTGTACACTGCCGCTTGGGCGCCCAGAACTCCGGGGCATTCCTGGCAGGTGGTTTCTCAGGGGAAATCCTCTCACGCGCATAAGGGAATGCTACTGGCCGGTAAAGTGATTGCACTCACTGCCATGCGTCTGATGCAGCAGCCGGAGCTTTTAGAGATGGCCAAAGAGGAGCACACTCTGGCTCTGCAAGGGCAGACCTATCTTCCGATTCCAGAAGAGATTCATCCGGTGCCTCTCAGAACCATGAACTAATAGAAAGATTCGTATCCCTATGCGGAGAAAAAGGGAGAGTGTGAACGATGGACCATATTGTGATTACGATAGCCCGCGGTTTTGGAACGGGCGGCCGCGAAATAGCCTCCAGACTGGCAGATCGTCTGGGAATCCATAGCTATGCCAATCGAATCCTGACGCTCGCGTCGCAATACAGCGGACGGGACGAACACGATTTTGTAGAGGTTGATGAGCGCCTGCGGGACGGATACCTGCGTCAGCAGCTGATGTCGCTGCAAAAGCTGCTGACCCCGCTGCCGCACACCAATCCGTTTGAATCTGACGACCGCCTGTTTGAGTTTCAGAAAAAAATTATTCAGGAGCTGGCCCGTACTGAAAGCTGCGTCATTGTAGGCAAATGCGCGGATTACGTGCTGAAAGATTTTGACAATGTGCTGAGTGTGTATATTGAGGCACGCAGGCCCGTATGTGCCAAGCGCGTGATGCAGACAATGAACGTTTCGGAAAGTGAAGCGCACAACCTGATTTCGAAAACGGACAAATACCGTGCCGAATATTATAAATATTACACCGGCGGCAACTACTGGACCAACCCGGTAAACTATGATATAACGCTGAACAGCGGCCGGTGGGGGATTGAGAACTGCGTTGACCTGATTGTGCAGGCATTGCAGATCAAGTTCGGCGAAGACTGTAAAAAAGCGTTTCCTTCCATTTGAATATTCCTAACAGGCAAAACACGGAAAACGATTCGTTTTTCGTGTTTTGCCGTCCAAAAGGGAAAGCACTCAAACAGAGAAAATCGCTGGGCACTAAGCGCTTTTGGGTGAGTAAATCCTGCTGTGCTTGACATTGCGTGTTGTATTTGATACGCTTTAAGTTAGAAAAGACTAACTTGACTTTGTTGGTCTGTACTTTTGCTGAGTCTGGCGTGGGCGGACGACGGCAAGCCGGATGCAAAGGGAGAAGCGGAGGGATTTTATGCACTCATTAGAGGAGTATGATTTGGTTGACCCGGAGTTTTTGTCGATTACGCACCAGCCCGACTGTACGGTGTACCACATGATAAACATTGGCGGAGAGGGAACAATGGTAAGCTTTGAGGTGTTTGACGGGGTTGAGTTAGTCTATAATGATTTCCATTCCTCCTATTGTGTTTCCGGCAAGGGCACGACAGCCGACGTGATGGAGATTAACCATTGCCGTAGGGGACGCTTCGAATGCGATTTTTTGAACGGCACCTGTGTTTATTTAGAAGAAGGCGACCTTTCGGCGAATATGGTGGCCAATCAAACAAAAAGCCCCTGTTTTCCGTTGGAGTATTACAGTGGGGTCTCGGTTTTGATCGACCTTAAGCGGGCGGAGCAATCGCTTTCGGGCGTACTCAAAGATATTTCGATTGACCTGTACGCTTTGCAGGAAAAGCTTTGCGCGGGCAATAACTGTTTTATCATGCGAGCAACTGATTCGATTCAGCATATTTTTTCGGAGCTTTATAAAGTGCCGGATCAGGTGAAGTTCGGCTACTTTAAGCTGAAAGTGCTGGAATTGCTGCTGTTCCTCAGTGTGATTAATCCCGCTGAACACCTGGAGGAGCCGCGCTATTATCAGAAGAATCATGTGGAGTGTGTTAAGCGGATGAAGAACTATATGGTTTGCCACTCGGACTGCCACTTTACACTGCAGGAGTTGTCGGAGCGTTTTGACCTGCCAATGACGACAATGAAGCAGTGCTTTAAAGGAATTTACGGAACCTCGGTTTACGCTTATATGCGTTCCTACCGTATGCAGAGGGCCGCCGTGCTGCTGTGCCAGAGCGAAGAGAGTGTGTCCTCCGTCGCGTGGAGGCTGGGGTATGTGAATGCCAGTAAATTTGCGGCTGCGTTCAAAAAAGTGATCGGTTTTTCGCCATTGGAATACCGAAAAAAAAATCGCCTGAATGGAGTCGAAATTGTCTGTGCGGAGTAGAAGCGCACGCCACAGCGGGAGTATAATCATTTTCTGTAAACAGGACAGAGCATGCGCCGGGGGCGCGGTTCTCTTGGCTGCAAGTTAGCAAAAGCTAATAGTAAGCATTTTCGATTTTTGGAAGAACATCAGCGTGCTTTGATTCCTGCGGAAAAATCCAGAGCTGATTATGGCTGGCTCTTCTATGCATTTCGTAAGCTCCCGTTTTCTCAAAACAAATTCAAAATCCTTTGCTGTGAAACATTGTTTTATGGCAGAGGATTTTTTCAAATTGTAGAAATCTTCTCCGCAGCCTGGGAGGCAGGGCGGCAGTTTGGAAAATTTTAATTGGATTTTAATTCGTTGGCAGGTCGCAAATAATGCAAAAGCAATAGAATAAGTTTACCATTTTTTTGGAAAGGATAGATGTTTTTGCTAACCGGTGTTATAATCGATAAATCGGAGCTATGAGGAGTGACAGAATGGATGAGATCTGATAATTCTTTGATTGAAATACTAAGAGGCGGATACATTAAGCCTGTGTATCAGCCCATTGCCTCCCTGCGCGACGGCAGTATTCTGGGGTACGAGGCGCTTAGTAGAATTTCTCTTCCGGGCTGTGAAATCAAAATTGAAGAGCTGTTCGATTTGGCCACATCCACTCAGCGGCTGTGGGAGCTGGAACGTCTTTGCCGCACGCAGGCATTGAAAAATGCCGTTACAAAGCCGGTCGGCGCGCGTCTGTTCCTCAATGTTGACCCGAATATTATATATGACCCCGAGTTTATTTCCGGCTTTACGAGCCAGATGCTCCGTGAATTTGGGATGAACCCGGACGAAGTAATTTTTGAAATAACGGAGAAGAGCAGCGTCAGTGTGGTTCCGGTATTTATCTCCACCCTCGCGCATTATCAAAAGCAGAATTTTCAAATTGCGATCGACGATTTCGGATCAGGCTATTCCGGGCTGGTGCGGGTTTGCGCGCTTTCTCCGAACTTCCTCAAAATCGACATGGGGATTGTGAGGGACATTGACCGGGACAGCAGGAAAAAATCCGTGATGACGGGAATCGTGAAATTCTGCAAAGAAGCCGGTATTCAGGTGATTGCGGAGGGAATCGAGACAAAGGAAGAACTCGCAACGCTGATTCAGGTTGGCGTGGATTACGGACAGGGCTTTTTTCTGGCCAGGCCGAACGAGAAATTTCAGCGGCTGCCGGGCGAAATTAAGCTGCTGATGAAAGAGGCTCGGGATAACTCTTTGAATCTGGGTTGCAGCGGGCCTGCTTTTTGTCATGTTGGTGCAATCTGCAGTAAAAAAGAAGCGCTGTCAGAGGATGCTCCCGCGCTCTCGGTTTATCAGGCCATGTGTGGTGATCCCTCCATGACTGAGGTTTGCATTATCAATCATGACGGTACCGTTTGCGGACTTTTGACCCGCCAGTATTTGCTGGGACGGTTCAGCGGACAGTTCGGGTACAGCCTGTATTCCCGCAGAACAGTCAAGGATTTAGTTCAAGATGATTTTTTATCGGTGGATTCCGGCAAGGCCATTAACGATGTTGCCGCCCAAGCCATGGAGCGGGAGCCGAAAAGTATGTATGACGCGGTGGTGATCACCGAAGGAAAGCGGTATCTCGGCATTGTCACCGTGCGCGACCTGCTAAACGCGGCGATCAATATTCGGGTGAGGAACGCGGCTGACGCCAACCCGCTTACGGGCCTGCCGGGCAATAACGCAATTCAACGTGCGATTGAAGAGGCCATGCTTGGAGATGACCGGGCCTGCGCGATTATCTATCTGGATTTGGATCACTTTAAGGCATACAATGATGCCTACGGTTTTTCCTGTGGGGACAATATGCTTCGGCTAGTTGCGCATACCATGAATCTTTGCTGTTCTGCCGCCGATTTTAAGGGACATATTGGCGGAGATGATTTTATTATTCTTACGCGGGATACCGAGTGCCTGCCTGAGCTGTGCGACAATTTGATCGCCACCTTTTCCAGACAGGTACGGCCGCTCTATTCCAAAGAGGACTGGGAGCGCGGATACATTATTTCGAAAAATCGGAACGGATTCGCGGAAGATTTTCCGGTTGCCACACTCTCGATCGCGGCGGTTACGAACCGCACGGTCGATTTTTCACAGACGGAGCTGTTATCAAAAACAGTTGCCGCCGCAAAAAAACAAAGCAAGCAAAAACAAGGCCATTCCGTTGTGATTGTCTGACAGGAAAACACGGCGAACCTCCTGTCGTCATTCCAGGGGAAAGACGCGCTTTGCGGCTTCGATCACATGCTTGGCAAGAATCGTGGTGGTTACGGTTCCAACCCCTCCCGGAACGGGAGTGAATGCCTCCGCTACCGCGTTTGCCGCTTCAAAATCGACGTCGCCGTGCAGGCGGCCATCCGGGCCTACGGTGACGCCTACATCCAGAATCACTTGCCCGGGGGAAAGGCAATTCCTGTTCAGAAGAGAACGGGCTCCCGCCGCCGCAATGATGAGTTCCGCTCGGCGGCATTCTGAGGGCAGGTCTACGGTATCGATGTGGCACAACGTAACAGTGGCCCCGCGCGCCAGCAGCATCATCGCAACGGGCCTGCCGATCACAAGGCTGGCACCCACTACGACGGCGCGCTTGCCCCGCAGCGAAACGCCGCAGTAATCCAGAATATCGATGCAGGCCTGCGCGGTGCAGGGCGGGAACCCCTGCTGCACGCCGGTGAAAACACCGTACAGCGAAAGGCTGGTAACGCCGTCCACATCCTTTTCGCAGCAGAGCGCGTCGCGAATGGCGCGGTCATCCAGATGCGCCGGGAACGGGCGCAGCAGCAGAACCCCGTGAACGGAGGGAGCGCGGTTCAGCGCTTGAATGACCTCCAGCACGTCGTTGAGCATACTGTTTTCCGGCAAAATCAGCGATTGAACGGAAATGCCGATTTTTTCACAACGCTTCGTTGCTCCCGCTTGGTAGGCGGCAGATTCCGGCTGCTCCCCAATGCGCACAATGGCCAGAGTCGGCGTGCAGCCCCGCTCCTTTAATAGAGCGGTCTCCTGCTTTAGCGTGCCGTTCATAGATGTGACAATTTCTTTTCCCGCGATGATTCTGGCCATTTTGCAAATCCCCCTGTAACGCTCTGTTTTGCCGTGCGGCAGAGCACGGTCTTATCAAAATTTTATTATAGGGGAATCGGGAAAAACAAACAAGGCAAATTCATTCTATAATAGAATAAAAAAAGGTCGAACCGAAAAAGACTCTTCGATTCGACCTTTTTTAGACGTTTTTTCAACGCTGCGGGAAGGATTTTCCCTTTATTCGTCTACTTCATTTGTCTCAGCGTTACTGCTGCTCGCTGCCGCTGACGGTTTCATACGGCCAGTCGAGGATCCCGCCAAAATCGTAAATCTGGGTATAGCCCATGTTTACCAGCTGTTTTGCGGCCCCGGCACTGCGCCGACCGCTGCGGCAGTAAACAAGAATAGGGGTATCTTTATTCGGCAGCTTTTTCCCAGCTTCGGCAGAGATTTGGCTGTCGGGGATCAGAATCGCGCCGGAAATGTGCTGCTGTAAAAATTCCTCCGGAGCGCGAACGTCCAATAAAAAATAACTTTGGGTATCCTGCATTCGCTTTTTGGCTTCTTCGGCAGTGATTTTGTGATACGCCGATTCTCCGCCCTTCTGCGCTCGGTTTCGTCCCCCAAGAAAGAGAATTGCAAGCAGCATTGCGCCGATCAGCAAAACCGCATAAATAACAACCTTCATACGTCTTCTCCTTTGCAGTAATAGGCTTTCAGTACGTCAATCACCTTTTCCACTCGTTCATCCTCAATGCGGTAGGTGATGCTTTGACCGGTCTTTGTGCAGTCTAGAATCCCGTGAGCCTTCAGCATGGCCAGATGCTGCGACATCGCGGACTGGGTAATGTGGGGAATACTATCGGCAAGGCGGCTGACCGTCTTGGGGCCTTCGATCAGCTGGCATAAAATCAGCAGGCGGTTTTCATTGGCAAGCACCTTCAGCAGTTCTGCCAGTTTCTTCGCTTTTTCTTCCATCGGAAGCGTCCTTTCTGTGTTTGATTTGGCAAATTCCCTGCGTCATGGTGCCCATCGGGCAATAAACGCACCAGGAACGCGGTTTAAACAATACCATGGTGATGAGTCCCAGTACCGTGGAGGTGAGCATTACTCCGTAAAAGCCGAATGCGAACTGTGCCACGGCAGGAGAAACAAACGAGGTATTTACCCAGTCCCATGGCAGGCGGAACACCCACAGCAGTGTTACGGCCTGCCGTAGGGAGGCGCCGGAAAAAACGAGCCAGGTCGAGTACAGCATCAGCCCGAACATCGTCATAAAAAAAGCTAGAAAGCCGTACCTGAACCACTTGGAGCGCAAAAATTTCGGGGGCGCCTTCCTTCGGGAAAAACCGAACCGCCCTCCCAGCAGCTCAAACAGCTGGCCACGCCCGCAATATTTGTTGCAATAGGCCTTGTTACCCTGAATGATTGAGATGGCCAGCGGAATAAAAAAGCACAGCAGCCCCAGCCACGCGAACAAAATATTAAAAATCCCCAGAGTCAGGTAGAGTGCGGAGAAGATCCACAGGAATTCATACCACGGCTTTCGCTTCTTCACAGGCTTCCTCCTTTTCGGTAATCATAATCACTTCGGCGGGGCAGGCCATCGCGCATTTTCCGCATCCTACACACCGCAGCGTGTTCACCTGCGCACGGATTCCGCGCCAAACGGAGATTGCTCCCAGCGGGCAGGCCTTCACACAACAGCCGCACGCCACGCAGTCTGAAAGAACACGTGCTGTCTTTCTGGTTTTTTTCATACGCACCACCAATCAGTATATTAGTAATTATTAATATACTTATATAACAATCTTTTGTCAAGCATATTTTTATATTCATATTGACATATGTCAAAAATTAAGTATAATTTAATTGACATATGTCAATAATTCATCGAAGAGGAGGGTGCGCTATGCCAAGACCCCGAAAATGCAGGCGAGTGTGTACCATGCCACAGCAGCGCAGCTTTGGGCCGCTGGATGGGGCCGAGAACGACGCTTCGCCCATTGTGCTGTCAATCGACGAATTTGAGAGCATCCGGCTGATTGATCTGGTTGGAATGACGCAGGAGGAATGCGCTAAGCAGATGGGCGTAGCCCGCACAACGGCGCAGGCCATTTATGCCGGCGCGCGCTTCAAGCTAGCTGAATGTATTGTGCACGGCAAAAGGCTGCACATTGATGGCGGTGACTATGTTCTTTATGGCAGTGCATCGGCCTGCGGATGCGGATGCTGCCAGAAAATGAGGCAGTGCGAAAACGAGATAACAGGAGGAAAAGAGAATGATACTGGCAATGCCGTATGAAAATGGAAACGTGTTTCAGCATTTCGGAAAGAGTAAGGAGTTTCAGCTGTATGAGATCGGCGAGGGGAAAATCCTCGGAAGCCGTGTGGTATCTGCCGGAGAAAACGGGCACAGCGCGTTGGCCGATATGCTGGGTGGACTTGGGGTTACCGTGCTGGTGTGCGGCGGAATCGGCGACGGAGCCAAGCAGGCTCTGGCGCAGTGGGGTATCCGCGTTCTGGCCGGGGCACAGGGCCCCGTGGAACAGGTGATCGAGGATTACCTCGCGGACCGGCTTCCCGTTGTTACCGGCGCAACCTGCGATCATCATCACGAAGAAGGCCACTCTTGCCACGGCGGGGATTCTTGCTGCCATTGAGCGGCCCAATAGGAGAGATGGGTTGCTGAACCACACGGGAAATAATGGTATTCGCAATTTTTTTCATTTTCTATTTACAAAGGAACAAACGCGTGCTAATATAAGCATATATCAGTGCAGAGCCTTTTCAAAACGTTTCGCCCGGTTCTAACTGGCGAATCAAACTGAATATTCGTTCGAAGGCGAACAAAAGCAATTTGCTTTTGTTCGCCTTTTTTTACAAGTTTTTGTGTACCAAATTTTCTGATTTGACCAGATATATTGATAAATTTATAACTTAACTACAAAATAACATTATTTATTTTTAAAAAAATATTGACATTTCATCATTTTATTACTAATATAAGTTTATATAAGTGAATGATGCGGCACAGCACAAGAGGAGGTTTAAAATGCTTCGAGTCATTGGGGTCGGCGATAACGTGTGCGACAAATATCGGCATCTGGAGTTGATGTTCCCTGGCGGGCAGGCACTGAACATAGCGGCTTACTGCCGGATGAAGGGCTGTGATGCAGCTTATCTGGGGGTGTTCGGAACAGACGCAGTCGCGGAGCACGTGATGAAAACGCTGACGCGTCTGCAGGTGGACTTTTCCCATTCCCGGCAGGTGGAAGGGGAAAATGGCTATGCGGTGATTGATCTGGTGAACGGAGACCGGGTTTTTGTGACCAGCAATCGCGGCGGGGTGCTCAGGGAGCATCCGATCCAGCTGGATGCGGGTGATCTTGAGTACCTGAGAAGCTTTGATTTGATCCATACCAGCAACAACAGCTACATAGATTCTCAGCTGCCGGTGATGGCCTCACTGGGACGGTTTGTCTCTTACGATTTTTCCGGCACCTGGAAAGACCAGGAGCGCACGCAGAGCATTTGCCGGTGGATCAACTGCGGTTTCTTATCCTGCTCTGGCCTTATGCCGGAGGAGGTTCGCGAGCAGCTTTCCGAAATCGCGCGCCTTGGCTGCGGGATTGCGGTGGCAACCATGGGCGGCGACGGCGCCATGGTATGGGACGGTGAAAGCTTTTACCAGGCGAGAGCCAAACCTGTGGAGGTGATCGATACGCTCGGCGCAGGGGATTCGTTCGCGGCCGGATTTTTAATGGCGTACCTGACGGAAATCGTTCAGGGGAAGCTCCCGAAAGGCAGCGATGCGTACCGGGAAAAGATGGAGCAGGCACTTTCGGCGGCCTCAGAGCTTTCGGCTAAAACCTGTGGACGCCCGGGCGCTTTCGGCTTTGAAACACAGCTGGTATAGAAATACCGCTTTCAAATAAATTCGGATTTCTTTTTCTGTCAAGTGCAGGAGAAAGAAACAACCGGTTTTAAAGTGTGTTCACGATCACGATAAGGTACAGATTATTTTTTCGAGAGGTGACAAAGATGGGATACATGATAGGCGTTGACGTTGGCGGAACCTTTACGGATTTTTCCGTATTTGATTCCGACACGAAAAAACTGTTTCACTACAAGCACAGCTCTACTCCCGAAGATCCTTCCCGCTCCATCGTCAGCGGAATCCACCACATACTGGAAAGCGAAGGCATTGACCCCAGTGCGGTGGAATACTTGGCGCACGGAACGACTGTGGCGACCAACGCGCTGATCGAAAAGCGCGGCGCGCGCATGGGTCTGATTACCACCAAAGGTTTTAAGGATTTGATGGAAATCGGCAATCAGAAGCGGCCCTCCCTGTACGACCTGCTCAAGGAGAAGCCCGAAAGCCTGATTCCCTCCGGCCTGAAATGCGAAGTGGAGGAACGTCTGCTACACGACGGCTCCGTGAAAATCCCCCTCAATGAGGAGGACGTGCGAAAGGCCGTTCAGTACTTCAAAGAGCAAAACGTGACCACGATCGCCGTCTGCACGCTGTTTTCCTTTATCAACCCGGATCATGAGCAACGAATCAAGGAAATCATTCTGGAGGAATACCCGGAGGCTTATGTTTCCATCTCCAGCGAGCTAGTCAGCGAGTTCCGCGAGTATTCGCGCATGAGCACAACAGTGCTGAATGCATACCTTGGCCCTGTCATGAAAAAATACGTTGAGAATTTTCAGAACAGCGTACGGGAATCCGGAATCACCGTGGCTCCCTACGTCACCCAGTCTAACGGCTCCATTATTTCCATCGCCGAAACGGTGGAATGCCCCATCAAAACCGCTGTCTCCGGCCCGAGCGCCGGTGTGGTGGGCGCGACGTACATTGGCCGCCAGTGCGGTATCGAAAAAATCATCACCTTCGATATGGGCGGCACCAGCGCGGACATCAGCCTGATCAAAGAGGGTAAGGCGCAGGTTTCCTACGAGAGAATGGTGGAGGGCTACCCCGCCCGCATCCCCATGATTGATATTATTACGGTTGGCGCAGGCGGCGGCTCGATTGCCGCTATCGACGAGGGCGGCGCCCTTAAGGTAGGCCCCCGCAGCGCGGGTGCGGTGCCAGGCCCGGCGTGCTACATGCGCGGCGGCGAAAACCCCACCGTTACCGATGCGAACATTCTGCTTGGCAAGCTGAACCGCCACAAGATTCTGGGTGGACGCATGGATGTGGACTGGAACCTTGCTCACGATGCAATTCAAAAGAAGATTTCGGACAAGTCTTCTCTAAACGTGGAGGATGCCGCGGCAGGCATCATTTCGGTCGTCAACTCCAACATGGTGCGCGCAATCCGCGTTGTTTCCGTGGAGCGCGGCTACGACGCCCGTGAATTTACGCTGATGGCTTTCGGCGGCGCTGGCCCCCTGCACGCCTGCGAGGTAGCCAGAGAGCTGGGCATCACCCAGGTTCTGCTTCCTCCCGCGCCGGGCACTCTCTGCTCGCTGGGACTTTTAATGGCCGACACCAGGTTCGATCTGAGCCAGTCGTACATTATGATTGCCGAACCGCAGAATTTGTCAGAAATGAACCGCATCTTCTCGCAGCTCACCGAAGAGGGCGACAAAATGCTTGAAAACGAGGGTATCTCTAAGGAGGACCGCACGTTCGTCTATTCGCTCGACTGCCGGTATGAGCGTCAGAATTACGAGATCACAGTGGAAATCCCGGCCGGGAAGATCAGCGAAGAGGTGCTCGAGAATCTGGTGGCGCAGTTCCATCAGGAGCATGAGCGTTCCTACGGCTACTACGATGCCAATAAGAAAATCCAGATGGTCAACTACCGCGTCGGCGCGGTCGGCACCATCGATAAGCCCGACCTGAGCGAGCACCCCGTGGAAAAGAATCCGCAGGTGCCGGCGCCGATCGAGATTCGCAAAGTTCGGTTTGAGGGTTCTGAGGACTACATTGACACCAATATCTACCAGCGCACGCAGCTTCCCTGTGGCTGCACCGTCAGCGGCCCGGCGATCATTGAGCAGATGGATTCCACCTCCATCATCCCGCCCGGATGGCAGGCGTATAACGACCCGTTCCTGAATCTGATCGTTACTTATCACGGAGGTGAAACAGCATGAGCAAACGTGTTGATGCAGTAACCGTAGAAATCGTCGGCAATCTGCTGTTATCCATCGCGGAGGAAACCGGAATCGCGATCATCCGCAGCGCATATTCCACTAACATTAAGGAACGCCGCGATATTTCCACCGCGGTGTTCGACCCAGAGGGTAATATGGTAGCGCAGGCCGAGCATGTAGCCATGCACCTTGGCTCCCTGCTGGGAATCGTACAGGAGGTGTATAAGCATTTCGACCGCTCCGACATTCAGGAGGGCGACATGTTTATCGGCAACGACCCGTACAACGGCGGAGGCACCCACCTGCCCGATATTACCGTTGTCGCGCCGGTATTCCATAGCGGTCAGCTGATCGGCTGGGTGGCCAACCTGGCGCATCATAGTGACGTGGGTGGCAAGGTGCCCGGCTCCACTTCCGGCGATGCGGTGAGCATTTTTCAGGAGGGAACGAAAATCCCTCTCGTGCGCATTTGCAGCGGCGGCGAGGTCTGCAAAGACATCATCAGCATCATCATGGCGAACAGCCGCATCCCGAATGAGCGCTACGGTGATTTACAGGCACAGATCGCGGCGAACCGCGTGGGTATGCGCCGCTTGCTTGACGCTTACGACCGCTACGGCGACGTTCTGGTGGACAGCATGTATCAATTACAGGATTACGCTGAGCGCAAGCTCAAGGCGGGCATTGCGAAGCTGCCGGACGGCGTATACCAATTTACCGATTATATGGATGACGCGGGAACGGCTTGCCCCGATCCGCTGAAGATCTGCGTTACAATCACTATCAAGGGTGACAGCATGACGCTCAACTTCAACGGTACCGCAAAGCAGGTGCCCGGCCCGATCAATGTAACCTACAATGGCCTTTTGGCCACGGTGTTCTATTCGCTCAAGGCGCTCATCGACCCCACCGTTCCGTCGAACGCAGGCATTTACCGCGCGTTCCATGTGGAGTGCGAAAGCGGCCTGCTGGTCAACGCGGAAAACCCCGCACCTGTGGGCGAGCGAATCGATACCTGCCAGCGTGTAGCCGACGTCATCTTCGGCGCTCTGGCTCCCGCCGTACCCGACCGTGCGATCGCCTGCTGCAACAGCTCGGTGACCTCGGCGATTTTCTCCGGCGCAGACCAGAAGGACAAGGACCGCTTCTTCGTGTACCTGGAGGTAGTCGCGGGCGGCTCCGGAGCCAGCCGCGACGCGGATGGCCTCTCCGGTGTGCAGGTGCATATGACAAACACTTCGAATCTGCCGGTGGAAGCGCTCGAAATGGAGTTTCCGCTGGTGACCGTGAATAAATACGAGCTGCGCAAAGACAGTGGCGGCGCGGGGCGCAACCGCGGCGGCCTTGGCATTATCCGTGAGTTTGAAATGATGTACGATGGCATTTCCTACACCGGCCTTGGTGACCGGCAGAAGATTCCGCCGTGGGGCCTTGAGGGCGGCCTTGCCGGTGAGGGCGGTGTGTACTATCTTGTGAAGCCCGACGGAACCAGCACCCGCCTGCCTTCCAAATGCACCGACATCCCGCTCGAAAAAGGCGATGTGATCAGTGTGCAGACTCCCGGCTCAGGAGGGTATGGCAATCCGCTGGAGCGTGCCCCCCTTCGCGTTTTGACCGATGTGATCGAGGGGAAGGTTTCTCCCGAAAAGGCACAGGAGCTGTATGGCGTATGCGTTGTAAAAAATGGCAGCGGCTGGGCTGTGGACGAGGAGAAAACAAAACTACTTAGAGAAAAGCGGTGATTTTTGGATGGCCGAACCCCTGTTGGATGTTCAGAACTTGGAAATGGTGTTTGAAAATAAATATCAGGCTTTTACCGCTGTGGATCACCTGAGTTTTTCGGTGGAAAAGGGCCAGACCTTGGGCATCGTGGGTGAAAGCGGCAGTGGAAAGACGATGGCGTCCCTTTCCGTAATGAAGCTGCTTCCCAATCAGGGCAGGGTGTCCGGCGGGAAAATTCTGTTTGAGGGGAAAGATCTGGTGCCGCTGAAAGAAAAAGAGATGCAAAAGCTGCGCGGCAAAGAGCTGGCGATGATCTTTCAGGACCCTATGATGTCGCTTGACCAGGTGTATACCGTGGGGAACCAGATTGTTGAGGCAATTCTTACGCACGAGTCGGTGGGAAAGAAAAAAGCCGAAGCGCGCGCGCTTGAACTCCTCACCGCCGTGGGAATCGCGCAGCCGGAACGGGTGTTCCGCAGCTACCCGTTTGAGCTTTCGGGCGGCATGTGCCAGAGGGTAATGATCGCCATCGCCCTTTCCTGTCATCCTAAGCTGCTGTTTGCCGACGAGCCTACCACGGCGCTCGATGTGACCGTACAGGCGCAGATTCTGGATCTGCTGCGCAAGGTGCGCGACGAATATCAGATGGGTATTGTTTTGATTACCCATGATCTGGGTGTGGTGTCGGATATTGCCGACCGGGTGATCGTGATGTACGCGGGTAAATCCATGGAGGACGCGCCTACCGACGTGATCATGAACCATCCGTCCCACCCGTACACCATGGGGTTGATTCAGTCAGCCCCGAAGCTGGAGGAGCAAGTGGAGCGCCTGTATAGTATTGAAGGCACGGTTCCCGATATTCGGAACATGCCCAAAGGCTGCCGGTTCTGTACCCGCTGTCCGCAGGCGGATGACCTGTGCCGCGAAACCGAGCCGCAGGTCAGAGAAATCGCACCGGGTCATTTTGTGCGGTGCCACCGAGCGGGCAACTAGGAGAGGAAGGGATGCAGCTTGAATGAAGTGCTATTAGATGTAAAATACGTTTCGAAAACCTTTCCTGTCAAAGCCGGATTGTTTTCTTCGTCCAAGGGTGTGGTACACGCTGTGGACAATGTCAGCTTTCAGATTCACCGCGGGGAAAGCTTCGGTTTGGTTGGGGAATCCGGGTGCGGAAAAAGCACTCTGTCCCGCACCTTGCTGCAGCTGGTTCCGGCGGATGCGGGCGAAATCTGCTTTCACGGCAAAAATCTGGCGGCGCTCTCCAAAAAGGAGATGCGCGCCCAGCGCGAAAGCATGCGTATGGTGTTCCAGAAGCCGTTCGATTCGCTGAATCCCCGCCAGACCGTGCGGCAGATTATTTCGGCACCGATGCAGGTTCACCGTAAAATGAGCCGCCAGGAACTGGACAACGAGGTGATGAAGCTGATGGACCTCGTCGGCCTTTCCCGCGGGTATATTGACCGGTACCCCCACGAGTTTTCGGGCGGGCAGAGGCAGCGCATTGGCATTGCTCGGGCGCTCGCGCTCCAGCCGCAGCTGATCGTCTGTGACGAGCCGGTCTCCGCGCTGGATGTTTCGATTCAAGCGCAGATTCTGAACTTGCTGAAAGACCTGCAAAAGGAATTCGGACTGACGTATCTGTTTATTTCCCATAATCTGGCTGTCGTCAAGCATATGTCAGACCGCATTGCTGTGATGTACCTCGGCTCTCTGGTAGAGGTGGCGAACGGCGCGGAGCTGTACCGGGCCGCAAGGCACCCGTACACCCAGGCGCTGCTTTCCGCGATTCCCGACCCCGGCAGCGGACAGAAGCGCCAGCGCATCATTCTCACCGGGGATATTCCCAGCCCGGTCAACCCGCCCGCGGGCTGCCGGTTCTGCACCAGATGCCCTAAGGTGATGGAACGCTGCAAGACGGAGCGCCCGGCACTTCGAACCCTTGCGGATGGTGGGCAGGTCGCGTGTTTTCTGTACGAACAGGAGGGGGGAACAGCATGACGAAATTTATTGTGCGCCGGTGCGCGATTGCGGTGCTGCTTCTCTTTGTGATTTCAAGCATTGTGTTTTTAACCGTCCACCTGATGCCCGGTGACCCGGTGTTGCTGATGCTGGGAACCGATTCGAACCCCGACCCGCAGGCAGTGGAAGCGCTGCGCAAGGAGCTGGGGCTGGATCAGCCAATCCTCACGCAGTACGCTAACTGGATGCTGAGTGCCGTGCAGGGCGATTTGGGAATGTCATACAGCGAACATATTCCGGTGATGCAGTCCATCGGTTCACGGCTGCCGCGCACACTGGAGCTGGCGGGAGTTTCGCTGCTGCTGGCGTGCATTATCGGCCTCCCTCTGGGCGTGCTTTCCGCTCTGCGGCGCGGCAAATTTTCCGATCTGGTGATGACGACCGGCGCTTCGCTCGGAACCTCCATTCCGGTTTATGTGTTGGGCTATGTACTGATTATTCTGTTCTCTCTGAATGTGTTTGGCTGGAATATTCCCACGCTGCCGTCGAGCGGTTACGTGAACTTTTCTAAAAGTCCATCGGGGCATTTTCAACGCTTGCTTTTGCCGGCTGTTGCCCTGGCTCTCGGGCTGGCTGCTTCGATTATGCGCATGACCCGTTCCTCCATGCTCGACGCTCTCTCCGCCGAATCGGTGCGGGCGCTGCGGGCTAAGGGCCTGCCGGAGCATGTCGTTATTATCCGCCATGTCATCCGTAACGCTTTTATCCCGGTGGTAACGGTGATTGGCCTGCAGATGGGCAACCTGATCGGCGGCACGGTGCTGTGTGAAACGGTGTTTAACTGGCCGGGGCTGGCGACTTTGTTGGTAAAGGCCATTAACCAGAGGGATTATCCGCTGATTCAGGGCTGTATTCTGGTGATGTCTTCCGTGTTCATTTTAACCAATATGCTAGTCGACATCATCTACGGTGTGCTCGACCCCAGAGCGCGGTAGGGGGGATACTATGGGTTTTTTAAAACGCAGTATGAAAAACAAGAAATTTGTGTTCAGTATGGTGGTTTTGGTGCCGCTGGTGTTTGTGATCCTGTTCGGCCCCCAGCTTGCGCCGAATGACCCGCTGACGATGAATACATCGCTGGCTCTGGCTCCCTCTTCAGCCCAGTATCCGCTGGGAACCGACGAGTATGGCCGCTGCATTCTCTCTCGTTTGTTGGTGGGAGTGCGGCCATCCATGACGGTGGCGCTGTTTGGCACTCTGGGCGCATTTGTCACAGGGCTTCTGTTCGGTATTTTTGCCGGGTACCTCGGCGGTAAAATCGGCGGCACCATCATGAGAGCGGTCGATGTCATCCTCTGCTTCCCGCCCATACTGCTCGCGATGATGGTCGTGGGCCTGTGGGGCGCAGGTGTGCGCAACCTAACCGTAGTGGTGGCGATTCTGTATACGCCCCACTTTACCCGAATCGCCTATTCCTCCACCATCAAGGTGCGGAAGATGGAGTTTGTCGAAAATGAAATTTCCATCGGCGCGAGCCTGAAACGAGTGTTATTCGGTACGATTTTTCCCAACATTTTTTCCCCGCTGGTCATTCAGATCAGCCTCACGGTTTCCAGCGCGATTCTGCTGGAATCAGGCCTGAGCTTTCTTGGCCTTGGTGTTCAGCCGCCTGACCCCTCCTGGGGCCAGATGATCGGCGACGCAAGGAATTTTCTGTCAGTCAATGTGATGTATACGGTGTGGCCGTCACTGTTCTTGAGCCTGACCATTCTGGCAACAAATCTGATGGGTGACGCGCTGCGCGACATTCTCGACCCTAAGCTGAGGGACAGCTTTTAATTATGAATCAGAGGATAAAAGGAGGAAAACAAAATGAAGACAACCTACAGGCGAATTCTGTCTGTGTCGCTGGCCGCCGTAATGGCGCTCACCACACTGTCGGGATGCTCGGGAAGCAAATCCACCTCGTCGGCAGCTGCGGAGTCATCTGCCACCGAAAGCCAGGTGAGTAAAAAGGATGAACTGGTTGTGGCGATCAGTGCAGACGTGTCCACGCTTGAGCCCATGGTGCAGTCCGGCCAGGCGATTCGGTTAATCAAAACGTGCCTCTATCGGGGTCTGCTGGCGTATCAGGCCGACGGAAAAATCGGGACGGAGATTGCGGATTCCTACTCGATTGGTGAAGACAACAAAACGTATACCTTTAAGATCAAGCAGAACGCTAAGTTCCACGACGGCAGCGACATCACCGCCGAGGATGTTAAGTTCTCACTCGAGCGCATATTGGATGAGTCTGTGGGTGCTACCTTCCGTTCAGATTTCCTGAATGTCCTCGATAAAATCGAGGTGGTGGACACCAAGACCGTTAAGATTATTTTGAAGGAACCCTGCGCACCGTTCCTTGATTACCTCACCCTGCCGGAATCGGTGATCGTTTCCAAGGCATGGTGCGAGAGCCACAAGAACGACCTGAACGCGAACCCGATGGGCAGCGGCCCCTACACGTTTACCTCTTGGGATAAGGGGCGCGAGATCGTTCTGACCGCGTTTTCGGATTTCTACAAGACTGGTAAGCCCGAAACCAAAACAATCCGCTTTGTCATCACTCCCGACGCCACCACCAGGGTGAACGCGCTGCAGACCGGCGACGCAGATCTGATTGACTATGTGGCGGCCAAGGATATTACCACCATGGAGAAGGATGACGCCTACAAGGTGTATGTCTCCGAGGCACCGTTCATGTGCCTGCAGTTCAACGTTAAGAGCGGCCCGCTGGCCAATGCCAAGGTTCGCCAGGCAATTGCTTACGCGGTTGACCGCCAGGGCGTGATTAACACTGCTTTCATGGGTCGCGGCACCCAGATTTTCGGCTTCCCTACCCAGGTGGGTGAAAATGGCTATGATGGCAAGTACGATAAATACTTCAGCTTTGATCAGGAGAAGGCGAAAGCTCTTCTGAAAGAGGCGGGTTATCCAAACGGCTTTAAAATCAAGATTTTGTCCAGCTCTACCTACGAAATGCATAAGCAGACCGCTATTGTGGTGCAGGACAGCCTGAAGAAGATTGGTATTGATGCCGAGGTGGAGCTGCCGGATTGGTCTACCCGTATTGAGCGTTCCAACAAAGGTGATTATGAAATCCTTGTTTCCGGTACTGCCGGCAACATCGTCGATATGGACTGGACGACCAACTATTTCGCAAGCGGCGAACCCAGAATGAACAGCTCCGCGTGGTTCTCTGATACGGAGATTGACAGCCTGCTGAAAGAAGGGCGCACCACGATCGACGCGGCAAAGCGCCAGGAGATTTACGACAAACTGAGAAAGCGCGTGCTTGACCTGTCGCCTTTTGTGTTTATCAATTACCGTGAACAGGCTTTTGCCAGCTCGAACAAGGTAGATGGCTTTGTCAATCTGCCGGGTGTTCTTACTTATAACTCCGGCCTGACACTGGAAGACACCTATGTAACCGAGTAGGCGTGTTATCAAATGTCTCTTTTAAACGCAAAGCAGTCTTTCCCCACCCAAGGCGGGGAAAGACACGCGGAGTAAGGGGCATTGCTTACAACAGAATCGTATGGTTTTGTGCACCGGCCGGGCCTGATTTTCGGCGGGCCTGGTTCGGTGCGCAACAATGAGAGGAGATTTTTATGGAGATCCAAGAAATCATTGCGGACATCAAGGGGAAAACAGAATCGTCCGGTGGTTTGAAAAAGGTGTATTTTGTCGCGTGCGGCGGCTCGCAGGCAGCGATTTATCCTGCGAAATATTTAATGGAGTGCGAGGCAAAGAATATTGGAACCGGTATTTTCAACAGCAACGAGTTTGTTCACGCAACGCCCCGTTCGCTGGATGACCGCTGCATCTGCATCATCTGCTCGCTGAAGGCCACAGCCGAAACCGTGGAGGCGGTAAAAACAGCAAATGCAAAGGGGGCCTACACCATCGCAATGACTGGATTTTCTGATACAGCCATGGCCCAGAACGGCAAATATGCGGTGATCTATTCGAACGGTGACGATCAGGTGTACTCCGAGGCGAATCAGGCGCTGGCCTTAAAGCTCGCGTTTGAAATTCTGTATCAATTTGAGGGCTATGCCCACTATGACGCCGCAATGCAGGCCTACGGCAAGCTTGATTCGATCATTGCTAAGGCCAAGCAGAGCATGCTGCCCGCCGCAAAGGCTTTTGGGGAGCGGTATCAGAGTGAGGAGATATTCTATGTGTTGGGCAGCGGCCCACTCACAGGCACAGCCTACACGATGGCAAGCTGTCATTTGATGGAGATGCAGTGCCGCCATGCGGTGATGCTGCACAGCGGGGAGTACTTCCACGGTCCGTTTGAAACCACAGACAAGCACTTGCCAATGATTTTGCTGATGAGCACGGGAAAGACACGTTTTCTGGATGAGAGGGTATTAAAATTCTTAAAAACCTATGCGGAGAACTACACGGTTATCGATGCGGCGGACACTGGGCTTTCCCTAATTGACGACAGTGTTTCCGAGTATTTCAATTCTGTTGTCATGATCCCGATCGAGCGCTTCTTCGTTTCTCAGATGGCAGAAATCCGAGGGCATTCCATGGATGACCGCCGCTATATGTGGAAGGTGGAGTACTGACTATTCTGTTTGGGCGCTCATAGCACAGGGGAATTGTCGCAATAATTGCACTTGAATATTCTTTTTCCATGAAGTACACTAAAGAGTAAGATAGGGGACTGGAGTGAAGCTCTTTTCGCACTTCGTCCCTTCAATACAAATCGGTCAGGGCCGGCTTGCATAGGGGAGAGATTGAGAATGTTGAAATCCAGGGCGATTACACCCTTGTATGAACAGTTGATGGATAAGCTGAAAGATCAGATTGGCTCGGGGTATTATCAGCCCGGGGACCAATTGCCTTCTGAAGTAGATATGGCCAAACAGAATGATGTGAGCGTAATTACCGCGCGTAAGGCGGTAAATGAGCTGGCCGCTCTTGGGTTTGTGGAAAAGAAGCAGGGGAAAGGCACCTTTGTGGCAGTTCCGAAATATTGGAGAGATTACCGTAAAATTATGGGCTTTTCAGAATCCTGCCGAATGGCGGGACTGACCGCAGGCAGCCGTTTGTTGGAGCATAAGTTGGTTGTGCCGCCGGATAAAATTGTGCATTCTCTCGGTCTGCCCGTTGGGTCGCAGACAGTGTTCATTTCTCGCCTGCGGTTTGTCAATTCGGAACCCATGGCGATTGAAAATAACTACTTCTCCTTGAAATACGCGTTTTTGCTGGAGGAATCGCTGGATGGCTCCTTATTCGATGTTTTAAAGGAAAAGGCGAATGTGTTTGTAGCAAAATCGCAGAAGCAGATCGAAATCTGCCGGGCCACTTCTTCAGAGGCAAAGCTTCTGAACATCACCAAAAACGACCCGCTTCTTTTGGTTAGGAGCACGGCCTATGTGGAAACCGGGGAGCCGATCTATGTCGGTTCTCAGATTATTAATGGCGAACGGTTTACGCTTTATTTGTAGAAAAGGAAAAGGGTGCGCGCAGCAGCTGCTGCGCGCACCCTTTTTCCTTTTCAGTTATGATAGGTAGTTCAGCAGGCTGTACTGCACTGCCAGTGAGGTGACCGCCAGTATCGCCCAGCAGGAGAGGCCCAGTACAATCGGCCGCCAGCCGTGCTTGACAAGATCGACCAGATTGGTGTTTAGGCCGATTGCCGCCATCGCCATAACGATGACGAATTTGCCGAAGGAAGCCAGCGCTTTTCCCATACCTACCGGCAACGGAACAAAGGTGTTGATGATCGCTGCCGCGACAAATCCCAGCACAAACCAGGGAAAGATTTTGGAAAAGCTGTAATTGGCGTTGCCTGAGCGTGACTGTCGTTTTGCAGTGTAGAAAGCGAGTACCAGCGTAACGGGAATAATCATCAGCGTGCGAGTCAGCTTGACGATGACTGCCAGATTGCCCGCCGCGTCGCTAAAGGTGTAGCCCGCCGCCACAACAGAAGAGGTGTCGTTGATGGCGGTACCGGCCCACAGGCCGAAGTGGAAGTCCGACATCTGCATGGTGTGCCCCAAAAACGGGAACAGGAACGCCGCAATTACATTAAAGAAGAAGATCGTCGAGATAGAGCGCGCCACATCCTCGTCCTTCGCACCGATGACGGGCGCCGTGGCCGCAATCGCCGAGCCGCCGCAGATTGCGGTACCGACGCCGATCAGGATATTGGTGTCACGGTCAACCTTCAGTGCTTTGCCGACCAGGTATGCCCCCAGGAACGTGGCGGTGAGAGTAAATGCCATCAAAAGCAGCGTCTGGCTGCCGGCCTGAAAGATTTGGAACAGGTTCATGTCAAAGCCCAGCAGAATAATGGAATACTGCAGCAGCTTTTTCGAGGTATAGGTGATTCCATCCTGAAACACCGCCGGGCGCTTCCAGAACGCCAGAAGCATGCCAAACAGGATTCCGAGTACCGGGCTGCCAATCACCGGGAACAGTTTGCCGAGAATCCAAGCCGGTACGGCGATGATCGCCGCCAGCGAGATTCCGGGCAGTTTTTTAGTCACTGAATTCATGGACTACCACTCCTCATTTGTTGCAAGCTCATTTGCTTGCGGTGTGAAGCTATTATAACGCCAATCTATCCATAAGTAAAATATTATTATTTTATATTATCGATTATAAATTACTTATAAATAAAAAAAGAGCAGCCCATGTTTGGGCTGCTTAAAATAGATGGCAACAGAAAGCAACCCTGTTTTTTGAAAGGCAGGAAGCAATTCTTGCCGCCAAAACAAGTTGCATCTAGTCGGAAAAGCAACCGGCTTCTGTAATTACGGCTGGGATGGCAATATCGTGCGGCTCCGTCGGAATCTGCCCGCAAAGCAATTGTTCCCGGCAGATCAGAACGGAGCAGAACGTTGCCTTCTCAAGAAAACGGTCGTAATAGCCGCCGCCGTAGCCCAGTCGGTTTCCGCGCCTGTCGCAGGAAACGCAGGGAAGAACGGCGAAATCAATTTCCGCGGGAGTGACAAGTACGCTTTGGGCGGTTGGCTCCAGAATCCCCATCATCCCACTGTGCAATTCAGCAAGTGAGTGGATTTCCCGTGCTTCCATAATGCCTTTGCCGATACACAGGGGAACCGCAACGCGCTTGCCATCTGCGAGTGCCTGCTCGATCAGGGCGCTCGTGTTGATTTCGTTGGAGGTGCCGACAAAGCAAAAGATCGTTTTCGCGTTTGTGTAGCAGGGGTACCCAAGTATGTTTTGCACAATGCTTTTGTTGGATTCTTCAATATAATCGGGAGTAAGCGCAGCAATTCTTTGCTTAAGCTCGGCGCGAAGCTTCTTTTTTTCTTCCAGAACAGACATAACGAACCTCCTTCTCCGTTGTGGGGCACGAACCCGGAGAGCCATGCCTCATTTTTAGCATATCATGTCACGGGCGCGATTGCAATCATACAGATACAAAAGCAGCAGGGCGCGGTATCAAAAATACCGCGCCCTGCCGGGGGTAAACTTATTTGAAAAAAGGAGACGGTTATTTAAACAGCGGTACAGATCCGGTAATGGCCGCCATGCCGATGAAGATAACAAAAATACCTACGGCCCATTTTGCGGATTCCTTCTGCCACTCGCCCATGTCCAGTCCGGTCAGGTTCAGCAGCAGATAAATGAATGCTACCAGAGGGCTGAGCAGATGGAATGCCTGGCCCAGCAGAGATGCGGTGCCGAGCTCCAGAGCAGTGTAGCCATAACGGTAGCCTGCCTCTGCGAATACCGGCAGCACGCCGTAATAGAAAGCATCGTTGGAAAGGAAGAAGGTGCCGGGTGCGGAGATTACTGCGGTAACCAGACCCCAGAAACGACCCATCTGCTCGGGAATCAGGTAGATCATGCTGGAAGCCAGCGCGTCGGACATGCCGGAGTTGGTGAACAAGCCCATGAAGATACCGGCAGCCATAACCAGGATGGATACCTGCAGAGCATCGCCGGCGTTGTCGGAAATACGGGCTTTCTGCTCCTTAAGAGTACGATAGTTAATCAGCACGGCCAAAGCAGTGCCCACGAGGAAGATGAATACGGACGGGAAGGTGCCAAGGACCAGCATCACAACCGCGCCAACAGTCATAATCGCGTTGATCCAGATCAGTTTCGGGCGCTTGAGGGCTTCCTCTTCGGGAGAAGAGGGCTTCGTCAGCGCTTCGATTTCATCATGACCCAGGTGCTGAATGCCAACTCTCTTGCGCTCTTTCAGGCCCAGGTAGTAGGCAACACCCAACATGTATACAATTGCTACACCCATGCCGGGCAGCAGCGCGTTTAGAATGCTTTGCTCGGAAACCTCGCCCAATACGGAGATAACACGGGCGGTCGGTCCGCCCCAGGGCAGCAGGTTCATAATTGTGTTCATTAAAACGGTCAGAACGCCAAGGTTCATCATTTTGAGGCCCAGCTTCTGGTAAATCGGAATGAACGCGGTACAGACGATCAGGGTGGTAGTGGTTCCGTCGCCGTTCAGAGAGACCATTGCGGCAACCGCTGCGGTACCAACAAGAACCTTAACCGGGTCACCGCCGGCCAGACGGATGATAAATTTTGTGACGGGATCAAACAGACCCACATTCAACATGACGGAGAAGAACAGAATCGCGAATAACAGCATGATCGCGGTGGTGGAGGTCTTAGTCAAACCAGCCACAGTCCACTTGCCAATAATCTGAATCTGATCCCAAATGGTGACATTGGCAGCGGCGACCTCATTTGCCTTGGCTACCTTTTCAACGTACTGGTTGCCGAGAGCACCGGCCAGAGTAAAGGCAATAGGTACCAATACAAGAGCGGTAAACGGCTGCATTTTTTTGGATATGACCAGCGTAAGGAATACGATGATCATGGCCCACGCCAAAATAGTTAAAAACATAAGCAATCCTCCTCAAATTAGTTGGGCATGCCCAACGATTATGCTGCCTGGGGGTATGTGCACGCTTGACCAGACTATGTAGACGGAAGGCTCCCGTTGCCGGGAGGCATTCCTAAAGAGAAACAAATCAGCGTGCTGCGTTACAATCTGTGTTTTTCACTGCAGGGTTTCGCTGTTTTCCAGTTCTTCCTCATTTTCTTCCAGCAGCTGAATCAGCCGCTGTTGCAGCATGGGAACCGGATGAAGTCGTCTGCTTGCACAAATTCTGGCATCCTGGTCACAGATCAGGCATCGCCTTGGTTGATGACCAAGCTCCACTCTGCTGCGAGTCTGCACAAGCCCCTCTTTTTGATCCAGCACATCCGCGTCGAACAATCTGCCCAGTTTTTCTTCCTCAAACAAAATCATTTGTTGCTTCACCTCAAGAGAATCCTCCGAGATGACCCAAAAAGCTTCGGGACCTGTTCGCAGGTTCATCCGCTTCTGGTAGTTGGACTTCCAGCCCCGATTCGATAATCTGTTTTGAATCCGGTTTTCTCCGTACTCAAACAGAGCCAGAATTTCCCCGTTGCTTTTGACAGGCCCGGGAATGTTACACTTTAGAGAGATCACGCAGCTTTGGGGGAAGCGCCTGAGCAGTTCGCTGATAAACTGCACCCGGCGCTCGCGGTTCAGAAGAACCTCGTTTAGCTCGGGAGTCTCGCCGTGTGTAAACATTTCTGCCGCGTTCATCTCAGCGCTTAACCTGCCTTACCACATCAATCAGGCTGCCGTCGCGGTACTCGATGAGAGCAACGACCTTATCACCGTATTCAATGGGGTCGGGCGTGCCAGCCAGCGCATAGGCCTTGTTTTTCAGTTCCTCCATGGTAAAGACGTTTACTCCGGCATTCTTCATGGCCTCCTGCAAATCTTTTCTGCGGGGGTTTACTGCAATGCCGACTTCCGTAACGACAACGTCAATTCCCTCGCCGGGAGTGATGACGGTGTTAACCTGCTCCACAATGGTCGGAATGCGTCCGCGCAGCAGGGGGCACAGAATCAGGCTCAGCTTTGCGCCGGCCGCCGTGTCGCTGTGTCCGCCGGAAGCACCGCGGATTACACCGTCGGAACCGGTCATTACGTTTACGTTGAAGTCTGTGTCTACCTCCAGAGCAGAGAGCATTACGACATCCAGCAGATTCACAGCCGCACCCTTGTTACCGGGGTTGGCATAGAAGGAAGCCGAAATTTCGTAGTGGTTCTCATTGCGCGCAATCGAGGCAGCAGCACCGCGGTCAAAGGTTTGAGTGTCCAGAATTTTCTTGGCCAGACCCTCTTCCAGCAGTTCTACCATATTGCTGGTGATACCGCCCAGCAAGAATCCTGCGGTAATCCCACGCTCGCGCATTTTTTCTGCTAAAAAGCGAGTTACCGCAAGGGTGGAGCCGCCGGAACCGGACTGGAAGGAGATGCCGTCTTTAAAGTAAGGAGAGGCGGTAATGACTTTGCAGGCATTTTCCGCTATCAAAAGCTCCTTGGGGTCAGAAGTAAAGCGGGTTGCGCCCTTGGCAATTCCGTCAGGATTGCCGATCGCGTCCACCACCACAACATAATCCACCAGAGTTTGGGGGATGCTCATGGGAGTGTTGGGGTAATCGACCAGGCTGTCGGTAATGATAACCACCTTGTCGGCATATTCCGCGTCTACCTTGGCATAGCCCAAAGAACCGCAGGTTGCGGTACCGTGGGAGCCGTTCGCGTTGCCGTAGGGGTCTGCGCTCGAGGCGCCGAGAAAAGCAACGTCGATGTGCAGCTCGCCGGATTCAATGGCGCGTGCGCGCCCTCCGTGAGAACGGATGACGACAGGCTTTTCCATCAGGCCGTGAGAAATCGCGGAGCCTACCTTGTCGCGCAGGCCGCTGCTGGTGATCTCGGTGATCACACCGTTTTTGATGTGTTCGATCAAAGGCTCATGTACGTTGGAAATTGAACTGGCGGCGAGCTTGAGGTTTTTGATGCCCATAGCGGCGATCTCATCCAGCACCATGTTCAGAACATAGTCACCCTCACGAAAATGATGGTGGAACGAAATCGTCATGCCGTCTTTCAGGCCGGTCTTCTCAATTGCTTCCCGCAGGGAAGAAACGAGCTTTGTTTCACCGGGAAGGGTGGGAACTACCTTGCCGGCAGCTCTTTTGTATTCGTTTTTGCGGGCGAACTGACCCTCGAACACGCCGTACTGATCAGCATATTCCTTCGGGATTTCACGGCCCACTGCATTTTTAACCGTTTCCATTGTTTAACCCTCCTGTCCTTCCGGCCCGGTATAAACGCCGGCGGCTTTGGCCAGCGCGACCACGCGTTCCGCGCGCTCCACAATGGGCTTATCGATCATTTTGCCGTTCAGGGCAATTACGCCGGAGCCTTTGGCATTGGCCTCTTCAATGGCGCGAATCACATCCAGCGCCTTGTCAATTTCTTTCTGATTCGGGGTGTAAACGGAATTGACCACTGCGATCTGGCGGGGGTGAATGACGGACTTGCCGTCAAAGCCGAGCTGACGGACAAATTCGGTTTCTTTTCGCAGGGTTTCCATGTCGTTCACGTCGGCAAATACCGTGTCAAGCGCGGCGATTCCGGCTGCGCGGGCGGCGTGGACGATCATGGAGCGGGCGAAGAAAATTTCTTCGCTGTTGCGGTCTGCATAGCGTCTGGTTTTCATCGCGGTAACGTAGTCCTCAGAGCCCAGCGCGATACCGATCAGGCGTTTGCTGGAGTGGGCGATGGAAAGCGCGTTCAAAACGCCGCGGGGGTCTTCAATGGCCGCCATCATCCGGGTGGAGCCGGGTTCACGGCCGCAGGCTTTCTCCGCTTCCAGAATCACGGCCTCGGTGTCCAGAACATCCTGGGCACAAACCGTTTTCGGCAAACGAATGACATCAATGCCGGCGCGCACCATGGCGTGTACGTCATCTATGCCGCCCGCGTCCAGCGAGTTGATGCGGACAACGGTTTCCGTAGAAGAGAAATCAAAAGTTTTTACCGCCTGGAAAACAAGAAAGCGGGAAGTATCCTTTTCCGCCAGGGAGATCGCGTCTTCCAGGTCAAACATAATGGAGTCCGCACCGTAAATGATCGCGTCCTTCAGCATGCCGGGGTTACTGGCCGGCAAAAACATCATCGTTCTTCTTAAACGTTCCATGAATCGATCGCCTCCCAATCATAGTGCTCGGTAATTCCGCACGACCGATGTACCGCCGCGATGGTACGGGCAACAATGGTACACTCCAGCGCGCCCTTATCCACAACGGTCAGCTTCGCGTTGTCGACCCCCATGTTTGAAAGGGTTTTGTGGATCGTTTCGCGAATCTGCCGGCCGTACTGGTGCTCTACGCTGCTGGTCAGGCTGATGTCGATTCCCTCGCCGTCGTTCTTGTCGATCATGATCTGAATGTCGGAAGATTCCAGCGTACCGGCAATTGCCGGTTTTTGAATTTGATAAAGCGGCATGTGTTATCCCTCCTGCTGCAATTTCTGAATCAGTGCTTTTCCCTCCGGAGAAACCAGATAGTCGTAGGTGCTTTTTGGAACAAGTTCCTTCGTCTCTTCTGTTTTTCCCTGTTTGAGGAGGGCCCTTATACGGGAGGCGCTGATTACATTTCCCCCTTGTTCCACCCGGGGGATGATGACTAAATCAATCGCTCCGTGAAACACCTCTTTCATGGATTCATTATATAGCTGTGTCACCGGAGACAGGGGCTCTTCGCCAACGTACCTGCGGGTAATGCCCGCGGCTGGGGCAATAAAATCTCGAAACAGGGTTGCGTCGAGCGTTGCCTGAACCTTTGCCACCTGAACGTCCTCCTTTAAAAAATAGGAAGGAAACGTTTTGGCGGAAACCATGTAATCCCCTGTGGGGTGAACCCGAACGTTCGGCAAATGCTGAACTCCGCGCCGGACAAGCTCCAGCCGGGTACTGGCCGGGAAAGCGGATAATTCTTCCGACAGAACGAACAGATGCAGCGTTTCGTTTTCTCTGGCGGCGGTTTCCGCCAGGTAACGGTGTCCCAGTGTGAAAGGATTTGCGTTCATCACAATGCCGGCTGCCTGGCCGGAAACTCGTTCTTTCTCCAAATCCTTGAGGTACTGTGGGAAGCCGTAGACGGCTTTTTCCATAAATACCAGCTGATCGTCTACGCGGGCCAGCTCCCGAAACCCCAGCTCCTGAAAGGAGCGGGACGCCTGAGGCTTGGTGTACACGTAGCAGGAGGAGCTGCCGCTCTCCATTACGCTGCTGAGCAGGTGAGAAAGCAGAATGCTGACTGCCTTGCCGCCCTGATGCTCTGGACTGACCGCCACACACTTGATGATGTTCTGGTACAAAGAGCCGGTCGCCGCAAGCTGGTCTTCAAAGAAAAGTCCCGCGCAGTAAGAGATGGCGGCTTCCGGGCGGATGCCGCTACTGTACAGCAGATCCTGCCAAAGCTGTTTTTGGCGGGGATCACGGTCGATCCACAAACGCCTAATTTCATACTCCATACAATGGCTCCTGTTCCCCAGAACCGATGAAACCCCTGCAAAACTGCAATCTTAAATTTTTAGAATATTTTTGCAATCTTTGCTGTGAAAAAAAGAGGTTTTATTCGAATCTGTCAAAATGTCTTTTGCGCTTTTTTGCTTTGTCTGTGTACATTATACATTAATTTATCACAGGGCGGGTGTGCTTTTGATGTCCTTGGTGTTTTTTTATTGCTTTTTTTCTCAGTAATTTAAATTGACAAATAATCAATGATTCCTTTATAATGATTAACATTAAGGACGGTGATTTTGTGCAGGAATATTTAAGCAGATTGGTGCAAATCATCAATTTATCACAGAACAGGCCACTCAATGACATGGTGTACGAGGGCCTTAGAAAAGCGATCATTCAAGGTGTGATTCCGGTCGGCGAAAGACTCAACGAAAAGGTCTTGTCCGATTACATGAACATCAGCCGTACCCCGATCCGAAACGCAATTAAGAAACTGACGGATGAGGATTTGGTGGAGTATATCCCCAAATACGGCGTGGTGGTTAAGCGGGTTACGGTGGCGGACGCGGAGGAGATTTATGAGATTCGCATCGCGCTCGAGACAATGGCGACCATTGCTGCCATGAACCGCATGACGCCGGAGAATCACCAGGAAATGCAGGCGCTGCTCAAAAAGACCGAAGAGGACAACGAAAAGGGCGAAGTGAAAAAGGTTATTCAGTATTTTACCGACTTCAATGCGATGATATACCGTTTCTCTCGGATGCAAAGACTGGAAAACGTAGTCGGCAATATGCTGGAATATGTGGCTCGGTTCCGCGACATTTCACTGTACGACGATGAGCGGCGCCGTCTGGCTCTGAAGGAGCACGGGCTGATTTACCGCGGGATGCAGACAAAGGACGAAGAGCTGATTTCGTTAATTGTGAATGAGCACCTGAATCACTCCAAGGAGTTTGTTCTGCGCGGTATCCTCCGTTCGGAGGAAAACATGCGGGATGATCTCAAGGATTTGTACCGGAGGATGGAATGACGCGGCGGAATCGGATAGAAACTGTGCGGTCTGGCCGCACCCGGCGTGCGGTGTGCCACACCGCGCGGGAAGATTACTGCGGCCAAATTGCAAAGCTGGCGGTTCGTGCGCTGCTGTATGAGGTGTGCATTGCGCCGAAGCCCGGTCTGGTGGACCGTTTGAACAACGGAGCCCACCGTGATATGAATCTGTTTACATTTCTGGACAGCGCCTGCGCGCTGTCCGGTTATTTTCGGGAGATCACCGCGCAGGCCATGCGGCTGCGCAGAATACCGCCGGAGCGCTTGCTGCCGCACCTGCGCGCGCCCGGAAAAAAGGCGGAACGCGAAATGTTTCGCGCAACCGGCGGGGTAAACACCCACAAGGGCATTGTGTATTCCATGGGGATTTTCTGTGCCGCTTGCGGCCTTTTATACGACCAGCCGCGTCGTGTTCCGATGGAACGGCTGTTTTCGCTGTGTGCGGAAATTGCCTGCGGCGATCATCCGCAGAAAGAAAAAATGGAAACGAACGGCGAACGGCTGTACCGCCAGTACCGCATTGAGGGGGTGCGCGGCGAAGCGGCAAACGGATTCCCCTCAGCGCGCCTGCACGGCCTGCCCGCGCTGCGCAGAGCCAACGCTTTCGGCTGGGACATCGACGCCGCCGGTATTTATACACTGTTTCATATCATGGCTCATCTGGAGGATACCAACCTGATCAGCCGTTCTGATTTGAAAACCCAGCGGCAGGTTCGGGAGCAACTGGTCGCTTTGCTGCAAACGCCCGGCCTTTCGCCGGCGATGCTGCTTTCCGAGGCGGCGAGGATGGATCAGGAGTTCATTCGCAAAAACATCAGCCCGGGCGGTGCGGCGGACATGCTTTCTATGACTCTGATGGCCTGGTGGCTGGAGCAGGAATTCCCGGAGCGCTTCGGCGGGAGTGCGCTGGCTTTATCAGAGAGAAAATAGCGCCCGCAACCCCATACAAAGCTTCGGTTGAAGAAAAAATAGCTCATCCCCACCGAAGGCGGGGATGAGCTATTTTAATTTTTTTTACTCATCAATTGAAGTTAGGCAAAAATACGCGCCAAAACGGGGATCAGGCAAATGACCGAAATCAGGCGGCAGGAGTGCATCAGTACAATCTTCGGGGTGTCCAGCCCCAGCTCCTCGGCAATCAGGCCCATTTCGGTGATTCCGCCGGGGGTGCAGCAGAACAGCGCAGTGGCTTTGTTCATGCCGGTAAAGCGGCTCAGAAGGTAGGCCGTGGCAAACGACATCACAAAAACCTCTACGGCCAAGAGGATCATTGGCACGATCAGTTCGCCCAGAGCGGCCCAGGTGGAACGACTGATCTGGCTGCCGACGTAGCACCCGGCCAGCACGCGGGACAGTATTTTGACAAAGGACGGGTAAGAGAGAAAATCCGAAATCATGCTCAAAATGACCGTGCCCAGAATCGCGCCGATGATCGCACCCGCCGGGATGCCCAAAGCACGCAGCAGCAGCGCACCAGCTGACGATGCGGCCAGGGAGATCGCGAATTTTTTTAGCTTCTCCGGTGAAAATTGTCCGGAGGAATCCTTCTCTTTTGTCTGTGCTTCGCTGTCTTCCACTAAGATGACAGGAGCAGGTGCGCTGAGATACAGCTTTTTAATGATGTTGGGAAAAAACACGACCACAATAACAAACCGGAACAGCTGCAGCAGCATCACCTTATCGGTGCTGGCGCCGAAGTCAACCGCAATCAGCGACAAATCCGACATTCCCCCCGGCGCACAGGAAAACAGAGAGGTCATGAAAGAAAGGCCGGATATTTTTTGCATCAGCAGAGAAAACAGAATTGTTAAGGTAAACATCATGGCCAGAAGAATCAAAATAGGCTTGCCCATCACGCGCAGTGCCTTGACGTCCTCGCGTGTAAAACGGCTGCCGATAATCAAGCCCGACAAAATCTGCACGATCACGCGCAGATTGGGTGGGTAATTGGCTGCGTGGCCCACCAGGGTGTTCATTAGCGCCACAGCCAGCAGCGCGCCGATCATTGCGCCGGCCGGAATTCCTTTTTTCTTTCCCCAATAGCCGCCCGCGCCTCCCACAAGGTGCGTAAGAACCAGATACACCGAAAAATTGCCTCCCCTCAGCCACAGATCAAATGGCCGGGGCGTGGAACAACATATTCCGGCCCGACCCAAAACACTCAGATTGCCGCATTAGTATAGCATAAAACTGATGAATTGCAAAACTTTTTTTGAGTCATTCAAAGAAATTCAATAGACGTATTTCGGCGTTTTAAAAACGGTAATCTCAGGGGAAAGTGGTTTGAATCATAAAAAGCGACGATAAGTGGAGTGATTTTGCGGACAAGAAAGACGAAAAATCGACGGAACTGTGATACTTTTATTTGCGGTGTCTGATATTTTTCTTTATAATAGTGGATATCGAAAGGCAATTTTTGAATTGATTTGACTGCGCATTTACCAAAGGAAGCTGCGCGGCAACGAGAGGGGCATTTTTCTTGAAAAACTGGATGGAACAAATCAAGTCCTCCGCACATGAAATGAAACAGGTATCGACCATTTCTGTTGCTGGAATGTTGGTGGCAATCAGTGTAATTCTGGCATTTTTTAAGCTTGCCATTACGCAGACCCTTCAGGTCAGCTTTGCGTTTTTGCCCGTCGCCGGCGGCGGTATGCTGTTCGGGCCGGTGGTTGGAGGAATGATTGGGGCTGTCAGCGATGTGGCGGGCTTCGTGATCCGTCCGACAGGGCCGTTTTTCCCCGGCTTTACCCTGAGCGCGATGGTAACCGGCGCGCTGTTCGGGCAGCTGCTGTACCGCAAACCGGTCACCGTGAAACGTGTTGTGACGGCCTGCGTTCTGAATTCTGTGCTGGTGAACTGGGTGCTCAATACGGTGTGGCTGTCGTTACTGTACGGCAACGGATTTATCGTACTGCTGGGGGCGCGCATTATTAAAAACCTGATTATGCTGCCGATCGATACGGCGCTTCTGTTTTCTCTGCTCAAGCTGTTTGAGCGTTTCCGCTTCTGGAATAAGGCAAAAGGGAATGGTAGTTTTTGAATGTTTCGCTCTCCGGTAAATCGGCGCTTGCAATGATTTGCAAATGAAGTTTTTTGAATTCTTTTGTAGCGGTTTCAAATAAGTCAATAGTTTTTAAAAAAAAACGATTGACAAATTGTGCAGGATTGATTTATACTGATTGCAGAAATCAGCAATTGCTTTTGCGGGATTTTCTGCAGGAACCGCCAACGATTTGCCGGGAACCTTTTTTGGAAAAGATACTGGCCGATAAAAAGCCGCTTTCTGAAAGACAATACACGATTTTTATTTATTGGGGCTGGATGTTCTCCGGTTCTATCAGTAAAAGGAATCCGTTGTTTTGCATTTTTTTAATGCAATTCAGTGGGTTCCTTTTTGTATTTTTATCGGGGAAATCCACAGGGTATTGTGCACAGAAGTGAATGAATTGCCTGAAAGGCGATCCTGCATACAGCAATCTGGCTGTAAGGGCTGAATTACGTATACGGCTGGAGGTGATAAAACAAAAAGAAAATGCAGTCCCGGTGATTTGAAAGGTGCGGTGCGGGCAGCTCCGCCGCATGCTTTTGGCCGGGAAATCAGCCGCAATACTATTACAACGATTGATTCAATTTATCAGAGGAGGTTATTTTATGGAACTGGGAAGCTGGTCACTGATTCAGTCCCCTTCGCTGCTGGCGTTAATTCCGCTGGCGGTTTACATCATTATGGTGTTCCGGGGAAAGGACAATACATCCGGCATTATCGTGGGTATCGCAATTGGCGCGTTGATGATGGGGCAGAATTTGAAAATGCTTGCTTCCGCTTTTGCGGCGAGCCTGGGCTCCAGTACAGCGCTGATCGGTGTCATCATTATGACGGGCGCGGGCCTTGGCGTTTTAATGACAGAGGCAAGAGTGACACATACGCTGGTTTACTGGATTGTAAAGCGGATCGGGGTCAATACACAGACAAAAGCAAAAATCACTCTGATCATCTGTTCCATCTTGGTCTGCGGCTTGCTCGGAACTCTTGGCGGCGGAAACGCGGTGATCGCGCCGATCCTGATCCCGCTGATGGCGGCGCTGGGCGTAACGCCCACCGTGGTGGCGGCGCTGTTTAAGGTATCGGGAGAGGTTGGCCTGATGGTTGGGCCGCTGACCGGTGTTACGCTGATCACCATGGAGGTTACGGGGCTTTCTTACGGCCAGCTGATGGTGGGCGCTGTCATTCCCTTTGCAGTGTTCTGGCTGGGTGGCATGTGGTTCGCGGTAAAGCGTACCCAGCGCCGTACCGAGGGCAAGGAATTCTACCAACTGGATGAGGTGCAGAACATAAATGAAATCGTTGTCACTCCCAAAGAGCGCACCACGACAATCGTATTTTTACTTTCCTTCCTCCTGTTGATTGTCTATGGAATTGTTACCAAGCAGGGTACCAGCTACGCGCTGATCGTCATGATTATTCTGTCGGCGGTGGTTGGCATTGTAGGCAGAATGGATATTGACCACGTGGTCGAGTCCATGGCAAAGGGAATGGCGTCGCAGGCAAAAATGTTTGTTGTGTTTGTGACCATTGACGTGCTGCTGAATCTGGTGACCCTGGGCGGCGGCTTTGATGCCATTTCGAATTTGCTGAGCGGCGCGGCTGGTTCCAGCCCCACAGCGGTTATGCTGATCGCCTCTGTTGTAGGCGGCTTCGGAATTGAAGCGGCGGCCGTTGCGGAAATCAAGATCATCGCTGGAATGTTCGGTGCGGCCGCTGTTGCCAGCGGATTGCCCATGACCATGTTCGCCATTGCGATCTTGTCCGCCACACGCCTGACAGGCGGTATTTACCCCACCAGTAATATGATGGGGCAGCTGGGAATCGCTCACAGCGAAAATACCCGTGAAATGCTGGAAGCGAACTGGATCGCCAGTGGCTCAGCCATTATATTTGTGGTGATCTGGGCCCTGATCGGACCAATGATTCTGACCTGAACATTCCATACGGTGTAATGGATCACCGATTCCCCCTAAAAAGCGGCCTTATGGAAATCAATCGCTTTTTCAGGTGACAGTCCTTCTCAAATCCGAATGTGCTCCCGCGGCGCCATGTGGTGCAGCTCTGCGTTTCTCTCTTGACGCTGCGGGTATTTTTGGAATAACATAACAACGGTTTTATTTTTCAGTAAGGCAGCAAACCTGCGTTGCGGTAAAAAGTGGGATCCCGTTGAAAAATCATAAAACGACCACGTCAGCAGACATGCCAAAAAAGATCGCTGAAAATAGAACCAGAACGATTAGAAAGGGGTTTCAGGGTATGGATTATCCCGAAAACACAGTGTATCTGGTAGGCCACGCGAAGGTAGCCAGCGACAATCCGATCAGCATTTCGTATAATATTTTTTTTCTGCCCTTTGTGGTGGATTTGCATACTCATCAGATTGTTGATGTATCTTGTAATGCGATCCTCGATATCAGCAGGGACTTTGTGAGAAGCATGCTGGTGGGGTGCGACCTTCTGGATGGATTGGATGAGGCGATACAGAGGGTGAGAAGCCGGTATTTTGGTTCCTCACAAAAGGCTCTGGTGGCAGCTCTGCGCGACGCAAACGGAAGACTGCGTGATATTTTGTCTGCCCAGCAGTAAGCGGGGGCAGAACTAAAAATGGGAGGCATTGCTGTTATGAAAATTGGAACCGTGAAAGAAATCAAGAACAATGAATTTCGTGTAGGGCTTACGCCGGATCATGTAAAGGTGTATCACAATGCGGGGCATACGGTTTATGTGGAAAGGGATGCCGGAGTCGGCTCTGGCTTCTCCAATGAAGAGTACTGTGCCGCGGGAGCCATTGTGCTTGATACTGCAAAAGAGGTATGGGATACCGTTACTATGATGGTCAAGGTAAAGGAGCCTCTGGAGCCGGAATACCAGCATTTTCACAAGGATTTGATTTTGTACACGTATCTGCACTTGGCGGCTGACCGCCCCCTTACGGACGCATTGCTGAGCGCCGGCGTGAAGGGGGTGGCGTATGAAACCCTGATCGAGCGGGACGGAAGTATTCCGTTGCTGGCGCCCATGAGCCAGATTGCAGGCCGCCTGAGCGTTCAGGAGGGTGCGAAGTATCTGGAAAAACCCATGGGAGGCTCCGGTATGCTGCTTTCCGGTGTTCCCGGTACCCCCAAGGCGAAGGTGGTAATCCTTGGCGCGGGTACGGTAGGTGCCAATGCCTGTAAAATTGCTGTGGGAATGGGAGCGGACGTGACAATTACAGACATCAGCCTGCCGCGCCTGGCCTACTTGGACGATGTTTTCGGCGCACGGATTCAGACCATTTATAGTACGGATTCTGCGGTGGAAAAGGAACTGGCACAGGCCGACCTGGTGATCGGCTCGGTGTTGATTCCCGGGAAAAAGGCGCCGAAGATCATCAAACGCTCCTATCTGAAAAATATGCGCCCTGGCAGCGTGATCGTCGACGTGGCGGTGGATCAGGGAGGCTGTTGCGAAACGACCCACGTTACCTACCATGACGACCCGGTATTTGTCGTGGACGGCGTAGTACATTACTGTGTTGGCAATATGCCCGGCGCGGTACCCAGAACCTCTACCATCGCCCTGACCAACGCAACGCTTCGCTATGGCCTGCAGATTGCCGAACATGGTCTGGAGGATGCCTGCCGCAAAAATCCAGTGATGTATTCTGCGGTAAATACCTACGAAGGAAAATGCACCTGCTTCAATGTGGCAGACGGCTTCGGGATGGAATGCTGTTCCGCAGATAAATTGTTTTAAGCGATGGCATCATCCATTCATTTGAACAGGAACCTGATGTAAATTCAGCGATTTCTTTCTCCCGCTGAAAGCGGGAGAAAGAAATCAATCGCTTCGTAAAATTAGCGTTACAATCCATTTGAACCAACCAAATAAGATGATTCCATGGAAGAAAGGGGATACCGGTATCATGAAAAAGTTATATGCCTTTGCGATGAGCATTTTAATGGCCTGTACTGTTGTCTCATACCCAGCCACTGCTTTTGCAGCCTCCCCCAACGATGCGGCTCTGAAATTTTCTCAGGTTCCCACTGCTGAAAATGTGACCACCGAAATGCTGCAGGCTCAGTATTGGGTCGGCCGCATCCAGAATGCCAACGCAGTCATCTTGTCTCAGGATCAGATTCAATCGTTTAATATCGCTACACGGGAGACGCTCGGGGCGGGCGTGATGTATAACCTGAGCGCGTATGGGAATACGATTGCCGGTTCTGAGCTGAAAAATCTGATTGAATCACAGGCCTCCGTTCCCTCAGGGGAATGGTTTGTCGACGGGAAAAAGCTGGAGGCTTTTTATTGGCAGGGGCTGCAGAGCCAGCTCAACCTGGGAAGCGTCGGCAGCACAAACCCGGTTCGTTTCGGAGTAACGGTACACCGCACCAGTGTTCGCAGTTTCCCAACAAAAGATGTTGTGACAGACGAAGCGACAGACCTCGCCTATGATGTTCTTCAGGAGACGGCGGTACTGTGTAACGAGCCCGTTGTGGTTCTGCACGAGTCTGCCAACGGTTTGTGGTACTATGCCGTGTCGGGTTACTACCGCGGTTGGGTTCCGGCGGCGGATATCGCGCTGTTTACAAACAAGACCCAGTGGGAACAGTCTCGCGTGCACAAAGATTTTCTGGTAGTGACCGGCAGCCGAATTCGGCTGGAGCAGACTCCGTATTCCGACGCTTTGTCGGAGCTGGAGCTTTCCATGGGTACGGTGGTGGAGCTTGCGAAGCGGCAGGAAATCCCCGCGACCGTGTTGGAAAGAGTGCCCATGAACAATTATGTGATAAAGCTTCCCACGCGGCAGGCCGACGGCATGGTAAAATATGAATATGCGCTGCTGCCTGTGAACCGGGATGTCAGTCTTGGGTACCTTCCCTATACCAGAGCGAATGTGCTCACACAGAGCTTTAAGATGCTTGGCGACACCTACGGCTGGGGAGGGATGCTCAATGCAAGAGACTGCTCTTCTCTTACGTATGAGGTATACCGCTGCTTCGGGTTCCAGCTCCCTAGAAACTCCGGAGATCAGGCGAAAATTCCTTGCCTAACCTATGATTTTAACGGTAAAACAACCGTTCAGCGCAAACAGATTCTGGATCAGCTAAAGCCCGGCTCGATTCTTAATCAGCCTGGACATATCACGCTTTATTTGGGGAAGGTGGACGGCCGTTATTATGTGATCAATTCTACGGGTGGATTTGCGCCGGAAGGTACCGGTGCAACCTCTACCGCCAGAATCCGCAGCGTTGTCATCAACGACCTGACAGTCCGCCGCGCCAACGGAACTTCATGGCTGGATTCCCTGCAGAAAGCAAAAGAGATCGGAACGCCGGCATAGTACCTGGGGCTGATCGCTCTGCGTGTTGCAGAGCTGTCTGTTTTAGGTTCTGCGGCTCTATTTGAATGGGGCTTCCCTGCCGCCGTAATTTTGCCGCGGCGGCAGGGAAGCTACCGGGAAGGAAGGGGAAATATGTCTTTTATTGATCTGCACTGCGATACCATCTCCGTTCTTTTGGAGAGTGGGGAACCGCTGTTTTCCAGCGAACGGAACGTCAGTATTGAAAAAATGCGCTCGTCGGATGTGTTCTGCCAGTTTTTTGCGATGTTTATCCGTCTGACGAATTTTGCAACCATCGACGACGCATATGAATACCTGAAAAAAATGCAGAGCTTTTATCTGCGCGAAATGGAGAATAATCGCGAGTACATTCGTCCGGTGCTGTGTGCGGCGGACCTGCATAAAAACCGGGAGGAGAAGAAGATTTCCGGAATTCTTACCGTGGAAGAGGGCGGCGTGATCGGTGAAAACCTGGAGCGTGTGCAGGAGCTGCACGATATGGGTGTGCGGCTGATTACCCTCACCTGGAACTATGAAAACTCGCTGGGCTACCCGAATTCGGATGACCCTGCTGTGATGGGCGCGGGCCTCAAGCCATTGGGGAAAGAGGTGGTGGAGCGCATGAACGAGCTGCACATGCTCGTAGATGTTTCTCACCTGTCCGACGGCGGCTTCTGGGATGTGGTGGAGCTGACGCGCGGGCCGTTTGTAGCATCTCATTCGAACGCAAGAACGGTGCGCGATTTCCGCCGCAATCTGACCGACGATATGCTGCGCACGCTTGCGGAGCGGGGCGGCGTGACCGGCATCAACTTTTACCATAAGTTTTTGGGAGAGGACGGCCAGGGCAGCGTAGCCGATATGGTTCGTCATATCGAGCATATCCGCAAGGTTGCGGGCATTGACGTGATTGCGCTGGGAAGTGATTTTGACGGCTTTTCCGGCCCGTGCGAAATCCGCGACTGCATGCAGTTTTACAAGCTGACGGATACATTAACCTCTGCCGGCTTTACCGATGAGGAAATCGAAAAAATTTGCTGGAAAAACGCACAGCGCGTGATCGACAGTGTGCTATAAGCAACCTCTTGGCACAAACCAGAGCGAAGCTTTGCGCACCTGAGAGAGCATTGAAACAAGATCATATTGTTTAGGGAATCGCTTTTCACAATGAAATATGGTTTTGTGATTGTCATCCTGTTACGACACCGATAGACTGGAACATAGAAAAAGGGACGCTGAAAATCAAGATTTTCAGCGTCCCTTTTTTCAGGCCGGTATGGAGTCGGTCTGTCTCTACATGATGGTCAGCACTCTCTTCAGAATCTGTTGGTAAGATTCATCGAGGTGCTCGTTCATCAGGCGTACGGCCTTCACCCGGTCGTTTTTTACAATTGCGTCGATCATATCAGTATGCTCCTGATAACGAGGCCTGTATTTTCTATTTTGCTCCAGCATGTACATTCTGATCAGAGTTAAATAATCCAGGCTGCAGTCTAACAATCTGGTCACATATTGATTGTTTAGGCTTGAGATTAATACCATGTGAAATTCGTTGTCAAGCCGAACAAGCTCCTTGCTTTCCTGAACAGGAGCGGTACAGATTGTAACAAACTTTTTCCGTGTTTCCAACAACCAGCTGCGGTCAATGTTCTGCATGCTCTTTTCCAGAGTGGTAGGTTCGAGTAGTTGGCGTATTTCGTAAACGTTCTGCAGACGTCTGGGAGAAATATGAGCGATTCGAAATCCCTTGCGAAATTGCCGGATAATCAAATTTTCATTTTCCAAAATAAGAAAAGCGTCACGAATTGCCTTCTGCCTGAAATTCGGGTACTCCGTTTGTATTTGATCTTCACTGATCGCCTCCCCGGGTTTGCAGTTTTCATAAATAATAAAGTTTTTGACAATGGTATACGCTGAGTCGCTGCGGTTTTCCAGTTGCATGGTGCCCTCACTTGCCTTACAGTAATCATTTAAGGGGCAGGGAAATTCGAGCTTATCTCTTATTTTATATTAATTTGTTTTTGCTCAAAAGTCAATTTATTTAGAAAAAATGAACATATTTTATATAATAAATATAAATATATATATTTAATATATAAGTAACTATGGCTGCTTTTGGCACAAGCAAAAGCAGCCATCATTGAAAGCAAAATGGAAGAATTATAGCTGAAGGGGAAGTACCGCGACAAAGGAAGTGCCGGCCCCGGCAGAGCTTGTTGCGGAGAGCTTCCCGCCGTGTGCTTCCACAATGGTTTTAGCGATGGAAAGGCCTAGACCGTAGCCTTCGGTTTTTCGGGCGCGGGATTGGTCCAGACGGTAAAAGCGCTCAAAAATCTGCTCCAGCTGGTCGGTGGGGATCAAAGCCCCGGTGTTATTCACTGTCAGCCGGGCCTTAGCTTGCGCTTGCTCGAGCGTTAGGGTAACGACCCCGTGCTCCCCGGCATATTTGCAGGCGTTGTCCAGCAGAATTACGATCAACTGCTGCAGGCGGCCCGCATCCCCCAGCACAAACAGGTTCGGCGCAATACTGCTATTCAGGGTGACCCCCTGTTCAAACGCGACGGATTCATACGGCAAAAGGCTGCTCCATGCAACATTGCTCAAATCTACCGGCGTTTGGAGCGGCGGCATGCGCCGTGCATCGGATTTGGCCAGGAACAGAAGGTCGTCTACCAGCTGCTTCATGCGGATCGCCTCTGTGCGGGTGTATTCCACCCATTTCAGCTGCTGTTCAATGGTGCTTTCGCGGTGAGAAAGCAGAATTCCGGTGTTGGCAAGGATCACCGTCAGCGGGGTTTTCAGCTCGTGAGAAGCGTCGGCCACAAACTGCCGCTGTTGCTCCCACGCGCGCTCCACCGGGCGCAGCGTCCACCGTGCCAGGTATAGGCTGATCAGGAAAAAGGCGATTAGCCCGCCCAGCCCCACCAGGAGCGCGCTGAGCAGAAGGCTGCGGATGGAATCGCGCTCATGGCTTCGGTCCGCAAAGGCGATTTTCGTTCCATCAGGCATGTCCTTCCGCAGAAAGCGCAGGTCGAGAGAAGAAATGGTGCCCTCCTGCGCATTCGATTCCAGGGCCTGTTGCACCGCCTGCTCCAGAACCTGCTGCGAGATTTCCGCATTCTGTCCCACCGTTTTCAGAATTTCTCCGTCGCTGTTCAGCACCGCGCAGATAATCGGTGTGCTAGACGGCAGATTCTGCGGCTTGCTGCCGCCAATTTCGAACTTTGGCGGTGTTTTTTCAGAGGTGCGGGTCAGAGCCATTTGCATGTCGTTCCGGCTGGTGTTTTCCAGCCGCTGATAACTGGTGTACAGCAGCACTGAAAATACGATGAGCAGTACGGAGAACACGAGAGACATGTTGATCAGTACAAATTTACGGCGCAGCTTTTGGATCATGAAGCATCCTCCTCCAAACGGTAGCCAACCTTGCGCACGGTACCGATGTTAACCCTTGAGCCAAGAAAGAACAGCTTTTTCCGTAGAAAAGAAATGTAGGCCTCTACATTGTTATCTTCCGCGCCGGATTCGGTTCCCCATACTCTGGTGATCAGGTCATCCTTTGGCACGATCATTGAGGGATTCCCCATCAGCAGGCGCATTACCTCAAATTCTTTAAAGCCAAGATGCACCGATTTCGCGCCGCACTGCAGCGTATAGGCAGACAGATTCAGTGTAATATCGGAAAAAGTCATTTCCTCCAGCACCACATCGCCTTGGCGGCGCGCCAGAGCACGAACCCGCGCCAAAAGTTCCTCGGGCGAAAACGGCTTTGTCATGTAATCGTCCGCGCCGCAGTCCAGTCCAGTCACTTTATCAGATATTTCGTCCCGCGCGGTGAGCAGCAGCACGGGTGTGGCAATCTTTTTGCCGCGCAGAGTGCGCACTACTTCAAACCCGCTGCGCTTTGGCAGCATCACGTCCAGAACGACCACATCGTACAATCCGCTTTCCGCATAGGCCAGGCCGTCCTCGCCGTCGTGAACCACATCTACGGAATACTTTTGCTCCGTCATGATCTGGGCCAACGCTTCCGAAAGGCGAACCTCGTCCTCCACAATTAAAATATTCATAGCCGACCCCTCCCCGTTGCCCCAGCAATTTTTATAATTATATTGATATTTTCCTTTATAATGGAAAAAATCTTCTCCTCGTTGCCGGAGTTTATCTTTGATGCTTATCTTAGCTCATCAGGCTGAAATTACTCTGAAGCCGTATTTTCAGAGTAATTTCAGTCTTTTGATTTATGATGGTCTCACAACAAAACATTCCCGGGCATTTTCCCCTAGTTTAGCACATCCGAACGGATTGTTCCAGCGGAGAATGGCCCTATATAAAATCTGACTGATGGAGGGATTTTAAATGACGCAGTATCAAGATGTGTTCAAGCGATATGAAAAGAAATATCTGATGAATCAGACACAGTATGCCGCGCTGGAAGCGGAACTGACGCCTTATATGAAGCACGACCAGTACGGCCGGCATACGATCTGCAATCTGTATCTGGATACCGAGGATTACCGGCTGATCCGCATGTCGCTGGATAAGCCGGTATATAAGGAGAAAATCCGGGTGCGCAGCTACGGCGTGCCGCAGCAGGGTGATTCGGTATTCCTGGAGCTGAAAAAGAAATACAAGGACGTTGTGTACAAACGGCGGATTTCGCTGCCGTTGGAGGAAACAATGGATTTTCTTACCTTTGGCCGGCTGCCGCAGGAGGACTCGCAGATTTTCGAGGAGATTCGCTGGTTCGTGGATTTCTACCGGCCTGTTCCGAAGACGTTTATCGGGTACGACCGGGTGGCGTTGTTCGGGCGGGGGGATTCGGAGCTGCGTATTACCTTTGACCAGAATCTGCGTTGGCGCGATACATCGCTGGATTTGAGCCGTGGCGACTCAGGATCACCCATTATTGACCCCGAGCGGGTGCTGATGGAAATCAAGGTACCCGGGGTAATGCCCCTGTGGCTTTGCCGCCTAATGACGGAGCTGGAGATTTATCCGGTTTCGTTTTCCAAATACGGAACCTGCTATGAAGAGTTCCTAGCTCCTAAAACAAAATACAGAACACGCTATGAGGGCCTTACGGCATCCAAAGCGTTCGAAAAACATTCGGGAGGAATCATTTGTGCTTGACAGTATCTTATCAGCAGCTACCACAACTGCAACCGCCACCGCCACTTCGGTGGGAATCAATGAGCTTATTCTCTGCACGCTGGCCTCTATGGCCCTTGGAATCGGTGTGGCACTGTGTTACATGTTCCGCAATACCTACAATAAAAGCTTCGTCGTAACTCTCGCGCTGATGCCGGTGATTGTTCAGACTGTCATTATGCTCGTCAACGGAAACCTTGGCACCGGAATCGCCGTAATGGGCGCGTTCAATCTGGTTCGCTTCCGTTCCGTGCCGGGCAGCGCCAGAGAAATCGGCAGCATCTTCCTCGCTATGGCCATTGGCCTTGCCACCGGTATGGGCTATTTATTCTTTGCACTGCTCTTCCTCGTGCTGGTTGGTGTGATGACGATGATCCTGTACACCACAAAATTTGCAGAGCCGCGGAAAATCCGCAAGGAGCTGAAAATCACCTTGCCGGAGGACCGCGACTATGACGGAATCTTCGACGACCTGTTTGAAAAATATACCAAGGGTGCGGAACTGATGCACGTGAAAACCACGAACATGGGCAGTCTGTATGAGCTGCGGTACCATGTAACACTGGATTCCCCGGTCATAGAAAAAGAATTTATCGATGCTCTTCGGTGCCGAAATGGGAATCTGAGCATTTCCTGCGGGCAGATTTCCAATTTTCGCGAAGAGCTGTAACTCAACTCTCTCATAAAACAACAAACACAATCTTTCTCCCCGCCGCGGGCGGGGAGAAATTCAACAGCAGGTTTTATATTATAGAAATAACAAGAGCTGTAATGGAGGAATTACAATGAAATCAAAGAAAAAGGCAATTCTGGCGGGCATTTTGTCCGCCGTGCTGCTTCTTTATTCGGCAGCCGGGTGTGCCTCGACGCAAAGCGCGAGCAGCAGCGGCAGCAGCGAAGTTTCCACAGAAAAACCGCTGACGGTGGAATACACCGAAGAAGATCTGGATGCCGCCTGGAGTGCGTCCGGCTCCACGTCCATTACACTCAGAGGGAACACTGCCACGGTGACCGGCAGCGGTGCCGCAGTGAAGGACAGCACGGTTACGATTTCCGCCGCAGGAACCTATGTGCTGAGCGGTACGCTGACCGACGGACAGATTGTGGTCAGCGCGGGGAAAGAGGACCTGGTTCGCCTGGTGCTCAACGGTGTAACGCTCTCGAATTCCACAAGTGCGCCGATCTACTCCAGTCAGGCCGGCAAGACCGTGATTGTTCTTGCTGAGAAAAGCAAAAACACGGTTACCGATGCAACGGAGTACAAATACGACAGCGCAGACAGCGATGAACCGGACGCGGCGATTTTCAGCAAGGACGACCTGACGATCAACGGAACCGGGTCTTTGACGGTGACGGGCAACTATAAAAACGGCATCGGCAGTAAAGACACCCTGAAGATCGTCAGCGGTACAATTGATGTGACCGCCGCGAACGACGGAATTAAGGGTCGTGACGCCGTGGCGATTAAAGACGGTACCATTACCGTTGATGCAAAGGGTGACGCAATACGCTCCAATAACGATGAAGACACCACGAAGGGCTGGATCGCCATTGAAGGCGGTACCTTCCACATCACCAGCGGTCAGGATGGGTTCCAGGCAGAGACCATTCTGCAGGTTACCGGCGGAACGTTTGATATTGTTGCCGGCGGCGGCAGCGCGAACGCGGCTGCCCATCAGGATCAGCCCGCTGGCGCGCAGGGCGGCGGACAGGGTGGTTTTGGCGGCGGACGTCCCGGCGACAGAAGCGCCACCTCTTCCGGCACTGCTTCCGCGACAACCTCCGGTACACAGGCGGAACGCCCGAGCGGAACTCCGCCGACCAACTCAGCGACAGCGACGCAGAACACCACTGCTTCTGCCAGCTCCGGCACAACAGAAAGCACGGAGGAGGAAAGCGCCAGCACTAAGGCCCTGAAGGGTGGCAGTGAGGTGTACCTGAGCGGCGGCACCTTCCAGATCGATTCGGCAGATGATGCGGTGCATTCCAACGGTACGGTAATCGTGGCCGGAGGCACGCTGAATATTTCAACTGGCGACGACGGCATGCACGCCGACAATGCGCTGGTGCTTCAGGACGGTACCATCGAGATTGAAAAGAGCTACGAAGGCCTTGAGGGCGCCAGCGTTACCATTAGCGGAGGAACCGTTCATGTGACTGCAAGTGACGACGGCATCAATGCTGCGGGCGGCAGCGACAATGACACCGATTCCGGTGACAGCTTTCAGGCAAATGCCAACAATGAAATCCGTATTACCGGCGGATATGTCATGATTAACGCATCCGGTGACGGAGTAGACTCGAACGGTAACATTGTACAGGAGGGCGGTACCGTTCTGGTGAATGGGCCCGTGAATTCGGGCAACGGCGCTCTGGACTTTAACGGTACCTACAAGGTTTCCGGCGGAATCCTTGTGGCGGCGGGCAGCTCCGGTATGGCGCAGGCTCCTGATGATGATTCACAGCAAAACTCCCTGACGGTGGTCTTCAGCGAAATGCGGGCCGCCGGCATCGCGGTAAATATTGCGGATGCTTCCGGCAACTCCATTCTCACTTTTACTCCCACAAAGCAGTTTCAGACGATCGTCGTCAGCGCGCCGGGCCTGAAACAGGGCAGCAGCTATACGGTTTCCACCGGCGGTACGAACAGCGGAACGAATGAAGACGGCTATGCCGCCTATGGCACGTATTCCGGCGGCACGCAGCTCACAAAAGTAACGCTTTCCAGCGCGAGCACCGTGATTTCCAGTACCGGGGAAGAAACCACCCTTGGCGGAATGGGCGGCCAGGGCGGCGGACGCCCTGGCCCGAACAACGGGCAGAACACCAACGGTGGCACCGGCAATGGCGGCACGCCACCCGAGATGGGAAGCGGCGCTCCGGCAGACGGAGGGCGCGGCGGCCCAAATGCAAACACACAGCAGAGCGGATCAAACTCTACCACTTAAAACTAAAAAAGCGCTCGGGTGCAGTTCAAGTGAACTGTACCCGGGCGTTTCCGTTTTACAAGTGATTGAGTGATTCCATTTGAAAACTGCTTATCCCTGCCTTAGGCAGGGATAAGCAGTTTTAAGTGTATTGCCAATCAATTGAACTCAGTGTTTCGGTGTGCTGTTGCCAGTAGCCGGCTCGTCGTTCCAGGGGGAGGACAAAGACCCCTCCAGTGCGCTGGTCAGCAGCAAAAGCAGCTCAAGTGTGCTGTGAAAGGAACGAACCTGATTGGTATCTGTTCGCTGAAGCACACCCTGCCAGGTGGCGCTTTGCCGCATGGTGACCTGTACAATGAACGTCGCGCCGCTTTCGGGCTGTTCCTGCAGGCTCCAGTCCTCAGCGGTTGTTAAAACCTCGCTGGAATTCTGCGATGAATATTTCACGGGGGACCCCTCCCTTACCCGTTTGCTGATGGACTTTTTGGAAAATTTGCGAAGCTGCGTGGTGGACTGCGGAATGTCTTCGGAGTCCATCCATCGGTTCAGCAGATTTAAAAGCTCCAGTTCACTCAAAAATGAAGCGGATCGCTTACAGTATGGGCTGTAAAAAAGCCCCTGCATTTCGCGATTGTGATAAGAGACAATGCGAATAAGATTCACTTCGTAACAATTGATTCCATTTGGTGCAGAAACCAGTTCCTGCAATCGATTCATAGGAATGTTTTTCCCTTCTCGGCCAAAGAAGAACCTGACAGCGAACCCGCCTGACACAGGAATAACCGCTGTAGCGGCGTGGCGGCGGCCTGATCGTACGGAAAAATGATTATTTTTCAAGCGGTTCTATCGGCCGCAACGTAAAAATGATTTTAAAGTCTTTCTTTTTATAAGAGGATTCAAATTTACGCGTGATGCGCTGCATGATCCCCTCTGCGTTTTCCAGGTTGGTCAGGGGCAGCATTATAATGAACTGAGATGAGCTGTATGCGGCTACGGCGTCACCCTTGCGCAGGCTATGTACAACCACTTCTCGAAACAGATTTACGGCGGCCACTGCCTCGGAACCGTTCACAATCATTCCGTTGTCATCCATCAGCGTCATCAGCGCCACGATAATGGATTGCCCCGTCCGCTTCAGGCATCGGGCCTGAATCCGGTATAGGTTTCTGAAAATTTCATAGTCGCAGTAATAGGCTCCGTCATCGTCCGGCTCTTCACGCAGACTATCCTTAATTACGGAAAGATCCAGCTCGGTCTGGTGAACCGTTTTTGTGATCTGGCGATACAAATCTCGAAGATTAGCAGAAATGTTTACACCAAGCTCACGGTAAAACAGTTCGGTAACATATTGATAATGCGCCAGAGCCTTGTTGTTCTGGCCGGTGCGCAGATAAGCGCCAGTCAGGTATTTGTGCAGGGATTCTTCAAAGGGAACCAGGGTGATCGCAGACTCGCACAGGGCAATCAGCTCCCCGTATTCCTGCGTTTCTTCCAGCAGAAGGCAAAGACTGCGCACACTTTGCAGGTAAAGGCCGGTTAGCTCTTTCCTGTGGGAGATCACCCACGGGGCATAGCTGGAGTTTGGCAGAAAATCCCCTTGATACTGTGAAACCGCCTGCTGGTACAGGGCAATCTGCCGCATCGCTTTCTGCCCGGGCAGTCCGGCCAAAGCAGAAAGGCGCTGAAGCTCTTCTTCATCTACCACGCAGTGCAGTTCGGGGTTCCACAGATAGGAGCCCTGCGAATAGATAATAAATTCAGTATCACTGTCCTGCAAACCTTTTTTCAGCAAATCCCTGGCACGGTACACCAGGTTTTTAAGGGCGTTCATGGGGTCTGTGCAGGAGCGGGAATCCGCCCACAGGGCCTGAATCAGATGCTCAATCCTGGGGTGTGCATTGCGGTTGGCAATCAGGTACTCGATTAAAAGCCACACCTGCTTCGGTTTCCCATTGGATTGTGTCAGAACATGTTCCCCACGCTGTATACTGAATTTGCCGAGCGTATGAATCCATATCGTTTCGCTTTCGGGTTTTGTTTGTGCCACAGAGTCTGTAACCTCCTCCAAATGCGGTAAGGAGCTTGATTTAGCTTGTTTTATCAGTATAGCATGCAGAATGTAAATTGGCAAGAAATTGCCAAAAACCAATTGAATTTTCTTGCTGAATTTTCTTAAAAAAATGAATTAATACAGCGTTTTTTATGTTATCTGTGATTTTTTTCCTGCTGGAGCGGCTCAAAGGGGCATATTATGCGGAAAGCGATTGGCCGCAGCCGCGTTTTTTAGGGGATTTTTCTATTTTATCCGGGGGCAAACTATGATAGAATAGAACAGAAATAGGAAAGGTCGCTTTGGCGGCCGGAACGGGGGATTCAATGGCGGTCATCAGGGTGTTTGTGGAGAAGAAAACTGGCTTTCATGTGGAAGCGCAGCATCTGAAAGAGGATTTGCAGCAGAATTTGGGAATTACCGGTCTTGACGAGGTTCGCGTTGTGAATCGGTACGATATTTCCGGCCTTTCGCCGGAGGAATTTGAGGCGGCGCGAGGCACAATCTTTTCGGAGCCGAACGCCGATCATGTTTACGATGAGGAATATTCGGTGCCTGAGGGCGCGCGGGTGTTTGCAATGGAATACCTGCCCGGCCAGTACGACCAGCGGGCGGATTCCGCAGCCCAGTGTGTGCAGCTGTTAACCGCGGGAGAGCGCCCGCAGGTGGCCTCGGCTAAGATGATCGTTCTGTTGGGGGATGTGAGCGATGTGGAGCTGGAGGAGATCAAGCGCTACGTTATCAATCCCGTGGAATCCCGCGAGGCTTCTCTGGACAAGCCTGAATCGCTGGAGCTGCAGGTGCAGGAGCCGGCGGCGGTGCGGCGGGTAGAGGGCCTGATTTCGTGGGATGACGCAAAGCTTTCAGAATACTACGACTCCATGGGCTTTGCGATGAGCCTTGAGGATTTGCTGTTCTGCCGCAGCTATTTTCGCGACACGGAGCAGCGTGACCCTTCCATTACCGAGCTGCGGGTGATTGATACGTATTGGTCGGATCACTGCCGCCATACGACCTTTGCCACCCGTCTCGAGGACATTCAGGTGGAGCCGGGCGCTCCGGCAATTGACAAGGCACTCAAGGATTACTATTCGGCGCGTGTGGAAATCGCGGGCACAACAAAGCCGATCTGCCTGATGGACATTGCGGTGATGGGCATGAAGCTGCTGCGCCGGCGCGGGCGTTTGCCGGATCTGGATGTCAGCGATGAAATCAATGCCTGCTCGATCGAGGTTCCTGTTCAGGTGGACGGGAAGACGGAAACCTGGCTGGTGCAGTTTAAAAACGAAACGCATAACCATCCGACGGAGATCGAGCCGTTCGGCGGCGCGGCTACATGCCTTGGCGGTGCGATCCGCGACCCGCTTTCGGGCCGTGCATATGTATATCAGGCCATGCGCGTTACCGGTTCCGGTGACCCGCGCAATACCAACACCCTGCCGGGTAAGCTGCCTACCCGCAAAATCACCGTGGGCGCGGCGCAGGGTTACAGTTCTTATGGCAATCAGGTGGGTCTGGCCACCGGCCAGGTGTCTGAGCTGTACGACCCGGGCTATGTTGCCAAACGAATGGAAATCGGCGCCGTAATTGGTGCTTCCCCCAAAGAGAATGTGGTGCGCGAGATCCCCGCTCCGGGTGATCAGATCGTCCTGCTGGGCGGTAGCACCGGGCGTGACGGCTGCGGCGGCGCGACCGGCTCCTCCAAGGCTCATACGCTGGAATCCGTCAAGGAGGCGGGGGCTGAGGTGCAGAAGGGCAACGCGCCCACCGAGCGCAAAATTCAGCGGCTGTTCCGCAACCCCGAGGCGGCAAAGCTGATTAAGCGCTGCAACGACTTTGGTGCGGGCGGTGTGTGCGTCGCCATCGGCGAGCTGGCCGACGGTTTGCAGATTCAGCTGGACGCCGTGCCGAAAAAATATGATGGTCTGGATGGCACCGAGCTTGCGATTTCTGAATCGCAGGAGCGTATGGCCGTGGTGCTCGCGCCCGAAGCTGTGGAGCGCTTCTGTGCGCTGGCCGACGAAGAAAATCTGCAGGCGGTGGTGGTGGCTGAGGTCACCGAGCAGCCGCGTCTGCGCATGGAGTGGCGCGGCGACACCATCGTCGACCTCAGCCGCGCGTTCCTCGACACGAACGGTGTGACGCTTTCTGCGAGGGCGTATATCCCGGCTCCCGATCTTTCCCAGAACTACCGCGAGCTGGTTCCCGCCGAGCTTGCGGGTCAGCCGCTTACAAAAGCGTTTGAACAAAATCTGTCGCGCTTGCAGGTTTGTTCCCAGCAGGGCCTCGCAGAGCGCTTCGATGCCAGCATCGGCGCAGCGACCGTTCTGATGCCCTTTGCGGGAAAATACCAGAGAACCCCTGAGGAAGCCATGGTGGCAAAGCTCCCGGTACCCGGCGGAGAGACCGACGATGCGACTGCAATGAGCTTCGGCTTTATCCCCGGTATCTCTCGCTTCAGCCCGTTCCACGGTGCAGCCTGGGCGGTGGTGGAAAGTTTGTCGAAGCTGGCGGCGGTCGGCGCTGACCCTCTGTGTGCCCGGCTGACGTTCCAGGAGTATTTTGAACGCCTGCGCCAGGAGCCCGAGCGTTGGGGCAAACCGACGTCGGCTCTGCTCGGCGCGTTTTCCGCACAGATCGGCATGGGCCTTGCCGCCATCGGCGGAAAGGACAGCATGTCCGGTTCGTTTGAAGAGCTGGATGTTCCGCCCACGCTTGTCAGCTTCGCGGTGGCGATGACCAAAGCAAGCCGCACGCTTTCCGCGGCTTTCTCTACACCGGGCGACAAGGTGTATTTGCTGCCGCTGCCGGAGCAAAAGGACACCGGCCTGCCGGATTATCCTGCTTTGCAGGAGTATTACCGCGCGGTGCGCACAATGACGGAGCAAGGCGGCGTGGCCGCGGCATCCGTGGTGCGTGAGGGCGGCGCGGCTGCCGCGATTGCGCGCATGTGCTTTGGCAACCGTTTGGGCTTCCGCTTCGAAAACGGGGCGCTAGCGGAAAAGCTGTTGTTTGCGCCGCAGTCCGGTGCGCTGGTGATCGAAGCCGCGGCCGGTGCCGTTCTTCCGAAGGAGCTTCGCGCTGCCCTGCTGGGTATGGTGACCGAGGAGCCTGAGGTGATTTTGGGTAACGAAACGTTTGCTATTGATCATTTGCTTGCGGTTTGGACCGGTACTCTCGAAAAGATATTCCAGACGAAAACCAAAGAAGCTTCTGTGGAAGAGGTACCGCTGTTCACGGAGCGCTTTACGGGCGCGCCCGCCATCAAGACGGCAAAGCCCCGTGTGGTGATTCCGGTGTTCCCGGGCACGAACTGCGAGTACGATTCAGCCCGCGCGTTCGCGCTGGCCGGCGCGGAGCCGGAGGTTCTGATTGTGCGCAACCTGACCCCCTCGGCGATTGAGGAAACCATAGACCGGCTGGAGCGTGCGATTCAGAACGCGCAGATCATCATGCTGCCCGGCGGATTTTCCGGCGGCGACGAGCCGGACGGCTCCGGTAAATTTATCGCCACCACGTTCCGCAATCCGCGCCTTTCGCAGGCCGTGGAAGAGCTGCTGTATCATCGTGACGGCCTGATGCTGGGCGTCTGCAACGGCTTCCAAGCGCTGATTAAGCTGGGTCTTGTTCCGTCCGGCCATATTGTGCCAACGTCTGAATCCGCCCCTACGCTCACCTTTAATGAGTTGGGCCGCCACGTTTCCCGCATGGCGTATACGCGCGTTACTTCGGTAAAATCGCCCTGGTTTGCGGGTGCGCAGGCCGGCGACGTGTTCTGCGTACCGGTTTCGCACGGGGAGGGCCGCTTTGTGGCAGACGAGGAAACGCTGCGCCTCCTGATGCAGAACGGGCAGATTGCCACGCAGTACACCACCCCGGAGGGAATCCCCAGCGGAGAAACCCAGTGGAACCCCAATGGTTCTGTTTGGGCGGTGGAGGGCATTACCAGCCCCGACGGGCGTGTTCTCGGCAAGATGGGCCACTCGGAGCGCAAGGGCGAGAACCTGTACAAAAATGTGCCGGGTGCGAAGGATCAGCGCATTTTTGAATCCGGCGTAGCCTATTTTAAGTAAAATAAGTAAAATCGAAACAAAAAAATAGGGCTGTCGCGGCTGCTCCTAAGGAGCTCTGCGACAGCCCTTTTGTTTTTCAGCTTGCATATACGTTAACGCTCGCTTTCGTACCATTCTTCGCCATTGAAAATCAGATCATCCAGGTCAACACCGGTGCTTAGTTCGCTGTACAGACAACGGTACAGGTCATCATCCAGATTTTCAGGGCGATTCAGCTGCATGGACTGTTCCATGTCATCGCCTCCCCAATCCCTTATTTAAAAAGTGTTCTACCAGTATATGCTCTAACTTCTGAAAAAATCCCAAAAGAATGACGAATGATCTGCAAGTATTGAAATAATTTTGTCTGTTTTATTTTGCATGCTTTATCTTGCCCGCAGCGGTTGATTATTTGCCGAAGCGGTACTATAATAGAAGCCATATCCGTACAAATAAGCACCGGGCTTTGGGCCCGGTTATTGAATTTAAAGTAAGGAACCGGTGTTTCATGAATCATTTTTTAAAGCGTACCTGGGCAGAGGTTGACCTAGATGCTCTGGATCACAATTATGATGTGATCCGCGCGGCGGTGAACCCTAAAACGAAAATTTGCTGTGTCGTCAAGGCGGACGCTTACGGCCATGGTGCGTCGTTTGTGTCGCGCGAGTTTCAGAAAAAAGGAGCGGACTGGTTTGCGGTATCTAATTTGGAGGAAGCAATTCAGCTGCGCCGAACCGGGATTCTGCGTCCAATTTTGATTTTAGGCTATACGCCGCCTCAAATGGCGGAACGCCTACAGGAGCTTTCTATTTCGCAATCGGTATTTTCCGCGGAATACGGGAAAGAGCTTTCCGACTGCGCCATAGCCGCCGGCGTTCGAGTTCGAATTCACATTAAGCTCGACAGTGGGATGAGCCGCATCGGATTTTTGTATCAAAATCAGGAGAGAGACAAGGCTTCGCTATCCGAGATTGAGGCTGTTTGCAAGGAACCGGGCCTAATTCCGGAAGGAATTTTTACCCACTTTTCCGTTGCGGATGATGGCAGTGCCGGCGAAGATTTTACCATGGAACAATATGCTTGCTTTGATGGCGCGGTAAAAGAGTTGAAACAGCGCGGCATTATCTTTGAGCTGCGTCACTGCTCAAACAGCGGCGCGGTGGTCGACTACCCGAAGCTGGATCTCGACATGGTGCGCCCCGGCGTGATTCTGTACGGCCTGATGCCGTCGGATCAGATGCGGCGCGACCTGGATCTGCGCCCGGCGATGGAACTCAAAACGGTGATTTCGCAGCTGAAAACAGTGGAAACGGGCACGAGTGTGAGCTATGGGCGGAAATTCGTAACCGAACGGCGCACTACCTTGGCTACGGTTCCCATCGGCTATGCTGACGGCTATCCCCGCCGCCTGCACGACCGGGCAGATATGCTTGTCTGCGGTCGGCGCGCCCGTGTTGTGGGCAGCGTCTGCATGGATCAGGTGATGCTGGATGTGACTGATATTCCGGATGTGCGCCCGGGTATGACGGTGACCATCTGGGGCAGGGACGGAAAAAGTGAAGTCAGCGTGGATGAAATTGCCAAGCTGGACGAAACGATTCATTATGAGATGATCTGCCTTGTTGGCAAGCGTGTTCCGCGTGTGTTCTTGCGTTCGGGCAAGCCGGTAGGTCAGCTGAACTATATCTGCCCCGAAGAAGAGGGCTGATTTTTCTAAACGAGTTTCCCCTTGCCGAAGCGATGTGCTTTGGCAAGGGGAATTTTACGTAGATGATAATGAAAAAATGACCGGAGCTTTCCTTTGAGGGGGAAAGTTCCGGCCATTTTTTCGGGATGGATAAACGTATTCCCGTACTGTGAAAACATTACGCGGGAAAAGTAGACGAACGAAGGAGAGGAAGCTATGGAGAAAATAAAGGCGGCGGCCATTGCCGGGTTTACGGCACTTTCCGCTTGGATGGGGGTTTTGGCTGTGCCGGTGTATTTGCTGGTGCTGACCAACTTGATCGACTATGCCACGGGCATTGCGGCCTCCGTCTGCCGGAAAGAGGCGGTCAGCTCTTATCGGGGGATTCATGGAATCATCAAGAAAGTCTGCATGTGGCTTTTGGTCGCCGTTGGCGCTATCATTGACATTCTGGCGGCGTATGCCGCCGAGCAGGCGGGAATCTCGCTGCCGTTCGGCTATGCCGCGGCATCGCTGGCCGCCGTGTGGCTGGTCTGCAACGAGCTGCTTTCTGTTTTGGAGAACATTGCACAGACAGGCGTGCAGCTGCCGCCGTTTCTGGAAAAGATGGTTTCTTACCTGAAAACGCAGGCGGAAGATCTGCCAACCGGTGGGGGACAGAAATAAAGTAAGGGCAGGCCACGTTTATGGCCTGCCCTTACTTTTTGTGTGAGAGTTCAATCATCGATAAAGCCTGTATCGGCTACCAGAAGGACGCCGTTGGTCAGGCGGAGATATCATTGGCAAATAGTGTGGCGTGGCAGTTTCGAGGCTGCCGCCGCGGCGGTTTACGCAGATGCCGGCCATCGTGCGCGCCATGTCGGAGCTTGCGCCGGTAACAATGCAGATTTTATCTTGCCGTTTCACACGGTATTTTTCTAATGCTATAAAATAGTAGTATGCTAAATCAATCAAGTGATGGTTCATACTATAACAGATTCAGCATAAAAAGTATATATTTTTTATTGGGTAATTTTCAAATTCATTTAAATGCACGAAAGAAGACGGACAGGCTTGTTGAAATGGAAGAATCGAATACCGGTTTTTCGTTTGATTGGCAGTCTGCCGTTAGCTGAAAGATAAGGCGGGGTGCGGATTACGGTTCCTGTGCCGTTCGACAAAGTGAGCGCACTTGCTCGCGAATATTCTGTTCTTGCGTTTCCGAAGAGAGAATTACCAGATAATCTCCTGGCATAATTCTTGTTTTGCCGCTGGGAATCAGCTCCTTTGTTCCGCGCCGAAGACCCACAATCAAAAGCCCCTGCGGCCATTGAACCTCTTTTACCGTGTGGTTTGCAGCAGTGCTGCCGTACTCCACCGGGAATTCAATCAGGCCGCCCTGCTCAGGCTGGGGCAGCGAGTTGTCGCTCTTTTCCATCAGGCGGTTCAGCAGTGCGTCGTAGATTGGCTCGATTTTCAGCATATCGGAAACAAGCAGGGCGAGGAATGCACATGCCGCCACAGGCAGCAAATGCACCAGTGAACCGGACATTTCCGCCGTGAGCAGAATGCTGGTGACGGGCGCCTTAACGGAAGCCGCCAGCGCGCCGGCCATGGCGCAAACGGCAAAATCAGAAACATACTGCGTCGGCAGCCCTGCCGAAGAAGCTACGTAGCCCACAATACTGCCGGAGAGTGCCCCTACCGTCAGGATGGGAAAAAAGATGCCGCCTGGTACACCGCTGCCAAAGCTGGCACCGGTAAACAGCAGCTTTACGATCAGGTAAACAAGCAACATGCCAATGCCAAGCTGTGTGCTTTCCGAAAGGCGGATCAAATTCCGCCCGCCGCCCAATGTCAGAGGCAGAAACAGTCCGCAGGGCAATGCGATCAGCAGCGCGATGCACGGGCGCATCGGTGCGGGAAGCTTGGCGTACAGCTTTTGAAAATCCAGCAGAGTGCGGTTGAGCAGCGAGCCAATCAGACCCGAAATAAATCCAAGCGGCAAAAGCCACCCGTAATAGGAGATGGGCAGCACGGGCACATCCGTAAAATCAAGAACAGGCTTTAACCCAAAAAAATATTTAGAAATAAAATCAGCCGTAAGAGAGGCGGCAGTCGCAGAAATCAAGATCAGCGGGGAAAAGCTGCGGTGGATTTCCTCGAGTGCGAATACCATGCCCGAAAGAGGGGCGTTAAATGCTGCGGAAAGTCCCGCTGCCGCACCGCCTGTGATGAGGTAATCGTCTTCCAAGGTGCCGTGGCGGCCACAGCGTTCCGCGGCGGCTTGGCCTGCGGCTGCGCCAATCTGAATCGACGGGCCCTCACGCCCCAGTGACAGGCCAAAATAGGAACACAAAATTCCGCCGATAAACCGCACGAGCAAAATAGATTTCCATTTCATTTTTAAACCGAACAGCACAATGCCCTTTACCTGCGGAATGCCGCTGCCCGAGGCCATCGGCTCACGCCCCACCAGCCAGTTGAGCAGAAATCCGGCCCCTAAAATCAAGACCAACCATGGCAGCAGAAGAAGGGGATGCGCTTTCAGCCAGGCGTATATTTCTACGGAGGTATCTACTCCATGCTCAATGCCCATTCGATACAATACGGAGAGAAGGCCGGCCAGCAAACCCACGGCGACTCCCTTTAGGGTTAGGCTCCATTTGAGCTGGTTCATTCCGGAGAGAATGCGATATATTCTGGTTTTTGCTTTTTTCACGTATGATAGCTCCTGTTCAAAGAAATACGACCCTTTTGGCCGCGATTTTGATTATAGCACTTTGCATAGCCGTGTTCAAACCACACAGCATGGCGCGAAGGAAACCCCCTCCTTGTGAAGAGAAAATTTTGAATAAAAAATAAAATTGCTTTTTCGAGCGGATTAGAAATAATAAGTATTTTTTTACAAAAATGTAGGCCTGAAAAAGACGATTTGCAAAAGAATCACAAGTATTATTTAAAAAGTATTATAAATATTTATATAAAAATTTATATAAATCTAGATATAAAAACATTAAATATCGTTTATTTTTAAACAATTTGTTGTTGATATTAATAAAATAATAAAATTTTATTCGTTAAAATTATATAAATTAATTTTGAAATATGAAAATAACCAAAAATTCGATTGTAAAATTTTAAATGGTGTGTATAATGGTGAGCAACAGGGAAGAAATGAGGGATTCCGTTGAAGGGAACTATAAAATTGATTAGTGATATGACCGGTTTTTCTCCGGCAACCGTTTCAAATGCTCTGAACCATAAACGCGGAGTCAGCAAGCAAACGGTGGAACGTGTTTTGCAGGTGGCGGAGGAAATCGGTTACTCCGTCAAACCCAGAATATCCAAAATCAAGTTTGTTATTTATAAAAAGAACGGCCTCATCATCAACGACAGCCCGTTTTTTCCGGCGGTGATTGAGGGTGTGGAGCGCCAGGCGAAAAACCTGCAGTTTGAGACAATGTTTTGCAATATCGACAGCAGCAGCCCCGACTGCGCGGAGCAGGTACATAATATTTTAGAGGATACCAGCGCGGCGGTGATCTTGCTTGGCACGGAGCTGATGGAACAGGATTTTCAGCTATTCCGAAACCCCAAGTGCCACCTGATTCTGCTCGACGGCTGGAGCGATACCATCACGTTCGACAGTGTTTTGATCAGCAACACCGATTCCGCCTGCCATGCAGTGGAATACCTGATTGAAAAAGGGCACAAGAAAATCGGCTATTTGCGCGGGCGGTTCCGCATTAAGGCGTTTTCCTACCGGGGAATCGGCTACCGGCGCGGACTCAGTAAGGCCGGCCTGCCGATTGAGCCTCAGTATACCATTACGCTTGGCACCACCACGGATTCTGCCTACCGCGATATGGTGGACCATCTCGAAAAAAACCGTGAGCTGCCCACGGCGTTTTTTGCCGACAACGATGTGATTGCCCTTGGTGCGATGCGCGCTTTACAGGAAAAGGGCTACCGTGTGCCGGAGGATGTTTCGATTATTGGATTCGACAATATTCCGTACTGCGAGATTTCGAGTCCCCGGCTGAGTACCATTCACGTATTCAAGCAGGAGATGGGCGAAATTGCGGTGCGGCGGCTGAATGATCATATTCGGCAGGAGAGCAAGGTCAAAACAAAAATACAGGTCTGCACCGAGTTTGTCGAGCGCGAGAGCGTTCGGGACCTGAATGCGAACTAAAAACAGGGAGGGTTTTTCCATGGAGAAAATCAAGCTGGGATTCGCGCCCACCAGAAGAAGCATTTTCAGTGCGCCGGACGCGCTCAAATACAGGAACCTGACGGCAGACCGGCTGCGAGAGCTGGGCGTGGATTTCGTGGATATTACAGATGTTAACGACGAGGGCCTGCTGTTTGACGACGAGGACATGAAGAGAATCGCGGAGAAGTTCAGAGCCGAGAAAATTGACGGGCTATTTTTGCCCCACTGTAATTTTGGTACGGAATATGTGTGCGGAAGGCTTGCCAAGGAGCTGAACGTTCCCGTACTTCTGTGGGGCCCGCTCGACGAACGCCCCGAGCCGAACGGCGTGCGCTTGCGCGACACCCAATGCGGTCTGTTTGCCACAGGCAAGGTGCTGCGGCGCTTTCAAGTTCCCTTTACCTACATGACAAACTGTCGGCTCAGTGACCCCGTGTTCGAGCGCGGCCTGCGCGATTTTATGGCGGTGTGCAATACAGTGAAAACGTTCCGACATATTCGCATTTTGCAAATTTCAACCCGCCCGTTCGATTTTTGGACCACCATGTGCAATGAGGGCGAGCTGCTGGAACGCTTCAACATTCAGCTGTCTCCCATCCCGATGCCGGAGCTAACGCAGGAAATGCGCCTGGCCAAGGAGCAAACTCCCGACGAGGTGGCGCAGGTGCTCGATTACATACGCGAAAACATGGATGTTCGCATTTCGGAGGAAGCGCTTCAAAATGTTGCGGCTCTCAAGGTTGCAATGAAGCATCTGGTGAAAAAATACGGCTGCAACGCGGTGGCGATTCAGTGCTGGAACGCTTTGCAGCAGGAAATTGGGATTATGCCCTGCGCGGCAAATGCGCTGATGAACGACGAGGGAATCCCGGTTGTGTGTGAAACAGATATTCACGGCGCGATTACCGCCCTCTTGGTGGAAGCTGCCGGGATGGGCGAAACCCGCTCGTTCTTTGCGGACTGGACAGTGCGCCACCCCGACATTGAAAACGGCGAGCTGCTGCAGCACTGCGGCCCGTGGCCGGTTTCGGTCGCACAGCAGAAGCCGGTTTTGGGTTACCCACTTGCATTTAAGCACCCGGGCAGCCTGACCGCCGAGGCAAAGCACGGCGAGCTGACTCTGTGCCGGTTCGACGGCGACAACGGCGAATACTCCATGCTGCTAGGCAACGCGAAAGGCGTAGACGGCCCGAACTGCATGGGAACCTACCTTTGGATCGAAGTGGAAAACATTAAGCGCCTGGAAGAAAAAATCGTCTGCGGCCCGTATATTCATCACTGTGTAGGCATCCACAAGGATGTGGTGCCGGTTTTGTACGAGGCCTGCAAATACATTCATGTAAAGCCCGATTTTTACGATCCCATTGAGGAGCAGGTGCGCGCTTATCTCAGGGGGGAATGAAAATGGTGAATTTACAGGAAAAGGCATGGCAGATCCGCGAGGACATCGTGACGCTGATCCACAAGGCCGGGAGCGGCCACATTGGCGGCGACATGAGCGTGGCCGACATTCTGGTGACGCTGTACTACAAGCACATGAACTGTTCGCCCGAAAACCAAAACGACCCGAACCGCGACCGCTTCATTTTGAGCAAGGGCCATTGCGTGGAGGCGCTGTACTGCATTCTGGCAGATAAGGGTTACTTCCCGAAATCGGACCTCGACAACTATTCGGGCTATCTTTCGAAATACATCGGTCACCCCAGCGATAAGGTGAACGGCGTCGAGATCGGCTCCGGCTCTTTGGGGCATGGCCTGCCGTACAGCATCGGCATGGCGTTGGCCGGTAAAATGGATGGTGCGCCGTACCGGGTTTACACCGTGATGGGTGACGGCGAGCTGGCCGAAGGCTCCGTGTGGGAGGGCGCGATGGCGGCGGCCCACTACAAGCTCGACAACCTGACCGCCTTTATCGACCGTAACCGGCTGCAAATTTCGGGCTCAACAGAAATGGTGATGGCGCAGGACAGCCAGGAGGAGCGCTGGCGTGCGTTTGGCTGGCATGTAATTTCCGTAAACGGCAACAGCACTAAAGAGCTGGATTTCGCCGTGCAGGAGGCAAAACAGATCAAAGGCAGACCCACCATGATTATTGCGAACACCACAAAGGGTTGCGGTGTGTCGTTTATGGAGAATCAAGCGTCCTGGCACCACAAGTCCCTGGACGATGAGCATTATGAAATCGCGATGCGCGAGCTGGAGCAAAGGAGGGCGGCGGCACATGAACAAGATTGCAAATAAGCAGGTAATCTGCGAGGTGCTGCTGCAGAAATCAGAGCAGGACAAAGACATTGTTGTTCTGTGCAGTGATTCCCGTGGCTCCGGCTCCATGACACCTTTTGCCGAGCAGCGCCCACAGCAGTTTGTAGAGACCGGTATCGCCGAGCAGAATCTGGTTACGATCAGCGCGGGGCTGGCCAAATGCGGTAAAAAGTCGTTTGCGGTGTCCCCGGCGTGCTTTCTCTCCACCCGCAGCATGGAGCAGGCCAAGGTGGACGTGGCATATAACCACGCGAATGTGAAGCTGATCGGCATTTCCGGCGGAGTCAGCTACGGTGCGCTGGGCCTGACGCATCATTCCACGAACGACATCGCGACGATGGCCTCAATTGTGAATATGCGGGTGTATCTGCCGAGCGACCGCCTGCAGACCGAATGCCTGATTCATGCGCTTCTCAAAGACGAGGAGCCCGCATATATCCGGGTAGGCCGAAACGCCGTGGAGGATGTTTACGAGGAAGGAAATGTTCCCTTCGAGATGAACCGCGCGACATTGCTGCGCGACGGTACGGATGTGACGATCATCGCGTGCGGCGAGATGGTTTCTGCTGCGAAGCAGGCTGGTGAACTTTTGGAGCAGAAGGGCGTATCCGCCCGCGTACTCGATATGTACTGTTTAAAACCCATGGATCGGGAGGCGGTAATAAAAGCCACACGCGAAACAAAGGGGATTATTACGATTGAAGAACACACCGCATATGGGGGGCTTGGTTCGATGGTCAGCCAGATCGTCTGTGCGGAGCATCCCACACGGGTAAAGAGCCTTACTCTGCCGGATGAACCGGTAATCACGGGAAAATCCCAGCAGGTATTTGATTATTACGGCCTGAATGCCGAGGGCATTGTAAAGGCTGCGATGGAGTTGATCTGACGATGCGGCAAACCTATTTGCTTGCAATAGACCAAAGCACTCAGGGGACCAAGGGGATGCTGTTCGACTGTGAAGGGCGGCTGATTTCCCGCTGTGACCGCTCCCACGCGCAGCTGATTGACAACAAGGGCTGGGTGGAGCACGACCCGGAGGAAATCTACCGCAACACCGTTGCCGTGGTGCGCGACGTGGTGGAGAAAGCCGGGATCGACAAAAATCAGGTTGCGGCGGTTGGTATCAGTAATCAGCGCGAAACTGCCGTGGTATGGGACCGGGAATCCGGTAAACCGGTTTACAATGCCATTGTGTGGCAGTGCGCGCGCGGGGAACAGATTTGCGAAGAAATTCGCGCGGCAGGCTATGCGGAGCGGGTTCGCGAGAGCACGGGGCTCCCGCTTTCGCCGTACTTTTCAGCGGCGAAGATTGCCTGGGTGTTCCGGAATGTAGACGGCGTGGAGGAACGCGCCAGAGCCGGGGGCATCTGCTGCGGCACGGTAGACAGTTGGCTTTTGTACCGCCTGACCGGTGGGAAAACCTATGCCACTGATTACTCCAATGCGTCGCGTACTCAGCTGTTTAATATTCGCGCCCTTTCGTGGGACCCGGAGCTCTGTATGCTGTTCGGCATCCCGATGGACTGCATGGCACAGGTGCGAGGCTCTGACGAATGGTACGGGGATACGGATTTCGAGGGCTTTTTCGATCATTCCATTCCCATTCTTGCGGTGCTGGGTGATTCGCACGGCGCGCTGTTCGGGCAGGACTGCCGGGAGCCGGGCTTGGTAAAGGCCACCTACGGCACAGGTTCCTCTGTGATGCTCAACACGGGCGACGATCTCATCGTGAGCCAAAACGGGCTGGTCACTTCGCTTGCGTGGTGTATGCACGGCAAGGTGCAGTATGTGCTGGAGGGCAACATCAATTACACGGGTTCGGTGATTGGCTGGCTGAAGAACGATCTCGGACTGGTGCAAACGGTGCAGCAGGCTCATGAGCTGGCCGCCGCCGCGAATCCGCTCGATAAAACCTATTTTGTTCCGGCGTTCACAGGGCTGGGCGCGCCGTATTGGGACAGTGCCGCAACAGGACTATTTACGGGAATTACCCGTTTGACTGGCCGGGCCGAGCTGGTGAAAGCCGGCGTGGACTGTATCGCTTATCAGGTGGCGGATATTGTCAGTCTGATGCGCGAGGAGTCGGGTCTTGCTATCCGCGAGCTGCGGGTAGACGGCGGGCCCACGGAAAGCAGCTACCTGATGCAGCGCCAGAGCGATATTCTGGGGATTCCGGTCTGTGTGCCCCAGTGGCAGGAGCTTTCAGGGATGGGCGCGGCCTATGCCGCCGGAATTTCGGCCGGAATTTACGATCAGGGCATAATTTTCTCCTGTATGGAACGAACAGCCTATGAGCGCAAAATGCCGCCCGGGCAAAGCGAAGAGCTGTACCGGGGCTGGAAGCATGCCGTACAAACGGCACTGAATCACGGATAGAAGACCGGCGGGAAATTTGGGGTCCTGTGGTCTCTATTGGGGCGGGCCGGAAAAGAAATACGGCAGGCTCCAAATATATTACAAAATTGGGAGGAAACAAAATGAAGCACACAAAGAAACTGACAGCAGGTCTTTTGGCCATCGCAATGGCAGCGAGTATGGCGGGCTGCGGGGGCGGAACCACCGCTACAACCAGCTCTGCGGCACCGGCCGCCAGCACACCGGAAGCCGCCTCTTCCACAGCTGCGGCAGCAAAGCCTCTTACCGGCGGCGGTTCGAAAATCATGTACATCATCACTCCCTCGCACTCGAACCCCTTCTTTAAGACAGAAGCAGAGGCTGCTTCCGCCAAGGCAAAAGAGCTGGGCTATGAGGTGAAGGTCGTTTCTCATGATGACGACGCGACCAAGCAGGCCGAGCTGTTTGACAACGCCATCGCCGATAAAGCCGCCGCGATCGTCTGCGACAATGCCGGCGCTGACGCAACTGTTGCGGCAGTGAAAAAGGCTCGCGACAACAACATCCCCACGTTCCTGATTGACCGCGAAATCAACGAATCTGGCGTGGCAATTTCCCAGATCGTAGCGAACAACTACCAGGGCGCGAAGGCAATTGCTGAAAAGTTTGTGGAAGCGATGGGTGAGAAGGGCGAATATGCCGAGCTGCTCGGAAAAGAGTCCGACACCAACGCGGGCGTTCGTTCTGCCGCGTTCCATGAGATCATCGACCAGTACCCCAACATGAAGATGGTTGCCCAGCAGACCGCGAACTGGGAGCAGACTGAGGCTTACCAGAAGGTAGAGACTATCCTGCAGTCCAACCCCAAGATTAAGGGTATCGTTTGCGGCAATGACACTATGGCAGTCGGTGCGGCTGCGGCTATCAAGGCGGCGGGCCTGAAAGACATCGCCATTGTTGGCGTTGACGGTTCCGATGAAGCGGCTGAACAGATCAAAGCGGGCGCCATGGTCGGCACAGCGCTGCAGCAGGCTGCTCTTATCGCTCAGATGGGCGCGGAGCAGGCAGACCAGTACCTGAAGAACGGCACCACCGGCAAAGATGAGAAACAGCTGGTAGACTGCATCGCCATTACCAAGGACAACGTAGCCAAAGTGAAGAACTTCGTATACTCTGGCTGATAGAGTCGATACATTTTAAAACCGCCCGTATTTTTCCCGGTCCAAAGCGTGGGAAAACAAAAGACTCTATTTGATAAAGCTTTTTAAAGTGGTGTTGCGATTAAAAACCAAACTGGGCAAAAAACATAAGATTTGATTGGTGAGGATAAGGGCAGGGTAAAAGTGAAGGGCTCTCCCTTATCCTCATTCCTTTTTAAACAACGTGTAACTTGGAAAACAGAGCCTGAACAGGCTTTCAGCGATATTTCAGAAATGGGGAGTGCAAGTTGAAAAAACGATTAGCCGCGCTGCTTTTGGTTCTGGCGTTCGCAGCATCCTCCTTGACCGGCTGCGTAAAAGTGGTAAAAATCGGGGAAGAAGGTAAGCTGACGGGAGAAGTCGCCTTTAACGCGGACAGCGATGTGGAAAGCATCTGGCAGTCTAAGGCGGTGCCGGAGCTGACGGAAAAAGCGGTGGACCTGAACACGTTTCTGACGGATTCGAAAGGGGATCTGAAAACCCTCGCGGAAAAATACGGAAAATATTCCATGGGCTCCTCCGGTGAGCTGAACTATGTGGTGAAGGGAACCGCCGAGGTTGTAAAGGTAGACCAGTCGAAAAAAGCCGGGGTGATGGATGTAAAACTGCAGGGCTACAACGGCCCCGAAACCGTTCAGCTTCAAATCGGCTCGGTGTTTAAGGGCTCAGCCGTGCGAGATTCCCTGAACTTTATTAAGTATGAGGATTATAAGAATCAGGTGCAGTGGGCAAACGTATCTCAGAGTATTCACGCAGTGATTCAGAAGCAGGTCATTGACCCGCTAAACGTGACATCTTTGAGCGGAAAAACCGTTGAGTTTGTCGGGTGCTTTACGGTAGACGGCAACGACAAGCTGCTCATCACCCCAGTGCAGATGACAGTGAAATAGGGGGATTGCAGCATGGATAACAATGAAATCTGTCTGAGAGCGGAGCATATCTGTAAAATCTACCCCGGTACTAAGGCACTGGATGATGTTTCTTTCAACGTACTGAAAGGCAAGGTAAATGTGCTGATCGGTGAAAACGGTGCGGGAAAATCCACGCTGATGAAGATTGTTGCGGGGATTGAGCAGCCCAGCTCCGGTAAGCTGTACCTGGATGGGCAGGAGGTTTCCTTCCGGAACACCACCGAGGCCCGCGCGCACGGAATCGGCATCATCCATCAGGAGCTGAGCCTGTTCCCCAACCTGAATATTTACCAGAATGTATTTATGTCGCGTGAAAAAACAAAAAATCACATTCGGCTCGATAACGCCCAACACGCGGCACTCACCGAAAAAGTACTGCAGCGTCTGGAGCATCCCATCCCCCCGGAAACGCTGGTGGGCAACCTGCGCGTAGGGCAGCAGCAGATTATTGAAATTGCCCGCAACCTGATTCAAGACGACCTGAAAATTTTGATTATGGATGAGCCCACTTCGTCGCTTTCGGCGCAGGAGGTGCAGATTCTGTTCAAGATTATGCGCGAGCTGACAGCCGAGGGAATTTCGATTGTGTACATATCACACCGTCTGGAAGAAATTCTGCAAATCGGCGACCATGTTACCATTCTGCGCGACGGCAAGTACGTTGCGGACGAAGAAGTCGCAAACATCAATGTTCCGTGGATTGTAAAGCGGATGGTCGGCGAGGAAAAAGGCTACGCTCACCGGGAGCGGGGTGTGGATTGGAGTGAGGCCCCCACTGTGCTTGAGGTGCGTGACATCACCCTGCCGAAAAGCGGCGGTGGCTATTTGCTCGACCATGTCAGCTTTCAGGTCAGGCGTGGAGAAATCCTTGGAATCTATGGGCTGCTGGGAGCGGGACGTACCGAGCTGTTTGAGTGCATTATGGGTCTGCGCCCTGAGCATACCGGCCAGGTGCTGCTCGACGGCGAGGAAATCAAGATTGACAGCGTGGCCGGGCAAATCCATCGCGGCTTCGCGCTTGTGCCGGAGGACCGCCAGCGCGAGGGCCTGGTGCAGACGATGAACATCGCAAAAAATATTTCTCTTTCCAACCTGAAGGCCTGTACAAAAGGAATTTTTCTGGATAAAAAGAAAGAGAACGAACAGGTGGAGCGGCAGATTAAGGAGATTCACATTAAGGTTGCGGATAAGCGGCTGCCCATTTTATCGCTGTCGGGAGGCAACCAGCAAAAGGTTGTTATTGGCAAGGGCATCCTGACGGACCCCAAAATACTGCTGATGGATGAGCCCAGCCGAGGAATCGATGTTGGTGCCAAGGCAGAAGTGTTCGATATCATCAATCAGTACGCGGAGCAGGGACTGACCATCCTCGTGATTTCTTCGGAACTAAAAGAGATACTGGCAATTGCAGACCGGATTGTGGTGCTTTCCAACGGGAAGAAAACGGCGGAGCTGGCCGGGGATGAAATTACGGAAGATAACCTTGTGATGGCGTCCTACCAGGGGCATCATCTGCAGGCATCGGGAACATAAAGGGGAGAATGCTGGTATGAAAAAGAATCAATCCAACCATGGGCTTGCCATGACGCTGCTGAAGGGCCGAACCTTCATCGTGCTAATTGTTCTGCTGATTTTCTTCAGCTTTGCGGCGCCTAACTTCTTTTCGCAGAATACGATGCTTCTGATTGCGAAGCACGTGGCCTTGTACGGTATTTTGGCCATCGGCATGACCTACGTCATTATCACGGGCGGCATCGATCTTTCGGTTGGCGCGGTGGTCGGTCTGGCCGGTATGGTGGCCGGCGGTTTGATTAACAAGGGCCTGACCTTGCCGATGTTCGGCGTTACGCTGTATTTTGACGTGCCGCTGATCGTGCTGATTACCATCGTGGTCGGCGCTCTGGTCGGCTGGTTGAACGGCATCGTGATCACACGGTTCAACGTGGCCCCGTTTATCGCCACCCTGGGCATGATGTATGTGGCGCGCGGCCTGGCGATGCTGCACTCGAACGGAGCCACCTACTCGAATATCGTCGGCAAGCCGGCGCTCGGCAACACTGGCTACGATTTCTTCGGCAGCAGCGTTCTGGGCATCCCGGTCGGCGCGATCATACTGGTCATTATTGCGGTTATCACCGCAATCCTATTAAAATTCACGCCCTTCGGCTGGCATGTGTTTGCCATTGGCGGCAACGAAAAGGCCGCGAAGCTTTCGGGCATCAAGGTTAATCAAGTCAAAATTATGGTGTATATTTTGTCGGGTGTCTGCGCGGCGATTGTCGGCATTATCAATTCCGCGCAGCTGGTGGCCGCTCACCCCGCCTCCGGCGAGTCGTGGGAAATGAACGCCATTGCGGCGGCGGTTTTGGGCGGAACTTCTATGGCCGGTGGCATCGGTACCATTGGCGGCACCATTGTGGGTGCGTTTGTCATCGGTGTCATCAACGATGGCATGGTCATGTGCGGTGTTTCGGAGTTCTGGCAGATGGTCATTAAGGGCCTTGTCATCGTGTTCGCGGTTGTGATCGACCAGTTCCAGAGAAATCTGCAGGCAAAAATGGCGCTTCAGGCGCGCAATGAAGATAAAGAGGCAGTGGCTTCCAATTCGGGAGGGAATTTAGCATGAAAAAATTTGGAATTCTCAATGCGCAGCTGGCGGGTTATATTGCCGGGTTGGGACATAAGGAGCGTTTTTTGATCGGCGACGCGGGAATGCCGGTTCCCAAGGGGATTCCGGTTGTTGATCTGGTACTTTGCGGCGGGATTCCCAGCTTCCGGCAGGTGGTGGATGCTGTTCTGAATGAAACGGTAATAGAATGCTACACCTTTGCCAAAGAGGCCGAGGGAAAAAACCCCGAGATGGTGGCATATGTGCGCGGTAAGCTCGAGGGCATTCCCGGGCAGACGATTCCCCACGACGAACTGAAAAAACAGACGGAGACCGTGAAGTTTGCCATCCGCACCGGCGAGTTTACGCCGTATTCCAATTTGATTTTACAGGCGGGAGTGGCGTTCCCTGATTAAAAGGAGCCTTTCTATGAAGATACTGAATTTCGGTTCTCTGAATTACGATTATGTTTATTCTGTCGATCATATCCTGCTTCCGGGAGAAACCTCTGCCGCGTGGCGGATGGAAACCTTTGTGGGAGGCAAAGGGCTGAATCAGTCGGTAGCGCTGGCTCGTGCAGGAGCTGAGGTGTGGCATGCCGGGCAGGTAGGCGAGGAAGGCGAGGAGCTGCTTCACCTGTGCCGAGAAAACGGCGTGCATACCGAATACATTCGCAGGGTACCGGGTAAGAGCGGCCACACGGTAATTCAGGTGGACAAAAAGGGCCAGAATAACATTCTGCTGTTTGGGGGAGCCAATCGCAGCATTCCGGAGGACTATGCCGACGAGGTGCTGGCTGCGTTCGGCGAGGGCGACCTTCTTCTGCTGCAGAACGAGATCAACGGCATCCCCCGTTTGATTGACCGCGCATATGCGCGCGGTATGCGTATTGTTTTGAACCCCTCTCCCTATGATGAGGTGATCGGCGAGTGCGATCTTTCCAAGGTTTCCGTTCTGCTGATCAATGAAATCGAGGGTTGGCAGATTAGCGGGCAGCGAGAGCCTGACGCGATTCTGGATGATCTGGTGAAAACACACCCTGAGCTGGCGGTGGTGCTGACACTGGGCAGCCAGGGGGTTGTATACCGGCACAAAGACGAACACTTCTCGCACGGAGTCTATTCCGTGCCGGTGGTGGATACCACCGCGGCGGGCGATACCTTTACCGGCTATTTTCTGGCTGCAATCACCCGCGGCGGGAGTGTGCCGCAGGCTTTGGAACTGGCCTCAAAGGCTTCTTCCATCGCCGTAACCCGGCGCGGCGCTGCGCCGTCGATCCCCTTACTGCGGGAAGTGCAAAGTTACGCGTTCTAATCACTTTTTATTGTGATCTCATATTCCTCCTGAACGGCCCAAAGCATGCTGGATGCGATGGGCCGTTATTTTTTATAGTATTATTTTTTTCCGCCAAAGGCGGGGGGAGAAATCATTGACACGATTTACTGGTTTATTGAAGATGAATAGATGGATATTTTTCACATAAATAGAAAAAGTTTCCTCTCTGCTACTATAATAATAAAAAAGGAGGGGAAAAAGATGAAATTTGGTCGAAAAAGCCCGACTCTGGTCGTGCTGGCGGTGATCGCCGCCCTGTTGTTTGCGGCAATTGGCTCACGATCTATTTTTGCGGGTTCCTCTGCCGCCGCGGTATCGCTCCAGTTTCCCTCGGGTTTTTCGAACCCGGAGAGGGTGGAGCTGCTGCCGGCCGGGGATGATCGCTTTTTGCTCTGCGGAACGCAGGAGAACCGTTCGTTCGTCCTGCTTTTAGACGAAAACGGACAGGTAATCGATCAGGCCGTCGTTTCAGCTTACATGGCCTACCCCTTGTACCGAACGGGTGATCTTTCTCTGGTTTGTCCTTATCAGGGCAGTGGCGAGGATGAATTTGGTGTGGGCGTGTATACCTATACGGTTCATCAAAATGAGCTGGATTCACGTACCTTTATTGATCTGCCGCAGATTTATGTGGAGGAACGCAACGATTTTGATATGGATTCCGCCGGGCGGTACTATGCGATCCATACTCCAATGAAGGAAACAATGCTGCTGTTTGATTCTTCCGGTTGGATGCTGAATAGCATTCCCTCGTCGCACGGCGGCTTTTCCTCGCTCGCGGTGTCGCCCGATCATGTACTCTACATGCTATATTCCAGCGAAAGCAAGCTGGGGATAAAAGTGCTGCCCGATTCCATTCGGGAAGAAACACAGCTGGGGGAACCCTCGCTCCTTGACAGTGAAATTCCACAGCGCGGCTTCCGATTCTTAAGTGCTGGGATTTTGATTGATGGGGCTGGCGCTTTGTACAATGTGCAGCCCGATACGCATCTTTTGAGCCGCTCGGTAGAAACCGAGGGCAGCACGGACTGTGCCGCCGCGCTTTATTCCGGTCGGGTACTTGTCAAAACGGAAGAGTCTCGCGCGGCCGTGTTTGAAAACGGAGAGCGTACTGGAACCTATGGCTTCGATGGAGAACTGATTTCTCTGGCCGCGGACGGAGATCGGGCGCTCGCGGTGGTGCGCGGCGAAGACAGCTGGTATTTTGTACCGGTAACGGATGATCTGTTGGAAAATCCAGATGATTCTTCACGGGAAGAAAGCAGCGGGGAAACATCCTCCCAAACGGGAGAATCTTCGTCCTCCGCCTCCTCTCAGCCGGAGGATTCCTCCGGCTCGGGCCAGGCGACAGAGATTTTCAGCCTTAGCGACACCGTTCGAATTGACCGCGCAGTGCAAAAAATGTATCTTCCTGCGAATACTACCTATGCGGCACTCAAAAATATGCTGAGAGTGCAGAACGGAACGCTAGAGGTGCAAAAACCGAACGGAGTGCCTCTTGTGAGCGGCTATGTAATGACGGGAGCGGTTTTTCTCGCCAAGAATGAGAGCGGAGAGGTGATAGACGGCCTTACGGCCATTGTGCCCGGCGACCTGAGCGGTACGGGGCGCTTGACGCAGACCGACAGTAAGCTTCTGTACCGTGTTCTGAACGGCACGGCGGAGCTGGAGGAAGCGTCGTTCTCCGCGGCTGATCTGGACGGCGACGGACATCTGACGACTGCGGATCTGCTGATCCTGAAAAAAGAATTAAAGAAATCCCCTTGACTTTTGCTTTATTTCAGATAAAAATATAAGAATCAGCTTAAGAACGGGATTGGTTTTGTTCCTCGCTTTTCGTGGGGGACAAAACCGTCATTTTTCGCTAAGCAGGTGAATGGACAGGAAATAAAAAAATAATATCAATATTCAGGAGATCAGCAGTATGTCATTTATTGAAACAAAGGACTTATTTGATTTGACGCATACGCTGGCGGCTCCGTTTCTGCGGGACTGTCAGTATCCCTGGCAGGCGTTTTCCCAGATTAGCGGATGGATTCGTGAGCTGGGCGCGTCTCTTTCGGCGGAAGAATACGAACAGCGCGGAGAAGAGGTTTGGGTTTCGCGCAGCGCCAGGGTAGCCCCCACGGCTTACATTGCAGGCCCCGCGATTATCGGACCTGGCACCGAGGTGCGCCACTGCGCGTTTATTCGGGGCAGCGCTCTGGTGGGCGCGGACTGTGTGGTAGGCAACTCCACGGAGCTGAAAAACGTTATTCTGTTTGACCATGTGCAGGTTCCGCACTACAATTACGTGGGCGATTCGATTCTGGGCTATTGTTCCCATATGGGAGCCGGTTCCATTACGTCTAATGTCAAGTCCGACAAAACATTGGTTACAGTTCGCAGTAAGGAAGGCGCGCTCGAAACGGGGCTGAAAAAATTTGGTGCCGTTTTGGGAGATTCGGTAGAGGTTGGATGCAATTCGGTTCTGAATCCCGGCACGGTTGTGGGGTCCGGCTGCACGGTGTATCCGCTTTCTATGGTGCGCGGAGTGATACCGCCGAACAGCATTTACAAATGTGCCGGCGAAATTGCAGAAAAGAAATAGAGGTGTTTTAGTATGGAACGGCAAAAAAGAGTAGCGGCAATCCACGATATTTCAGGATTTGGAAAATGTTCCCTGACCGTGGCGCTGCCGATTATTTCAGCGGCTGGAATTGAAACCAGCGTGATGCCCACAGCGGTGCTTTCTACCCATACGGGTGGATTTACCGGTTTTACGTACCGGGATTTGACGGAGGACCTTTCCCCGTTTGCTGCGCACTGGAAGAGCCTTGGCCTGCAGTTCGACGCGCTGTACAGCGGCTTTTTGGGCTCCTTTGAGCAGATTGCGATTGTAGAGGACATTTTCCGCCAGTTCCGGACAGAGGATAACCTGATTATGGTTGACCCTGTGATGGCGGATAATGGGGAGCTGTATTCTATTTACACGCCCGAGATGGCTAAGGGGATGGCGCGCCTGTGCAAAAGCGCGGATTTGATCGTTCCGAACCTGACCGAGGCCGCTTTCCTTTTGGAGAGAGAGTACAAGGAAGGCCCCTATGAAAAGCAGGAGATCGAAGAGCTGTTGAAGGCTCTGGCAGCACTCGGCCCGAAGAAGGTGGTTCTGACCGGAGTTTGGTTCGATGAGAGCCAGCTTGGCTCCGCCGGGTACGACAGGACTACCGGCGAGATCAGCTACGCGTTTTCGGAGCGGATTGAGGGATCTTACCACGGTACAGGTGATGTATACGGCAGTGCGCTCCTGGCTGGGCTGCTGCGCGGCTTTGATCTGCAAAAATCCATGCAGCTGGCGGTCGATTTCACCTGCGGGGCGATCCGCAGAACCAAAGCGGCGGGAACGGACATCCGCTTCGGTGTGAATTTTGAAATGGAGATTCCCGCGTTCCTGAAAAACCTTGGCTTAGTGAAATAAAGGACGATGGTTCTTTATCAGAGAAGCGCCCCTGTGCATGGCACAGGGGCGCTTCTCTTTTCGGGATAAATAGAATTAGGTTAGAACCTAGGTGTAAGTAATAGAAAATGAGGATGAGTTAGCCAGGAAGTATAATGATATTATCTGAGGGAGCGAAAGCTCCGGTAGAATTTGATTGTGGGAAGGCAGCCTTCATTAGCTGCGTCGCTTTTTCCAGATTTTCCTGGAATGCCTTTGCTTGCGTTTCTTTTCTCAAATCACTTGTCCGAATATTAAGGGAGGGAGCCAGTTCGGCCAATTTTTTGGTATTGCTTTGAAACGTTTCCTCCTGTGGAATCCGGTTATCTGTTTTGAGCCTGTTTCCAAGCTGCTCCAAATAATCTGATTCTGCGGAAGTATAGGTGTTCAAAGACTGTTTGATTTCTGGTGAAATCAGCTGATTTTCCAGTGCAGACTGATTGGAGTAAATGTTTTGCAGAAAATAGCCGGTGCGGGAAGAGGTGCCGCCCCGCAGATACCCGAGCAGGTAGTCGGTGGATTTTTTGGAATTCGCATCAGTTGCCATTTCTGCAATGTTTTGTAAAGTATTACATTGATCGAACCAGCCGCGGGAAAAGGTGTTGTACAGTGCCGCAGATAACTGCATCTCTGCCGTGCTTTTTTTTGAAAACGAAAAAGCAGAGTCGGCAGGAGCACAACTGCCAAATAAGAAAAGAATCGCTGCAAGGCATAAAATAATAAATTTCGAAAAGGAACGGCTTTCCTTTTTACGACCTAGTAAATGCACTGTAAATCACCTGTAGTTCATTCAGATTCCTGATCAAAGGGTATGATTGGTTTTTCGGTTTGCTTATTTAAAAGAAAGCACTTGGAATCGTTGTAAAATATTTCTAGCACGGCGTGTCAATCAGAAGAGGTACCCAGTTTTTAAGAATCAGCAGGAATCACTGTCAGTAATACTGACGTTCTCAACTGTGCCGTTACGATAAATATTTGCGTTGACTTCCAACTCGTATGAATGCCCGCTCGCAACATAGTACGATTTGTCAAACAATAATTCATCGCCGGAAACGGTTTTCGTCCATGTTTTCACCGTTTTGGTTCCGTTGTCGGTTACCTGTTTCAATAAAATAGTAGCCTTAATTTTGGTCGCTCCGGATTTTGCCTCGATAATAGCAGAGCAATCCGCGCGATTGCCGGTAAAATTCAAGGTCGAACTCACTCGATCTGTGTTAGACCACATGATAATATATGGGGAATTTACCTTTGGAACATCCAGCCTTTCTGCTGCAAAAGCAGGGACGCTTAATGCAGCCATCATAGAAAAAGTTAATACTGAAGCAACAATTTTTTTGTTCATACCTATTCTCCTTTTCTTTTTAAAAATTGTTTCTGTTAATATAACGTTTTAGACCCCTGTTTTGTTACATGATTTTCCAAAAAAAATTATTTTTTTATACTTTCAGCAATTTTTGTCAATTCTTCTGGCGAGATTTCAGAGCTTAACAGAAAACTGTAGGTTTTGTCTTCCCAAGCCAGATAGGAGGTTCCTCCGGAAGTCTTGGCAACCAAAAGAATGGCTTTTTTTCCGTGTATTTCGATTTCTTTGCGAGTTGTGTGTTCTGAATCTAATGCGACACTTCCCTCTGCGGATAATGGTGTCAACTCGAAATAAATGGAGATTCCTTGAGTATTCTGGTATTCCGTTCTGTTTTTTAATCCTATTTTAGCTGTCTCTGTCTCTGCAAAGCCTTCTGGTAAATACTGCGGCTTGATAGTCGAGCTGCCGGGTTCCTCTGGTTCACTGGAGGAAACTGCGCCATCCTGATATTTAATCTTAACATGGTCAGATTCCCAATTCATCACAGCATTAAAAATCGCATTCCGGGAGGCTTCTACGCTGAGCAGGCTTACCATAGTAACCGGGATGAGGATTGCGACGATCACCGCCACTTTTTTGGCCGCCTTCTGAATACGCCGCCATTTTAAACGACGATTGGCTTCCCGAATCATGTTCTCTATTTTTATTCGGGTTGGCTGCGATAGCTCATATTGTTCCGTCAATTCTTTTGCCGTAGGAAGCTGCTGGCATTCTTTTTGAAAGTTTTCCGTTACTGCGGTTTGAAGCATGACCTCAAAAATTTGATCTTTCATTTCATTTTTGTTCATGATTTTCTCCCCTCTCTGTTAGCTTTTGTAGAAGGGCAGTTTTGGCCCGGTGGAGACGCACCCGTGCACTTTCTTGTGAAATATTTAGCAATTCGGCTATTTCACGATCGGAGTAATCGTAAATATATTTCAGCTTTAAAACGCTGCCCGATGTTTCACTTAACTCGGAAATCTCTCTTACAATAGTCTGGTAACTTTCTTCCGACGCGAGCTTTTCATAAGGAAGATCTTCCATATTGTGGGACCATTTTGCCTCATCCAATGCAATTACACTGTATCGATTCTCTAATCGAAGCATGTCGCAACAAATATTTCTTACTAATATAACGATTAAACCCTTCGTTTTGTTACAGTCTTTGAAAGAAAATTTTTGCAGGTTATCAATAATCTTAAGAAAAGTGAGAGAAACCGCGTCTTCCGCCTTTTCCTGATCATTTAAAATCCCTTTGGCTATGTACAGCATCAAACGATGGTAGTTGTGATATAAGGACTCTATTGTGCTTCGGTCTTCCTCGCTTTGAATTATCATGCCGCAAAGCAGCATTGGTCATCACCTCTCTCGTTGCTTTCATTATAACCATATCAATGGAGAAAACCAACTGTAATTATTGTGATTTGTTACAAGCTCAACAGGAATGTTTCACAGAGAAAGGGCAAGCGCCGCAGTGTACACTGCGGCGCTTGCCCTTTCTCTGTAATTCAGTTCCTATGTTTGTGAATTAGTCTGCCGCGGCTTTCCCCAGCGCAATCGACAGAATTTCTTTGGGGTCGCGCACAACGTGCTTTGCGTGGCTTCGCTCCAGCTCGCTGCGGCAGCGGAATCCCCACAGCACGCCCACAGTATCCATCCCGGCAGCCTCACCGGTTTGCATATCTACGTTGCTGTCGCCAATGTAAAGACAGTTTTTCGGTTCTACACCAAGCTCTTTTGCGATTCCCAGTGCGCCTTCCGGCGACGGCTTGCGCTCTATATGGAATCGCTGACCGTAGCACACATCGAACAGCCCGGGAGAATACAGCATCGTAATCAGGCGGGAGGTAATATTGTGGGGCTTATTAGAAAGCACCGCCAGCTTGATCCCATGATTTTTCAGCTCACGCAGCATGTCTTCCATACCTGTGTACTGATCTACAAAGTGCATCGGGTCCTGCTCGTAAAGACTCTCATAGATTTTGCGCAGCAGCATCACGTCGTCTTCCGTGTATCCCTTTGGTGAAACCTCCTGAAGCATTCCGCGCATCAGAAGATCCGAACCTTTCCCAACCAGATAACGGTACTTTTCGCGGTCAATTGCCGGGTATCCGCATTGCGCTAATGCAGAGTTGCCGAAATACGCGATGGAATCGAGTGTATCCGCGAGTGTTCCATCCAAGTCAAAAATACATGCTTGGTACATGATAAGCAATCTCCTTTCTGTATGGTATCTGAAATATTGCTTACATTCTTATCTAAACATATTTTTCTTTGTTTTGCAAGGATTTGCAGGAACTATTCTTGAAAGCTGCAGAAAATATGTTATACTGAAACCAAATGTGCAAAAATTGGAGGAATAGCAAATGGATTATGCAGCAGAAGCATTAAAAAAGCATAAAGAGTGGAAGGGAAAGATTCAGATTCAGGTGAACTGCCCTGTTGAAACCAGAGATGATCTTTCCGTTGCCTATACTCCCGGAGTGGCGGAGCCATGTAAAGAGATCAGCAAGGACGTGGATAAGTCCTACGAATACACGCGACGCGGCAACATCGTGGCTGTGGTAACGGATGGCACGGCAGTACTGGGTCTTGGCGATATCGGCCCGGAGGCCGGCATGCCCGTTATGGAGGGAAAGGCCGTGCTGTTCAAGGCGTTCGGCAATGTGGATGCGATTCCACTGTGTATCCGCTCTAAGGATACAGACGAGATTGTGCGTACGGTAGAGCTTCTGGCAGGCTCTTTCGGCGGCATTAATTTGGAAGACATTGCCGCGCCCCGCTGCTTCGAAATTGAGCGCAGGCTGAAGGCGTCGCTGGATATTCCGGTGTTTCACGATGACCAGCATGGCACGGCGATCGTGGTGGGCGCGGCGCTGATCAATGCGCTCAAGGTTGTAAAAAAGGAGATTGCCACAGTGCGCGGCGTTGTCAACGGCGCGGGCTCCGCGGGAATCGCCTGCGCGAAGCTGTTGCTGTCCCTCGGCGTCAAAAATCTGATTTTGTGTGACCGCAATGGCGCTGTCTGCGAGGGCGAGGATTGGATGAACCCCGCGCAGGCCGAGATGGCAAAGATCACAAACCGCGAGCACCTTCGAGGTACGCTGGCGGATGCGATGAAGGACGCGGATTTCTTTCTGGGCGTTTCCGCTCCGAACTGTGTAAATGCTGAGATGGTGAAAAGTATGGCGCAGCAGCCGATTGTGTTTGCGATGGCGAATCCCGTACCCGAAATATTCCCCGATGAAGCGTTGGCCGCCGGAGCGGCTGTAGTGGGAACGGGCCGTTCCGATTACCCAAACCAGATTAACAACCTGCTGGCTTTCCCCGGAATTTTCCGCGGTGCGCTGGATGTTCGAGCGAAAGACATCAACGACGAAATGAAGCTCGCGGCTGCATTCGCAATTGCTGGAATGATCCCCGACGAAGAGCTTTCGCAGGAGTATATCATTCCGTCTCCGCTCGACAAACGCGTCGCGCCGGAGGTGGCAAAGGCCGTGGCCGAGGCCGCGCGCCGCACCAATGTGGCCCGTATCTGAATGCTTTCAGACTAATTTCAGCTGGCGGACACATTTTTTTCTCGATTCCGTCACAAAAAAGATAAGAGGATTTCATAGGTTTTTCATATTCCTTTGGCATACTAAGACTATCGAAACAAGCCACACAGGAAAGGACCTGATGATATGTATCCCTATGATGATTACAACCGTCAGAATAACGCAGAACGCGACAATTATACAACGGATAGCAGCTACCAGTGGAGCAATCCGCAGCAGTCTGATCAGATTCGGTGGGACGGCAGCTCTTACCACTCGTACGGCTCTTCACCGGAGCCGGAGCCACCCAAAACACCCAAAAAGGGGACAGGCAAAAAAATATTATGCGGGGTCTTGGCTTGCCTGATGATTTCGGCTGGGTCGGTAGGCGGTTTTGTCGCACTGGTCAATAATGGCTATGTCACCTTAAACGGCGGCACTTCTTCCGGCAGCGCTTCCTCGAGCCAAACCTCTACGACTTCTTCTGTTATGACAACGCAGACCGCGACGAAGACCGGTACCCTTACGGCGCAGGAAATCGCAAAAAAAGTGATTCCCTCCGTGGTATGCATTCAGAATTATCAGGTGAGCCAGTCAACCCAGCGCAGGTCCTCCGACAGCGGTGACACAACTCTTTCTCCTACCAGTGAGGGCTCGGGGATCATCGCCTCCTCTGATGGGTATATCGTGACGAACGCCCACGTGGTATCTGGTGCGGATTCCTTGAAGGTGATTTTGTCCGACGGCAAATCCTATGAGGCCAAGCTGATCGGCAGCGATACTGTAACGGATTTGGCTCTGGTTAAGATTGAGGCCACAGGTCTGACCGCCGCTGAATTCGGTTCTTCTTCCTCCTTGCAGGTGGCCGATACCGTCATGGCGATTGGCAACCCCGGTGGATTGGAGTTTAACTCCAGCGTAACGATGGGTTATGTTTCCGCGCTGAACCGTGAAATCACCAACAGTGAAAACGGCTACACCATGAAGTGCATCCAGACCGATGCCGCGATCAACCCCGGCAACTCGGGCGGCGCGCTTGTCAATTCCGCCGGCCAGGTGATCGGCATCAACTCCTCCAAGATTGTGGCGGAGGGCTACGAGGGCCTCGGATTTGCAATCCCGATTGACGATGCCAAGCCGATTGTTGATGACCTCAAGCAGTACGGTTATGTGAAAGACCGCGCAATGCTCGGCATTTCCGGCCAGTTTGTCGATACCATGACTTCCCGCTTTTACGGTCTGCCGGTCGGGTACTATGTATCCTCCGTGGTAAACCCCTCTGTGAGTGCGGCGGGGATTGAAGCCGGCGATGTGATTACCAAAATTGACGGGAAAGACATTAATTCCAGCACTGTGCTTACCAGCGCGATTGCCGCGAAGAAGCCGGGAGAAACCGTATCGCTGAGTGTTACAAGGTCAAAGACGGGCAAAACCTTTACGGTTACCGTCACACTGGCTCAGTCCACCGGCAGCTGATAATACCAACAACGATTTTTCATAAACTCTCTTCCTTCCGAACAAAACGGCTCCTGGAATGTTTTCGGGCGCTACGGCAAAAAGCAGCAAAGCAAACAAATGCCTTGCTGCTTTTTCCATTTTTCGGGCATTTCGTCGCGTTGCAAACGCCCGTGAAACATGCTAGAATTGAATTGAAAATAAAAAGGATGGCTGTTTCCTTCCTACTGCCGAGGGCGGGGGGAAGAAATAAAACAGTTTGAGCTTTGAAATGGCATAACTACTAAAATAATAATACAGGTGATGAATTTGAGAAGGCTGCTTTCTGCGCTTCTTGTCGCGTGCATACTGCTGGCGTTCCCGTCCTGCGGGCAGCAGAAGAACGAGGCCGCGGACAAAACCATACAATATTATATCGATCAGGAGCCCCAAACGCTCGATCCGCAGGTGGCCTCCGATTCTTCGGCTATTCTGACCATCGGTGCCCTTTACGAGGGACTGGCCAGGCTGGATTCGGATGGAAAAGCCGCACCCGGTGTGGCGGAAAGCTGGAGCGCAAACGATGCCGGAACAGCGTTTACCTTCCATCTGCGAGAAAATGCCGTTTGGTCCGACGGTCAGCCGGTAACAGCGTCAGACTTTGTATTCGCGTTTCGCCGTGCGCTGGCTCCGCAGACAAAATCGGCGGCTTGCCGCCCGCTGTATGTGGTGAAAAACGCCCGCAAGATCAGTGACGGCTCTCTGCCCGCCGAGCAGCTTGGTGTTCGGGCCGAAAACGACAAAACGCTGGTGGTAGAGCTGGAGTACGCATATGCGGATTTTCCGGCGCTGACTGCCGAAACCGTGTTTATGCCCTGCAATGAGAAGTTCTTTCAGCAGACGCAGGGCAAATACGGACTGGAATACAAATCTATTTTAAGCAATGGCCCGTTTGTTTTAGGGGGAAAATACAGCTGGGATCACGGCAAGCAGATCAAGCTGACTCGCTCCGATACCTACAAAGGGGAGCAGCCGGCTCTGCCCGCCACACTGATCTTTGCCATGCTCGGCTCAGATGTGGATGTTTCCGACCCGATCAAGGCACTTACCGCCTCTAATGTAGACGCGATTGCTCTGCCGGAGCAACAGGTTGCCGAGGCGCAGAAGTTGGGACTGCCCCTCACCTCGTTTCAAGATATTACCTGGGGCCTTGCGTTTAACACCCAGGATTCACTGATGCAGAACGAAAAAATCCGCCAGGGCCTCACAGCGGCACTGCCACGGCAGAAGCTGCTGAATCATCTGCCCGAAAAGGCGGAGCAGGCGGAGTATATCATTGGGCCGCAGGCCATGCTAATGGGTGAAAATTACCGTAAGCAGGCAGGTACTGCCGTGGGGTACCTAAAAGAAAGTACACAGAGCGGCGCGCTGGTGCAGGCAGGCCTGAAGGAACTGGGGCACCCGGAATTTTCACACGTTACGGTTTTGTGCCCGGATATCGAGCAGGCGAAGTTAATGGTCAACGAAATGCTTGTGTCGTGGAATCGTTTGACCGGCCAGTATTTCAGCATGCAGCCCATGGCCGAAAGCGAGCTCCAAAAAGCGGTAGATTCCGGCGACTACCAGATCGCGCTCACCGGGATTTACCCGGAGAGGGACGGAAAGCTGCTTTCTGTGTTCCGATCCGACAGCCCGCAAAATCCGTCGCGTCTTGCCAGCCCGGATTTTGACCGTCTGCTTCTTACGGCGGAGCAGTCCGGCAGTGCCGCCGCGCTTTCTTCGTATCTTCAGGCAGAAAATTACCTGAGTGCGCATGCTGTTTTTTACCCGATTTATTATAAAAACAGCTATTACGCCTGCGCAAAAGGAGTGACTGGAATCGTGTTCCGCCCGAACTCGGCTGGAATTGATTTTCTGCTGGCTGGAAAAACGGACTAGGGATTGACGAAAGACAGCAAATTCTATATAATGTAACGACGGAGGCGCAGGGGGAGTGGGTTCCCCGCTTACAGCGTGCGCGGAGTATACTTGCCTTGGGCTACGGAGTACGGCTTTGGCAAAGAACCCTGACGGGGTTAAGGGAGGACGAAAGGATGTTGGATGCAGCCTTGTCGAAACAGCTTTCTTTGATCGTTGCGATTGTAAACCGCCATCAAGGGGAAAAGGTATCAAAGCTTTTGAATTCTGAAAATTTAACATTTAACTATATCTTTCTGGGACATGGCACAGCCAGCTCAGAGTTGCTGAATTATTTGGGGATCGGCGAAACGGAAAAGGATATTGTACTCAGCTCTGCCCCGGCGGAGAAAGTTCCGGCGCTGATGGAAAAGCTGCAGCATGAAATGCAGCTGGATAAAGCGGGCAGCGGCGTTGCGTTTACAATCCCGATTTCCAGTGTAGGCGGGTCGAAGACTCTGTCTCTTATGACGGGTGAGTTTCAAAAAGGAAAGGGGAATTCCTGTGATTGCTGCGAGCCAGTATAATCTGATCATTACCATTGTCAACCGCGGGTACTCGGAACAGGTGATGAAAGCGGCAAAGCTGGGCGGCGCCACCGGAGGAACCATTGTGTTAGCGCGCGGAGCGGGAATGCACGAGGCCGAAAAGATCCTCGGGTTCTCGATTCACCCGGAAAAGGAAATTGTTCTGATTTTAACCCTGCGGGAGAAAAGACAGGACATCATGCGGGCCATCTGCCAGAACTGCGGATTCTGCACCGAGGCGCACGGCATGTCGGTTGCGGTTCCGGTTGAGGATGCGATGGGTCTGCCGGTAGCCGACATGGAGCGGGAGCTGCACGCACAGGAGCTTCGTGAAACAGGTACCTGAACTGAATAAAGCAAAAAGCTCTTTCCCGAAAGGGAAAGAGCTTTTTTTCGCACTAGTACAAAAACCGACCCGTTATTACACGGGTCGGTTTATTTATCGAACTCAGCGGAGTTCTTCTTCAATTAAGTAGCGGGGTCTGTCCTTGACCTCGTTGTAGATTTTCCCGATATAACCGCCCAGCACGCCGATGCACAGAAGCTGAATGCCCCCGAGAAGCCAGATGGAACAGACAATAGCCGTCCAGCCCGCCACAGCGTTGCCGGTAAAATAAGAGATGAGGGCGTACAGCAGGCCGAGAATGCTCAAAATAGAAACCAAAACCCCCAGGTTTGCAATAATTTTCAGAGGCTTCACGCTGAACGAGGTGATGCCGTCGAGCGCAAAGGAGATCATCTTTTTGAGCGGGTATTTCGATTCGCCCGCAAAACGTTCGTGCCGCTCATACGTTACGGTGCCGCTGCGAAAGCCGATCAAAGGCACAATGCCGCGCAGAAAGAGGTTCGTTTCTCGGTAATCTGCGAGCGCATCCAGCGCCCGACGGCTCATCAGGCGGTAATCCGCATGGTTGTAAACGAGGTCGACACCCAGCGTTTTCATCATCCGGTAAAAGGCCAGCGCGGTGCTGCGCTTAAAAAAGGTATCAGTTTCGCGCTTGCTTCGCACGCCGTACACTACGTCGCAGCCATCCTGAAACTGGCGCACGAACTGGTCGAGCACCTCAATATCGTCCTGCAGATCGGCATCGAGGCTGATAACGCAGTCGGAGTATTGCCTTGCGGTCATAAGGCCCGCTAAAAGAGCGTTCTGGTGCCCCCGGTTGTGTGCCAGCTTGACTCCGCCCACCAGCGAATTCTCGCGATGATAGCCTTCGATGAGCTCCCATGTTTTGTCGCGGCTGCCGTCATCCACAAACAGCATACGGCTTTCAGGCGAAGCGATTCCGCTTTCGATCATGCTGCTGAGCTTTGCCGTCAGGCGTTTCACAGTTTCGGGGAGCACCTGCTCCTCGTTATAGCAGGGAATCACAAAATAGACAATAGACATTACAATTCCTCCTCCGCGGCTTCGCTTTCCGTGGCCGTGCTGCGCTCTGGGAGCTTGACCCGGAATACGCGGTGTTTGCGGTTTTTCTGCCGGCGGCCGTCCATGCGCACGGTCAGACGGTGATACAGCACAAAAAGAATCAGCGCCGCACCGGACAAAGCGATTCCCACCATGAGGCCCGGGGTGCGGTATTCAAAGCGGATGTCCGATTCCCCGGCAGGCACCTTGACTGCCATAAAACCGACGCTTACCTTTTCAACGGTAACCGGCTGCCCGTTTACTGTTGCGCTCCAGCCCGCTTCATACGGAACACTGAAAAAGACCAGCCGTTCCTTCTCTGCCGAATAGTGCAGGGAAAAGCCGGTATTGTCGTGAGAAAATTCCGTGCCCGCACTGGCTTGCCGCTCTTGACACGCCTCGTAATAGTCGTCGTGGTTAAAATTTAGGTCAGCGATATCCAGCTGCGTCAGCAGAGAGCCATACGTTTTAATCTGTTCCTCTGAGAGCACCAGAGCGTGCAGTAAAAGAAGGTCTCGATCTGCTTCTGAGGTTTCGTCGTACTGCTCCTGGGTTACATAAGAATCATAGCTGAATCCCATGGGAATATAGTATTCGTTTTCCCAAACATCATAGCCGTTTTGGGTTCCATAATAGTGCCAGCCCGGCATTTCAGGATTCTGCCGGTTTTCACCGCCAAAATAATTGTCGTCGCCGATATAGTCGAACAGCCAGCGGCAGGAGGTGAGCGCCCGCAGCCCGTACGTTTTCGTATCCGGCCGGGAGCCAACGTCACGCGTAACCCCGATGGTTGGATAAAACTCCATAATCGATCCGGGCACAATGCTGTGGAATGCCTGAATGCTGGGAATCTGCCAGTACATAGCCTGATTGTCCATCGCGTGGTAAAAATCGGAGCGCACGTTCTGCAGATCGGGCAGGGTAAGATCGGCGCCACCGTTGAGAGCGTAGGGGATCAGCTGCCGGCGCACGTCCTCCGACTGGGTCTTCCCGAGTGAGATAAAGAAGACGGAATATAGAAAGGCAATCGCGGCAATTCCGGCAAACAGCCGGCGCTGAAACGCTTTTCTGTCACGCCGCCAGTATTTTAGGACGATGCACAGGAGCAGAAGGCTGAGCAGGGCCAACGCCACATAGGCCCAGAAGCGGGTGGGGTATTCCTCAAGCCCGATGGTGCGGGTGGTAGTGCCGTTGCTGGTTTTTGACTGCGGCATCAGGCCGATCGGTAAAGCGATGCCAAGTGTGATTCCCAGAACCCAGCGAACAGCGCGGCGCCAGTTACTGCTTTCACGCTCGAGGGCGATCAGCGTAGCAAGACACATCATGAGTACCAGCATATAGAACCACCGTGCGTAATAGGAGGCGTTAAACAGCTGGAACGCGGAATTCAAAATTGGCACCATTGCCATTACAAACAGAATGCCTAACAGCTTTTTCAGCCAATGACGGCGGCGGCTTTGCAGAAACGCGAACACACCCGTCATGCTGAACAGCGGCAGCCATGCCCCGAGCGAAGCCCATTTTGCCTCGGAATTCGGGGTGAAGTTTGGCCGGGCCGGGATGTCCGGCGGGAAGAAGAACGACTGCAGGATGTGCATATAGCGCTGGTTCCAGCCGTAGAGCAACGCGCTCCAGCCGTCGGGCGGGTTGTTGACGCGGGGATTTTGAATTACCGCCATAATCGTTGGAACCAGCAGCGCGCTGGCCATTGCGACGCCCAGCACCGATTCCAAGAGCAGAAGCAGAAAATCCTGCGCGGTGAACTTCCAGCTGCCGCAGAAGGCCCTTACCAGCCAGTACAGAATGCAGAACACGACCTGCCCGACAAAAAAATAATAATTCACAAAGCAGCACGCAAATACCATCACCGCGAATACGCCGCGCCGCCGGTGGTACATGTATTCATCCATTGCCCACAGCAGCAGGGGGAACACGATGATTGCTTCGTGAAAGTGATTGAAGAAAATATTGTAGACGGAAAAGCCTGAAAACGCGTACAGCATTCCGCCGGCCACGGCAAACTCGGGGTCGCGGACATAGCGCCTGAGGTACAGGCAGCCAGTGCAGCCGGAGCAGGCAAATTTTAGTACCAGGAGCGGACCCATCAGGTATGGCACCGCATTGCTGGGAAACGGGATCGTCAGCCAAAAAAACGGGCTGCCCAACAGGTAAAAGGAATAGGAGCCGATGAAGTTGGCGCCCAGGTCGGTCGTCCAGCTCCACTGCCAGTTGCCGCTGCGAATCGCGTCGTGACACATGCGGTAGAACGGAATCTGCTGAACGTTAAAATCACCATAAAATAAAAAATAGCCGCTGTCTACCAGCTGAAAGGGCAGAAAAATCAGCGTGGCAAGACCCAGACTATACAAAAATGCTTTCAAGAGTACGTTTTTGTTTTTCACCGTTCCGGAAAGCAGGTTCAAAACCGTCCACTCCTTTGTGCAAAAAAAATAAGCGTCTGCCTATCCATCAAGAGACTGCGGTGTGGCGACAGTACGCAAACCGGAGGCAAAACGCGGCGGGCGGCCCGCGCGTTTGTAGCGTGAGATTATTATAACATAGGAATTCCCCTGAATGAAGAGGAAATCATGCCAATTGTAAAATAATTTCGATTTGTTGTATCTGGCGATTTTCTCTGATATAATAAACGCTGGACGTTTCTTATAGTAATCCTTTCATTGATAAAGAAGATTACGGCGGCGCTTGGCGCCCGTAATAGAAAAACTTTCGTAGTTGTTTTGATGCGAAATCTGTCGCATTCAGCGGCTGGGGGGAATGGGAATGTATCATTTTTATGCGATGCTGTCGCGCATGAAATACATTAACCGATGGGGCCTGATGCGTAATACCAGAAGCGAGAACATTTGCGAGCATAGTCTGGATGTTGCAGTGATTGCCCATGCTCTTGCGCTTTTGCGCAATACCCGCTTCGGCGGCAGCGTAAACCCTGAGCGGGCCGCCGTGTTGGCCATGTTCCATGATGTCACCGAGATTTTAACCGGGGATTTGCCTACACCGGTGAAATACGACAATCCCGAAATCCGGCAAGCCTACCGCCGGGTGGAAGAGATGGCGCAGCAGCGCCTTCTGGCCTTACTTCCGAAGGATCTTCAGGAGACATATGAGCCACTGATTTGTGAAAGTGAGCCGGGCGACAAAGAGCTTTATCCGCTGGTCAAGGCGGCGGACAAAATTTCCGCTTTGATTAAATGCGTGGAGGAGCGCGGCATGGGAAACGCTGAGTTCCGCCGGGCAGAGCAGACGCAACGGGAGGCGATTCTGGCGATGGGCTTACCGGAGGCGGAATGCTTCCTGACAGAATTTCTGCCGTCTTATGAGTTGACTCTGGATGAGCAGGACTTACCGGAGCAAGATTCCGAGCCGAACAATTCGGAGTGAAAATAAGGACAAACCCTGCCTGAGCGGAAGGACATAAAAAGGATAAAACAGAACAAGATAACACATAAGGGAGAACTGCGGTGCCGGCAAGCATTTGATCTGGCTGAGCCACCGAAGAAGGGATGATGTTGTGAAAAAGAAAAAGCCGATGAAGGGTCGCAGGCCCGCTTCAACAAAAGGAAAAAAGGCTGTGATTTTGAATGTGGCAATTTTGGTCGTCAGCCTTGTTTTGATTACGGTGGGCGGAACGCTGGTTTATGCGGATCATCTGCTGGGGCGGATACAGTTTCAGGAGGATCCCGCGCAGTCCTCAACTGCAAACAATTCGGGAGTTACGTCTTTCGATAATATGGGGGATTCCCAGTACGTCGTCAACGGGCTGTATCATGATGATAAAATCCTGAATGTGCTGCTGATGGGTGTGGATGATTACCAGGAAAACGACAAGGGCCGCAGCGACAGCATGCTGATGGTATCTTTGGATCGCCGGCACGAAAAGCTGAAAATGACGTCTTTTATGCGCGACATGTACGTTTCTATCCCCGGTCACCAGGCCAATAAGCTGACGGTGGCGTATTCTCTCGGTGGGCCGTCGCTGACGGTGCAGACCATTGAAAACAGCTTTGGTGTTGATATTGACCGCTATGTGCTGATCAGCAATGATTCCTTCAATAAAATCATTGACCGCTTGGACGGCGTTACGCTCGAGATTACCAACGCGGAAGCGAAGCTGATTAATACGTATTCCGGCGAATCTTCCTCTAAACGGCTGACCGGCGGTATGCAGCATATGACGGGACGGCAGGCGCATTATTATTCCCGCATTCGCGACATTGGCAACGATTATGAGCGTACGCTGCGCCAGCGCAAGGTGCTCCAGGCCATTATCGACAAATTCAAATCGTCCGATCTGGGTACAATCAATGGGATTTTGTATGATGTACTCCCGCTTGTGTCCACCAACATGACGAAGAACGAGATTTTGTCACTTGCAGCAAATTCGCTGACGTATCTCAATTACCCCACCAGCCAGAACCGAATTCCTGTGGACGGGGCTTTTGATGATCAAAATATTCCGGGTGTGGGTTCCTCTTTGATTGCTGATTTTGAAAAAAATCACAAGAATTTGGTGGAGTTCATTTACGAGGAACACCTTGGGTCGTCGGATTCCTCTCAGGAATCTTCTTTTGAAAGCCAGTGAGTTTGATTGAAAAAGCCTTGGGCCAGTTCATAGGCCCAAGGCTTTTTACCGCTCTTTCAGCAAAAGGCGTGTTTGGCCTTCATTCAGAGAAATGAGTTTGCTTTGAATCCGCGGGTGCTTTAGCTGGAATCGCACCATGTTTTTCAGTGCCTGTCCGTGGCTGTATCCGTGAATTACCACGACCTCATGTACGTCTTTTCCGGTGCGGGAGAGCAGCTGCTCCAGCTGACGCTTGGCATCGTTTGAATTGAGTCCATGAATGTCTACGGTCAGGATGCTTCCTTTTTGGTTCATCAGCATAACGGCTTCTCCTTTCCATTTTGGAAAATTCCCGTGCGGGGAATGCAAAAAAGCGGGGTTTATGATATAATTTACTAACAGTCTATCAGGCCGGACGGGCAGGCCGTATCCGGCGGGAAAGCGGGGGAATTCTATGACGGTTGTGGATATTCGCAACAAGGTCACTGACAGCCGCGTGAAACTGATCGAAATCAGCGGATCGACGGTCTATTACGCTGAAGAAAAAGCGGAAGAGGGGCATTACAGCCTCTTCCTGCTGGAATATGACAGGAATACCAAGACCGAACGGGTTGTTGCCAATTGCTTTTTAGGCGACCCGTCTGTGGTTCTGCACTTTTTTTCTTTTCCCGGCGACATCATTGTCGTGATGGAAAGCGGAGAGAGCTCTGCGCGCCTTTTGCGGTTCGACAAACAGACAGGACAGGAGAAAAATTCGGAGGAGCTGCGTTTTGTAGGCAGCTTTGCCGGCTGCCAGGCGCTGGATGAGAGCCGTGTGATTTTCTATACGGAAGAGAACGAGCGTCATCGGCACTTGTTTGAGGAATACAAAAAGGCGTCTGGCTTTGAGCGGATTGCTTACCTGTATGATCTGGAGGAAGGGCGCTATTATTATGTGAGGGATAAGCGGATCTGCAATCTTTCCGCCGAAAAGCTGGTTCCATTTGATGTGGCCGGTGAGCGGATGCTTCTGGTTCTGGAGCCCTACGGCAGTGATGAGGAAAAAGAAAAATGCTACCGTAATCGGCGATGGCTGGGGGACGAAATTTGTGATAATGTGTGGCTTTGCCCGCTGCTGGATTTTGTCGTTGCCGTTAAGGCGGACGAGACCCATCTGCCGTTGGAGCTGCTGCTCAGCGCCAGTACGCAGGGTTTGGTGCGTTATGTGGGGCAGGATGAACACAGCCTGTATTTCCGGGCGAAATACTACCCCAACAGCGACCAGCGCATCTGCGCGGTGGAGAAGGCCGGCGGTAAAAAAACCGTTGCGGCGGAGCTGAATCTAAAAGAAGGGGAGGAACCGGCCTCGTTTTTCATCGAGCCATGCCCTGCCCGGATTTACCGTGTGACGGAGCATGACGATACCTATGAAATTCTGGGTGTGTTCAATTCTTCGGTAAGCAGTCAGTACAGCAAAGAGCTTGGCCAGTTCGTCGCCTGTGTGGAGGACCGCTTTCTGGTAGCGGAATATGTGATCAGTGACGAAACGGATTCGTTCGTTTTTTACTCCATTTTCGATCTGGAAACGCAGCAGCAGCAGAGCTTTGAATGCAGGTGCGCCGTTCAGGGCGACACCATTGTGCTTTATTAAGGTAACGCGGGCTCATTTCAGTTGCAGACGAGTCAGAGAACACGGGAATCTCTGGCCCGTCAACCGTTTTTTCAGCCCCTTATTGTTCAGGCTTATTCATTACGTATTTATAATTCCTCTGTTCCGGCTTCTGCCGGAATGGGGGATTTTTTTGTTTCAGTTACAAATTAGATCCTAACACGCACCTTTTTATATTGCAAGAAAAAGATAGCCTTTCACGGCGGACAATCTCAGAACGGCTGCTGCATTTCATTAGGAAGGGAAGCCCCCCATTTATCTAACATCATAGAGAGTGGATAGAGGCGCTGATTTGAAAATGCTCTGGACGGAAAAAGCCACCCTTGAATCGAAGACCCAAAGGTGGCACAGAGGCGCAGTATTTTGAAAAGCGTTATTGAAGCGCAGAGGGATCGCCGCCAAGAGAGAGAAAATCCGTTTTCACTTTCTCAATGAGCGGCCCGATGGTTCTGATTTCTTCTCCGGCTTTATTAATATCTTCCACATTATATGGATGCTGCAGATGTTCCATCCATTGGTCTTTGTTGGCTTGCAAAGACGAATATAAAATGGCTGTTTCTTTAACGGTATACTCCATTGATGAATGCCTCCTTTCCATTGCTTTGTTTGCAATCTTAGCTTTCACGCTTTTGTTTTTTTCTATCCAGAAGCATGTTAAGTAAGACAAAACAAATGAGAAATCGATATTACAGATATTACCTTGTTACGGCCTCGCCCACTGATCGCAGATTGATTGGACGGAACTTCTGTAAACTGATAAGGGTCTGTTTTAACGGTTTCGGTTATGTGAAATAGAAAGGCATCTCAAGAGAGGAGTAAAAGATGGGCGAACATTTTTTTAAAATAAAAGATTTACTTTCTCTCAATAGGGAAAGATTCTCCCCGTTTGTGTGAGGTATTAGATACAGGTTTCCTATCATTGAATCGGGAGAGAGATTTGTGTTCCAAAAATTTGAAAGGTACCGTAGCTTGTTGCTACCGTTGCTTTCAGTTTATTTCCGTTCACAATGCCTTTTGCGGTATATCTTAAATAAAGAAGACCGGTGTTTAAAATCCCGGAGAATTCGAACGAATTTCCGCTTGCTTTTCCGTTTTTAAAGTAACTGGTATTTCCCATTGCGCGAATCGAGCCGCTTATTGCTATGCCTTCGTCTATAAAGGAAATCACTCCATTTTGCAGGCCGATTGGAGTACGCATAGAAATTCGGTAAGTTCCATTCATTTTCGCCACCACATTTCTTTCAATTTAATTTATAAGATATGCGGTTGGGAACAGAAATGTTTCAACAATTTCAACCGGATTATCAACATGTTGTGATTAGGTAAATGTGTATACACAATTTATTCTATAAAACGGAGGATGATTATGCAACTGCTTGAAAATATTACGATTCCGCATTCACTGCGTATCACGATTGAGAACGGCACTTTCACTGTTTCGGATCACCTGATGCTGGCTGCGGCACAGTTTACCGCCGCTTTGTTCCCGAACGCCACGATCTATATTGGTTCACAGCAAACGGTGAATGCTCCGGCTCTGTTTATCGACTACTGTTCCATCACAAATCAAAAACGGCTGAAGCTGACGACGGAATATGAATTCGGGCTAAAAATCACATACGTTCCGGCCGACGGCTCTGACTGCCGGGAACTGCAAAACGCCATATTTTTGCTTGAACAGAATTTGGACCGACTGGAAAGCGAGATTGGAGTATTCCGGTGCTTCTCCAAACATTCCGACATCACAGATGGGCTGGCCCATGTGACCGGCACTATAAAAGTATGGGAAACTGACGTGCCTGATGACCCGATCATTGGGCGCGCAGTCCAAAATATAACACCATAAGGAGCTGAAGAAGATTGATTACAAAAATCTTGCCTGGCACAAACATTGAGCTAAAATCCGGCGCCCGCGATGCCAATCTGAGCGTTACCGGAGTTGTGGCGATGGCCTTGCCTCTTAGTTGGGGTGATCAGGTTACCGTTATCAACGCAGGCGACAATACGCTTTATTCTTTGGGCTATAAAACCTCGGCGGCCGCACTGAAGCTGGTGCGCGAAGTCATGAACGGGGCAAAGCAGTTGATTTTGTATCGACTGAACGCCGCAGGCGGAAAGGCTTTCGCGGAGATTTCCTCCGGGGTCACCGCAGAAGCAATTTTCCCCGGTACACGCGGAAATGACCTTTCCGTTGTGATTGCATCCAGCGGTACAAAATGGCTTGTTAAGACCTATCTTGGCACACAGGAGGTGGATTCGCAGGTTATTTCCACTGCGGCGGATTTTTCGCCGTATTATGTGGCACTCTCCGGTACCGGAGCACTTACGGCGGCAACGGTAAAGCTGGCCGGCGGCAGCGACGGCACGACAGAAAGCGATTACACCGGATTTTTCACCGAGCTGGAAAAGCGGGAGTACAACGTGATTTGCAGCACAGATTCAGCCCGTGCGGCGGATGTGGTTTCTTTTGTGAAGGAACAGAACCGGAGTAAATCCTATGTGCAGGGCGTGGTGACCGGGGTGCAGCCGAACTGCGAAAACATTTATGTGTGCAGCTCCACCGGTGGTGTAACGGCTGATTATGAGCTGACACCCGCGGAATCCTGCGCGACACTGGCCGGCTTGATTGCGCAGGCCGGGGTGGAAAACAGCCTGACCTACCACAGGGGAATCACCGGCTGGACGGACGTACAGCCGCATTTGACCCCGGATCAGCAGATCCGCAGAACGCAGAACGGCGAAATGCTGTTTGTGCCGCTGTATGGCTCCCCGTCTGTTTTGTATGACATCACCAGTCTGACTGTGGTGGACGAGGATCATCCGAAGGATTTTGGGAAAGGGCTGGTTGTGCGCACCCTGCAGAAATATCAGGGTGATTTGCAAAAGCTGCTCGACACCAGATGCATCGGGAAAATCCGCAACAGTGTGGAAGGGCGCGCGCAGATTAAAGCGATGGTATTTGAAATGACCTCGCAAAGCTATTTTGCGCCGGGGTACATTGAGAATTTTTCTGCGGACGATATTACCGTGGCAGCCGGCACAGAGCGTGATGCGGTAAATGTAGTGGTAGGCATTCAGGCAGTGGATACGGTGGACAAGATTTACGTCACCGTAACCGCACTGTAAGGAGGGATTTAACATGGCAAGAACAAGATTGCAGGACGTTTTCTCAGGGCATGACGGAGAAGCCTTCATCCGACTCAACGGCTCCATTGTTTCGGCGTTTAAAATTTCAAAAATCAGCGCGAAATTAGAGGCTATTGTGGAAAACAGGCGTTTTCTGAACGACCCGATGGAGCAGGCCGCACAGCGCGGACTCAAGGGTAGCGGCGATATGACCTATTACCACACCACGCCCGCCTTTATTCAAGCGATGCGCAATTACAAAAACGGCGGTTCGGCTCCCAAAATCAGTCTGCAGTTCTACGCGGATTCCGCGGGCTCCCAATATGACCGCATCGGCGTGACGCTTTCGGATGTGGTTCTTGCCAATATTGGACTGATTGCGCTGGACGACAGCAGCGACAATGCCCAGACGATTGAAACGACCTTCACCTTTAATGATTTTGATTTGGCATAAGGAGGCACGGATATGGACAAGTCACTGATGCAGTTTTTACACCCCGACCGCAAGCCAAATGTAACATTTCGACTCAACAGCTTTGGAGACGCGGAATTTGAGATGCGCGTGCTGACAGCGGATGAGATGGCGCAGATGTCGGCCGAGGTACAGACCAAAAGTCTTAAGGGACTGGAGGCGCTTTACCCCACCATTGCCGCGAGTCTGGTGCGCCCGAATCTGCGCAGCGCGGATTTGCTGGACGCTCTTTCTGAGCGGGAAGGCCGCAAAATTTTAAACCCCACCGATGCACTCAAAGCGATGTTCACCGCTGGTGAGATCGGCGCGCTGCTCAGCATTTACAACGAGCATGCGGATGTGACGGTCGACTTCAGCAAAAAGGTGGAAGAAGCAAAAAACTGATTCAGCGGGGTGAGGACGGCTTTTTTTTCTATGCCCATCTCGCCCTGCAAAATCACAATATTCTTCCGCACGCTTTTATGGAGCTTTCGGTACAGGAGCGCGCGCTGATCATTGCCAGCGATCTGATTGTAAACAATGAGATGCGGGGAAAATAAGCGGCGGATTTGATCCGCCGTTTTTGGCTCCATTCATTTCAACTGATTTTTATATGCACCACAACGGAAAAGGGGTGATCCCTATCGCAAATAACTTAGATGATCTTTTAAAACTGGCAGAGAAATACTCTGCCGATATGGAGAAGATTTTGCAAACCTCCAAAAAGTATCGTCAATACCAGAAGCTGGCCGCAAATGCAACACAGGAGTTTAAAAGTGGCCTGACAAACATCAAGAGCGTTTCGAACGACGCTTCCAATGGGATTGGCAAAATCAATCAAAAAATTTCTGATACGATTTCAAAAGCCAAGCTGGGGAAAAAAGCGCTTGATTTGATGGTCAGCGGTGTAAAAAATGGAGCGAATCAACAGGTGCAGAAAATTTCGCTTCAATCAATGCTGGGCAGCGAAGCAGCCGGTTCCGCCGTGTACAATTACGCTGAAGCTTACGGTGCGCAGAAATCCATATTAGGTGCTGAAACAACGATTAGTGCTACAAAAGCCTTTTTGCCATATACACACGATATGGACGAACTAACCAGACTGTACGGACTGGCCGAACGCCTGTACGCGCGGGACCCCTCTCAGGATCCCGACAGTGCGGTTTCTTCCGTACAGGCGCTGTTGTCGGGAGATGCCTCCGGAATCCGGGATAACTATCACATTGCCGGGGTAGATGAGAATACAGTAAAGGGCTTTACCGACAGCGGAGATATGGCCGGGGCGATTGACTACCTTGACGGTGTGTTTAATAACTTTGGCGCTACCCAGGAAACGGTGGACAAAAATTTTCTCTCTTTGCAGACGCAGGCCGCTAAATTTGGTGAGAACATGCAGTATGCCATGGGTGATCAGTCCAGCTCGGTGGTGCAAGGGTTGGCTATCCTACTCCAGCAGCTCAACGATCAGCTGGTCTCCGGCGGCTTTGACTGGTTTTTTAACGCGGTCGGCAACGGAATGCAGATGCTCGGCTACGCGATGCAATGGGTGGCGGACAACAGTAACACACTAATTTTTGTTTTGAAAGCGGTTGTGGTTGCGCTGGCCGCCTATCAGATGGCCATGAAGACAGCCACGATTATAACTATAATTATGAAACTTGCAACGGGCGCGGCTTCAGGGAATATTGTTGGAGTTATTTCTGCTCTTGTTGGCGCCGGTGCCGGGATCGGAGCACTGAAGCTGATGGATCAGCTGTTTCCGGAAGATTCCAAAGGCGGGACCTTTGCAGATTTGGATCAGGCACACGCTACAGCCCAAAAAGAGATGGCTAATTCCAAAACGCAGACATTTGATGCAATGAATCAGAAGGTTCAAGCAGAGGTTACCAATACTGCCCCGATTGCGGTGACCGGTGAGGTGGAAATTCAAAAAGAAGTGCTGCGGTATCAGTTTGATCTGGCTGCGCAGAAGGCCATGGCGGTGTTCCGAATGCAACAGTTTACACCGCAGGTCATCATCCAGAACCAGAATGTCAGCCAGACGGCAGACCTCAATGAAATCAATTCCAGCCTGGGAGATATGATCTACCAGAATCAACAGCTGCAGCCAGCGGGGGTGTATGCATGACCTATTATGTAAATCTGGGCGGTATTCTGCTTTACGGGATCAAAAGTGTGGACGACGACAGCGAACGGGAAATCACCTCTTATGACGGTATCGGGCAGGGCTTCTTCCCGGTGCCGGAGTCCCGCAAGCTGCATACGTGGACAATTGAATGTGAAATGACGGAAAAGAATCTGAGCAGGCTGGCCAACTGGTCTGCCGCCAGTAAGGTTTTTACGGCGTTTGAGGTGCTGCTCGCCACCAAAGACCCCAGTCGCTTTATTTTTGTTTCGGACAACCGGAGTGAATCCATGTCCGGCTATTTAACCGGGTACAGCAAAAAAGAGGAATACCCCGGCGTTTACAGCGTGACGGTAAAAGTGACGGAGTATAAAGCGGCGGGGATGAAAACTACGGATATTCCGTATATTAAGCGGTCCGGGAAAGCTCCGAAAATACCGAAAACGGTGGTTTTCGGCAGCAAGACAACGCCATATGTATTGAAAAAAGACGAGGAAAAAGGTGGCGGAACGGGCACGGGCGTCACTGCATCTGGTGGAGGCGGCAGTGCGTCAAAAGGTGCCGGAGTTGGCAGGCTTACCGTAAAAGGTACAGGAAAGCCAGTTATAAACCCTGCTACATTGAAAGACGGAGAAGAGTATTCATACTCTGTTGCCCAAAAAGCTCCTGAAATTTACTCCGGAGTCAGAAGTGCACTTAGTGCAGTCGGCAAAGCGCTTTCATTTTTTGCAGATAAAGGCATTGGCAGAAATAACTGATTATTTTTGTTCCTTCGTTTGATTTTCTGAAATTTGTAACGGTGTGAGGCTATGGGACAGCATGTAGTTAGTATAACCCAACTGATCTATGATTTCTCCAATACCATACAAGACAGCCCCAGATATAGCACCTGCACCCCATATGCAGACTGCTAAATTAAAGGAAAAATTGCTGGGGATAACCGACGAACTTCCGTATTCTGCTCCAAAATATGCTGCAGCAGCAACGACAATAATGCCAAGAGCTTTTAAAATTTTAGATATCATCATTTTTAATTGCCTCCTCTTAATTAACTAAAGATTACCATTTTATGGCGGGTGATGCAATGCTATTAATCAACAATACCGATATTTCTGACATTGCGCTGAACGTAACGTATCAATCCTCCTGGAACAATGGGGCCGGTCAGCTGACGTTTGACTACCCTGCCTCCAAAGCAGGGATGTTCCCGAATGGCAGCACGGTTATTTTTACTTACGGCGGCGCAAATATTTTTTACGGGTTTCTGTTTACAACCAAGCAGGATACCAAAAAATTCAGCTGTGTCTGCTATGACCAGCTGCGATATTTTAAAGCGAAAAACACCATCATTCGGCCGCTCAGCACACTAACGGAGTTTATGAACACAGTAGCGGCGGCAATAGGCGACAGGGTACGCCTTGGACAGATTGACAGCACAATTGCAAAGCTGCCCCTGTACCGGTTTAACAACCAGACTCATCTGGATATGATTTACAAATCCATTGAGGAAACTCTTTGCACGAATGGGCATTGGTATGTTTTGCGCGACAACTTCGGAGCGATTGAGCTGCGCGATTTTGTAGACCTGCGGCTGCCGATTTTGATTGGGGACGGCTCAATGGCAACCGGCTTTGATTACGAGCGCTCCATCGACGAGGACAGTTACAACTATATTAAGGTTGCCAAGGACGACAGCAAAACGGGAATTTGCAACACTTATGTTGCCATGGATGCCGGCAATATCAAAAGCTGGGGCAAGCTGATTCTCCTGGACAAGGTGAGTGCGGATTTGAATGAATCACAGCTGGCGGCGCGCGCGCATCAACTGTTGCAGCTGAAAAACCGGGAAACACAAACCCTGAAGATTGACTGCATGGGCGACCCTCGGGTACTTGGCGGCAGCGGCATCCGGGTGAAAATCGCCGAGGCCGGGCTGGATTTATGGACGGTTGTGGACAGTGTAACGCACAATTTTAGCCACAACAAACACACCATGAATCTGGAATTAAAATTTGTGTGGTGATGAGATGGACTTAAATACCGCAATTAAAAGCATCGTTAAGGAATACCTGCAAAATGAGGTCTTGTGTGACTTGATCTACGGCACCTGGGGTGGCTCCAGCGTGAAAATTGACAATCGGCCTCTGGCGGTTCCGCTCGAAATGGTGGATGTGCCGCAGGGTCTGACGGTAACCATCGGAGCGCGGGTCAGCATGATTCAGAAGCATGGCGGCCAGCGATTTGCAGTGATAGGGGTGATTGGATGAGCGTACTGAAAACCTATGGCGACGATACGGACAGCTTTCACCCCTCTAAAACGTGGAGGTTGTCCGAAACTCGCCTGCAGGGGATGATCGATGGGAAGGAGGCCGCCGCGCAGGCAGCCGACCTGGCGCTTTCTACGGAGCGCTTTTTTTACGACATTTTTTCGTACGATTACGGCGTGGAGCTTGCCGACTTGATTGGCCAGGACCGAGACTATGTTAAGGCCGATTTGCGGCGGCGCATCGAAGAAGCACTTGGCGAGGACGACCGGATTACGGGAATCTCTGATTTTACGATTGACTTTGATCGGGAAGCCGCAAACGTGCGCTTTACGGTCAATACAATCTTTGGAGATTTTGATACAGAAAGGAGTGTAACGCTTGGCTGAACCATATGAGTATGAAGCAATCCTAAAGCAGATGCTGGACCGGGTACCCGATGACATCGACAAGCGCGAGGGGAGCATTATTTACCATACGCTCGCTCCCACCGCATTTGTGCTGGCTCAGCAAACCTATATGATTGCGTATTTGACAGACCTGCTGTTTGCAGATACGGCACAGGAGGAATGGCTGGAGCGGGTCACGTCGGATTTTGGCATTGACCGCGAGCAGGCGACGCAGGCAGTACGGCAGATCAACACCTTTGACAGCTCCGGCGCGCCGAAGGATATTCCGATTGGCAGCCGTTTTGCCGTTCAGGATGTCTCCTTTACTGTTACCGAAAAAATCGCGGTGGGTCAGTACAAAGCAGTCTGTGATCAATCCGGTATTCAGGGCAACGCCTATGGCGGTTCGATTTTGCCGGTGGATAACATCAATGGACTTGCGTCGGCGGAGCTGATCTCTCCCGCTCTGATTCCGGCGAGGGATCAGGAAACCGACGATGATCTGCGTACGCGGTTTCAGGTCGCTGTGCGGCAGCAGCCCTACGGCGGAAATATCGCGGATTACAAAGAAAAAACGTTGGCCATTGACGGTGTGGGTGCGGTTCAGGTGTTCGGAGCTCCCTCCATGGGTGCCGGGCGTGTTGGGCTAATCATTGGCGATGAACAGGGCAATACCGCTACGCAGACACTGGTGGATCAGGTACAGGCCGTAATGGGCACAGACGGTGACGGAATCGCGCCGATTGGCCACACCGTAACGGTGGGAACCTCGGTCAATCTTCCGGTAAATATTACGGCACAGATCCGCCTGAAAAGCGGTGTGAGCTTAGAGCTTGTAAAAGCGTCGGTAGAGCGGGCAATCGCCGATTACATTGGCAGTATCGATTTTGCCGCTGAAACGGTGTTTTACGCAAAGCTGGTCGCGAATATCCTGAACGCGCACGAAAGCATTGTTGACGTTGGTACGGTGACTATGAACGGCGTCAGTGCAAACCTCTCCCTGCTCAAAAACTTTACTACATTCCAAGTGCCGACAATCGGGGCAATCGCAGTGAGTGAGGTGGTCGGCTGATGTTTTACGACCACAAAAACGATTACAAAGCCTACCTGATTGACAAGCTACAGGACGTCGTGGAAATCGACGCGATTGCCGGAGTCGTGAACATTCAAATGGATGTTTTATCGGAACAGGTGCGGCGGATGGTGAAAAATAAATCCGTATCCACCTGTGACGAAGCGGGCGCACAGCGCTGGGAGAAGCTGCTCGGCGTTTCCTCTCCGTTGAATTCCACCTTGCAGGCGCGGCGTGACGCGCTGAAAGCCAAGCTGATGACAAAGCCGCCGATCAATACTACTGTGCTGCGTGGAATGGTAGAGGCATACATGGGCCTTGGCGTTACTGTAACCGTGAAGGATTCTGTCATTCAAATCCGCTACCGCGGAGAGAGCCGGATCGCCGACCTAAAGCCGCTCTACAAAACGGCGTATGAGATGATCCCGGCGAATCTGCTGCTGGATATTGCCTATCTCTATGTAACCTGGGACGAGCTGGACGGACAATCGATCACCTTTGACCAGCTGGACGAAAAGCATTTGACCTTAACACAATTTGAAAGGGGCGAGTGGATTGCCTGACATTACCACATTATTTGAGGGAACCGAAGGGGTATCCCGCACTCTGTTCAATCAGAAGCTGAGCGATATCAATACGCATGGGAAGGATGGGAACAGCCATATCTCCACCGCCCTCCACACCCGCACCGGCACGGTCAACAATCTTGCCGTAGACCCCGGCGCAAAAAACCTCACCTTTTTAGCCGTGGCAGACCTCGCTGACGGCGACACATGGACGGTCAACGGCAGCGCTGTAACCGCGGTGCTACAAAACGGCGAGGCTCTGCCCGGCGAGCTGTTCAAGGCGGGTTGTTGGGTGACGGGGGTGAGACTGAGCGACGACGGGACGCAGCTTTTTTTTAAGGGCGCGGGAGGTGCAATTTCTCAGGATTATGACTTCCCGCTGTCCATTCAAACTGCTGATGCTATTGGTGTTAACACCAATCACATATGGATAGTTAATGACAACAAGTTGCCTTTGATTATTGATGATGCTCCAAGAGTAACAGATGGAGATTGTTATTATGGTATTTTGGATACTCAAAAGACTTATGGCGGTTTTTCTAAAAACGGGTATAGACTTACCGACGGGTCAAAGGTAAATGTTTCTGACAGGATGATGCACTCTGCATATTCAAATCAACCTTGGACACCAAGTACCGCTAGAGATATTAAGGTCAATGGAACAGGGCGATCTCTTAAAGCCCCATTTCCGAGGGTTATGAGTAAAATCAATGGTGTGGTTGACCTTGAAACAGCAAAACGCTGGGACGGCTCAGCGTGGCAATATATAAGTCAAAAAGGAAGTATTGCTGTAGCTGGGAAAAATCTGTTTTCTATTACAGAAAATGGTGCAAGTTTAGAAAGTGTGGCGCCTAGTGCATCAGATAGTCTTGGAGAAAGAACAGTAATAAGTAAAGATGGGTCAAAAGTATTTATAGGTTCAAGATACTATAAAAGAATAGGAACAACTCTCTCTTTAGTTCAGACTCTAACTCATAATAGTTCAAATATTATTAGCGTAACATCTGTATCTGACGATAACTCTATTTGTGTTGCTTATTCTAATACCTTAGGAATGGTTGTTATTTATAAATTAAATACAACTACCGGACTATATGGGGAAATAAATCAACAAATTACACATCCAGCTTATGGTGCGGGTGGTTCTGGTGTCATTAGTCCAGATGGTAAAAGAGTAGTTACCTTACATGTTATATCTACTGAGTCCAATACGTACTTTCTATGCCGTGTTTTTAAATTTGATGGAACAACTTTTGTATTGGAAAATAGTGCTACAAGACAACAGACTGCTGATGGCCTTACTATACCTGTGTTAGCCTATACACCACCGGGCATTGCTTGGAGTGGAGACAGCAAAAAATGTTATTTGATTTATCCCAATAATTCAGGCGGTAATTATGGTGATCTTTGGGTATATGTACTAGTAGATGATAACGATATTACGGCTATATACATGAGCGCATCATTCATATTCAATTATGGTTCATATGCCCATATAGCTGTAAATTATGATGGGTCAAAAAACGTAATGTCCTGTACATGTTCACATTCAGACATAAAAAGTGTTTATGCAAACACAAATGATAACCTATATACTGGAGCTGGAGTAAGTGGAGTAGCTATCTCACTTGATGGTAGAAGAATCTTTATGTCTGGAAAGCCAGGTTATACTGGTAAGATATTCTGGTTAAATGCTCAAAATCATTTTGATTTCGCTTACAATTTACCAGATTTTATATCCAATAATGGCTGTTCTATATTGATGCCATACAACGTATAACACAACGTATAACCACAGGAGGTGTTTAAAAATGTATTATCTATATGATAGTCAGGCTGAGGTTTATGCCAAGTCTGATACTCAGCCTGAATCCGGCGATTATTGCACCAGCGACATTGACTTTGACCTTGACCTATACACTGTGTATGTTGGTGCGGTCAGTGCGGACAAGCAGCTCACCTATTACACCCAGCGGGCAAAACCAGCGGAGCAACTTGCACAGATCATCAAGAGCCAGCAAGCAGAAAATGTGGCATTACATCAAGCACAATCGGATTCTGACCTTGCGGCGCTCGATCTGGATTACAGATTGACGCTGCTCGAAAATGGAGTAAAGGTAGGTGAAATCTAATGACATACAAACTCCTGAAAAGGATCATCGACAGTGGAAATTATAACCGCGATGATGTGCAAAACAAAATGGATGTGTTTTTGACGTTTAATCGTATCACACAAGAGGAATACGCCGAGCTGCAGCTCGCAATGGGAGAGACAAGCATTGCTTAACGGTATCGACGTCAGCAACGCCAACGGATGCGTGGATTGGGACAAGCTCAAGGGCAATATTGATTTTGCCATTCTGCGCTGCGGGTATGGCAGCGATATGGTGAGTCAGGATGATGAGCAGTGGGCGCGAAATGTGGCTGAATGCAATCGGCTGGGAATCCCATGGGGCGCGTATCTTTACAGCTACGCAATGTCCACTGCCGAGGCCGAGAGCGAAGCCGCGCACGCTATGCGGCTGATGAAAGGCCTAAACCCCACCTACCCGGTCTATATCGATATGGAAGACGCTGATGGCTACAAAGCAAAGCGCGGCGGCATCAGCAAACAGATGGCAACAGCCATCTGTTTGCTTTTTTGTGAACGGTTCAGCGCCGCCGGGTATGTTGCGGGGGTATACGCCAACAAGGATTGGGTGGTCAACCGGCTCGATATGGCGCAGCTTTCTAAATACACGTTCTGGCTGGCACAATATAACGACAAGGTCACCTACCCCGGAAAATATGACATATGGCAGTACACCAGCGACGGCAGTATGCCGGGCATTGGCGGGCGCGTTGACCTCAATTATTGTTATCGGAATTTTTCTGCGAATGCCGTTCCAAGTAGCTCCGGCCTGAGTCTGGACACCTCGAGCAAAAACCTGGCATCTGGAGCGAAATACACCGTGTTGGCACGCTGCCGGGAAAAGCCCACGGTAACCACGGTTGGCCGCGACGTGATTGCTGTGTCGGAGCCTCGTTCCGACCCCAAAGGGCGCGGCTGGCTTATTGATGTGCAGGGTCTGCCGCCGGAACCTGTGGTAAGGCATGGACATATTATGGTTACGTCGGGTGGACAGACAGTGCAATGCAATTTTAATGTGGGCTGAAAATCCAATCTTACCTGGCAGAAAGAGGGTTCTTCATGAGTAAAATCAATTGGGCGCAGAAGCTGACATCTCGTAAATTCTGGCTGGCCGTGGCCGCTTTTGTGGTGGGTGTGCTGGCGCTGTTCGGAACAGACGCGAATACCACGCAGCAGGTCAGCGGCGTCATTTTGTCGCTGGGCGCTGTTGTTGCTTATATCGCCGGTGAAGGGTATGTTGACGGGCAGACGGCGGGGGAAAACAAAACCGAGTAGTGTTTAGACGGCATCCGAATGCAGAAATACCGCCGCGAGAAATGGATCATAAAAGCAAAGCCTCCAATTGCAGGGCAGACCTGCGATTGGGGGCTTTTTGCTGTTAATAGCAGTGGTGCTTGATGCGCTCTGGCATAAAGTGAATTTCGATTGATTAGCTTCCGTGTTGCTTCATTAAATATCACTGAAAAACGATAGAAAGCGTCTTTACAAAGCGCGGGGGATTTCCCCCGCTGTTGCGGAAAGCACCTTTTGCGCCAGCAGCTCGAGGTCATGAAAAACCGTCAGCTGCCCAGCCTCACGGCGAAAGGCTGCCGCGTTGGGCAGACCCTTGAGGTACCAGCCGGTGTGCTTGCGGGCTTCACGCATGGCGCGGTCTTCCCCTTTGTCCTCGCACATAGTACGCACATGACGCAGCATTACAAGAAGCCGCTCATTTAAGGTAGGCGGCGGCAGGAGGATTCCTGTTGTAAGGTAGGCGTGAACCTCGTGAAAAATCCATGGATTCCCTAAGGCTGCACGTCCGATCATCACCATGTCACAGCCGGTTTGTTCGAGCATTTGTGCGGCGCTTTTGGCATCGGTTACATCGCCGTTGCCGATTACGGGAATTTTAACAGCCTGCTTGACCGCGGCAATACTCTCCCAGTCCGCGCTGGGCTGGTACATTTGCTCGCGGGTTCGCCCGTGTATGGCAATTGCGTCTGCACCCGCCGCTTCGCAGATCTGCGCTACTTCTACGGCGTTGACGCTGTTTTTATCCCATCCCTTGCGGATTTTTACCGTTACCGGCACGTTGACCGCAGCCTTTACCGCCGCTACGATTTTTCCGCAAAGCTCCGGCTCCTTCATCAGCGCGCTGCCGCTGCCGTGGCCTCGGCCGCTGGTGCCGCATACCTTCGGCGCGGGGCACCCCATGTTGATGTCGATGGCGTCGGGAGAAAAGTTCATCGCGATCTCCGCGCCGCGCGCCAGGTAATCCGGTTCGTCCCCGAACAGCTGAATCGCAGCGGGGCGCTCTGTATCAGACAGCTTCATCAGCTGGTTTGTTTTATAATTTTTATACGTCAGGCCTTGCGCGCTCACCATTTCAGTCACGACATACCCGGCTCCGAAATCCACACACAGCTGGCGGAACGATGCGTCGGTAATCCCCGCCATGGGTGCGAGCGCGGCGCGGCTTTCAATTTGAAAAGAACCCAGTTTCAAGTAGAAAAATCCTTTCAATAAAAAGTAATGATGCTTTCATAATATACCACAATCCGGAACGAAAAGCACTTAATTTTTTCATTGGAAGATGTTATAATAACCTCACGGCATGAGCGAAAGCAAAGCTTTCGACGCCTGAGAGAGCATTGAATCATCAGCGATGCGATTCCGGAACTGCGTGTGGAATGCTCATAAGCCTGTTTGATGATTTATGATATAATAACTTAAGAATTAGAGTAAACAAAGGCAGAGCCTTTTTCAAATACACCAAGCCCGCTCCTTGTGGAGCGGAGGAATGGAGAAAAATGATGAAATTACTGGTGCTTGACGGAAACAGTATCCTGAACCGCGCGTTTTACGGGATTAAGCTGCTGACCACCAAGGACGGCCATTTTACGAATGCCATCTACGGCTTTTTGACGATGCTCAAGAAAATATCTGACGAAACGCAGCCGGATGCGGTTGCGATTGCGTTTGACCGCAGGGAGCCAACGTTTCGGCACCTGGAATACGACGGATACAAAGCTCAGCGCAAGGGGATGCCTGAAGAGCTGGCGGAGCAGATGCCGGTGTTAAAGGAACTGCTGGAGCTGCTCGGCTACCCCTTGGTGGAGCAGGCAGGCTTTGAGGCCGACGACATCTTGGGAACACTGGCCAAGGCCAGCCGCCAGCAAGGCGCGGAATGTGTGATTGCCACGGGAGACCGAGACAGCCTGCAGCTGGTGGGCGACGGCGTGACCGTACGCCTTGCCGCGACCAAGTTCGGCCAGCCGCAGGTAACGGTGTACGACACCGAGAAAATCCGCGAGGAATATGGCGTGGAGCCGCCGCAGATGATCGAGATCAAAGCGCTTCAGGGAGACAGCTCCGACAATATTCCCGGCGTGGCGGGCATCGGCCCCAAGGGCGCGGGCGAACTGATCCGCAGCTTTCACGACATCGACAATATCTACCAGAATCTCGATACCATCGAAATCAAAGAAGGAATGCGCAAGCGCCTGCGCGAGGGAAAGGACAGCGCTTACCTCAGCCATAAGCTGGGTACCATCTGTACGGAGGTACCCATCGACACGAAGCTCGAAAGCTACCGCCCGCAGCCGGGCGACAAAGCGGCTGCGGCTCGCCTGATGGCTCGCTTGGAGCTGTTTTCGCTGATTCCAAAGCTGGGGCTGGACGCTCCGGCAAAGGATACCCCCGAGCGGAGTGAAGCGGCAGAGGCTTTGCCGGTCAAAGTGTTGGTCGACGGCGCGGGGTTGCTGATCCCTCTGCAGGAGCGGGGCCGCGCGGATCTGACAGCTGTGTACGACGGCAACGAGATTTCTTCTCTGCTCTTGCCCATAGACGGTACGGTGTCGGTTCTCAAACCTGACAAAGCGTTTTTGCGCGCGCTGTGCGGCAACGCGAAGATCGTAAAGAACATTCACAACAGCAAGCCGTTTTTTGCCGCGCTGGAGCGCCTGGGGCTGGAAGTTAAAAACCTCGGCATGGATACTCTGCTCGCGGCCTATCTGCTGAACCCAACGTCGTCAGATTACGGGGTGGAGCGGCTCGCGGCGGAATACGAGGTACTGGTGCCGAACGCGAACGGGGAGTACCCGGATGCGGCCCGTGCGGCGCTTCTTCCCGCTCTGGTTGATCGCCTCACAGCCGAAATTGAAAAAAATGGTCAGCTTGATCTGCTAAGAAACATTGAGCTGCCACTTGCCAGTGTACTAGCCCGCATGGAAACCGCCGGTGTTGCGGTGGATGCAGCCGGTATTGAGGAATATGGCAAGGGCCTGCAAATCCGCATCGACGAAATCCAGAGCCGCATCTATGAACAGGTCGGCTATGAATTCAATCTGAATTCCCCAAAACAGCTTGGGCAGGCATTGTTTGAAAAGCTGGGGCTCCACACGGGTAAAAAAACAAAAAGCGGCTACTCCACCAACGTGGAGGTTCTGGAAAGCCTGCGCTATGACCATCCTGCGGTAGAAATGATTTTGGAATACCGCGGGCTGACGAAGCTCAAATCCACCTATTGCGACGGGCTGCTGAAGGTGATCGGGCCGGACGGGCGGATTCACTCGAGCTTTAACCAGACCGAAACGCGCACGGGGCGCATCAGCTCCACGGAGCCGAATCTACAGAATATTCCCGTGCGCACCGAGCAGGGCCGCGAGCTGCGCCGCTTTTTTATTGCCCGGCCCGGGTGGGTGCTGGTGGACGCCGACTACTCGCAGATTGAGCTGCGGGTGCTGGCCCATGTGGCTGACGATAAAAATATGATCGAGGCGTTCCGCGAAAACGCGGATATTCACCGCATCACCGCCGCTCAGGTGTTCCGAATGCCGGAGGAGATGGTCACACCGATGATGCGCAGCCGCGCCAAGGCGGTCAACTTCGGCATCGTGTATGGCATCGGCGCGTTTTCGCTGTCAAAGAACATCGGCGTTACCCGCAAAGAGGCGGATGATTATATCAAGGCGTATCAGGCTCACTACGACGGCGTGCAGCGATATATGAACCGTGTGGTAGAGCTGGCCAAGGAGCGCGGTTATGCCGAAACGCTTTTCGGCCGCCGGCGCTACCTGCCGGAGCTGACCAGCAGCAACTTTAATCTGCGTTCCTTTGGTGAGCGTGTTGCGATGAACATGCCGATTCAGGGCACCGCGGCGGATATTATTAAAATCGCGATGATTCGTGTGGCGGAACGACTGACCCGTGAAAAAATGCAGGCGCAGCTCATTTTGCAGGTGCACGATGAGCTGATCGTCGAAGCACCGGAGGAAGAGGCCGAGGCTGCGGCGAAGCTGCTCACAGAAGAAATGCAAAATGCGGTTTCGCTTTCCGTGCCGATGCTGGCGGAGGCCAAAATTGGCAACACATGGTATGACGCAAAGGAATAATGAAACATTCAGCTCCCGGCGACGGTAGGGAAGAAAGAGGAATGCATATGAAAATGCTATTTATCTGTACGGGCAATACTTGCCGCAGTCCCATGGCCAAGGGGTTATTTGATCAGCTGCTGGCTGAGCGCGGCATTACGGATATCACCTGCGACAGTGCCGGGCTGTTCGCAAATGCAGGCGAGCCTGCGGCAGAAAATGCGGTGGTTGCCTGCCTCGAACTGGGGGTCGACCTTTCCGTCCACCGCTCTAAAACCCTCACGAGGGAAATGCTGCAATCTGCCGATCTGTTTGTTGTGATGATGCAGAGCCACGCCGGGGTACTTCAATCAGCCGGGGTACCGCAGGAGAAAATTAAGGTACTGGGCGGCGGTGTGGGCGACCCGTTCGGCGGGAGCCTTGCGATTTACCGCGCCAGCCGCGACCAGATTCAGAAGGCGCTTGAGGAACTGTTACAGGAGCTGGGGTACTGAGATGGAGCAGGATAAAACAGTTGAAATTCACATTGTCCCCATGCAGGAACAGCATCTGGACGCGCTGGCCGAGTTGGAGCAGCTCTGCTTTTCTCAGCCTTGGTCGCGCGAGGGCCTTGCAACAGAACTCCTGGAGCCGACCGCCTGCTTCCTGGCAGCGGAATGCGGTGGTAAAACGATTGGCTACGCGGGAATGCACTGTGTTCTGGAAGAAGCGTATGTCACCAATGTTGCGGTTGACCCCAGATTCCGGCGGCACGGGGCCGGGCGGCTGTTGATGCAGGCGCTGGAGCGGGCAGCCGTCGAACGCGGCGCAGCGTCTTTATCACTAGAGGTGCGATTATCTAATCAGGGTGCGATTGATTTATACCGGGGCTGCGGATTTGAGGAAATCGGCCTGCGCCGGGGCCTGTATGAGCAACCGAAAGAGGATGGCCTGATTCTCACTAAGACCTTTTGCTGAAAGAAGGGTTTTCATGAAATACTGTGTTGTGTACGGTAGCCCTCGCAAAAAGAATACGTACCATGCGGTGCAGATCGTCAAGGAGCGTCTGACCGCTCTGGGCCCTGCGGAATTTACCGAATTTTACCTGCCTCAGGATTTGCCGAAGTTTTGCACAGGGTGCTTTACCTGTATTATGAAAGATGAGGCACTATGTCCTCATCGAGAATATACGGAGTCGATCGAACGCGCGATGCTGGAAGCCGACGGTCTGATTTTCTCTTCGCCGGTCTATGTGATGGAAGTGGCGGCTCCGATGAAGAACATGCTCGACCATTTTGGGTACCTATTTATGCCCCACCGCCCGCACAAAGAGATGTTCCGCAAGAGTGCGCTGGTTGTTTCCACCACGGCGGGTGCGGGAACAAAGTATGCGATGGATGCCATTGCCCGCTCTCTGTCATATTGGGGCGTTAGTCATATTTTTCGTTGCGGGTTTGCCATGCAGGCGGCAGATTTTAACGGAATGAAAAAAGAAAATCGCAGCAAAGCGGAGCAATCCTTGCGTCAGGCAGCAGATCGCCTGTATGAGAGCCTGAAAAAAGGCTCTCCGCCAACCATCCGAACACGGGGTATGTTCTTCGTGATGAAAAAGATGGTGCTGAATATCGCCAATAATCCTCCGGACCGTGCTTACTGGAAAGAACAGGGATGGGATCGGGGAGAAAAACCGTGGAATCAAGCAAAGGGGAAACAGGAATGAGAGTGTTAGGAATTGAAAGCTCGTGCGACGAAACAGCCGCGTCTGTGGTAGAGGACGGGAGGCGTGTGCTGTCGTCTGTCATTGCGTCGCAGGTGCTAGAGCACCGCAAATTTGGCGGAGTTGTGCCTGAAATTGCCTCGCGCCGCCATGCGGAGGCCATTGTGGGCGTGGTGCAGCAGGCGCTGGATGATGCCGAAATGAAGATAAAGGATTTGGATGCGATTGCGGTCACAGCGGCGCCGGGCTTGATCGGTGCGCTTTTGGTAGGCGTGAATTTTGCCAAGGGGCTGAGCTTTGCGTCCGGCGTGCCGCTGGTGCCGGTGCATCACCTGCGCTCGCACGTGGCGGCAAATTATCTCACAAGTCCCACGCTCGAGCCGCCCTTTTTGTGTCTGGTGGTTTCCGGCGGGCATACGCATATTGTCCATGTAGCGGATTATACGAAATTCCGCGTGCTCGGCTGTACGCGCGATGACGCTGCCGGCGAGGCGTTTGACAAGGCGGCCCGCGCCATGGGCCTGCCCTACCCGGGCGGCGTGTTTCTGGATAAAGAGGCGGAGCTTGGGAATCCGGGTGCGTTTTCTCTGCCCCACCCGTCGGTGGAGGGCGCACCGTTTGATTTCAGCTTCTCCGGCCTGAAAACATCGGTGATTAATCTGATTCATAATGCAGAGCAAAAGGGGGAGGAGATTCCATGCGCCGATCTGGCGGCATCGTTCCGCCGTGCGGTGGTAGAATGCCTGGTGCGCAATGTGACCGCCGCCATGCGCGAAACCGGGGAACACCGGCTGGTGATTGCGGGCGGCGTGTCCGCCAATTCTTTGCTGCGGCGCGAAATGGAGCGGGTCTGCCAAGAAAACGGCTGGGAGTTTTACCGGCCTGAGCTTTCTCTTTGCGGGGACAATGCCGCCATGGTTGCGTCGCAGGGGTACTACGAGTTTCAAGCAGGTCGGCGCGCCGGCTTGAATCTGAACGCATTGGCCACCATGGAAATCCAGCTCGATTTTCAGTGATTTGGAACAGATTGGCAGCTGATGTTTTTTTCGTGATTCCTTAAACGAACTTAACAGATATTCTGATTGTTTTTTGGTTGACAATCCACAAATATCAATTGATTCCTAAGTCAAAATCGATTATAATAAAAAACAGAGTTATCGTATTTGGCCAACAGGCCGGAAGGAGAACTGGAATGACAAACAACAAATCGGTATTGAACTGGATCGAAGAAATGAAAGCTCTTGTCAGCCCCGATCAGCTGGTCTGGATCGATGGCTCCGAGCAGCAGATCGAACAGCTGAGAGCAGAGGCTTGCTCTACCGGGGAGCTGATCAAGCTTAACCAGGAAAAGCTGCCGGATTGCTATCTGCACCGCACTGCGGTCAATGATGTTGCCCGCGTGGAGGATCGTACCTTTATCTGCTCCCGCAAGGAAGAGGACGCCGGCCCCACCAACAACTGGATGGAGCCCCAGAAAGCCTATGAAATGCTTTACGATATTGCTCGGGGCAGCTATCAGGGCCGCACAATGTATGTAATTCCCTACTCCATGGGCCCGGTTGGCTCGCCTCTCGCGAAGATCGGCGTGGAACTGACGGACTCCATTTACGTTGTGCTGAACATGGCGATAATGACCCGTGTAGGCCAGGCGGTTTGGGATGTTCTGGGCGATAATCCCGAGTGGGTGCGAGGGCTGCACTGCAAATGCCAGATTGATCAGGAAAAGCGCTACATATGCCATTTTCCGGAGGACAACACCATCATTTCCGTGAACTCCGGTTACGGCGGAAATGTTCTGCTCGGCAAAAAATGCTTTGCGTTGCGTATCGCGTCCAATCTGGGCCGTGAGCAGGGCTGGATGGCGGAGCATATGTTGATTTTGGGCATTGAAAACCCTGAGGGCAAGGTCACTTATATTTCGGCGGCGTTCCCGTCGGCTTGCGGCAAAACGAACCTGGCCATGCTGATCCCGCCGGAGGGCTACCGCAATCAGGGCTACCGAGTCTGGACAGTGGGCGACGACATCGCTTGGATGCGCCCCGGTACAGACGGCAGACTGTATGCCATCAACCCCGAGAACGGATTCTTCGGCGTCGCGCCCGGCACGAACGCCAAATCAAACTTTAACGCTTTGGAGTCTACAAAGAGGGGTACCATCTTTACCAACGTGGCGCACAATCTGGACGACAACACCGTTTGGTGGGAGGGTCTCGACAAGAACCCGCCCAAGAACGCTATGAACTGGAAGGGCGAGCCTTGGGACGGCACCACCTCCACAGAGAAAGGCGCGCACCCCAACAGCCGCTTTACCGCACCTGCCAAGAATTGCCCCTGCATCAGCCCCGAAATGGACAAGGGTGAGGGCGTGCCGATTTCCGCCATCATTTTCGGCGGTCGCCGCGCGCAGACTACTCCGTTGGTCTATCAGTCTCGCGACTGGGATAACGGTGTGTTTGTCGGTTCCATCATGGCCTCCGAAACAACCGCTGCCGCTGCGGGCGCTGTTGGCGTCGTTCGCCGCGACCCCATGGCGATGCTGCCGTTCTGCGGTTACCATATGGGCGATTATTTCGGCCACTGGATCGAAATGGGCAAGGTTCTGGGCGATAAGGCTCCGAAAATCTTCAATGTCAACTGGTTCCGTCTGGACGACGAAGGTCATTTTCTGTGGCCCGGTTTTGGCGACAACATGCGCGTGCTGGATTGGATTATCGCCCGCGTAGAAGGCAGAGCGGACGCGGAAGAAACCGCTATCGGCTTTGTACCCAAGGCCGAAGACATTAATATTCATGGCATTGAGGATGAGATTTCTCTCGATACGCTGCACAGCATCCTGAAGGTGGATCAGGCTCAGTGGGCCAAGGAAGCGGAGGGAATCGAGGAATTCTACCATAAATTCGGTGATAAGCTGCCCAAAGAGCTGCATGAGGAACTTGAGAAGCTGCAAAAGCGCGTGAAATAAGTTTTTAATCAGTAATGCGGGTTTTATTCCGATCATACAATCTGCATAAAAGGAACGGTTCCTTCCTGGAACCGTTCCTTTCTTATGTTTATGAGAAAATGTGCCTATATTTGGAGCCGAAAACGCGGGAGGAGCAGTAGTTTTTGACTATGGTGAAAATCTGTAAGTGAAATTGCTTGCGATATAAAATTCATAAATATAACTAAATAGATTATAAAATACTTAAAAAATCAAAAAAATACAATTAAATGAAGCGTAAATATTGATAAAATTCAAAATTTAGAGTATAATCAAAAATAATATGCAAGAGGAGGTAATCCACATGTCTTTTCAAAATCAATATCTGTTGTCCGTGTATCAAGCCGTATGCCAACGCAATGCAGGCGAACCGGAATTCCTTCAGGCTGTTCAGGAAGTTCTGGAATCCCTTGATTCTGTGGTGGAAAAACGACCGGATCTGGCAGCGTCAGGTATCATAGAAAGGCTTGTGGAACCGGAACGGATGATTCAGTTTCGGGTATCTTGGATTGACGATAAAGGCGAAGTACGGGTGAACCGTGGCTGGCGTGTTCAGTATAACTCTGCGATTGGCCCTTATAAAGGCGGGCTGCGTTTACACTCCAGTGTAAATGCTTCTATACTGAAGTTTCTCGCATTTGAGCAAACCTTTAAAAATTCTCTGACCGGTCTGCCGATAGGCGGTGCAAAGGGCGGTGCGGATTTTAATTCAAGAGACAAAAGCGAGGGGGAAGTCATGCGATTCTGCCAAAGCTTTGCCACAGAGCTGACCAAACACATTGGAGCAGATACCGATGTGCCTGCGGGCGATATTGGAGTAGGTTCCAGGGAGATTGGGTATATGTTTGGTCAGTATAAACGGCTTAATAACGAATTTACCGGTGCCTTTACCGGAAAATCTCTGTACTCCGGCGGTTCTTGGGTCCGTAAAGAGGCAACTGGTTATGGACTATGTTATTTTGCACAGGAAATGTTGTCTTACCTAAAACACGATTCCTTTGAAGGAAAAACCGTAGTGATCTCCGGTTCAGGGAATGTAGCGATTTATGCTAATGAAAAAGCAGCGCAGCTGGGAGCAAAAGTGGTTGCCATGTCAGATTCCAACGGCTATATTTACGATGAAAACGGAATCAATCTGGCGGTGGTGAAGCAAATCAAAGAGGTGGAACGCGGCAGAATTCAGTTGTATGCCGAGCGTGTTCCCGGAGCAGTATATACCCCGGGCTGCGGTGGAATCTGGAGTGTGAAATGTGATGTTGCTCTGCCTTGCGCCACGCAAAACGAACTCAATAGCGAACACGCGCAGCAGCTTGTGAATAACGGGGTCACCATTGTAGCGGAGGGGGCCAACATGCCATGTACTCCCGAGGCGATAGAGATCTTCCGCTCCAACCACGTTTTGTACTCTCCCGGCAAAGCTTCCAATGCGGGAGGCGTTGCGGTGAGCAGCCTGGAAATGTGCCAGAATTCCATGCGCTATTCCTGGAGCTTTGAAGAGGTGGATGCAAAACTGAAAGACATCATGGCGTGCATTTTTCATAATGCGTATCAAGCTTCCGAAGAGTTTGACCATAAAGGGAATTTGGTGATAGGTGCAAATATCGCAGGTTTTTTGAGGGTGGCCGAAGCAATGAAATGGCAGGGTGTCGCGTACTGAATCTGGTGCCTTATTATGTATGGAGAATGGTTTGTTCTACGGAACAAGCCATTCTTTTAAGTATAAAAAGCTGCAGATTATGACAATGAAATAGAAAAAATTATTTCGAAAAAAGAAAGAAATCATGTAAAATTCTTAAAATAGTTATGAATAAACTGTTTCTAAATCGAAAATTTTGTCGATTCGCACACTTGATTTTAAGGAAAGAATTCTCTATACTTAAGATTGTTGATTCAAGTCCTAAAGATAGGCAAAATCTCTAAGAAGCCGTATTTGGCTTCTTACTTTATTTCAGGAGGAATGAACGAATGGCGGAAAACAAGCAGGTCACGTTTCACCCTAAGGGAGATTTTTTTGACCTGAAAGGGCAGAACACCAATGTAAAAACCGAGGTTATGGCAGGCGTAACCACCTTCTTTACCATGGTATACATTATTATGGTAAACCCCAGCATGCTGTCGCAGACAGGGATGCCTTGGGGAGCGGTTTTTTTGGCAACCATTATCGCTTCGGTGATCGGTACTCTGGTTATGGGTCTGTTTGCCAACGTACCCTATGCACAGGCGCCCGGCATGGGTCTGAACGCCTTCTTTGTTTTTACCGTTTGTTTCGGTTTAGGCTTCAAATGGCAGGAAGCTCTCGCGATGGTTTTCCTGTGCGGCATTTTGAATATCATTATTACGGTGACCAAAATCCGCAAGATGATTATTGAGGCGATTCCTCCCATGCTGCAGCACGCGATCGGCGGCGGTATCGGCGTGTTCATCGCGTATATCGGCGTGAAAAAATGCGGATTGCTTTCCTTTACCTCAGACCCCGGCCAGAATATTGTTCTGGATGGCGGCACGGTTGTTGCAAATTCAAGCATCGTTCCTGCAATTGTACAGTTCAACACTCCGGCGGTTTTGTTGGCTCTGTTTGGCATTATCCTCACTGTGGTTTTGATTATCCGCAATGTAAAGGGTGCGATTCTGCTCGGTATTCTGGTTACCGCGGTGATTGGTATCCCGCTTGGCCTGACCACCATGAGCAACTCCATCAGCTTTTCTGACGCGGTCAGCCAGCTGCCGCAGACCTTCGGCGCGGCGTTCGGCAATCCCGGCATGCAGTCACTGTTCTCAGATACTTCAAAACTTCCCCTCGTTCTGATGACGATTTTCGCATTCAGCTTGTCTGATACGTTCGATACCATTGGTACCTTTATTGGTACCGGCCGTAAGTCCGGCATTTTCTCCGAGCAGGATGAAAAGGCTCTGGAGGAGAACAAGGGCTTCCAGTCTAAGATGGACAGAGCGCTGTTCGCGGATGCGACCGCTACCTCCATCGGCGCGATTTTCGGTACCTCCAACACCACCACATATGTGGAAAGCGCAGCCGGTATCGGCGCGGGCGGACGCACCGGCCTGACCAGTGTTGTTACCGCTGCTATGTTTATCCTCAGCGCATTTTTTGCTCCGCTTGTCAGTGCGATTCCCGACGCGGCCATTGCCCCGTCTTTGATTATTGTCGGTATTATGATGCTCAGTTCCTTCCGCGACATCAAGTGGGAGAACATGGAGGATGCGATTCCCGGATTCTTTGCCGGTATCTTTATGGCGTTCTGCTACAGCATTTCCTATGGTATCGCGGCAGGCTTCCTGTTCTACTGCATCATTAAGGTAGTGAAGGGGAAAGCAAAGGAAGTTCACCCCATTCTGTGGGTTGCCACCATCCTGTTCGTGCTGAATTTCGTTATCCTTGCAAAAATCGCTTAAATTTGTTTGTTTGCCTTTTTAGTTAGCTTGAGGTTTTATACAGAAAAAACCGCCTTGGGGATGGCACCCAAAGGCGGTTTTTTCTTTTGGGCGGCGCTGTTTGCCGCAAAGGGCTCCTTTTGTGAAGTCGCTCCACGGGAGATTCCGCTTGCGCGGGCTTTGCCCCTCGTGCCGGGGCTGGCACTTACTTTCGCGAAAGGGCGAAAGTAAGCAAAGGCCTTCCAAAGGACACCTTTGGAATCCGTTTGGGGAACGACTCCGGAACGCTTCAATAAAAGCTACTGGAAAGGCGCTCTATTGAAACTGCCCACTCGCCTTGTTTTGGCAAATGGGCAGTTTTACCGTTTTCGTCCGGCGCCGGTCATTTTCAGAGCGCTCTCGTCGGCTCGGAGCTTGTGAACGAAAGTTTCTTCTAAGGTGGTTTTTGCGTGAGGACAAGCCAGCTTATTCTGCTTGTCGCCACGCGATGTGGGTGCAAGCTCAGCCTGTGTTAGCGCCGTGCTTCTCTTTTGCGCGTCAGCTCGGTTAGGCGCTCAATGTTGCGCAGCATCGCCTCTTTGTCCTCCGGAAGCCGCCCGCGCACATCAATATAGTTGGAGGCGTGCGCGCTGGTGTAGTAGCAGTGCTTTAAATCGAGATGCTCGATCAGCAGCTTCATTTCCTCCAGTACCTGCGTCGCGGAGGGAAGACGGAATGTTCCTTCGGCAATTTTGCGGAACATATCGGTGTCGTTGCCGGCGTGCAGAACCAGCATGCCCACATAATCGGGCTGCATCTGGTTCAGGGCGTCTGCGGTTTCGAGAATATGCTCGCGCGAAAACTCCTGCCCACCAAGCCCTGAAATGATACTGATGGAAAGGCGCAGGCCCGCTTCGGTGGCCGCTGTTGCGGCCGCGATCATCTCCGCCTTAGTAATACCCTTGTTTACTTCCTCCAGAACCCGGTCGCTGCCGGATTCCAGACCGATGTACACCATTTCAAGCCCGGCCTCATGGAGCTGACACAATTCCTCATGGCTTTTGCGCAGAATGTCCTGAGCGGAGGCATATACGCGAACCGCTTCCAAATTGGGGTACAGCTCGCGGATGGTTTCCAGAATCTCGAGCAGCATCGGTGTTTTCAGCACCAGCGCGTCGCCGTCGCACAAAAAGATGCGGCGAATCTGGTTGCGCCAGCGGGAGCCTTCCTTCAGATCGGCTTTGATTTCATCCATGCTGCGCACGCGGAACTTCTTATCGGAATACATGTCGCAGAATGTGCATTTATTCCACGAACAGCCTACCGTCACCTGAACCAGCAGGCTGTCGGACTCTGACGGCGGGCGGAAAATGGTACCTTCATAATGCATAATTTAAAATCCTCCTTATTTGTGACGCGCTTCCCGCAAATTTTCGGGAGTGAGCGGGAATCTATTGCATATTGATGTTGTTTTCGGTATGCTAATATTAAATTGTAGCATGATTCGATTGTTAAGAAAAGGTCACACATTATTTTTTGGCGATTTTACCTGCCATATGTCTGAAACAAGATTGAGAGTGAACACAATGCTTGATTTTTTTCTTCTATATGGTAGTAATATGCAGGCTTGTTGCTTGCTTGGAATCATAATTATAGTAGGGAGGCTTTTATATGGATCAGGAGAGAATCAGAGCGGCGGTAACGGAGCTGCTGCTGGCTGTGGGGGAAGACCCACAGCGTGAGGGACTGCGCGAAACGCCGGACCGCGTTGCAAAAATGTATGCCGAGATTTTTTCAGGGCTGGAAGAAGACCCCATGGAGCACCTGAAAATCTTTCAGGAGCCGCAGCAGCACGGGGAGCTGGTTTTGGTGCGAGATATTCCGCTGTACTCTGTTTGTGAGCATCATCTGCTGCCTTTCGTGGGGAAGGTGCATATTGCCTATATTCCTAAGGATGGCAAAATCATCGGCCTTTCCAAATTCGCGCGGATTGTGAAATGCTTTGCCTCGCGCCCCCAGGTGCAGGAGCGTCTGACTGCGCAGATCGCGGATTTCCTGTTTGACAATCTCGAGCCGTACGGCGTAGCGGTTGTGGCTGAGGCCGAGCATCTGTGCATGACAATGCGGGGTATCCGCGCGGCCGGGGCGGTTACGCAGACCTCCGCTTTGCGTGGCGCGATGCGCACCGAGGCGAAAACCCGCAGTGAGGTTATGTCGCTGCTGGCGGGAGGGTGCCACCGATGAGCGGGTTCCAGGCGGGAAAATATTTCCTTTCATTGAATGGGCCGGCCTGTATCATGGGCATATTAAATGTAACGCCCGATTCCTTTTCCGACGGCGGGCAGAGCTTTCGCCCCGAGAATGCCGTGGCGCGCGCGCTCGAAATGCAGGAGCAGGGCGCCGGGATGATCGACATCGGCGGGCAGTCCACCCGCCCCGGCTTTACCGCCATTCCCCCGCAGGAGGAGTGGGCACGTATCGAACCGGTTTTAAAAGCCCTTGCAGGGCGTTTCAGCGTTCCGGTGTCCGTAGATACCTTTTATCCGCAGGTGGCTGCTCTGGCGCTCTCTGCGGGCGCGGATGTCATTAACGACGTGAACGGCTTTACCGATCCCGGGATGTTTCCTGCGGTACTCCAGAGCGGCTGTGGCTGTATCATCATGCACAACGGGCATGTATTGCAGGAAAACACGGAAGAGGATATTTTGGTTCGCGTGAGGCGCTTTTTTGAGGACAAGCTGCGTCAGGCACAGGGGATGGGCATCGCGCCAGAGCGCATCTGCTTTGACCCCGGCGTGGGTTTCGGAAAAACCTATGAGGAAAATTTGCGCCTGCTTGCAAACGTTGATGCCGTGCGAATCGAGGGCTGCGCATTTCTGATGGCCGCGTCGCGCAAGGGGGTCATCGGCAAAAGCTGCGGCAATCCGCCCGCGGCAGATCGAATGCCCGGTACGCTGGCGGCGCATACCCTAGCGCAGGCTGGCGGTGCGCAGCTGCTGCGTGCGCACGATGTTTTAGAAGCGGTGCAGGCGGCGCAGGTTGCACACGCGGTGCTTGGTGCAAGAGAGAGAGGGACAGGTTGTGGATAAAATAATAGTCAAGGGATTGCGGGTTTTCGCATATCATGGTGTCAATGCGGAAGAAAAGCGCGACGGCCAGCATTTCGTGGTCGATCTCACCGCGTCGGTGGAGTTGTCTGCGGCGTGCGCCAGCGATTGCATCGATGACACGGTCAGCTACGCCAAAATCATGAAAACGGCGATCCGCGTCATGACGGAACAATCTTATGATCTGCTGGAGCGGGTGGCCCAGCGGATTGCGGAGCAGATCTTCGAGGAATACCCGGCGGTAATGGAGCTGGAGGTTCTGCTGAAAAAACCGGAGGCTCCAATTCAAGCAGAGTTTGAGTACACAGCGGTATCGATTACCAGAAAGCGAAGTGATTTTAATTGAAAAAAGCAGTGATCGGCTTAGGTTCTAATTTAGGCAACCGGCTGGAGAACATCTCACATGCGCTCCAGGCGCTGAAAAACTTGCCCGGTACAACGGTGATTGCTACCTCCCGTTATTATGAAACGGCGCCGGTAGAGGTGCAGAGCGCACAGAATGACTACCTCAACGCCTGCACGCTGCTTCTCACGGAGCTTTCGCCTCATGCACTTCTGGGGGCGTGCCTTGGCATTGAGGCAGGGCTTGGCCGTGAACGCCGTGAATTCCACGGCTCGCGCGTGATTGATTTGGATTTACTTTTATATGAAGATGCTGTTTTTCGCGAGGATGAGCTTCGCCTGCCGCACCCCGGCATTTTAAGCCGCGGATTTGTCCTGGCGCCCCTTTCAGACCTCTTCCCAGAGAAAATGGCTCTGGGCCTGGATTTTTCCGACATTTTTCGCGAAACAGACTTCTCTGGAGTGCGCCTTTTTGAGGCAAAATGAAACTTTTTTAAAAAAAACCGAAAAAACTTTAAAAAAAGCATTGACAATAGGTGAATGGTTTGGTATTATAGTCAAGCGCCTTACAGAACGGCGCACGAAACGAAAGGCCGCAAAGCCCGGTAGAATCGGACAGGACCTTGAAAATTAAACAACGAGAAAGACAAGAAGGAACCCGTAATTTTTGAGAGAAAGCTTCTTGAAAAAGAAGTGAGTACTTCCGGATAAGAGTTCTCAGAACTCTATAAAAACTGAGAAACGCGAAAGCGTACTAATTGAGCAGATAAAATGCTCTAAAATAGATTAGATTGACTTCGGTCATTTTAATACAATATTTTAGAGAGTTTGATCCTGGCTCAGGACGAACGCTGGCGGCATGCCTAACACATGCAAGTCGAACGGAGTAAGAGAGAAGCTTGCTTAGCTCTTACTTAGTGGCGGACGGGTGAGTAACGCGTGAGTAACCTGCCTTTCAGAGGGGGATAACGTTCTGAAAAGAACGCTAATACCGCATAATATATCGGTGCTGCATGGTACTGATATCAAAGGAGCAATCCGCTGAAAGATGGACTCGCGTCCGATTAGCCAGTTGGCGGGGTAAAGGCCCACCAAAGCGACGATCGGTAGCCGGGTTGAGAGACTGAACGGCCACATTGGGACTGAGACACGGCCCAGACTCCTACGGGAGGCAGCAGTGGGGGATATTGCACAATGGAGGAAACTCTGATGCAGCAATGCCGCGTGAGGGAAGACGGTCTTCGGATTGTAAACCTCTGTCCTTGGTGAAGATAATGACGGTAGCCAAGGAGGAAGCTCCGGCTAACTACGTGCCAGCAGCCGCGGTAATACGTAGGGAGCAAGCGTTGTCCGGATTTACTGGGTGTAAAGGGTGCGTAGGCGGCTTTTTAAGTCGGGCGTGAAAGCTGTGGGCTTAACCCACAAATTGCGTTCGAAACTGGAAGGCTTGAGTGAAGTAGAGGTAGGCGGAATTCCCGGTGTAGCGGTGAAATGCGTAGAGATCGGGAGGAACACCAGTGGCGAAGGCGGCCTACTGGGCTTTAACTGACGCTGAGGCACGAAAGCATGGGTAGCAAACAGGATTAGATACCCTGGTAGTCCATGCCGTAAACGATGATTACTAGGTGTGGGGGGTCTGACCCCTTCCGTGCCGGAGTTAACACAATAAGTAATCCACCTGGGGAGTACGGCCGCAAGGTTGAAACTCAAAGGAATTGACGGGGGCCCGCACAAGCAGTGGAGTATGTGGTTTAATTCGAAGCAACGCGAAGAACCTTACCAGGTCTTGACATCCAACTAACGAGGCAGAGATGCATTAGGTGCCCTTCGGGGAAAGTTGAGACAGGTGGTGCATGGTTGTCGTCAGCTCGTGTCGTGAGATGTTGGGTTAAGTCCCGCAACGAGCGCAACCCTTGTGATTAGTTGCTACGAAAGAGCACTCTAATCAGACTGCCGTTGACAAAACGGAGGAAGGTGGGGACGACGTCAAATCATCATGCCCCTTATGACCTGGGCTACACACGTACTACAATGGTCGTTAACAGAGGGAAGCCAAGCCGCGAGGTGGAGCAAACCCCCAAAAACGATCTCAGTTCGGATTGTAGGCTGCAACCCGCCTACATGAAGTTGGAATTGCTAGTAATCGCGGATCAGCATGCCGCGGTGAATACGTTCCCGGGCCTTGTACACACCGCCCGTCACACCATGGGAGCCGGTAATACCCGAAGCCAATAGTCTAACCGCAAGGAGGACGTTGTCGAAGGTAGGATTGGCGACTGGGGTGAAGTCGTAACAAGGTAGCCGTATCGGAAGGTGCGGCTGGATCACCTCCTTTCTATGGAGACTTGATGGAGCTAAGGCTTCGTCAGACATCCAAGGTCAGGATTACGGAACCTAGTCTACTATCGTTGTTTAATTTTGAAGGCCCTGAAAAGGGACTTCAGGAAATGAAAGAAATCGAAACAGCAGAACGAAGCCTTAGTGTTCAATAGAATATGGGGGTGTAGCTCAGCTGGGAGAGCACCTGCTTTGCAAGCAGGGGGTCATCGGTTCGATTCCGTTCATCTCCACCACCAGACTTAGTCTGGAACAAAACGGGTAACAGAGGCAAGCGAGAAGCCGACGGCCTCTAGCCGAAGATATGGGCTCATAGCTCAGCTGGTTAGAGCACACGCCTGATAAGCGTGAGGTCGGTGGTTCGAGTCCACTTGAGCCCACCACCAAGCTACGCTTGGAAACAACTGCATAATGCAGGGCACAACGGCAGTTTGGTTGTGAACGCGACTGTGAGGAATTTTCCTCGGAATCGACGATCGCGACTAAAAAGTGCACGAGTGCACCGGACATTGAAAACTGAATAAAGAAAAGAAGCAGATAAAGCGAGAAAAATTGTTTTTTATCTAAATCTACAATTTACCAAACAATGCAGTTCTATCGAGTTCAGGACTGTATTGTATAGAACAAAGCAAGAACCAAGAATCACATGGTCAAGCTACAAAGAGCGCAAGGGGAATGCCTTGGCACTGAGAGCCGATGAAGGACGCGACTAACTGCGATAAGCTATGGGGAGCCGTAAGTGGGCATTGATCCATAGATTTCCGAATGGAGCAATCCGGCTGGAGTCATGTCCAGTCACTGCATGATGAATACATAGTCATGCAGGGGGAACCGCCTGAACTGAAACATCTAAGTAGGGCGAGGAAAAGACATCAACAGAGATTCCGCTAGTAGTGGCGAGCGAACGCGGAAGAGGCCAAACCGAGGGTAGCAATACCCTCGGGGTTCGGACAGCAACATGTACGACAAGAAATAGCAGAATGGCATGGGAAGGCCAACGAAACAGTGTGAGAGTCACGTATGCGAAATTTTGAGTCGGCTAGCTGTATCCAGAGTACCGCCGGACACGTGAAACCCGGTGGGAACATGGGGGGACCACCCTCCAAGCCTAAATACTACTCAGTGACCGATAGCGAAAAGTACTGTGAAGGAAAGGTGAAAAGAACCCCGGGAGGGGAGTGAAATAGAACCTGAAACCTTGTGCTTACAAGCACCGAGAGCCCGTCAATGGGTGATCGGGTACCTATTGTAGAATGGTCCGGCGAGTGAGTATAACTGGCAAGGTTAAGGACTTAAGGTCCGGAGCCGCAGCGAAAGCGAGTCTGAAACGGGCGCGTGAAGTCAGTTGTATTCGACCCGAAACCGGGTGACCTACCCATGTCCAGGTTGAAGTGGAGGTAAAACTCCATGGAGGACCGAACCGACTCCTGTTGAAATAGTAGCGGATGAGGTGTGGGTAGCGGAGAAATTCCAATCGAACCCGGAGATAGCTGGTTCTCTCCGAAATAGCTTTAGGGCTAGCCTCGTATTAGATTACTGGAGGTAAAGCACTGAATGGGCTAGGGGCCGAAAGGTTACTGAACCCTATCAAACTCAGAATGCCAGATAATTGATGTACGGGAGTCAGACAGTGTGAGATAAGTTTCATTGTCAAAAGGGAAAGAGCCCAGACCCACAGCTAAGGTCCCTAAATACGGTTAAGTGGAGAAGGATGTGGGGGTGCACAGACAACCAGGATGTTGGCTTAGAAGCAGCCATTCATTAAAAGAGTGCGTAATAGCTCACTGGTCGAGTGCCCCTGCGCCGAAAATTTAACGGGGCTAAATCGTATACCGAAGCTTGGGATAACACGTAAGTGTTATGGTAGGAGAGCGTTGTGTAAGGGGTGAAGTCAGAGCGGAAGCGCTGGTGGACTTTACACAAGTGAGAATGCCGGAATGAGTAGCGAGAAATATGTGAGAATCATATTGGCCGAAAGTCTAAGGTTTTTGGAGGAAGGTTCGTCCGCTCCAAGTAAGCCGGGAGCTAAGGTGAGGCCGAAAGGCGTAGCCGATGCACATACGGTGGATATTCCGTAGCCGCCAAAAGATTTAAGCAAGAGGACACCTTGAAAGGGCATAACCCAGGCGTTGGTTGACCTGGGCGTAAGGGACCGAAATTAGAGTAGGGAAGTATGCTTGGACGAGGGCGAGAAAAGTCTTGTGTATATCTAAGGCGCCCGTACCGCAAACCGACACAGGTAGACAGGAAGAGAATTCTAAGGCCAACGGGAGAAGGGTAGTTAAGGAACTCGGCAAATTGACCCCGTAACTTAGGGAAAAGGGGTGCCACAGCAATGTGGCCGCAGAGAATAGGCCCAGGCAACTGTTTAGCAAAAACACAGGTTTCTGCCAAATCGAAAGATGAAGTATAGGAGCTGACACCTGCCCGGTGCTGGAAGGTTAAGAGGAGATGTGCAAGCATTGAATTGAAGCCCCAGTAAACGGCGGCCGTAACTATAACGGTCCTAAGGTAGCGAAATTCCTTGTCGGGTAAGTTCCGACCCGCACGAATGGTGTAATGATCTGGGCACTGTCTCAATTACCCGCCCGGCGAAATTGTAGTACCGGTGAAGATGCCGGTTACCCGCGACAAGACGGAAAGACCCCATGGAGCTTTACTGCAGCTTAATATTGGGTTTTGATCATTTATGTACAGGATAGGCGGGAGACTAGGAAGCCGCGGCGCCAGCCGTGGTGGAGTCATCCTTGGGATACCGCTCTTAGATGGTTGAAATTCTAACCTGCGGCCGTGAATCCGGCCGGGGGACATTGTTAGGCGGGCAGTTTGACTGGGGCGGTCGCCTCCTAAAAGGTAACGGAGGCGCTCAAAGGTTAGCTCAGCACGGACGGAAACCGTGCCTCTGAGTGTAAACGCGTAAGCTAGCCTAACTGCGAGGATGACAATCCGAGCAGTAACGAAAGTTGGAGTTAGTGATCCGGCGGTATGAGAGTGGAATTGCCGTCGCTCAACGGATAAAAGCTACCCTGGGGATAACAGGCTGATCTCCCCCAAGAGTCCACATCGACGGGGAGGTTTGGCACCTCGATGTCGGCTCATCACATCCTGGGGCTGTATTCGGTCCCAAGGGTTCGGCTGTTCGCCGATTAAAGTGGTACGCGAGCTGGGTTCAGAACGTCGTGAGACAGTTCGGTCCCTATCTGTCGTGGGCGCAGGATATTTGAGGAGAGCTGTCCTTAGTACGAGAGGACCGGGATGGACGCACCTCTGGCGCACCAGTTGTCATGCCAATGGCACAGCTGGGCAACTAAGTGCGGATCGGATAAACGCTGAAAGCATCTAAGCGTGAAGCCGACTCCAAGATAAGATATCCCATAGCGTAAGCTAGTAAGACCCCTTGAAGACTACAAGGTTGATAGGCTGCGTGTGTAAGTGTAGTAATGCATTTAGCTTGGCAGTACTAATCGGTCGAGGGCTTGACCATTAATCTTGGTTAACGCCTTGCTCAATCGCTTTCTTCTGTTTCTTCTTTATTCAGTTTTCAGTGCCCGAAATGAGGGTACCAAAGATCGGCGAAGGGCTGCGAGCGCATCTGTTGCTGGAAACAGCGGCGAGAAGTTCAAGTTTTCGCTTGGCAAGCACCATTAGCTCAGTTGGTAGAGCACCTGACTCTTAATCAGGGTGTCCCGGGTTCGAATCCCTGATGGTGCACCACGAAGAATGAAGTCAGGCAGGGGTTCGAGGATCTCTGACCTCTGCACCTGGCTAAGGCTGAGATGTGGCCCGTTGGTCAAGCGGTTAAGACACCGGCCTCTCACGCCGGTAACGGGGGTTCGATTCCCCCACGGGTCACCAAAACAATCTTTGAAGTAGTCGTAAGAAACAGGAAACTGTTTTTACAAATATCCGACAGGAAGGCGAAAACCTCCTCTGCGGAACATAGTTGGTGTCGATGACGGTGAGGGTCCACCCGTTCCCATTCCGAACACGGAAGTTAAGCTCATCAGTGCCGAAGATACTTGGCTGGTAACGGCCCGGGACAATAGGATGACGCCAACATTGATATTCCTCAATAGCTCAGCCGGTAGAGCATGCGGCTGTTAACCGCAGGGTCGTTGGTTCGAGTCCAACTTGGGGAGCCAAGCAAAGTGCAGGGATGTGCCGTCGTTATTTTTTAGCGGCGGCTTTTTTCCTACTTTGCACTAAGAAAGTATATTAGGGCCATTAGCTCAGTTGGTTAGAGCAGCCGGCTCATAACCGGTCGGTCCAAGGTTCGAGTCCCTGATGGCCCACCATAAAAAAGGCTACACCAGACGGTTGAAACGTCTGGTGTGGCCTTTTTTATGGCTCCTTGTCAAAAAAACGTGCGTTCTGGAAGAACGGCTGGGACGATAGGAAGGCTTATTGATTGGCTTGTATGCCTCAAATGTTTCCCCAGCCATCCAAAGGGATGGCTGGGGACTTATTATATCAGCACAAACGATCGATCTGATTTCTACTTCGTCTGAGTTCAAAAAAATTAAAATTTTTTAAAAAACATGTAACAAAACAGAAGTAAAAAACGTTATATTAATGAAGAAAAAAATTGGAGGTAATTTCCATGGTTTAGTTATATACAAGTTATGATTTAAGCTGAAAAAAAGCAGCTTTTCCTGAATCGAGGTTAGCGTATACTGATTCGTCGATGAAACAAATTATAACAAGAAAAAAATTGAAATAGTTTATAAAAAAGATTATCAGCACAGTTTGTGTTTCCGCAATGTTGGTAGTTCCTACGACAAATATGGTTTTTGCGGCATCCAGTGGTGTCTGGAAGGAAATTCTCAAATTACAATGAATGGAAAAACAACCAATACTTATCTGAATGTTTCAGATGAAGAGAAAGCAGATATTTTAAGAAGCTATGGCTTTACGGAGCAAGAGGTTCAGTATTATGTCTGGCAAGAAAGCAATAAAAACCCGGAAAGACTTACTTTTGGCCCTAATAGCAAGTCTAGCGGTATTTCCATTATGGCTTTTCCAAGTAATCCGAAAATCGGAGATACTTACAGAATTAGCAGCAATGGAAATTATTCCGGAAGGAGCTTCCGTGCAGGAAATAGTAAAAGCACTCATGAAGAAAAAGCCGATTCTAATTCTTGCGGCCTTGCGGCTTTGGGAGTAGCGGCCTCAATTGCACAAATTTATGGAGACAGTAAAGGTTACAGAGGATATAATATTACTATTAATTATCTTTATACTTATGACAACGATGTATTTGCTAATTGGGTTTACAGCAAATTAGTAGTAAAGGGATATAAATAATTACCATTATAATAGATGAAGGTGTGTAGATGAACTCATCAGTTAAGTATTATGTCGCGCAAATTTTTTTGACTATGTTTTTAATTGTTTTGGGTATCCAATGCGTATTTCTTTTAATAACCGGTAACTCAAACATCCAACTAAGTCTTATTGTTTTGATTTATTTTCTGATTATTTTAGTAGTTGAGCAATTTATTAGCAGAAAACCATTGCCAGAAGAAATTCGCCAAGAATTAATGAGCAAAAAACCATATTATATATTGCAATTAGTGAATATGTATTTCAGTAGACTTATCAGTGCAGTAGCTACCGTAATACTGATTTATTCAATTTTTGTTCAGGAAAAATAATTTGGCGGCCCGGGAAAAGCGTAATTGCTTGCTCCCGGGCCTTTGCGATACAGAAATCATGGTTATGTTTCAAATAAAGCAAAATCAAAAATAGAATTGATTCATATTTTCCTTTACTAAGTTAGATTTTTATGGTATAATATGGTAAAAGTTGTGATTTTCTAACCGGATTTTCATTTGTCGAATTGCTTGAACAAGGTTCCCAAAGCCTTTTTTTCAATGCGTGATACATAAGAGCGGGAGATATCCAACGCAGACGCAACTTCTCTCTGTGTTAGTGGTGCCTGCCCGTTGAGACCATAGCGCAGCTCAATAATTCTCCTCTCCCGCGGGGAGAGGGATTGGCAAATGTATTTCTTCAGCTGCTCCGATTTGATTTTGCAGTCCAGATTATCGATAATATTATCTTCTGTGGACATAATGTCAATCAGAGTTAGTGTGTTCCCGTCCTTATCTGTGTCGATGGGCTCGTTCAGGGAAATGTCCTGAGCGCTCTTTTTCCCACTGCGAAAAAACATTAAAACTTCATTTTCAATACATCGGGCTGCATAGCTTGACAGCCGAATCCCTTTATCGCTATTAAAGCTGTCAATCGCTTTGATGAGCCCGATTGTGCCTATAGAGATTAGGTCCTCCTGATCATTTAGATTCGAGTAGTACTTTTTAATAATGTGGGCTACCAGGCGCAAATTATGTTCAATCAGTTTACTCCGTGCTTTCGTGTCACCGTTTTTCCATCGTTCCAGGTACTCGCGTTCTTCCTGCGCGGAAAGCGGGCGCGGAAACGATCCGTTTCCCGTTACGTGCAGCACGAAGAATAGCAAATTAGAAATAGCTTCCCGCAGCAAGGATAGCAGCATGCATCATCCCTCTTTTTCGGTGTTTTTTCATTTTATGCGTCCGACAGCCTGTATGTTGCAAGTCCCCCTGATAAAAATGCAATCGGAATCTTTACATTCCGCATATATCATGATATGATAATCATAAGAAAAATAATGATTATCGTTTTCTTTTGAAAGGATTGTACTTATGCAGAGACGTCAGAATTTCAGTCGAAAAAGAAAAGCGATTTTAGATGTGGTGATGAGTACCGACACTCATCCTACTGCAGAATGGATTTACCAACAACTCAAGCTGGAGTACCCGGATTTGAGCCTGGGAACCGTGTATCGCAATCTTTCCCGGTTTAAAGAGGAAGGGAAGATCATGAGTGTCGGTGTGGTAAATGGGCAAGAGCGCTTTGATGCGATTGTTGATCCGCACGAGCATTTCATCTGTGAACTTTGTGGGGCCGTGAGAGATTTGAAATACCAGCTTCTGCCGGATTCTGTCGATCAGCAGATGGCGCGCAGCTGTGGACTGCAGATTCATTCCCACAGTCTGGTATTTTACGGAATCTGCCCGGACTGCCTGGAAGCACAGAACGAAACGCGCTGATTTTCCAGGAGGGTTTGCATGAGAAAATATCAGGTTGGCATGGTGCAGTTGAGTTCCGGCGAGGATAAGGAAGAAAACCTGAACCGGATTGGCGGCTATATTGCAGAGGCTGCCAGTAATGGCGCCCGTCTGGTTGCCTTGACGGAGAATATGAACGTGATCGCTGGCACAGCTCTGCCCGCGTCAGATTTTGCGGAAGACGAGTCGGGGGAAACGTACCAGCGTATTTCTGACGCGGCCAAGCGGTTTGGGGTCTATATTCACGGCGGCAGCTGGGCCGAAAAAATTCCGGGGGATTCCCGGGTATACAACACCAGTTTTCTGTTTTCCCCAAAGGGTGAGCTGCTGGCGAAATACCGCAAGCTGCATACCTTCGATATCATCCTGCCCACCGGCAAGGCGGTGCGGGAATCGGAGGAGGTGGCCGCGGGCGACGGCATCGTAACGGTTGAAACAGAGCTGGGTGTGTTTGGTTTAGCCATTTGCTACGACCTGCGCTTTCCGGAGGTTTATCGCCTGATGGCGGAGCGCGGCGCCCAAATTTTGTTTAATCCCTCAAACTTTACCCTGCCCACTGGCAAGGATCATTGGGAGCCACTTTTGCGGGCGAGAGCGATTGAGAACAGCTGTTATATGATTGCCCCGAACCAGATTGGCCGAAATGCCCGCCTAACGGCATTTGGAAGCAGTATGGTCATAGACCCCTGGGGGACAGTGATTGCCCGCGCAAAGGAAGAGCCAGGCGTAACTATGGCGGAGATTGATCTGGATTATCTAGACCGTGTGCGTGCGCGCATGCAGACGATGGAGAATCGTCGTACAGATATTTACCGTTTGGAAGAGATTTCGCGTTCCTGAGAGTCAAAACGATTATAAAAAACAGATGCTGTTCAAGGCATCTGTTTTTTTGTTTGGTAATTTGATTTTTAAGACGGTATTCTATATTAATTTTAAAGGCAAGGGTTTCTTTACGCTTCCACCACAGGGTTTCTGCTGGCGCAGGCTTGCCCCTCGTGCCGGGGCGGGCATTTACTTTCTTTACGAAAAGAAAGTAAACAAAGATTTGCCCAAGGCTCCGCCTTCGGAATCCGTTTTTGGGAACGGTTTCGGTGAGTATTAACGCCAGCCTTCGGGAAGGCGCTCTATGGTAAGTGTACACGCGCCTTGTTTTTTGGAAGCATGTAGTGTGTCGCTTTCGTTCGGCGGCGCACCCTTACCGAGCGCTCTCGTTGGCTTGGGGATGGGCGGCACTGCGTGCCGGGGCTTGATTTGTGGCGGGTTTCCCCCGCGCGGGAAATTCTGCTAGCGCAGGGCTTGCCTCTCGTGCCGGGGCGGGCATTTACTTTCTTTACGAAAAGAAAGTAAACAAAGATTTGCCCAAGGCTCCGCCTTCGGAATCCGTTTTTGGGAACGGTTTCGGTTAGTATTAACGACAGCCTCCGGGAAGGCGCTCTATGGTAAGTGTACACGCGCCTTGTTTTTTGGAAGCATGTAGTGTGTCGCTTTCGTTCGGCGGCGCACCCTTACCGAGCGCTCTCGCTGGCTCGGGGAGGGACGTCCTTACGGTAGCTTTGATTCAAAGTTTACCATAGTTCTAAATATGTCGATTAAAAACGCGGCGAAGCCGCACCTAAAAACTGTGAGCCAACGAGAGCGCTTTGAAAATGCCCGCCGACAGACGGGACAGCAAAGTTTATTTTCAGATGAAGCTCGGAGAGTGGGCATTTTCAATGGAGCGCCTTCCCGGTGGCTAGTGGCAGCACTCGCTGGAACCGTTCCCCAAACGGATTCCAAAGGTGCCCTTTGGAAGGCCTTTGCTTACTTTCGTCCTTTCACGAAAGTAAGTGCCCGCCCCGGCACGAGGGGCAAGCCCTGCGCCAGCAGAATTCCACGGGGAACCCCCGGAGACCGGGAGAGATTTTTTCTAACCGGGGTTCCGTCTGAATCTCATTTTATGGAAAGCAACATACAAAAAAAGCTATTTTTTAGCACTCTGACTGTTACAAGGATCTTCTGTTTCTTCCTGTTCTTCCTCGCCGGGAGGGGGCTTTTTCGCTAACAGCTCCCGCACGCCTATGAAAAGCAGCATCACGCCGAAAATTCGCCGAAGCCAGACAACATCGATCCAGCCCGAAAGAAAGACGCCGCCCAGCGCACCGACAAGGCCGGCAGCGGCTGCCGCCAAAGCAGTGCGGAAATCAATCAGTCCCTTACGCACATAACAAAATAACGCCAGCACGGCGCAAGGGATAAACAGAATCAAGTTAATTCCCTGTGCGGCGCGCTGATCCAGTCCTGCGATCAGCGTTAAATAAATGATCAGCACTCCGCCGCCGCCCATTCCCATAGAACCCAGAATGCCCGAAATCAGTCCGGCTAAAGCCATCCAAATCCATTCCATCAGAACAGAATCCTCCATGCGGCCCACAGCATCAGCGCGCCAAACAGGCGGCGCAGCAGCATCCTATTGAGCCGGGGCAGCGCCCACGAACCAATGACGGAGCCGGCTAACATCCAGGGCAGGTACGGCAGCGCCTGACCAATCGTTACGCTGCCGCGGAATAAGTATAGCCCGGCGCTTAGTATGCAGATGGGAAGGATCACCGCTACGGAGGTTGCGTGGCTTTTTACTACGGGCAGCCCCGATTTTCTCAGCATGGGTACGATCACCATGCCGCCGCCCGCACCCAAAAGTCCGTTAGCCACGCCCGCCAGGAAACCGCCCAGCACGCGAAAGGTTCGTTTCATACCTCCACTCCTTTGCGGATTCCAGTCACACGCCACTGAACCATAATAATTGAAATTGACAATTTGTTTCCCTGCCAAAGGCGGAGAAGAACTTTATGCCGTCTTCTATTGGTATGTGCTGTATTCTGCCCGAATAAGAGAAAAAAACACGCAAAACAAAAACAGAGCAAAAGAAAAACGCCCTTGCAGCAATTTTGCTGCAAGGGCTGATTCTTGTTATAAATGGCCCGCCTGGCCGTAACGAGCGAAAAAAACCTGCTACTAAACAGCAGGTGGGTGCCCTCCCAACGTTTTCATGCTCCCTTCTTCCAGCCAAAAGGCCGGGAGGTCTGCAATCCGCCGCCGGAGCCGGGCTCCCGGTAAGATCATTGTAGGGTTAATTTGCATCGGTCCACGCACCAGGCAGGGAGTACGTTTTTTTGTTCCTGCAAGCATTAGTATAACAGAAAATAACGAAAAATAATTCTATAAACGAAATTATTCGTCGCTTTCGTCAGAAATATCTTCCTCTTCGTCATACAGCTCGTCAAAGCGGCTCTCAAAGAGCTCTGCCAGCTTATCCAGCAGTTCTTCGTCTTCCACCTCGGCCAGCTGCTGCTCGCCATCCTGATCGATTGCTTCGAAAATATAGTAAGTGCCTTCAGATTCCACGCTGTCCTGCGGGTTCTCGAAGGTGGGGAGCAAAGCATAGAAGCAGCCGTCTTCGTTGTCGATTACGTCTAGCACTTCAAATTCATGCTCGTTTCCTTCGTCGTCCACCAGAGTCAGAACATCTGGGCCAAATTCTTCGTTCATATTGTCATCTCCTCATCAGTTAAAAGGTATGGATTCATTTTACCGTTGTTCTCGGGGGAAGTCAACAAAAAATTTTATTAGAATAAAAACAACATAATTTAATTAATTTATTTTAAAAAACTATTGACATTAACCTAACTTGTGCTATACTATAGTTGCAAAGGGAAAGGATATTGGTAACAGGCGGATCAGGAAAAACGGCTTCGGCGGTTTATTCTGATAAAAAGCTCAGGTGCCGCCACAAAAATGGCTGCATAACAGATGCTTTACGGAAGGAACGCCTGAGATCAACATTCGGTTTGAAAGGGGTGAGTCCAATGGTACAAGAAGAAACGCAGCACCAATCAGCCGGTCTGTTGGGCTTAGGCTGCCGGAGATGCAAAGTTCGTGCGCATCATTTCAACAAAAGGAGTTGAGTCCTAAATATCAGGTAATGTCAGTCACCGCAAATTCGGTTATCAATCGTTTGGAACCGATCCGGCGGGATGGCCGCCTGGGAATTGCGTGGAAATCCTCCCGCGTTCCGTATTTGGCTCCCGAAAAGAGTTTCAGTTTGGGGTAATGTTTTTCCAATGTTCCCTTAGGGTACCTTTCTTTAAAGGGTTTTATTCTAGAAAAATTTGTAACAGGGCATGAGTAACCGAAAAGCGATTCCCAGAATAACTGAAATATTGCAGTACGACGAATTGATTAGTTTTACAAGAATCGGACCAATGCGTTTGAAACGACAGCGGTGCAAATGAAATAAAATTCCTATAGTTAACCATAAGAGGGCTGTGACGATTCCGTCACAGCCCTTTCCAATATTCTGTACGGCTTTATAAAGGGGTAATTAGTCCAACTAGAGCGGTGCAGAGTCAACAGAGGTGTGGGTTGTGAGATAGTTTGTGTTTATGGAGAACAGCGGCAGGTAAGAAAAAGAAAAATCAAAACAAAAAACTGCTTCCCTCGTTTTTAGAGGGAAGCGGTTTTTCAGTTTTCGTTACCTGGAGCAATCAGCCGGCGGTGGAAGAACTGCCGGTATCTTTCGGAATAAACATCGTGGGCTGGTACGAATTGATTGCTTTTTGATTGACGGTAATATCCTTGGATTCTTCGGCAATCTTCGTCATTTCATCCTCGAACTCTTTGTTCTTCATGCCGCTCAGAACCTGGGAACGAGTGCTTTCGTCCGAAAGCTGTGTGGCGGTCTTTTTCGTCACGTCATTTTTCACGACGAGCAGCGCAGCGCTCACGGTGGAAAGAGTGATGGTCTTTGCCTCGCCGGTCTTCATACCGCTCAGCAGAGAAATCAGGTCGCTTGGGTAGCCGGATTCCTCATTCAGCTGGGTCGTCACGGTCTGAGAGGGGGCGTAGTCAAGGCTCAGCTTCTTCTGCGCCGCGGTGGAAACCGCGTCAAAGGTGGTGCTGCCCTTGTTCAGAGCTGCCGCCTGATCCTCAAGGAACTGCTTGTAGTCCTTTTCGGTCTTTTCATCCAGCGCGGCATAGGTGGTGGGATTGTACAAAGGAAGCATCACATAGGAAAAATCGGTATAGTTTTTCTCAAAGAATGTTTTCAGGTCTGCATCGCTGACGGCCTTCGTGCCGTTCTTTCCGTAAATTGCATTAAACACCTTAGCGGATTTCGTATTGAATTCCGCCGTAGCGGTCGAGTAGGATTCCTTCGAGATGCCGTAGCCCTCCAGCGTACTGCTGTATTGGGTCCACTGGCTGGTCGCTGTGCTGGCAATTTCTTTGGTTTCCGCATCGGTCAGCGAGAGTTTCAGCTCTTTCATCTTATTGTCGATGACAAACAGGAGCTTGGTGTAATCCAGCGCCTTTTTCTTGATCCACTCGGTTGCGTCGGTGTTTTCAACCTTCTGCTCCAGTACCGGCTTTGAGGAATCCTCAATCTTGCTAGAAGCATTCTGGTAGGCCAGATATTCATAATAGATATATACGCCGATGGGGAGGGTCTTTTCATTCGTTTTGGCAGCCCAGGTTTTGTCCGCACCCGAGCAGGCCGTCATTCCTGTCAGCATCGCGACACAAAGTAAGGATGCCGTCAGTCTTTTCAGAAAATTCATACGTCACACTCCGATTTTTTGAATTTCATGATTGCAGTTAATACACTTTAAAAGCGTTTGTTTCTTCCTCCCCACCATAGGCGAAGGGAAGAAACATGGCATTCCATTTTGAAGCGATTAAAGTGATATTACTATAAACTATACACGCAGAAAAAGGCTTTGTCCAGCAATTGGTGGAAATCTCATCCAGTTGAGGTATTAGTCCTTCGTGTTCTGCATGGCGTGCAGGGCCTCCCGCAGAGTTTCGAGCGGAGGTGCTCCCTTGGTTTCGCGTACGCTGATGTACGGTTTTGAGCCCGCGCTGAGCATCACGCGCGAACGCAGGGAGCTGATCATGCCGGAAATGCGCTTCATATCCACCTGATCCACATACAGCAAAAGCATTTCACCCTGCTGCTTAATCTCGTACACACCCAAAGAGGCAGCTGTGTTACGCAGCAGAGCTACGTCGATCAGGCCGCGTACGGAGGCCGGCGGCTCGCCGAAACGGTCGATCAGCTCGTCGAGTACGTCGCTTGCGTCGTCGTCGCCGCGAATGTCCGCGATACGGCGGTAGATTTCCAGCCTTTGGTTTAAGTTTTCGATATATTCCTCCGGAATATGCGCCTCGATCTGCAAATCTACCAAACATTCTCCCGGCGGCGGCGCTTCGCCTTTTTCCTGACTGACGGCTTCTCCAAGAAGCTTTAAATACAGGTCGTAGCCGACAGCTTCCATGTGGCCGTGTTGTTCACCGCCAAGGATGTTGCCCGCGCCGCGGATTTCGAGGTCGCGCATCGCGATTTTAAAGCCGGAGCCGAACTCGGTGAACTCGCGGATGGCCGAAAGGCGCTTCTGCGCGATTTCGGAAAGCACCTTGTTGCGGGTAAAGGTGAGATAGGCGTAAGCGCGGCGCGACGAACGCCCCACGCGCCCGCGCAGCTGATGCAGCTGGGAAAGGCCCATGCGGTCGGCGTTGTCAATGATCAGCGTGTTCGCGTTCGGGACATCTACGCCGGTTTCAATAATGGTAGTGCAAACCAGCACGTCAATTTCCTGATCGACCAGCCGCCGCCAGATTTCGGACAGTTCGTTTTCATTCATCTTACCGTGGCCGATGCCGATGCGCGCTTCGGGTACCAAGGCCTGCAGCGTAGCGCTGACGCGGTCGATGGTGCCGATGTCGTTGTGCAGGTAATACACCTGCCCGCCGCGCCGCAGCTCACGGTGAATGGCGTCGGCCAGAATGCCGTTGTCGTGCTCGAGTACATACGTCTGTACCGGGTGGCGGTCGTGCGGAGCCTCCTCAATGACAGACATATCGCGGATGCCTGAAAGTGCCATGTTCAACGTGCGGGGAATTGGGGTAGCGGAAAGCGTCAGCACATCCACGTTTTTGCAAAGGTCCTTGAGCTTCTCCTTCTGTGCCACGCCAAAGCGCTGCTCCTCGTCAATGACGACCAGTCCCAAATCGCGAAAACGCACGTCTTTCGAAACCAGGCGGTGTGTGCCAACAACAAAATCCACTTCGCCGCGTTTCAGGCGGTTTAAAATATCCTCCTGCTGTTTGGGCGTGCGGAAACGCGACAGAAGCTCCACCCGCACAGGGAAGCCTTCCATCCGCTTGATGATTGTCTGATAATGCTGCCAGGCCAAAATTGTGGTTGGCACCAGCATGGCGCACTGCTTGGAATCGCTGACGCATTTGAACGCGGCGCGCAGGGCCACCTCGGTTTTGCCGAAGCCCACGTCGCCGCATAAGAGGCGGTCCATGGGGGATTCCCGTTCCATGTCGGCTTTGATTTCTTCGATGCAGCGCAGCTGATCGTCTGTTTCTTCAAATTCAAAGTGGGATTCAAAATCGTGCTGCCATTCCGTGTCCTCGGCAAAAGCATGGCCCTTGGCGTTCATGCGCTGGGCATACAGCTTAATTAGCTCCTTAGCCATGTCCTTAACGGCAGAGCGGACACGCGCCTTCGTCTTTTGCCAGTCGGAGCCGCCCAGGCGGTGCAGGCGTACCTGCGCGTCCTCCCGTGGGCCGATGTATTTGGAAACCAGGTCGAGCTGCGTTACCGGCACATACAGCGTATCGTTCTTGGCATACCGCAGCTTCAGGTAATCCTTAACGATGCCTTGCATGCTGATTTTGTGGATGCCCTCGAACACGCCGATACCGTGCGCGGAATGCACCACGTAGTCGCCGGGGTTCAGGTCGGACAGGCTGTAAATCTCCTGGCTGTTTTTGGAACGCTTGCTCTGGCGGATTTTGCGCTGTGCCAGCAGGCGCCCGTGGGTAATCAGTCCAAAGGCTGCACCGGGGTATTCCATGCCGGCGGAGAGGCCGCCTTCCGTTACGATGACCTGCCCGGGTGAGAGCTGCTCCGGCTTGGGGAGATACACCGCGTTTACACCTTCGCGCTGCAGGTCTGCGGCAATGGTCTGCGCCGCGCGCTCGCTGCCGGCCAAAACCACGCAGCACCAGCGGTTGTGCAGCATCGCCTGCACGTCCTCGGTCAAAAGCTGCATACTGCCGCTCCATACCGAATTCTGGCGCACGTTCATGTTTTCCAGCGAGTGTACCGGGGTTTCATAGCTGCCGCGGGCAAAGGCATCCAGGTAAATCGCTCCAAGAGTATTACACTGCTCCAGCGCATACTGCCAGTCGGCACTGTACGTATCGAGCCCGCGGCACAAAACGCCGTGGGAAAGGTAATCCTTTAAATCCTCACCCCACTGCCACAGAGCGGTGCGAACCTTCTCCTTGTTTTTGACCGGCTCCGAAACGAACAGCAAGGTGTTTTCGTCCGCGTAATCAAATACGGTGGCGGGTTTGTCATAGAGAAAGGGAATATACTTATCCGCACAGCCTGGTAAAGCTCCGGAAGTTAGCTTGTCGGCCTCGGCTTCCAGAATCTCGCGGGCGGCGGCTGCGGTTTTTCCGCGCAGGGTGGCAGCGTGGCGGCGGATTTTTTCTGCGAGCATGTTCGGGTGCTCGATGAGTGCCTCCACCGACGGTGCGATCGTAATTTCATCAATAGTGTTGGTGCGGCGCTGGGTTTCGCGATCAAAAAACGACAGCGTGTCGATCTCGTCACCCCAGAACTCCACGCGCACAGGGTTTTCCGCGTCGGGCGTGAAAAAGTCGAGAATACCGCCGCGCAGTGCGAACTGCCCTGTGCCTTCGATCTGGTCGGCGCGCTCGTACCCGCACGACACCAGTATGTTCAGAACCGCCTCCGGCGTGATCTGCTGGGCGGTGCGCAGCGTAACGGTGCGGCGCTGCAGCTCCCCGGGCGGAAGCGTGTACTGGAGGGCGGCGTCCATGCAGAATATCACGCAGTCGCAGCCTCCGGTCAGGTAGCGCGAGAGCGCATGCAGGCGTTGATGCTCGTATTCGTGTGAACTGCCCTGCGTATCACGAAAGTTAAAATCACGCAGAGGGTACAGCGCGGGGTGCATACCCATGGCGGCTAGGTCGTCATGCAGGCGCTGTGCTTCCGCTTCTTCGGAGGCCGCGACAAAAGCTCTGCGTCCGTTCAGGGCGCAGAGCGAATAGATCATATTGGCTTTATGGATTCCCGAAAGCCCTGTAACGGCCGCCGGGAGTGCCTTGGATTTTACAGCCTGATCCAGCGCGGAGAATTCCTTCAGCGCACTGATGGCGGTAGTGAGAAATTTCATGGAAAGCTCCTTGCTTTTTGAAAAAAGATAGCTCCGGCCGGGGCTGCTTCTTTATTCAGAATACGAGACCAGGGAAGAAAAGACGGTCGAATTTTGCGGCGGAGCGAACGGTTTCAGGAATTAAACCGGTTCATTGCTTCGTCGGTTTTTCCCTGTACCATGAGTTCAAGCGCCTGTATGGCGTGATCGATGGCCTCGCTAACGCCTTTGGACTCCTGTGCGGAAAAGGTGGAAAGCACCCAGTCTGCCAAATCCCACCCGGGGTTTGGCTTTGCACCGATGCCCATTTTCACGCGCGGGAACGAGTCGCTGCCCGAAAGGTAGATGATATTCTTCATCCCGTTCTGCCCGCCGTCGCTGCCTTTACGGCGAATACGCAGACGGCCCGGCGCGAGCGAAATATCGTCAAGAACGACAATCACCTGCTCGGGGGGGAGTTTATAAAAGCGCATGGCCTCGGTTACGCTTTGCCCGCTCAGGTTCATAAAGGTGGAGGGCTTCAGAAGCAGCACCTTTTTCCCACCGAACAGGGCTTCTGCGCATAGGCCCTTGAATTTGAGGCGGTCGATTTTTACTCCCAGTGTTTCGGCCAGGCGATCCAGCACCATAAAGCCGGTATTGTGCCGGGTTTGTTCGTACTGCCGCCCGGGATTGCCCAGACCGACAATGATTGCCTGCACCGGTCCGGGAGCAACCGAGGGCCGGGAAAAGATTGATTTTAGCATAACGCACCTCTGCTGGCAAAAGACTCATGGCGGGACAAAAGAATTCTGCCCCGCCTCTGTTGAGTATTGCTTTTTATCAAAAATGGGGCAGGGCGTGCCCCTGCCCCGCGTCCGGTTTTCTGTTTGTGCAGATCACACAAACATGGGAGAAACCGGCTTGTCTTCGTAAATGCGCTCAATGGCCTCCGCAAACAAGGGAGCCACCGGCAGAATCGTAAAGCCCGGCAAACGCTTTTCTTCCGGCACCGGAACGGTGTCCAGCAGAATCAGCTCAGAAATGCAGCTGTTTTTAATGCGCTCCACCGCGGGGCCGGAAAGCACGCCGTGTGTTGCGCAGGCGGTCACTTCAATCGCGCCGCCCACTTCCACCAAAGCGGTGGCGGCGTTGCACAGAGTGCCGGCGGTATCGATCATGTCGTCCACCAAAATTACTTTTTTGCCGCGAACATCACCGATGATGTTCATTACTTCAGACACATTGGCCTTCTGGCGGCGTTTGTCAATAATCGCCAGCGGGCTGCCGATCCGGGCGGCAAAATTGCGGGCGCGGGTAACGGAGCCGAGGTCGGGGGAAACCACGACATAATCATCGCTGTTGTCACCCACCCTGTCTTTCAGGAAGGAAGAGAGAATCGGAGCGCCCAGCAGGTGATCCACTGGAATGTTGAAAAAGCCCTGAATCTGGGGCGCGTGCAGATCCATAGTAAGAATTCGGTCGGCTCCGGCGGTAGTGATCAGGTCAGCCACCAGCTTTGCGGAAATCGGGTCGCGGGCCTTGGCCTTGCGATCCTGACGGGCATAGCCGAAATACGGAATAACTGCGGTGATACGAGCGGCCGAAGCGCGCTTCATTGCGTCGATCATGATGAGCAGTTCCATGATGTTGTTGTTTACCGGCGCGCAGGTCGACTGCACAATAAAACAGTCCGAGCCGCGAACAGATTCAAACAACGACATGGCAATTTCCCCGTCGCTAAAGGTAGAAACCTCTGATTTCCCCATGGGCAGGCTAAGGCAATCTGCAATTTGCCGGGCGACTTGCGAGCTCGCGTTCGCCGCGAAAATCTTGATATCCTTACCATGAAAATTCATTGAAAAAATCCCCCTAAACAGTTTGGCCGCCAAACGGCGGCGATTTATAGACGTTAGTGTATCAGTACGCGCTCGGAGCGCGTAGAGTGGTGAAGGGTTCGGGCGTTTGTCCGTCATTCAGTGAAACACTGTGGCACTGCACGTTCTGCAGCACGCAGCCATCCCCGGCGGTAGTGTTTTCCAGCAGGGCATTGGGGCCCACGATGCAGCCCGCGCCCACACGGGTGTGGCCGGTTAAAATGCTTCCGGGCAGAATTCGGGTATCGGGCCCCACGGTTACGTCAGGACCGATGAGAATGCCGTCCGGGCAGGGAATATCGACTCCATCTGCCATCAAACGGAGTAAAATGCTCTGTTTGGCGATCGAGTTCAGTTCAGCAAGCTGCCTCCGGTCGTTGGCACCCAAAACGACATTGCTGTCGCCGGTTAAAAACGCGCCGGCTTTTTGGTCACGCGAAAGGAGCAGCCGGATTGCATCGGGCAGGTAATATTCCCCTGTGCTGTTATTATTTTGAATATCGTTAAGCACCGAAAGCAGACTGTCTACCCGGAACCAGTAAGCCCCGGAGTTGATTTCTCGAATCTGCTTTGTCGGCACGTTGGCTTCTTTTTCTTCTACAATGGCACGTAAAGCACCGGTTTCGCTGTCTCGCACGATGCGCCCGTACCCGAATGGGTCGGCCGGTTCTGCGGAAATTACCGTAACGGCCTGCTGCCGCTCCTGATGCTCCGCCAGCGCAGAACCAATCGTTTCGGGGTCAAGAAACGGCGCGTCGCCGCTCAAAATCAGTACGTTTGCACCGCTGTGGCTGTGCAGGAACTGCTCCGCCATCATTACGGCGTGCGCGGTACCCTTTTGTTCAGCCTGAAACACATGCTCAAAGGGAGCGGGCCGACACTTCTTTTCGGCCAGTTGATCCAAAAAGGATTCCACTTCGCTGTGCAGATGCCCGGTGACTACGCATATATTGGAAACTCCGGCGCCCTCTACGGCGTCGATCACCCATTCGAGCATGGGTTTGAACAAAACCTGACACAATACCTTGGGCCCCTGGGACTTCATTCGCTTTCCCTCACCCGCCGCAAGGATAATGGCACAGTTTTCCATAGGTGAATCCTCCGTCAGTTTCGCAGATAATCATACGGTATTATTATCGCATATCATCAAAATTTTTCAAGACCTATTTTACTGTTTTGTTAAAAGATTGTTTTAATTGCGTTAGAAAAAAGACGATTGCGATTCTTTTTTAGAGAAAATCTGCACAATACTTCTTTCAAAGCAAGTGCAGATTTCACAGAGAGGAATTTTACCGTCAGTAGGATTTCTTTAAATTTTTCTGTTTTCGGGCATTAAGGAAGCGACTTAATTGATAAGCCGAATTGATAGAGCGACGATTTATTGATAGAAATTTGGTTTTCTTTCTTTTTTAATTATAAAACATTTTCTATTTTTGGAGCGCATATACCGATCAATTATGATTGCAAATTTATCGAATAATAGAATTTTTTCAGGAAAAATGTGACAGTGCAGTACGCAACCAAGGGGTATTTGTAATTATTGATCATTCTGTGACGAAATATTTGTGAAAGAATTACTAATCCCATGATTTCGGGTCTTTCGGCATGCATAGCAAGGAAGAATCTTCATAAAAAATTATTATATTAGATGTAAAATAGGATGGATTTTTGGTGTTGATTTTGATATAATCCACAATAGATGTCCAAATTGGTTCTCCTGAATCATGTTTGCGTTGAAAAGATGAAGCACAGGTATCTTCCTCCGCCGGAGGCGGGGTAAGGTACGAATTGTGATTCATTGCTTTTTGAAAGAGCGGATAGATTGGATAACCGATTTCATAGATTCCTTAAATTATAGGAGGTAGAAGAATGAGTCATAAGTATGTGTACCTGTTTTCGGAAGGAAACGGCAGTATGAAAAACCTGCTGGGCGGCAAAGGAGCCAACCTGGCGGAAATGACGGTGCTTGGAATGCCCGTACCGCAGGGCTTCACGATTACAACGGAAGCCTGCACCCAGTATTATAATGACGGAAGACAGATCAATGAGGAAATTCAGGCACAGATTTCTGATTACTTGGCCAAGATGGAAGAAATCTGCGGCAAAAAATTCGGCGATGTCAAAAATCCGCTGTTGGTTTCCGTGCGTTCCGGTGCGCGTGCTTCCATGCCTGGCATGATGGATACCATTCTTAATCTGGGCCTCAACGACACCGTGGTGGAAGGCCTGGCTGCATTGACCAGCAATCCCCGCTTTGCTTACGACTCCTACCGCCGTTTTATCCAAATGTTTTCCGACGTTGTCATGGAGATCCCCAAAAGCAACTTTGAGCGCGTGATCGACGCTAAGAAGGAAGAGCGTGGTGTGAAGCAGGACACCGAGCTCAATACTGACGACATGAAGGATCTGGTTGTCCGCTTTAAGGCGCTGTATCGCGAAAGAAAAGGAACCGATTTCCCCACCGAACCCCGTGTTCAGCTGATGGAAGCGGTAAAAGCTGTGTTCCGCTCCTGGGACAATCCCCGTGCGAACGTATACCGCCGCATCAATGAAATTCCGTATGACTGGGGTACCGCAGTCAACGTGCAGTCCATGGTGTTCGGCAATATGGGAGACACCTCTGGCACCGGCGTTGCATTTACCCGCAACCCTGCTACCGGTGAAAAGAAGCTGTTCGGTGAGTACCTGATCAATGCACAGGGCGAAGACGTTGTGGCAGGTATTCGCACTCCCGAGCCGATCGACCACCTGAAAGACACCCTGCCCGAGGTGTACACCCAGTTTGCAGAGACCGCTCAGCGCCTGGAAGATCATTACAGCGATATGCAGGATATGGAGTTCACCATTGAAAACGGCAAGCTGTACATGCTGCAGACCAGAAACGGCAAGCGCACCGCGGCCGCTGCTCTGAAAATTGCCGTAGACCTGGTGGATGAGGGTAAGATCAGCACCGAAGAAGCGGTTCTGCGCGTAGAGCCCAAGCAGCTCGATTCTCTGCTGCATCCCCAGTTCGACCCGGCCGAGCTGAAGAAGGCGCAGGCCATTGGCAAGGGTCTGGCGGCTTCCCCCGGAGCGGCCTGCGGCCGTGTGGTATTCAGCGCGGAAGACGCCAAGGCATGGAGCGACAAGGGCGAGAAGGTTGTTCTCGTTCGCCTGGAAACCTCCCCGGAGGACATTGAGGGCATGGCCGTTGCACAGGGCATTTTGACCGTTCGCGGCGGCATGACCTCTCACGCGGCGGTTGTTGCGCGCGGCATGGGAACCTGCTGCGTATCCGGCTGCGGCGACATTGCAATGCATGAGGATGAGAAATACTTCACCCTGGGCGGTCAGACCATCCGCGAGGGCGACTATATCTCCATCGACGGAACCACCGGCAGCATTTATGGTAGTGCTTTGCCTACCGTGGAAGCTTCTATTTCCGGTGATTTTGACAAATATATGAGCTGGGCGGATGAAGTGCGCCGCCTGCAGGTTTACACCAATGCCGATACGCCCCACGACGCGGCTCAGGGCAAGGCGTTCGGCGCGCAGGGCATCGGCCTGTGCCGCACCGAGCACATGTTTTTTGAGGGTGACCGCATCAAGGCAATGCGCGAAATGATTGTTGCCAAAACCACGGAGGCTCGCCGCAAGGCTCTGGCCAAGCTTCTGCCGTATCAGCAGGGCGACTTCGAGGGCATTTACAATGTCATGGAAGAACTGCCGGTCGTCATTCGCTTTATTGACCCGCCTTTGCATGAGTTCCTGCCCACGAAGGCAGAAGACATCAAAGAGATTTCCGAAGAGCTCGGCCTGACGGTCGAAGAGCTCAAGGAAGTCATCGTGAGCCTGCACGAGTTTAACCCGATGATGGGCCACCGCGGATGCCGCCTGACGGTTTCTTATCCGGAAATCGCGGAGATGCAGACCACCGCTGTGATCACTGCGGCGATCAATATTTCCCGCAAGAAGAACATCAACATCGTTCCCGAAATCATGATCCCGCTGGTCGGCGAGGTCAAGGAGCTCAAGTTCGTGAAGGACGTCGTTACCTCCACTGCGGATAAGATCATCGCCGAGTCCGGTATGGATATGAAGTACGAAGTCGGCACCATGATCGAGATTCCCCGCGCTGCTTTGACTGCGGATGAGATTGCCGGTGAAGCGGACTTCTTCAGCTTCGGCACCAACGATCTGACCCAGATGACCTTCGGCTTCAGCCGTGACGATGCCGGTAAGTTCCTCGACTATTACTACGAGAACAAAATTTACGAGTCCGATCCTTTTGCTCATATCGACCAGAAGGGTGTTGGCAAGCTGGTTGAAATGGCTACCGAGAAGGGCCGCGCGGCAAACCCGCACCTGCATGTCGGAATTTGCGGCGAGCATGGCGGCGATCCCACCTCTGTGGAATTCTGCCACCGTACCGGGCTCAATTATGTTTCCTGCTCGCCCTTCCGTGTGCCGATCGCTCGTTTGGCTGCGGCTCAGGCGGCAATCAAAGAGAAAAGAGCATCCGCAAAATAAAAAACGCGATTTCATGGGCATAAAGGCCTGAAAAAAATTTGTACTGATTTTTGTTTTTCAGGGCGCGCGCCTTGGGAGCTTCGGTTCCTAGGGTGTGCGCTCTGTTTTTTCCATTGTCAAAGTTCCTGATTTGGCGTTGAAAGGGACAATCGTAAAAGTGAGGGACAGTTTTGTTTCTTTCAGAATAAAATACGGTATTCCATTCGGTTTCTATTCCATTGCCATCAAATTGCCAGATTGATTACAGTTCCGTTATTCTCATTGACTTTTCATTTTTATTCGCGTAATATATCGTCATATTAAACAATGTTTTTAGTTCATATCCGAAAGAAGGTGTCCAGATATGACGAATATGCGTCACCGTTTGGCGGCACTATTTGTCGCTTTTTGTACTTTTATAGCCATACTGGCTGGCTGCGCTCCCAGTGGGAATATAGAGGAAATAACCGCGGTATCCAATGCCGAAGAAGCGCCGCAGACCGTGGTTCAGCCGACAGATAAAAATACGGAGAAGCACTCTGCTGCAAAACCTTCAATCAGCACAGGGTTCAATTTTGGAAAATTTAGTGCTTCCTTTTTGACACTGCAGAGAATGTATGATCTTGCCGCTGTACCCACATATGACGGGTATAATCAGGCGACGCACCCAAAAATTCTGTATTTCCCTAAGAAGTGGAACGGATATGAATACTGGATGTCTGTTACACCGTACCCTTTTGGAAACGACGATTTCGAAAACCCCTGCATCCTTGTTTCCAATGACGCAAAATCATGGGTAACACCGGCCGGGCTGAAAAACCCGATTACGGGAGTTCCTTCCGATGTGAAGAACGGTGCGCACTATTCCGATTCTCACCTTGTGAAAAACGGCGAAGTGATGGAAATGTGGTACCGTTATAACAAGGGAAACCCGAAAACAAAGCACCCTGATTCCAGTATGGATTACTATTACCGTACTGTCAGCAGTAATGGGCGGGACTGGTCGGTGCCGCAGCTGATGCAAAAATCCAAAACGGGCATTCTTAGCCTTGCGGTCAACCACGAAAACAATCAATATCAGTTTTGGTATACCACCTCGAAAAAGCAGCTGATGCACGCCGTGAGTACCGACGGAAGCGCATGGACGGATCTGCAGCAGTGTACAGTAGAGCTACCGGGTGGCTATCTGCCGTGGCATCAGGATGTCATCCATTACAAGGGAAATTATTATCTGCTCCAGACCGGCATTTTACCAAAGGAGTATTCCTTTGCGCTGTTTTTGTCCAAATCGGCCGATGGAATCCATTTTACAAAGGGCGTTCCGTTTTATCCAAGTGACAATCCGGTGATCCTGCATAAAACATGGCTGTACCGCAGCACGGTTTATGCAGACGGCGACACTTTGCACATGATGATTTCATATCGTCTGCCGCAGAAAAAATGGTATATGGCCTCGACCGCTGTTTCCGTTCAGCAGTGGAACGACGCGTGTAATTTGCAAAAGGCTCTAATTCTGCCGGACCCCGTAACAGCAAAAGAATCTGCGGAGAAAAAGACGCAAGCGAAAAGCCCACAGAAGATGGTTCCTAATGTGGCAGCAAAAACTGCGGTTGAGAAAAACTTTGCCTGAATAAGTTCCCCGCTCAAGATACCGAAACCACGTTATGGTTTCAGTATTTTGGGCGGGGATTCCTTTTGCGCTCTCCTTATGGTATCATATGAGTAAATGTTACAAAAAACGTCGAATCACTGCAAATGTGTTTTCGGAAAGGGGAGTTACCATGCTCTGGAAAGAAAAGTATCTGTTGGGGGTTCCGCTGATCGACGAGCAGCATAAAGAGCTGTTCCGCCGCGTGACGGATTTTGTTGAGATCGTAAGAAAGCCGGTTTCATGGGAGCAAAAGACCGAACAGGTCAATCAGACTTTGATATTTATGAGGGATTATGTTGTCACGCATTTTCGGGATGAGGAAAATCTTCAGCGGGAGCTGGGATATCCCGAATTGCCGTCACACAGAAAGAGGCATCAGGAGATGGTGGCCTATGTGCTGGAGGTTTCGCGCCGATACGAGGAAAACGACGACCAGGAGCAGCTGATGCAGCAGTTCGCAGGGCGCCTGTTGGCATGGCTGATTAACCACGTGGCCTCTGAGGATCAGAAGATTGCGGATTTTGCAAAGAGAAAGGAGCAGGAAGTCCATGAATGACACGCTGCACCTCTCCTTTTTTGAAGCGACCCGCGAGGTGTTCGAGCTGATGCTCGATCTGCAGAAGATTTCTGAAACCACTGCAGCCCCGAGTGAAGACGCCTGCGGTAATCTGGCGATTTCCATCGGCGTGACCGGCGACCTCACAGGAGATATTCTGTATACGTTCCCGAAAGAGACCATGCTCGAAATGGTACGAATCATGACTGGTGGGATGGAAGTGAGCGAGGTGGATGATTTTGTCACCTCCGCAATCGGCGAAATTTCCAATATTATTAGTGGTAAGGCGCTGATCGCCTTGTCTGAAAAAAATGTCACCTGCGACATTCTTCCGCCGAAGGTCATTGAAAACGAAGAAGGAATATGCGCGTATCCGGTGGACTCCAACACGAAGATCAACACCGAGATTGGCAGCGTAGGCCTTGAGGTTCGTTTGCAGAGTAAATAAACAGGATAGAAAAACCAGCCCCATGAATCGGTTCATGGGGCTGGTTTTTTGTTCGTGTTTTTCCAAATGAATATCAGGATTCTTCCTTGATCTCCTGAATCGAAGGAACGTGAATGTTAAAATACAGGCTCAGCATCCGGATGCTTACTGTGAGGAGTACGCTAAGCAGCACGGCAACAGACTGCGGAATGTGGGTGCGGGCAAAATAATACAGCAGAGCGCCGGCCACAGAAGCCAGTGCATAGATTTCGCGCCGCAGCACAACGGGAATCTGCTGTACCAGAACGTCACGGATCATGCCGCCGCCCACGCCGGTAAGCATGGCAACAAAAATGCACAGAAAGCCTTCCTTTTCATACCCGGCAGAAATCGCGGCGTCCACGCCGATCACGGTGAATACGGCCAGACCCAGAGCGTCAGAAATATAGTAGCTCCAGGTGTAAACGGGGCTTCCGCTGCTTACAAGCCGGCGAAAACGACCAAGTGCCAGCAAAAGGAACGTGGTGATCGATGCAGTGGTTAAATAAATGGGGTTTACCAGCCCGACAGGGGGTGACACCCCCAGAATAATGTCGCGCAGAACACCGCCGCCGATAGAGGTGGTTACGGCCAGCAAAAAAATCCCGAAATAGTCTAGCTTGTGCTGCATGGCAACAATGGCACCAGAGATGGCGAAAGCCACTGTACCGATGATTTCAAACACAAGCAAAAGAGCGGTTGGCATATTGTTTTCCCCCCAACGCAGGCAGTTTCCCCCGTCTGATCGCTATGTTATGTGTTTTACCGGATTTCGGTGCGGGATCTTCGGTCAGATCAGACCCAGATGCCGCAAGCCTTTTTCGATCCCATCGCAGAGCATGGAATCCGTTACATAATCGGCTGCGGCCTTGGCCTCAGGTACTCCGTTCTCCATAGCCACACCGATCCCCACGGTTTTGAGCATTGTCACGTCATTCGTGCCGTCTCCGAAGGCCACCGTGTCCTTTAGATCAATTCCGGTATGCTGGCAGAAGAAACGAATCGCCTCGGCCTTGTCCTGATTTGGGAAGGATAGATCGCCCGAACGCCCGCCCGGGTGCAGGTTCAGCACCATCGAGCCGGTAAACGCCGGCCTGCACCGCTCATAATGATCTTTGTCGGCAAAGATACAGTCCACAGCGCCGGCCTGCACCTGCTCCGGTTCCCAGTCGGTGATGACGTAATCCCCCAGATTGTAAACCCGGTTTAAAAGCGCAATCATTTCGGGAGTCAGGTTTCGGCCCCAGCCGTGACGCATACCGATAAAATTATAAGAAATGCCGAATGAATCAAAATGCCCCATGATTTCATGTACGCGCTCTGGAGGAAAAAATTTTTGCAGGATCGTTTTCCCTTCGTATACCACATGTGTGCCGTTCATTGCAATGTAGCTTGTAAAAAAGCCGCCGAACATCTTTTGGATAAACGGCTCCTGCCGGCCGGAGCAGATGGCGACGCCATGTCCGTTCTGCTTTGCCAGCTCAATGGCCTGTAAAGTTCCATCCGGCACAAAATACCCTTCTTTGCCGGAGGCAAGCAGGGTACCGTCTATGTCAAAAAAAATCATTTTTTTCAGTGAAATCACTCCTTGCGTTCAATTCAACCCTGCTGTTGCCATACAACTTGAAAAATGGCAGCGATTTCCCCTCGGCCAAGGCGGGAAAGGGATCACCGGTTTTCATCGGGGAGCTTGTTGCATTGCTTAGCAATACATAATTGCAGGGTACGGCGGAAACAATAGACCTTGAAAAATCAGAAAGGATCTGAATCCATGGAATATGTCAAGGCTTTTGTGGTAGGTGGTCTGATCTGCGTGATCGGTCAGATACTGATCGATAGAACAAAGCTGACTCCCGCCCGGATTTTAGTGATGTTCGTCACGCTCGGCGTCGTTCTTACGGCGGTTGGCCTGTACGAGCCACTGGTGCAGTTTGCCGGGGCCGGGGCTACGGTTCCGCTGTCCGGGTTCGGCTACGCAATGGCCAAGGGGACGGAAGAAGCCGTGCGCGAGCATGGTCTGCTCGGTGCCCTGATGGGCGGCGTTACCTCCAGTGCTGCTGGAATCGCGGCGGCAGTGTTCTTCGGCTACCTTGCAGCGCTTCTTGCAAAGCCGGGCGATAAGTCCTAACAAAACAAAACGGGCAGGAACGGGAACAAAAGCTCCTGTTACCCTGCCCGATTTTTTGCTTTCACTTACTGGATGGAGTAATCCAAATAATGCTCCAGCTCTTCTTCGTCCTTTTTCTTCTTCTCAAGGAACAGAAGCGTGGTCGTGACGATCGCGGCTACCGCAACGGCAGCGGAAACAATTCCAAGGATCAGTGCCAACGTATTGTTTTTCCTCATTACAAAACGCCTCCAAAAACAAATTAAGCTTCCCTGTGTTCGTTCAATTCATCCGTTTGTCCTTATGATACCCAAAAATCTCGAAAAAGTCAATTCACACTCAATCTATGGTAAAAAGTGTATCCTATCGTTTTCTTCCCCCAAAAAAGGAGCGGAGAGAACCATACCACGCTTCACAAGTCTATGGAAGGCTCATATCAGCAGATGGGGGCGGATGCCAAAATGTATTCCAAGTAAAAAAAGCAGAGCACAAAGCTCTGCTTTTCAATACAAAGATTCAGAAAACAACCTGTCTAATCAGGACGCGCTGGTTGTGTTCAGCTTGCGGGCAAGGGCAGACTTCCTTCTGGCGGCGGTTTTTTTGTGAAGGATTCCTTTAGCAGCAGCTTGGTCAATCTTCTTTATCGCAGTACGAACAGCCTCCGCCTTGTCCTCAGCCTGAGCCTCAAGAGCAAGATTGGCCTTCTTAATCTCTGTTTTCAAAGCAGAATTAATCGCTTTGTTCTGAAGAGTCTTAGCCGCGATTACCTTAACGCGTTTCTTGGCTGATTTAATATTCGGCATAGTCACACCTCCTTTGTCGCATTTGTCATGTAACAAAAATCTTAGCACAAAAATAGATAAAATGCAAGAATTTTTTCTTACTTTTCGCAAAGCCTTAATAACTTAATGAGTATATCATAAGAGAGGAGAAAAAGCAATGATTTTTCGTACAGATTTGGCAATTGAGGCCACCGAAACAATCACGCACCCGTTCCCCGATATTTCGCAGACACAGGAGCGGCACGGCAGCTGTACCATTACACGTATTCGTGTGGAGGGGCCAAGGGGCGCCCGGCAGCTGAATAAAGAAATGGGAAATTACGTTACGCTTGAGATGCCCCCCATTTCGGACACGGTGGATCTGGAGGATGAGTGTCAGGAGCTTTTACGAAAAGAGATCGCAGCTCTGCTGCCGAAGGAGGGTCTTGTGCTGGTGGCGGGGCTCGGCAACCGGCAAATTACGCCGGATGCGCTTGGCCCACAGACGACGGCGCTAGTGATGGCCACGAGGCATATTAAAGGTGAGCTTGCCCGGGTAACGGGGCTGACCGGTCTGCGCGGCGCGGCGGTAATCACTCCCGGTGTGCTGGGCGATACAGGCCTCGAAACAGTGGAGTTTTTGCAGGGAATCTGCAAGCAGCTGCAGCCGAGCGCGGTCGTGGTGATTGATGCTCTTGCTGCGCGCAGTCTGGCCAGGCTTGGCTGCACCGTACAGCTGAGCGATACGGGAATTTCTCCCGGCGAGGGAGTAGGCAACCTCCGTCCGCGCATTGATCAGCATACAATGGGCGTGCCGGTCATTGGTATCGGTGTTCCCACCGTGGTGGATGTAGAAACGCTGGCACTAGATTTGTTCGGTGGTGACCGAAGTCAGGCAGAGCGTAGCGAAGAAAAGCTGACGCCGCGCGGTGCGCGCATGGTGGTCACGCCCCGGGAGATCGATCTGCTGGTATCCAGAGCGGCCCACATGCTGGCCATGGGGATCAATCGCGCACTCAATCCGAGCCTTTCCGTAGAAGACCTCACAATGCTGACCGCACCATAATCGGAAGGTATATCCCCAAGCGTTGACGCATACCAATAGTTAGCAGTCTGTTTGGGGAGAAGCATATGAAAATGATCAATTTGAAAAAGAAAAAAAGGGGCGGTCATTCACCGCTGCGCAATGCGGCGGCGCTGGCGGTAGCCATAATTTCCGTCGCCTGCTTTATTGCGCGTTTGGGGCCGCAGGTGCTGGCCCAAAGGGAGACGGCAGCGCTGGCCGCCGCTGGCTTTATTATGCCCGACGGAGCGGCAGAGCTTTTGCGTACAGGCCTTGAGGAGCAGGACGGCGAAGAAGCCCCTGCAACTGAGCACACCCTGCCGGAGGAATCCTCCGAAGCGGTGCGTGACCCGGCGGAGGCTCAGAGCGGATCTTCTTCCTCCTCCGCACAGGGAAGCAGTTCGCAAACCTCGTCTGCACAAAGCCAGGCACCCGCTGCAAGCGGTTCCGGCTCACCAATTCAAGAGCTGGCAGTTCAGAACTCCGGTGTACAATACCTAAACGTATTTGTAAAAAATACCAATCAAAATCAGAAAATCGACATTAAGGCTGAATTAGAAAAACAACCTGAGGTCAAAATACAAACAGACGGCAAGCCACAGGTGCTGATTTACCACACCCATACAACAGAAGCGTACCTGCTGCAGGAGGCCGCTTCCGTTCCGGCTGGTTCCGAAAGCAGAAGCACAGACGGTACCCGGAGCGTGGTAATGGTGGGTAATGCGATTGCGGCACAGCTAAAAGCGGTCGGGATCGGCGTGGTGCACGATACCACCATTCATGATTCTCCGGCGTACAACGGCTCTTATATCCGTTCCGCGCAAACCATGTCTAAGAATCTAAAGCAGTACCCCAGCATTCAGGTCACTCTGGACATTCACCGCGATTCGATGACGGCCTCAAATGGCACGCGGTATAAGCCTACGGCTGTGATCAACGGAAAAAAAGCGGCGCAAATCATGATTTTGTCGGGCTGCGACGATGACGGCACCCTTGGGTTCCCAAACTGGGAATATAATCTGCGCCTTGGAGTGCGGGTTCAGAAGCAGCTTTCGGATTTGTATCCCGGGCTGGCACGACCCCTCAATTTCTGCCCGAGAAAATATAATCTGAATATGACCAAAGGCTCCTTGCTGGTAGAAGTTGGTACTGAGGTCAATACGCTGGACGAAGCGGTTTACTCCGGCGAGATGTTCGGCGCGGCCCTCGCAAAAACACTTTTGGGGCTGAAGTAACTCCCAACCAAAGGAAGGGGAAGAACGGAATATCTTTTTATAGTGATATTGATAAGTAAGAAGGAGTAAAAATTTTGAAGGATGTAAAAGAGACACGTTGCTTTTGGGCGTCTTTTTTCGCAACACTCTGCCTGATCATACTGGTGTGCGGGATTATTATGGTGGATTACCAGACCGCGCGGGTCGGCTTTGGGCAGAGCCAGCCGCTGATTCTGGTGCAGGTAAGCGAACAGAAAACCAGCCTGAGCGTCCATGTAATGGGGGCGGGCGGAGAATGGGACATTACCGCGTTGGACCAGTGGGCTCATCGCGCGGAAGACGCGGTAATGACGGCAGTGGAGGAGGGCCAAAAGCTCCTGGAACAGATTCCGTTACAAAAAGCTTACAAATAAGCCCAAAGATTGCTTTTTACAACGATTTTTGTTATACTGAGTCGTGTAAAAAAACTGCAGGCTCTGGAATGCAGAGTGTTGGAATAATCAATGGAGGAATCGCGCATGTTCAGAAGAAAACAGGTAATGGTGTCTATGCTGACGCTGATACTGGGCTTTTCCCTCATTTGCACACCGGTTTTGGCTACCTCAACGGAGCCGGTCATAGGCGGACAAGGGCAGTCTCAGGCAGACCCGGGTGGCACGGTTTCTATCCCGGGCAGCACGCCGGGTCAGCAAACCTCTTCGGCACCGGCCAGCAGTGCGCCGACAAAGCAGGAGTCCTCTTCGGCTGTAAGCCAAAAGCCGGTAAGCTCTTCTTCCTCGTCATCCTCTAAGACAGCATCGTCCCGGAGCACTTCTTCTAAGTCGACTGTAAAGAAAAAGGTGGTATCGTCGCAGGTTTCCTCATCTGAGATTTCCAGCAGTGAGATCGGTGAGTTTTGGGGCATTTCCGAGATTTCTTCCTCCTCCGGCATTTCTCTGCCGCCGGCCGGTACGGTGAGTGAGGCAGAGAATCTGATCGGTTCAGGCGTAGAGGTTCAAACGCAGAAATCCACAAACTGGTGGGGCGTTCTGTCCTGGGCATTGATCGGCCTTGGCGTCCTGATCGTTGTGATCGTACTGCTCAGCACGCTGCGCAGGCCGCCGCCGGGTGGCCCGGGTCGCAAGCGCTATCGCCGTCATCCGTTCCCAACGAAAAAAAAGCGTTTGCTCAACGATAAATACTATCGCAACAAATTTGATTAATCAAAACGCCTCCGGTTAGCTCCGGAGGCGTTTTTGGGTTCGTTTTTCAAGAGAAGGCTTCCTTTTTACCTGAATGAGGAAGGATTTTTCTGTAAAGGGAAACCCTTGTCACAGAGAGGCGTTTTGGCGATTTTACCCGGCGAAATCGAAAAGGCGGCGCGGGAAAGCAAAAGAAGAGCTTCTTTTCTCTGTAAAGAGGAAATACTTACCATACAAAATAATCTGTTTTTTGCATCTTTTTGGTTTCGTTATAGCTCCAGTTCTGCGCGGAACACGATCACGGCGTTTCCAAAAATTCGAATTTCTGCCGGTTCGTTATTTTGCAGGTCTACTTCTACCGCAATGATCCCGGCGCGACCCATCATTTTGCCCTGCAATACTGAAAAACGAAGCTGCCCGTCTGTTGGCTGCAGGAATCCGTAGTGGGCCAGATACCCGCCCAGCGGGCCGTTGGCGTTGCCGGTAACAGGGTCTTCGCGGACGCCGCTGATGGGTGCGAACATTCTGCCGCAGAACAGGTAATCGGCATTTTGCGGGGCCGGTGCGAATACATAATAGCCGTTGCAGCCAATTTTTTCACTCAGATGGCACAGTGCGTCCCAATCCGGCTCCAGATTGTCGAGAATCTCCTCGTCCAGAATCGGAACCATGATTTTGCCGAACCCGGTAGAAACCTCCTGAATCGGCCAGCCCTCGCGCAGCTGATCGGGAGAAAGGCGCAGCGCGGTGCAAAGCTCCTGTTTTTGTGTTTCGTCAAACGGAAGCCCTAAACGGAAAAGTCCCTGCGTCATCGAGATGCGAAGTGAGTTGTTTTCCCTCACAATATCGACGGGCAGAATTCCCGCGCCGATTTTCTGCATAATCCGACCAGACGGCAGATTCTGTTCCAGCGCGCGCACATAGTGGGATGCGATTGTAGCGTGGCCGCACATGGGAACTTCGCGCACCGGAGTGAAAAAACGTATCTCTACGTCGTACTCCGGGGAGTCGGAAGAAAAAACGAAAGCCGTTTCTGAATTGTTCAGCTCCCTTGCAATCTCCTGCATTTGAAATTCCGTCAGACCATCCGCGTTCAGCACAACACCGGCGGGATTTCCACGGAACCGCTGCTCGGTGAAGGCATCGACTTGATACAAATGGTATTTTTTAGACATGTTTTTCCCTCCTGTAATATATTTTGATCTTTTTTGCAAGCTTATGCCGAAATTCGGCGAAATGCACCGGGTTATCCCAGTGCAGAACAGCTTACACAAACAAACTCCTTGGCCGCGGAATACGTTTCCATAACAGAGGTTACCAGTCTTGCCCGTCAGCGGGCAAAAACCGCCGCAATGGACAGCAAACTGCTCAAATCCCCCAGAAAGCATCTTTCTAAGTATACGGTTAGTATATTTTTAGAAAAATTCTCCAAATTGGATTGAATTTATCTTGCTTTGTCGAATTATGCAGGCAGAACAATGTCGTATGCCACCTTGCAGAACAGAAGAACCAGAGAAACGATCAGCATGGGTCGAATGACCTTTGTATTATAACGCAGCGCCAATCCGGAGCCGATGTAATTGCCCAGTACGCCGAACAGTGCGCCCGGCAGCCCCAGAACAAACACGACTTTACCGGCCAGCGCAAAGGTGAGCAGCGAAGAAAGATTAGACATCAGGTTAACCACCTTCGCGTTTCCGGAGGCGGTAGTGGAATCGAAGCGGGTGAGTCCGGTAAATAAGAAAATCAAAAAAGTCCCGGTGCCGGGGCCGAAAAATCCATCGTAGGTACCAATCACAAAACCGATGCCCATGGACAGCGCCGTCAGCAGTGACGGGCGAAGTAAAGTATGTTCATCCGTTTCCCCGCGATTTTTTTTCTTTTTTAATGTAATAAAAGCAATGACAGGCAGAACGCCAAGCAGCAGGTAGCGAAGGTATTCTTCATCCAGCACCATGTTCAGCTGCGCGCCGAGCGCCGCGCCGAACAGTGCCATCACGCCTGCGGTTGCGGCAGTGCGCAGGTGGATTTTTCCACCCCGCATGTAGCGAATGGTTGCCGTGAGTGTACCTGCGGTAGAAGACAGCTTGTTTGTTCCCATCGCGAGGTGAGGGGGCAGGCCGATGGCCAGATATGCGGGAAGTGTGATCAACCCGCCGCCGCCGGAGATAGAATCAATAAATCCTCCCAAAAACGTGCAGGTACACACAACGATTAGTTGCAGCAGTAAATCATCCATGAAATTCGCTCCTTTTGGCCACTTGATTCAAATTATATCGAAATTCGCCAGTAACTACAATAGAAAATTGCTTTTGGCGAAATATAAAAAATCATAAGAGAACATATAGAATTATGATATAATGCGCCCTTTCCCTTCCGTGTGAAAGCCCAGACGGCAGAAAAAGTGCGGCTCTTCTAAAAGGATATGTAATGCCTCACAGCCCGGTGAATTTGAGGATAGGAGGCTGCGGCGCAGAAAATCCCCGCCGCAGCAAAATGCGGCGGGGAAGCAAAGGTACATTTAAAGTCTGTTGGTTTGGCCATCCCAGTAAATTTCCACTTCGTCGCCGTTCTTCAGCGGCTCCAGGTAGCCGGACTCGTGCCCGTTGATGCGCAGAACAATGGCTCCCTGCGGCGTGGTAAGGTCCACATCCACCAGATTCAGCGTGTCGATCAGGCAATAGGGGGAACGGTCCGTTTTTCCTTCTAATCGCACGGGGCGCCCGTTCAGAATGACAAGGATGGGCGGCGTCGGCTCTATTGGCGGCTGTGGCATCTGTTCCTGTGCCTGCGGCGGTACAGAATCTTCTGTGGTCCGCCCGGGGGATTCTTTCTGGAACGCCGGTAACAATCCGGCAGCGTTCTGTGCCTGTAATCCCAGTGATTTTTTTTGTGCCGAATTCCTCGCTTCCAACTCCAGTAAATCGACCAGATCTGGCTGTGAGGTAGGTGTCAACGGCTGAATTGGCGCGGCTGGGAGAGCGTCGGTCTGGGGTCTATCAGGCCAAGACTCCGGTGAGGGTGTTTCGGATTTTTCCCAGTTTAGTGGCTCCAGCCGGTCGCCGGGGTGCAATAGCGTGTGCGGAGGCACCGCGTCACCGTTGACCAGAAAGAGTGTGCCCTCTGGCATACCAGCGAAGGACAGCAGCTGCTCCAGCGTGCTGACCGGTCGGGTGCGAATCCGGTCCCGGGTATGGATTGTTTGCTCCGGTGTGCCGGGCTGACCGTTGACCGCAGCGCGCAGACCAAGGGAGATTTCTTCACTGCCCAAAAAAACCGTGCCGGGGGAGTGCAGGTCGATCATCTCGCCCAGTGTCAGCGTGGCGTCCCTGCCGCCCTGCGCCGGTTCGAAGATGATGGTGTCTCCTGCTTTTACGGTATCGGAGAGACTGGCGTCTTGCCCGTTGAGCTGTATTTTGGCCAGTGTAGGGTGGTCTCCGTAGATCATTTTGTTTTCTCCGTCGAGCTCAAACACCAAACTTTTGCCGGAGCGCCCAATCATCTGGTCGTGACGCCAGCCGTTCATGAGCAGAACATCCAGCACCGAAAGGCTGTTGCTGCGGAACAGCTTCGCCCTTGTGCCGTTGAGCAGAATCGTAAAGCTGTCATTGATCAGGTTCAGCGCGGAAGAAACGGCAATCCCCAGCGGCGTGGCAAACTCGGGAGTTGTCAGCGATGGGTCGGCCTTGGTCAGGTAAGCGGAAAAATTCCGGCCGCCCAGCGCTACGCGAGCCGTGGGAAGCCCCAAAAGCTCTGCCACGCAGGCACAAAGGCCGGGCAGCTTACTGCCGCCGCCCACCAAAAAGACGGCGCTGGGCGCTTCACCGTTCGCCGCTAAAATCTGCTGGGTAATTTCTTCTGCCAAACGCCGCAGGACGGGGGTAAGCTTTTCTTTCAGCTCTGCCGGAGAAACCTGCTGTTCCAGCCCCAGAATATCCTGAAATGAAATGTCGTCGTCCTGCCCTAACCTCAGCTTGATCTTCTCCGCGGTGGGGAAATCGACCAGGTATTCGCGCATCAGCGCTTCGGTGACCTCATCTCCGGCGATCGTCGCCATGGTGTAGCCCACCACGCCGCCGTCGCGCGAAACGGCAATGTCTGAGGTGCCCGCGCCGATGTCGACCAGAGCGAGGTTTAAGAGGCGAAGGCTCTGCGGAATCGCCGCATTCATGGCGGCGATTGGCTCCAGCGTCAGGCTCGAAACCTCAAGACCGCACTTTTGCATGGCGGAGTAAAGGCTGTCTACCACCTCACGCGGCAGAAATGTTGCGATCACGTCCGCTGAAAGCTGTTGGCCACGGTGGTCAAGCAGGCTTGCCAAGGGGTAGTTGTCGAGCAGATAGCGCGATACGGAATACCCCACCAGATAAAACAAGGAGCGGCTCTCCTCTTCAGTGGGAGGCGAAAACTCGTGTTCGGCCTGCTGCACCGCTCCGGCCTCGAGCCGGCATAGAATTTCGGGAGTGATGACCTGCGGGGTTTGCAGATCCAGCTCAAAATGCACCTCGCAGGTGCGCAGGGCGCGTCCGGCTGCCGCCACACAGACTCGATTTAAAGGGTAACCCACCCGGACTTCCAGCCGCTTTTTTACCAACCCTGCCACACGGCTCACCTGTTCAATATCTTCAATCTGCCCATCGATCATTGCGCGCTTTTCATGCTCCGCGATTTCAATGGCGCAAACCTCGAGCCGCTCGCCGCGGGGCACCCCAACAATACCGATCACGCTGCGTGTGCCAATGTCCAGCGCAAACACATAGTTCTCCGGCGGGATTTTCTCCCCGGAATCCGTGGCCGGCCGGCCCGCCTGGTTTTCTTCTTGCATGAAAAAGACCTCCGCATCTTCCGTGTTCGCCAAAATTTGATCAAATCATACAATATATATTACAATAACAAAGGGAAAAATGCAATTATTCTGAGCCGGAAATAGCCCGCTGCATCTACAAAAAACAAAACCGCTCGGATGCTGGACAGAATGTGGCAAAAATGATATGATGGTGCTGTTATCAGGCAGGAAGCCCCGGGCGTGGCGCAGAAATGCGTATTGCTTTGGGGCAGATTTGTTTTGGTTGTATTTCGGAAGAACCGGAGGGAAAGTCATTGAATATTTTGGTGGTAGGCTGCGGCCGTCTTGGCACCACTCTGGCCGAGCAGCTTGATAAGGAGGGCCACGACGTAGCCGTGGTGGACGGGCTGGAAGAGAACCTGCTGCGCTTGTCCGATACCTTCAGCGGCATCAAGGTGACCGGCATGCCTATGGATCAGAGCGTGCTGCAGGCGGCGGGGGTCGATAATTGTGATGCGGCTGCAGTTGTTACGCCGGACGATAACCTGAACATAACGGTCGCGCAGATTATCAGGAATTTTTTCGGGGTGGAGAACGTAGTGGCTCGGATTTCGGACCCGCGGCGGGAAAGTGTGTTCCACCGGTTCGGGCTGCGTACTGTTTGCCCTACAAACCTTGCGGCAGATGCGATGAACACGGTGCTTACCTCGCCCTGGGAGCCGGTACAGATGACGTTTGAAACGGCTTCTGTCACCTTTCGCGTGAGAGAGGTGGAGGAACAATATATTGGAAAGGGCATTTCCACCGTCCCAATTGAAGATGGCTGGGTGCCGTTCGGAGTGATTCATCCGAACTATGAATCCGAACTGTATGACCACCAAAATGATATTGTGCTGCAGGCGGGGGAAAAGCTAATGCAGGCTCATGTCAGCGATTAAAGTAAAAAACACAATGGCATTTGCCCATTAAAGTCAGGGAAATGTGATCAGTTTGAAGCACTGTGTGCTAGAAGACTCAGTATAAAGGGAGAAATACGATGAAGATAGTGATCATGGGCGGCGGCAAGCTGGGGTATAACGTAGCCCGCAATATGCTTGACCGCAAGTATCAAGTGCGCCTGATCGAAAAGGAATACGCCAAGTGCGTCAAGATCGCGAACGATCTGGGTGTTGAGGTAACCTGCGGCGATGGCACCGAGCCTGCCATTCTGGAAAGCGCCTCTACCAAAGACGCGGATGCCTTTATCGCGGTGACCGGCAGTGACCAGGATAACCTGGTGGCGGCACAGCTGGCCAAGATGGAATTCGGCGCCAAAAAGGTGATCGTTCGCGCGAACAACCCCCGCAATCTGGAGGTTCTGCGAACCATGGGGCCAGATATTGCCGTGTCCAGCACAGAGATTATTACGAACATGATCGAGCAGGAGGTTGATTTGGCGGAAATGCACCTGCTGGCTACTTTGAATAAGGGCCGCGCGGGCATTTGCAGTATGGTGCTGCCAGACGATACATCCTTGCACGGTGTTCGCCTGATGGATGTTGTACTGCCGGAAAACACGCTTATTGTTTCCGTGATGCGCGGCGGGCAGATGATCATTCCGAACGGCCGCTCGGTTCTTCACGCGGGCGATCAGGTGGTCGCGGTGTGCGAGAATAAAAATCAGAAAAAATTGCTTCATATTCTTGGAAAACGGATTCACTGATCATTGTGCAGCTTTAAATAAGACCATTTCAGGCGGATTGATTGTGGTTTGATACGCCAAGGATTTTATTGTAAAAAATACAGAACGAATTGCATTTTACTATGAAAAGGAGTATTCTATAATTCATGCCCAAAAGGCATAGTCAGTCGCAAGATCCTGACTTAAAATAAAACTACGGAGGAATAAAAAATGAAAACATCTCTATCTCGGCGCACCGCATTTTTGGTGCAAGGCGCCATGGTTGCCGCCCTTTATGTGGTGCTTACGATTCTGTCGTCGGCGATGGGGCTTGCTTACGGGCCGGTTCAGTTCCGGCTGTCCGAAGCACTCACGATTCTGCCGGTGTTCACGCCGGCGGCGGTTCCCGGCCTCGTGATCGGGTGCCTGCTTTCCAATCTGGGCAGCCCATACGGCGTGGTAGATATTGTTTGCGGTACCGGCGCTACTCTGCTGGCGGCGGTGATTTCTTACCAACTGCGGCGCTTCCGCTTTCGCGGGCTTCCGGTGTTGTCTGCACTGCCGCCCGTTCTGTGCAACGCGTTGGTCATTGGGGTTGAGCTGGCATTCTTTCTGCCGTCCGGCTTTACAATAGCCGGGTTTCTCGCGGCGGCGGTTTCCGTCGGTGCGGGCGAGCTGGTGGTGCTTACGGTGTTAGGTTTGCCGCTGGCGGCGATCCTAGAAAAATCCGGAACGGCGCAGAATCTGTTCGGTGTGCTAAGATAACTTGACTGAGGGAGAGTAAAAACTTCGATGGGCTTAAGTGCGGTTTTGTCTAAAAAGGTAAGAACCACCCCTCCGGTGCGGCTGGTGGTAATCAGCTTCTTGATGTTAATTATTATCGGTGCGCTGATTTTGATGCTGCCGATCTGCTCACGCAGTGGGCAGGGCACGCGCTTTATGGATGCTTTGTTTACTGCGGTGTCAGCCGTGTGTGTTACCGGCCTGACCCGTTTTGATACATGGATCCACTGGAACGGTTTGGGGCAGGCAGTAATTTTGCTTTTGATTCAATTAGGGGGATTAAGCATCATTACTGTGACAACAGGCTTCTCTTTACTGCTGCGGCAGAAGTTGGGGTTGCGCGAGCTTTCTTTGGCTCGCGAAAATCTGCAGGGGGATGACCTGAACATTTCCCATTTGCTGCGCATGATTTTAACCGTCACATTTTCGGCCGAAGGATTAGGTGCCCTGATTCTGATGCTGCGGTTTGTGCCTCAGTACGGGTTGTATGGAATCTGGATGTCTGTCTTTCATGCAGTTTCAGCTTATTGCAACGCAGGTTTTGATCTTATGGGGTTTCGGACACCATCTGGAAGCCTGATATCGTATGCGAGCGATCCTTTGGTGCTCATTCCTTTAGATCTGCTTATTATTACGGGTGGTTTGGGCTTTATTGTAATAAGTGATATTTATTATGCGAAGCTGAGGCACTGTTTCAAGAGGGAAAAAACAGTACCTCTCAGTCTGCATTCTACTGTGGTACTGATTGCTGAAGCGGTTCTGCTCATTGTTGGTACGGCAATGATTTTGGGATTGGAACATGATAATACGCTGCGGAATTTGGATTGGCCTGCTAAATTGAATACCGCTTTTTTTCAGTCAAACAGTCTTCGAACCGCCGGACTAACTGCAATGGATACGGCTAATCAGCAGGATTTAACCAAGCTGATTTCCGCTATGCTCAGTTTTATCGGTGTTGCTCCTTGCTCTACCGGCGGCGGAATTAAATATACCACTCTGGTGGTGTTAGGGGCTGCTGTACTAAGTGTTCTGCGTGGCAGTGATGAAATCGTTCTTCGGCATCGAAGAATTGCTCATGCTGTGGTATATCGTTCACTGACATTCTTTTTCGGAGGACTTCTTACGGTGTTCATGACAACCGGGGTGCTGATGATGCGCGATGTTCAGAACAAAATCAGCAGTGTAGATGCCCTGCATGAGGCGGTGGCGGCATTCAGCACATCAGGAATGGGCATTGGGTTGACGCCTATGCTGGATGATCCTTCTATGCTGGCTTTGATCTTTGCTATGTTTATTGGGCGCGTGGGCTTTGTATCGCTTGGGCTTTCGGTTTCCATCCGCCATACGGGTAAGCCCGGCTGTGTAATGCCGGAAGCTCGCATCATTGTGGGGTGAGGGCTATGTGCTTCTCCCCAAACATCTTTATCCCAACAAAAAAGGTGCTGCTGCAAAACGAAAGCTTTGCAGCAGCACCTTTTTGTTTTTTGAGAGGAGTCAATTTCTTAGCACCGCTTCTTAAACCGGATACAAATACCCCGACACCTCTTTTGCGGGAGTGACTGCGGTTATGGTGATCTGCGGCTCGGGCGAGCCCTGATATTCGCCGTAATGAAGCGTGCCTTCCGCTGTGATCCAACTGTCTGCTTTCAGCTCGGCGGTTTTATCGTACTGGCACAGCAGGCCGACCGGTGTTAAATCTGCGACACAGCAGCTCATCATCAACCTGGCCGGAACAAATTCATTGTTTGTCATCTGTGAGGAATCGCGGAAGACGTAGCCGGTCATGCGGATATGGTATCCATCGTATTTCTGGGGATTCTCATACAGCGCAGAGATCCACAGATAAAATTCGCTGTCGCTTACGGTAATCGTCTTGTTCGCTTCATCCAGTCCCGACAGTGCAGAGCCGTAGGCGGGCTCCGACGATTGGCTCTGGAGCTGCTGCGCCTGCTGGACAGTGGTTCCGGGATTGGTTGCCCCCACATAGCCGGAGGAAAGTGACGAGGAGGTTACCGCGCTGTGAGGAAGCAGGAGAAACAAAATCGGGATGACGAGGGTCAGGCAGTGGGCGGTGCGTGTTTTTTGCACGGAGCGGGTGCGGCGCAGCAGGCCGAAGAAGCCCCATAGCGCCATCACGCACACGGTAAAATACAGGTATGGCAGTGTTTTGGGCGTAACGTACTGCAAATACGTTCCGGTGACCGCCAGGTAAAGAATCATGGCGGCAAACGATAAGCAGCAGGCGGATTCCAGCAGGGTCTGCGGGCTGTGCATTCTTTTTTCCATAGCCAATCAGCCTCCTACAAACAAGCGTGCGGTTGTGTAGACCACCACAAAACAGACGGTAAAGCAAACCAGGAACAGCTTTGCGACAAAGCGGCGGGAGAAGCCGCCGGAAAGCATCAATACGTTCTTAAGATCCATCATCGGGCCAAATACAAGAAAGCCCATCACCGGCGCCATGGGGAAACGTGCCGCAAAGCTTTTTGCAACAACGGCATCGGAGGAGGAGCAGAGCGACAGCAAAAATGCCAGTACCATCATCAGCAGCAGTGAAAGGGCAAAATCCGCAGGGGTTTGCAGCAGCAGCGAATTTGTTACCATCACCTGGAACACGGCGGCGAGGAACGCGCCGACGGTCAGGTATTTTGCCACGCTGAAGAACTCGGCCTGTGAATGCCGCAGCAACAGCGAAAGCTTCTCTCCCAAGGTGGAAACGTCTGTGGCCCCGCCGTAGCAGCCGCACGAACACATAATGCGGTCATACCCCGCGGAAAGGGCAGGCAGTTTTCCGGGGCGCAGCGCGAACCAGCAGCCGATCAGCACGGCGGAGAGAATCCCCATGCCCACCCGGCCCAGCATGACCGAAAGATTGCCGTTAAAAGCCGTGTAGGTGGAGAGCATCACCACGGGGTTAATCACCGGGGTGGCGGTCATAAAGGTAACGGCGACGGGCAGCGGAATGCCCTTTCGCACCAGACTGCGGAAGATCGGGATGGAAGCGCAGTCGCATACCGGCAGGCAGAAGCCCGCCAGAATGGCAACCAGCATCCCTCCCGCCAAATTTTTCGGGAAGAGCCGCTCAATCGCCCGCTGCGGAATCAGCACCTGAATCGCCGAAGAAATCAGCACTCCGATCAGCAAAAAGGGGATGGCCTGCAGCATGATGCCGAGGAAGATGTTGATCACTGTATTCACACGGGTCTGCGAAAGATGGAACAATGCCTCCGCGCCTAAATACAGTGTGGCAAAGGCAAGAATCGACGTGGCAAAGACCGCCGGGGGATTTGTTTTTCTACGGATGGCCCGCGTCATAATTTCGTCGAGGGCGTCATCGCCCATAACGCGCAGGCCGGGGTTAATTTCGCGCAGGAGCCGCCGCGCACCGCGAAATTCGGCGTCTGTATAGGCACCGCGCAGCACCGCAAAATCGCACGCGGCAATTTGCCCGGGCAGGGCAGAGCCGGTTCGCCCCAGCAGGTGGCTGAGCGTCTGTGCGTCTGCCATATGAATTATTTTTTCCAGCCGGCAGCCGGAAAGCTCCGGGCGCGAAAACAGTGCATACAGCTCCTCGAGCGGCGTTACGCCGTTCCACTCCACCCAGATTTCTTCCAGCGCGGATTCTGTTACATAATTGCTAATACTCACAGCGGATTTTTCAGGGGAGTCCTCCAGTACACGCTTGGGAACAATCATCACATCGCAGCCGGTTTCGTTTGAGATTTCCTCAATTCCCGATTCAAACTGAACAATCAGGCGGTGCTTTTGAGATTCCTGCCGGAACAGGTGGTTGAGCAGAGTGGTCTTGCCGGACTCCAGAAAGCCCGTGACCACATAAACGGGAATAGCCAAGCGATCACTCCTTCCCGAATACCCTCTTGAGTTCCTGTTCGTTTAGATCCCGGCCGATCAGGCACAGGGAGCCGGGGCGCAGATCACACAGGGTCAGGTTTAGCTCGCCGGGCAGGTACTGCACGGTGGCGGGGCCGTCCGGTGTATTCACAATCCCCTTGGCGCGAAGAAGCCCAAGTCCTGTTTTTTCAGCGGTATGAAATGCTTCCTCCAGCTCCGGTCGGGTCATCGTGCGGGAGAGAGAAAGCGTGACGGTATCGAACGCCTCATACGCCGCATGGTCGTGAGGATCGTGGCCGCATTCATCGTGGTGATGATCGTGGAAATGCCTATGACAGCAGCAGGCATCCTCGTGGCAGTTCGTTTCATGTACGGCAGGCTTGCCAAGCAGAGAGGAGAAATCTAGAGAATCCAAGGATGAGGAGAAAATTTGCGCTTCGGGAGCCAGAGTGGCCAGCAACGTTTTGGCAACACTGATTTTATCCGGGTTCTGTTCCGTGCGGCTAAGCAGAATGGCATCCGCGTGCCGAATCTGGTCTTTGTAAAATTCCCCAAAGTTTTCTATGTACATGCGGCAGCGCACAACATCCGCCACGGTGATCTTGCGCCGTATCTGTGCCATATCCAAAATTTTTGCGGAGCGGCAGGCAGCCTCAATATCGGAAAGCTTTCCCACACCGGACGGCTCAATGAGAATCTGCTTGGGTGAAAATTCGCACAGCACCTCAAGAATCGCCGCCTGAAAATCACCGGTCAGGCTGCAGCAGATGCACCCTGCGCTAAGCTCCTTCACGGCAAAGCCGCCGGAGCGGATGAGCGAAGCGTCGAGGCTGACCTCGCCGAAGTCGTTTTCAATGACCACGGTCTCTTTCGGGTCAAATACTTCCCGCAGCAAATGGCCAATCAGTGTGGTTTTTCCGGCTCCCAGAAAGCCGGAAATAATGTAGATGTCGGTTTTCATTGGAATCTCCTTATCGGGGTCACGCGCTCGCGCTTCCCCTTGCTCCAAACAGACTTTTTGCCAGCAGAATGACCACCAACACGACAACGCCGATCAAAACGATCGTCGCGCCGGGTCGCAGTCGGGCATAGTACGACAGAAACAGCCCCGAAACGGTGAACAACAGCGCGAATACAATGGACCACAATACCGTTTGGCGGTAGCTTCTGGCAATTTGCATCGCGCAGGTGACGGGAATCACCATCAGGGAAGAGATGATCAGCGCGCCGACGGTGCGGGCTGCCACGGAAACAGTAACGGCAGTCAGAATCGTGAAGATAAAGTTCACGGCCTTTACCGGCACGCCGGCCAACCGGGCAGTGCGCTCATCCAGAGTGATCAGAAACAGCTCCCGGTACAGCACCAAAAAGCACACCAGCACCGCCGCGCTGATGCAGCAGACGAGAATCAGCTCAAAGTCGCTGATGGCGACGATGCTGCCAAACAGAAAGCTGTTGAAGTTGGCGGCGTTTTTAACAAAGCTGGATAAAACGCCGGCCAGACCAACGCCGGCTGACAGAATAATGGCGATGGAAAGCTCGGAGTACTTGGGAATTCTCTTGCGGATGGCCTCAATACTCAGCGCGGCGGCGATACACGCCGCTACCGCGCCCAGAATGGGGTTAATCCCCAGCACCAAACCGGCGGCAACACCCGCAAGACTGGTGTGAGACAGTGCGTCGCCCATCATGGAAAGACGCTTTAACACCACAACAATGCCGATGCAGGGAACCGTGGCCGCTAGCAGAATGCCGACCAGAAAGGCCCTCCGCATAAATTCATAGTCCAAAATGGACACTAAAACCAATCCTTTCAGAGGGAAAGTCGCAAAAAAGCAGGATGCCCGCCCCGGCAAGACAAGGCTTTGCCGGAGCGGGAAGAGGCGGCGGTCTGCCGCTCAAACAGAATACGTTCGGTTGGTTTGTTTTGGGGGAATGGGGTGCTTGTGTCGATGCCCCATCTCGTCCAGCAGCTGGGCGTGGTTCAGCTCGACCAAAGAGCCGTCCTCCAGGCACAACACCCGGCTCACGGTATCCATCGCCCCGGCAATGTCGTGCGTAATCATAATAATGGTCAGCCCGGTTTCGCGGTTGAGCCGCCCCAGCAGCTCATACAGCGATTGCACGGTTTGGGCGTCCACCCCGGTGGTCGGTTCGTCCAGAAGCATCATCCGCGGGTTCGCAGCCAGTACTCTGGCCAGCATCACCCGCTGCTGCTGCCCGCCCGAAAGCTCGCTGAGCATGCGTTTGGCGTAGGGCAGCATATTCACCGATTCTAGTGCGTGCCGAGTCTGTTCGCGCTGCCGCTTTCCGCCAAAGTGCAGAAAACCGGTTTGGGAATACAGGTTCGCGCGCACAATTTCTTCCGCTGTGGCGGGGAAATTCTCGCTCGCTGCGGCGCCGTTCTGCGGCACATAGCCAATCTTAGGCCAATCGCGAAAGTGCGAAAGCTCCTGCCCGAACAGCGTGATTTCGCCTTCTTGGGGAGAAAGCTCGCCCAAAAGCAGCTTCATCAGCGTGCTTTTGCCGGCGCCGTTCACACCGATAATCGCCGCGAAATCGCCGCGTTCCAGCGAAAAGCTGACATCGGATAAAATTGGCTGCGAACCGTAGGCAAAGCTGAGATGGTTGACTTCAAGAATAGGATTCATTCTGTTCGCTCTTTTCTATGAGGTTCGATGAGGTTTGGGTGAATCCAAAGATCAGCTGCCGTTCGCCTCGCGGATGGCCTCGATGTTTTTCTCCATGATCGAGAAATAATCCAGTCCCTTGGCTTTGTTCTCATCGCTGAGGCCCTCTATGGGGTCCAGCACAGCGGTTTTGGCGCCGGTGGCCTGCGCAATTGTCTCCGCAACCTTCGGATTTACCATCTCTTCAAAGAAGATGGTGGTGATCTTGTGTTCCTTCGCGAACTGGATGATCTCGCTCATACGGGCGGCATCCGGCTCGGAATCGGGGGAAAGACCCTCGATTGCCACCTGATTGAGGCCATATGCACTGCAAAGGTAGCCGAAGGCCTGGTGCGCCACAATCAGATCCTTGTTTTTCAGTTCGCTCGTCATCTTTTTGAACTGGCTGTCCAACTCATCGGCTTTTGCTGCATAGGTGCTGTAATTCGCCTCGTAGGTCTCTTTGTTGGCGGGGTCGGCCTGCACAAACGCATTTTTGATATTTTCCATCTCTTTTTTTGCGTTTTCGGGATTGAGCCACACATGCGGGTCGGTGGAGGAAACTTCCTCCGCGCTTTCGGCGGCATGGCTTTCCTCACCCTCGTGTTCGCCCGTTCCCTCCAGCAGAGAAATCCCGGAGGAAGCCTCTACCGCAACAAGCTTTTTGTTCTGGATGGAATCCAGCACACTGTTTACCCAGTGCTCCATTCCCGCGCCGTTATAAATGAAAACGTTCGCCTTCTCCAGCCCGACAATGTCGTTCGGCTGAGGCTCCCAGTCGTGCGGCTCCGTTCCCGGGGGAACGAGATTCGTAACCGTCACTTTGTCGCCGCCGATTTTTTCCGCGAAATCGTACATCGTGTAAAAACTGGTGTAGACCAAGAGTTTTTTTCCTTCGTTTGCACCGGATGCGCTTTCACCCGCAGAGCTTACAGAGCCTGTACCGCCGGCACAGCCGGCCAGCAGAGCGGCAGAGAGCGCTGCGCTGACGAACCCAAGCAACCATTTTTTCATGAACATCCTCCTGCTGAAATTAATCGCAAATGAAATTCAATTGCATTTAGAATACGGCTATTATAACTCTCCTGTCGGCGGGCTGTCAAGAAAAAAGAGGGAAAAGGATCAAAAATACAGTATGGTGCAGATTACTGTTCACAGGGGTAACGCATTCCCCAGTCGGCCCGAATGGAATCCATCCTGCGTAAAATACGAAGCGTTTCCGCGTGGGGCATTTCGGGGCATTCCATCTGCCCGTATTCAATGGCGTTCAGGCATGAGCGTACCTCGTATTCCATGCCACTGATTTGCTCGGGGCGGCGGTAAACGCCCGTAGAACAGCGGTTTTGATCGAACACTTCAATCTGCTCGGGATTATTCAGGTTATCAATGGTAAGAAAGCCCTTACTGCCGTATACATACGCCCTGCGGTCACTAACGGCCAGCATGGTGCTGCTGAGTACCGCGAGTTTTTGACCGGGATGAAGCAGGGAAAGGCAGCTTTGAAGATCGATCCCCTCGGCGGAGCGGATGACGCTGGTGGAAATGCTTTCTACCTCGGAGCCGAACACCAGTGCGTCGATTGTAAGCAGGTATACGCCAATATCCAACAGCGCGCCGCCGCCTAAATTAGGGTCCTTCAGCCGGGGCAAGGGAGAAAGTGCGCTCATGCTGGCCTGCAGCAAAAACGGCTCGCCGATGGCGCCGTCTTTGAGTAATCTGCATAGCTGTGCGGAAAGCGGCATATACCTTGTCCAGAGGGCTTCGGTAACAAGGAGCCGCCGTTCGGCCGCCTTGGCGAACACCTCTAAGGCTTCGGCTTCATTCATAGTAAAGGGCTTTTCGCACAGCACGTGCTTTCCATTATTCAGGCAAAGCAGGGCGTGTTCCCGGTGATAATTGTTCGGGGTGGCAATGTAGATCAGGTCGATGTCCGGATCCTGTGCCAGAGCCAGGTAAGAGCCGTAAGCCCTCGGTACGCCGAACCGCTGTGCAAACGCGCGGGCTCGTTCCTCATCTCTGGCCGCTGCCGCAAGCAGGAGTACCTCGGGCATGCGGCTCAGAGTGTAAGCCATTTTTTCAGCAATGCCGCCGGTACCGAGAATTCCAATCTTCCATTGGTGCATCATGTGCTTTCCTTTCCGTGAAAAGTTATTTTCATTATATCGGCCCAAAAGGTGCTTTGCAAGAATTGTTTTTTCTAACCGAAATTGTTACAATACTGCGTCGCTTCCCCGACGGAACTGGGGAAATGACAGATGAAATTTGTGGCCAGTAGGGCACTTTTATTCATTATTGAGTAAAAGAACATTAAAAAAACAGGGGATCAAATAATATTTGTATAAAAATTCTAGACAGAAAACACATTCTCTATTATAATAGTAACATTAGAGCGTCTTTTTTTAAACAAAGTATTGGTAACAATTTTCTTTTTTGTGTCGTTTTATTCTACAAAAGCGCGGCATGGCCACCCTTTTTTGGCCTTTGGTGCGTCTTTTTGTACAAAATGCGGTCTTAAAGGCAAAAAAATGCGGGACGCGAAGCAAAAAAATTCAAAAATCGAACGAAATTTTTGAAAAAGCACTGGACAAATAATGTCTTATGAGAGATAATAGATTTTGTAACAGGAACTGAATTCATATTGTGGGGAATGACTGTGCTATATGGGTTCTAGCTACATTTTTTTTCGGGATTGCTGCCTGGCGCTCCCGTCTTTTTGTTTGATTTGACATTTTTTTCGGGGGAAGAACGCTGTTATTTTTCAAACAAAGGCGGTCGCTTTTTTGACGGAGGAAAAACACTCTCTTGCAATTCACCGGAAAAGCCCGGCCCGGCTATACTTGATTGGCTATGGTCAAATTCAAAATTATTGGAGGTTGACATCTAGGAATGAATTGGCACGCTGAAGCTCTAGAAAAAATTCAGGAAACCCTGAAAACGGACTTCAAGCTTGGTCTGACCACTTCGGAGGCAGAATCCCGCCTTCAGAAATATGGTCTAAATAAGCTGAACGAAAAGCCGCCCCGTACCTTCTTCCAGCGTTTTATGGACCAGATGAAGGATGTTATGATTATCATCCTGATGGTTGCGGCCTTGATTTCTGTTGTACTTAGTATCTACAACACGATGATTGGCCATGAGGCTGAGTGGATTGAGCCCATCGTAATCGTATTGATCGTCGTGCTAAACGGTGTGATGGGTGTGATTCAGGAGAGCCGAGCGGAAGCCGCTCTGGAAGCGCTGAAAAACATGACAGCCCCCAACGCAAAGGTGCTCCGTGACGGTAAGATACAGTCCATTCCTTCTTCTCATCTGGTTCCCGGCGATGTCGTTGAACTGGAAGCGGGCGACTTTGTTCCGGCAGACTGCCGACTGATTCGCAGCTCCAGCCTCAAATGTGACGAAGCGGCTCTTACCGGTGAATCTGTTCCAGCAGACAAAATAGCAACGGACGACATAAAAGTAGACGCCCCTCTGGGCGACCGCTTTAACATGGTACATTCTGGCTGCGCGGTTTCTTATGGTACCGCCAAGGCGCTTGTGATCGGTACCGGTATGGAAACCGAAATGGGCAAGATCGCCGCACTGCTGGATGAGGAAGAGAAGGGTATGACCCCGCTGCAGCAGAAGCTGGCTCAGCTCGGTAAATACCTGGGTATCCTCACTCTGGTGATCTGTGCGATCGTATTCGTCGTTGGCTTGATCGACGTGGTCGGCCCGATGGATGGCGAAGATGCGGTAACCGGTATTCTTGAAATGTTTATGACGGCTGTTTCTCTGGCTGTTGCGGCAATCCCCGAAGGTCTGCCGGCAATTGTTACCATCGTGCTCGCGATCGGCGTACAGCGCATGGTTGAGAAAAACGCAATCATCCGTCAGCTGCCTGCGGTTGAAACACTGGGTTGCACCTCTGTTATTTGCTCTGATAAAACCGGAACTTTGACCCAGAACCGCATGACTCTGGTAAAGGCGTATACCGAAAAGCAGGGCGTCGTTCCGCTGGATGGCGACCTTTCTGATGAGACTCTTTCTCTGTTGCGTTTGGGAACCCTGTGCACAGACGGTATTGTGCGCATTGAGGAGGACGGAACGGAGAAGCACTTGGGTGACCCGACTGAAACCGCTATCGTAGCCTGCGCCATGCGCAACGATATCCACCGCTCAGAGCTGGATTGCTCCGCTCCCAGAATTGGCGAGGTTCCGTTTGACTCCGACCGTAAGCTGATGACAACCGTGGTAAAAACCGACGGTAAGATTATCGTCATTGTTAAGGGCGCTCCGGACATACTGTTCGGTCGTTGCGCCTCTGGCGATATTGAAGCAGCTACCCGCGCTAACGAGCAGATGGCACAGGATGCACTGCGCGTTCTGGCAATCGGCAGCAAGGTGATCGATGAAGAGCCTCGGGAATACACCGCCGCCGAGCTGGAGAAAGACCTCTCCCTTGTTGGCTTGGTCGGTATGATTGATCCGCCAAGACAGGAAGTAAAGGCTTCCATCGCCGAGTGCTACAAGGCCGGTATTCAGACCATTATGATCACCGGTGACCATGTAGCGACCGCTTCAGCCATTGCGAAGGATCTGGGAATCCTGCGTGAGGGCGATCAGGCCATCACTGGCGCACAGTTGCAGGCGATGAGCGACGAAGAGTTGTCCGAGAACATCAAGCATTACAAGGTGTATGCCCGTGTTACTCCGTCGGATAAAATCCGCATTGTAAAAGCGTGGCAGAAGGAAGACCAGGTTGTTGCGATGACCGGCGACGGCGTAAATGACGCTCCGGCGCTGAAAGCGGCGGATATCGGCTGCGCGATGGGTATTACCGGTACCGACGTAGCCAAGGGCGCTGCCGCCATGACACTAACGGACGACAACTTCTCTACGATTGTTACGGCCGTTAAGGAAGGCCGCGGTATTTATGACAATATCCGCAAAGCGGTTCACTTCCTGTTGTCGTGCAACCTGGGCGAGGTTATTACCGTGTTTGTTGCAATGCTGCTGTGGAAGGAATCTCCGCTGATGCCTGTCCAGCTGCTGTGGATCAACCTCGTAACAGACAGCCTGCCGGCGCTTGCGCTGGGCATGGAGCCGGTTGAGTTCGACGTGATGAGCCGTAAGCCCCGCTCGAAGTCCGAGAGCATCTTTGCCCACGGGGTAGGTGCTATGGCAATTGTTCAGGGTGTGATTATCGGTACCATTACGCTGGTTGCATACTATCTTGGTACCCGCGTCATCACCCCGATTAGCCCGAATGCACAGGGAATCGATATTGTATTGGGCGAGAGCATGGCGTTTGCCGTGTTGGCGATCTCTCAGCTGATCCACGCGTTCAACATCCGTTCCAGCCACTCGCTGTTTAAGGTTGGCTTCTTCACTAACAAGTACATGAACGGTGCGTTCCTGGCGTCTCTGGCTTTGATGCTGGTGGTACTGCTGGTTCCGTCTCTCAATGGTGTCTTCAATGTTGACTTTATGCATATGGAGGCATGGCTGATCGTGATCGGTCTGGCTTTTGTTCCGCTGGTGGCAGTGGAAATCATCAAAGCAATTCAGCATGCGATCGCCAAAAAGGATTAAGCAGGATTTGTTTTGATCACAGCTTTATAATGAGGCCGGATTCCAGAGAGAACCCGACCTCATTTTTTCTTTCTAAAAACGGTTGGCGTACGGAAAAAGATGCGATATAATAGCTTTACGGATTCGAAGGGAAGCTTCGGGCGGCTGAGAGCGGATGAAATCATCCGCTTGGTGATTCTACGGATTCAGATAATGTCTTTGTAAGCTTATTTGCTGATTTATGATAGTATGAGAAATAATTCAATTCGCCCGCCGCTGGGGGAAGGAGTGGAAACGATGAAAGCATTGATTACAGGGGCCAGTTCGGGAATCGGCCGTGACATGGCCAAAATTCTGAGCCGCCGCGGCTATGACCTGATTCTGGTGGCCCGCCGCAAGGAACGGCTGGAGGAGCTGCAGCATCTGCTGCCCTCGCAGGTGAAAATTATTTGCGCCGATTTGGGGCAGGAACAGGCTTGCTTTGATCTGTACGAGCAGACCAGAGGAGAAAACATCGATATTCTCATTAACAATGCAGGCTTCGGCTTGTTTGGTTCCTTTGCGGAAACAGATCTGCACCGAGAGCTGGAACTGCTGGATGTCAACGTCCGCGCGGTGCATATCCTCACAAAGCTGTTCCTGCGCGATTTTCTGAACCGGGATTCCGGGTATATCCTCAATGTAGCGTCGAGCGCGGCGTTTTTGCCCGGCCCGCTGCTTTCCTCCTATTACGCGTCCAAAGCGTATGTGCTGCGGCTGACGCAGGCTGTGGGCGAAGAGCTGCGCCGCCGGGGGAGCCACGTGTATATCGGGACCCTTTGCCCCGGTCCGGTGAATACGGAGTTTGACCAGGTGGCAGACGTGCGCTTCAGCGTTCGCAGCATGTCGAGCCAGCGTGTAGCGATGATTGCGATTCAGCAGATGTTCTCCCGCCAGCCGGTGATCATTCCCGGCAGCACGATGAAGGTGTCAAAGCTTTTGATGCGCGCGATACCGGATGCGCTCCTGCTCCGAATTTCTTATCATTTACAGAAGAGAAAGCAGGGGCCAAAGCCCAATCAAGCAGAAAGGAGTGGCGCGTCTGACGCGCCGGAACAGAAGAGATGAAAGCTAGAGTAGTACAAGAGGTGGTTTTACTATACCGCCTGACAGAAGATACAGAACTGGGGAAAAGCGCAATAGAGGCATTCAGCCGGGCGGGAATTCCCTGCCGGCCTGTGACACAGGAGCAGCTCGGCGAAACGGTGGGAGCGCTTGCGTCCGCTTCACCCGAAGGGAAGAGCTATGACGGAGAAATCCCGGAGCGCAGTGCCATGGTGTTTTCCGGCTTTACCTCCAATCGGCTGGATCAGGTGCTGAATCGTCTGCACACGGTTGATCCCCGGAATCAGGCGATGAAAGCGGTCGTGACCGACACAAACCGCACCTGGTCGTTTGAGGAGCTTCTGCACGAGCTGTCCCGTGAGCGCGAGGCAATCCGCCGCCAGCTGCAGGAGCAGCAGGAAAATGCAACGGCCGAACAGGCACAAGCTACTGAATAATAAAAAAGCCGGGGATGCTCCCCGGCTTTTTCTGTGCTATGGCTTCAGATACCCCGCGTTTTACTCGTCATGAAGCAGTGGTAATTGTTTTCTTGCAAATGGTATAAACCACGGCTGAAGAAATCTTAAATCCGCAGCAAAGAGGGAGCCGCTGTGGATGCGATTGGCTGAAGACAGGCCAAATGATCGAGCAAAGCGCAGAGCTGCTGCTCGTCAAACACGCAGTAATCGGCGCTGTCGCGCGCAGTGGGCGCTATTGGGCGTGAACCGCCAAAGCCGATCCCTACGCTGGCCAGGCTCAGCATTTCGGCGTCACTGGCCCCGTCGCCGACGGCCACAACAGGAGTGGGGAAATGCCCCACAATCTCCTTTTTGTTCAGATAATAGGAAATACGGTCTATGTATCCGTTTCTCGTAATGGTTTTGGAGGAAAAACATCGCCCCTCCATTTGAAGACGGCGTAGCAGCGGCTGCGTCCATACATCCGGGTGCTCAGTCGCTAAAAAGCAGCGCTCGCGGTGAACGCGAATCCAGGCAGCCAGGCGCTCGTTCAGGGCAATCTCGCCGGCAATTTTTTGGGCGTCAGCAATGGGGATTTGACGCAGCAGCTCAATTTGCAGCCGAAAGCTCTCTTCAAAGGGGAGAAGGCCGCGTCTGGCCTGCTCTGTAATCTCACTCGATTTTTGTTCCATTCCGATCTGCTGAGCCAGCAGCGGAAGCAGCTCTTCCCGGGTGACGGTTGAATCCAGATCAAATATAAAATAAGGTTCCTGCATGAACGAAAGTCCCTCCTACGGTTGATTCTTTCATTATAGCGGAAAGTCAAAGCGGAGAAAAGCAAAATGCCAGAAGATACTGCTTTTAACATTATTTACAAGACAAAGCACCGCCGCCCTGCCTTAAGAGGCGTTTCCCGACGTTTTTTCAAGGGAATACGGCGCGTGATTGACCGGCTGAACCATTGCTTTTTTAGCGTTGCTTTTGTACCTGTTCAATTTCGGCAGGAAAGCTGCCAGAATTTACAGCTTGCAATATGTTACAAAAGTGTTACACTTATGACAAGTTATTACAAGCTTTACCAAGGAGGTACATTCTATGAAATTACGTAGGTTATACGCCACTGTATTAGCGGTGGCAATCGGTTCTACCGTCACAGCATCTGCGGTTGCTTACCAGCAGAAAACAGTACAAACCTCGGGGAACGTTACATCCTGCCCCACCAGCACTGCCTCAAAGACTACGAGCACAGGCTCCAGTGCGGTGGAAAAGGCAGTCAGTCAGGCGCTTACATCTGCCGGAAAGAGCGCATCCTCTCAAAACTGCGGAGCCACTACTGCGGCTTCAAAAACTTCTTACGGTTCTTCGAACTGCACCGGCAACACCGCCGTGAAGGCACAGACCACCAGCACCTGCCCGACGGCTTCCGCAATTCCGGAGCTCTCCGCTGTGTTGGATAAGGTCTCCTGCAAACAGGCGGAATGTGCGAACGGTACTTCTTCCAACTGCGCGGCGAACGTACCCAACTGTTTCCGCCAGGTGCTGGAACGCTGCGGTGTTTCGGTACCTGATTCCCTGGCCTCATTGAAAAACTGCGGTAACTCTGGTTCTTCCTGCTCCGGTAAGACCACCAATTGCACGGGTTCCTCCTGCAATTCTTCTTCCGGCAGTCAGGCTTCCAGCAAGCCTTCCAGCAGTCAGGCTTCCAGTAAGCCCTCCAGCTCTTCTTCCAGCAGTCAGGCCACATCCAGCAAACCCTCCAGCTCCTCGTCCAGTGCTTCTTCCAGCACACCGTCCTCCAGCCAGTCGAGCTCCAGCGCGGTTTCTTCCGCAAAGCCCTCCGATACGCTGACCTTTGAGGAGCGGGTTGTCGAGCTGGTTAACCAGGAGCGTGCCAAGGCCGGCCTGAAATCCGTGACCATGAACCTGAAGCTGTCCAACGTGGCGAGAGCCAAGTCGCAGGATATGCACGACAACAACTACTTCTCGCACACCAGCCCCACCTATGGTTCTCCGTTTGATATGATGAAGAAATTCGGGATTACTTACCGCACCGCCGGCGAGAACATCGCCATGGGCTACCGTACCCCCGAAGCCGTTATGGAGGGCTGGATGAATTCTCCGGGCCACAAAGCCAACATTCTGAACAGCGCTTATACCGAGATCGGCGTGGGCTATGTTTCTGACGGCAACTATTGGACTCAGGAGTTCATCGGCTGATTTTCGCCAACAGCGCGATGACAGGGTTAGGATCGGCCGAATCCAGTATGGACTTGGTACGGTTCCCCTGAGAAAGCACATGAAAAGTTCATCCTTTTTATAGTAATGAAAGAAGCCGCGAAGATTTTCTTCGCGGCTTCTCAGTGTTTCGGAGGGTCACGCGACCGTGACCGGTTTCACATTTGTGCTTACCTCGTTGAGTTCACTGCAATATCAGTTATATACGACAAGGATGCTCCTTTATTACAGCGCTTAGCCTTGTGCCTTCGGCGATCTGTCTGTTTTGCACGCAAAAATCTCCCGGCTTAGCCGGGGGATTTTTGAATCAATATACAATTGCGCCATATTTGCTTGCGGTGCGTTCGATCAGCTCCAGATCAATCTGGCAGTTGGTGTCCACGATCAGCCGCCCTTGTACATAGCGCAGGGCCGCCTCCAGAATTGTACGGCTGTCGGTATGTACAGCCAGCGGCAGGCGGGTGACGGAGCCGAACTGAGAGAGCAGCATCACGTCATCCAGCGTGTTGAGTTCAATCAGAGCGGCGTTGACCTGCTCGTCGTCCAGATCAATCAGGTCTTCCTCCAGCGCAATCGAGCATTCAATCGGCTCGCTCAGGGTGATGTCGCTGCCGAGGAAGAAGGCCTCGTTTTCCGTTGCGGCGGCATAATTGTCCGCGTCGGCATAATCCGACCCGAACGCAAAGGGCTCTTGTGCCTTCTGCCGCAGGGCCTGCCAATGCGCGGGAGTCTGATCACCGCCGATTCCCAGCACCGGAACCCCTGCGCGGAGCAGCGCCTGTGCCTGCTCCGCAAACGCTTCGGGCGAAAGCCCTTCGGCGGAGGGAATCGCGCACAGCGGAACCGACGCGTGGGGAATCACTTCCTTCAGCAAGGGGAGCATTTCAAGTGGAGGCATCGGGCCGCCAAGGCCGATCGCTTCCACGCCCATAGCCTGCAGGGTGATCACGGCGGGCAGCAGCGAGCAGCCCGTAAGGGTTTTACCGCTTTCGTCCACGGAAAGGGTGACAAAAACAGAAAAGTCGGAGGTACGGGAGGCCAGCACCGCCGCCCGCATGTCTGCCATCGAGGATTGATTCTCAATCAGAATGAACTCTGCGCCGCCCTGCTCCAGTACACGGATTTGGTCGCGGTAGCCATCGTAAATGTCGTCAAAATCCGCTTCACCGTAGGGGGGCACAAACAGCCCGCTGCCGCCAACCCGCGCGCCTACCGGCACCCCAAAGCGCTGCGCCGACTGACGGGTTATTTCCAGAAGCCCGGCGTTCAGCAGGCGCACCTGCTCCCGCAGAGCCTCGCGGTCGGGGGAAAAGGCATGTGAAAAGGCGGTAGGGGCACACAGGCCGCCAATTCCGGTAGACAGCCACTCTTCCTGCTTTTTCCGCAGAAGCTCACCGTTCTGAAGCAGCCATTGTTCTGCACTCAGATCGTTGCCGGCGGAAGAAACGTGAAAATCTTCCGCGGCAGGGCCGCCCAAAAGGAAAGGCAGCCTCCAAGGAACATTCATGATGACATCCTCCTGTAATTGATCCTGAAATTTGACAGCAAAGCGGCTTTTAAAAGCCTATGAATTTCCCACCCCGTCATAGACGGGGAAGAAATTCTGGTTTCAGAATGTGCGGCTTTGCCATAAAAGTAAAATGAAAGTGATTTTATGCTCCCCCTGCCGTTGGCGGGGAACACAGTGCGTTTTTTACATCGACTCGGGCGCTGAAATTTTAAACATGGAAAGCACATTGCGAATGACGGTGGTAACCGCCGTGCAAAGAGCCAAACGCGCTGCCGTCAGGCTTTCTTCCTCGCCGCGGACACGGCAGGTATTGTAGAATTTGTGGAACAGCGTTGCCAGCGTGATCACATAGCGATTGATGCGCGCGGGGTCGTAATCCTTGGCCGCCTGCACGATCTCCTCAGTAAACGATGACAGATGCCGGATCAGCTCCAACTCCTCGGGCGCGGTCAGAAGGGCCAGCTCGCTGTTGGTGCATTCGCGCGGGGCGATGCCGTCGGCCGCCAAGTTCCGCAGGATACTGCAAATTCTGGCGTTGGCATACTGTACATAATAGACGGGATTCTGGGAATCCTGTTGCACGGCCAGATCCAGGTCGAATTCCATCTGCGAATTCGGCTCGCGCATGTTAAACAGGAAGCGCGCCGCGTCTACGGGCACCTCGTCGAGCAGATCGGCCAGCTGAATTGCTTTTCCGGTGCGCTTGCTCATGCGCACAACCTGGCCGTCGCGGGTGAGCCTCACAAGCTGCATCAGCACAACGTCAAGCTGGCTTCCCTTCAGGCCAATCGCGTCGAGCGCGCCCTTTAAACGGGCAACATGGCCGTGGTGGTCGGCGCCCCAAACATCGATACACAGATCATAGCCGCGCTTTTCAATCTTGTTGCGATGGTATGCAATGTCCGCCGCAAAATAGGTGGGGTTGCCATTCTGGCGAACAAGCACCTCGTCCTTTTCCGCACCGAAGTCGGTGGCGCGGTACCACAAAGCGCCATCCTTTTCATAGGTGACTCCTCGATCGGTCAGAAGCTTCAGCGCTTCCTTCAGCTCGCCATCATTGTGCAGAGTGCTTTCCAAAAACCATTGGTCGTATTCGATACGGTATTTTTTCAGGTCATCCTTCATTTTTTGGATGTTGCGGGGCAGAACATATTCTACCAGTTCGCGCCGGCGGGTTTCTTCGTCGGCCTGCAGCAGCTTTTTGCCGAACTCATCGGCATACAGCTTAGTATTTTCCTTAATGTCCTCTCCCTGATAGCCGTCCTCGGGGAACTCCACGGCATCCTCACCCAAAAAGAGCTGTTGGTACCGGGCGGACAAAGAAGCACCGAATTTTTCAATCTGATTGCCGGCATCGTTGACATAAAACTCGCGCCATACCTCAAAGCCCGCCATATCCAGAACAGCGGAGAGGCAGTCTCCCAGAGCGCCGCCGCGGGCGTTGCCCATGTGCATGGGGCCGGTGGGGTTGGCGGAAACGAATTCCACCATCACTTTTTTCTTTTTGCCGTAATTGCTGCGGCCGTAGTTGCTGCCCAGCGCGGCAATGTCCTTCAGCACATCCACATAAAAGCGGGAGGAGAAGAAGAAGTTCAAAAAGCCCGGGCCCGCTATTTCGTAGCGGTCAAAATAAGTACCGCTGAGTACCAGATGCTTTGTGATCAGCTCGGCGATTTTACGCGGGGGCAGACGGAATGCGCGGGCCGAAACCAGCGCGGCGTTGGCAGACCAGTCCCCATGGGCGCGGTCTGCCGGAATTTCGAGCGTAAAAGCGGGCATTGGCTCAGCGGAAAGTTCCCCTGCGGCCACCGCGCGGCCCACGGCGTTCAAAATGGCTTCTCTCAGCTCTTCAGTGGCTTGCTGTACTAGTTTCGACATCTTTCTGTTCTGCCTCCTTGACGGTAATCAGGATTTCATTGATGCTGGACAAATCCGCATTGATGTCCAGCGTATAGTTTACGGCCAGCTCGCCGCCTTTGTCGTGAAGGCGGGAATCCACCTCGCTGGTGAACACACCAACCATCAGAGCGCCAAAGCCGGTATCATACTGGCACTGGTGGCGCTTTCCCTTTTCAAGAATCAGGCGGGTATTTCCGCCGCCGCGCATCAGTGAGACGGTATTGCTGCCGTCTACCTTCAGCACAGAGGTGATGGCTGCGTTGTTGTGGTCGGGGTCATATTCCTTATAAACAATAAAGCGAGTGTCGCCCTTGGTTAAATAGGAGCCAAGGGTTGTGAGGGTCACTTCACCCACATCATCGTCGATCGTCTGTCGGCCGACGATATTGATCCAATAATTTTCCTGCATGAATGATCCTCTCCTTCCGGTGCCCTCCGGTAAACCGGAAGCATCGCAATCAGAAATACACTTTGTCAAAAGCCAGCTGAATCAGGCGGTCCAGTAGCTCGGGATAGGGCAGGCCGGAGGCCTCCCAGAGCTTGGGGTACATGCTGATGCTGGTAAAGCCCGGCAGGGTGTTCAGCTCGTTGAGCAGAACGGCGCCGTCGCTTTTACGCACAAAGAAATCCACGCGCGCAAGGCCGCTGCAGCCAAGCATGCGGTAGGCCCGCAGGGCGTTTTCCCGCACCTCTTCGGCGATATCCTCCGGGATGTGGGCGGGGATGAACAGCTTTGCAGCACCGGTTTTATATTTATCGTCGTAATCATAAAAGTCTGCGCCGGAGGCGATTTCACCCACGATTGAGGCTTCGGGGCGCGAAAGCCCCAGAACGGCGCACTCGACCTCCTGTCCGACGACGGCTTCCTCCACAACGACCTTGATGTCCTCGCGGGCCGCGCGCTGAATGGCAGCGTCCAGATCCTCGGGGCGGGTAACCTTGCTGACTCCAACGGAGGAGCCGGAGTTTGCGGGCTTTACGAATACGGGGTAGCCAAGGCGTGCTTCAATCTTTTTGCAGATTTTCTCCGCGCCGGTGAAGTAGTTGTCGGTAAAGAACCACAGGTAATGGGCCTGGGGGATTCCGGCGGTTTCGAGCAGGCTGTTGGTGATCGCCTTATCCATGCACACCGCGGAAACAAGTGACGAGCAGCCCACGAACGGAATGCCCGCCATCTGCAGCAGGCCCTGCACAGTACCGTCCTCGCCGTTTTTGCCGTGCAGCACCGGGAACACCACATCCACAGGGATGGTTTCAAAGCCGGTTTCGGTTTGGGCCAGAATGCCGTGAACCGTGCGGTCGGGCGAAATCAGCGCGGTGCGGTTTGCGGGGTTTTGTTCCCAGCTGCCGTCAGGCATTTCGGCCGGGTCACCGGAAAACAGCAGCCACCGGCCTTCCTTCGTAATACCGATTTTGACGACGTTGTATTTGTCCTGTGGGATATTCTGAATCACAGAGGCCGCCGAAACGCGCGAAACCTCATGCTCGGTAGAGCAGCCGCCGAACAGAACGGCGACAGTTGTTTTTGACATGATATTCCCTCCGTATTCTTGCAAAATCACGCTGCGCTCCAAACAGGTATCTACTGCTGTTATGATACGCCAGCAGAAGCGCGGTTCATGCACTGCGGCAAGATACAATATTTCAAATATATATCATAGCACAAGCGGGCGGCGGGCGCAATGCGAAATTCGCGGGATCTCTGGGGTCACCCTGAATTTTTGCGTGATCCCACTCAACAAAAATGCTCCGCGGTTTTATACCGCGGAGCGCGCATAAGCAGAGTGTGAATTCTCCCAATATTCACCGGCCAGAATTTTTGGGATGCGTGACGCGACAAAACGCAGCCTCCCTGTCTATTCGGCCGGCGGAAAACAGCGGTTTTCTTCATAATAATAAATATTCCCGGAAGGGAAGTGCTTCTTAGTGACAAGCCGTAAAAAATAGTGTATACTAAACTACGTGTTTTCAATACAGAACGATCTATGGGCTGCGCCCAGATGAATGGCAGTATTCATAAGCTAGAGTAAAATGATGCTGTTTTGTATCCCTGCCTATGGGGAAGACAAAACAGCACTTTCGAACACGATTTGATTCCTTTGGTTGATTACAATAGCAGGAGTGATGACAGTTGGAACAAAAAGCATTTGACCTGATTGCCGAAAAGGTGCGTTCCGTTCTTTTGGAGCAGGGATTCCAAAGAAAGGAGGACGTGCAGGAGGAACAGGGACAGGCTGCGGTTTATCTCAGCGAAGACGCGGCGTACAGCGTGCTGTATGAGCGGGCGACAAAGCTGTTTCATCTGCGCGCCTGTGGGGTAACGGATGCCAAGCCGGACAATCAGTGGAAGAAGCTTTCTTCTTGGGCGTTTGACCCCGAAGCCGACACCGCAGCCTACGCGGCAAGCATTGCGGAGGATTTCGCAGAAACGCTGGGCGGCAGCAGCCGTAAGGAGCTGATACGTCAGCAGAAAAAGAGAAAGAAAAAGGACGAGGATGCGACAACCGACCCCCTGTTCTTCTTTAACCGTCTGGCCAGTATTTTCCCAGAGCTGCGTGCTGAGCTGGCGCAGGAGCGGGCCACCTATGGAACCGTGCGCAGCGTTACCTTTACACGCGAGCATGTGGTAAGCCGTGTAGAGCAGCTGGCGAAAACCTATTCGGGTACCGAGCCGTTTAAAAAGCTGTGCAATGTTCTGAATGAAATATATGAGCATGGTGATATGGACGTTCGTTCCATTATCACGATTGTTCTGCTCAATGGGATCAACGACCAGCAGGCGCTTGAGAACCTGAGCAAAAACTTCAGCGAGGATCTTTCCAAGGTATACGACAAAGCCAAGGCACTCAAGGGCAAAAAAATCCGGCCGGAAAAGAAGAAAAAGAAACCGAAATATGCGGATGAGATGCTCCAAACCCTTGATGATCACGTGTAACGGAACCCGGTGCGCTCCGTCTCCGGCGAAAGGCCGGCCGGGTGCGCACCCGGCTTCGTCGGGCGTGAAAAAAACAGTTGACCGCCGGCAAATAGTATGTTATAATATGAAATACCTCAAATAAGGGGTTATTTTTTTGTGCCCTTTTAAGAGGGAGGCCGTGGTCCTTTACGGATCCAATAATTTTCCGTGAAACGGGAGGTGCCGTCATGAGAGTAAAAGTCACATTAGCCTGCACAGAGTGCAAACAGCGTAACTACGACACAATGAAAAACAAGAAGAACGACCCGGACAGGCTTGAGATGAACAAGTACTGCAGATTCTGCAAGAAACACACTGTTCATAAGGAAACGAAGTAAGTCGGAGGGAGAAAACAGATGGCTGAGAAAAAACCCAACGCTCTCGTCAATTTCGGCCTGGGTGTGGCGAAGTTTTTCCGCGACTGCAAAAACGAACTCAAGAAGATTGTCTGGCCTACCCCGAAGTCGGTGTTTAAAAATACCGGCGTGGTTCTGGCGATGATTCTGATTATCGGTCTGTTCATTTTCGGCCTGGATACCGTTTTTATGAATCTGTTGGGGCTGTTCATGAATATTGCGAAGTGAGTATGCGGAGGAAATAACTATGCCGGAAGACGTCAGGTGGTACGTGATTCATACCTATTCCGGGTATGAGAACAAAGTGGCATCCAACCTGGAAAAAACGGTGGAGAATCGCCAGCTTCAGGATTTGATTCAGGAAATCCGAGTTCCGACTGAGATGATTACTGAAATCAAGGACGGAAAGAAACGTGAAGTGGAGCGCAAGATCTACCCCAGCTATGTTTTGGTGAAGATGGCCCTCACCGATGAATCCTGGTATGTGGTTCGCAATATCCGCGGCTGTACCGGTTTTGTAGGACCTACGTCCAAGCCGATTCCGCTTACCGATGAGGAAGTGGCGCGCATGGGCGTGGAGAAGAAAACCGTGGAGGTATCGTACCAGGTGGGCGATTCGGTCCATATTGTGGACGGTCCGCTGGAAGGATTTGTCGGTACGGTCGAAGAAGTGGATCTGGACAAAAACCGTGTTCGTGTCACGGTATCTATGTTCGGACGCGAGACTCCGGTAGAGCTTGAGTTGGATCAGGCCGAGCTGGTGTCTGATTAAACAACAGTTTAGTATAATCAGCGGAATTTCCGCTCATTATGAGGGGCTTGCCCCTGTGGGAGGGACGGCGCAATCGCTGCTGTTCCGCCATCTACCACGAATTTTGGAGGTGCAACAAAATGGCTCAAAAGGTTACGGGCTTTATTAAGCTCCAGATACCCGCTGGCAAGGCGACCCCGGCTCCCCCGGTTGGTCCGGCCCTCGGTCAGCACGGTGTCAACATTATGGCGTTTACGAAGGAATTCAATGAGCGCACAAAGAACGACGTCGGTCTTATTATCCCTGTGGTGATCACGGTTTACGCAGACCGCTCTTTCTCGTTCATTACCAAAACTCCGCCCGCTGCGATTCTTATCAAAAAAGCCTGCGGGATCGAGAGTGGTTCGGGTGTTCCGAACAAGACTAAGGTTGCAAAGATTACCCGTGAGCAGGTCAAGAAGATTGCGGAACAGAAGATGCCCGATCTCAATGCTTCCAGCGTAGAGTCTGCCATGAGCATGGTAGCGGGAACCGCGCGCAGCATGGGCATTGAAGTCGTAGATTGATCACCCGGGTGGGAGGAATAATCCGATTTTACCACTCAATAGGGAGGAAAACCAATGAAACACGGTAAGAAATATGTAGACGGTGCCAAGCTGGTTGAACGCGCAAAGCTGTATGATCCTCAGGATGCTCTGGAGTTGTGCGTAAAGACTGGTACCGCAAAATTTGATGAAACAGTCGAAGTCCATGTCAAGTTGGGCGTAGACGGCCGCCATGCGGATCAGCAGGTTCGCGGCGCGATCGTTCTGCCGAACGGCACCGGCAAGCAGGTTCGCGTTTTGGCGATCTGCAAGGGTGATAACCAGAAGTTGGCTGAGGAAGCCGGCGCTGAGTTTATCGGTGCGGAAGACATGGTTCAGAAAATTCAGTCTGAAAACTGGATGGACTTTGATGTGCTGATCACCACACCCGATATGATGGGTCTGGTTGGCCGTCTTGGTAAAGTGTTGGGCCCGCGCGGCCTCATGCCGAACCCGAAGGCCGGCACCGTAACCCCGGATATCGCCAAAGCGGTAAAAGAGGCCAAGGCAGGTAAGATCGAGTATCGTCTGGATAAAACCAACATCATTCACTGCCCCATCGGCAAGGTTTCTTTCGGTACCGAAAAGCTGCAGGAGAACTTCTCCGCTCTGCTTGGCGCTATTGTAAAGGCAAAGCCCTCCGCTTCCAAGGGTCAGTATGTAAAATCCTGCGTTGTGGCTTCCACTATGGGCCCCGGCGTCAGAATCAATCCCAGCAAGGTAGGCGGAATGTAATTTCCCCTTCGTTGCCCGAGCGGTTTTTTCTTGACAAGCTTTCGGAAAAATGATATAGTATCTAAAGCTGTTCTTTATCCAAAGACAGCAGGTGCGTATGCTTAATGAAACCGTGCTTCGGTTTCGGCCTGCCGAGGAAAGAGCCGTTCACTTTATTGTCTATTTTTAGCTAAGTGACGCCTTTCCTGCGCTTGCAGGAAAGGCTTTTTTGTTTATTAGAGAGTGCTGACGAATCATGATGTTTGTTTTTGTGAAAATCAGCAATGCTTAATAACTTAAGAATACGCACGATTCCTTTGGATCGATGGAGGTGAATACTTTTGCCAAGTGAGAAGATTTTAGCGGAAAAGCAACAGTATGTTGCTGAACTGAAAGAAAACCTCAAGTCCGCTTGTGTCGGTGTGATCGTCAGCTATAAGGGCATCACAGTGGCCGAGGACACCAAACTCAGAAAAGATCTGCGTGAGGCCGGCGATACCTACCGCGTGATCAAGAATACCTTGCTGTCCCGTGCGCTGAAAGACGCGGGGATCGAGGGTCTGGATCATGTACTGGAAGGTACCACTGCAATCGCTTACAGCGAGGACAACTATGTGTCCGGTGCAAAGATTCTGTCTGCGTTTGCGGAGAAGAATAAGAAGTTCGAGATCAAGGCGGGTTTTGTTGACGGCGGTGCCGTTGATGCCGCTGCGGTGAAAGAGCTGGCGGAGCTGCCCTCGAAAGAGGTTCTGGTTGCGAGGGCTCTGGGTGGCTTGAATGCCCCCATTACCGGTTTTGTCACTGTTCTGAACGGAACAATGAAAGGCCTGGTGGTCGCGCTCAATGCGATTGCCGAAAAGCAGGCTGCAAACGCCTGATTGCTTGAAAAAATTTAAAATTTAAATTTGGAGGTTCCACCATGTCTGATAAAGTTGTTAAGTTGATTGAAGATGTTAAGGCTCTCACCGTTCTCGAGCTGTCCGAGCTCGTTAAGGCTCTGGAAGAGGAGTTCGGCGTTTCCGCTGCTGCTCCTGTTGCTGTTGCTGCTGCTCCGGCTGCTGCTGCTCCTGTTGCAGAAGAGAAGACCGAGTTTGACGTTGTGCTGAAGGCTGCCGGCGCTAACAAGATCCAGGTTATTAAGGTTGTTCGCGAGATCACCGGCCTGGGCCTGAAAGAAGCGAAGGAACTCGTTGATGGCGCTCCCAAGAACGTTAAAGAGGGTGCTTCCAAGGACGACGCTGAAGCAATCAGAGCGAAGCTTGCTGAGGCTGGCGCAGAAGTCGAAGTTAAATAAGATTTCTTGTTGCAATCAAAAGGATGCCGTGAATTTATTTCGCGGCGTCCTTTTTTGTTGTATTTTCGCTGTTGCCCGACGGTCTTTACAACCGCAAAGGAAGAACCAGCTCGCCAGATTGTAATTCGTTTGCGGTGGGGTGGTTCTTTTCTTCTTGTACATAGGGGAAAGCCGGTTGTGGAGGGCTGAAAAAGAAAGATTTTCTGTTGACAATCCGTTTGCTGCCTGCTATGGTTAGGGCGAAGGATTTGCTTTGCCGATTCCGATGAAACCGGTTCGGGAGCAATGACAAAGATGTTTTTGGCAATTGGCGCTGTTTGGCGCATAGAGGAAAGGAAGTGCTGCCGTGTCGGCAAAGTATATGAAAAAATCACCGAGAGTGAGCAGACTCTGGGTTGTAATTTGTATCCTGTTGGCTCTGATTGTGGGAGCTATTGCTTTCTTTTGGGTGACTCAGGGGCGCTTCCCTCTAGCTCCGGGGACATCTCAGTCTGGGAGTGAACCTGCCGGCTCTCTGGCTGGCAGTATGGCAGAGAGTTCCTCTGCTTCGGAATCGGCTCTTGAAAATTCCGGGAATGCGTCTTCCAGTGTGATGAACGCGGTGGTTTACACGAACAAAGCCTATGGTTTTACGGTTGCCCTGCCACAGGATTTTGAGGGTTACACCATCCTAAATGGCGAGTGGAAGGGAACTGACATTAAAAACACAGGAAGCAAGGCACGGGTGTTCAAGGGCCCGCAGATCTCTATTCGTGACCCGCGATGGACCAGCCAAGTTCCGCGTCAAGATATTCCGATCATGATCTTAACGCTGGAGCAGTGGAATCAACTGCAAAACGAAGAGTTTTCCATCGGTGCGGCACCAATCAATCCCAGTGAACTGGGCAGGAATTCCAAGTATGTCTTTGCGTTGCCGGCTCGGTACAATTATGCGTTCCCGGAGGGATACGAAGAGGTGCAAACGATTCTGGACGGCAATCCTCTCGCCGCTTTTGAGCCGACTTCCGGCAAATAATCTGCATTCAGGAGGGAACATTGACCAAAAAGGAGGTGATTTTATCGTCGATTTTAAATGGGAACCCCTTTCTGCTCACCATGCAGAAGAACTGTTGAACTTGTGGGGGGATGAGGATGTTATTCGCTACACTGCGATTCCATCGCCCTGCTTACTGGAGCAGATACGCAGCAGAATTGATAACTTGTCTGCTTTCGACGTGTTTGTAATTCGGGTGGAGGATGAGGTCGTGGGTGTAGTCGGCTGTATTCCCATGGAGGGGCCACAAGAGAGGTATGGTGTTTTTTACCAACTGAAAAAGATTTTTTGGGGAAAAGCGTTTGCTACTCACATGGTGGATGAGATGCTGATGAAAATGAAAGAAAAATCTCCGTCTGCCGTTTTTTATGCGGATGTAGTTGCTGATAATATTGCCAGCGAAAAAATATTACGACACTTCGATTTTCAATGCATATCTGTTGAGCAAGACGGATTTGAACGGGATGGTAGTAAGATGGACGTGCGACATTATATGTTGTCTTTCGAAGGCGCAAAAAGCTGATTTTTGCCACAATTGAAACAGAGAGGCCAACCCTGCTTTGGGCTGGCCTCTCTGTTTTGTCAAAGCGTCGGATACGGCGCTGCTTTTTATTTTTTCACAACGGGAATCCATACCTCATATTGTGCGTTGAGTGGGTCGGCATTAAAATATACTTCAATGTCCGGCCCGTTGTCATACTCATATCCCGAGGTGGGGAGCCACTCCGTTACAATTTGCTGCTCAAGCTTCTGTATTGCCTGAGGGCATTGGCCTGCACCGGAAAAGATCGCCCAGGTAAACGCCGGTACAGTGTATTCCTCCAGTTTGTCACCAGTGGCCTGCGTACTTGCGGCTGCAATCAAATATCTCCATTCCTCTGTGCAGCCACATACGCTGACCCCCAGGATCCCTTTGGGCTCGCTGTCTATCATAGACGCCAGGCGCTGCGCTGTGCCGTCTGCCGCGGCCCGTTGCCACATTTGAGGGACAATCTCAAAGTTTTTCTCAATTTCATGGTACAGCGGCTGAGAGACCCCTACAATGCGAAATGCCTCTTTCTGTTCGATTCGATAGTTCATTTCTTCCACTCCTTTGATCGTAATTTTAAAACTGATCGGAGGAAATGACTTGATTTTGGCACCCTTTTCACGGATCAAGGAGGGTGCGGTTTTGTGAACGCTTTGAAAAGCCCGGTTAAACGCGGTGGGAGAAGTGTAACCATATTTCATCGCGATGTCAATAATTTTTGCTTCCCGATCCTGCAAATCCACCGCCGCCAGAGACATCCGTCTTCTGCGGATGTATTCGGAAAGTGGGACCTCTGCCATATAAGCAAACATTCTTTGAAAGTGATACGGGGAGCAGCAGGCGATTTGGGCCAACTGCTCGTAATCAATCTCCTCTGTCAAATGTTCCTCAATATAACGGATACTCATGTTTAACCGGTTCATCCATTCCATGTCATTCTCTCTCCTTACCAAAAGTATAGCGAAGAATTGACCTGCCGTCCTCTCTTTCCCTGCACAAATTAACGAGGGTGCTGCAGAAGCACAAGTACGTAATCGGTAACAAGGAGTTTTTTATTATGCAGGAAAATATCGTGAACTGATAGGGCTTATTTTTAACTTGCATGTTAATCAGGATTTTCGTACAGTGGCACTTGTGTTGTTACATACAGAATCTTCTTGCAAGCGGTTTGAAGGTATTATTATATAAAATAGAAAATATTGATATATATCCATCGTTAATGATGATATAATTCTATCATAAAAATACGGAGGAATAAAATGTGGTTCATATATTATTGTTAGTTATCTATTTCGCTTTTATCAGTCTTGGGTTGCCTGACTCTTTACTTGGTTCAGCATGGCCGTCAATGTATGGTGGATTTGGCGTACCCGTTTCTTATGCGGGTATCATTTCAATGATAATTGCACTTGGAACAATTATTTCCAGTTTACAAAGCGACAGACTTACTCGGAAGCTTGGAACAGGAAAGGTCACTGAAATCAGTGTAGCAATGACAGCAACTGCATTATTTGGTTTTTCTATCAGTCCTTCTTTTGGGAGTTTGTGTTTGTGGGCAATTCCATATGGCCTGGGAGCGGGGAGCGTCGATGCTGCACTTAACAATTATGTAGCTTTGCACTATGCAAGCCGTCATATGAGTTGGCTTCATTGTATGTGGGGTGTTGGTGCATCTCTTGGCCCATACATTATGGGTCATGCTTTGACCGGTGGACAAAGTTGGAGTATGGGTTATCGATATATTGCTGTTCTGCAAATTGCATTGACTTCCGTTTTGCTGTTTAGTCTTCCTCTCTGGAAAAGCAGGGATACAGAAGAAGCAAGCAAAAGCGATCAAGGTACGGAGAAGGCCCTCTCTTTGCGGCAGATTGTGAGGATTCCCGGCGCAAAAGAAGTGATGCTCACATTCTTTTGTTACTGTGCCATAGAGCAGACAACAGGTTTATGGACAAGTAGCTATCTGGTGCTTTACAAAGGGGTTTCGGCAGAAACAGCGGCGGGTTTTGCCGGCCTGTTCTTTATCGGGATTACCATTGGCCGGGGTTTTTGCGGCTTTCTTACGATGAAGCTGAATGATACGAACATGGTGCGCTTAGGCGAGTGCATCATCCTAATTGGCATTGCCGCCTTATTTCTGCCATTTAATGAAAATGCCACACTGGTTGGGCTAATTTTGATCGGTCTTGGTTGTGCACCGATTTATCCCTCAATCATTCACGCCACCCCTGCAAACTTTGGCGCGGATCGGTCGCAGGCCATTATTGGTGTACAAATGGCCTGTGCTTATGTGGGAACTTGTTTTATGCCTCCGCTGTTTGGGGTGATTGCAAATAATATTAGTGTAGCGTTGCTGCCACTGTATCTGCTTTTGATATTGGCACTTATGTTTGTTATGCACGAGCTGCTATTGAAAAGTGTAAAGGAGAAAAGAAAATTGATGGTTGATTTACATATACACAGTGGATATAGCGAAGATGGAGAGTAAGACCCAAAAAAGCTCGTGCAGCAACACCATATTATCCGGTGTAAATTTTTTCTCGTGTCCTTTTGTCAATTTTGTGGGTTTGATCTCCAAACAACCGCAAAAGAAACAAGCCAACCCGAAAAGGTTGGCTTGTTTCTTTTGGAGCGGATGATGGGAATCGGGTGTAGCGGCCATAGCACGCGTTCCGCGGTAAAACCGTTTTTCTGCCCACCATCCAAAAGCCTGCGTCCCTTTTGCCACTTTTCTTGGGTTCTCATCCCAAGCATCTGCAAAAAGCCAGCCTTGAAGGCTGGCTTTTTCGTTGGAGCGGATGATGGGAATCGAACCCACACGGTCAGCTTGGGAAGCTGAAGTTCTGCCACTAAACTACATCCGCGAATAGAGCATATAATTACTTTTATAACTATTGAATTTTATCATATTCCTATTTTGTTTTCAAGGTGTTTTTTAAAAAAACTCACTTCTTTTTGCTCTACTTAACATAATGTTTTTAAGATAAAGAAAGATTTCCTTTTTATTCCACACTTTCCACAGACTTTTCCACAAACAACCACGGACAACATGGGAGATCAAGCTCTTTTGCTCCGTTTTCCCCATCAATTATTCACACAGAGGGTGGAAAGTTGCTTCGTTTATCGGTTTACATAACGACAGAAAGCGGAAATAAAAAAAGGGAGCCAAACGGGATTCCCGTCTGGCTCCGCTTACAGAATCAAGAAATAAAAAGGCAAATATTGACAAGTGCTTGTTTATTTTGTCTTGGAACGAACCTCTTCCGTCGCTTTTGTGATGAAATCCGACAAAGGCATGGTTCCGATGTCGCCGTCGCGACGGCTGCGGACAGCGACAACGCTGTTCTCCACTTCCTTGTCGCCGATGACGAGCATATAGGGAATTTTTTCGAGCTGCGCCTCGCGGATCTTATAGCCGATCTTCTCACTGCGGTGGTCGCAGGTAACCTCAAGTCCGGCCTCTTCGAGCTGACGTTTGATCTCATCTGCCTGGTCGTGCAGGCGTTCGCTGATCGGCAGCACACGAACCTGCTCGGGCATTAGCCACATGGGCAGCGCACCGGCGTATTTTTCAATCAGCAGGGCCAGGGTGCGCTCATAGCAGCCAAGAGAGGTGCGGTGGATGATATAGGGGTTCTTCTTCACGCCGTCCTTATCCACAAATTCCATGCCGAATTTCTCGGCAAGCATCTGGTCGATTTGAATGGTAATCAGGGTATCTTCCTTACCGTATACGTTGCGGATCTGAATATCGAGCTTCGGGCCATAGAATGCCGCTTCATCAATGCCGATAGAGTATTCAATTCCCAAATGATTCAAGATACGTTCCATCACGCCCTGTGCTTCATCCCATTGCTCCGGAGTGCCAATATATTTCGCGCGGTTGTTCGGGTCCCATTGAGAGAAGCGGTAGCTGACGTCTTGATCTAACCCAAGGGTTTTGAGCATAAAGTTAGAAAGCTCAACACAACCCTTAAACTCTTCTTCCAACTGTTCGGGGGTGCAGATCAAGTGGCCTTCAGAAATTGTGAACTGACGCACGCGGATCAGGCCGTGCATCTCGCCGGAATCCTCATTGCGGAACAGGGTAGAGGTTTCACCCAGGCGCATCGGCAGGTCGCGGTAGGAGCGCTGACGGTTCAGGAATACCTGGTACTGGAAGGGGCAGGTCATCGGGCGCAGGGCAAATACTTCCTTGTCCTTCGATTCGTCGCCCATTACAAACATGCCTTCCCGATAGTGGTCCCAGTGGCCTGAAATTTTATACAGATCGCTTTTTGCCATCAGCGGAGTTTTGGTCAGCAGGTAACCGCGCTTCTTTTCGGTATCCTCCACGAAACGCTGGAGGGTTTGCAGAACACGCGCGCCCTTCGGCAACATGATCGGCAGGCCCTGACCAATATAATCGACGGTTGTAAAGTATTCGAGCTGGCGGCCCAGTACATTGTGATCGCGTTTTTTGGCTTCCTCTACCTTGGCCAAGTATTCCTCAAGCTCCGAAGCCTTGGGGAACGAAATGCCGTATACGCGCTGCAGTGCCTTATTCTTCGAATCGCCGCGCCAGTAGGCAGAGGTGGCAGCGGTCAGCTTGACGGCCTTCACGCTGCCGGTGGAAAGCAGGTGCGGGCCGGCGCACAGATCCACAAATTCACCCTGACGGTAGAACGAAATATCCTCGCCCTTGTCCGCATGCTCCTCAATCAGCTCCACTTTGTAGGGCTGCTCCCGTTCCTCCATCAGATGCTTTGCTTCGGCGGGGGAAAGGAGAAACCTCTCAATCGGCAGGCCCTCTTTGATGATCTTCTTCATCTCCGCTTCGATCTTCGGCAGATCCTCGGGGGTCAGGGTGCGGGGCAGATCAAAGTCGTAGTAAAAGCCGCGCTCAATCGACGGGCCAATGGCGAATTTCGCTTCGGGGAACAGGCGCCCCACCGCCTGCGCCATAATGTGAGAGGTGGTGTGCCAGTAGGCCTTCTTGCCGTCTTCCTGATCAAAAGTCAGGATTTCGAGGGAACAATCCTCGCTGATAGGGGTACGCAGATCAACCACCTTGCCGTTCACGCGCCCGGCACAGGCAGCCTTGTAAAGGCCCGCGCCAAGGGATTTCGCCACTTCCGCGACGGTAATTCCGGATTCATATTCTCTGACATCGTCTTTCAGTGCTATTTTAATCATGGTGCTTCCTCCTGAATCAATTTATTCTGGATAGAGATTCATTTCGCAAAAAGCCTCTTCTTCCTTTTCCAGCCGTAGGCAGGGAAAGGAGGCTCTGTTATTGCGGTAAGGCTTCTTTTCCGGCGAATTTGGATATAAAAAAAGCCCCGCCCCAAAATCCTGGGGCGAGACTTGTAATCCCGCGGTTCCACCCGGTTCGGCAAAACAAAACAGCTTTGCCCTCCTTGCGGCCGATAACGGTGCCTGCCGTCACGCCTTAAACCGGGAACGGTTATTCGGCGCGCGCTCCAAGACGGTAATCCGGATTCTCTTTGCCGCACCCGCTTTCAGCCGACGACGGGCGCTCTCTGCTGCAAAGCACTGAAATCGGATCTTCTTTTCAACGCTTTTCTGTGTTCTGGTTTCATACTACCACCCGGCGGCGGCCTTGTCAAGCGAAGTGCTTCGTGATATTTCACGATTTTGTCCGGCTCCGCAATCAATTTTCTTGACAGAGGGGCTGTAAAAGTAATACAATTAGAAACAAGATGCGCTAAGTGGTGTATCTATGGGATTGACGCACCCGGCTTAATTAATTTGAATTAAAAAATATGAAAAAATTCACAACAAGGAGGTGTCCGTAATTTGAATGTTCCCCTATGGTTATGTTTGATAATAGCGTTCGGCTGCGCTGTTATTTTTGGGATAGTTGCTTTTTTCGCAGGGGTCAACCACAGAAAGAAAATCGCGGAATCCGCGATCGGTTCCGCTGAGCAGGAAGCTAAGCGCATTGTCAGCGATGCCATGAAAACGGCTGAAGCGAAGAAAAAGGAAACGATTCTAGAGGGCAAAGACGAGATTCACAGACAAAGAACGGAATCAGAGAGAGAACTGAATGAACGCAGAAAAGAAGTCCAGCGGCAGGAGCGAAGAATTCAGCAAAAGGAAGAAACCTTAGACAAAAAGCTGGAAGGGCTTGAGTCGAAGGAAAATGCGATTAACACCAAGAACAAAAAAGCGGATGAAAGGCTCGCCGAAGCGGAAGCCGTGAAGAAAAGCCAGTTTGACATGCTGGAACGTATCTCCGGTTTCACTGTAGAGCAGGCCAAGGAATATATGCTGAAAAATCTTGAGGACAAGTTGACGCACGAGAAGGCCGTCAAAATCCGCGAGTTTGAGCAGCAGGCAAGAGACGAAGCGGAAAACAACGCCCGCGAGATTATCTCGCTGGCGATTCAGCGCTGTGCCGCCGACCATGTGGCAGAGGCGACCATTTCTGTGGTGCCGCTGCCCAACGACGATATGAAGGGCCGTATCATCGGCCGCGAGGGCCGCAATATTCGCGCCATTGAAACAATGACAGGCGTGGACCTGATTATCGACGACACGCCGGAGGCGATTACACTGTCTTGCTTTGAGCCGGTACGCCGCGAGGTTGCCCGCATCGCCTTGGAGCGCCTTATTTCCGATGGCCGGATTCATCCTGCCCGCATTGAGGAAACGATTGAAAAAGCCCGCCGCGAGGTGGACGCCACCATTAAGCAGGAGGGCGAACGCGCCGTTATTGAAGCCGGCGTGAACGGAATCCATCCCGAACTGATTAAGCTGCTGGGACGGCTGCGTTACCGCACCAGCTATGGTCAGAACGTATTGAACCACTCTCTTGAGGTGGCGTATCTCTCTGGTATTATGGCGTCGGAGCTGGGGCTGGACCCCACACTGGCGCGCAGAGCTGGTTTGCTGCACGACATCGGCAAGGCGCTCGACCACGAAATCGAGGGCTCGCATGTTGATATCGGCGTAGACGTAGCGAGAAAGTATAAAGAAAGCGAAGCGGTTGTCCACGCGATTCAGGCCCACCACGGCGATGTGGAGGCGAAAACCGTCATTGCATGTCTGGTACAGGCAGCCGATGCGATTTCTGCCGCACGCCCCGGTGCCCGACGCGAAAATCTGGAAAACTACATCAAGAGGCTGGAAAAGCTGGAAGAGGTGGCTTCCTCCTTCAACGGAGTGGAGCGCTGCTATGCGATTCAGGCCGGCCGCGAGATTCGCATTATGGTAAAGCCCGAAGTGGTCAACGACGACCGCATGGTGCTGCTGGCCCGCGAGATCTGCGACAAGATCGAGCAGGATCTGGAGTACCCCGGGCAAATCAAGGTCAATATTATCCGCGAAAGCCGGGCAATCGAGTACGCGAAGTAACCGGCCCGCGGCAGAAGAGAGGGAACAATTTTGTTCTCTCTTTTTTTGTTGGCAGCGAGAATTTCCCCGCTGCCCCTTGTGTTATTTTCCGCAGATGGTGTAGAATAATCCTAAGGATAGCCCATACACTTTAAAACGGACAATTCCTTAGTAACACTGTATTCTCAACAGATAGAAAGAGTGAAATAAATGAACATTTTGGCAATAGGCGATGTTGTGGGCAGTATTGGCTGCCGTTTTCTGCGCGAACAGCTGCCCCGCCTGAAAAAGGAAAAACAGATCGATTTGGTGATTGCCAACGGCGAAAACTCCGCCGACGGAAACGGTATCACTCCAACCTCAGCGGAGTTTTTGCTCTCCAGCGGTGTGGATGTGATTACAACCGGCAACCACAGCTTTCGCCGCAAAGAAAGCTATGAGCTGTACGACCGGTGCGAAACCCTGCTGCGCCCCGCAAACTTTCCCGGCGGCGTGCCTGGGCATGGCGTATGCGTGGTGGACCTTGGCCGCGTGCAGGTGGCGGTGATCAACCTGATGGGGACCTCGTACATGGATAGTCTCGACTGTCCCTTTGCCACGATCGATCGGATTCTAAGCGACCCCGATCTGCCGCCGGTGCGCCTTGTGGATTTTCATGCGGAAGCCACTGGGGAAAAGGGTGCGATGGGGTATTATCTCGACGGCCGGGTTTCTGCGGTATTTGGCACACATACGCATGTGCAGACGGCCGATGAGCAGCTGCTGCCACAGGGAACCGCGTTTCTTTCCGACCTCGGGATGACGGGCCCGATCCATTCTGTGCTCGGCGTAAAGCCTGAGCTTGTAATTCAAAAGCTGCGTACCCACATGCCGGTTCGTTTCGAGGTGGCTGACGGTCCCTGCCAAATGGCAGGCGCAATTTTCTCCGTAGATGTTCGAAAAGGAAACGCAGTTTCTGTTGAAAGGGTGCAAATAAAGACATAATTCACAAATGTTAGATACTCTTATAATTTTTTATGATTTATTTCAACAAAAAATCTCTTGCCAAATCTTATTTTTTGTTTTATGATAGAGGTGCAACTTAGAGGCGGGAGGTTATAAAAATGGAAGTATTAAAAGTATCATCAAAATCTTCACCCAATTCCGTAGCTGGGGCTATTGCAGGTGTGATTCGTGAAAGCGGTGCCGTAGAGGTGCAGGCAGTAGGTGCCGGAGCCTCTAATCAAGCCATTAAGGCAGTTGCGATTGCTCGCGGTTATCTTGCACCGTCCGCGATTGACATTGTGTGTATCCCCGCCTTTGCCAGCGTCACCATTGACGGCGACGAACGAACCGCCATTAAGCTGATTGTAGAGCCGCGGTAATGGTTTCGCCGCCAGAAAGTTCTGCGGCGCCGGAACTGACCAAGAGAATAGAAGCGGATCGGGGGCCTGGTTTTGAAGACCCTAGAGAATTCCGTTTTAGATCTGCCACAGGGTGCGTTGTCATCCCGTGGCTTTTCTTTTTTCGGGGGCATCCTATTTACAGGCTTGTTTTTTCAATGCCGCCGCGCCCTTGGGGAATAAATGGATTGAATCCGGGTCAACAATATGTTATAATATACCAAGCATCGGTTCCGATGCTCTGTTACTCTGCGGTGTTTCCGCACAGGCGGCCCGCAGTTTTCCGTTTTATATGAATTTTAAATCTTTTGGAACTGCAGTGCCTTTTCAGGCAGTTTCCCTTTTAAAATTTTCAATTGAAGAGGAGATGCGACACAATTGATCAATGGAGCTGAATTAAAGCGCGCCATATTATCCGGCGCCAACCATATTGTCAGGAACAAGGCTCTGGTGGATGGGCTGAATATTTTTCCGGTTCCTGATGGGGATACCGGCACCAATATGTCCATGACAATTTCAGCGGCGGCCAGAGAGCTGGAAAAGTCGGACGAAAGCGCCGGAATCGGCGCTGTTGCCCACACGGTCGCTTCTGCCATGCTACGGGGGGCGCGCGGAAATTCCGGTGTGATCCTTTCTTTGTTGTTCCGCGGCTTCTCCAAAGGGCTTGAGGGCTTAGAGCAGGCTACGGGCGCCGATTTGTGCAAGGCCCTGGGTCTTGGCGTGGATGCCGCCTATAAAGCGGTGATGAAGCCTACCGAAGGAACCATTCTGACGGTGTCGCGCGTCGCGTTCGAAAAGGGACAGGCTGCGGTCGAGTTGGATGACGAAGCCGTAAGCGTTTGGGCCGCCATTTGCAAGGGTGCAAACGAAGCACTGGAAACAACGCCTGAGCTGTTGCCTGTGCTGAAAAAGGCTGGCGTTGTGGATGCCGGAGGAAAGGGGCTGTGCCTGATTTTCGAGGGAATGCTTTCCGTCTTTCAGGACGGCGTGATTTTGGACAGCGAGCAGAATACGTCCAGTACCGGCGCAGGTGCCGCGGGCGTTCAGAGTGCGGCGGAGGAATTCCACCGCAACGTGGCCGCGGAGTTTGACCAGGAGATCACGTTTACCTATTGCACAGAGTTCATCGTGGGCCGTGATTCCGAGATTGAAACCGACCCGCAGACAGACCTGCGCCCATTCCTTGAGGGAATCGGCGACTGTGTTGTGGTGGTGGATGACGAAGAGATCATCAAGGTACACGTGCATACCGAAAACCCCGGCAACGCGCTGCAGAAGGCACTGGAATACGGCCAGCTGCTGACGGTGAAGATTGAGAATATGAAGGAGCAGCATCGCATCGCTGTTGAAAATAACCGGTCAGCTCCGGCTCCCGCAGAGGCCCTCCCCGATGCGCCCAAAATCGCGGAGCCCGAAGAGGAGATCGGCTTTGTGGCGGTTGCCGCCGGAGAAGGCCTGCGTTCTCTGTTCATGGATCTTGGCTGCGCTCAGGTTGTAAGCGGCGGTCAAACCATGAACCCCAGCACCGATGATATTATGGCGGCCGTGCTTGCCACTCCGGCCAAGACGGTGATGGTACTGCCGAACAATAAAAATATTATTATGGCGGCGGAGCAGACCATTCCGCTCGTCAAAGACCGTAAGGTGGTTGTTCTGCCTACCCGCACGATCCCGCAAGGCCTCTCTGCGATGCTGGCATACGACCCTGAGGTATCTGTCGAGCGCAGCACAGTCATCATGATGGAGGCCGCCGGCTCCGTTGCAACCGGCCAGGTTACCTTTGCCGCCCGCGATTCTGAATTTGGCGGGCACCGTATCAAAGAGGGCGATGTTCTCGGTCTGAAAAACGGCAAGCTCGATATGATCGAGAAGGACCCGGTGCATACCGTTGTCAAGCTGACCCGTTCCATGATCAGCCGCACCACCTCTTTTGTCACGTTGATTTACGGGAAAGACATCACCGAAAGCCAGGCGCAGGATGCGTATAATCGCATTAAGTCTAAGATCGGCGGCGACGTAGAGGTTACGCTGGTAGACGGCGGGCAGCCGGTGTACTACTTTATCGTTTCCGTGGAATAACTTCTGTTTGGAGAAGATTTGCCATGGCATCGCTGTTTCAGAAAAATATTCAGGAATTAAAGGGCGTCGGCGAAAAGCGCTCCCGGCTGTTTGTTAAGCTGGGGGCGCCTACTGTCGGCGCTCTTCTGCGCCTTTATCCCCGTGATTACGAGGATTGGAGCCATCCCGTCCCACTCGCCGAGGCTCCGGCGGAGCAGGTGTGCGTTGTTCGCGTTACCACTGTATCGCCGGTGTCGGAGCAGCGTATCCGTTCCGGGATGACGCTGTATAAGCTGCGGGCTACCGACGGGCATCATGATGTGCAGATTACCTATTTCAATAATCCGTTTATCAAAAATCTGCTGCTCGAGGGCAAGGATTATTTGCTGCGCGGCAAGGTGAGCGGATCGTTTCTGCGCCGCGAGATGGCTTCGCCGGATTTTATGCCGGCGGATCGCCCCCTGCCCCTGCGCCCCGTTTACCGTCAGACGGCGGGGCTTACCTCGCGCCAGATATCCACTGCGGTGCGCGCCGCACTGGGGATGCTCCCTAAACCCCTGCCAGACCCTCTGCCTGAGCCGATGCGCAGCGCCTGCCGGCTGTGTGGGCTTCGTTTTGCGCTGGAGAACATCCATTTTCCAAAAGACCGAGAATCGTTGGAGCAGGCGCGGCGCAGACTGATTTTTGAAGAGCTATTGGTGCTTCAGCTCGGGCTGCTGCGCCTGAAAAATCGGGGAAGACAGCAAACCTCCCTGCGGCTGGAGGTGGACGCTTCTGCGGAGTTTTTCCGCTCGCTGCCCTTTACGCCGACAAACGCGCAAAAAAAGGCTGTGGAGGAATGTATTGCGGACATGCAGGGTAATTACCCGATGAACCGGCTTTTACAGGGCGACGTCGGCAGCGGAAAAACCGCTGTGGCCGCCGCGCTCTGCCACAGTGCGATTGCCTCGGGAATGCAGGCGGCATTTATGGCGCCCACAGAGATTTTAGCCCGCCAGCATTATGACACGATGCGGAACTTCTTTGAGCCGTTCCACCTGCGTGTGGCGCTGCTCACCGGTTCTGTTTCAGCTGCAAAACGGCGCGAGCTGCTGCTTCAGCTAAAACAGGGAAGCATCCATCTTTTGGTGGGAACGCATGCCATCCTGAACGAAACAGTCGAGTTTCGCCAGCTTGGGCTGGTTGTAACGGATGAGCAGCACCGCTTCGGTGTGGCACAGCGTGCTGCCCTCACCCAAAAGGGCGATCATCCCCATATCCTTGTCATGTCTGCCACGCCGATCCCGCGCACACTGGCGCTGATGATTTACGGCGATCTGGAGGTTTCGGTGCTGAATGAGCTGCCGCCGGGGCGACAAAAAACCGAGACGTATGTAATCGACAGCGCAAAGCGAGCCCGTGCGTTTGGCTTTATTCGAAAGAAGATTGACGCCGGGCGGCAGTGCTATATCATCTGCCCGCTGATTGAAGACAGCGAGAGCGATATGGCGTCCGTTACGCAGTATGCTAAGGATTTGCAGGAAAAATGGTTTTTCGCGAACACGGTAGGCGTTCTGCACGGCAAAATGCGCCCCGCGGAAAAGGAGCGTGCCATGGAGGAATTTGCCGCCGGGCGCACGGATATTCTCGTTTCCACAACGGTGGTGGAGGTTGGCGTGGATGTACCGAATGCCGTAGTGATGTTGATTGAAAACGCGGAGCGGTACGGCCTTTCCCAGCTGCATCAGCTGCGGGGGCGCATTGGGCGCGGTACAGAGAAATCCACCTGTATTTTGGTGTCGGATGCGCAGAATGAGGAAGCACAGAAGCGCCTGCGCGTGATGTGCGAAACAACCGACGGCTTCCAGATTGCGGACGAGGATCTTCACCTGCGCGGCCCGGGTGATTTTTTCGGCTCGCGCCAGCATGGCCTGCCAGAGCTGAAAATTGCGGATATGAGCGCCGATTTTGCCTTGTTGCAGCTTGCGCAGGGGGAAGCGAAGGAACTGCTTGCACGCGACCCAGCTTTGGAGTGTGCGGAGCATCGTGGCCTGCGGGCCGAGGTGCGCCAGTTGTTTTCCGTGCTTGAATAGGGAAAGAAAAGGCTTCTCTCAGCTTGCCGCTGTGAGAAGCCTGATTTATTACGATTGTGTGCCCCTCTGAAAACAAGAGCAGGCAATGCCTTGCTTTTTACATATCGCGGTATTTTTTTACCTTGCGCAGACGTTTGCGTTTTTTATTATACAGCAGCGCCAGAACCAGGTAAACGATCACCAGCGCCACAATAATGCCGGCAATCACAAGGAACCAGACGGAGGTAACGATCTTTTTGACGACATCTGCGGAATGCAGTAGCTCACTGCGTTCCACCGATTCGGAGGCCACCAGATTAATGGTTGTCAGCTCTTGATTGGCGTAGCTGAGTACCGCAGTACCCACAACCTGTCCCTTTTTCACGGGAGCCTCCACTTTTTCGGGGAGCTTCGGGGTAATCAGAACGCTTGAGGCGGAAACGCCCTTTGGCAGGATGGTGGCGTAGCTTTTTTCGGCGACCAGCAGCAGCTTATCCTTGTTCCAGGCGTAATCGAGCTTTACCTCGCCCACGCTGGTGCCGCTTTCCACAACAGTTTTGATTTGAAGGTTATCAAAAGCCCATTGATACAGCTTCTTAGAATCGATCATTTCCCCACGGGTGGTAATGGTGTTCCCTTTGGAGTCGATCTTCGGCGCATGCAGCGCGACCGCCATGTAGCTGTAGCCATCCTTGATCGCGGTGGAAACCAGGCAGTACCCGGCCTGATCATGCGAACCGGTCTTAATGCCCTTGGCGTATTTGTAAAAATAGTCGCCGCCGGTGTAGCGGTCGGTCAGATAGTTGGTCGTTACCAGAGTACGGGGCTTGGGGTATTTGTTGGTGGCCGCCAGCTCGTAGCGAGTCTGCGAGGTGATGTCGGTAAAGTAAGGCAGCGTCATGGCGTATTTTGAAATGGTGTACAGATCGCGCGCCGTGGTGTAGTGCTGCTCGTTATGCAGACCGTGCGGGTTTGCGAAGTGAGTGTTTTCACAGCCCAGCTCTTTTGCCTTTTCATTCATCATATCCACAAATTTGCTGATGTCGCCGCCGCCCACGTAATCGGCCAGCACCATGGCGGCGTCGTTACCGGAGGGGACCATCAGGCAGTTGAGGAGCTGGAGGGCGGTCAGTTCCTCGCCCACCAGAACGCCGGAAAGCGAGCTGCCGGTTCCCTGAAGCTCGTCGAGAACCGATTTTTTCACCGTGATCTTGGTACCGGTTAAATCTTTAATATGTTCGGACGCCACAATAAACGTCATGATTTTCGTTGTGGAGGCGGGCTCCATTTTTTTGTCGGCGTTCTGCTCAAATACAACGGTGTTGGTGTCGAGATTCACCAGCAGAGCCGCTTCGGAATTCAGTGTAAAATCTATGTTGTATGCCGCCGCAGAGACCGGAGCCGACGAGAAAATGACACAAAAAGTCAGCAAAAAAGTCAGTACGGGTGTTAGCATTTTTTTCATGGAAAAATGGCCTCCAATGTGATATGATGATGGAAAGAAAAAATGGTTGTTTTATCATTCGTCCACTTTAAACCGGATGTTCTCCCCCGCCAAAGACGGGGGAGAACAGAAAGTTTGATTCAATTAAGTATAACAGCTAAATGTGAAAAGATAAAGAATGATTCAGAAAAAACACAAATTTTTAAGAGATAGGCGGGAGCGGTCTTGATTTATCTAACGGGAGACACTCACGGCGAGCTGGAACGGTTCCAGTCCCCGGAGGTACGGCGCCTGCGGCGCGGAGACAGCCTGATTGTATGCGGCGATTTTGGCTTTTTGTGGAATGGTGACAGTAGTGAAGAAAAAATTCTGAAAAAGCTGGGGTCGAGAAAATATAATATTCTGTTTGTAGATGGTGCGCATGAAAACTACGAGCTTCTGGAGAAGTACCCGGTTACCGAGTGGAACGGGGGGAAGGTACAGCAGATCAGCGGCAACCTGTACCACCTGATGCGCGGGCAGGTTTTCACATTGGAGGGCAAAACATTTTTTACCTTTGGCGGCGGAGAAAGCAAAGAGCGGCAGATGTATAAAGATGTAGGCCGGTGGTGGCCGCAGGAAATGCCAAGCCGTGAGGAGATGGAAGAGGGGGTTACCAATCTGCGGGAGCATCAGATGCATGTGGACTACATTGTCACTCACGAGCCGTCGCCGCGCATGCGTGCGCTGATTGACGAAGAGCATCAGATCAGCCCGCTGGAGATGTACTTTGAGGGCTTGATCCGTTCGATAAAATTCGAGAAATGGTTTTTTGGCTCGCTGCATATCAACCGCGGTATTACGGGCAGCCATATCTGTCTGTTTGATCAGGTGGAGAAGGTCGATGGACGGAGCGGAGGCTCACACTATCGGTAATTTCGCTTTTAAAAGCCATTGATTCCGTCCTCTGCCTTTGGTAGGTGACGGAGTTTTTGTTTTTATGGAACGAAATGCTTCAGGTGACTGATGATAAAGTGTGGTGAGCGCAGGTTTATCACACAGCAAATATACGGCAGGGGAACGGTGATCGCTCCGTTCCCCTGCCGTATATTTATGCTCATGAAAAGTTTGGGAGAAATCCCGCTATTTCCCGTTGTAGGTATAATTTTCGATCTCCACCTTGTCAACCTCCTGGTAGGGGGCCAGGGTAGAAACCATTTTCACCGGCTTGTCATAATTGTTGATGCAGTAATGCGTTTCGTGTGGCTCAATATGGATAAACTGGCCGGGGGTCAGGTGATGCACCACACCGTCTACCACGATGTCGATTTCGCCCTCGATAATATAGAAGTTTTCTTCCATAATGTTATGCAGATGAGCCTTAAAATCCTGGCCGGGCTGGAACTGCACCAGCGCAAAGTTCATGCGCGGGCCTTTCATCAGGTATTTGGGGCCGCTGTCGCCGAAACGGTATTCCTTCTCTTTTTCATCAATAATATACATAAGTTTATTGCATCCTTTCTTCAGTAAGTGGTCATACGCCGGGAGCGCTCCACATTGGTTTTGTCAGTTTTTCGCGGCACAGCTCCAGCTGCGCTGTGTATACCTTGTGCCAAGGCTCATACATCCGCAGGTAAAGGGCGTGGGCTTCCGCGTTAGGTTGATACTCACGATCCCATTTGACCAGTTTCTGCGCGGCCTCTGCCGCGTCACTGTAAATGCCTACGCCCACACCGGCCAGAACGGCCGCACCCAGTGCGGTAGCTTCCTTTACCACAGGCACCTTCACAGGCAGCCCCAGTACGTCGGAAAGGATTTGGCACCAGAGCGGGCTTTTGGAGGCGCCGCCGGCAAAGATGATTTCCTTCGGCATGTTCTGAGTGGCTTCCCGTACCAGATCGAGATGGCCCTTTGTGACCATCGCCGTGTTTTCCAGAATGGCGCGGTAGAATGTATAGCGATTGAATTTCTGGGGGTCAAGCTCAAAGTTGGTAAAAGTGGGGGCCGCATGCTGCCAATGAATGAAATTCATCACGTCTGAAAACGTGCACATCATTCCGTAGCACCCGGCGGGCACCTCGGCGGCCTTTTTGTCCATCAGGTAATAGGGGTCTTTTCCGCTTTCCTCGCCCTGCTGCTTTTCCAGCTCGCAGAATCCGTCGCGGAACCAGCGCATGACCAGGCCGGGCTTAAAGGCCAGCGCTTCGTACTGCCAAACGCCGGGAATCGCGTGGCAGTTAACTCTCACGCGGCAGCCGGGGTCTGTTTTGCCGTTTGCGGTATTGTATTCGTACTGCCAGAAGCTGCCACCGAACACCGCAGCCTGCCCCGGACTGACCACGCCGACGCCGATGCTACCCAGCTGTGCGTCTCCGCCGCCAGACACAACGGGAATTCCCGCTGCCAGGCCGGTCTGCTTTGCAGCCGCTTCGCTGACGGAGCCGACCACCTTGCCGCACTCTGTCACAGCGGGGAAGATGTCGGTACGCAGTCCGCATTTTTCTGCAATGGTGGGGTCCCAGCTACGCTTCTGTAAATCAAAAATACCGGTGGTAGAGCCGTTGCTTGGCTCCACAGCCAGAACGCCCGTCAGCTTATAGATCAGCCAGTCGTTGAACATGCCCACCGCGGCAGTTTTTTCGTACAGTTCCGGCATCTTGTTCTTCAGCCACATTAAACGGGGCAGAGCGCTGAGCGCATAGGTCTGCCCGGATTCGAGATATAGCTCTTTTTCCATTTCCGGGTCCCGCCGAATCAGCTCCACCACTTCATCCTCGCTGCGGGCATCCACGTTGGCGCAGGCCCAGATTTCCTGTCCCGCGGCATCGTACAGAACAATGCCTTCCCGCATGCAGGTGGTAGAAATTGCCGCCAGCTCCTTGGGGTCAATCCTGGTTTTTTCCAGAACACCGCGAATGCAGCCCGAGGCGAGCTCCCAGTTATGAACCCAGTCAAAATCCATGCTGCCGGGGTATCTGGGGTCTTCCTTGTGATCCCACTCCTGCTGCACAACGTCAACCTGGTTTCCTTCCAGATCAAACAGCACAGCTCTTACGCTGCCGGTACCGGCGTCCACCGCCATCAGATAATTGTGCGCCATTTCCGATTTCCTCCCGTCTGAACGTTTTTCCATACAAAGATGCTTTCAAAACACACGATACGATTGTTGCTGAAAAAGAGGTTTGCTTCTTCCTGCGCTTTCTGCGGAGGAAGAGTGATAGGATACCTTGCTTTATTCTGCCGTTTCACCGTCGATGAGCGCCTGTGCGGTTTCTTCGTCGGTGATGAGAATATCCAGATATTTTCCGCGCAGTGCCGCGCGAATGCCCTCCACCTTGTCGGCTCCGGCCGCCACGCCAACCACATTGTCCAGCTGGCGCAGAGTGTCTAGTGGGGTGCTGATCAGGCGGTCTTCAATGCCGGTGTGAACCGGGTTGCCGTTTTTGTCAATGAAATGACTGAGCACGTCGCCAACTGCACCGCGCATCGAAAGATAAAAGAAATCATTTTTACTGACGATCCCGTTGGTCAGGATCGTCGCGTTGTCGGCCATGCCGCCAATACCGATCAGTGTCATAGAGGCAAGCTTTGCCATGCGCATAATTTCGGTTACGGAAGGCTCCTGCATCATAGCTTTCACCATTTCGGGGGAAGATACCAGCAGAGGAGCTGGCAAAAGGTAAAGCTTCGCGTTAAAAATATGCGATTGGGTGTTTGGCAGATAATAATTGACACCGCCGGTGAGCGAAACGACTGAAACGGGGAACTCACTCAGCGTGGCTAGATGGTTCAGTACTCGGCTGAGCGTATCGCCGTAGCCCATATTGATAAACGAATGCTCAGTGATTCTATCGCTTACATACATCGAGGCGGCCTGCGCAATGGTTTTATTTGCATCGGCTGTATCCGGCGGAGTGGGCACAATAAAAGTGTCCTTCAGGCTCCATGTTTCCGAAAGCTGCCGTTCCAGCTCCATGCGCTGAACGCCGTCCTGGTGTATTTTAAATTGGATGACGCCGTCCTGTCGGGCCTTTTCCAATAATTTAATTACACGCATGCGCGAGATTCCCAGTCGTTCCGAGATTTTCTGCTGGGTCATGTTTTCCACATAATAGTACCAGGCAGTTTTCACGACGAGAACATCTTCATAATTCAAATGAAGCACCTCCAGAGTTGTTTTTGCTTTCCTATCATACCATTCCCGGCGGGGGGAGCGTCAAGATGCTTCTCCCCCCGGGAGGAAAACCGGGATTGGCCCGCCTTATGAGAAGTGGTATCACATCTGTATCAAAACAAAACAAATGTTACTAATAAAATATTTTGTTCTTGATTTCAAGTATATCAGCAAAGCGTTTAGCTGTCAATTATTAATTTTTTTTGATAATATATGGTTTTAGAATTCGCTTTAATTCACACAGTTATGTACTTTTTATTGTTTTTATCGCTTAAATTTGAAAAAAACAAGCAAAAATAGAATGAATATTATCTAATATATTTCGATTGGGAAAGAAAAACCCCGTTGACAATGCAAAGAAAATATCGTATGATAATCGCACAGATAAAAATTCGTATTAAAAACAATTGTTTTAAATTGGCGCACAAAAACAGGTATTTTGTAGAAAGCCTACGAGTCTATGGTGTATGGAGGGGGAAAAATGGCGCAATCCCAAACAGAACGTTCCGGCCAGTCTTTGCTGAGTGTTCGTGGAATCTGCAAAATGTTCAGCCTGAACCAGGTGCTGAAAGGAATCAATCTGGAGATTCACTCCGGTGAGATTCTGGCCCTGATCGGCGGAAACGGAGCGGGAAAAAGCACCTTAATGAAAATCATTATGGGCATTTATCAGCCGGACCAGGGTGAAATTGAAATCCGGGGCGAAAAAGTGTTGCTGACCAAGCCGTCCGTCGCTTTAACGCATGGTATTTATATGGTACCCCAGGAACCGATGCTTTTCCCCAACATGACGGTAGAAGAAAATATTCTTGTCGGCGTCGGGTTCGACGCACCCAGCGCAGAGCTTCGCCGGCGGCTGACGCAGCTGATGGATGACATCGGCTGGCATCTGGATTTAACCAGAAAAGCGAGCAGCCTTTCCATTGCTGAGCAGCAGCTGGTAGAAATTCTTCGCGGCCTGCTGCGCAACGCAGAGCTGTTGATTTTTGATGAGCCGACCAGTGCGTTAACCTTTGATGAAGTAGAAAGCCTGTTCCGCTGCATCCGCGATTTGCAGAAAAAAGGAATCGGTATGATCTACATCACTCATCGCCTCACGGAGGTGTTTGATATTGCCACCCACGTCGCGATTATGTGCGACGGCGTGATTACGCTGCACGGGCCGATTGGTGACTTTACCCGCGAGATGCTTGTTAAAGGGCTTTTGCCCCCAAACATGCAGGAGCAGGAGATAAAAGAAACCGCCAGTGCCGCCGCGCTGAATTACAAGGACGCAAAGCCCGTACTTGAGCTGGTGAATTATTCGGGCTACGGCTTCCGCGGGATTAACCTGAAGATTTACCCCGGCGAGATTCTCGGTGTTGCGGGCGTTGTTGGCGCGGGCCGTACCGAGTTGGCCACAACCATTTTTGGTCGGGACAAGGTTTTGGGCGGCCAGGCGATTTTGGATGGGAAGAATATTACGGGTCTTTCCACGAAAAAAGTTCTGGAAGCCGGCGTCAACTATGTTCCCGAAGACCGTCACCTAAATGGATTGTTTAAGATCAGCGATGTCGCCGCCAACACCACCTCTGCGATTCTGAACCGTATGGTAATGGGCAAAGTGTTTCTCAACCGCAAGACGGAGCAGGAGCTGACGCAGGAATATATTGAACATTTCCGAATTAAGGCAACGGGGCAGGATCAGCTGACCGGCAGCCTTTCCGGTGGAAACCAGCAGAAGGTGGTCATTGCCAGAGCGCTTTCTACGAAACCAAAGCTGGTCATTCTGGACGAACCCACCCGCGGCATTGACGCCGTGGCGCGCGGCGAAGTTTATTCAATCATCCACCAGCTCAAGGAGCAGGGGGTAGCGGTGATGCTGATTTCTTCCGATATGGAGGAGATTGTCGAACTGTCTGACCGCGCGGTAACCGTATATCAAGGGCGAATCAACGGGGAGTTCTCCAAAGAGGAGATCAACCAGGATAACCTGATGGCAGCTGCGTTTGACGTGATTTCGAGAGAGCAGGTGGTTTCATGACGCTGCTGAAAAAATTGGGCAAGGCAAGAGAAATTAGCAGCCTTTTCTTTCTGATTTTTCTCTTTGGCCTGGTGGGTCTCGTCAACAGTGACTTTCTAACACCAACGAGCCTGTTCAACTGCTTTAATGACAGCGTGGTGTTCACCATGCTGGCCGTGGGAATTTCCTTTGTCATCCTGACCGGTGAAATCGATGTTTCCATCGGTGCCACGCTCGGCCTTTCCGCGGCGGTTTCTTCCACAATCCTGCGTGACGGCGGCAGCGGAATCGTCGCCGTACTGGCGGCAGTGCTGATAGGCTGCCTGGTTGGCCTGTTCAATGGATTGGGAATCGCAAAGCTGGGAATTCCTTCTTTGATCTTTACTCTCGGTACGAACGGCCTGGTGCGTGGACTGGTGTATGTGTATACCGGCGGCGCGTGGGTGGAAAACCTGCCTGCCGGCTTTACCAAGCTGGCAAACGTGAAGCTCATAGGCGAGCTGACCACCTTTTACGCGGCGGCGCTGGTGCTGGTAATTGCTTCTCATTTAATACTTACTAAAACACGGCGCGGTAAATACTTTATCACAGTTGGCGATAACCCGGCGGGCGCAACTATGGTCGGAATCCCGACCATGCAGACCAAGATTATGGCCTATGTGTTGTGCGGGCTGTTTGCATCGGTAGCCGGCGTGCTGTATTCCTCGCGTATCGGTTTCATTACCCCAACAGCGGGCAACGGCTACGAAATGAAAGCCATCGCGGCCTGCGTACTTGGCGGCGTCAGTCTTTCCGGCGGTCTCGGCAGCTTAATCGGCGCATCCATCGGTGCGGTGATCATGTCCTCCATCAGCCGTATTCTGGTGTTTCTCGGCTTCTCGTCCGATTACGACAATACCATTACCGGTATTCTTCTAATCGTGATCGTTGTAGTTGACGCGGTGGCGCAGAACCGTGCCGCTGTAAAAACCCGGCATGCGCGCCTGGCCTCGCGGTCTGGCCCGCTGGAGGAGGAACCCAAGGAAAGGGGAGCTGCATCATGAAGCAAAGCCTGTTTGGGCGCCTTGGCCAGAAAACGAAAAGCTGGGAGTTTGTCCTGCTTTTGATTTTAATTCTGGAATTTGTCATTTTCGGCGCGAAAAACCCGAAATTCCTGATGCCGAATGTCCTTTTGGGCAGCATCAACGATATTATCTCCATCTGCATTATTTCCCTGTTTGTCACGTTTGTTATGATCACGGGCGGTATCGATATTCAGGTGGCGTCCATCGTGGGCCTCACATCCATTGTAGTCGGCGTTACATGGCAGGATTTCGGGATGAATATTTGGGTTTCCTGCGTGCTGGGGATCGGCGTGGCCGCGCTGTGCGGTGCGCTTTCCGGATTCTTTGTGGCATACTGCGGAGTGCAGCCCATGGTGGTTACACTGGGCGGCAGCTTCCTTTACAGCGGCATCGCACTTCTGATTTCAAAGCTTTCTGCAACGCAGAGCTACAAGGGCATCAGCGGATTCCCCGACGGCTTTACCCAGATCGCTTCATTCAAGCTGTTCGGCGTCATCCCCAGTCAGGTATTAATTTTCGCGGGGCTCACGGTGATTGCGTATTTTCTGCTTCACCGGTCAAAATATGGTCGTAAGGTATTCCTGATCGGCATTAATCCCAGGGCCGCGGAATACTCCGGCATTAACAGCCGCTTGATCATCCTGAGTACCTACGTACTTTCGGCGATCAGCGCCGCGATTGCCGGCATTGTGCTTACCTCGTATCTGGGCACGGCCAAGAGTGACATCGGTGTAACGTTTACCCTGCCGATCATTACTGCGGTTGTGTTGGGGGGTACACTCAGCACCGGCGGCAGGGGCAGTGTCATCGGCACCGCACTGGCTGCACTGGTTATTGGTATCCTGCGCTTCGGCCTGCCGCTGTGCTTTAAGATCAACACGCAGTATCTCGACATTCCCGTGGGGCTCCTGCTGCTGATCGTCATCACCGGCCGCGCCCTCTCGGCAAACCCCAAGGTCATTCGGCTGATGGCCGGAAAATTCTCTCGCCCTTCGAGGCTGAAGAGTTGAGTGTTTCTTTTTATTCCGGTGCGTTTTGGCATTATAAGCCATGCAAATAAAAAATCAGGAGGCTCTTTTATGAAAAAGGTACTTGCATTTGTCCTTGCAGCGGCAATGGCGTCTTTACCGCTTGCGGGCTGTGGCAGCAGCGAAAAACCCGCTGCATCCAGCGGGACTACTTCTCAGGCGGCGTCTACCGCAGAGTCCGGAACGAAAAGTGTGGCAGGCAAAACAGTTGTATTTATTCCGAAGCTGACCGGCAACGCGTTCTTTGAATCCGCAAATACCGGCGCGCAAAAGTACGCCAAAGAATGGGGCTTTACCGTCAGCTATCAAGGCAGCCCGAGTGCAGCCGTGGCCGACCAGGTACAGGTCGTGAACAACGCGATCGCCAGCGGAGCGGATGCCATCTGCATTTCTTCCGTTGATGCCACCGGCCTGGATTCTGTGCTGAAAAAGGCGAAGGATGCCGGCATTACCGTGGCAACATGGGATTCCGACGTATCCTCCGACGCCCGTACGCTGATGGTTTCTCAGGGCACACCTGACATCCTCGGCAAAATGCTGGTTGACATGGGTGCCGATTCTCTGACCAAGAGAGGCAAGGACATTAAGAAAGACAAAATCAAATATTGCTGGCACTATTCTCAGGCGACTGTTGCCGACCAGAACTCCTGGCAGGTAGCGGGCGAGGCTTATATTAAAGCGAACTATCCCAACTGGGAAAACGTAGCCCCCAGCAACTACTATTCCGAGCAGGATGCAGAAAAGGCCGTTTCCATCGGTTCCTCCATCCTGGAAGCGAACAAGGATATTGACCTGATCATCTGCAACGACTCCACTGCTCTGCCCGGCCAGCTCAAGGCTGCTCAGAACAAGGGCCTGACCAAGGACAAAATCACCATCACCGGTTTTGCTTCCCCGAACTCCATCCGTGACTATGCAAAAGCAAACGTCATTGAGCAGTGGGGTCTGTGGGATTGCGGAATTCAGGGTGCAATGGGCTGCTACCTGGCTGCTTACCTGGCTGCCGGCAACACCGTTAAGGTGGGTGACACGATTGACATCCCGAGTATTGGCAAGGTAGAAGTAAAGGCCAACGACAGCCTGGTATCCGGCGCGAAGACCGGCGATACCAACAACGGCGTTGTTCTGCTGCCGGAGCGCGTGGTATTCACCACGGCCAACGTGGACAAATACAACTTCTAAACGACCGGATTTCGGTTCCCGGCCCGGTGAACGAATGGAAGACGGCGATTTAACTGCGAATTCCCTGTAAGCAGTGGAGCTAGGACGGTTCTTGTTCCTCGCCATAGGCGGGGAACAAGAACAAAGGCTTTGTTTTTGACGGGAGATTCGTGTTTTTCGGACTTTTAATGGATAAAGGAGATCAATGATTATGGCTGACAAAGACGGCAACAAAGTTGCAAAGGATTATCATGTGGAGGTGCCTTTCGCCAATCAAGGTGGTTTTCATGTGAAAGGTTCAAACAGTTTGGATTGGGGTATGAAGAAGCACCTTGCCAATATTTTCGACCCCAAAAGCGGAAACACGGTGATGTTCGCCTTTGACCATGGCTATTTCATGGGCTCCACCGCCGGCCTCGAACGACTCGACCTGCTGATTCCCGAGCTTTTGCCCCATGTAGATGTTCTAATGGGCACACGCGGCGCGCTTCGCACCTGCGTTCCCCCGGAGTGCCGAAAAGCAATTGCGCTGCGCACCACTTCCGGTTCCTCCATGCTCAACGACGATCTTTCTCACGAAGTGATCGCCGTGGACATTGAGGATTCCATCCGTATGAACGCGGACTGCATGGCCGTGCAGACCTTCGTCGGCGCGGACGGCCAGCTCTCCAGCCTGGATAATTTGTCCCGCAGCATCAACGCGGGCCTGCGCTATGGAATCCCCACCATGGGTGTTGTGGCGGTTGGCAAGCAGATGGAGCGGACGGATCGGTTCTTTAAGCTGGCAACCCGCCTTTTGGCAGAGCTGGGAGCAAACATTATTAAAACGTATTACTGCGAGAACTTTGAAGAGATCGTGTCGGCCTGCCCGGTTCCGATCGTAGTTGCGGGCGGCAAAAAGCTGCCGGAGGACGAAGCTCTTACGCTGGCGTATCACGCGATCAGCGAGGGCGCGCGCGGCCTTGATATGGGACGCAATATCTTCCAGAGCGAGCATCCCGCCGCAATGGCGGAAGCGATTGGCAAGATCGTACACCATGGCTTTACCGACAAACAGGCCTTTGAATTCTATCAGAACGCGACCCACCTGTAAAAACAGTAGTTTCTTTCTAATGCCGGACTCGGCGGCGGGGAGAAAAACACGACGAAGCCGTATGCCCTTATCCTGTTTTTGGATAGGGGCTTTCGGTGTTTTCCATATCAATAAACGGGGTGAATCATATGATTGAAAAGAAAAAATTCCATACCATTGAAGAATTGCAGCAGCTCCAGTATTTTGCAACAAAATGCCCCGAGAACGTGGGCCTGCATTCCATGGATGGCAGCATCATTGTGGATGCGAAAAGCTACATCGGTATTTATGCGCTGAATTTCAAGGAGCCGATTCTGGTTGTGAGTGAATCCAAGGAATTCTTCGACATTATTGAGGGAATCGGCGAAACTTTGGAATAAGCAGGCGTGCAGGTTAAACCTGCACTTCAGTTTGGGGAGAGTGTGGAGAAAAAATTCCGCTTCGCACTCCATTCGTCGAGCCTGCACTGCCTGTTCTTATGCGGAAACAGCCTGAGTGGAAATTTCCGTGTCCAAAAGCTGCGAGCCAACGAGAGCGCTCTGAAAATGACCGCCGACGGACGAGAGCTGTCAGCTTCTTTCTTTTGTAATTCAGGAGAGTGGGCATTTTCAATGGAGCGCCTTAACGGTGACTGTCATAGACGCTGTCCGAAACTGTTCCCAAAACGGATTCCAAAGGTGTCCTTTGGCGAGTCTTTGCTTACTTTCGCCTCGCGGCGAAAGTAAGTGCCCGCCCCGGCATGAGGGGCAAGCCTGCGCAAGCAGAAATCTCTGTGCGGGAAACGCAGGAAAATAGGAGCGTATCCTTTGGGTACGCTTCTTTTTTGCTATATTGACATTTGGTGAAGATCATATCATAATTTGCTCAATGACAATTAGCAAATGTCACGGATTGGTGAGATGCTATGTATAAAAACAAAGCTCCCGATGGAAGCAAGCGGGAAACGTATCAAGGAGTTTCGTGAACAGTTGCCGGAAAAAACTTCTCAAAAGCAGTTTTCGGATATGCTGCAGATTGCCGGGTTGGATGTAGATAAAAATGCAGTGCAGAGGATAGAAAGCGGAGACCGCTTTGTCACGGATATTGAATTAAAGGTGATCGCAAGGGTATTAGGCGTATCTTATCAGAAATTACTGGATTAAAGAAGAAATTCCGTTGCCGTTTTCGGGGACTAGGTTTCCACTTTTCGTACTAGATAAAAAAGGAACAGCCGCGCGGCTGTTCCTTTTTTATTTTCTGATATCAGCGGATATAATTACTGCCCACCAGCAGATCACCAATTACATCAGTTGGGATCACAAAATCCACAACGCCCATATACCCGGGCGCCACTTCGTACTTGTCGAACGAAATCACAAGCTTGTGGTCGGTGTTGATATAAAAGTTTTGCTCCGCAGAAATATTCTGGAACAGCTCGGTGCCTTCACCGCTGTCGACGCCTTCTACCCAGTACATCTTATCCGGGTCGGCCTTGTTCTGGTCGATCATCTGCTGTCGAATATTTTTACTGATGACCTCGACATACTGTTCATCCTTAAATAGACTGGGCAGGGTGATCAGCACCTGATTTTTTTTATCAATAGTGTCGTATTTCATGGTAGTAGAGGACGAGCCGACTGTGTTAACGACATAGCGGCCAATCGAAAGAAGGGTATCATCGTCGCACTTTATCTCGTATCCGCTGTCTATGCCAAGGTGTCCGCCACCGTTTTTCTTCAGCTCCGCAACCTCGGATTCAAACTGCTCAAACAGCTTTTTATTTTCCTCCATATATTTCTGGTTCAGGCTGTTTTCCAACGGTTTGTTGCTTTCCAGACCCTCCACAGCGGGTGTTTTGATGTCCGCGTGATAGGTACCGTCATCCATTGCGTACTCCCGGAAGGTAAGCACCTTTACAATTCCACCGACGACCGGCACGTTACCCATTGTGGCCGCGAATACAGGGCTTATATTTGCTCCGGCCGTGATCACAACAAAGGCCGCGGCGACAGAAGCGGCTGCTATTTTCAGTCCTTTATGGCTGTGCTTGTTATCCATAGCGATTCCTCCATTTTCCTGCAATGCTTTTCGAACCACAAAATCCAGTTCCTTCGGGATCGGTGTATTCTGGTACTGATTTTTCAGCTGTTCCAAATCCTGTTTGTTCATGAGGGTTCCTCCTTACTCTGCCTCGCTCATTTCCACACGCAGTAGCTTCAGCGATTTGTAAAGACGCGTTTTCACGGTGCTGAGGTTCTCGTTGAGAATCCCCGCGATTTCGTCCAGCGTCAAATCTTCAAAATAGCGCAGGACGACAATGCTGCGATACATGTCCGGCAGACTGTCCAGCGCCCGTTTCAGGTCAATATCCTCGTAATGGTCATCGGAGGCGTTTTCCCCGCGCGAAAGAATGTCCTCGTCCGGTTCGGCTTCCCGTCTTTTGCGGCGCAGAAAATCCAGCGCCGTATTGACCACAATCCGGTAAATCCAGGGGCGGATGGATTCGGATTTGTTCAGCGTTTGTTTTCCAGTCATGGCCTTGTAAATCGATTCCTGTACAATGTCGAGCGCGTCGTCTTTGTTATGAACATAGCTGAAAGCCAGCGTATAAATTTGATTCTGATTCAAAATAATGTATTTTTCTATCATCTCTTGTGTATTGCTGTCACCCATTCGTACGAAATGCTCCTTCCCGTATCTGATGGCGCCATCATTTATCTTACAACAAATAGACGCTGGGGCCTATGGAAAAAGTTTTAGACTTTAAAAATTTTTATTTTTTTATGATATGTTGAGAAAGATTGTCCGAAGGAATTCCGTTCCATATTAGGAAAGAAGGGAGAAGCAGATCCGGATCGGCAGGAGAAAATGCATGGTAATGCGAATGGCTTTCCAAGGAGAAAAACAATCATAAAATGGGGCGAGACTTCATAAATTAGAAGGAGAATCTAAAAGGTACGGCGGCCGGGGAGTCAAAGAGGAAAGAATTAACAGCACAATGACCGGGGGACTCCATTCCAAAGCGGCGTATTCGATGAAAAGGCAGTTGCCCTGAGAGTCAGAGGGAGTGAGAGAATGTATTTGATTTTAAAAAAAAGACATGTGGCTGTGGCGCTGGTGTGCTGCCTGCTGCTGATCGGCGGGCCATTGGCCTACCATTTTACCGCGAGAACAGCGGTGGAAACCGGCGGGGCTGTCAGCTGGGGGCTCTGCTTTCAGGGACCGCAGGGGAACACTCCTGTGGTGGACGCAAGCGAAGCGGAATTAAAGCCCTATAACGCGTTTTACATTGGTGACACCAGCCAGAAAAAGGTGTACCTTACCTTTGACTGCGGGTACGAGAACGGCTACACTGCTTCCATTCTGGATACTCTGAAAAAGCAGAATGTCAAGGCGGCGTTCTTTGTGGTGGGGCATTATATTGATACCAGCCCCGACCTCGTCAAGCGCATGACGGAGGAAGGCCACATTGTAGGCAACCATACCTTCCACCACCCGGACATGGCGAAGATTCAGGATAAGGCTTCGTTTGAGAAGGAAATCAACTCGCTGGAGGACGCCTACCAAACGGCAACCGGGCAGACGATGAAGAAATTCTACCGCCCGCCGCAGGGAAAGTACAGCAAGGAAAACCTGCAAATGGCAAACGAGCTGGGCTACCGCACGATTTTCTGGAGCCTTGCTTACGTAGACTGGTACGTTGACAAACAGCCCAGCCATGAAGAAGCGATGAAGAAGCTGACAACGCGGATTCACCCCGGGGCGGTGGTGCTGCTTCACAGCACGTCCAAAACAAATGCGGAGATTCTGGATCAGCTAATTACCGAGTGGAAAAATCAGGGCTATACCTTTGGAACGTTGGATGAGCTTGTTTCTTAACACACTTTTCTTTTCCGAATTCTAATAAAAAAATGGTTCCGCCGCGCGGTGCCGGAAGAAACGCCGGGGGCTTTTTGGCTCCCGGCGTTTTTGCGCACGCAAACGCAGGAACCTGTCAAAATACAGCGGAAATGCTTGCATTTTCGCGCTGTGTGCATTACAATAGAAAAGTTGATTCACATGCCGGTTTTCTTCGGCTGCGTGAAAAAATGAAACACCGGCCGCGCTTCCAAGACGGCTTAGGCCCGGCGAAAGGTTCGTGCGGCTGTCGGCGGTGGAAAACAATGAGAATGAGAAAAAAAGCCTGGGCGCGCCCGGAGCTGTCCGATTGTCCGTATTTTATTGGCAGTCCCGAAGAGTGGAAGGGCCGCTGGAGCGAATGGTTTCCGGAGAAACATCCGATCCATCTGGAACTGGGTTGCGGCAAGGGTGTCTTTTTGGCCCAGCTTGCGCCTTTGCATCCGGAGATTAACTATATCGGAGTCGATCAAAGCCCGGATGTTCTGGGCGTTGCGCGCAGAAATCTGGAAACAGCATATGGGGAACAGGAAAAACCGGTTCATAATGTGGCGCTCATGGCGCATCATATTGAGGACATGCCTAAAATTGTGAACCAAAGCGACCGGGTAGAGCGAATCTACATTAACTTCTGCAACCCCTGGTCAAAGGTGCGGCACCATAAGCGGCGCATGACGCATCCGAATCAGCTGGAGCTGTACAAGGCTTTTTTGGCCGACGGGGCGGAGATCCATTTTAAAACGGATGACGAGGATTTGTACCTTGCTACTCTGCGGTATTTTAAAGAGGGCGGATTTACGCTTTTGCGTTCTACGCAGAATCTTCATGCGGAGCAGTGGTTTGAGAGCCCTTCCACGGAGCATGAGCTGATGTTTTCCGCGCAGGGCATTCCCATTAAGGCGGCGGTGGCTCGTTGGGAGAAGAAAAAGTGATTTTTGCAGGTTTTGCCATGTAGACTTTCGTATTTTCAACAGTGATACTAAAAAAACCGTAAATGTTGAAAGAAATTGAACACGAGCAGAGAACAAAACGCATTTTTTTACGTTTCAGTTGCAAAAGTTGCCTGGCAGGAGTATAATTTGAAAAAGATTTTTTAAAGAAAAGTTTCGCTTTCGACTGGTCGCTTTTTCAAAGTGACACGGTATCTTTTTTATTTTTTAAAGCATGGTATTGGCTACCTTTGACACGGTTGATTTCACAGCAATGGAAAAGGGGAAGTCGGACAAGAGGGGTCCGCGAATATGTATTTTCGGCTCAGCCGATGATATTATATTAATATTTATTATTAGGAGGAAACACGATGAAACAGCGTATCTTGGCCGCTGCAATGGCTGCGGTAATGATGGGTACTGCACTGACCGGCTGCGGCAATAAGCCAGCGGAAAGCGGCTCTTCCAGTGCCGCTGCAAATACGGATGCAAGTGAGATTGTAATTGGTGGTCTGGCTCCCCTAACCGGCAGCGTATCTATTTACGGTACTGCGGTAAATAATGCGGTTCAGCTGGCGGTTGATCAGATTAACGAAGGCAAAGGTGTTTTGGGCAAAAAGATCAAATATATTTCTTACGATACAAAGGGCGACGCAACCGAGGCCGTTAATGCTTATAATAAGCTGGTGCAGAACGACAAGGCCGTCGCACTGGTTGGCGATGTTACCTCCACCCCAACACTGGCGGTTGCGCCTGAGGCGGTAAAGAGCGGCCTTCCGATGATCTCCGCTACCGCTACTGCTGAGGATGTTACTGCGGCAGGCCCGAACGTATTCCGCGCTTGCTTCACCGATCCCTTCCAGGGAGACCTGATGGCGAACTACGCAAGCAAGAAGCTGAACGCAAAAACCGCTGCTATTATTTATAATATGGCTGACGACTATTCCGTCGGTCTGGCAGAGACTTTCGAAAAGACTGCCAAAGACCTTGGTTTGGAGATTGTTGCGAAAGAGAGCTACACCACCAATGATGTTGACTTTAAATCGCAGCTGACGAAGATTTCCGCAAAGAGCCCCGATGTGTTCTTTGTTCCGGTGTATTACCAAGATGTTGCTCTGATTGCAACACAGGCCAGACAGTTGGGCATTAAATCCACCCTGCTTGGCGGCGACGGCTGGGATGGCGTGATCAAGCAGATTGGCAAAGACAATGCTTCCGCTGTGGAAGGTTCTTTGTTCTGCAGCCAGTATTCTTCGGAATCCACTGACCCGGCCCTGCAGAAGTTCCTCGCAGACTACAAAGCCAAGTACAACACAGAAGCGGATCAGTTTGCTGTTTTGGGCTACGACGCTCTGCACATTCTGGTGCAGGCGATGGAAGAAGCCGGCACGACCGATTCCAAAGCGGTTGTTGAGAAAATGGCAGCGATTAAGTACAGCGGCCTGACCGGTGAAATCACTTATGACGAGAATCGCAACCCGATCAAGCAGGCTGCAATTACTCAGATTAAGGGCGGAGCCTATAAGTTCCTCGAATACTATTCGAAATAAGTAATAACTGTGATAGTCTGGTGAAAAGAGGGCGATTGCATCACCCTCTTTTTGCCGTATCGAATCAAGGAAGGTGCGGACATGGGGTTTATTTCACAGGTGATTAACGGCTTGGGGCTGGGCAGTATCTATGCCCTTGTTGCGTTAGGTTACAGCATGGTGTACGGAATCGTTCAGCTCATTAACTTTGCGCACGGCGATATTATTATGGTGGGCGCATACGCGATGTTCCTGTTGCTAACGGTGGCGGGCGTTCCTCTTTGGGCTGCGGTTTTGGGCTCTATTTTGTTCTGTGTGGTTGCTGGTGTGTTCATTGAACGCGTCGCGTACCGCCGCCTGATCAATATGAAAGCACCCCGAATTTCTTTGCTGATCACGGCAATCGGCGTCAGCATTTTTCTTCAGAATTTATCGCAGCTGCTGTTTACCTCCAGCGGCAGAACGATTCCCGCTATGTTTGACTTGGGAACACTGCAGGCCGGTTCTCTGCAGGTGCCGTCGGGCAGCATCATCAATATTCTCACCTCTGTGGCTATGATGATCGGTCTGAGCGTTCTTGTTAATAAAACCAAAATTGGCAAGGCGATGCGTGCCACGTCGGAAGACGCCGACGCAGCCAGGCTGATGGGCATTAACACGAATCACTCCATCGCGTTTACATTTGGCGTTGGCTCCGGTCTTGCGGCTGTGGGCGCAGTGCTGTACTGTAACACATATCCAATGATTACCCCTTATATGGGCGGCCTCTTGGGCTTGAAAGCCTTTGTTGCGGCTGTTCTGGGCGGCATCGGCAGCATTCCCGGCGCTATGCTGGGCGGCTATGTGTTGGGTGTTGCGGAAAGCCTGACGAAAGGCTATATTTCCAGCAGTTTTACCGACGCGGTTGTCTTTGGCATCCTGATTCTTGTTTTGCTGGTCCGTCCTGCGGGTCTGCTCGGCAGGAACGTCAGCGAAAAGGTTTAAGGAGGCGCAAAGAAGCATGAATCGAAAAAAAGTCGCCGTTTACGGTGTGATCCTTGCCCTGATTTTGGCGATTTACGCCCTGGTCACAGGGCTTTCGGGTGCCGGTGTGCTGAATTCGTATTATTCCGGTATCCTCATTATGGTTTGTATCAATATTATTTTGGCGGCCAGTCTAAACCTTTCCACCGGCTTTCTCGGCCAGCTGATTTTGGGGCATGCCGGCTTTATGTCGGTCGGCGCTTATGCCGCCGCGCTGGTTACCCTGCACGCCGGGCTGCCGGATTCTCTTGGCTTCCCGACTGCGCTTCTTGTTGGTGGGTTGACGGCTGCACTGTTCGGCCTGATTATCGGTATTCCCGCTCTGCGCCTGAAGGGTGACTACCTGGCGATCATTACGTTGGGCTTCGGGGAAATTATCCGCGTAGTCATTATTAACCTTGGTTTTACCGGCGGCGCCAGAGGCTTGCGTGGAATTCCCAGAGAGACGAATTTTTCTTGGGTATACCTGCTGGCGGTGCTGACCGTTGCAATTATTTTTGCGTTTATCCATACCCGGCACGGCCGTGCGGTGATTTCTATCCGTGAGGATGAAATCGCCGCCGAGGCGTCTGGTATCAACACAACCTATTACAAGCTTTTGGCATTTATTATGTCGGCGTTTTTTGCCGGAATCGCCGGTGGTTTGTATGCGCATCACATCGGCATCCTGAACCCCAGCAAATTTGATTTTAACTATTCTACCGAAATTCTCGTCATGGTGGTTCTGGGCGGCATGGGCTCCATTACCGGTTCGGTTATCGCGGCCACGGTGCTTACCATTCTGCCGGAAGCGCTGCGTGATTTTTCGAGCTACCGCATGCTGGCTTACTCGGTCGTGCTGATCTGCGTCATGCTGTTCCGCCCCTCCGGCCTGCTGGGGCAATACGAATTCTCTTTAACCCGCCTGTTTGGAAAACTGAGCGGCTCAAAAGGCAATAAAACGAAAAAGAATCCCGCGTCAGGCGGAGAAAAGGGGGCGTAACGGATGCCGCTGTTGGAAGCGAAGCATTTGGGAATTGCGTTTGGCGGCCTGCGCGCCTTGGAAGACGTCAATTTTCAACTGGAAGAAAATCAGATTATGGGTCTGATCGGCCCGAACGGCGCCGGCAAGACGACCGTGTTCAACCTGCTGACGCAGGTATATCAGCCTACGGAAGGTACGATTGAGCTCGAGGGGAAAAGCATCATCGGCAAAAAGACCTACGATGTCACCCGCGGCGGAATTGCGCGTACCTTTCAAAATATCCGCCTGTTCAAGGATATTTCGGTTCTGGACAATGTTCGCATCGCGATGAACTACCAGATGAAATACTCCGCTTTGTCGGGCATTTTGCGCCTGCCTTCTTACTGGAAGGAAGAAAAAGCCATGACTGAGCGCGCGATGGATCTGCTTTCGGTCTTTAACCTGCAGGATCACGCGGAGTCTAAAGCGAAAAACCTACCCTACGGCCAGCAGAGAAAACTCGAGATTGCCCGCGCTCTGGCGGCATCTCCGAAGGTCCTGCTGCTCGATGAGCCGGCCGCCGGTATGAATCCTACTGAAACGCGCGAGCTGATGGAATCCATTCAGCTTATCCGCGACCGTTTCTCTATTTCCATCCTTTTGATCGAGCATGACATGAGCTTTGTCATGGGAATCTGCCAGCGCCTGGTGGTGCTGGATTACGGCAGAATCATCGCGGAGGGTTCCGCGGAGGAAATCCGCAAAAACCCCAAGGTGATCGCGGCGTATCTGGGAGGGGAATAAAATGGAAGCAATGCTGTCTGTTCAGGATCTGGTTGTGAACTACGGCTCGATCCGGGCAATTAAAGGAATTTCTTTTGAAGTGAATCAGGGCGAGATTGTCACGCTTATCGGTGCAAACGGCGCGGGGAAGACGACGACTCTGCACGCGATTTCTGGGCTGGTTAAGACCAAAGGCGGCAGTGTGCATTTTTGCGATCACGATCTGCTCAGCACGGAGCCGCATAAAATTCTGGGACTTGGCATGGCTCATGTTCCGGAGGGCCGCCGTGTGTTTTCCCGTATGACAGTGATGGAAAATCTGCAGATGGGTGCATATATTCGCAGTGATGCCTCCGGTATTTCGGAGGATTACGATATGGTGTTCGAGCGGCTGCCGCGTTTGAAAGAGCGCCGCAAGCAGGCGGCGGGCACGCTTTCGGGCGGCGAGCAGCAGATGCTGGCCATTGGCCGTGCACTGATGGGTCGGCCAAAAATGTTGCTGCTGGATGAACCCTCCATGGGTCTTTCACCGCTTCTGGTGGGCGAAATCTTCAAGATTATTTCCGATGTAAATGAATCCGGCGTGACCGTGCTGCTCGTTGAGCAGAACGCAAAAAAGGCTCTGGAAATCGCGGACCGCGCCTATGTTCTGGAAACCGGAAAGATCGTCATGTCTGGTGACACCCTCGAGCTAGCTGATAACGAAGAGGTGCGCAAGGCCTATCTGGGCGGATAATCACAGATAAAAAAGCCTGGAATATTCCAGGCTTTTTTTGTAGCATTTTCGCTTGAAAATACGGCGCTTTTTTGTAAAGGCACGGAAACGGTTAATCGAAATAACCAATTATTTTTTATTGTAAATAATTTGATAAAGCAGATGCCTAAGGAGAAAAATTTTCAGGGGATAAAGAAAAATGCGCTTCACAAATGTGAAACGCATTTTATGGCAGGGGCAGAAGGACTTGAACCCTCGGCACGTGGTTTTGGAGACCACTGCTCTACCAACTGAGCTATACCCCTATGTTAAATACTGCAAAAATGACTAGTGCGGGTATTATAGTATCATTTTATAGGGGTTCTGTCAATATCCCTTTGCATTTTTTCCTCGGCAAAGATTCTTCCTTACCACTTGACATCTTTCTTTTCTGCCGGTATAATTATTTTTATGTTATACGGGATAACTAATACCCCTGCCTGGTGGCGGAGGGGAGGGAAAATAAATGGCTGAAATCAGAATCAAAGACAATGAATCTTTGGACAGTGCTCTGAGACGTTTTAAGAAGCAGTGCGCTAGAGCCGGAGTGATTGCCGAGGTTCGTAAGAGAGAAGCTTACGAGAAGCCTTCGGTAAAGCGGAAGAAAAAGTCCGAAGCCGCACGTAAGCGCAAGTTTAAGTAAGTTGAATGGATGAAAAGCGGGCTGATTCAGCCCGCTTTTTTAACCATTTTAAGGGTTTGTGGGGCAGATTTGTTTGAAAAGAGGAGAGACGGTATGTCGTTGTTCTTGCCTACGGCGGCGGTGGACAGAGTTACCGACATTACGCCGGAGATGGTTAGAGAAATGGGTGCGAGTGCAATTATTCTGGATGTGGATAATACGCTGGCCACCCATGGCTCGCCGGTTCCCCTTGTGGGAACCGTGGAATGGGCCCATGCCATGCGGTTGGCGGGGCTTGCGGTTGTGATTGTATCGAATAATTTTAAAAATAGGGTTGCACCGTTCGCAGAAAAGTACGATCTTCCTTTTTTATGCGTGGCGATGAAACCGCTGCCGTTTGCCTATTGGCGCGCGGCGCGTTTTCTGGGTGTTCCCCGCAGCCGGGCGGTGGCGGTGGGCGACCAGGTTTTTACCGATGTGATGGGCGCGAATGTGGCCGGAGTTAAATCGATTCTGCTGCGTCCCAGTGACCCGGAAACCAGCGTGTCGTTCCGGGTGCGCAGGCGTCTGGAGGAGCCGATCCGCAGCAAAATCCAACGGCGTCAGGCAGAGCGAAAGAAAACAGACGGGAGTGGAAAAGCATGAGCAAAAAGAGGGTGCTGGTGTTATTGGGCCCTAACCTAAACATGGTGGGAATCCGTGAAAAGGGTGTGTACGGTGATGAAACTGCCCAGAGTATCGAAATGCAGATCCGTGAATACGCGGAAAAGCTTGGATTTGAATGTGAAATCTTCCAGTCCAACTGGGAGGGTGCGCTGATTGACAAGATTCACGGAGCCAAGGGAGTTTTTGACGGCGTGGTGCTCAATGCCGGAGCGCTGACCCATTACAGCTACGCACTGCGGGACGCGGTTGCCTGCCTGCGGATTCCATTTATTGAAACTCATATGTCGAATGTGTTTGCCAGAGAGCCGTTCCGCGCTCATTCCGTTTTGTCGGAGGTGTGCGCCGGCGTGGTTTGCGGCTTTGGCAAGCATAGTTACTTTTTGGCGCTGGAGGCGCTGAAAGGCCTGATGTAATCAGAAGGGAGATCTTACTTCATGAAAACAGCAGTGGAACAGCTGCAGCAGGTGCTGCGGGATCATGTGCTGGAGAAGGAGGCAGATGCCGCGCTGGTGACGTCGCCACAGAATCGACTGTACCTCACAGGCTTTCCCTCGTCGGCCGGCTGGGTACTCATTACGCCGAAGGAATCGTATTTTTTGACGGACTTCCGGTATTTTGAGGCAGCCGAGCGGCAGGTCAAATCCTGCAAGGTGGTGCTGATGAACCGCCTTTCGGAAAACTTCCGCGAGATTGCGCAGCGCCACGGAATCAAACGGGTTCTGGTGGAAAATGCCGGGCTCAGCCTGGCGGACGCGAAAACCTACCGTGAAATGTTCGGCACTATGGGGGCACAAACGGTGGAGGACAACACGCTGGACCGCCTGCTGCGCGGCCTGCGGGCGATCAAAACACCGCGGGAGCTGCAGAAGATTCGCGATTCGCAGGCGATTACGGACGCTGCGTTCTCGCATATTCTTAACATGCTGCGCCCCGGCCTGACGGAGCGCGAGGTTGCGCTTGAGATCGAGTTCTTCATGCGCCGCAGCGGCGCTGAGGGCGTGGCGTTTGATCTGATTGTCGTTTCCGGCGCGAATGGTTCGCTGTGCCACGGCGTTCCCTCCGAAAAGAAAATTGAGCAGGGCGACCTTGTCACCATGGACATCGGCGCGCTGCTGGACGGCTACCATTCCGATATGACGCGTACCGTCGGCATGGGGCATCTGTCCGAAGAGCAGGAGAAGGTCTATCATACGGTGCTTTCGGCTCAGCTGTCCGCCATTGAAAAGGCGGCGCCCGGGGTTGTGTGCAGCGAGGTTGACCGTGCCGCGCGCGACATCATCGACAAAGATTACCCCGGCACGTTCGGGCACAGCACCGGCCACGGCGTAGGAGTAGAGATTCATGAATGGCCGAACTTTTCCCCCACCTGCCAGGAGGTGCTGCGCCCCGGTATGGTGGTTACCGTAGAGCCCGGCATTTATCTGCCCGGAAAGTTTGGTGTGCGCATTGAAGATATGATCGCCGTCACCGAGCACGGCTGCGAAAATTTGACAGCCTCCGACAAGATGCTGCTGATTTTATAGAGCGATAGCAGTCGTATGGCTGCTCCCTTTTACGGTTCCTTGAGCAGTAGGAATTCTGTTTCAATATTCTCTCAGGCGCAAACCGAAGGAAAGCCTCGGCTTGCGCCTGAGGTTTTTGGTAGGAACCAGTAAAAAAACAGTCACAACCTGCTTTTCCGTCTTAAAAAAGTCAAAAGAGTGTTGATATTGTCAACTGGCGGGGTGTATAATAAAAAACGCAGAAGTCTAAGGATAAAGGCTGTAATATGTAAATAACGGAGGAAAAGTGACATGTTTGAAGAGCTGATTGCACAGCTGAAGGGCAAGAACAGAAGGCTTGTGTTTACCGAAGGTTCGGAACCCAGGATTCTGAGTGCGGCCGCTCGTCTTCATCAGCAGGGGATTGTCGTGCCGGTGCTGCTTGGCGACCCGGCGGAGATTAAGGCCGCCGCAAAAGAAGGCGGATTTGATATTGAGGGGATTGAGATTGTAGATCCCGCCAATTTCGAAAAGTTTAATGAAATGGTTGACAAGATGGTTGAGCTGAGAAAAGGGAAGATGGATGCCGACGCTTGCCGCGCTGCGCTTTCCAAATCCAACTATTTCGGCACCATGCTGGTAAAGATCGGCTATGTGGATTGCCTCCTCGGCGGCGCCACCTACTCCACGGCAGATACGGTTCGCCCCGCTTTGCAGCTGATTAAAACAAAGCCCGGCAACAAGATTGTTTCCAGCTGCTTTATTATGCTGAGAGAGCAGGACGGAAAAGAAGAAAAATATGCGATGGGTGACTGCGCGATCAACATCTCCCCGAATGAGGATGAACTGGTCGAGATCACGGTGGAAACGGTTCGCACTGCCCGCCTGTTTGGCATCGACCCGAAGGTTGCTCTGCTTTCCTTCAGCACCTTTGGCTCCGCCAAGGGCGACTCTGTCACGCTGATGCAAAACGCAACCGCAAAGGTAAAGGCTCTGAACCCCGATTTCCCGGTGGATGGAGAGCTGCAGTTTGACGCGGCGTTCTCTCCCGCGGTTGCAAAAACCAAGGCGAAGGGAAGCCCTGTTGCAGGCCAGGCCAACACCTTTATTTTCCCCGACGTGGATGCCGGCAACATCGGCTACAAGATTGGCCAGCGCTTGGGCGGCTTTGAGGCTTACGGCCCGCTGCTGCAGGGTCTGAACGCTCCGATCAACGATTTGTCCAGAGGCTGCAACGCCGAGGAAGTGTACAAGATGGCGATTATCACTGCTGCGCAGAAGTAATTTCCGCGGCAGCGCGAATCAAAATCCCGGCAAAAAGCCGCCGTACCGGAGATGATCCGGTATGGCGGCTTCGTTGTTGCTGTATGGTAAGGCGGTTCGGCGGGCTTATCGCCGGCGTGAAGAACCCTGACTTCTGTCATCGACGGAATCCACGGATTCAAACTGCATTTTGCGCCGAAGCAGAATTTCACGCTGCTTGGCAAACACAAACTGCATGACTGCTTCCTGATCGCGTTTTTCGGGAAAATAGAATCGAGCCCGGTATTCATACATTCCATATATCTCTCTGGAATCATCCGGCGAATCGGTGTGCAGCACAACGGCCTCAACGGTAATTGTCTGGTCTTTCAGCGGCAGGGTGCAGTAAACAGGCTCCTCCTCCGAAAGAAGAGTAGGGGAAAGAAAGCACATTCCGCCTCCGCTGAGGTTCTCGGCCGTTGCGGGGTACAGGGGAAGATTTCCTGCTTCGTCAGCTCCGAGCATGGGGCGCGTATAGGTAAACTCAAAGGTTGTGTTCACCCGGTAAAATTCGCGGCGCTGAATTGATTCCAGTCGGCCAATCTGGATTTTCACGATCGCCACGTTGTTTTCCACCAGATTGGCCACAACCTTACCGTCCGCGCGGTAAAGCCCGGTTTGAGCATAAAAAATAAATTCATAGTCCTCATATGTAGAAAGCCGAATGACCTGCCCTTTGAAAATCGGGGTGTAAATGAGAAGGGTCTGCTCATCCGTAATGGTGTCGATATAACTCATGTAAGAACGTTTGGGACCGTCGCTGACGATAACACTAATGCTTACTTTATCACCGGGGTTGATATAAGATGATCTCATGAAAGTTCTCCTTTCCCACACTGTATGGGAATGCAGGCCGAGCAATTCTCTGGGTACCTAAATTCCATTTTCTTTTATTATACCATGCTCAGCGCAAACACACTATCTAATTTAAGAAAACCGTTAGAAAAATTTTCATTCGAATCTCATTTTAAAAAGCGGTCGCAATCGGCATGATTTCTAAACTTTATCAGATAATGCTTGAAAAAAGGGAAAAAATATTATAAACTATGGAATAGTAAATAATAATTTGGAGGAATCAAACCCATGATATCAGCAGGCGATTTTCGCAATGGCGTGACCTTTGAAATGGACGGCAACGTTGTGTCCATTATAGAATTCCAGCACGTCAAGCCGGGAAAAGGCGCGGCGTTTGTCCGTACCAAAATTAGAAATGTAATTACCGGCGCTGTGACAGAAAGAACCTTTAACCCCAATGATAAATACCCGTCCGCCTTTGTGGAACGCAAGGACATGCAGTACCTGTACAGTGACGGCGATCTGTATTATTTCATGGACAATGAATCATACGAGCAGATTCCGATCAACAAGTCTGTTTTGGGTGATAACTTCCGCTTTGTAAAAGAGAATATGGAGTGCAAGGTGCTGTCTTACAAAGGGAATGTGTTTGGGGTAGAGCCGCCCAACTTTGTTGAGCTGCAGATCACCGAAACAGATCCCGGCTTTAAGGGCGATACCGCTACTAACGCCACCAAGCCTGCTACACTGGAAACCGGCGCAGTCATCCGCGTGCCGCTGTTTATCGACGAGGGAGAAATGATTCGCATCGATACCAGAACTGGTGAATATATGGAGCGTGCATAACGCATAATCTTTCTGAACAGAAGTTTATGATATATTAATGTGAAAAGGGGGCATCATTATGACCAACACAGAGAAAGTAGCTTACATCCGCGGCCTGACCGAAGGACTTGAGCTGGACACGGACAAAAAAGAGGTTAAGGTAATCAATGCGATTATTGATTTGCTGGATGATATTGCGCTGACACTGGCGGATATCGAAGCAGATCACGAAGAGCTGGCGGATCAGCTCGATGCTGTTGACGAGGATCTTGGTACGCTGGAGGATGATTTCTACGGCGACGAGGATGACGACGAGGATTATGATGCTGATGACGATGATTGCTATTACGAAGTAACCTGCCCGGCCTGTAACGAAACGCTGTGCCTGACAGAGGACATCATCAATGAAGGCCACATCGACTGCCCGAACTGCGGTGAAAACCTGGAGTTCGATCTTGAGAGCCTGGCAGACGAAGAAGAAGAGGGATGCAGCTGCGGCTGTGAGCATCACTAATATTCGGCGGGAATTCCTGCTTTTGGGAAAAACCGGTGCCGTGTGCACCGGTTTTTTCGCGAAATAATAGTTAGTCGACAGTTACGGAAAGAGGGATTTTATGGAACTGATCAAAAAAATTGCGGCACTGGTACTGTCTACGGCGCTTCTGGCAGCCTCTGCCGGCTGCGCGAGCAAACCCGCCGCTTCTTCCTCCGCGGCCGAAGCACCGCAGAGCAGCGCGGCGTCTGCCGCAGAGAAAACGCAAATGCGTGTTGGCGTGCTGAAAGGGCCTACAGGCCTCGGTATGCTTCAGGTGATGGAGAATAACGACCAAAAGACCGCCGCGAACAATTACACCTTTACCGTGGCGGGCAGCCCCGATGAGGTTGTAGCCAAGCTGATTTCCGGCGAGCTGGACGCGGCTGCGGTTCCTACCAATCTGGCGGCGACCCTGTACAACAAAACAAAGGGCGGAGTGCAGCTTGCCGCAATCAACACACTGGGCATTTTGTATCTGGTTACCAGCGATGAGAGCATTAAGAGCGTCGCGGACCTGAAGGGCAAAACCGTTACTTCCTCCGGTCAGGGTGCAGTGCCGGAATACGCGCTGGATTATATCCTGACAGCAAATGGAATTAAGGGTGACGTGAAGGTTGACTACCTTGCCGAGCACAGCGAGGTAGCGTCGCAGCTTCTTGCAGGTAAAATAACCGCCGCGGTTCTGCCTGAGCCCTTTGTGACTCAGGTGACCGCCAAGAACGCGAAGCTAAAGTCTGCGCTGGACCTGACAAAGGAGTGGGGAAAAGCCGTTGAGAAGGCCGATCAGGGCTCAAGCGTTCTCACGATGGGCGCTCTCGTCGTGCGCAGCGAGTTTGTGAAGCAGAATCAGGCCGCCTTCGACAGCTTCCTGTCTGAATACCAGAAATCTGTGGAGTATGTGAATCAAAATCCGCAGCCCGCAGGTACTTTGTCTGAAAAATATGATATTATGCCTGCGGCGGTCGCACAGAAGGCGATTCCGAATTGCAATATCGTTTTTATTGCCGGAAATGATATGCGGGTGAAAGCAGAGGATTTTCTCAAGGTGCTTTACGATTATAATCCCAAATCCATCGGCGGCGTGTTCCCGAAGGATGACTTTTATTACCTGAATACAGCCGGATGAGCCGGGATGCGATTGGCCGGGCGGCGCGCGCCTTTGGCGTAGCGGCGTTCTGGCTTGTGGTTTGGCAGCTGTTATATCAAAGTGTAGGACAGGAGATCCTTCTGGTATCTCCTGCCCAAACTTTATCCCGTGTTTTTGAGTTGTCGGGTCAGGTGGATTTCTGGATTTCTGCCGGAGTGTCGCTGCGCAACGTGGCGGCCGGATTTGTATGCGCGTCTCTCCTGGGGGTCGTGCTGGGGGCGCTTTGCAGCCGGTTTCGCTTTCTGTATCAGCTCATTTACCCGCTGCTTAGCGCGATAAAGGCAACTCCGGTGGCTTCGTTTATTATCCTCGCGCTCGTGTGGCTGCAGTCGGCCAGGGTTCCGTCGTTTATCGCGGGGCTGATTGTTCTGCCCATCGTGTTCGGCAACGTTTGCCAGGGTGTGGCGGCGGCTGACCGCGAGCTGCTGGAAATGGCACGTGTGTTCCGCCTTGGGCGGTGGAAAACGCTGCGGTACATTTATCTGCCGACAATTGCGCCGTATCTTGCGGCAGCCTTTACCACCGGAATTGGTTTGGCGTGGAAAGCGGGCGTGGCGGCAGAGGTTCTGGCCAACACCAGAAGTTCCATCGGGGGCCGGATTTACGGCGCAAAGATATATCTGGATACCACCGATCTGTTTGCATGGACAGCGGTGGTCATTGTGCTGAGCGTGATGCTGGAGCGGCTGCTGCTGGCCGGAATCCGCCGCATACCCTGGGGGGAGGGAAAGCTGTGAAGATCGAGCATCTGAATCAGAAGTACGGGGAGCGTGCCGTACTGCAGGATTTTTCTCTGGAACTGCCCGAGCGCGGTACGGTCTGCCTGTTCGGTCCCTCCGCGTGTGGAAAAACGACGCTTTTAAACTGCCTTGCAGAAATCCTTAAGCCTGAAAGCGGAAGAATCGCGGGCCTTTCCGGCAAACGGATTTCGTATGTATTTCAGGAAAGTCGACTTTTGCCCTGGGCAACGGTGCAGGAAAACGTGGAGCTGGTGCTGCCTGCGGGTCAGACCCAAGCGGCGCTGGAGTGGATTTCGCGCGTGGGGCTTTTGCCATATGCCGGGCAGTACCCGCGAGAGCTTTCCGGCGGTCAGCGGCAGCGGGTGGCAATCGCGCGAGCCTTGGCTTACGGCGGCGAGGTGCTGCTGCTCGATGAGCCGTTTCACGCGCTCGATCAGGCGGCAGCTCAGAAAATGGCATCACTGTTACAGCAGTCGTTCCCCGAATCGCTGAAACTCCTTGTCACCCACAACCGCGAGGAGGCCGAGCGTCTTTCCGACCAGATTTATTTTCTGGATGGACCGCCGCTGCGTGTCATTTCCCGCATAGAGAAAAACACGCAATAATGAGATTTATTTTCGGGATAATAGGGAAAAGAGAGTACTTTGCGCTGTCGAATTGATCTGGGTCACATCAATTTTAACGATTTTCGTATTTCTTTTGTTGTGCAGTTGTGATATACTCTATGAGTTATAGCTGATTCACTTGAAAAGTGCATTATAGCAAAATAGCGATTTCTTCCTCCGCCGGAGGCGGGGGAAGAAATCGGCAGACTTTTAAAGTGGCATGCTATCTTATTTCATTGGCTTTCGGGAGTAGTTTACATGAAAAATAAAAGGGTTAGTTTGTTTTACACGCTGCCGCAGATTCTGTTGGACATCGTGTGTATTTACGCCAGCTATTGGATTGCCTTCATTCTGCGGCTGGATAACAATGTTCCCCATTATTATATCAAGGCATTCCAGCATTTTATGCCGTGGGCGACGGTCATTTGTTTGGCAGTGTTTGCACTTTCTAGATTTTATAATACCATGTGGCAGTTCGCCAGTCTGGACGAGCTGCTCCAGATTTGCTTTGCCACGGGCTTTGCCAGTGTATTGCTGCTGGTACTGGGGTATACACTCTTTAACCCCGAGCGTTTTCCGTTTACAGTGTATGTGATGGGCGGCATTCTCATGCTGCTGTTTGTGGGTTTTTCGCGCTTTAGCTTCCGCTTGATGCGTCGCGCCAGAAAAAAGAATGAGCTGGCCAGACAAAAGGATAAAGAGGAATTTCATCGTGTTATGATCATCGGCGCGGGTGAAACCGGCTCTATGATCATCAAGGAGATGAAAAGCGCACCAGAAACCAGCGGAATTCCCGTTGTCGCGATCGATGACAACCGCGCCAAGCGCGGCAGCCGCATCCACGGTGTGAAAGTGGTGGGGGGGCGTGAGAGCATTGTCCGTATGGCGGCGCGCTATAATGTGGACCAGATTTTGCTGGCGATTCCCACCTCCAAGAAAAAGGATTTGCAGGAGATCCTCCAGATCTGCTCGAAAACCGGCTGTCAGCTAAAAACCGTACCCGAATACAGCGAGGTGCTGGAAAACGGAGTCGATACGCAGTCGATTCGCGATGTGGAGATCACCGACCTTTTGGGCCGTGATGAAATAACGCTCGATGTGGACGAGATTTGCAGCTACCTGAAGGATAAAACCGTGCTGGTAACGGGCGGCGGCGGATCAATCGGCTCAGAGCTGTGCCGGCAGATTGCGCTGTTTAATCCGAAAAAAATTATTATATTTGATATTTATGAAAATAATGCTTACGACCTGCAGAACGAGCTGCTCATGCGCTTTAAGCGCCTGAATCTCGAGGTTCTGATCGGCTCGGTGCGAGATGCCGGCCGCGTCAACCATGTATTTGAGGTCTGTCGCCCCGATGTGGTATTCCATGCGGCGGCGCATAAGCATGTGCCTCTCATGGAGCTGAGCCCCGGTGAGGCGGTGAAGAACAACGTGTTCGGCACGCTGAATGTGGCCAGAGCCGCAGACAAATACGGCGTGAAGCGTATGGTGCTGATTTCCACCGATAAGGCTGTAAACCCCACGAATGTGATGGGCGCGACGAAGCGCATCTGCGAGCTGATCATTCAGTATTTCAGCCGTCACAGCAAAACGGATTATGTGGCGGTGCGCTTTGGCAATGTATTGGGCAGCAACGGCAGCGTGATTCCGCTGTTTAAAAAGCAGATTGCGTCCGGTGGGCCGGTGACAGTTACCCACCCGGACATCATCCGCTATTTCATGACGATTCCCGAGGCGGCGCGTCTGGTGCTGCAGGCGGGCGGTATGGCAAAGGGCGGCGAAATCTTTGTGCTGGACATGGGTCAGCCGGTTAAGATCGCTGATCTGGCCCGCAACCTGATCCGTCTTTCCGGGTACGAGCCGGACGTAGATATTAAGATCGTCTACACAGGGCTGCGCCCCGGGGAAAAGCTATACGAGGAGCTTCTGCTCGACAGCGAGGGCGGCTGTGCCAAAACCTCTCACGAGCTGATCTATATCGGTACGCCAATTCCGTTTAACGAGGGTACCTTTCTCAGCGAGCTGGATGAATTGCGCCACTGCGCCGGCGTCAATAATATTCTGATGATGGAGATCATTCACCGCTTGGTGCCAACATACAGCGGCCACGCGGAAAAGAGCGATGCTCTGGCCCAGCAAGGCGAAGAGGAAACAGAAGAATAAAGAACGGCCCCGCTAAAAAAGCGGGGCCGTTTTCCATTTGTTATGCTGTTTAACCCAGGATTTCCGCTTTTCAGAGTTTAAGAAAACCGCGGGCGAATTACCTATTGATAAAATCCACAATCTGACGTACCGGGATATCCAGGTCGCCGCTGAGCAGCGACAGCAGCTTTTCCTGCTTTTCGGCTTTCAGGACGGGAGCGGTGATTCTCCGGTTCTTCGCGGCGTACTTTCTTGAAAGCAATAATTTACTTTTTTGTTTCGCTATGGATTGTACTGTTGAATAAGTACAAACACTTTGCTGGCATAATAAAAAGGCGATAGCTGGAACTATCACCTTTTTATCGATCAAACCGCAAGCTTTACACGCCGAGTGATTTAATTTGTTTTCACTTTTCAGGCTATTAAAAGAGCGTAGAATCACTCCCGGCACCAGAAGAGTAAAGCTTTGAAAAGAGAAACTTCAATACATTTGAGATGCAGGGAATATTTAGTAATTGCAGATTACCTATTGTATCGCGTTATCGCTATCTTTATAATGAAAATAAATCCAATGAAAATTCATCCATTGAAAAAAGACGGTATCGCCTTTTCGAACTCCCGATGCGTTTCGCGGAGAGGCAGTCCCGAGCAGCAAGAGGAGAGTAATAATGAAACAGCGATCGATATGGGGCAGATGCCTTTCCGTCCTGATGACCGCCAGCTTGCTGGTTCTGTCGGGTGTGTCTGCGGGGGCGCAACAAAGCACAGCGGAGCGCACGCTCATGATGGATACCAGAAGCTACCAGATGGCACCCGGTAACCTCTACGACGTCAGGGTGGCTGTAAGCGGCGCAAGTGTGAGCCAGGCGGATGTTCTGGTGTATTCCTCGCGCGATTCCGTGGCCAAGGTCAGCCGCATTGCCGGAACAAACAAATACCGTGTTACCGCGCTGAGGGAAGGGGTCACCTACATTACCTCGGATGTGTACGGAGTTCACGCTTCCGTTCGTGTTACGGTGAAAAAGGGTATGCAGCAGCAGGGCGAGGCCAACCGCGCCATCACTGTGATCGGTACGGTGTCTTCACAGGCCGAGATGCGCGCGGTGTGGATTCCATACATGAGCCTTGACATGAGCTCTCAGGCAGATCAAAGCGAGGCGGCCTTCCGCAAGAAATTTGATGCCCTTGTCGCACAGGCGAAAAGCAGCGGTATGAATACCCTGATTGTCCATGTGCGCCCGTTTGGGGATTCGCTGTACCCTTCCTCCTATTATCCCTGGTCGCACCTGCTGACCGGCACACAGGGAAAATCGCCGGGGTATGATCCGCTGGCCTACATGGTTCAGGCCACGCATCAGGCTGGGCTGAAATTCCACGCCTGGGTGAACCCGCTACGCATTTCCTTAAAAGGGTTGCCAAAGTCGTTTTCTTCCGATAATCCGGCGGTACAGTGGAAAAACGATTCATCAAAGCAGAACTGGACAATGGAATGGAACGGCGAGTGGTATTATAATCCCGGGATTACCGATGTACGCGACCGGATTGTATCCGGCGTGCGTGAAATCGTTCAAAATTACGACGTGGACGGCGTTCAGTTCGACGATTATTTTTATCCTACCACAGCCACTTCGCTAGACAGCATCTCGTATCTCGCCAGCGGAACGTCGCTGTCTGTGGCCGACTGGCGGCGCCAGAACATCAATACTATGGTGTCGCAGGTATACGCGGCGGTCAAGCAGACAAAATCGGCTGTTTTGTTCGGCATTTCTCCACAGGCCAATCTCCAGAATAACCGGAATATGGGCGCCGACGTTGCCACCTGGGGCAGTCGGGCCGGGTACGTGGATTATCTTTGCCCGCAGCTGTATGTCAACTCCAGCAATGCGGTAATGCCCTTTGACGCAACGGCGGTCACCTGGCGGAAGCTGGTAACGAATCCAAGCGTCAAGCTGTATTTTGGCTTGGCGTTGTACAAGGCTGACTCCAGTATGGATGGCGGCACCTGGCTGACCCCTGGCTCCGTGATGGCGTATCAGATACAGAAAAGTAGGAGCCTTGGCTCAAACGGTTTTATGCTGTATTCCGCCGCGTTTCTGGAAAACAACCAGACTGCCTCTGAAATGGCGCAGGTGAAAAAGCTGCTCAGCCTGTAATATAAAAACAGGACGTCGCAAGGCATGATTTCGTCACAAAACGTTTGGAAGCATACCAAGCGAATACGAAAAATGGAGAGAGGAGTTGTCCCGGAAGGGAGAACTCCTCTTTTGATAGAAAACACTTCAAAAACTGCTGTGCGGGACTTTTTGACATTCTATCCACTGTGAGAAGGAGAAGTTATAGGGAATAGCTATAACGTAATATAGAATTATAGAGTTACCATATATGTTTAATTATATAATATAATGGTGTCATTAAACATGCAGGAGGGATTCTCAATGAGCAAGAAATTTCAAACTGTCGGCAGTTTACTTCGTCCCCAGAAGCTGCTGAGCTACAAACACCAGATTGAACAGCGTGACGATATTACTTACCCGTTCTATGCCGATTTGGAAGGGTATGAGGAATGCGAGCAGGAAGCAACTCAGGATGTAGTGAACAAGCAAATTCAACATGGGATTGAGATTATTACAGACGGTGAATACTCTAAGTCTATGTGGCATTTGGACTTTGTTTGGGGCTTGCGTGGCATCAGCCGATATATTGCGGAGCATGGCTACTTTTTCCGCGACAAGGATCAAATTCAAAAATACGAAACCCGCCGTGACATTGGCCTGCGTATTACCGGCCCTCTGAGTGGACGGAATCACCACTTCATTCAGGTTTTCAAAAAGCTGGTGTCGATCGCGGGCGAGAGAGAAACCAAGCTCTGTGTACCGTCGCCGTCGCATATCTTTGGGGAGCTTTCGTGGTCGGACAATATCGGCGGGAAAGATTCCGTCTATGCGACGACGCAGGAGTTAAAAGAGGGACTGGTTCAGGCCTACCAAGAGTTTGTTGAGGAATACGCCGCGGCGGGAGGCAAAATTCTGCAATTCGACGATTGCTTGTGGGAGATTTTTGCCGATGACAACCCCAATTCTCCGTATACGGGCGAAAATATCGACCAGAAAACGGTTCGTGCCTTGGCGGCGGAGTTTATCGACATCAACAACACAATCATTGAATTCGGCCACAGCCTCGGGCTGAAAATATGGACCCATAACTGCCGCGGCAATTACGATTCGCGCAATATGGGCGGTGGTTCGTACATCAAGATTGCCAATTTGTTTCTGAAACAACTTAAATACGACCGGTTTTTTTTGGAGTGGGACGATGAGAGAGCGGGTTCGCTGGAGGCGCTTGCAGTATTTCAGGACAAACCAAATACCGAAATCGTGCTTGGCCTGCTTTCAAGCAAAACAAATACCCTTGACGACGAGGCGCGCGTGGTCCGGTTTCTTGACGAAGCCTCTCAAATTATCCCGAAAGACCGCTTGCTCCTTTCACACCAGTGCGGCTTTGCCTCCTGCGACTGTGGCAATGAGCTGACCGAAGACGAGCAGTGGGCGAAGATTGACCAAGGGCAAAGAATCGCTCTGCAGTACTGGGGCGAATGAAGGTCTGATTTGTAGGAAGGCAACATTCTTTTTTTACGCATACGCAAAGAATACCAGCTGAGGGCGGATTCCATTTGGAATCCGCCCTCAGCTGGTATTCTGATAAAGCTTTGTTTGCAAGAATTATTATAAAAAACTATTTAATTCAACAGTGTGGCTGTAAGATTAAAACTGTCCACGTCGGCGTTCAGCCTTACATTGCGCGTTTGTGTGGAACCGTCGTTGAAGGTTACAGTAATGCGTAACGTACTTCCATTCATCTGCGAAGTCATACCTGCCAGAATACTGGTTTCAAATTCTTGCCAGGGGTTCTTAAAAGAAGGGTCTTCCACCAACTGTTTCAGTTGCTCTTTGTTTAAACCGGCAGTAACCTTGGCCCATTCAGTGTTTGCTTTTTTCAGCGCTTCGTCAGAAACATGGCTGGCTAGCTTATAGCCATACTGTTTTCCAAAATCATTCTGATCCTCATAGGCGATGGTGTAGCTTTTTCCTACTGTTTTATAACCCCATTCCACCTGAGTTGAGTCTTCCTTGCTGTATTTTTCTAAATTAAAATAATTGGGAATATCCCAGTTTTTGGGGTTTGTCCCCGTCATATCAAACGCCCAGGGGTCAATTGCATAGTCTTTCGCATAATAATCTCCTTTCTTATCATCGATTTCCTGAAAAATTGCCTCAAGGTCACTTACTTGTTTTTTGCTTAAAATTACAATCTTTGCAAAAGACAAGCGGTTGGATTCATAAGTAATGCTTTTTATGTTTTCTCCTCTGCATTTTATTCCGAACACGTTATAAATCTGCCATTCTTCCGATCCATCTGGCAATTCAAGAGTTCTTGGGGCATAGTAGTTTGCACTGTATGTCTGTAACTGAATCGTTTCTCCTTTTTTCATGACACTATTTTTTTGTTCCGCCGCCACTGCAACCAGTGAGAATTGATTGTTGGAAGAGGGAGCAGCCGGATTCGGTCTGCCCCAGAAGCCGCCTAGCATCAAAATCAGAATTGCTCCAAAGCATAAAGCCACTTTTTGCAAGCGGTGCGCGGAGTGTTTCTGCCGGGGAGAAAGGGCGGCGTTCATTACCTTGCCTTTCAGTGCGGGGTTCATCTGGATTCGTTCTACGGATCGCTTGATATCTTGTTCATTCATATGCCGAAGCCTCCTTTAGCTGCAATTTCAATTTTTCCCTGCCGCGCCGGGCGGCAGCTTTTACCGCGTTTTCCTTCATGCCAAGCAAATCGCCGATTTCCTTTAGCCGGTATCCCTCCACATAATGCAGAAATAAAATCGTTTTGTTTTTATATGGCAGGGCGGCCAGCTGTTCCAGCACAAAAAGATCGTTCGGATATTGTGCCATGCCCTCAAGCGCCTCCATTCCGGTGGTGGACCGGCGGAACCAGCTGCGGAGCCTGTCTTTGCTTCGGTTCGTCGCAACACGGATCAGCCAGGCTTTTTCGTGTTCGGCGTCTTGAAAATCAGGGCGCGTTTTCCAATAGCGCACAAAGGTATCCTGTACCGCGTCCTCGGCATCCTGTTGGTTTCCCAGTAGAACCATGCACATCCGGAACAACATGGCACCGTAGTAGTCAAATTTTTCAGCAAGTACAGACTCTTCCTGATCTTGCATTTCCTCACTCCTCTCATAAATAAAACGATTGTCAGAAGGGAAAGGTTACTTTAACAAAAAAAAATTCAATTTATCTTTCATTTTATTATAGTCTCCGGGCAGCCAAAAAGAAAAGACACAGAAAAAAGCACCTCTGTTCCCAAGGCTTATCGTACAGACAAGCGGGAGCAGAGGTGCGCTGTGAAACAGAAATTTGGGGCTAAAAATAAAATCGAATAAATTTAATGTTATAAAAATCGCAGGCCAAAAGGTCGTCGCTGTCGGTTTCATTAATGAGGATATAGTTTGCGCCGACGCCCAGCAGCGTACCGGTACGGTCAGTCATGGTGTTGGTGCCCAACAGGAACTCTACCCTCACGCGCCGCCCGATTTGAGTGCGCATAAAGCCGTTCAGGTATTGCAGGCTTTCTACCGTCATGGGCATCGGCTGGTTGAGGTCGGTGATCGCGCCGGGAAAGCTTTCCGGCGGCTGGTTGGGTACAAAACCGGCTGCGCCGGAAATTGTGCCCTGCGTTAGTGCCGAGGACGGTGCCGCTCCGGCGGGCTGCTGAAAGCTGACCTGCTGCTGGTATGGCGTGGGGGAGATGGTGGCTGGCATTGCCGGCATGGTCTGCGGCGGAATTTGCGCTGCCATTTGGCTTTGTGCACTTACGGTCTGTGCCTGCGCGCCTTGTGCGGCGGGCTGCCAGGGAGTCATTCCGCAGGATGGGCATGCTCCGGGTTGGGAATAAACTGCGCTATAGCCTGTGTTTGTTTGATTCATGGTGGTGTCACCTCATTATGTGAGTTTGTATTTTTCTGTGGGAGCATAAAAACAGTGCTGATAGATGTGGCTGTAAAACGTGCCAACGCCGCCGGGCGGGAACTTATCCGGGCAGGTAGGGCGGTAGGGGTTAAAGTAGAACAGACTGTTTCCAACGCCGGAAAATAGATTACCAGCCATCACGGCGTCAGCAATCTGGTAGTGAATCTCCTCCGGATCCATATTAAAAACATTCTGTGCGTTGTATTGTCCGCCCACAGTAGTCATCATGCAAGTAAACTGGCCGGGTTGTTCAATGATGTTGCGAATGCTGCCGCCCTGACTGACCCTGAAAAATTCACCGTAAGGAACATTGGCCCGATTTGCCACGATGGTTGCCACGGCGTTCATTCCGTTGTCCCCTTCGCCCCCGGCTTCGCATTTAATCAGCCGTGCCAGCAGTTCTCTTTCATTATAGGGCATGTAAGCTCATTCCTTGCTTTATACAATTGGCGAAAATATGCCTTAACACAGTATATGGTTGTACTTTCATTCTGACACAAAATACTTTTTTGGCAGTAAACCACATAAACCATCGGCGCTGATTTATACTAAACAGTGCCGGGCATTGGCTTTGGCCGCTGGACGGTCTTTTGGTAATGTGTGGCTTGCAGTTTGCCAGTAACGGAAAGAGGGGGAGCATGAAAACCATTGTGTTGTGCGGAAAACAAAGCGATATGGCTCTTTCGCAGGCGCTGATCGACGCGCTGCGGCGGTATGGACGGGTGCAATATTATAACGGAGCACAGTTGAGCAGCATTCCCGGGGAGCGGGCCGGCGTTTTTTGTATTTATGATTGTGAGCGGCCGCCGGTTTTGGATACGCCACATGCCATTCTTGTTTTTAAAAACAGCTTTTCTTCCTCACAGGAACCGGTTAGTCTGCCCCATGGAATTCCGGCTGTATTCAGCTCGCGCTGTGAAAAAGCGGCTGAGCAGCTCAAGGGTGCTCCTGTCATTCCGGTAGTGTGCGGCACGTCCTCCAAAGATACGCTCAGCGTCGCAAGTCTGGCGGAGGGCAGTGCGTGTGTCAGCCTGCTGCGCAGCCTATGCACCCTCACCGGCGAAATTCTGGAGCCGAGGGATATTTCCGTTGTGCTTCAGCGCGAAATTGGCACGTACTCTCTGCTGGCCGCCTGCGCTGTTTGCCTTTTGTGCGGCATCGACTCAGATCAGGGTTACGGTTTTTAATTTCAAAATATTGTCAGTTATAAAAAATGCGTACCCGCACACAATAAGGATGCAGACGCACAAAGAGTTTTAAAATTAATTTAAAAAAGATTAGGAGTGTATTATTTTATGGCAAGCAATAAGAATGTTGTTCCTCAGGCTCGTGAGGCACTGAATAAGTTCAAGATGGAAGCCGCTTCTGAAGTGGGCGTAAACCTGAAGCAGGGTTACAACGGTGATTTGACCTCCAAGGATGCCGGTTCTGTCGGCGGCCAGATGGTCAAGAAAATGATCGAGAAGTACGAGCAGGACATGAAATAAACTTCTGCCGAATAGCGGAGCCCCATATCCAGCCGGATATGGGGCTCCAAACTTTTTCAGGGGGAAACGTGGAACATATGAGTTACAGTTTAGCTTTCGTAATCTTCTCGAATTCGCTGGAGCTCAGCGGCGGAATCCGCCTTGATTCCTGTAGCCAGCAGGAGCTGGTCGGTTTGGGGCAGGGAGGAAACATCCACGTCTATCACTTCAAACGGGGATGTTTCCTCGTTTTTGAAAATGCCGATTTTACCGTCATAGGTGCGCACTAGGTAGCTTTCCTGCTGGCTGGTCATGGCGGGCAGGTTACCGTTTTCTTGACTTGAAGGGGCATTTGAGGTAAAATGAATCTGATTTTCTGATGCAGAAGAGGCGGAATTGCCGCTCACCTGAGGGCTGAAATGCGCAACCAGCATCAGGCCGACCAGGACCAGTACGGTACACACGGCAAGACTGACGAATTTTTTCAAAAGGAATCACCTCAGCGATAGTATTAGATGATGATTGGAAAATTATTCATATCTCTGCAAGATTACCGGCAGACTGTGCCAAACTAAGGGCGCGGGGAATGTGCCGGGCAAAAAAAGCAAAAGGAGGTGACCGCCTATGAGGAAAACCGATTTAAATAAATTTGTGGGGGCACAAGATACCGGCAGTGCTGCAAGCGCATCGATGGCCGGACGAATTGCTCTGAAGGGTTTAAGCAGTATCATAGCGGTTCTGGCGGTTGCCGGAGTCATTGTGCTGGTTTTTTTGATCTCGTTTATTATGAGCTTCCGGAGTGAATCCATCAAAATGGATCTCAATAATCTGAAGCTCAATTATACCAGTTTTATCTATGTGAACGATGATGCAGGCCAGCCGGTGGAATACCAGCGGCTTTACAGCTCAGAAAACCGCATTTGGGTGGACTATGACAAAATCCCTCAAAACATGAAAAATGCGATGATCGCGATTGAAGATAAGCGCTTTATGGAACATAACGGGGTAGACTGGCGCCGTACTGCCGGTGCGGTAACTACTCTCTTTACCAAAGGCGGCAGCTATGGTGGCTCTACCATTACGCAGCAGCTGGTCAAAAACATTACCGGCGATAATGAGGTGAGTTTGACCCGAAAGGTAAAAGAGATTTTTCGGGCCATCAATCTGGACTCCCGCTATTCCAAGGAGCAGATATTAGAAGCATACCTGAATGTTGTCAACTACGGCAGCGGGTGTCAGGGTGTGCAGGCGGCGGCAAATTTGTATTTTGGTAAAGAAATCAGCCAGGCATCTCTGGCCGAGTGCGCTTCCATCGCGGCTATCACACAGAATCCTTATAAATACAATCCACTGAATTTTCCTGAAAATAACAAAGAGCGTCAGCGTGTGGTGCTGGGTGAAATGCTCGATCAGCAGATGATCAGTCAGGATGAGTACAACAGCGCCATCAAAGAATCAAACAATATGGTGTTTGTCGGCAGTAAAAACGAAAATGTGGTCAACGATTCTCCGGTTTGGAACTGGTATACCGACGCTATGTTTGAGGATATTGTGGAGGATCTGCAGACAACGCAGGGCATTTCCAAAGAAAAGGCCGTTTACATGATGTACCACGGAGGTTTGAAGATTTACTCCGCTATGGACCAGAAGGCGCAGCAGACCGCGGAGGAAGTGATTTCCGGCGACAACATGCCGTCGGATCAGAAGATTCAGCTGGGCTATCTTATGATGGACTATACTGGTCGTGTGCTTGCCACCGTGGGTCGGCGCGGAGAAAAGACGGGCAACCGACTGCTTAGCTACGCGACGGACAGCCAACGGCAGCCCGGTTCTTCCATTAAGCCCATTGCTTCCTACGGCCCGGCGGTCGATATGGGAGTGATTCATTATTCCTCCATTCTGCCAGATGAACCGGTTGATAATTATTTTGGCTCCGGTAAGCCAGGCCCTAACAACTGGTATAAAAAGTTTTATGGCTCCATCACGGTACAGCGCGCGCTGGAGATTTCTTCCAACGCTGCTGCCGCGCAGCTTGTGAAAAAGATTTCGCCTGCCGCGTCGTATCGGTTTCTGACCGATCAGCTTCACTTTACCCATTTAAACCCGAAAACGGACAGCGTTCAGGTTTCTGCCATGGCGATCGGCGGCATGAACGGAGGCGTTACGGTGAAGGAAATGACGGCGGCCTACCAAATGTTCGGCAATGGCGGCCAGTATTATAAGCCTTACACCTATTATTACGTGGAGGACCACGACGGCAACGTGATTCTGGACAACCGCCAGAACACGGGCACACAGGTTATCAAGTCCACCACCTCCACTATTATGAACCGTCTTCTGCGAAACGTTGTGTATGGTTCTGAGGGAACCGGCGGAGGAGCGGCTGTGAGCGGCTGGGAGGTGTTTGGTAAAACCGGTACTACCGATGAGGATAAGGACAGCTGGTTTGTAGGCGGTACGCCCTATGCGGTAGCCGGAATCTGGACGGGTTATGAAACCCCGAAATCGCTGTCTTATCATCAAAAAGAAAATAATACCAAGTGGGCCGCTAAAATCTGGCGAAACATTATGACTAAATATCTGGATGGAAAGAAAAAAATCTACTTCCAATACGATTCCAATGTGGTTTCCGCTACCTTCCGTACGGATAACGGGAGGCTGTCCGGCGCGGATGTTGGTGTTACCACAAAAACTGGGTGGTATGAGCGCGGCAATATGCCGGAGGTCGATACCAGCCCGCCTGTGGCTTCCTCTACTGCTTCTGATATTCTTTCGGAGCCGGAGCAATCCGACCCTGAGAATTCACAAGGGGAAACGTCGCACCAGTCTACTCCTGAAACCAGCTCAAAGCCGGAGGAAAACTCTTCTCCCGCGAGTTCTCATTCTCCGCCATCCTCTTCTCATTCGCAGGGGAATGGGAATGGAAATACCCCCGGGCAGGACGGAAACGGCCTTTGGGTTCCGCCGGATACGGAAGTTCGCCCGGGAGCCTGAAGCCTCTCAGTAAACAAAAAACGCATTACTCCCGAGAAAACGGTGGTTTTTTCGGGAGCTTTTTTATACCATTTTTGTTTCCGATTCGTCAAAGCATACGGGTTTTTCAGAGTGAAAGCACTGAATTTCACGTTTTTGGCTATTGAAATTCACGTTGGGAAATGATAAACTGTATCTTAACACAATACAATAGTTCGCGGGTGGTGGACAATGAAAGAGTCAATTTTCTTTTTAGTGGATAAAAAGGTTCTGCCAAAGGTGTATTCCAAGGTAGTGGAAGCCAAGCAGTATATCATGAACTCTGAGGCCGCCAGCACATCTGAGGCGGCGAGGATGGCGGGAATTTCCCGCAGCGTGTTCTACAAATACAAGGATTCTGTGTATCCTTACCAGCCGGAGGCCACAAACCGGATTCTGACCATTCAGGCGGTGCTGTACGACCGTCCTGGCGTTTTGATGTCGCTGGTGTCTGAATTCTACGGTGCGGGTGCTAATATTCTGACGATCAATCAGAATATTCCGGTTAACGGCAAGGCGATGGTTTCGATCTCCGCACGAATCAATAACATGATGGGTACGGTCGACGAGCTGCTTGCTTTGCTCGGAAATGTGGACGGCGTGTGCAGCATCGACAATATTAGCGATCAATAGACAATAGAGTCGCTTCAAATAGAAAGTGACTTTAGCATAAGAGGCAATTCTTCCTCCGCCTTTGATGGGGGAAGAAATGAGCGGCCTACTTCAAGGGAAAATTCGATAAGGGGTGGAAAAAATGGTAGAAATCGCAATCATGGGGTATGGTGTGGTAGGCTCCGGTGTGGCGGAGGTTCTGTGTAATCATACCGAAAATATTGCCAAACGGGCAAAAGAGGAAATCAGAATCAAATATATTCTGGATTTGAGGGAATTCCCGGAGGATCCGCTGGCGGATCGCTTTACGAAATCCTTTGATGACATTCTGAACGATCCCGATGTTAAAATCGTGGTAGAGGTTATGGGCGGTCTGCACCCGGCATATGATTTTGTGCGCAGCTGCCTTTTGGCGGGCAAGAGCGTGGTTACCTCCAACAAAGAGCTGGTGGCGCAAAAGGGCGCGGATCTTTTGGCTTTGGCGCAGAAGCAGAACCTGAACTTTCTGTTTGAGGCCAGTGTTGGCGGCGGTATCCCGATCATCCGCCCCATGAGCCAGTGCCTGGCGGCAAACGATGTAATTGAGATTGACGGTATCCTCAACGGTACCACCAATTTCATTCTGACCAAGATGATTCGCGATCAGATGGATTTTGATGACGCGCTGGCCCTCGCGCAGAAGCTTGGCTACGCGGAGCGCAATCCCGCCGCGGACGTGGAGGGGCTGGACGCCTGCCGCAAGATTTGTATTCTGGCGTCTTTGGCATTTGGCAAGCATGTGTACCCCGATCAGGTGCATACTGAGGGAATCACCAAGGTGACTCTGGCCGACGTGGAATACGCTGAGGTGTGGGGCGGTGTGATTAAACTGATTGGTCGGGTCAAGATTCTCGAAAACGATCAGATTCATATTATGGTTTGCCCGATGTTTGTTCCCCGCAGCAGCCAGTTGGCCACTGTGGATGATGTGTTTAACGGTATTCAGGTGCGCGGCGATTCGATCGGCGACGTAGTATTTTACGGCAAGGGTGCAGGAAAGCTGCCTACTGCCAGCGCCGTAGTGGCGGATGTGATCGATTGTGTGCGGCACTTTAAGGCCCGCAAGTACCTGTTCTGGGATCAGGCCGTGCCGAACTATGTGTGCGATTACCGCAAGGATACCGTCGCATTTTATGTTCGCGCCAAATCCGAAGATTCCGCCTTTGCGCTGGGCCAGGCGGAGGGTCTGTTTGGGCCGGTTCGCCAGCTGGTGCGAAAGGGAGCGGGAAAAGACGAGTTTGCCTTTGTCACCGAGCCTTTGGTGGAGGAGGATTTCCTCGACAAGCTGGAGCAGCTCAAGGACGAAGGGGCAGAGGTGCTTTCTACCCTGCGCATCGGCGAATTTTAATCATTATTTTATAAGCATCTGTTTCCCCATGCCGAAGGCGGGAAGCGAAGCGAAATGTTATGTGGAATTGCAATAGCTACAGAAAGAGGATATCCTATTATGATCAGAATACAAGTGCCGGCGACCAGCGCGAATTTGGGGTCCGGTTTCGATGCGCTGGGAATCGCTTTGACCTTGTACAATCAGGTTTGGATGGAGGAAAGCGATACCCTTCAGATTTCCAGCAGAGATGCAACTGCTGTGCCGCTGGATGAGCATAACCTGGTTTATTGGGCGGCAAAGCTGCTGTATGAGCGCTGCGGGCACACCCTGCGCGGGCTGCATATTGAGCAGGAGAACAACATTCCCATGGCGCGCGGCCTCGGCAGCAGCTCTGCCTGCATTGTAGCCGGCCTGCTCGGCGCCAATCATCTTTTGGGCAACCCGCTCGGCCAACAGGAGCTCATTGATTTTGCGGCAGAGATTGAGGGTCACCCCGATAATACCACGCCGGCCCTTTTGGGCGGGCTAGTCACCTCGGCAATGGAGCAGGGGCGCGTGTACAGCGTCAGCGTGCCGGTATCCGAGAAAATCCGGTTCGCTGTTTTTGTGCCCTCCTTTGAGCTGAAAACCGAAACGGCGCGCTCGGTGCTGCCGAAGGAATATTCGCGGGAGGACGCGGTCTACAATCTGTCACGTTCGGCACTGATGACGGCTTCCCTCTTTTCGGGCAATCTTGAAAATTTGCGTGTGGCGGTACAGGATCGCATTCACCAGCCTTACCGCAAAGGCCTGATTGACCATTGCGACAAGGTGTTCGAGATGTGTGCTTCTTTCGGCTCCCTCGGTACCTATATCAGCGGTGCAGGCTCGACTATCATTGCGATGGTGGAGGCCGGGCAGGCGGAGGACTTTGCGAAGCGTGCGCGGGCACATATGGCAGAGTGGGGCGTAGCGGATTGGGAAATCTCGATTCGCAGCGCGGAGGCGCACGGTGCCAAGGTTTTTGAAGAAACAAATTCTTTCGAATGAATTTTTATCTGATAATGGAGGACAGAACGTTATGAGCTTGATCGTTCAGAAATTCGGCGGCAGCTCCGTGGCTAACGCGGACCGTTTGCGCAACGTCGCCGACATCATCACCAAGACGTATTCCCAAAACAACGATGTAGTCGTTGTTGTGTCTGCACAGGGCGACACAACAGATGATCTGATTGCCAAGGCAAAAGAGGTGAACAGCCGTCCCTCCAAGCGAGAGATGGATATGCTCCTGACTGCCGGCGAGCAGATGTCTGCATCACTTTTAGCCATGACCATTGAGCAGATGGGTTTCCCCGTCGTTTCGCTTCTCGGCTGGCAGGCGGGCTTTCAGACCGATACGGCCTACGGCTCCGCCCGCATTAAACGCGTGGTGCCTGACCGCATCAAGAAGGAGCTGGATAAACGCAACATCGTCATTGTTACGGGCTTCCAGGGTCTGAACCGTTACAACGACATGACCACCCTGGGCCGCGGAGGCTCCGATACCAGCGCCGTTGCGATTGCGGCGGTTATGAACGCGGATTTGTGCCAGATTTACACCGATGTGGAGGGCGTATATACCGCCGATCCCCGCAAGGTGAAAAACGCGAAGAAAATCGATGTGATCTCTTACGATGAAATGCTGGAGCTGGCCACGCTCGGCGCGCAGGTGCTGAACAACCGCTCTGTTGAAATGGCGAAGAAATATAATATTGAGCTGGAGGTTCTGTCCAGCTATAACCGGGTACCGGGTACGATTGTGAAGGAGGCAACCAAAATGGAAAAAATGTTGATCAGCGGCATTGCAAAGGATAACGGGGTAGCCCGTGTAGCGATTATCGGGGTTCCGGATCGTCCCGGCCTGGCGTTTAAGGTGTTTTCCAAGCTGTCCGCAAAGGGCGTGAACGTCGATATTATCCTGCAGTCTATTGGCCGCAACGGCACAAAGGACATCAGTTTTACCATTTCCGAAGATCATCTTCAGGCCGCTATGGAGGTTCTCACCCCTTATGTGGAGCAGATTGGTGCTTCCAGCGTTGTGTATGATGAGGATGTCGCAAAGGTTTCCATTGTCGGCGCGGGCATGGAAACACACCCCGGCGTAGCAGCCATGATGTTCGAGGCTCTGTTTGAGTCCAATATCAATATTCAGATGATCTCCACCAGCGAGATTAAAATTTCGGTTCTGATCGAGCGCAAGGACGCCGACAAGGCGGTTGCGGCGATCCACAATAAGTTCTTCCCCGAGGTAGTCGATCAATAAGCCTCCTGAATGCTGTTTTTTCACCGTTCGGGTGGAGAAACGCGGATTTTATAATAACGAACAGAAAGGAAGCTCTCGAAAGCGAGGGCTTCCTTTCTGATATTTCCATTTATGATAACATGATCGCTATTATATATAATAAAAATACGCGCTGCCACTTGCAGGTGGCTTTCATTTCATCTACATAGTAAACGAAAGGGACAACACGATTGGCAAAAAAGGTCGAGAGTCTTCTTTTCGGTAAATGCTAGAATAAGGCATATAGGGGAGGTGAAAAAATGGAGGAACACAGAGAAGCTGTTCAGCGTATGCAGGACTATATCGCAGAGCATTTGTGCGAAAATATAACTCTTACGGATTTGTCGGCGGTCTCCTTGTTTTCGCCGTGGTATTCCTATCGGCTATTTACACAGTGGACGAATCTAACGCCTGCGGATTATATTCGGCGGCTTCGTCTATCCAAATCGGCGCTGAAGCTACGTAATGAAGCCTACAAAATCCTTGACGTTGCATTGGAACTTGGCTTTGGTAGCGTAGACGGATATCAGCGTGCCTTTTTCCGTGAGTTTGGCTGCAACCCAAAGGAATATGCCGCTGCACCCATTCCTCTTTATCTTTTCACCCCTTATGGAGTAAAGTACAGAGCTACCCGAAAGGAGAAAAAGATGGAAACTGTAAAAAATGTATTTATTCAGGTCATCGAGAAACCGGCACGCAAGGTGCTTATCAAGCGAGGATTGAAAGCTGCCGACTATTTTGCTTACTGCGAGGAGGTTGGTTGCGATGTATGGGGCCTGCTGCTGAGCATCAAATCCATTAGCGGAGAGCCAGTTTCCCTTTGGCTCCCCAAAAGCTACATCAAACCAGACACTTCGGAATATGTACAGGGCGTTGAGGTCGCAACGGATTATGCTGATATTATTCCGGACGGCTTTGATGTGATTAACCTGCCCGCATGTAAATATTTGATGTTTCAAGGCGAACCGTTTGCCGAAGAAGACTATTGCGAGGCAATCGAACAGGTGTGGGAAGCAATTAAAAAATATGATCCCACTGTGATTGGCTACACTTGGGACAAAGAAAACCCACGTATCCAGCTTGAGCCAATCGGGACGAGAGGATATATTGAATTGGTGGCAATCAAATAAGAAGATCTTTATTTTCAAAGCAGCACAGAGTGCCCAAACGGGCACTCTGTGCTGCTTTGTTACATCTACAAAATCGTACATAAAAGTGACCTTTCAGCCCCACAGGAACGACTTTGCAATTACTGCGGTGTTTGTCCGTAAATTCCCTGCACGACGACCTCTCCGGAGTTGATCTCAACACGCCGCCCATCGTCCGTTTGAACCACCAGTTCGCCACCTTCGGTAATGTCTACCGCTGTGCCGATTATTTTCTCCTGCCCGCGTGTCGCGCCTACGGTGCGGTCCAGCGAAACACAGTTTTCTTTATAAGCCTGTAACCAGTTTTTGCTTCTCTGGACGAAATATTCCAGATAAAGCGCCTCAAACTCCTGCAATATCTGTTGCAGCAGTGCTACACGGGAAACCGGCGCGCCGGTTTCAAGCCGCAGGGAGGTCGCTTTTTCCTTCAGCTCTTCCTCAAAGCCCTCATCGTTTACGTTGACCCCGATGCCGACGACGGCAAAATGAACCCGGTCAACTTCAGCGGTCATTTCTGTAAGAATACCACAAACCTTTTTGCTGCCGATGACAATATCGTTCGGCCATTTGATTTTCGCGTCACAGCCGGTTAAAGAGTGAATCGCACGGCTGACGGCTAGCCCGGCCAGCAGCGTCAGGTTCGAAACCTGCGGGGGCGCTGCGTCGGGGCGCAGCAGCACCGTAAACCACAGTCCCGATTTCGGCGGGCTTTGCCATGGGCGCCCCAAGCGGCCTTTCCCTCCGAGCTGTCGTTCCGCCACAAATACGGCGCCGTGCGGCGCGCCCTTGTGCGCCTGGCGTTTTGCTTCTTCATTGGTGGAGTCTGTCTCTGCAAAAACGGCCACGGTTTGGCCGAACGCTTCGGTTAAAAGCCCGTCCTGTATTTCGGTGGGGGTCAGCGCGTCAGAGGAATTCTGAATCCGATAGCCGCGGTTTGTCACCGATTCAATCACATACCCGCTCTCCCGCAGGCTGTTGATGTTCTTCCATACCGCGGAACGCGAAATTCCCAAACGCCGGCTCAACTCCTCGCCGGAAAGATAGTCTTTGCTCTCTTTTAAAGATTGAAGGATAATCTCTTCATTTTTCATAGCGTTTTCTCCGTCCTTTTTCATCCGGTTCTTTTCCCATTATAGACCGTTTTCCCCTGTGTAGGCAAGCACAGAAGGGCAAACTGATGAATTTTCGAAAAAGCGTGGGACTTTTTCGCAATTAGTGCTATAATAATGACTGTTGAATCCGTCATGTTTCACGGCTTGCTCAGGCACGAAATGGCATTCGCCGTTTTGTGGGGAAGGGCTTTCGCCTTTTTGGAAGATGTATTATAATGAGAGCAGTGAGAATCCGGAGGACTGGAGGGATACGGTATGGATGTACGCCCCGGTGATATTTTGCAGATGAAAAAGCCGCATCCCTGCGGCAGTAAGGACTTTGTGGTGCTGCGCGCCGGCATGGATTTCAAGATCCGGTGCAAGGGCTGCGGGCACGAGGTAATGGTGCCGCGTTTGAAATGTGAAAAAAATATAAAAAAAATCCTGCGCGAAGAAACGCAGGATACCTTGTAGCTACCTAACCGATTACTTTGTTTGATTAAAATAGTTAAGGTGGTAGCGAAATGTTTGAAAATCTAACCGTGTTTGTAAACCGGCTGGAGGAACTGGGTCAGCGCATGTTCGACCCCGCTGTGGCGGCGGACGCAAAAGGATATGCCGAGCTGATGAAGGAATATAAAAATCTTGAGCCGATTGTGGAAAAATACCGCGAATACCTGAAGGCGGTGCAAACGGTGGAGGAATCCACCGAAATGCTGAATGAATCCGGCCTCGAGCGCGAGATGAAGGAAATGATTCAGCACGAGCTGGACGATGCCAAAGATCAGGTGGAGCAGACGGCGGATGAGCTGAAGATTCTGCTTCTCCCGCGCGACCCGAACGACGAGCGCAACGTGATTATGGAAATTCGCGGCGGTGCGGGTGGGGAAGAAGCGGCGCTATTTTCGGCGCGGCTGTTCCGCATGTACAGCATGTACGCGACCCGGCGCGGCTGGAAAACCGAGCTTCTGAACGCGAATGAAACCGAGCTGGGCGGGTATAAAGAAATCAGCTTTCAGATCACAGGCGACGGAGCGTATTCGCGCCTGAAATACGAAAGCGGCGTCCACCGGGTGCAGCGTGTGCCCGAAACGGAAACGCAGGGCCGCATCCACACCTCTACCGCAACGGTGGCGGTTCTGCCTGAGGTGGACGATGTGGAAATCGAGATCAACCCCACCGATCTGCAGATCGATACCTACCGGGCCAGCGGCGCGGGTGGTCAGCATGTCAACAAGACGGAGTCGGCGATCCGCATTACGCACCTGCCCACGGGTACGGTGGTGGAATGCCAGGATGAACGAAGCCAGTTTAAAAATAAGGACAAGGCCATGAAGGTTCTGCGCTCGCGTCTGTACGAGGCAAAGCAGCGGGAGCAGGATGCGCAGGTGGCGCAGCAGAGAAAATCCCAGGTAGGCACGGGCGACCGCTCCGAGCGGATTCGCACCTATAACTTCCCGCAGGGGCGGCTGACCGATCACCGCATCGGTTTGACCCTTTACCGGCTGGAAGAGGTGCTCAACGGCGATCTCGATGAGGTGATCGCCTCGCTGATTACGGCAGACCGCGCCAGACAGCTGGAGGAAACCATCGACCGTCAGGAGTAACAGAAGCAAAGCCATGAAACAGCAAAAAAACACCCTGCGTCTTTCGGCGAACAGGGAAGAGGATATTCTAACAGCGGGCAATTTGCTCAAAAATGGGGGTCTTGTGGCAATTCCGACCGAAACAGTGTATGGCCTTGCGGCCAACGCGCTTGACGGCCCGGCGGTTGCCGCGATTTTTGCCGCCAAGGGGCGGCCGATGGACAACCCCCTGATCGTCCATATTTCACAGCTCGACCAGTGGGCGGCACTCGTCAACGAAATTCCGCCGCGCGCGATGGAGCTGGCAAAGCAGTTCTGGCCGGGGCCGCTCACCATCATTCTGCCAAAGTCGAGCCTGATTCCCGATGAGGTGAGCGCCGGGCAGGCCACGGTGGCGGTGCGCTTTCCGTCGCACCCGGTGGCCCGCGCGGTGATCGACGCGGCGGGAGTGCCGCTGGCTGCGCCGTCGGCGAACCTGTCCGGCAGCCCCAGTCCGACCGAAGCCGAGCATGTACTGGCCGATCTTGACGGCAGAGTCGACGCCGTGTTGGACGGGGGCCCATGCCGCGTGGGCGTGGAGTCAACCGTCATCACGCTGGCACAGGAGGTCCCGCGCCTGCTGCGGCCGGGCGGAATCACGCCGGAGCAGCTTTCGCAGGTGCTGGGTCGAGTTGAGGTGGACCCCGCTGTACTCAATCCGCTTGCGGCGGGAGAAAAAGTTCTTTCCCCCGGCATGAAGTATAAGCATTATTCGCCGAAGGCCAACGTAATTTTAGTAAAAGGCGGGCTTTCGGCGTATTCGGAGTATGTGAACAGCCGCGCAGGTGCGGGCGTATTTGCCCTGTGCTACGACGGTGAGCAGGAAGCGCTGCGCGTGCCCGCCGTCGCCTACGGCGCAAGGCAGGATGCTGCCCAGCAGGCCAGGCATCTGTTTGACGCGCTGCGCAAGCTGGATCAGATGGGCGCGAGGGTTGTGTATGCTCGCAGTCCGCAGCCGAAGGGCGTGGGTCTTGCCGTGTATAACCGGTTGATTCGCGCGGCGGGATTCGAGGTGGTAGAGCTTGACTAGGTCTGTGATCATCGGCCTGACCGGCCCGACCGGAGCGGGAAAATCGACCGTAGGTGGCATTTTGGGCGAGCTTGGCTGCGCGGTGATCGACTGCGACAAAACGGCACGGCAGGTGCTTGTGGACTGCGAGCCGTGCGTGCGGGAGCTGCGGCAGGAATTTGGTGACGATATTGTGGCGGAAAACGGCAGGGTAGACAGAGCGCTTTTGGCGCGCCGCGCCTTTTCGTCCCATGAAAAAACGAAGAGACTCAACGCAATTACCCACCCGTGGATTTTGGGGCGGGTGCAGGATGAAATCGACGAGTGGAAGAACACAGGAAAGGAATTTATCGTTGTCGACGCGCCGCTGCTGTTTGAAAGCGGGGCCGAAAAGCTCTGCGATAAAATTCTGGCGGTGATCACACCAATGCCCGTTCGGCTGGAGCGCATCATCCTGCGGGATCATATTGACCGTGAGATGGCCGTTTCGCGCATCCATGCCCAACAGGAGGATGCCTATTACACGGAGAGGGCCGATGCCTGTTTAAGAGGGGATGAGAATCCCGAGGAACTGCGGCGGCAGGCTGCCGCTCTTCTGGAAAGGTGGCGCAGATGAGAACTTACGCGCGGGCAAGAAAAGGCGGCAGAGGGAAGAAAATGCTGGCTGCCTTGCTGATTCTGCTATCGTTGACAGCGTTGGGATATTTTTTTCTGGCAAACGGCTACGAAATTTTTATGAAACGCCAGTATCCTCTGGGGTATCAGGACATCATAGAGAAAGAGGCAAAAAACTATAATCTGGACCCGGCGCTGGTGTATGCGGTGGTCAAGGCCGAAAGCAATTTCGACCCCGACGCGAAATCCCGTGCGGGCGCTATGGGACTGATGCAGCTGACGCCCGCCACCTTCGAGTGGCTGCAAACCAAGCTCTTGGGGAAAAGCACTATGGATGAGACCTCGCTGTTAGACCCGGCAACCAACATCAAATACGGCTGCTACCTGCTGTCGCTGCTCAGCTCGATTTATTCAGACCGCACGACGGCTCTGTGCGCGTATAACGCCGGGATGGGAACGGTAGACCGCTGGCTTTCTGACCGCTCAGTTTCGTCGGACGGGGTCACGCTGAGTAAAATTCCTTACCCCGAAACAGCGCATTACACTGACGCTGTGATCAAAAATTATGGAATCTATCAGGAGTTATACGATTTTTAAATCCTGTTTCAGATAGATCGTCAAGGATTGCAAAGAATATTTGAAAAAATTAATTTTAATTGGAAAGAATATGGCTCAATATGACAAAGGAGGTTTTTGATATGGCGAAGAAAGAAGAGAAAAAGGCGGGCAAAAAAGAAGACGTGAAGTCTGAAAAGAAGTCTGCCGCAGAGGAAAAGACTGAGGTTGACCGTTTGCGCGAGGAGCTTTTAATTAATCGCAAGAACGGTTTTTTCTCTGTCACTGACGAGCAGGTCAAAGAGGCCGATGAATACTGCGAGGGCTATAAAAAATTCCTCGATCTGTGCAAAACAGAGCGTGAATGCGTGGTGTATGCTATTGAAGAGGCCGAAAAACACGGCTTCCGTGAGCTCGACTCCGATTCGGTGTATCACCCCGGAGATAAGGTGTATTTCAATAACAGAGGGAAATCAATTATTCTGGCGGTCATCGGCAAAAAGGGCTGCCGCGAGGGAGTTCGCATTTCTGCCGCACATATCGATTCTCCCCGTCTGGATTTAAAGCCCTATCCGCTGTATGAATCCAACGATCTGGCGCTGCTCAAGTCACATTACTATGGCGGCATCAAGAAGTACCAGTGGACAGCCATTCCGCTGGCGATGCACGGCCGCGTTGTGCGCAAGGACGGCAGCTTTGTCGATGTGCGCATCGGCGAGGAGCCGGGCGAGCCGCAGTTCTGCGTGACCGATCTGTTGCCGCATTTGGGCGCCGAGCAGATGGCAAAACCGCTTGCGAAAGCGATTGAGGGCGAAAACCTGAATATTCTGGTAGGCAGCCGTCCTGTCCGCACCGAAACCGGCAAGGGCGAAAGTCTGTTTAAGCTCAATGTGATGCGTCTGCTGAACGAAAAATACGGAATTACCGAAGAGGATCTCGTTTCCTCTGAAATCGAGTTTGTGCCTGCCTGGCACGCGCAGGATTTGGGCTTTGACCGCAGTATGGTTGGAGCTTACGGCCACGATGACCGCGTGTGCGCCTACCCGGCCTTGTCGGCGATTCTGGAATGCAAAACGCCCGAGCATACCGCAATCACCGTTCTGGCGGATAAAGAGGAAGTCGGCAGCGACGGAAACACCGGCCTGAACTCCTCGTTCCTGCGGTACTTTGTGGAAACGCTGGCCCAGCACGACGGCGTAGAGGCCAGAGATGTATTTACCCGCTCTCAGTGCTTGTCTGCGGATGTCTGCGCGGCGTATGACCCCATTTATGCCAGCGCCTATGAGCCGGCTAACTCCTGCTACCTGAATAACGGCGTTTCCGTGATGAAATATACCGGCTCGCGCGGTAAGTCCGGCACCTCCGACGCTTCTGCGGAATTTATGGCACAGGTGCGCAATCTGCTGTATCAGAACAACGTTCTGTGGCAGACCGGCGAGCTCGGCAAGGTAGATGCGGGCGGCGGCGGAACTGTTGCCATGTTCATCGCGAACCTGAATGTAGATGTTGTGGATGTCGGCGTTCCCGTGCTTTCCATGCACGCGCCGCTGGAGATTACCGCAAAGCTTGACATTCATATGGCTTACCGCGGCTTTAAGGCGTTCTTTGAAACGCCGATTGAAAAATAAAACCAAACCGGCGGGCCGAGCGCCCAAGGGCAAAGGGGCTCCCCTGTGAAGGGAGCCCTTTTTTTGCATCCCCGTAAGGAGGTCTTTTTAACCAAAGAGGTCTTCCTATCTTCGGTTTGCTCCTCAGGCCGGTACCAATCCCGCGCAGGCAGAAGCCCCGGGGTAGATACCACAAATAATTTATTTTAAATTAATACTGTTTGTATGCTACAATAATAGAAATAAAAAACTCAAATGAGGGAGAATGTGTGTGAAACAGTTTCAGGGAGCGGTTTTTGATTTGGACGGTACACTGCTGGATTCCATGGGAGTTTGGGCGCAGATCGACCGCGACTCCTTGGGCCGCCGGGGAATTCCGGTGCCGGAGGATTACGCGAAGGCGGTGGCCCTGCTCGGCTTTTGGGCATCGGCGGAGTATACCATCCGCCGCTTTCAGCTGCCGGACACCCCACAGCAGCTGACGGAGGAGTGGAACCGGATGGCGCAGGATGCCTACCGGTTTCGGGTAGAATTGAAGCCCGGAGCCAAAGAGTATCTTTCTTACCTGCGGGAGCAGGGGGTACCCCTTGCCGTAGCAACCTCTTCCTATCGCGAGCTGTTTGTTCCCACACTGGAGCGCCACGGGATATTGGATTGGTTTGATGCGGTAGTCACCGTGTCGGAGGTGAGCCGTGGAAAGGGCTTCCCCGATATTTACGAGGAAGCGGCCCGGCGGATGGAGCGCCGCCCACAGGAATGCGCCGTGTTTGAGGATTTGCCGGGTGCGCTGCGTGGTGCGCGGGACGGCGGATTTTACACAGTAGGTGTGTACGACCCACACAGTAAAGAGGAAGAAACCTTAATGCGCCAGATGTCGGACAGGTATATCCGCGATTTCCGCGAGCTGCTGGAATAGCGTTGCCAAGCAGAAGGGCGCGGCGCACTGCGGCAGCTTTTCCACTATGGAGTGTTTGATCCCGGCAAAAGAGAAGATCTTTGCCGCACTGGAAGATGAAAATTGCGTGAGATTTTCTGCTTTTTAATCATAGTAACGCTTTTCCAAACATATAACGATTGGTTTCTAAAATTTATAGGTTAGCAAGAGAGCTTTATGAATGCAATTATCGCTTTCAGGCAAAGATTCAAATTTTCTTCACAGTATTTTATGGGAACTCTCATGCAGCTGCAATAGTCCGTACACACCGGTCCTGTACACTGAATTTAATGAAAAAAGAATCATTTTTTCTACACTGTTTACGGAGTTGCAGCTCCGGGCAGCAAAAAAATTACACGCTCCTCTTGTGAGGATTACAATACATTTTCATCTTCCTTTCTGTGGAGCCGCCCTCTAACGAGGGCGGTTTTCCCTTTATGTCATTAAGCGAATTTAATTAAATAAAATGACAGACTACCTGTGGGATATAAGGCAATTCTGTTTTTGCGGTGCATATCCGTATTCCCTGTGCCGATACTATGGGCGAGGTGATTAATTGTGTCAAAACAGAGCGCATATTTTAAAGTGCCGGAGCTCAGCGGAATGCATCAGATAAAAAAGATGAAACGGAGCCTCGACGCGATTCCGGGCGTTTTATCTGTGAGCGCGAATGACAAAGACGGTCGGGTTGCGGTTGATTATGACAGCAGCGGAACAGATGTATCCGCAATTGAGAAGCAGCTGCGGGGGATCGGTATCGATGCTGAGCTGATTAGTAACCAGAATCATATCATGTGATGCAGAGCCTCGCTTCGGCGAGGCCGATTTTTTTACTCTCTTTTCGCACGCAAAGACAAAATTACGTTACATACCGGTATTCAGTTTCATTACCAGCCGGAGAGTGGATAAACCCTGCGAATTTGTGTAAGCTAATTTTGAGGTGATAACAGTGATGGAAACCGGTACAAACGGCCTAATATATCCTTTCGCCTTTCAGAAGTTTTTCAGGAACGACTCCGATCTTGAAAACTATTTTTTATCTTTATCGGAAGACACGCAAAAAGAAATACTCAGGGAAGACATCCATTCCGAAAAAGACCTTCACGACTGCATTGAAAAATATAAACTGAAACAGTAACGAGGAAACGATATGGAACCTAAAAAAAATCAGCGGATATGGCCCGCAGACGATGATGCCGAAAAGCCCATTCCGGAGGATATTTATCCGGTAATCGATACCGATTTAGCTCGGGATAATCTGGAAAACAATATTCCCGAAGCGGATTTGCAGGATTTATAGTTTCGGCTCCCCAAAAGGGTGGCTGCAAACAAAGAAACAATAGTAAAAAACGCACTTCACGAAAAGTGAAGTGCGTTTTTTGTTCGCAGCTCTCCTGTTTTAATGGATGAGCGACATGGTGAGGAACAGAGTAGACATCAAAGAAGCCACCAGAGAAACCACGGTGATCTGCGTATTGATGGAGGGGCCTGCCGTATCCTTAAAGGGATCGCCTACCGTATCGCCTACAACGGCCGCTTTGTGAGCATCGCTGCCCTTGCCTCCGTTGTGCCCGGATTCGATGAATTTTTTAGAGTTATCCCATAGTCCGCCTGCGTTGCTCATAAACAGGGCCAGCAAGAGTCCGCTGACAATGTTTCCGGTCAAAAAGCCGCCAATGGCATCCACGCCGCCAACAAAGCCGACGACAAGCGTTGAAAGAATTGCCATGAGCCCGGCGGGGATTAATTCTTTGATCGCACCATGAGTGGCGATTTCAATGCACTTGTCATACTCAGGTACCGCGTTGGGGTCTCCTTCCTTTAAACCGGCGATTTCCCGGAACTGGCGATGAATTTCCGTAATCATCCTTTGCGCATTGCGGTCAACACCCAGCATTAGCATAGCGCTGAATACCGCCGGAATCGATGCACCGACCAGCATTCCGAAAAATACGGTGGGGTTCATGACGTCAAAACCGGTAATCGGGAGAAAGCCAGCAATGGAAGCCCCCGCTTCGTTTACTTCACTGATAAACGCACCTAACAGCGCGATGACCGTCAGGCCGGCCGCCCCAATTGCAAAGCCCTTGGTTACCGCTTTTACGGTATTGCCGGCGCTGTCCAGCGAGTCGGTAATCTCCAGAACCTCGTCTCCCAGATCGCCCATTTCAGCAAGTCCGCGGGCATTGTCTACAATCGGACCGTAGGCGTCGTTGGAGATGATCATTCCCACGATGGAAAGCATGCCGACCGCCGACATGGCAATTCCGAACATAGGGTAGCCGCCGCCCAGAGGTTCGCAGATTTTGTAAGCGGCCATGGCGGAAATGCCAATGCCGATCATTGCGGGCAGGGTACTGATGAACCCGTAGGAAACGCCGGAAAGAATCGTAAAGGCCGGGCCAGTTTCGGAAGCGTTTGCAACATGATGTACCGGCGGCTTTGTGTCGTCCGTAAAATAATCACTGGCAATTCCGATCACAACGCCAACCATCAGCCCGATGATGCTGGCGCCCCAGATTCGCCATTCCAAGCCGAAGAACCAGGTGGCGAGCGCGGTTAAAACAGCAAAAATAGCAGTGGTAACATAGGTGCTGCTGTTTAAGGCTCGGGTTGGATTTCCGTTTTTCCCCATTCTGGCGGTTGCCACACCAATGATGGAGGCCAAAAGTCCAATCGCCGCATAACAAAATACGGTAGCGGCATTTTGGGAGCCGCCTGCAGCCTTATCTAATGAAACCGCCATTACCAGCGCCGCGGCCATGGAGGCAACATTCGAATCAAACAGATCTGCGCCCATACCGGCTACATCTCCGACGTTATCGCCTACATTGTCCGCAATCACAGCGGGGTTACGGGGGTCATCTTCCGGAATTCCAAGCTCTACTTTGCCAACCAGGTCTGCGCTGATGTCTGCCGTTTTGGTGAAAATACCGCCACCGGCTTTGGCAAACAAGGCCAGAGAGCTTGCGCCAAAGCTGAAGCCCAAAAGGGAAGTGGTGCTGTTCGTCAAAAAGAATACCAGAGAAACACCCAGCAGGGTGCTGCCGACTACGGCCATACCCATAACGGCGCCGCCGCGGAATCCGCACATAAAAGAGGGCTGAATTCCTTTTTGCGCCGCTTCAGCTGTTTTGCCATTGGCGATGGTTGCGATTTGAATCCCAATTTTGCCTGCGGCAGCGGAAAATACGGTACCAGCCAGGTAGGAAATCGTCATGATGATATTGGCGGTTACGTCACCCATCCAAATAGGAGACGGCAAAAACAGAAAGATCAGGATGGCCGCAACTCCGGCGAATTTTGCCAGTACAGTGTATTCTTTTCTCAGGAACGTATTGGCACCGCCACGAATCAGTCCACTGATTTTGGCGATTTGAGCATTCGAGGAGGGCTGTCGTACGACCCATTTGTACAGCCACACAGCGAAAAGAAAGGAACATACAGATACGATTACAGAAACAGCCAGGAATAGATTTACATTGTTTTTCACAGAATGTCAACTCCTTGCCTTGTTAAAAAATAATCGAAATTGCCCCTATTGTATCACAGTTGCTGTCCATAAACTATCTTAAAAAAGGATAAGAATAAAATTGCTGCTTTGTGTATTTTTCTGATTTTTTTTGAATAATAGAAATATGCGCTAAACTTTTTGTTAGAAATTTGACATTGACCAAAATTCGATTTTTTTTGCGCTATTCCAAGGCATTACTGGAAGAAATTTTATTGAAAAAGAATTTATTCTTTTTGCTGTGAACTTTTCATAGCTGAGAATGAAGCACCCCAGATGAAATACGATATTGATGATATGATAAAAAGATTAATAGTCTAATAAAAATAAATTTGATGGGAAATATAAGGGCAGAGGTGATGATTATGAAAGTTAGAAATATCATGTCAACAGGAGTTACCAAGCTAAACCCGGGCGATTCCATCGAGAAAGCCGCCCAACTGATGAAGCAGCACGATATAGGCTCCATTCCTGTCTGTGATCAGGAAAAAGTAATTGGTATTGTGACGGACAGGGATATCGCAACAAGATCTGCCGCAGAAGGCCAGGATGCAAAACAGCAAAGAGTTTGCGATATCATGAGTACAAACCCAGTGGTAGGCAGCCCTGAAATGGATGCACACGAGGTTGCGAAGCTGATGAGCGAAAAGCAAATACGAAGACTGCCTATCGTAGAAAACAATAGTCTTGTAGGTGTGGTCGCACTGGGCGATATTTCCGTTCAACCTACGCTTCAGGATAATGCGGGGGAGGCCCTGAAAAACATTTCACAGTCCGACAGCGGCAGCCAAATGTGAGTGCGCTTTGAAATTCTAATGACTTTTTTTAGAGAAGGTAGTACGTGTGAATCGTCAATTTGATGTGAATGCTAATATGCCTACCGGACTCAGAATGGCACTTACAGAAAATCTGGAGGCATTGAACCGATTTTCCGCCCTTTCTCAACAGGCCCAGGAATCTTTTATTCGCGGGGCTCAACAGGTTCATTCAAAACAAGAAATGCAATCATACGTGATCAATCTTTTATAATGCTCCTATTGAATTGGATAACCTAAATTCCGAGGTGATAAGGATGTCTTATGTCGATCCAAAAATTCGAGGCAAATTTGAATCGCTGTCCATTGATCTAAAAAATGAAATTCTTGGTCGTAATGTAAAGCTGTATACAATAAATGACCTGATGAAATGTTTGCAGGATATTGCAGACGGTAAGTAAATCTTTGCGGCTCTTGCTGAAAGGCAAGGGCCGTTATTGTTTCTCTGTGACAGACGACAACCTGTCGCAATTCTCTGCATATTATAATATTGCAAAATATTATAAAGGAGAAAAAACGATGAATCAGGATATCCACTTTTCAGCGTGCAAAGATATGATTGATTTGATAAACACTCTACGTAAACTTTGGGAACAGCATATAATGTGGACAAGATCATTCATCATTAGCACAGCATCTAATTTGGGAGATTTGCAGTATGTTACAGAGCGTCTTTTACGAAATCCATCTGATTTTGCAGAGGTTCTAAAAAAATACTATGGTGTAGAAAAAGCAAATCCATTTAAGTCGCTGCTAACCGAGCACTTAACCATTGCTGCGAAGCTTGTGAACGCCGCAAAGGCAAATGATACGAACACGGTAAACGACGAAAGAAAAAAGTGGTATGCAAATGCAGATCAAATTGCAGCTTTTATGGCAAGCATAAATCCATATTGGTCCCAGCGCGAATGGCAGTTAATGCTATATGACCATCTTAAGATCACTGAGGACGAAGCTGTGTATCGATTAACCAATCAGTACGCAAAGGATGTTGCTCTTTATGATGCAATTGAAGATCAGGCTCTTATGATGGCCGATAAAATGGCAAGCGGTATTATTAAACAATTTAGTATCTGATGTACCCTTGTAATCATGTTGCGAGGGTTTTATGATATCAATGAAATAGTCCAAACTCTCGTCAGCGGTATCAGCGTCAAAGGCCTCAGCAGAAGGATCACCTGGCAAATACCATGGGCCTTAATCGTCAGAATAAGAACGACCAAGCAATGACCAAACAGCGATATATAAAAAGGAAACACCCCTAAGAATTCAGCTTGCAAGCCAATTCTTAGGGGGTGTTATTATGGTGGAGGCATGCCCTCGCTGGTCGAACACATTAGTTGTTATTAGCTTTTTCATACTTCCATTTTAGTAATTCCTTTGAAGGCCAATTATCTTCACTTTCTGGATACTCAATGTATGCGGCCTCAATCGTAATATCCTCAACCAAAGAAATAATCTCTCCATCAGGTTTAATCTTCAACGTTCCTCTATCAAATGCTATTTCGTGATTTGCACATAGACATATGCCATTGCAAGGTTCTTCTATCCCTCCACTAGCAGCATCTTTTATATGTGCCGCCCGTAAAACATCAACATTATTATTGCCACATACAGCACACCGATTATTATATATATTTAAAATTTTCTTCCTAAATGATGGCTTTCTGTAGGGCTTTTTGTAGACTTTTTCAGTATACTCTTTTCCATCATATGGCATTTTTTCTCTTATATCAGCCTCTTCTAATACCAAGTATTTTCCATCGCTGTCTTCAAGAGCAACAGGTATCGTTTCGTATCTCTCTGTTGACATATCTAAAAATGCAGACGTCCCTTTATCATCAAAAATGACCATCGTACGGACTTCATGGAGGGTATTGTGAATCATAATAAATTTTACTGGATAATACTTCTCGGGCAAAGATTCTAAGTAATCTTCACGAATATTACGGTTGCGTTTTTCCCTAATTGAAGCCATATTAAATTCAATAAGTAGCTTTTTTGTTAAGTAACGTATTTCACCACTATGCAAAAAATCATCCTCCATTCACCGAAGCTGTATCTAAGTCTACATTTAGCACAAACCCGTAATAGAAAACATAAATGTTTCTGTTACGGGTTTGTACAGTGATAAGGTTGGTGGAGATGAGGAGAATCGAACTCCTGTCCGAAGATCACCTACCAAAGCTTTCTACGAGTGTAGCCGGTGTTTTTACATTCCCTCCGCACGGCGCCCGTCGGCAGGCTTCGTGCATCAGTAGCCTTTGATCCATGACCGGGTTAAAGGCGTGGCCCGGTTCATGTTCACCGCTAAATGACGCCCTTATCCGGACCGCGGTACTTCCGGTAAGAACGAGCAGCCTAAATTAGGCTGCTAAAGCAACTTTATTGTTGTTGTTTAATTTTAAGTTTGCGGATTTTATAGCGGTTCCGCACCGCTACTCGCTTACTTAGGCTCACAACCCCCGTCGAAACCATTACATCCCCATATAAAAGAATTTAGGTCTCTGGTAGATATTATGCCCGGTTTTTGTCTTTCATCGCACGTTCAATGTCACGCTTTGCAGCTTTTTCTGCCAGGTCCTGCCGCTTGTCGTACAGCTTTTTACCCTTGCAAAGACCAACCTGCACCTTAACAATCGAGCCCTTAAAATACAGTGACAGCGGAATCAGGGAGTAGCCGTCCTGCTTTACAAGGCCAAACAGCCGCATGATCTCGCGCTTATGCATTAAAAGGCGGCGTACGCGAACAGGGTCTTTGTTAAAGATATTTCCATGCTCATACGGGCTGATGTGCATCCCATTGAGCAGAAGCTCGCCGTTCACGACGGAGCACCACGAATCCTTCAGGTTGGCGCGGCCCTGGCGCAGGGATTTCACCTCGGTGCCGGCCAGCTCGATGCCGGCCTCCATGCTTTCTTCCACAAAGTAGTCGTGAAAGGCTTTTTTGTTTTGCGCGATCGTTTTGGTTGCTTTCTTTTCGGCCATACAAAAAAGCCTCCTCTCCTAAATTTCTCTGCGGCCCTCCATCGCACGGGTCAGGGTGACCTCGTCGGCATATTCCAGATCGCCACCGACGGGAATGCCATAAGCCAGGCGCGTGACCGTAATTCCCATAGGCTTGAGCAGCCGTGAGAGATACATGGCGGTGGCCTCGCCCTCTACTGTGGGATTGGTGGCCATGATGATCTCCTTGACCTCGTCGTTCATGCGAGCCAGAAGTTCCTTGATGCAGAGCTGGTCGGGTCCCACACCGTTTAGGGGGGAGATTGCGCCGTGCAGCACATGGTAAAGGCCTTTGTATTCGTTGGTGCGCTCGAGTGCGAATACGTCGCGGGGGTCCTCCACCACGCAGAGGATCGAACGGTCGCGGTTCGCACTGCGGCAGACGGGGCAAAGCTCCTGATCCGTCAGGTTGCAGCACTCTTTGCAGTAATGGATTTTCTCATGGGCCTCCCGGATAGCTCCAGTGAACTGCTCCGTTTCCTCCTTGGAGAGCCCGAGAACATAATAGGCCAGACGCTGGGCGCTTTTATGGCCGATACCGGGCAGCCGTTCAAACTGCTCGATTAGCCGTGCCAAGGGCGCCACGTAATAGGCGGGCATGGATTAAAACATCCCAGGTACGTTCAGGCCGCCCGAAAGGGATTCCATCCGCTCGCTCTTGTCGGCGGCGGCGGCGCGCAGCGCTTCGTTTGTCGCGGCCAAAATTAGGTCGGAGAGCATCTCCACATCCTCGGGGTCTACAACCTCGGGCTTGATGGTGATGGATTTCAGCTCCATTTTGCCGGTTGCAACAACCTCTACAGCGTTTCCGCCGGAGGTGGCAGTGTATTCCTTGGTTTCAAGCTCGGTGGTGGCTTTGTCCATTTCTTCCTGCAGCTTTTGGGCCTGCCGTGCCAGCTGCTGTAAATTGGCGGCGCCGCCTTTGCCGTAGCCTTCCGGTAATCTTGCTTTCATGTCAAATCCTCCCGTTATTGTTGAATCACTGGGATTCCCGCCGCCGCGGCGCTTTCCGCCAGGGCTTTGAGCGGGTCCTGTTCTTTTGTCTGTTCTGTCTGGGGCTTTTTGTAGGGTCCCAGTTTATAGGTACGTCCCGTTACCTGCTTGATGGCGTCGCGCATTTTGTCCCGCTGGGCGGGGCGGCGAAGCAGCTCAAGAGCGGTAGGGCTGGGTGCGTCGATCAAAACGTATTCACCGCTTACGTAGGCGGTGGAGCCTGCGAAGGAAGCGGCAACAACCCGCGAATACTCCTTCATGGTCTGTAGGATTTCCGGCCACACATCCAGCGGCTGGGCTAAGTCTTGCAGGTCGTCGAGAGTAGGAGGTGCGCCGGAGTCCCTTGCGGCCTGAGAAATTGCGGGCGGCTTCGGAGGCTCCTGAAGCTCCGAAGCTTCGGGAACGGGGGACGGTGCGGGAAAAGTTGGTTCCTGCGAAGCCGGCGGCGGCTCTTCCATCCACGGCGGTACCTCGTCTAGTTCCTGCCGTACCACGGGTGCGGAGGAGGCGGAAGCCGCTGGGGGAATGGTGGCGGTAGAGTTGGGGGCAGGTTCCGGTATGCGCGGAGCCTGAGGTTCTAATCGAGACAGCTGTGCCGCGGGAACAGCGCCGTTCCTCTCGAGCGCGGCGATCCGTCGTACCAGCGCGTCCGTGCCGGAATCCAGCTCGGGCGAGCAAAGGCGCAGAATCGCCATTTCCATTTCGATCCGCCGGTTGCCGCCCCGGTACATCCGTTCCAGCGTATCTTGCGTTGTATCCAGACAATGCAGAATCACCGGCAGGGAGGTAGGTAGCGCCCGCGCGGCCATGGCCTGGTATTCCTCCTCGGGAACCGCCAGAATATCTCTGGCGTCTTTCATGGTTTTCAGCAGCATCAGCCCGCGAAAATAGCTCGAAAGCTCTTCGCACAGCCGTACCATATCCTTTGACGCGGTATACAGCTCGTCGATCACCAACAGCGCTGTGGCCGCGTCCTGTCCGGCGATGGCGTCCGCCAGCCGAAACAGATGCTCCCGTCCAGCCAGTCCGGCGGTCTGGGTAACGACATCTACCGTAACGTTGCGGCTGCGCCCCAGGCATTGATCCAGCAGCGAGAGCGCGTCGCGCAGAGCGCCGTCGGCCAGCCTGGCCAAAAGCAGCGCCGCCTGCGGCTCAATGCTCGCGTTTTCCTCACCAGCAATATAGGTCAGGCGATCCGCAATGTCTGCCGGGGCAATCCTGCGAAAATCAAATCGCTGGCAACGGGATAAGATTGTCGCGGGGAGCTTATGCACCTCGGTAGTGGCCAGAATAAAGATGACATGCTCCGGCGGTTCCTCCAGTGTTTTCAGCAGGGCGTTGAACGCGCCGATCGAAAGCATGTGAACCTCGTCGATAATGTATACCCGGTATTTAGCGGCGGCGGGCGTAAAATTCGCTTCCTCGCGCAGGGTGCGGATATTCTCCACACCGTTGTTGCTGGCGGCGTCGATTTCCACCACATCCAGCACAGAGCCGTTGTCGAGCCCGCGGCAGAGTTCGCATTCCCCGCAAGGGTCGCCGTTTTTGGGGTTTAGGCAGTTGACCGCTTTGGCCAGTATTTTGGCGCAGGTTGTTTTTCCGGTTCCCCTGGAGCCGGTGAACAGATACGCGTGGGCAAGCCGCCCGGAGATCAGTTCGTTTTTCAGAGTGGACGTAACCTGAGGCTGCCCCACAACATCTGAAAATTGCCGTGGCCGCCATTTGCGGTATAAAACCTGATACATCGGAATGTGCCCACCTGCCTTTGCGCCAATAAACCGAAAGCAAGACAGCTCGCCCCAAATGACGACACATGCAATAGGATATGCGGACGAACAGACACAACCTGCATCGCACCGGCCAATCCGCTTAATGCTGCTCGGTTCCCCGCCTGACATGGTTCACGGCGGCCAGCCGCACAGAGCCCGCCCGCCCGCATATCCTATTGCACGCAATTCTGCCTTGCTTTTTCATAAGCTAACTCAAATAGTATAAACGATTTTTGAAAAAAAAACAACACTTTTCTATGATTTACCGCGGGGAGTATTCGACTTTTCGCTCTCATTTTAGCAGGCGAACGAAAAAAATGCAACTGAAAACGAATGTTTTGTGGTATGATAAAAAGCAAAGATCCGGTGAGAGATCGGCGGTGATAAGGCCGCGCCGCGAAGCCGCTTCGGGCACACCGGTAACAATGGAGGACAACATGAAAATGACTTGGGAAGAGCTGGAGTCAACCTGCTTGCAGTGCCGCAAATGCGGGTTGTGCGAAACGCGCACCAATGTGGTGCTTGGGGTGGGAAGCCGCAGCGCGGATGTGATGTTCATCGGCGAAGGCCCCGGAGAAAACGAGGATTTGCAGGGCGAGCCTTTTGTTGGGCGCGCGGGCCAGCTGCTGGATAAAATGCTGGCGGCGGTCGATCTGGACCGCCGCAGCAACATTTATATTGCAAATATCGTCAAGTGCCGACCGCCCAAAAACCGCGATCCGGAGCCCGGCGAGCAGGAGGCCTGCCTGCCCTGGCTGCGGGCTCAGGTAAGTCTGATCCGCCCGAAGATCATTGTCTGTCTGGGGCGTGTGGCGGCGATGAAGCTGTTAAAGCCGGACATCAAGATCACAAAGGAGCACGGCGAGTTTTACGACAGGGGCGGTGTGCTGATGATGGCAACCCTGCACCCGGCCGCCCTGCTGCGAAACCCTAACAACAAACCCGCCGCGTTCGAGGATTTCTTAAAGCTGCGCAAAAAGCTGGACGAACTTCAGCTTGCTCCCGCATCGGGCGATCTCCCTTTTTAATTCAGGAGCCTTTTATTGGCCGGCACTTGTTGTGTGCCGGCCTTTGTGTTGTTGACACAATTCTAAACATGAGAAAAGAAGGTATATTTTCCCCAATTTGGCAATATATACCTTTTATACAAAAATATTCAATGGTTTTTACAAAAAAATATGATAATTTTCTATATTTCTTTCTCGTATTTTGGCGGTTGAATAATAATGATTTGTTTTTTTTTGCCGATATACTTTATATCAGTATCCAGAAAGCTTGGAATTCGGTTATATCGGGAGGTCGGCCAAGCTGAATTGGATTCAAATAGGGGGTATGCAGCGTGAGAAAAAACGAGAAAAAAGGGCGCAAGAAAAGTCTGCGCGGCAAAATCATTTTATTCGTTGGCATTCCGGTTGTTTTATCTTACTTGATCGTCGGTTCTATTATTGCAATGATTGTAAGAAGCAATGTCACTCAGTTGACCAATCAGCAGTTGGCATCTGATTCCAAGGCGGCTTCCAGGCAGATTGAAAACTTTTTTCAGCAGTATACAGCGCTGCCGGATGAGCTCTCCAAAAATGTGGAAGTACAAACAATGATGACCACGATTGGTCAGGGTCATGCGATGGAGCAGTATACCGGTTTTGCCAGCCTGTATAACACTATGAAAAACATGGTGGGAAAAGACACAAACATTCAGTCTCTGTGGGTAGCAGACGTTGATGCAAAGCAGTATTTAGATACTCAGGGGGAGAACACCAAAAATTATCCTGCCACTGAGAGGCCATGGTTTATTCAGATGAAAGAGCGGGGCAGTATGACCATGACCGACCCGTATGAGGATATTAATACGAAGAAGCAGATAGTATCGATCGTAACCCCTGTGTTTCAAGCAAATACCAACGAGATCATCGGCGCGGTGGGTATCGATCTGACACTTGATAATCTGAATCAAATTATGGGAACTTATAAGCTGGGCAATACCGGCTTTTACATTCTGCTTTCTGCCGGTGGGCAGGTCATTTACCATCCCGAGCAGGAGGATGTGAACAAAAGCCTCGCGGATGTTGATTTGTCCGACAGCTTCAAACAGGCTGCCACTGCTCATACGGAAGGCCTGATTGAATACACATCTGGTACAACGCACAGTCACGGGTACCTTGCTCCGGTAGGGGATACGGGCTGGATGCTCGCAACCGGTTTGCCTAACGCAGAATTCTATGCAAACTACAATCAGATCGTGTGGCTCTGGTGTATTGTGATGCTGGTGTCGATGGTGCTGGTTCTCCTGATGATTCTGTTTATTTCCAGCCGTCTGGTGGTACCGATCAAGCATTTGGAGAAAGCGGCAACCGAGGTGGCCGAAGGCAATCTGGATGTAACAATATCGGTCAAATCACGGGATGAAACCGGTCAGCTTGCGCGGGAGTTCGAGCGTATGGTCGCTCAGCTCAGAAATTACCGCGGCTATATTCAGGAGATTACCAATACGCTGGATACAATGGCAAACGGCGACATGCGCATTCACCTGCAGTACGAGTACGCCGGGGAGTTTGCGCCCGTGAAGCAGGCGCTTCTGGGCATTTCTGATTCGCTGCGCAAAACGCTCTCTTCCATTGATGAAATCGCGGCGCAGGTCAACTCGGGAGCCGAACAGGTTTCGAGCGCGGCGCAGGCGCTGGCGGCTGGCGCTACCCAGCAGGCGGCCTCTGTGGAGGAGCTTTCCTCCATGATCGCCCACATTGATGAATCGGCGAGAGGAAATGCCAAAAATGCGGAAAACACAGTGGCTGTGTTTGAAAAATCCAATCAGAAGTTTCAGTCCATCAGCCGAAGTGTCGAGCTGCTCGAGGGCAACATGCGGGAGATCAGCAATTCCTCCGCAATGATTATGGGGATTACCCGTACCATTGAGGATATTGCGTTCCAGACGAACATTCTGGCGCTGAACGCGGCGATTGAAGCTGCCCGGGCCGGTGCGGCGGGCAAGGGCTTTGCCGTGGTGGCGGACGAGGTTCGCAACCTTGCGGCAAAATCAGCCGAAGCCGTAAAGCGGACTGCGGAGCTGCTGGCAAAATCAAGCCAGACGGTGGAGCTTGGCGTTACTGCGGTGAATGAGGTTTCCGGAACAATTCAGAGCGTGATTGAGATGGGCAACCAGACGAACATGGCGGTTGTGGGCATGGGCAAGTCCGCGCAGGAGCAGGCCGAGGCGGTCACGCAGATTTCGGAGGGGCTCTCTCAGATTTCGGCGGTGGTGCAGACCAACGCCGCCACAGCGGAGGAAAGCTCCGCTTCGAGCGCCGAGCTTTCGAATCAGGCCGAGGTTCTGCATCGGGAAATCCGCAAGTTCCAGCTGCACGATTTGGAGGAGTCCCCTGCGGCTTCTGCCGGGCAGCCGGAGAATCTGGATTTTTATTCCATGAATGAATATAAATGAGTATAAATTCCAATTTGGCATTAACATCGTATAAATGACAGAAAAATAAGCATTTTCTACAAAAAAGTACGGTGTTTTCCTCTCTGTTGCTTTCCGTATTCTGGCGCTTTTGAATAAAGATTCACTTACTATGGCCGATATACCGTGTAGGCACCCGGGATTTTGAATTGTGCTTACAAATACATCTCCATATAAGCAGCCGAATACAACCGGGTGAAAGACGGAGGGGTACGGTGTGATAAGAAAAAGAAAAGATGGACGCAAAAAAAGTCTACGCAGTAAGATCATTTTGTTTGTTGGAATACCGGTTATATTATCTTATTTAATCGTTGGTTCCACAATTTTGATGATCGTGAGGGACAATGTCAGTCAGCTGACGAATCAGCAGCTGGCATCTGATTCCAAGGCAGCTTCAAGGCAGATTGAAAACTTTTTTCAGCAGTATATGGCGCTTCCGGATCAGCTCTCCAAAAATGCAGAGGTACAAAAAATGATGACCACGATTGGTCAGGGTCATGTGATGGAGCAGTATACCGGTTTTGCCAGCCTGTATAATACCATGAAGAACATGGTGGGGAAAGACACAAATATTCAGTCTCTGTGGGTGGCAGACGTGGATGCAAAGCAGTTTGTAGATACTCAGGGGGAAAGTGCCAAGAATTTCCCCACCTCTGAGAGGGCGTGGTTTGCTGAAATGAAGAAGCGGGGAGGCATAACAATGACCGACCCGTATGAGGTGTATACTACAAAAAAACGCGTGGTGTCGATTGTAGCGCCTGTGTTTCAGCCAAATACAAATGAAATTGTTGGCGCAGTAGGACTTAATTTGACACTGGATAATCTAAATCAAATTATTGGAAACTACAAACTGGGCAGCACTGGTTTTTATATTCTGATGTCTGCCGGCGGGCAGGTTATTTACCATCCGGTGCAGGACAATGTGAACAAGAGTCTTGACGATGTTGATTTATCAGACAATTTTAAGCAGGCAGCTACTTCTCATACGGAGGGCTTACTCCAATATACCTCCGGTACAACGCATAGCCACGGGTATCTTTCCCCTGTTGGGGATACAGGCTGGGTGATTGCAACCGGTCTGCCGGATGCGGAATTCTATGCGAACTATAACCAGATCGTGTGGATTTGGAGTGTTGTAATGCTGGTGTCGATGGTGCTGGTTCTGCTCATGATTCTGTTTATCTCCCAACGTCTTACAGCGCCGATTAAGCAGTTGGAGAAAGCGGCAAGCGAGGTAGCAGAGGGCAATCTGAATGTAACGGTCTCCGTGAAATCTCGGGATGAAACCGGTCAGCTTGCGCAAGCGTTTGAGCGTATGGTGGCTCAGCTCAGAGATTACCGCGACTATATTCAGGAGATTGCCGGTACGTTGGAGACCATGGCGGCCGGCGATATGCGTATTCACCTTCAGCAGGATTACGCCGGAGAGTTTGCGCCCGTAAAGCAGGCACTGCTGGACATATCCTCCTCTCTGTGTACTACGCTGTCCTCCATTGATGAGATCGCGGCGCAGGTCAACTCGGGAGCAGAACAGGTTTCGAGCGCGGCGCAGGCGTTGGCGGCCGGCGCTACCCAGCAGGCGGCCTCCGTGGAGGAGCTTTCCTCCATGATCGCCCACATTGATGAATCGGCGAGAGAAAATGCGGAAAATGCGGAAAACACAGTGGCTGTGTTTGAAAAATCCAATCAGCAGTTTCAGTCCATTAGCCGAAGTGTCGAGCTGCTCGAGGGCCACATGCGGGAGATCAGCAATTCCTCTGCAATGATTATGGGAATTACCCGTACGATTGAGGATATTGCGTTCCAGACAAACATTCTGGCGCTGAATGCCGCGATCGAAGCCGCACGGGCCGGCACGGCGGGCAAGGGCTTTGCTGTGGTTGCCGACGAGGTTCGCAACCTTGCGGCAAAATCCGCCGAGGCTGTAAAGCGGACTGCGGAGCTGCTGGAAAAATCCGGCCAGACGGTGGAGCTTGGCGTTACTGCGGTGAATGAGGTTTCCGGAACAATTCAGAGCGTAATTGAGATGGGCAACCAGACGAACACCGCGGTTGTGGGCATGGGCAAGTCCGCGCAGGAGCAGGCCGAGGCGGTCACGCAGATTTCGGAGGGGCTCTCTCAGATTTCGGCGGTCGTGCAGACCAACGCTGCCACAGCGGAGGAAAGCTCCGCTTCGAGCGCCGAGCTTTCGAATCAGGCCGAGGTTCTGCATCAGGAAATCCGCAAGTTCCAGCTGCACGATTTGGAGGAAGCCCCTGCGGCTTCTGCCGAGCAGCCGGAGAATTTGGATTTCTATTCCGGTGAAGGCGATTAAGAACAGGGATTCTTCCTAAAGAACATACAGTAAAATAACCGTAGCCGTGCTTCTCCAAGGTGAGAGACACGGCTTTTTTTTTCGTCCGTTTTCTCAGAAGCAGATGAAAAAGTGCGGCAGAAAATGGACGCACAGTTGGATGTTTTGTAGAATCAGACTTCATAACTAAAAATTATAGTAAAAAAATTTAACGTTTTTTATTAAATTCTTACAATTGGCCGACCGATATAAAAGACAGAGGGTACGGATAGTTTAAACACTTTACGGAGCTATTCGTGTTTTTGAGCGGGGTATCACGATTGTGAGTTCCCGTTTCAAAACAAAAGAATTTAGAGATGAAAGGGAATAACGAATGAAGAGAGAAAATCAAACAACGGCACAAGGCACTGCAATGAAGGGCTTTCAAAGCTTAGGGGCTCGAATGATAGCTTTTATCGGGATACCGGTACTTCTTTCCTATGTGATCATAGGCGGAATTCTGCTTAGTCTGGTAGGAAATTCTGTGTCTGACCTGACGGAGAATGAGCTGCAGTCCAGGTCGGAAGGCGCGGCTTATCAAGTGGAAGAGTTTTTGATGCAGTACACCGAGATCTCAAGCCGGCTGGCTCAAAATGCAGATTTACAGCAGATGATGACAGATTCCAATAAAAGTCATACGATGAGTGACGATGCAAGGTTTGCAAACCTGTATCAAACCATGAAGAACATGCGCGGAACAGATAAAAACATTTTATCTATTTTTATCTCAGACGTAGACGCGGAGCAAAGCATTAATACGAATGGCAAAAATAATAAGGCATATAAAACAACGGAACGCCCCTGGTTCATTCAAATGAAAGCGAAGAATGGCCTCACGTTGACCGAGCCTTATGAGGATATTAATACAAAGCAGCAGGTGGTGACAATTGCGTCACCTGTTTATAAAAAGGGAACGACAGAGATTATTGGCGCTGTGGGATTGGATCTTACTTTATCCAGTTTGAGTGAAAATGTACGCTCATTCAAAATCGGGCAGGAAGGGTACTATATTTTAGTGTCCTCCGATGGAAACATCGTTTCCCACCCCAAAGATGAGTACCTGAATAAGAATATTACTGATACGGATCTGACGGAATCTATTGTGAAAAATTTTCAGGGGAAAAAGGAGGGGGCCGTTCAATATACCTCTCATGGCATTCTCAGCTACGGATATACCTGCCCTGTGGGTGATACCGGCTGGATGGTGGCAACCGGGCTGCCGGAGAAGGAATATTTTCAGGAATTTGACGCGGTTCGTTCGGTACTGTTGATTTCCTTCCTGATTGCTTTGGGTGCAATTTTCTTCATCCTAGTGTTAATTTCCAGGCGGTTGGTGTCTCCTCTGCGTAAGCTGACTGTAACGGCTAATCAGATTGCAGACGGAAACCTGGATGTGGAAATTTCCATCCACAGCCGAGATGAAATCGGGCGCCTGGGGGATGCTTTTAACCGAACTGTGTTCCAGCTTTCCAATTACAGGGGCTATATTCAGGAAATAACCAAAACACTGGAGACCATGGCGGCCGGCGATATGCGTATTCACCTGCAGCAGGAGTACGCCGGAGAGTTTGCGCCCGTAAAGCAGGCGCTGCTGGACATATCCTCCTCTCTTTGCACTACCCTGTCCTCCATTGATGAGATCGCGGCGCAGGTGAACTCAAGCGCGGAGCAGGTTTCGAGCGCGGCGCAGGCGCTGGCGGCTGGCGCTACCCAGCAGGCGGCCTCTGTGGAGGAGCTTTCCTCCATGATCGCCCACATTGATGAATCGGCGAGAGGAAATACCAAAAATGCGGAAAACACAGTGGCTGTGTTTGAAAAATCCAATCAGAAGTTTCAGTCTATCAGCCGAAGCGTCGAGCTGCTCGAGGGCAACATGCGGGAGATCAGCAATTCCTCCGCAATGATTATGGGGATTACCCGTACCATTGAGGATATTGCGTTCCAGACGAACATTCTGGCGCTGAACGCGGCGATTGAAGCTGCCCGGGCCGGTGCGGCGGGCAAGGGCTTTGCCGTGGTTGCCGACGAGGTTCGCAACCTTGCGGCAAAATCAGCCGAAGCCGTAAAGCGGACTGCGGAGCTGCTGGCAAAATCAAGCCAGACGGTGGAGCTTGGCGTTACTGCGGTGAATGAGGTTTCCGGAACAATTCAGAGCGTGATTGAGATGGGCAACCAGACGAACATGGCGGTTGTGGGCATGGGCAAGTCCGCGCAGGATCAGGCCGAGGCGGTCACGCAGATTTCGGAGGGGCTCTCTCAGATTTCGGCGGTGGTGCAGACCAACGCTGCCACAGCGGAGGAAAGCTCTGCTTCGAGCGCCGAGCTTTCGAATCAGGCCGAGGTTCTGCATCAGGAAATCCGCAAGTTCCAGCTGCACAATTTGGAGGAAGAGACCCCTGCGGCTTCTGCCGAGCAGCCGGAGAATTTGGATTTCTATTCCGGTGAGAGTTATTAAGAATCAGTATATTGCCTGAAAATGAATGGAAACTAAAATGAAAGGGCCGTGCTTCTCTCAGGCGAGAGGCACGGTCTTTTGCATATTAATCATCACTATCGCAAAATTGTATTTAAAAAAGCCCACCGAGTAACGGTGGGCTAAACTTGTATTACGCAACGGTTTTATTTCTGCTTTGGCTGGGAGAGAACCTCCAGAAAGCGGTTTGAAAGCACATCGTATTCGTGGTGCTTTAAAATATATTCCTGGCCGCGGTTGCCCATGATCTGCAGCTCCGCTTTCGGTGTGGAAGCCAGAATCTGCGCCGCGCGTGCGATTTCTGCGGGGTCCTCCGGAGGGATCGATATGCCGCATTTGGCGTCTGCCACCATGTCGTTGCCGGCTTCAATTGCAAAGATGACCGGCTTTGCCGCCATCATGTAATCCATCAGCTTGTTGGGGCTGACGCCGAAGCGGAACAGCGGCTGACGCTGCAGACCAACATATAACGCATCCATCTGCTCCAGCAGGCCGGGCACCTCATCGCGCTTGACTGCGGGAAGAGCTTCGACAACATCATTCAGCTCCAGATCGCTGATTTTCTGAATCAACCGGTCACGCTCCGGACCCTGGCCAACGAGCAGCAGCTTAATCTTTTTATCTCGCAGAAGCTCTCCGGCCTCTACGTAGCTGTCTAGCGCGTTGGCAACGCCATGCGCGCCGGTATAGCCGATCAAAAAATAGCCGTCCTCGTGGTAACGGCTGAGTTTTTCCGCGTAAACCGGTGTTCCGGTTTCGGCGGTTTCCCAGTCCTCTTTCACGATGCCGTTGGGGATGCACACGAATTTTTCTGGTGCCATGCCGTGTTCAATCATATGCTCCTGCGCGTTCGGCAGAATCGATACGATAGAGTCGCAGTGCTTATAGCAGTAATTTTCCGCAGCCTGCATCAGCATGATGTATGGGTGATGTTTCGAAATTCCCCCCAGCTCCATCGGGCTGAGCGGCCACAAATCATGCACCTCGTAAATCAGCTTCGCACCGTGCTTCTTCGCCATTTTGCGCAGCGGGTAGATTTCGAGTGGGTACGTGGAGGACGCGATCACGGCGTCGGGCTTTCCTGTTTCCGTAATTGCGCTTTCAAAGGTGGAAAGCCCCCGGATAAACGACAGCATATTCTTGATGCGTCCCATTCCATTGCCCTGGTATTCGGGCCCGGCAATCCAGAAATAACGCACACCGTCGATCATTTCTACCCAGTACGGTCGGCCCTTCGGGTCTGGATTATCGCCGCGCAGGTGTGAGAAGGAAGAGGCCACGATGGTAACCTGATGCCCCTCCTGCACCCAGCGCTTCGCCATGAAATAGGGGCGGTATTCCATGCTCTTACCGGTGCCGGCATAGTGGTTGGATAAAATGATATTCATGCCGACGCCCCCTTAGTTGTTGTATGCAAGCAGTGCCGCCGCGATTTTCTGGCTGGCCGCGCCATCGCCGAACGGCATCAGTCCGCGCGTTGCGGGGTCTGGAATGGTATGCAGGGCCTTATCGAGAATATCCTCTGTTTCGAGCTTTGAGAGGATGTTCCAGTTCCCGACCAGAGTTTCGACCCACTCGGTTTCCTGCCGCAGAGTAACGCAGGGAACCTCCATAAACCAGGCTTCCTTTTGCAGTCCGCCGGAATCGGTTAGCACCTGCTTTGCCCCGCTGGTCAGCAGCAGCATTTCAAGGTAGCCTACCGGGTCGATCAGCTGAATATTGCGAAAGCCCTCTTTCGAGATGGCCTCTTCTGCCAGAGAACGGGTGCGGGGGTGAATCGGCAGTACCACGGGTTCCGGCAGCTGCTCAAACGCGCGGAAAATATGCACCACGGCATCAATTCCGCCGTCGGTGGTTTCTGCCCGGTGGAGCGTTGCCAGCCGGTATCCCTTGGGGGTAATGCCCAATTGCTCATAAATGACTGTTTTTTCCGGGTTAGACTTTGCCAGCTTCAGAAAATGCAGTACAGAATCGAGCATTACGTCGCCGGAGATGGAAACGCCAGCTTCGACCCCTTCTTTTTTCAGGTTATCCACTGCCGTCTGCGTGGGGCAGAACAGCCAGGTGGAAATATGGTCGGTCAGTACGCGGTTTTGCTCTTCCGGCATGCGGCGGTTATACGAGCGCAGGCCCGCCTCTACGTGCGCTACGGGGATATGCAGCTTCGAAGCCGCCAGCGCCCCGGCCAGCGTGGAGTTGGTGTCGCCGTAGACCAAGAGAATATCCGGTTTTTCGCTGAGCAGCACCTCTTCAATGCGCATCAGCATTTCGCCGGTCTGCTTTCCATGTGTGCCGGAGCCGACCCCCAGATTGTACTTCGGGCGGGGGATAGAAAGCTCCTCAAAGAACACGTCGGACATATTGCGGTCGTAGTGCTGCCCGGTATGCACAAGAATTTCTTCGCACGCGGGCGCCAGTGCGGCAGATACCACAGAAGCCTTGATGAACTGCGGTCTTGCGCCGACAATCGTTACGATCTTCACTGGGCGGCCTCCTCTGAATGATAGCGCACATCGCTGTCATTCATATCCAGAGTAGAGAATTCCAGATCGTCAAAGTTGACGGCCTGGCCGGTTTTCTGGGATTTGTACGCCGCAAGGATAATCTTAAGCGCCTTAATGCCCTCGGTGCCGCTCACGAGCGGCTGGGTGCCGGTTTGCACGGCACGAATATAGTTCGCGTACAGCGCGTTGTGGCCGTGGCCGTATACGTCTGTTGGGTCTGTTCCGGCCAGCGCCGCCACGCGCTCATCCTGCTCGGCGGGCTGTGCGAAGTTCCAGGTTTCCATGCGGTTCACCGCGAGGCCGCCGATGACGGCAGCGCCGGTTTCACCGAAAACAGACAGGGTTTCTTCCAGATTCTTGGGGTATACGCACGCGGTACCCTCGATCATGCCGATGGCGCCGTTCTTGAAACGAATGAGAATCGCGCCGAAGTCCTCGGCCTCTATGTCGCGCAGGTAGTTGCCAGTCATGGCCATGACGGTTTCCGGCTCACCGCCGAGGCTCCACTGCAACAGGTCAATATTGTGAATGCACTGGTTCATCAGTGTGCCGCCGTCCTGCGCCCAGGTTCCGCGCCAGGGAGCCTGCTCATAATAAGGCATGGAGCGGTTCCACAGAATGCGCGCGGTGCCGTTTACCAGCTTGCCGAAGCGGTTGTCCTCAATTGCGCGGTGCAGCTCCTGAATGGGGGCGTTAAAGCGATTCTGGTGGCAAACGCCCAGCTTCAGGCCGCGCGAGTTTGCTTCCTGAATCATCAGCTGCGCGTCATGGGTAGAAAGCGCCATGGGCTTTTCTACCAAAACGTGCTTGCCGCGGCGCAGGCAGTCCAGCGCGATTTCAGCATGATAGCCGCTTTCCGTCGCGATGGTGCAGCAGTCAATTGTGAGCTCTTCCAGCGCTTTTTTGTAGTCGGTATATACGGCGGGGCGCTTGCCGGTTTTTTCCAGCAGGCTGTCTGCCCTCTGTTCCGCCCGCTCTTCGACCAGGTCGCAGACGGCGACAAGTTCCATCAGCCCGGCGTTTTCCGCAGCCGCGGCAATGTGGTTTTTCGAGATTCTTCCGCAGCCGATCAGCAGGAAATTCAGTTTTTTCATTTCGTTCCCATCCTTCATCTTGCATCCAGAATTTTAGTTTTTTACGCAGGAAGGAGCGCTGGCCCGGCCGGCGCTCCTGAACATGCTTTCGTCGAGAAATCTTACAGAAGCTCGATGTTACTTCTGTCCGCTACGTCCTTCATGGCATTTCTTGTATCGAAAATCGCCTTTGCGAGGGACTGGATCTTGTTGTAATCAAAGCATTCGTGCGCAGTGCAGATCAGAACGATATCGGCGTTTTTTAGCTCATCGTCAGTCAGGACGGTCAGGCCCTTGTGCACTTTTCCCTTGTGCTTGTATTCGGGAATATAGGGATCGAAGAAGACCGCATCCGCGCCCTGCTCCAGCAGGTGGTCGATCACGTTCAGCGCGGGGGATTCGCGGTAGTCGTCGATGTCGTTCTTGTAGGCAACGCCCAGCACCAGCACGCGTGCGCCGTTCATGGCCACCTTGTGGCGGTTTAATACCTTCATTGCGCGGTCTACAACATACTCGGGCATTGCGGTGTTGATCTCGCCGGAGGTTTCGATCAAACGGGTGTGGTAATCAAACTCGCGGGCCTTCCAGGTGAGGTAGAAGGGGTCCAGCGGAATGCAGTGGCCGCCAAGGCCGGGGCCGGGATAAAACGCCTGGAAGCCGTAGGGCTTTGTTTTCGCGGCGTCGATCACATCCCACACGTTGATGCCCATGCGGTTGCAGATGATGGCCATTTCGTTGGCCAGACCAATATTAATGTTGCGGTAGGTGTTTTCGAGCAGCTTTTCCATTTCCGCCACGGCGGGGGAGGCCACCTCGTATACGCCGCCCTCCAGCACATTGCGGTACAAAGCGGCGGCAACCTCGGTGCTGTCTTTGCCTACGCCGCCAACCACCTTGGGGGTGTTTTTGGTCTTATACTGCTTGTTGCCGGGATCGACACGCTCCGGAGAAAAAGCAAGGAAGAAATCCTCGCCGCAGACAAGGCCGCCCGCCTCTAAGATGGGCTTTAAAAGCTCTTCGGTAGTGCCGGGGTATGTGGTGGATTCAAGAATCACCAGCATGCCGTCGTGCAGATATTTGGCAACAGACTCCGTAGAGCCCTTCACATAGCTGATGTCTGGCTGCTGGTATTGATCGAGCGGAGTGGGAACACAGATGGCGACGCAGTCTACGCTGCTGATAAAGGAGAAATCGCTGGTGGCGGAAAGTCTGCCGCTTTTTACCACATCCTCCAGGGCACTGTCTACCACGTCGCCAATGTAGTTATGCGCGCGGTTGACCTGCTCCACCTTCTGCTCCTGAACGTCAAAGCCGATGGTTTTGTAGCCGGCCTTGGCGATTTCCACAGCCAGGGGCAGCCCGACATAGCCCAGCCCGATAATGCCGACTGTGGCGGTTTTGCTTTCTATTTTGGAAAGAAGCTCCGTCTTGCGATTTGACATAGTTTGTTACCTACCTTTTTGTTTGCATTTCTTTCACTTTTATAAACCAGGCGGATGGGTTCCGCCGAAGAGAGCCAAAGTGCGGCGGAATTATTCCGCCAGGGAGTTCAGAGCCTGTGCCACATAGGTGACGATCTCGGGAGTGATATAACCGTGCATGGGCAGGCTGAATACCCGGTGGCTCAGGCTTTCGCTGACAGGGAAGTCACCCTCTTTGTAGCCGAGATCCTTGAAAGCCTCCTGTAAGTGCAGCGGCTTCGGGTAATAAATCATCGTGGGAATTCCCTGCTCCTCCAGCCCCTTTATCAGGCGGTCGCGCTCCTCTGGAGACTTGGCCTTGAGGGTGTAATATCCAAAACTGGATTTGAGCTTTTCCGGAATAACGGGGACATCGAATTTGTCCTTCAGCAGGGAGTTGTACAGTGCTGCCGCTTTGGCGCGGGTTTCGTTTTCTTTGTCAAAGGCGTGCAGCTTCGGCAGCAGGATCGCGGCCTGGATGGTGTCGAGGCGGGCGTTGAGGCCGATGCGTACGTTGTCGTATTTAAAGCTTCCCTTGCCGTGCACACGGATGGAAACGAGCAGGTCATACAGCTCTTTGTCGTCGGTAAAGATCGCGCCGCCGTCGCCGTAGCAGCCCAGCGCTTTTGCCGGGAAAAAGCTGGTGGCGGAAGCATCGCCGAACGAGCAGGCCTTGCGGCCGTTGTTGACTCCACCGAAGCCCTGAGCGGCGTCTTCCATCATGAGCAGCCCGAATTCGCGGCAGATGGAAAGAATCTCGTCATAGTCAGCGGTTTGGCCGAACAGGTCGACCGGAATAACGACCTTCGGGTTCAGCTTGCCCTCCGCCTTCACGCGCTCGACCTGCTTACGCAGGGAGGCGGGGTCAAGGTTGCAGGTGTCCTCTTTTACGTCGCAGAACACGGGGGTAGCGCCCACAAGGCTTGCCACCTCAGCCGACGCCATAAAAGTAAAGGCCGGTACGAACACCGCGTCGCCGGGGCCTACGCCCCATGCCATCAGCGGCATTTGCAGCGCGTCGGTTCCGTTCGAGACGGAAACGCAGTATTTGCGGCCCACATACTTGCAAAGCTCCTGCTCCAGTTGTTCTACCTGCGGGCCGGAAATAAAGTGGCATCCTTCCAGAACCTTAGCAATCCCCGCGTCGATTTCCGGTTTCAGGTTTCGGTATTGGGCCGCCAAATCGTTGAATTCAATTTTCTGCATGATTGTTTTCCTCCTTCAGGCCTTCCGGCGTTTGTGTGTACTGCCTGCCGCATTTCGGGCAATGCAGGGCTTCATCCAGCGTTTCGCCGCATTCGCAGGCCCAGCCGCGCTGGCGTGCGGGGCTTCCCATCATAATGGCATGCGCGGGTACGTCTTTTGTCACCACGCTGCCCGCGGCAATAAACGCGTGCGCACCGATGCTGTGGCCGCATACGATGGTTGCGTTGGCGCCGATGCTGGCACCTTCGCCTACTGGAGTATGGGCATAAAACTCAGAGCCCCGCTGGGGATATTTGCAGCGGGGGCGCTGTACATTGGTAAACACCATAGAGGGGCCGCAGAACACGTAATTACCGAGCTCCACTCCCTCGTAGATGGAAACGTTATTTTGAATTTTGCAGTGATCGCCGATGGTTACACCCGGGGCCACAAATACGTTCTGCCCCAGATTGCAGCCCTTGCCGATCCGGCAGCCGGAGGAGATATGGCTGAAGTGCCAAACCTTGCTTCCCTCGCCGATCTGACAGCCGTCATCTGCGAAAGCGCTTTCATGTACAAAAAAATTTTTCTCGCTCACTGTGAGTAACCGCCATTCTCCGGCAGCAAAATAGTAGTAGGCCGGCCCAGCCGCGCGCCGCTGCCGAATCTGGCGCCCGGTACCAGTTTCCCCTGATTTCCGGCATAATCTTGGTTTATTATATCGCTATTATTTACCAGAGTCAATCGTTTCAATCCGCAATTGGCCGGATTCGTATTGACAAGAATTTCCGATCGTATTATCATAAGCAGTAACTTTCGTATAATGGCAGATAGTCAATTCACTTTATAAAAGTAGCGCTTTTCTTTTCCTGCCGAAGGTGGGAGGAGAAAACAAGCAGTTTTTATAAGTGAGATTGCTGTCATAAAAACCCTCAATACCGGATGTTTTGCGTAATTCATTCCTGCTCGGCCGATCCGGTCAGTGCCAAAAGCAGGGGAAAGGGATAGTTATGAGCCAGTTTGTTAGCCGCGATACGTTTATTCCCTATAATGTTCCCGACATTACAGAGGCCGAGATTGATGAGGTGGTTGCCACCCTGAGGTCCGGCTGGCTTGCCAAGGGCCCCCGCACCATGCAGTTTGAAAAGCAGTTCGCCGAATATCTGGGTGCAAAATATGCTGTTGCAATGAACTCCTGCACGGCGGCCCTGCACATGGCGTTAATCTCTCAGGGCATCGGCCCCGGGGATGAAGTCATCACCACCCCGATGACCTATGTGGCCACCGCAAACACGATTGTCCAACTGGGCGCTACCCCGGTTCTGGCAGATATTGACTACCGCACGACCTGCATCGACCCGGATGAAATTGAAAAGAAGATTACGCCGAAAACAAAGGCGATCGTGCCCGTCCATTACAGCGGTCAGGTGTGCGATCTGGATCGAATCTACGACATTGCGGACAAGCATAATCTGTTTGTGTCCGAAGACGCGGCCCACGCGCTTTGGAGCCGATACAAGGGCAGACTGGTCGGCAATTCGCTCAAGGGCGCCGCGTGCTACAGCTTTTACGCGACAAAGAACCTTTGCACCGGCGACGGCGGCATGCTTGTCACCGACGACGAAGAAACCGCGGTCAAGGCCCGCATGTTCTCAAACAGCGGCATGAGCCAGAACGCGTGGAACCGTTACGCTAAGGGCGGCACGTGGAAATACGATATTGCCGAGTTCGGTTACAAATACAATATGTTTGATATTCAGGCCGCTTTGGGTCTTGTTCAGCTCCGCCGACTGGAGGAAATGCAGGAAGCCCGCCTGAAAATTGCCGCCCGCTATCAGGAGGCGTTCGGCGCGATGGATGCCATTGAGGAGCCGTTTGTTCCTGAGTACACCACTCATTGCTGGCACCTATATGTGATCCGCATTGTGCCAGAGGTGCTCACGATTGACCGCGACCAGTTCATCACGGAGCTGAACGAGCGCAACATCGGCACCAGCGTACACTTTATCCCGGTGCATAACATGTCGGCATATACCAAACGTTTCGGTTACCAGCCCGGGGACTTCCCGAAAACGCAGAAGCATTTTGAGCGCTGCCTTTCTCTGCCGCTGTACCCCGGCCTTTCCGACGAGAAGGTACAGTATATCATCGATGCGGTAGCGGATATTGCGAAAAAGTACCACAAATAAGCTCTGGTTTATTTTACGTAAAATACTGCATTTCAAGAAAACCGCCCGTTATGCTCTTTTAAAGAGGATAACGGGCGGTTTTGAAGGTAATCCTTTTTAATATGTCTGCCATGTCTGGCGATTATTTTGTCAGCCCTTTTTCAAACAGTTCAGCGGCAAATGCAACAATTTGTTCTTTTGTAAACTGGTTTGCCGACGGACACAGAATTTTATCGGTGAAAACAAAGGAATAAAGCATACCAAGATAAGAACGAGCCGCCAGCTTGTAGTCCGCTTCTATCATATTCTGTGATTCGGCAAAGCCTGCCAGTTGCCGGGCCGCTTCGTTTGCTGCCCGGTCAACGGTGCTCCGGTACATAATTTCACCAATTTGCGGGAAAGTGTGAGTTTCGCTCATAACGATCCGCATCAGATTAAGCCGATCCGGGTCGTCAAAGAGCTTCAGAAAATACAGGCCGGTAATTTCCAGAAAACGGCGCAGGGTAAATTGCTGTGATTCCCACAGGGGTTCTGTCTGTACCTGAAATAAATCTATTTTTGAATAGAATATAGCGGCAAAAAGCTCTTCCTTGCTGTTGAAATATTGGTAAAGGACGGTCTTACTGTAAGAGGACAAAGCGGCAATCTCATCCATTGTCGTCGCGGTGTATCCTTTACGCGAGAAGAGGGACAAAGCCGATTTTAAAATTTGATTTTTTCGGGTGTCGTCTTCCGGATGAAACTTTTTTAATTCCGGGCGTCCGATTTTTTCAAACAACTGCTCTTTGCTTTGAAAGAAGCTGTACAGGGTTCGAATCGAAATGCCGGCTTCTTTTGCAATCTCTACCATAGTAGCGCCCTGATAACCCTTGTTCTGAAACACCGTTTTGGCAGCGTTTAAAATCTCTTCCGATGTTTTTTTTGCCATCGCTGTCTCCTTAGTCTTTCGCGTGATTTGCTGCGATGAATTTCCATATGGCTTGGGCGGCACACGATTTACCGTTTGCCTGTCTCATGGTTTTCCCCAACCGCGCCGCATTTTTTCGAACAGAGCTGTCTGCCACAATACTCTCCAGCGCTGAAATGATATTCTTTTTGTTCCAGCGCGTGATCGGGATTCGGATGCCTGCACCCTGAGACACAATGTGGTCAAGGTTGATCTGCTGTTCCGGCTGCATGGCTACTCCTATAATAGGCGATTCGCTTACCATGGCGGTTTGTATCGTTCCCTGACCGCCGTGGCAGAGCGTAACGTCCGCCGTTGCATTGACGCAGGCTGCGGGGACAAATTGGTCTGTGACATAGATGTTTGCGTGATCTTTTACGATGGGGAGGATGTCATCCAGGGGGCAGATTGCGTTTGGCACTAAAATTACAGCGTGGTATTTTTGTTCCGGCAAAGCTGCGATGGCCTTTGCGGCCTCGATCAAAAGCCCCTTTTTGGCAGAGCTTCCCATGCTGCAGAAAATGTTAATCTGCTGCTCGTTGCTTTTTTCAAATACGCTTTTAGTTTGAAAATCCTGCTTCTGGGCGATAATAGATTGCGCATACACCGGCCCTGTGATTTCATAGTTTGCGGGGATTGACACGTCAGTGTAAAATTCCGCTAGATCATTCACGATTGTGAAATCCGCCCGCAGCAAATCAAACAGATTGGTGAGCGGTGCGCCGTTCCACCCGCACTGGCTGGCTGCGTGCAAAAGATTTGGCTGCTTTAGAATCGGGAGCTTCAGAATCAGAGATTTTGGAATGGCGGCCATGATTTTTCTTCGAGCTTTCAAAGGGAGAAAGGTCAGCGGTTTGATCTGGTCCGGAATATCCTTCATCAGAAATGCGTAGGTGGGGGAAGCCAGCGGTAGAGGAACAAAGCAAATCCCCGGGATGGCGGGAGAAACCATTCTGCGTGCCAGAGCGGCGATCGGCCAGAACCCATGCAGAACGAAATCGGGTCTGCACGCTTGCAATGCGCTGACTTCTCCCCGCAGCAGTTCAGCGGCAAGCTGAGAATCGCCAATAAAATTTGTTGCGGTGGGCTTTAAATCGTTTAGGTACCCTTGCCCCTCCATTGCTGGAGCAACGTGATACAGCTCAAATCCGTTCTCTTCTACGACTGGGTCAAATTTGCTTCCATGTGTAAAAAAGATACCTCGCACGGTATAACCAGTGGGGGTCATTGCACGCACTTCTTTCATCAACTCCAAAGAGCGTGTGGCTTCCCCCGCATCCTGCAAAAGAACAGAAACCGCAATGGTAATCAGGCGATCAGACATTTTCGCTCACCAACCTTTTGAGTATAATATAATAAAACTTAATAGTTTAAATTAATTATACTCACTTCTGATCTGAAATCAATACCAAAGGCTACGATTTCAGATTTGGGTGGAAATTGCATATGTGTGTGCCTTTGAAGGTTGTGGGACTGATTGCGCTGATAAGAAACGCCCGACAGCCTCCTTGAACAGGAGATGCCGGGCGAAAAAGAACCCTTCTCAGACGCATCAGCGAAAGAGGAAGGCTCTGAAAATTCACTTACCAGCACGCGCGACGGCAGAGTGTCCATGTTCTGTTTGGCCTGTGCGTGCAGCTGGTAGGCGGCAAAAAAACACAGCAGGGAAATCACGGCCAGCACAGCCGCCAGCACACCGAGCAGCGTGTCCGTTCGTTTCTTTTGCGGCATGACACCATTCCTTCCTGCGGAACAAGCCCCGCAATGGATATGGATCAAGTTTTACCGGAATCCGTAAAATCATACGGCAGCGGAGCGGGTTTGCCCAGGTCTGACAAAAAGCTGGTCAGAATCTGAATGTGCCGCTGCTCGTCGAGTATGATGCGGGCAAACAGCTGCTGAATCTGGTCATCGGTAATTTGGCAGATCAGGAGCTTGTAATGGGAGATTGCGTCAAGCTCGCCCTGAATATCCGACTGCAATATGACCTCTGGCGTACACTGGTAATTGGGGAACATTCCGCTCCAATAGTGGTTTGTCACACAGGACTGCAAAAACGGCCGGCTCCCCAGATCGTAAATCAGCTTGCCCAAAATCTGAAGATGAATTTGCTCTACCTGAACAATTTTTTCATATGCAAGGTATATTGGCGGATATTTTTCCAAATAATAGCGATGTACCCAGTACTGGTTCACGGCGGTCATTTCAGACCCCCGGCCGGCGTAGCCGTCTGAAATCAGCGTGGCATACCGTCGGTTTGGCTCCTGAACTTCTACCTGCGGATACGGCAGGTTCACCTGGTAAGGAAAAAGCGTTGCCTGAAGCACATTGTATGGCATGGTGATCCCCTTCCTGCTTTGGTGGTTCCTTGTTGTTACATGGTATGAGGAGAGGGAAGATTCTAGAGCAGTCTGAACAAGTTTTTCGGGAGAAGAAATCAACCCGGAAGCCGTGTCCGAAGAAAAGCAAACATGGGAAACTGTTTGACAAAACAAGAATTTCGTGATATACTGATCTTGCATTCTAAATGATGTACGAAAATGAGCTCACATCTTGATGTAAGTCATTGTCCGTTAATGATTTATGCAAGATGCGGGCTTTTTCTTTTTACAGTTTTGGATACAACATTTTTAAAAGGAGGTGCTTTTCTTATGGAGAAAGGTACAGTCAAATGGTTCAACGCAGAAAAGGGTTATGGTTTTATCGCTAACGACAACGGCGGGGACGACGTGTTCGTTCATTTTTCCGCTATTGCTGGTCAAGGATATAAATCACTGACTGAAGGCCAGAAGGTCAATTTTGAAGTCGAAACCGACGCTCGCAACGGCAAGCTGAAGGCTGCCAATGTTGAGATCGCTGAGTAATTTTTCTGATACGAACGAAAAGAGCCGCCCTGTTTGGGGCGGCTTTTTGTTTTGCCCGGAAAAGCGTGCGCAAGAGCCGGCTTTTGGGCGGAATGTGAGAATATGGCCGCGTGGTGCGGTGGCCTTTTCAGAACCGGATCATTCAGGTTCCTCCGAATCTTCGCTGCACACACAGTTCCGTTTCAGCTTGGCCTGGTACAGGTAGTCGTCTGCCTTAGCCAGGTAGCGGTCTGTATCTACCCCAAACTCCCTGCGGTACACCACTACCCCAAAGCTTGCTGTCAGTTCGATTTGGAGTGAGTTATGGTAAACCTCCAACTGCTCTACCTGCCGGCGAAGATGCTCCGAATGAGTCAGGGCATCAGTAAGGTTTGTATTGGGGAAGCAGATGACAAATTCGTCACCGCCAAACCGTCCCAAAAAATCATGGGCGTGCAGATTCGACGAGATACACTCCGTAAACTTTTTTAGAACAAGGTCGCCGCCGATGTGGCCATAGGTATCGTTAATGTTTTTAAAATAGTCAATGTCTGCGATCAAAAGCGTCAGTGGCTGGTTTTCCCATCGGGCCCTGTTCATTTCGGCACTCAGCAGTTCCATAAAGCTTCTGCGGTTGAGCGACCCGGTCAGGTAATCGTGCATCGCGAGGAATTCGCTTTCTTCCTGGCTTCTGCGCAGGCTTGCCTCATTCTGCTTGTACGTTGTCATATCGTGAATTGAAATGAGGGCAAGCTGCACACCGTCTTTATCGAGAAACAGTGTGGAGCTGTAATCGGCAATGAATTTACTGCCGTCATTTTTGATAAAGGTCAGTTCATTTCTGGTTTCCCCCACCCGTTCGCGATCCTGAATCTCCAGCGCCAGCTTGGGGTCGCCCAGGTCCACAATACCGGCTCGTCCCGAGCTGCACAGTTCTTCCTCTGTTTTTTGAAACAGGCGACAGGCTGCCGGATTCGCCCGGTATGTTTTGCCTTTTGGGTTCATAATTAGAATTGCATCCTGACTGTTTTCAAAAATTAATCGATAATGCTCCTCGTTGATTTGAAATCCCATCTTGTATCTCTCCTTCGAATCTCTGAAGGCGGGCTGGGTCTGCATCAGAATTCCTAAAACTGGCTTCGCTGTGGCCGGGTTTGAAATTCGATTGGCATATAGGGTGGGGACGTTCCACGCTTTATGCGAAGTTTTGAAACTGCCATTCAGTTCTAATAGTAATAATATATCTTATTTAATCAATGGTGTAAAGCTATGTGTTTACATAATAAATCTGGTGAAAAGAATTCTTTTCACTTTCTGGCGTTGCGGTTTTTCGGAGCGCTTTTTTTGCTTTTCTCACAGGTCTGCATTGATGAAAAGAAGAACCCGAAAAATGGCTTTTTAAGCGGGATGCGGCCTTTTTTGTGCCTCCGCGCGCTGATTAAAGCTTCCTGTTTCTGGATATGCTATGAAGCGGGAGTGATTTGAAATGAGCAAGCGCGTGGCCGCGTTTTTTTCTGTTTTTATGATCTGCATGTTTTTGCTGCTGATGAACCTGTACCGCATTGCTACGGGCAGTCAGCTGGCCGAAACCGCCGACCGCCAAAGCAGCTACCGGCTGACGGTGGCCTCGGGCCGCGGCACCATATACGACACAAAGCTGAACCCGCTCACGGGGACAGAGAAAGGATACACGGCTGTGGTCAACCCCACGCCGGAGTCGGCCTCCGCACTGGCCGATGTTTTGACCCGTGAGCGGATGGAAGAGGTCTATTCGCTTTTGACCAAAGGAAAACCGTTTCTGCTGGGGCTGCCAAAGGCTGTTTCAGCGGAGGGGATCGATACCTTTGAAACGAACCGCCGCTATGCCGCAAATGGGCAAACGGCCGTCAACGTGATTGGCTATCTGGATGGGAGCGGCGCGGGTGTGGCGGGAATCGAAAAGGCGTATCAAGAATTTCTGTCTGGTGATCCGGGAGAGATTACGGTCAGCTACCGGGTGGACGCGGTCAACCGGATTCTGCCGGGAGAAAACAAAGAAGTGACCGATACCTCAAATAAAAATAAAAAAGGCGTCGTGCTGACGTTGGATGCTGAGATACAGGCTCTGGCGGAGCGGTCGGCGAAGAAATACCTTAAAAAAGGAGCCGTGGTCGTCACGGAGGTTCCGAGTGGGAAAATCCGCGCGATGGTGAGCCTGCCGGATTTTTCGCCGAATGATTTGCAGACGGCGCTGGATAACCCGGATTCCCCTCTGCTGAACCGTGCGATTTCCGCTTACAGCGTTGGCTCGGTGTTTAAGGTGGTTTCCGCGGCGGCGGCGCTCGAGAGCGGCGTTTCACCAACCACCACCTTTACCTGTACGGGCGGAATCGAGGTAGGCGGGGGCGTGTTCCATTGCTATAACGGCAAGTCGCACGGTACACTGGATATGCAGGGCGCGATTGCGCAGTCGTGCAACACGTATTTTGTGCGGCTGATGCAGCAGGTGCTGAATGAAACCTTTCTCAATATGGCAAAGTCGCTTGGCTTTGGTCAGAGCCTGACCTTAGCACCGGGGTATGTGTCCGCGGCGGGAAGCCTGCCAGAGAAGGAAGAGCTTCTGACGCCGCGTGCGCTGGCGAATTTTTCGTTTGGTCAAGGCGTTCTGACCGCAACGCCGGTGCAGATCGCAGGGTTGATGAACGCGGTGGCCTCGGGTGGGCTGTATACGCCGCCCAGCCTGGTGCAGGGGTTGGTGGATGAAAATTTGCAGTATGTAGAGGCGGCGAAACAGGCAGAATCCGTACGGGTGATGTCGCAGGATACAGCGGCGCAGCTGCGCCAGTTTATGGGAACGGCGGTAGAGGACGGCACAGCGAAAAAGGGCAAGCCGGTGCTCGGCGGGGCCGGAGTGAAAACGGGAACAGCCCAGACCGGGCAGTTTGAGGGCCAAAAAGAGATTGTACAGGGCTGGTACACGGGCTTCTTTCCGCTCGAAAGTCCGCGATACAGTATTGTAGTGCTTTCAGAGAACGCGCAGGGCGCCAGCGACGGAGCCCCCGTTTTTCAAGAAATTGCGAATGCACTGCTCTCAAAAACCAATTGACAACGATTGGAATCCGGGAGTATAATAAAAACGATTTTGATAGAAAAAAGGCGTATATGGGAAAGAAGCTGTTTTGTATTTCGCAGCAGAGAGAGGGTTCCGCCGGCGGATTGCCGGTTTGGCTGAAAGACCCTTGCGAGCAGCGGCAGCAGGCCCCTCCCGCAGCTGCCGGGTGAAGAATCCGGACGTTCCCCCGCGTTAAGGGGCTTGAGTGGCGCGGTTTGCGCAATTTGGGTGGTACCACGGGCTTTCTCCGTCCCATTTCGGGCGGTGGGGGTCTGTTTTTTTGTGCTTCCGCAGTTTGCCGGGCGTCGATTCATCCATACACTTGAAAAGTGATTTTATGGAACACAGTGATTTTTTTCCGCCGCAGGCGGAAAAGAAATCAACAGCTTATTAAAGTTGCATTACTATCAGACAGGAGAGTTAAGAATCATGCAGTGGACAGGATTAAACGAGATTCGCGAAAAGTATCTGTCTTTTTTTGAATCAAAGGGACATTTGCGGCTAAAAAGCTTTTCTTTGGTTCCGAGCGGCGACAACAGCCTTTTGCTGATCAACTCCGGCATGGCGCCGATGAAAAAGTATTTTACGGGTGAGGTTACACCCCCCAGAAAGCGCGTGACAACCTGCCAGAAGTGCATCCGCACGCCGGACATCGAGCGCGTGGGCATCACCGCGCGCCACGGCACGTATTTTGAGATGCTCGGCAATTTCTCATTCGGCGATTACTTTAAGCACGAGGCCACGGCCTGGGCGTGGGAGTTTTGCACCAAGGTGATGGCTCTGCCGGAGGACCGTGTATGGATCACGATTTACCAGGATGACGACGAAGCGTTCGACATCTGGACGAAAGAGATCGGCGTTTCTCCCGACCGCATTGTGCGCCTCGGCAAGGAGGATAACTTTTGGGAGCATGGCTCCGGCCCCTGCGGCCCTTGCTCAGAGCTGCATTTTGACCGCGGAGAGCAGTACGGCTGTGGTTCGCCCACCTGCGGCCCCGGCTGCGACTGCGACCGCTACGTCGAGTTTTGGAACCTTGTGTTCACTCAGTTTGACAGCGACGGAAAGGGTACTTATACGCCTCTCGATCACCCCAACATCGATACCGGCATGGGGTTAGAGCGCCTGGCCTGCATCATGCAGGGCGTAGATAACCTGTTCCTAGTTGATACGGTACAGAATATTATGAAACACATCAGCCGCATTGCGGACATCCACTACGGAGACGACACGAAGAATGATGTTTCCCTGCGCGTAATCACCGACCACATCCGCAGCACCACGTTCATGATCGGCGACGGTGTGATGCCCTCGAACGAAGGCCGTGGTTATGTGCTGCGCCGCCTGCTGCGCCGCGCCGCGCGCCACGGCAAGCTAATCGGCATCAACCGCCCGTTCCTGTTTGAAGTGGCGGAAACCGTGATTGCCGAAAACAAGAACGCTTATCCCGAGCTGGCGGAAAAGCGTGACATGATTGTGAAATTAATCCACGTGGAGGAAGAGAGCTTTGCCCGCACGATCGATCAGGGCTTGCAGCTTTTGAACAACCTGATGCAGGGGATGGACGGCAAGGTGTTCTCCGGCGAGGAGGCGTTCCGCCTGAACGATACCTATGGCTTCCCGCTCGATTTGACGAAAGAGATTGTCGCGGAGCAGGGCAAGACCGTGGATGAAGAGGCCTTTCACCGCCTGATGACCGAGCAGAAGCAGCGCGCCCGCGCGGCTCGCAAAAATGCCGGGGCGGATGCCTGGGCCGGCGGCGCGAACGGCACCGAAGAGCTGCCCGCCACCGCGTTTCTGGGCTATGAAACTCCGCTGAGCGAGGCCGAGGTGCTGGCCGTGATCAAGGACGGCGAGCGTGTGGAGGCCGCCGAGGTCGGCGACGAGGTCACTTTGGTACTGAATCAAACCCCCTTCTATGCCGAAAGCGGCGGACAGGTGGGTGATACCGGTGTGATTACCGCAGAGGATACCGAATTTGCGGTGGCCGACACCACGAAGAATCACAGCGGCATTTTCCTGCATCGCGGTAAAATCACCGCCGGGCGCATCTCCGAGGGCAATTCCGTTACCGCAAAGGTAGACGGCGAGCGCCGCGCGGCGATCAAACGCAACCATACGGCGGCTCACCTGCTGCAGGCGGCGCTGCGCCGTGTGCTGGGCGCTCATGTAGAGCAGGCCGGCCAGCTCGTCAGCGACGCGCACGTGCGTTTTGACTTTACGCATTTCTCCGCAATGACGCCGGAGGAGTTGCAGCAGACCGAAGCGCTGGTCAATCAGGCAATCCTTGAGGGAATGCCCGTAGAGTGCCGTGAAATGCCGATTGAGGAAGCGAAGAAGCTCGGCGCGATGGCGCTGTTTGGCGAAAAATACGGCGATGTTGTCCGCGTGGTCAGCGCCGGGGAGTTCTCCCGCGAGCTGTGCGGCGGCACGCACATTGACAATACCGCAAAGCTAGGCTTGTTCCGCATTGTGTCCGAAAGCTCGGTTGCGGCGGGCGTTCGCCGGATTGAGGGCGTTACCGGCACCGGCGTTCTGGCACTGCTTTCCCGTCAGGCCGAGCTGATGCAGGAGACTGCCGCAGCCCTCAAGCTGAACAATGTATCTGATCTGGTGCAGCGCGCAAAGCAGGTTGCGGCTGAGCTGAAAGAGAAGGATCGCGAGATTGAAAGCCTGACCGGGAAGCTCGCCTCTGTTCGCATCAGCGGCATGCTGGCAAACGCGCAGCCGGTTGGAGGAGTACGCGTGATGACCGCGGTGCTGCCCGGCACGGGAGCGGACGCCCTGCGCACCATGTGCGACCAGATCAAGAGCCAGCAGGCGGATGTTGTCGCGATTTTGGCGGGCGTAACCGACGGCAAGGCGACAATCGCCGCGACGGCGGGAGCAGAGGCGCAGAAGCTCGGCGTGCATGCCGGTAAGCTGGTGGGTCAGGTGGCGAAGCTGGCCGGCGGCAACGGCGGCGGCAAGCCCGATTTGGCGATGGCCGGCGCGAAAGACCCCGCGAAGCTGGAAGAAGCGCTCTCTGCGGCAAACGAGTTCATCGCCGAGATGCTCCACTAATTCATCTGTTTTGATGATTTCTCCCGCCGGAGGGGCGGGAGGAATCATCGCCCAATCTATCAGTTTTTGATTCCCGCCCCGGCGGGAAAAGCAATTGATTTGCACGGATTTAGAATGTTAGGAGGAATTTTCGGTGGATTGTGTATTCTGTAAAATCGCAAATGGCGAAATTCCCAGTAAAAAAGTGTATGAGGATGATAAAATCCTTGTCTTCCACGATCTGGACCCCCAGGCTCCGGTGCATCTTCTCATCATCCCCAAGCAGCATATTGCTTCCACATGGGAGGTTACGGGGGAAAACAGCGGAATCATCGCTTATATTTTTGAAAAAGCCCCGCAGCTCGCAAAGCAGCTTGGGCTGGAGGGTGGCTTCCGCCTGGTGAACAACTGCGGCAACGACGGCGGCCAGACGGTGCAGCACCTGCATTTTCATCTGCTGGGTGGCCGGTTTATGGCGTGGCCTCCGGGCTGATGGCGCACCCCTTTGAATTTATCAGAAGAAAGGTCTGTATCTAGAATTATGGCAAAAACATATCAAATGACAATCGCCGGGTGCGAGAGAGAGCTCCCCATTTGCCCGATCGATGAGCACCTCGACATCGCCGGCTTTGTAATGTTCGGCGATGTGGAAATTACCGAGCGCGCGGCGGAAGAACTGTTGGCCCGCTGCCCCGAGCACGATGTCGTCATCACGGCGGAAACAAAGGGAATCCCCCTGTGTTATGAAATGGCGCGCAGAGGCTGCCGCCGCTATGTGGTGGCGCGCAAAAGCGTAAAGGCGTATATGCGCAACTGCATCCATGTGGAGGTCAAGTCCATCACAACAGATCACGTGCAGGACTTGTATCTTTCTGAGGATGATTACAAGGGTCTTGCCGGCAAGCGTGTCCTGATCGTCGACGACGTGATCAGCACGGGAGAATCCCTGGCTGCAATTGAGAAGCTCGTTCACGAATTCGGGGGCAACGTGGTGGGCCGTGCCTGCGTTCTGGCAGAGGGCGACGCTTCGAAGCGCGACGATATTATTTTCCTTGAGCCGCTTCCCCTGTTCTTGAAATAATCACAGCATTTATCGGGAGGGTTTTTTATGCGCCCCTTCGCACTTATTGGCTTTAGCTACCTGCTGGCCCAAACGGCGGCGGTGTATTTCGGTGCGGCGGGCGCCCTTACCATGGGCTGCGCGTGTGCGCTGGCCTTCTGTGTACTGGTGTATGTTCCAAAAACCCGTTCCCTTCGTACCGTTCAGATGGCGCTGCTCTCGGCAGCGGCGGCGTTCGGCTTGTTTTACACGTATGCTCAGGCAGTGGTTCTGCCCGCTCAGCTGATGAACGGGCGCGACGCTGTGCTGACGGGTACGGTCTGCGAGCTGCCCGTCGGCGCCTATGGACGGTATTATTATGTCATTCAGGTACAGAGCATTTCCGCAGACGGCGCGCCGTATGTGGAGCGGGTTCGCCTTTCCTCCCAGAACGCGCTGAACGTGGAGGCCTACGATACTATTGCGGCCAAAGCGCACTTTTACACGCCGCGGGGCGGGGAGGGCTTTGATTCTCCGTCGTATTACGCCTCAAAAGGCATCACGCTGTTTGCGTATCTGTACGAGTACGAGCCGATAAATATTGTTTCCGCGCAGAACAGGCCGCCCTACTTTGCGGCGCTTTCTCTTCGTCGCGGCATGACCGATGCGCTGTACCGTCTGCTGCCCGCGCGGCAGGCCGGGCTTTCGGCCGGGGTGCTGCTGGGTGACACCTCCGGTATCGACGAGCAGGTAAAGTCGGATTTTCAGACAACCGGGGTAACGCATATCCTGTCTGTGTCGGGCCTCCACATGACGACCATGGCACAGTTTTTTCTGCTGCTGCTCGGGCTGCTGCGTTTCCCGCGCCGGGCCGGTGCCGCAGTTGCCATAGCGGGGGTGTTCGGCTTTATGGCGGTAACGGGCTTTGTGCCCTCGGTGCTGCGAAGCGGCATCATGAGCCTTATTTACCTGTTCGGCATCGTGGTGGGCCGCCAGGCAGATTCCCTGAATTCGCTGGGGATCGCCGCGCTCCTGATCTGTACGGGAAACCCTTACGCCGCGGCGGATCTTGGTCTTTTGCTGTCCTTTTCCGCTACCCTCGGCATGATCCTCTGCGCCGGGCCGATTAGCTCCCGCCTGCGCGCTTTGTATCAAACGGTGCCCGTCGGTCGCGCTCTGCTCGATGGTGTGAATTCCGCTGTGTGTACTACTGTCACAGCCACGGTGTTTACGCTGCCAATTTTGATTCTGTCGTTCGGCACGGTGTCACTGATTTCGCCTGTGTCGAACGTGCTGCAGATTCTGCCGTCCACGCTGCTGATGGTGTGCGCGGCGGTGGGAGCGGGGCTGTATGTAGCGAACCTGCCCTTTCTGGCGATGCCCTTCGCGTTTGGAACAGGGCTGCTTTCGAACGATATGATGGGCTGCGCGCGCTTACTCGCGCAGGTTCCCTGGGCGAGCATTTCATCTTCCTATGGCTTTGTGCACCTGTGGCTCGCGGGCTCGCTGCTGCTTACAGCGCTGCTGATCGTTCGGCCGCCGTCGTGTGCGGCGCGGCAGTCGGCGGCGCTGCTCAGTGTGATCCTGCTTCTGTGCGGCGTGTTTTCCTACCAGCTTTCTATGCGGCAGGTCACTAGAGTGGCGGTGCTGCAGGAGGGTGATGGGATTTGCGTCGTGCTCACCTACCGTGGGCATGGAGCGGTAATCGGCTGCGGCGGATTCACTTCGTCTGTCACGCGAAATTATCTGCGCGGGCAGGGCGTGCGACAGCTTGATTATTTGCAGCTGGCGGGGGATTCGAAGGAAGAAGCGCAGCTTGCGTCGGAGCTGGTTTCGTATTTTCAACCAAAGCAGGTTCTGCTGTGGAAAAACGGGCAGGACAACGAGTTTTTGCAAAAGGCGCTGCCGAACGCGGGGCAGGTGGATTCTTATTCCAGCAGTGCCGAAGCCATGCTGTGGAATACGACCCGGGTGGAGCAATATAATGACGGACTGCAGAGCTATACAGGTGTTTCGGTGAATGGAGTCACATTTTTACTGGCATCCTCGGGGTGCCGGGCCAATGCCCTGCCTGAACAGTGGCGGCAGGCCGATTTTCTGATCGCTGACGATCTGCCCCGCCGTATGGAAGCACTGTCGCCGTTTGTCACAGTGCTGTCGATGTCGGAGGAGACCGCGCAGGCCAATTTAAAGCAGCTTGGCGATGTTGGCCTTGTGTCGGCGTCCACCGGGGATGCGGGCCCGATATTGATTGATACGCACCCGGGAGGAAAAATTGTATTGAGGAGGAACGTCTGATGCCGGAGCTTACGGAAGCCCAGTGGAAAAAAGCCGCCGATCGTCTGGAGCTGGACGGTCTGTACTTTGTATACGGAGAAGAAAAGTACCTGATTTCGGCCTACCTGAAACGCCTGCTGAGCAGGCTGCAGGAGCGGCCGTTCGCAGATTTTAACGTGCAGCGCTTTTCCGGCGACGGCCTTTTGGCCGACCGGGTGGCCGACGCGGCGGAGGCCCTGCCGATGATGGCGGAGAAAAAGTACGTCCTAATCAACGATCTGGACGTGGAAAAGCTGCCCGCGCGCGAACTGAATAAGCTGTACGAGCTGGTGGAAAACCTGTCGGAAAGCACGGTGCTGCTCGTCTGCCAGCCGACGCTTGAGATGGATGTAAAAAAATCCGCGGCGTGGAAAAAGTGGATTACCGCGGTGAAAAAGCAGGGCACGGTGGTAGAGGTTCGCCCGCGCGAGGGAGCGGAGCTTGAGCGCGTTCTGTGCACCTATGCGGAAAAACGCGGCTGCGAGCTTTCACGGCAGGACGCGGCCTTTCTGATCACCCAGTGCGGCAAGCAGCTGCAAACGCTGCTGCACGAGCTTGATAAGCTCTGCGCCTACATTGGCAAGGGAACAGTCACCCGGGCGGTGATCGACCGCGTTGCGGTGAAAAATCTTGAGACGACGGTGTTTTTGCTCTCGAAAGCGCTGGTGTCCGCACAGTACGATAAGGCGTATTCCCTGCTTGACCTGCTGTACCAGCAGCGGGAGGAGCCGGTGGCGGTGCTGGCGGTGCTGTCGTCGGCCTATGTGGATATGTACCGTGTGCGTGCGTGCGTACAGGGCGGCCACAGCCCGGCGGAGCTTGTGAACTATTTTCCCTATAAAGGGAAGGAATTCCGTCTGAAAAACGCGGAGCGCGACATGAAAGGCCTTTCTCTGGAAAAACTGAGAGAGAGCCTTACCGTGCTGCTCGAAACCGACATCGGGCTGAAAAGCTCGCGCACCGGAGACCGAATTTTAATGGAAAAGTTAATTGCACGGTTGTTGATGATTGCCGAAAAGGAGCGGATGACTTGATCAAAATCAAAGAGGCTGTGATTGTTGAGGGGAAGTACGATAAAATCAAACTGTCCTCGATCATCGACGGCCTGATTATCGAAACGCGCGGCTTTCATATTTTTAAGGATGAGCAGCAGATGGCGCTCATTCGCCGCATGGCGGAAACGCGAGGCCTTTTAATCCTGACCGATAGTGACTCCGCCGGTTTTTTAATCCGCCACCACCTGATGAGCGCAATCCCTGAGAAATATATCAAGCATGCTTATATTCCCGATGTTCTGGGCAAGGAGCGCCGCAAGGAAAAAGGCTCGAAGGAAGGCAAGCTTGGGGTGGAGGGTGTTTCTAAGCAGCAGATTTTAGAGGCGCTCGACCGCGCAGGCGTACTTTGTGAGGAAGAAAACGCCCCAGTGCGGGAAGCTTCTTCGGCGGTGCGAAAGATTGAAAAAGCCGATCTGTTCCGCGATGGTCTGACCGGCGGGGAGAACAGCGCGCAAAACCGCAGGCTCCTGCTTCTGCACCTGAAGCTGCCGGAGCATCTTGCGACAAACGCGCTACTGAAAGTGCTTAACAGCATGATGACTTATGAGGAATACAGTATTCTTGTCGAAAAACTTTTGAAATAAAGTGATTTTTAGTTGACAAGTCTTTCTCCGGAATGATATAATACTCTTCGTCGAGTCGGCTCGGTGTCTGCTCGGTATATCATTTTGCAGAAATGCGGCTGTGCTGGAACTGGCAGACAGGCACGTTTGAGGGGCGTGTGAGTTATCTCGTATGGGTTCAAGTCCCATTAGCCGCACCAATTGCTTTGCACTCGTGTGTTTACTGGGTTATCCTGGTAAACACACGAGTTTTTTTGTTGTGTTGCAGTTGGATTTTGTGCGATGGAGTAGTTACATTATGTGGGAGGCTTTTTGTTGCTCAATTTGAGATAAACACCGAAAGACCGCTCTTGTATCAGTTTGACACAATAGGGTTTGGACATTTTCATCGGTGAAGGTGTCCACCTGACAAAACGAAGAAGAACACGATCTTTGAAGGGGAAGAAACTACATGATCAAATCAAAAACAGCAAAGCACATCCCGCAACCCGCTGCTCACTCTGGAAAGCTGCCGCTGATTCGCAGGCTTGGGTTTCAGTTGGCTTTGTTCGCGGCCTGTGCTATTTTCATCGTAGGCATTGTATCAGTGGCCTATATGTCTGTCAGTAACCGCAGCTTAATTAAACAGATTAACACAGAAAGAAGCCAAATGGCGCTTGCTACCATGAATTCTATTCTGGAAGATGAAAAAACAAAGTCTGCCACAGCCGCTCAAAATTTGGCGGCGGATGATGCGGTGATCCGCGCAGTACAATTGCGCGATGCCGCTGCTGTTAAAACAGCGGTCAATCAGTCTGTCAAGGCGAAGGCAATGGATGTAAACTTTGTGACGATCGTTGATAGCAAGGGGAACGTGATTGCGCGTACCCACAGTGATAAAAAAGGTGATTCAGTGATCAATCAGAGCAATATTGCGATGGCTCTGAAAGGAGAAACTTCAACACATACCGATATTGGCAGTGAAATTAAGCTGAGTATTCGTACCGGTTCGCCAATCAAAGATGCATCGGGCAAAATTATCGGGGCAATCTCAACCGGGTATTCCCTGGTAGATACCAAGTTTGTAGACAAGATGAAAAGCATGACTGGGAATGAGTTTACCGTTTTTGTGGGAGACGAGCGAGTCAATACCACAATTATCAGCAATGGTAAGCGTGCCATCGGCACAAAGCTGAACCAAAAAATTGCTAAAATTATTTTAGAAGAAAAAACGCAGTATTTTGATTCGGCAGATATCTTGGGTGTTCCTTACGCCACTGCTTACCAACCGATTCTGAATTCCGATAATCAGGCGATCGGTATTTATTTTGCCGGCCTTTCTCTGGAGGCCTCGAATGCGAAAATAAATGCCACCACTATGATTTCTATAGTATTAGAGGTGATGCTGGTACTTCTGACGATTGTAATTTTGCTGATATTCGTCAGGCGCGTCATTTCGCGGCCTTTGGTTGAAATGGCAGAGGTAGCAACACAGTTATCGAGAGGCAATTTGAATATTGCACTGGAATATAAATCTCAGAATGAGATGGGCGTTCTGGCCGATGCCTTGAGATCAACCGTTTCGTCTTTGCAAAGCTACATACAAAATATTTCTGAAAAGCTTTACCAAATGTCCCAGGGAGATATGCGTGTGCAGATGGACCTGGAATATATTGGTGATTTTGCACCGATTCAAACCGCGCTGGTGCAGATTTCAAGCTCGCTGAATCAAACGCTTTCTTTAATTGATACCGCTGCCCGGCAGGTGAATTCCGGGGCGGAGCAAGTATCCTCCGCAGCGCAGGCTCTGGCCGCGGGAGCCTCCGAGCAGGCGGCCACCGTGCAGGAATTGACAGCCTCTATTGCTGCCGTAGAGCAGCAGGCAGAGGACAACGTTCAAAATGTGCGGCAGGCTACCGAATACGTGGCACAGGCCGGTAACGGGATAGCACAGAGCAATAAAGAGATGCAAAAGCTAACCAGCGCCATGGATGAAATCCGCGACTCTTCGGAGCAAATTTCAAGTATTGCAAAGGTGATTGAAGAGATCGCCTTCCAGACCAATATTCTTGCTTTAAACGCTGCGGTTGAGGCCGCACGGGTCGGCACTGCAGGAAAAGGTTTTGCGGTGGTAGCGGATGAAGTGCGCAATCTGGCGGCAAAATCGGCAGACGCAGCCAAGCAGACGACTGCTTTAATTCTGAAGTCCAAAAATGTAGTTCAAAAAGGCGGCGACATGGCGGAAAACACCTCGCGCATTCTGTTAGAGGTGGGCGAACGGGCAGAAAGGGCAAATGATTCTATTCGCAAAGTAGAGCGTGCGTCTGTGGAGCAGGCCAGCGCGATGGAACAGATTACGCTGGGGCTGTCGCAGGTTTCCGCTGTGGTTCAGAATAATGCGGCCACGGCAGAAGAAAGCTCAGCCTCCAGTGAAGAGCTGGCGGCACAGGCTCAAACCTTGCAGCAGGAGGTTGCAAAGTTTATTCTGGAAAGGCCATCGCAATCTGGCGCATATGCCCCGAATCAAATGGAGGAACGCTTTTTCTAAATGAGGAAAATCCCCGAGCAACGTCTGGCTGCTTCGCAAAAATAAGCGCAAGGTAGAACACGGGTCGCAGAATGTTCTGGTTTTACACCGGCTGACAGCATTTTTTGACTCTATGTCAATAGTTGGGGTAACCCCAAATGGGAAGAAGAAGGAGTGGCGTCGAGCTGCTCCTTTTTATGTGTTAACGCCAACATTTTTTATAGAGCCAAAAGAAATAGCGGCAGGTTAACCTGCCGCGTGTATATTATCTTAAACCGCATTGACCTTTCGCATAAACTCGACCGACGCTAAAAGTGACATTTGCGTTAGCTCCCAAATCACCGATGCCTTCCCAGCCAATAATTAATGTTTGGTAGCCCGCAAATTCCGAATGGGCCATTTCTACACCGTAGGAACCGACTATTTCGGTAACTTCCTCGTACCTCATTCCGGTTTCAATTCGGTTATACTCGTCTAAAGTGATTTTCACTGAATTTTCATCATAGACTACAACAAGATCACCATCTTCATCTTGAAAGAGCGGATTTGACTGTTTTGCATTAAAAATGGATGCACCGGTTTTTGTGACGATCCCCAAGCTGTTTACTCCTTTTCGATCGTCAAGCGAGACCGTTTTGTTTAATTCTACGTACAGAGGATAATAGTATTTGTCAGTCATGATTACGCTTACGGTAAAGGGCTCTGAAACGCTCTGACCTTTGGAATTTTTATAAGCAACTGTTCCACTGCCGGTTAAAATCGCATTGTGTGCTGTCCAGCTCGACTTATCGTGTGTAAACACAGCAGTATCAGGATTCTTTAAAAGTTTTTTAATGCTGCTTTCAATGTTCCCTTGTGTCCCCATCTCAAAAGCCTTTCTAGTGAGAATTTGCTCCTGGGATAACACCTCAGGCAGCGATGATTCTATCGTTGGGGTGGAAGAGGTCGACGCTGGAACATCAGGACTTTTGTAATTGAGAGATATAATTGAAATAAGAGAGAACAAGAATATGGAAATCATGACTGCACAGAATATTGTTCTGCAGCCCTTGTTTTCATCTAAATCCTTCGATTTAGTTACATCCTCTGGTGCTGTTGATTCACTTATCGGGTCGGTTTCACATGCGTTGATGACAGCTCCACAATGTGAACAGAAATTACTGTTTTCAGGAATTTGTTCTCCGCAGTTTTTGCAATACATGGCATCTCCTCCTTTTTCTCATATTACCATATTTTGGATTAATTTCAAATAAAAAAAAGGATACCCAGCATCTTATCAGATGCTGGGTATCCTTTTTAGGCTGCAATACGATTTTTAAAATAACATTGACTTCCCGTAGCTACGAGAATATAATTGTTGTAGCTACGGGAAGGAGGTGCGTATGTCGCTAAAGAAAATCGGGCGTCCGGTATCGCCCGATTCCAAGCATACAATGTTTCGTGTTCGTCTTGACGATACATCAATGTCTAAACTTGATGAATGCGCAAAAGAGTTGAAAATAACACGGTCAGATGTTGTACGCAAAGGAATTGATCAGATACATGACGACCTCAAAAAATGAAAGGAAGCGGCGCTGCTCCCCGTGACGATCGGCAATAACGTGATGCTTGGGCCGTAGGTTGGAATTTATCCCCCTGCGCACCCCATTGACCCCGGGGTGAGGGCAAGCCTGCTGAAGTTTGCAGTCGGGTTACCATTGGGGACGATGTGTGGATCGGAAGGCACGCGGTTGTCAACGGCGGTGTGGATATTGGCAGCGGCAGCATTATTGGCTCCGGATCAGTGGTCATAAAATCGATTCCGTCCGGGGTGATCGCCGCCGGAAATCCCTGCAAAGTGATTAGAGAAGTCACACCGGAAAATACAGCCTATTGGGAGAAACGCAAATTGGAATTCGAACAAGAGACAGCTCTGCTGCATTGAACAAAATACAAGGTAAAATCCCCGCATGGTATGGACAGAGAGAGGCGCTTCGGGATGAAGAGGGTGTACAGACCATCCGGAAAAATGCCCGATGTATGGTCTGGCTGCTCAAGATCATTGAAGCGGGCAAGGAGCGGATGCCTTTCCCGGAGGGGAAAGATCACTTTATGGCGGAAGCCAGATGCGAGCTTACCGCTTTTCAGATCGGGCTGTTTTGTCCGGTTTTGGGATCTATAATAATCAAAAATTGCTTTCTGAATTAAAAGGCTGCCGAGAAAAAGCTCCGATCGACATTGTTTCGATCGGAGCTTTTTCTATTTACCGGAATGTTTTTAAACAGTTTTCGATGTGAAAGCGGTACTGCCGGATTGGTCTGCCGCGTTCGTTGCTTTTCAGAACAGGCAACTCTTCGATCAGCCCGGAATCGAGCAGCTGAGATAAAATGCGATTGCAGCTGCGAACCGTGATGTTCAGCCAGTCCGCCAGGCTTTTGGAGGTGATGATCGACTCGTTGTCCATTTCAAACAAGCCGATAATCCGTAGAAGATTTCGCTCATCAATATTGTTCTGGCTGGAATACTGCTGCGCTTTGTAGTTGGAGTAACTATAACTCAGGGTGGTCGGCGAAGAGAGAGGGCCGGTCAGCATAGAATCCTCGCTGTCGTCCATTAAAAAGCCGTCGTTTTTACCGAACGTCACTGCTTCGTGCAGGGCAGTTTCGGCGCAGTATCTTGCGGAATCCATTGTTGCCCCTATGCCAACGCCCACCCGGAACTTAAGGCTGGTTCGGTTGGCCAGATAAGAAACCAACTCCTTGGAAAGCAGCGTCCGCTGTTTTTCCGAAATGGTCTGCGGTGTCAGCTCAAAGCGGTATTCCCCTAGCGAAATGCGGAAATCAAAATGGTTTTCGTGCCGGAAATCCACGAGCGCCTTATATAGAGTAACACGGTCGTATTCCATCTCCGTATTACTGGCGTTTTCGGCAAAAACAGGCTGAATCAGTATGGTCATCTGCCGTTGGCTGCCCGCTAAAGAGAGTCTCAACTTATCAAGCGCGCCGCGAATGGCATCGGCGATCATCTCCTCTGTTGGCAGAATGTGCTGAAACGGAATGCCCGCTTTGCGGATTGCCTCCAGATTATTTGTGCAGCGTGTGATTAAAAAGTCGATTTTTCCCTGCTGGTACAGCTCTACTGGCCGTTGCAGAATTGTTTCGTAAGTGTAGTCCGCACTGTTATGGCAGTAAGGCATGTGCTCCGGTGGCAGATAATGGGGCAGGTTCATGTATTCGTTGATCGGGGTAAGAAAATCCACATAGATGCGGTTCAGCGGGATAGTGGGGTGTTCTGCAAGAAAATTCAGAAGAATCGAGAGTACGTGAATTTCATTGTAGTAAACAAAGGTGTAGGGAACAACGGAGTTTGGAATATTGTTTCGCATAAAGTGAAGCCCCATCTCACCGCTGAAACAGATCACGTCGCATTTATCTTTGCACTGGCGGTAAATATCAAAAATATCCTCCTGTCGGTCATAGGTATATTTCAAAAAAATACAGCCAAAATCCTGGTGGTCAATCACATGATTAATGGCTTTCATAGAAACTTTGGGGCTGATAATGCTGACGGTAATCAATGCAAACCCACTCCTCTACAATATTAAGACACAGATTAAAAACGGAAATCAAAATCTTTAAATAAATCCAAAAAATAAATCCGGTAATTATGCTACCACATTGAATTGACAAAGTCAAACGGAATTGTTATATTCATATAAAATAAAGATCCTAAAAAATAAAGTCTTTAATTTAGGACATAAATGCACTAAATATCACAGGAATCCGATAAGAGATTTGAGGAAATTTGTGAGATTTTATATTGTCCTGTGTTGGCGGAAAGCCCCTAAATCCGCCACAAAACATTCAGAAAGGAGAGATGTACAGTGACGCATCTTTTTGGAGCAGGGATTCCCTGAAACGGCCTGTCCGTAAGGAGGATTACTTTGCTTGAGGTTACGCAGGGTCTGTCTGGATGTATCTGATAGAATTTCCCGCCAAGGAGCTTTTCAAAAGAGGCTTTCCGGAGTTGTTTGAAATTTTCTTCGGCAGATGAAATGATCAGAACCTTGCCAGACAACAATCACATGATGAAAGGAAGAAATTATTTTGAATTCGGCAACACTAACTCAACTCCTGTACAGCTTTTGCGCTTTGAGCGTATTGCTGCTCATCGGCACTTTTTTGCGCGGCGTAGTGCCGGCTTTCCGTAAACTATTTTTGCCCGCCTCGGTTATCGGCGGTGTGATCGGTCGTTTGGTAGGCCCGATTGTCTGGCAGGGCGGTGGAATTCCATTCCCGGAAACGTGGCTTACCACATGGTCGACACTCCCGGGCATTCTGATCGTTCCGGTGGTTGCGAGCGTTCCCCTGGGAATGGCGATCGGCACGAAAGAAGGAAAGGCGACTAAGGCCACTACAAACGTGATCAAGGTATTCGGATTGATCACCCTGGTGGGTGCGGCTCAGACAATGCTGGGCATTGGTGTAAAGAAGCTGTTTGATGTGATTCAGCCCGCATTAAACCTGTACCCCACCTTCGGCTTTGAACTGTTCGCCGGCTTTAACGGAGGCCCCGGCACAGCCGGCGTCATCGGCAGTATGTACCGCGATTATAATCTGGATTACTGGAAGATTGCGCAGGGACTTACCTCCACGACGGCAACCTTTGGTATTGTAGGCGGCATGATCATTGGCATTATCTCCATCAACATCGCGGCTCGGCGTGGGGACACCGCGATTCTGACAAAACCGGGCGATCTTCCTCCTGATATGGCCAGAGGCTACGAGAGAGATCCCGCGAAGCAGAAATCGGCCGGTAAAGATACCACGCTCAACTCTTCGATCGAATCACTGACCTTCCATTTGTCTATTATTCTGGGTGGTTGTGGCTTGGCATACATAGTGATGAATCTGGTCAAGGCCTACAAGGTGCCGGGTTTCAGTCAGGTTCCGATCTGGGCTTATGCAATTATTGTGATGTTCGGGGTGAACTTTGTCATTCAGAAAATCGGGCTTGGCAGCATGATCGACGACAAAACCAAATCCAAAATTGCCGGGACCTGTTCTGATTACGCGATCGTGGCTTCCATTGCTAGCCTGCCCATTCAAGCTGTGTTGAAGTATATCGCGCCGCTGGTGGTCCTCCTGATCGGCGGGTACGTCGTCACCTATTTTCTTATTATGGCTTTGAGCAAGGCGTTTTTCCCCGAGTACTGGTTTGAGCATGCGATGACCATTTGGGGAACCTGCTGTGGGGTGTTCCTGACCGGCCTGATGCTGCTGAAAATCTGTGATCCGGATTTCAAATCCAGTGTTCTGAACAACTATTCTGTGGGCTTTTCGTTCTCGTCTGTACTTGGGTACGTCATTATGCCCGCCTCAGTATTAATGATGCTGCACTACAGCTTTGGAGCTAATATGCTCTTCCAGTTCGGAATTCTGGTGGCCAGTTTGGTAGTTATTTTCTTCTCGGACCGTATTTACAAAGTCTCCGTAAAGAAGGGAGCAGAGAACGCATAATCGGGCAAATTGTCTTAATGAAAGGAACCTTGGGAAAATGAATAAACAGCAAATGTACGAATACTTGGATCAGAAAAAGCCGGTCATCACCAAGCTTTCCGACTGCATTTGGGAGTACGCGGAAACTGCGTTCGAAGAATTTCAGTCTGCGGATCTTCTGAAAAAAGCACTGCAAGAAAATGGTTTTTCCGTGCAGGAGAAGGTTGGCAACATCGAAACCGCCTTTTGCGGAACCTATGGCAGCGGCGGTCCTGTGATTGGAATACTGGCGGAATACGACGCTCTGTCGGGCCTGAGCCAGAAGGCTCACTGCGCAGAACAGCAGGCGCTGACCCCTGGCGGAAACGGCCATGGCTGCGGACATAATCTGTTTGCGGGCGGTTCAGTCGGCGCCGCGCTGGCGGTGAAAACGTATCTGGAGGAAAACCGGCTGGCAGGTACGGTTAAGCTGTTCGGCTGCCCGGCGGAAGAAGGCGGCTCAGGCAAAGCGTTTATGGCAAGAGAGGGCGTTTTTGACGGCCTCGACGCGGCGCTGGCCTGGCACCCCATGGGAGTCAACGGAATTTTCGATATGTCCAGCCTTGCCAATTATCAGGTGATGTATCGCTTCAAGGGGAAGTCCGCTCATGCAGCGGCGTCACCGTATTTGGGCAGAAGCGCTCTTGATGCGGTGGAGCTGATGAATGTCGGCGCTAATTTCCTGCGGGAGCACATTGTTCCGCAGGCCCGGGTACACTACGCGATTCATGATGCCGGCGGATTTTCCCCGAACGTGGTTCAGTCAACCGCCTCGGTTCTGTACCTAATCCGTGCACCCAAAATACCGCAGGTGGAGGAAATCTACCAGAGGGTCAACCAGATTGCGCAGGGCGCTGCGCTGATGACCGGAACCGAAGTGGAGATCGAATTTGTAAAGGCGTGTGCCGACCTGGTGCCCAACAAATCGCTTGCCGCCGTTTTGTACCGGAACTTTGAAGAGCAGAAGCTGCCGGAATATACCGAAGAGGAACTCGCCTTTGCCGGAAAGATTGCAAAAACAGCTCCGCTGTCCGAAGCGCGGGCTCAGGATCTGCTGGATTTGTATGCTGCTCACTTGCTGCAGCGTGAGAGCAGAGAGCTTCTGCAGAAGCTGCAGGAGAGAGATATTTGCGATATTCTGCTTCCTTTCAGCGAGGATGGCCCGAATGTTGTGCTTCCCGGCTCCTCCGATGTAGGTGATGTAAGCTGGAATGTGCCGACCTCTCAGATTGTAACAGCCTGCTATGCCATCGGTACTCCGGAGCATTCCTGGCAGCTGGTTTCTCAGGATAAGACCTCGATCGGCCATAAGGGCATGATGCTGGCTGCAAAGGTCCTGGCCGGCGCGGCAGTCGATCTTCTGGAGCAGCCGGAACTGGTAGAGAAAGCCCGGCGCGAATTCAAGGAGCGTATGAACGGCCAGAAGTATGTTTGCGCAATCCCGAAAGAAGTGCTTCCCAAAGCAATCAGCAAGCTGTAAGGCATTGAATTTTCGGCGAAGATGGAAAAATTCGCATTACTGCCTTACATCTGGAAAAGCATTTTTGACGGATTTATTTTGTGTGGTTTAATAGGCGTGGATTGATTGTGTGGAAAAACCGGCGGGAAGGCCATTTGCTTCCCCGCTGGTTTTTTGTCTGTATCTGCCAGCGCCGTTTGCTGATGGGATGGATTGCTCTTGATTGCGTTTTGAGGCAAGGTGTAAATGCCTCTTAAAGCAATTTTAGAATATTAATTTACTACAATTATAACAAAATTGATGTATATTTTAAAGTTGTTTGATAAATATTTACCGAAAAATCATTTACACTCTATCGAAATTATATTATAATTATTATAGTTTCGTATTTTCCTGATTGGGAGTGGTGAAATAATGAGCAGACTTGAAATTATAACGCCGAACAAAGCACAAACCACTGTCGAAAAGCTTTACCGTGATCTGGAACGCCGGATCATTGCCAGCCCTCCAAACCTGTGTCCTGTTGATCTTGCGGCATCCTTTCTGAAAATATGCAGAGCGCAGACGTGCGGAAAATGCGTGCCGTGCCGCATTGGCCTTGCGCAGCTGGAAAATTTGCTCGAAGATGTGCTGAATCAGAAGGCCACGATGGAAACCATAGATTTAATTGAAAGAACTGCCAACATTATAGTGCAGTCAGCAGACTGCGCCATAGGTTATGAGGCGGCCGACATGGTGCTCAAAGGGGTTCGGGGCTTCCGCGAGGATTACGTGGAACACGTTGCAACAGGCCGATGTACCTGTAATTTGAACCAGCCGGTGCCCTGCGTGGCGTTGTGTCCCGCCGGGGTAGATATCCCCGGGTATATTGCCCTGGTGCACGCGGGCAGGTATGCCGACGCGGTGCAGCTGATCCGAAAGGACAATCCGTTCCCGACGGCCTGCGCGTTTGTCTGCGAGCATCCCTGCGAGGCGCGCTGCAGAAGGAACATGATCGACGCTTCCATCAATATCCGCGGGATTAAGCGCTTTGCCGTCGACCATGCGGGCAAGGTGCCCGCGCCCGACTGCGCGCCCTCTACGGGTAAGCGGGTGGCGGTTATCGGCGCGGGACCGGGCGGGCTGAGCACCGCCTATTACCTCTCGCTGATGGGTCACAGCGTTACCGTTTACGAGAAGCAGCCGCATCTGGGCGGAATGCTGCGGTACGGAATCCCGAGCTACCGCTTGCCGCGCGAGCGGCTTTGGGATGATATCGAGGCCATCCTCTCTACCGGGGTTCAGGTGAAAACCGGAGTCAACGTTGGCAAGGATCTCGAAATTTCTGATCTAACGGGAACATACGACGCGGTTTATATCGCAATTGGTGCGCATTCAGACAGAAAACTGGGCATCCCGGGGGAAAACAGCCGCGGGATGATCTCTGCGGTCGATCTGCTGCGCAGTATCGGCAACAATGCAAAATTGGGCTTTGCCGGAAAAACCGTGGTGGTGATCGGCGGCGGAAACGTTGCAATGGACGCGGCCCGCTCCGCTGTTCGTCTTGGTGCAGAGAAGGTCGCGATTGTCTATCGCCGCCGCGAGGAGGACATGACCGCCCTGCCGGAAGAGGTGCAGGGAGCGGCGAATGAGGGCTGCCGGATTTTGTGTCTGCAAGCGCCCTCCAGGATTGAAGCGACCGAAGACGGCGATGTTGCCGCGCTGTGGGTGAAGCCACAGATTATCGGGAACATGGATTCCGCCGGGCGTCCGAAGCCGGTGGATGCGGATATACAGGAAAGGCGGATCCCTTGCGACTTGATCGTGTCGGCGATCGGCCAGAGCGTGGAATACGGGCCGTTTGCGGAATACGGCGTTCCGGTCAGCCGGGGTAGTATCATTGCGCAGAGCTGCGCCCGGGTAGACAATATCCCGAACCTGTTCGCCGGCGGCGACTGCGTCAGCGGCCCTGCCACGGTGATCAAGGCGGTGGCAGCCGGTAAAGTGGCTGCCGCCAATATCGATAATTTTCTGGGGTATCATCATGAAATCACGACGTATGTGGTCATTCCCTCCGCCAATATGGATGACAGGCCGCCCTGCGGCAGGGTGAACCTGACCGAACGCGAATCAGAGGAGAGAAAGAACGATTTTGATCTGATGGAAAGCGGCATGACCGATCAGGAAGCCGTTCAGGAATCCTCGCGGTGTTTGCGCTGCGATCATTTTGGTTATGGCGTATTCAAAGGGGGGAGGGCTTACAGATGGTAAAGGTAACGATCAATCACAAGGCGTACGAGGTAGAGGAAGGCTCTACCATTCTGGATGCGGCGGCCTCGGTTGGTATCCACATTCCCACCCTCTGCTACCTGAAGGGAATCAACGAAATCGGAGCCTGCCGGGTCTGCGTGGTGGAACTGCAGGGCAAGGATAAGCTCGTGGCTTCGTGCAATAACCGGGTGGAAGAGGGGATGGTAGTTTACACCAACAGCCCGCGCGTCCGCGAGGCCCGCCGGGGCATTGTTGAGCTGATCCTTTCGCAGCACGACTGCTACTGCTCCACCTGCGTTCGGAGCGGGAACTGCGGCCTGCAAAAAATCGCGAACGATCTGGGCATTCTGGACTTACCATATCAGCGGGAGCTTCCGGTTTCGGAATGGAATAAACGCTTTCCGCTGATCCGCGATTTTTCCAAGTGTATCAAGTGTATGCGTTGCATCCAGGTGTGCGATGAGATTCAGGGCATGCACATTTGGGATGTGGCGAATACCGGCTCCCGCACTACCGTAGACGTCACCTGGAATCGGAAGATCGAAGATTCAGACTGCGCGCTCTGCGGCCAGTGCATCACACATTGCCCGGTTGGGGCGCTGCGCGAGCGCGACGACACCGAAAAAGCCTTTGCCGCACTGGCGGACCCGGATAAAATCACAGTGGTGCAGATCGCGCCGTCCGTGCGCGCGGCGTGGGGAGAGCCGTTCGGTCTCTCCCGCGAAGAAGCAACCGTAAAACGCCTTGTTGCCGCACTGAGGAAGATGGGATTCCGCTATATCTTCGATACGAATTTTGCCGCCGACCTCACCATCATGGAGGAGGGCAGCGAGCTGCTGGAAAAGCTGAGCCGGCCCGATACGGCCAAATTCCCAATGTTTACCTCGTGCTGTCCCGGGTGGGTGCGGTTTTTAAAATCGCAATATCCCGATATGGTCGGCCATCTTTCCAGCGCCAAATCACCTCAGCAGATGTTTGGTGCCGTGGCCAAGAGCTATTACGCAAAGCTGCTCAATGCGGACCCCAAACGGATTTATTCCATTTCGATTATGCCGTGTCTGGCCAAAAAGGACGAATGCGCGCAGAAGGTATTGAACGACGCTGGGGCGGGGCAGGACGTTGACCTGGTTCTGACTACCCGCGAGATCGACCGCATGATTCGCGCGGAACATATTCAGGTGTCTGAGCTGGAGGAAGAGGAGTTTGATATGCCGCTCGGTGTCGGCACCGGTGCAGCTGTGATTTTCGGAGCAACGGGTGGCGTAATGCAGGCGGCCCTGCGTTCGGCATATTATTTGGCGACGGGTGAGAATCCTGACCCCGATGCATTTCTTGAGGTTGGCGGGATGGAGGGCTGGAAGGAAGCAAGCTTCCGGATAGCTGACCGGACTCTGCGGGTGGCTGTTGTCAACGGGCTTGGGAACGCAAGGAGACTCATGGAGTCCATCCGCGGTGGTCGGGCTTCGTATGATTTTGTGGAGGTAATGGCCTGCCCGGGTGGCTGCGCCGGCGGCGGCGGCCAGCCGATTACGGAAGGAATGGAATTTGCGCAGGTTCGCGGAGCGCAGCTTTATGAGCTGGATAAGGAAAACACGCTGCGCTTCTCCCATGAAAATCCTGCGGTGCTCGAGGCGTACCGCGATTATTTTGAAAAGCCTCTGTCGGAGCGTTCCCACAAGCTGCTTCATACCAACCAAAAGCTATGGGAGTGTCCGCTTTCCCCGTATCTCCAGCAGAATCGTCCGAATGACGTTTATTGATGCCTGACTTATTTTATCAAACGAAGTGGGCCGGGAGCTTTGCTCCCGGCCCACTTCGTTTCAACTTTCTTCCGGTGGCAGAATCACTAGATTTTCTGCCTGGGCAGGTGTTATATTTTGATCAAGCGGCTTGACAAGCACTTCCTGCCGTGGTATATATCTAGTTGTACAGTTTTTGATACAAGTGAATAAAAAAAGCTGTGAAAAGAACAAGTAGGCTCATCTCAACCGAGCAAAGAGAGAAGCGGATGATGAGAACGCTTCCCCGGCGGTGAGTTCGAAATCCTCTTGGAGCTGCAGGCTGAAAGGGAACGGTTCCCCAGTAGGTTCTGACGGAAGCCCGCCGTAAAATGGGAAACGGCACAGGTCTTTTCTGTGTTGTGATAAGGCGTGAAAGCAACACTTTCATGTAAAATTAGGTGGTACCACGATCGATTCGTCCTAATATGGGCGGGTCGTTTTTTTATGCCCGAAAACAAAGAGAATTGCCGGAAGAAAAGAGGAGCTGCAAAGATGAAAAACCAGAATATTTATCTGCCGAATTATAGTGTGGGAGAAGACTGTTATCAGGAAATCCCGTTTCTAACAAGAAACTACGGGAACAAGGCGGTCGTGATTGGCGGAAAAACCGCAATGGAAAAAGCAAAGGATGCCCTCATCAAGGGGGTGGAGGGTTCCCGCGTGGAGCTTCTCGGCTTTCTGTGGTACGGCGGCGACTCCACGATGGAAAACGTGGAAAAGCTCCGCCAGGAGCCGCTGGTTCAGCAGGCCGATCTGCTGTTTGCGGTAGGCGGCGGCCGCGCCTGCGACACGGTAAAAACCCTTGGCGATCTGCTGGACAAGCCCGTGTTCACGTTCCCAACTCTGGCCTCCAACTGCGCGGCCTGTACGAACCTGAGCGTGATTTATAATCCGGATGGTTCCTTCCAGCAGTATTACTATCAAAAGCAGCCTGCGTGCCATACATTTATCAATACAAGAATCATCGCTGAGGCCCCGTACGAAATGTTCTGGGCCGGTATTGGGGATGCGCTTTCCAAGGAATACGAGGTGGCATTCGCCTGCCGCGGCAAAAAAATGCACCATCTTCCGCTGCTGGGTCTGGGAATTTCGAAAACCTGCACCTCTCCGCTGCTTACGTTTGGTAGCCGAGCGCTGGAGGACTGCAAAAACAAGCGGGTTTCGTTCGAGCTGGAGCAGGTCGCACTGGATATTATTATTTTGACCGGAATTGTATCGAACTGCACTGTTCATCAGAATCAGCCGGATTCCAAAGATAATTACTATTACAATAGCTCGCTTGCCCACTGTGTGTATTATGGTAGCTCCTTGATTCCCGCCTGTGAAAAGCATCTGCACGGTGAAATCGTTTCATTTGGCGTGCTCTGTCTTTTAACGTATGACAACCAGATGGAAGAAAGGGACAGAATCTTGGCGTTTAACCGCAGCATCGGGCTTCCCGTTACCATGGGGCAGATTGGCCTGACTGAAGCGGATCTGCCGGTGGTCGCTAAAAAAGCAGCCTCTGTGGTAGAGTGGGAATATGCTCCCGGAAACCCCACGGAAGAAAAGCTGATTCAGGCCATTCTCGGTGTCGATCAGGCCGGAAAGAAAGCACTCACCCGCGGTGGGATTTGAACAAGAGTATCCACAGGAAAAAAACAGTTGTCAGGAAAAGTTCCTGACAACTGTTTTTTTATATCTGCCCTATCCATCGCGAGGGTGCGGCTTGTAAAGGCACCCGAGGGTCCAAGTGGCTGAATAAAAGCTTGCGTTCTTACCTGGGCAGGGCGGGCAAACGAGAATTCTCCCAATGTCCGTCGCGTGCGGGAGCTGTGCAGTCGTAAAAGTCTTCCGAAATGTTTTTCAGCAGCTCCAGAACATATTTCCTTCGGCCAATATTCACCGGGGCCGCAATAACAAAAAAGGAGCTGTCCGGTTTCTGATCGATTTTCATAAACGATTTATTCTGAGAAAAGGCCATTTGAGAAATACACTTGTCACACGATTTGTTCCTGCTCCAAAATTCATAGCATGTGCCTTGTACGGTTTCTCCGTGGTGCGGGCGAACCCATGAAAGGTGCGAAACTGGGTCTACGATCCGAATCACGTCAATCATTCCTGGGTACATTGTTAGGGTGTGAGCGAACTGCTCAAGAATTTGGTGGATCAACTCCTGCGTTTCTCGCTCTTCTTTCGATTCCGCGGCGGTGGACTTTTTAAATTCCGATGGTGTCATGCCGGTGAACTGTTTGAAAATTCTGGCAAAATGATTGCTGTACGAATAGCCAACCATAGAAGAAAGCTCTGAAACACTGACTCTCGACCGCAGTAGGATTTTTTTGCTTTCCGCAATGCGTACCTTATTGATATTGTCGGCCATATCCAGACCGGTTTGCTTTTTGATTAAGTTCGAAAGATAAGACTTGCTCAGGTTGACTCGCTGTGCCAAAATGCCAAGTGTGATTTTCTCTTTATAATGCGTTTCTATATATTCCATTGAAAGCTTCACCGGTTTTGAATAGCCGGTAATCCGTGTCACGGCCACTAGTCTGGTAAAGGCCAGTAAAGCGGATTTCATCAGCTCATAAATATCGTTAATGTTTTCAGTATTCTCCATTTGATCAATATATTCTTCCGTTATATCTGCCGTTTTAAGGTAAGGCGCTCCGGCGTCAATGGCGAAAAAGCGGCACATGGCGCACACCTCGATAAAGCTGTTTTTCAGGGAACGGACATAGCTTTTGGAGGAAAGGTGATCCATCGGTACGCTCCCGGCGCTGATGCCGCTAATCGCTTTTAAAAGTGCGCTGGCGTCGCCCTTTGAAACGGAGTCCTTGAGCTTCCTGTACATCAGGTAGCCGCCGTGCCTGTCTACCATAACAGAGTTGTGGATTCGGTTCGCGGGCAGGGTGGGCAAAATCATCTGGGACGAAGCCGGGTCAAGATCGCCGCCGCACAATATCTGGTGAAATTCCATCTCGTCAAATACCGAGCGTGACAGGGAGCTGAGCGTCTGCCCGAGGGGCATGATTCTGTCGTACGAAATAACAGGCGCCCTCTGCAGGGCCTGCTTGTACCGGTCCCGCTTCTCGGAGTCGAGAGAGAGGCCGGCCAGTATCATATCGATTTCAGAGCTTTTCAGTGCGCTCAGCAAAGCCGGCTGAGTCACAAATGCACCGCAAGCTTCCGTGTTGCCGAACGGGGCGAAAATGTTGCAGACAAGGTTATTGTTCAGAAAAAAGGTATAGAAATTTTGATGGGAAACGGTGTCGTTTTCAAAGAGACCGTGAACAAAAACTTCTATTTTACCTGCGCTGAGCTCCAGCAAATCTTCGTACGCATGCCTGTTCAACTGGCAGGAAACAGCGTTCAGATCGCGGTCGAAAAACAGGGCTTCCATTTGTGTCACTTTATAAAAGGTATCCAGCAAGCGCTTGATTTTTTCTTCCCTTTTCTCCATATCACACCTCGTCCAGATCCAAATTCATTGGTCTCTGTATTTCCACTATAAACGAAAGTTGAATTTTTTGCAATTGAGTATCTGTTTTCATAAACCAATATCCATTATGAAATTTTGCTCTCTTCATTCCTGAAAAGTGGAACCGATAAAATAATATAACAAGTTTTTTTATCATTTTAATAACTATTTTGTTAACCGTACGACAGAAGGATTTGTTGTTTGGAGGAAAAAAGGTGAGACTCTCTTTGCTGTTACCGGTGCTGCTGACGGCGAGCGGCGGCGCTTCGGTTGCGTGCGTGTTGTATACGGTTCAGGGAAACTACAGGCCTTCCATCAACAAAATATTTACAGCCATGGGAGTTTCCTTTTTCCTCTGGACGCTTGGTCTGGCCATTCAGGCCGCCGGCTCCTTACCAATGATCCGATTTGCTGGGAGCGTCCTTGCACCCGTCGGCTATGTAACCATGTTTGGGTTCCTGCTGCATTATATCCTGTATTTGACCGGGCATTCCTCATTTGCGAAAAAGCCATGGGTTTCCCTGCTGATCTACGCGCCGGGCGCGGTGCTCATCTATGGCCTGACGGTGCAGCCGCTGCTTGGGTCTGTGAAGGGCGGTATACTCCCAACGGCGCTTGGCTGTGCAAACATGATCTCAAACGCCTGGTATCACGCATTTTACTGCTATTACATTGTCTGCCTTCTTTTCATTGTGCTGATTCTGAAAAACTGGAGCTCAAAGACGGAACCCGCAAAAGTGCAAAAGCAGGCCGGTCTGTTGCTGAATTCACTGTGGGTTTGCATTGCGCTCAGCACGGCCGTAGAGCTGGTTCTGCCTTTGCGGGAGATTGAGAAGCCGAGTATTGCGCCACTCTTTTTTATGCTGCCTATTCTGGCGATCAGCCATTGCGTCAGACGATCTGGCTTTATGCAGCCGGATGCAGCAAATCCCAACGAAACCATATTAGACCGGGCAAACCGCACCATGGTGTATCGGATTTTAGGCTTTTTCTTCCTGATCGGGAGCATGATGAATCTGTTCAACCAGCACTTCTTTTATCGGGAAACCGCGCAGCCATCCACCTTTTTGTTGAGTGGACTGCTGGTGCTGATCGGCGGTGTCACTTTACTTCTCAGCAGGCTTGCGCTTGACGAGCTGTTCAAGGAGCTTGTTTTTGCAGTACTGTTTTCTCTGCTGATCCCTTTTGTCACGCTGCGGTTTATTGTTTATGGCAGCATTACCATCTGGTCGTTTTTTTTCCCGCTTCTGATGGTCAGCCTGCTGTTTAATAAACGGATTCTGCTCATTACCGTTCTGCTTTCTGCCGGCCAGACTCAGCTGCTGGTCTATTGTGTTACACCGTTTGCGGTGGTAACGCTCGATTCCGCGGATTATATGATCCGGTTGGGCCTGATCGCGCTGACCGGAATGATGAGCTTTTATATCAGCAAGGTGTACCGGAGCAGGCTCAAGGAAAATGCCGGGTACGCATACCGGCAGACGCTGATTGCCGAAATTGCGTACAGTATGGTTTCAGTGGATGAACACAGCTTCGATGAGAAGATGGAAAGCGTCCTTTTGAGGTGTGGCTCGTTCCTCCAGTGCGAGTGGGCCTATTTGGCTCTTTGGAACATGGAAACTGGCGTCATTCATTATTGCCGCGAATGGCGGGCAGATGAAGTGACTTCCATCCACTCCATCTGCAAAAGCGGCTCGCCTTTTTTGTGTAAGGAGCTTTCCGAGAGGATCCCCGAAAGCCGGGTGCTTGCGGTGCCGGATGTGGAGCAGCTTGTGCTGAAGGATAAAATAATCAAGGAACAGCTTGAGCAGATGGGAATCCGCGGATTTGTCCTCACGCCCCTCGTCAGGCACGGGGAAGAGTTTGGTCTTATGAGCTTTGCCACATCGTCTGCGGACAAAAACTGGGCGGAGGAGCCGCCGCTTTTTTTATCAATTGTGGCCGATACGGTCACCGATGCGGCCGCTAAGGTAGATGATCGCAAAAAGATCAAATGGGCCGCGTATCACGATCCGCTCACGGGGCTGCCAAACCGCTTGTCATTCAAGCATCAGTTAAATCTGGAAATCGAGCGTGCCAAGAGGAGCAATGCAAAAATCGGGGTCGCTTTTATCGATCTCGACGCCTTTAAATCCATTAACGATACCACGGGGCATGATATGGGCGACCTGATTCTCCAGCGGGTATCGAAGGCGATTGCCGGCAGCATTGGGCCGGGCGACGTGGTGGCGCGGATCGGCGGGGATGAATTTGTACTGATGCTGAGTCAGGCATCAGATGAGGACAAGCTTATTCAGACGGTCCGTGGGATTTTGGAGGCCATTCAAAGACCGATCATTCTGCACGGTCAGAATTTTTATATGACTGGCAGCATCGGCGTGTCCCGGTATCCATGCGACGGAACAGATGCGGAAACACTGATGAAACATGCCGATATTGCAATGTACGAAGCGAAAGGAATGGGTAAGAACCAGTTCGCTCTGTGTTTGCAGGCCTATAAAGAGAAAGCCATGGAAAACGCTAGGCTGAGCAATCTGCTTTACCGGGCCATGGAAAAAAAGCAGCTCAGCGTCCACTATCAGCCGCAGATCGACCTGAAAACCGGTGAGATCATGGGGATTGAGGCTCTTCTGCGGTGGGAGCTGCCCGATCGCGGATTTGTCAGCCCAGCCGTTTTTATCCCCCTGGCCGAACAGACGGGCCTAATTCAGCCCATCGGAGCATGGGTACTCGAAACTGCCTGCGCACAGTGTAAATCATGGCAGAATATGGGACTCCCTCCGGTTCGCATCTCGGTTAATATTTCTGTACAGCAGCTGGAAAACAGGGGCTTTGTGCAGCAGGTGGCGGATGTGCTGCACAAAACGGAGCTGCCCCCGGAATATCTGGAACTAGAGGTAACCGAGAGCGTAGCTAACGGCAGGGTTGGCGACATGGTTGTTTTAATGAACCGGCTGAAACGGTTGGGTGTTTCTATATCGATTGGTGATTTTGGAACAGAGTATTCGTTGTTGGAACGATTAAAGCTGCTGCCGATCGACCGGATCAAGATGGATATACAATTTGTATGGGGCATTGAGCATAGCGATAAAGACCGTGCAATCGCGCAGGTCATCATTCATCTGGCGAAAAGCCTTGAGATGAAGGTGATTGCAGAAGGTGTGGAAACCGAAGAGCAGCTGCGTTTTTTAAGCCAGAAGATGTGTGATGAGGTTCAGGGCTATTATTATTTCAGGCCCATGCCCCCCGGGGAGTTGGAGGAGATTTTTCGCCGTTGTCCTGACTTTGGCCGCAACGGGATGCGGCAGGAATCATAAGGGAATGCGGGTTGCGAAAGGGCGAAGTGCCCGCAATGGCAAATGGAGAGTGATTATTTGATCAAAGAAACGTACAGCGTACTGCTTTTAATGACCTGCGGTGCGTCTGTGGCCTGCGGGCTTTACGCCGTTGGCGGCAGCTTGACGCGCCTGAATCGGCTGTTTTTGGCAATCTGCGCGGCGCTGGCCGTGTGGGCGTTTGGCCTTGCACTGACCGGCGCGGCCCGAACGGAGGAAATCTGCGCGATCGGCCGTCGCGTTGCGCCGCTGGGCTGGGGAATGATCGGCAGCCTGACGATGCACGCTGTTCTGCTGCTGACGGGACGAGAGGCGCTGCTGAAGAAACGGTGGCTGTTTTTACTGATCTATCTGCCCGCCGCTTTAGCGATTTGTGCCTTTACCGTTTTTCCCCTTTTCGGACTAAATCCCGATACGCTGGTTCGCACACAATACGGCTGGGTGAATACTTCAAAAACGGACGGATGGGATTGGTGTTACTATATTTATATCGTCCTTTATGTCACCTTGGCCGCAGTGCTGTTGCTGCGGTGGGGGAAACGTTCCTCCTCGAGCAATGAGAAGAAGCAGGCGAAAATCATCACCTTCTCTTTTTTAATAGCCTCAGTGCTGGGGTATGCAACAGACGTTCTGCCCGCATTTCTTCCCGTTCGTTTTCCGCAGGTGTCTGCTGTCTTTGCGCTCGTAATGATTTTTGCGGTCGGCTACTGCATCAACCGGTATCATTTTCTGCAGCCGGCCGCCATCAGCCAGAATGAGATGATCCTTTCTAAATCAACCCGTACGAATGTTTACCTGTATTTGGGGCTGGTGTTATTTGTTGGTGCGGCTCTTCTGTTTGCCGGCCGGTCTTTTTATGACGAGCATGAGAATGCAATTCCCGTGGAAGCGGTGAGCGGACTGCTGGTGATTTTCGCGATCTTTTTAGCTTCCGTTGAACATTTGCAGCTTAAGGACATTGCTAAGGAGATGCTGGTGTCCTTGTCTTTTGCGTTGATGATTCCATTTTATACGCTTTGGTTTTCCGACAGGGGAATCGATGTTTCCTGGTCATTTGCATTTGTGCTGATGATTATTTGCCTGCTGTTTAACCGGCTGATTATCCTATCGACCGTGATCGTCTCCGCGTTTTTAACACAACTATTTGCGTGGGGGTACACACCGCCCGAGGTGCTTATCGTGTCGGAGAAAAATTATCTGGGCCGAATCGGAGTGATTCTCTTTGCCGCAGCCTTTGCGCTGTATGTGAATAAAATCTATACAAGCAGGCTCAGGGAAAACAGTAATCATCTTACCATGCAGTCCATCGCGTCAGATATTTCTCACAGCTTCGTGTCCTCCCGCGAGCTGAACATTGATACAAAGCTGTATGCGGCGCTGGAGCGGTGTGGAAGCTTCATCGAATGCGACCGGGCCTATCTGGTGCTGCTGAATACGAAAACGGCCACCGTGCGTTATGCGGTGGAGTGGGTATCCCAAGCAACTGATCGGCCCCCAAATACTTTAGACGACGCAACGCAAAGCATCTGTCCGGAAATCTTCCGGCAGTTGAAAGACAAAGAGGCTCTTGTACTGAAGGATACCCGCTTCCTGCCCCGTGCGGCCGCAAAGCTGCGGGCCCTGCTGCTTGCGCACAGCATTCGTGCGCTTGTCGCCGTACCGATCCGGAGCAAGGGTGGGATTATGGGGTTCCTCGGGTTTCACGCAAGCCGCCCTCTTTCTATGTGGAATCTGGATTCGATCGCGTTTATCGAGATTGTTGGGCTGATCCTTTCCGACGCTGTGATTAAGGCGGATGACGAGAAGAAGCTGAATTATCTTGCATTTCACGATCAGCTGACCGGTCTGCTCAACCGCACCCAATTCAAGAAAAAGCTCGCGGAACAGATTTGCAGCGCGGAAAAGGCCCATAAAATGATCGGCGTTGTGTTTCTGGATCTCGACGCGTTCAAGTCGGTAAACGATACCTTGGGGCATGATCAGGGAGACCGACTTTTGATGGAGGTTTCTAAGGCGCTGAAAAAGTCGATTCGGACTGGGGACGAAGTGGCCCGCTTTGGCGGGGATGAATTTATCCTGATGCTCAACCAGATTTCCTCCGGGGAGGAGCTGATTAGGGTGATGGACCGGCTGATGGAGGTGGTGCAGAGGCCGATTCAGTTGGCGGAGCAGGAATTTTTTGTTACGGTGAGTGCCGGTGTGGCTCTTTACCCGCAGGATGGGGATGCTCCGGAACTCCTCCTCAAAAATGCGGATACAGCCATGTACCGCGCGAAAAGTGAGGGAAAAGGCCGTTATGTGATTTGCTCCCAGGAGATGAAGGATGAAATACAGGAAAAAACGCAGATGGTTAACCGGCTCTACCATGCGCTGGAAAAGAATCAGCTTGTGCTGTACTACCAGCCACAGATCGACGTGGCCACGCGCCAGATTGTTGGGATGGAGGCCCTGGTCCGCTGGAATCTGCCGGAGCGAGGGATCGTCGGCCCAGCGGAATTTATCCCGCTGGCGGAGCAGACCGGGCTGATTTACGCAATTGGTGAATGGGTGATGCGTGAGGCCTGCCTGCAGAATAAGCGCTGGCTGGAGATGGGCTGTGAAAATCTGCGTATGGCGGTCAACGTTTCCGTGCAGCAGCTCCGGAATCCGAAGTTTCACCAGCTGGTAGAGGAAATATTGCAAACAACAAATCTGCCGCCGCACTGCCTGGAACTGGAGATTACTGAGAGTGTGGCTAATGGCAATACAGACAACATTGTTTCCATGCTCCATCAGTTAAAGGCGCTGGGAGTGTCCATTTCCATAGATGATTTTGGAACAGAGTATTCCTCCCTCAGCCGGCTAAAGCTTCTGCCCATAGACCGAATTAAAATGGACACGCAATTTGTTCACGGGATTGAGAAGGACAGTAAAGACCGGGCAATCTCAAAAATCATTATCAATCTTGCCAAGAATTTAAGGATGAAAGTAATTGCCGAGGGCGTAGAAACAGAGCCGCAGCTTGCATTTCTCAGCCAGAAAATGTGCGACGAGGTGCAGGGCTTTTACTATTACCGGCCGATGCCCGCAAATAAGGCGGAGACTTTGCTGCGAGAAAATTTGTGTACTCAAAAGGAGAACACACTTTCCTCTGAAATGACAGGAGCGGATCAGGAGTTTCAGCCTCAGTTACCGTAATGCTTTGATTTTGGTAGCGTCTAGCAATATCCGCTCTCGAAATCATGGTGTGATCAGAAAAAAAGAGGTGCTGTTATGAATACGAAAGGGTTACTGCCGATTGCGCTTGACGCTGTTGTGTTGGAGTGCAAAGATATGGCCGCTTTATCAGATTTTTACATCCGACTTTTGGGCTGGAAGAAAAATTATGGTGAAGAGGGTGAGTGGACGGATATTATTTCTCCGTCCGGCGGTGTGAAAATTGCCTTTCAGCAAAACGAAGACTACATTACGCCTGTGTGGCCGGACGAACCGGGCGCTCAGCAGCAAATGACCCATTTGGATTTTACGGTACACAACCAGGAACAGCTGGAGCTTGCCGTACAGCATGCTGTTTCCTGCGGGGCGGTAAAGGCCAGCGTGCAGTATGACGCTGAAAAATGGATTACCATGATTGATCCCGCGGGGCATCCCTTTTGCTTTGTGATTTGGCTGTAGCTGTTGGTTAACCACGAAAGAGCAGTGTGAATCTTTAGGTGACATAATTCAGAGAGGGACAACCCCCGAAAATTTGCACCACAGGACGGTTTTTGTTGATTATGATAAAATATTCCTGTTATTTTCTACAAATCGTTTTTCAATAAAAACAAAATAATTGAATTTTAACTTGAAATCTTCCAATGATTATGTTAAACTGTAACCAATTTGTTACAGTTGTAATATTTTGTAATGCGGATGCTTTTCGCAAATGATTTGAAAACAGGGAGGATTTCAGGGATGCAGAAATTATTGGCGGCAGTCGCTGCGTTTGCTTTTTGTCTGTTAACCGTTACCGGTCTGTGCGTGCCCGCACAGGCGGCAGAAGTGAAGACCAGCGTCGGCTTGTCCGAGCATGTCTTGAAAGCCTATACCGAAAAATGGAAATATAATTACGGCTCCTACGGTCAGATAAGAAACGGAGCACGCTATACGGACTGCTCCGGCCTGATCAAATCCTATTTGTGGTGGACGGGAGAAAAGACGAATCCCAATCCCAGTCTGTCAGCTGTTTCCGGTACCGGCAGCGGGATGCTGAAGGCGGCCAAGTCTAAAGGAACCATCAATTACAGTGACTCGTCCTCTTTGCCCAGAACGCATGGCCTGATTCTGTACCAGCCGGGCCACGTTGGCGTTTACGTTGGCAATAACACTGCCATCGATAACCGCGATGTCGGGTACGACGTAAAAAAAGAAGCCGTTTTCGGGCGTGCCAGAAATAAATGGACGACATGGTTCAAGCTGACCCAGCTGAGCTACCCCTCTACGGGATTTGTTACATATGATGGAAACGAATATTACTATGAGAACGGCGAATATGCTATTAAGACGACCCGCACCATCGGGGATAAGATTTACACCATCGGGGACGATGGTATTATTGACGGGAGTGCTTTAACACCTGAGGCGCAGGCATGTCAGGCTGCGGCGCTGGCGGAGGAACAAGCCGCTGTGCAGCAAACAGCGGTAAGTGACCCGGTGCCTTCTGATGTGATGCAGGCTGCCGAGGAGCTTCTGGCCCCGGCTTCCTGATTGCGCGCGCCGTTTTGCAGTGTGCCGCATTGGCGCTGGCTTTACATCGGTGGTATACTGGTAATAGTAAATGCCGATCAAATCCTTTTGAACCATACTGGATATTTCTTTTTTCCGGCAGGGCGGGCTTTCCTCCCTGCCGCTCTTTTATTTTCAGGGAGTGGTATCGCAATGTCATTTAAAAAAGGGGATTGCGTTGTTCCCCTCCCGCCGTGGGAAGGGGTAGAAACCCACAGTCTTTCATCCGACTGTTTAAAGGGAATTGCCGATAATAAAAAGTGTGAAAATCAAAGGATATGGAAGAAAAATCGATAAAAACCCGTATGATGCGCGTAATATATTCACTAAATATCAAAATTCGGTAAAAAATCAAATCATATCTTGACAAATCGCGTTTTTCACTTTATTATCTTAAAGAGTGTTCTGAAAGGATGATATTTGTATCTTTCTGAGAAACACGCTTTCTTTTACTCGTTGCGTTTGCATCTGAGAAACATCGGCTTCGCTCTGTTGCCGCAGTCAGCAGTGATTGTGAAAAATCCTTTGCGGGGGGGCAATGAATACGGCGAGGCTGGGCTTGCGTTAGAGCCGGAATTTGGTTTAGCGCAACTTAACTATTACCGCAAAGGGGATGCACAAATGGAGAATAACACAATTATTTCATTGCAAAACATTGATGTGTCGTTTGGCAAAGAGAATGTGCTGAAAAGCTTCAATCTCAATATCCGCGACGGTGAGTTCGTTACGCTGCTGGGGCCTTCGGGCTGTGGCAAAACCACGACTCTGCGTATTATCGGCGGATTTGTCACGCCCGACACAGGCGATGTTTTTTTTAATGGGAAAAAGATCAATGACCTTCCGCCACATAAACGGGAGGTTAATACCATTTTTCAGAAATACGCCTTGTTCCCGCACCTGAACGTGTTTGAAAACGTTGCGTTTGGTATGCGGGTACACAAAAAGCCGGAGACGCAGATCCGCGAAACAGTTGGCCGTATGCTCGAGATGGTGAATCTGAATGGCTTTGCTCACCGCAGCGTCAATTCGCTTTCAGGCGGGCAGCAGCAGCGCGTTGCCATTGCGCGGGCGCTGGCGAACGAGCCCAAGGTGCTTTTGCTGGATGAGCCGCTCGGCGCGCTCGATTTGAAGCTGCGCAAAGACATGCAGGCCGAGCTGAAAAAGATTCAGCAGCAGCTGGGCATTACCTTTGTATTTGTCACGCACGATCAGGAAGAGGCCCTTTCCATGTCCGACACCGTTGTCGTTATGGATAAAGGCCGCATCCAGCAGATCGGCACGCCTCAAGATATTTACAACGAGCCGCAGAATGCCTTTATCGCCGATTTTATCGGCGAGAGTAATATCATCGACGGCGTCATGCACCGCGATTTCCTCGTGGAGTTTGCCGGGCGCAAATTCGACTGCCTCGACAAGGGCTTTCGTCTCATGGAGCCGGTGGATGTCGTCATCCGCCCAGAGGATATTGAGGTTGTTTCTCCCGTGGAGGGCCATATCTCCGGTGTGGTGACGTCAGTTAATTTCAAGGGCGTCCATTACGAGATTATTGTAGATGTGCAGGATTTCAAGTGGATGATCCAGTCCACGGAATACCAGGAGGTCGGCAACGAGATTGGCCTGATTTTGCAGCCCGACGACATTCATATCATGAAAAAATCGGAATATTCCGGCACGTTCGGCGATTACAGCACCTTCAGCGATGAGATGGAGGAGGATTCTCAGCCCCCGGAAGAGGAAGAGGAGGCGGAGAACTGAATGATCAAATCGAAAACGGTGTCCGCACCTTATCTTACCTGGATGGGTATTTTTATCATTGTCCCGATGATACTGGTGGGCTATTTTGCCTTTACCGACCAGCACGGTGCCTTTACTCTGCGCAATCTTGCCGAGGTGGGCCAGTATTCCAATGTGTTCCTGCGCTCCATCTGGCTCGGCCTGATCGCAACCGTGATCTCGCTCTTGATGGGTTACCCTCTGGCATATCTGATTTCGCGTACCAGCTCACATCGGCAGGCCATCTTGATCATGCTGGTGATGCTCCCCATGTGGATGAACTTTCTGCTGCGCACCTATGCATGGATGACCCTGCTGGAGGACAGCGGAATTATCAATACGTTCCTTGTCAGTCTGGGCCTTGGCCGGCTGCACCTGATTAACACGGCCGGTGCAGTTGTGCTGGGCATGGTGTATAACTATATTCCGTATATGATTCTGCCAATTTACTCGGTGCTGACCAAAATCGACCAGAGTGTGATTGAAGCGGCGCAGGATCTTGGTGCGGGGCGGCGCAAGGTGTTCCTGAAAGTGATTCTGCCCATGAGCATGCCCGGGGTGATTTCAGGTGTGACAATGGTCTTTGTACCGTCAGTCAGCACGTTTATTATTTCCAAAATGCTGGGCGGCGGCGGGAACCTCTTGATCGGCGACCTGATCGATATGCAGTTTCTCGGCAGCGCCTATAACCCAAACCTTGGCTCCGCCATTTCTCTGGTTCTGATGCTGCTGATCCTGATCTGTATGGGCATTATGAACCAGTTTGACGAGGGCGGCAGCGAAGACGGGGAGGGGATGCTACTATGACAAAGACCGTATCCCGCCTGTATATGGCGTTGGTGTACCTGTTTTTGTACGCCCCGATTTTTATTTTGATTCTCTTTTCCTTTAACGATTCCTCCACGATGAGCCGCTCGGTTTGGTCTGGCTTTTCCCTGCGGTGGTACCGCCAGCTGGTTCAGGACCGCCTGATTCTGGAGGCGCTGCAGAACACGCTGATTATTGCGCTGATCTCCTCCTTGGGGGCCACGGCGATTGGTACGGCGGCTGCCATCGGCATCAACGGCATGAAGCGCTGGACGCGTAAGGCGGTTATGAACATCACCAATTTCCCGATGGTGAACCCCGAAATTGTCACCGGCGTATCGCTGATGCTGCTGTTTGTCTTCTTTGCCCGTGCAATGGGCGGTGTTTCACTCGGCATGCTGTCGCTGATTCTGGCGCACATCACGTTTTCTTTGCCGTACGTGATTTTGTCGGTGCTTCCGAAGCTTCGGCAGATGGACCCCTACCTGTACGAAGCGGCGCAGGATCTGGGCTGCCCGCCGGCCAAATCCTTTTTGAAGGTGGTTCTGCCCGAGATTATCCCCGGCGTGGTAACCGGCATGATCATGGCATTTACGCTGTCGATCGATGATTTTGTCATCAGCTATTTTACCAGCGGCACAACGCAAACGCTGCCCATTTATATTTATTCCATGACCAGAAAACGCATCAGCCCCGAAATCAACGCGCTGTCTACGCTGCTGTTCGGTACGATTCTGGTGCTGCTGCTGATCGTCAATATCCGCCGCTCGAAGGACAGACGGCTGGAGGCGGAGAGGGAGGAGGCATAGGCTCTTGAAAAAAAAATTGGCGGCTTTCGCGCTTTCACTTCTCTTCTTATGGCCTGCGGCGCTCCCTGTTTCGGCTCAGACCGGGGGAGAAGCGGCGCCCAAAACGGGCGTGACCATCAATGTGTATAACTGGGGAGAATACATCTCCAACGGGGTCGACGACAGTATCGACGTCAATAAGGAATTTACCCGCAGAACGGGAATTGAGGTAAACTACACCACCTTTGAGAGCAACGAGAATCTGTATGCGAAGCTCGTCAGCGGCGGTGCGAATTACGACGTGATTATCCCGTCGGATTACATGATTTCGAAGCTGATCAAAGAAAAACTGGTGCAGAAGCTCGATTTTCAAAACATTCCGAATGCAAGCAATATTGACAAGGGATTTTTAAAGCCTGTTTATGATCCAACCAATGAATATTCCGTGCCCTACACCTGGGGCGTTGTCGGCATCTTTTACAACAAAAAACACGTGAAAGAAACGATAGACAGTTGGGACATCCTGTGGGATGAAAAGTATGCCGGAAAAATCCTGATGTTTGATAATCCCCGCGACGCGTTCGGTATTGCGCAGAAGCGGCTGGGGTTTTCCTTTAACAGCACCGACGCCGGCGAATGGGAGGAAGCGGCTATGCTGCTGAAAAAGCAGAAGCCGCTGGTGCAGGCATATGTAATGGATCAGATTTTCGATAAAATGGCCAGCGGCGAAGCTTGGCTCGCGCCCTATTACGCCGGCGACGCGGCCACTCTGGTGGATTCGAACCCTGACATCGGCTTTGCGATTCCGACCAAGCAGGGCACGAACTTCTTTGTCGACGCCATGTGTATTCCGACCAGTGCGCAGAATAAGGCGGGGGCGGAAGCATATATCAACTTTTTGTGTGATCCCGAAATTGCCGCGGCCAACGTAGACTATATCGGCTATTCCACGCCGGAAAGCGCCGCCAAGGCCCTTTTGCCGGAGGAGGTTCGGAATAACCCGATCTATTACCCGCCGAAAGCAATTTTGGAGAAAGCCGAAACCTTCGCTACACTGCCGGATGACACGAACCTTCTGCTCGATACCTTGTGGGCGGAGGTAAAGATGGGCGGCCCGGGGCAGACGGCAACGCTGATTGCCATTCTTGCCGGATTTTTGCTGCTGTATATTGTGGTGGTGCTGTATAAGCGCCGAAAACGCAGGTGGGATTTAAAATAATAGGGCAGAACCGCTCAGCTCTGCCCTCATAACAGATTGGAATGCGCTTTGAAGAGCTGTAACGGGCTCTATCAAGGCGCATTTATTTTTTGTCAGGCTCTTGTCAGCATTTTACAGGGTAGGCCAAATTAAAAATCAAATTTCTCTTCCATAGTTGATGAGGCTGCATATTATGGAAAAAGGAGTGATTTGAGATGCCGATACCCTTCTGGTGGATTTTCCCGCCAAGAAGACCGTGTCCAAGGCCGCCGCGTCCACCCGGACCACCGTGGCCGCCATGGCTACCGCCCGGAAGACCGTGTCCAAGGCCGCCGCGTCCACCCGGACCGCCGCACCCGCCGGGACCGCCACCGGGACCACCGCATCCACCCGGGCCGCCTCCCGGACCGCCGTGGCCGCCGCGCCCGCCAAGATAGTCAATTTAAAAGCGAGGCATTTTTGCCTCGCTTTTCTGTATTATTTGGCATGGAAAGTCTTGAACAGATGCCGGAATTCCATTCTGCCAGATTCCGGACCTGCAAACACCGGGAGTAAGCGTCTTGGCGGGGCAGAAGTAAATGCACTTCATGCGCATGTGGCATTTGCCGTCGAAGCGAAGCCTGCCGTTTACCTTCGCAATTTGCGGACAAGCATCGAAGCCAGCGGCTTTTTTGTGGTTACTACCCAATGGGAGGGCATGACGAATTATGATACTGTAAACTAAAAAAACGTCCACTGTGTAAAAGGCCGGGCGGATCAAATCTCACCAACATTTCATCAAAATCATATCATTTTGCCTAATAATACACGAATTTCTCAAAAAATTTTTTTCTCAACAACATTCTGTTTTATGCTACAATTATAATATTAACTATGTGGAGCGAGGAGCGTATATGACGAATAAAACCAGTCGATTGCGAACACTGCTGATCAAAATGGCGCTGATCATCCTCGGCGCGACCCTTTCCTCCATCGGGCTAGAGATCTTTTTGATCCCGAATAATATCATTGACGGCGGCATTGTCGGGATTTCTATCATGAGCAGCTATATTACACATCTTCCGCTGGGAATGTTTACATTTTTGCTGAACTTACCTTTTTTAATCATGGGGTACCGGCAAATCGGAAAAACCTTTGTTATTTCCACTTTGTTTGCCATTATCTGTCTTTCGATTGGGGTTTCGCTGCTTCAACCTATTTCGGGACTGACGCATGATGTTTTTCTCGCGGCGATTTTCGGCGGCATTATCAACGGCACGGGCGTAGGTCTCATTATCCGGGCTGGTGGTTCGTTGGACGGAACGGAAATGGTGGCAATCATTTTTGACAAGAAGATCAGTTTTTCCATTGGCGAGATTGTGATGTTTTTCAACATTTTTATTCTCGGCTTCGCAGGCTTGCTGTACGGCTGGGATCGCGCGATGTATTCGCTTGTGACCTATTTTATCGCATTCAAGGTGATTGATATTGTCATAGAGGGCTTTGATAATTCCAAGGCAGTCATGATTGTTTCCGACTGTTATTCGGATATTGCGGATGCACTGACCGCCAGACTTGGCAGAGGTGTAACGCTGCTCGAAGGGCAGGGCGGTTATTCTAAAATTGAAACAACGGTAATTTATGTTGTAGTGTCGCGCCTTGAGCTGACGAAGCTGAAATCTATTGTTCTCGGGTTTGACCACGACGCCCTGATCACCATCGGGAACGTTGAGGTTGCGGGCAAAAAGTACCGTAAGAGAGCGATCCACTAAACACAATCTTCTAAACAGAAAGAACTCTTTGTGCCGGATTTTTTTTCGGTCCATGGAGTCCTTTTCGCTGTAATGCCGTTTTAGGAGGCACATGTTCAAATTTTCTTCATTTTGAATTTAAGATATTCTAACTAAATTGAAATAGTCTGGACACATCGGTAAGGTATATTAGTACCAATGAAACAAAAACACTGCATCACAGCCCGACGGAGTGGACGGAATACCGTGCCGGCGGGCAGCAGACAAACAACAAGAGCCTGTAAAACAGGAGTCAATGATAGATCCTTTTTCATCTTCCTTCCTTGCAAACCGCCCGCTTACCGGGCGGTTTTTTTCTTTTTGCATATAATGTTTTGAGGTGATGAGAAATGTGCAATCCGGGGGATGATCTTGTGTTGGCTGCGGCAACCATTGCCATTTCCATTTCGAAGGGGAAAAGTGCCACAGAGGTAAATATTCTTGCAGTGCTTTTCAGCGCAATCGCCGATAATCTGGCGATTATTGCTGCAAAACAACAAGAATGTGAAACACAGTAATCTTTTCCCAATAGTCTAAGTGCAGGTTTTCGCAATTAGGTGCCGCATTTCCTGAAGGAAGACCATGCATTCTCAGTACAGCTGTGCATTTTTAAAAACGAAAGCAAAAAAAGTCCGCCACCGAAAGGTCTCGGGGCGGAAAGGCAAATATAAACCTCAAGCAGCGATATTATGGATTTTTGTGGCGGGGATTTTGGGTTACCACCTGCGCCGCTTGGTACAGTGCGTTTAACAGATCTGTTTCGCACTGAAGAGTAAAAGCATCGAGCTTTGAATACACTTCTCCCTCATAGGTGGCCACGTATTTAGGAGGAAGACGGTTTAAGGCATAAGAAGCAATATCCATTCTGCATTTGTCACATTGGCAGCACCCTAGCTTATCGATCGTTTCATCCAATTTTTGAAGAACCATCGATTCCATGAGATTTTTTAAAATGACCTCCATAATAAAATCACCTGCTTCTTTCCATAAATACAGGAAACTTACGCTATCTGACAAGTGCATTGTAACATAACCATCTATCGAAGTAAATCGAATTATGTACATAAATTACATATGCGTTTGAAATGGAAAGAACAGGCAAAATCAGGGATTTCAACCAGCACCTGTTTTTCTTAATCGCGGACGTTTTAGTGACTTGCGAAAATGCAAAAAAGGACTATAATCTTCTATAACACATCCCATAAAGAATCGAGGGGAGAGGATGTTTGAAAATTGGGGCAAAACCCTTCTTACCAACGAGAAAAAATCTCCGGAAAAGCGTTCTAAGCTAATCCGCTTGGCAAGCGCCTCCGGAATAATTGCAAATATCATTTTTGCAGGCGTAAAGCTGGTGGTTGGTACCATTGCAAATTCCGTTTCCATTTTATCCGATGCGGTCAATAATTTATCGGATGCACTGTCTTCTGTTATAACGCTGGCTGGTTTAAAGCTGTCTGAGAGGCCGCCGGATCGAAAGCACCCGCTTGGCTACGGCCGGATTGAATATGTTTCGGGGTTGATTGTTTCCGTTATCGTGCTGATGACCGGCATCGAATTTCTGAAAACGAGCGCACAGCGTATTTTACAGCCGCAGGACGTTTATTTCACCGCCGCCCAACTGATTGTTTTATCGATCACGATTTTGGGAAAATGGCTCTTGTCCCGCTTTCATATTGCCGCCGGTAAGGCAGCGGATTCCGACTCCCTGATTGCTTCGGGAACGGATGCAAAGATGGATGTCATCGCGTCTGTCGTCACTGTAGTTGCCGCCGTAGTGGCCAAGCTGACCGGCTGGCATGTAGACGGCTATGTTGGTGCGCTGCTGTCGTTGTTCATTCTGTATACCGGTATCGGACTGATACGGGATACCTTGAGCAGTATCATCGGCGAAAGGCCAGAAAAAGAGCTGGCGGAAAATATAAAGGCAGAGGTTCTGAAATACGAGCCGATCATGGGCGCCTATGATTTGATTCTGCATAACTACGGCCCGGTGAATAGCCTTGGCTCTCTAAATGTGGAAATACCGGATACGGTAACCGTGGAAAAGGCATATGAAACCATGACGGCAGCTCAAAAGGACGTTCTGCACAAGTTTGGGATCTATTTTACCTTCGGCTTGTACTCGGTCAATACGTACGACCAAGAGATTGTTGCGATGCGTGAACATGTTCGGCAGATTATTTTATCGGTTCCGGGTGCGATCAGTCTTCACGCTTTTAATTATGACAAAGACAACCATATGATCCGCTTTGATATTGTAGTGGATTTCAGTGTTCACAATTTTTCGGAATTCCGTAAGCAGGTAACCAAAGAATTGCTGCGCCATGATCCGAGTGCGCAAATCCAGATGAATATTGATTTGGATTATGCTTGAGAATGCGCAAGCACGTAAGAGCCGAAACGCTCTCCGGCCTGATTTTGGGCTAGGGTTTTAGTACACCTGTTATGACCCCAACTTGTAATTCGGTTAGATGAATGGATGATAGTTCCTCTGGGAAAACTGAGCCTGAGGTGATAAAGATGCCAAAAGACAGTCAGCCCGATCCCAAGGGAGTCCGTGAGAAAAAATGCAACGGACAAACTCCGATCACAGAAGAAAATCAAAACCAGAGTAATAATACGAAAAAGCAGTCTGCAAAACCGAATGATGTGTAATCGAAAGCCGCCCGTTTTCACAGGGCGGCTTTCTTGGCGGGGTAGCTTATGCGGACCTTTCTGCTATGCCTTATCTGTTTGTCATTCCTACAATCATTCCTGAAAAGTACGGAATAAGCCAAATTACCCAGACAAGAATGCTGAATTTATGAAAATTCTGCTTTTGTATTTCATTTCCTTTCAGGAGGGTATACGTAGCCCAAACCGCATGAAATAACATTAACGCAATCGCAAGAATACCTGTTATACTGTGAAAATTAAATGTCCATAACATATGTGAAAGTCCTCGCATTAACATTGTTCCAATCGTATCGAAAGCAAATCCGATCCAAAAAACGATGACATGCCAGTTTTTTAAAGAGCCGTGATATTTTTCTGCCCAGACTCCGATCGTATAAAAAAGGAACGCAAGCGTAATGGTAACAATTGCACCTGCCATTTGAAGCGCCTTCTCTTATAAAAACTAAAGCAAAATAGATGATAAATTCCCCATTTTTGCAATACGCCGTTAGCAATCTTAAAACATATGTTATCCCATTCCAATCCGACAATTCAGAACTGCTTTGGTTGGGTCGCTTCATCAGAAAGGATTGGTAGGGGACCCTTTATCAATCTTTCTTCTTTGGATAAACTTTGCTGATTCGTACAAGCTACTCCTGAGGTGATAGTATGGACAATCAAAATAAAACGTTAACCACCGACGACCGAGCAAGCAATCAAGGAATCAGTGCAGATGTTTCTAAAGGCAAGCCTGAAAACCAGAATCAAAGTCATAACACCAAAAAGGAGGCGCTAGGGCCGAATACCAAAAGATAGGCAAAAGAAAAACCGCACTAAACAGATCGAAAAGAGCTGTCTGATGCGGTTTTTCCGTTTTTGTTCTGGCCCCAGCGGAATTTTAGGCAGAGGTATTCTTAAGGAGGTTCCGCCAGCAAAGCACCTTTTCCATCTTACTATTCGTGGTGATGGTGATTGTGGTCGCAGTGCGCGGCAGAAATCTGCTCCCCATCTTCAGTCAGGGCTATGCTGCCCAGTTCCAGCACCGGGGTATTGCCCAAAAAGTTGGGCCTGGAGGCCGCCTCTGCCACCGTTGCGCAGAAATACTCGTAAAGTGCGCTTGATTTGTACTCCTCATAACCGTACCCGTGCAAGGGGATGTCGTAGTCTAAGGTGATTAGGCCTAAGTCTTCCAGTCTTTGCAGGAAGATGCCTGCCTCTTTGACCGTCTTCATGTCGTCGGTTGCCGAGCAAAGGAAAACTGGTGCCAGGGCGGTGGAGACATACTCCTCCTCCCGGCTATCCTTTATAGTAAACCGGGCCACGGGTAGATAATGGCTGTGACCGAGATGATGGAGAAAGTCCTTTTGGTTTTCCGTCACCTCAATCGGCGCGGTATTGGAACTGGCCTGATGGGGGTATTCATGGTCGCAGTTGCAGCCGCAATGTTCATCGTGTGTCATTGTTATACTCCTGTTCTTTGGGCTCGATAGAACTATCATACACAAATGGAGGAAGAAAGTCCACAGCAATGTACGGGTATGCGGGTTCTATTTATTTATAGCACTTATTCGCTAGATAAACTTAACCATAAGCGAGCAAATCGAAGAAAGCAGCAAAAAATCAGAGCTGTCAGATTTGACAATTTCGATGCTGGTCGGAGCGGTAAAACGAAAGACTTCTTTAATAAAAAAGATTGAGCAGCATATGGCAGACAAGTCTGTAAGTAGGCAAGCTGCCATAAAAGATTTACTTTCAGCGGCAAAATAAAACGGCCCCGCTGACTTTTGCCGGCGGGGATTTTATTGTATGCCCTTAGTCCTCTTAAAAGTGTAAAATCTTGATTAAGTTCAAGCTTAAATAAAGAAAAACCGCATGAACACTGATTTTTTTCAGTATTCATGCGGTTTAAAAGCTGGATCTATTTTCCAATTGTGTTAATATGAAAAAAAGGAGTGAAGAGAATGATAAAAATCGCAAAGTTTTGTCTCAACCCCAAATGGTCTTTAGGAAGAAATAAACAAATAGAAGAGTTTGAGAATTTTTTAAACAAGATAGGAGAAGAAAATATTATTAACATAGTTGCCTGCCCTGAAGGATATTCAGCGGGGGATCAACTCCAAACCTTATATACTGTATTTTATAAAGAATAGGAGAAAGGCCGGGGAATAAACCCGGCCTTTGTTGTTAAGACATTCCTGATGAACGTGCTTCTGTTTGTCGGTCAGGCTGTCACTTCCTAAAAATGGGTATCAAAAAGGACGCCTCATAGGGCGCCCAACGTCATTAACGGAGATTCATAAACAATGGACTTTTGTAATAGTTCATGCTCTCATCATGTAATACTTTGCCTGGTCCGCCAGCGCCATTGTTGGCCGTGCGGTCCCTTGGCACGCCTTTGCCGCCCGGCAGCCCTGAGAGGTTGACGGACGGCAGATTTATTGTGCTTTTCATTTCTTCGCAGTGCCGGATGGTGGCGAACTCCTCATCAATCATCTGGGGAATGTCGTAGTAAATCTTTAGCAGTTCTTTCACTTCGTTGACCGTCAAGTACCATCATACTTTCGCATTCGATCGTGATTGGGTTATAAATGGAGTGTTTTGTTGAAATCACTTCTTTCCAAATGAAAAATAATGGGATATAATGTAAATAATTAATTTTGAAAGGGTGATTCAATATGAGTGAAAAAACAATTGGTGTGTTCGTAGGAAGTCTTAGAAAAGACTCTTTCAGCAAGAAGATAGCTCAAAACGTTATCGATCTTTTTCCAGAGGGATTTACTGCACAAATTATCGATATTGGAAACCTCGAACTATATAACCAAGACTTTGACGACAATTCCACGCCGCCCGCCTCTTGGGAGAAATTCAGACATGAAGTCGGTAAGTTAGACGCTTTCCTATTTGTAACGCCAGAGTATAACCGTTCTGTACCTGCGGCATTGAAAAACGCGCTTGATGTTGGCTCTCGCCCTTATGGGAAAAGCGTTTGGGATGCAAAACCCGGTGCGGTTATTAGCGTATCCCCAGGAAATATAAGCGCTTTCGGAGCAAATCACCACTTACGTCAATCTTTAGTGTTTTTAAATATCTACACCATGCAGCAGCCAGAAGCGTATATAGGAAACGTAACGAACGTTTTAGGGGCAGATGGTAAAATTACTTCTGAAAACACTAAATCGTTTCTGAAAAGCTATGTTGATGCTTTCGTAACTTGGATAAACCACTTTTAAATTGCGCGACAGAGAAAAATGGCATAAAAAAGCCCTTTACACCACTGCAAATAGTGTAAAGGGCAGATCAGCAAAGTTGAGAAGCACTCTCCTTATTCATTACAAGATTGGTAAATGTTGTCAAGGAAGGGAGATGTTGTATGAAAAAAAGAAATTCTAAATTAATCGCATCTTTTTTGCCCGCCCTGATTCTTGCAGTCTCATGGTCAATGAGCGCCTTTGCTCAAACGACCGAAAGAACCTTGACTCTGGATACCAAGAGCTACTCAATGGCCCCCGGAAACATTTATGACTTCAAGGCGGTCGTTGCCGGCCCCGGCCTCTCTCAATCCGACGTGAAAGTTTCAGATTCCCGCAATGGGAGCGTTGTAACACTAACCTCCATGGGGAACGGTAAATATCGGATCACCGCTCTGAAAGAGGGTACAACATATGTTGTTGCCGATATAAACGGTACACATGCCTCTATTCAGGTCAATGTGAAAAAAGGTGTGAAGCAAGGGGGCGTTGCTGGCCGCTCCGTCGCTGTGATATCCTCTGACACAAGCTATGCAAGTGGGGTGTATAAGGTCGGAACAGACATTCCGGCGGGTGAATACGCTCTGATTCAGACAGATTCTATTTCCGCATATTTTCAAGTGAGCAGCAGTTCAGACGGAAAATTTGAGTCTATTATTTCTAACGATAATTTCAATGGCCGCTCCATCGTGACGGTTTCTGACGAGCAATACCTGAATGTTTCCCGTGCAAAGATTTACAGCATTGATAAAGCTCCGGCGCTGGATAAATCCTCGGGCTATTTGACAGACGGCATGTACCGGGTCGGTATTGATATTCCGGCGGGCGAGTATAAGATTTTCCCGACCGATACCATTTCAGGGTATTATGAGTTGGCGAATAGCAGTTCTCACCAATTCGCAAGCATCATCGGCAATGGCACGGTAAGCAACGAGCAGTATTTAACGATCGAGAACGGTCAATATCTGAAGCTATCCCGGGCGAAAATCGCTCTGAAATAAAAAACTACCCGAACCTGTTTGTGCAGGAACAAGGTGCATTACAAGCAAGGTTTTCCCATACCATTATAATTTCTTAATGATAAAACAATCATTGGAGGGGTATAGTTGTATTGCAAAAACTGCGGGGAACAAATCCCAGAGAATAGCAAATTCTGCTCGAATTGTGGCGACGAGGTTATAACTGACAATGCTGGTCGTAATCAAAATCGTGCTTCACCTCAACCTGGCGAATTTTATACACCTGAATATCAAGGAGGCAAAGAGGTACAAGCGGTAACTGAAGCTGAAAGCGAAAAAATAAAAAATCGATCATTCAAATTTGCTGCAGGTTTTTTTATTTCCGCTATCGTATTGTGCATTTGGGCCGTTTCAGCATCTTCGCCAGAAGATGCTGGCAGCATTTCAACTGCAACAGCTGCAGTCAGCGTCGCTCAAACAGCCGTTTCTTCTGAACCGGCATTATCTCCGAGACAGCAGCAAATAGAAGATGTGTTTGAAAATCAAGCGCAATGGCAATTTGAAGGTACAATTAAAAGGCTTTTGAAAAACCCTGATACTGCAAATTTCACTCATGATAAATCAAGTTGGGTTGCAGATAACGCAATACTAACAGGCGGCGGGACTGTCTCATACAAAAATGCCAAAGGTCAAACAGTCTCAGAGCCTTTCACTGTTAGTATCATAATGAACAACGAGTCCTATTTTCCTTTGTACGTGGAATTGAATAAAATTGTATCATCCAATATATTAGATGAAGTAGACAGTGCTGGATGTGCTACCAGATTAGGGGTTCAAGAATTCGGGGTAGCGGAGGGGAATTCAATATTCCAGCAGAATTCGGACAAGGTCGTAACCATAATGTATGAAGAGGGAAAGCAATCTACCCCCAGTAAGCCTTCCGCCTCAGCGACGCCTTCGCAAGCTCAACCCTCAAAAGGGCAAAGTGGTAACAATCAGGATTATTCAGGGTGGATAAAATACAGCACAGATGACTTAGAAACGCTATTGACGTATATAGCACAAGGCGATGTCGTGTGTATCGATGGACAGTATTATTGTTCCCCCAGGCTAGCAAATCAAAAGGAGGTAATTGTTTATACCTATGACGCTGCAAGTGATCCGAATTATCCAAGAAATTAATCAAGCGGCAGGTTAACCCCTGCCGCTATTTCTTTTTCATTTCATCACTGACGATCGAGTCACTCGCCACAATCAGTGCGCGCTCGTGCACTGGCAGCGCCATAAACTCATGCGGCAAAAGGTTATGATTTTGCAGGGCGAGGTGAGCCCAAAAATAAAACCCGTCCCCGCCCTGCCTAATCAGTTTTTTGCTTCTTTTACCTTTTCCTCAAAATTGATTGTAACGTCAGCGTGGTCATTATAAATGCCGATAAGCGCGGCGACTTCGTCCCCGGTGAAGATCGCTTTCAGAGCATCCACCGGGGACAAAATTTTGCGGCCCTCGCGCTCAGACAGTGCGTCCAGCAGATCCGCGCTGCGCAGGTTGGGTGTAACCAAACTGGCAGCGACTGCCGGGTACAGCGCCTCGACGCCTTTCAGACCCTTGGTTTGCACCTCCGCTGAGATACTCGCCATTTCGTCTGCGCCCAATACGCGCATTTCAAATTCTGCATCACCAAACGGGTCAAGCTTGAACTTTGCGTCCGGTTTGCGTTCCGGGTGTAAAAACTGCATTAAAGTCTTATCCATGAAATATCCTCCTTATGCCAGGTCGAAATCGTTGAAAGTGAACGATGTGTCGATAGTCTGCGCATCGTCGCTGCTGTCGTCCAGCGCTCCAAAGCCTACGTTTGCAAGAATCACGCCAGACAGCGTGACCCCAATACGGTCGTACTCGGAACTGTCAGAGTCCGAGTGGAACTGCAAAGAAATATCCGGAACGGCACCACCGTTCTTATAGTTGCGCATCGCACGAATAAAGGCCGGTGTGGTATTGTAATACGTCATATCCCCGGCGCCTTTGAGACCACGCAGAGCGTTTTGTTCCATCACTTCGTTCAGGAACCGCCGATTCTCAACGATCGCTTCTATGTGTGCATTGATTTTAGAAATCTTAAACGCCGAAACAATGGAGCCGTTCAGCCGAATGTACGCCTCTCCATCATGACCGGAGAACATGTCCTGCAGTTTTGTTTTTGCCAAGGCTTATCCCCTCCTTACAGCGCTGTCACGGTGACATAGATTTTGTCTACCGTGTCCGCTACCAAAATACCGACACCCACGTTCACAGCATCACGTTCCGTACCGGCCGTCACGGTAATGTCATCCGCAGAAAAATCTTCAATGTACCCCAGCGCAAGATAGCTCTGCGCGGTCATCTCAAATACCATCGCCTTGATCTGAGCACGGCCCTCGGTGCTATTGCGGATTTTACCGACACAGCGAGTATCAAGCAGCTTTTGCAGGTCGCCCTGGTATTTCATCAGCGTGCGCATCACCAGACCCTTACCGAAATCCTTCGGCGCCTCATCGGTGAAAGTCGTCAGGCTGTTAATATCGTACTGCACTGCAGGAGAGCCATACAGCAGCACGAACAGTGCCTCGCCTGTGTCTTGCCTATCTGCTGCTCACGGGTCAGCTTCGGTGTGACGTCTGTCCAGCCGGTAATGCCGCGATGATAGGTCAGGCTGTTTTCTACCCCTGCCTGCGCGATTAGGCCGGCCAATGTGGCACCAGCTTCCGCGGCTGTCAGCTCATAGTCAGCAGTCACGCCGCCGGTGGAGCTGCACACATAGACATTTTCATAGTTGGGGTGGATTCCTGTAACGACGCCCTGTACATACCTCTTGCTGGCGTTCTGCTCCCGCACAAAGGCAACGACTTCCGTCGCGCGAGTCGCGTCTGTGCTGCAGACTACGTTGTATTCGTGCTTTTCCAGTTCTGCAAAAAAGCCGGTATAATCGGCCTCTGCCGTGCCGTTTGTGCCGCCGGTCAGGTTAACCGTAGCAGCTGCCAGTGTGCCGGTTCCAGCCAGCGCCACATAATACGACGTAAAATCTGCGATGGTGGCAATCAGCTGGGAATCGACTTCCACGGCGTCAAGGTAGGTTGTAACCAGCCATTTTTCGCCGCTGGCCGCCACAGTTATCGACAGAGCGTTTCCGCGCACACCGGGGAATACCGCCTCTGCTGTTACGTTTTCCGCTACCGTGCCGGTCGCTTTGACACCCGCTGTATTGAGCCGGTACAGAATCAGCTGCTCTGCGCCATTCATAACCTCATTCACGAGTTTCAGCGCGGCGTTGCTTATCCGATAGCCCAACGAGTAAAGGGTGCTGTCGCCCTTATTGATAACCGTAACCTGATCGCCCCAGTCAAGGGGCAGGGCCATTGCAACAACGCCGGTCACGCTCAATTCAGCGTCACGGTCCCCGGCTTTGAGTTCAACGGTCGTGCCGGGCAGGATGCTTGTAATCAATTTTCATCAGCTCCTTGCTGTGTAATATTTTGGTCTGCGTGCTCGATAATCGGGCCGTCCGGTGCTTCTGTTTCCCACACGTTCACAATTCCGGTAATGTGCGCCAGACCGTCCGTAATGTCCGAATCCTTGGAAAAGCAGCGGAACGCGCCTATATCGCTTTCCAGTCGGTCAAGATTCTGCTGAATCAAGAATATAGCGTTCTGCAGCTCGCGTCGGTCGAGGCTGTCAGCAGGTACATAGGTAATCTCAAGCCCAAACTCATACTCAGATGTAGGCGCAAGCCGCTTTTGGTTGGTCAACGAATAGTAATCCACGAAAAGCACCGGGGCCTCTACGGCCTGTTGCTGGGAGCCGATATAGGTCTCAGCGGCGGGAAACAAAGCAGCGGTGAACTGCGCGGCGGCCAGCAGCAGGTGATCGGAGATTGTGAGCGTTCCCGCATCGATACTGTTCGCAAGCGATTGCGGGATAGTGATATTTTCGAGCAGCTCCCTCACCAGCCCCCTTTCTGCTTTACGCGGGCGATTTCCTGCCTAAACAGGGTTTCACTCTGCCGACGGGCAGCGTCGATGCCTTGTTCAAGCATCCGCTCACCTTTTACATAGCCAACAGTGACACCGTCCTTATTTACAACGCGGTGACCGTTATTTACAAAAACGCCGTATTCGGTATTATTAAACAGGCCTGATTCCCACATTTTACCAACTTTTTTAGTGCGACTCCGTGTCCAGCCACGCCGGAAAGTGCCACCTTGCTTGTGGGATACCTTAAAAGTGACCTGCTTGCCGGTGCTGGTAACAAATGACACCGTATCAGGATAAACCCCAACCGGCGTGTTTTTTACAGTAACGCTGTGGGCCACATCTCGCATACCGGTAACGACTCGCTTTGCGCTCACATCCGGTCATTATGCCACAGCGCAGGAGGCGAAAGACGCGCTTGAGGACTACCGGCGCAACCCGACGACAAAGCTCAATATAACCTTGCAACAGCTTTATGACGAATGGCAGCCGATCGGCCTGAAAGATAAATCAAAGCAGTTAGAGGACAGCTATCGGGCGGCATTTGCCAAGCTGGTTCCGCTGCATCAAGAAATATTTCGAGAGCTGTGTACCGCGCAGATACAAAAAATTATAGACGCCTTACAGAGCGAACGCCCCAAGCTGAATAAAAAATGGGAGCCCATCGAAAAAGACGGTCAGCCGGTGATGCTGCCGCCCATGTCGTATTCCGCTCTGCATGACATTAAGGTTTTGATGGGGCTTCTGTACAAATACGCAATGCAAAACGATATTATCAATAAGAATTACGCAGAATTTCTGGTGCTGCCGAAAAAGGGCGGATCGGTCAAAGATTGTTTCACCGATCTGGAATTGAAAAAAATAGAAAATGCGGTGGGGAAGATACCGTTTGCCGATTGCGTCTATTTGATATGCTATACCGGTCTACGAATCACCGAGTTTCTCATGCTCAATAAAGAGCGTCCACGAAAAGAACGGCGTGTGCGCCCTGTATGGTGGCATTAAGACCGATGCCTGTAAAAACAAGGTTGTGTCAGTGCATCATAAAGTAAAGCCGATCTTGGACGAGTGGTTGAGCAAAGACGGAAATACTATTTTCTGCCGACCGGACAGAAAGCCGTATACGGCAAAAAGTTTTCGTGAAAAATGTTTCTATGCGGCGTTGGAAGAAATCGGGGTACGAAAGCTGACGCCGCACGCAACCAGACGAACCTTTGCTACACGAATGAGCGCCGCCGGTGAACAGGAAGAAGATTTCATTACCTTGATGGGGCACTCGGATTTTAGTGTGGAAATTGAAAGCTATATCCTCCAATCGGCTGAAAAACTTTCAAAATCGATTGAAAAACTCTCTTAAAATCCGTAGTAACCCCGTAGCAACGCCCCCGAATTCAGGACAATTCCCACCAATTTTAAAGCAAAAGAAAAACCGCATCAAATAGCCAGTAAATGGCTGTCTAATGCGGTTCTTTCTTTATAAAAGCTGGTCCGAGTGGCGAGACTTGAACTCACGGCCTCTTGACCCCCAGTCAAGCGCGCTACCAACTGCGCCACACCCGGATTTGCAACGTTGATTATTTTATCATACTTACAGGCAAAACGCAATCCTTTTTTTGAGAAATTACGATTTTTTTGTAGCTTCCGGTTTCGTGCGAATGGGAAGATGCTTGATTTTCAGCTTCTTCCGGGCTAAGATAAGGATATAGAAAAGTGAATGGATGACGGGAGGAATCTGAATGACAAAGATGGAGCAGTTTCAGCAGATGATAGACGAAAGCAGCAGGATCGTGTTTTTTGGCGGAGCGGGTGTATCCACAGAAAGCGGGATTCCTGATTTTCGCAGCGTAGACGGCCTGTACCACCAGTCGTTTCGCTATCCGCCGGAGGAAATGCTGAGCCACAGCTTTTATGTGCATCACGCAGCGGAGTTTTTTGACTTCTACCGAAAAAAGATGCTGTTTTTGGATGCGAAGCCGAATGCGGCTCACCGTAAGCTGGCGGAGCTGGAGCAGGCGGGCAAGCTTTTGGCTGTTGTGACCCAGAATATTGACGGCCTGCACCAGAAGGCGGGCAGCAAGCGGGTGTACGAGCTGCACGGCTCCGTTCACCGCAACTATTGCCAGAAATGCCGGAAAGAGTACGATGCTGAATTCATGCTGCACAGTGAAGGCGTTCCCACCTGCACCTGCGGTGGCACGATCAAGCCCGATGTTGTGCTGTATGAGGAAGGCCTTAATCAGGACGTAATCAATGGTGCGGTCGGGGCGATTCGTAAAGCAGATATGCTGATCATCGGCGGAACCTCGCTGGCTGTGTACCCGGCCGCCGGGCTGATCCATTATTTTGACGGCAGCCGTTTGGCTGTGATCAACCGCTCCTCAACGCCCGCGGATCAAAACGCGGCACTGATGATCAATGACCCAATTGGCGAGGTGTTCGGTCAGGTGAAAATTAACAAAATTTAACAGGTGTTTTGGCGCAAAAAATGGCGATTTTTGGTTGACATAATCTTCCTGATGGTCTAAGATGGAGATAGCACAAGGAAGGGGACCTCAGCAAACATGAAACAATCAAAAAGCCCGAAAACGAAAGCAATGAAACGGAAGGTTGTATCCGCAGCGGCCGTTCTGCTGGCTGCTGTACAGATGTCCGCCACAGCTTCAGCGGCAGTGCCGGTGTTTGGCCAGCTTAGCCTGACGAATCTGGTGGCAACCTCTCTGATGAGTGACTACAGTAGAACCGTAGCGCCTGGTCTTGTAGAAACAAGATTCGCCTTTACCAATTTAAATTCTAAAATTAATGAGTGTTTTATGCTGGAATACGATCCCTCGGCAGGGCAGATTGGCATTACAGTCGGCACACCCGGTAATACTACATACGCAAGTGGTTACCATGCCGCAACGGTGCGTGCGCAGGCCGCTGCAGCCATGGCTCACGGGAAGCCGGTCGTTGCGGCAATTAACGGCGATATGTATAATATGGCTACTAACCAACCGTGGGGCGTCGTGATTCAGGATGGCGTCGAGCTCCAGGGAACGGTATCTTCGCGTGCCTACCGGTGGAACTTTTTCGGCATTAAGAAGGACGGCACACCGGTGATTGCCTCCAATGCCGATTACCCGAAGATGAAATCCGAGCTGCAGAATGCGATTGGCCTGTATGATACGCTGCTTGTGAAGGATGGGAATGTTGTCGCTCAGAAAAGCGAAGACCAAAGAACCTTTTCGCCTCGTCTCGGGGTAGGCATTCGTGCCGACGGAACCGTGTTTTTCGTGATGATCGACGGTCGACAGTCCCAGTATTCCACAGGAGCTACGCTCAAGGAGCTTGCCCAGATTATGAAGGATATGGGTGCGGTACAGGCCGGCAATCTGGACGCGGGTGGTTCGGCTACACTGCTCAGCCGTAATTCCGGGAGCAGTACGCTGATTCTGCGCAATAAGCCGTCGGATGGCAAAGAGCGCTCGGTACCGAATTCTCTGCTGTTTGTAACAAAGAGTGCCTCAATGTAATCTAATCTGTAAAAAATTGCAAAAAAATCTCCTTTCCCTAAAAAGCGGATCTTCATCCGGCTGATTGGGGAAAGGAGTCTTTTGTTTAGCTGGCGGATTTCATTTCCAGCCGCAGCTTGTCGCTGATCATTGCGATAAACTCACTGTTTGTTGGCTTTCCACGGGTGTTGTGAATCGTGTACCCAAAATAGGAATTCAGGATGTCGATGTCGCCTCTGTCCCAAGCTACCTCAATGGCATGGCGGATGGCACGCTCCACACGGGAAGGAGTAGTTTCGTACCGCTTGGCCACACTGGGATACAGCTGTTTTGTCACAGCGTTGATGATGTCGGGAGTCTGCACGGCCATGATAATAGAATCCCGCAGATAATGATATCCCTTTATATGAGCCGGAACACCGATCTGGTGAAGGATTTCTGTGACTTGGATTTCCAGAGAAGGTTTGCCTTTTTGTACCGGTATCGAAGCCTGTTCCGATTTGGGGGCGACACTGCCGCATATTTTTAAGATTCTTTGTGCCAGTTCTTTTGCATCAAATGGTGCGATTACAAAATATGCAGCTCCGGAAAGCATTACCTCACGCTCCAGCGTGGGGCTGCTGAATGTAGACATGACGATGAAGGAAGGCGCCTTAGAGGCGTACTTTTTTCGAATCCCATGAATGACTCCGATCGCATCCAGTCGGGGCATGAACAGGTCTAGAAGAACAACGTCGGGTTGTTCCAGATCAATGTGGTCGAGAACCCTCAGTCCATCCTTCGGAGAATAGACTACATCAATACCCGCAACTTCAAAATCATGAGAATAGCTTCGAGCAAATTCGTCAGTGTCATTAGAAATCAGCAGTTTTAAATGTTTTTCCATGAACATATCCCCCTGTTTTTTTAATTTACAGGCTGATTATACCATATATTGGCATTAATGGCAATACCTTACACAATATTTTTTGTGCGGATTTGGTAATTATATTTCAAAATATAAAAATATTTCGTGTTATGATGCCTTTTGCGCGCTTTCAAGGCTCGTTTTTTCAGAGATTTCCAACATATTTTCTGCCAGAATTCCGTACCCGCGCGTCGGATCATTGACAAATACGTGAGTTACGGCTCCTACTAATTTGCCATTCTGCACAATCGGGCTGCCGCTCATGCCCTGCACAATTCCTCCCGTTTTGCTTAAAAGCTCCGGGTCTGTTACTTTTACAACAAGATTTTTTGTTTTGGTTCCGTCCTGATAGTTAATAGATTCAATTTCAATACCATAGGCCTTGGGTACAGTTCCGTCCACGGTGGTGTAAATCTGCGCAGCGCCTGTTTTTACTTCCTGCTTCACCGCAAGGGGGATAGCCTCAGTAGAAACGGGAGAGGAATTTAGCGTGCCGTACACACCGGCTTCAGAATTGGACTGTAGCTGGCCAACAGGAAAATCGTTGTTAAAATACCCGCGCAACTCGCCTGCCCGGCCCTTCTGGCCCTTGACAATTCCGCTGATGGTTACCGAAACAACATCGCCGCTGCGAAGCGGCATCAGCTCGTTTGTGTCTACATCGCAAATGCCATGGCCAAGGCCTCCGAACGATCCGCTCGACGGGTCATAGAAGGTTACTGTGCCGATTCCGGCGGTGCTGTCGCGTACCCAAAGACCGCCCTTATAACTTCCATCCACATCGGACAGAATAGGAGTAAGAGTTGCTGTGAGAGTTTCTTCCCCTCGTTTAACAGAAAGCTCTACCGAGCTGCCGGCGCTGCTTTCAATCAGCTTTGCCACCTGACTGTTTTGGGTAACGGCCTTTCCATTGATGGCGGTAATGATGTCGCCCACTTTTACACCTGCCACAGCGGCGGGGTTCACCATCTTGCCGGCGCTTTCAATGTCGGCCACGCCGACCACCATCACGCCGTTTGTGAACATTTTGATGCCGAAAGGAGTACCGCAGGGCACCAAAAGCTTTTCTTCCACTACCTTTACACTGACTGTTTTGATGGGGATCACGTCAAACAGCATCAGCTGAGCGTGGTAATTTTGGTTTGCGGATTTCAGAGCAGACGCGGTAATTTCGTTTTTGTTTACCGCGTCGATAATGCTAAGACCGGTCTGGTTCAGCCGCAGCTTGGTTCCCGCCGTCACGCGGAACTGGTCAGGCAGGGTGTTGTGGTAATATCCCACCGCCGACCCTGTAAGCAGAGTAAGTGCAGTGAGCCAACCGGTCAATCGTTGAAAAATTTTTTTTCCTTTTTTCAAACATTCACCTCCTTTCGAACTTAATCTTTGTCAAACCGAAAGCATTTATGTTGTCAAATCCGCTTTTTTCTGGGGAAATGTGGAATAAAGCTTCGAATGCTTCATACGGTCGGCGATGAATGTCAGAAATTTTAAAAATTGGCTGAAATTTAGACGAGCCAGACAAAACCGTAAAAAGGCCCGCCGACGATTGCCAGCGGGTCTTTATCGAATTTTTTTATGCTTTTCTTTGTACGGTTTGGCTTACTTCAACAGGGTGGCCGGGTCGATTAGCTTGCCGGATTTTTTGATTTCCAAATGCAGGTGAGGTTTTTCCACCGATTCAATCGGCACAACATTAATCGAGCCGATTTTCTGCCCTGCGTTGACTGTGTCACCCTTTTTCACCAGGAAAGTGTCACCCATGCCACAGTAGTACGCGGTGATTCCGTCACTGTGTTCAATCACTACAACATTGCCCAGATTGCCGTTTGCGTACAGTTCCGTGACCTTGCCGCTGTCAATGGCTTTAACCGGGTCGCCGATTTTTGCCTCATAATCTGTGCCGGAGTGAACACGCCAATCCTGCATGGTGTCAGAAAAAATGGGATTATCTCCGCTGTAATTTTTAGTGACGGTTTCTCCAACTGGGTAAACGTACGAAGCGGGCTTTGCTGCCGTCTGTTTGGCTGGCTGTTCCGCTTTGGACGAAGCGGCCTTGTCCGGTGCCTGAGACGAAGCAGCCGGTTTGGAAGAAGACGGAGCGGTGGACTCCACTTCACTGGACTGTGGCTGAGACGAAGCCTCCGTTGGCTTGCTGCTGGCATAAACACCTGACTGTGTGCGACCGGTCGGTGAGGCGGAATACGAGGACGTATCCTGCGGATTGGCATATTTCACGACACTGTCATACGTAGTCCAGGCGGCAACGCCAACTGCAACCAGGCAAACGCCCAGCGCGACATAAAAACCCTTGTTGTTTTTCTTTGGGGATTGATTTTCTGATTTAAAATGCAGACTGCTCATCTGTAAAGCACCTCCGCAGATATTGTGACCAGAAAAAACACCAAATATGCCGTTTGAGATAAATCTGAAATGAAAAAATCAAAAAAGAATGATCTCTTTCCGTCGAAGGCGGAAAGAGATCACAATTAAAATTTTTGGTTTTTAGGAAAGCTCAATAGAAAATAAAAAAGCAAGCAAGCAGAAAAAAGACCGAATCCAATTGATTCGGTCTTTTTTCGTTAGCTTGAGGGGTATATTGAGGAGGGTAGAACTTTGTATTCTGATGGTGCGGCTCCATCGTTTGAATACAACCATATTATAATTTGAATTCGCGGGGCAGTTGTTAATACGCTATGAATATTCTTTTAACTTTTGGAGTCATGTAATTTTGCATTAAAATCAAATAAAAAAGGACGCTAAAACAAAGAAATTGTGAAAAAACCTCAAACATTTGTTTGCAATCTTGGAACCCCTGTGGTATGATAAAGTTGACTTGGAATACCTGGGAGGAAATGGGATGAAGGGACTAAGCAGCAGCCAGAAAAAGATATATGAATATTTAAAAGATAGAGCGCAGTATGGCCTGCCACCCTCTGTGCGGGAGATCTGCAAAGCGACCGGCCTGAAATCCACGTCTACCGTTCACCTGCATTTGAAAACGCTGGAGGACTTGGGATATATACGGCGTGAAGCCGGCCTGAATCGCGCCATTCATATTGAGGGGGCCGAGCAGGTCAGCCGAGTGCCTATTTTGGGCAGAGTAACTGCCGGTGTGCCGATTTTGGCTGTGGAAGAGGTTGAGGGCTACCTGCCGCTGGTGGGTCACCGTTACCCGGAAAAGGAGCTGTTCGCGCTACGTGTGCAGGGCGAAAGCATGAAAAACGCCGGAATCCTTGACGGAGATTATATTATTGCGCACCGCCAGGACACGGCGGAAAATGGGCAGATCGTGGTCGCGCTGATTGACGACGAGGCAACGGTAAAGCGGATTTTCTTTGAGCAGGAGTACATTCGCCTACAGCCGGAAAACCCGGCCTTTTCTCCGATTTTCTCTCAAAGCGCCCTGGTGCTGGGACGCGTGATTTCCGTTTATCGCTATTACTGATAAAAAATCTGTTAAAGAGCAGAAGTTTACGGTACGTGTCATTTCGTGATACGGAATATCCACAGATGCGGATTGACGGGGGGATCACCTCCTCAGGCGGTGAAACAGGAGATTGAACAGGGGAATACAAATGAGTGAAAGGCCCAATTTTAGATAAACAATTGAATGAGAAAACATTTCGTAGTTTTTATTACCTAAAAGAAGAGCTAGTGGATTTTTGCAGGACAAACGGATTGCCTGCTTCGGGTGGTAAAATAGAGATTACAGACAGAATTGCCTATTTTCTTTGCACAGGTAATATATTGCCCACTTTCACAAAAAGCAAAGTTAGACCAGACGTTGGTGTAATTACAGAGGATGCTCCAATAGAGCCGGATTTTGTTTGCTCAGAGAAAATCGGGATTGGTAAGCGGTCTTCTTTTAATGTTGCTTTTCAGAAGTGCTTAAAAAGCAATACTGGAAAAACCTATGGAGCTGCACTCGAAGCCTATGATCGGATTTTGGAAGAAAAGGAAAAAGGTAACACAACGATTGATAAGCAGTTTGAATACAATACCTATATTCGAGACTTTTTTGTAGACAACGAAGGCAGATCATTGGAAGAAGCGATTCAATGCTGGAAATACAAAAAAGGGTTGCAAGGTCATCATCGTTATGAAAAATCAGACTTAATTGCTTTATTGTAATTACGGCAAATTTCAATTTGTTGGTGAGTCTATGGGCTCAGCGCAAAAAAGCCGCAGAACATGATGTTCTGCGGCTTTTTATCCAGTTTTTATGGAATTCTTCCGATCCGTGAGGGAAGCACTTTATAGCTTGGTATGGTCAGCCTTCTTCACAGTGACGCGGGTACCCTTTTTCTTTTGACAGTCGGGGCATTTTCCGTAGACCGTCAGGCTGTGGCGCTCAATCTCAAAGCCGGTTGCTTTTGCAAGCTGCATTTCCAGCGGAGAAAGCGGACAGTCGTCCAGCTTAATTTTTTTGCTGCATCCGGTGCAGATTAAGTAGTGGTCGTGGCCCTTGGCCAGTGCATAGCGGATTACGCCGTCTTCAAAATTGATTTTCTGCAAAACCCCGCTTGCTGTAAAACGCTCCAGATTGCGGTATACGGTGGAAAGAGCCAGCTGAGGGAAAGAGGGCTTGAGCAGAACGAAAATATCCTCCGCCGAAACGGGATCCGGGCTGCTTTCGAGAAAATGCAGAATCGCGCCGCGCTGCTTGGTGTTTTTCAGTTCCGCCATTATGGTTCCTCCTTGCAAAACAAAAGGGTATCCATCCCTTATATAGATTTATCATAGCGCGGATTTGCAAAAAATGCAAGCAGGCGTGTATTCACTATTGAGAACTTTTCGTGTATAATAGGGCTGATTACGATTGATAACCAATTCGCTTTCAAAGGGGTTTTCTGTGAAAACAGCGATTTCTTCCTCCACCTGGGTAAGAAATCAACAGCCTGTTTGAAAGGGAAATTATGATTGGTTGGAGGCTTTCAGCTTTGGAGAAAATATATTTAGATAACGCAGCCACCACTCGCGTGTGTGAGCAGGCGGCGGAAAAGGTGCTTTATGTGATGACCGAGGCGTACGGCAACCCATCGTCGCTGCACACCATGGGTTTTGAGGCGGAGCGCGAGATGACCGCGGCCCGCGAGGCGGTTGCGGACAAGCTTTCGGTGAACGCCTCCGAGATTTATTTTACCTCGGGGGGAACGGAAGCAAACAATATTGCTTTGTTCGGTGCCGCCAAAAAGAACAGCAGACGCGGCAAGCGGATTGTTACAACAGCAGTGGAGCATCCCTCTGTGCTGCGCGTCATGGAGCAGCTCGAGCAGGACGGCTTTACAGTGGAATACCTGATGCCGGACGGCGAAGGACGTATCTCGCCGGAGCAGGTGGAGCAGAGCATTACCGCGGACACGATTCTGGTGAGCATGATGCTGGTCAACAACGAAACCGGCGTGCGCATGCCGGTTGAAGCCGCCGCGAATGCGATTCGACGAACGAATTCCCCGGCTCTTTTGCATGTAGACGCGGTGCAGGCGTTCTGTAAGCTGCCCATCAAGCCCGCGCGCGTGGGGATTGACCTGATGAGCGTTTCCTCGCACAAAGTTCACGGACCGAAGGGTGCCGGTGCGCTGTATGTAGCGGGTCAGAAGGGGTTCCCGGCCAGAACGTTCGGCGGCGGGCAGGAAAAGAACGTGCGCCCCGGCACCGAGCCGCTGCCGGCCATCGCGGGGTTTGGCGCGGCGGTGCGCGCCATGCCGCAGCCGCAGGAGCTGAAAGCGCACTTTGAATCGCTCGGCGCCTGTCTGCGAGAGCAGCTTTCCGGGCTTCCGGGTGTTGTGATTCATTCCCCCGAGGACGCGATACCCTATGTGTTCAGCTTTTCAGTGCCGGGTGTCCGCGCGGAAACAATGCTTCATTTTCTGGCTTCAAACAATATATTCGTCTCGAGCGGCTCGGCCTGCTCGAAAGCGAAGCCAAGCCATGTACTCACCGCCATGGGCCTTGCGCCCGAACTGGTGGAGTCCTCTTTGCGGGTCAGCTTTTCCCGCTTTACCACACAGGCAGAAATCGACGCTCTCACGGCCGCGCTGCAGCAGGGCCTGGAGCAGCTCGCGAAAAAATTATAAGGAGTTTATATGAGAGAGATCATTTTAATCAAGCTGGGCGAGCTGGTGCTCAAAGGCCTGAACCGAAAGAATTTTGAGGCATCGCTCGTTCGGAATATTCGCCACCGCATCGGTCGGTTCGGCAATTTCGACATCCGGGTGGCGCAGTCTACCATCACCATTTCTCCCAAAGGGGAAGAGGATCTGGATGAGGTCGCCCAGAAGGTGGGCAAAATATTTGGCATTGCGGCATTTTCACGCGCATGTGTGGCCGAAAAGAAAATGGATTCCATTTTCGCCGCGTGCGGAGAGTACCTCAGTGATGAATTGAACCGGGCGAAAACCTTTAAGGTGGAAAGCAAACGCTCCGACAAAAGCTTTCCTCTCAAATCCCCTGAAATTTCTGCCGAAGTCGGGGCATATATAATGGAGAACTTTTCCCACCTGACGGTTGATGTTCATCATCCCGATCTAGTGGTGATGGTAGAAGTGCGGGATTTTGGCGCATATATCCACGGCAGCTCCATTCCCGGCGCGGGCGGAATCCCCGTCGGCACGGGCGGAAGAGCGGCACTGCTGATTTCCGGCGGAATCGACAGCCCCGTTGCGGCGTGGTGCATGGCAAAACGCGGCGTGGAGCTGGTTCCCGTTCATTTTGCCAGCCCTCCCTATACGAGCGAGCGCGCGGAGCAGAAGGTGGTCGACCTGCTGACGAAGGTCAGCGACTATTCGGGCCGCATGATTCTTCGCGTGGTTCCCTTCGCGCATATTCAGGAAGAAATCATGGCGAAATGCCCCGAGGAGCTTTTTACAATTATCATGCGCCGGTTCATGATGCGTATCGCAGAGCGGATTGCGTTAGATTCGGGCAGCGAGGCGCTGATTACCGGCGAGAGCCTGGGGCAGGTGGCCAGCCAGACAATGCGGGCCATCGCCTGTACCGAAGCGGCCGTGAATATGCCGGTGTTTCGTCCGCTGATCGGTATGGATAAAACGGAGATCATCGCGATTTCCCGCAAAATTGATACCTTTGAAATTTCGATTCAGCCGTTCGAGGATTGCTGCACGGTGTTTACGCCAAAGCACCCCCGTACGAAGCCAAACCTCTATTTTGTAGAGCAGGCAGAGCAGCAGCTTGATGCCGACGCGCTGATCGACGAATGTATTTCGCAAATCAAATTGACTAAAATCGGATTTTTTCATTCAGGAGAATAAGGAGATGCCAATAGTATGAAAGCGGAAATCATATCAGTAGGAACCGAGCTTCTGCTCGGTCAGGTCATTAATACCGATGCTTCCTATGTGGCGCGGGCTTTGTCCGAGCTGGGAATCGATATGATGTTTTCCTGTACGGTGGGAGATAACAACGGCCGCCTGAAGGATGCGCTCACCTGCGCGCTCGAACGCAGTGATCTGGTCATCACCACAGGGGGCCTTGGCCCGACGGAGGACGACCTGACGAAAGAGGCCATCGCTGAATGTGCCGGTGCGCGTTTGGTACTGCACGAAGAGAGTCTGCAGCGCCTGAAGGAGCATTTTAACGGCAGATATATGGGCCAGAATCAAATGAAGCAGGCGATGCTGCCGGAGGGCTCTACCGTTCTGCTGAACGACCGTGGCACCGCGCCGGGCTGCGCGGTGGAAACCAAAGAGGGGAAAATCATTATGATGTTCCCCGGGCCCCCCTCAGAGCTGGTTCCCATGCTGCAAAATTACGGAATTCCGTTTTTAATGAAGCGGGAAAATGCAAGTATTTTTTCAATGAATGTGCATGTGTTCGGTCAGGGCGAGGGCGCCGTGGCGGAGATGCTCTCCGACATGACGGATGCCGCGAACCCCACGGTGGCAACGTATGCGAAGGAAGGCGAAATGTATGTTCGCGTCACCGCAAAGGCGGAGAGTGCGGAGAAGGCGGAGGAGATGTGCCGCCCCGTTGCGGAGCGCATTCGCGAGCGGATTGGCGACTGCGTGTACGGCATTAATGTAGACAGCCTCGAACAGTTAGCGGTGAATCTTCTGAGTGAAAGAAAAATGACAATTGCGACGGCGGAATCTTGCTCCGGCGGGCTCCTTGCCAAGCGGATTACGGATATTCCCGGTTCTTCCCAGGTGTTTGAAATGGGCGCGGTCACCTATGCAAACCGCATTAAAACTCTGCTGCTCGACGTTCCGGAAGAACTGCTCGAACACCATGGAGCGGTGAGCGAAGAGGTTGCGGCCGCCATGGCCGAGGGTGTGCGCAAAAAGGCTGGCAGCGACATCGGTATCGGCATTACCGGCATCGCCGGGCCGGACGGCGGCACCGAAGAAAAGCCCGTCGGGCTGATCTATGTGGGGCTCTGTGACAAAGCCGGTACCGTGGTGCGCAAGGTAAAGGTATTCAGTCATCGCCGTCCCCGCGGCTATTACAGATACACGGCGGCTTCCTTTGCGCTGGATATGGTTCGCCGCCGTCTGGAGGAGCTCCCCTTATGATTGATTTGAGAGCGCAGTTTAAGGCCGTGGATGCGGTGCGAAAAGGGATGCGCGGCGAGCTGCGCCATCTTTCGCCGGGTCCGTTTGTTCCGGAAAAGCCGCGGTATCCCGCAGGGCTTTCCCGCCGGCCCTTGCCGCGTTCTACGCCGGAGACCCAAGGGGTTTCTTCGGCGTATCTGGAGCGTTTTCTTCGTGAACTGGACGCTTGCCCGGACATCAAGGTGCACAGCATTGTGATCCTGCGCCACGGCAAGCTGATCGCACAGGCGCATTGGAGGCCCTATTCGGGCATTTATGCGCAGATGGTGTATTCGCTCTCGAAATCCGTCACTGCGATGGCGGTAGGCATGGCGGTCGAAGAAGGCCTGTTTACGCTGGATGACCGGATTGCCGAGCTATTTTCAGATAAAATGCCGCCTGTGCCCTTTCGGAAACGCAGGGTGGAGCAGATTACTGTGCGCCACCTGCTGAACATGACGTCCGGCATTCGATTTAACGAGGCGAACAGCGTGTTTGAACGCGATTGGCTCAGGTCCTACCTTGCGTCGGACTGCGCGTATGAGCCCGGTGAAAAATTCACGTACAACAGCATGAATTCCTACCTTCTCAGCGCGCTGATTCAGCGAAAAACAGGGCAGGGGCTGGTGGATTATCTTCAGCCCCGCCTGTTTGAGCCGCTCGGCATCGACCATGTGGTGTGGGAGCGCTGCCCTATGGGGGTTGAAAAGGGCGGCTGGGGCTTGTTCCTGCGGCCCGAGGATATGGCGAAGCTGGGCCAGCTGTATCTGCAAAAAGGCCTGTGGACGGTAGATGGTGAGCCTCGTCATCTGCTCTCGGAGCAGTGGATTGCGGAATCGACGGATATGGGAATGCGTACCCTGATGGGCGAGCATGAAACAGCCTACGGCTACCACCTGTGGGAGTTTCCCATTCCGGGGGCCTACCAGTTTAACGGTGTGTTCGGCCAGTATGTGGTTGTGATCCCGCAAATCGATGCGGTGATTGCGATTACAAGCGGCAGCCATGGCCTGTTTGTGGATAAAAGCGCCGAAGTAATCCAGAAGTATTTCGGAAGTAGTGAGGGCTTTTCCGCGTTTCCGCTTCCGGAGAATTTAGGAGCTGCGCGCTCTCTGAAAAAGACAGAGACTTCGCTTGCGTTGTTTCCAGATACCATCCCGGTGCGCAGGCGGCGCACGCTGTTGGAACGGGTGGAATATGCACTGTTTCCGCAGCGTTCCGTACCGCAGCTCAGTGCGGACGCCAAATGGATCAACGGCCGTTCTTATATGCTGGAAAACCCATATGGAACGATTCTGCCGTTTATCTTCTCTGTGGAAAAGGACAGTTTTCTTCCCGCGATTCAGCGGGTATCGTTCGCGTTCGCACCCGATTTTTGCACGATCGAGTTTTCAGACGGAACCGAAAGGCAGACCATTCGTGCCGGGCTGGACGGTGAGCCGCGACGCAGCGTGCTGAACATCAACGGAGAATTTTATGTTACTGGAAATATGGCGCGCCTGACCCGCGACGAGGATGGCCGGCCGGTTTTAAAGCTGTACCTCTCTTTCCTTGAAACGCCGAATACCCGCGTGATGAAATTTATTTTCAGCGGGGAACGCATTCTGGTTCGCTTTCAGGAGATTCCGTCCGTTGACAACGCTGCGAAGCTTCTTGCAGATTTACTGGGGAATTCCGGCGGCAATATGGAAAAACTCCTCTCAGAGCGCCTCGGCGGCGAGCGCGTGCCCGGCTACCTGCGCCGCATTGCCGTTCCAAAGGCCAGCGGTAAACTGGATTTAGAGGCCAGTGAGTGAAAATTTGCCGTGGTTATGTAATTCGAAGAGAGAACGAAAAGTATAGGTTAACCTGTACTTTTCGTTCTCTTCCTTTGTTCCGCATTTTATGAAAAGAGCAATATTGATTTAAAAATTATAGAAAATAGTTGACTTATATGAGATTATAATTATATTATTTAAAATAATAGGGGTGATTCAATGGAACTTACTAAAAACGAAACAGAAATAATGGATGTTCTCTGGAAAGAAGGGCGGCCTTTATCGCGTACAGAAATTGTCGACTTATCTCCACCGGATAAAACCTGGAAAGATAGTTCAATTCATATTCTTCTAAATAGCTTATTACGAAAAGAGGCAATCCGTGAAGCCGGTTTTATTCGCGCTGGAAAAGGATTTGGCCGCACTTTTGAACCGAGCATTTCACAGGAAGATTTTTATGCGGAGTTTTTGTCTGATGCTGCAAGAAAAGTCAATTCTACTACGTTCTTCTCAGCGCTTTTTAGAGATGAGAGCATAACAATGGACACTCTGTTGGAGCTTGAAAGAATGATTGAAAAGAAAAAGGAGGAATTAAAGTAAGGGGATGGGAATCAGTGTATATTCATTGATTAGTGCAGTGGTGTTTTTTAATGCTGCAATCGTAATCATTGCAATTTTTCGCCGCAATACCGGTTTTTTAAAAAACAACGGCATTGCCCTTCTTCTTTTGCTGACTTTGCTCAGTATCGTTCGTCTGTTTCTCCCGTTGGATTTTACGTTTGCATTTGTTATTGTTTCATATCGTATTCTGCCATCACTCTTAGATTGGCTTTCTTCCACTCAAATGAATGTGTTTCTGGGAGTTGTATGGGGGGCGGGGAGTATCCTCTTCCTTTTCAAAAGCCTGATTGTATATAGGGATGAAAGAAAAAAGTTAATGAGCTACCGCTGTGTATCGGACGAACAGGTAGAACGTGTCGCCCGCAGGCTTCGGCTCCATAAAGCAAAAATAATGGTTTCCCCTGAAGTGGATGTCCCAAAAGTTACGGGCTTTTTCAAGGCCTATATTTATATGCCGCAGCTTACCGCAACCGATGAAGAATTGGAATTCATTCTAAGGCATGAATATCAGCACTTTAAAAATCACGACTTATTCATTAAAATTTTCTATCTGCTTCTCACCGCCGTGTTCTGGTGGAATCCTGTGCTATATATTTTTCAGCGCGAGCTTGAAAATTTGCTGGAGCTGCGCTGTGATGTCTCAATCTCGCAGAATTTGAATGCCCGGGAACGAATCGGTTATTTGGAGGCTATTCTGCATGCTGCAATGCAGCTGAAAAATACAAAACAAAGAGCTTCTATCAACACAGCCGCCCTTATGAAACCGGAAGCGGGCGGCTTTATTGGGCAGAGATTTCATCTGGTGCTTTCTATGGATACTCGTAAGAAGCGAAAACAAACAATCCTCTCCAACATTTTTGCCATTCTCCTTTTTTTTCTTTCTTATCTTGTGATACTTCAGCCGGCGTATGATCCGCCTTTTGGCAATACCGGAGAAACCATTACAATCACCGCTCAGAACGCCTATATTCAGCGGAACCAAAACGGAACCTTAGAACTGTATATTAATGGTGAATCCTTCGGTACAATTTCTAAGGAGGATCTGACAGATGAACCTTATACCAGTTTAAAAATTATACAGAAGTAGGAGAATACGAATGAAAAGAGCAGTATCGATCTTTGCTGTACTAATAGCATTGATGTCTTTGGTCTTTCCGGCTTATGCTACGTCTGACATAAAATGTAAAAAATAGTTCGAATATCACATTGTTTTCTGAACAAAAGAGATGGGTATATAGACAGCATAATGGCATTAAGCAAAAACGCTTGTGGTCTGTTACGTATACAGATTGGTTGACGGATTGGATTCCAGTGAAATAAAAATATGATTTATTGATTTGTATATAATTTATATGATGATATTGACATTATTTAATAATACTGATATTATTTTATTTAGAAAAGCTGCTTTTCAAACAATAAAATAAGAACTCAATCATGGATAAGATGCGAAGATTTTCAGCGTTAGTTCTCACTCTGGCGGTCGCGTTTAGTTCAATATCTTTTTCATCCTATGCTGCACAAACAGAAAAGCCACTTGTAAATAAGGTCGTGACCTCTCAAGAAGAGCGTGATGCAGACATACAACGTCAAGTGGATGCCAAAATTGCTTCTTTGCAGGGGCAGTATCAGTTGGCTTCAGGTGATCGAGATTATACCTATGACACAAAGTATGTTCAAACGAAATATGTTACTAAGGGCGGGTATGCAGGTGGTCAGCCGAAAGGTGGTACACGATTTCCTTCAGGTGGAGGATTTTATTGGCTTAATGAAGGGGGGCCGTCAATTGGCGCTTCAGTTAGTTTCTCAAAGCCTTATAAACTTATAAATATTAATATTGAATTAGGTGTTGTTAGTAGTTCCGGAAGAACAGGTTGTTTTGCGACAGCAGATAATAAAACAGATTATTTTAAGCTATATGTGAGCAAAAAGATGGAGGTTCGACAGGCAGAAATTTACCGAACCAATATTAAGACCGGCAAGACTACGTTATATATGACAATGTATCCGTCCACTGAGTATAGTAATGAGTATTGGGCAAAAAAAGTATGATAATTTATACTTGATTTTTTAAGGCAATAGGAATGTCTATTTACTTAAATTGCTTTAAATCTATATGGACTGTTTGATGTGTTCCAGTTAAGTATGGCGAAACAAAATTAAATTCCCTCGATTTTATCAAGGAGGAGTTTTAGATGGGAAAAATTCCATTCAAAGAACGTTTTTTACGGTTTTATCATAAAACTATCCCTTTCCCAATCTTTTTACTGACAGTTATTTTGTTCTTGTGCTTAGTGTTGGGCATGATGAACAAGATAGAGCAGATTGCTCCTTCCGGTACAATTGAAGGCTTATATCAGTCAAGGTTCTTTTCCTCTACCTATTATAATGCTCGATTTTTTCACGATGAATTTCAAATCGAAAGGTTGGAACGAGAAGAAAAAAGTGGTAATAAAGAGAAGGTTTTATTGAAAGGAACCTATGAGCATGTGGAAGAAAATCTATATCTGCTCAAGGCGGATGATCCCGCCCAAAACACAATTGTCGTTTTGGGGAAAAACTCCTTTTACTTTTATGACGAGGAAACTGATACAACAGTCCGCTTCTTTCGGCATTAAAGCGTTAACTTACAAGAAACAGCAGAGGCTTTCCGAAATCGGAAAGCCTCTGCTGTTTCTTTGTTTCGTATCATTTGATTAGATTAGCTAATCTACAATCATGCTTTCACCCGTCATTTCAGCCGGCTGCGGCAGGCCGAGAATCTTGAGCATCGTAGGTGCTATATCCGCCAGCTTGCCGTCTGCACGAAGTTTGCACGGGTAACCGACAACGCACAGCGGAACGGGGTTTGTGGTATGTGCGGTAAAGGGAGAACCATCCTCCTCGTACATCTTTTCAGCGTTGCCGTGGTCCGCGGTGATGATCGCGGTGCCGTGCATGCGCTCGATTGCGTCGATCACGCGGCCTACGCAGGTGTCAACGGCTTCTACCGCGGCCTTGGCCGCATCAAATACGCCGGTATGTCCTACCATGTCGCAGTTGGCAAAGTTCAGAATAATCACATCGTACAAGCCGCTGTCAATTTTCTCCACCAGTGCGTCGGTTACGGCATATGCGCTCATTTCGGGCTGCAGGTCATACGTGGCAACCGCCGGAGATTTAATCAGCACGCGGTCCTCGCCGGGATATATCGTCTCTACGCCGCCGTTAAAGAAGAAGGTTACGTGCGCGTATTTCTCCGTTTCGGCAATACGGAGCTGCGTCATGCCGAGGTCAGAAAGATACTCTCCCAGTGTGTTCTTCAGGCTCTGGGGGTGGAACGCGACATCTACGTTCGGCATCGTCGCGTCATACTGCGTCATGCAGACGTAGGTGAGCGGGAAGAAGCCCTTGGCGCGCTCAAACCCGGTAAAATCGGGGTCAACAAACGCACGGGTCAGCTCTCTGGCGCGGTCGGGGCGGAAGTTAAAGAAAATGACGGAATCATCAGCGGAAATCCGGCCCTCCGGCCCGCAGACAACCGGCAAGACAAATTCATCGGTCACACCGTCTTCATATGATTTTGCCACGGCCGCTATGGGGTCGGGATTCTGAACGCCCTCGCCAAGCACCATTGCGTTATATGCCTTTGAGACGCGCTCCCAGCGGTTATCGCGATCCATTGCGTAGTAGCGCCCGGCAACCGTTGCAATTTTGCCTACGCCGATCTCCTGCATTTTTGCAAGGCAATCCTCTACAAAGCCTTTGCCGGAGGACGGGGGAACATCGCGGCCGTCGAGCAGCGCGTGAACGTACACCTTGGAAAGGCCGTGGCGTTTGGCCAGCTCAAGCAGAGCATACATATGGCCGTTATGGCTGTGAACGCCGCCGTCGGATAGCAGGCCGATCAGGTGCAGCGCCGTGCCTTTGGCTTTTGCGGCAGCAACCGCCTTGATCAGAGCGGGGTTTTGATAGAACTCGCCGTCTTCAATCTCTTTTGTGATGCGCGTCAATTCCTGATACACGATGCGGCCTGCGCCGATGTTGGTGTGGCCAACCTCAGAATTGCCCATCTGCCCGTTTGGCAGGCCCACATTCAGGCCGGAAGCACCGATTTGGGTAAGGGGGTTTTCACGGAACAGACGGTCAAGATTCGGCTTTTTCGCGGCCATGATGGCGTTGCCGTATTCAGGGGCGATGCCAAAGCCGTCGAGAATCATTAAAATCAAAGGTTTTTTCATAACAGTTCTCCTTTGCGATACAGTTGAGGATTAACCCTCAGAGGCCGCGCGGACAATTTCCGCAAAATCTGCGGCTTTCAGCGAAGCGCCGCCGATCAGCCCGCCGTCCACATCGTCCTGTGCCAGCAGCTCTGCGGCGTTTTTGGCATTCATGGAACCGCCGTACTGAACGGTGAAGGCGTTGGCTGTTTTTTCATCGTATAACGCAGCGATCACATTGCGGATGGCCCCGCAGACCTCGCCCGCTTGCGCGGAAGTGGCAGTACGGCCCGTGCCGATGGCCCAGATGGGCTCGTAGGCGATGATGACACGGGAAAGCTCTTCTTTGGTCACACCAAGCAGAGCAATTTTTGTTTGAAGGGCAACTAGCTCTTCCGTAATGCCCTGCTCGCGCTGCTCGAGCGTTTCGCCAACGCACAGAATGACGGAAAGCCCGGCGTTGAGCGCGGCGCGCATTCTCTTGTTTACGGTCTGATCGGTCTCGCCAAAATAAGTGCGGCGCTCACTGTGCCCGATGATGACATAAGAAACGCCGATTGAGGTGAGCATGTTGGCGGCAATTTCTCCGGTGAAGGCGCCGCTTTCCTCCCAGTGGCAGTTCTGCGCGCCAATTTGAATATCCGTGCCCTTCGCGGCCTCGATTGCCACGGGAAGATCAATAAACGGAACGCAGGCAACTACTTCACATTTTGCGCCCTTTACCAGCGGGGCAACCGCTGCAAGCAGCGCTTTGGTTTCCTCAGGGTTCTTGTTCATTTTCCAGTTGCCGGCAATCACGGCTCTTCTCAGCTCTTTATTCATAGGATTCTCTTCCTCTCTTTCTCTGTATGGGGCAGCCCGAACGTTTTGAAAACGGAGGAGGCCCCGGTTGAAAAAAGGGCAGACTTTCGCCCGCCCTTTTCTTTGCTTAGTTTTTATCGTTCAGGCAGGCAATACCGGGCAGCTCCAGGCCCTCCAGGAATTCCAGAGACGCGCCGCCGCCGGTGGAAATATGAGTCATTTTATCCGCAAAGCCAAGCTGTTCCACAGCCGCTGCGGAATCGCCCCCGCCGATGATGGAAACCGCGCCGCTTTCGGCAACGGCCTTGGCTACGGCCACCGTACCGGCCGCAAAGTTTTTCCATTCGCTGACGCCCATCGGCCCGTTCCATACAACCGTTCCCGCGCCCTTCAGAGCAGAGGTAAACAGCTCCTGTGTTTTCGGCCCGATGTCAAGGCCCATCCAGCCGTCCGGAATCTGGTCGGAATCGGAAATCTGGTGGTTGGCGTTCTCGTCGTATTTGTCGGCGACCACGTTATCCAAGGGAATCAGGAACTTCACGTTTTTCTCTTTCGCTTTTGCCATCATTTCCTGTGCCAGATCCAGCTTGTTGTCCTCGCAGATCGAGGTGCCGATGGAATAGCCCAGCGCCTTCATGAAGGTGTAGGCCATGCCGCCGCCGATGATCAGCGTGTCTACCTTGTCCAGCAGGTTGCTGATGACGCCGATTTTATCCGAAACCTTTGCGCCGCCCAAAATTGCGACAAAGGGGCGCTTCGGGTTTGCCAAAGCATTCCCCATGACGGTGATTTCTTTCTGAATCAAATAGCCGCATACGGCGGGCAGGTAAGCAGCTACGCCGGCGGTAGAAGCATGCGCGCGGTGCGCGGTGCCAAACGCGTCATTCACATAAATGTCTGCCAGAGAGGCCAGAGCCTTCGAGAATTCCGGGTCATTCTTTTCTTCTTCTTTATGGAAGCGCACATTTTCGAGGAGAGCGACCTCGCCCTCTTTTAAAGAAGTGCAGATCGCCTTGGCGCTGTCGCCAATCACGTCCTTCGCCATCTGTACGGGCTGGCCGAGCGCCTTTGAAAGGTAGGCCGCTACGGGGGCCAGGGAATATTGCGGGTTGAATTCACCCTTCGGGCGGCCCAGGTGAGAGCAAAGGATCACCTTTGCGTGATGGCTGATCAGGTAGCGAATGGTCTTGAGTGCTTCATCAATACGCTTAGGGTCCGAAATATTTCCTTCACCATCAAAAGGAACGTTAAAGTCACAGCGGACCAAAACGCGTTTGCCCGCAACATCAATATCTTCCACACTCTTTTTGTTCAGATAGTTCATAAGCTGCACTCCTTTAATTGATATCATAATTTTATTTTTTAAACAGGCTGTTGATTTCTTCCCCTGCCTGTGGAGAGGAAAGAAATGCTGTTTTCATAACAAGCCCCTTTACAGGCAAATGGCTATATGATCAAATTCGATTGTATGGCATGGGTACATATTGTTAAATTAATAATTATTTGATCCCATTTTATTCTATTTTTGCCTTTTTTTCAAGTGTGGGAACGTCGATAAATTCGATTTACGAAAAAAATTACCACTCAAAGCTGCGCGGGTGCCCAATGCGGGTAAGGCGGGGGTAATCCCACTGGCGAAGCGCCTCGTAAACGCCGATTGCCACCGCGTTCGAAAGGTTCAGGCTGCGCGCTTCCTCCAGCATGGGAATGCGCACAACAGAATCGGGATTCTTCTGTAGCAGCTCCTCGGGCAGGCCGGCGGTCTCTTTGCCGAACACCAGGTAGCTGTTGTCTGGGTAAGAAACCTGCGTATGGGTGTGCGGCGCCTTCGTTGAAAAATAAAAAAAATGCCCGGTATTTTGTTTGAAGAAATCGGACAAAGTAGCGTAGTAGTGAATATCGAGCAAATGCCAGTAATCCAGCCCGGCGCGTTTGAGCTTTTTGTCGTCAATGGTAAAGCCCATCGGCCCTACCAAGTGCAGGGTAGCTCCGGTTGCGGCGCAGGTGCGTGCCACGTTGCCTGTGTTCTGAGGAATTTCCGGTTCTACCATAACAATATTTAGGGTTGCCATGATTCGGGTGTTCCTTTCTGCTTTTGTTTGGGAATGATTGCCGTTTATCATACCAATCATAATCCAAGCGGCAAAAAAAGTCTATCAATAAATTGCAAATATTTCGGAAAAGATAAGTGTAAAAATTGGTTTTGCCATAATCTTTCTGATTATCTATGGAATCTGGAGGGAATAAATAATGTCGGGTCTGAAAATGATCTACACCATATGGAGGGTAATCGATATGTATAATGAAACAAAGGGTTTTGTAAAAGGCATGAGTGCGGGGCTGGTGGCTGGCCTGGCGGTAGCCGGTGTTAGCAGCAAGGCCATGAAAAGCAACCGTCAGTTGAAGCGTACCGCCGGCAAGGCGATGCGTAAGGTAAACGGTGTGCTGGACAACATGGAGTATATGTTCAAATAAACACGGCCCAGGCACGGCTGCCGTAAAACGGTTGCGGATTTCCGCATTGTTTTACGGCAGCTTTCATTTTGAGGAAAATCCGCAAAAATCCGGCATGATTCCCTTGCCAAAGACTTTCGAATCAGATACACTGATACATACCGTACCACGAATGCTTTGTTCCCCTGCCGCAGGCGGGGAAGAAACGATTTTTCGGCGGCACGAGGCTGATTTTATTGGCTCTCATACAGAGAGATCAGGCATTGGGAGGGCTTTGGGCCATGCGGGTTTCGGAGCAGGAAATATTAACGATTTATTATAAAGGATACAGCGCTCTGGCCTCGCTGCACGGGACGCTGTTTGAGGCGCGCCGTGATTTTTTGGGGAGCGGGAAGAAAGGGAAGGGGCGTATTTCAGGCCGGGAGGATGGAATGCAGGTGCAGGTGCGCTATGCACTTTCCCCAGGCGGCTTTGTCTGGGAGCGCTCGTGTGACCGCCGCCTGACAGAGCAGGTTCGCTCGATCCCGGGCGGCTATGCCCTATCCATATTAGATGAAAATGGAGCCGTGCGCAGCCGCACGGAATACAATAAGGAACATCACCTGCAAAAGGCGGAGTATTACGCGCCCGGCGGCGCGGTGCAGGAGTCGCTTTCTGTTTTGCCGGAGCGCCCGGAGGAGCTGATGCGGACGCACTGGCAGGAAAACGGGGAGCAATCCCAAACCATTCTGCGCGCCTGCCCGATTTGCATGGGCACGGTGGAGCAGACGATGATCGATTCCGAGGTGGGTGAACCGCAGATCATCGCGGCGCGGCTGGACGGCGACTTTTGCTACTGCACCGAACAGGAATATCGCAGGCGCGCAGAGCTGCAGGAGCGGCTGCGCAGTGGTGTGGTCTCATCCGTTCCCGTGTTTGTTCCGCAACAGGACGAAAAGAGCGCGGAGCATTCTCTCTCGGATGAGCCGTCCTCTGTTTCGCAGGAGGAGTTGTATGCGCCGCAGCAGGACGAGCCTTGGCCGGGAACGGCGATTTTGCGGGAGGAAAACAGTGCCGGGGAGGAATCACTTCCGCCGAACCCGGCGAAGGCGGGGGAGATTGCGGTTTCAGATTTATTGAAGCAAATTCAAAAAATGGAAGAAAATTTGGATGAAATCCGAAGTGATCTATGCGTCGAACCTGAAAATATGCAGGATTTTCCAAAAAAAGAATCCACCCAGCCGGATGTTCCCAAAACGCTATGTAATGCGATGAACGGCCAGCTGTTTCATGAGGAAGTCCATAAAAATAAAAGTTCTGCCGTTCGCTATGCGGTAGCAAAGTGCGGAGCAGACGGCGCCATCCGCGCGCCGGGGCTTTGTGCCTGTGCGGATGCCCATCCTGTGCCGCCGGAGGCCGCCGAGGAAATCCCCCGCGCGGTCAAGACCATCATAATCAGCCAGACGGAGCGCTACCACTATTACGGCGAGGTGTTGGATGACCAGCGCCACGGCCGGGGCCGCACGGAGATGCCGGATGGAAAAACCGCGTATGAGGGCACCTATTCCCGCGGCAGGCGCGACGGCTTTGGCGCCTACTACTATAGAACAGGCCGCCTGTGCTATGCGGGTACCTGGAAAAAAGACCGCCGCGAGGGCGTAGGAGTCGGCTTTCGTCCCGACGCAAGCGGGCTTTACGCGGGCACATGGAAAAACGACCGCCCCGGCGGCTGCGGCGCAGTAATCGGCCCGGACGGCTCCGTCTGCTACGCGGGCGCACTCGAAAACGGCCAGCGCCACGGAATGGGCGCCAGCTTCCGCACCAAAGACGGCACCTTGTTGGTTGCCCGGTGGAAGAACGGCACTCTGTGCGGAGAGGTCACTCTGTTCAGCGCCGAGGGACGAATCTGCTATACCGGCCAGTGGCAGAACGGCGTGCGCCACGGAATCGGCACCGCTTATTCTTCGAACGGGCAAATTGTTTTTACCGGCAGGTGGCAAAACGATGAACCGGTTTCGGGTGTTTATTATGAAGACGGCCTGGCTGTGCGTGTGCTTGCACCAGAAATATCCAAAGAAATCGGTGGAAAGAAAAAAGACAGAAAAATGTAATAATTCATAAATTGTTAACATATCGTCTATGAATTAGACATAACTGATTTTGCCATGGAAAATCCTGAGAAATCCAGGCGTACCAAGGCTTCGCGGGCTGTTAAAATTTGAAAAAAAGGCAAAATTGCCCTTGACATTCTGTCCGCCATCCCTTATAATTCAACTAAACATATAAGCGGGGTGGCTATACGTTTCTTACGAAACACCTGTTGCTGCCGCTTGTTCCGGGGGGCGAAACCCGGGGCTGCCATGTATGTTTACGTTTCATAAGCACAACGCAAATACGCACAACAAAAACAAATTTTTAAGGAGGACTAAAAAGGATGAACAAAACCAAAAGTAAAGTTTTGTCACTGATCCTGGCTTCCGCCATGATCGTGTCGAGCTTTTCATCCCTGAACTTTGCATCCGCTGCAAGTACCAGAGAAACAGGTTCTTTGACTGGCATTCAGAATTTGAATGACGATGATGAACTGTTCCTCGTCAGCGGGAGCTCTGCGAAGACAGTTTCTTTGGCTACTCTGATCGGTAACCCCAGCATTGAGACCTATGACCATGAGAATGCGGGTGCTGCTGATTACGATAGCTACAACCATGTTTCCGGCGACAAGTTGATTACTATCAATAAAGATGGTGATCTGACTCTGAAAAAAGATGCTTCCGGTAAAGAAGTGATCACCGTTACCTATGAGGTAGAGGATTATGATCGTGATGACAAAGAAGTAACTGTAAAGGCTTCTAAAGAGATTACAATTTATTCCGACAAAGAGAACGAACTGTTTCTTGGTAAGCCCACCACTGGTACCGCTGTAATTGACGAAAAACCGGATGACATTAAAACTGCTGCTGTTAACCAGATGTATTTGGATGTACAGGCGTATTACGCGGTACCCGAGAGCGGCAGCACGATTGTTGCTGACTACAAAAGAGCAGATGCCACTGCCACCGGCATTTCTGGTGGTATTACCGGTACGTACCTCACTACCGCAGCAAACTATGCTCTTCAGCCTTTGACAAATGTTGTTGTTGCACTGACAGCAACTGCTCCTACTGGAACTCCTACTGCTCTTAATGCAAAGAGCTATGCTGCAAAGGCAGTACTTCCGGCTTTGACTGCAAGTGATAGCTATTATGCATATGATGGCGCTGCTTGGAATAAGTTAACGGCTTCTACCGAGTATGCATCTAATATTCAGCTTATTGATACCAGCAAGCTCGAAATGAAGGGCGATAAGATATTTGATAAAGTTGCAATCGCTGGCGCATCTGAATTTGTAAAACAGGCTAATGGCAATTATACTGTTCAGAACGTTGATTCTACTTTGACAGATACGAGTATTGTTCGTTTGTTTACAACTTTTGAAGTGGAAGTTTCTGCGAGTGCTTCTGGTGTTACACCTGTTGTACCTCACAAGGATGCTGAGCTGGCCAAAACTGGCAATGATACCTTGAAGATTAAACTCGGTGACTTTGTGCCTGCAGTAACTACACCCACAACAGTAGCTGCACATTTTGACATTGATAGCTCCGTAACAAACCAGAAGGTGGAAGTTGCCAAGAAATGGGATGCGGATATTGATTTGCTGACTGGTTCGAAATTGACCGGTAGCAATCTGCCTTCCAAATGGGAGATTAACAAGAAGAATGGTAAAACTTACATTGCAGCCGGTGGTTTTGACTGGGATGATAAGGATTACTGGAAGACCAATAAGGACAACGCTGATGCAGTTGGTTCTTATGACGAAATTGTTTCCGACACTTCTATTAAGCTTTTGGGCGGTTCCGTTGAGCTTTTGAATGTTGGTAGCGATTCTAACCCTCAGTCCGTGACTGTAGAAGATGGTACTGTTGGCGACATTAAAGCCACTACCGTTGATATTCAGGGGGGCACGGTTGGAACTGTTAAAGACAGAGCAAGAACTATTACCATTTCTGAAGGTAAGGTTAAGGCAATTGATGCCGAAGATGCTTCGGCTAATATTACCGGTGGCGATATTACTGGTAATGTAGTTGTTTCTTCCTTGACTTTGGATGCAGAGGACGATGATGTTGACACCACAATTGGTGGCAATGTTACTGTTAAAAATAAGACTGTCGCAAACAGCGGTGTTTCTGTTGATTCTAGCAGCGATGCAACTGTGACTGTTAAAGGCACACTGAAGAGTGAAGATCAGGGTGGCGAGATTAAGATTTCTGGCGACAATGTTTCTTTGAACGTTGTTGACGGCGATTATATCAATGATGTCAGCTTTGATGATTTCACTGGTGCTATTAAGGGTATTGCGGCTGCTACTGAGCAGACTGTAAAGCTCGAAAATGAGTCTAAGGTTGTTCTCACCAGCAAGCTGATTGCCGATTCTGTAGACGTCGACGAAGATTCCAGACTGGAAGTTTCCGATGCTCGCATTGGCAGCATTGATGGCGACGGACGCTTTGCATTCCCTGCCGACAAGCTGTTTGTTGAAGATGGTGTAAGTGACGAAGTTAAGATGGAACTGACTGCTGGTCTGACTGCTGGTGCTACTGCATTCCAGTCTAATGAAGGCGCTGTAGACGGTGCTGACATTGATGGTTTGGGCTTTGGCTTAGAGACCAAGAGCGTCAATAAGACTACTGACAAGCAGGTAATTAAGAACGTTACTTTTGCTGGTCCGAAGTTCGATAAGACCGACCTGACCATTGCAAAGGGCCAGTCTACAACTGTAACGGTTGCAAACTATCCCGATGGGACTGCTTTGCCCTCCGGTGCTTCTATTGCCTATGATGTAGATGCGAATGACGATTATGTCTCCGTAACTCAGGAAGGCAATGTGCTGACCATTAAAGCTTTGGATTACAATGCTGATCGTTCTATTGACAACAAAGCCACTGTTACAGCTTCTGTTGTTGATGCAAATGGCGATGAGCTGGAAGACTATGCTGAGGCTACTCTGAATGTAAATGTTGTTGAGAAGCCCCAGTCCACCGTAACTCTGGATACCACTAAGCCCGTAACTCTGGGTACTGGCGCTGTGTACCAGTATATCGCGAAGTCCTCCACTGCGGCTGTTATGACCGCTACTTCTTCCGATACTCAGGTCGCAACTGTTGAGCTGTTCAACGCTGCTGATCCTCGCGGCTACAAGTTCCAGGTTAAGGGCGTTGCTGTTGGTACCGCTACCATCACCACAACTGATGCAAACGGCGCTACCGCTACTCTGACTGTGAACGTAGCTAAGGTAAACGGTACTCTGAAGGCTGATACCACTTCCTACACCTTTGCTCCTGGCAAAGCTTACGATGTGAAATTCTCCACCACCGGCACAACTGCTGTTCCGGTTGTTACCGTAAATGGTAAGGTTGTTTCCATCGCTCCCCGTGGCAACGGCGTATACAGAGTAACAGCTCAGAATGCTGGCACTGCTTTTGTAGTTGCTACTGTTGGCAACACCCATGTTTCCGTTAAGTTTGTTGTAGCCAAGGGCGCAGCTTCTGTCGGTGTAAAGGGTAACAACGTTTCTGCACTGAAGTAATTAAAAGCAAGTAAAGGTTCGCAAGGAACTAAATAATTTCTGTTAGCTGTATTTGCGTGGCGGCGGTTTGGACTTCATCTTCCAGACCGCCGCTTTGTGCATATTTGTGCGAAATATGACAAAAAAGAGGGGCTGCCCGAGAGGGCAGTCCCTTGTTGCGTTCACAGGTGAACAAGCTGCTTTTTTCTGTGAGTAGCCTCACGGGAAAATTCTGCTTGCGCAGGGCTTGCCCCTCATGCCGGGGCGGGCACTTACTTTCGTGAAAGGACGAAAGTAAGCAAAGGCCTTCCAAGGGGAGAGTTTCGATTCTCTCCCCTTGGATCCCCTCTCAACGACCAAAGGCTCTGCCTTTGGAAACCGGGAGGAGCTCCCGCTCTGGTGCGAATTTTCCGCACAGGAACAAGCCTGTGCGCGCAGCTTGTGCGTAAGAAAGCTTAGATGCCCGCAAAAACAAAAAAGGATCTCTCCGCTAACAGAAAGCATTCTTCTCCGAGCCAACAAGCGCACCTTGTTTTGTGAAAACAGACAGTTAACTAATTGCGTTCAGCGGCGAAGCCGCACCGAAAAACTGCGAGCCAACGAGAGCGCTTTGAAAATGCCCGCCGACAGACGGGATAGCAAGACTTATTTCGAGATCAAGCTCGGAGAGTGAGCATTTTCAATGGAGCGCCTTCCCGAGGGTTGTCGGTGATGCTTTCAGGAGCCGTTCCCCTAAACGGATTCCAAAGGCGGAGCCTTGGCGAATCTTTGCTTCCTTTCTTTTCGCAAGAAAGGAAGTGCCCGCCCCGGCATGAGGGGCAAGCCCTGCGCCAGCAGAATTTCCACGGGGAACCCCCGCAGAGAAAAAACAAATTCTGTTACAAGAAAAGCAAAGCCCGCCCCGGCACGGGGGCAAGCCTTGATTTATGCGCTCAGGTGGAAACAAGCTTCGCGCCGGGGTAATACCATTCAAGGATTTGCTTGTAGTTGGAGCCGTGTTGCGCCATGTATTCCGCCCCGGCCTGGCTCATGCCCACGCCGTGGCCGTAGCCCTTGACTGAGAAGGTGAATTTATCCTTGGCGTAAGTGACTGTGTAATTTGCGGAGCGCAAGCCGAACGCCGTGCGAACCTCGCCACCCTTGACGGTTTTTCCGCCGAGCGTTTGATTCGTCACAGAGCCGGAGGTCGTTCGTTCCGCCTTGCCGAACCACGCGGAGGGGTCGCCGTTCAAAGAGATTCCCCATTGCTTCTGTGCCGCTTGCTGCACCTGCTGAGCGGCCAAAGACACGGTGGTGCTGTAACCACTCGCGCTAACGTCGCTGGGGCTTGCAACCGGCACCAGGTAGCTGTAATCCCCACCCCAAATGTCTTTGGCAGCCTCCGTATTGCCGGAGGAAATCGCGTAATACGTCGCGCAGATCAATTGGCCGTCGCTTTGCAGCGTTTGGCCGTAAACCGCGTCGGCTACCTTTCCCAGCGTCTGGTAGTAGGTGTCAAATTTGGTGCCCCAGCGCTTCTGCATTTCCGCTTTGGTGGTGTAGAGCTTCCAGCCGGAAATGTCAGCCGAAAAATCCGCACCCTTCAGTGAGGCGTCCGGTTTCTCCTTCTGCTGCGCCCGCAGGCGGCCGTAATAGGTGTAAGCGCTCACCGCCTGCGCTTTGAGGGCTTCCATCGGGCTTTCGGGAGACATCTCCGTCGCGACGGCTCCGTAGAGGAATTCCTTATCATCAACCGTCAGCACCTCTCCGGTGGGCTCATCCAAAATCTTAAAAACAGCGGCTGTCTGGGTGCTTTGTGGCGGACCGGTTGCGGACTGTGGCGCAGACTGGCTGCTTTCTACGGCGGAAGACGCAGGGGAGCCGGATTCTTTGTCCGGCACCTTTGCGCCCAGCGCGATCAAGGGGATGAGCAGCAGCAGTAAGAATAAAATCATGCACCATGCGGTTTTTCCTTTCATACGGGCTCCTTTCCCCGCAAAGCATACACCTGTATTGACTTTGCGGGATGCGTGATATAAAATGGGTCATAGACTTCAGAAAACTGCCAAAACGGGGGACATCGCTGCGCGACCGCCGAACAAGATGAGAAAGGGCCAGAAAGCATGATGAAAAAAATGTGGATCGCATTTGCGGTCTCGTGTGTTTTGGCGATACCGATTCGCCTGTATCAGCTGATGAACTTTGTAGACAGTAAGACAGGTTTTTTTACGGATGGGAACGTAACGGCGGCGATTGTGTCTGTTGCGTTGGTTTTGGGCTGCGCGGGGATTCTGCTGCTGTCGTACCGTGAAAAATCCATTTCGTTTACCTTTGGGGATTTGTCCGGATTTCCGACAGTGATCTTCGGTGGCCTTAGCGGCGCCGCACTGCTGATTTATTCGCTGCACCAGCTGATGCTGGTGGCGGCCGGGCGCGATAACTTTTATGACGACGGTTTGCAGCAGCTGCCAGTCTGGGTGCAGCACCCGGGCTTGTATGGAGCGTTGGCGCTGTTCGGAATGTTGGCGTCCATTAATTTTCTGGTACTCACCTGGGGTCTGGCAACGGGCAGGAACCCCTATGTGGCTCTGCCGGCCGGTGCGCTGATCGTGCCGCTGTGGTCCTGCCTGGATCTAACGGTGATGTTTGTCAGGTACACCGAGGTAGTCAACACAATTGAGAGCCTGTATTCCATGTTTATGGTGATCTTTTTGCTCCTATGCCTGTTTGCCCAATCGCGCTTCTGGGCCGGTGTGGACGACCTCAAAAGCCGCCGGCTGATGGTTTCCACCAGTATGTGCTACGGCTTGCTTGCGCTGACCGTTACGGTGCCGAATCTTTTAATGTATGCCATGGGCCGGGGAGTGTTCTGCTCCATGAGTATGGAGAGCAGCGTTTTGTACTTGGTGATCGCGCTGTTTTTAGTCTCGCTGGGTGTAAAACTGGCCTGCAAAGGGAATGCTGATGCCAGACATGAAAATCAAAGTGTTAATTAGTTAAATTTTTCGCAATGTCTTGTAATATTCCTGAAAATCATATAAAATAATGGAAAGACAAGGAAAGCTTTAAATCGATTTTAGGAGGTTGTACTATGTCTATTAAAATTGGCATCAACGGATTTGGCCGAATCGGCCGTCTGGTCTTCCGTGCGGCGGTGGCTCAGCCGGATGTATTCGAGATCGTCGGGATCAACGATCCCTTCATTGATCTGGATTACATGGTGTACATGGTAAAGTACGATACGATGCACGGCAGATTTGAGGGCGAAATCGGCACACAGGGTGGCAAGCTGGTTGTAAACGGCACAGCAATCAACGTTCATTCAGAAAAGGACCCCTCTAACATTCCGTGGGGCGCTGACGGCGCAGAATATGTTGTGGAATCCACTGGTGTATTCGCCACAAAAGAAAAGGCCTCGTCTCACATTGCGGCCGGCGCAAAGAAGGTTGTTATTTCCGCTCCGGCCAAGGATGACACCCCCACATTTGTATGCGGCGTCAACCTCGATGTATATACCTCCGATATGACGGTTGTTTCCAACGCATCCTGCACCACCAACTGCCTGGCTCCGCTGGTGAAGGTCATCAACGATAAGTTCGGCATCGCAGAAGGCCTGATGACGACGGTTCACTCCACCACCGCTACTCAGAAGACCGTAGACGGCCCCTCCGCGAAAGATTGGAGAGGCGGCAGAGCGGCTTCCGGCAATATCATTCCTTCGTCCACCGGCGCGGCGAAGGCTGCGACTCTGGTGATCCCTCAGCTGAAGGGGAAACTGACCGGTATGTCCTTCCGCGTTCCTACCCTGGATGTGTCTGTGGTTGACCTGACCTGCCGTCTGGAGAAATCCGCTACGTATGAAGAAATCTGCGCAGCCGTGAAGGGAGCCTCCGAAAACGAGATGAAGGGTATTCTGGGCTATACCGAGGATGCCGTTGTTTCCTCCGATTTCCTGGGTGACCCCCGCACCTCCATTTTCGATGCAGAAGCAGGCATCATGCTCAATCCCAATTTTGTCAAGCTGGTTAGCTGGTATGACAATGAGTGGGGTTACAGCAACAAGGTGCTCGATTTGATCAAGCACATGTTCAGTGTCGATCATAAATAAAAACCGCATTAAACCTTATGATTCTTGATGGTTTAAAATAGTTGTCATGCTTCGCTAAGACCAGTTTCATTGTAAATAAGCCGTTTTTGTTATAACAACGGTTTTCGTTGTACCGTATTTATACGAGTAACAATATGGCTATCATAACACAAGTATTAACACTCTTTGTTATTTTGTTTTTGCAATTTAACAAGGGGTGTTTTGTTATGTTACTGCAAGAACTGTCAAAAGAATTCAAGTTCAATTGTCAATGCTGTTTATGGTGTCTTTGTGTAAGATTTATTTTTTAAACAAGGCCAAGATATTATTCCATGAGTTACCTCTGGAAAAGGACTAAATATAAGCTGTACTATTGAACCGGTATAACACTTTGGTATCATCCTGTTTACAGTAAAACCTCCTGCCGTTCTGCGGCAGGAGGTTTTACTGTAAGGAGACACTTCAAGAACTTATTCGTATAGTGATACTTATTAGCGGGTAGCTTTCATCATATTGTCAAGCTCGTCCGCCAATCCGACAATCTCCTGAACCGCATTGGACACGTTTTCCATTGCTTTTGTCTGTTCCGTTGTCGTGTATAAGGTGGACTGTGAGCTTTGAAGCGTACTGTCAATGGATGTTGTAATCTGCTGTGTAAGTTGTAAAATATTTTCTGCGGTCTTTTTTGAACTTTCCGAAAGATTTTGAATTTCCCGCGCAACCACGGCAAATCCTTTGCCGGCTTCTCCTGCTCGCGCCGCTTCAATCGAAGAATTAAAACCAAGCAGCATGGTGTTCGTCGCAATTTGAGAAATGGATTTTAATATGCCATTGATTTCCCGTGTGAACTTTCCGATCTGTTCAATTTCCTGATTCAACTGCTTCTGCTGTTCGCCAATACTCTGGGCAGATGCCGCAAGTTCCTCTAAAGTAGCGGAAATATCGACAAACTTATTGGCCAGCTGCTTAGCGACCATTTGCAGTTTTATCTTTGCAAGCCCGTTTTCCGCAAGTGTGTTTACCACAATAAACAGCACTTCAGCCGCAGCATTAATATTTCTTTTTTCCGTAACTTTTATTTCTTTCACCGCATCGACAAGACCATCTTCGCTGGAGCCGATTTTTTTTGCAACTTCACGGTAATAATCTTCCTTAGGCTTTTCCGAAAGGAGCTGTCCGCCCAGCACGGTTCCAATCAATTCGTCGTGGACGATGATCGGGGCGGCAAAATCGATCAGCCCGGCATGACACTGCCCCACATAGGGCCTTCCGGTGCGTGCGGCTTCCTGCCCCATCCGATTGTGAGAGTGGGCACATCTTTCATCACCAATTTTGCTTTTATGTACATATTGGTCACAAAACTTCGAATACGAACTCGGGTCAGTAACCGGATTTCCGCTTCTGTCCACCGTCACGCTTGCACAGTCCATGCTAACTGCAAAGTTGTCTTGAAAATTTTGCAGCAAAGTAATATCTACAATATCGTTTATTTCCAGTACACCCATGTCAATACTGCCGTCTTGCCTCATTCGAATCATTCCAGTCATCTCCTTAAAAGTAATTCATTTTATTACAGAATATGTTTCCTATATCGCGCTTTCCATCCATAATATACATAAAAAAATGTCTTATATAATTTTAGTGAAGAAATATCACTTATAGTTATTAACCTAATATCTAAATTTTTTTCATAATCGGATAGAGCCTTTTGAGCTTTATTCGATCATCATCAGTAGTAAGAAGGATAATTGTAAAATTTACTGATTTGTGCTGGATATACTAGTAAGCAAATCAGCAAAACGGCAAGTGGTACTTTCCCACGAGATGAAGAAATATTCGGTTGGCCGGAGCTTGATAACGGTGTATGTGCATAAAACACATGCACGTTTTTATATACGGCAAAAATACGGCGCGTCCTCTTTTTTCTAAAATCCGACACTGTCAATCCAGTAAGATACTGTAATGCCACTGAAACACACGCGATTTCATTTCTTATTCCTTTTTCCCAACCTGGTCAGGGAAAAGGAACATCCGGTTTTCAGTGTATCGATTGTTGGAATAGATTCTCTGTTGGGTTCTCCAACCCATTACCTAATCAAACTGGCAATTATTTGTATGATATAAACAAATTAGCAGAGTTGCTAACCTGATTGTTTTAAGAGAATTACTAAAAACTATTGAAATTTTAGGAATTTGTGGTATGATGAAATTAGAAAGCTCTGGAAGGGAGTGGATTCACATGTCATCGAAAACGCAGGGCTCCAGTTTGCCGCTTTTTCTGTTTCATCAAGGCACGAACTGCAAGGCTTATGAGTATATGGGCATGCATGAAACAGAACGGGACGGGTCCCCCTGCATGGTATGCCGGGTTTGGGCGCCGAACGCTCTTTCTGTTTCTGTTGCGGGCGAGTTCAACGACTGGGATGCCGACGAGTATCCGATGAAGAAAATCAGCCAGGGCGTTTGGGAGGGCTATTTGCCCTTTGTTCTGCCCGAGTACATGTCTTATAAATTCTGCGTTGGGCAGGCGGACGGCACCGAGGTATTTAAAAGCGATCCCTATGCCTTCCATTTTGAAAACGGTTTTGGGAACGCCTCCAAATATTATTCGTTGGATGGTTTTTCGTGGAAAGATGCGGCGTGGAAGCGCCGTCAGGCACAGAAGCCCCACTACAATCAGCCGGTGAATATTTACGAGTTGCACGCGGGCTCTTGGCGCAGAAATCCGGATGACAGCCCTTATTCCTACCGCCAGCTGGCCGAAGAGCTTCTTCCATATGTGAAAGAAATGGGGTATACGCACATTGAGCTGATGCCCCTCACGGAATATCCGTTTGACGGCTCCTGGGGCTACCAGGTGACAGGCTATTTTGCGCCGACCTCACGCTATGGCACGCCGAAGGATTTTATGTATTTTGTCGATCAATGCCACCAGGTGGGGATCGGCGTGATTCTCGACTGGGTTCCCGCTCACTTTCCCAAGGACGAAAACGGTCTGGCCCGCTTTGACGGTACCCCTTGCTATGAATATGCGAACCCAAAAAAGGGTGAGCATAAAGACTGGGGAACACTGGTGTTCGATTATGGCCGCAGTGAGGTGATCAGCTTTCTGATTTCCAGCGCAGTGTTCTGGTTGGAGCAGTACCATATTGACGGAATTCGGGTAGATGCGGTAGCGTCGATGCTGTATCTTGATTACAGCCGTAAGGCAGGCGAATGGATTCCCAACGAGCAGGGCGGGCGGGAGAATCTGGAGGCCGTTACGTTCCTTCAGAAGCTCAACGAAGCGGTGTTCGAGGTGTCGCCGCATGTGATGATGATTGCGGAGGAATCCACCGCGTGGCCGCTGGTTTCGCGCCCTACCTACTGCGGTGGGCTTGGCTTTAACTATAAGTGGAACATGGGCTGGATGAACGACATGCTGCGGTATATGTCGCTCGACCCGGTTTACCGCAGGTATAATCACGACAGCCTCACATTCTCATTTGTCTATGCTTTTTCCGAAAACTTTATCTTACCCATCTCACATGACGAGGTGGTACACGGTAAATGCTCGCTGATCAATAAAATGCCTGGCGATAATGAAGAAAAGCTTGCCGGTGTGCGTGCGTTTATGAGCTATATGATGGCGCATCCCGGGAAAAAGCTGATTTTTATGGGCACAGAATTCGGCCAGTTTGTTGAGTGGAATAATGAAAAGCAGCTGGAATGGTTCCTGCTGGAATATCCGCTGCATCAGCAGGCCCAGTGCTTCTTTAAAGCGCTGAATCACTTCTACCTGGAGAATTCCGCCCTGTGGCAGATTGATTTTTCGTGGGAGGGCTTTTCCTGGATTTCGAACGATGATTACACTCAGAGTGTTATTTCGTTCCGCCGGATCGATCAGGCGGGAAAAGAACTCATTGTCGTTTGTAATTTTCAGCCGATTCAAAGGGAAAACTACTGTATCGGCGTGCCGTGGGACGGCGTCTACCAGGAGGTGTTCTCTTCCGATCAAATCGAGTTTGGCGGTACCGGCGTTACCAACGGGGACTCCATTTCTTCTCATCCGATTCCCATGCACGGGTATGAACAAAGCGTCAGCCTTACGCTGCCGCCCATGTCCGTCTTCTATTTAAAATGCAGGCGGCGCCGTACGCAAAAGAACGGCAGCCGGTTGCCGAAACAGCCATCATAATCAGCGGCGCTTTTCAAAACACTAGCCAAGGAGGTAAGTTACGATGTTGCCAAAACAAGAAGTTGTCGCCATGCTGCTGGCCGGCGGGCAAGGCAGCCGCTTGGGGGTGCTGACCAAAAATCTGGCAAAGCCTGCGGTGCCCTACGGCGGAAAGTATCGGATTATTGATTTCCCGCTTTCCAACTGTGTTAATTCCGGAATTGAAACGGTGGGGGTGCTTACTCAGTACCAGCCTCTGGTACTGAATGATTACATAGGCAGCGGCCAGCCTTGGGATCTTGACAGCATGGATGCCGGTGTTCATATGCTGGCACCGTATCAGCGCGGACGCAAGGCCGATTGGTACAAGGGAACGGCAAATGCCATTTATCAGAATATTCCCTTTATCGAGAGGTACCACCCAGACTATGTGGTAATCCTTTCGGGTGATCATATTTACAAGATGGATTACTCGAGGATGGTTGCATATCATAAGGAGAAAGAAGCGGACTGCACCATTGCTCAGATCGAGGTGCCTTGGGAAGAGGCTTCGCGTTTTGGCATCCTGAATACTCGCGAGGATGGCTCCATCTACGAGTTTGATGAAAAACCTAAAAAACCGAAAAGCAACAAAGCCTCCATGGGGGTTTACGTGTTCTCGTGGAACAAGCTGCGAAAATATCTGGAGCAGGATGAAGCCACCCCCCAATCCTCCAACGATTTTGGCAAGGATCTTCTGCCAACGATGCTGGATGCGGGCGAGAGAATGTTTGCTTACGAGTTCAGCGGCTACTGGAAGGACGTCGGGACGATTGAAAGCCTGTGGGAATCGAACATGGATTTGCTCAACCCGCATACCGAGCTGGATTTGGGCGAGCCTTCGTGGAAAATCTATTCCCGCAACCCGGTGATGCCGCCGCATTACCTTTCACCGGAGGCCATGGTGCAGAATTCGCTGATTGCCGAAGGCTGCAACGTGTACGGCGAGGTGGATTTTACGGTGCTGTTTGCCGGCACTTATATTGCGCCGGGTGCGATCGTGCGCGATTCGATCATTATGCCGGGCAGCAGGGTGGAAGAGGGCGCTGTTGTTCAGTATGCCATAGTTTCTGAAAATGCTGTCATCGGCAAGGGCGCCGTGATTGGGGCCAGGCCCGAGGATATGGACGATAAATCCAAGTGGGGAGTCGCTGTGGTAGGAGAAAACTGCGTGATCGCGCCCGGCACGGTAGTGCCGGCTAAGGCGATGATCGACGCGGAGGAGGTGGCGAAATAATGCGCGGAAATAATGTGGTGGGGTTATTGTTCTCTAATGTACATGAAGAAAGAGTGCGTGAGCTGACAGAAAAACGCGCGATGGCCTCTGTGCCGTTCGGCGGGCGTTACCGTCTGATCGATTTCCCTCTCTCCAATATGGTCAACTGCGGCATCAATAAGGTCGGGGTCATGACCAAGAGCAACTACCAGTCGTTGACGGATCATCTGGGCTCCGGCAAAGCATGGGATTTGTCCCGTAAACGCGAGGGCCTTTATATGCTGCCGCCGTTTGGGGCGCAAAGCTCGATTTCCAACAGCCGTATCGATTCGCTTTCGGCCGCGTTCCGTTTTCTTTCCAGCTCGAAAGAGGAATATGTGCTGCTCAGCGACTGCGATATTGTCGCAAACATTGACCTCAAAAAAGTGATTGCCGCCCATATGGAAAAGCAGGCGGATATTACGATTGTGTACCGGTTTGGCAAGGTTCCTCCAAAGGTGTCTAACGTTGGCGTATTGCAGCTGGACCCCGAATTCCGCGTGCGTGATATGCTGATTGATCCCCGCGTGGAGGGAGAATGCAATTACAGCATGAATATCCTCCTGATCGGCCGACAATTGCTGATGAAGCTAGTGGAGGATTGCATCAGCCGCAATCTGTACGATTTCCCGCGCGATCTGCTGCAGCGCAACATTCCGCATTACCGCGTGTACGCTCATGAATTTACCGGCTTTATGCAGGTTATCCACTCCATGAACGCGTATTTTGAGGCCAACATGGCGTTGATGCTGCCGCAGGTACGCGCCCAGCTCTTCTGCCCTGACCGTCCCATCTACACCAAGGTGCGCGACGATATGCCCGCGCGCTATGGCCTGGGCTGCCACGTGACCAATTCGCTGGTGGCCGACGGCTGCCAGGTGGACGGTGAGGTTCACAATTGCGTGCTGTTCCGTGGGGTTAAGGTGGCGAAGGGTGCAAAGCTTGAAAATTGCGTCATTATGCAGGACAGCTTCATCGGCCGCGACAGTCACCTGAATTATGTGGTCATCGATAAGGATGTAGAAATCAAGGAAGAACGCTCTCTGATGGGATTCCAGTCCTATCCGGTCTTTATCAGTAAGGGGAGTATTGTATAATACGAATCTTGCATAAAACAGGCAAAAAGGGACATTTCTCCCACCATAGGCGGGAAGAAAGCGAAATTTCATTTTGCTGTTTTTTGGATGGTTTGTGTAACTGACAGGAGGCGTAGTGATGAAAGTATTATATTGCACGAGTGAAGCCTTACCCTTTGCCGTCACAGGAGGATTGGGTGACGTGGCCGGCTCTTTGCCACAGGCCCTGCGCCGCCGCCTGATTGGCTGCCGGGTCGTAATGCCGCTCTACGACGATATTCCGCAGGAGCTGCGTGACCAGATGCACTTTGTAACCAGTCTTTCCGTGCCGGTGGCGTGGCGCAGACAGTATTGCGGTGTGTTTGAAGCAAAAGCGGGCGGGGTAATTTACTATTTGATCGACAACCAGTATTATTTTAAGCGCCCCGGCCTGTACGGCCATTACGACGACGCGGAGCGGTTCGCCTTTTTATCTCGCGCGGCGCTCGAAATGCTGCCTGCCATCGATTTTAAGCCCGATGTGATCCACTGCAACGACTGGCAGACCGCAATGGTTCCGGTATATTTTCGTCTGTTTTATGCAAATAATCCCTGGTATGAGGGAATCAAGACGGTAATGACGATCCATAATATTCAGTATCAGGGAAAATATGGTATGGAGCTGGTGCGCGATGTTCTGGGAGTTCCGGATTCCGCCGCGCAGCTACTGGAATATGATGACTGCGTCAATATGCTCAAGGGCGGCATTGAGTGCGCCAATTGGGTAACGACCGTAAGCCCCACCTATGCCCAGGAGATTCTGGACCCCTGGTTCGCGTATGGGCTTGAGGGAATTCTCAGCTCACGCTCATGGAAGCTTTCCGGCATTCTGAACGGGATTGATATTGTACATTATGACCCGATGAATGACGACACTCTGGCGGCGCCGTTCAGCGCGGAGGATCTATCCGGTAAGGCAGAGAACAAGCGCATGCTGCAGGAGCAGCTTGGCCTTGCGCAGGAGGCGGATACCCCTCTCATTGGCATGGTGACCCGGTTGGTCGCGCAGAAGGGTCTTGATCTGGTGCGCGACTCGTTTGAGCGGGTCATGGCGGAAACGGACGCACAGTTTGTGCTGCTCGGCTCCGGTGATTATGAGTACGAGAGCTTTTTCCGCGACATGCAGGGTCGTTATCCCGGCCGTGTGTGCGCGTATATCGGCTTTGTGCCGGAGGTTTCCCGCCGTGTGTACGCGGGCTGCGATATTTTCCTCATGCCTTCTAAGAGCGAGCCTTGCGGCCTTTCACAAATGATTGCTCTGCGCTATGGCACCATCCCGGTTGTCCGCGAGACCGGCGGCCTGAAGGATTCGATTCAGGACAGCGGCGACGGCGAGGGCAACGGTTTTACCTTCCAGACCTACGACAGCGGAGACATGGTGTACGCTTTGTACCGCGCGCTGGAGGGCTACGCCAAGAAAGAGGGCTGGGAGATTCTGGTACGCCGTGCAATGGCATGCGACAACAGCTGGGGCCATTCAGCCAATGAATACATCCGACTTTACAGGGAGCTGCTGAAACAGTGAGAAGAAAGCATTACACACCGCAATATTCCAAACAAAGAAAAAACGTCGTCCCCATGGTCCTGCTGGCAGGTGTTCTGCTGGCAGGGGCGGGGGCGTTTGCTCTATTCGGCCCTTTTTCGCCGTTTGCGGCAAAAAATCCGGTGCCGAGCACCCCGCAGACGGGTTCCTCTTCCCAGGCATCGCAGGCGCAGTCGTCGGAGATCGCTTCTCAGGCATCTTCCGTGCCGGTGGTGGAAGGGACGGGAATCTTTAAGGATGCTTACCCTAAGGCCGCACAAACGCTGGCGGGCATGTCTCTGAAGGAAAAAGTGGGACAGGTCTTTTTGTTCCGTGCGCCAACCGAAGGGGATGTGCAGACGGTAACCGAGTATCAGCCGGGCGGCTTTTTCCTCATGAGCGACAGCTTCAAGGATAAAACGCCGGAGCAGGTGCGCAGCATGTTGAAGGGGTATCAGGATGCCAGCAAAATCAAGATGGCGCTGGCTGTGGATGAAGAAGGCGGCACCGTCACACGGGTTAGCCAGTTCTCCGCCTTGGCGCCGAAAAAATTCAATTCACCGCAGGTAGTCTACGCAAACGGCGGTATGGACAGCATCCGTCAGGATACGCTTGAGAAAGCTGATCTGTTGCTGTCTTATGGCCTAAATGTAAATCTTGCCCCCGTAGCGGACGTAACCTTTGACAGAAGTGCCTATATGTTCCCCCGTGCGTTTGCCCGAAACGGAACGCGCACCGCGGAGTTTGTCAAAACGGTGGTGCAGGCCGCGAACAGCAAGCAGCTTTCCAGCACGCTCAAGCACTTCCCGGGGTACGACAGCAATCCGGATACGCATACTGGAGTAGTGACGGACAACCGTGATCTGGCAACGTTCCGCGACAGCGATTTTCTGCCGTTCCAGGCGGGCATTGATGCCGGCGCGCAGTGCGTACTGGTGTCGCATAACATTGTAACGGCGATGGACGCGAAGAATCCGGCATCCCTGTCGCCGGAGGTACACCGCATTCTGCGCGAGGAGCTGAAATTTACCGGAATTGTGATGACGGACGATCTGGCCATGCAGGGGTTGCGCGATAAGGTCGGGGAGAGTTCTGCCGCGCCCACAGCCTTTCTGGCGGGGAATGATCTGCTGCTTTCTACCGATAGTTCGGGGGATTTCGATGCGTTGTATGCCGCCGTGCAGGACGGTTCTGTTTCTCAGGAACGGCTGGACGAAAGTGTGCTGCGCATTCTAGCCTGGAAATATACAATGGGTATTATGAACTGAAAATGCCCTTCTTGTATTTTTTTGAATCAATCATTCTGTATGAAATATTCCTACGCGCGGAGTGCAATGGCTTTCGTGCGTACCACAAAGCGAAAGAGAGCAGTGCAAATGAGTAAATATGATCCCTTATGGAAGAATCTAAAAGAGGATGGCCGCAGCCCGCTTAGGCTCTCCTTTGAAGACATCAAAAACATCCTCGGCTTTGAGATTGACCATTCTTTTTTGAATTATAAAAAAGAAGCTAAGGAGTACGGCTATGAGGTTGAGAAAATATCTTTGAAAGAGAAAAATGTTCTGTTTCAAAAAACAGAGGAACAGGAGAAGCAAGCATAAGTGCTTGATTTACTTGCCGCAAAGCTCAAAGTATAACTATTATTGATAGAGCGAAAAAGCGGTTAATTTTCAGAAGATAAAATACATTCCGTACTTTTTGTCGATAAAAATATGGAAATATACAAATTGTATACAAAAACCGCCTCGGGAAGACTCCCGTGGCGGTTTGCAATTGTCTGATGAATTTGTTATGATATGCCCCAAAGGATCATTTTTCCGGGTTTTTCATACCCATGCGCGATTCTGCACTTTGAACAAGGTGGAACAGCGAGCCGGCGAACAGTGGGTACTGTTCTTGAATCAGCTCGGGAGAAAGCACGGGTGCCTGATCTTTTTTCAAGCCCTTTTCCTGCTCCAAATCCTCGCCGCCGGCCACGTATTCTGCGTTGGCCTGAGCAATTGCCAGTGCGGCGTCCGAAAGGCCTCGCTCAAGGCCGGGCGGCGAGGCGAACATGCCTCGCGGGTTTTTCGGGTTTGCCGAATACAAAATCCGGAACGCCTTGTAAACCGAGAGAGTCAGGCAGGCCGAAATCTCGGTGGTGAGCGCCTTGTTCCCACACTTTTGCAGCAGGCTGAAAATAATGTTCAGCGAGTTGGCGAGCAGCTTTTTATTTAAAACAGGCAGCAGGCTGCCTTTCATTACATTTTCCTTCCCGACGGCGTCCGGCTCGGGAATATCCTCCACGGTCAGGGTCGCTCCGCTGCGGTCAGGGGTACGCCCCAGCAGATAATCGCAGGAAACATTGTAAAAATCCGCGGCGCGCACGACAAAATCCAGCCCGCATTCGCGGATGCCCTTTTCGTAGTGCGACAGCAGGGCCTGTGAAACACCCAGCTCTTCCGCTACCTTTTTTTGACTGTATCCCTGTTCTTTCCGCAGTAATGTCATAATTCTGGGAAAATTACTGTTCATGTCGGAAAAACCCCCGTCGAAATTTGTGGTACTTTAACGTATTGTAAAGTATATAACAAATACAACGGATTGTAAACCGCTAGATGTCGTAGGAAGAATGAAAAAAGGAGCAATATCTTATGAAATCATATCTCATCCATCTGATCCGCCACGGAGTGGCCGAGGGGAACGTGCTTGGTCAGTATGTGGGCAGCACAGATTCGCCCCTCTGCGAGCAGGGAATCGAGCAATTATTGCAGATCAAACAGAAGCAGGAGTACCCGGCGGCACAGGCGTATTACAGCAGTCCCCTTGGCCGCTGCGTTCAGACGATGCAAATACTGTACCCCAACGCAAAACCGGTGCTGCTCGACGGCCTGCGGGAATGCGATTTTGGAGACTGGGAGGGCAAAACAGCCAAAGAACTGGAGGGCGACCCCGCGTTCCTGCACTGGATGGAGAGCGGTCAGAAAGCCGCGCCGCCGAACGGCGAAGACAGCCGCGCATTTTTATACCGGGTGTGTTCCGCGTTTGAGCAGCTGGTGGAGGAGCTTTTGCGCTCCGGCACAACGAGCGCGGCGGTGGTGACGCACGGCGGGGTGATGATGGCCCTGCTTTCCACCTATGGTCTGCCCCGGGCCTCCGCTTACGAGTGGATGACCGAACCGGGCTGCGGATATACGCTGCGCGTGACTCCGGGGCTGTGGATGCGCTCGATGGTGGCGGAGGTGATCGCGACCATTCCGCAGGGTGAGCCGGGCGTTTTGCGCGAGCATACGGTTGTCGATTTGGCACGCGAAGCGGCGAGCCGGGCTTACGGAACAGAAGAGGAAGAAAAATAGGGGTTGACAAAACCAAAACCGGCTCATATAATAATAACAATTTCATAGACCATTTGGTCCCCCAAAGACATCGAAGGGAAAAAGACATTTGGCAAAGCAGTCAGAGAGCCGGCGGTTGGTGCGAGCCGGTGCGGAGCCTTGTGTGAATAGCTCATCCCGGAGTCGTCGGCCTGAAGAACGTTTCAGTAAGGCCGAACGCAGTAGGCAGCGTTATCAGCCGGAGCCTTGTCAGAGGCTTTTTAAGGGCTTTCCGCGCGAGCGGATTTCCGAATCAGGGTGGTACCGCGGGTTTGTTTTCAGCAAATTCGCCCCTGACTCAGCATGAGCTGAGTCAGGGGCTTTTTTTGATTTCTTTTCAATTTACGCAACAAGTAAATTGATGGAACATCAACCGCTCTTTTCTCAGCGGAACGATTTATGGTTATAAAGGAGAGATTGATTATGGTAACAGGCTATCAAAAGTACATTCCCTTTCAGCCGGTTCGTCTGCCCGATCGTCAATGGCCCGAAAAGGTGATTGACAAAGCACCCGTCTGGTGCAGCGTAGATCTGCGCGACGGCAACCAGGCACTCGTCAACCCGATGAATCTGGATGAAAAGCTTTTGTTCTTCCAAACGCTGGTAGACATCGGCTTTAAAGAGATTGAGGTGGGCTTCCCGTCCGCCTCCGAAACGGAATATGAGATGCTTCGCACCCTAATCGATCGAAACCTGATTCCCGACGACGTGACCGTTCAGGTGCTGGTGCAGGCTCGCCCGCATCTGATCCACAAAACGTTCGAGGCGATTTCCGGTGCGAAGAATGTCATCGTTCATTTTTACAATTCCACCTCCACCCTGCAGCGCAAGGTTGTGTTCAACACCGACATGGACGGTATCATCGATATCGCCGTCAAGGGCGCAAAGTTGATCCGCGAGCTGACGGAGGAGGAAATCGAGAAGAGCGGAGCGAATATCCGCTATGAGTATTCGCCCGAGAGCTTTACCGGCACCGAAATGGATAACGCCGTGCGTATCTGCGAGCATGTGCTCGACGAGCTGGGCGCCACACCGGAGAAACCAGTGATTTTGAACCTGCCCAGCACAGTGGAGGGCAGCACCCCCAACTGCTACGCGGACCAGATTGAATATTTCTGCCGGCATTTAAAGGGTCGCGACCGCGCGATTATCAGCATCCATCCCCATAACGACCGCGGCTGCGCTGTGGCCGCGACAGAGCTGGGCATGATGGCCGGAGCCGAGCGCGTGGAGGGTACCATCTTCGGCAACGGCGAGCGCACGGGCAATGCCGACGTGATGGTTGTCGCGATGAATCTGTACACGCAGGGTGTTGATTCCGGGCTGGATTTCACCGAGATGAATAAGATCCGCAAGGTGTACGAGTCCTGCACCAAAATGAGGGTTCACGAACGGCATCCCTACGCGGGTGAGCTGGTGTTCACCGCGTTCTCCGGCTCGCATCAGGATGCCATTAAAAAAGGCGTGGATTACATGCAGAAGAGCCGCTCTCCGGTATGGCAGGTTCCCTATCTGCCCATCGACCCGGCGGATGTGGGCCGCGAGTACGAGCCGATCATCCGCATCAACAGCCAGTCCGGCAAGGGCGGAGCGGCGTTTATTATGCAGCAGATGTTCGGCTACAACCTGCCGAAGGAGATGTACCCCGAGTTCGGCATGGTGGTGCAAACCGCCTGCGACAACGTGGGCCGCGAGCTGCAGCCACAGGAAATTTTCGATTTGTTCCAGAAGGAGTACCTCGAAATTCGCTACCCGTACAACCTCAAGAGCTACCGGGTGCATGAGGAAAACGAAGACGACGGCGAAACCATCGTTCACTTTGACGGTGTTCTGCGCTTTCACCATGAGGATCACAAGATCAGCGGGACGGGCAACGGCCCCATCGATGCGTTCTTTAAGGCGCTGGGCGGCGTAGGCATTAAAGATTACCGCTTTGTATCGTACCACGAGCACGCAGTTTCCAAAGGAGCGGATTCGAAGGCGCTGTCGTATATTCAGCTGACCACCCCGGACTACAAGACCGTATTCGGCGTGGGACTCGACAATAACATCAGCCTCGCGTCCATCAAGGGAATCGTGTGTGCCATCAACCGCGCACAGCTTTCCACCGCGGGCAATAATTTCTGAAATACTATAGCTTTTCTTTTATAAAAGGTTCAATGGGTTTCTTACCCCCGCCGCAGGCGGAGGTAAGAAACCGTAAGACTTGTTAAAGTGGCATTACGATATTCTATCGTTTTTCCGTCTTCGCAGGGGAAACAAAAGCTCTTCTTTGTGAGAGTTATAAATCTAGGATTGAAGGATTAAGGAGGAATATATATGCAGAAGTATCGGATCGCTGTACTTAAGGGTGACGGAATCGGACCCGAAATTGTAGAGCAGGCGCAGCGAGTACTGAACCGCGCCGCTGAAAAATTCGGATTTGCCGTGGAATATACCCCCGCGCTGCTGGGTGGCTGTGCGATCGACGCGGCGGGCACCGCTCTGCCGCAGGAAACCATTCATACCTGCAAAGCGTCAGACGCGGTTCTGCTCGGCGCGGTGGGCGGCCCTAAGTGGGATGTGCTGCCCGGCAATCAGCGGCCCGAAACAGGGCTGTTGGGGATTCGCAAGGCGCTGGGGTTGTTTGCGAATCTGCGCCCCGCCGTTATTTTTGAGCCGCTCAAAGGTGCGTCACCCATTCGCCCCGACATCATTGGTGCTTCGCTTGACCTGATGGTCGTGCGCGAGCTGACCGGCGGCATCTATTTTGGCGAGCGCGGCACAAAGCAGGTAAATGGGATGGAAGCCGCCTACGACACGGAGTTGTACAGTGTGCCTGAAATCGAGCGCATCGCCCATGTAGGCTTCGAAATGGCCCGCAAAAGAAACGGCCGACTGTGCAGCGTCGATAAGGCCAACGTGCTGGATTCCTCCCGCCTGTGGCGCAAAACAGTGACCCGCATCGGGAAAGAAGAATACCCCGACGTTGCGCTGAGCCACATGTATGTGGACAACTGCGCGATGCAGCTGGTGCGCAACCCCGGCCAGTTCGACGTGATCGTTACCTCCAATCTGTTCGGAGATATTTTGTCGGATGAAGCCTCGATGATCAGCGGTTCCATCGGTATGCTGGCCTCCGCCAGCCTGGGAGCGGGGAATCCGGGCATGTACGAGCCGATTCACGGTTCCGCGCCGGATATTGCCGGCCAGGGAATCGCGAACCCCCTGGCGACTATTCTTTCGGTGGCGATGATGCTGAGGTACTCCCTGAATCAGCCGCAGGCCGCCTCTGCAGTCGAAGCGGCGGTAGACGCCGCTCTGCGCGAGGCGCGCACGCCGGATTTAAAAGAGCAGGGGCTGCGAACCGTGAGCTGTGAGGAGATGGGAACGCTTGTCTGCGGACTGCTGTGAGGGACAGGCGGGCCTTGGGGAGGAGAATCTGGATTTGCCGGTTCTCAGCTTTCAGCGGGGGCTGAAAGACGGTCTGCCAATTTGTTTGGGGTATCTATCGGTATCCTTCGCGTTTGGGATGACGGTGGCTCAAAGCGGGATGCCGATTTGGGTGGCGATATTTATTTCCGTCACCAATTTGACTTCCGCCGGGCAGTTTGCAGGGTTTGACCTGATTCTGCACGGTGCGCGGTACCTGGAGATTGCGGTTACCACCTTTGTGATCAATCTGCGGTATTTTCTAATGTCGCTTTCTTTATCTCAAAAGGTGGACAAGGGGATGACAATGCTCCAGCGGTTTGTGCTTTCGTTTGGCATTACCGATGAAATCTTCGCCGTTGCCATCCAGCAGCCGGGAATGGTCGGTGCGCGCTATCTGGCCGGGCTGATTACCACTCCGCTGTTCGGCTGGTCGTTCGGCACCTTTTTGGGCGCGGCGGCAACGGGATTTCTGCCCGAAAGCCTGCGCACCGCGCTTGGAATCATGATTTACGGCATGTTTATTGCCATTATCATTCCTCCGGCCCGGCAGTCGCGGCCGGTTGCGATGGTGGTGGTGCTTTCAGCCGCGCTGAGCTGTCTCTTTCGCTATGTGCCGCTGTTTCACGGCATTTCGTCCGGTTGGGCGACGATTTTGTGCACACTGATTGCCTGTGCGGCCGCGGCGCGGCGCTACCCGATAAACTGTGCGGAAACGGAGGACAATGAATGAATACTGTTTATGTTGTGTCCTGCGTTCTGCTGATGGCTGGGGTGACATATGTGATTCGCATGCTGCCCATGGTGGTATTCAAGCAGCGGCTTGAAAATCGTTTTGTGCGCTCTTTTTTGGCATATGTGCCGTATGCGGTGCTTTCCGCCATGACCTTCCCGCAGATTCTGTATTCAGCGGGCGGCACGGCGGCTTCGGCAGCCGGGCTTTTCCTGGCGCTGGTGCTTGCGCTTCGCGGCAAGGGGCTTCTGATAGTGGCGCTCGGCGCGGCCGCTGCGGCACTGCTCACTCAGCAGCTGCTGTTATTGGGAGGATTCACATAAAGATCAAAAAGCTTCCGCGTTAGCGGAAGCTTTTTTTTGCTGAAGGCCGCCGAGAAAACTTCGCCTTTTGTTTTTTTGAACGATATGGTAAAATAGCCACAAGGGTGTAGGACAAGTTCCATTGGCACCTCTCTTCCGTTTCCGTACGGCGGCGGTCATTTCCAGAGCGCTCTCGTCGGCTCGGAGAAGCTTCTGAACGGAAGTTGGCCGCAGGGTTGTTTCTGCGTGAAAACAGGAAGTTTATTTTGCAGACTGTCCCGCGATGTGTCAGCGGGTTCAATCCGCCTGCCGGAGAAAGGAGCAGATCATGAACAAGGAACATACTATTTTGCAGTCCATGACTTTGTTCCGCGGCATAGAAGAGAAAGATCGTGAAACGATGATAAACTGCCTGAGTATCGGCGTCAGGGAGTATTCGAAAAACCAGATCGTGCTGCTGGTGGGCGAGCCGGTTGAATGGATTGGCGTTGTTCTGTCAGGCCGGGTGCAGGTGATGAAGGAAGATCTGCTTGGCGGCCGGTCGATTGTCGCGGAATTTTCAGAAGGCGAGATTTTTGCGGAATCTCTGGCCTGCGCGCAGGTGCGCCAGAGTCCAGTTACCGTTGTCGCGTCCGCAGACTGCCGCGTGATGCGTCTTTCCGCAGACAGATTGCTGTCTCCATGCCCGGCTATGTGTGGGCATCACGCCACATTACTGCGCAACATGATGCAGCTATTAGCGGAGAAGAATGTGTATCTGAACCGCAAAATGGAAATCCTTTCTCAGAAGAGCACGCGTGAAAAGGTGTTGGCTTATCTTGGCGAGCAGGCGCGCTTACAGGAAACCATGGAGCCGATGATTCCCTTTACGCGCGAAGAGCTGGCGGATTTTCTGTGTGTGAACCGCAGTGCCCTTTCCAAAGAGCTGGGGCGCATGCAGCGGGAGCGGCTCATCCGCTTTCACCGAAACCGATTTACTCTCTACCCGGACAAGCAGCAGACCTAACGGGATACGTCTTGATGGAATCCGTTCAAAAGGGAGATCTGTCTCCGCCGCAGGCGGTGAAAAGAAATCTAAATTTTATTTTCAGTTTTTTTAAAAAATATTGCCTATCACCGGCCAAGGCCGCATAAAACAGCGGAGGTTTCATGAACAGTTTATCCAACATTACTACGATCAAAGAGATTTTAGGCCGTCATGGCTTTCATTTCAGCAAGGCATTGGGGCAGAATTTTCTGATTAACCCCACAGTCTGCCCGCGCATGGCGGAGGAATCCGGCGCCGCGCCGGAAACCGGTGTGCTGGAGGTAGGCCCCGGCATTGGGGTGCTCACCCGCGAGCTGGCGGAGCGGGCGCAGAAGGTGGTTTCGGTTGAGCTTGACCGCCGCCTGCTGCCGGTACTGGAAGAAACGCTGGCGGATTACGATAACGTTACAGTGGTAAACGGCGATATTTTAAAGCTCGATCTGCGGGAACTGCTGGAATGCGAGTTTGCAGGAATGCCGGTGTCTGTGTGCGCCAACCTGCCGTATTACATCACCTCACCCGTGATTATGCGTTTTTTAGAGGAGCGGCTTGCGATTACCTCTCTGACCGTGATGGTGCAGAAAGAGGCGGCGCGGCGGATCTGTGCGCAGCCGGGCACCCGCGAATGCGGCGCGGTTACGGTGGCGGTGCATTACTATGCCGAGCCGGAGATTTTGTTTGAGGTATCGCGCGGCAGCTTTCTGCCCGCGCCGAATGTGGATTCCTCTGTGATCCGGCTGACGCTGCGCAAAGAGCCCGCTGTTTCGGTGGACAATGAAGAGGGCTTTTTCGCCCTGGTACGCGCGGCGTTCGGTCAGAGGAGAAAAACAATGCTCAATTCCGTTTCGGCCGGATTGTCTTTGCCGAAAGAAACGGTGGGGAAAGCGCTCGATGCTGCCGGGCTTGACCGACGCGTGCGCGCCGAACAGTTAACGATGCAGGAATTTGCCGGGCTATACACTTGCCTGGCTGCGCAAAAGGAGTGATTTATGTGCTGGATTCAGATGAAAAAATAGCAAAATTCTTTTTCGGATTTGGCTTATTACTTGCTGTGGGGGCGATGATCCTCGGCCCGCTGGATATTCGCAGCTGGTCGATTGCCTGCGGAGTAACGGCGTCCTTTGTGGCGCTGGCCGGCATGTTTTTTGCCCTGCAAAGCTGGAACGAGCCGGACGACGTGTCGAAGGTGCAGCCGATTGCGATGGCGCCGCCGGGCGTGGCAGCGGCAGCAGTGGTTGAATCGGAGCAGCCCGGCACGGTAAGCGGAGAAACTGCTGGAGCTGCGGCAGAGGAATCGGAACAGTCCATAGAGTAAACAATAGCACCGGCAGGAGAATATTCCTGCCGGTGCTTTTTTACGGTTCAGCAAACGGGCCGCACGGCGGCACATCCTCGCCGGGGCTGTTGGCCGGTTCGTTCAATCAGCCCGCAAGCGATTTTTGTCCCGGAATCACCGGATGGCTGGGTAGTAAAATCGTCTGGGTGAGAATGAATAATGACCGTACGCCCAATCACCTGTGAAACAGTGAAGCGGTCTGTAAAAAAGGATAAATACGCGGTACCCTGGTTCCCAAACAGGGGCGGCATATCGCCGGCGTGGGCCGGGTGCGGGCAGTTCCCCGGATTAAAGTGCCCGCCGGAGTCTGCGAAAGGGTCTTTGTCGTTTCCGGTACAGGCTTTCCCCTCGTGAATATGAAATCCAAACACATTTACCGGGCAGGAACCTTTCCCCTGAGGCAGCCCATGGATCAGGGCTGAAACTAGAACGCCGTCGGCCATTTGATGCAGCCGAACAGTTCCGCACAGCTCCGGGTATGCGGCGCTTCCCTTGATGACGGCATGTGCATCCGGAGTTCTTCTCCCGGTATTTTGAAGAGTATTAAAGTCGAGCACAGCAGCACCTCCTGTATTATTGTATGCTTTTGCAGAAGAATGTGATCAAAGGGTTTGACATCATGGGCAATCTCCGTGAAGAGGCAGCCTTCGTTATTCCGTTGGTTGACAAGTTCCCAAAATCATCGTATCCTTAAGCTATTCTATAATAAAAAGGAGAGACGCTTGGGTGATTTATCGGATAGCAATGCCACTGAAAGAGCATCTCGTCACATATCTTCAGGACAACAAATTGGAGTTTCCTGAAAATGTTGAAATCACATATTTTGTTTATGAAACCATTGAGCAGCTTTGCGATATCTACAATAAAATCCATTCGGATTTTCAGGGGATCATCACCAGCGGCGTCATTCCGAATCACGTGCTGGAGGAGCTGCGCCAGGGCAATACCCCGTGCCTGAGTTATCTTGATATCGACATTGAAAATACCTACCGCATCCTGCTTCGGGAGAGCATTCAGCGCAGGCAGCAGGATTTCTCGCGCATTGCGGTGGATTTTATGGCGGATAAAATGACCTTGCCGCAAGCGATCGAGAAGAACGCGCTTGCAGCCATTGCGCGGGAGTATGACAATACATTTCGTCATTATAGTCACAGCATCATCGAGGAAGAGGAAAAGCGTTTTTCTCATTATGTGGAGGAAAAGTTTCGGGCCGGTGAAATCGATTTTGCAGTCACCTATCTTTACACCACGGCGGAGCGAATGAAGAAAATGGGCTATTCCTGCTATTATATTTACCCAAGCCAGAACGCACTTACAAACACGGTAAGAGAGGTTATGGCTAAAATTGATGCCTCGCGCGCGAGAAGAAGCTACCCGGCCAATGTGCTGATTACCTGCTCTGAACTACTGACACGAAAATACAGCAATACGGAAATGAAGTTTTTGGCTTATAAAAAAGAAATTCTGACGCTGATCAGCCCTTACAGCGGCAGCCTAACCGTAAAAGACAGCCGCGACGGCTTTGAAATTTATACCGACTGTGATACCCTCGCAAAGCTCACGGATAATTTTTTGGGCTGCCCTTTTTATACGCACCTGCAAAAAAGCCTGAACTTTTCGGGGTCGATCGGCTACGGAATCGGTCGTAATTTCTATCAGGCCCGCATGAACGCCATGGACGCAGTGCGTCACGGAGAAAATTTTGGGGATGACAATCACAGAAGCTTTTTGATTGATGAAGACAACAAGATTATCTGCATGACTTCCGGCGGGGAAGCGGATCTTGTCATTTCGGATGTGGAGAGCGATTACATTTACCGTGTTGCGTCAGAGGTAAAGCTTTCGCCCGAAACAGTGTCAAAAATTATTCATGTCCTCAAGGAGGAAGGTTCAGATGAAATCTCCTCTCTGGACCTGATCAATCGGTTGGGTATTTCCACCAGAACGGCAAACCGCTTTCTGGCCAATCTGCTTAAATTTGGGAAGGCGGAGGTTGTCGGGCAAAAAAGGATTGTCCCGAAGGGCAGGCCGGTGAATATTTACAAAATCATGTTGGATTACTAAAATATGGTTCCATCCGTCGACAGCAGGTCCCCCGGGAAAGCTTCTGTTTCGATGTGCGTGGGTGGCCAGTGAAAAGGGGAAGATGACATGGACGGTGAACTGCATCCGTGGCTGGATGAATATTTGCTCGCAAAGCTCGGCGTTACAAGGGATTATAAAGAGGAATGGGGCTGGCTGCGTTACCAGGTAGGCGGACGGCTCTTCGCGGCCAGAATGAACCCGGGCCAGGAGCATGCTCCGATGTATGCGGGTAAAAGCCTGCTGAACCTGAAGTGTGACCCGATGCTTGCGGAGCTGCTGCGCCGGGAGCACGCCGAAATTATGCCCGGCTTTTATTCTGATAAGCGCTGCTGGAATTCGGTCGATCTGGGCGGCGGATTGCCGCAGGAGCTGCTGCGGCAGATGTGCGATGATTCCTACCGACTGGTATTCGATAAACTGACCAAAAAGCTGCAAAGAGAAATCATGGGGGAGAAAGCAAAGTGACTCGAGTTCTGATCGACGCGGACGGCTGTCCGGTGGTGGATGAAGCGGTAGCTCTCTGCGGGTCTTTCGGCGTGGAGTGCCTGATTCTGTGCGATACGTCCCATCATTTTGAGAAAGCAGGAGCGCGCACGCTGGTAGTTTCGAAAGGCGCGGACAGTGTGGATTTTGCTCTGGTGAACCTGCTCAAACCCGGTGATATTGTCGTCACGCAGGATTACGGCCTTGCGGCGATGTGTATGGCGCGCGGCGCACGGATTCTGAATCAGGACGGCATGGAATACACAGTACAGAATATCGACGCGCTTTTGCTCGCGCGCCATACCGCAAAAAAAATCAGGAATGCCGGCGGTAGGCTGAAAGGGCCGCGAAAGCGTCTGCCGGAACAAAATCGTGCGTTTCAGGAAAAGCTGGAGCTTTTGCTGAGGGCGCAATGACCATATATTATGCTGGAACGGCAGATTCACCCGCGCCATGAGGTCAATCACGGGGTGATTTTGGGTGTCTCATTTGAAGCAACTGCCAACGCAGTCTGCCTGATGCTTTCAGAGCGATTGGATGCAACGCTGACTTATATGAGCGGTATGCCGTGCATGCAGGGGAGGGATAAATCTTGACAAAGCAGGAAATGGTTTTATACTGCCTGACCTATCCCGGTGCTTACGAGGATTACCCGTTCGACGACAAATGGACGGTGCTGCGTCACAGAGAAAACCGAAAATCCTTCGCGTTTCTCTATGAGCGCGGAGGACATCTGTGCGTCAATCTCAAATGCGAGCCGATGTGCGCGGACTTTCTGCGTTCGGCCTTTGCCGGTGTTTTGCCGGCTTACCACATGAATAAAATGCATTGGAATACCGTGCTGCTGGACAGCGAAATACCAAAGCCGGAGCTGCAGGAAATGGTGCGCCAAAGCTATGAGCTAACAAAGCCCAAACGACGAAAGAAGAGGTAAGTGCGGATGGAGTACCGCGAGCATGATGATTACCCGATTTACAGGCACGGAATTTTACCGGCAGATAAGAAGGCGATCAGCCAACCTTCGTGGGTGCTGGAAACACCGCGTCTCGGTTTTCGCCATCTGAGAGTGGAAGACCTCACGGCCCTGCGTCCCATCCTCGGTGATGTGCAAACCATGTACGCATGGGAGTACGGCTTTACCGATGAGCAGATCGCCGAATGGATTGCGCGCGCGAACCGGCGTTATCAAACCTGCGGGTATTCCCACCATGCTGCCATTCAGAAAGAGAGCGGCGAGCTGGTCGGCCTGATGGGAGTCCTTCCGGAGGAAATCGACGGAAAAACCTGTTTCGGGCTCGGTTATATTGTTGCCCGGCGATTTTGGGGTCAGGGTTATGCCGCAGAGGGCGCGGCCGCCTGGCTGCGGTACGCGTTCGAACAGCTGGGCGCACAGCAGGTGATCGCCGACATCCGCCCGCAAAACACCGCCTCGCGCAGAGTGGCCGAGCGGCTGGGAATGACAGTGATCGGTGAGCATACGAAGCATCATAACGGCAAAGAAATGCCGCATCTGATTTATGCAAAAAACAGAAAGGAAGGATAGGTATGCAGGTGTATTATTTTACCCGTTCCGGGAGGAGCAAGGGGATTGCCGAACAGCTGGCCAGCCGATTTCAGGCGCAGGCGGAGCGGATTGAGGACGGTGTGGACTGGTCCGGAGCCGGGGGATATATGAAGGCCGGTTTTCTGTCCGCGTCGGGCAAATCCCTGCCGGCCACTTACCACAGCCCGGAGACAGAGGGAACGATTGCGCTTGTGTTCCCGGTTTGGGCCGGTACTTTTCCGCCGGCAGTGCGCACCTTTGTTGATCAGGTAGGCCGTGCGCGCATTGTGTGTATTCCCACCTCTCTGGGCAGTAAGCTCAAGGATCGGGACGGTTTTGCAAAGGTGATCGATCTAGTGGGAAAAACAATCTCCGCTCCGGAGGAGCTGTGATGGAGTATGTTTGCACGCTGATTTCTGTGCGGGATATGGAACGATCCAAACGGTTTTATTGTGATCTTCTGGGGATGACGGTTACTGCCGATTTCAGCGCGAACGTTACGTTATCCGGTCAAATTGCCTTGCAGACCAACGAAAGCTGGCAAGAGTTTCTTGGGGTTTCGGAAAAGCAGATTCATTTTACAAATCATGCCGCAGAGCTTTATTTTGAAGAAGCAGACCTGGATTCCTTTTTGCAAAAGCTCGCCGTGTGGCCGGGCATCGAGTATGTTCACCCGCTGAAGGAGCATCGATGGGGCCAGCGTGTGGTTCGCTTTTATGACCCCGACGGGCATATTGTGGAGGTTGGTGAGAAACTTCCGCAGGTAGTTCTTCGTTTTATTAAATCCGGTCTGTCACGGGAAGAAACCGCATGCCGGATGGATGTGCCGCTCGCATATGTTGAGTCCTGCGTCCGGGAGCTAACCCCTGTTTAGCCCGGGTTTGTAGGTTCCGGAAAAAGGAAAGGGAGAGAACGATGGAAGAAACCTTAAAACCCGGGCGTTACCGTCACTTTAAGGGCAATGAATACGAGCTGCTGTATGTTGCGCGCCATTCCGAAACGCTTGAGGAAATGGTTGTTTACCGCGCATTATATGGGGAGGGCGGTATTTGGGTGCGCCCGGCCTGTATGTGGAGTGAAACGGTCGAACGGAACGGCGTGAGCGTTGCACGGTTTTCCTATCTTGGGGAGTAGCCCGTTTTACGGATTGTTTCCCGGAAGAGGGGCTTTTAGCCCCTTGGGTACTGTTTGGCTGTGCCCGTATATTAGTTATGTAAAAAGCCCCTGCTTAGCAGGGGCTTTTTGGGCAAGTAATATTAGCTTTTCAAACAAAATTGCGAAATCTATTGATTCCTGTTTCTTTTGGGGTGAATCAGGCCGCTTGTTTCCAGAAAGTCCAAAAAAGCATTGCATCCCTCCAGAATATCTTCATAGGTAACGTCAAAGTTCCCGGTGTACCAAGGGTCTGCAATGTCACGCGGGTGAGCAGAAAAATCCAAGAGCCGCCGAATTTTCTGCGGGTCGTCCGTACCCAAAATGCGGGCCATATTCTGAAGGTTATGCCTGTCCATTCCCAACAGGTAATCATAGGTCGGGTAATCACGCCGTGTCAGCTGCACGGCATGCTTGCCCGCGCAGGAGATGCCGTGTTCCGCGAGCTTTGTTACAGTGCCGCGGTGAACCGGGTTCCCAATCTCCTCTGTGCTGGTGGCGGCGGACGCGATCAGAAGCTCGTCCTCACAGCCGCGCTCCGCGGCGAGACGCTTCAGTAAAAATTCCGCCATGGGTGAGCGGCAGATGTTCCCGTGGCAGACAAATAAAACTCGTACCATATTTACTCTCCTGTTGTGTTTCAGAAATATCACGAGGCTGGCGCTTTTATGCTCTCAGCCGCCCAAAGCAACGCTTCGGCGTGTAGTGTGAGGTTATTATAGCATGGTTTAAAGCACTCAAGCAACCTGAATCAACCCCTCTCGCGTACTTGCCCGGAACAGTTGCTCTTGCCGCAATTGGCTGGTATACTGAGAATAACATAGGATGGATTCCGCCGGGCACAGCCGGCAAAAAACAGGAGGAATTTCATGAGACCAAGCAGAAGAATGTCACAGGAAGAGGCCGAGCAGCTGCTATGCGAGGGAACCTACGGGGTGTTGTCCGTCGCTTCGCCTCAGGGGAAGCCATACGGTGTGCCGCTGAACTATTATTACCAGCCCGAAGAGCAGGCGATCTTTTTCCATTGCTTTGTAAAGGGACGAAAAATTGATGCCCTGAAAGAAAACGATCGGGTGGCTTTTGTAGTGATTGGCAGGGAAACAATCATGCCGGAGCGCTTTGTCACCCATTACGACAGCGTGATGGTCGAGGGCCGCGCGGAGTTCATCACCGACCCCGAGGAGAAAACAAAACGTCTGTTGCAGCTTTGCGATACTCTGGCGCCCGGCGTTTTGGAGCGCAGGGATGAAGTGATCCGCCGGCAGCTGCCGGCCGTGAGCATCGTGAAAATTCATGTGGAAACGATCAGCGGAAAGCGCAACCGCGACGACTGATCTTCGCCTAAATCAAAAGCAGCCGCGCCCGAGCATTGCTCCGGGTGCGGCTGCTTTATTATAATGTCTTTTCCGATTAAAAAAGGCTGGTCAGGGAGTCCTCTGTAGTGCTGGAACCAGAAAACAGGCTCTCCAGTTGATTCCCAGAGGAAAGCGAGGAAGAGGAATCGGAAAATAAGCTAGACAACGGGTTCTGTGATTCCTCCGAATCAGAAAACAAAGCCCGCAATGCCTGAAACTGGTATAGCTTCATCAACAGGTAGCTTTCCGAGGTGGAAACACCCGAAGAGGAGGTGCTGCCCGTTGTGCTGCCGGTTAAAGCGGAAAGAAGCTCCTGTGAGGAATCTGTACCGGTACTCTCGGCGGTTCCCGCTGTCAGCTGCGACCCGGACAGGCCCAGTACCTTTTCCACATAATTCTGCGTTTCGGCATAGGGGGGAACCCCGCCGTATTTTTTCACGCTGCCGGACCCCGCATTATAGGCAGCTACCGCAAGGGTGGTGTCGCCATTAAACTCACGCAGGAGCTGGCTTAAATAGTTGGCGCCGCCCATAATGTTCTGCTCCGCGTCAAACGGATCAGAAACGCCAAGGCTGCGAGCCGTGCTTGGCATCAGCTGCATGACACCCTGCGCTCCGGCGGAGGAAACCACATTCGGGTTAAAGTCCGATTCCGCTTTTGCCACCGCTTTGAGCAGGTTGACCGGTACCCCATAGGCTTCTGAGGCCTTTTCAAACGTGGCGTCAAGGTCTGTGCTTTTCTGCACAGAGCTGAAAATATCCGAAAACGAAGTGCCTGACGTCGTTTTCGCCGAAAAGCTTTGACTTCCATTACTGCCTGTGATACCGGTAATGCCGGTTGAGGGGAATTCCAGAGTGTTCAAAGCACCGCTTCCTTTTTTCGACAAATTGTTCTGCTTTAAGGCTAATACATGCTGCCCGGTTTGTCAATGCTTTTTTGCGTTTTTCAAAGTGGCAGGCGGCTTTACAGCCCGGATTTTTGGAACATCTTTTCAAAGAGAGTGTTGGCCTTGTGAAGCGGCTTTTTCAGCGCGGCCAAAGGCAGGAATACTGCAATAAAGCCGATCAGCGCCCAAATGTTTGTAAACACGCTGTCCCACGTCGGCCCGGCGATCGCTTCGCGCAAGCCGTTGATTCCGTAGGTGAACGGCCAGAGCGGGTGTAGAATGCCGAACACGCGCGGGTTGGTCTGGATGGGATAGATCCCCCCGGCACCTGCGATCTGAAAGACCATCATAATCACAACGATGGCCTTGCCCACGTTTCCGAACAGCGAAACCAGCGTAAAGATAATCACCACAAACGTAATGGAACAAAGCACGCTGAACAGCATCATCAGCCAGAAGTTTTCCGGCGCGACTCCCAAAACAAAAACATCTCCCAGTGTGATGATGGTGGACTGGATCAGTGACAGAAATAAAAACAGGTTCATCTTACCAAAGTGCTTTTGCTTCAGGTTCAGGTGATAGCCTTCCGGGTCTTTGCAGTGAACAGTCAGGAACGCGCATAGCAGCAGCGCACCTACCCAGATGGCCAGAACGGTGTAAAACGGAGTCAGACCGGTGCCAAAGGTACCGCCCTTGTAGATTTCTACCTGTTCCACTTCAAGAGGAGAAGAAATGAAATCTGCGATGGTATCCGGGTGATTTTCAATCAGATCCTCCAGTGTTTCCAGGTCTTCAGTTGAGATGGTGTCCAGCCGGGTCAAGATATGCCCCAAATCAGTTTGCAGGGTGTCGAGCACGTCGGTCATCTGTACGCCCTGCTGAACCGTCAGCTCACTGGAGGCCTTTGTAAAAGCGGCGAGCGCGTCCAGTTGCGGCACGATCGACATCGTTGAGCCAATCAGGCTGCTGGTGTCGTACAGCGACTGCACGATGCCGTCGCCAAGGCTGCTGAGCAGCGGGGCTCCCTGCGTGGCATAGGTGGAAGAAAGGTTCTGTGACAGCTGAGCCTGCTCGTCGCTCAGCTTTGAGAGCGTGCTGAGCATCTCGTCCATCGATTCCTTCGGCGTGCTGTTCTGCGCGTCAACCATTTGCCCCAGCAGCTCCTTTTCGGTCTTTACAAGGCGGTCTGCGTACCGCAGGGAGTTGACCAGAAGCGTCAGCGCGTTTATATCATAGGCTTTGTTTAATTCGGCCAGATCGTCCGCGTCGGTATCGAGAAGTACATCTAAAGAGGTGCAGAAAACCATGGTCTGCTGTGCAATACCCTTTGTGTTTTCATCGAGCGTGTTCCCGTTGATGCTGCGCAGTGCGGAAATCAGCTGCTGATTTTGCCGGTTCAGCTCCTGCACGCGGTTTAGGTCAGCGCTCAGGTTGGATGCAATTGACTGAACGGTATGTTGGGTTTTTTCCGCGAGGGAGCCCCCGGCCGACGCGATCTGCTGCAGGCCGGTGATCTGATCGGCGATGGTGGGGGAAAGCGCAGCGGCTTCATCCAGATACTTCTGAAAGCTTTTGGAATGATTGCCGGCTTCGTCGATCTGCGTCTTGGCGCGGGTAATATCCTGATCGGCCTGCTGCAGAGAGGTTTTCAGCTCCTTCAGGCGCGAGGGACTCATCTGCGTTTCCTTGGAGCTGTCGTTGATCATCGCCATCGCTTTTTCATTGACGGTTTTCACGAAGCTGCTTTCAATGCTGTCGATCAGGCGATCCTTTGCCACATTCGTGATTTTAGAGGCGATCGCGTTCAGCTTTTCGTTTACCCGGTAGGTCAGCACCGGTTTTTGCGGCGTTGAGGTGGTCAGGCTGGCCAGACGTTCCGAAAAATTGCGCGGAATTTCGATCATGGCGTAATATTTACCCTGGCTCAGACCATAATTTCCCTGCCAGTCGCTGACAAATTGCCACCCGATCGATTGGTTTTCCTTCAGCTCATCCACAATGGAGTTGCCCACGTTGATAATTTCTCCGTTGATCACAGCGCCTTCGTCGTTGTTTACGATCGCCACAGGTAAATTGCCGGTATTGGAGTATGGGTCCCAGCAGGCGTAAATGTTGACCCACGCGTACAGCGACGGCAGGATGCACAGGCCGACGACAACGGCCAGCGTTGCCTTGTTGTGGCGGATGGTTCTCAAATCCTGTAAAAAAATCAAAAACACAGGGCGAATTCGTTCGTGTGCAATCGAATGAAGTCTGGATTTTATTTTTGCGGGGAAGCCCCCAAGAATACGGATTCGTTTCATGCTGTTCCCCCTTTTATTCGCCCAGGCCGGAGCTTTCAAATGTTTCCTCAAAATGATGCACGGGTTCTGCCATCCGCTGAACGACAAAATATCCGGCAATTAAAAAGACTACGGCAAACAGGCCAAGCACGGCAAAATCCAGAAGCACCTGACTTGTCAGAGGGCCTGCAATTGCCTCGCGGAACCCGCTGACCGTGTAGGCAAACGGGAACAGTGGCTGCAAAACACTGAAAATTGGCGGGTCTACCTGAATGGGGTAGGTTCCTCCGCTGCCGGGAATCTGGAAAATCATATAGACGATAGCCAGCGCTTTGCCTGCGTTCCCAAGGGTGGAATACAGTGTATAAGTAATAATACAGAATACCAGCGATGAGAACACGGCGAAAAGGACGAACAGCATGCCGTCCACCACATAAATTTTTAACAGGAAAATATCGCCCAACGAGATCACGGTGCCCTGAATCAGTGCCATGGAGCAGAACGTCATCATCTTGCCGTAGTGCTTTTCGCGCAGCGTCAGATGCTCCATTCCGTCAAGCTCACGAGGACGCGAACGCAGAATCGAGTTTAAAATCAGGCAGCCCACCCACAGCGCAAGCGCGGTATAAATCGGAGCCATGCTCGAGCCGTAGTTTGGAACGGCATTAATGTATTCCACATTCTGTTCAAACGGCTCGGCGATAAAATCGCCCATAAATTCCGGGTTGCTTTGCAAAATTGAAATGATTTGTACAACGTCGTTATTGTCGACCAGCTCAAGCTTCCCGCCGAGCGTTTGAATCGTACCCTTGAATTCCTTCAGCTTGCTGCTGAGCGAGCCGGTCAGGTCAGAAGTCAGCTTGGTGCCGGACTGCGCCGTTTTCAGCATGGTGCCGATTTCAGAGCCCAGCTTTTGGGCAGACTGCGCCAATGTGGCGGCATTGTCGGCTGAGGTAACAAGGCGCTGGCCGATGGTGCTTACATCCCCTCGGATGCTCTGGTTGTATTCCTTCAGAATGTTGGTCAGCTGGCTTTCCATTTGATACAGGTCGTCGTTTACCGTGTTGGCCTTTCCGGCGGTCAGCTGAGCCACGGCATCGGATTGTTTATGAATGGTTGAGAGCTTGGTGCGCATGCTGTCTAACTCGACCCCGATGGAATCGAGTGAGCGAATCATTTTAGTCAGCTGCGCTTTTTTATCGGACTGATTATCCTGCACCTTTTGCAGAAACTCGACTGTCTTGTCGATCTTCGGGATCGCGTCGTCAATCATATTGATTCCGGTTGCTGCGGCCTGATCGGCCGAAGCAATTGCCGCAGCGGTATCTTGCCGGGTGGCCTGAATTTCTTTTAAGCTGGTGATCAGATTGTCACCGACGCCGGAATCACGCAGTCCTTTCAGCGCATTGATCATCGTCTCCAATTGGGTGGAGTTTAGGGATTTGTTTAAGGATTCCAAAGTAGGAATCAGCGTGTCGAGCGCTTCGTCCATTTCCTGAACCTGTTTTTCTAGTTGGGGGATCGTTTTATCAAGGGTATTGTAAAAGGCCTCTGAATCCGCGGACAGCTCCTTTAGGTTTTTCCGCAGCTGTACCAGTTGGGCACGCAGATTCACCAGCGAAGCACGCAGAGAAGTAAGCTGCTTTTCAGCGTTTTCAGCATCCTCGCCCCAGTCGATCGTACGGTATTTTTTGAGATAGGAAGCGGTTGCGTCCACGGAGCTGGACATCGCCGACAGAGTCGCGTCCAGATCAGAAAAGGCCGTGTCCATTTTTGCGGTGCTGCCTTCTTTCGCGGCGCTGTTCAAATCCGTCAGCAGCGCATGCGTGCGTTGGCTGGAGGTTTGAACATACGAAAGGTTGGTATCCAGATAGGTCAGCGAATTGCTCAGGCGCTTTTGGGCGTCGCGCGAAAGCGTCTGCTGGCTGGCGGCGGTTTTTCCGGCGGTTTCCAGCCCGCTTTCTACCAGTGGCCACGCGGTGTTGACGCTGCTCAGAAACTGATTCAGGTTAATCGAGTTCGTGTGCAGGCCATCCAGAGAAGAGGAGATGACATCCATATTCTGGTTCAGGTTCACAATGGCGTCTTTCATCTTAATGACGCTTTGCAGGTTTTCGTCGGCATCCTCACCCACGGGGTTAAGCATGGAAAAAATCGACTGATTCACCGTGGACACAAAGTTGGATTTAATCTCCTGCACCAGTGTATTTTTGGCGCTTTCCGTAATTTTTTCCGCCACAGGGTTTACTTTGGTATCTACCTTATAAATGATTTTTGGTTTGATCGGTGTATCGGAAAGCAGGGTGGTAAAGTGTTCGGAGAAATCCTCCGGCAGCTCGATCGCGGCAAAATAGGTACCATCGGCCAGGCCAAGGTCTGCTTGCCGCTGACTGACGAATTTCCAGTCGATCTTTTTGTTGTTTTTCAGCTGATCTACAACACCTTTGCCAATGTTGACCTCTTTCCCCCTAAAGTCCACGGTCTGATCGTTGTTGACGACAGCCACCGGGATATTGCCCGTATTTTCATATACATCCCAGCAGGCCTTGATGTTGACCCAGGCGTAGAGGGCGGGGAGAACACAAATGCCGATGGTGATGATTATGGCAACAGGATTATGCAGGATCCTGCGCCAGTCATTGATAAAAACCTTTCGTATGGTCTGAAACTTCATGAAGACTCCTCTCTCTGGCCGGATGGCCGCGAACGGTTTTCCGGTGTTACTCCGGGGTCGCATGGTTAATTATAGTACACCTTTCCGGTGTTTTGTCAATGGAGAAGAAAATCTCTTCCTGTCTTCCCAGGATCAAACAATGTAGCGGCTTCCTGGAGAATTATATTTTTGGTAGAAAAAAACAAGACAGATGTAGATAAAACGGGTATACTGACAGCAGAGGGGCGGCGCAAAGCCGCAAAAGAAGTGATGGAACAACCATCATTCGGTAAAGGAGAAACAGAGTGCTGAAAATTGGATGTCATCTGTCTGCCGCAAAGGGATTCCTGGCTATGGGAAAGGATGCGGTTTCTATTGGAGCGAACACCTTTCAGTTTTTTACACGCAACCCCCGGGGCAGCAAAGCAAAAGAAATCAACCCCGCAGATGCCGCCGCGCTGCGGGAGCTTGCGCAGCACGAGGGAATCAGCCATATTCTAGCCCACGCGCCCTATACACTGAATGCCTGTTCCGCAGACCCAAAGGTACGGGAATTTGCTTCTCTTATGATGCAGGATGATCTGCGGCGCATGGAATATCTGCCCGGCAGCAGCTACAACTTTCACCCCGGCAGCCATACCGGGCAGGGGGAGGACGTTGGAATTTCGCAGATTGCGCAGCTGCTCAACGCGATCTTGCGAACAGAGCAGACAACAACGGTACTGCTCGAGACTATGGCCGGGAAGGGAACCGAGATCGGCGCGAATTTTTCGCAGCTGCGCCGGATACTGGATCGCGTTTCTCTGACGGAGAAAATGGGTGTTTGTATGGATACCTGCCATGTGTACGATGCCGGGTATGATCTGGTGAACGACCTCGATGGTGTGCTGACCCAATTTGATAAGGAGATCGGCCTTTCACGGCTGCGGGCCGTACACCTGAACGACAGCATGAATCCCTTTTGCAGCCATAAGGACCGCCACCAGAAAATTGGACAGGGTAGTCTGGGACTTTTTGCAATGGAGCGGATCATCAATCATCCGGCCCTGCGAGATCTGCCCTTTTACCTGGAAACGCCGAATGAATTGCCGGGCTACGCGCAGGAGATCAGTCTACTGAAAAGCCTTTACCGAGAAGTAATGTAAATAGCAGGTAATTGTTTTACAACATTTTGAACCGCTGACCGGGAAATTTTACTCTGCGGTTGAGTTGAAAATATGGTGTGGCAGAAGGAAAGCGACACTCAATAGAGGTATTTCCTTTTTTGTCTATTTCCGTGTTAAATCCGTAAGGTACAACTAAGAATTGGATGTGTTTCGCTTGTTTTCTTTGTCCTGACGTAAAATGCAGAAATTGTTATTTCGTGTCGTTTTTGCTTATGATGAAGTTTGATTAGCGGAATAGTGTATGGTATAATAAAACAATAATACTGGAAGTATTTTGTCAATAAACAGGTTAATTTTTATTAATGAATGAATTATTTTAAACAATCATGCGGTGCAATACGAAAAAACAGGATGCGTATGGAAAATCAGAAGTCAATGGGGGGTTATCATGACGCAGGAAGAAATTAAGAAAATGGACCGCAGAATTCAGCAGGTAAAGGACCCTTTTGGAACCGGATTTCCCAGCTTTTATCGTCTGTTAGATGATATGGCTCAGAAAAAAGGAGAATCCCGGGAAGAAATATTGAGACAGCTGATCGTTTGGAAATCGAAATACCGCATGTGATTTTTCTTGTTCATTCATCATCAGTTTTATTACGAACCTCTTCATTTTGAAGACGATAGTCCGATAAATCAAATATATAGACTGTTGCTTTTGAAAACGTTTCCAGAAACGAGTGATGGATTTGGACATAGAAAATGAGGCGGAATCATGAAGTTGAATGTGAATCAAATGCTGCTTTCTTTTTCCTTTACATTGGATTTTGTGGAAAGAGATTTATTGAAAGATGTTACCAATCACACCAGACATGTAGCGTATATCTGCGCACGAATTGCAAAATTGAGGAACCTTCCTGAGCAAGATTTTTTTGATTTGATTTCTTATGCGCTTTTGCATGATAACGGGATTGCGCGTTCTCTGCTCGACAGGGCCCCTGTGGATATGGCAGGGCTCGAGCGCAACATCAGGCACTGCGAGCTAGGGGAAGAGAATGTTTCGTACTTCCCGTTTAACCACCCGATTCCCGGTGTGATTTTATACCATCACGAGTGCTATGACGGAAGCGGCTTTTTCGGAAAGCGCGGGGAAGAAATTCCGTTTTATTCCCGCCTGATCGCTCTGGCGAATCGCGTAGCGGTGGAATATGCGCAGGGGAACGCTCCGTCTAATATTATGGACGTGTTGCGCAAGGACGCGCATCTTTTTGACCCCGAGCTGCTGCAGCTATTTTATCGTGTTTCACAGCACGGAGAGTTTTGGCTGAATATGCAGCCTATGTTTATCGAGCCTGTTCTGGAGCGCCTGCTCCCGCAGCAAACACGGGAGTTCAGCTATCGGAATATCCGCCGTATTTCGCGGCTGTACAGCAACATCATCGATGCCAAATCACCGTTTACGGGTGGTCATTCCCGTGGCATCAGCAAAAAAGTCGGCATTCTGTGCCGCTACTACGGTCGCAACGAAGAAGAGTATTGGAAAATGCGGATTGCGGCAGATTTGCATGATCTGGGGAAGATCATGGTGCCGAACGAAATTCTGGATAAGCCGGGCAGTCTGACCCGGGAAGAAATCGACGTAATTCAGTCGCACACCTACTATACCCGCAAGGCGTTGGAGATGGTGCAGGGCTTTGAGGATATTACCGAATGGGCGGCCAACCACCATGAAAAGCTGAACGGAAAGGGTTACCCCTACGGCCTTACTGCCGAGCAGCTGGATTTCAACTCCCGTTTGATGACCTGCGTGGATATTTACCAGGCACTGACGGAGGATCGCCCTTACCGCATGGCGCTTACTCATGCGGACGCCGTCGGTATTCTCGACACCATGTCCAGGCAGAATTTGATTGATGCGTCGATTGTCAATGACATCGACATGGTTCTGGGTACCGTTTTTTACGAAGAGGATTTGAAAATACAAAAGGCACACTGATCCGCGCCTCGCTCCCTGCGCGGGCAAGGAAGCGAAAGTTTTTAAGACATGAACAATTGATAATAATAATTATTGTTATTTAGTATAAGAACTCTGTGAGAATTCCGGCATTTTTTTCCTTTTTGCAGGCTTGTTTTACTACTGAGCCATGGTATAATAATAACTAGAAAGACGATTACCGTTTTTGAATGCCGAAGCAATGGTGAACTTCTTTTCGGCAGACAGGTGCTTACGGTCAGCCGTAAAAAAGCAGAGCCGGCAGGCGGAAGAAACCAAACGCCAAAGGAGTGATATTTGTGTTAAATGAAAAGGTTGTAAAGCTGCTCAATACGCAAATTAATAAAGAGTTCTTCTCCGCTTATCTGTATTTGGATATTTCCAATTACTATAAGGACGAAGGACTGGATGGCTTCTCCAACTGGTATCAGATTCAGGCGCAGGAGGAACGAGACCACGCGATGCTGTTCCTGCAATATATGCAGAACAATAACGAGAAAATTGTGCTGGAGGCCATTGCAAAACCCGACACAAAGTTCAGTGATTTGATCGGCCCCGCAAAGGCGGCGCTGGCTCATGAGCAGTATGTAACGAAGTCGATCCATGCGATCTATGAGGAAGCATACGAGGGAAAGGATTTTCGCACCATGCAGTTCCTCGACTGGTTCGTAAAGGAACAGGGCGAAGAGGAAATGAACGCGGAAAATATCATTAAGAAGATTGAATTGTTCGGTTCCGATTCCAAGAGCTTGTACCTGCTGGATCAGGAACTGGCGGCTAGAGTATACGCGGCGCCAAGCTTGGTTCTGTAAGCTGGCTATGTTCGGCCGGGTGAATCGGGTGTACTGGCGGAGTAAGTGACACAGGGCTGCTTGCTTCCAGGTGCGCAGGGGCTTTCACCGCCGGCGCGGGAACAACCGCAAAAAGGGTTTGCCCAACAGGACAAACCCTTTTTTCTTTCGTCGGCTGTAAAGAGAATTAGGTGCCGAATGTGTTCTCCTCCAGGCGAAGGAGAGGATTTCCCGCTTCGAGGTTCTTATAGTCGGCCATTTGCTTGCAGGTATTCTGCGTATTGATGCAGCTGAGCTGCTGTTTTTACGTGCTCGTTATACCGGTGCAGTTCCATTTGATCTGGCACGGGTAGCGACATGAAATATTGTCTGGTACTGCTGCTTCGACGAATCAGATCCTGAAGATTTTGTGCTTTCACCAAGTATCACCCTGTTTTACTATGTGTGGTTTGGCTCTGCTTTATGGCAGGAAATTTCCGCCAGAAAACAGGAAACAAACTGTGTTTTCAGAAATGGAATAGAATGGGAGTTGTTATGGATTCTGTTGTATGGCTGGCGTTCGGGTTGGCGTTCCCGTTTGCAATGACGACTTTGGGTGCGGCGCTTGTATTTTTCTTTCGCGGAGCCATTCATGAAAATGTACAGAGGGTGCTGCTGGGCTTTGCCGGCGGCGTAATGATCGCCGCTTCCGTCTGGTCGCTTTTGATGCCGGCCATTGAGCAAGCGGAGGAGCGCGGGCAGGTGGGCTGGATTCCCGCGGCAGGTGGATTTGTCTTGGGAGGATTGTTCCTTCTGGCTCTGGACAATGTGCTGCCGCATCTGCATTTGGGCGAAAGTCAGCCCGAAGGTGTTTCCTCCTCGTGGAAGAGAACGACGCTTTTGTTTTTAGCTGTTACCCTACATAATATTCCGGAGGGCATGGCCGTGGGGCTTTCTTTTGCGCTTGCGCTGCAAAGCGGGGAGCAGGGCCCGCTGACGGCGGCCGTGGTGCTGGCGATTGGTATGGGCATTCAGAATTTCCCCGAGGGCGCGGCGATTTCGCTGCCGCTGCGCAACGAAGGCCTCAGTGTGGGGAAAGCGTTTCTGGGCGGTACGCTGTCGGGCGCGGTGGAGCCGGTGTTTGCGGTTCTTACTATTCTGCTGGCAAGCCATGTGCTTTCCATGATGCCTTGGCTGCTGGCGTTTGCCGCCGGCGCGATGATTTATGTGGTGGTCGAAGAGCTGATTCCGGAGGCCAGCCGCGGGGAGCATTCCAATATGGGAACACTCGGCGTGATGGGCGGGTTTGTCCTCATGATGATTCTGGATGTTGCTTTGGGATGAAGCGTTTTAGAGCTATCCGGCTTTCGTAATATCTGCTTTCTTTTTCTGCCTGTAAAGTGAAAAAACGGCCATTTTTAGCCAAAATTCTGGTTGGTCTGTTTGATTATAATTCGCTTGACAAAATAAAAACATATGATATATTTATGGAAGTAGATGGATAGTAGAGCGTTCTGAATGGGATGTCTTTGTTCTGTATTGTTGTTTTACCGGCGCATTAAGGATGCCGTCAATAAATATAAAGGAGCGGTTTTATGGCTTATCAAATTAAAGATGTAAAAGGCAGGGAAATTCTGGATTCCCGCGCGAACCCCACGGTAGAAGCGGAGATTCTTCTGGAAAATGGTGTAACAGCTCGCGCAGCTGTACCCAGCGGTGCATCTACCGGTCAATTTGAGGCGTTGGAGCTGAGAGATAAAGACCCGGCCCGCTTTGGTGGAAAGGGCGTTCAGAAGGCTGTTGCGAACATTAACACCGTCATTCGCGATCGTCTGATTGGCATGGATGCTGCCGACGTTGCCGCAATCGATGCCGCTATGTTGGAGCTGGACGGAACAAAGGATAAATCGAACCTCGGCGCGAATGCGATTCTTGCTGTTTCTCTTGCGGCTGCACAGGCTGCGGCGAAAGCTCAGGGCGTACCGCTGTACCGCTTTTTGGGCGGCGCCGCTGCTGATACATTGCCGGTTCCTATGATGAACATCCTTAACGGCGGCGCACATGCTGCGAATAACGTTGATGTTCAGGAATTCATGATCATGCCCGTGGGCGCCCCCAGTTTCCGTGAGGGCCTGCGCATGTGCACAGAGGTATTCCACGCTCTGGCTGCCATCCTCAAGAAAGAGGGTCTTTCCACCGCTGTTGGCGACGAGGGCGGCTATGCTCCGAACCTGAAGAGCGACGAAGAGGCGGTTCAGTACCTGCTGCGCGCCATCGAAGCGGCCGGTTATAAGCCCTATGATGATTTCATGTTGGCGATCGACGCTGCTTCCAGCGAGTGGAAGAGCGATAAAGGAACCTATCTGCTGCCGAAGAGCCAGAAGCATTACACCACCGATGAGCTGATTGCTTTCTGGGAGAATCTGGTTTCGAAGTACCCCATCGGCTCCATTGAGGATGCGCTCGATGAGGAAGACTGGGATGGCTGGAAGAAGCTGACCGCTCGCCTGGGCGACAAGGTTCAGCTGGTAGGCGACGATCTGTTTGTAACAAACACTGAGCGCCTGCAGAAGGGCATTGAGAATAGCTGCGGTAACTCTATCCTCATTAAGCTCAACCAGATCGGTTCTTTGACCGAAACCCTGAACGCCATTAAGATGGCGCACAGCGCGGGTTATACCGCTGTTGTTTCTCACCGTTCCGGTGAAACGGAGGATACCACCATTGCCGATTTGGCGGTTGCGATGAACGCTGGCCAGATCAAAACCGGTGCCCCCAGCCGCAGTGAGCGCGTAGCGAAGTACAACCAGCTGCTTCGAATCGAAGAGAATCTGGGAAAATCTGCCCGCTACCCCGGCAAAGCCTGCTACGACTGCAAATAAAAAAATGCTGCTTCCGCTGACCTGGTGAAGCTTCTATGGTGGCGGAAAAGGTGCCAAATGGCATCTTTTCCGCCGCTTTTTTATGCTTATTCTTCGGCTTACAGTGCCTTTTTCTCCAGCAACAAAGAGATTGATGCTGAATAATTATTCATCGGTTTGTAGCTGCTTTGTCCCGTTTTCCTGCTGGGATTTTTTCTGCCGCACGCTCCAAGAACGTGCGGAAATTGGCGAAAAATCCTGCCGGAGTAACGCTTTTGGCGGTTATGGTGCCGTGGTGTGGAAAAAGATAAGGTCCGCCGCAAAAGTGTCATGCTCAGCCGGGGGTTGTGAGTACGTGCCTTCCGCCCGCGCTCTGTGCCTTTTGAAAGGAGGCGGTGCCGACTGTTCTGACTTGCATTTTCTCAATGAAATTCCTGCATAATAATCAGAAAATCATCCCCGTATCTGGCATATTGTGCAGAATTTTCCTAGAACCTGTTCATTCTGTCTCTCATATTGGAAGGTTTTGTCAAGTAGAGGAATTCACTCCGCCCCGTGAGAAAGTCGGGAAATGAACTCGCTTCCCGGGGAAATTTGTGCATTACCATAAATTCAAAGAAGTCTGAGGAAAATGATTGACAACCAACGTATAAATAGTTACAATATATACGATATTATTCATAAATTCTGTGACAGCAAGGAGGTTCTGACAAAGAGCGGCCTTGCTGTTTTTATTTTTAAGGAGGTAGAGGTGTTTGAGCAGGTATACCAAAGCGGATATTCTGGAGCTGATTCAGCAGAATAATGTCCGCTTTATCCGTTTGCAGTTTACCGATATGTTCGGCGCGATCAAAAATGTGGTCATCACCAGCGGGAAGATTGAAAAAGCCCTGGATAATCAGTGCATGTTTGATGGTTCCTCTATCGAGGGATTTGTTCGCATCGAGGAGTCCGACATGTATCTCCACCCGGATCTGGATACCTTCCTGATTCTGCCCTGGAGCCGGCAGATCGGCGGTAAGACCGCCAGGCTGATCTGTGACGTTTACAAGCCGGACGAAACACCGTTTGAGGGAGACCCACGCTATATTCTGAAAAAAGCGCTGAAAGCTGCCGCTGATATGGGCTTTACCCTGAACGTGGGGTTTGAGTGTGAGTTCTTCCTGTTCAATACAGATGAATTCGGCCATCCTACCACCGTAACCCACGATACTGCCGGGTATTTTGATCTTGGCCCCGCGGATCTGGGCGAGAGCGCCCGCCGCGACATCTGCATGACCATGGAGGAGATGGGGTGTGAGGTGGAAGCTTCTCACCACGAGCTCGCTACGGCGCAGCATGAGATTGATTTTAAATATCAGGAGGCGCTCTGCTCTGCCGACGAGATGATGACCTTCAAGATGGTTGTTAAAAATGTGGCGAATGCCCACGGCCTTTGCGCGTCTTTTATGCCAAAGCCCCTTTCCGGGCAGGCTGGTTCGGGTCTGCATACGAATATTTCGCTGTTCAAGGACGGGGAAAACGTGTTTTACGACCCGGGAAGCGAAACCGGGCTGAGCCCGCTTGCATATCATTTTATAGCAGGTGTGATCCGCCATATCAAAGGAATCTGCCCGCTCACCAATCCGTTGGTGAACTCCTATAAACGTCTTGTTACGGGCTACGAGGCGCCCCGTTACATCGCCTGGACCACGGGTAACCGTAGCGCGCTGGTGCGCGTGCCAAGCGCACGGGGCATCGGCACCCGCGTGGAGCTGAGAAACCCCGATCTGGCGGCAAACCCCTACCTGCAAATGGCAGTGCTTCTCGCCGCAGGGCTTGAGGGAATCCGCGAGGAGCTGGAACCGCCCGCGCCGGTTGGTTCCAATATTTATGATATGACGCCCGACGAGCGGCAGGAAAAAGAAATTGACAGCCTTCCCGCCAATCTGATGGAAGCTGTTCAGGAAATGAAACGGGATTCGTTTTTGCGCGAGGTTCTGGGCAATCATGTGTATCAAAAATACATTGTTGCGAAGGAGCAGGAATGGAACCGCTTTAACAGCACAGTAACCCAATGGGAGCTGGAGGAATATCTAGAAAAATTCTGAGAGCCGCAAGGGTTTTGATTCTCCGACGGGGGTGTGACCATGAATGGGCAGTGTGATCGTTGCAAATGCAAATAAGGATTCTGCCCGACGAATCGGCGCAGTGCTGAAAACCGGGGGTGTGCTGGTGTACGGCATTTGTACCACCGGCGCTCAGCTGCTGGAAATGACCAGCTACCACTATCGCGGCGGGGTTGTGGTGTGTACTCTGGACCTGCAGGACGTTACGGCGTGGGAGCTTCCCCAGATGGCGCCAAACTACGATTTTCTGTTTATCGTAAAGCCTCATCAGGCAGAAATGGCCGCAGACCTGGACTCTGCCTGCCTGATGTCGCCGCTGGGTAAGCCAGATCTGACCGCGTCGGTCAACATGCTCCTCAATCTGGCGGAGCCGGGGGTTCCCGCCCGTAGAAATTTTGAGGAAGATCCGAAGGAGCTTCATCAGCGCGCCAAACAGCTGTTAATGGAGCGCAATTATTTTACCGAGGCACAGGCACACCGCTTTTTGCAAAAAAAAAGCATGGATACCGGCAAGCGACTGATCGAGGTGGCGGCCATCGTGCTGGAATTGTTTTAGCGCAAACCCCATGCTTAGCTCAGCGTTTCAGATAGATGGGATGTTTTTAGAAGGAGGAGTGAAGATTGAAATTTACGAAGATGCAAGGCATCGGAAATGACTATTTATATTTCAATTGTTTTGAAGAGCCTGTAACAGACCCGGCCGCGCTGTCGATCCGGCTTAGCGACAGGCATTTTGGGGTGGGTTCAGACGGGATCATCCTGATCGGCCCAAGCGATAAAGCGGATTGCTCGATGGATATTTACAACGCGGACGGCTCCCGCGCCATGATGTGCGGCAACGGCATCCGCTGTGTAGGCAAGTACGCCTACGAGCGGGGCATCGCGAGGAAAAAGACCCTTACGGTAGACACCCAGAGCGGCGTAAAAACGCTGTTTTTGACAGTGGACGAAAACGACCATGTCACCAGCGTTACGGTTAATATGGGCAAGCCAGAGCTTTCCGCGCCGAAAATCCCCACACTGTTTGAAACCGAGCAGGTGATCGATCACCCGGTGGAAATCGCCGGTAAGGAGTATCGCGTTACCTGCGTTTCGATGGGCAATCCTCACTGTGTTGTTTTTGTGGAGGATGTGGATGCGATTGCGCTGGAATCCATCGGCCCGTCGTTTGAATTTCACCACATGTTCCCGCAGCGCGTTAACACAGAGTTCGTGCAGATGATTGGTGAGAATGAGGTGAAAATGCGCGTGTGGGAGCGCGGCTCCGGTGAAACCTGGGCCTGCGGCACCGGCGCGTGCGCTGTGGCGGTTTCCTGCGCGCTGGGCGGCAAAACTGGCCGGCAGGTACTTGTACATCTAAAGGGCGGCGACCTGAACATCCGTTGGGAGGAAGAAACCGACGAGGTTTTTATGCAGGGTCCCGCAGAATTTGTATTTGACGGGCAGATCGATTGAGACTGCCCAGAATGAAGATAAAAACAAAGGAGATTGTACTATGCTGAAGGTCAATTCGAATTTTGTCAAGCTTCCCCCCAGTTACCTCTTTGTAGACATTGCAAAGAGAGTGAATGAATTTGTGAAAAACAATCCCGATCGTCCGATTATCCGCCTTGGAATCGGAGACGTAACGCTTCCGCTGCCGCAGGCAGTGGTAGAGGCCATGAAGAAGGCCTCCGATGAGATGGGGAAGATGGAGTCCTTCCGCGGCTACGGCCCGGAATGCGGCTATGAATTCCTTCGTCAGGCAATTTCTGACAATGACTTTAAAAAGCACGGCGTTCAGATCGACATCGACGAGATTTTCGTCAGCGACGGCGCGAAGTGCGATACCGGCAATATTGGCGATATTTTCGGCCAGGACAACGTTGTGGCTGTGTGCGACCCGGTTTACCCCGTGTATGTGGATACCAATGTGATGGCCGGGCGTGCCGGTGAGTTCGTGGAGGGCAAGGGCTGGAGCCGTATTGTATATATGCCCTGCGTAAAGGAAAAGAATTTCTTGCCCGACCTGCCGAAGGAGCCGGTGGATTTGATCTACCTTTGCTTCCCGAATAACCCCTCCGGCGTGGGTATCAGCAAGGAAGAGCTGAAAAAATGGGTGGATTACGCCAACGAAAACAAGTCGCTCATCCTTTTTGACGCCGCTTATGAGGCGTTTATCACCACTCCCGATATGCCGCACAGCATTTACGAGATTGAGGGTGCCAAGACCTGCGCGATCGAATTCCGTAGCTTCTCCAAGACAGCCGGCTTTACCGGTACCCGCTGCGCCTTTACCGTTGTGCCGAAGCAGCTCGAATTTGACGGCGCTTCTCTCAACCGTCTGTGGAGCCGCCGCCAGTCAACGAAAATGAACGGCGTTCCCTATGTGATTCAGCGCGCGGCAGAGGCTGTGTATTCGGAAGAGGGCGCAAAGCAGATTCGCGAGAATATCGCTTATTACCAGAACAACGCGAAGATCATTCGCGAAGGCCTTGCCGCTGCCGGATTTGAGGTATACGGCGGGGTGGATTCCCCGTACATTTGGCTCAAAACGCCGGGCGGCCTCACCTCATGGGAATTCTTCGACCTGCTGCTGCAAAAAACAGGCGTGGTTGGCACTCCTGGTTCCGGCTTCGGTCTGAACGGAGAGGGATATTTCCGCCTGACCTCCTTTAACACGAAAGAGAATACGGAAAAGGCCGTGGCAAGAATCATTGAGTCCTTTAAGGCCTAACCTTCCAATTGACGAAACAGCGGCCCTGCCGCCGGATCGGCCCAATCTTTTGACTGCCGGGCAGCCATGGAAAAGGCTCCGGCAGCAGGGCTTACCGGCGGGGTTTGGCCGCCGACAACAAGCCGGGACCTTTCCCCGTGCTGTGGCAAGTCGCGCGCTGCCGCAGTGACCGTAAATTAGCGGCGCGAAGAAATGGTGGGTTTAGCGTGAAAGCATTATTACTGTTAGAAAACGGGATGACCTTTGAGGGTCAGGGCTTTGGAGAGCCCCGCGATGTGCTGTGTGAGGTAGTATTTAACAGCGCAATGTGCGGGTACACCGAGCTGCTTACAGACCCCAGCTATGCAGGCCAGGGTGTTGTGATGACTTACCCCATGATCGGAAACTACGGAATCTGCTATGAGGACGCGGAGGCCGATCACCCCTGGGTGGAAGCGTTTATCGTTCACTCTGTTTCCGGGATCGCCAGCAATTTTCGCTGTGATATCGATCTGGACGGATACTTGAAAAACAACCGAATTCCCGGAATCAGCGGGATTGACACCCGTGCGCTCACCCGCTGCCTGCGGGAGAGCGGTACGATGCGTGGCATGATCTGCTTCGGCGATTCAATCGACCGTGAGGAAATGAAGCGCAAAATTGCCGCGCATGTTGTGCCGAACGGCGTTTCACTGGTGAGTACCAGAGAACCGCGCGATTATGGCAATGGTTCGGTCAAGGTGGCGCTGCTTGATTATGGAACCAAGCAGAATATCATTCGCTCGCTCACCCGCCGCGGCTGCACCGTGCGCCGCTTCCCGAATGACGCGTCTTTGGAAGAAATCAAGGCGTGGAATCCGGACGGTGTGATGCTTTCCAACGGCCCCGGGGATCCGCAGGCCTGCGTAAAAGAGGTGGCGGAGCTGCGCCGCGTTTACCAGAGTGGTATCCCCACCTTCGCTATCTGTATGGGGCACCAGCTGATGGCGCTTGCGCAGGGCGCAAATACGTACAAGCTCAAATACGGCCACCGCGGCATCAACCATCCGGTCAAAGAGCTGAAGACCAACCGCGTATATATTACCTCGCAGAATCACGGCTATGTGGTAGACGCGGGCACAATTGATTCTTCCGTTGCCGAGGTCAGCTATGTGAGCATGAACGACCAGAGCGTGGAGGGCCTTGACTATAAGAACGGCCGCGTGTTCTCTGTGCAGTTCCATCCGGAGGCCTGCTCCGGCCCGCTCGACACAGGCTTTTTATTCGACAGATTTATGGATTTGATGGGAGGGGGCCGCGTATGAGCAAGCTTGACAGCATTCAGAAGGTACTAATTATCGGTTCCGGCCCGATCGTGATCGGTCAGGCCGCCGAGTTCGACTATGCGGGCACACAGGCCTGCCGTGCTCTGCGAGAGGAAGGCGTTGAGGTTATCCTCGTCAATTCCAACCCCGCGACGATCATGACGGATGGAGAAATCGCCGACAAGGTCTATATCGAGCCGCTGACCATTGACACCTTGAAAAAGGTGATTCTGAAGGAACGGCCCGACAGTGTTCTGCCTACCCTTGGCGGTCAGAACGCGCTGAACCTTGCGGTAGAGCTGGAGGAATCCGGCTTTCTGGTGGAGCATAACGTCAAAATGATCGGTACCAATGCCGACACCATCCGCATGGCGGAGGATCGCGAGCTGTTCAAGGAAGCCATGGCCCGCATTCAGCAGCCCTGCGCAGAAAGCGAAATCGCCGAAACAGTGGAGGACAGCCTGCTGATCGCAAAGCGCATCGGCTACCCCGTAGTGGTGCGCCCCGCGTACACGCTCGGCGGCAGCGGCGGCGGCATCGCCTATACCGAAGAGCAGCTCCACGCGATTGCCTCTATGGGCCTGCACCGCAGCCGTGTGAATCAGGTACTCATTGAGCGCTGCATCTCCGGCTGGAAGGAAATCGAGTACGAGGTGATCCGCGACGGCAACGGCAACTGCATTACCGTCTGCAATATGGAAAACTTTGACCCTGTTGGCGTTCATACCGGCGATTCCATCGTCGTCGCGCCCTGCCAGACTTTGGCGGATAAAGAAATCCAGATGCTGCGCAGCGCGTCGATTGCCATTATCAACGAGCTGAGGGTGGAGGGCGGCTGCAATGTGCAGTTTGCGCTGAACCCCGAAAGCTTTGAATACTGTGTCATCGAGGTGAACCCCCGCGTCAGCCGTTCCTCCGCGCTGGCCTCGAAAGCGACGGGCTACCCGATTGCGAAGGTTGCCTCTAAAATTGCGCTTGGCTATACGCTCGACGAGATTCAGAACGCGATTACGAAAAAAACCTACGCCTGCTTTGAGCCGACGCTCGATTACTGCGTTGTGAAAATTCCGAAGTGGCCGTTTGATAAATTCGTTCACGCCCGCCGCAGCCTTGGCACACAGATGAAGGCTACCGGCGAGGTGATGGGCATCGCCCCCACCTTTGAGGCGGCTCTGATGAAAGCCATTCGCTGTTTGGAGCAGAATATGTATGATCTGACCGACGCGGAGCTTGACGGCATTTCAGATCTGGATGTTTCCGAGCGCATCCACGCGGTGGATGACCGCCGCCTGTTTGCGGTGGCAGAAGCGCTGCGCCGCGGCTTCGCGATGGAAAAAATCCACAGTGTAACGAAGATAGACCGCTGGTTTTTACAGAAGCTTCAGTCTATTATTGCTGTGGAAAAACGCCTTGCAAATGAGCCGATGAGCAAGGAATTGCTTCGGAAGGCCAAGTCGTTCGGCTTCCTGGATGAAACAGTCGCGAAGTTTTCCGGTATCAGTATTGAGGAAATTCGCGAGCTGAAACAACAGTGGGAAATCCGCCCGGTTTATAAAATGGTTGATACCTGCGCCGCGGAGTTCGAGGCCGAAACGCCGTACTATTATTCGAGCTATGGCGACGAAAACGAGCTGCACGCAGAAAGCGGCCGCAAAAAGATTATGGTAATTGGTTCCGGCCCCATCCGCATCGGTCAGGGCATTGAGTTTGACTTCTGCTCCGTCCACAGTGTGTGGGCGCTGAAAAAGCTGGGCTTTGAGACCATTATTGTGAACAATAACCCCGAAACGGTCAGCACGGATTTCGATATTGCCGATAAACTGTACTTCGAGCCCTTGACTCCGGAGGACGTTTGGCATATTGTAGAACTGGAAAAGCCCGACGGAGCTGTGGTACAGTTCGGCGGTCAGACTGCCATCAAGCTGGCGGGTGCCATTGAAAAAATGGGCGTTCCGCTGCTTGGCACCAGCTTTAACAGCATTGACGAAGCGGAAGACCGCGAGCGGTTCGACGCGATTCTGGCACAGTGTGGCATTCCGCATGCTGCGGGCCGCATGGTGTTTACCTGCGAAGAGGCGCTGAAAGCGGCTCACGAGCTGGGCTACCCGGTGCTGGTTCGCCCGTCCTATGTGCTGGGCGGCCAGGGGATGGACATTGCTTATAGTGATGACGATATCCGCGAGCAGATCAGCATCATTAATACCATCGCGCAGGAGCACCCCATTCTGGTGGACAAGTACCTGATGGGCACCGAGGTGGAGGTCGACGCCGTCTGCGACGGAATCGACACCGTGATCCCCGGTATTATGCAGCACGTGGAGCGCGCGGGCGTTCACTCCGGCGACAGTATCTCGGTTTACCCGGCGCAGAGCCTTTCGAAGCAGGTGGAGGACACGATTGTGGATTACACCCGCAAGCTGGCGTTGGCGCTGAAGGTAAAGGGACTGTTAAACATCCAGTTTATCGTCAAGGATGAGCAGGTGTATATTATTGAGGCGAATCCCCGTTCCTCCAGAACAGTGCCTTATATCAGCAAAATTACCGACATCCCGATCGTGCACCTGGCGGTGCGCACCTTCTTCGGTGAAACGCTGCCGCAAATGGGCTATCAGTACGGCCTGCAGCCGAGCAAGGCCTTGATCGCCATCAAGATGCCTGTATTCTCGTTTGAAAAGTTGTACGGCGCGGATGTGAATCTGGGGCCGGAAATGAAATCCACCGGCGAGGTTCTCGGCATTGCCAGAAGCTTCGAAGAAGCCATGATCAAGGCGTTCCAGGGTGCCGGCATGCATCTTTTGACCAACGGCAACGTGATCATCACCGTAAAGGATCAGGACAAGGAAGAGGTTCTGCCCATCGCCAAGGGGCTGAAGGAACTCGGCTGGACCATTTATTCCACCGAGGGAACCTCCCGCTATCTAAACGAGAACGGCATTACGAATGTGCGCCTGAACAAGGTGGGGGGAGAAACACCCGACATTCTGGACGTGATCCTATCCGGCACCATCGATCTTGTAATTAACACGCCCTCCAAAGGCGCCGAGCATCGCCGCGATGGATTCCTGATTCGCCGCAACACGGTAGAGGCCGGTATTCCGTGCCTGACCTCGCTCGATACCGCAAACGCGTTCCTGCGCTGCGTGCAGCACGTAGAGGACACGAACCTTTCCGTTGTAGATATCACGAAGGTTTCGTCCTTCCTGGTATTTTTATAACGAAAAGTATTGGAGTTTCAAGGCTCTCTCAGCCGTCGGCAGCTTTGCTGCCGGAAACGGCGTGAGGTTGTTATAACGAGAATTCAAAGCATTCTCGCCAGAAGCTGCGGGTATCATCCCGCTTCGAGTTTCAAGGCTCTCTCAGCCGTCGGCAGCTTTGCTGCCGGAAACGGCGTGAGGTTGTTATAACGAGAATCCAACGCATTCTCGCCAGAAGCTGCGAGTATCGTCCCGCTTCGAGTTTCAAGGCTCTCTCAGCCGTCGGCAGCTTTGCTGCCGGTAACGGCGTGAGGTTCTTATAAATCTGTTCGCCCGCGGGCAGCCTTGCCCGGCGGATCAATCATCACCGAACCGGCGCGGGTCTTTTCAAAAGGCCCACCGATTGAAACAAAACAGGGGGAAAGAATCATGCAAAAAGGGAAATTACTGTACGAGGGAAAAGCAAAGAGAGTTTACGCTACTGAGGATCCCACTTGCTACATTGTGGATTATAAAGACGACGCCACTGCATTTAATGGCCTGAAAAAGGGCACCATTGTGGGCAAGGGCGTGGTCAATAACCGTATGTCTAATTTCATGTTCCAAATGCTGGAAAAAGACGGCATCCCCACTCACTTTGTAAAAGAGCTGAGCGACCGTGAAACGCTGGTGAAGAAGGTAGAGATCGTTCCGCTTGAGGTGATCGTTCGCAATAAGGCGGCCGGCAGCCTTGCCAAACGCCTTGGCCTGGAAGAGGGCACTCCCATGCGTACCCCCGTGCTCGAATTCTGTTATAAGAACGACGAGCTCGGCGACCCGATGGTGAACGAATACCACATTCTGGCGGCTGATTTTGCCACCAAAGAAGAAGTTGATACCATCAGTGAGATGGCTCTGCACATCAATGAACTGATGTGTGAATTTTTCCGCTCGGTCAATATTGAGCTGATCGATTTCAAGCTGGAATTTGGCCGCTGCGACGGCAAAATTATACTGGCGGACGAGATTTCTCCCGATACCTGCCGCTTCTGGGATATTCATACCCATGAAAAGCTCGATAAGGATCGTTTCCGCCGTGACCTGGGCGGTGTAGAAGAAGCTTATGCCGAAGTGATGAAGCGCATTGGCCTGTAATTCTTTCAATACTTGTGTTAAGACTGATGAGGAGTTGAATTCGTTGACGAATTTTGAAGATACCTCCTGGAAGCCCCATGAGGAATGCGGGGTATTCGGAATTTACAGTAAAACCGGAAAAGAAATTCCGCCCGCTTACGCATGCTATAACGGCCTTTTGGCGCTGCAGCACCGGGGGCAGGAGAGCTGCGGCATCGCGGTAAACGACTGCGGTGTGATTTCTTATTTCAAAGATATGGGGCTGGTGTCCGAAGTGTTCAGCGACTCGATTCTGAATCGGCTGAACGGGCAAATCGCCCTTTCTCATGTACGGTATTCTACTTCGGGCGACAGTGTGCGTGAAAATGCTCAGCCGCTTGTGATGCGCTATATCAAGGGCACGCTGGCAATTGCCCACAACGGCAATTTGACCAATGCCCACGCCCTGCGCCGCGAGCTGGAGAAAAACGGTTGTATTTTTCAAACCACCATCGATTCTGAGGTAATCGCGTATATGATTGCCCGGGAGCGGGTCGGTGCGGCCTCCATTGAGGAGGCCGTGTTCCGTGCCATGCAGAAGATTGAGGGCTCGTTCTCGCTGCTGGTTATGAGCCCCCAGAAGCTGATTGCGGTGCGCGACCCCAATGGGTTCCGCCCGCTGTGCATGGGCAAAATCGGCGAGGATATTGTGTTTGCTTCTGAAAGCTGCGCACTGGACGCGGCAGGTGCGGAATTTGTGCGTGACGTTCAGCCGGGCGAGTTGATTGCCGCCGGCCCCAGCGGGCTGAAATACCTGTACAATAAAGCTCCCGCCAAGCATTCGCTGTGTGTGTTCGAGTATATTTACTTTGCGCGCACCGACAGCAAAATCGACGGTCTCGGTGTGTATGAGGCCCGGAAAGAGGCGGGGCGTCTGCTGGCGCGCCAAAGCCCTGTGGATGCCGACGTAGTGATCGGCGTGCCGGAATCCGGCATAGACGCCGCCATCGGGTACAGCGAGGAATCCGGTATTCCGTATCAGAAGGGCATCGTTAAGAATTCCTATATTGGCCGCACCTTTATTAAGCCCACGCAGCTCGAGCGCGAGCGCAGTGTTCGCATTAAGCTCAACGCGCTGGAAAGCGAGGTGCGAGGCAAGCGTGTCGTGCTTCTCGACGACTCCATTGTGCGCGGCACCACCAGTGGGCGCATTGTTTCGATGCTGAAGGATGCCGGCGCCAAAGAGGTTCACCTTCGCATCAGTTCGCCGCCATTTCTGTGGCCCTGCTACTACGGTACGGATATTCCCACCAAGGATGAGCTGATCGCTGTTCAGCACACCGTGGAGGAAATTGCCGAGATGAATTTTGCGGATTCGCTGGCCTTTTTATCGCTGGACAGTTTGCCCCATATGCTCAAGGGCAGGTGTTCCGGCTACTGCGACGCGTGCTTCTCCGGGAGTTATCCGACGGAAATTCCGCAGGACATGATCGATCACAAGCCGCAAAGCTACTGTATGCCGATTCAGCGGCTGTAAATATAATCAATTCGCTTTCCAATGACTTTACGGGAAGAAATCAACGCTCTTTTTCAAAGTGAATGATTATAAATATGCTTGGAGGTTGCAGCATTGAAAAATACGTATGAATCCCCCTTGTCGGCGCGGTATGCCAGCGCCGAGATGAAATTTTTATTTTCGCCGGACAAAAAGTTCCGTACCTGGCGCCGCCTGTGGATTGCTCTGGCGGAATCGGAGATGGAGCTGGGCCTGCCGGTGACGCAGGAGCAGATTGATGAAATGCGCCGCTTTGCCGACGACATCAATTACGATGTGGCCGGGGAGCGCGAAAAGATCGTGCGCCACGATGTGATGGCCCATGTGTATGCTTACGGCGAGCAGTGCCCGAAGGCCCGCCCCATCATTCATTTGGGGGCTACCTCCTGCTATGTGGGAGACAACACCGATATTATCGTTATGACAGAAGCTCTGCGCCTGCTCCGCGACAAGCTCGTCGGCGTGATCCGTATTCTGTCGCACTTTGCGATGGAATACAGAGAACTGCCCACACTGGCGTTCACGCATTATCAGCCCGCTCAGCCTACCACTGTCGGCAAGCGCGCCACACTGTGGATTCAGGATCTTCTGATGGATCTGGAGGACGTGGAGTACCAGCTCGGCAAGGCAAAGCTGCTCGGCTCCAAAGGGACGACCGGAACACAGGCCAGCTTTTTGGAACTGTTTGACGGCGACTACGAGAAGGTGAAGGCGCTGGACGGTAAGATTGCGGAGAAGATGGGCTATTCAGCCTGCTTTGCCGTTTCCGGCCAGACATATTCAAGAAAGCTTGACAGCCAGATTCTCTCCATTTTGAGCGGAATCGCGCAGAGCGCCACCAAGTTTTCAAACGACATTCGCCTTTTGCAGCACATGAAGGAGATTGAAGAGCCCTTTGAGAAAGGGCAGATCGGTTCTTCCGCCATGGCCTATAAGCGCAACCCAATGCGCAGCGAGCGAATTGCGTCGCTGGCGCGCTACGTGATCGTTGACAGTCTGAACCCGGCCATTACGGCTGCTACCCAGTGGTTTGAGCGCACGCTCGACGATTCCGCGAACAAGCGTCTGAGTGTTCCCGAAGCGTTTCTGGCGATCGACGGAATTCTCGATTTGTACAGCAACGTGGCCGATGGTCTTGTGGTATACCCCAAGGTGATCGAGCAGCATCTGTTGCGCGAGCTGCCTTTTATGGCCACCGAGAACATCATGATGGATGCGGTCAAGCGCGGAGCGGACCGTCAGCAGCTGCATGAGCAAATTCGGGTGCATTCCATGGAGGCGGCCAAGGTGATCAAGGAGCAGGGCGGCGAAAATGATCTGCTCGACCGTATTGCGGCCGATCCGGCCTTCGGTGTTACGCGTGAGGAGCTGTCCGGCCTGGTAGACCCGTTGCAGTATACGGGCTGTGCCGCGGTACAAACTCTGGAATTCATCAATCAAGTGGTAAATTCCGTTCTGAAGGAATATGATTCCATAGAAATCAAAAAAGCAGAAATCAATTTGTAAACAAAACGTAAAATCCGTGGGCGCAGGAAAGAAAAACATAGGATTTTCAGGCGCTTTGTGGTATGATAATACAAGTTGATCCGCTGCCAAATGCAAGCCGCGGGCGGCGGAAAATATTGGCTGGTGCGGCACCGGCGGAGAGTGAGCAGTTCTGATGGTAAAAGCGATAGTAGGCGCCAATTGGGGCGATGAAGGAAAAGGGAAAATTACCGATGTCATGGCGGCGCAGTCCGACATTGTCATTCGGTACCAAGGCGGCAGCAATGCGGGCCATACCATTATCAACGAATATGGCAAATTCGCGCTGCACCAACTCCCCTCGGGCGTATTTTATGGCCACATCACCAACATCATCGGCAATGGCGTTGCACTGAGCGTGGAAAACCTCATTAAGGAGCTGGATTCCCTGCGGCAGCGCGGAGTTCCGGAGCCGAAGCTGATGGTTTCCGACCGAGTGCAGATTGTGATGCCCTACCATGTTGAAATGGATGCTTTGGAGGAAGCGCGTCTGTCCTCCAAATCCTTTGGTTCTACCAAATCCGGCATTGCGCCGTTTTATTCGGATAAATATGCGAAGATCGGTTTTCAGGTCAGTGAGCTGTACGATGACGAGGATCAGCTGAAAGAGAAAATTCAGCGGGTTCTGGATGTGAAAAACGCATTGTATCAGCATCTGTACCACAAAGAACCGCTGACGGTGGAATCCGTTTATGAAAAGCTGATGGAATACCGCCAGATGATCGAGCCCTATGTGGCGAATACATTTACCTTTTTGCATCAGGCGGTCAAAGAGGGCAAAACCATTTTGCTCGAAGGCCAGCTCGGTGCTTTGAAGGACCCGGATTTCGGCATTTACCCGATGGTGACCTCTTCCTCCACCTTGGCCGGTTACGGCGCTGTCGGTGCCGGTGTGCCGCCGTATGAGATCAAAGAGATCATCGCTGTGGTAAAGGCATATTCCAGCGCCGTGGGCGCGGGTGAGTTTGTCAGCGAAATCTTTGGCGACGAGGCCGACGAGCTGCGCAAACGCGGCGGCGACGGTGGTGAATACGGCGCTACAACGGGCCGTCCCCGCAGAATGGGCTGGCTTGATCTGGTGGCTTCGCGCTATGGCTGTGAGGTGCAGGGCGCTACCAGTGTGGCTCTGACTGTGATTGACGTGCTGGGGTATCTTAAAGAGATTCCCGTTTGCGTGGCCTATGAGCTCGACGGCAAGCAGATTGACTATTTCCCGCCGGCTTCTCAGCTGCGCCGGTGCAAACCGGTGCTGAAAATGATGCCTGGCTGGGGCTGCGATCTGCGTGGTATTACCCGTTACGAAGATCTTCCCGAAAACGCGCGCCGCTACATTGAATTTGCGGAAGAGCAAATTGGGGTTCCGGTGAAAATTGTGTCGAACGGGCCTTCCCGCAGCGATATTATCTATCGGTGATTGCAGGGGATTGTTCCTTCGCTTTCAAAACGCAAGAGAGTTTAAAGAGGAATCACTCTAGGTTCCTCTTGGGGATTTTCTAAAATGAAAAGCGTCAACTCGAAAAAACGGTTGGCGCTTCTTCCTATTTTTAATTCCTTTCTTGCTGCGTTCACTTGGAAAGTGATTTAGCATAAAAACGGCAATTTTTCGCCAAAGGTGAAAGAAGAAATCAACAGCCTTTTACAGTTGTATGAAATGATATTACAGGGAAAGAAAGGTGGCATTTATCATGTGTGGAATCGTTGGCTATATCGGCGGTGACCAGGCGGCGCCCATTTTGTTAAACGGTTTGGAAAAGCTGGAATACCGCGGATATGATTCCGCAGGAATGGCAGTATATACAGGGGACGCGCTGCGCGTTGTGAAAAGCAAGGGCCGCCTGCAGGTGCTGAATGACCTGGTGGACGGCGGCAAAGCGCTGCAGGGCACTGTGGGAATCGGCCATACCCGCTGGGCAACCCACGGCAGGCCCTCCGATGTAAACTCTCATCCGCAGGTGAGCAATTCCGGAAAGTTTGCAGTGGTGCATAACGGCATCATTGAAAATTACCAGGAAATCAAAAATAAGCTGATGAAAAAGGGTGTCAACTTCGTTTCTGAAACAGATACCGAGGTTGTGGCTCAGCTGCTTGAATATTATTACGATGGCGACATTCTCGACGCGTTTATCCGTGTGATTTCGCGTTTGCAGGGTTCTTACGCACTCGGTATGCTGTGTGTGGATGACCCAGATAAGCTGTATGCGGTGCGCAAAGACAGCCCGCTTGTGGTTGGCCTTGGCGAGCACGAGAACTATGTTGCATCCGATATTCCCTCCATACTGAACCGCACCCGCGATTTCTATCGCCTAAAGGACAACGAGATTGTCGAGCTGTCCCGCGACGGCGTGCGGATCTGCAATATGGAGAAGGAACCCATTGAAAAAGAGCTGGTTCACGTCGACTGGGACCTCTCCGTTGCGGAAAAGGGCGGCTATGAACACTTTATGTTCAAAGAGATCATGGAGCAGCCGAAGGCGCTGCGCGACACGATTTCTCCCCGCCTCAAGGACGGCCGCATTGTGCTTGACAATGTGACCCTCACTGCGGAGCAGCTCCAAAAATTCAACCGTATCAGCATCGTGGCCTGCGGTTCTGCGTACCATGTTGGCGTGGTTGCAAAGTATGTCATTGAAAAGCTGACCCGTATCCCGGTAGAGGTGGATGTTGCGTCTGAGTTCCGTTACCGCCACCCGATCCTTGACGGCAATTCGCTCGTCATCGTGATCAGCCAGTCCGGAGAAACGGCAGATACACTTGCGGCTCTGCGCGAGGCAAAGCGCCTTGGCGCGCGCATCATTTCCATTGTGAATGTGGTGGGCAGCTCCATTGCCAACGATTCCGACGATGTTCTGTACACCTGGGCCGGCCCTGAAATCGCGGTCGCGACGACAAAGGCATACAGCACGCAGCTTGCGGTCGTTTATCTGCTGGCCATCTATATGGCAGATCTGCTTGGCCGCCTCACGCCGGAAGAATATGCAGACTATGTCAAAGAGCTGCAGGAGCTGCCGGATAAAGTGGAGAAGTCTTTGGAAAACAAAGAGAATATTCAGTATTTTGCATCGAAGCATTTCAGCGCAAAGGATATTTTCTTCATTGGTCGCAATCTGGACTACGCAATCTCTCTGGAAGGTTCTTTGAAGCTGAAGGAGATTTCATACATTCATTCGGAGGCCTATGCCGCCGGCGAGCTGAAGCATGGCACCATCTCTCTGATGGAAGAGGGCACGCTCGTCGTGGCCATCGCCACGCATCAGCAGCTGCTGGAGAAAATGATGAGCAATGTGATCGAGGTTCGAAGCCGCGGTGCTGTGGTGCTCGGCCTGACTACCGAGGAAAACGCCGAAGAAATCGGCAAAGATGTGGATTTCCTGTTCTCGGTGCCGACCGCTTGTGAGATTATGCGGCCATCCCTTGCGGTGATCCCGCTGCAGCTGTTCTCGTATTATATGGCGTCGATGAAGGGCTGCGATATTGATAAGCCGCGCAATCTGGCAAAATCCGTGACTGTGGAATAACTGAGGAATAGGGGAGTTTTATGACGATTCATAACGAGGCTGTTTTAATTTTGGATTTCGGCGGACAGTACAGCCAGCTGATCGCGCGCCGTGTGCGCGACCTGAAGGTATACTGCGAAATCAAATCGTACAAAACGCCGATTGAGGAGATTCGGAGCGCAGGCTATAAGGGGATTATTTTTACCGGTGGCCCCAACAGCGCATATGCTCCCGGAGCGCCCGGCTGCGAAAAGGAGATTTTCGAGCTTGGAATTCCGGTTTTGGGAATTTGCTACGGGGCGCAGCTGATGGCCTACAAGCTGGGCGGCAAGGTAGAGCCCTCTACTGTGAAGGAATACGGAAAAACTCCGGTGGAGTTCGATCTTTCTTCGGAGCTGTTTCACGGTGTGGAGCAAACCAGCGTGTGCTGGATGAGCCATACCGATAAAATTGTTGATCTGCCCGAAGGGTTTACGGCGCGTGCCAAAAGCCGCGCCTGCCCTGTTGCGGCGATGGACAACGCAGAGAAGAAGCTGTACGCCGTACAGTTCCACCCTGAGGTGGAACATACGGTACAGGGCAACGAGTACCTCAAAAACTTCCTGTATCTTGTCTGCGGCTGTGCCGGCGATTGGCGTATGGATGCCTTTGCGGCGGAAACCATCCGCCAGATCAAAGAGCGAGTCGGTGATAAAAAGGTGCTTTGCGCGCTCTCCGGCGGCGTGGATTCCTCTGTGGCCGCGGTGCTGGTGCACAAGGCGATCGGTAAAAACCTGACCTGTATCTTTGTAGATCATGGCCTGCTCCGCAAAGACGAGGGCGATCAGGTGGAGAAGGTGTTTCGCAAACAGTTCGACATGAACCTGATTCGCGTTAACGCCGAAGACCGCTTTTTGTCGCGCCTGGCCGGTGTGTCTGAGCCGGAAACAAAGCGCAAGATCATCGGCGAGGAGTTTATCCGCGTTTTTGAGGAAGAGGCCAGAAAGCTTGGCCACATGGATTTCCTGTGCCAGGGCACGATTTATCCCGATGTTGTTGAAAGCGGTGTGGGTGAAGCAGCAGTCATTAAGAGCCACCACAACGTAGGCGGCCTGCCGGAGGACATTGGCTTTACCGGTCTCGTGGAGCCTCTGCGCGACCTGTTTAAGGACGAGGTTCGCCGCGTCGGTCTGGAGCTGGATATCCCCGAGTTCCTCGTCTGGCGTCAGCCGTTCCCGGGCCCGGGCCTTGCGATCCGCGTGCTGGGCGACATTACAAAGGACAAGCTCGACCTTCTGCGCGATGCCGACGCGATTTTCCGTGAGGAAATTGCTGCTGCCGGTCTTGACAGAAAGATCAGCCAGTATTTCGCGGTGCTCACCGGCATGCAGAGCGTCGGCGTGATGGGCGACGGACGCACCTACGATTATACCGTTGCGCTGCGCGGCGTGACCACCACCGACTTTATGACGGCGGACTGGGCCAGAATTCCGTACGATGTGCTGGCGAAGGTTTCAAACCGTATCATCAACGAGGTGAGCGGCGTCAACCGCATTGTGTACGATATTACCTCTAAGCCCCCGGCAACCATTGAGTGGGAATAATTAACGAAGCCCCAAAAGTCTTGAAATCTCAGGACTTTTGGGGCTTATTTTCACCATTTGATAGCAGATTGATAGCAGAAGCCATTTCTCGGTTTACTCTGTTTACTCCTGTATAGCAGGTGGTTTGCAGGTAAATCTGGATTTATCCTATAAAACGGTCTTGCTGACTTTGAAAAGTCGGCAAGACCGTTTTTGTGTGTCTGAAAAAAGGTACTTATTTCTTCTTTTTTGCGGCTTTTACGATGGCATCGCTGAGTTCTTGAGATGGAACCTTTATCCACCGCTGTGTGGTGTCAAATTCGGGGTATCTGTACCGCCACTGGTCGTATTGCTCTTTGGAAATCTCCCCTGCTTCCAGCTTTGCAGCTTGTTCCCGCCAAGCATAAAGCATTTTGAGCATATCGTCAAAAGTTCGACCTCTGGATTTATCCAGGCGCAAACATATTTCACCGTCAAATTCGCCGACACGTAGGCCGCGCAAATCCTCAAGCGCAAACAGGGTGTGCATCAGGCCAATATCGCTGTCAATATCAGGTACAGCCAAAGCCTGTGGGCAAACGTCCAAGACATTCGCAAGGTCGGAAGTCATGCTTTCTTTCGGCGTCCGAGCACCCGATTCATATTGCGCCATGCGAACATCAGCCGTCTTTTCGGTGAAGCCGATGGCCATTCCAAGATACTTCTGCGTCATGCCGCGCAGATTGCGGATAAACCTGATTCTTTCACCGATTGCCATAGCATCGTCCCCTGTTCATAAGTAATTGACTTCTGGCATGAGTATAGCATATATGTTTAAGGATAGTCAAGAGAAACTTAAATAAAAAAGTTAAGGATTATCTTGAAAACCGCTTGACTTAACGGAATAGTGTTAGTATAATGAAGGTAACTTAAATAAATATAGTTAAGTTTGGCGAAATGACCGTCGCGCGTCACGGTAATGGCGCGTCCGCCCGGGCGAATCGGATGGCGGCCAGAAAGTAATTCCGACACGAAAGAAATCACTATGCCCAAAAGGGTCATAAAAAGGAGGTTATTCAGTGGCAGGACAAATGTTTTTACGAGTTGAGGAAGTTGCGGAGGAATTGGGAGTTTCCAAGCCCTATGCCTATAAGCTAATCCGTTCCATGAACGCGGAACTGAAAAAGACCGGCTGCATCACGATCTCTGGCCGAATCGACAGGAAGTTTTTCTATGAGAAGTTTTATGGAACCCGCGACCAGCGAGAAAGGAGTATCTGATGGCAGCATTTAAGAATTACGATAATGGCACATGGTACGTGCAATTCCGCTACACCGACTGGAAGGGCGAGCGGCAGCAGAAGTTGAAACGTGGCTTCACCACCAAGAAGGAGGCGCAGGCGTGGGAGCGGGAGTTTCTCCAGCAAAAGCAGGCAGATGTGAACATGACCTTTGAGAGCTTTGTTCAGCTTTACGAAAAGGACATCAAACCCAAGCTGAAATTGAACACATGGCTGACCAAGGACAGCATCATCCAAAAGAAAATTCTTCCTTATTTTAGGAAACGTAAGCTATCTGAGATTACGGCAAAGGACATTATCGACTGGCAAAATGAAATACGGGAACTGACGGATACAAAGGGAAAGCATTACTCCCTGACCTATCTAAAAACAGTTCATAACCAGCTTAGCTGCATTTTCAACCATGCCATCCGATACTATGGCCTGCAACTCAACCCTGCGCAGAGGGCGGGCAATATGGGGACAGAGGAACGCCGGGAAATGCTCTTTTGGACAAAGGAAGAATATGAAAGGTTTTCCGATGCCATGATGGATAAACCCATGTCCTACTACGCCTTTGAGATGCTTTACTGGTGCGGAATCCGAGAGGGTGAGCTTCTGGCGCTCACCCCGGCAGACTTCGACTTTGAAAACGAGACGGTGCGCATCAACAAATCCTACCAACGGCTAAAAGGACAGGATGTAATCACAACGCCCAAAACCAAAAAGAGCAATCGTATCATAACGATGCCGCAGTTTTTGTGTGCCGAAATGCAGGACTATCTTAAGCAGTTTTACAACGTGGAGCCGGATAGCCGAATTTTCCCCATCAGCAAACATTATCTTCATCACGAGATGGATAGAGGAACCAAGGAAACCGGAGTAAAGCGGATCAGAATCCATGATTTGAGACACAGCCACATAAGTTTGTTGATTGATATGGGCTTTACAGCTCTGGCGATTGCCGACCGCGTGGGTCATGAGAGCATCGACATTACGTATCGTTATGCACATTTGTTTCCCACGCGGCAGACGGAAATGGCGGAAAAACTGGATGTTCAAAGAACCGGGAAAGGAGTTTGAATACTATGTCACTAAAAAGTTTAGACAATAAAGGGCGCTGGCGCAACAAGACTGTGGCGTTCCGCGTATCACCGCAGGAAGATGCGCGGATTGAGACCGCCGTTCGTCTTTCCGGCCTGACCAAGCAGGATTATATCGTCCGGCGGCTGCAATGCTTGGATATTGTGGTGCAGGGCAATCCCCGTGTGTATAAAGCCCTCCGTAATCAGCTTTCCGCCGTGCTGGAAGAATTACAGCGCATTGCTTCCGGCGAACAGATTGATGATGACTTGCTGGATACGATTCAGCTTGTCACTAAAACGATGGATGGCTTGAAGGAGGAGTGCTAATGGGCGAAACCAAAGAAAAAGTGACTGCCCTGTATTCGCCTGCGGTAACAGGCGAGGGGCAATCACCATCGCTAAAACTTGAAATTAGTATACCTGAAGATGAGGCAAAAATCAATGATAATTTCGAGGACGATTATATAAGAGAGTATTTTCGAATAATGAACAATCCCGATTATCTGCACACCGTTTCCCTCACAGAGCTATATGACACAGTTTACCAGCCGAGGGCGCAGGTGATTGACGGACTGTTATGCTCCGGCGCATACCTGTTCGCCGGAGCACCTAAGGTCGGCAAGTCCTTCTTCATGGCACAGCTTGGCTATTATGTGAGCGGCGGTATTCCCCTATGGGAGTACGCCGTCCACAAAGGCAGCGTCCTCTATCTTGCGCTTGAGGATGACTATGCGCGGCTGCAAAAGCGGCTGTCGCGGATGTTTGGTATGGACAGCATAGATAATTTCTATTTTGCTACTCACGCCAAAAATGTGAGCGAAGGGTTGGACGGTCAGCTCAAAAAATTCGTGAGTGAGCATCCCGATACGAGACTCATTATCATCGACACTTTGCAAAAGGTACGTGAGGTCGGTGGCGAAAAATACAGCTACGCCAGCGACTATGAAATTGTGACCAAGCTCAAGCAATTTGCAGACCATCACAATGTCTGCGTTATACTCGTCCATCACACGCGAAAGCAATCGGCGGGCGATTCCTTTGATACCATATCCGGCACAAACGGTCTGCTTGGCGCAGCGGATGGCGCGTTCATTATGCAAAAGGAAAAACGCACGGAAAACAAGGCCGTGTTGGAAATCGTCGGCAGAGATCAGCAGGATCAAAAATTGCATCTTCTCTTTGACCGTGATCGTTGTTTATGGCAGTTGACCGATAAGGAAACGCAGCTTTGGAAAGAGCCGCCTGATCCGATACTTGAGGCCGTTGCTCGTCTCGTAACGGATGTCGCTCCGAGTTGGAGCGGCAGCGTAACGGATGTCGCTCCGAGTTGGAGCGGCAGCGCAACGGAGTTGATTGATGGATTGGATAGGATGGATATTCAGCCAAATGTTCTGACACGAAAATTAAACATCGAGGCGGATAGGTTGTGGAACGAATATGGCATCCGATATGAGAGCAGCCGTACCCATGCCGGAAGGACGATCAAGCTGACGCTGGACAACTCCCACGCGTGACGATGGTGACGGTCGTGTCGATATTTTCGGGAATGGCGGCGGTATCAAAAATACCGTCACTATCGTCACGACCGACACGGGGAGCGGGCGCAAAGTCAAGGGGGCATACCTGCGGGTGGAGATTGCCGCACCGAGGTCCCCGGCGAAACGAAGTTTCGTTGGGGTGGAAAGCAATACAACCCGGACCCCTTGACGCCGCGCCACGGACAACACTCGCCAGCGAAGGGATGGTAGCGCCATTCCTTCTGCCTAGCGGCGAGTGAAATAAAGTTTAGGGAAGCCGTGCGGCCGCCCTTTTCAAAGGGCGATGAGTACTGGGGAGCCGTCCGCAGACGGCGGGGCAAAGCCCCTTCCACCCCGTAGGGCGCAAGGGCGCTTTTGATACGTAGTGTCAAAAGCGCTTTTGCGTTACTTTTGAAAAAAGTAACAAAACCCCGGCTCGCGCCGGATACCTGCCGAAAAGAAGGAGGATGTAATGAAGCGTACGATAAGCGTCATGCTCGGCAAAGGTTCTGTCAATCACAACAGCCGCTTATTCAAGGCGACTAATATAGATGCCGAGCGAACCCAGTTAAACATTTCATATTGCAACACACCTATCAAAGATGTCTACCACGAACTTTTTGATGAGGCGCTCCAAAGATATAATGTCAAGCAAAAACGCGCCGACCGCTGCATTAATGATTACTACGAAAAAATTCGGACGGGCAAACAGGAGAAGCTCTTCTATGAGATTATATTTCAAGTGGGAAACAAAGAAAATATGGCCGCAGAGAGCGAGGATGGTCAGCTTGCAGCAAAGGTTCTCGATGACTTCATGCAGAGCTTTCAGGATCGAAATCCGCACCTGAAAGTCTTCTCCGCACATCTCCACATGGACGAGGCTACGCCCCACCTGCATATAGATTTTGTGCCATTCATCACAGGCAGCAAACGCGGACTGGACACCCGCGTGTCACTCAAACAGGCACTTGCAGCGCAGGGATTCACTGGTGGCACCCGTGGTGATACCGAATGGAGCCAGTGGGTCAAATCCGAAAAGGAACAGTTCTCGCAGGTGATGGAGCGCCACGGTATCGAGTGGGAACAACTTGGCACTCACGATGAGCATTTGAGCGTCATGGATTACAAAAAAGTACAACGGTCAAAGGAAGTCGCTTCTCTGGAAGAAACCATAGCAAAGCTACAAAATAAGCAGGCCGATGTTCAGGCCGTTGAACAAATCGAGGCAAAAAATGTTCCTCTTTCCTCAAAGGTGATGCTTGAGAAGGTGGACTATAAAACACTTGTAACAGCGGCGCAGAAATATGTTGTCCAGGTGAAAAAAGAGCGAAAGCTCGAAAAGCTCTTGCAAGCCGCTGAAAAAACCATCGCCGGATTAAAGGCCAAAGTCGTGGAGCTGACGGAAACAATATCGTCGCTTACGAGGCAGCTTGACCAGTATCGCTCTGTCCGAGGGCAGCTCAATGTGGGGAGTTTACAGAAGGAAAATAAGGAGCTGAAGCAACGAAATAGTTTCTATAAATCATTTATTGAGCAACACGGTCTTGCTCATCTGCTTGGTAGGAACAAGGATCAACGGCAGACGAGGGATGCTCGATAATAATATGAGAATGATGATAGATTTAAGGCCGGGTTTGCGTTGCTGCGAACCCGGCCTTACTCTCTGCCCAAAAGCCAATCGACCGTAACATTTAATATGTCAGCTAAAGCGTTTAGCTCTAAGTCGGACACTGGACGCTTTTGCCCTTCCAGAAGTGAGAGTGCAGGGATGCTAATGTCAATTCCCGCTGTCTGCAATTTTGATAGAAGTTCCACTTGTTTCATACCAAGGTTTCCTCGCGCTTCGGCGACGCGAGCACCAATCATATTTCTATCGCCAAGCGGCAATTTGCGTTTTTTCATAACATCACCTCTGCCCCAAATTATAAAGGACAAAGGGGTTGCTATATTTGGCAATACCAAATATAATAAGTTTATTTGGAGATACCAAATAAAAACGATGAGGATGGGGATTATGAGAGTGAATACTTGCTGCTTCACAGGACATCGCAAACTGCCACAAGACAAGATTGAAAAGATCGTGCTGAATCTCAATCGCGAAATAGAAAGCCTTATTGCTCAGGGCGTGACGGATTTCATCTCAGGCGATGCATTGGGTTTTGATCAGATTGCGGCCTCCTTGATTATTGCAAAGAAAGAAATGGGGCAAAAAATCCGCCTAATTTTCGCCCTGCCTTGTAAAAATCAAGATGAGCATTGGACTAACGAGCAAAAACGATTATATCATAACATCCTTGCAGAAGCAGATGAGGTCGTCTATGTTTCGGAAGAATACGCCAATGGTTGTATGAAAAAGCGGAATCGTTATATGGTGGATCATTCAGCTTATTGTGTTTGTTCGTTACTGCATCCGATGAGCGGTACCGATCAAACTGTGCAATATGCAAGACAGAAAAAGCTGATGGTTATAAATGTGGCGAAATAAGAGATATAAACATCATAAAATGAAGAAACTGCTATGGCATATGCTATAATATGCATTTACAGTAATATAAATTTGCCATTTGACATGTTACACGCAAATTTCAGCGATTGCTGATTTTGATATTGCAAACGCTGAAACGAAGAGTTATAATCATCGTAGTATATTCTAGCGAGGTGAGAGCAATGGCTGTAAGCTATAAGAAGCTATGGAAACTGTTAATAGATCGTGATATGAAGAAAAAAGATTTATGTCTAGCAGCTGGTATAAGCCATGCCTCAATTGCGAAACTTGGGAAAAATGAGAATGTCACTACAGATGTTCTTGTGAAAATATGTACCGCGTTGAAGTGTGATATTAGCGATATTGTGGAGATAGATGTTCAGCAGTAATTGCGCTAAGCGGGTAGATAAATAAAGCGTTTAGCTCGGTATTTAGTAGCAATGATTATGCACGGTGAGCGAAATCAAGAGGAGTTTTGAGAATGAAATCTGAACATCAAATAGAGATGGACTTTATACGTAAGCTTCAGGATTTAAAATACACATACCGCGAGGACATTAGAGATAGAGCCTCGCTCGAAGCCAATTTCAGAGATCATTTTGAAAGATTGAATCGTGTAAAGTTGAGCGATTCTGAATTTGCGCGCCTCAGAGAGACAATTATTACATCCGATGTATTCGCTGCGGCAAAAGCGTTGCGAGAAATAAACACTTTCAAGCGCGATGATGATACCCCCCTTCAATACACGCTCGTTAATATCAAGGATTGGTGCAAAAACGAGTATGAGGTCATAAATCAACTGCGCATTAACACAGAAAACAGCAATCATCGTTATGATGTAATAATACTTATAAATGGCATCCCCGTTGTTCAGGTAGAACTTAAAACGCTTCAAATTACGCCAAAAAGGGCAATGGAGCAAATTGTTGAATACAAAAATGACCCCGGGAATGGCTATACAAATTCGTTGCTTTGTTTTATGCAACTTTTTATTGTGAGCAATGAGACCAATACATATTATTTTGCGAATAATCCCAAAGAGCATTTTTCTTTTAATTCAGATGAGCGTTTTTTGCCAATTTATCAAATGGCAGACGATGACAACAACAAAATCACACATCTACATGATTTTGCCGATAAGTTTCTACCCAAATGCACCCTTGGGCAATTAATAAGCCGTTACATGGTGCTTGTTGTAAGCGAGCAGAGATTGATGATCATGCGCCCGTATCAGATCTATGCTGTCAAAGCCATTGTGGATTGCATCGACCAAAACCGTGGAAATGGGTACATCTGGCACACGACCGGAAGTGGAAAAACCCTAACCTCGTTTAAAGCATCGACACTTCTGAAAGATAATCCTGAAATCGAAAAGTGCTTATTCGTTGTTGACCGAAAAGACTTAGATAGGCAAACACGCTTGGAGTTTAATAAATTTCAAGAAGGCTGTGTTGAAGAGAACACCAATACGGAAAGCCTGGTGAAGCGCCTTACCTCCGATGACTACAAAGATAAGGTGATTGTTACAACCATCCAAAAGCTTGGCCTTGCTCTTGATGAAAACAGTAAACGTAATAAAGAAAAAAAGAGGAGGGGTGAACCGACTTACAAAGACCGTCTGGAGAAACTTGCAGGTAAACGCATCGTCATTATTTTTGACGAATGCCATCGTTCTCAGTTTGGTGATAATCATGAGGAAATAAAGAATTTCTTCCCGAATGCTCAGCTTTTCGGGTTTACTGGTACGCCCATATTTGAAGATAATGCCACCTATAAGAAAATAGATGGCACGGTTGGCTCATATATCACGACGAAGGATGTATTCCAAAAAGAGCTTCATGCCTACACGATTACGAATGCCATTGATGACCGGAATGTGCTTCGTTTCCACGTTGACTATTTCAAACCGGAAGACGTTAAAAAAGCGGCAAAAGCGCCTGCTGTTTTGAGTAAAAAAGCAATAGCTGAAGCGATAATTTCAAAACACGATGCCGCCACCAATGGCAGACGTTATAACGCTATTTTTGCGACTGCATCTATTAACGATGCAATTGAATATTTTGAACTCTTTAAGTCGTTGCAGGATGAACTCAGTAAAGGCGAGGATTATGTGCCTTTGAATATCGCTTGCGTGTTTTCTCCGCCAGCCGAGGGCAATAAAGATGTCAAGCAATTACAAGAAGATTTACAGCAGGAAAAAATCGATAACGAAAAAGAACCGGAGAAGAAAAAGGCAGCCCTTAAAAGCATCATGGATAGTTATAATAAGCAGTACGGCACAAACCACAACATTAACGAGTTCGATTTGTACTATCAGGATGTACAGCAACGCATCAAAGACCAAAAATATCCCAACTCAGACTATCCTCACAAAAACAAAATTGACATAACCATTGTTGTGGATATGCTTCTAACCGGGTTCGATTCAAAATACCTGAACACCCTATATGTCGATAAGAACTTGAAGCAGCATGGATTAATCCAAGCATTTTCAAGGACGAACCGAATCCTGAACGATACAAAGCCTTATGGAAATATTCTTGATTTTAGGGGGCAGGAAAACGAAGTAAATGAAGCGATTGCTTTGTTCTCTGGGAAGGCCAACAGTAGCCGAGCAAAAGAAATCTGGCTTGTTGACCCCGCTCCTGTTGTGGTTGATAAACTGGACAAGGCGGTTTCTGAACTTGAAAAGTTTATGGAATCACAGGGCTTGGAGTGTAAACCTGAACAGGTGAGCAATCTGAAAGGCGATGCTGCGCGAGGTGAATTTATCAATAAATTTAAAGAAGTGCAGCGCCTCAAAACCCAGCTCGACCAATATACTGATATCAAAGAAGAGCAAGTGGCAAAGATTGAAGAGCTCTTGCCAGAGGACACTCTGCGTGCTTTCCGTGGTGTCTATATAGAGACCGCCCAGCAGTTAAAAGCACAGCAGGGCAAGGATATTGAGAACAAAGACCCTGCTATTGAACAGCTCGATTTCGAGTTCGTTCTGTTTTCCTCTGCCATCATTGATTATGACTATATCATCTCATTGATTTCAAAATACACACAGCCTGATGTGCCTAAAAAAGAGAAAATGAGTCGCGAACAACTCATCGGCCTACTCAGCTCAAATTCGAATATGATGGATGAGCGTGATGATATCATAGAATATATCAAAACGCTGGAGACCGGAAAAGGCTTAGATGAGAAGGCGATAAGAGAAGGCTATAGGATATTCAAGGACGAAAAGGCGGCAAAGGAAATGGCGGCGATCGCAGAAAAGCATGGTTTGCAGCCTGCATCGCTACAAACCTTTGTGGATGAAATTATGGATCGCATGATTTTTGATGGCGAAAAGCTGAGTGATTTATTGGTTCCGTTGAATCTTGCATGGAGAGACAGGGCAAAGAAGGAAATTGTGCTAATGGACGATTTAATTCCATTGCTGAAAAAACTTGCGGGCGGGCGTGAGATTGCGGGGTTGAAGGCTTATGAGTAAAAATGAGAAAACAGCTTTGATGCCGAGACTGCGGTTCCCGGAGTTTGTATCGGCAGATGAGTGGCAAGAATACACACTTGATGAAATAGCTGACAGAATTACTGAAAAGGTCGGTGATAGGCAGCTTACCACCTTGAGCATTTCGGCGGGAGCAGGTTTCATTTCGCAAGCAGAAAAGTTTAGCCGCGATATTTCAGGCAAACAATATAAAAATTACATTTTGTTGAGAAAAGGAGATTTTTCTTTCAACAAAGGCAATTCAAAGAAGTATCCTCAAGGTTGTATATATGAACTCAATGAGTATGACGAAGCCGCTGTGCCAAATGCTTTTATCAGCTTTCGTTTTAATAAAAACTATGTATCAGATTTTTACAAGGGATATTTTGAAAGTAATTTCCACGGCAAGCAATTGATGAAGTTCATAACAAGTGGCGCCAGAATGGATGGACTTTTAAACATTAACCCAACAGATTTTTTTAGCATCGTTCTGCCCACTCCAAAAGATAGGGCGGAACAACAAAAAATCGCTGATTGCCTTTCTTCTCTCGACGACCTTATCGCCGCAGAAGACAAAAAGCTTGAGGCACTCAAGGCGCACAAAAAAGGCCTTATGCAGAAGCTGTTTCCCACTGAAGGAAAAGCTGTGCCTGAAATTCGATTTGCGGGCTATACTGGCAATTGGGAACAGCGGAAGTATTCTGATTTAATCAATTTAGTGTCAGGCCAAGATTTTGAACCATCGGATTATAATGAATTAGGAATAGGTACGCCTTATATGACTGGTGCAAGTTGCATAGTCAAAGGTGAAACGATTGTGAACCGTTGGACAGAAAAGCCTAAATGTGTTGCTTATCAAGGTGATGTTTTGCTTGTGTGCAAGGGTTCTGGATATGGAACTCTTGCCAGATTAGCCCAAAAGCGCGCTCATATTGCAAGGCAATTTATGGCTTTGCAAAACCTCACCGCTCTTGATAAAAAATTCAATTATTATCTTGCAACTTCAGTAGTCGAAAACATTAAAAAGGACGCAAGAGGACTTATTGTAGGCATTGCACGTGACTCAGTTCTTCAACAGGATGTAATGATACCATCGCTAGCGGAACAAACCGCCATCGGCACTTTCCTCTGTAATCTCGACGAGGTTATAGCCGTACAAGCAGATAAAATCGAAGCTCTCAGACTACACAAAAAAGGTTTAATGCAAGGCCTATTCCCCTCTGTTGAGGAGGTGGATGAATGAGCAGCAAAACTTTTCCAAGCCTAAAAAAGCTTGCTCAGAATATGCGCGATATACTTGGCGATAAAAAATGCTACCTTCTTTTCGCCTATAATGGAACCGGAAAAACAAGACTCTCTTGCGCGTTTAAGGATATCGGCAAGAAGTCGATTCGTGGAACTGATGAAAAGACGGCGGACACGCTTTATTATAATGCGTTTACCGAAGACCTTTTCACTTGGAACAATGACCTTGATGGTGACACAGATAGACGGCTGCTGTTTAACAAGGATTCTCGTTTTTTCAGAGGGCTGGACGGCTTTGCAATTGATACCCGTATTCGTCCACTTCTGGATAGATATGCGGATTTTTACTTCGAATTATTTTTCGACGAGGGGTATATTGCTTTTTCGCGGGATGTTAAGAAGAGGGACTCCGTAGTTACGGAAAATCGAATTAAAGTTTCTCGCGGGGAGGAAAACATTTTTATCTGGTGCTTCTTTCTCGCCGTGGCTCAACTGGCGATTGATGGAGAGACTGCTTATGACTGGGTCAAATATATCTATATAGACGATCCAATTTCATCATTAGACGATAATAACGCTGTAGCTGTTGCTTGCCATCTTGCGCAATTGATTAAGAGTAGCGATATGAAAGTAGTTGTTTCTACGCACCATGCATTGTTTTTCAATGTAATGTATAACGAGCTAAAACGCGACAACACGGTAAAGCGGTTTGTTAGTAAAAAAGGTGATACTGGTAGATACATCGTTCGCGATACTGGAGATACTCCCTTTTTTCATCATGTCGAATTGTTGAAACAATTGAAAGAGGTTGCAGACTCCGGAAGGCTCTATACCTATCATTTTAATATTCTCCGAAATATACTTGAAAAGACAGCCTCATTCCACGGGTTTGACAAATTTTCTGCTTGCATCAAGCAAGACGAGACAGATGTAGATGGTATAGTTCATCTGCGAATGACAAACCTGTTAAGTCATGGGGCATATTCAATATTCGAACCCGTTGAAATGGTTGAGGACAACAAGAGAATTTTCAAAGAAATTCTGGATGGATTTTTAGAAACTTACAAATTCAACACCGAATTGTTTGGTGATGAATAGGAGGCGCAAGAATGAATGATACACAGCAAAAACAATTAGGCGCAACCCTATGGGCAATAGCCGACAAACTGCGCGGGGCGATGAACCCTGATGATTTCCGCGACTATATGTTGTCGTTCCTCTTCCTGCGCTACCTTTCCGACAACTACGAGGATGCCGCAAAGAAAGAACTTGGCGGCGATTATTTGCAATGTGAAGAGTATGTTAACGCCCTCAAATCAGAAAAGGAAAACAAGCATGCTACTGCTGTAAATTTCTCTGACTTTTTTAGCATGGAGCGGCTAGAAGAACGTGCAAAGGAAATACTTGCTGGAGATAATGGCCATGCTCCAGAGACAACAGCTTTGACACCGCTGTTGGTTTGGTACGCCAAAAACCCTGACGATGTGGCTATGCTTGAAAAACAAATGCGCCGCAAGCTTCATTATGTGATTAAGCCTCATTATCTTTGGAGCAACATTTGCGAATTAGCACGCACACAGAGTGATGACCTTTTAAAGACTTTACAAGCTGGTTTTAAGTTTATTGAAAACGAGTCCTTTGACAGTGCGTTTCAGGGTCTATTTTCTGAGGTTAATCTCGACTCTGAGAAACTGGGAAAGAATTATCCGGCGCGAAATTCCATGCTGTGTACAATTATAACTGAAATTGCTGAGGGCCTTTCTAAATTCACCGACGAAACTGATCTCTTGGGAAATGCTTATGAATACTTGATTGGTCAATTTGCAGCAGGTTCAGGAAAAAAAGCCGGAGAGTTTTATACTCCACAACAGGTATCGACCATTCTTTCTCGCATTGTCATCCTTGACAGTCATAACCCTAGTTCAGGCAAACGGGCGAGAATTAACAACTTACTAGACTTTGCCTGTGGTTCAGCTTCCTTGCTAATAAATGTAAAAGAACATCTTGATCCAAATAGCATTAGCCAGATATATGGACAAGAAAAAAATGTCACAACGTATAACCTTGCACGTATGAATATGCTTCTTCATGGATTTAAGAGTACAGCGTTTCAAATCTTTCACGGAGATTCGTTGACAAATGACTGGGATATCTTGAACGAGATGAATCCAGCCAAAAAATTGGAATGCGATGCAGTCGTTGCAAATCCACCGTTCAGCTACCGCTGGGAACCAACCGAAGAGATGTCCGAAGATTTCCGCTTTAAAAGCTACGGCCTTGCTCCGAAATCTGCGGCTGACTTTGCTTTTCTGTTACATGGATTTCACTTTTTAAGTGATAACGGCACGATGGCAATCATTTTGCCCCATGGCGTTTTGTTCCGTGGCGGTGCAGAAGAGAAAATTAGAAAGAAACTACTCACGGATGGAAACATCGACACGATTATCGGATTGCCTTCAAACCTCTTTTTCTCAACGGGCATCCCGGTTTGCATTCTTGTCTTGAAAAAGTGCAAGAGACCGGACGATGTGTTGTTTATTAATGCGAGTGAGTATTTCGAAAAAGGGAAACGACAAAATGTCTTATTGCCTGAACACATCGACAGAATCGTAGAGACCTATCAGTTCCGCAAAGAAGACGATAAAAAATATTCGCGCCGTGTGTCAATGGAAGAGATTGAAAAGAACGGCTTCAATCTAAACATATCAAGATATGTGAGTACTGCTGAGAAAGAAGTGATTATTGATCTTGCAACAGTAAAAAAGAATCTTGATGAAACTGAAGAAGCTATAAAAAAAGCAAAGGCAAAGCACAATCAGTTCCTGAAGGAACTTGGTTTGCCAGAGCTTCCTTGAATCCGCAGAGGTTGAAAGTTTTTGATTTGGAGATACATGGGGAATCCTTGCACTATGAATAATACAGGCAAGATCGTTCAGATTGTACCCCAAGAGAGCAAGTATAAGCATTCACAATAGCATCCGCCCAACCCGCAAGCCCCTTGCAAGAGCACAGTGAATGCGACCTGCGATAGACACACCCTGATAGATTTTTGATAGCAAAAGTTCGGCAACCCGTTAGGATAAAGATAGCTGAAGCTATATCGTATCAAATGGAATCAAAATATCTAAACAGAAAAGTTTAGAAACGAGATTAACTCGGCGAGTGGGAATAAAAAACACAAAGCCACAAATCCAGCAGCAATGCGGGTTTGTGGCTTTTTATTGTTGCGTATGGTTCTAAAATGCTTCTATTTAGTGTTTAGCGAACGAAGAGGGAGAATGTTCGAAGGTATGGCTTAATTACAACACAATAAAGGGGATGATATGATTAGATCCCAATATTCTTATCTCTGAAAGGACGTACTAGCTGTTACTTGGTAACTGCTTGCCAGCAGTACGGTTGATTGTAATAAAACACAAAATTCAGAAGCTGCTATTGCACATTTTTGTGGGTAAGAAAAAATGTGATTTACCTGTTGACAGATGCTCCCCGCATCTTCTATAATGAAAACACAATTAAACAGGCTTTTATGACTGACGGGTAATGTGGAGATCAAACCACAGGGGAATAAAAGCTGTATCTTCAGCCGACCGTCTGGGCAGCATTTTGGTTTTTACCAAGTGCCGCCCTTTTTTGTTTTGAAAATGGCGGTACAGGGAAAGCCGAATGCCTTGAAACAAAAGGAGAGCTTATGAAGGCACAGGCATGGAACGAGTTTCACGGCGGAAACTGGGAAACGGAGATCGACGTTCGGAATTTTATTCAGACGAACTATACGCCGTATGAGGGCGGTGCGGAGTTCCTGACCCCGGCAACGGAGAGAACAAACGCGTTGATGAAAAAGCTGAATCACCTGCTGGAGATGGAGCAGGAATTCGGCGGCGTTCTCGACATCGATACGCGAACCGTTACCTCATTGACCAGCTATAATCCCGGCTATCTGGACAAGGATCAGGAAATCATTGTGGGTTTGCAGACTGATCGCCCGCTGCGGCGTGGTGTGAACCCTTTCGGCGGGCTGAACATGACGCGCAAGGCGTGTGAAGCTTACGGGTATCAGCTTTCTCCGGAGGTGGAGAAGGAGTTTCAGTACCGAACCACCCATAATGAAGGTGTTTTTCGCGCCTATACCGATGAGATTCGTGCGGCCCGGCACTGCGGCATCATCACCGGCCTGCCGGACGCGTACGGAAGAGGGCGCATTATCGGCGATTATCGCAGAGTCGCGCTCTACGGGGTGGACCGGCTGATTGAGGAAAAGAAAAAGGACAAGGCGAAAATCGGCGAGGGTGTTATGGATGCGGATCATATCCGCCAGCTGGAGGAGCTGTATCAGCAGATCACATTTTTGGGGTACCTGAAGGACATGGCCGCTCTGTATGGCTTTGATCTTTCAAGGCCCGCAGAAAATGCCAAAGAAGCGGTGCAATGGCTGTATTTCGGCTACCTCGGCTCGATCAAGGAGCAGAACGGCGCGGCGATGAGCCTCGGCCGCGTCAGCACATTCCTTGACATTTACTTTGAACGCGACCTGAAAAACGGCCTTATCACGGAGCAGCAGGCGCAGGAAATTTTCGATGATTTTGTGATGAAGCTTCGTATGGCGCGCCACCTGCGCACACCGGAGTACAACGAGCTGTTTGCGGGCGACCCGATGTGGATTACGGAATCGGTCGGCGGCATGGGGGAGGACGGCCGAACTCTGGTAACCAAAAGCTCCTTCCGCATGCTTCATACGCTGTATAATCTGGGTGCGTCGGCGGAACCCAACCTCACCGTTTTGTGGTCTGACCATCTGCCGGAGGACTTCAAGCGCTTTGCCGCGAAGGCTTCCTGTGAAACGGATGCCATTCAGTATGAGAACGACGACATTATGCGCCCTAAATTCGGCGATGATTATGGAATTGCCTGCTGTGTTTCGGCGATGCGCCTGGGGAAGGACATGCAGTTCTTCGGCGCGCGGGCAAACCTGGCAAAGCTCCTGCTCATGAGCCTGAACGGCGGCCGAGATGAGAAGAGCGGGAAGCAGATCGCCCCGGCCAAAACTCCCTATGAGGGAGAGTACCTCGATTACAAAACGGTTCTGGATGGCATGGCCTTTTACCGCGACTGGCTGGCGAAAACCTATGTGAGTGCAATGAATATCATCCATTATATGCACGACAAATATGCCTATGAAAAAACGCAGATGGCGCTGCATGACACCGATGTACACCGCTTTATGGCGTTTGGAATTGCGGGGCTTTCCGTTTTGGCCGATTCGCTTTCCGCTACCAAGTACGCAAAGGTCAGGTGCATTCGCGACGAGAGCGGGCTGATCACAGGCTTTGAAACAGTCGGTGAATATCCGGCTTACGGCAATGATGACGACCGCGTCGATTCCATCGCGCAGGAGCAGGTCAGGCTGTTCTTTGAGGCACTTCAGAAGAATCCGACCTACCGCAACGCCGAGCACACGCTCTCTATTCTGACCATTACCTCCAACGTGGTTTACGGCAAAAAGACCGGGGCAACGCCCGATGGGAGAAAGGCCGGCGAGCCGTTTGCTCCTGGCGCAAACCCCATGCATAACCGCGAGAAAAACGGCGCGCTCGCATCCCTGAATTCTGTCGCAAAGCTCTCTTATGATGTCTGCAAGGACGGAATCTCCAACACTTTCTCAATCATCCCGCAGGCACTGGGGCATAGCGACGAGGAGCGCCACGCGAATCTGGTTTCCATTTTGAATGGCTACTTTCTGCAAAAGGCACACCACATCAATGTCAATGTGTTAAATAGAGAAACCCTGATGGAAGCCTATGAGCATCCGGAGCGCTATCCCAATCTCACCATCCGCGTATCTGGCTATGCCGTGAATTTTCACAAGCTCTCAAAGGAACAGCAGCGCGAAGTGATTTCGCGTACCTTCCACGAGGTAATGTAATGAAGGGTCGGGTTCATTCCTTTCAAAGTCTGGGCGCGGTAGACGGCCCCGGGCTCCGCTTTGTCATTTTTCTGCAGGGGTGTACTTTGCGCTGTGCTTATTGCCACAACCCCGATACTTGGAGCCTGACCAGCGGCACGGAGTACACCGTTGATGAGGTGGTAGAGAAGGTTCTGCGTTACAAATCTTATTTTGCCACGTCCGGCGGAGTGACTGTTTCAGGCGGAGAACCGTTGCTGCAATGGGGATTTGTTTCTGACTTGTTTCGCCGCCTCCACCGCGAGGGAATTCATACTGCGCTGGATACCGCCGGGATCGGTGACCCTGAGGGGGCCCGTTCTGTGCTGCTCCACACCGATTTGGTTCTCTGTGACCTTAAATTTTCCAATGAAGCGGATTACCTTCACTATGCCCGGGGAAATATGGATCAGGTGCTGCGCTTTTTAAAGCAGACGGAAGAGCTTGGGGTGCCATTGTGGATTCGGCATGTCGTGGTTCCGGAACTTACCGACAGCGAGGAACATATTCTGAAAACAGCAGAATTGGCTGCCCGGTACACAAATCTTCAGAGGCTTGAGCTGCTGCCGTTTCGCAAATACTGCATCAGCAAATACGAGGCCATGAAGCTTGAATTTCCGCTTCGAAATTTTGAGGAATGTACGGACGCGAAAATACAGGAGCTGTACCGAAGCATTGAGGCGGGCGTTCCAACGGTTTTCCCATAAAACGAAATCCTATATACAATGAATTCCCGGAAGGCGTTCTGATCGCCTTCCGGGAATTTGTTGTTTTGTTCAAAAACCAAACGCTAACATGGGCACCTTGGGCCGCATCCGGAAGTTCTTATCAACATCGTTTTAAAAATACCAGGGCTTCATGGCCCAAGCGCTTTTTTGCCACATGGAAAATAGAATCCCGATGAAAGCTGGGATAGGATCGGGTGTGGGTGCTGCCATGTTCGGAATCAATATTGGCGGAAACACCGGTATTTTGTTGAAAAATAGGAAAAATTGTTATATGATAATAATGATTTGTCATGAGGAAAAATCCTGAAAGGGTTGATCAATCAGAAGCGGCGATTCAAAGAATCGAATTTAAACGGTTGACAGGCTGATCTGTTGCATATTGCAGGTCTGGCAGCTCAAGAATACAGGGTTTTACCAAAGAAGGATTTGAGGGTCAATATGGCAGGGATTAAAGATGTGGCCAAAAAGGCAGAGGTATCGGTAACAACGGTTTCCCGCGTGCTGAATAAGCGTGGATATATATCGGAGGAAATGTACCAAAGGGTGTATCAGGCTATTGATGAGCTGAATTATTGTCCGAATCAGATTGCGCGGAATCTATATCTAAAGCGAACGTTTATGGTTGGACTGCTCATACCGGATATCAGCCATCCTTTTTTTGCGCGCCTCACGAAGCATATTGAGATGGATCTGAATCATTGCGGCTACAAAATGATCTTGTGCAACACAATTGAGAAAGCAAGCAAAGAAAAGGAATACATGGCAATGCTGCGCCAGAATAAGGCGGACGGCATCATTGTGGGCAGCCATGCGCTGGACGTTTCAGATTATTTGAAAGCGACGCTCCCGATGGTTTCCATCGACAGGAAGCTGGGGGATCGGATTCCAAATGTTTCTTCGAATCACCAAATGGGCGGTGAGCTGGCCGCACGAAAGCTGATGGAAAACGGCTGTAAAAATGTGGTGCAGGTTATGGGGGACCGCCGTATGAAGACTGCCTTGCTGGAACGGCACACGGCATTTCAGAAAATGCTGAAAAAGAATGGCGTTCGGTGTTCCACAATTGAACTAAAAAAAACGGAGTTTTGTTTTGGAAAATACAGTAAGGCCATTCAAGAAGTGCTTTCCAGTAATTCCAATATAGACGGTGTTTTTGCGGTAGATTCCATTGCGGCCAGAATTCTGCAGACGGCACAACTGTACGGTATCCGCGTGCCGGAGGACCTGAAGATCGTTGGCTATGGCGGCTCGGAGCTTGCGGGGCTTACCTATCCAAGGCTGACAACGGTTTGTCAGGACTGTTCCGCGCTTTCGCATTCGATTGTAAACGCTCTGGTTCTTCAGATTGAGCATAAAGAAGTGGGGAAAATCGATCACGTTCACGATGTCACCTTATTGGAAGGTGGGACAACGGTGCCCATAACGAAATGCGAATGGAAAGAGCAAGCCGGTTTTAAAGTGGATTGACTATAACAGAGACAGGACGGCAAAACATTATGATACATTCCAACTCTCAAAAGCGCGGACACAGCCGGGTGCTGTTGTTTGGAGAGGTGTTGTTTGACAGATTCCCAAACGGTACCTTTATTGGCGGCGGGCCGGCAAACTCCGCTGCCCATTTGGCAAGGCTGGGGGCCGGCAGCTCTTTGCTGTCTTGCGTCGGTCAGGATGAGCTGGGGGACAACGCCATTTCTCTGCTTCATGGCTTTGGCGTGAATACTGCTCTGATCGGTCGGAGCAACCGGCCAACAGGCCAGGTGCAGGTAGCTGTGGACGGCAGCGGCATCCCCAGCTATCACATTATGGAAAACGTAGCTTATGATCATATTGCTCTTTCCCCGCAGGAGCTGTTGCACATTGGGCAAGGTGGCTATGATGCTCTCTTTTTCGGTACCATGGCTCAGCGCTCGCCCGGGAGCCGCAGTACGCTTCATCAGTTGATTGAAAGCGTGCCGTTCTCCGTTCGCTTTCTCGATATTAACCTGCGCGACGGCTTTTATACAGAGGAGATTCTCCTCTATTCGCTCAGCCATTGCACGATTTTAAAGCTGAATGACGAGGAACTGGCGGTGCTTCGGCAAATGCTCAATTTAGGGGAGGACCCTGTTTCCCGGTTGTTTGCTCACTACCCGGAGCTGCAAATCTGCCTGGTTACCAAAGGGGCGCAGGGGGTATTGGCGTATACACGCGAGATCCGGCTCGATGTTCCCGGCCAGCGGGTACAGGTTGCGGATACCGTCGGCGCTGGGGATGCATTTTCCGCCGCGTTTCTGTACGTGTATTTACATACGGGGAACATGGTATCCGCGGTAAAGGCCGGGAACCATCTTGGCGCCTATGTCGCTTCTCATAGCGGCGCTGTCCCGGGGTATGAGGCCGGTCTTACCGAGAGAATCGCCTCGTTGGCGGAAAGCCGAACGTAATTCCTTTCCCGGTTTGCAGAGCTTCAACGGGAAGAAAGAGCAGCGGCCACAGGTTATACTGTGGCCGCTGCTCTTTTATGATTAGAGGAATATACTCGTAAGCTGTTTCATGGCGGCAAGATCGACGCCGCTGCTGTCGGGGTGAACATGCTCTCTTAACGCGGCAATCTGCGGTTTGTTGTTCCGCAGAGAATTTGAACTATGTTTATGTCGTAACACTTTTTCATAACCGTCCTAACAAGAAGAGAGGCTTTCGATCAAACGAAGGCCTCTTTTTTTGCATATAAAATTAACTTTAAGTATAATATAAATTACAATATCCATTTTGTATTTAAGCGTTTGCCCGAATCTACTGGATATTGTAGGAAAAAAGAAAAAAGCACTCGCAATTGCGAATGCTTTTTATGGCGGAGAGGATGCGACTCGAACGCACAATGCCTTGCGGCACACCACATTTCCAATGTGGCTCCTTACCATTAGAATACCTCTCCATGGCAATATCAAACCCGCTGTCGGGCTGACGACTATGTTATTATAGCGAACCTTTTTGCAAAAATCAAGACTATTTTAAAATATCCAGTAAAATTTTTTGTTTTGTCGCTGATTGTGGGGGAAAGGATGTTATAATAACCTCAAACCGCAAAACGAAGCAGAGCGAATATTTTCATTCTGCTTATAACATAGTAAAGCATAATTGTGAGTACCGTGCCGCAGGGTGGACTGCGGCAAAAAATCAGGAGGTATCGATGGTATGGAACGAATCGAAATCGCAAAGATTCTTGCGGACCCGCAGAAATACGCGGAGCAGACAATCACTGTCTGCGGGTGGGTCAAAAGCATCCGGGATTCCAAAGCACTGGGATTTATTGATTTGAACGACGGCAGCAGCTTTGCGGGGCTTCAGGTTGTATTTGAAGCGCAGAAGGTTGAAAATTTTGCGGAGATTGCAAAGCAGAACGTAGGGGCCGCGCTTTGTGCGACCGGTACTCTGATGCTGACTCCTCAGGCAAAGCAGCCGTGTGAGCTGCACGCCGTACAGATTGCGGTAGAAGCTCTCTCTGCGCCCGAATACCCGCTGCAGAAAAAACGCCATTCCGTAGAGTTTCTGCGTACCATCGCACATTTGCGCCCGCGCACCAATTTATTCAGTGCTGTGTTCCGTGTGCGCTCCGTTGCGGCTTTTGCCATTCACCGCTTTTTCCAGGAACGCGGCTTCGTCTATGCCAACACACCGCTGATTACCGCCAGTGATTGTGAGGGCGCGGGCGAAATGTTTCATGTTACCACGCTCGACCCGATTAATCCGCCTTTGAACGAGGATGGTTCGGTCGATTACACGAAGGATTTCTTTCAGAAGCACACCTCGCTGACAGTATCCGGTCAGCTGGAGGGGGAGTGCATGGCACTCGCGTTTGGCAAGATCTATACGTTCGGCCCTACCTTCCGCGCTGAAAAATCATATACCGCGCGCCATGCGGCAGAATTCTGGATGGTCGAGCCTGAAATCGCGTTTGCTGATCTTTCAGACGATATGCGTCTGGCCGAGGATATGCTCCGCTCTGTGATTGGCTCTGTGATGGATTCCTGCCCGCAGGAGCTGGACTTCTTTAACCGGTTTGTCGATCCCGGCCTTCTGGAGCGCCTGCGCCATGTGGCGGAATCGGATTTTGCACACGTGACGTACACACAGGCAGTGGAGCTGCTTGAGCGCGAAAACAGCCGGTTTGAATACCCGGTTTCATGGGGCAGTGATCTGCAGACCGAGCATGAGCGGTATTTGACTGAGCAGGTGTTCGGCAAGCCGCTGTTCGTTACGGATTACCCGAAGGAGATCAAGGCGTTCTATATGCGCACGAACGACGATGGAAAAACAGTGGCTGCTATGGATCTTCTTGTGCCTGGTATCGGTGAGATCATCGGCGGCAGCCAGAGAGAGGAACGGCTCGAACTTCTGCAAAGCCGTATGTGTGAAACGGGTCTCTCCGAAGAGGAATATGGGTGGTATCTCGATCTGCGTCGTTACGGCGGGGCGAAACATGCGGGCTTTGGCCTCGGTTTTGAACGCATGGTGATGTACCTGACCGGCGTTTCCAATATACGGGATGTCCTGCCTTTTCCGCGCACAACCGGCTCTGCGGAATTTTAACAGGAAGCTTCCCTATAAAAAAGAAGAAAGCTATGCCTCCCCGACCTTCAATAGGGGAGGCATAACTATTATAATTAATTATTTTTTAAGATTAGCATTTCAGAAAATCCGTGAAAAAAGCAATTTGCTCTACTTTTTTGTGAAAAACCTGCCAAATATAACAAAAATGCAGGAAAGATAAATTTAACTTGCGCTTTTGATCTGAATATATTAGAATAGTAATACTTTCAATATCATTTATGCAGGTTTGGAAAAGGAGATGCTCAAATGGAATATGGTTTGTTGTCCAGACAAGAACTGGAACAGGAAAAGCAAAAGGTTCAGCAACAGTATGACGCTTTCAAGGCACAGGGTCTCAAGCTGAATATGGCAAGAGGGAAGCCCTCTCCCGAGCAGCTGAATCTTTCTATGGATATGCTCAATATGCTGACGTCGGATTCTAATATGATTGCTTCCACCGGGGATGATCTGCGCAATTACGGTATGCCTGAGGGTCTGCCCGAGCTGCGCGCAATTCTGGCAAAGATGATGCAGGTAAAACCGGAAAATGTCATTATCGGCGGCAACTCCAGCCTCAATATGATGTTCGACTTTATTTCCTGCGGCATGACACATGGCTTTTCTGGCTGCAAGCCCTGGGGTAAGCAGGAAAAAATCAAGTTTTTGTGCCCTTCTCCCGGGTATGACCGTCATTTTGCTATTACGGAATATTTCGGCTTTGAGCTGATTCTGGTTCCGATGGTGGACGGCAGCCCCGATATGGATCTCATTGAGCGCCTGGTGGCTGAGGACGATACCATTAAAGGAATGTGGTGTGTGCCGAAGTATTCCAACCCGCTCGGAACCACCTATTCCGATGAAGTGGTTCGCCGTGTGGCGGCACTGAAACCTGCCGCTCTGGATTTCCGCGTAATGTGGGATAATGCTTACTGCGTTCATGACCTGACGGATACGCCCGACGAGCTTCTTGATCTGTACGCGGAATGCGAAAAGACTGGGAACACCGAGTTGCCGGTATTCTTCTGCTCTACCTCTAAAATCACATTCCCGGGAGCAGGGATTGCCGCCATGGCGGCAGGAGAAACAACCTATCAGGATATTAGAAAGCACCTTTCGTTCCAAACGATTGACCCCGACAAGCTCAACCAGATGCGTCATCTGATGTACCTGCGCGATATGGACGGCATTCTGGAGCATATGAAGCATCACAGAACCATCATCGCACCGAAGTTTCAGGTGGTGCTTGATACCCTCGGCAGCGAGCTGGGGGATAAGAACATCGCTTCCTGGACGAATCCGAACGGCGGTTATTTTGTGAGTGTGGATGTGATGGAGGGCTGCGCGAAGCGCGTGGTTCAGCTGTGCAAGGAGGCCGGAGTTGTTCTTACCGGCGCGGGCGCGGCGTTTCCCTACGGCAAAGACCCAAAGGATACCAACATCCGTGTAGCACCCACATATCCGTCCTTGGAAGAGATGAAAAAGGCCATCGCGGTGTTTTGTGTCAGCACTCGTCTGGCTGCTTTGGAGAAGCTGCTGGGCGCCGCTGCAAAATAATACCTTTTTGCGAAATCGTCTGTGAAACAAACAGCAATTCAGGGCTTTTCCATTGACTTTTTGCGGGTATCATCCTATAATAAGCTTTGTTATGTACGCGGCTGCGGTTCCATCTGGAACGCAGCCGCGGAAACCTTAATGCTATTGGAGGATATTTGCATGAAGCGAGTAGGAAAACCGGTGTTTTTCATCGTCGCCCTCCTTATCCTGCTTTTTACCTACACCGCCATTTTTGGGGTATACGCGCAAAACGGGGATAATCGCACTACATATGTAAAAGGTGCGGGCGACATTCGATGGGGCATCGACATCCGCGGAGGGGTAGAGGCCACCTTTACTCCCGATACCGGAAAGGGAGCGACTGAGGATCAGCTTAACGCGGCAAAGTCGACGATTGAGCTGCGTCTGGTCAACAACAATATTACGGATTACGAGATCTATACTGATGATCACAACGACCGTATTATTGTCCGCTTCCCCTGGAAAAGCGGCGAACAGAGTTTTGACCCAGAAGCAGCCATTCAGGAACTGAGCGCGACCGCGCTGCTTACCTTCCGTGAAGGGGGAGATTACGCAACCACCGAGACCGGCTCTGACGGTCAGCCGGTTTACAAAACCCCTACGGGTACGACAAAGGATGCGATTATTCTGCAGGGCGACGAGGTTGTGTCAGCCCAGCCGCAGGTATATCAAAATCCTGATACCGGCAAAACGGAGTATCTGGTCGCACTGGAATTCAGCAAAGAGGGCTCAACCAAATTTGCCGAAGCAACAGAGCGTTTGGTTGGACAAACCATTTCCGTCTGGATGGATGACGTAATGATTTCTGCCCCGAACGTAAAAGAGGCGATTACGGACGGTAAATGCACCATCGAGGGAAACTTTACAGCGGCGGAGGCTTCCTCCCTGGCTGCGAAGATCAGCGCCGGTGCTCTGCCGTTTAAGCTAACGACCACCAACTTCCAGACGATCAGCCCATCCCTCGGCAGCAGCTCTCTGGATGCCATGCGCTGGGCCGGCGTTGTCGCGTTTGCGCTGGTGTGTCTGTTCATGCTGGTGGTGTTCCGTCTGCCCGGCCTGATTGCGGTGATTGCCTTGATGGGGCAGGTTGCCCTGTCGTTTGCGGCAGTTTCGGGATATTTCCCCTTCCTCAATAGCTTTACGATGACGCTGCCTGGCATCGCCGGCATTATCCTTTCCATTGGTATGGGCGTGGATGCGAATATTATCACTGCCACCAGAATCAAGGAAGAGCTGTGGGCTGGTAAAACGCTCGACGGAGCGATTCAAAAGGGTAATGCCAACAGCTTCTGGGCGATTTTTGACGGTAACATTACCGTTATTATCGTTGCTGTGATTCTGATGCTGGTGTTCGGACCTACAAACCTGTTCTCAGCTTTGTTTGGTTCCTCCACAACAGGGGCTATCTATTCCTTTGGATATACTCTGCTGGTCGGAACGATTGGCAACTTTATCATGGGCGTTACCGCGACTCGCTTGATGACCAAATCAATCTCCGGGTTCCGATTCGCGCGCAGCAAGTGGCTGTATGGAGGTGCCGATAAATGAAAACTTTTCAAGTTCATTTTTATGAGAACCGCAAGATCTACTTTACGGTTTCGTTGGGCCTGATGGCAATCGGCCTGATCTTTAACGTTATTTTCGGCACTCAGCTTGATATTCAGTTCACCGGCGGTGCGCTGATTAAGTACTCCTATACCGGCACCATCGATCAGGAAAAGGTACAGGATATTGTTCAGACTACGACGAGCAAGCCTGTTACCGTTAACATCAATGAGGATGTAAAGTCCGCGACCGGCAAGGAAGCTCTCAATAATGTGTCGATTTCCTTCTCCGGTACGGAGTCGCTGAGCGTGGAGCATCAGCAGGCGGTGGCCACCGCGTTGGCAAAGGAATACCCGAAAGCAAACTTTGCCGTAGTGGAATCCAGCTCTGTCAACCCGGTTATGGGCCGCGATTTCTTCCTCAAGTGCCTGTTGTCGGTATTGGTTGCGGCTGCGCTGCTGATTGTCTACATTGCAATCCGCTTTAAGAAGATCGGTGGTGCTTCCGCGGGTACTATGGCGATTATCGCCCTGCTGCACGACGTGGCGATGGTGTACTTTACATTTGTCATCTTCCGCATGCCGATCAACGATAACTTTATCGCGGTTGTTCTGACCATTCTCGGCTATTCCCTGAACGATACGATCATTATTTACGACCGTATCCGTGAAAACCGCAAGCTGATGGGTCCCAAGACCGATTACGGCGTTTTGGTCGACACCAGCATCAATCAGACCCTGACCCGTTCTCTGTATACCGCGGGCTGCACCTTTGCCGCAATCGCGGTGGTGTATATCGTCAGCGTAATGTACAATCTGGATTCTGTGCAGACCTTTGCTCTGCCGATGATGGTAGGTATTATTACCGGCTGCTATTCCTCCATCTGCGTGGCTGGCCCTCTGTACGTAATGTGGCAGAAGCATAAGCAGCAGAAGAAGCTGCAACAGACGGCTTCATCCCGCTGAGTCCATTCAATAGCAATGAAAAAGGGGCATTCAAAGAATGTCCCTTTTTTGTTGCCCGTCAAAATATTAATACCGAAAAGGCAGGTTGGATAATTTCCCACCTGTCTTTTCGGTATCTGTATTATTCCAGTTTTTCTGCTGTTTTGTAGTGGTGCTTTTGCGTGAGCGAGTAAAAACTCAAAAAGCTCTTTGCCTGTTCCTCAAGCGTCAGATCACCCATTGTGCGTGTGACCAGCTTTTTCATGGCCGCTTCTTTTTCCGGGGAAAGGGAGGCGAAATTGCACAGGATTTTTTCAATATCGGTTTCACAATCATATGCGAAGCCGTTGACCCCATCCACCAGCAGCTCGGCGCAGGCACAGTTCTTCGGCAGAATGACTGGCAGACCGCTCACAATAGCTTCGAGCGGGGCAGCCTTCATGGTGTCAGATTCCGACGCACTGAAAAACGCACTGCAAACCTGGTAGCACAGCGGAATCTGTTCCCGCGGAATCTCTCCGGCAAAGGTGATCCGTGAAAAAATTCCCAGCAGATTTGCTTTGTTTTTCAGCTCGTCGAACTGCGGGCCTGTCCCTACGATTGCCAGATGCAGCTTGGTTTGCCCTTTACATAGGGTAGCCCATCGATCCAACAAAGCATCCACCTGGTTGTCCTTGCCCAGTGTTCCCACAAAAAGGATTCCTGTTTTTCCGGTGATTCCAAGGCGACGGCGCATTGCTTCGGTTTGTTCCCCCTCCGGCGTCTTTTTGCGCAGTCGTTCGGTGTCTATGCAAAGGGGAGAAACGGTTAGCTGGCGGTGTTTGCACAAGGGACGAATCTTGCGCAGAATTTTCTGCGAGGGGCTCGTCACAAGATCAGAAAAGGCCAGTGCTTTGCGGTAAGCGCTTTGGCACAGCTTTTGGTTTAGCAGACGGCGAATTCCTTTGCCGTAAAAGCCCTCACTTACATTGTGGGTACTCTGTACTGTGGTGATCAGGGGAAGATCGTGGGAAAGAGCGTACTTTAGACCCAGCCCGCCCACCGAACAAAAAGTGAACAGGTGAATCACATCCGGGTCGAAATCTTCAATAAAATCTTTTAACCGGTTCAGTTTGGTCCGCTGTCCCGTTTGCCCGTAGACGGTGTCGGCGGGCTTGGCCGGGCCGAACAGGGTGTGCTGCTCCAGATAGCATTCTTCTGATTCCACGTCGGTGCTGACTACCAGCACCTCATGCCCCATGCGAATGAGAGATTGGGCGAGCAGCAGAACCTGCGTTTCTACCGCGGAGGTTTGAGGCAGGTATGTTTCTGTAAAAATGGCGATTTTCATAAATCCTCCCGTTCCGGTCAGCCGAGCCGCTCAGCGAATCCAACGCCTCCGGCCAATCCGCAAATCATCAAAACTCACTTATTTTATCACAGATCAAGCGGCAGATTCACAATGCCTTTTGCACAGGTAAGGATCGCTCAGCAATCACGCCGCGGGGTTATCATTTTGCAGGAAAAGAATATTCCGGCTTTTCGAAGGAAGCCGATATTGGCATTTAGGTAAGAGATTATGCTCTTTCCAGATTATTATAGTATAGCAGAAGGAATTTGTCTTGGCTGAAATATTAATTTTCTTTTTAACAATCTTCAGGCGTCGAAAGCTCTGCTTTCGCTTACGCCGTGAGGTTATTATAACATAAAATTTCCCTGTGCAATCATTTCTTTTGCCAGTTTGGGCAAATTGACTTTCAGGTGGCCAATCATTGAATTTTGCCCGGTTTTGAGCTATAATAACAACAGATAAATCTTTGCAAAGCAAATTTTGACCACGGTAGGTTTCCCGACGTTTGAAACGGGCAAAAGCTGCGGCCTGACTTTGATCAGGCGGCGAAAAATATAGGAGTGATAATGATGAGCGGCCACGAGAACCACAACGCGAAGCCAACCTATACGGTCCCGCTTTCCAAGGTGATTAAAGAGCTTTCCCTTCGCCCTGTTTATATGCCGGTCGATCCAGAAAAGGTATTGATTTCTTCCCGCGAGGTGAACCGTCCGGGCCTGGAGCTGAACGGTTTTCTTGATTATTTCGATTCTCATCGTATCCTGATCATGGGGAATACAGAAACAGCGTTTTTAAGCAGCTTTTCGCCGGAGGAACGGCAGGTTTCGCTTAACAAGCTGTTATCGAAAAAATCGCCTGCGGTCATTGTTGCGCGCGATATTGAACCGTTGCCCGAACTGCTGGAAGCGGCGCAGATTTATGGCGTATCGGTGTTCAGTTCGTCCGAACCGACCAGCGACCTGATGGCCGCGCTCGTATCGTATGTGAACGTTGAGCTAGCCCCGCGCATTACACGCCATGGCGTTTTGGTAGAAGTATATGGCGAAGGAATCTTTCTGGTGGGAGACAGCGGTGTGGGCAAGAGCGAGACAGCCATTGAGCTGATTAAGCGCGGCCACCGTCTGATCGCCGACGACGCGGTGGAAATCCGCCGGGTGTCGGCCAAATCCCTAGTGGGTACCTCGCCGGAAAATATCCGTCATTTTATCGAGCTGCGTGGCATAGGCATTATCAATGCCCGGCGCATTTTCGGTATGGGTGCCGTCAAGGTGACCGAGAAACTGGATATGGTCATCAGTCTGGAACAATGGGACAGCTCTAAGAATTACGACCGGATGGGCCTTGAAAATGACTATACGGAAATTCTGGGGATTCGGGTGCCGATTCTGACGATTCCGGTAAAGCCGGGGCGCAACCTTGCGGTGATTATTGAGGTTGCTGCGATGAACAACCGCCAGAAGAAGATGGGCTATAATGCTGCGCAGGAGCTGCTGAGCAGCCTTGGATTGGATTCTCAACTGCTGGAACCCACCGAAAAAAAATTGGATTTTGATTTATAATGCCGGAGCGGATGACTCCGGTCTTTCTTGCGGGCAAAAATATTAGGAGGCATCTATGGATCGGATTGAACAATTAGGGGCAATGGCACAGCGGCTTGGCTGCTCTTATTCTTTTCACGAGCCGATGAGCCGGCATACCACGTTTCGCATTGGGGGCCCGGCAGATCTGTTTGTTTCTGCCGGCAGCCGCGAGTGTTTGCAGCGGATGGCGCGGCATGCCAACGAGCTGGAGATACCATACTTAGTGGTGGGTAACGGTTCCAATCTGTTGGTGAGCGACGAGGGAATTCGCGGAATGGTGATGGCCCTGACAGGGGAATTCAACGAGATGACACTAACACAGTCGCAGCAGGTGCGGTGCGGTGCGGGCGCTCCGCTTTCGGCGCTGTGTACCTTTGCTCTGAACCATTCGCTTTCGGGCGCGGAGTTTCTATGGGGGATTCCCGGCACGGCAGGCGGCGCCGCGTTTATGAATGCGGGGGCCTACGGCGGAGAAATGAAGGATATTCTGTTTTCCTGCGAGCATATGACGCACGACGGCGAATTTGGCACCCTGACCGGGGCGGAGCTGGAGCTTTCTTACCGGCACAGCGCGTACAGCCATAACCGGTCCGCCATTCTGTTTTTGAATTTGCAGCTTTGTGCGGGAGCGCAGGAAGAAATCCGTGCGAAGATGAATGATCTGATCGGCCGGCGGCGATCCAAGCAGCCGCTGGAGCTGCCTAGTGCGGGCAGTGTGTTCAAGCGCCCGCCCGATCATTTTGCGGGCACGCTGATCGAACAATGCGGCCTTAAGGGCCAGAGTGTTGGCGGTGCGGCCGTCAGCAGCAAGCACGCGGGCTTTATTGTAAATCAGGGCGACGCGACCTGTGAGGATGTTCTGCGTCTGATCTCTGTGATTCAATCGACCGTTCTAAAACAAACAGGTATCGAGCTGGAGTGTGAGATTCGTAAGATCGGGCAGTGACCGGGGTGTGAAGCGAGGGGGAATTTTAAATGGAATTTATTATTGTAACCGGGCTTTCCGGCGCGGGAAAGTCCAGGGCCGTCAACGCGTTGGAGGACATCGGTTTTTACTGCGTGGATAATATTCCGCCAAAACTGATCCCAACCTTTTACGACCTTTGCAGCCAGGCTAAGGAAGGGTTCCAGCGGGTAGCGGCCGTAACGGATATTCGCGGCGGCACGCTGTTCGACAGCCTTTCTGAAACGCTGGCTCTGCTGCGTGAGGAGGGCAAAAAATATAAGATTCTGTTTCTTGACGCGGGCGACTCCGTTCTGATCAACCGCTTTAAGGAAACGCGTCGCAAGCACCCGCTGGCTGAAGAATACCTCGGCTCTTTAGAGCAGGCGGTGCAGATGGAGCGCCAGATTCTTAAAACCGTGCGCGAGTGTTCCGATTATATTATCGACACGTCGTTTTTGTCGCCGGCTCAGCTCAAGGAACGAATTTCAAGCTTGTTTTTGGGAGACGCCTCCGCGGCGCTGATGGTTCACTGTGTTTCCTTCGGCTTCAAATACGGCCTCCCGCCGGAGGCAGATTTGGTTTTTGATGTGCGGTGTCTGCCTAATCCATTTTATGTGGAGGAATTAAAGCATCAGACGGGTCTGGATGAGCCGGTGCGTGAATACGTTATGCAATGGGATCAGACGAAGGGCTTTGTGAGCCGATTCCTCGATATGATCGATTACATGCTGCCCCTTTACTGCGACGAAGGAAAAAGCCAGCTGGTTATCGCAATTGGCTGTACCGGTGGCCGCCACCGTTCGGTGGCACTCGCGCAGCTGCTGTACAACCACCTTCTCGAAAACGGGAAGAGGGCCAGCGTCAACCACAGGGACATTCATAAATAGGAGAGCACCATGTCATTTTCATATGATGCCAAATCGGAATTATGCAGAATTGAGCCGGAACAGGACTGCTGTGAAAAAGCAGAGTGCTACGGCCTTTTGCTGTGCGCAAAAAGCTTTTCTCCGCTGGCGGTTTCTCTGGTGACGGAGCACCCCATGGTGGCGCGCCGTGCCGCTCAGTTTACGGCGCAGATTACGGGGGCAATTGTGGATGTGCGCACGGCGGTATCGTACCGGCGCAGCAGCTACGTGTTGACGGTGCAGGAAGAAAGCCAGCGCCGGCAGGTGCTTTCGGTGTTTGGCCACAGCGGGAATGAAATCAGCCTGCGGGTCAACCTGGCCAATTTGGAGAACGAATGCTGTAAAGCGGCGTTTCTGCGGGGTGTGTTTTTGTCTTGCGGGACGGTGACGGACCCGAATAAGGATTACCATTTGGAACTGATTCTTCCATATATGAATCTTGCGAAGGATGTCATGACTCTCCTGCGGGAGGGGATGGATTTTCACCCTGCGCTTGTTAACCGTAAAGGCGCGTTTGTGGTGTATTGTAAGGGCGGAGACCGAATCGCCGATCTGCTGGCGTATTTGGGCGCGGGCGGTGCAGCCATGGAGCTGATGCAGGTGCGCATGCTCAAAGAGGTGCGCAACAATGTGAACCGCAAAACAAATTTTGAAACAGCCAATATCGATAAAACCGTCGGCGCATCCGTGCTTCAGGTAGAGGCGATCGAGAAAATCCGTGACACGGTAGGGCTTGAGGCTCTGCCGGACGAACTGCGCGAAACAGCCGAGCTTCGGCTGCAAAATCCGGAGCTGTCCCTGCGGGAGCTGGGGCTGCTGTTCCAGACGCCGGTCAGCCGGTCAGGAGTGAATCATCGGCTGCGGCGCCTGATGGAGGAAGCCGAAAATTTAAAATAATTCCCGGGGGTCGAGGCTTTTTGCTTTGACCGTCGGATTGTATGCAGGCTGAGCCTGCACCCACGTCGAGGGAGAACAGCGAAGCCGCACAAAAAGCTTTTGGGAAGGGGGACAGGCACATGGGATTTGTGCATTTGCATCTGCATACGGAATATAGCCTGCTCGACGGCGCCTGCCGTATTGGGCCGCTCATGGAGGCGGTCAAGGGACAGGGACAGAATGCAGTAGCCATTACCGACCACGGCGTGATGTTTGGCGCGGTGGATTTTTACCGTGCCGCAAAGCAGAACGCCCTTCATCCGATTATCGGGTGTGAGGTGTATGTCGCACGCCGCACCCGGTTCGACAAAGTTCACGGGCTCGACAACGAGCCATATCATCTGATTTTGCTGTGCGAAAACAATACCGGGTACCAGAACCTGATCCAGATTGTTTCCCAGTCCTGGACGGAGGGCTTTTACAGTAAGCCCCGTGTGGATGTGGAGCTGCTCGAGGCGCACAGCGAAGGTCTCATTGCCCTTTCCGCGTGCCTGGCAGGGCAGATTCCCCGTCAGCTGACTGCCGATGATTACGCCGCCGCTCGGGAAACTGCCCTGCGGTACCAGCGTATTTTCGGTGAGGGGAATTTTTATCTCGAGATGCAGGATCACGGTATTCGTGAGCAGAAAATCGTGAATGACGGCCTGATGCGTCTGTCGAAGGAGACCGGCATTCCTCTTGTCGCGACAAACGACTGCCACTATATCCGCCAGCAGGACAGCCGAATGCACTTGATTCTGCTGTGCATTCAGACGAACCATACCATTCAGGACCCCGATAAAATGGAGTTCGCCACCGATCAGTTTTACCTGAAAAGTGAAGAGGAGATGCGTGCGCTGTTCCCGCAGGAGGCGTGCGACAATACGGTTGTGATCGCCGAACGCTGTCAGGTGGAATTTGAGTTCGGTCATACGAAGCTGCCTGCGTTTCAAACGCCGAACGGGGAAGATAACGTACAGTTCTTTCGCAACCTCTGCTTTGAGGGCCTGCACCGTTTGTATGGGGAGCAGCCCGATCCCGCCGTGACGGAGCGGCTGGAATATGAGCTTCGCGTGATCGAAAGCATGGGTTATGTTAACTATTATCTGATTGTTTACGATTTTATTCGATACGCAAAATCAGTCGATATTCCAGTGGGGCCGGGGCGCGGCTCCGGAGCAGGGAGCCTTGCCGCGTACTGTGTTGGCATCACCGGAATCGACCCCATTCGCTATCAGCTGCTGTTTGAGCGGTTTCTCAATCCGGAGCGGGTCAGTATGCCGGATTTCGACATCGACTTCAGCGACGAGCGGCGCGGCGAAATGATCGATTATGTTGTGCGGAAATATGGGGCCGATCACGTGGCGCAGATCGTCACTTTCGGCACCATGGCGGCGCGCGGTTCCCTGCGCGATGTTGGCCGCGCGATGGCGATCCCCTATAATGTGGTGGATGCTGTGGCAAAGCTGGTGCCGATGGGGCCGAATGTGACGCTGGAGAAGGCGCTGCGCGCTTCCTCCGAGCTGCATTCACGCTACGATACCGACCCCCAGATTCACGAGCTGATTGACATGGCCCGCCAGGTGGAGGGCATGCCCCGCAACGCATCCACGCACGCGGCGGGTGTCGTGATTACGGATCATCCCGCCAGCGAATATGTTCCGCTCGCGAAAAACGGGGAATCGATCGTCACGCAGTACACCATGACGACGCTGGAAGAACTGGGCCTTTTGAAAATGGATTTTCTGGGGCTGCGTAACCTTTCGGTGCTGAACGACGCGCAGGAAGCGATTCGCCGCCTGGACCCGAGTTTTTCGATTGCGAAGATTCCCCTCGACGACTCCAAGGTGTTTGAAATGCTCACCGCCGGCTCAACGGACGGCGTGTTCCAGTTTGAATCGGGCGGTATGCGCAATGTGATCATGCAGCTGCGCCCGGAAAATATTGAAGATTTGATCGCGGTGATCTCGCTTTACCGCCCCGGGCCGATGGAATCGATTCCCCGGTATATTGAAAACAGGCACCATCCCGAGAGGGTCACGTATCGCCACCCTCTTTTGATGGATATTCTGAAGGTAACGTATGGCTGCATCGTGTATCAGGAGCAGGTGATGCAGATTTTCCGCACGCTGGCGGGGTACTCCTTCGGCCGCGCGGACATTGTGCGCCGCGCCATGTCGAAGAAAAAGGCTTCTGTTATGGAGCGGGAGCGTTCTATTTTCCTGTACGGCCTTGTCGCGGAGGACGGCACGGTGGAGGTAGACGGCTGCATCCGCCGCGGCGTGGAGGAAGAAACCGCCAAGGCAATTTTCGGTGAGATGGAGAGCTTTGCTTCCTATGCGTTCAACAAATCCCACGCGGCGGCCTATGCCACGATTTCGTATCAGACCGCGTGGCTCAAGTGTCGCTACCCGCGCGAATATATGGCGGCGCTGCTCACCAGTGTGCTGGATAACACGAATAAGATCGCCGCGTATATTGCCGAGTGCTCTCGAATGGGCATCCGCGTGCTGCCGCCGAATGTCAACCAGAGCCGCCGCGGCTTTACCGTTGCGGGGCGCGACATCCGATTTGGTCTACTGGCAGTCAAGAACCTGGGCGACGGTTTTTTACGAAGCCTGATTCAGGAGCGGGATGCGAATGGAAATTTCGAATCCTTTTACCAGTTCTGTAAGCGCATGTACGGCAGGGATTTGAACCGCCGTGCGCTGGAAAGCCTGGTGAAATGCGGCGCGCTGGATTCGCTGGATTATAACCGCAATCAGATGCTCACAAGCATTCAGTCGGTGCTCGATACGCTTGATTCCGACAAACGCCGGAATGTGGACGGCCAGCTCGGATTTTTTGATACGCCGCAGCTGCAGTCTGAGGAGCCGGGCTTTTCCATTGACCCCATGCCGGATTTTTCTGACGCGGACAAGCTCGTGATGGAAAAGGAAGTGACCGGGATGTATCTTTCGGGGCATCCGATGGGAAAATATTTGCAGATGTACGAGCAGATTGGCGCAACGCCCACCGGCGAGCTGCAGGAGGAAGCCAGCGAACAGACGGGCCGTCATCAGGACGACGAGATTCTTACGCTGCTGGGGGTGATTTCTTCGGTTAAGCTGAAGGTAACCAAAAACGGCAGTCGGATGGCGTTCGTTCTGCTGGAGGATATGTTTGGCTCGATCGAGCTTCTGGTGTTTCCGAATGTGCTGGAGCGGTACGGGGAACTGGTGGCCGAGGGCAATGTCGTTGTGGCAAAGGGGCGGCTGAGCCTGACGGAAGAAAAGGACGCAAAGCTGGTGTGCGATACGCTTTCCCCGCCACCGCAGGAAAATAGCGGCGCCGCGCTGGCTACGGGAGCGAGCGCACAGCCCGCCGCGAAACGGCATTCCAGCCGGCCTGGCCTTTATTTAAAACTGCCGGCGCAGGAGAGCTTCTGCCACCGAAAAGCGATGCAGTATATCGCGGTGTTTGACGGTGCGACCCCGCTGTACCTGTATTTTGAGGATACAAAAAAGCTAATGCAGGCACCGATGCAGTACCGTGTCAGTGTTAATGATGTTCTGCTCAACGCGCTCCGTGAGTTGCTGGGAGAAGAAAACGTCGCTTTGGTGCAATGATGCAACTTTTATCCATATTATCGGTACTTTAATCCATAGTACCGCCGATTTTGTGATGGTATAATAATCGCATAAACGAAATAAGCCACAGTGTTATTTTGATTCGGGAGGGTCTGAAAGATGGGCAAAAAGCAAATCGCTGTACTTACCAGCGGCGGCGACGCACCCGGAATGAATGCAGCGGTGCGTTCTGTTGTTCGAACCGCGCTTACAAGCGGGATGGGCGTTTTTGGAGTACACAGAGGCTATAACGGCCTGTTAAACTGCGATGTGGAAGAGATGAACCTGCGCAGTGTTTCCGATATTATTCACAACGGTGGAACGGTGCTGTACACCGCCCGCAGCCCGGAGTACAATACGCCGGAGGGTGTGCAGCAGGCGGCGGAAAACTGCCGAAAGCTGGGCATTGAGGGCTTGATTGTGATCGGCGGCGACGGTTCGTTCCGCGGCGCGCGCGATTTAACAGAGGCCGGAATCCCCTGCATTGGGGTACCGGGAACCATTGATAACGATATTGCGTGCAGCGAGTACACCATCGGTTACGACACCGCGATGAATACCGCGATGGAAATGGTGGACCGCCTGCGCGATACGACAGAATCCCACGACCGCTGCAGTGTGGTTGAGGTGATGGGCCGGCGCTGTGGAGATATTGCGCTGAACACCGGGATCGCGGTTGGTGCTATGGCAATTTTGGTGCCGGAGCAGCCGTATGATTTTAAGCAAGATATTTATGAGCGCATGCAGTACACACAGAGCATCGGCAAGCGCCACTTTATTATTGTGGTGGCGGAGGGCGCCGGGTGCCATGTGGAGGATCTTGCAAAAGAGATTGAAAAGAACACGGGCATTGAAACCCGCGCGACGATTCTGGGCCATGTGCAGCGCGGCGGTTCGCCTTCTCTGCGTGACCGTGTTGTGGCGACGCAGATGGGTTATCATGCGGTAAAGCTTCTGGAAAACGGCCAGAGTAACCGTGTGGTTGCCATGCAGAACGGCAGAATAGTGGACTTCGATATTTCCGAGGCGCTCAAGATGACCCGCCAGTTTGATACGGAGCTGTACCAGATCGCTCTGAAGGTGTCAATTTAAATTTTCATAGCATGAACAAAAAAACGCTGCTGTCTAAAAAGACAGCAGCGTTTTTTGTTCAGAGAATCAGCCGCGGAGAAAGCCGGGGGAATTCAGTAAAACATCGCCAGCGAGGAGGGCAGCGCGCGAAAGGCCGCGTATGTAGTAATCACTGTAATCAGGATGCCGGCGGCTGTCAGCACACGGGGGTGGCGGTATTCCTCCCCGACAATGCTCTTGTCACGAATGCTCCATAGTGTGATTGCGAGCGTCAGCGGCAGCACAAAGCCGTTGATCACCCCTGCGATCACCAGCAGCGCGGTTGCTTTGCCGATCGTCGCGATCAGTATGGTGGCCAGTGCGATGAATCCGGTGATGAACCGTGTTTCATTGCGCCCCACCACGGGGTGCAGTGTCTTTAAAAAGGATACCGAGGTATAAGACGACCCGATAATTGTTGTAATCCCTGCGCAGAAGAGCGCAACGCCAAACAGCCGCGAGCCCAGCTCACCAGCCCCGAGTAGAAATGCCTGAGCCGCGGGGTTTTCCGCGGCCTCAATCGCCGCAGAAGCAGCCTGGCCGCCTGCGGCACAGACGCCGAATACCACGAGAAAGATCAAAATGCGCGAAAGGCCGGTAATCCCACAGGAAAGGAGGGTGCTTTTCTGAATGCCGCGCAGGTTTTTTCGGCCGGAAATCCCGGCATCCAGAAAACGGTGCGCGCCGGTATAGGCAATATAGCCGCCGGTGGAGCCGCCCAAAAGCGTAATTAGCGGAATCAGCAGCATCAGCGGCAGCTCCGGTGAGAGCAGGCCGTCAACCGCCCGGTTGATCGGTGGGTGCGTCTGAAATGCCATGATCAGCAGGATGACAAGAACCATCACGCTCAAAACCTGAGATGCCCGGTTGATGCCGTTCGACGCGTTTTTGATGAGGAACAGCGAGATTGCCAGGCCGCTCGAAATAAGGTAACCTGCCTGCAGCGGCAGGCCGCATACGGCATTTAGGCCGAGGGCCGCGCCGCCCACGTTGCCAATGGCAAACGTAAAGCCGCCGAAGGTGACCAGAATGGCGATCACATTCCCGGAGCCGGGCAAAACTCGGTTTGCAAGCTCCTGCCCGCGCAGACCAGACACCCCCAGTATGCTCCACAGGTTGAGCTTCGCAATGGTATCCATGACAATCATCGCGACGATCACCGCCGCAAGGCTCTGGCCGTATTGCGCGGTAAACAACGAGGTTTGTACCATAAAGCCCGGCCCGATTGAGGACGCGCCGGTCATGAAGGCTGCCCCAATGAGGACAGCACGGATTTTCTTTTGTTCCGGTTCCAGTTGGCTCATTTCTTACTCCCTTTCGATCTAAGCGCTCGGGAAAAGTCTCACTCTAGTATCGTACCGTTTTGCGGCGGGAAAAGCAAGGGGAGGCGCAAAAACAGCAGGAAAAGAGGAACTATGAAAAATCAAGCATTTCAGGGAGAGATAGAGTCTGGCGGGAGGGCAGTCGGCGTTTGTGGGCCATCGCGTGTTTCGTCGCTCGATTCTGTTTGCGTCTGACCAGCTCGGAACGGATTGTACTGCATTTCGGTCAAATGCTTCCAGTAGCGTTTTTGCATGTGGGTCATGCGCAGGCGCAGATTTTCGCGGTCACGGATGCTGATGGAATCGTAAAAGGTATGCCACAGCTTGCGGTAGCGCTGCTCGGTTTCGTCCGGTTCCGGCGGCTCAAAGGCCAGCAGGGGCAGAATCTCGTGCCGCCCGTTTTGGTAAACCAGCGCCTGATCGTGGGTTTTGTCATAGATGAAAAAGGTTTCATTGCAGAACCGCTGGCAGAAGTGCGGGGCCAGCAGTGGCAGCACCTGATTTTTTGGTTCAATGACAGACCACAGTGCCCCGTCCGAAACAGAAAAGCGAACGAAACCCTCGTACTGGTGGTTTTCTTGATGTAGGTGCAGCACGGCCTTATTTAAAGTATGCACGGCAGGGTGAGTCAGCTTGTTCATCACCGGTGGGCCGTGACGAAAGGCAAGGCGCAGAAAGCGAAGAATCCATACTTCTTTTTGCGGCAGACAGGTCAGAAAGGCGTGTTCTGCCAGCTCCTTGGCGTCGCAACCAATTTTGGGCAGCATCGCGCGCTTGACCCGGCCTGCTTTGTTCGGGTCCGTGACGATCTCCAGAGCGGGGTACAGCGTCTGCTGGGTGTCCTCCTGTGAGTACACGGCCTGCGGCAGCTCCCTGCGCTCGTACGTTTCAAACAGGCAGCACAGCAGGCCGTCCCAGCTGCCGTCGTAGCGGTAATCGCGGGTCAGCGGGGTCCCGGCAGGCATTGCAGCGCCTCCTCTCCCCAAAGCTGCGGCGTGGGGGCAGGGAAGAGCGAAAGCTGTTCGCCCTGTGGTTCATATAGCTCCCGGCAGGAATCCGATACCAGCGCCCGCAGCACGGCGTCACGGGTCAGTACAGGGGGGCGCTCGTCCCGCCCTGCACCGAAAACAAAGTACCGCGCCCGCTTCAGGACAACCCCAAGCTTTTTCAGGTCCTCTGTACGCAGTGTTCCGTCGCGGCGTGCGGCGGTGATCCGCCGTGCGCTTTTGACTCCGATGCCCGGTACCCGTAAAATCATTTCATAGGTGGCCCGGTTAATGTCCACGGGGAACAGCTCCAAATGATTCAGCGCCCAGTTGCATTTGGGATCGAGCATCGGGTGGAAGCTCTGGTGCGCTTCGTCGAGCAGCTCGTCGGCCGCAAAGCCGTAAAAGCGTAGCAGCCAGTCCGCCTGATACAGCCGGTGCTCGCGCAGAAGCGGCGGCTTGACCGTCAGCGCGGGAAGCAGAGGATCGTTTGAAACGGGAATGTACGCCGAAAAAAAGACGCGCTTTAATTCATAGCGGCGGTACAGCGCTTCCGTCAGCTTTAAAATCTGGAAGTCACTGTCCGGCGTCGCCCCGATGATCATCTGGGTGCTTTGGCCGGCCGGTGCGAATTTGGGCGCGTAGCGGTAGCGGGCCAGCTCCGTAGAGTTCTCTTTGATTTTCCCCGTGATAAAGCCCATGGGCTTTAAAATGTTCGTTTTTGATTTGTCCGGCGCGAGTACCGCAAGGCTTTTCTGAGACGGCATTTCAATGTTGACGCTCATGCGGTCGGCCAAAGCACCCAGCCGCCCGACCAAAAGACTGTCCGCACCGGGGATGGCCTTGGCGTGAATGTAGCCGTTAAAATGGTATTCCTCGCGCAGAATGCGCAGCACCTCGATCATCTGCTCGCAGGTGTAATCCGGATTTTTCAGAATCCCGGAGCTTAGAAATAACCCTTCAATATAATTTCTGCGGTAAAAGTTCATCGCCAAATCCGCCAGCTCCCGTGGCTGAAAGGTGGCCCGGGGCACGTCGTTGCTTCTGCGGTTGACGCAATATTTGCAGTCGTAGGCGCAGCTGTTGGTCAACAGTACCTTCAAAAGCGAGATGCACCGACCGTCTGCCGAAAAGCTGTGGCAGATTCCGCCGGCCATCGCGCTGCCCATCCCGCCGTTGTCCGAGCCCCCGCGATCTACTCCGCTGGAGGTGCAGGCCACGTCATACTTTGCGGAGTCAGACAGTATTTTCAATTTTTCGAGGGTCTGCATGCAATGCCTCCCATTCTATCTAGCGGTATTTTGCCACAAACGCAAAGTATTGTTGTGGTATCATTTATCAACGGTTACTTAAGTGGCGTTTCAGTTATTATATCACGAACATATGTTCTTTGTAAAGAGCGAAAACAGGGTTATACTAAAAAGAATTCTGAATTTCGTTCAGAAAAAAGAACCCAGCGCTTTGGCTCTTTGCCAAACTGGGAAAAAGTGGTATACTGCTATCAAACAAAAGAAGCGCAAAATCGCGGCGCTTCTTTGTAAATCAAACGGAACTTTCTTTTTTCTCCTGCCCAAGGCAAAGAAAAAGAAATGATTGGTTTGATGAAAGGATTAACTGCAGTTGCGAGTGATATTCGCAAAATGACAGGAGGGCTTTTTATGAAAAACGACATCAGAAAAATCGTATTAGTCGGCACCGGCTTTGTTGGAATGAGCTTTGCCTATGCGCTGCTGAATCAGACCGCATGCGACGAGCTGGTGCTGATCGATATTGATGCCCGGCGCGCCGAAGGGGAAGCGATGGACTTAAACCACGGTGTGGCGTTTTCCGGCTCTCATATGAAAATATATGCCGGCACCTATTCGGACTGCAAGGATGCGGACATTGTGGCGATCTGTGCGGGTGTGGCGCAGAAGCCGGGAGAAACCCGCATTGATCTTCTGCAGCGCAATACGGCGGTGTTCCGTTCTGTTATCGGTCCGGTGGTAGGGTCGGGCTTTAGCGGAATTTTTCTGATCGCGACAAACCCGGTGGACATTATGGCGCATGTGACCCAGAAGCTTTCCGGATTTGATCCACGGCGCGTGATCGGCTCCGGCACTACGCTCGACAGTGCGCGCCTGCGGTATCTTCTTGGCGATTATCTGAAGGTCGACCCCCGAAATGTACATGCCTATGTGATGGGCGAGCACGGCGACAGCGAGTTTGTGCCGTGGTCGCAGGCGATGGTTGGCACAAAGCCGGTTCTGAAAATGGTAGAACAATCACCCGAGAAATATTCGTTGGATGATCTGCAGAACATCAGCGAGGAAGTGAAAAATGCCGCGCAGAAGATCATTGCGGCGAAGAAATCGACGTATTACGGTATCGGTATGGCTATGGTGCGGATTGCCAAGGCAATTTTCGGGGATGAAAACAGCATTCTCACGGTTTCAACTCTGCTCAGCGGCGAGTATGGGGAAAGCGATGTGTATATCGGCGTTCCCAGCTTTGTCAATCGGGAGGGCGTCGCCGGTATATTGGAGGTTTCGCTCACAGAAAAAGAGCTTGAAAAATTCAAGCTCTCGGCAAACGTTCTGAAGGATGCCTTCGGTGGCATCCGTTTTGAAGAATAACCGTTACAGAACGGCAATCATTTCGATCTCAACCAAAGCACCCTTCGGCAGGCCGGAAACCTGCACGCAGGAGCGAGCCGGGTAGGGCTTTTCAAAATAAGTGGCATACAGCTCGTTCAGGGCCGCGAAATCGTTCAGGTCAGTGATAAAGACATTGACCTTGACCACCTTGGAAAAATCTGCTCCGTCCTGCTCCAGTACGGCCTTCAGGTTTTCAAATACACGGGTACCCTGCTCCTGGATGCCGCCCTGTACCAGAGCGCCGGTAGCGGGGTCGATTGGAATCTGGCCGGAAGTATACAGCGTATCCCCGATCTGCACAGCCTGAGAATAAGGGCCGATGGCTGCCGGGGCGTTGGTTGTGGCGATTTCTTTCTTTTGCATTTCAGAATCCTCCTGACAAATTATGAATTAATCCCGCGGCGGGCTGGGCGTTAAAGCCCGTGTTGTTCCGCCGCGGAGGACGGTCAGTTTTCGCTGGCCCAAAAGGAAACGGCCAGCATTCCGGGCCCGACGTGTGACCCGATTACGGGGCCGATTTCGCAGAGAATAATCTCTTTTGGGCGAAAACGCTCGCGAATCTCTTGCTTTAACTGCTTGGCGTCTTTTTCACTGTTGCCGTGCCCTACCAGAATCACCTGCTCAGCCGGATTAATGCCGGTTTGGGCGATTCGTTCAATTAGGGCGTCCATCGATTTTCTGCGCCCGCGCACCTTCATCGCGGCGACAAGCTTGCCTTCGCTGTCTACGTGCAGCACAGGCTTTATGCCAAGAGCCGAGCCGGCTAGCGCGGCAACAGACGAGATCCGCCCGCCACGGCGCAAGTGATTGAGGTCGTCTACGGTAAACCACTGGGCAACGTGCAGGTGGCTTTGCCGAGCCCACGCGACCAGTTCGTCGATCGTCAGTCCCTCCTGCTTTTTCTGGGCGGCCAGAATCACAAACAACCCCTGCCCAATGGAAGCGCACAGCGTATCGATGCAAACAACCCGCTGCTCCGGGTATTTTTCTTCCAGCTCCGCCGCAATGATGCGTGAAGACTGGTAGGTGCCGCTCAATCCCGAGGTGAGGCTCAGGTACACAACGTCCATGCCCGCTTCCAGTATAGCTTCGAAATATTTAAAATAAGTGAGCTGGTTAATCTGCGAGGTAGAAGGGGTTTCTCCCGCTGTCATCCGCTCATAAAAGGTAGTCAGATTCATTTCCCGCGCATCCGGATAATGCTGATATAGGGTTCCACCAATCTGAAATTCCATCGGGATGACCCGAACATCCAGCTTTTCCAAAACCTCTGCGGGAAGATCGCAGGTAGCGTCTGTGATTAAGGCATAGTCTTTCAATCAGATGGCCTCCTCTAAAAGCCAGGGCTGCTGTGATTCCCTGAATTTGAATCGTTTTATTCTGCATAACCCCGTCGGTGTATCCCTGTCGGGTTGATAGGTCATTGTGCGGTTTTGTTATTTATTATAACGTATCCCCACCCGTTTGACAAGAAAGATCCCATTAAAACCTGTTCTCTGCAAAGGAAGGACCGTATGAAAAAGGCACTAAAAAGTCTGCTTAGCCGCACCTCGATGATCGCACTGGCCATTCTCGTGCAGATTGCGGTGCTGCTGGTGATGATCACACAGTTCAGCAATTATTATGTATGGTTTTATAGCGTCTGCTACGTTATCAGTATTGTGGTAACGCTATGGATTTTAAATAACAGCGATCTAAATCCTACTTACAAGCTGGCTTGGAGTGTAGCTATTCTGTTATTCCCCATTTTTGGCGGAATGTTTTATTTGATGTTCGGCCGCAGTCGCCACAATCGGGTGATCCGCCGCAGTGTTTCACTTGAAAACCAAAGCTTTCGAGCATATTTAAAGCCAGACCCCGAAATTTTGGAGGAGATCACGGCGCAGAATCCAGATGCGGGCGCGCAGGTGCGATATTTACAGCGATATTCGAACTGCCCGGTCTGCCGAAATGGTTCGGCTGTCTATTTCCCGAGCGGAGAGTCTAAGTTCCGCACTCTGGTAGAAGAGCTGAAAAAAGCGGAGCATTTCATCTTCCTCGAATATTTCATTATCCGCGAGGGAGTGATGTGGAATACCGTTCTGGAGATTCTCGCGCAAAAGGCCCGGCAAGGAGTGGAGGTGCGGGTGCTGTATGACGACATGGGCTGCCTCTTTACACTGCCGTTCAAATACAGCCGCCGCCTTGAGAGAATGGGAATCCAATGCAGCGTGTTTAACAGCTTTGTGCCGTTCCTTTCCACCTTGATGAATAATCGTGATCACCGCAAAATTGTGGTGATTGACGGCAAGGTTGCCTTTACCGGCGGCGTAAACCTTGCCGATGAATATATTAATTTGTCTCCGCGCTTCGGTCAGTGGAAGGACGCCGCCATTATGATTCGCGGAGATGCGGTGTGGAATTTTACAGTGATGTTTCTGTCCCTGTGGGGATTTGAGCGCAAAATCACGGAGGATTACGAGAAATTTCGCGTCCCGCAGGAGCCGGGCGAGCCGCAGGAGGGCGGATATGTTCTGCCGTACAGCGACAATCCCTTGGATTGGGAGCCGGTGGGACGTAATGTATACCTGAATCTGATCGGCCGCGCAAAAAAATACCTGTATATTAATACGCCGTATTTGATCCCGGATAACGAAGTTCTAACGGCGCTGTGCAACGCGGCCAAAAGCGGGGTGGATGTCCGAATTATCACGCCGCATATTCCGGACAAAAAGTTGGTTTACATGGTCACCCGCGCCAACTACGAGGTGCTGGTGAAAAACGGGGTGAAAATCTACGAGTTTATTCCCGGCTTTAACCACGCGAAAACGGTTGTCTGCGATGATGAATACGGGATTGTTGGAACGATCAATTTCGATTACCGCAGCTTTTACATGCACTTTGAGTGCGCGGCGTGGATGTTCCGGTGCCCAGCCATTGGCAGCATGCGGGATGAATACCTGCTTTCTCTTTCGCAGTGCAGGCAGGTGGTGCATGCCGAGTGCCGCAGCAACAGATGGTTTGTTCGTGCGCTCAACAGCGTGCTGAATCTATTTGCCCCCTTAATGTAACAGCGAACCGTCTTTGCTTTGTCTGGTGCGGGTCAAAGAGAGAAAAATTCAGCAGGAATAGAAAAAGAGGTACGCTCCCGATTAACGGGACGTACCTCTTTTTCTACGGCAAAGAAACGGGCTGTTCGCCGGTTCCCGGCCACTTTGCCGTTCTGCCGTACTGTATCCCCACCAGAACCAGCAGCACACCGGTTACCAGCAGAATCGATTCGACACTGACGATGTCGGCCAGAGGGCCGAATAGCAGAATCGCCACCGGCATGGCGCTCGCAGTGATGAGCTGCACAATGGAAAAGACGCGGCCCAGTACCTCCGGCTCGGTGATCTCCTGAATATGTACGGTCTGCGCGGTGGAAAGCGGAGGCAGAAAGAAGCCGGAAATCCCCACGACGATCAGGTAAGACAAAAAATCCCAGGCAACTCCCATTAGCGCGAAAAACACACCGAACGCCGCAAGGCAAAGCGCAACGGTTTTCACCTTGTTGCGGAATTCCCCTTTTATCGCCACAAAAATTCCGCCCACCAGCGAACCGGCCGTCCACACCATTTCATTCGCAGTCAGGCGCCAAATTTCACCGCCGAAGGTACGCTCCACCAGAAGGGGAGAAAGGACAGCCGCTGGGGTAATCAGAAAAAAAGAGGCCATGTAACAAAAAATCAAATTCCGCAGCTGCGGGTGGCGAAACGTGTAGTCGATGCCGGTTTTCAGTTCTGCCCACATGGAATCGGGTTCTTTTTCGGTGCGAATGCGTTCCACGTTAATTCGGCTCATAACCAAAATCGCGAGAGCCGCGGTCGTCACATCCAAAAAAAAGGCGCCGACAATTCCCACCCAGCCTAAAATGATACCGCCTGCGGCAGGGGCAAGCAGCAGAAGAACAGAGTTCAGGGATTGGTTGATTCCCTGAACCTTGGTCAGTGATTCCTGCGGTACCAGCTGCGGGTAGATCGCTCCCACGGCCGGAGTCTGGATTCCTGCTCCAATTGAGCGTACGGCCGAAACAACCAGCAGCAGCTCCAGCCTTTGAAAACCAAGGAGAAATGCCACGGCCAGGCCGAGCGTGGCCGTGGCAATAAAGCCGTCTGATAGCATAATCAGGTATTTGCGGTTGTAACGGTCAGCCCAAACGCCCCCGATCAACGAAACCAGAACCTGGGGCAGAATCGAGCAGATGGTCGAAAGCATGATCCACATGCCGGAAGAGGTCGTCAGGGTAATGTGCCATATGATGGCGAAGCCCACAACGGAGGAGCCGAACAAAGAAATATTCTGGCTCAACAAAAACCAGCCGACCCGCTTTTTCCAGGCGGTGGGGTCAGTTTTGATTTGATTCATAAAATTGGTTTCCTCTCTCGGTTTTTAAGGAAAAAACTCGAAAAATCCGCCGGCCAGTGCTCTTAGCAGTCAGAAATTAGCGACATTTCCGCGATTTCTCCGAAGTAGTGTTGAACAAAGCAGGCACCTGCTTTCTCATATCAAAATTATACTATGAATCCGAACCACAGGCAAGGTGCAGAATCGCCGGGCGCGAGGATGAAATCGTGACTTGGTGATTTGTCCTGAAAATTCTTTATTTTGCGCTGTTTCAGCGCCAAAATCAGCCCCCTGTTTGATTTTCAAAAGAGAACAGGCACTCGGAATATTCTGCCGGCATATTCTGTTATGGGATAAGCTTTAGATTATGAGAAAGGGGAACACGAGAAGAATGACAGATAATCAGAATCTGCAGTACCTGCAAAACATGCAAAATATGCTCAACGCGCAGAGTACGCAGAATCCACAAAGCATGCAGAACGCACAGAGCATGCAGCCCGCGCAAAGTATGCAGAACGCGCAAAGTATGCAGAACGCGCAGAGCATGCAGAATGTGCAGGGTATTATGCAGCCCGCGCAAAGTATGCAGAACGCGCAAAGTATGCAGAATGTGCAGAGTATGCAGAATGCGCAGAGTATGCAGAACGCACAGAGTATGCAAAATGCGCAAAGCATGCAGAATGCGCAGGGCATGCAGAGCGTGCAGAATATGCAGAGCTGCGAACTGACCGTTGCGGTTTCACCGCTGCCGGCCCAGACGGTGGTTGCCATGGCATATATACCGTTTCAGCAATTCGACACAACGTATTCGGCGGAAAAGGGATTTAATCAGGGTACGATTTTCCCGGATCTGGATAAACCCTTTACGGGGAAAAGGGGTGTTCTAAAATGACAGATCAGGAAAGATTGATGCGCCAGATCAACGCGTATCGATTCATGGCGTGGGAGCTTCATATTTTTTTAGACACACATCCCAACAACTGTGAAGCCGCAAAGAAACTGGAAGACACCCGCAAGAAGATCGATGAGCTGACCAAAAATTATGAGGACACCTACGGCCCGATCGGAGAAACCAGCAGCCAAACCAGCCGCTGGGCTTGGATCACCGGCCCCTGGCCGTGGGAAATTGAAGAGGAGGGTGACAACTAATGTGGGTTTACGAAAAAAGATTGCAGTACCCGGTGAAAATTAAAAACCCCAACCCCGCTCTGGCTAAGATCATCATCACACAGTATGGTGGGCCATAGTGCAGACTGGTATCAAATCCATAACAGTCACCGAAATATCTTCAAAAGAATATTCTGGTAGTATTTTAGAGGAGATGATGATGTGGGATACTATGTAATGGTTGAATCAAATGTAAAAATTTTCGTTGAAGATCTGAATCCTGCCGGGGATAAAACCATTCTGCTTGTTCACGGGTGGCCGGGGGATCACAATTTATTTGAATACCAGTTAAACCAGCTTCCAAAACTGGGGTACCGGTGTGTTGCAATGGACTGCCGCGGCTTCGGCCTTTCTGATAAACCGTGGAGCGGTTACGACTACAATCGCCTGGCCGACGACCTGCGCGCCGTGATCGACGCCTTGCAGCTGAGGAACATTACGCTCGGCGGTCACTCCACGGGCGGGGCCATCTGCCTGCGCTATATGGCACGACATAACGGCCACGGGGTATCGAAGCTGGCGCTGTTCGCGGCGGCAGCCCCCAGCCTGATTCAACGCCCGAATTTCGCGTATGGGCTGAAGAGACAGGCGGTTCTGGACATTATTCAGGGAACATATACCGACCGCCCCAAGATGCTTCAGGGTTTTGGAAACATGATATTTTTCCACTGCGTTGGCAAACCGATTCAGGACTGGATCTTCCAGTTAGGCCTGCAGGCAGCCAGCTGGTCAACCGCCGCAGTTGCAAACACCTGGCTTAACGAGGTGCTGTTTGACGATATGGCAAAGGTGAATGTTCCCACGCTGATTTTACATGGGCTGAATGATCGAGTCTGTTTGTATCCACTGGCAGTGGCGCAGAACAGAGGAATCAAAAATTCGAAGCTGGTTTCATTCCGGCAGTGCGGCCATTTTCTGTTCTACGATCAAATGGAGAAGTTTAACCGCGAGCTGATCGCTTTTCTGCAAAGCTGAGTTCTTTGCCGGCGGAATTTTTTGGAGTACGACATATCGCTTCGGCTTACCATTTATGGATTGATTTTTAGTAATGATATGAGTATAGTAAAAGCAAAGAGGAATCGCCGTAACCAGTCATAAAGTCCGGGGAGAATAAATGGTGTGGAGCCAGGACTTTTTCTTGTTGTGCTGGTTCCGGCCTGCATAGAATCTGTGGATTACCGCATATACTAGTGCCGCGGAGGATTGCCGCAGGCTACGGGAGAAATCACCATATTAAATTAATCGGAAAGCAGGGTGGGGATAGCAGATGTATTGTGTTACGATTCGATGGAAGCCGCTGATCGCAAGTATCGTCCTAAGTATGGGAACCGGTGCATTGTCCGGACTGTTAATCAGGAGCAATACCGGGATATATGAACAGCTTACTCTGCCGCCGCTCTCGCCGCCTTCCTTCCTTTTTCCAATTGCCTGGGGCATTTTATATTTTTTGATGGGCATTTCTGCCTATCTGGTGTACTGCTCCGGCTCACAATGGAAAAAACAGGCGCTTACGGTGTATCTGGTTCAGCTTCTTGTCAACTTTTGCTGGTCGCTGATTTTCTTCAATCTGCAAGCCTTTTTTGTGGCCTTCCTTTGGCTGGTTCTTCTCTGGGTACTGATTCTCGTAATGCTTCGGCTGTTTTATCGCTGCCGAAAAGCAGCGGCGTATTTGCAGATTCCGTATTTGCTGTGGGTGACGTTCGCGGCTTATCTCAGCTGTGGAGTCTGGCTTTTGAATTAATAGACGATTTTATTTTTCACCGCACCCGGCACCGGGTGCGGTGTTTTGCTGTGAATTTTCGGCCTTGTGCGAGAATATCGGTTCAATATTGTCAGGCTTAAATTTTGCAGAGACGCTTTTTGTGCGAGAACGAACCAATAAAGAAATTCATAGCCATGGGATACTGTGCGAACGATAAACTCTTTATTTCTCCTAATTTTCCTTTGGCGCAGTGCCGCGTGAGTGGCGTAGCGACATCTGTTTTCCGATACGCTCAAGCATGGATTGTTCGTATTCTTGGCGCTCCTTTTGTACCATTTGAAATTCGTTTTCCAGGCATTCGCAGCGGTATGTTCCAGATTTCTTCGTTAGTGCGAAAGCTGCGCGTCCCCAGTCAAGCACGCGCTCGTCGTCGAGCCGAATGCGTGTCACTACGGCGTATGTCTCCTTTTGAGGCATCGGTCTCACCTCCATGACAAGCATATGGGGGGAGAATTTTGTCCTATGACAGCTCCTGTTTTTGTTGGATGGATTGATGCAGCGTACTTTCTGCAAAGCTGAGTAGATATTCCCCGTTTAAACTCCGCTAAAGGCCCTCGTGTGCTTCTGAAATGCGGAGCTTTCCTTACTTGTGTGTCGGTCGAATAATCCCTCAAGGGGGTTCATATACAGATTAAGGGAATCAGGGGTTTCATTCGAATGGAAGGGGGAAGACTGAAATGAAAATTGCGGCGGCTTATATCCGGGTTTCCACAGAGGATCAGGCCGAATATAGCCCGGACAGCCAGATTAGACTGATCCGCGACTATGCCGCGCACAATGGGATGACCGTGCCGGATGAATACCTATTCACCGATGAGGGGATCAGCGGAAAATCTACCAAGAACCGCACACAGTTTAACCGGATGATCGGAATTGCAAAGCAAAAGCCAAAGCCGTTTGAAGCGATCCTGCTGTGGAAATTCAGCCGCTTTGCACGCAGCCGACAAGACAGCATCGTGTACAAAACAATGCTGCGCAGGCAGCTTGGCATCGATGTGATCTCCATTACCGAACTGCTCGGCGACGATAAAATGTCCATCCTGATGGAAGCGATCATCGAGGCTATGGATGAGTATTACAGCATCAATCTGGCCGAGGAGGTTACCCGTGGGATGACCGAAAAGGCCGGTCGGGGAGAGCCGGTTTCGATTCCCTCCTTTGGGTACGACATCATCGATAAGCGGTATGTGATCCGGCCGGAGCAGGCAGAGGTGGTGCGCATGATTTTTGCGGACTATCTGTCCGGGATGGGAGCAGCTGAAATCGCGCGCAAAATCAATGCAATGGGCGTACCGACAAACCGGGGGAATTCCTGGGCGGGACGGACGGTGAACTATGTGCTGAATAACCCCGTGTACCTCGGCAAAATCCGTTGGACGCCGGGAGGAGTGGGGTGGGGAGGTAACCACGACAGTCTGCAAGAAAATATTCTTCCCGGCCTGCATGAACCGATTATCGATCAGGTGACTTGGGATCTTGCACAGAGACAGAAAAAACAGTTCCGGAAGATCTATCCCAAGTATTCGAGAAATACCCCGCCACAGAAAGGGGAGTATCTTCTGCGCGGCCTCGTCCGCTGCGGCGCGTGCGGCGGCACCCTTGCAAGGCTCGGCAAGGACAGCCTGCAGTGTGTCAATTATAATCACGGCCGGTGCGACGTGTCCCACAGCGTTTCCATTTCAAAGCTGAATGCCGTGGTTTTGGCCGGAATTCGGCAGGCGCTGGAAGATGATCTCTTTACGCTGCGCCCGCTACCAGAAGCTGCGGGTGCAGATCTTTCCCGGATGGCAGAAAAAGCACTGCAGCACCAGCAAAGCAGGCTTCTGCGCGCAAAAAAAGCGTATGCCTCGGGCGTCGATACCCTGGAGGAATACAGGGCGAACAAAGAAAGCGTTGAGAAAGAAATTGTGCGGATACAAAAAGAGCTGTCCGCTGTAAAATCAGAGCAAGGAGGAAGGCAGAGCAGTCAAAAACAAAGTATTCTTGCCGTTCTACGCGATGAAAAAATCGGGAACGCCACCAAAAACGAACTGCTCCGTTTGTTCGTTGACCATATTGTATTTGACCGAAGGGGCAAAACGGTTGAAATCGTATTTCTTCAGTAGAAAAGGATACCCTTTTGCAGTATGGAGGACCCGACGGGGAACTCGGCGCTTCTCTTCGCTACCTGAGCCAGCGGTTCACTATGCCGTACCCCGAGCTAAAAGCAATATTGACAGATATCGGCACGGAAGAACTGGGGCATCTTGAAATGATTGGCGCGATTGTGTACCAGTTGACCAGAAATCTGACTCCAGAGCAAATCAAAGAGGCTGGCTATGATTCGTATTTTGTCAGTCATACGACAGGGATTTACCCCGTAGATGCCAGCGGAGTTCCTTTTACGGCGGCAGCATTGGCGGTTTCCGGAGACCCCATTACCGATTTGCATGAGGATTTGTCTGCAGAACAAAAAGCCCGCACTACCTACGACAACATTTTGCGCTTCTGCGATGATCCTGACGTTATCGACCCCATTCGATTCCTTCGTCAAAGAGAAGTCGTTCATTACCAGCGCTTCGGTGAAGCAAAGCGCACAAAACGGATACAATCAACAGCCTTCAGAAACACTGGTTTTTCTGAAGGCTGTTGATTGTATGAATCGTTACAGAAACCTACTGATTGAAAACAATTCTCTTCATCATGCTTTCGTTGTATTCATACAGCCATATGCTGCATCTTGCAAAGAAAAATGGCCGCCCAGCTATGGGCGGCCATTTGTTAAAAATCAAAATTAAATTAAGTTGTAGATCAGCTGCTAGTTGCGCTTGTGATTAGTGCAGACCCAAAGCGTCCTTCAGCTTGCCAGTAATGAACACGCCGATGTCGCGGGATGCGTCGACCGTCTGCGCTCCCAAATGAGGGGTAACGATAAAGTTATCGCAACCAAACAGGGGAGAATCGAAGGTAGCGCCCTCAACCAGACCACCGGCCGCCAGCTCATTTTCCATTACGTCAGAAGCATAGCCGCCAACTTTATTAGCCTTCAGAGCCTCATAAATATCCTGCTCGTTGACAATGCCTCCGCGGCTCATGTTCAGAACCACAGCATTAGACTTCATCTTGGCAATGGATTCTGCATTAAACAGATCCTTGGTATCGGGAGTCAGAGGAATGTGAATGGAGATATAGTCAGCAACCTTCAGCAGTTCATCAATCTCCATGCCTTTGGCATGCTCTTTCTCAAAATCTTCTGCTTTGAGGAAGGGATCATAAGCCACTACGTTCATCAGGAAAGCACGGCCCAGTTCGCCCACACGGCGACCGATGCGACCAAATCCCAAAATGCCCAGTGTTTTGCCTCTCAGCTCGCTGCCGACAAACTTATATTTATCCCAGTTGTGATTGGCTTTGACGTCGGCATCCGCGGGGATGGTGTGACGAGCCATATCCAACATTTTAGAAATGGTCAGCTCAGCCACAGCGTTGGCGTTCAGGCCAGGTGCGTTGAACACCTGAATTCCCTTCGCCTTGGCGGTCTCCAAGTCGATGTGATTCAAGCCGACGGAGCACACACCAATCACCTTCAGCTTTTTAGCTGCATCCAAAATTTCCTTGTTGATTGCGGGATCTACACGCATGACCAGAACGTCATAGTCAGGGATCAGTTTTGCCAGCTCCTGCTGGGTGGGGAGCATGTGGGTGTCAACCTGCATGTACTTGCCCAGTTCTTCCGAAATCGAGCTATGGACAGCGTCAATAATAAGACATTTCATGAGAATCTTCCTTTCATTTGTACCACAATTTTCACGGCGCATTCCGTTGTTAAGCCACGAGAAATAACGCCGTTTTTTATGAATGAATAGATCAATCAGCAGAATAAAAGTGTCAAAAAAGATTGACAGAATAGTAAATATACCGAAAAAAATGAAATGGAGTCGGGCTTCTATGCGTTACACTTCCAGAGAAAGTGGAAAATAAACAAAATTGTAGTTTCAACAATCTCATTTATTGTAGCAGGTGGAGAGGGATTTGTCCAATACAAATAACACATTTCTAGTATATAGATTGTTTTATAACTAATTTCATTCTTTCGTTCGTTTGAGAAAGACCGGCCAGGAACAACAATAGTATGCGGAAAGCATACTTTTATATAATATTTATTATAAAATGACAACTACAGATAAATTCAAAAAAACTCAAACAAATTACATAAGTTACCGAATATATTGCTTTTATATTTTAGATAAGTGTGCTAAGAGTCGGCAGTAGTGTAATGTCATTGGTGCCGGATAGCTTAACACGACCAAACGAGTTCGAATACCGTTAGAACAGCGAGAAACACCAGGTTCAGCACGGTGAAGAGCTTTAAATACCGCCCCGTGCTCTTCTGATAAATACTTATGTAGAATTTGTACGAAATCACGCTAGCCATTGATGCGATCAGTGTGCCCAGCCCGCCGATGTTTACCCCAATCAGCAGCTGGCGTGCATGTTCGGTAAAACCGGAAAGAAGAATCGCGGCCGGAACATTACTGATGAACTGACTCGTGAGAATGGCTGAAAATATCGTGCTATTCTGTGTAAAGCAGGACAAAAATGTGTCAACTGACTCAATACTTCCTAGATTCCCCACTAAAACAAAGATGAAAAAAAAGGTTGCCAATAAGCTGTAGTCCACACTTGCGAGCGTTTTTCTGTCCAATGGAATGAGGACAGCGAGGAGCACAAGGAGGGTTGCCTGATAAGGCAGCCAATTAAATACGGAAGCAACAGATAGCAGAAACAGCATGCAATACAGCACAATTTTTTGGGGGCGCGGATGATTTTTCTCTGGGATAGGCGGAGGCTGGAGAGGCAATGGAGAAATTAACAGACAGCCGGCCGCCAGCAATAGCCCGCCCAACAGACCAACGGGGAGCATGCTGACAAAAAAATCAGCAAGCCCTATTTGGTACCGCGAAAACAAATAGAGGTTTTGCGGATTGCCAAAGGGCGTCATGGCAGAACCAACATTGGCGGCAATGGTCTGCAATACTACAATATAAGCACTCCATTCATCTAGCTCGCAGGCGGAAAGAATCGCCAGCGTGGTTGGGATAATCGTAATCAGTGCAACATCGTTTGTTACCAGCATTGAAAGAAAATAGCAGGCAAATACCAGAAAAAAAGTCAGCACGCGCGAGTTTGAGATTCGCGAACAGATCAACAGAGACGCTTTTTCCAGAATTCCTTCAGCCTGAAGGCCCAGAATAGAAGCCATTAGGCAGAACAGGCAGGATAATGTTTTAAAATCAATATAAGATAAATATTTCGTGGAAGGAGGAACCACGAGCATGGACAAAACTGCGAACACAACCGATGCAAACAAAATCGGTTCCTTTGCGAGCCGAGCTTTCGCTCGCCGGAGATAATACAACGAATTATCTTTCACTCATTTCACCGCTGTTTCAAGTTGTTCTCCAGTTTGAGGAAAACAAGTTAGGATTGAAATGCATTGCGATACGTCAAAATTACAAGCCTCATCATACCATGAAGAGAGGAAAAAGAAAATATCCAAAATCAATGATGCGGCGAATCATTTGAAACCGGATCGCTTTGGGATACAAGACATTTCCGGCTGCCATTGCCTGTGTTTGCGGGGGTGTTCAGGTGACTTTCTGACGGTTTAATGCACGGACATACATTTTGGGACATCCGTTCCTCATAAAGTACCACAAGGAGGGATGCTCCATGGGGAAAGAGAGGTCGTATGAAAAAAGTTCATGCCAGGCTGTTGTGCGGGGCAAGGTGGTTGCAATTCGGAATCTGACTCCGGTTTATACGCCACGGGAGAGAGAAAAAAGAAAGGCAGAAATCAATCGTACTCTTTACGAGGTTTTTTCAAAATACCGGTAAAGAAACCGGACTGAAGAGACAGAACCGCAAAAGGCCGTTTGGTAAATGGCCTGATTAGGGTTTGGGAAAGGGAGAAAAGGAGTATGGTCGCAATTTATGCCCGGCAGTCGGTAGACCGGGAAGACAGTGTTTCTACGGAAAGCCAGATTGAGGCCTGCCGGTACGAGGTTCGGGGCGAGGCTTTCCGCGAATATGTGGATAAAGGGTACAGCGGAAAAAATACAGACCGGCCCTGCTTTCAGGAGCTGATTGCGGACATCAGGAAAGGCGAAGTCTCGAAGGTGGTCGTATACCGGCTCGACCGGATCAGCCGCTCCATTCTCGACTTTTCCAATATGATGGCCCTGTTTCATCAATATGGGGTCGAGTTCGTTTCTTCCACGGAACGGTTCGATACCTCCACGTCTATGGGGCGCGCGATGCTGAGTATCTGCATGGTGTTTGCCCAGCTGGAACGCGAAACCATCCAGCAGCGCGTGGCGGATGCGTATTATTCTCGCAGCGAAAAAGGGTTTTATATGGGCGGCCGCATTCCGTACGGATTTCGTCTGGCCGAAACCTCGATTCACGGAAAACGGACAAAAGGATACGTTATATGCGAGGAGGAAGCCGAGCATATCCGAATGATGTACCGAATGTACGCTGAGCCGGGTACGTCGTATGGCGATATTGCCGCCTGCTTTCAGGACCGTGGGATCACTTACCGGGGAAAGCCGTGGCCGCGCGCGAGAATTGCCGATTTTTTGAAAACCCCGATTTATGTTCAGGCCGATTTGGAGGTGTATGAATTTTTTCGGGAGCAGGGAACTGTAATCGAATCCCCGCCGGAGGATTTTATCGGGACCAACGGCTGCTATTATTACAGGGGAAAAGACTCTGTGCAGCGAAAACAGGCTGATTTCAAGGATAACCGGCTGGTGCTGGCGCCCCACCGGGGAATCATTCCTGCCGGGCTTTGGCTGAAATGCCGCAAAAAGTGCCAGCAAAACAAGCAGATTCAGCCGGCGCGGAAAGCGGTACATACCTGGCTTGCGGGTCTGGTGAAATGCGGCAATTGCCATTATGCGCTCACCTTCAAGAAGTACAATACGCGCAGTTCCCGCTATCTGCTTTGCAGCCGGAAAATGAATTCCAAGGCCTGCAAGGGTGCCGGAACCATTTATGCGGATGAATTTGAAGCAACGATCTATGATCAGATGGTTCAAAAGCTGCGGGAATTTTCGGTTTTGGCCCAGGAAAAAGAGGTTCTGGAGAATCCGGAGGCCGCAGTGCTGCACTTGGAATGGAATAAGACGGAACAGGAAATCGAGGCCCTGTTGGATAAAGTCGCTTCGGCCGACGCCGATTTAATGAAGCTGATTAACCGGCGGGTCACCGAATTATCTGCAAAGCGCGATCAGCTGGAACATCGGCTCGCTGGCTGCGCGTGTGCCGATGTGGCTAGTCAGGGACAAATAAAAGATTACCTGAACGAATGGGAGTGTCTGTCTCTCAATGACAAACGAAAGGTGGCTGAGAGCTTGATTGGAGTGATTTACGCCACCAGTGAGCAGGTCGAAATCAATTGGAAAATATAATGTTCTTTCGAACGAAATCGTGCAAAAGAGTGAAAATTACCCTTTTGTACGCTTTGGTGAAGGTCTGCGCATTACCACCGATCATCTGGACAGCAAGAACTTCTATGCGTTCAACCCGGCGTTTGACAAAAAGTAAAGTCGGCGATCGGAGCGCATAATAGGCAGATTATTCGGCGCATAACACAAAGGCACCCCATTCGTCAGGTACAGTCAATCCCTGTCTGACGAATGGGGTGCTTTGTATGCCTATTTGATTACCACAGGATGCCCCGCTTCTTTGGTGGGGCATTGTTTTGCGGCTTTATTTGGGTTCCTGCTCCTCCGTGTGAGCCGGGGACTCCGTTTCACCGGGCAGCGCCTGTTCAGGCAATTCGTGAACAGCCTCGGGGTTCGCCTGCCCGTAGGGCCGGTACGAAACAGGAGCAGAAGGTGCGGCGGGAGCCTGAGCTCCGCCGTATCCGTAGGCCGGGGAAGCCTTGCCGTATCCCACAGGCCGGCATTTGCAGGTGTAAATCACCTGTGTGTCACAAAGACGGTCGTGGAGACCCTGTTTGCTTTCACTTGCGCCAATCATCAGGTAGCCGATGAACAAAAGGGAGGAAAGGTAACGTCCAATGGTTTCACGGTAGAGAACGTTTACGAGCGTCAGCTTGCTGTCGTCGCAGGCGACCACGCGCAGGTTCATCAGGCGTTTGCCGATGGTTGCACCGGTCAGGTACGTCATCACGATAAAATAGGCCGATGCGGCCAGATACAAGAAAATATCGTACGGGCTGAAACGGAAGAGAATCGGGCTCAAAAACCACGAATCAGGGTTTTGAGCCTGCACCAGCATCAGCGGCAGGCGAACCGTCACAAAAAGGATGGTTCCAATCAGTAAAAGATCAATCAGGTAAGCGGTTAGGCGAACGAAAAATCCGCCCGGAGTGGTTGTGTTATTCTCCAATGGCTGCATAATACATCGGCACCCCGCTCTCTTTGATTTCCATCAGGTCGGCCAGTTTATCCGCGTCGCTGCGGGTGTAGTGATTTGCCATAGAGAACAGGGACGTTAACGGCGAAGTAGGGTAGGTGGGGGTGTAAAACTCCACAGAGCCGCCCAACACTTCCTTGAATTCGGCCTGCGCATCCTCGTAACCGGCAATTTTGTCGATCAGCTTATTCTCCAGCGCCTGTTTGGCGGTATAGATTCTGCCGTCCGCCAGAGTACGTACCTTCGCTTCATCCATATGGCGGCCCTTGGCCACGATGCCGACAAAGCCGTTGTACGGTTCATCCACAAGGGACTGGAAAATCTGTTTCTGTTCGTCAGTCATATCGGTTCCGGAGCTGCCCATGGCCTTGTTTCTCCCGCTGGTGAACAGAACGCTCTTCACCCCGATTTTATCCATAAGCTCCTTGTAGTTGGTTAAGGAAATGATTACGCCAATCGAACCGGTCCAGGTTTGGCTGTTGGCAATAATCTTGTCAGACGCCATGGAGATGTAATACCCGCCGGAGGCCGCCATGTTTGCCATATAGGTCCAAACCGGCCGCTCCGTGGTTTTCTTGTATTTCAGCAGGCGCTGGTATAGCTCGTCGCTTTCATATACACCGCCGCCCGGCGAGTTGACGTATAAAAGAATTCCTTTGTTGTTCGGGTCAGCCTCTAAGCTGTCAATCAGCTTTAAGGTTTTGTTGTGGTCGTAGCCTTCCTCCGGCAGCAGGGAAGAGGTTGAGGAAGATGCCTGAATGGTTCCCTCCACAGTAACCACGCCTACGAACGGACTAGTCGGGAAGTCTTGAGAAACGTCCTCGGCTGCCCCCAGCAGCTTGTCGAAATAGTTGGTTTCCTGCTGTCCAGCAAAGCTGCGAATCGCCATGCTGGAGCCGCAGACAAATACAAAGACAAGTGCGGCTGCAATGAGTCCGGTAATCTGCTTTTTGTTCATGCTATGCCCACCTTTTCTGAAGGGGTATCCCTTCGTGTTCAATTTGTTTTATTTCTATTCATCATATCGGTCTTTTCAGCTGTTTGTCAAGGCCATCTACCTTTTCCATCCTTCATTTAGCTGCTTTTCAGGGGGTGTTTTGCGGATGTCTGCAAGATTTTTTCGCGTTTTACGGTGAATTCCGACAAATCTCCGCGCAGAGTTCTATTTCGTCCACTCGGGTTAATATATATAACCAATGCAAAGGCAGGTACGGGCGAAAGCCTGAAAATCAGAGCGGGAGTTGATTTGTTTTGGAGTGGCAAAGTCTGTCCAGAGAGGAATGTGTACGGCAGTTAAAAACAGATCCCAAGCGGGGGCTTACCGTACCACAGGTGGAACTACGGAAAAGGGAATATGGACAAAACGAGCTGCGGGAGGGCAAACGGCCTAGCCTGGCCTCTAAATTTATAGCGCAGTTTAAAGACTTTATGGTTATTATCCTGCTGATTGCCGCGGCAGTTTCGTTTTTTACCTCCTTGTTCCGGCACGAAAGTGATTACATAGACCCTATTATCATTCTGTTGATCGTAATTGTTAACGCGGTGATCGGTGTAGCGCAGGAAAGCCGTGCCGAAAAGGCGATCGATGCCCTGAAGAAGCTCTCTTCGCCGGAATCCATAGTCATGCGCGAGGGCAAGCGGATCAAGGTCCCTTCCAAAGAAATTGTTCCCGGCGACATCGTCTTTCTCACGGAGGGTGATTTTGTTCCGGCCGATCTGCGCATTCTTGAAGCTCATAATCTGCGGGCGGAGGAATCCGCGCTTACCGGGGAATCCCTGCCGGTAGAAAAATCGGCAGAGCTTGTCTGCGGAGAACGGACACCGCTCGGCGACCGGAAAAATATGATGTATTCCAGCAGCAGCGTTGCGGCCGGGCGCGGCGTAGGCGTGGTGGTTGAAACCGGAATGGAAACACAGGTGGGGAAAATTGCCCATATGATTCATTCGGAGGAAGCGCCTCAGACTCCTCTGCAAAAGCGGCTGGCCCATACGGGAAAGGTTTTGGGTATCGGCGCGCTGGCAATCTGTGCCGTGATCTTTATCATGGGGCTGATTCAGAGCGTAGAGCCGCTGGATATGTTCATGATTTCCATCAGTCTGGCGGTAGCCGCAATCCCCGAGGGGCTGCCGGCAGTTGTTACAATCGTTCTGGCCATGGGAGTGCGTCGCATGGCAAACTGCCGTGCCATTGTGCGCCGTATGCCCGCGGTGGAAACCCTTGGCAGCGCCAGCGTGATTTGCTCGGATAAAACCGGAACGCTCACTCAGAACAAAATGACGGTAGTGGAGGTAGCCGGCTACGACGGTTTACTCACGAAGGAGGACCCCCAAGCCAGACGCATTCTGGAGCTGGCGACGTTGTGCAACAACTGCACGGTTTCGGGCGATAAAATACAGGGAGACCCCACCGAGGCCGCGCTTTTGGCGGCTTCTCCCGTTCCCAAGGATCAGCTCGAGCGCCGCATGCCGAGAATCCGTGAAATTCCGTTCCAGTCTGCACGCAAGATGATGACGACGGTTCACCGGCTCGACAATCAGCAGTACCGCATCATCACAAAGGGCGCGCCGGATCTGCTGATGGAGCGCTGCACTACCTGCCAGGGCGGCAGCTTTACCGCCCCAATGGATCAGCAGGTGCGGCGTGAGCTGCAGCGCAGAAATGAGCAGATGGCTTCCCGCGCACTGCGCGTGCTAGGGGTCGCCTACCGCGACGTCCGGCAACTTCCGCCGGAAAATGAGTGGGAAAAAGACCTGGTGTTCTGCGGCTTTATCGGGATGATCGATCCCCCGCGACCTGAAGCGGAGCGGGCGGTGAGTCTGTGTAAAAAAGCGGGGATTCGCGCCGTAATGATCACCGGGGATCACGTGGCAACGGCAATTGCGATTGCCAGCAAGCTGGGAATGATGGGCGCCGAGGACAAAGCGCTCACCGGCCAGCAGCTTGATCAGATGGAGCAGCGCGATCTGGAACGGAACATTTACCAGTATTCGGTATTTGCCCGAGTGTCGCCAGAGCATAAGGTGCGCATTGTAAAGGCCTACCAGAAGCGTGGCGAGGTTGTGGCCATGACGGGCGACGGCGTCAACGACGCTCCGGCGCTCAAAGCGGCAGACATTGGCTGTGCCATGGGGATTTCAGGCACCGATGTGGCAAAGGGAGCGGCTGACATGGTGCTCACCGACGATAATTTTGCAACAATTGTGGAGGCGGTTCGCGAAGGCCGCGGCATCTACGCAAACATTCGCAAAACGATTCATTTCCTCATCTCCTGCAATATTGGTGAGATTCTTACCGTGTTCATGGCGTTTTTGCTGCACCTGCCCCTGACACTTCTGGCCATTCAGCTTCTGTGGATTAATCTGGTGACCGATTCCCTGCCCGCTTTGGCGCTCGGTGTAGAGCCCATTGAAGATGATGTGATGGAACAACCCCCGCATCGGCAAAATGAGAGCGTTTTCGCGGGTGGAATGGGCTACAATATTTTAGTGGAGGGCTGTTTGATCGGTGCTTTGGCGCTGCTGGCTTATAGTGTGGGCCGTGCGTTTTTCGACATAGACCCTTCTTATCCGATCATCGGCCGAACCATGTCATTCGCAACCCTGAGTCTTTCTCAGATCGTACATAGTTACAACATGCGTTCGTCCCATTCTCTGTTCCGCATCGGATTTTTCAGCAATCCGCAGCTCGTAGTGGCCTCCGTCATCTGCACGCTCATGCAGGTTTCGGTGATCGCGGTGGCGCCAGTGGCGCAGATTTTCAAAACAGCGGTGCTTAGCGGTGCCCAGTGGGTGGCAGTTGCGCTGATTTCGCTGGTTCCTTTTGTCATAGTGGAGGCAGAGAAGGCACTGCTTGGTGCTACATCTGGTAAGAAAGAAAATGAGAAGCGAAACATATTGAGGAAAAACTAAAAAGTCAATATGGCAATGGGATGTCATATTGAAAACAAAAACAAAATCTCGTATGATGGAAGAAGATTTATGTGAATTAAATTCACAAGGATTTTCAATTTATCCAGAAGGGGGAGAGGCCGTTCATGGTCAAAAATGTTGGGAAGGTCATCGTTTTGCGGCAAAACAAAGTTTTGGAGTATTATGTATTTGGCGATGAAAAGACTGGCTTCGGAATTCGCATTGTACAACGGGGGACTGTCAATGCGCAGGCCGAATATGAGAATGTGAGCTGTAGCGAAGCGAGCGCAATGGCTTTGGCCCGTACTCTAGCCACGGGTACGGTGTGTCCCGGGCATTTGTGCAACATTTTGGAGGATCGTGGTTTTTAGTGCGGAAAGACACCTGAAAGACACCTGGATTGATTGACAATTTAGACACGAATAGAGTATACTTAAGGCATCAATTCTTAAGTGATAAAAGATTGTCAATCAAAAAGGAGTGTTAAAAGTTATGGCAAAATATGTATGTGATGCTTGCGGCTATGTATACGATCCGGTAGTTGGGGATCCCGATAACGGAATCGCTCCCGGTACTAGTTTTGCAGATCTTCCCGAGGATTGGACCTGTCCGGAATGCGGGGCTTCCAAGGATATGTTCAGCCCCCAGTAAAGGGCAAATTTACGCCCAGTCAGCGGGAAGGATGTTTCAGTCATGGCAACGAAGAAATTAGCGGACCACATTTATTCGGTCGGGGTATTGAATCCTGGTTTGCGTGTGTTTGATATTATTATGGAGTCTCCTTATGGGAGCAGCTACAATGCATACCTGATCACCGGCCAGAAGAATGTGCTGATCGACACGGTTCATGCAGATTTCTTTGAGGAATATCTCGAGAATATTCAGGGGATTATCGATATTTCCGAAATCGATTACCTGATTATGAACCATACAGAACCGGATCATTCCGGCAGCGTGGCAAAGCTGCTGGCACTGAACCCCAATATTGAGATTTACTCCACAATGGCGGCGAAGAAATACATTACGGCCATTGCGAACCAGGAGTTCCGGTTCCACGTAGTAAAATCGGGGGAAACTCTGGATTTGGGCGATCGGTCGCTGCAATTTATCGTGGCACCTCTTCTGCACTGGCCAGATTCCATGTTTACGTGGGATGAAAAGAGCGGGTTGCTGTTTACCTGCGATTTTCTGGGAACGCATTTCTGCGAACCCACCATGGTGGATACCAACATGCACTACCGGGAGAAATACCTGGAGCAGGTACGCCACTATTATGAATGTATTTTCGGCCCGTTCAAGCCCTATGTGCTCAGCGGTCTGGATAAAATGAAGGATCTGCCGGTTCGGATGGTTTGCCCAAGCCACGGGCCCTGCCTTGTTCAGGGAATTGAAGAGATCAAAGCGCTTTACCGCAAATGGAGCTTGCCCGCAGAGCGTGACCGCAGAAAGATTTCGATTCTGTACGCTTCCGCATATGGATGCACCAAGCAGCTGGCGGAGGCGGCTTATGAAGAGCTTTCCGCCGATTCCGAGCTGGATGTGCGCCTGATCGACGTGGTCTTTACTCCGTTTGAACAGTCCGCTGCCGCCGCAAACGAAGCGGACGCTCTTCTCATGGGCTCCTGCACCATTAACCGTGATGCGCCCAAAATCGTTTGGGATGTGCTGTCGAGTATTGACGCAATTAATGTTCGTTCCAAGCCGGCCGGCGCTTTCGGTGCGTTTGGCTGGAGCGGCGAGGCTGTTGGTATGATGCGCTCCCGCTTGGAGCATTTAAAGTACAGCTTTGTGGGAGAAGGAATCCGTTCGAATTTCACCCCCACGGCAGATGATCTGGCAAAAATGAAGTGCTATGCGCGCAGCATCGCCGACCAGATTTCCGAATGATTTCAGTAAGGCAGAAGAATAATGACTCCTCTCTCGCTGTTTTTAAAATAGCCGGGTGAGGAGTCATTTTTTATTTCTTTTTAATTGTATTTTGACCCGGTACGGAGTATTCTGTCTTTAGAAAAGCACACCAAATAGAACCGGGCCAACCCGTCCGGTTCTGCGGGGGCAACGGCTCAAAGGAGGAATGTTATGGAAATTTCCATTATTCAGGGGGATATTACGGTTTTTGTGGCAGATGCGATTGTCAATGCCGCTAACACCTCTTTGCTTGGCGGCGGCGGAGTAGATGGAGCCATTCACCGGGCAGCTGGCCCAGGGTTGCTGGAGGAATGCAGAACGCTTCACGGGTGCGAAACCGGTCAGGCCAAACTCACGTCGGGGCATCGCTTGCCGGTAAAGTATGTGATCCACACGCCCGGGCCGGTCTGGCACGGCGGTGGAGCGGGGGAAGAGGGACTGCTGGCCTCCTGCTACCGGAGCTGCCTGCACCTTGCGGAAGAAAACGGATGCCGTACCGTGGCGTTTCCCTCCATCAGTACAGGCGTGTACCATTTCCCGCTGGAATGTGCCGCTTATATTGCCGTAAGGGAAATCCTTGCGTTTTCCAAAACTTCTGAAACAGTGCAGTCGGTCACAATGGTCTGTTTTGATGAAGGAACGAAAGCCGCTTACGAAACGGCCCTCCGGCACGCGCAGAAGTGATTTTCCGCGCTTCAATTTTCAAAGGGCTTCCACGTAACACGTGCAAGCCCTTTGATGATTGAAAAAGTTATACAAGGCGTTCGTCCTCCGGCAGGGAGCCCTGCACCAGCACTGCGCGGCAGGGAGAAGCCTCCAGCCCGCGCAGCTTCAGGGGCAGCGCGATCAAAAGGTAGTCCCCGTCCGGAACGCCGTCGAGAACAGCACCCTCCAAAATCGGAATATCCGCGCCCAAAAGCTCCAGATGAACCAATCGCTCTTCGGCTTCGCTGCCGATCGAAATCGCATCCGTTCCCACCAGAATCGCACCGCTGTCTGCCAGAACAAACGCGGCACTGCGGTCTAAAAAGGCCTGACCGTCGCCGTGGAACAAAATCCGCTTTTGGCAGACGGGCAAAAGCTCTTCTATCCGGTCACCCGTCACAATTCCCTCTACCGAAATCACCGTGCATGGCCCGATTAGAAATTCCGGCGGAATCCGGTCGATTGTGTCCCCATCCTCCAGAAAATGACGGGGTGCATCCAGGTGAGTGCCGCTGTGAGAGCCGGTAAAAAATGCGGACAGGTTGTAGTCATCGCCGGTATCGATGCGGCGAATCCGTTCCGACCAGGGAACAGGGTCGCCCGGGTATACATCGGCAGAAAATAATTCGCGGGAGATGTCATAGAACTTCATACGCACCCTCCGTTTCTGTGTGACGTTTCAAATCGGGAACAGGAGAGATCCGCTGCGAAAGAAAAATCAGGTCAACTCGGGAAGAATGCGGCACAGCAGGTCAATCCCGCGCTGGGCGGCAATTGGGGCGAACGTCGCGTAATCCATTTTTGCGTCATCGTCAGCGTTGTCTGAAATCGTGCGCAGCACGATAAAATCCACGCCGTTTACATAGCAGACCTGCCCGACAGCGCCGCCCTCCATTTCACAGGCCAGAGCGCCAAAATCGTGATTTAGCTCATGCAGCTTTGCTGAATCGCAGATAAACTGGTCGCCCGTAGCGATTACACCCGTATGTACCGCGCCCTTGTAAACCTCCGGCGCCGTCCGCCCAAGCAGCTGAATCAGCTTTTCCGAAGCGGGGATCTCAATCAGCCCCACGCCGGACAAATAGCCCCGCTTATCCCCCAGAGGCGAAGTATCCATATCGTGTTGCACAACAGCGGTGGAAAGCACCAAATCACCGATGTGAATGCTTTCGCCGATTCCGCCTGCCACTCCGCTGTTAATCACCAGCCGGGGCTGGTAGTGGGTAATCATCAGCTGGGCGCACAGCGCGGCGTTCACCTTGCCGGGGTTGCAGTGTGCGACAACGCATTCTACGCCGGACAGCGTTCCCTTGCAAAATTCCAGTCCCGCCAGTGTTTCCGTCTGCGAATTTTGCAGTCTGCTTTTCAGTCCCTCAACTTCAATGGGCATCGCGCCGATAATTCCGATCATTTGCGTTCTCCTTCACCGGATGGGAATCCGTCGTTTTCTTTTGATTATAAGAGATTTGGTCTTGAAAATCAACGGCTGCTGCAGGCGCTAGCCCAATTTTCTGTAAATTACATAGAAAACGAAACAATAAATTTACTTAAAAGAATTATATTTTATGGACAAGTAGATATAATAAAATGAAGTATATATGTCCGTCTTTACAGGGGGAAGTGAAAATGCTGAAACGAATAATGAGCCTTTTGCTCGCAGTGGGAATGCTATTCTGCACGGGTGGCGGCATGTGCGTATCTGCTGCCGAAGCAACGCAAACAGCGGGTGAAGTGCTTATGAAATCAAATACCAATACCCAGGCTGCACAGCCGGCATTCCGGGTGTATCTCAGCCCATCGCCGCAGTATTATAATCTGTACCCCGACGGAAAATCTGAAGAAGATTATATGCGGCAGATCGCCAACTGGATGGCTCAGTATTTGCAGGAGTACGGGATTGAAACCATTATTGCGCCATCGAGCGCACAGGTTCCCGCAAGCGAATGGGGAACGATGTTGCAGGCCCGTGCGAATCAGGCCGCGCAGAACAACTGTACTTTGTATCTGTCCATTCACTCAAATGCCGCGCCGGAGGTGCTCTCTGGCCAGTATAACGGCTGCTTTATTTATTACCAGACCAATCACCCCATGAGCGGGCTTTGGGCTCAGATTGTAAAAGATAATTTCATTTATCCTGAAGGGGATATGATCAAACTGGCGAACAACCAGACCTTAACGGAGATGGCGTACCCCGAAATGCCCGCGCTGCTGGTGCAGACAGCATTCCACGATAACCCGCGCGACGCGGACTGGATTATGCACAACACGCAGCGGATTGCCGCAAACCTCTCTTACTCCATCGCGCAGTACCGCAAAGAGTATTACGGTGTACCGATCAAAGAAATTACAAATCCCAGTTTGCAAATTCCGTTTTTATAAGCATATAATAAATCGTAGGGAAGCGGCTGGCCGTTTGGCCGGCTGTTTTTGTGCTGAGACCGGGTTTTGCCAGCGAATTTTCCCTGTTTGGCCGGAACTGGAAAGGGCAGAAAGCGCAGGGCAAGGGAGACCATTGGCCGGTTGTTCTTGCTTTCAAGCCCAAAGAGCGGTATAATAAACTATTATCCGGCAAAATGACCACCGGGAAGAAAGCCGATGTTTTTAAGCGGCAGGCCACACGCTGTGGGCGGTGGCGGCCGCTTTCTATCATTTATAGGATTTTATAGAAAACTCACGCCGTTAACGGCAATAAGCTGCTGACGGCTTCGCATGGAAACGCTAAGAGGAATCATATGGTTCTCACCTTCCGCAAAAGAAGGAGACATCTGATTCTCGTTTATAGATTCAGAAGAGAAAGGCCGGGCCAGCGCCTCTCGGGCGAGCCGCCGGTTTTTTAGGAAGGAATTTAACATTACTATGAATTTTCAGGAACTCAAGTTAATTGCGCCTATTTTGAAGGCGCTGCAGGAGGAACAGTACGAAGCACCATCTCCCATTCAGGAAAAAGCGATACCGCCCGCCCTTTTGGGCCGCGATGTGTTAGGCTGTGCGCAAACAGGAACCGGGAAAACCGCCGCGTTTGCCGTGCCGATTCTGCAAAGGCTCAACGCGCAGCCGCCCGTCCCAAAGGGGCAGCGGCGCGAAATTCGGTCGCTGATTCTTACCCCCACGCGCGAGCTTGCCATTCAGATCGCAGAAAGCCTGCGCGCTTATGGCCGCTATCTTCCCTTGCGTAGCGAGGTAATCTTCGGCGGCGTTTCGCAGGTACCGCAGGTAAATAGCCTGAAATCAGGGGTAGACATTCTCATTGCGACTCCCGGCCGCCTGAATGATTTGATTCAGCAGGGTTTTGTCGATTTGAGCGGAGTTCAGATTTTCGTTCTGGACGAAGCCGACAGAATGCTCGACATGGGCTTTATTCACGACGTAAAGCGTGTGCTTACCCGCTTGCCGCAGAAAAAGCAGACGCTGTTTTTCTCCGCGACCATGCCCCCCGAAATTACGGAGCTGGTGGATTCTCTGCTGGTAGACCCCTTTAAAGTGGCGGTTACGCCGGTTTCCTCCACGGTAGATGCGATCGAGCAGTCCCTATATTTTGTGGACAAGGCGAATAAGCCAAAGCTGCTCATCGATCTGCTGAACAATTCCAAGATTGAATCGGCACTGGTGTTTACGCGCACCAAGCATGGGGCGGATCGTGTGGTCCGCGAGCTTTCCCGCGTAAAGATTCAGGCTCAGGCGATTCACGGCAATAAATCACAATCCGCGCGCCAGCAGGCGCTTTCCAGCTTTAAAGCCCGTCAGATCCGCGTTTTGGTGGCAACCGATATCGCCGCCCGCGGCATCGACATCGACGAGCTTTCCCATGTGATCAATTATGATCTGCCGAATGTACCTGAAACGTATGTGCACCGCATTGGCCGTACCGGCCGGGCGGGGCTCGAAGGGACGGCAATCTCATTTTGCAATATTGACGAAAAGCCATATCTCAAAGATATTGAATCGCTGATCGGCAAGCCGGTTCCGGTAGTGGAGTCGCATCCCTACCCCATGCAGGTCTTTACGCTGACGCCCCCGAAGCAGCAGACGGCGCGCCCGCAGCGCGCACAGCAGACACAGCACCGCGAAAAGCAGCGGGGGGAAGCCGCACCGCGGCAGGAGCATCCGCGTCAGGCGCAGAAAACCTCGTCGCCCGACGTTCAGAAGCAGCAAGCGCAGCCGAAATCCGGAACGAGAACAAGGAACCGCAAGGGCCAGAAGGATGCTGCCGCTCGCCCGGCACAAACAGAGAGGGCGCAGAACCCTTCCACTGTGAAGTCTGCTCAAAAGCCAACAGGAAAAGAGCAGCGTGCAGCAAGACCCGAGCAAAAGGAACCAGCCGAGGGCAAAAATCAGGTGGTCAAGGAGCAACATACTCCAAGAACTGCGGAAAAGCGTGTGCCGAAAGATCAAACGGCCGCAAAGCCCGAAACGCGCGAAACGCGCGCACACAGGGATCAAACAGCCGCAAGGCCCGCCGAAAAGCGTGAAGTGGCAGACACAGCGCGGCGTGTGCAGAAGGAGCGAATAGAGCACCAGCCGGAGCAGGAGCGCCGAAGCTCTCCGCCTTCTGATCAGAAGGAAGATTACCTTACTTCTCTCGGCCCGCGCAAAAAGGGCGAGCCGCCGCGTCCCCTGATGACCAGGGAACGCATGACGAAAAAGCCCGCGGATCAGTTTTTATCCGATAAGCCGTATTTTCGCAAGGGATAATCCAGTCGTTTGCAGAGAAAATAAAACGGAGCGCAACAGCCGGCGGAGCATAGCTCCCGCCGGCTTTTTTAGCAGAAAGGGGAAATTCCTTGACAGCATCGCTGGATTTACACAAAATTGTTCCGCCGCTTCTTTCCTGGTACGACAAAGCGGCTCGCGTACTGCCGTGGCGGGAGAACCCACAGCCGTACCGCGTTTGGGTGTCTGAAATTATGCTGCAGCAAACACGGGTAGAGGCGGTAAAGCCATATTATGAACGCTTTTTATCAGCTCTTCCCACAGTGGAAACACTGGCCGATGCGCCGGAGGAGCTGCTGCTCAAGCTCTGGGAGGGTTTGGGGTATTACAATCGGGTTCGAAACCTGCAGCGCGCCGCGCGCGTGATAGCAGAGCAGCATGGCGGGCAGGTTCCCGCATCGTTTGACAAGCTTCTGGCTCTGCCGGGTTTTGGGGAGTATACGGCGGGCGCGGTCGCTTCCATCGCATTCGGGATTCGCGTTCCCGCGGTGGACGGCAACGTGCTGCGCGTGATCTCACGCCTCACGGCGGATCGCCGCGATAGCAAGGATGCCGCGGTCAAGCGTCAGGTCACCGAGGCGGTGCGCGGAATCCTGCCAGAACGGGTGGGGGATTTTAACCAGTCGCTGATGGAGCTGGGGGCTACTGTGTGTTTGCCAAATGGCGCACCGTTGTGCGCGGAATGTCCCTTAAATGGCTTGTGCGCCGGGTACCGGCAAGGGATTGCCGCCGAGCTGCCGGCTAAAACGGCGAAGCGCCCCAGAGTGATCGAAGAGCGTACGGTATTTCTTTTGTGTACGGAGGATCGGGTGGCGCTGCGCCGGCGGCCCGCAAGAGGGCTTTTGGCCGGGCTGTGGGAGCTTCCCGGTATCTCCGGAACGCTTTCTGCCGAGCAGGCCGAAGAACAGCTGCGCGAATGGGGACTTTTGGAATCTTCTGTGCAGCCCCTGCCAAGGGCAAAGCACATCTTTACACACCGTGAATGGCGTATGACGGCATATGCCGTTCGGGCACCGCAGCCGTTCGGGGAGTTTGTCTGGGTGACGCGGCAAGAGCTTTTGGAGGAATATATGCTGCCATCTGCCTTTAAAACTTACGCGGACATGCTGAAAGATTGGATTTCGGTTGATATTTAAAAATCTGGTAAGTATAATATGGTAGAAGCAAATTACTTTAGTATAAAAAATAGCGGTTTCTTTTCCCGCCGAAGGCGGGGAAAGAAATACATCCTATCGTTTAAAATAGAATGGTGGCAGAAGCAGAAACCAAGTGAGAGAGGCGGGGGCGTATGGGTATGGACAGCAGGGTACAAACCTTTTTTGAGGGGTTACAAGGGAAGAAAGTTGCCTTCTGCGGGATCGGCGGGAGCAACCTGCCGCTGATCCGGATTTTTCTGGAGCATGGCGCAAAAGTACAGGCGCGTGACCGGAGGCAGAAGGAGCAGCTGGGGGAAACAGCACTCCAGCTGGAGGAGTTAGGGGCGGAGCTTTGCCTTGGCGAGGATTATTTAAAGAACCTGGATGCGGACATGATTTTTCGTACGCCGGGCATGAAGTATTTTCTGCCGGAATTGGATCAGGCCAGAAAAGAGGGGCGGGCCGTCACGTCGGAGATGGAAGTGTTTTTCGATCTTTGCCCGTGTAAAATCTATGCGGTAACCGGCAGCGACGGCAAAACCACCACAACGACCATACTTTCCAAGCTCCTCGAAGCCTCGGGGAAAACCGTACATCTCGGCGGGAACATCGGTAAGCCTTTGCTGCCGGAAATCGCTTCCATTCAGCCTGGGGACGTGGCTGTGGTCGAGCTCTCCAGCTTTCAGCTGATCTCGATGCGCAGGAGCCCCGATGTGGCGGTTGTTACAAACGTTTCGCCGAACCATCTGGACATCCATAAGGACATGACAGAATATGTGGAAGCAAAAAAGAATATTGTACGGCACCAGAACGCATTCAGCCGGGCAATTATTAATGCCGATAACGCCATTGCCGCCGGCTTTGCGGAGTCCGTGCGCGGGCAGGTGCGCCTGTTCAGCCGCCGCCGGGCCAGCACCTACGGCGCGTGGCTGCGCGAGGACGGCATGATTCTTGTTGGCAATACCGAGGTGATGCCCGCGTCGGACATCCGGTTGCCCGGCATGCACAATGTGGAAAATTACTTAGCGGCGATTTCGGCCGTGTGGGGGGAAGTGGATGTTGAGTCCATCCGCGCGGTGGCGAAGGATTTTTCCGGCGTTCAGCACCGCATGGAGCTGGTGCGCGAGCTTGGCGGCGTCAAGTATTACAACGATTCCATCGGCACCAGCCCCACCCGAACCATCAGCGGAACCTTGTCTGTGTATTCGGATAAGATCATCCTGCTCGCGGGCGGCTACGACAAGCATCTTCCGTTTGAAGAGCTGGGAAAAGCGATTGTGGAAAAAGTAAAGCTGCTGATCCTGATGGGCCAGACAGCGGATAAGATTGAACAAAGCGTCAAAGCGGCGCCCGAATACCAGCCTGGCCACCCCGAAATTCTGCGGGTAGGCGGGATGGAGGAAGCTGTGAAGGCTGCCTATGGGGCGGCAGAGAACGGCGACATCGTGTCGCTCTCGCCGGCCTGTGCCAGCTTTGATCAATATACAAGCTTTGAGGTGCGCGGTTACCACTTTAAACAGCTGGTAAACGCGCTGCCGGGAACAAAAAAGAAAGAGGAATAAGTATGGAACATCTGCAGGAGCTTCTGTTTCGCCTTTGCTCTGCGCCCGGCATGTCCGGTGCGGAGGATGCTGCGGTAAAAGCGGCGGAGCAGGAACTGAAACAGTACGGAACGATTTCTTACGATCCGCTGGGAAATCTCGTCTGCCAAATGGGGAACCCCACGGCAGAGCGGCGGATTTTGCTGGACGCGCACATTGACCAGATCGGTCTTTTGGTCGCAGGTATTACGGAGAAGGGCTTTTTGCGCCTGGCCGCCTGCGGCGGCGTGGATCGCCGCGCTCTGCCCGGTACCACGGTAACGGTGTTTGGCCGCGAGCTTCTGCGCGGTGTGGTGTGCTGCCTGCCGCCGCATCTTGTGGAGGGCAATGAGGAAAAGGTGGAGCCGGTAGACAAAATGTTTGTCGATGTCGGCCTGACGCGGAAAGAAGCCGAGCGGTTGGTTACTCCGGGCGACCGCATTTTGTGGCAGATCACGCCCCGCGCCCTGCTGGGCGGCAAATTGACCGCCGCCGGGCTCGATAACCGAGCGGGTGTCTGCACGCTGATCCGCTGCGCGGAGTTTTTATCGAAGGAAGAACTGAATTGCTCCGTGACCATTTTGCTCAGCACGCGTGAGGAGGTGGGCGGTCAGGGCGCCAAAACGGGCGCGTTTGCGCACGACCCCACCGAGGCGATCACTGTGGATGTCAGCTTCGCCGGGCAGCCCGGCGTGCCGGAGCAGAAGAGCGGAAAAATGTCTGCCGGGCCGATGATCGGAATTTCTCCCACGCTCCACAAAGAAATGACCGACGAATTGGTGCGGCTGGCCAGGGAGCGGAAAATTCCGTTCCAGTATGAAGTCATGGGCGGCACCACGGGTACGAACGCGGATTCCATCGGAACGGCACGTTCCGGTGTGCGCTGTGCGCTCGCTTCGATTCCGCTGCGTTATATGCACACGCCGGTGGAAGTGATCGACACCGTGGATATTGAGAATACGGCAAAGCTGTTAGCCGCGTATATCGGGGAGGGGAAAGTATGGCAGATGTAACTCTTTTGCGGCGGCTTTGCGAGCTTCAGGGCATTTCGGGTCGTGAACAGCAGGTGGCCGCCATCATTTTAGAAGAAATTTCCCCGTTTGCCACCACGGTGCAGAAGGATGCCCTGGGAAATATAATCGCGTTGAAAAAGGGCGCAAAGGAGCCCGCCGTTCGGCTGATGCTCAGCGCCCATATGGACGAGGTGGGCATGATTGTAACGCAGATTGGTGAAAACGGTCTGCTCAAATTTGCGGAGGTCGGGGGAATTGATCGACGCGTTCTGTGCGCAAAGCCGGTTCTGGTGAACGGAACAGTATCCGGTGTCATCGGTGCCAAGCCGATCCATCTCCTCGAGGGAGACGAGCGCGGAAAATCAGTGCCTGTTTCAGATATGTACATTGATATCGGTGCGAAAGACAAAGAAGAAGCGGAACGCTTTGTTTCGCCCGGGGATTCTATCACCTTTGACGCCGGATTCCATCAGGAGCGCGGCACGGTGATTTCCCGTGCGCTGGATGACCGAGCGGGCTGCGCGATTTTGATTGATATGATCAAAGAGGAGCTTCCCTATGACATGACTTTCGTTTTCTGCGTGCAGGAGGAAGTTGGCTTGCGCGGTTCGGCGGTCGCGGCCTATACGGTAGACCCGCAGGCGGCGATTGTGGTAGAAACCACCACTGCAGGCGATATTGCCGGTGTGGAGCCGGAACGGCAGGTGTGCCATGTTGGGCAGGGGCCGGTGCTTTCTTTTATGGATCGCCGCACCATCTACGATAAGCCCTATTTTGATCTGGCGATGCAGCTTGCCAAAGAACGGGAAATTCCCTGCCAGACAAAGCAGGCGGTAGCCGGAGGAAACGACGCGGGCGCGATTCACACCACCCGCAGCGGGGTGAGAACCATTGCGGTTTCCATCGCGTGCCGGTATCTGCATGGCCCCGCAAGCCTGATTGCCGAGCAGGATTATCACGATACCGAGCGCCTTGTCCGCGAGTTGGCCGTGCGCATCGCGGCGGGGGAGAACGCACAGTGATCCGTCTGCTCACGGAATCGGAGATTCCTTTGCTCGAGCGCTTTTGTGAGGGCAGTCCGTTTGGGTGCAAAATTGCGGGATTGCAGAGAGCCTATGGTCTTTCGCTGCCGTTTGCCCGCTTCTGGGTACAAACGGATGAGCAGGAGGAAGTGACCGCCGCAGTATCCTCACTGGATGGCGCCGCGGTTCTGCACTGGAACAGCACGGCGAATAGGGACGAGCTGAAAGAGTTTTTTTGCGCTGCCGGGTGCCGCACTCTTCTGTGTTCGGAGAGTGCGGCAGATGCTCTGTATGGAGGATCGAACCGGGCGGGAGAGCTTTTTGTCTGTCCTCCGGTGATACAGCCCATGGCCCAAAGCGGCGTGGTGTGGCTGAATGAAGTGCCGGTTCGCGAACTGTTTTCCCTGCTGTGCGAGTGTGGGGAGCAGCGGGTCGAGCAGTTTGAACCGTTTTATCTTGACGTTTCCCATCGCGTTCGCCATGGGGCATCCTTAACGCAGGGAGCAGTCCTTTCGGGGAAGCTCGCCGCCTGCGCCATGGCGGGCAGTATGACGGAAAGCACCGTTGTCCTTTCGGCGGTGGCGGTGCATCCCGACGTTCGCCGCAAGGGCCTTGGCGGCGCGGCTGTGCGGGCGCTGCTTCTGCGCCTTTTGCCCAGAAGGGTGTATGTGCTGTGCGAAAACGAACGAGCCAGGCTCTTTTACCAATCGCTGTCCTTTTCCCCTGCGGGCCGGTGGGCCGAGCTGGATCTGCTGCGGAACGGATCGATTTGTGATGCCGCACCGGAGCCAGGCCAATCATTTTGAATTAGACTTATTCCGTGGAATAAGAAACATAAGGGAGCTAAGAATCATATGGTTTATCCGTTTTTTCAGTTGGATGACAAAATCCTTTCCGCGTCGGAGCAAGCAATGCAGCAGCTCGAGCCGGTTTTACGCCAGATTGATGAGGTAACCGGCTACAATCAGCAGAAAATGCTGGCGGCATTTAACCATGCGCGGGTGAGCGAAAGCCATTTTGTGGGAACGACCGGCTACGGCTATGGCGATCGCGGCCGCGACGCGCTCGATGAGGTGTATGCCTACGCTCTGGGTGCGGAAGATGCTCTGGTGCGCGCCAATTTTGTCAGCGGCACACATGCGCTTACCGTCGCGCTGTTCGGAGTTCTGCGCCCTGGCGACACCATGCTGAGCGTGACGGGGATTCCCTACGATACTCTGCGCGGTGTGCTGGGGATCACCGGGAACGGCAACGGTTCGCTCAAGGAATTTGGTGTGCGTTACGAGCAGCTCGATCTAAAGGAGGACGGCGCACCGGACTATGAAGAAATGGAGCGCCGGATTCACCCCGGCATCAAGATGGTATATGTTCAGCGCTCTCGCGGGTACAGTCTGCGCCCGTCGCTGTTCGTGGAGGATATTGGGCGCATCGCGGAAATCGCCAAGCGCCGCGCGCCGGACTGCATTGTAATGGTGGACAATTGCTACGGCGAGTTTGTTCAGACGGAAGAGCCCACCCAGCACGGCGCGGATTTGATGGCCGGCTCTCTGATCAAAAACCCGGGCGGCGGCATCGCGCCCACCGGCGGCTATATTGCAGGCCGGCGAGATTTAGTGGAAAGCTGCTCCTACCGTCTGACCACTCCCGGCACCGGGCGGGAGATCGGCTGTACCCTCGGCAATAACCGCGAGCTGTTTCTCGGCGCCTTCCACGCTCCGAATGTAACGGGGGAGGCGCTGAAAACCGCCGCCTTCGCGTCCGCACTCTTTTCCAGCCTGGGATATGATGTGACTCCAAGATGGGACGAGCCGAGAGCGGATATTATTCAGGCCGTGCTGTTGCGCGAACAGGAAGCGCTCATCGCGTTCTGCCGCGGAATTCAGAAGGGTGCGCCGGTCGATTCCTTTGTTACGCCCGAACCGTGGGACATGCCCGGCTATGACAGCCAGGTAATTATGGCGGCCGGAGCTTTCACGCTCGGCGCTTCTATCGAGCTTTCGGCAGATGCTCCCCTGCGCGAGCCATTTGCCGTCTGGATGCAGGGTGGACTGAACTTCCACAGCGGCAAGCTGGGCGCGATGCTGGCGGCACAGTCTATGTTGGAGCAGGGAATCCTGCCCCTATAATTGGAAAGAGAAAGATACTTTCATACGAGTTTGAAATATTTGCAAGAGCGTATGAAAGTCGCTCTTGCAAAAGATTCATGTTTTCGCTATAATATAAAAGTTGTTTCAATACAATGATTTAAAACCAAGGTCCTTTGTTGTATCAAACAGAATAAATGTGCGGGCGTGGCGGAATTGGCAGACGCGCCAGATTTAGGTTCTGGTATCTCCGATGTGCAGGTTCAAGTCCTGTCGCCCGCACCAATGAAAAAGCAACATATAAGGTTTCGAGCCTGTATGTTGCTTTTTGTTTTTTACCGACTTAAAAAAAGTTTTTCAAGTGGCCGTATTTAACACTGCGGCATTTTTTAATAAATTTTTTGAAGAGTTCATTTTTTTCTGTACGATTACAAATTCGAGCGTGTATGGAAAAATCCAGATAGCGATTTGGAAAAACTGAAACATTATCGAGCTGTTCTCTCTCCAGATTTCAGCATGTATGTCGAGATGACACCGGCTTTGCAGCTTTACAATACATTCCGAAACCGTTGGTGTGGGGTCTATTTTGCATCAAAAGGGATTGATTCGCGTCGTTCCCACTGTCAGTTGGGGAAACGAAAATACGTTTGATTTCTGCTTTGATGGAATTGAAAAGGGCTCCACAGTTGCAGTATCTACCTACATGGTATCGGAACATGATAACCGAAAAGATCAGAAAGAGTTTTTCCTCAAGGGCTATAACGAGATGCTTCGCCGGATTGAACCGGAAAAGATTATCTGCTACAATACGCCGTTCCCCGAGATGCAGGGCGATATTGTGTTTGTCGACTATGAACTAAGTTCGTGGAAGTACATGAACGATGATCCATATGCGCCCTCAAAATACGTGAAATACATCTGCGGAGAAGAACCTCTTCCGATAGGAAGCAACCTCATCATTAAAAGCGGATATGTTGTAAGTGGAAATGATAAGTATTATAATAACGTTATTCAGACTGGAATGGGTAGCGCTTATGGTGGAAAATGGAGACCCAGCCCTAATAAACCAATGGATCAAAGATTTCTTGGCCAACCGGGTGAGATAAAGGTAACGTATAATAATAAAGGGGAAAAATTCGAAACAAAAATTGGAGATGAAGGCAGAGCGATCAAAGAAAGGCATAATACAGATCATAATAGACCTGACAAACATAGTAATCCACATGACCATAATATTGACTGGTCAAATGGATATCCAGATCCCGGATCCCCGATTAACGATCCCGATGGAGCACCGGAATTTAAATCCTTTTTGTGTAAGGAGTTATTCGCTATGTATGAAAAATCATATGACATCCAGCAGCAAAATTTAAATTTTCAAACAATCAGCGAGTTTAAATGGTGTATGAAAGCTCACGGTGAACTTGAATTCGTCTGGAATAATAAATCTTACAGTATTACACATCCTAACGGAAAGATTAGCCTTTGCCAAGGTAATCATTATGCTGAAGCCTTTGACGCAGAAACTCCCGATGATATTTTGAACTGTTTAATTGACGGAATAAAACTTCGCGACATTATTACAAAGGTAAAGGTAATAGATAGAACGGTTTAGGGTATCTTTCTAAGTAGCATTAGCAGCAACATTAATTGGGATAATCCAGATGAACATCCTGACTTCGGACCAGCGGTCAATTATTTTGATGGTAATGTACCGGAGTTTAAGTCAAAGCGCGGAGGTATCTGTGACATTATGAAAATAACTGATAATAGGTTGGAAGACGATCACTTTAATACAATCAGCGACTTTAAAAAATGCATGCGGTTCCATGGTGAAGTTGTCTTGGAATGGCATTCTGAACAATACGGAATCTTTTGGGATGGAAGCCGCTATTGTATTGCAAAAATAGATGGCTCAAACGAAAAATGGTGTAACACCGCCGACGAAGTATTGGAATATAAGGTTGGCAAAGACCGTCTTCGCGATGTGATTACGCAGGTCACAGTACCTGATAGAACGATATAAATAACGATTTTTGGATGTAAATACTGCTTCTTAACTGCCCGTAAACCCTTGGCATTACTGACTTTTTTGAATAAATGCCGTAAGAACACCCGCACCAAAATCAGAGCCGTCGAACTTGACGGCTCTGATTTTTCTATCTTGAATTTTCTGATATTTTCCTAAGCTTCCTCCGCTTTTCAATGTTATTTCAAAAAAAAGAAGCGCAGCCGCAGAGGGGGATTTTTCTGCAGCTGCGCTTCTTTGCCCTATTTTACGGAGCGAATCTTATTTCTTTCTTCCGTTGAGCTTATTGTCCAGCCAAGTAATAATTGGCTTGTCAATATCGCTGTCGATTCTTAGAGGGCCACTTGTAATAGTAAGATTTTCCTTCCTTTGGTTTTTACTGCCTGTTGTTTAAATTGCCACATCATCTAAAAAAGCCAGTGACCTATAAAAAAGTTGTAAATCTTTGGACTTCTATGAAAAAAGTATAATAAACCAAATAACAATTTCGCATAATGTTTATAACTTTCTTTGATAGCACAATCCGATTATTTATATAATGAGCATTTAATTTGCAGAAAGAGTATAATGTGTGCAGTAATTAATGGAATCCGTAAACTCCTGCTGCAGTCAAATTACGCAGGCTATCGGCAAGCACCTTATCTCATATGTGCAACTTATATCAGGTAATTGTCTGTGAGAATTGATATACTGGAGCAAGGAGTGAAGCAAATGTCTGTACAAACAATAGAAACAATGGCAAAGTGGGTAGAAAATAACATAATGGAAAACCCAAGTCTGCAAGATATGTCATCATATGTTGGTTACTCACCGTATTACTGCTCTACAAAGTTTCGGGAGCACATGGGTATGACATACAAACAATTTCTTGCCCAATGTAAATTAAAAGCTGCCGCTTATGATCTTTGCATAACCAATGACAGAATAACCGATATTGCTTTTCGATATGGGTACTCGTCATCTGAAGCGTTTGCAAGAGCCTTTTCACAAGCGTTTCGATGTTCGCCACGGCAATATCGGAAAGCTTGCGGTATTCCTCTTCTCAATTAGTCCATATGGTGTATTGCTCCCTCCGAATTCGTAAATGCGAGGAGAAAAAATGTCCGACAAACTTGGAAGAAATGATCTCTGCTGGTGTGGTAGCGGTCGAAAATATAAAAAATGCCATGCCTTTATCGATGAGCAAATGGAAATCTACCGCTTAAAAGGATATGAAGTGCCCCATAGAAAATTGCTTAAAACAAAACAACAGATTGAAGGTATCCGGGAAAGCAGCAAGCGAAACATCGCTGTACTGGATTTCATCGGGGGTTATGTGGTTGATGGGGTAACCACGGAAGAGCTTGATCGGCTCATTTTTGAAAGGACCAAGGAGCTCGGAGGCATTCCGGCAGACCTTCATTACGAAGGATACCCTAAGAGCGTGTGTATCTCAATTAATGATGTTGTATGTCATGGTATCCCCTCTGATCGTGTATTCCTGCGAAACGGCGATATTGTGAATATTGATGTGTCTACAATTTACAACGGCTTTTTTTCAGATTCTTCACGCATGTTTTGCGTCGGTGCTGTTTCCGCTGAGAAACAAAAACTGATTGATGTTGCGAAAGAGTGTGTGGATCGGGGCATTGAACAAGTAAAACCGTGGGGATTTCTTGGAGATGTTGGGCAAGCGGTTCATGACTATGCAAGAGAAAATGGATATTCTGTTGTTCGAGAAATCGGAGGCCACGGTATTGGTCTGCAATTTCACGAAGATCCTTGGGTCGGTTATGTGACAAAGCAAGGTACAGGAATGCTCTTAGTTCCAGGGCTTGTTTTTACTGTAGAGCCTATGATAAATATGGGAAAATCCAATATAGTAACAGATAAATACGATAATTGGACTGTTCGTACTGCCGATGGGAAGCCTTCTGCACAATGGGAAAAAACAGTGTTCGTAACCGAAATGGGTTATGAGGTGTTGACATATTGATGAACAGTTAGGAATAACCAGAATTTCTTATTATGAGCAAACTGAAAAACTTGGTATGATTTTGAAATTCACAGTCTGTTTATTATACAAAGAACTATCAGTGAACTGACCAAGGTACAAAAATTGCTGTACATCTTTACGATTTAATTCCAGCACTTTTTCTATGTTTAATAATTACACGCTTTCTATCCTCGAGCTCACCAAAAAATAGCGTTATTATTAATGAGTTATTTTGTGCGCGAATCATTTACATGAACTTACAAAGCAGATTACGTGATCTTTTCAAGTTTAATACGTAAATTTCAGTATATAAGTTCAATTTGATTTTAGTTAATAATTATATTTGAACCTGCACATTTAATGTGTTATAAAGAATTTAGACTGTAAAAAAGCATTCCACAACGGTAAAAATAGAAAAGTTTTCAGGAGTAAGATGTTTTTGGATTATGAGTACTACTGATTTACAGGTAGCGTCCTAAATTATGACGGTGACTTTTATGATGTGATTATACAATCAAAATTTTTGTTAAAAATAAAGGAAACTCTGATACTATTGGAAATTAAAAGCAGCCGAGCAAGGACTATTTTAAGGTCGAACTTGTTTGGCTGCTTTTTTTATTAAAGAATGCATGCATATCAAACCGATTCTCATTTTTTATATGTCCGATTAGGCGTATCTTTCGCTCTATACAAAAAAACTGATGGCCAACAAACATAAATCCTAAGAATAAGCATGATGGAGGTTTTCTTTTTCCCCCAAGGACCAGATTCTAATAATGAGTTACTTTTCAATAAATTCAGGTATTTTAGTTCGTTTTGTTGTAATTCTTTGTCATCGGCGGCCTTTCTATTTTGACACATAACCAAAACTTAGGGGTATTAAATCTAAGACAGTAGGTGGCAGGTAAGCATAGCCTGATTAAATTCGTGAACAAATGCGATGAACAAATTGTAGTTTATATGTCTTTACAGAATGTCATGATCCATAGAAATATTTTAATTTTTACTATTGCTATTTATTTAATAGCATGCTATTGTTTAGATAGCAAAAGATATACTTTTATTTAAGAACAAAATAGTTATGCCAATGATTATAATTAAAAAAATAACCTGAGAAAGAGAATTGATTGAGAAATTGACTTCAGTTGCAGTTGAAGTTAACCATTCTCTATTCAGTAATATTGGGATTGGTGGACAACCATTGTCAGAGAAAGCCGCCAATAAATAAAGTGTTTGGCTATCACCGTGCTTAGATATGTGCGCGGTGCCTTGAAAAATATGATATTAATTAAGGAGGATTAAAACTATGCCTGTTCCACATCCAGGGAAACCAGTTCGCGGTTCCAAATCAGGACTTCCTATAATGGCTCTTTTTGATCTTTTGGGTAGAAATTGGGCAATGGGTATCATCTGGAATTTGCAGAATGGTTCCACAACTTTTCGAGAACTTCAACAGCGATGTGAATCTATTTCTCCTGCAATACTAAACAATCGTATTAAGGAGTTAAGAGAAGCCGATATTGTAGAACGTACGATTGAGGGATATCAATTGACACAACGAGGAAAAGAGCTTATGGAATTATTGCGTCCATTTGGTGAGTGGTCACGTAGTTGGTCAAAAGAAGTATTCAACTATACTAAGCCACTTGACAATCAAAAAAAAGATGATAAGTAGTATATGGGTTGTGTATTAAAAGAAAGGATGAATTTAAATGGCTTTGCTTCATGTAAATAAAGAAAAATGTGTTCATTGCGAAATCTGTGCTCAGGTTTGTCCAAAGAATTATATTGAAATGAATGAGGAAAAATTTCCGGTCGATGCAGGACATACGTGTATCTCTTGCGGTCACTGTGTTGCAATATGTCCACAAGGAGCATTAAATCACGTTCAAGCACCGATTTCAGAGCAAGTATTATTTGATACACCCACTGTTTTAGATACTGAAACAGCAGAGAGTTTTCTTCGATCTAGACGCTCTGTACGAGTATATAAAGAGGATAAGATTACGAAAGCTCAAATATTAAAATTGTTGGATATAGCCAGATTAGCGCCATCAGGTAATAATACACAGGGTGTGCAATACATGGTGGTCAATAATAAAAAAACTCTATGTGCCATTACAAAAGCAACAATTGCCTGGATGGATGAAGCAATCGCCGCCAAAGAAGTATTTGCTGCTAATTTAATTGAAATGTCAGAGCATTATCACAAGACTGGTGAAGATGTGATTCTACGAAATGCTCCTAGCTTGATATTAGCACTTTCTGATAAAAATTTCGCACGCGGACGTGACAATACTCATTTCGCTCTTGCGTATGCTGAATTATTTGCAACAAGTATGGGGTTAGGTACGTGTTGGACAGGACTTGTGGAAACGTGCGCTCGTTCAGGTTATCAGCCCTTACTTGAGCTATTGGATATACCTGACAATTTAATGGTGACAGGTGGAATCATAGTTGGTTATCCCAAATATAGATTTAGACGACTCGTGAACCGTTCCCCATTGATTGTGACTTGGCACCCATCATGTGATTCAGATGAAATATGAGTTAAAAAGCTTAATAAAAACTCATTTTTGTATTGTTATCACCGAGTTACTTAACAGTTGAAAAAATCAATAAGTAGAGAAGGTAATTACTATGTCTCGTTTGTTTACTCCTTTAAAAATCGGAAATCTGGAACTGAAAAACAGGCTAGTTCTGCCTCCTATGGCATCATCAAGAGCAGGATTAAACGGAGAAATAACTGCACCTCTTTTACAATTTTATGATGAAAAAACACGTGACGGATACTTTGGTGTGGTAATTACAGAACATTCTTTTATTTCAGAGAATGGGAAAACCAATTTTCATCAAATTTCTTCTGCGGACAATAGTATGATTTTAGGTTTACGCCAGATTTCCGATGTCATTCATCATAATGGATGCCCTGTTATTTTGCAGTTAAATCATGCGGGAAGTGGTACGAAAGAGACAATCATTGGTTCGCAGCCCATTGCTCCATCAGCTGTTATAAATCCTTCGAAATTAGATCTAGAGCTTCCATGTGAGCTGAAATATGGTGATATTCAAAAAATCATAAGTGATTTTACCAGTGCGGCTTTGCGAGCAAAACAAGCTGGTTTCGATGGAGTTGAAATACATTCCTGTCATGGTTACTTATTAAATCAGTTTTTGTCACCACTTACTAATAAGAGAAATGATAAATATGGAGGCAATATAAAAGGCAGGATGCTTATCCATCTTCAAGTATTGAGAGCAATACGTAATGTAGTTGGCAATAATTTTCCTATCTTATTCCGTCTTGGTGCTACGGACAATACGGATGGTGGGCTTAGCTTAGATGATTGTATTACAGTGGCAAAGGAATTAGAAAAGGAAGGCGCTGATATACTGGATATATCCGGTGGAATGTGTCGTTACACAGCGCCAGACTTAGAAAAAACGGGATATTTTATAAAACAGGCAAAAGCCGTTAAGGAGGCTGTCTCAATACCTGTTATAGTAACTGGGGGCATTAGAACACTAGAACAAGCAGAATCGCTTTTAAATAGCAGTGTTTCAGATTTAATTGGCATTGGAAGACCTGTCTTTAAAGACTCCAATTGGATGAAACATGCAATGGATAACTTTGGTTTTGAAACGGATTATCCTCGGCAAATTTAAAAAATACAATAAATCAGCTTTATTAGGAATATCACCAAATATTCAAAATTATTTCATCACCATGAGCAAAGGCTACGGGTACTTTAAAACCTTGCCGGGTGTCAGATCAATGCTTGAGCGGTCGAGTGTCAGGTCGGTGATAGCCTGCTGGGAATGTCAAATGACCGCCTCAACAAACTCATCTTCGTATTATCTTAAAAGCGGCATAAAACCTGTTAGCTTGTTTACTTTTTTCTTGTTCCCATAAATAGCAATACCAAAGTAATTAAAGCACCAACAGGACAAACTTTGACCGAAGGGTAAAGATGATTTTGTGGACAACGAGCCGCTTTAACAACCAGAGATTTCATTTTGATTTTCCTCCATATTATATTTTGGATTCTAACGTGTTTTTAATTACGTACTAAAGATTTTCATTCAGTGATTAGGTCACGCTGGATATGAAAATTAAAGTATGCCAAAAATAAGGTGCTTGTCATACGAAATGGCAAACACCTTAAATTATTAAAATTGAAATTGAAATTCAGTTCCTTCGTTTTGCCTGTTATTGACTAAGATACGAATATTATGTCTATCAGCAATCTGCTTTGCAATCGCAAGTCCAAGCCCCGTACCGCTTTTATTTTCTTCTGACTTCACTTGATAGAAACGGTCAAAAATATACGGCAAATCTTCCTGTGCAATTCCAATTCCGTTGTCACGGATGGATACCGTTTTATCTTTTAAGGATACGGTGACGGCACCGCCTTGGGGCGAAAATTTGATGGCGTTGTCCAGAATGATTAAGAACATCTGGCGCAGGCGTCCATAATCGCCAAATGCTGCGCACATCTGTGTATCGTGCTCTTGCCGGATCTCAACATTTTTAAGCTGTGCCATGTGTCGTGCGCTGCGGACAACATCACTGAGAACATCACAAAGGCTGATTTCCTGCATTTCTATTTTAAAATCTGTATTTTGCAGGCGGGATAAATCGAGCAAATCGTTCACAAGCCTTTGCAGAAACATACTTTCATTCAGCATTTGGCGGTGATAACTTTTTACTTGCTCCGGGTCGGTTACCACCTCGTCACAAAGGGCTTCGAGTGAACCTCGAATAACGGTGACCGGGGTTCTAAGTTCATGTGAAATATTCGCAACAAAGTCACGGCGAAGCTTGTTAAGCCGTTCGCTTTCGCGGCTGGCAAGATCAAGCCGCTCACTTAAAATATCAATTGTCGCGGCAAGTTCGCCAATTTCGTCTTTTTGCAGTACGTTGGTCTTGACGCAATAATCGCCGCAGGCAAGTTGCATAGCGGAATTTTTCATCTTTTTCAAAGGCTTGGTAAAAGCGACTGCAAGTACAATAGATAAAAGAATAGATAACACAAGAGCTACAGAAATGCTGATTGCCAAAACGCCAAATCCCTGCGAGACAGCTTCATTCATTCCCTCTACCGGTGAATGCAGCAACAGTGCTCCAATTACCTTTCCTCCTGATTGAATCGGCGTTCCAACTGTTAAGGTCGGCGTGTTTAAAAGATTACTAAAGCCTTCGCTAAAGGTGGTTTTTCCTTGAAAAACCTCTTTGACGACCGTTTCAGCATCTTGCGGCAAATCTGCATAGTTGTATTGTTGGTTTGCCATGTGACCAGCAGTGATAAGCTGAAGATTTTCGTCCACAATCCAGACGTCGGTCATTGCAATCTTATCTAAAAAGCGGAGATATGCACCATATCCCATTTGTCCGCTTCCCATAATACCGCCACCGGAATTATTGGTACCGCTTATGTATTCCGAAAGCGTGCCTGCCATTGTAACCGCACGTTTTTGCAGGTCGGATTTATGCAGTTCCATGGTGTGATTTTTAAAAAGTGTCATAAAAACGCTGCCTATTATAATGGAAAACAAGAGAAGTGCAGCTGAAAAATACATCGTAAGTTTAAATGCAATTTTATTCTTCATTTGCTTTTCCCTCAAATTTGTAGCCAACGCCCCATATGGTTTTTATTTCCCAACCTGCATGGTCAAATTCGCCAAGCTTGGCGCGGAGGCGCTTAATGTGTGAATCGACCGTCCGGCTGTCACCAAAATAATCATATCCCCACAAACTATTCAGCAGATTATCGCGGGAAAACACCTTGTTTTTATTCGTGACAAGTGTCCATAAAAGTTCAATTTCCTTTTTTGTCAAAGACACATTTTGCTTATCTATCGTGACAATATAATCATCCAAATTGATGCTTAGATTATCAAAGTAATAAACCTGCTGCTTTTGTCCATCCGCACGGGCGATTCTCCTCAAAATTGCGCGCACTCTGGCCATGACTTCTCCCGGTGAAAACGGCTTTACTATATAATCGTCCGCACCAATATCGAGCCCCATGATTTTCTCAAAGTCTTCCCCTCTTGCAGTAATCATAATAACCGGAACATTGGAAGTCTTGCGGATTTCCCGGCACACTTCAAATCCGTCCATTTTTGGCATCATGACATCAAGCAGAACAATATCGGGAGATAGCTTTTGAAACAGGTCGATTGCTTCACGTCCATCCAGTGCAACTTTAGGGACGAACCCTTCTTTTTTCGCATACTCCTCCAAAATTGAGGTGATTTGTTTATTGTCATCAGCAATTAAAATTGTCGGCATAGAATCACCTCATTATTTATTATATTGAAAGCATAACATATTATAGAAAAAAGCTGTGACAAAAATATGTTTTTGCATGATATTTGTCACAGACTTAAAAAACAGAAAACACACTTTTGCCACACCTTTTCGGTATTCTATAACCATAGCAACAATATGTTGTTAAACATAAAAAACAACAATAACAAGGAGGTCGTTTTAAATGACAAAGCTAAAAAAAATCGCAGCCATCGGTGCAATGGTACTTGTTGTCAGTGCAACCTCACTTACCGCGTTTGCTGCTTCTAAGTACAGTTCTCCAGCCGAGGCAGTGGCGGGGCTAACCGGAAAAACAGTAGAGAGCGTTATTACTGAAAGGTCTGAAACTGGCAAAACTTATGGCACGATTGCGAAGGATGCAGGAAAGCTGGAAGAATTCAAAGCAGAGAATCTTCAAATTAAGAAAGATGCATTGGCTGAGAAAGTTAAGGCCGGGACAATGACACAGGCAAGAGCAGATGAAATTATCAAAGCAATTGAAGAACGCCAGGCAACCTGTGACGGTACGGGTAACGGAGGAGCCGGCTGCGGGATGGGTGCAGGGTTCGGCGGGATGAATGGTAACGGTCAAGGCAGAGGCTGTGGCGGTGCAGGATGAGGTCAGGGCAATTGCACAAACTCATGATATAAAAAATCTTGAATATCTCGAAATGAGCATCCCGCAGGATTGGCAGAAATGCTGACCTGCGGGATTTGTGCGTTGATGTGAAATTTTGTATCATGGAAAAAATGGAATCCCCGCCTATGTTGCAGTGAACGGTATTGTTTATGATGTGACAAACAGTGCGGCTTGGAGGGTAGCCACCCATTTTGGCCTATCCGCAGGCAAAGACCTTACCACGGAGTTTAATTCCTGTCACATGGGTCAAGACAATTGCCTAATATAGATGCATGGCCCATAAATCCAGTATTTATGCGGGCTACGGGAGTTTTGAATGAGAAATTCAAGACTCACGTTTTTCATGGATGCACATCCTGTTTTTTGAAGGCTCAAGCAGATATAGCATAAAGAGCTCAGAGGTCATGCCAAATGGTATGGCCTCTTTTCAATCTATTTGGTTGGATGTTTAGTCGCCGAAGCTGATTCCAATGTCCCGCGCAGACTGAATCAGCTCGCAGTCCAGAGGAACCGCTTTGAGCTTGCCTGCCACCTCGCTCAGCGGAACGGGGACGATTTTCTGGTTCTGCAGAGCCATCATGCAGCCGAAACGGCGGTCCTGAATCATCTGGGTCGCGGCGGTGCCAAGGCGGGTTGCCAGCACACGGTCATAAGGGCAGGGGCTGCCGCCGCGCTGAAAATGCCCGGGGATCGTCACGCGCACCTCGTTGCCGGTTTGTTCACCGATCTCCCTGGCCAGGCGGTAAGAAAGGGAAGGCTCTGTCCTTTTCGCCCGCTGAGCCTTGAGCTCCTTTTTGGAAAGCGCGGCCTCTTCTTTTGAGATAGCGCCCTCTGCCACGGCCAGAATTGAAAATTGCTTGCCGGAGCGCTTTCTCTGCTGCAGCGCGAGGCAGATCGAGTCGATATTGTAGGGAATTTCAGGCAGCAGAATCGCGTCCGCGCCGCCCGCGATGCCCGCGTGCAGCGTCAGCCAGCCCACCTTATGGCCCATCAGCTCGACTATAAACACACGCCCGTGCGATGTGGCTGTGCTATGAATGGAGTCAATCACCATCGAGGCAATCTCCACTGCACTGGAAAAGCCGAAAGTCATTTCCGTGTTCCAAAGATCGTTGTCTATGGTCTTTGGCAGCGTGATGACATTCAGGCCCTCTCCGCTGAGCAGGTTCGCGGTCTTGTGCGTGCCGTTGCCGCCCAGAATGACGATGCAGTCGAGCTTTAAGCGTTTATAGTTCCGCTTCATCTGCTCCACCTTTTCGCTTTGACTGCCCTCCGGGCCGCGAATCTCTTTAAACGGCTGGCGCGAAGTGCCGAGAATCGTGCCGCCCAGCGTTAAAATGCCGGAAAAATCGCGAGGGCCCATCTCCCAGTAATCTCCGTCGATCAGGCCGCGGTAACCGTCGCGAATACCGACTATGGTGATGTCTTCCTCAAATTTTTCGTAAAGTGCTTTTCCTACGGCGCGAATCGCAGCATTCAGCCCTTGGCAGTCGCCTCCGCTGGTCAAAATTCCAACTCTCATCGTTGTGCGCCCCTTTCCGTTATTTCAGCCGTTTTGCCTTATCCGCATCGCGGATTGGTTCCATCAGCTTGCTTTCCTCCGATTTTTTCAGTTCCGTCAGGCTCTTTCTCGCCATGGTGGAGAAGAAAGACTGACAATTCACAGCAGCCTTGCCGCGCCGATTACTGTGCAGGTAGGTGGTATCCGGCTGCATCATGCGAGTGTTCACATTGTCGCTGCGCAGGATTTCCAAAATTTCAAACCCACGCTTCTTCAGTTCCTCGCCCTCAATGGGGAAGACAAGCTCTACCCGGCGATCCAAATTGCGAGGCATCCAGTCGGCGCTGCCCATATAAATTTTTGGGTCGCCCCCGTTTTGAAAGGCGAATATACGGCTGTGCTCCAAAAGCTGACCGACTATGCTCTGCACGGTAATTGTTTCGCTCAGCCCCGGCAGCCGGGGAATCAGGCTGCACATGCCGCGCACGATCAGGTGAATTGGTACGCCCGCCTGTGACGCTTCGTACAGAAGACCGATGATTTGCGGGTCGATCAAAGCGTTTACCTTTATGGTGATGCCGCTGGGCAGACCTTTTTTTGCGTTTTCGGTTTCGCGTCGGATCATGCGCTCAAAAAAGCTTCGCATTCCCTGCGGCGCCACTACAAATTTGCGGTATTCCGGCGGGCGCGAATAGCCGGTAAGCACGTTAAACAGCGATGAAGCATCGATGCCGTATGGTTCACGGCAGGTGAACACGCCGATATCGGTGTAAATTTTTGCAGTGGAGTCGTTATAGTTGCCGGTTCCCATGTGAACATACCGGCGGATTCCGTCCTCCTCACGTCGCACCACCAGCAAAATCTTGCAGTGGGTTTTCAGGCCCGCAAGACCGTAGATGACGTGGCAGCCGGCTTGCTCCAGCTTTTTCGCCCAGTTGATGTTATTTTCTTCGTCAAAGCGGGCTTTCAGCTCCACTAGCACCGTCACCTGCTTGCCGTTTTCCGCCGCGCGGATCAGGGCCCCAATAATGGGGGAGTGGCCACTGACGCGGTACAGGGTCTGCTTGATGGCCAGCACATCTGCATCGTCCGCGGCGCGTCTGACAAAATCAACCACGCACTGAAAGCTTTCGTATGGGTGATGCACCATTCGGTCTTTTTCGCGGATGGCTTCGAAAATATCCTCGTAGCCCCAGAAGGCCGCGGGGGGGTACACGGGTTTAATCGGGTCAAAGCACAGAGAATCGTACCCCGGCAGGGATGCGAATTTCGTCAAATAGGTCAGATCGATCGGCCCGGGAACCTCGAACAGGTCATTTGGCTTTAGGTCTAGCATTTCCACGAGAAAATCCTTAATCTCAGGGTCGCAGTTCTGCAATAGCTCCAGCCGCACGGGCCGCCCGCGCTTGCGCTTTTTAATGGATTTCTGCACCTCAGTCAGAAGATCTTCGGCGTCCTCGTCGATTTCCAGATCAGAGTTTCTCGTCAGGCGGAAGGGCGAGCAAGCCTCAATGTGGTGCATACCGAACAAATCATTAATTTTATAAGAGATAATATTCTCCAGCAGCACATAATTATTTCGCTCGGCATCCGGAACCAGCAGAAAGCGTGACAGAATCGACGGTACCTGCACGACTGCGAACAAGGCTTCCTCTTCACCCTTCAGGCGGACTGCCAGATTCAAGCTCTTGTTTGAGAGCATGGGGAACGGTCGGCTGCGATCTACCGCCAAAGGCGTCAAAACCGGGAACAGCACCTTGCTAAAATATTCCGAAAGAAAATTTTTCTGCGCATCACTCAGATCACCCGGCGCACAAAAAAAGATGTTTTCCTTGCGCAGGGCCGGCAGGATGGAGCGGTGCAGGGCAGAATACTGCTGCTCGGTAAACGCACGGATTTTGCGTGTGAGGCGAATCATAAGCTCATCCGGCGTAAGACCGGAGAGATCGGGCGTTTTATAGCCCGAATGCACCTGAGCCTTGACGCCCGCCACGCGCACCATGAAAAACTCATCCAGATTGGAAGAGGTGATCCCCAAAAACCGCAGTCGCTCCATCACAGGATTTTCCTTCTCGAAGGCTTCCTCCAGAACGCGCCAGTTAAAGTCCATCCAGCTCAGTTCCCGGTTAATAAAAGGGAGCTGCTTGTTCTCACCCATGGTGTTTCCCCCTTTCTTACAGCATCAGTGTTTTAATGTTCAGTACGGGATGAATCCCGAATACCTCCTGAAAAAACGGCGCGCACAGATCGAACGCCCATTTTTCCAGCGTCAGGTTCCCGTCGCTGCTGCCCGTGATCACAAGCCGGTCGCGTTCCAGCTTGATTGTAATATCCGCAAGCTTCTGCGCTTGCGATTTGTCCAGCGCGTTTGAAAGGCGGAAAATCGCCACAAGCTTTGAAATCATCAGGCGGGTCTGCTTGTCAAGGCGGTTAAATTCCGGGTCGTCGTCGCTGGGCACGCGGTATTCGTCATAGCTCGATAAAAACGCGATGATGAGCACTTCACGGTCGGTCAGGCCATAAATGTCGATATTTTTGACGAGATCAAACGTGCTGTTCAGGTGCTCCTTGGAATTGATGTAATATCCTGCGTCGTGCAGAATGCAGGCCAGCTCCAGAATCAGCCTGCTTTTGTAGTCCATGCCGTGAATCTTTTTCGTCTTGTCAAAAATCCGGCAGGAAAAGCGGCGCACTGTGTCTGAATGCGCGCGATTGCAGCGGTAGCGGTCGGCGATCCACTGCGCGCACGAAATCGCACTGTTGATCACGTGGGTTTCGTAGTTCCGCTTGCTTTTCGGCACCAGCATCTGGCGCAGAAGGGCATCCCACAGCTCCACCTTGGGGCAGATCACCCGGTCAGCGTGCGTGAGCTGTAAAAGCTGCATATAAATTACCAGCACCGGGTACAGCACCTGCGCGCTGGCGTCTGATATGTCGTACTTGGCGGCGAGAGAATCCGGCGTCATGACGCGAACCTCCTGCAGCAGCCGGCCGATCAGCTCCGATTGAATGATATAATGCCCCTGCTCGGGCGTAACGCTGCATATACGTGCAATCAGCTCGATTTCACTGCCGGCCAGCACCAAGTTGCGGATGCTCTTGAGACGCCCGGGGATCGGAATGTGCTGCACGATCAGGTTCAGGTATTCCTCCACCACCGTATCAAAATCGCCGCTGTTTTCCTGAATGCTGCCGAGCATGTTGTACAGCTTCATCGGCCCCATCGAGATGTTCTGGGAGAAGATCATGTTCGTACCATCAAAAATAGAAAGCCCGATGCTGCCGGTACCGATAAATGAAATCAGCGTGTTGCCGGCCGGGAAGTTTGGCATGGTCTGTATCGAGTTCAGAATTTCGGAGTAGATGAGTGTTTTTTCCTGGTCATCCTCCAGAACCTGTACGGTAATTCCATTTTGAATTTTCAGCTGATCAGTGATGTAATCGATGTTTTTGGCCTCGCGCAGAGCTGTGGTAGCCACCACGCGCTGCTGTTCTGCGCCGTATTCCTTCATCACGTCGCTGTATCCATGCAGGGTAGAGGAAAGATTCCAAAGGCTTTCAAAGCTGATTTTACCGCCATGAAACACCTCGGAGCCGATTTTGATGGGATACTCCAGCCGGTCAAGCGTGACGATTCCATCCTTTTGCAGCTGGGCAATCTTCATTTTCAGCATGCTCGAGCTGATGTCGATTACGGCGGCCACCTTGCCTCCCTTTTTCCGGTTCATCAGACAATCCCTCCATCCTCCATCAGTGATATTGCTATAATAATCATAAGTAAACAAATTAAAATGAAATCAATTCTTACCGACTTTGGCAGGAAAGAATTTTTCATTTTTATGTTAAATTATTATAACAAAGGAAGAAGCGAATATCAATTCGATTCCTTTTAAATTTCGGCGAAAAATGTCTTAAAACATCGAACCGAAAATGAGAGCCAGGCGCAAGGTCTTGCCTTTTGCGGGTGGATTGTGGTATACTTCTTAAATGTAAAGATAGGGTGGTCTGGGTTCACCCGAAAAACAGCCGGGGTGATCCGGAATGCCCGGCGTTATCCGCCTTAAAGAGCTGCGGGCGCGACTGGCGGGATAACGCCTGCTTTGTGTGTCCATAATAGCATTATGGAGGAACCAGTATGACTGACTTTGAGCTATGCATGAACTGTATGTCGGAAAAAGCCGTTGGGGAACCGTGTCCTCATTGCGGGCATCCGGCGGATGAGCCGCAGCGGCCGGATGCGCTGCCGCTGCGAACCATGCTGCAAAATCGATATGTGACGGGTTTGACCCAGAAAAGTAACGGAGAGGGTATTTCGTATATCGGCTACGACAGTGTGCTGAATATTAAAACACTGATTCGCGAATTTTTCCCCCAAACAATGAGTGAGCGCCTGCCAAATAGCCAGACGGTGCGTGTGGTAGACGGCAGCGAAGTTACGTTTCAGGAATATAAAACATCCTTTTTAAATGATGCCCGTGAGCTGGCTCACATGCGGCAGCTTTCTGCCATAGAGCAGATTTATGATATTTTTGAAGAAAACGGAACAGCTTATACGGTTGCGGAGTGGGAAGAGTGCATTACGCTGCGCTATTTTGTGGAGCGCCGCGGCGGCAGCCTCGACTGGAATGCCGCCCGCCCACTGTTTATGCCGGTGCTGTCTGCACTGAGTACGCTGCATTCGAAGGGCGTAAACCACCTTGGCATTTCGCCTGATACACTGGTGATTTTGCAGGATGGCCGCATGAAGCTGACCGATTTTGAGCTAGACGCCGTACGCCGTATGGATACCGACCTGCCGCCGGATTTGGTGGCGGGCTGTGCTGCACTTGAGCAATATGTGATGAATTATGTGCCGGATGAGTCAACGGACGTGTACGGTTTTGCCGCATGTCTGTTTTTTGCGTTGACCGGTGCGTTGCCACAGGACGCGTTGCGCCGCAAAACAGACTCGCGTTTGATGATCCCGACCAGTACGCTGAAAAGCCTGCCGCCGTATGTAATTACCGGCCTGGCCAACGCTTTGCAGGTGATGCCGTCGAAGCGTACCCCTCATTTTGAGCGCCTGCGGGCAGAGCTTTCCGCGGCGCCCACCGTTACGGCGAAAATAGAGGAACCTCTGCCGCCGGAGGCCGCTTCGGAGCCAGAGTCTGCCCGAAAGGGCATCCCGGGCATCGTCTGGGCAATTACTTCCGGTGTGGTTTCTTTGGCACTTTTTCTTTGTATCGGTATTTTCTGGTTGTTCCCGCCAAGCTTTGGCAGTCTGGCAAAAAGCGCCGCGGATTCCACCGCGATGACAGAAACTGTGGAATCCACCGATTCCGGAATGTTGATGAACGGCCTGGCCACAGCGGATCTTTCCGGAACGGAACGCGTGCAGGTTCCTGATCTGGTGGGGAAGAAGTATGACGATGTTCTGGCGGCGGAAAGTGCTGGCACCGAGGATTATGACATTCTGGTGTCTGACCAGGAATTCAGCGATACGGTGGCTGAGGGTAAGATCATCAGCCAGTCTCCCACAGCGGGAGAGCTGGCGCAGCAGGGTGTGAAAATTGTCGTCGTCGTCAGTCAGGGGGCCAAAATGCGCTCTTTGCCCGTGATTCGCGGCATGAGCCTGGAAGATGCCTCTTTGGCGGTTACGTCGGCGGGGCTCACTCCCGCAAAAAGGGATGTGTTTGACGACAAGATCCCGGTCGGGCAGGCTGTTGGTTACCAGGATCATAAAGAGGGAGACACGCTGGAATACGGCGCCCATGTAGTAATTTTACTGAGCAAAGGGCCGGATCCGTCCGTTCTGGGCGGTTCGGCGAGAAGCGGAGGATAATAAGAAGAATGGCAAAGGTAGCGTTGATCGCCTATACACCCCAGCCGGAGCAGACGGTGGCAGCCGCCGCAAAGCTCTGCTATTCCGCTGCGGATGTGGAACATATTATGGACGGCCTGACGGAGGAAAAAACCTCCCGTTTTGTCGAGATGCTTTCTGAAATCGGGCATGAAAGCCCGATTGAGCATGCATCATTTACATTTGCGATTGAAGGGGTGTCCCGCGCGTTTCTGGCGCAGATGACCCGCCATCGCATTGCGTCTTACAGCGTGCAGAGTCAGCGGTATGTAGCGGAGCATCAGTTTGGCTACGTGATTCCGCCCGAGATTGATAAAATCCCCGAGGCCAGACAGGAATTCATCGAATCGATGGAAGAGGCCCAGCGCCGGTATGAGGGTCTGACCCGTCTGCTGCAGGAAAAACACCAGGCTCAAATGGTCGCGCAGGGTAAAAAACCAGAAGAGGCTGCCCGCGCGGCACTGAAAAAGGCGATTGAGGACGCGCGCTTTGTGCTGCCAAACGCCTGTGAAACAAAAATGATCTGTACCATGAACGCCCGGTCGCTGTACAATTTCTTTTCTCACCGCTGCTGCAACCGCGCCCAGTGGGAAATTCAGGAGGTCGCGATCCAGATGCTGCGTCTGGTGCGTGGCGTCGCTCCGAACCTGTTCTCTCACTGCGGCCCGCCTTGTGTGCGCGGCGGTTGTCCGGAAGGAAAAATGAGCTGCGGCAAAATGGCTGAGGTGCGTGCGTATTACCAGAATCTGGAGATAAAGTCGTGATTGGTCGGTTGGTTGTGATGGAAGGCCTTGACGGCAGCGGAAAGGCCACGCAGACGGCTCTTCTGTGCCAGGCGCTGGAGCAAAACGGTGTGCGGCTGCGGCGTGTGTCCTTCCCTGATTATGAGGAGAAGTCTTCCGCGCTGGTGAAAATGTATCTGGGCGGTGAGCTCGGGGCGCATCCGCAGGATGTGAATGCCTTTGCGGCCAGCTCTTTTTACGCGGTAGATCGTTTTGCAAGCTATGTGCGCTACTGGCAGCAGGCGTATGAAAATGGCAGTCTGATCGTTGCCGACCGGTATACTACCTCCAACATGGTCTACCAAATGACCAAGCTGCCCTGCTCCGAATGGGATTCCTATCTGGATTGGGTCTGCGATTTTGAGTATAATAAACTGGAGCTTCCCGCGCCGGATGCCGTCATATACCTGGACATGCCGCTGGATATTTCTCAGCGCCTGCTCCGGGAACGGTATGAGGGTGACGAAGCGAAAAAAGATCTGCACGAAAAGGACACCGCCTTTTTGTCTGCCTGCCGGGAAAGCGCATTGTACTGCGCCCAAAAGCTGGGATGGCTTGTCATCCCGTGCGCCGAGAACGGGCAAATCAAATCGGCGCAGCAAATCCATGTGGAAATCATGGAAAGTGAAATCATAAAGGAATGTAGCAATCTATGTTAAAATTTGAATATGCAACGATCGAGGATCGAAAATGGCTTCAGCCGATTTTGGCGGCCAGCGGTAAAATGGGGAGCGAGAATGCGTTCGGCACCCTGTTTATCTGGAATGAATCGTATCATTCTCGTATTTGCCGGCAGGATGGGTATGTGCTTTTGTCCTCAGGTGAGCATTTTCACACCTATAATTTCCCTTATGTGGCAGACCCCGCAAACGCCGGGAGCCTCAGGGACACGCTGCAGCTGCTGATTGACGACGCGGCGGAAAAGGGCTTTGGTTTTCAGATGTGGGGCATGACCGAAAAAGAAGTTGCCCGCATGGAAGAGGCGATGCCGGGCCGGTTCGAATTCAGCGTCGACCGGGACGGCGCGGACTATATTTATAATAGCAGCGATCTGATTGAGCTTGCGGGCAGAAAATTTCACGGCAAGCGCAATCACGTTTCCAAATTTAATCGTCAGTATCAGTGGGAATATGAGGATGTCACGGTTGACACGCTTGATGCTTGCCGCGAGGTTAGCTGCGAATGGTGCCGCCAGAACGGGTGTGATCCGGAAAACGGGCTTGATAAAGAGGTGCGCGCACTGCGAAAAGCGTTTGCCAATTTCGAAGAGCTGAAGCTTTCCGGCGGGCTGATCCGCATTGAGGGAAAGCCCGTGGCTTATACCATCGGTGAGGAAATTAACCCGCAGGTGTTCCTGCTTCATTTTGAAAAGGCTCTGGCGGGCTACGACGGCCTGTACGCGGCCATCAACAACGAATTTGCCCGCCGCAACCTGGCGAGCTACGAATACATTAACCGGGAAGAGGATCTTGGGATGGAGGGCCTGCGTAAAGCGAAGCTTTCCTACCACCCTGCGATCATACTGGAGAAGTACCGTGCGGTACTGAAGGGAACGGAAAAATGAGCGGCAGAATCATCAGGCTGGCCCGTTGGGGCATGCAGCCGGAGCTCGAAATGATATGGCAGGCCTGCTTTGGCGACCCCAAGCGGCCCACCGCCTATTTTTTCAATAATGCCTTTCAGCCGCGCACCTGCCTTGTTTACGAAATAGACGGCAGAGCGGCTGCGATGGTGCATATGCTGCCGGTACGCATGGTGCAGCCGGGAGGTGAAGTGCGCGGCCATTATATTTACGCCGCCTCCACTTTGCCTCAGTACCGTAAGCAGGGCTGCATGGGCGCTCTGCTGCGGGCCGCAGCACATCTGGGGCTGAAACGGGGCGAGCATTTTTCGTGCTTGCTGCCGTCGAGCGACGCACTGTATGATTACTACGCAAACTATGGCTACGAAGAAGCCTTTTTTACCCGCTTTGTAACGGCCTCTGCCGAAGAGCTTTCTCAGCTTTCTGCGGGCGCCCAGCGCGGCCGGGTCATTATAGGCTATTCGAAGATGAGGGAAATCCGAAAAGAGCAGCTTTCCTCCCTTTGGGGCTCTGTTTTGTGGGAGGAGCGCGCGCTCTGCTTTGCAGAGGGCTTCAACCGCCAGTACGGCGGGAAATTGATTGCCGCACAAGCAGACGACGGCGGGGCGTATGCGCTTTGCCGACGTTTGGCGGACGGTTCCTGCGAAGTGACTGAGCTGATGGCAGACGAGGCGGCATTCCCCGCCCTGATTGGGCAATTGCTTGCCGAAATGCCGGCGCACAGCTATCATCTGCGTCTGCCGGAGAACGGAGCTTTGTTTCCGGAGCGGGGCGAGCTTCGGCGGTTTGGGATGCTCCGGCCACTCAGGCCGGTGGAACTGAATGGCAAGGCCTACCTGGGCCTGACGCTGGATTAACTGAAAAAGGGATGTGACTGGAATGACGTATGTTTTTTTGGCGAATGGATTTGAAGAGATTGAGGCTTTAACGGCGGTTGATCTGCTCCGGCGCGCCAATGTGCCGGTTCAGACAGTGGGGGTTGGCGGCAGGCAAATCGTGGGTTCCCATCAAATCCCGGTCATGGCGGATATTGAGGAGAGCGAAATCTCTCTGGATGACATTGAGATGGTAGTTCTGCCGGGCGGTCTGCCGGGAACGCCGAATCTGGAGCAATCGCAAATTGTAAAGGATACCGTTGTTGCCTGCTATGAGAAGGGCGCCTATGTGGCGGCCATCTGCGCGGCACCGTCGATTTTGGGGCACATGGGGCTCTTAAAGGGCCGGCGCGCCACGGTCAGCGACGGATTTATTTCTGACATTATCGGTGCGCAATACACCGGCGAGCTCGTCACCATGGACGGCAAAATTATTACGGGCCGAGGCCCGACGGCTGCGGTTGCGTTCGCGCTGCAGCTCACTGACCTTTTGGCGGAGAAAGAAGCTGCGGAAAAGCTGAGGAACTTGATGCGATGCCAGTAAAGAACATCAAAGAAGTGAAGACAGGTCTGCGGAGCAAATACCGCGGACTCAGGGAAGATTTATCAGAAGAAGAAAAACTGAGGCTGGATTCCGAAATCCAGTCCCGGCTGCTTTCTTTGCGGGAATACAGTCAGGCTGACACGGTGTTTACCTATCTCAGCAAGGAGCTGGAGGTAGATACCCTGGCCATTGTGCAGGCAGCCTGGGCCAATCAAAAGCGGGTGGCAGTTCCCCGGTGCATCTCGGGAACCCGTGACATGGAATTCTATTACATTCGCTCCTGGCAGGATCTGGAGCGCGCGTCGTTTGGCGTGCTGGAGCCGATTGTACAGCGCTGTGAAAAGGTACGGGACGAGTCCCGGGGGTTTTGCCTGGTGCCTGGTTTCAGCTTTGATGTGCAGGGCTTTCGGCTCGGTTATGGCGGCGGTTATTACGACCGATTTTTATCCCGCTTTGGCGGGTTTACGGTGGGTGTGTGCTATTCCTTCTGCGTTCAGTGGAATCTGCCGCACGGCTATTACGACAGGTCGGTCGATTTGTTGGTAACGGAAAAGTATGTCCGTAGGACATCGAAGAAAGCAAGATAGGGGGTTTGTCATGCGCGACGACGAAAATCAGCGGCGAACTCGCGGCGAGGGTCAGCAGGATCAGCGGCAGAACCGTGCTCAGCACTTCAGGCTGGAAATCAATGACAACGATGATACGGGGGAGGCCGATTCGCAGGGACCCATGCCGACCGGCAACGGTGCTGTCGGCGAACCGGATATGCTGCACAGCTACAGCAGCCCCCAAACGCGCAAGGCGATGGCGGAATCGGAAAACCGTGCCCAAAAGGCGGAGGAACGTGCATTGCGGGAACGAAGCCGTGAAAAAGGCCGCAAAAACCGGCGCTTTTTCCGCATGATCTGGGTATCGATGGTGATTATTCTCGGCATTGGGATGGGCCAGTACCTCGTGACCGGAATTGCGGATATGCTTGCGTACCAGAAAACCGAATCCACAGTGACCGTCGAGATTCCCAAAGGGGCGAGTGTCGGCGAAATTTCGAAAGTGCTGTATCAGAGCGGAGTGATCAGCCAGCCGGGCTTTTTCCAGCTGTATTCCACCCTTACGCGTGCAAATGACTCTTATCTGCACGGCACATATGAGCTGAACACAGGAATGGATTATGAGGCGCTCATCAATTATCTTCAGACAAATAACAACCGTACGGATATTGTGAAGGTCCTATTTCCGGAAGGCCTGAATGTACAGGAGATCGCCGCCTTGATGGAAAAAAACGGCGTCTGCTCTGCGGAAGAGATTTTAAAGTATGCCAATTCCCAGGATTTTAACAACTACGACCTGATCAAAGAAATCGGTAACGACAGCGAGCGCTATTACCTTCTGGAGGGCTACCTGTTCCCCGATACCTACGAGTTTTATAAAGACGAAGACCCGAAGCAGGCTTTGGGTAAGATGATTAATAATACAAGCAAAAAGCTGACCACCGCAGTGCGAGAGAAGGCGAAGGAGCAGGGGATGACGCTTGATGAGGTACTGAACCTCGCTTCCATCATTCAGGAGGAATCTGCAAACGAAGAGGATATGCTTCAGGTTTCCGCCGTTCTGCACAACCGCCTGAAAAATGGTGCGTCAACCGGCACGCAGCAGTTGGGGTGCGACTCCACAATCTACTACCCTTACCGCACGAAGGCGCTGGTACCAGAGGCGCAAAGAGATACGTACAGCAGCCGGTACAATACCTATAATTTGATCGGGCTGCCTCCGGGGCCGATCGCAAACCCCGGCAGCGCGGCAATTAACGCGGCGCTGAATCCGGCAAAAACAGAGTACTATTATTTCTGCCACGCAGCGGATGGCACAGCCTATTATGCCAAAACGGCGGAGCAGCATCAGAAAAACTTGAAAAAGGCGGGTCTGACTCAGTGAAAATGGAACTATTGGCTCCGGCAGGAGATTTTGAACGGCTGGAATCCGCTCTGGCCTTTGGGGCGGATGCCGTCTATCTGGCGGCAAAGGAGTTCGGGATGAGAGCCGGACCGGCCAATTTTTCACCGGAAGAGTTGGCGGAGGCCGTTCAGGCTGCCCACCACAAGGGCGCTCGGGTTCATCTGACCTGTAACACGCTGCCCCGTACGGATGAGCTTGACCGCCTGCCCGATTTGCTGCGCTATGCCCAGCAGGTGGGGGTCGACGCGCTGATCGTCGCGGATGTTGGCGTGATGAAGCTGGCGCGGAAATACGCGCCGCAGGTGGAGCTACACGTGTCCACCCAGGCGGGAGTTGTCAACCATGAAACGGCGCGCGTTTTTCACGAGATGGGCGCGTCACGCGTGGTGCTGGCCAGGGAGCTGAGCATGGATGAAATTGCGCAGATCCGTGCCAAAACTCCGCCTGAGTTGGAGCTGGAGGTGTTTGTGCACGGCTCCATGTGCGTGTCCTTCTCAGGCCGCTGTCTGTTGTCGAACTACCTGACCGGACGGGATGCCAACCGTGGCGACTGCGCGCAGCCGTGCCGCTGGTCCTACCGCTTGGTGGAGGAAAAACGACCTGGCGAGTATTTCCCCATTGAGGAGGATGACCAAGGAACCTATATCCTCAATTCCCGTGACATGTGCATGATCCGCCATATTCCAGAACTGCAAAAGGCGGGAGTCAGCAGCCTGAAAATTGAAGGCCGGGCCAAATCGGCCTATTATGTGGCGGTCACAGTCAACGCGTACCGCAATGCAATTGATTTCTGCGAGCAACACCCCGGTGAACCGCTGCCAGAGTGGATTGCTGAGGAGCTGAATAAAATCAGCCACCGTGAATACAGCACCGGCTTTTACTTTGGTACTCCGGGGCAGGTATACCAAAACGGCGGCTATGTACGCGACTACGAGGTCGCGGCTGTTTGTGAGGGCTGGGAGAACGGCGTGGCCACTCTGTCGCAGCGCAACCGCTTTTTCCGGGGAGATACGGTGGATGTGCTGGAGCCCGGCGCGCAGCCCTATCTGCTCACTCTGAATGAGCTGTATGACGCGGAGATGTCGCCAATCGAAGCGGCGCCCCATGCAACCATGCGGGTTTTGGTAAAAACCGAGCATCCCATCAATCGCGGCGCTCTGCTGCGGCGGATGCGCGGCGAATGATTCTGTCATGCGGAAAGGGCAGAAAGCCGGAAAGCTTTCTGCCCTTTTCTCAATTGTTTTTGATTGCAATAGCAGTATTTTCCACTGAAGAAGAAAAAACACTGTTTTAAAGTATATCGTTGATGAATCAAGGATCAGGAAGGACTACAAGGCGGTTCATACCGCGATCGAGTTTTTGCCGTTGCCTTTGGCCTGGTACAGCTTTTGATCCAGGCGATCGAAAAAGTCAACGGCGGAAAATCCATCCTTGGAGCAGGTGCTGAATACGCCGCAGCTGATCGTCAGAGAAATAGTGCAGCCGCGCAGCTCAAATACCTCCTGCTCGATCTGCTGCCGAATCCGTTCCGCAATGCTTTTGGCGTTGTCAGAGTCTGCTTCCGGCAGTACAACCAAAAATTCATCGCCGCCATACCGTGCAACCCAGTCGCCCTTGCGGTGGATGTTATCCTTCAGTATTTTAGAGGCTTTTTGCAGCACCAGGTCTCCCATGGTGTGGCCATAGGTGTCATTAATCTGTTTAAAATCGTCAATATCGATCAAAATAGCAGAAAGAACGCTGTCGTTCATAACGACAGAATATAAGTCTATTGGCAGCTTTTCATTGATAAAGCGCCGGTTATAAACCTGGGTGAGTTCATCGGTAATGACAGCCTGATTCAGGTTCTCAATAATTCGATCAATTTCTTGGATGCTTTTTCCCTTCAGATCCGGCACAATCCCGGTTTCAGAAATATCCTTGAGCAGCTCCACAACATAAGGGTGGCCTTTCAGTACAATCGGGGTGGCCATCACCATGAAAATTTTATTCTTATTGTATTCGATTTTCACAAAGGTATCGTTTTCGTTGATGGCACGCATCGAAACGCAGTTGGCGCAGTGGCTGTTTTTTATCCAGAAATCGTAGCAGATCGAGTCCTCGATTATTTCTACGGTGCGGCCGGAGATGGAAACAACCCGTTTTTTCAAAGGATCTACAATACGAACCAGATTATACATCTTTTCAAATTGCTGAAGAAATTGCATCAACTGCTGGGGATTCTCTATTTCCAACATTCCACGTTAACCTCCAAATAATTTCAGTATATGGAATTTATGATAGCATCCTTTGCTCGTTTTTGCTTGAATAGAGCGCGAAATGTTTGTATCTCCCGAGCCAATGCTTCCATACTCTCTCAGGCAGCGAAAGCTTTGCTTTCGCTGCCTGGAGGTTATTATAGCATGTTCCCCTTCCCCAGCACAAGCAGAAGAAAAGCAGCGTTTGCAAATTATTAAGGACTCATGATATTATAAAAAACAGAAGACTGCGGGCCATCAAGGCCATAGCACAGGGAGGCAGCATGGACATTACAGCAAAATACGAGGTCGCTGTTGTCGGCGGCGGCGCGGCAGGATTGATGGCTGCCGGTGAGGCGGCAAAGCTGCTTGGCAAAGGGAGGGTGGCCTTGCTGGAGGCAGCTCCGCGTGTGGGGAAAAAACTGCTCGCCACCGGGAACGGCAGGTGTAACATCACCAATCTGTCCGCGGCTTGGCCGGTGTATCACGGTGATGCGCCGCTGGCCCAAAAGGTATTTGAATCCGTTTCTCCGGCAGAGGTACTCAGGCAATTTGAATCGATGGGTCTTTATTGCCGTGAAGAGGAACAGGGGCGGGTGTACCCGCAAAACGGGCAGGCCTCCTCTGTGCTGGACGCGCTGCGCCTGTTTTTTCAAAAGCAGGGTGGGGCAGAGCTTTGCGGCACCGCAGTGGTTCAGGTGAAAAAACAAAAAGATGGATACCTGCTGGGCCTGGCCGATGGTAGTACGCTCTGGGCACATCGGCTGATTCTGGCGCAGGGCGGCAAGGCCTCTCCGCAGATCAGTTCAGATCAGGGAGTTTCATTGGCACACCAGCTCGGCCATAGCCAGACTACGCTGCTCCCTGCATTGGTACAGGTAACGGTGCCGCAGGCGATGGTTCGGGCGCTCAAGGGCGTGCGCTGTGCGGGTGCCGTTCGTTTTTTGGCGGACGGACACGCCGTGAAGGAAGAAGAGGGCGAAATCCAGTTTACGGAGCGAGGCCTGTCGGGTGTGTGCGTGTTTCAGTTGTCACGGCTGGCGGCGGAATATTCCGCCGGTAAAACCGTTCAGGGAACGCCCTGTAAAAACGCGCAGATCGCGGTGGATCTTCTGCCTGCTTTGTCTTTTCAGGAGGTTTGCGATCTGCTGCACCGTCTTTCGTCGATTTATCCGCAGCTTGAGGCAAGGGAACTGCTGTTTGGCGTGCTGCCCAAACGGGTGGGACAGCAGGTGATGATGTCTGCTCTTTCGGAGCGATCCGGTGAGCCGGTGGGCAGTCTTGGAGGCCCATGGGTGAAAACAGTGGCCGGTGTGCTCAAGGGCTGGGCTTTTCCGGTGACAGGTACGCTGCCTTGGCAGCACGCACAGGTAACGGCGGGAGGCGTACCGCTCACGGAGCTTTTTCTGCCGTCTATGGAGTCTCGGATCAGCTCCGGCGTTTATCTGGCCGGGGAGCAGTTGAATGTGGATGGAGACTGCGGCGGCTTTAATTTGCATTGGGCATGGATCAGCGGTATGATGGCCGCAAGAAGCGCCGCTATGGCGGCAAAGGAGAAAACAGATGATTAAGATTTCAGAAATTGCCCTGCCTCTTTCCGCAGGGTATGGGGAACTCCTGCGGCAGGCAGCGGCTCGGCTTTCGTTGCCGGAACAGCAGATTCGTTCCCTGACTATTTTGAAAAAATCGGTGGATGCCCGCAAAAAGCAGGACATTCACTTTCAGGTTACCGTTGGTGTAACGCTTGAAAGTGGGGAAGAGACTGTTCTGGAACAGTGCGGTGGCGCGAAAATTTCCCGTTTTCAACCGTACTGCTATGATCTGCCGCCCTGCCGAACACTGGGGAAGCGGCCGGTTGTAGTGGGGTTTGGCCCTGCGGGGATGTTCGCCGCGCTGATTTTGGCGCAGGCGGGGCAGTGCCCTGTTGTCATCGAGCGCGGAGCGGATGCCGACCGGCGCACACAGCAGGTGGATGCCTTTTGGAAGGGAGGCGACTTGAATCCCGAATCCAACGTGCAGTTTGGTGAAGGCGGCGCCGGAACCTTTTCGGACGGAAAGCTGAACACCGGCACAAAAGATGGGCGTGCAGGCAAGGTGTTCGAAGAACTGGTAAAGGCCGGTGCACCGGAAGAAATTTTGTATGAGGCTAAGCCGCACATCGGCACGGATTTGCTGCCGGAAATCGTGAAGAATATCCGCGGACAGATTCTGGAAATGGGTGGGGAAGTCCGCTTTGAAACAAAGCTAATCGAAATCCTGTCGGAGCAGGGCAAGGTGACGGGTGTTACCGTAGAGCACGACGGGGAGCGCCAGCGGCTGGACACACACCATGTGATTCTGGCAATTGGTCACAGCGCGCGCGATACCTTTGAAAGCCTTCTGGAGCAGGGCGTGGCGATGGAGCAGAAGTTCTTTTCCATCGGCGCCCGCATTGAGCATCCGCAGGCGGCAATCAACCGTGCGCAGTACGGCGCGTTCGCGGAGCATCCCGCACTGGGAGCGGCGGATTACAAGCTCGCAGCGCATCTGGAAAACGGCAGGGGAGTGTATACCTTCTGCATGTGCCCCGGTGGACGGGTTGTCGCCGCCGCCTCGGAGCCGGGACGGTTGGTGACGAACGGAATGAGCCGCTATGCGCGCGACGAAAAGAATGCAAACTCCGCTCTGTTGGTTGGCATATCTTCTGCAGATTTTGAAAGCACACATCCGCTTGCTGGCATGTGGTTCCAGAGAAAGTGGGAAGAAGCGGCATTTCGTCTGGGCGGCGGTGATTACCACGCCCCGGCCCAACGTCTGGGTGACTTTCTGAAAGGAAAGGCATCGGATTCGTTCGGTACGGCCTCCAGTTACCAGCCTGGTGTGGTACCGGCGGATTTATCGGGCTGCCTGCCGCCCTATGCGGTGGAATCGATGCGGCAGGGGATTCTGCTGATGGACCGCAGGCTGCGCGGCTTTGCCCACCCGGACGCGGTTTTGACGGGCGTGGAAACCCGCAGCTCATCTCCAGTGCGGCTGACGCGCGGAGCCGACGGCCAGTCGGTCACGATCGGCGGGCTGTACCCTTGCGGGGAAGGCGCCGGCTATGCAGGCGGGATCGTCTCCGCGGCGGTGGACGGAATCCGTGGCGCGGAAGCGGTGCTGACCTCGGCCGAAGAAGCATAACCGGATTTTAGACGCTGTAAAACCCGGGAGCCCGCGCCCGGCGAAATCTGAGATTTTGCCGAATGAGTGTGGGCTCCGCCGGGTATGCTAACAGCATGACTGTAGGGTAGGGCGGCAGGGAATTCTGCCTTGTCCGGTGAATCACGACTTTATCGCTCAAACGACAGAATCCCCTTTTTCTGTTTGATAAAATTCAAAAACATTCAAAATTTTAGAGGATTTTTTTTGGAAACCTATTGACATTCGTTGGAATTTTGCTATAATAAATGACGTTGCTTCTGGCAATTAAATATTGATGCGGAATTGTGTAATGGTAGCACGACAGACTCTGACTCTGTTTGTCTGGGTTCAAATCCTAGTTCCGCAGCCATATAGCCTCGGGAAACCGAGGCTAGCTTTTTCGAGGTGTGGCTCAGCTTGGTAGAGCGCTACGTTCGGGACGTAGAAGTCGCAGGTTCAAATCCTGTCACCTCGACCATACATGTGACTACGGAAATCCAGCAATCATGCGGGTTTCCGTAGTTTTTTTATTTTTCGAAAAAGCTGTTTGGGGTTTGTTTGGGGTTTACGCATGCGATTTCAGGGGCAAGGCAGCGGCGATAGCCTCAGATGCTTCAGCTTGAACCTTTTGAAAAGTGTGGGCGTAAATGTTTGTTGTTGTGGATACCTGCGAATGACCTAAAGCAGAAGAAACGGTTTTCACGTCTACTCCGCTGGTAATCAACAGGGAAGCATTCAGGTGGCGGAGACTATGCAGTAACCGTTTGGCCTTGCGAATCCCTGTTCGCTCGCAAAAATGCAGTAGCCATTTATAAGGGACGTTTGGGCTTATGGGTTCACCATTCCAAGTAATAAATAATCGGTCATGATCAACCCATTTATCACCCAGCAATAGCCGCTCTTCGGTTTGCTCTGCGCGATACCATCTTAGTATCATTATGACTTCGGACGGCATTTTCAAGCTGCGTTGTGACTTCTTGGTTTTTGTAGTGTCGGTAAAAGTTCCTTTTTCTTTAGTGTATTGTGAGGTTCTGCGAATACTGACAACACCGGTATCAAAGTCTATGTCTTTCCACTCCAATCCACACAATTCACCCCGACGGAAGCCCCCATAGATCGCTAAAACAAAGAATGCCTGGAACGAAAGAGGCTCTTTAAGCATCAGATCAAGGAAATGCTGAGCTTCTTCCAATGTGTAGCAGTCGGCTTCTGGTTTTTCGCCCAGCTTGATTTTTATCGCGCGGCAAGGGTTGTCCCTCATGATGCGCATCTGTATTGCAAAAGAAAACACAGATGACAGAAACGATAAGTAGTTTTTTGCTGTCTTTGGGGTCACAGCCTTGTTTTTGGCATCGCCATTTAAGAGCGCCCTAATAAATTTCTGGATCTGCGTAGGAGTAATTTTATCTATCTGCAGATGCCCAAATTGTTGTTTGGCTCTTAATGCCATGCGACGGTATTCAGTGATCGTCCGTATTCGCAGGTTCTGCGCGGCATAATCGTCGAAGTATTGTTTTAAAAAGGCTTCAAACTTTATTCCGTGCTGCAGCACAAGTCCCCGTTTACATTCCTCCTCAAACAGTACGGCCTGCCGGTTCAATTCTTTTTCAATCTGCCGTTCGGTCATGCCGGGTTCTGGGGTCCAGGTCATGCGCTGGCGTTCCTGTTCTCCTCTTACAGTGTAGCCGCAGGAAGCTGTAATTCGATAGCTTTTCCCGCGTTTTTCGATGGTTGCCATGTAACGTCCTCCTATAACCGGGCATAAAAATACCCGGCCTATTGATTTTTGGCCGGGAGGTTGGTACAATATATATGCATTTTATGTATCGGCCCCGGCCGATCTGCCGCTCTATCCTGGTGCAAACAGGGTGGGGCGGTTTTTAATTTTATTTTAGAGCGATTTTTGCACGGCTTATCTTTAAATACTGGCCGTCATCAATTGTTAGATATTGTTCGTTACTGATAATTCCATTTCCGATCATGCTGCTAAACAAGTGTGAACTGTCTTCTGTTAGTTCGTAATAGCCATCAATACTATCATTTGGGCGAATTTTATATTCTCCTGCTGGGATATCTATGCCGACACGGTACATTCCATCGGTCAAATAACCTAAAGATTTATCCAAAGCGGGCGCTTTGTCGATACTGTAAATTTTTGCTCTGGACACATTTAGATATTGCCCATCGGAAACCGTGATAATGGAACGACCGTCAAAATTGTCGTTTGAAATAACGGATTCGAATGTTCCGTCTGAACTACTACTCACCTGAAAATAGGCCATCATAGGATCCGATTGCACCAGAATGTATTCGCCAGCAGGAATGTCTGTACCGACTTTATACATTCCACTTGCATAACTGGCGTCAGCTGGGATCACAGCGACGGATCGGCCAGCGATACCGCCCTGCTTCACGCCTTTTTTCACATTGACCTGAATAGAGGCATGAGTGCCATTAATATCGGCAACGACGTACGTTGTGCCTTCTTTCAGAGCAGTGATCCGATATTTACCGTTCCCCATGGAACTTAGCTTTACAACACTCCCATTGCGAGAATCTGAAACTTTCACGTCGGCTTGAGCAAGGCCGGGGCCGGCAACAACCGCCTTGAAATCATAAATATTTCCGGGGGCCATAGAGTAGCTCTTGGTATCAAGAGTCAAGGTCCTTTCAGAGGTTTGAGCAAAAGCACCTCCCGATACCGAACTTGCCAACATAGTCGCGACTAAGAAAGACGCGATTCTCTTTAACTTACTTCTCATGATTTTTTCTCCCCTTCCAGCTATTTAGCAGCTACTTTCGCATAGTCTTGTTTAAAGATAGAAATGGCAAATACTACAGCAAAAATGAACGCAAGCACTCCCCATACCATTAAATCTTTAAACATGCCTGTTGCGGTGACACCTGCGATTCCAGCGAGGGCATATAATATGGTCGCTGCAATAGCACCGCCTTTTGACTTACGGGCCGCAATACCGACAATTCCCGCGACTATGTAGAGAAGAGCTACAAGAAGTCCAGTTCCTCCGCTTGTATCGCTCGCATCTGCTAAAGCGGCTCCAACTCCAGCCGCGCACGACTGAAACAGAACCAACAGAGCGAGGACGATCGATACAATACCGATTACTAACTTTGCCGTTTTCATGTTCATTCTCCATTCCCTCATTGACATATTCTTCCAATGAGCTATAATTAATAAGGAGAGTGACTCGCAAAAATGCTTTCCGTACTTGCCCCACATGCTATTTGCAGTAGTGTGTGGGGTTATTTATGCTTCCTGTGAAATTTCAGGCTGATTATTTTTTGTGTACTTACTGGATGAAACCAAGTCATCCGAATAATCCAGTAGCTTTTCCTGTCCTTCATCATTGAGAGCGCGGTAATTATGTATAAGGGTCTGTTCCTGTTTATTCAATTCCCCTGTTTCGGCTTCTGCCGGGGCGGGGGAATTTTTTGCATTCCAACCTAAAAACGTGTTTGCGTCAATTTCAAATATTTCAAGCATTTTCGCAATTGAATCCACGTCTGGACGATTGGTCTCAGCTTCCCAGTTGGCTATTACACTAGGTGCTTTTTCAATAAGTTTTCCTAGTTCAGCTTGTGTTAAGCCTTTTTGATTTCTATATCGTTTTATATTTTCGCTTAAAATCGACATGTCGTTCACCTCAAACAAAGATTAACACAAAAATAGTTGAATATCAAGAAAATAATTTCAGAATTTCGGAAATAAATTATTGACACTTCCGATATTCTGATTTATACTAAAATCACTTCAGGAATTCGGAAGACCGGAGGTGAGGAGGTGAAAGAGGTGAGTAATCAAATATTCAAGAAGTTGCTTGTGAAAATTCTGTTGGGCAGAAATAAAAGCTACATTTCCCTTGTGAAAATCAATGGGAAAACCTATAAAGCTTGTGTTACAGAATGGTTTGATGCAGCGGCTTGGGCAAAGAAAGCGGTAAGCGCCTTGAACTTAGGTGATGACTAAGTCAAAGCGCTTGCACATCAGAGCGGTAACTTGGAAACCTGAGGATACTCGGCTTCAATTTTTTCTGTGATTGATTTGCAAAGTTTGATGCCGCCATTATCTACAATACGGTTTGGAGCAGATTTTAAAGTCTCTAATTCTTTCAGTTCTTCCTTAAATCGGCCGTAGATATATATAATTTCTTCTGGTGTGAAATTCAATTCCATTTTATCGCCTCCTTTCACCACTATTCTACCGCAGGCTTTGGAGGAGGGCAAGTACAAAGAAAGGAGGTGGTTTTATGCCGAAGGCTATGGTTCCTGAAAACATAAGACGCATTATTCGCCAGCAGGGGTATAAACAAAGCGCTATTGCTGAACGCGCCGGTATTAATGAAAAGACTTTCAGCAATATGTTAAACGGGCGAAAAATCATTACAGTTGATGATATGTATAAAATCCTTGCTGCTCTTGGCGTAACGCCGAATGAGTTGTTTGGATTCGACGATCAGAAAACAGCTTAGGAAGGAGGGGAGAGGGTGTTTTGCGATAGTCTACTGCGTGGGAAAATTGCGCAGCACGGTACATCACAGCGAAAGCTCGCACGGAAAATGGGTCTCAATGAAAAAACCTTTTCAGAGAAGATGCATGGGAAATACGATTGGTCGCTTACAGAAGTGCAGCAGATTTGTAAATTACTTAAGATCAGTTCCGCCCAGGAGATAAAGCGTATCTTTTTCCCAGAGAAAAGAGTTTGAGCAGGATGCGCTCACATCCTGCTCAGCTGGTAGAGATTATTTAGTTTTTGGTTTTGCCTGGGACAGCGCGCTTCCAGCAGCGGTTTTGCTGGTTGAACTAGTTCTTCCATCTCGAAGAACTTTTGACGCCGCAGATGCCGCCTTAGGGCTTGTCTGCTTCGGATTGCTTTTTGCCATAGTCTTTTACCTCCTCATATGTTTTACATTACCGTACTACATATTGAGAGATTTGTAAAGCTTAGCACAACATATGTATTTGTGCACAATTAACAAACTGCCGCTGACAAATTCTTACTGTGCAAAGCTAAGCATAACTCTACAAAACCTGTTCTACTAAAAAGTAATAATTTTGTTGTTAAATTACACAAACATTTAATTTTGTTGAAAGGAGTAATTCATAATGCCAATTCCCCGTATGCGGCTGCTCAAAGAAGCTGCAGAAGAAATCAAAGCCGTAGATCCTAACACTGCGGTGACACAATGTTTTATCCGAAGGCTAGCGCTGGACGGCAAAGTCAAATCGATTATGGCCGGGCGCAAGAGGCTGATAAACCTGGATGATTTGTTGCAGTATCTAGATTTACAGCAATCCTCATGACCGCTGCCCGCAGCGGGTGCATGCAGCGCAGGACAAGCTTAAAAGAAAGGAGTGAGCATATGAAATCAACAGGAATGGTACGCAAAATCGACCAGCTCGGACGATTTACCATCCCACGGGAAATCTTGCGAGCACTGGAAATCTCATTTAGGGACCCGGTAGAAATCTTTGTGGATGGCAACAAGATTATTTTGCAAAAGTATCAGCCGGATACCTACACCGTGGACGAGCTGCAGGAAGCCCTGGTCTTGGTTTGCAACGAGACCGGAAAAAATCCGTTAGATTATCTTCAAAAAGTGAAAGGAGAATCATTATGAAATGGTCCGAAGAAAAGGTCAGTCAGCTGAAGGAGCTGGCGTTTGCCGGCGTACCTAACCCCCAGATCGCGAAGCAGCTTGGCGTTGGTGTATCTGATATTTACGCGAAGCGTAGCCAGCTCGGAATCACCAGGGAGAAAGTCCAGGCGGTGAAAGATGCGGCGGCACCGCCGGAACCGGAAGCAATCTCATCAAAAGAGATCGACGAAGATCGCGCAGCCCATAATCGTGAGGCGGACGAAAAACGGAACCTGCTTCAACTACTGGAACCCGTCATTCGCAAGGCAGATCCTTCTGTGAGATCGGTGGTTTTGATAAACCAGGGCCGGCTGGTACAGATCGATTATGCCAACGAGTTCCGCCGGTATGTAGACATCCAAGGAGACAGCCTGCTGGCCATTATTTACGATGTGGCACGTGTGGCCATGAAGTGAGGGGGGCAGAAATTATGTGGATCCCCCAGAAGCACCTGGACAAGCTCGCTCGCCGAGCCGGGCAGCTCAGAAGCAAACATAACTTCTCACCGAGGGAAGCCGGTTGCACTGCTTGCTGGTTGGCCGGAGTAAAACCGCAGTACATTTCGTCCCTAGCTGACGTGATGGACAAGCGCCGGCGTCAGGCAAGGAGGCGGCCATCATGAGGACAGATTATTTTCCCGCCTTGCTGTTTTTGTCCGTAATCCTGCTCATTGTTTTGGTTTCAGGTGCCGCCGTGTACGTGGAGTACAAGATCGAACAACACAAGCAGCGTCAGACCCGACGGAACCAGTACAGCAAAGAAACCCGTGCGGCAATCCGTACCTTTGAGCTGACTCGGGATAGAGTCGGCAGCGAGCTCACCGAATCAGAGTTTCAGGCGGCCGTTCAGCAGCTGCTCCATGATTATCATCTGGGTACCCGGTCAGGCGGTTTGCAGTTCGCACAGTACAACGCATATCAGCTGTCCGTAATGCTCGGGGACATCATCACCAAACAGCGCAGTGATCAGCGCTGGAATAAAATCTTTGAAACAAAGGAGAAATCAGCATGAATCATTTTGAAATGCTCAACAGAGCAGAGCTGGCAGTAAGTAGCCGCGCCACTCAAATCAAATACTCTGTTGAGCCAGGAGATATCGACTGCACCTATTACGAGGCGCTTGGCTACATATCGTCCCTGTACGATATGGGAGTTTTTAACGCGTCCCAGCATACTGCTGCGCTCGCTGTGTTTGATGCTGCGCTCTACGAGGCGGAGGATGAGCGCGCAAAAAAAGTCGCCCCCAGTGCTGCGAACACTGAAAGCGACAAAGCAAAATCTCTTAATTCCAGTTTAGAGCAAAAGCCCGAGGGTGTCAAGCCCCGGCCGGATGCCTTTGTGCACGCAGATATCTACTCTGAGACCGATCTGCATATGGAAATCTCCGGTGAAACCCGCAAGCTTCTTGCCATTCTCTCTTGTTATATTTCGAGTTTGAGGGGATCAGGAGTTCCTGAAAATGAAATTCAGGCGGCTATTTGCCTGAGCCATACGGTACCAAAGGAGGGTAAGACGAATGCTTAACGATTATCAGATTCTGGTAGTGCGCCGGGCAATGGCTGCGGCTGTGGATAAGGATGCCGAAATCAAGCGTATAGCAAAAGGAATGAAGGTAGAGGAAAGTGAGATTCAGCAAGCGCTGGCTCAGACGCCGCGGGTAGAATCTGCGGTTTCGACCAACCTGGAGCCTTCCGGCCGGCTCGTATGGGGCACCAAACAGTTGGAGCAATTGTATCGCCTACGTACTGAAGGCAAAGGCCCAGCCGAGATTGCTCGCATCATGGGGCTGAAAACGCACCAGGTACAAAGCAAACTTCACAGTGAAAAGAAATCGCGCTCTGCCGCAAAATCCTCTGTGCCCGCAGAAGAACCTGTATTTGAAGATGATCCCCGGCTGCTTCTCCTGGGGCCGCCGCCAAAACCAGAGCCAGAGACCTGTGAACTGGAATCACCCAGCGTGACTGAGGAACCGTCAGTAATACCAAAGGATGATCCGGATTCTTTTTCTTTTCAAGCGGCCGCGCCGGCAAAGCGCCCTTTCTTTTTTGCAGTCGAGTTGACTGGCCTGATGAGAAACTTGGAGTATTCCCACCCACCTGTGGAGATGGGATACCTCGAAGCAAATCAAACCGCCGGGTGGGCAACCTGCCATTTTAAGGCCGCTGGTGAGAATTACATTATCAGCCTGCGCAGAGAGGACAGCAAATCATGAAGCTACTTAATTTGACTCTGGATAATTTCAAGAGCATTAAGCACTATGAGCTCGACACCCAGGGCGCCAATGTGGACGTCTACGGCGATAACGCCACCGGCAAAACCACTCTGGCCGACGCTTATTTCTGGCTGCTGTTTGGTAAGGACAGTGCCGGCCGCAGCGACAGTAATTTCGAAGTCAAGACCCGGGGAACCTCCGGGCTTAACTATTCTGTTAAAGGTACATTCCTGGGTGAAGACGGTCAGCCCTTCACGTTACAGCGTGTTTATCGTGAGAAGTTTCGTCGCAAAAATGGTGAAGCTGAGCGTGAATTTCAGGGCCACGAAACAGATTTTTATGTCAATGACGTGCCGAAGCCCAAAAAGGATTATACCGCTTTTGTGGCATTGATTTGCGACGAGCAGACTTTTATGCTGCTGACGGATCCGGACATGTTTCCCGGTAAGCTCAAATGGGACGTGCGGCGGGACATGCTGCTAAAGCATTTCGCACCGGCGGCGAACGATCTGGAAATCATCAACGCGCACGACGAGCTGAAACCCCTGCTGCATTATATTGGCACCAAATCGGTGGACGATTACGCCAAGATTACCAAGGCTCAGCGTCAGGAGATCAACAAGCTGCTGGGTGAGATCCCCGGCCGCATCGACGAAGCAGAGAAAGCAAAGCCTTTTGATCTTCCCAGCCCAGAGGATGGCCCCTTAATGCTCCGGCTGCAGAAGCAGAAAATGAAGTTAGATAACGATATTGCGGCGATTCGCAACGGCGAAACAGCTGGCGTGTTCCGCAATCAGATTTTAGAGGTCAAGGCGAAGATTTCACAGGCGTCTGCCGAATATATGCGCACTGCTTCTGCTGGAAATACCAGTCTGGAAGCTGAAATGGCACAGATTCGTGCAGAGATCAACCGGTTGCAAGGAGAGGCTACCAAAGCCAAATATTCCGCGCAGAGTGCCAAGGGTGTTATTGACGGATTGGCCACCGAGCTGGATGAGCTGCGGCAGAAGTGCATGGATACCGCAAACCAGACTTTTGATGAGCATCAAACAGTTTGCCCCACCTGCGGGCAGGAGTATCAGTCCGAAAAACAGGATGAGATCCGCGCTGAATTTAATGAGCACAAAGCCGCTCAGCTCGAAAAACTCGAATCCAAGGGCAAGGAGCTGGCGACCACCAAGCAGGATCTGGAACAGTCCCTACAGAAACATCTGCAGCAGCAGGCCGCGGCGGAGAAATTCCTTGCTGCATCGCAGATCCGGCTGAAAAAGCTCTCCAACCAGTATATCAAGCCGGAGCCGTTTGAAAGTACAGATCGGTACCTCCAGCTTCGGCAAGAGCAGGAGCAACTGGAAAATCAGCTGGCAAAGCTTGAATCTGCTGGAAATCAGCGCGTCACAGAACTGAATCAGCAGCTGCAGACCATCACTGGCGAACTGGAAACCGTCAAGCGCCGGGCACTCAATACTGAAATCATTGCCCAGCAGGATAAACGGATTGCAGAGCTGAAGCAGCAGGAAAGCGAACTGGCACAGCAGCTCGCTATACATGATAACGGCCTGCTTCTGGCAGAGCTTTTTACTCAGCTTAAAGCTCAGGACATAGAAGAAAAAGTTAACTCTGCATTTCGCCTGGTGTGCTGGAAGCTGTTTGATGTCCAGATCAACGGTGGAATCAAGCCCTGCTGCGAGGCTACCGTTAAGGGGATCGAATACGGCACCAACTTGAACAGTGCCGCCCGCCTGAATGCAGGTCTCGACATTATCAATACGCTGGGCCGCGCCGCTGGGATCTCTGTGCCGGTGTGGGTGGACAACGCCGAGAGCGTCACCAGCATTCTGCCAATTGATGCCCAGGTTATCCGCTTACACGTTTCTGCCCGGGACAAGCAGCTGAGAGTGGAGGTGCGTTCGTGAGAAAAGATTTAGAACAGCGGCTTATCGAATCAACCAAACATGGAGAGCTGGGAGAACAGCTCCTGAGCGAAATTATGCAGGATATTTCCGGACAGCTTTCCCGCGCACTGAATCCGATAGATTGTATTTCAGCTCCGTTCATCGTTGCGGCGCTGAACACATATGCAAATGTAATCTCCTCCCAGTTTTCCGGTTGCGAGGAAGCGGCAAGATCGATTAATGAGATTATGAAAGTTGCTTACTTGAAGATCCCGGTGAAAGGTGGAGGATCGCAGTGACCACCTACACCTGCAAATGTGGGAAAACCTTTGACAAAAATACGGGGGCCGGGACAACCGGCCTCAGAATGCCGGACTATGGCCCAGAGCATGAATGCTTTGGTTGCCCGTTTGTTTGCCAGGTCATGACCTGGGATCCCACCACGCAGAAAGAAGCGGTACAGAATCATGAATGCCGAGCCAGCAAAGGAATCCGGTATGACAGCACCGCAGCTTTGTCCCTGGGTGATAAATGCGTCGGCCGGATCGACAGCCTTGACTTTGATTTTCTGCATCGTGTCCGGGAATATGCTGACGGTTTGGACGGTATTGAGCCTGACCGGAACGCTTTTTCCAGCCGCGGCGCTGATTACGGAACTGACGGAAGGTATCGTCTTACGATTTATCCGGCGGCGAACAACAAGGGGGTTGCCGCGAAGCAACAACTCTTTAATGAGTTTTTCAATCCGGATGGCACCCGAAAAAATTTCTGCCCGGAAGAAGAAAAAGAAATTGTCCTGCGCCAGATTCAGGACGGGAAACGGGAGGCACAGCACATTATGACGCAGTACCAACATACCAACAAGGTCTATTTTGTCAAAGAGAGCGATGACGGAAAGTTCCGCGCTTACTTTTACTACAAGGCGAATCCGCCCAAGCATATTCCAGTCGGAGATATTCCTCCTTGCGATGCGGAGTGGATCGCACAGAAGATGCTGGATGATTACGCGCAACAGCGCGAGTTTGAGGTTTACGATCCGGATTTCACCGGCGACGAAAACCCAGAAATGGAACAGCAGCGCTTTGGCGAAGAGCCCGAAGAAACCGACGATTCTGTTCCAGATTCCGACGATGTTCCAGATATGGTACAGGAAGACGAACCCCTTGAATCCGTGAACGATGCTCACTCTGAGTCGGAAGATTCGGATGAATCTGAGAACGACGGTGCCGAGCCTACTCCGGAGGGCTGCTCCTGGCAGAACGCTTCCGGCAGTGAAGATGAGCCACAGGAAGATTTAGAAGAGCCTTTACCGGATGGCCCTGAATTAAGCTTAAGGTTATCAGCCTTCAATGCGGTTTTCAACGCTGCGGATGAAGCGCTGCAGGATATGGCCAGAACTCTTAAAACTAAATTCATCGAAAGCGGAGAGCTGAATCTAAAAATTGTAATTGACAACTATGGTGGCGTATTACGCCCCAATTTAAAAAAGAGCAAAGGAGATTGTTCCTTAAAACCTGCAAAAGTTTCTTTCCCCATTCGGTTCTCTGCAGATGTTGAATTTATCGTCGGAAATGACGGCCGCGTAATTCTTCCTGAGGACCGTGAGCATCAAATTTCATTTGATGAGGTTCCTCCGGTGGTTACGCAGGTGGATGGTAGCACCGGCCTAGTTGAAAGCGTTGCAGTGCAGGAAGATGAGCAGCCGGAGCCTGAACTCGATAAAGACGGTGAGGGCGAGCAAACAGAAGATGAAAGCGATAATGAAAGTTCTGAGCCGCTCTACCCTTGCAGCTGCTCCGATTGCCTGTTTTTCGCTATTGGTGTGGATGAAGATTCTGGCTGTTGCTTTGATTCCCAAGATTCGGAAAGCAACAATTACCCCGGTGATGTATGGGAAGCGGTCCACATGAATGGCTGTGTGCGGCCGGAAGTGCTGCACGCTTACCGCAAGAACAATCCTGAAAATGAGAGCTATGACGATACACCGGATGATTCAGACGATTTGCCTTTTGAATCCCCGGAAAATGATGAGGAGGAAGCATCATGAAAACCAATGTAATCAAATTGAGATTCATCCGCAAAGGTGAGCCCTCCGGCCAGGAATACACCTATTTTACTAATGTGGATGTCGCCGTCGGTGATCTGGTTGATGTCGATGGCCGACGTGGATTGTCTCAGTGTGTTGTGACCGCAATTGATGTGCCAGAGAAAGAAATTGAGCCCTTTAAGGACTTTGCCAAGACGATTATAGGAAAAAGCAGAATTCCGGAATTCACGGAAAATCAGGAGGTAAAATCTGATGAATGAAAGCAAAGCGCCGGCCGCCGTCGAGAAGAAAGAATTTGGAACTGCTCTGACTCGAGTAAATGACACCTTCATGCCGCTGATCACCTCGCAGATGCAGAAGAACCATCTGCAGATGACTGCGTATTCCAAGGAGTGCGTGCTCCATGCAATTTCCGCTATCAATGCCGTGCTGGACAAGGCCGGCATTGGCTGGAATGATCCTGCACTCGACAAGAGCACCATCAGTGATATTCTGATCAAGATTTCCAGTTTTCAGCTGAACGCTGCAGCCTCTCCCCGCGAGGTCTACTTTCAGCTGCGCAATGAGAAGAGCAAGAGCATTGATCCGGAAACCGGCCGCTCTACAGACATTTGGAAAAAGAAAATCGAAATGGGAATCGAGGGCGACGGCAACGATTCCATTCTTGCCCGCTTTGGTCGCGGTGTGCAGCATGTCTGCCAGATCTGGAAGATCCGCGAGAATGACGATTTCAGGTATCCCACCTTTAACGGCCTGGATATGGCCCCGCCCCAGTGGACATCGAAGGGGGGCGGCCGGATCGTCAAGATTGTTTATCCTATTATCATGCAGGGACATGACGGTAATTCTTATACAGAGTTTTACATTGCTGAGCGTGAGGACGTCATTCATAATTTGCTCGCCCACATGAACAGCAATATGATGCAGGAAACTTTTGGCTTGGCCGAGAGCAAATATAAAGCTTCGGCCGACCAGAAAGCAAAGATCGAAGCACGTAAGCGCGAGCTCCTTACCAAAGCGCGCAATCTTGGTCTGGATGCTGCCTTGGACGATGAGGAGTTGCAGCCGTGGATCAGCCCAGCCTGGACGGAATACCACAGCCGTGAATCCATGGTGGAGCGCAAGATGCGTAACAATGCCATTAAGAAAATTCCGAAGGATTTTGGCAACGGTATGCTCGAAACCATGTTTGAAGAAAGTACCGATGAGGTTTACCGTTCCACCGCGCAGGAGATCAAGCAGTTGGCCAACAGCCGCCCCATAGATATTCAGATTGACGAGGATACCGGTGAGGTGATGGATCCGGCGCCGCCCGTTGAGGCTCCCGAGGAAGAAGATCCCACACCAGATCCGGATGATACAGAACCAGCCCCTCCGGCACCGCAGGAGGCACCCGCAGAGAAATCACGGCAAACTTCCACACCGCGACAGACAAAGCCCACCGGCGGCTACACGCCCGGGTTTTAAAACATGATAGACGTTAAATGCCTTGCTTCCGGGAGCTCCGGGAACGCTTATGCCATTGATGATGGCGAGAGTGTCCTGCTTCTGGAGGCGGGCATTCCCGCCAAAAAGATTCTTTCCGGATTTCTCCCACTGCTGCCGCGCGTGGCTGGCTGCCTAATTACCCATGAGCATCAGGATCACTGCAAGGGTGCCGCGGAGCTGGCCTCCCGCGGGATTGATCTTTACGCGACTGCCGGCACGTTTGCCGGGATCCAAGGTATAGACCGGCCATACCGCAAGCACGTAGTGCGCGCCGGCGAGCAGTTTCGGCTTGGCAGCTGGACGGTGCTTCCATTTGAAACAAAGCATGACGCGGCGGAGCCCTGCGGGTATCTGGTCCTTTCCCGCATCACGAGGGAGAAGCTGCTCTTCGCCACGGATACCTATTACATCCCGAATACGTTTTATGGCCTGAATATCGTCATGGTGGAATGCAATTACAGCTTGCCGCTACTGAATGAAAGCATCGCGGCCGGTCGGATCCCGGAGAGCATGAAGCCCCGGCTGCTCCGCTCGCATTTCGGGCTGGAGAACGTCAAAGATTTCATAAAGGCCAACGACATGAGCACGGTGCGGCATATTTATCTGCTGCACCTTTCAGGGAACAACAGCGACGCAAATTTATTCAAGCGCGAGATCCAGCGCGTGGCCGGTAAGCCGGTAACAGTATTCTAAATGGCAGGTGATACGGATTGGCATGGATAGAACTTCATCAAAGTTTGCCAACAAATAAAAAAACTTTAAGATTGCGAAAACTTTTAAAAATAAAAACTCCGCAGGCAGTCGGCCATTTGTGCATGCTTTGGTTGTGGGCTTTAGATAATGCTCCAGATGGTGATATTTCCGAATTCGATTCAGATGAAATTGCTGAAATAGCCGCCTATCCCGGCGATCCTGAAAAATTTATCGACACTTTAAAAAGTGCCGGATTTGTTGATGAAAATGGGCATATACACGACTGGGATAGCTATGCTGGTAAGCTTATTGAGCAGCGCGAAGTAAGGAAAGAACAGGCTCGCGTAAGGCAACAGAACCGGCGAAAAAAGCTATCTGAACAGCAGCCTCCGTGTCACGCACCTGTCACGCCAAGTAACGAAGATGTCACGCGTGACAACGGCGTGAGTCACGCACCTACCGTACCTAACCCAACCCAACCGTACCCAACCGTACCCAACCATCCTAATCCCCCTACCCCTTTTCCTGCCGCAGAAGATGTGCAATCGTCGGATGCGTTGCGTGGCGTTTTGATGAGTTTTGAAAATAATATCCATCCCCCGAAAGCAGCAGAAGCCGAAATCTTGCGGGAACTGTGTGAAACATATCCGGAACAGACCGTTCTGGCAGCTATCGCGGAGGCCAAGGGAAAGGGCCGCAGCGCGAATTACATCAGGAGCATTCTGGAAGGGTGGAAGCGTGACGGTGTGAAAATCTCCTCAGGCCAGAAAGAGACACGTTCGCCTACCTACGACCTGGAGGAGTACGAAAAATTGTCCGGAGAAATGAGGGATTCGCCTTGAAAGCCAAGCAATACGCCCCGGCCGGAAGTTACGAGTCAAAACTCGAAAAGGTCATGTCTCGGCTGGGGATTGAAAAATATAATTACAACTGGGATCGGTTCAGCTGCTGGGTGGAATTCAGCTACAAAGGTCAGCTTTACCGCTTCTCACACAGCCTTGAAAATGCGAAGAATCACGGTCAGACAGTTCGATATGGCAGTGACGTTTTTGCACAGGTTGTGCTTTCGCTTGAGGATCTCGCTCGCATGGTTGAGCGTGGAATTTATGACCTTGGCACCTGGGTGGCTGGCATGAAGTATTTGCCGCCTGCCGCGGACATTCCGGACTGCTTCCGCGTGCTCGGTTATGAGCAGATTCCCGGCGGCCGCGATGAGGTTACTCGCCGGTACAGGAGCCTTGCCAAGTCAGCACATCCGGACGTCGGCGGCAGCAAAGAGCAGTTTCAGACACTGACGGCCGCTTATGACCAGGCTATGGAGCTTTTAGAGGAGGATTTGAACAATGACAACTAGAATTATCCCCGACTTTGTTCCGCCGGTAGTAGCGATGCCCCAAGGGCCGCAACGCATTCAGTTTGTTGTTCCTGGCCCGCCACAGGGAAAGGCCCGACCGCGAGTGGTGCGCGCCAAGAACGGTGCGAGCATGACCTACACGCCGGATAAGACCGTGGCCTATGAGGAACTGGTGCGACTCCGCTACAAGGCTGCCGCACAGGGGTTTAGCTTTTCAGATAATGCGCAGCTGGCTATGCAAATCACAGCATTTTATCCGGTTCCCAAGAGCAAAAGCAAGAGAGTTCAGGCGGAGATGATCTCCGGAGCGATTCGCCCCACGAAAAAACCAGACTGCGATAATGTCATCAAGATTATTTGTGATGCCCTGAACGAGCTGGCTTACAAGGACGATGCTCAGATTGTTGTCACGCAAATGTCTAAGTATTACGGCGAGGTGCCGAAAACGCTTGTAAAAATTATGGAGGTGCACTCATGACAGCCAAAGAATTGATCGAATACCTTTCCACATTTGATCCGGAATCAAATGTATCCGCGCTGATTTTAGACACGAAACAACGCCTTGCCTACGCGATGGACGGATATCAGCTGATGACAGATGCAGGCTTCCCGGTGCTGCTGTTCGAGCTGGGAGAATCGGCTCCTATGGATGATATGGTGGAAGAAGCGGATGAATAAAAAAAGCGGGGCCGCACCCCATTGTGCGACCCCAGAGGAATGAGGACATAAGCCCTTATACCTTGTTGCTATTATTGGAAAAATATCTGGATATATACGCAAATAAGAGAATGAGGAGTGAAACCAATGGACAAATTGAAACCGTGCCCGTTTTGCGGTGGATATCCAACATTAATACATTTTGCATTAACAGAGGCAATTGTTTGCAAGTGTGGCGCTAATTTATCTAAGGAAAAGCCGTATCAAGAAGGGGAATATGCGGCACACGAGCCGACTTATGCAGTTGCCGCCCAAGCATGGAACCGCCGCGTCGTCCCGGAAAACGAGCCGCTGACACTGCATTTCGGCAACGGAAAAGTTGGAGTAAGCACCTGCCGCCCGGAAGATTCTGATACATGGAATGAATTACTGCTTTGGAATCCCAAAATGCAACAGGCCATAGGCAACTCAATCCCAATTAAAGACGGTACTACCACTGACGATGTAGAAGTTTTCGCAAGATTATTTTTTAGTAATGCCGAAAGTGCACAGGTTGTTGTAGACGCCCTGAATCGCATTATTGATTCCTGCGGTGGAAACAAGCCGCTGACGCTGGAGCAGCTTCGGCAGATGGACGGTGAGCCGGTGTACAAAAAGCAGCTTGAGCCTGACCCTTACGGCGAAGCAATTGATTGCTGGGCTATTGTCGGCGAAGTGGGCGTAAACTGCAAAGGGCAAGAACTTATTTGTTTTGATAATCTTGATTTTTACGAACTGATGAGCAATTACGGCAAAACATGGCTTGCCTACGCCCGCAAGCCGGAACAGGAGGAGCAGAAATGAAATGTGAAGCTTGTGGAAGTCTAAACGCTTATCCCTTTGCTTGGTTGGGTGTTACATCAATACGTTGCCCAGACTGTGGAGCCGATTTGTCGCCGGGATTCAAACTGCAAAAAACCAACTTCAACCGCATCACCGAAAGCCCGGAATCAATGGCGCAGTTTATACAAAAGGTAGACAACACCGACCAACCTTTAAACTCTTTGTATTGCAAAGGTGATTGCCCTGAGGGTGGAAACTGCCCACACGAATTACAGTGCATATTGACGTGGCTGAGCCAGCCAACAGACAAAGAATAACCTCTAAGCATGTTAACCCTATCACGAACGCAGGAAAGGATGATGGCACTTGACGGTCAACGAAGTGAAAGAGCTGCTTAAAATTTACTACGACATCCCACAAATGATTGATGAGGAGTTCGCCACCATCCGGCACTGCGAGGCACAGAAAAATACAATAAATTTGCCGTCCGTCAACCTCTCAGGGCTGCCGGGCGGCAAAGGCCTGCCTGGGGACCGCACGGCCAACATGGCGCTCATGGACCAGGCAAAGTATTATGAAGATGAGGCAATGAACTGTTATCGCAGGATTGCGGCGCTGCGGGAGAAACGGAACTGGCTCGGTCTGGCACTCGGGCGGCTGGATAAAACCGACCGGTACATATTGGAGTTGGCCTACATGGGCAGCCCGGATCCAAAGCAGCGGCGTCGCACTTTTCGCCGGCCACCGTGGAAGGATATCGCGGACAAGGTGGATTATTCGGAGAGCCGGATCAAGCAACGGGTACGTGTTTCTATGCTACGATTGGCTATGCTTTCGGGTCAAGTGGTGTTTTCGGGCTTTACGCGCTAAAATGTTGCACGAACTTGCACTGTTCAGCACACAATTAGCCATTTTTATCTGTTTGTTTGTGGTACTATATAATTACGGAATTTTGCAGAGAGTGTTCGGTGGGACAGGGTGCTTTCTATTATTTCTACAAATTAATGGTTTTTTCTTCCAATTAATAATTAGTTGTATTATAATGCAATTAACATAAGAATGGGAGGAATATCAATGCCGACAAAAAAGGTTCCGGTGTATTTTTATTATTTGAATATTACAGTAGGAATTTTGAGAGAAGACGCACCACAACCTTCTATCCAAGATTTTATAAACTATTTTAATAATGCTCTAAGTTTTACTCAAAGGAAACTTGCTCTTAATCGGAAATTGAATTTCCCTAAAGATGAAAAAGTAGTATGGTTGGACTCTTATCACCTAATAAATCCAGAACTTCCTGGAAACTTCAATATAGCATTTAAATCCGCTAAATATAACCACATTAGAAATGTCATAAATACAGAAACTATGATAGAAAAGGGAACAGTAAAAAACAAACCGGATGGAGATGAAGAGTTTACCCATTTTTGTATTAGATATCAAAATGGACGAGACAATTTAATTTGTATCCATGAAAGCAATTATTATGGTATTTCTATTGGGAAAATAGTTTACTATTTAAATGATATGCTTGCAAAATATAGGGATTCAAACAACGTACCTTATTCGTATACAATTACCAGTTCAATAATGCCTTGTGATAGCTTCCTTGACGAATTGAGAAGGATGAAACGAGTATCAGTTTTAAAAGTTGAAGTTGAGCGCGAGGACTTATCTGATGATTTTTTACATCTTGCAGGAAGAGATGACGTGAAAGATACAGTAGAAATTGTGTTAAAAAAAATTAGTAGAAATAAATACATACCAAAGAGTGCTGTTGAAGATTACTATAATGATATGCAACAGGAAAATAAGATAAAGCGGATCACTGCTGAAGGTACGAATCAGTCAGGACCTTTTAGACTGGATACAGAATTAATGAAAATGAAGCAAAGCGTTTCTGTGGACATTTCGGAAGTTACTAACGAGGTTAATAGTGACAATTTTTTTGAAAAGGCAGAAGAGCTAATAATAGGATTGAGGTAAATGATGAAAAAGCCTGTTTTAAAATTCACGATTCCTATAATGGATTATTTTAAAACCCGGCGTAATTTACGTAATAAATTTATAATTGCAGTAATTCCCGCTGCATTAAGTTTGTTTTTTGCCCATTTTTTACAGGTCAATAAAGGTGTTGATATATGTGAATTATTTTCAAACTTTATAGATGTACAAATCAGTGGAATCGCTATATTAATTTCTTTTTCAATTGCTATTATGACAATAATTGTATCATCTGGCAATCCGAGCATAGAGAAAATTAAAAATGTAGGCGCTTCAGGAAAAAATTATAAACTACTAAATGGCGAAAAAATGTCGCTTTTTCAAGTTCTTCTCTCAGATATAACTTATAATATTCTGATTCAAATTATTTATTTAGCGATTTTGTTTTTAGAAATGTTTCTTCAAATAGTTTGCTCAACACAATCGCTTAAGTATTTTGTAGCGCTGGACATTTTCTTTTTAACTCATATTCTTTACGTTTTATTTGAGTCTGTAATACATATGTATTTAACCTTTTGGAAGCAAGAATAAAAAGTAATTAAAACCTCGCCCATAGGCGAGGTTTTTTATACCCATTTTTAGGAGGTGACCGCCATGACCGAAAAGCAGAAGCGCTTTTGCGAGGAATATCTCATTGACCTTAACGCTTCTCAGGCTGCTATACGCGCAGGCTACAGCGCAAGGAGCGCGCATTCCATTGCGACGGAGAACATGCAGAAACCTGCCGTTCGCGCGCGTATAGATGAAGCTCTGGCCACACGTTCAAAGCGTACAGGCGTAAATGCTGATCGTGTGGTTCGCGAGCTGGCCCGCGTTGCCTTTGTCAATCCCACCGATGTGATTGATATGGAAAGCGCCACACTGAAAGATGACGCCACCGAAGACGACACGGCAGCGGTTGCTTCTGTCAAGGTTAAAACGATTCCCACAGCAGACGGGCAGGGCATGGAACGTGAAATTAAGATGGCTGACAAACTGAAAGCACTCGAACTCCTGGGCAAACACCTTGGCATGTTTACGGATAAGGTGGAGCACTCCGGCGCGATCGATACCGGCAGCGCCGCTCTAACCTCTATTTTGCAACAGCTGCAGGCCGGTGGAGATCCCGATCGAGAGGAAGTGGCCCCGCCCGGTGAGTCCGGATGAAAGGATTTCCGCTGTCGCAGAAGTATCAGGAGTTCATGAAGTGCCGGGCAAAGCTTGAGGTCCTGGAGGGCACCACCTACGCCGGCAAAACGACGGTGGGAGTGGTCAAGTTCCTGTTCCGCGTGGCCGAGTCAAAGCAGCGCGCGCATATCATGGCCGGTAACGACTTGGGCACCTTGGAAAAAAACGTCATTACAAAAGATAGCGGGCTGCTGGATGTTTTCGGCAGTCTGCTATCTTATTATCCGGGTGGGGGCAAGGGTGTCACCATGCCGCATCTGCGGTACCGCGTGGCGGGCGGCGATAAGATCATCTATGTACTCGGCTATGACAACAAAGCCCGGTGGAAGAAAGCCCTGGGCGGCCAGTATGGCTGTGTGTACATCGATGAAGCCAACATTGCGGACATGGATTTCGTGCGCGAGGTCAGTATCCGCTATGACTACATGATGATGACACTCAACCCAGACGATCCAAATCTACCGATTTACAAGGAATATATTAACCGGTGTCGGCCGCTGCCGCGCTGGGCAACCGGTACACCCAAGGAACTTCTGAAGCAGCTGGATCAGCCGCCAATGCCTGGTTGGGTGCATTGGTATTTTACGTTTGACGACAATCCCACCCTTACGCCAGAAAAGCGTGAGCAGCTGCTCGCCGGCGTCGCTCCGGGAACCAAGCTCTGGAAAAACAAGATCAAGGGCCTGCGCGGCCGCTCCACCGGTCTGGTATTCAACCTTCAGGACAGCAACCTGATTCATGCCGCGGATCTCCTGGAGCAGATAAAGGACGGAAAAGTGAAGTTTGCTCAGACATCGGCCGGCGTGGATACTTCCTACAGCCAGAAGTCGTCCGACACCTTCGCTTTTACTTTTACCGGGATCACAACGGACCGCAGAAAGATAACGCTGGCCGTGCAGGTCCTCAGCAACCAGGGCCGCACAACACCCTTGGCGCCATCAGATATTCCGCCCCTGTTGATAGCGTTCCTCGAAAAGCACAGGGCGCTGTGGGGCTTGTTCGCGCGTACAGTGTACATTGACAGCGCGGACCAGGCAACCATTATTGAATGCCAAAAGTACAAGCGCCAGCACGGCAGCATATATGACTTTGTGCCGGCATGGAAAAAGACACAGATCATTGATCGTATCAACCTGCAGGTCGGCTGGATGGCACACGGCGACTTCCTTCTGGTGCAGGAATACTGCCGGCCAGAGATCGATGAGCTCAACGCTTACAGCTGGGACGAGGATAAGGACAATGTTCCGGAGGACGGCAACGATCACACGATCAATGCCGATCAGTACAGCTGGTTGCCGTTCAAACATCTTATTGGGAGTGTGAAAATAGATGAGTAAATTCGGAGAGAAGGTGAAAAGCATGGTAAGGAATTGGCTGCAGATCCAGCCGGCAGCCGGCAATAATATTGTGATTCAGGAGCCACTCAGCTTCCAGGCGTCGGTTATTCGGAATCAAATCTGGTACCGGGGCGACGCCAGCGAGCTGGAACAGCTGTACAAACAACTTGGCGCGCAGGATCCCACCAATGCGGCGCGCTGGTGGGCGGCTGTGCCAGGGAATAACCTAAAACTGCGGAAGATTCATAGTGGGCTGCCCGCCATTCTGGTGGATACCCTGGCATATTTGGTAAAGTCAGATATGGATGACATAACATTCAAGGGTGATACAGGAAAAGAGATCTGGGAAGGCTTGCAGGAAGAACTCGACTTTGAAGAGATCGTCGGCAAGGGTATTGTAGGCGCGCTGAAATCCGGGGATGGAGCGTGGAAGATATCTGTTGATCCGCAGGCGTCTGATAACCCGATTGTGGAATTTTACGAAGCGGACCGCGTAGAGTATATCAAAAAGCACGGTCATGTTGTGGGCATACGCTTCTGGACAGATTACCCAGGAAAATACAAGATCTACCGCCTATGTGAAACGTATTGCAAAGGATCTGTTTCTTACCGCCTTTATGATGGAGAAAACGAGGTCGGCCTGAATAGCGCTCCTGAGCTGGCCGATCTGAAGCCTGTGCAATTTGATGGAGCTTTTATGATGGCAGTACCTATAAAGGTGTTTGAGAGCGCCAAATATCCCGGTCGAGGTAAAGCTATTTATGAGGGCAAGCTGGATAGCTTTGATGCGTTGGATGAGGTAATCAGTCAATGGTGGGATGCTATTCGCGCCGGCCGAGTAAAAAAGTATATCCCGGAAGACCTGGTGCCGTCTGACGTTAAAACCGGGGAAAAGCAGCAGCTTAACGATTTTGGTAGTGAGTATATTAAGACTGGAACCGACGCCCACGAGGATGCAGTCAGTAAAATCGAAACGATTCAGCCGGAAATCCGATATGAAGCTTTTCTGGCATCGTATACAGCTGCCCTCGATATGTGTCTGCAAGGAATCGTTTCTCCGGCCACGCTGGGAATTGATGTGGGAAAAATGTCCTCTGCTGACGCCCAGCGCGAGAAGAAGGACGTCACAGGGTACACCCGCAACACCATCACCGGAGTGCTGGAAAAAACCCTGCCGCAGCTGATCTGTGCGATCCTGATGACCTATGATGTGATGCAGAAGCGCACGCCAGGTACTTACGAGCCCGCTGTTGAGTTTGGCGAGTATGGCGCGCCTAGTTTTGACTCCCGGGTGGAAATCGTCAACAAGGCCGCCACATCGAGCACTATGAGCGTGGAAACGCAAGTGGACGAAATGTGGGGCAATAGCAAAGATAATAAATGGAAAGCTGCCGAGGTGATCAGAATCAAGCAGCTGCGCGGCATTGAAATTGTGGACGAGCCACCGAAAGTTGGTGATGAGCTGCAGGCCGGTGGTGAGGCGTAATGCTTTCTTGGAGAGATATTGCCGATCTGTTTGTTGAGATCGAGCAGCGCCTGGTCGCTTCTCTGAAACGCAACCTTGCCGGCCATAAAGCCTGGGAGCATGAAGAGGGTTTCCGCTGGTCTGCATGGCAAGCGGAAAAACTGAAAAACATCGAAAGCTTCCGGCAAGAGAATAGGGCGATTGTATCGGAATATACCGATGCAATCGATACTGACACTCGCACTCTGATGGCCGAGCAGTTTGCAGAAGGTAAAGAGCGGGTCAGCCGAGAAGCCGCAGCTGCGGCGCAGGCGTGGTCGGGTCGCGGTCCGGATGCCTGGCGCCAGCGTGGGGATCCTGTTACACAACGGGCATGGAACCCACCAAAGCCGGAGCCGGAAAAGCCCTCAGAAGACATGTTCTTCGGCGTCAATGACAAACGACTTGAAAACCTGATGCAGGATATGCACGACGCTGAAAAGAAGGCTCAGACCGCCGCGCTGCGTATGATGGACGATGTGTACCGCCGGACCATATCACAGGCGGCTACGGCCATGGCGGCCGGCGCGACAACGCTGCCGCAAGCTATTGATATGGCGGTACAGGATTTCCTGAAAGCGGGCATAAATTGCATCGAATATAGCAATGGTGCGCGGGTCAATATTGCCGACTATGTACAGATGGCGCTCCGCACGGCCGCGACGCGCTCTTTCCTGCAGGGAGAAGCAAAGCGCCGCGCAGAACTCGGCATCGATACGGTGTTGGTCAGCCAGTACGGCGCCTGCTCTAAGACCTGCCTGCCGTGGCAAGGGCGAGTTTATATTGACGACGTGTGGGGCGAGTTCACCGGGCAGATCAAAAGCGGTAGGGGACTGAGCTCGAACGGCAACTGGTATCCGTTACTTTCCGTGGCCGTGAAGGCCGGGCTCTTCCATCCCAATTGCCGTCATACCGTGTCGACCTGGTTCGACGGAATCAGCCGCTTGCCGGATCCGATGGATACCGCCAAGATCAACGAGAATTCGGAGCTGGAGCAGCGCCAGCGTGCCATGGAACGCAAAATCCGTGAATGTAAGCGTATGTCAGAGGGCTTACAGGATCCTGCGCAGGCAAAAGAATACAAGCGCAAAACGTCTGAAGCCCAAAAGGAGCTGCGGGAGTTTATCGCTGAGCATAGCGATGTGCTGCGCCGCGATTATTGGCGCGAAAAGATTTATATATGACTCTTACCGTCTGTCACAAATAGGCAGGTGGTATTTTTTTACCCTTTTATAGGAGGTGATCCAAATATCTCGCTCCGGAGCCTGGCGTTACAGGCTCTATTTTTATGCCCAAAACATGCTGATGGCGCTAAAAGCTGCAAGGAAAATCACAGCCGACAGGCTCTAAAAGGAGTTGTTTGTTATGAGTAAATACCTTAGACCAAATATCCAGCTATTTGCTGCCCCCGCTGCTGACGATGATGATCCCGCAAAGAAGGGCGGTTCCTCCTCTGCGCAGAACGGTGACAGTGCTGCCGGAGATGGAAATTCTGCTGCTGCAGACGAAAGCCTGCCTAAAACGCAGGAAGAGCTGGACGCGCTGATCAATAGCCGACTGAAGCGAGAGCAAAAGAAGTGGTCAAAGCAGCAAGCTGCACCGCCTGCGGCGGTTCCTGCAGTACCGGACCCCGCTGCTCCTGCTGCGTCAGCGACACAGCCCCAGGCACCATCAGCGGTGGATAATACCGAACTGCAGAACGCGCAGAAAGAATTGGTTGCAGCCCGCGCACAGCTGGCGGCCATCAAAAGCGGCATTGCTCCCGCTGCAGTAGAAGATGCCGTACTGCTCGCCATGCACGAGGTGGAGAAAAACGGCGACGATCCCGACGAGGACAGTGTTTCGGAGGCATTGAAGGTAATTCTGAAACGGCACCCGGAATGGAAAAAAGAAGAGGATCCCAAGAAACAAGGCAACGCCGGTTTTCGTGTAGGCGCAGGCACAACGGAAACGTCGGCGCAGGAGGACGATAAGCTGTCCTCCATTTTCGGAAATCTCAAAAAATGAAAGGATGATTTTTTATGGCAGTTTACGATTACGCAGAAATGTTCGCCAGGCAGCTGGCACAGAAATACGAGAGGGAGCTTTGCTCCGACGCTTTGACAAAGAGTAACCCCGGGGTGCAGTTTATCAATGCACAGACGATCAAGCTGCCCCGCATGACTCTCAGCGGGTATAAAGACCACACTCGAACCCCCGGTTTCAATGCCGGCACCATGTCAAACGACTGGGAGCCAAAGAAGCTGGCCCACGACCGAGATGTTGAATTCTTCATTGATCCCATGGACATCGATGAAACAAACCTGGTTATGTCTGTGGCCAACATTCAGAACACCTTTGAGGAGGAGCAGTCCATCCCAGAAAAGGATTCGTACCGCTATTCCAAGTTGCACGCCGAGCTGACCACCTATTCGGGCAGTATCGACAGCACCGCACTGACTGTGCAGAATCTACTGGAAATCTTTGATGCCCAGATGGAAGCGATGGACGAGGACGGCGTACCGGAAGAAGGGCGCATCATGTATGCAACGCCCACTGTGCGTAAGCTGCTGAAAGAAGCAGAGGGAATCCAGCGCACGCTTTCGGTCACCACGCCCAGCACCATCAACCGTAAGGTTCACAGTTTGGACGATGTCGCAATCAAGTCTGTTCCCTCCGCGCGCATGAAAACAAAATACGATTTTACCGACGGCTGTGTGCCGGCAACGGATGCAAAGCAGATCAATTTCATTCTGCTGCACCCTTCAGCGGTGATCTGCCGTGACAAATACAGCTACATCAAACTGTTTACCCCTGGCACGGATTCGCGCACGGCGGACGGGTACCTGTACCAGAACCGCAATTACGGCGATCTGTTCCTGATTGAGCGCAAGGCCGCCGGCGTCGCGATGAACGTACACGCATAAAGGAGGAATTTGCATGAGAGCAGTTAAGGGAAACAAAGAATATACCATCACCGAAACGCAGAAAGACCAGTATGTCCGCGATGGGTTTGATATTGTGGACGATACCGGGAAAATTCTGCAGGCCGGCGCGGGGAAATCGGTGCCCTTCGCCAAATATCAGGCCGCGCTGGATGAAAAGGCGGAACTGGAGAAACAGATCCAGGCGCTCACGGCTGTGGCAGATGAAAACGCCAGTCTGAAAGAGCAGATCAAGGGCCTGAAGGCCGCGCTGGATGAAAAGGCGGGGAAAGAAACAGCCTCGCCTAAAAAATAATGGCTGCGGGGGCGCTGCGGTATCTTACGGCGGAGGAATACAAAGCACTGAACTCTGATGGCACCGCAACCGAAAATGATTTGTTGCTGGCGGAATACGACGTGGATTCCCTGACTTTCAACCGGATCCGCGGCGCTGGCGGGATCACTGGGCTGACGGAGCTGCAGCAGGAGTTGGTAAAGCGTGCGGTTGCCCAGCAAGCTGATTTCCGCCATGAGTATGCAGACCTGCTGAACAATCCGCTCAGCAGCTACGGGATCAATGGCGTATCCATGGCGTGGGACAAGTCTGTCCTAGTCCAGCAGAGCGGGGTGTTTACCACAAACGCGGTGATTTCACTCTTGCGGCAGACCGGGATGACCTACCGGGGCTTGGAAAGGCGGCGGTATATGTGAAATGGCCGCAGCTGGTGCCGGAATCCGTATGTCATACACCGGTGGAGGTGCGGATCACCGACGGTATTGACGAGGACGGCCGGCCGAAGGTGGTTGCAGTCTGGTCAGGAAAGTGTAACTATTCCGAGAAACAGAAGCAGATTCTTGACGCTGAGCGCCGTCTGATAACACTGGAGGCCACTATGCTTTTTCCAGGTGACATTTTCCCCGGGCGTGAAAAGCTCGAGGGTGAAGCACTGATCGACGGCGGTGGTATTACCCGCATCATCTTCCGCGGCAGCCGCGCGCGGAATCCCGACGGTACCGTGAATTTTACGCAGCTGGAGCTGATGTGATGAGTTTTGGAATCAAGATTGAGTTGGATGCCACAGCAATTGCCAAGCTGGAACAAGCGGTGAAATATCCTGCAGGAATGACGATGGAGGCACTAAAAACGGATGTTATCGCTGCGCAGGTTATGCCGTTTGATAACGGCGATATGCAAAATGTCCAGACATTTGTAGTGCAATCTATTGATGGTGCAGAAGCACGCCTTGTCACCGGTTCCCCACAGGCTCGCAGGTTGTATTATCACCCGGAGTACAATTTTCAGACTGTCAACAATCCAAACGCCGGCGGTAAATGGCTGGAGCCTTGGCTGAACGGCGAGCGCAAAGATTTCGTACAAGATACCTTTGCAGAGCTGTACAAAAAGGAGGCGGGGCTGTGATGTTGACCTTAGGGCAACTGCGGGACTGGATCAAAGCACAGATACCGGAATTACGCGATTGTATCGCGGTGGGCTCCATTGATGGAAACAAGGAAAAGTTTGTGGGTGTCTATCCCCTCAAACTCTCCAGCAACGCGCAGCGCATCTGCCTGGGTGGCGTGGAACAGACCGGATACCAGGAGCGCGGCGCGTCGGTCCTGGTCCACTGGACGAAAAGTGTCGATGAGGCGGAACAAAAGGCAATGGAAATCTATCGCCTGTTTTATGGGTCGTCTCGTGTCGTCATAGGAGAAAGTCTCGCTGTTGAGATTGACCCAGGCCCCGGTCCCATTTCGGTCAGAAAAGATGAGCACGGAATCAGCGAGTTTGTTATACAACTAAAAATTATTTACGAAAGGATATGATCTGATGGACGGTGTTTTCCCGGTATTTGAAAACAAGTTCAAGGTTGGTACAAAAGGCGAATCCAGTACAGAATCCGACATGTCTGCAGTGATGGAAATGGAAACCTTTTCTGTCAAGATGGACGGCAAAGTCGAGGAATGGACGCCGATGGATGCCGAGGGCTGGACGAAACGCCTTATGACCGGTAAAGGATTTACCATCACGCTTTCCGGCAAACGATATAACGGCGATCCCGGCAATGATTATGTTGCCGGTCTGGCATGGAAATCCGGCCGAGATTGCAGCAGCAAATTTGTTTGGGAGTTCCCGAGTGGCGGCAAGCTGGAATTTAGCTGCGTCATCAATGTTACCGCCCCAGGTGGTGGTGACAGCACCAATGTGGACAAGCTGGAATTTGATGTTATGAGCCACGGCAAACCTGTTTATACCCCGCCTGCTTCTTCAGGCGGTTCATAATCTAATATTCAAATAATAAACAGCCCTCTGCGCTTGCAGGGGGCTGAATTTTTAGGAGGAATCTTGTATGGGTAAGTTGTACACCCTCGATGAAAAATTGCTGATTGGCACGCCGGAGGTTCGTATTGGTGACAAAGTCTATCCGGTTGACGATCGGCAGAAGACCGTCAAAAAGCTGATGAAGTTGACGGAGAGCGAAAAAGACCTTGAAAAAAACATGGATGAGGTATTAAAGCTGGCTTTTGGAGAAAAAGCAGCCAGGGAAATCGATGAAAAGAACTTACCTTTCCCGGCCTATCAGCGACTGTTCGAAATTGTTGTTGCGGCCATGACCGGTGAAGAACCGGAGGCGGTGGGCACTCGATTTCAGACAGCCGAACAGAGTGCAGGCCAGCAATCAGTGGTATGACGTCGATCACGACTGTGTGCTGATTGAGCAGAGCATTGCCAAGCAGTACGGCGTGCTGCCTTCTGAACAGGAAAACCTGAAATATTCCGACTGGGCCAAAATGGTATCCGGCTTGATGGATGATACGCCGCTCGGCCGCGTTGTGGGCGTCAGATCGGAAACTGACCAGGCGATCATCCGCCAGTTTACACCCGATCAGCGCGCTATACGGCAGGATTGGGAACGCGTGAGGGCAAAGCGGATATTGCAGCTGCCGGAACAGGAACTGCGACAGCAATTCGCCCAGTTGGAACAGGCGATGGCAGCAATGTTCACGCCGAAGGGACGGTGAACCCATGGCGAGCGAAAAAGCGGGAACGTCAGTTGGCGTTATCACGTTGGATCTTCGGATCGCAGCGAAGCTCAACGAGCAGCTGCAGACGATTGCGGCCGGTGCCAATCAGTCGGCGCAGCGTAGCTTTGAAGACCTTGGAAAAACAGTAGAGCAATCTATTTCAAAGCCAGTGGAACGCGCCGGCAAGGCGATGGAGCAGGCAATATCTGCCCCGGTAGAAAAAGCAACGCAGGCAGCGAAGGCTCCTCTGCAAAAAATGACCGATCAATTTGAGCAGTCTGCAGAGGAAATTCAGGAGATTGCAGAGCGTGCTGCCAAACGGTGGACAGAAAGTATTTCTCCGAAAGCAGGACCGTCACCCTTACCAGCGACTGCTCCGAAGATTGTGAGCAGCGGTGACAGCACTGCTGCAGAGGCAGCTCAGTATATGGCAAATTGGGATCCCGTTTCGCTGAAGCTCAAGGAAGCTCAGCAGCAGATCGAGGATATTCCCAAGGTTTCCGAGGCTGCCGCCCAAAAAACAGGAAGCATCTTTTCCAGGCTGGCCGGAAAAATCAAGAGCGTGTTTTCATCTGCGCATAAAGATGTGCAGGATGCCGAAGTCAAGGTGCTTACTGGTGCACAGGATGCAGCAGCCAAATCCGCGACCGTTGTGGAAAAAGCAGAAAACCGGAAGCGCGGATTTTATAGCAGTACGGCTCGAATGCAAGCGAACGCCGTGCTCTCAGCCGTTACCAGCACCTCAAAGGGAATTGCCCGGGTCGGTGTTTTGGGCAGAGCTCTTTCTGCTGGTCTGGCCGGGTCTTTTGCAATCGCGGGACCGCTGGCGATAGCCGCTGCGGCATTTGCGGTACTGTCAAAATCCATTTCTCTGGCCAGTGTAAACAGCAGCCAATTCAAGAACTCTCTAAATGAGGTAAAGGCAAATCTCCAGGTAGCATTCACGCCGATCTTTCAGGCGATCCTGCCGGCGCTGAACGCTCTGATGTCCGGACTTGCCGCAGTGACCCGCTACATTGCGACATTTATTTCTGCCATCTTCGGGAAGACCTACGCGCAATCGTTGGCCGCAACCAAGCAAATGCAGAAAAACGCCACAGATGCCGCAAAATCAAAATCCGGCAGCGGCTCTAAGGATAAGGGATCCCTGGCCGGATTCGATGAGCTGAACGTCATCGGACAGAAAAGTGGTTCTTCTGCTGCGGATGGGATCGATTACGATGCAATCAACTCTAAAGGTTCTACGGCGGCCGCACGCCTGGCAGAGAAATTTAAGGCAGCCTGGCAGAACATTGCGGCAGGCTTCAACGATTATGTTGTTCAGCCAATCCAGGACAACCTCTATAAATTTGATGCGCCGATTGAACGGTTCAAAGCTTTGTTCGCCGGAATCGGCCAACAGTGCCGAGCTTGGGTAGAACCGCTCTCTCGCTGGTTTCAGACAGACCTAAAAGGCGCAATCGCGCAGGGCATTGGAGACGCCTCCACGATTCTTGCCGGGTTCATGGATAGCCTGGCCATGGTGGCAGACACCGTCTGGAAGACATTGCAGCCGGCAATTAACTGGATCGTTACCAAAGGGCTGCCAATGCTCACGGAGATTTTCGTCGAGGTCAGCAAAACGGCCGTAACTGTCTTTGATATCCTAAAGACAGTATTCGACACCCTCTGGCAGGGCGTGATTGCCCCGTTCGCGCAGTTTGTCAGCAAAGCCGTTACCGATGTACTTAATCTTTTCTCCAGCCTTTGGGAGCAATACGGAGCGTCGACCTTTGATAAGATCCGCGCCGCGATCAGCAGCGTAAAGGACTTGTTCCTCAACATCTGGAACAACTTCCTGAAGCCAATATTTGATCAGATCTTCTTGACGTTGGACCAACTCTGGACAGAACATCTTCTTCCGCTGATCGGTCAGATTGGTGAGTTTGTACTTAAGTTCGTAAATGCAGCTCTTGATATTTACAACAAGTTCGTTTCTCCGATCATTAATTGGTTCGTCGCAATGCTGGGGCCAAAGATCGCGGGAGTCATAGGGACGATCGTTCAGCTGATTGGCAGTGTTGTAAAAACCATAGCGGATGCTGCAACAAATATCCTGAAAGCCCTCGGCGGCGTGCTGGACTTTGTTTCCGGTGTTTTTACAGGAAACTGGGAAAAGGCATGGAATGGCGTCAAAGAGATCTTCAAAGGAGTGTTTGAAGCCCTCTATGATATTGCGAAAACTCCGATCAATGGAATTATTTGGCTGCTTAATGGTCTCATTGAGGGTATAAACGCTGTAATAGGGCAGCTCAACAAAATACATGTGGATATTCCTGATTGGGTGCCTGAATATGGCGGAAAATCTTTTGGAATACACTTACCTTTGGCTTCAAAAATTCCGTATCTCGCCAAAGGCGGCATTCTGGAGCAGCCCACGCTGGCCATGATGGGCGAATACCCCGGGGCAAAGAGTAATCCGGAAATCGCGACACCGCAGTCTTTGATGCAGGAAACCTTCCTCGAAACGATGATCCCGCTGCTGAACGAGCTGGTAGCCTTCCGCGATGATATTGTCCAGCTCCTGCGAGAGATTATCGCAAAGGATCCCAGCATTATGTTGGACGGAACCACGCTTTCACGCCTGCTTAAGCCGTATCTGGACGAAGAAAACAAGCGTGTGGGCGGAACTATTTATTAAGGGGGCAGCCGTATGAAATACAAAGGCGAAATAAAAGCGAATGGTGTGTGGCTGCCCTCTGTAACTACGCTGGATTTCTCGGTGGAGGATCTGGATCTGGAAGCCTTCCGTTCGACTGATGGATTGCTGCATCGCCAGCGAGTCGGAAATAAGATCAAGCTCAGCTGCGCGTGGCAGATCATTGAGGATAACGACGATTTCAAAGAAACGTTTCAAATTCTCGACGGTCTGCCAGAGTTTTTCCTGCTGGTCTTCCCGCACCCGGGCGGAAACCTGTCCTTTGAAATCACTGCCTACCGGGGGCCGCTATCTACATCCATGAAAACCTTTTACTGGGACTGGCAGAACCGGAAGCTGGCACAGTGGCAAAACTTGAAAACCAACTTTATTGAGCGATAGGGGGCGGGCGGTTGATTAAGGTATCAGATCGATATTATGACGCTGCCCGCGCACCGGCGCGCACCTGGCGCGGGAAAGTATCATTCGGGGTATTTGACGTGACTGCCCGCAGCGACGCCACAGCGGCCGCTGAAGGGCAACCGTTTACTGATCCGGCACAGACTTTGGATACCGTGACCACAATTTCGGCGGTCGGGACCTGCGAGCTGGATCAGTTCAAGGTTGACGGCAGCATGTCTCTTTTCCCGGGTGACCCGCCGGCCGGCATGAATTTTGGTTGGTGGTCCTCGGAAGTTTCCGAAGCTGACGGAGCCTTTGCGGATCCGCCGGTCATTACCTACGCCTTTACGCAGCCGCACAGTTCTGTCGGACTCACACTACAATTTCAGGAATTAGTGCAGGGTATCACAATCACCGCCTACCAAGGCGATGCCATTCTGGCCGTCAAGACCTTTTCGGGAATCAACTCTGCTCTGGCTGTGCTGGACTTCCCGGTCGAGAATTACGATAAGATCGTGATCGAGATCCTGTGGGTGCAGCCGTACCACTACGCCAAGCTGCGGGAGATCAGCTTCGGCGTGGAATATGTGTATGATGATACTGTTTTAACCGGGTTCGACGTTCTGGAGGAAATCGACCTGACAAGCAATACCATCAGCAGTAACACGGCCACCATCACCCTGAACAATATGGATCAGCGTTTCAACATGTTCAACCCCGCCAACGAGGTCCGGTTCCTACAGGAGCGCCAGCTGCTGACAGTGACGGCCGGCCTGCTGGTCGGTGACAGCTACGAGGATGTACCGCTCGGAAAGTTTTATCTCAGCAAGTGGGAAAGCCCTACGCAGAACACAACCAAATTCACAACCTACGACCTGCTCTCACTAATGGACGGGACTTATTATAAATCTCGCCTTTACCAGGGCGAGCGCGCGGAGGTTGTGCTGCTGGAGCTGTTCGACGATCTGAATTTGTACGACGCGCAGGGCAACGCGCTGTTTTATATCCACCCGAATATCCAGGACGTGCAAATCAGTGGATACCTGGCGCCGATGAGCTGCCGTGATGCATTGCAGCGGATCGCATTTGCGCTGGGGGCCGTGGTCAAATGTGACCGGTCTGGTAAACTGCTGATCTACCGCGCCACCGAAGAAACGCGCAATGCCATTGTTGTCGACCAGTATACGATTTACCAGGGGACCCTGATGGCCGGGACCTTTACTGCCGGCCAGGGGATCATCCTGCCGCGTAAAGTAGTGCCACTGCCGAATCCGGTGGTGATTGATCTGTCACTGTATAAAGATCCAAAAACGACGCTGGGCAAATATTACAACCGCGTCAATGTAGAGCAATTCGGCTGGCGGCTGAAAGCCGAGTCGGAAACGCTGTATGAAGGTGCAGTCACCGGCGAAGCGATCATACAGTTTTCGGCTTATCCCGCGGCGGAGGTTAGCATAACGGGAACTTATGAAAGCGTGGAGGTTTACGCCTGTGCCTGCAAAATTACCGGCGCGACCGGCCCCATCGTGATTACCGGGCAAGTTTACGAATCGCTGAAAAAGGTCGTATCGGCGCAGCTGCCACAGGTGACAGCCGGGGTCGCGCAGAATGCACTGGACGTCAAGGACATTACTTTGATTGCCCAGGATGATACGGCGCAGCATGCGGCAGCCTGGCTGCTGGACCGGCTGCAAAACCGGATCACACAGAGCTTTCCTTGGTGCATTATCCCTTCGGTTGAGCCTTCGGATTTTTGTAAGGTGGAAACTGCTTTCGGGGAATACCGGGAATCGCAAATTAAGAAAATGCACTTTATTTACAATGGCGCTTTGACCGGCGACAGTGAGGTGATCGGATGATCTGGACACCGCCCAGGACATGGGGAAAGACCGATAAAATCAACATTTCGGACTGGCAGCGCATCGAGGACAATACCCGTTGGATTGCGGAGTTTTACGGTGTGATGCTCCAGTATAAAACCTGGCAGCACACCAGCTGGCCAACGCCGGCGGAAGTCGCCAGAATCGAAAGCAATATCAACGCCCTGCTGGAGCAGACACGCAATTTTCAAAGTAAATTCGATTGGCAGCTTCTCAACGAGATTGAGGGCTGCCTTTTTGCACTGCGTGAAAAGGTAGTGGAGCTGCAGCTGAGTATCCGGCGGGCTGGCACGTTCTGTGCCGGTCAGCAAATCTACATTCCATTGGGAGGGACTGCATAATGGCAAAGATTATTTTCCAAGACGAAGAGGGCCAGAACTTAAACCGCTATTTGATTACCCCGACTGACGGTAGCGCACCCTTTACGGCTGATCTGACTCGTGAGGCTGTTATTACTAAGCAGGGGACTCCGTACAGCAAGGAGGTAGGCGATCGATTGGTGCAGGATGAGGATTTGGAGAATCACACCGCCGACACGATCGCCCACATGACGCAAGCACAAAAAGACCTGCTTGCGGCGGCCGTCCAGTTGGCTACCATCGGCGGGATAGACGTGACCAAAAGCGGGACAACGTTGCAATTCCCCGCATATCCTACGACATTGCCTGCTAATGGCGGCACTGCGGCTAACACAACCTCTGTAGCTGGGGCTTTTCTGTGGGCCACGTCCGACCCGTCGTCAACAATCGCTGCCGGAAAATTATATGTGGTGAAGTGATATGAGCAAAACATGGGTGCGAGACGATACCAATATAAACAGAGAATTTAAATCTCCGCTCTGGGTGCGGGACGATACGAATGTAAATCGTAAGCCTAAAAGCATATGGGCGCGGGATGATACAGCGGTTAACCGGAAGATTTTTAGCGCTGGGGTGGGATATACAGTATCATTAAGTTCTGACCCAAGTGCAGGGTTTTTCTATTTTAATTCTGACGGTTCAGGTAAATACGATTACTGGCGTGCTACTGGCTCCAGCAAATCGGGTGCAACCGGGAAAATAAAGATTACTTTTGCACAAGCAATACCTAAAACCGCTTTAATTTCTACCTCTCATTTTATTTTTAGTGGTTCGGTTAGCCGAATTGACCATTTGGACCTGAGTTTCCATGTTAACAATAATATTGAATTTGGGGGTGCAAGCGTCGGCACAGTAGGCGGAACCCGTTCAATTTCGGGAGATTTAACAATTTCAAAAACGAACTCAAGTTTACCGGACTATATCAATAGTTTCTCAATTGATATTTCTGGAGAATACTCTTCTTATTCCGTGACTAGTGGATATGGCGAGGCAGATATAGACTGGAGCGAGATAAATTTTTTCGGAAGCAAAATTTTATATCCATCAGGGCAATTAGACATACAAATTTAAGGAGGCAAGCACATGTCACAGCAAATCGTTTTCGCAGACGGAACAATTATTCCAATTGTAATGGCGGTTGGCGAAAGGAAAAGCTATCCCCTTATCAGCGGTAAGAGAGATTACATTGATTTTTACGTCGAGCCTACGGAGTCGGTTAGTCTTGACGCTCTGGACGCCCTGACAGCAGAGGGTGGCGGGAATACAAGCAAAATTACGCTGGTCACGGATGAGATGGTCACAGCTATAGATGGTGTGGAAAGACCCGTACACACAGAAACTTTGTTAGAACACTATACTTTACGGGTGGATTTTGGTAAGGTGAAAACCCTTTTATCCGAGGAAACCGCGACATCTCCGGCAGTATACCAGGAGCGCGTGCATGTTGTACTGGCGCAGTTAACCTACGCCGAGGTGCAACAGGCGGCGCAGGCCGCCACAATTGACGCGCTCGGTCAACAGATCGTGGCGTTGACTCTGGGAGGTGCAATCTAATGGCATTTTGGACAATTGCATATCAGCATGGCTGGGCTACAAAGGCGCAGCTTGGGCAGGCGGTCGCAAAGGGTCTGATTACCGCCGCCGACTATAAAACCATCACGGGGGAGGATTATAATGTATAAAGGTATCGACGTAAGCTATGCCAACAATCGTGTCGATTGGGACAAGCTTAAGGGCAAGATTGATTTTGCGATCCTGCGCTGCGGGTATGGCAACAATCAAACGGATCAGGACGATGTACAATGGGCGCGCAACGTGGCCGAGTGCAACCGGCTGGGCATCCCGTGGGGCACGTATCTGTACAGCTACGCGGAGTCCGCAGCAGACGCCGGGAGCGAGGCAGCACATGTTCTGCGGCTGCTCAAAGGGCAGAAACCCGCCTACCCGGTGTACATCGACATGGAACATGATGCGGCGTTTAAAAGCAAGGCCTTATCCACGCAGATCTGCAAGATCTTTTGTGAGACTGTTTCCGCTGCTGGATTTATCGCCGGGATTTACGCCAATAAGGACTGGGCAACAAACCGGCTCGACATGTTGCAGCTCGCTGCATGGCCATTTTGGCTGGCGCAGTATAGCAGCAAAGTGACCTACACCGGCAAATATGATATGTGGCAGTACAGCAGCAGCGGGACTATGCCGGGTATCACCAACAAAGTGGACCTCAATTATTGCTATAAGGATTTCACTGCTATGGGAATCCCGACCTCGGCGATCACCGGTCTAACGCTCGACACTTCCAACGGCAAGGATCTGACTGCGGGTGAGCGGTATACCGTGCTGGCCAAGTGCAAGGAAAAGCCTGCCGTTACCACCACCGGCCGCGACGTGATCGCCGTATCGGAACCGCGGCTTGACCCGAAAGGGCGGGGATGGCTGATCGACGTGCAGGGCCTGCTGCCGGAGCCGGTCGTAAGGCATGGACATATCACTGTGAGCGCTGCCGGGCAGACCGTGCAGTGCAATTTTAATGTAACTTGAGGGGGAAAACATAATGGAAAACATCAATACATTCAAGGTATCTCTAGTTGCGCTGGGGGGTGCTGCAAGCGCCGTGCTCGGCTGGTTCGGCTGGCTGGTGGTCATATTTATCGCAGCCATGGTTATCGACTGGTTTACCGGTTCTGCGCGCGCGGGAAAAGACGGGGAGTGGAGCTCCAAACGCGCCAGGGAAGGCCTCTGGCATAAATGCGGGTCCCTGATCGCGGTAATCGTTGCCGGTCTGGCTGACATCGTTTTGGGTCTTATCGTCAACAATATTCCGGCAATCGTTTTGCCCTGGGAATACACGGTGATGATTTGCCCGGTGGTGGTTGTGTGGTATATCTTGACGGAGCTCGGCAGCATCATCGAAAACGTGGGAGAACTGGGCGCTCCGATTCCCGCATTCTTACGCAATATGATTAAGGCGCTCAAAGCCGCAGCTAATACCGCCGGCAACCAGTTGATTCCCGGCGAGGACAGCGAGACGGATAAAACTGAATAGAAAAGCAGCAAAACGGTGCATCGGAAAATCATTCCAGTGCACCGTTTTTTTTTATGATATGATTTTTAAAAATAAAAAAGAGGGGTAAATATGAAAAGAAGAAAGAAGCTCTTGGCCGGTATCATGGCCGTTTTGTTGACTGTTTCTAGTAATGCAATTTCTGCATCTGCAGCAGAAGGGATACTTAAAGATAAAGCTCAAGATTCGCTACTAAATACAAAGATTTCCAGATTTATTCAATCCAGCTACACGAATGATATAACTTGCTCCTGGAATAGAGATACTGTAGTAGATGAATCTATACCTACTTATGATTTAGATAATAATGTAAACGGATACATATTGAACCTCTCAACTAATGGAAAATCAACCGGTTACATAGTATATGATACATCAGTAGATGATCCGGTAATTGTTGAATTTGGTTATTATAACGTTTATACTATTCAAGGAGAAAATGTTACAAAAGAAACTGATCTAGGGCGTTCAAAACTTATCCCTGTAGGTATGGATGAGTATTTGCTGCAAAGTGGTACCGAGCTTTATACAGTTAAAAATAGAACTAAGGTTACGGATCAAAAATCCAAGTTTCAACAAGCGGTAAAAGAAAAAGAAGAAAGCATAGCGGCTATTGCCCAAAAGCAGAAATCAACGGTTTCTGCTAATCAAATTATTTATAAATCGGTGTCCGTTCCTAATCTATGGAAGTCAGGGTATCAGCCTGTAACCATGCAGATGTATGGGAATACGGCTTGTACTGTAGTTTTCGGTTTAAACCTTTTAAAGTATTGGACTGAGTGCAGAGGAATTCCTAGTTTATATAATTCTTATGATGTTCCAGCTTTGACTCAAACGTTTGGTAGATTAAAGGTTGCAATGAATACTGGAGCCAATGGCGAAACAGATTGGTATGATGGATACAATGGAATTTCGTCTTATTGTTCTACATACGCATGTACCACGCCTAAAGGCTCAGATTACAAGAACGGTTTAGATTGGAATTGGTATAAGACTCAAATTGATAATGGCAACTTTACGTGTGTAAATGCAGAAATAAGACATTATCAAAATGATGGCAGAGATGGAAACCACAGTTTTTCAGGAGTAGGATATCAAGAAACATCGGATGGAAATTATATACGCGTCGGGGATCAACGGACAACAGACTATTCTCATTTTTATAATATAACAGCATATTCTAGCAGCATTAAAAATATTTGGTATTATAGGTGGTAACTTTATGATGCGAAAGATAAGATTTTTACTGGCGCTTATGTGCATTAGCACCGTTCTTTTTTCAGCAGGATGTAGTGCTTCAAAAGCTTCTACCGTTCCATTAAAGGAAATGATTAATTTATCTGAACCAGATATATCCAGTATAGGAACAAGCGAAGGCGGCGGACTTCAAACAACAATTCAGGATTCCACGCAAATTAAATCCATTTGTAATTTTTTATCTCAAATAGATTTAAAAAGCGATTATCAAAAGGAAGAAGGACAAAAAGATTCCAGTGGAGGTGGAGGCGCATATTTTCTAATCCGTTATTCGGACAATAAATCAACTCATCTCCAGATATACGTTGAGAGCAATCAAGTAAGGATTTCTGGCGATATTAAAGGAGGCCAGATAAACAATGACTGGAGAGTTTATACTCTATCGGATTCATCACAGATAACAAAGTTGAGTGATGTGTTAGCTATTAAATAAAATAAATGATTTATTTGTCCCCACCATAACTGGTGGGGCTTTTTTTTATAATCCAACTATCGACTGTTGGTAAATTTTATTCATTGTAAATACCTGGATTTTCAGGTAGGCTATAATGGAATATTACATATTGAGGATGAAAATTATGAAAACATTTCAAAAAGCAATGGCCTTTCTTTTAACGCTAATTATCATAATTGGCACGTCTGCTTTCTCTTTTCCGATACTGGCGAGTGCAGATACTACTGGTGATTTTGAGATCGATCAATTTGGGACCCTCACCGCCTATAAAGGGGCCGGCGGCGCAGTTGTCATTCCTAACGGGGTAAAGGCAATCGGCTACAGTGTGTTCAGCCGTAAAAATGTCACTACCATTACAATACCCCAGGGAGTGACGACCATACAAAGTGGGGCATTCGAAAAATCCGAGCTGACCAGCATTGTCCTTCCGGAAGGGGTAACTACAATTGACAGATCCGCTTTTCAGGACTGTGCACAGCTTTCTAAAGTACAGATTCCCAAAAGCGTCACCCAAATCGGCCAAGATGCATTTTTGGGGACCGCTTGGATGGCGCAGTATCCGAATGACATGGTTATCGTGAATGACATTCTGCTGAATTACAAAAACAAAAATGCTGTTTCTGTCGTGCTCCCTGTGGGCTTAAAGAAGATTAACACAAGAGCTTTGGTCGGCATGAAAAACATGACCAAGCTTTCCATTCCCAATACAGTAACCAGCATCGAAGGCGAAGCTCTGGCCGGTTCGTCGGCACTAAAAGATTTGGTAATACCTGACAGCGTCACCCTCATCGGAAAAGAGGCGTTTGCAAGATGCACCAGCCTAACAAATGTCGCTCTTTCTAAAAATGTCAGCGTCTTGGATTATAGTTTGTTTTCCCGGTGTACTTCTCTGAAAAAAATCGTTATTCCCGAAGGGGTTACCCAGATTAAAAATTATGTTTTTGACGGGTGCAGTTCGTTATCCGAGGTGGTGCTCCCGAATAGCCTGACAGCCATGGATGGTGCATTCATTGATTGCTTTAGTCTAAAAAGCATCATCTTTCCCGATCACCTTAACCTGGTTAGCACTAATAGCATTTACTCAATATCAGGCTATGGGCCAAATAAATATTATGATTTTACCATTTACGGTAAAGAAGACTCTTCTGCCACTAGTTATTTAATATATGCAAGATCCAACAATTACAAATTCTGTGTAATAGGAGAAAATTTGATTTATCTGCCAAACGGCTCGCTTCTCTATAATGGAAAAAGTTATGGGGGTGCGGTTACTATGGATACCAGGACATATACAATGACGCCTGGAAACATTTACGATATCGGTGTAAAATTGGCGGGTGACGCTCCAATCCAAACCCGTAAAATGGCATCTTCGCGCGATGGCATTGCATCAGTTCGTCAGCTCCCAAATGGAAATTACCGTGTTACTGGTCTGCGCCCCGGAACAACATATATCACTTACACCATTTACAGCCTCCAGAGCGGTAAAGAAATTGCTCACGCATCCATTAAGGTTGATGTAACTTTAGGTGCCAAGCAGCATGGCGTTGCCTGCCGCCAAACCACCTACTTTAATCGTTAAATCTTCAAAAACTGGTATGCCCCCCGCAACTGGAGTAAATCCGGTTGCGGGGGGATTTTACGTTGCAGAGAAACCGCCCGCATCTCCCGGCCAGGAATGAGGGCGCTGTCTGTAATAATTCTTGGGGTTTATTTGGGGTTTATTTGTATAAAAACCGGCTCTTTTCTATGAAATCTGGTAAAAGTCAAAACCCTTTGAAGCCGCAATAAATCTACATTCTTTGATTGTATGACGATTTGTGAAACTCGTTCAGGCAGGTTCAAATCCTGTCACCTCGACCAAGTCATTAGCTCAATTTAGATACATGGCTCTCAAAGCCAGTGTCCATGTGGGCTTGCGGGCTTTCTGAAAGCAATTTCAGAAAGCCCGTTTTTTGTAGATGCATTCGGGGTTTTGTAGCATACTGGCAGGACTTGAACCTCCGAAGGGCATCAATTCTCACCAAATGGCCTCCTATATGCGAGCCTAAAAAGGTTTTGCAAGCGGGTGGCCGTTTTGATATATAAGCAAAAGCAAAATACAAAATACCCTATTAAAAATGAGCGGACGTGTTTTCATTAATGAAGACATGCCCGTTTTTTTGTTGCCAGTTTTAATTGGCAACTCTTTTCTTTTAAGAAAACACACCAAAAATGAATGGAGGAAATGAAAATGCTAAATACCGGAACCATAAAAGAAATAGATAAGACCGGAGAAAAACAGACCGTCAAATTTTTCTCTCCCCTAAAGATTACCACCTATCATCCCTACGAATACGGAGGTTGCAGCGCGGACGATCTTCCTGAAGAAATACCGTCGTCAGAAGCTGTGCGGTACATGGATGAAATCCTAGCTGCCATTGAAAAAGAGAAACTGCCCAATGAAGGCAATCGCGGCCTAATGGTATACTTTGACAAAGATAAAGCACTGGTTCAAAAGGTGTACGGCCTCAATCCGACTGTAGAAGAATGGAACGGCGAACTGTGGGGTGTGATGGAGGCTGAAGTTTACGGAAAACTGACTAAAGCGGAAACTGCTGAACTGGTTGAATTTAGCGTTGGACAGTTCGCAGACGGCTGGGGCGAATCATTTGAGCAACATCCCATCAAAACACAGGATGGTGAGATTTACGTCAGTTTCTGGAACAGCAAAAACTTCTTCATCCAGCCGGAGCAGGAATTGAAGCAGAATGCTGAAACTGACCTCGGATGCAATATACAAACGATGGGAGGGCTGTAAATGTGCAAGATATTTTCCGTGGTGGGCTGGAAACCAACACCGGCATCCAGGACAGCGGGCTGATAGGCGGAATCCCAGACCGCAAGGACGTGGAAGATTCTGACCTCTAGCGGGAACTTGTCAAGGACTGCGGTGGCTCCGAATATATCAATGTCACGGTCAGTTCCTACTGTTATGGTGAGGGCGAAAGCAAAAACGAAAACACCAGTGAAAAAGATCTGAAAGGGATCAAATCACAGCCGGATTTTGCAAACAGCAGCGAGGTCACATTCCTTCAGGATTCCAGCTTCACCATACTATATCCCGATCAGGGACAGCACTTCATATAGCGCCTTTTGGTTTTTATGAAACTGAGGGCGCTTTTTTTATTTCAACAACAGGAGGAAAAGTAAAAAATGAAAGAAATGACTGTAACTTTAATGCGTTCCGACTTATATGCCAGTCCAGCATATACTGGCGCGTATCTCCGGCTCCCTGCCAATCAAAATGGAATACAGGACGCGATGGAACGGGCAAGGATCACCGCCGATCAGCCGTATAAAATTGTGGAGTGTTACAACAATCAAGGCGAATCCATCGAGTACATCCCTGAAAATCCGCCGCTTAACGAGCTGAACTTCCTTGCATTCCGGCTGTCAGAAATGGAGGACTGGCAGGAAATCGCCTTTATAGGTCTCGTCAAGATGGAGAAAGAACTGCCCTCCATCCAAACACTCATCAATATCACCTACAACATGGATAACGTCCAGTGTGTACCCGTGAAGAATGATACAGAGCTGGGTGAGTTTTATCTTGACAACGAATTTATTGACGTGGTAAATGAGATTCCGGATGAATGCAGGGAGGAAATCCTGAAGTTCATTGATCCGGAAAAGGTCGGGCGCTTCATGCGGGAAGCTGAGAACGGCGCTTATGTGGACGGTCATTACGTAGTCAAAGATTTTGATGAATTGAAACAAGTGTATGACGGTATGCATTTGCCGGAGCAGCCAAAAGAAACCGATTATATCTTCAATTTGCTCCTTGAAAGCGGTGTGGATGACCTCAAAAACAACCGGGGCCAGTGGCTCTCCTTTCCCGCTTCACCGAAACAAATCAATGAGGCGCTTCATTATTTGAAGACTGCCAGCCTGGATGACTGCATCATCGAAAGAAGCGAAAGCATCATCTCCCGTTTTGACAACAACTTCACTTTTTTAGAGGATATTGATAAAATCAGTGTTCTTGCCGACCGCGTCAGGAAACTTCAATCTCAGGATGCGCTGCCAAAATACAAGGCTATTCTTGAATTTACGGACTGCGCCGATATCGACCACGCCCTTGACCTCACGAAGAATCTTGACTGTTATGATTTCTATCCGCAGATGTCCTCTCCGGAGGAATACGGGCGGCAAGCATTGCTGAAAGATTCCAGCCTGAAGCCGGACGATCCCGCTTTTCAGTATGTCGAGTTTGATAGTTACGGCCGTGCGATGATGGAACGTGATAGCGCAACCAATACGGAATATGGCTTTGTCCGCCGTAATGAAAATGAGATGAAGCTGGAATACTGCCGGCCGTCCATCGGGCAGCAGATGATGTAAAAGATAAAAAATAGAAAACAAACGTAAGGCGCTGTCTGAAAAGGCGGCGCCTTTTTTGTTTTCCGGAAAGGAATGAGTTATGAGTGAGAATATAAATTCAGAAGAAAGAAAGGGTGGCTATGATCCCGCACCGCCAAGACAAATCCACTCCGTCCCTTTGCCGCAGGATACCGAACGTTGTGAAGGCTGTCCCTATTCCCGCGTCGGTTTCATCTGCTGGGATGCGGACGGAAGCTGCCTGCGAACCGAAGTGGACAGGATCAGCAAGCCGGGGAGGTGTTGATCCGTTGAACAGCATCATCAGTTGGGTGGGCGGCAAAAAGGCCCTGCGCGAAATGATCTATCAGAGAATTCCAAAGGAGTTCGAGCGGTATATTGAAGTCTTCGGCGGGGGTGGCTGGGTGCTGTTCGGACGGTCGCCCGACACCAGCATGGAAGTCTACAATGATTTCAATTCCGACCTTGCCAATCTGTTCCGCTGCGTGAAGGAACGCCCTTTCGCCCTGCTCAAGGAGTTGAACTTCCTTCCGCTGAATGGGCGGGATGAATTCAATGTCCTGAAGAGATATCTTGAGAAGGAGGAATTTACAAGCGTTTATCTGCGGGAAGAGCTGGAACTGGCGCAGCACTATCTGCCTCCTTCAGAGTTTGATGAAATTAAGCCCATTCTCACCGAAAACGCCACCATGTCGGATGTAAAGCGAGCCGCCGCCTTTTACAAGTTGATCCGCTACAGCTACGGTAGCGGATGCACCTCCTATGGGTGCCAGCCCTTCGACATCCGTAAAACCTTTCATCTGATATGGGAGGGCAGCCGCAGGCTTAAGGATACGATGATTGAAAATAAAGACTTTGAGGCGCTGATCCGTCAGTACGACAGACCGGACGCCTTTTTTTATTGCGATCCGCCGTATTTTGAAACCGAGGATCACTATGCGGTAGCGTTTAAAAAGGAAGATCATGTGCGACTTCGGGACACGCTTGCAGCCTGTCAGGGCAAATGGCTGGTGTCCTACAATGACTGTGAATACATCAGGGAACTGTACAAGGAGCACCAAATCGAAGCCGTCACCCGCATTAACAACCTCGCCCAGCGGTATGACAATGGCTGTGAGTTCGCCGAAGTCTTCATCTCGAACTACGACACAGCCGAGCGCATGCGTGATATTCCGGTACAAATGGGATTGTTTGATCCACCGGAATGAGATTAAAGTGCCCCTGCTATGGGGGTAACAAGGAGGAACAAGACTATGAAAATGATTGAAATTCAGGGCACCGTGGATAAACAGGGGCAACTTACGATTCCCGCACAGCCTCTGCGGGATATGGGACTTGTGTCCGGCGACACTGTGAAGCTGGCGTACATCAGTGACTCCGTAGGAGGCATCTCCAATACCTTTAAGGAGTTTGTCATTACCCCGAACGGCATTGACACGCTCGAAGATGAGGGAGAAGATGAACTCACCCTGCCGCGTGATCTGCTGGATGCGGCGCAAATCCCTCCGGACAGCGACCTTGGCATCCATCCAGACACGGTTCGGGAGGTTATGAGAAACGGAGGGTTTGCAAATGAGTAACACGGATAAATCAGTGTTGGGAAAGCCCATTTACAAAATACTGGACGGCAAAGGCCGCATTCTCATTCCCAAAGAGCTGCGCGCCGCTGCGGGCATGGATTACGGCAATATTGTGCGCCTCGGTGTGGCAAATGGCAGGGTGTCTGTCCGGAAAGTTGACATTATCGAGGTAGGTGATCAGTCGCCCGAGGCTGTGGAAGCGTTTGTGAGGGCTGCATTTAAGACCATGCCAGACGATATCCGTCTCAGCCTGATTGCCGAGCTGACGGAGCTTTTAAAGCAGAAAAAGGAGATGTGAGAAATGGAAGCGAAGGAAATCTATACGGCAAGCGATTGTGTGGAAACAGGCTCCGCATGCTCCATCAAGGGCAAGGCTATGGTTTTAAACCGTGAATCACTGCCTGAAAATTGTCGGAATCAACTGTTTTTCTGCCTTTGCGGAAACGGAGCCGGTGTAAATCCAAGCGGCTGCGCCGTATTTCTGGTGTCCCTAAATACCGGCGAGTTTTCCCTAAAAATGCGTGGCGATGTGGTCGGAGTTTTGAAGCCGGAGCTGCTGCCGGATTCCGCAAAACTTCAACTTTCTCAAATCAGGCCCGTGGGAGCACTCGACGTAAAGAATCATGAGCCAAAATACAGTGGTTACAGCTTCCTGCCTGATGGCCGCTATGCTTCCGGAGTCTGGTTGTGCAGTGAAAAAGAGGTTATGGACTACATCGAGATGCAAAAGGATTACCAGCACCGGGTAATGATCTGTGACCGCGATGATTTCTGCGTGTTTGAGATGATCAAAGGCGAAATCGTCCATCCCTCGCCGGAGGCTATCGAGGCGTTCCGGGCTGGGCAGAAGCCACAGGATGGAGGCATGCATATGAATCAATGAAGGAGGAATCCAAATGGATGGCATCAGCATAAAAAGCGACCGTATCCAGTTCTATGGCAATACCGCGGGGTACATCGAAAATGGGAAAGCCTTTGTCGACCCCATGTTTCTCTGCGAGGAATTAAAGGATTATCTCTCGAAAAAACGGGGGCTGGAAGTCCAGTGGACAAATGGCGTATTTGACCGGTTGGCAAGCGGTAAACCGGATTTAGACGGGAACACCCCGATCTTGAAAAACTGTCGCATTCACCAGCTAAAACCGGATGTGGACGTCACGATGAAATTCATCGGCTACGACGAGTTGTTGGAACGATTCGGTGAACCCGATCCGGAAAACTACCAGGTTGTGTATGATGGGCAGTTAGAAACCAATAATCTGGATGAAATCTATGAGAAATTTAACCTGAACCATCCGCCCGATTATAAAGGACATTCCCTTTCGATGTCGGATGTGATCGAACTGTATGACAGCGCGGGCAGCAGTTTCCATTACGTCGATCGGTTCGGCTTCAAAGAGATTCCATTCCAGTCACCTGAACAGGAACAGCAGAGCGGCCAAACCATGAATTTATAGCAACTCAGTGACAGCCAAATGGCTGTTTTTTATTTTTATATTGAAAATGGAGGGAAATCATGAACGACAACGACAAAAAGAAAAAGCGAAAAAAAACATTGCTGATTCTTCTGGTTTTGCTTTTACTGCTGATCATAGGCATTATAATTTCTTTTTCTATTGCCGGGACGGACAGTCAGAATGGTGGTGGATTAAACCCATCCAGCCAGTCCAGCCCCGGCTCTTCTTCACTGGATGATAACGGAAGCGCCATACCGGGAGGCTACGATTCCAAGACGCAGAGTGAAATCCTGTCGGAGCTTCAAAAGAAACAGCTCACGGTTACTGACAGGGTGAGTGCGCAAATCTCGTTCCCGAGCGGTGCAAAAGGCACTAAAGGTGCATGGGTGGTAGAAAATCCCGCATTAAACAATGTCATCATGCAGTGCGAAGTTGTCCTTGACGGAAAAACGGTAGCAAAATCTGTCCCCATCGTTCCGGGACAGCACATTGAAAGCATCACGCTTGTAAAAAAAATTGACCCCGGCACTTATGACGTAAACGCGGCCATCCGCTATTATGACCGGGATACCAAAACGTATCTCGGCGAAGCAAATTACAGAATCAAGCTAACCGTGTCGTAATCATCCGGAAAAATCCGGCTGATTATATATTATTTTTTAGGAGGTTTGAAAATGAGAAAAAGTATCAAAAGGTTTCTCGCAGGTATCATGACCCTTGCCATGCTGGGTGTTTCAGGAGTCACCGCTTTCGCAGCAGACACCACCGACACCGGCACAGGCAGCGTCACCGGAACGGTTGCCATCAACGGCGCCATTTCACCGCTGACCATTTCCCTCACGCATCCTATAAGCGCCGCCTATGCCATTGACCCTAACAACGGAACGACCGGCACACTCACCGCCCCTGACATCAAAGTAACCAACAACACGAAGGTGGCGGTAAATGTCACGGTTGCGTCCCTGACCGCCGCGTCGGGTGGCACACTAACTTTCACCGATGTGGACAGTGCCTCGAAATCATGGAGCACGCTGAACCTTGCCGATTCTAAAAAGTACATCGCGCTGGGCGTCAGGGCAAAGGATACGACCGGATGGAGCAGTGGGTACAACACTGCCACCCATTGGGCGGTCAAAACAACTCCGACAGCGGTCGGATCGCTGAGTCCCGCCGCAACCGGCACGATGACGCTAACGGCAAATCACGGGCTCGCGTTTGACAGCGCCTACACCGCAAACCACAGTCTTGTATTCCTGTTCCAATTCACTTAATCCAGACAAAATACACGGCCGGAGGGAGGATCTTCCGGCCGCGTATTTATTTCATGGGAAGGAGGTCAATCATTGAAATCAAAAATAAAACGGCTGTTTTTCATTTCGGTTCTAACAATGGCAATGCTGCTGTCGGTCTCGACAAACAGCGTCTCAGCGCTGGCCACGCCCTCCATGACGCTGACGGTAGTGCCCAACCCTTCCGGCAATTACGTTGCCCTGAACTGGAATAATATCGACCGGTCGCAGCCGTACAATTATATGCTCTATTCCAAATCCTCGCTGGAATCCACTTTTCAGAGTATTCCGGCCAAAAACACGGTCAGGGTTCTCAACATCTTTCCCGATGTGACTCCGACCGTATCCTTCAAAACGTGGAAAGGCGAAAGCTGTACCCTGCCAAAATCCGCATCTCTGAAAATGTGGATGGAAACGCCGAATGAATACAATGCCAAAGGATACGGCGAGGGGCTGATCTCGGTCGACGCGGTTTCCATATCCCTTTTTAACGTAACTCCCGACAGTTATCTAAAAAATCAGGACGGAACCTATAAATACGATGTGTTATATTTCGGTGCGTGGGATGCAAATAACTTTCAAGACTTATCCAATACCGCCCAGATCAAAGTGGATACTTTCATCAAGACGGGCAGGGGCGTTCTGTTCGGTCACGACACGATGGTCTTGAATGATACCATTGCCATGCCGAATTTTTTCAACCTGGCGCATTACGTCAATATTGAAACCATCAGCAAATACACGGTGTTGGGCGGCACGCAAATTAACGTGTCTAAAAAGGGTCTGCTGACTAACTACCCGTGGAAAATCGGGGAACCGGGAACTGTTCTGAATGTTCCCATGTCACATACCAACCAACTGGCGCTGGGCGACGTGTGGATGACTTACCAGCCGCCGTACACCTACAGCGGCGGCACGCCGCAGACCAATGCCGAGGGGAAAGGCACCAACGCCTTCTACCTGACCACATGGTGCAACGCGGCGATGATCCAGACCGGGCATTCCAACGGGGCGGCCACACCGGACGAGCAGCGCGTGACCGCTAACACCCTTTTTTATCTCGCACAGATTACCACCGACACCTCTTGGAACGACCACAAGGGGCAGGATCTGAGCGTCCCGGATGCGCCTGCTGTTTCAGGAGTGACGCACAATGCTGACTGTTCACAATATACCGTTGCCTATTCGTCAAGCGATAACGCGATGGACTATCAGTATTACGTGGAGGCCACCGGGCAGAATGACGGCGTGAAATTCCAGTCTCCGGTAGTGGCGGCATCCATCAAAAGCGGCATGAAAGGGTATTCCATTGTGGTGGATAACAATCCCTCCACCGTTCCAAACGGAGCAATTACAACGGCGGCCGGAAACTATACCTTTTCAAGACCGTCCGGAGGCAACTTCTACATCCATATCGCTGCGGTGGACAATGTCGGAAATGTTTCCCAAGTAACACATTACAATGTGAATGAACTTATTTCGGTAACACATCCCATCAGCGTGAATTATTCCATCAATCCAAACAACGATACACCATTCATAGCGTCGGAGATTCCAATCACCAACAATTCCGGTGTTCCCGTAAAAGTGTCCATCCAGAGTCTGTCTGCTTCATCGGGTGGCTCAGTCAGATTAAATGACGTAACGTCTTCAAAATATGCCGACTGGAGTAAACTGACGGTGGCGCAGACCAAATCCGATCTGGCGCTCGGCATCCATGTGAAGGAAACAGCTGCGGGAACCTCTTCATGGTCGGCCATCAATGATACGGATCTGATTTACGCCACCGATCTTTCTTCAAAGACACTGCTTGGGACGCTAAATCCAAACGGAGCGAAAGGTACTCTGGCGCTCTCGGCAAAATGCGGGCTTGCATGGGATAAAAGTTATACCGCGTCCCACAGTTTAGTGCTGCTCTTTGAACTTAGCAAATAGCATCAATTTTTATGACAGCCAAGCGGCTGTCTTTTTTTGTGCCTAAATTTATTAAGCAGGAGGAAATCATCATGAATGAAACGGCAAAAAAACAAACAACTGTGCCGGAAAGCGCAGAACAATCCATGCCAATGAAGGTGGATGTAAAGATCGGCTCCATCCGTCCGGAGGGCAGTGTAAGAGCTATCGCTTCGGTCAATTTAAACAACTGTTTCGCTATCCGCAATGTCAAGGTGGTGGACAGCAGCAAGGGACCATTCGTGGCCATGCCCAGCTACAAGGCGGGAAACGGAGAGTACAAGGATATCTGCTTCCCTGTAACCGCCGCGTTCCGGCAGCAGTTGAACACCGCCGTACTGGACGCTTATCATCAGGCGCTCACACAGAGCCCAAAAGCAGCGGTGCCATCTTCTCCCGAAAAGTTGGAGCAGAATTCAGGGATGCAGATGGGCGGCATGTAGGATTCACTCTTACACATGGAAATCTAAAAATATATTTTCGGAGGTAATAGCAATGAGAAAACTCGCACTTAAAGTAAGAAATCAAATGATCGGCAAAGTGCTGGTAGTTCAGTCTTTGATGCGTTCACGGAAAGCGGAGGGCTTCGTGGATACGGCCATTAAAATTTTAATCAGCGTTGTGATCGGCGCGCTGCTTCTCGCCGGACTGTACGCCCTATTCGGCAATACCATCATGCCGACCGTTACCCAGCGTATCAAAGAGATGTTCAACTATGCAGGCTAATTGCATTAGCCTCGATAATCTGCTGCTCCTATTGCAGGGCGGCATATTTTTTGCCCTTTTGTTAATTGCATCTTTGATTGACATTAAAAAAAGAACGATTCCCGACACCATCTGTCTGCTCATTTTTCTGACCGGATTCATCTGCTTCGAACCGGAGAAGCTGTTCGGAATTCTGACAGCACTGCCGCTTTTGATCGCCGCTCTGATTTGGGGTGGCATGGGCGGCGGGGATATCAAGCTGATGGCAGCGGCAGGGCTTGTACTCGGTTTTCAAAGAGGTATGGCGGCGTTGGTGATCGGATTGACCGCCATGCTTATTTTTTATGCGATTTATTTAGTTGTTCAGAAGCTGCGCGGGAGGAAATGCCAAAAGGCGTTTCCCCTCGTGCCTTTTTTATCGACCGGCTATATCGCCGCTTATTTTATGAATATGGGAGGTATCACCCTATGAGTTTTTTAAAAAACAGGACTGCTCTCGGCGTGCTCTGTATTGTCCTTTCGCTCTTGATCTGCTTCGCGGTCACGCCGCTTTTTAATGCCGGAATCTCACAAAAAACAAGCATCGTGCGTGTTACGAAAGATATCAAGGCTGGAGATCAGATCACAAAGGACATGGTACAGACCGTGGAGGTTGGAGGATACAATCTTCCGGAAAATGTGCTAAAGAACAAGGACAGCATCGTCGGCAAATACGCTGCCTCAGATTTAACCGTTGGCGATTACCTCTTAAATTCTAAGATTACGAATACGCCCGCCGCCGACAACGCCTATTTATACAATCTTAACGGAGAAAAGCAGGCTATATCCGTAACGGTAAAAAACCTTGCAAACGGGCTGTCCGGCAAACTAATCTCCGGCGATATCGTATCGGTTATTGCGCCGGATTACAAGAAACAGGGTGCCACCGTCATTCCGCAGGAACTCCAGTATGTGGAGGTCATCGGGGTAACCGCCAGCACCGGCTACGACACCGACCAGCGTGACGCTGGATCCAATTCGACTTCGTCGGAGAGTGACCGGAAACTTCCGGCAACCGTGACCCTTCTTGCATCGCCGGAACAGAGCAAAATTCTTGCCGATCTGGAGTCGGACGGGAAACTGCATCTTTCCCTTGTGTACCGGGGCAGCAAGGAAAATGCCGCCAAATTTATAGAGTCGCAGGACAAGGTGCTCAAAGGACTGTACCCTTCCGGCAATCAGAGAGCGGAATCCTCTTCCGGAACAACCTCTTCCAGCGAGGGAGGCAAATAGCATGTTCAATTTCAAAACAGGGAGTATTTTCTCCCGAAACACCGGTGGCGAGCCGCAGAATGCGGAGCCGGAAAAAGATGTTCAGGTTCTCGCCGTGTGGGGCAGCCCCGGAAGCGGTAAAACCACTGTGGCGGTGAAACTGGCAAAACACCTCGCCGATAGGCACAAAAATGTCGTTTTACTTCTCTGTGATATGACCGCCCCCATGCTGCCCTGTATCTGCCCACCCGCCGACCTCGAATGTGAAAAATCCCTTGGAAGCATTTTAGCAGCGACCCATGTGACGGATACGCTCATTAAACAAAACTGCGTCACCCATAAGAAAATCAATTATTTAACGCTGGTCGGTATGCTCAAAGGCGAAAATATGTTCACCTACCCGCCGTACAACGCGGAGTTGGCGACGGAACTGATTGAGTGTATGCGGGATATCGCGCCTTATATCATCATCGACTGCGGCAGCACCATCGCTACGGACATTCTGTCCGCGGTTGCCTTGATGGAAGCCGATTCGGTGCTCCGGCTCGTAAACTGCGACCTGAAGTCCGTTAGCTATCTGTCTTCCCAGCTTCCGCTGCTGAAAGATAACAAATGGGACGCGGAAAAGCAGTACAAGGCGGCAAGCAATGTAAAGACCAATGAAGCCAGTGAAAACATCGAACAGGTGCTCGGCAGCGTGGCGTTTAAAATACCCCATTCCGATGAGTTGGAAAACCAGGCGCTTGCTGGAGATCTGTTTCGCGATCTGGCGCTTAAGGATAGCCGCAGATTTCGGAAGGAAATTGAGAAGATCAGTAAGGAGGTGTTTGGCGTATGAAACAAGAACTGCAAAGCGCCCAGCCTGGCAGTATTGCAGATAATCATAATCTGTTTTTTTCTCCCGATGACAGCTCCAAGAATTTTGTGGCTGTTTTGCATGAGGTGCAGGAGTATATCTCCGGCAAATATTCCACCCTCATCATTGACGGCGGAAAGGACGAAGTCAAAACGCAGGTTAAACGGTATATCGGAAAATACCTGATGGATTACCGTATCGCCGTAACGGGCATGACCAATGAGCAGCTCATAGATGCCCTCTATTCCGAAATGGCGGAGTTTTCATTTCTTACAAAATACATCTTTGGCACTGGCATTGAGGAAATCGACGTGAACGCGTGGAATGACATAGAAATCCAGTACAGCAACGGCAGTACGGTTAAACTGGACGAACACTTTGACTCACCGGAACACGCGATCAGCGTCATCCGCAGGATGCTCCATGTGTCCGGCATGGTGCTGGATAACGCAAGTCCCGCTGTCCTCGGGCATTTGAGCAAGAACATTCGAATCGCCGTTCTGAAAACGCCCCTTGTTGACGAGGACGTGGGCGTCTGCGCTTCCATCCGTATTGTGAATCCGCAGAATCTCACAAAAGAGGATTTCGTAAACGAAGGCACAGCGACCGGGGAAATGCTGGACTTTTTGTCTGAATGCCTGCGCTACGGGATATCCGTGTGCGTGGCGGGCGCGACTTCAAGCGGAAAAACCACTCTGGCGGGCTGGCTGCTGACCACAATTCCCGACACGAAAAGAATTTTCACCATTGAAAACGGTTCCCGCGAGCTTGCGCTGGTAAGGGAGAAGGACGGCAGGGTGGTCAACAGCGTCATCCATACCCTGACACGAAGCAGTGACAACGAAAAGCAAAACATCGATCAGGATATGCTCCTTGATATGGCGCTGCGTTTCAATCCCGAAATTATCTGTGTTGGGGAAATGCGCTCGGCAGAAGCCTATACCGCACAGGAATCGGCAAGAACCGGACACACCGTACTGACCACCATTCACTCCAATTCCTGTGAAGCCACTTGGCGCAGGATGGCAACCCTCTGCAAGCGAAAGTACGATATTGCGGATGATACCCTCATGTCTCTTGTAACCGAGGCGTTCCCGATTGTCGTGTTCACAAAGCAGCTGGAAAACAAGCAGCGCAAGATCATGGAAATCATGGAATGTGAAATTTTACCGGACGGCAGTCGAAATTTCCGAACCCTGTTCCGGTTTCACATCACGGAAAACCGCATGGACGGAGACAAATTTATTATTAACGGGCGTCATGAGCCGGTCAGCGGGATATCCTCCAGTTTGCAAAAGCATTTCATTGAAAACGGCATGCCGCAGGAGGTGCTCAATCACATTTTGAAGGGAGGGAACGCTGTATGACCTTTATTCAGCTGATTGCATGTGTTGGTCTGATCGCAGGTACTTTTATTTTGTTCGGAATCTCCCCAATGAAATTCACGGATGGGCTGTTTAGCTTTCTGACCAGGCGTCCCAAAAGCATCAAGGATGAGATCAACGAAGTCACCAAACGGAAGAAGCCGTCCTTTCTGCGCCGGGAGATCATGGAAGCGCAGGATATCCTCGCACTTACCGGACGGAGCAGCCGTTTTTCCCTTGTCTGCGCGTGCTCGCTGCTGCTGTTTGCCATTGGCGCGAGCATCGCCATTCTGATGCGAAATGTGTTCCTTGTCCCTGTTTTGGCGGTAGGTATGATGTTCCTGCCGTTTTGGTATATCAGGATGACGTCGACGCATTACAAAAAGAGCATTGCCGCGGAACTGGAAACGGCGCTGTCCATTATTACCACGGCCTATCTCAGAAACGAGGATATTCTGACCGCCGTCGAGGAAAATCTCCAGAATCTGAACCCTCCGGTGCGTAGCGTGTTTGCCGGGTTTGTGACACAGGTCAGGCTCATCAATCCCGATGTGGACGCGGCGCTCAAGACCATGAAACCAAAAATTGAAAACGAGGTGTTTCAGGAATGGTGCGATGCCGTTGCCGCCTGCCAGTACGACCGGAGCCTCAAGACCACGTTGACGCCCATTGTTAGCAAGCTGTCGGACATGCGGATTGTCAATTCTGAACTGGATTACCTTGTGTTTGAACCCAGAAAGGAATTCATCATCATGGCGCTCCTCGTCGTAGGCAACATCCCGCTGATCTATTTTCTCAACAAAAGCTGGTATGCAACGCTGATGCACACCGTCGTGGGGCAGATTGTTCTTGCAATCTGCGCGGCGGCAATTTTTATTTCCACCGCGTTTGTCATCAAGCTAACTAAGCCCATTGAGTACAGGAGGTAGTGAATATGAAGATGTTGCTGTTTCTATTTGCGGTCCTGCTTGCGGCGGGACTATTTTTTATTCTCGCCGGTGTGCTGAAGCTCCCGACCATGGGCGCGGCAAAAGCCATGTTAAGCACTGGGAAAAAGGGTAAAAAGGCCGCCAAAAGCATAGAGGCGTATCTGATGACCGGTGCTGTCAGACTCTCGAAAATCATTCGGATGAATGAATACAGAAAGAGCCGCATGGCAAATATCCTTAAGGCGGCAGGTATTGGCATGACGCCGGAGATCTACACCGCTTACGCCATTGTGAAGGCCGGGGCAATCCTCTTCGGCGTGATTCCCTGTCTGTTATTGTTCCCGCTGCTCTCTCCGGTGTTGGTGTTCCTTTCGATTCTGGTCTATTTTAAGGAAATCCGGAAAGCAGACGAGCAGCTTAAGGCAAAGCGTGAACAGATCGAAAGCGAGTTGCCACGGTTCGTGGCGACCATCGAGCAGGAACTGAAGAGCAGCCGCGACGTGCTGTCCATTCTGGAACATTTCAAAAAGAATGCCGGTTCTGCTTTCGCAAAGGAACTGGATATTGTGACCGCCGACATGCGCTCGTCAAGTTATGAGGCGGCGTTGACCCGGTTTGAGGCAAGGCTCAACTCGTCCCAACTCTCCGATGTGGTGCGAGGGCTGATCGGTGTGCTCCGCGGCGATGACGGCGCGATTTATTTTCAGATGCTGGCGCACGATTTCAAAGCACTGGAACTGCAGAGGCTCAAAGGCGAGGCACTGAAGATACCTCCGAAAATCCGTGTATTTTCCTTTATTATGCTGATGTGTTTCCTGTTTACCTATCTGGTTGTCATCGCCCTTGAAATCATGAAGTCCCTCGGCGGAATGTTTTAGCGATTAAATAAGGCGAGAGGAGTGAAACAATGCTTTGCTAAAAAAGATATTAAAATCAAAACGCGGTGAGGGATATATTGATGTGGCGGTGCTGGTACTCTGCTCTATGTTGGTGATCGCCCTCGCCGTCAAGGTGTTTCCCGTGTATATCGCCAAAAACCAGCTGGACACCTTTGCCACCGAGCTGTGCAGGGAAGCTGAAATCTCCGGCCGGGTTGGCAGCGAAACCACCCAAAGGGCGCAGGTACTGAAAGAACAAACAGGGCTGAATCCCGCCATCACGTGGTCAAAGACCGGTAAAATCCAGCTCGATCACGAATTCACGGTGACGGTATCCATACAGGAGAACATTGGCCTTTTCGGAGGCTTTGGAAGTTTCCCCATTACACTGAAATCTAAGGCCACAGGCAAGAGTGAGGTGTACTGGAAATAATGAAACTATATGATATCATAAGGAATAAAAGAGGGACGTCGTTTCCTCTGATTGTGGCTGTCGCCCTCGTTCTTGTCATCCTCCTGTGCGGGATCTCAGAATACATGCGTCTGATGATTATTGCGTCGGGTGTTCGGGACGCAGTGCAGTCCGCTGTCATTTCGACGGTAAACGACAACTATGACAATGTCTATCACAGTGTCCGAGAGGGTTACTCCGGCGGTTACAAACCGAGCGGCTTTTCATGGGCGAACAGTATCAATTACGGTGATGTTTACGGGAGGCTTGACAAGGCCCTCGGCCTGCGTTCTGAAAACGGGTATCATTTGAAGTATGCCGGAAAAGCTGTGGAATTCAAGCTCTCAAACCTGTCTGTGAATATCCGAAACGCGCCGTTGGCACCATCCAATTCCCGCGGCGCACAGAGCTTTCTTGCCGACGTTTCAATCCTGCTGGAGGTTCCGGTAACCTTTGGAGGCAAGTCCCTGCCGCCCATGCGTGTTAATCTCAAGGTGCAGGCAAAATATATGCCTTTGTTTTAAAAATCTTCGCAATTTCAATAGACTTTTGAAAGCTCTTGTGATATGGTGTGGCTTGTAAGAAAATGTCAGAAACGAATATATAGGAGGTCGAACCTTATGAAAAATTTATCTGATAAAAACAAGAGAGGGTTAATAGTCGCCGGACTCAGCGTCGTATGTGTGGCCCTCGTTATAGCGATATCTTATCAATTTAAAACAGAAAAGCCAAAGGACGTTACGGCGGCTCCGTCGTCTGTGGTTTCAAGTGAAGTAAGTCCGAACCCTGATTCCAGCAAACCGGCAGAAAAAACAGATGTGGTCATTCAGTCCAATGAACCGGTCACAGCATCCTCTAAAGTTTCGGGTTCCGGAGTCTCCAGCGGGACCAAGCAGACCATCCAGGCTGATGTGGCAAAACCCGAAGCCCCCAAAGAAGCTCCCAAACCGCAGGGTGAAACCAATAATTCCAGCAAAATCCCCACATACAAATCAGGGGATACCAAAGTCAGCAAGCCGTCTGAACACAAGGGCGGGGGGAAAAATGATAAAGGACAGGTATGGTTTCCCGGTTTCGGATGGGTGGATGATGGCGGTGCAAACCAAGGCGCTAAAGCGGGCTCGGATGGAGATGTTAATAAACAGGTAGGGCGGATGGATTAGCCTTTTTTATCAGAATATTACCAAAAAGCGCAGCAGAAATGCTGTGCTTTTTACTATTCAGGAGGTGTTGTATGAAACGACGAATACTCAGTGCCTTTTTAACGCTGTCTGTTTTGCTGACGTTGTTGTTTCCGCTTACCGCCTTTGCGGATGGCGATGGAAACATTGACCATGGAGGCGGCAGTATGGGTGACGGAACCGGAGAAAATTATTGGAATACGGGTGATGAGGGAGTCCGTGTAACGGTAGTCAGGGCAAGCGATCACGCGGTGGTTTCCACTCCCTTGGATTTTACAAACAAGACACCGGACAGCACAATAGCTCATTTTGGAAAAGTCAGCAAAATACAGTATAACTGCGGCACTGGTTTATCACCAAAGATGAATGGTTATACCTATCACAATCCCAATAGAACGATTCCAAAGATTATCAGCTCCGACAGCGGACAGTTAAATATTGAAGTCATAAAGAAATATTTCTGTTCCGAATACATGATCATGACCATCGCCGGGCTTACCGGATTTAATTACAGCACACTTATAAATGGGGATTACAAAATTCTGCTGGAACCCATCGCCTATATGACATTTAATGGTGTCAGGATTGCCATGACAGCAACGGAAGCGGCGCTTTACGATCAGCAATTGGACGGTGGTCTGCGCAGAAAAATGGTGTCCCTTTCGCATAAGAATCTGCCGCTGGCCATGTTTTTGGAAACGCCGGATCTTGGCTATCCGGCATGGTCAGGTTCTACGACATCCGCCGCATCCAACTCGGATATCATCTCTTCCCTCGGCCTTGGCATTGTACGATTCAGTGAAGCAGAGCCGCCAAATACCAGCACCCATAACTACACATACCGTGTTAATACGGAAGTAATTACGTCGGTTACGGTCAGCGGCGGACAGTCCGATCCCAATCATCCGGTGACTGTCAAGTTCAGCATTGGCGGCAAAACCTATACGGTCGGCAATGTTTACTATCCGGACGGCGATTCCCAGCTTGCATGGGTTCGATGGACAACACCGGCCGCTCCTCAGACAATGACAATTCATGTATCCGTAACGGGCGGCGGCAGGGCAAGCGAGGGGTCGATTGCAGCCAATATTGTGGATCTGTCCGGCAAAGATCCGCCGAACCCCGTTGCCGATGACCGAAACGATTCCTATTCCCGCACAAATGTTCCGGGCTATTCTCAGGTGACCTCAGTTTCATGGGGCGTATGGCGCCCAAAATGGCATGAAAACTGGGTCTGGCACAGCAACTGGAAATGGCACAGTGATGGAAAAGGCGGCGGACATTGGAAGGATGAGGGCGATTGGGTCGATAAGGGCTGGTGGGATTTTAGTCGAAATTCATACTCAGCAAGCCTTTCTGCTTCCATGAAAATTACGCCCGACGCTAAAGTACCGACCGCTTCCGGAAAAAGTATGAAGTCAGGTTATGGCATCAATCAAACGACCACCGCCAACGTCAGCACCAATCAATCTTCGGCAGTGACCGGAACACAGACCGCTGTCACCTATTTTCCAGAATTTCAGTATCAAACCTACTGGAGGTTGCTGGACAGAACCGGCAGTGGGTATAACGCAAGGTTTGAGTTTGCGAAGAACAGGTATTCAACTTATAACCGGCGCACCCATTTCACGCCGATATGGATGCCGGACGGGAGCTACACACCGTACACTTATTTGATTGATTGCTGGACGCCGACCGGGATGCTCAGTATGAACCTTTCCGACTCGATAACCATCAGCGGAAATTTGTGGTCGGATTGGCACATTGCACCGGTCAATCCCTGAAAATATCATCAGAAAAAGACAGGATCGCAAGGCTCTGTGAAGCCCTGCGGTCTTTTCTTTTTCATCAATAAAATATGAAAGGTGGAAGATTGTATGAAAAAAAGTAAAAAGTTTTTTGTTATCTTTTGTGCCGTCATGCTCATGGTTTCCATGTGCTGCGTGACCGCTTATGCCGCAGACAGCGGCAATGTGGCGGGGGCGGTTGAGGGAACCTGGAAAACAGCTTCTCAACAAATCAAAACCGTCGTCAATAACGTCGTATTTCCCGCCATTGACCTGATCCTCGCTGTGTTTTTCTTTGCCAAACTCGGAACCGCTTATTTCGACTATAGAAAACATGGCCAATTTGAATGGGCCGCGCCGGCCATCCTTTTCGTCTGCCTTGTGTTTACTTTGACAGCCCCATTGTATATTTGGTCTGTGGTTGGTATGTAGCAAAAAAGCAACCGGGCAAACAACGATGTTGCTTGTCCGGTTAAGCTACATTAATCGAAAAAACTCAAATTAGGATACTTTCTAACAAAATGACCATCTTTCAATTGACTTTTATCAAGACTTCCGATTTCATTATCAAATAGCGATTCTCTCATTTGGCTTAACATTTCAATGATTTTTTTATTTTCTTTATCATACTCACTATCACCAAGGTACTTCTCAACTATGAATCTTATTTTTTCTTTTGGTCGATTTGAGTAATAAGTAATTAAAAAATCAATAAGTTCTAACTGCACTTCAATAGAATCATATCCTAAATCATAATAGGATTTTTCTTCCGCAACGGTGTCATAATCTTCGCCTTCGACCGTAACAACACCTTCGTAAATCTTAGTAAACACAAATAGTGAGAAAAATAATGTCAAAACTTGAAAATTGTTTTTTTGATATGTATAAAACCTATCATCGAAGTAACAAAGTAAGGCACCAAATGAACAGTGGGTGTACTGACATAAAAATTGATAAAAATTACTGTAGTAATCAGTTTCTTTTCCCATTTTAAAACCTGCTGGCATTGGTATTTTACCTGTGGAATTTCCTTGCTCATCAACAACATTAAAGCCTTGTAAAGAAAAGTAATTAAAGGTGACAGATAACGGGTTTAGTATAAATTTATTAACAACAGTTTCTCTTTCATTTTCAATGTCAATATGCTCACGAACATACCGGTTCATAATGTGGTTTTCAAATATGCTACGGATTAACATAAAACTATCTTCATTAAAAAAATATGTACCATCATTTAGTAAAGACTTTAAAGCAATTAAAGTTTTGGTGCTTTTAACAAATGCAAAATAATCATAATCATATCCTAATTTTTTGCTAAATTTTTCGTCTTTTTGAACAGTGCCAGTTCCATTGAATTCCATTAAGATATCTGCTAATCCATCAGGTACACAATAGCAATCGCAAAAATGTCTGGATTTTAAAATAAATCTATTCAACATTTTATGTGAACATTGAATTAGTTCTTGCTCGGTCAAGACATTCACCTCATTACAATTTAATTTATTGAAAAAATGGTTTCTGTTTTACCAGAGCCTTTTTTATTTTATCATGCACAAGGATATTTAACAATTACTAAGTGAAAGGAGTTGTTACTTTACATGTTTATTTGGGATTTTGTCGCAGACAAGGTTCTTGGCCAGATCATGGACTGGATTTACGCACAGCTTGTCGGTTTCCTCGGCCAGTTTTTCGCTATGATGGGCAACATGGGGGCCGAGCTTTTCAATATGAGTTGGGTACAGGCCATTGTACTGTTCTTTTCCTATCTCGCGTGGGCACTTTATGGGACAGGGCTGGTGGTAGCCGTTTTTGAGTGCGGAATTGAATACCAAAGCGGTCGGGGCAGCATTAAGGACACCGCCTTAAACGCCATTAAGGGATTTATGGCTGTGAATTTGTTTAACATTGTACCAGTGGAACTGTATAAGCTGGCTGTTTCTCTACAGGGCAGCTTCTCGTCCGGAATCACCGGAATGATTGGTACAAGCGGAGGCATCAGCACCATGTCCGCCTCCGCACTGACCAATCTCGGCGGGCTTGGGCTCAACCCAATCATGGGTATCTTTATTGTAATTCTCATGGGCTACGCGATTATCAAGGTGTTCTTTGCCAACTTGAAAAGAGGTGGCATTCTACTCATTCAGATTGCTGTAGGCAGCTTATACATGTTCAGCGTACCTCGCGGTTACATTGACGGTTTCGTAAGCTGGTGCAAGCAGGTCATCGGGCTGTGCCTGACTGCTTTTTTACAGGCGACCATCCTCGTCGCGGGGCTCATGGTGTTTAACAGCAACATGCTCCTCGGCCTCGGTCTTATGCTGGCAAGTTCGGAAATACCAAGGATTGCCGGACAGTTCGGACTGGACACCTCGACCAAGGCAAACCTCATGAGTACCCTCTACGCGGCGCAGTCTGCCGTCAATATTACAAGGACGGTTGTCCAGGCAGTGGCGAAATGACAGACAAAAAGCTGGTATATATTGCCTCGCCTTACGCCGGAGATGTTGATAACAACGCTGAAATGGCGAAGAAATACTGCCGCTACGCGATGGAACGCGGATATGTTCCGATTGCCCCGCATCTGCTCTATCCGGCTTTTCTGGACGATTCCAATCCTGCCGAAAGAACTGCGGGCATTCAGATGGGGCTCCATATCCTTGCCGCGTGCGAAGAATTATGGATCTGTGGAAGCCAGATATCCAAGGGGATGGAAATGGAGATTGCCGAAGCCAAAAGGCTTGGAATCCCAATAAAATACGTTAATCAATCTGAAATGATGGGAGTGAAAAATATGAAGAAATATGGAATATGGGCGAAAAGAAGCGCCGCATCCGTCTGCGGCGCGGCGGAAGCCTGGCTAAAATCGGACGGGAAACCTATGACCTTTGACACCTATGAAGAAGCGGCGGAAAAAGTCGATTCACTTATGAAGGATATCGGAACGGCAAATGTTTCGTATTTTCCCATGGAGATGGAACAGGAACTGGAGAAAGTTCTGTCTTCCGGAATGAGCATGAAGCTATGAACGCGACGCTGACTCTTGGCAGCCTGTTCGACGGAATCGGCGGTTTCCCTCTTGCCGCCGTGCGCAACGGCATCGTGCCAATATGGGCGAGCGAGATTGAGCCGTTTCCCATTGAGGCAACAAAACTCCGCTTTCCGCAAATGCTCCCTATGGGCGATATTACAAAGCTGAAAGGCGCAGAGCTGCCGCCTGTGGACATCATTACAGGCGGCTCACCGTGCCAGGATCTGTCCCTGGCTGGAAAGCGGAAAGGTCTTACGGGCGAACGTTCCGGCCTGTTCATGGAACAAATTCGAATTGTAAAGGAGATGCGAGCTGAAGATGTTCGAAACGGAAGAACAGATGAGTTTATTCGGCCCCGATACATGCTATGGGAAAATGTCCCCGGCGCTTTTAGCTCCTGCGACGGAGATGATTTCCGAACCGTACTCGAGGAAACCTGCCGAATTGCAGACGACTCCGTATCTGTACCTCGACCTCCGGGAAGGGTATGGCTCTCTGCTGGGACCGTCATGGGAGATCAATTCTCCGTTGCTTGGCGCGTACTGGACGCTCAATACTGGCATCTCGCCCAACGACGCAAGAGAATTTTTCTTGTCGCAGATTTTGGAGGCCGCACCGCACCCAAAATACTATTTGAGCAGGACAGCCTGTTTGGGAATCCTGCGCCGTGCGAAGAAGCGGGGCAAGGAACTGCCGCCGATCCTCAGGCAGGCGCTGGAGAAGCAGGCGGGTGTCTGAATCCATGGGATACCCAGCAAGGGAGAATCTTTCCAAAGAACAGCGTTTCACCCACACTGGCGGGAGCGGATGGTGGCGGTGGACGAAACCCGGCAGGTCTGCTGTTTACGGCGTCTTTCTCAGCGGGACAGGGAGCAAAAGCCGGAGGTATCGGTTATCAGAAGGAATGCGCTCCTACCTTAAAAGGTTCGGAAAGCGGCTCAAACAGTGTACCGAGCGTTCTCTGCCTGAACGACCAGGGTGGAAGTCAAATGGACTGCAGCGAAAATGTGGCTGGAACCCTCCGGGCGCAGGAGCACGGTCATCAGCCTATGGTGTATGAAAATCACGGTATAGATGCCCGGTATACCGGGCCGTACGATAAATCGCCAACCGTAACGGCCAGATTCGGTACAGGCGGCAACAATGTTCCGCTGACGATTACACCGCAGGAAACCTATTGCATTGCCGGGAACATTATCGACAGAAAAGAAAAGAACGGCGGTAACGGTTTGGGATGTCAGCAAAATATCAGCTACACCCTTACTCGAACCGACGTGCATTGTGTATTTTCCCAGCAGCGCAGCGACGAATACGTCTCCAACGATGTGGTCAGCACACAAAGCGCACGGCAGTATAAGGACGCCACCGACCTTATTTGTGATACGGAAGTCGCTGGGCTGGACTGCCGGAGCGGAACGGAAAACGGCGACCTCTGCGGAACGTTACAGGCCCACTCAGGCGGGGGATATTCCCTTAATACCCTGCACCCTGTGCGGATCGGCAAGTTCGTCCGGCGGCTGACGCCATTGGAATGTGAGCGCCTGATGGGCTTTCCGGATCACTGGACAGACATCGAAAAAGCATCGGACAGTGCCCGTTACAAGGCGCTTGGAAACAGTGTTGCGATACCGTGCGTGGAATTTGTTCTGCACGGTATCGCATATTTTTTGCAAAAATCCATGGAAGGAAGGGATGACTGAATGTACATTTATCCTGACAATTTAAAATCCAAAGCAACGCTGTGGCTGTGGCAGCTACGTGACATTGGAATCATCGGTATTGGATGTCTTATCTCTGTTTTTGCGCTGGCACAGCTCCGCTTCCTGCTGCCGATTGTGGTGACCGCCCTTTACGGTTTCCTCACTATCCGGTTTGAGGACACCTCAATTCTTGATTTTATTAAATACGCCTGCGCCTTTTTTATCGCCAGACAACAACTCTATGAGTGGAGGTACACGGAATGATGAGCAGAAAAGAAAAAAAGGTTGCCCGGCAGAAGCAGTCGACCCGCCAGCTTATCGGCGCGAGAACCGTCACCGACTACAGTCTTTTGACCTACAGCCACGGCGAGCTGGTGTATTTTATTATAAAGCCGTCGAACATTTCCGTACTGTCAGAGACCAGCATCTCCGCACGGATTTACGCGCTCATGACTGTTCTGAAAGGCATGGCTGAGATCGAAATGTGTTGTTTGAATTCCCGCGAAAACTTCGAGGACAACAAGCGGTTCCTGCGGCAGCGGATGGAGAAGGAGGAGAACCCCACCGTCTGCAAGTTGCTGGAAGCAGACCTGACCCATCTTGATCGCGTACAGGTGCAGATGGCGACCGCAAGAGAATTTCTTATCATTATCCGGCTGCGCAATGAAAAGCAGAGTGAAGTGTTCCCATATCTGAATCGTATTGAGAAAACCCTGCGGGAACAGGATTTCTCTGTCAAGCGTGCTGATACAGAGGATATCAAGCGTATCCTCGCCGTGTATTTTGAGCAGAACGTGACCACTGAAAAGTTCGAGAATTTTGACGGAGAAAGATGGGTGATTCTAAATGAATAAAGACAGGAAAGAAAGAACAGTTCAGCAGTCGGACGATGTTCACATTCAGGAGTTTCTGGATATGATAGCCCCTTCAATCATCAAATTCAACACCGACCACTTTATCTGCGGCAACACATTCAGGTGCGTTTGGGCACTTAGGGAATATCCGACAGCCACCGATGAGCAGGCCATTCTGCGGCATTTGGGGGAAAAAGACGGGATTACCCTGCGCATCTACACCCGACATGTCACGCCGGTGGAAGAAAAGAAAATCATATCCAACGCGGCTAATAAAAACCGCATGAATCGAAGTAACACCAACGATCTCCAGCAGACCGTCACCGCCGAAAGCAACCTGCAGGATGTGGCGACCATCGTGACGCAGATGCACCGGAACAAGGAACCGCTGCTCCACACTGCCGTATATATTGAGTTATCGGCGCACGACCCTGACCAACTCAAGCTGCTACAGACCGAGGTGCTGACCGAACTGATCCGATCAAAGCTCAATGTTGACCGTCTCATGCTCCGCCAGCAGCAGGGCTTTATCTGCGTGATGCCTTCCGGTTGGAACGTGTTCGGCGATCAGTTTGAACGGGTGCTGCCAGCATCCTCGGTCGCAAACCTGTACCCATTTAATTATTCCGGTAAGACAGACGCCAACGGTTTCTATCTTGGCCGTGACAAATTTGGCAGCAATATCCTCGTGGATTTTAATAAACGTGCCGACGATAAGACCAACGCCAACATCCTGATCCTCGGCAATTCCGGACAGGGCAAGTCATATTTATTAAAGCTCATCCTCTGCAATATGTGCGAGTCTGGCATGCATGTGCTGGCGTTAGACCCTGAAATGGAGTACGAGGATCTGACCAATAACCTCGGCGGATGCTTCATCGACCTGATGAGCGGCGAGTATATCATCAATGTTCTGGAGCCGAAAACATGGGATGAAACCGGTGACCCAAAGGATACGGAAGCACCTCAGGCATTTCGTCAAGCCTCAAAACTCAGCCAGCATATCAGTTTTCTCAAGGACTTTTTCAGAACCTACAAGGACTTCAATGACCGCCAGATCGACACCATCGAAATTATGCTCGGCAAGCTCTACGACAAATGGGGCATCACCGATCAAAGTGATTTTAATCAACTAAAATCAACGGATTACCCGATTCTGTCAGATCTGTACGAGCTTATTGAGGCTGAATACAAAGCTTTCGATGAAAGCAAACGCCAACTATATACCGCGGACACGCTGCGGGAAATCTGCCTTGGACTCCACTCCCTGTGCAAGGGCGCGGAGTCCGAATTTTTTGACGGACACACCAACATCACCAGCAGCAGCTTTGTAACCTTTGGTGTGAAGGGCCTGCTACAGGCAAGCAAAAATATCCGCAACGCCTTGCTATTTAATGTCCTTTCGTATATGAGCAACGAGCTTCTGACTACCGGAAACACAGTCGCCAGCATTGACGAGTTTTACCTGTTCCTTACCAATCTCACCGCAGTGGAGTACATCCGCAACTTCATGAAGCGTGTTCGTAAAAAGGATAGCGCCGTGATTCTCGCCAGTCAAAACCTCGAAGATTTCAATATCGATGGCATCCGGGAGTATACCAAGCCCCTGTTCTCTATCCCGACGCATCAGTTTTTGTTCAACGCGGGGGCGATTGATGCTAAATTTTACATCGATACCCTCCAGCTCGAACAGAGCGAATATAATCTCATCCGTTACCCGCAACGCGGCGTATGCCTGTACAAATGCGGCAACGAACGGTACAACCTCATGGTTCAGGCCCCAGAGCACAAGGCAAAGCTGTTCGGAAAGGCTGGCGGCCGATGACAAAATAACTGCCGGATTGGAGGTGCAGTCAAATGGATCTAAGAGATCAGCGCTTTGGTATTGAAGTCGAGCTGACAGGGCTGTCACGCCAGCGGGCCGCGCAGGTTTTATCGGAGCATTTCGGCACACGGTTGTCTCATGACGGCGGTGTTTATGACGCCTATTCCGTGCTGGACAGCCAAAGCCGCACGTGGAAAATCGTAAGCGACGCCAGTATTCATGAGGAATGCAAGCAAGGCAGAGCCGATTCCAATTACCGTGTTGAGATGGTCAGCCCCATCTGTAAATATGGGGACATCGCAACCATACAGGAAATCGTGCGCAAGCTTCGCGCCGCGGGAGCCGTCGCAAATTCAAGTTGCGGGATACACGTTCATGTGGATGCTTCGCCCCACAATGCCAATACCCTGCGCAACATCACCAACATTATGGCGAGCAAGGAGGATCTGATTTACAAAGCGCTACAGGTCAGCGTTTCCCGCGAACACAGCTACTGCAAAAAGGTGGATGAGCGTTTTCTGGAGGAACTCAACCGCAAAAAGCCGAAAAATCTGGCTGACGTTAGCCGCATCTGGTATAACGGCGAGGACAGGAGCTACCACCATTACGATGACAGCCGATACCACTGCCTAAATCTTCACAGCGTGTTTTCCAAAGGCACGATAGAATTTCGCCTGTTCAATTCCACTACTCATGCCGGAAAAATCAAGGCGTACATCCAGCTCAGCCTCGCCATCAGCCATCAGGCGCTTTCCCAGCGTTGCGCCAGCCGTACCAGAACCCAAAGCACAAATGAAAAATACACCTTCCGCACTTGGCTGCTACGGCTGGGTCTCATCGGCGACGAATTCAAAACAGCACGGCTTCATCTGCTGGAAAATCTGGACGGCTGCATCGCGTGGAAAGACCCTGCGCAGGCTGAACAGCAGAAAGAGCTTCTGCGTCAGAAAAAAGAGAAGGAGCAGGAACAGGCAGCCGCCCCAGCACCGGCTGAACAAAATCAGGAGGACACCGAACAGACCGAGGACGAAGAAAGCCCCGGCTTTTTTATGTCCATGTAAAACTCATTGTCTATTGTAGGAGGACTGATTAAAAATGAAAAGCAAGATTTTGTATATCGCCTACGGCAGCAATCTCAATCTGCCGCAGATGGCGTTCCGATGCCCGACCGCCAAAATAGTCGGGGTGAGTGAAATCAAAGATTATGAGCTTCTGTTCCGCGGCGGCGGCCGTGGCTCGGTGGCGACGGTGGAGCCGCTCAAGGGGAGCAATGTTCCCATACTTCTGTGGGCGTTAAAGGATAAAGACCTGCAGTCTCTTGACCGCTATGAGGGATATCTCCATTTTTATCGCAAGGGAATCCTTGACGTGGAGTTGGGAGGAAGGAATGTTCCAGCCATGGTTTATGTCATGAATGACGGTCATCAATTTGGTTCTCCATCAGATTATTACCTGAACACTATCATGGAGGGATACAAAAGCGTGGGCTTTGACACCGATTTTTTAGAACAAGCTGTGGAGAAATCCGTCCGACTGGCGCAGGAGCAGCAGGCGGCCGAACCGGAACAGGGTAGTTTGTTCGGCCCAAAATGGTGGTGATCACATGGCTGATCCCGCAACGATAGCCCTCGCGGTCAAAGCGGCGGTGGCCGTCGCCACCGACAAACGAACGTGTAAAGCCATCGGCGTTATCATTGCCGCCGCCTTTACACCGCTGATTCTTTGCATCGTGGTCATCATAAGTATGCTCTCGGGTGCGGCCGACAACAACAATGCCGCCGTGGATCTGTGCTTCAAGGGTGGCGCAATCTCATCCCAGGTTCCAGCCGACTATGCGACCCACATTCAAAACATACAAAACTGTTTTTCAAAATTGGATACAGCCATAAAAGACATCTCTGCGGAGATTGAGGACGGCAGCATTGACAGCGTTAGGGTAAAGGCAATTTTTTATTCTCTGTATTTCGGCGCTGACAGTCTGAATCTGAGTGCGGAGGATTACCGGAATTTTGTCGGCTACTTTGTCACCCACAAACAAGAAACGAACACAAAATCCGGGACGACCAAGACCGTAGCGGTTCCGGTTATCGATCTTGAAACCATTTACGCGAGCATTGAAAAGAAGATTGGGAAAGCCGTCACGCAGGAGGAAAGGCAAAACGCCGCTGACATTTACAAGCATATCACGGCATCGCAGGATAGTGAGGTCTCCGTCAACGGTGGAATGACATCCCCGGTGGGCAGCGGTTTCATCAGCCCAATTGGTTCTAATTGGCGCAATCTTGTCACATCGGATTATGGCGGACGTACCGATCCAATTCGCGGTGACGAAGCGTTCCACACGGGGCTTGACCTTGGTGTACCAATCGGCACTGCGGTTCACGCCGCGATAAACGGTACCGTCAAATATGTGCGTTACGACACGGGCGGATACGGACATCATGTTGTCATCGACCGGGGCGACGGGCTCTGCACACTTTACGGACACTGTTCGCAGATTGTGGTGACCGCCGGGCAAAGTGTGAAGCAGGGCGACCTCATCGCTTACTCTGGCTCCACTGGCAGAAGTACCGGACCACATCTGCATTTTGAAGTGGACATCAACGGCAAAAGCCAGAATCCTAGAAACTATTTACCGTAAAGGAAGGCAAAAAGATGTTAAAGACCAAAGCGATCTTTGAAAAAAAGACGGATGATTTTAATCCAAGGGAGTGTGTAATTGAGAAAATAATTGACCTGTCCACGCAGAAATACGACGCGTTTTCTAAAAACATGCTAGCTGATTATGACTTTATCAGGGACAATATCGACCTGATGTTCTGTGATGAGCAGGGTGCGTATCACTGCCTGCTTGTCACCAGCAAGGACAGGCCGGACGGAATTTTACTCGAATCTGAGGGATATTCCTATGGACGGTACTCGGGGTTTCTTCCCAACGCCGCCGATTTTTTGGCTGCGCATCCGGAGCAGGCGCAGCAGCTAAGTCTGTCTCAAAAGGAGAACGCGGCTCTCGCCGAAGAAAAAAGTCAGTGCATGAGTATGGGCATGTAACCCAAATATTATATTAAAAAGGAGAAAGGTCATGAAAAAAGCAACCATTCAAATCAGCTTCGATGCGGAAAAACTCGGAGCCATCAAGCAATATATGGGTAAAAAGGATACCGAACTGCAGGCCGAACTGGGCGATGTCATGCAGAAGCTCTATGAAAAGCACGTTCCCGCACCCGTCCGCGAGTATATTGAGAACCGGGAATTGGAAGGAACTGAGAAACCAAAAGGATCGGCTCATCCCGCCGCTTTCCCAACAGGCAATCATGGCGGCGGCAGTCCGATGTAAACAAGCGCACCGTGGGCATAAATTTGGCGGCTGTGTTGCCCCGTGTACCGCTTTGACAGGCGGGGTGGCATCCGTATACCTATAAACGGGTTTCCACCCGTGTTGAGGCTTTGTAAAAGAGTTGGACAGAGAGGCCGGATCGCCTTGTTTTGGCTTCATTTCCGAGGCAAAATCAGGGTCGAAAATGGTGCTGGTTAAAGGCTTTATGCTGCTTTCGCAGCCTAAAGCCGGAAAACACCGACCGGCAAAGCCGTTCGGGAATTGCGAAGTGACATAACTTTCTAACCAGTGACCAAAATTGTTATGCTGGATTTGAAAAATGACAAGCTGCTCCGGGCATTCAGGGCGCTTTCTTTGCATACCGACCTTATCGTCAAAGGAAAAGGAGGCATTATGGCAAACGAACCGGAAAAAGTACGCACCGGCTTTTATATCGACAAGGAAGTGCTGGATCGGTGCAACGAGCTACTGCCTATGGCAAACGTAAAATCCAGAAATGAGTTTGTCACCGAGGCGCTCAAATTTTACTGCGGCTACCTGACTTCTCAGAAAGCCGAAAATTATCTGCTGCAAACCTTGTCTTCCGTGCTCACCGGCACCGTCCATGACAGTGAAAACCGGATTGCCCGGATGGATTTCAAAATAGCCGTGGAACTTTCCAAGCTGGCTCATGTGATCGCCTACTCGCACAACATTGACGAAACGACTCTGCACAAGCTCCACCTGAAATGTCTGGACGAAGTGAAGCGGATAAACGGCGCGGTGGATTTTGAAAGTGCGTATAAATATCAGAAAAGGGAAATCTAAAAAAAAGATTGATTTAGTGCTTTTGGGTATGGACTTCATACTGGATATTGTTTATGTTGTAATCAAAAAGAGGTGTTCTGATATGGACAAGGAAGAAATTTTTGAAATGGCAATCCGTGAGCTGACGGAAAATGCTCTGGCACAGAGAAAAGAAAATCTCTGCGAGGATGAGCAGCAGCTTTACGATGAGGTTCGGTTATTGAGTACGCAAGCCAGCGATGTTGTAAAGGATCTGCCGCAGGAGCAGCAGAAAATCCTCACCGATTACTTTGAGAAGACTAATCTGATTGCAGACCATGAGTGTGCATTTCTCTATGTGCAAGGTGCAAAGGATTGTGTAGAACTGCTAAAAAAACTCGGCGCTCTGTAAGCGGGAAAGCTGTCGCGGACGGTGAAGCCTCTGCTGCGGCAGAGGCTTTTTACGTTTAAATCTCGATTTGTGTTATTCTGTTTTAAGTAGTATATTTATTTATATTGAGATAACATAACAATATGTTTTAGAGTGGATCATAAACTGGAATTTAGAGAGGAATGACATACATGGATATGAGCAGAGATTTTTTAACATCTATTGAAATAAGAAGTTTGATGTTAGATACTCTTGCATATGAAGATACTGACCTTGATAGTGAAGGTAAGAATTTCAAAAAATATGGATACCAAGGTGGGCAAAGTGATTTATATCGTCTGTTAGAGAACTTAGCGATTAAACGAAAGTTAATACCTTCTGACATTAAAGTCTACGACGCTGCATGGGGAGGAAGTGGACTTTTACTTCATTCGGGATACAACACGAACTTTTCTCCTAAAGAGTTATTGAAAATACATGAGCAGTTTCATTATTTGCTAAACCAAGGAATCATTTCTCCTGGGGGGTATGGAAATTGTGGTTATAATCTTCCATATTTTCATGTAACAGAGTACGGTATGGAGTGCTTGAAACAGAAAGAAATTTTGCCACATGACGAGGATGGATATTTGCATAAAATAGCAAGTATTCCTAACATTGATGAATGGATAGAGTTTTATATTAAAGAAGCTCTTCGGTGCTTTAATGCTAACTGTTTAGAAGCATCTATCATTATGTTAGGGCTAGCAAATGAAACGATAATCAACAAACTTATAGAAGCTTTATCTGCCTTTTTGGATTCTAATAATTATATCGAGATAAAAAACAACATGGAAAGACAACTTAATGGTATTTGGATGGCATCAAAAAAATATGATATATACCAAGACTATTTGGCCCAAACAAAGAAAAAGCACGATGATCAAGCATTTAAAAAACTATTTGGAAAATTGGATTCATTATCTTCAAAAGTTTATGCGAATTTTACTCGCATAACTCGAAATGATCTCTCTCATCCGTCACAAGTTAAAATGGAGAGAATTGAAGTCTTAATGATTTTTATTTCTTTTATTAAATATTGTGAAACACAATATGACTTTATAAATTATTTTACAACTCATTAAGTTTTCTAAGATTTATTACATTAAGAGTGACTAACCAGTCGCTCTTTTCTTTTACCCTAAAACCAGAAAGGAGTCTACCATGCCCAAGATCATTTTTACCTCTCGCTACATGCGGGATGCCCCGCCGGAGCAGCTACAGAACTATGTAAAATACATCGGTACCCGTGAAGGCGTAGAAAAAATTGACGAGAGCAAAGCACAGCTTCCGGCGACGGTAAATCAGCAAAAGCTGATCGGTCAGCTTCTCCGGGACATTCTTTCCTCACAAGACATGCTGGAGTACAGTGATTATCTTTTGTGCCCCACAAGGGGAAATGCATCCGAGTTTATTTCCTGCGCCTTGGAGCAAAACCTCGATCTTGTCGGCAAGCGGGAAAACTATGTGGATTACATTGCAAACCGTCCACGCGTAGAACGGATCGGTGAGCATGGCCTATTCACTGATGCCGGAACTCCGGTGATTCTGTCGCAGGTGCAGGGTGATGTGGTCGATCACAAAGGGCCGATTTGGACACATGTGATTTCTCTCCGACGCGAGGATGCGGCGCGGCTCGGATATGACAGCGGCAAGCAGTGGCGGGATCTGATCCGCAGCAAGAGAGCCATGTTTTGCAAGTACATGAAGATCGACAGCGAAAACCTCCGCTGGTACTGCGCTTTTCATAATGAAAGTCATCATCCGCATGTTCACCTTATGGTCTACTCCGCGAAGGACAACGACGGATTTCTTACCGAGCCTGCCATTGAAGCCATGCGTTCCGAGCTGGCGCACGATATCTTTCGTCAGGACTTCGCTCAAATTTATGATCAGCAGAATCAGGCGCGAAGCGACCTCAAGCAAGGCACTGCGGATTTGATGGAAGAACTGCTGCGGCAGATATCCTCCGGCATCTGTGAAAACAAGACCATCGAAGAAAAAATCCTGCTGCTTTCCCAGCGTCTCCAAAACACAGGAGGGAAAAAAGTTTACGGTTACCTCAAGGCTGATGTAAAGGCCATCGTCGATCAGATTGTCGATGAGCTGGTCAAAGATGAGCGCGTCGCAAAGCTATATGTCGCATGGGGAGATTGGCAGAATGAAATTCTCAAGACATATACTAATCAGTTTCCTCCGCAGCCGCCTCTCTCTCAGCAGAAACAATTTAAGAGCATCAAAAATATGGTGATCGCCGAAGCGTTAAAGCTTGACGGTCACCATTTTACATTTGAGGACGAATCCATGTCGGAGCCGATAACGCCACCGGAAGCCATACCCGATACTTTCGAGCTGCATGATGACGTACCCGATGAACCTTCAGAGATCGTGTTCCGTGCCGAATGGAGCGACCAGTACAAGCTGGCCCGTGCGTATCTCTACGGCAGTGATACGGTGGAACAGGATTTCAATGAAGCGTTTCAATTATTTCTGCTGGAAGCGGAATCCGGCAATGCCCTTGCCATGCATGATCTCGGTAGAATGTTTGCGGACGGCCTTGGCGGAGAGGTTGATCCGGTGGTTTCCCATGAGTGGTATGAAAGGGCGCTCTCCGCTTTCCTTGATGTGGAAGCAGAAAAGCATAAGCCCTATTTACAATACCGCATAGGCAAGATGTACGCTGCCGGATTGGGTACTCCACAGGATTATGGGCAGGCCGCTTCTTGGTTTCAGGAAGCGGTTAATAAAAACCACAAGTATGCTCAGTATTCTCTTGCCGGTCTGTATTATCGCGGTCAGGGTGTTGCGCAGGATTATGAAACGGCTTTCGAGTTATACCGACGATCTGCTGACCAAGACAATCCCTATGCGGATTATGAGCTTGCGAAAATGTTCCGGGACGGAATCGGAACACAAAAGAATACGGACAAATCCGGTGAACACTTCAAACGTGCCTTCACCGGATTTTCTTCTTTAGAGGCTGAAAGCCATGATGATAAGCTCCAATACCGTCTCGGCCAGATGCTTTATACCGGAACCGGGACAAGGCAGGATATTCCCGCAGCCATGATCTATTTTGAGAAGGCTGCCAAGGTTGGAAATGTGAACGCGCAATACATGCTCGGAAAGCTGTGGCTGGAAACCGGCACCGGCGATACAGAGCAGGCAGTCGAATGGCTGACCAAGGCAGCCGATGGTGGAAATGCGGCGGCGCAGTATGCGCTTGCCAAGTTTTATCGTGACGGCACCCATATGCAAAAAGATATTCAAAAAGCAGTGGAGCTGTTCACATTATCCGCAGAACAGAAAAACGAGTATGCGGCCTATCAGCTTGGCAGGCTCTATCTTTCTGGTGAAGATATTCCAAAAGATGCGGCGGCGGCGGTCAGATGGCTTACTTTTTCCTCCGGCCTTGGCGATCAGTACGCTCAATACACATTGGCGAAGCTGTATCTCGTCGGAGAGGATGTCCTCAAAGACATTTCAAACGCAATCCGGCTGTTCACTCTATCCGCAAAACAAAAAAATGAGTACGCTGCCTATCAGCTCGGCAAGTTCTACCTCTCCGGTGAAGATGTTCCGAAAGATGTAGAAGCCGCTGTCCGCTGGCTGACCACATCCGCTGAACAGGGAAATCAGTATGCCCAATATGCTCTCGGCGAGTTGTATTTCTATGACGGTGATGCTCCCCGCGATAAGGAGAAAAGCCTGTACTGGCTTTCCCTTTCCGCACAGCAGGGAAACGTTTACGCGCAGTTCCTAATCGACCGTATCAACGAGTACCGTAATCCGTCCGTAATGCTGGCAGCGACGAGACTAATGCACCGGCTGGAAAATCTGTTCCGTGAGAATTATCACAAGACAACGGGCGGCGCTGCCTTCCGCATCGACCGGAAACGTCTGCGCAGGCTACGGGAGAAAAAACAGGCGCAAGGCCATGCCCGTGACGATTACGAGCAGCAACATCAAATTACTTTATGATTGGAGGTTTTGCCATGTCAGGCTATGTGCATTTTACAGAAGAAGAAAAGCAAAGGGCCAATTCCGTGGATCTGGTTGACTTTCTGCAGCGGCAGGGAGAGCGCCTCCTGCCCTCCGGCCGGGATAAACGACTGGTGTCGGATCACAGCATCACAATCCGGGGCAGCCAATGGTTCGACCATTCCTCCGAGGAAGGCAGCCATGCCATTGATCTGGTGCAGAGGCTCTATCATCTGTCCTTCCCGGAAGCGGTTACTCTGCTTCTCGGCGGCGAACAGAGAATCGAATACCAGCAGAGTGATGGGGATAAAGAACCGGAGCCGAAAAAGCCTTTCGAGCTGCCTCCGGCCAATTCCGATATGCGCCATGTGTTTGCCTATCTCATCAAACAGCGGTTTATTAACCGCAATGTGGTGACTTGTTTTGCCAAAGCGAAGCTGCTCTATGAGGACAAGGAATATCACAACGCTGTGTTTGTCGGCTGCGATGCGGATGGAATCCCGCGTCATGCCCATAAGCGGGGAACTTACACCGGAGGCAAAAGCTACAAAGGAAATGTGGAAGGCTGCGATCCCCGGTTCAGCTTTCATTACACAGGAACCGACAGTAAAATCTTTGTGTTTGAAGCGCCCATTGACATGCTGTCTTTTATTACGCTTCACCTGAAGAACTGGAAGCAGCACAGCTACGTGTCTCTCTGCGGTGTTGCGGAACACGCGCTGCTTCAGCAGCTGCGGGAGAACCCCTGCATTCAGGAAGTGTATCTTTGCTTGGATCATGATGAGGCGGGTATCAAGGCAACGGAAAGACTCAGAGGGATTTCACAGGAACACGGATATTCCAATGTGTCCGTACTGAAATCACAATATAAAGACTGGAACGAGGATCTCAAGGCACAGCACGGGATGGAAGCTATTCCTGCAGAAGAACCAGAGGCTGAAGAACAACACTGCAACATGAAAATAATGATGTAAAAACGGGGGTGGAAATAATGCAAGCGTCTCAAATCATTACATTACTTGTAGTTGGGATTGGTATGTTCGCCGTGATCGGGTTTATCTCCCTTCTGGCGCACTACTATACCCTCAATGGAATCAAATCCAAAACAGTCGGCGACGGTCAGCACGGCACGGCGCGTTTCGCTACGGAAAAGGAAATTCGGCAGACGTATACCCATGTTCCCTACGAGCCGAAGAAATGGAGACAACATATCGCTGCACCTGATTCGCCTGTGGCGCAGCTTCCTCAGGGACTGATTGTCGGCTACAAAAAAAGCGGCGGCTCCATTACGGCGCTGGTGGATATCGGCGACATCCACTGCCTGATGATCGGAGCCGCCGGTGTTGGCAAGACCGCAAATTTTCTTTATCCAAACATCGAATACGCCTGCGTATCCGGAATGAGTTTCCTCTGCACCGATACCAAGGGCGACCTGTTCCGAAATTACGCAGGCATCGCAAAAGACTGCTACGGTTACAACATTTCCGTGCTGGATCTCAGAAATCCGACACGTTCGGACGGCGACAACATCCTGCATCTGGTCAACAAATATATGGATGCCTACAAACAGAATCCGGAGAATCTCTCCTTCAAGTCCAAAGCTGAAAAATACGCTAAGATTACCGCTAAGACTATTATCACCAGCAGCGGCGAGGACTCGGCAAACTACGGACAGAACGCTTTCTTTTACGATGCCGCCGAGGGCCTGCTGACCTCGGTTATTCTGTTGATTGCTGAATATTGTGCTCCAGAAAAGAGGCACATCATTTCGGTGTTTAAAATGATACAGGATCTGCTGGCCCCCTCGCCGGTGAAGAATAAAAGCCTGTTTCAACTGCTGATGGATAAACTGCCGTCCGACCACAAGGCGAAATGGTTCGCGGGGGCAGCGCTCAATACGGCAGATCAGGCGATGGCTTCTGTGCTTTCGACCGCTATGTCCCGCCTCAATGCCTTTCTGGATTCGGAGATGGAGCAGATTCTGTGTTTTGACAGCACGTTGGATACGGAAACTTTTTGCCGGGAGAAGTCGGCGATCTTTATTGTACTCCCGGAGGAAGATAACACGAAATATTTTATGGTGTCATTGTTTTTACAACAACTCTACCGAGAAATGCTGACCATCGCCGATGACCATGGCGGCAAGCTGCCGAACCGCGTTATGATTTTTGCGGATGAGATCGGCACCATCCCGAAAATCCAGTCGCTGGAGATGATGTTCTCCGCAGGCCGTTCCAGACGAATTTCAATGGTACCAATCATTCAGTCCTTCGCGCAGCTTGAAAAAAACTATGGCAGAGAGGGTTCTGCTATCATTTCTGATAACTGTCAGGATATTCTGTTCGGCGGTTTCGCGCCTAGTTCCGAAAGCGCCGAGATACTCTCCAAAGCGCTCGGCAACCGGACAGTCATGTCCGGCTCCATAAGCCGGGGAAAGAACGATCCGAGCCAGAGTCTGCAGATGATCCAACGTCCGCTGATGACGCCTGACGAGCTGAAAACACTCCCCAAGGGAAACTTTATTCTTGCTAAGACCGGCTACTGCCCCATGCGCACCAAGCTGCCGCTGTTTCTCAAATGGGGCATTACCTTTGATAAGACATATGAAGTGGAAGAACGGGCGGCCCGTAAGGTGGCTTATGCTGACCGTTTCGAGCTGGAGCAGGAAATCCTGCGGCAGAACTGTGCCTATGAGGATGACTATGACGAATTCCCCGAACCGCCTGATGCTGCAGACGGCGGAATTGTCCAAACACCTGCACCGGAACCAGCAGAGCATATGCCTACGCTGCGAACGGATTAGGAGGTGGCGCTGTGGGTTATTTTACATCCATCTACGCGGAAGATCTGCCGCACCGGGCCAAGGCGGTCTACATGTATCTTCGTGATCGTGCCGACAGGGACGGGAGATGCTACCCGGCCATAGGCACCATTGCCAAAGAGCTAAAGCTCTCCCGCAGCACAGTCAAACGCGCCATCGCCGACCTTGAAAAGACCGGCCATCTTTCCAAGGAACAGCGGTGGCGCGAAAACGGCGGCAGGAGCAGCCTGCTTTATACACTGAAGCTGTGAAAAACCATGCCAGTCCGCCAAGGGACAAATGCGTCTTCTTGGTGGGCTATGGCATAGTTCATCATGAGCCATGCAGGGAAGGACTCACTCTAACAGAGCTTTAACATCAGAGAAAGAACAATTCCTCTGTAAAAACAAAGAACCATCTTCCGAAGAAGATGGCGCCCTGTTATCTGGAATCCAGCAACGCCCGGATGGTTGCAGCGGCTACCTTGGTTTCCCTTTCATCACACAACTGAATCATGTGGATGAGGTGTTCTTTTTTCTTGTCTGTATGTTGAATTTCAGGATAAAAGATCGTATCCGCAGATATTCTCAGGGCGCGGATGAGTTTAAACAGCACCTTCATGCTTGGCTGTTTGTTTTGATTTTCGATGGCCATGATGTACCGTGTCGTTACCCCGGTCTGTTTTGCAAGACTTTCTTGTGTCAATTCGGCAGCCTGCCGAACACCTTTTATCGTCTGACCGAATGTGTCCAGTAGTTCATTCACGGTCCGTTTACCTCCTATCAAATTCTGCAGTAAATAACGCAAACTGTTTGATAAAGTCGGTTGATTTATGAAACGCAAAACGCAGTTAATCCTGCTTTCAACTGACTTTAAACAGTTCAAAAGATAAGTCCTGCCGGATGCTTTTACACGCTCTCTTAGTGTAATACTCATTCCTATTTCGATAATATTGTTTTGCGGAACAAGCAGTAATAGGCAAATATCCTATCTGCTTTTTGGTTTGTCATTTGAAATCACATCAATTTCAAACACATTTATAACGTCTGCATCAGGACAGCAGAAAATGATTTTTCCATAATCCTTGCTAGCTGGTACATTCCCGCCATAGCGCAATATATCTACATATGGGAACGCAGTGTGCATGGCCATTGGACATAATCTCCCTCTGTCTGTATCAAAATCAAATTCATCACCGATACTGTGTCCGTAATGGCACTTGTGCTTACCTTTCTGATCAATTAACTTTAAGATAATTCTTGGATGTTCTGGCATGGTATTTTCCTCCTATTGTGATTATCATACGATATTCGCACTGGTGTGATTGAACGTTGCAGTTGCAACATCACACTTTATATGCTATGATCATGTGCGGGGGTGAGCGTATATGTTGAAAGAGGTTGCAAAAATCAAGGACTCACGTTTGTTTGAGAATATTAAGGAAACCGAGCTGTCCGCCATGTTAAATTGCTTAGGAGCGGTAACCAGAGAATTTCAAAAATCAGAGTTCATTTTTATAGAAGGCTTTGAACTGAAACAAATCGGCATAATAATCAACGGAACTGTCCATATGGTTAAGGAAGACGTATGGGGTGAAAAAACGATTTTGACTTCCATGGAATCCGGAGAAATATTCGGGGAAAGCTTTGTGTGCGGGGAATATGACAGCAGTTCCGTATCATTCCAGGCTGCAACCGACTGCAAAATACTATGCCTGTCCTTTCATCGTGTACTCTGCTCATGCAGTAAGTCCTGCGTCTATCATCATAAACTTATTGAAAATATGGTCACTTTAATCGCGCATAAAAACGTGAAACTTATGAATAAAATGGAAATACTGTCAAAAAAGTCAATAAGGGAACGTGTTTTGACATGGCTTTCTCAACAGGTGCAGTTGAACGGAAGTGAAAAATTTGAGTCGCCGTTGGGACGTATTGAGCTTGCTGATTATTTGTGTGTGGACCGCAGTGCCTTAACCAGAGAACTTTCCCGTATGAAGGCTGATGGATTGCTAAATTACGATAAAAACACATTTTCCATGAAGAAGTTATCATAAGAAAATCAAACATACTTTTTTGAATGGCTCCTGTTATCGGCGGGAGCCATTTGTTTTTTTAGTCATTTATCACACGTAAATTGAAAATATATGAGATAGAGTTTACTTTGCACGGCACCAAGCTCTTTAAAAAGTGGCAGCAGACTTTCTTCATCACAGTCATATCCGATGAAGAAGAAAGCCTTATAAATATATTCCATTATCTCACAACGGGTAGACGAATTTTCATCAGAGATTTCTAGGAAAGATGCCGTATAAAGCAACCCAGAAAGCAGTGCATATTTCAGCTGTGAATTTTGCATGCGATCCAACCCTATAATATCAAAATCGTTATTGCGCCCGCAGGGTGAGGCGCATTGCTGGCAGCGCGGTACCAATTTTCGCTTTTCCTCATGCAGTATTTCAATTTGACTGTAAATTTGTTGACAGGAATAATTCTTGTCTGGGAAACTCATTCGCATTCCTTTGATAAAGGCTCTGTCTGTTTCCTGTGTCGGTCTGTTTACGTTTCCCTCCGTTGCACGTGCAAGCCCGATCAAAGCTCCGACCAGCTGCTGTTTTGCAATTTCTGTTTTTTCACTTTTATACATCGAAATTCCTCCTATATTGGTTAATAAGTGATACTCATTATAGAACCAAAAATTGTTTCAGTGTGTTGCGCTTGCAACGTCGTTGCTGAAATAGATCAGTATAATAAAAAGTTGAGATATCAACAAGACCGCCGGGAAGTGCGGCTCTAGCGCTGTATAAGGAGGAAATTATAGATGGGCTTTTACCTCAACGAAGAAGACCTGAATGCAATTCTGGAATGTTGGAAAAAGGATTATAAGATTTGCGGGCCGGTTCGGATGGCTGGAGGCAATACTTTTTCCGATGTGGATTGTGTCCGATATGGGATCATTAAAAAAACCGACGATATTGTCTTCAATCAGAAATCGGATTATTCCTTTAAGGAGGTACTGTTTCCCCTTTCCAAGACCCTCTTTTCATTTACTGACGAGCAAGTATGTGAAACATCCGCAGATAAAAAGGGTATAATCATTTTTCTTCGCAGCTGCGACCTGCATGCAGTTAAGCGGTTGGACGCAATTTACCTTCAAAATGGCCGCAACGAAGATTATTATTACAAGCGGGTGCGGGAGAGAACAAAATTTATTCTGATAGGCTGCAGAGAAGCATTTGACAGCTGTTTTTGTGTTGATATGGGAACTAACCAAACGACGGTATACGATATGAGCCTTGAGCCCACAGACGGCGGTTTTCTCGTCGACAACCACTGCGAAGCATGGAATGAACTGCTGAAAAAGCACTGCATGGATCAGCGGGAAGTGATTCCTTCACACGTTTCGGAGACGGAAATCTGTGTTTCTATTCCCAAGGGGCTTTCCCCTGACGTAGGCAAGTCAAAAATATGGGACGAATATGACAGCCGATGCATCAACTGCGGCCGCTGCAATTTCGTTTGTCCCACCTGTACCTGTTTTACTATGCAGGATATTTCAGAAAGCGGCATTGTCGGGGAGCGGCGACGTGTTCACGCATCCTGCATGGTGAACGGTTTCACTGACATTGCGGGCGGCGGGAGTTTTCGAAAGAAAAACGGCGAGCGGATGCGGTTTAAAGTCTTGCACAAAGTCTATGACTTCAATGAACGTTTTGGTTATCAGATGTGCGTCGGCTGCGGGCGCTGCGATGATGTCTGTCCGGAATACATCTCTTTTTCTCATTGTGTCAACCGCTTAAAGGACGCTGTCGAGGAGGTAAAAGACTATGCCGCAAAATGAATATGTTCCGTTTTCATCCGAAATCAAGGAAGTAATCAGGCATACGCAGATTGAGTATACTTTCCGAATGGCCTATGCAGGTAAAGTAAAGCCCGGGCAGTTTTTCGAGGTATCCATTCCAAAGTTCGGCGAAGCGCCCATTTCGGTCAGCGGCACGGGCAGTGGTACGATAGACCTGACAATACGAAAGGTCGGCCTTGTCACGGACGAAGTTTTTGAACGCTATGTTGGCGAGCGGCTCTTTTTACGCGGCCCATACGGCAATGGCTTCGATCTGACTGACTTTAAAGGGAAAGAAATCGTTATCATTGCCGGTGGGACAGGCCTTTCCCCGGTCAAGGGGTTGGTAGATTATTTTGCGAACCATCCTGATGAAACACTGGGTATGACGTTAATTGCGGGTTTCAAATCTCCAAATGATATTTTATTTAAAGAAGACCTGAAACGCTGGAAAAAAACAATTCAGGTCATACTGACCGTGGACGACGCGCAGGGAGATGATTCCTATCAGGTCGGCCTTGTCACGCAGTACATTCCTCAACTGAAATTCAAAAGCAATTCCGAGGCGGCCGCGGCTGTCGTCGGCCCGCCGATGATGATGAAGTTCGCCGTTCAAGGTCTACTGAATGAAAACTTCATAGAAAAGAATATCTGGATTTCGCAGGAACGAAAAATGTGCTGCGGTGTCGGGAGATGCGGGCACTGTAAGATCGGCAGTAAATACGTGTGTCTTGACGGGCCGGTATTCAATTATGCCGCAGGCAAAAATCTGGTCGACTGAGAAGGGATGTGTTTTTGATGGATGTCAATACAAAAGCGATGAAAAAGAACGCTTTTCGTGTTACCAAGGAGCGCGGAATGACTGCCTCGCGGATTCGCGTGCCCGGCGGACATATGGATGCGAAATATCTATCCATGATTCAGAACATCGCGGAAACTTACGGAAACGGAACTGTTCACATTACCAGCCGACAGGGTTTTGAGCTGCCCGGTATCCGTTTTGAGGACATGCCGCAGGTCAACGAAATGCTTCAACCGGTCATTGAGGGACTCGGCATCAATCAGGCGGAAGCAGGGGAAGGCTATCCAGCTTCCGGAACCCGCAACGTGACCGCCTGTATCGGCAGCAGGGTCTGTCCCTATGCCTGCTATGATACAACGGCGTTTGCGCAGCGAATTGAAAAAGCGATATACCCCAATGACCTGCATTTTAAAATTGCTTTGACGGGTTGTCCGAATGATTGTGCTAAGGTCCGGATGCACGATTTCGGCATCATGGGAATGACCGAGCCGCATTTGGAGCCTAACCGCTGTGTAAGCTGTGGTGCTTGCGTAAAATTTTGCAAAAAAAAATCTGTAGGCGCGCTCAAAATAGAAAAATACCGTCCCAGCCGCAATGCAGAAAAGTGTATTGGGTGTGGCGAATGTGTCCTGAACTGTCCAACCCGCGCCTGGACCAGAAGCAGTCAGAGATATTACCGTTTAACCCTATTTGGCCGTTCAGGGAAGAAGAATCCCCGGTTAGGCGAAGATTTTATTAAGTGGGCGGACGAGGACAGCATTGTGAAAATCATTCTGAACACGTATGACTACGTGGAGCACTACATAGACCGCAAAGCCGTAGGCGGCAAAGAACATATCGGCTATATCGTCGACCGCACCGGATTTGAAGAATTCAAAAAGTGGGCGCTCCGCGACGTTTCGCTTCCGGAAATTGCGGAAGTATCCTCGCCGGTCTACTGGCAGGGAATCAAATATTGAACAAAAGCATAAACCTTTCTGATTTAAAAATCCACCCGGTTAAACCCATTTGTAACGGTTTTTCGGGTGGATTTCTATGCCGTTTAGCGTAGTTACATCGCTTCACGCTTGTTCAGATCTTCTAAAATCTCTGGGTACTCCCGATCCAATTTATAGCGTGAAAGAACGGCAATCTGAAACACAATGACTGCCAGCGGCAAGGCAAGATAAAGCCATTTGATCGCATCGACTGCGGATGCGGAAGGGGTTCCGGTATGTGCGACGTATCCGCTGAAAGCAAGCGCCAACGGCAGCAGAGCGCTGCCGACCGCAGAACCGAATTTTTTGCCAAAGTTCGTCATGCTGAATAATATCCCCTCGCTGTGCACGCTACTTTTCCAATAGCCGTATTCAACGGTATCGGCGAGCATGGCCATGGAAACGCCGGTGATCGGTGCGTTGCCCATTCCCCGCAGTAGGTTGCCTGCCACAGCCATTGAGATACTGTACGGATTAAAAATCTGCAAAAGGATGCCGGCGGCAGAAACAGCTAATCCCGCTATCACTGCGTTGCGTTTGCCAAAGTGCTTTACAAGTGGTGCGATGAAAAACATGGCCGCTATACGCGGCAGAGTATTTGCGGTTGCCAGCAGGCCGATCAGAGTTCTGCTCCCCAAAACATACTGTGCGTAATAGATTTTGATTCCGCCCGAAACCGGTGCCAGAACGTAAGACGCCGCAGCCACTACGAAGAGCATAAACCAATATTTGTTGTTAAGTAACGACCTGAAATCTTCCCTGACCGGAATCCTGACTTTTTTCACCGACTTTGCCTGTTCAACCCGCTCTTTTGTAAAGCGGTAGGTAAACAGATAAAAAAGCACCGCCAGCGCGCCGTAAAGGATAGCGGCAAGCTGCCAGCTGCTTTTTCCGTCACCCAAAAACTTTACAAGCGGCAGTGTGCAGTTGTTGACAGCAAGCGTTCCAATGAGAGACATCACCATGCGGAAAACGTTCAGCGACGACCGCTCATACGGGTTTTGTGTCATCAGAGAATTCAGAGCACCGTAAGGAATATTCAGCGAAGACAAAAAGAAATTTGTAAAGGTGTAGGTAATAAAGATATAAGCATATTTCCCAGCATCCGGTAGATTGGGAGATGAGAACAGCAAAACGCCGGAAACCGCGAGCGGCAGGCTCATATGCAGAATCCACGGTCTGGCTTTCCCGCTCTTCGATTGTCTCGCGTCTACTAGCAGCCCAATCAGGAGATCAAAAAAAGCGCCAAGCAGCCGCGATGCGAAAAATATGGCTCCCACCGCGACGGCACTGACCTTCGCAACATCAGTATAGTAAAACAGCAGATACGCACTCATGGAAACCGATATGCCCACATCCGCAAGGCCGCCGCAGCCGTAGGCCAGCTTTTCCGAAAAGCCTATCCTTCCGTCATCTTTTTGCGTTCTTAGCGCAGCAGCTACAAATTTCATGGTATCTCTCCCAAAAATGTTTTCATTAGTATACAAAAAATATTTTTGTCAACATGTTGCATCTGCAACATCACGATTTCAAAAATCTGTGTAAAATCAAAGACAGAAACGGGGGTGAGAGAGATAAGCCGCATATTCGAAGTAAGTGCTTATCAGACATCGGCATCCGAATTCTTTGATAAAGTTTTACAGAATCACACGGATCTTGTGCTGGATATTCGGCTAAAAAATGAATCGCAGCTTTGCGGATTTACAAAGGGAAAAGACCTTGCCTATTTTGTTCCGAAAATCTGTCATGCCGCTTATGTCCATGATCGTTTTTTTACCCCGGAACCGGGGCTGTTGGATCGTTATATCCATAACTGGATTCAGTGGGAGCAATATTCGTCGGAATACCGGTCTGTCATGGAAGCAAAAAACGCTGTCGGTTATTTTCAGGAGCATTACGGGAATTACCCCGGTGTTTGCCTGATCGGTACAGCCACAAATAAGAGGCGTTCACACAGCGAAGTCCTTTGTGAGCTTCTTACAGAAACGGAAATTAAGAAAGGTGAGCGCTTTTGAATTTTTATCGTAAAATCAAAACGTATTTTTCAAATAAAAAACAGGAGGAATATCAAATGGAAAACAAAATGTTTTGCTATCAATGTCAGGAAACAGCCGGATGCTCCGGCTGCACGCAGGCGGGCGTCTGCGGTAAAACGCCGGAAACGGCAAATTTGCAGGATATTCTCATCTATGTGACTAAGGGTTTGTCTGAGGTAACCACGCGCCTGCGCGCCGAGGGAAAAGTTGTTTCCCATGACATCAACCAACTTGTCACGGAAAATCTTTTCGTAACCATTACCAATGCAAACTTCGACCCGGACTTTATCATAGACCGTATCCAGACGACGTTAAACCGAAAGGCCGAGTTGTTGGGTCAGCTCAAAGACCGCGAAGGTCTCTCTGAGGCTGCGTTGTGGAATGCGGATAAACAGGAATTTGCAGCCAAATCATTCTCGGTCGGCGTTCTTGCCACAGAAAATGAAGATATCCGCAGTCTCCGCGAGTTGATTATATACGGTCTGAAAGGTATGGCTGCCTATTTAAAGCACGCGAACGCGCTTGGCAAAGAAAACGAGAATATTGATGCGTTCCTGCAGAGCGCGCTTGCCAAAACGATGGACGACTCGCTTGGCGCGAATGAACTTGTAGCCCTGACGCTGGAAACCGGAAAATACGGTGTGGATGCGCTCGCCCTGCTGGACGAGGCAAACACCTCCACTTACGGAAAACCGGAAATCACAAAGGTAAATCTGGGTGTCGGCAAAAATCCAGGCATCTTGATCTCGGGTCACGATTTGCGCGACCTGGAAATGCTGCTCAAGCAGACGGAAGGCACCGGCGTCGACGTTTACACCCATTCCGAAATGCTCCCCGCGCATTACTACCCCGCGTTCAAGAAGTACTCGAATTTTGTCGGCAATTACGGCAACGCCTGGTGGAAACAGAAGGAAGAATTCGAAGCCTTCAACGGCCCAATCCTCATGACAACAAACTGCCTTGTTCCGCCGAAGGACAGCTATAAAGACCGTGTTTATACAACAGGCACCGTGAGCTATCCCGGATGCACTCATATTTCAGGCGGCCCCGGCGAGGAAAAAGACTTCTCTGCGCTGATTGCCCATGCTAAACGCTGCACTTCACCGACCGAGCTGGAAACCGGCGAAATCGTCGGGGGCTTTGCGCACGACCAGGTGCTCGCGCTTGCGGACAAGATTGTGGACGCGGTAAAATCCGGCGCGATCAAGAAGTTTGTCGTCATGGCTGGCTGCGATGGGCGTGCAAAGTCTAGAAACTACTACACCGATTTTGCGAAAGCGCTTCCAAAAGATGCGGTTATCCTGACTGCTGGCTGTGCCAAGTATAAATACAACAAGCTCGACCTTGGCGATATCGGCGGCATTCCGCGCGTACTTGACGCGGGTCAGTGCAACGACAGCTATTCGCTGGCGGTCATCGCGCTCAAGCTCAAGGAAGTGTTCGGCCTCGACGACATCAACGATTTGCCGATTGTTTACAACATCGCATGGTACGAGCAGAAAGCGGTTATCGTATTGCTTGCACTTTTGTCCCTCGGCGTGAAAAATATCCATCTCGGCCCCACGCTGCCCGCGTTCCTTTCTCCGAATGTGGCAAAGGTGCTGGTGGAAAATTTCGGGATTGCCGGTATCGCCACAGTCGATGAAGATATCCAAAACTTCTTTGGTCAACAGGAAGAGCAATCCGCTGCAAAAGTAACAGGCGGCACACTTATCAGCGATATTCTTCGCCTGAATGCGGATGCCGAACGAATTTTAACGGACAGCGGCATGCACTGCCTCGGCTGCCCCGCGTCTCAAATGGAATCGTTGCAGGACGCTTGCGCGGTTCACGGAATTGAAGTCAATGAAGTTTTGCAAAAACTGAATCGATAAACGGCAGGACCGGTGCGGTAACACCGCACCGGTCCTTTTTATAGGAGGACATGAAATGAGCGCATTTTTAGGCCCTATCCACGAGTGGATGTATCAGAAAATAAAAGGGCAGGAATCTCTCGTTCAGGCTGTTCTGACTCTTTCCGAATCACATGGGTGGAAAGAAGGACTGCGACAGGAGATCAATCAGAAATACGGGGAACTTGAACAGGGTTCACTGGAAGAAATCGTCGATGAAACCAATATTCACGGCTGGCTCTCTGAGCGCGTTGCATGCGTTGAAAACCGTTTGGCTTATGCGGTAACACAGCTTTTATGCGGCCATGAAGAAAGAAGCAAGGACATTTTATCTGTGTTTTACAAGGATGGGCAGGAAAAGGGGGCATCGCTCCCATCGGAGTCTGACTGTACACAGATTTACACAGAAATGACCGATTCCCTTCTGGACGGAATGCCATGCGACAGTGCAGTAGAGGTTCAGGCCGAAAGTCAGGATGAGGTCGTTTGGAATTACGTCGGTGATATCCACGAAGCCTATTGGAAAGCACTTGGCGCAGATGCAGATGTCTTTTATCGTTTGCGTGCCGAATGGGTCAAAGGTTTTCTGTTTCAAAAACCGGTTTTGTTTGAGCAGCTTGGTAACCGCACATTCCGGATTTCAAGAGGGTAACTTATGAGTACAACAATTTTCGAGTCTCTGAAAGAAGAGCATGACCGCATTTTGGAATTCTGCGGTTATGTTCGAAATACATGTGCGAATTGCGTGGAGAATCATAATATTCCTATTGCGGAGTTTCGCAGTATGGTTCAATTTATTCGTGATTATGCGGACGGACATCATCATGGAAAAGAAGAAAAAATTCTGTTCAAAGAAATGCTTGACCGTATGGGCGGCGTTGCGGTCAACCTTGTCCAGCACGGCATGTTGGTGGAACACGATTGGGCAAGGCTTCTGGTGACGGACTTGGAAAAGGCACTGGATGAATATGAAAAGACTAGTTCTAACATGAGTATGCTTAACATCATCGCCAACGCCGTCGGCTACTGCAATTTGCTGGAGCGCCACATTGAAAAGGAAAATACGGTTGTATATCCCTATGCAGAAAAGAATCTTGATCCCGATGTGGTTCAGAAGATGACTGAGTTGGCGGAAAAAATGAACCGCGAAGACTTTTTCATGGAACGGTATTCCTACACTGCTAAAGAATAGCTTTTGGGGCAAAATGAAATTCGTAGTAACTATAAATATTTTGAATAATCATACATTTAGGAGGCGAAATCATGAAGTATAAAATATCAGAGCAATGTTACACAATCGGAAAAACGATTATAAAGCCAGATAAGGAATTTTCTTTTTTAGCTTACCTTATTACGGGGGAAGCAAACGTTTTAATTGATACTCTCCCCGACAGGGCTACTTCCATGCTAACGGAGGAAATCGCTTCGATTATTGGGGAAAAGCCACTGGACGCAATTATTCTGAATCATTCCGAAGAAGACCATAGCGGCGCCTTGCCAGATGTGCTGCAACGATACCCCGAAACTCCTATCTTCTGCACGGCGGCCTGTAAAAAACGTCTCATCGGCGGACTTCCAAAAGCCAGTTTTCAAGTTGTTCGAACCGGCGAAGCCATCGAATGCGGAGAATACAAGTTCACATTTTATGAGACTCCGGGACTGCACTGGGATGATAACATGGTTACTTTCTGGAACACGAATAACATTCTTTTCTCCAACGATTTGTTTGGGCAGTATGCGGCAGCAGAACCTCCAGTAGACCATGATTACCCGACGGCTACGCTTCTGGACGCGACAGAAAGCTATTACGATAAAGTATTTGAACCTGCTTCGAAAGCAGAAAAAGAGATTGTTTTAGACTTGGCGAATTTGCCGATTCAAATGATTGCGCCTGGACACGGATTAGTTCTTGAAAACAAGTTCCCCGCTATCATGACGCTTTACAGAGATAAAATAAAATAGGAAGCACTTTTAGGTCACTGTTGGGTTACAGCTCTTCAGTGACCTTAGTTTTTCATCACAATACGGGCAGAGTGTCCAGTACCAACTTATGTGCGTATATACCAAGCGACCACCTCCTGCTGTAAGATTTATCCTACAACAGGAGGTGGTCGCTTGTATTTGGCATAGCATAGTTCAGTGGAAATAAACAGTTGTAAAAATTTGTTTATAGAATTCTAGTGAAATTATTATCCCGGTCAAGCAGGCTTTCCACCGTTTCATAGCCCAGCGTATGAAGTAACTCCAAAACATACGGGTTGTCGGCCGGCGTTTTGATGTCGGTCTCATCTCCATAGTGATTTACCGCCTCACGGGCGGCATCTTTGCCGATCAGAGACTTCGGCCCGCCCACGCATCCGCCGCGGCATCCCATTCCTTCGATAAAATTCGCGTGAACATTCCCGTCCGCGATTTCTTTGAGGAGCTTTTTGCAGTCAACAACACCATCTGCGTGCTGGGCTTTCAACGGTATTTTTCTGTCCGGACTCAGCCTGTCAAGCGTTGCCTGCACTGCTTCGCTGACACCCGACGCTCTTGCGTAAATACGACCCGCTCTTGAGGAATGATCGCTCTGGTCTTCCTCAAATTTTTCGGGATGGATGTCCATGAGCTCAAAAAGCTCTGCAATCTCCTCAAACGTCAGAACATAATCCACAGCATCGGCAATATCCGGTTCGCGTGCCTCCGCCTTTTTCGCAAGACAGGGACCGATAAATACGGTTTTTGCTTCCGGGTGGATTTTCTTAATAGAGCGGCCGCAGGCCACCATTGGAGAAACAGACGGTGGCACGTGGGGAATCATCGTCTGGTAGGATTTCCGAATGAGGGCAATCCATAACGGGCAGCAGCAGCTCGTAAGCAGGAAGTCTTCATCATTTTGAATTTCACGGTTAAATTCGAGAGCTTCTTTCAGGGTTAGAATATCTGCGAACAGAGCCACTTCAACCATACCGTAAAATCCCATGTATTTAAAAGCGCTTCTCAGCTTGCCGGATGAGACATCCGCAGTGAATTGCCCCGAAAAAGCAGGCGCAATCATAGCGTAAACCGGTACCTTTTTATCTTTCAGCAGATGAAGCACAGCAAGGGAATCCTTCCGCCCGGAGAGCGCATGCTCTGGGCAAACATTGACGCATTCGCCGCAGCCTGTACAATTACCGGTTATCACGACGTTGTTATGATGATCGCGTTTAATTGCGTCAAAAAGGCAGGCAGCTTCGCACGCACCTTTACTGTCGGCACAATTTTCACATGTTCCGCTTCTTATGATGAGAGGCTCTTTTTCAGGGTGTAAAAGCGCATTTAGTAATTTAGTTTCGCTAGGGTCTCCATTTGTTCCAATCGTTTTGGATACACTCTGAAGCGTTTCGCTAAATTCCGCTTTTTTCAGCTTCAGATCAAGTTCATCGTATGAATTCATATCCTTACCTCACACTCTAATCTTCAATCTTCCACCAATGGGTAGAGTTTTACGTCTTCTCGATGGATTCTTTCCTCAATTTGGCTGAAGATTTTTCCGCTGTCCGCAGTAAAATAGTCTTTTCTTTGGAGAATTTTAAAAGGTGTGTTATATTGTTGAACAAACGAACTGAACAAGCCCGCAAGATTGCCCATCTCGTCATTGAAATTTTGTGATGTATTCCTTACTGCCTGATTCTTACTTTGCATGAGCGCAGGGTATAGGAATTGATCCTCCGACATCAGATGCATTTTTAATTTTCCCGACAAGGCGTTGATATTGTAAGCAATCTCATTTGCCTTCTCTTCAGGTCCGGTTATAATAAGAGTGTCAATATTTTTAATCATTGTCAGAACTTCACCATGCTGTTTTTTTAACATATCCAGGTTGCTCATCATTCTGTCCTCCTTCATCGTTCATAACGGTGACAATTCAGTACTAAATATTATGACAATATTATATTGCGTTCGCGATGAAACCGCTGTTGCATCTGCAACAGCAGGGAAAATATTTTCCATTTTTGTGTTGCTCGTATCATTCAAGCTAACCGCGATGACGCCGTTTAAAAGCAAAATAAAGCGGCAACCGATTTCATGCAGGCCGCCGCTTTTCTTACTTAACTAAACTGTCTCTATTCGACTGTGATTACCGAAACGGGGCATCCATCCTGCGCTTCCATGGCTTGGTCCTCCACTTCTTTCGGGACGTTTTCCTGATGAACTTCAGCCACTCCGTCGTCAGCTATCCGGAAAACCTCCGGGCAGGTTTCCGCACAGAGTCCACAAGAAATGCATCCGCTTCTGTCAAGTTTTGCTTTCATAAGATTCTCATCCTTTCAAACTGTAACAAATAATTGATGTAAAAACATGTTTATTACTGAGGAAATACAACCGTAAGCAGCATCTTGAATCTCCCGTCCGCCGCCACAGCGTGCGGGACTCCCGCCGGCATCACAATGGTTTTTCCTTCAGCCAGTGAAAAGTCCTGATCCCCAACGGTAATATGCGACGTTCCTTCAAGGACGGTTACCATCGCGTCCCCATCCGATGAGTGCGAGCTGATCTCTTCATTCTCGTCGAACGCGAACAGGGTAATACTCACAGCCTTATTCTGCGCAAGGGTTCGGCTCACAACTTGTCCCTGCTGGTATTCAACCAGCGCGGGTAACTCCAATTCGCTCTTAAATTCAATGTTTTTCAAATAATGTGTCTCCATACTGTAAACCACCTTTTTAAAAAATTCTTGTGTTACTCTGAAACTAGGCGCTTTTCTCCCTTGATAGTTTGAATAGGCCGGATATTTTGTGTTACTTCCAGCACACCAAGATACTCACCCTTTTCGCTGTGGACTGCAAAATACCGGATAAGAATATATTTTTCGCCCATGTCAATCCAGAAATCTTCACTCTCTTTCCGTCCGGTTTTAAAATCCTCCACGAGCTTTTCCACGATGTGCACGCTTGCCGGTGGATGGCAATTGGAAACCTTCCGACCAATAATCGCCTTTGTGCGTGGAAAGACACGTTCAGCTCCCTGCGAAAAATACTTTACTGTGTCATCTTTGTCCACAAAGGTAATGTCAATGGGCAGAGTGTCGAGCATCCGCACAAGCTCTTCGGCTCTCAGTACTCCGGTCGGTAGGGTAATGACACCCGGCGCGGCTTTTTCCTGCCGCACGGTTTCGTCCTCTTTTTTCGAGACTGGTGACCAGTCAGGCACGCGGTCAATCAAACAATAGCCAAGTTCGCCGCTTTCCTCGGCAATGCGACTCCATTCGTCCGGTGTCAGATTTTCGAGCAACATCGGAAGCAGAATGTTTTCTTCTTTAAAAATCATCTCGCCAATCTTGGTGAAAAGCTCATCGATCGGTTCTTTTAATTGCGAGGTATCTGTTGTTTTAAGCCTTGTGTTGATTTTCTTGAGTTGCTCGCGGATTTCGTCGTCCACACCCCACATAACCTTGGGCGGGGCGGTAATGCCATACTGCTCCAAGTAGGGAAAGAGCAGATTTTCCTTTTTAAGGTAATGGCGGTCGATTTCGGTCAGCCGCCCGAGAGCTGTTTCCACATCTTTGCCGCCGGACGATTGGGTAATCTCTTTGCGAATCTCTTTGCGAATCTCTGCGATCAATTTTTCAATGGCTCTGTTTTCACGTTTGAGAGTGTTGACCGGATGTCCGAGAATCTCCGACAGGTCGGACGGCTGATGAATTTCCTCGATAGAGCCTTTGAACACAGCCGCGTGCACATCGCAAAGGCGCTGGATTTCAGAAACCGGCAGGCCGTTCGTGACAAGAGCCTGTTCCGCCTGCGCAATTTCCTCTGCGGATACTCCGCCGAACACGGCGGCAAATTGCCCCTTGACCTCTTCAACACTTTTGCCGTCGTGCAGTTGTGTGATCAATTCTTTCAGAACTTTCTGGCGATATTCCCTGTTATTGATTTCCTCACTCATGTGGATTCCTCCTTAATTTTGTAGCCGTGTTCCGCAAAAGTCTGCTTTATGGTTTCAAGGTTGAAATTCTTCATTTTTGCACCTTTTGGAATGGTCATGAACCTGCCCGCTGTTGCGAGCATTCCGGGCTTTGTGATATCCCGAAACCCAACTGCTTCCAATAATTTAGTGATTCCCGAATCACCGCTGCATAATTCATATACGGTCTTATTTAAATCTAGAATTTTGTCTTTCAATAGAATACCTCCCGCAGTCTGTTTCTGATTTCATCATCATTGTAACAGGCTGTGGGAGGTATTTCTGTGATTGCAATCAAATTTTTATGCCTTGTTGGTAAATTAAATATCCACAGATTTTCCAGCCGATGACTCAAGCATATCGCGATTCAGCAGCAGGATGCTTTTGTTTCCGTTCGAGCGGATGATTCCTTCGTTTTCCAATAGACCAAGTTTTCGGCTTACTGTTTCACGCGCGACTCCCAGGTAATTGGCCATACCCTCACGGCTCAGCGGTAGACGGATTAGTGTGCCGTCCGGCACGGAAGTTCCATATTTTTCGGCAAAATCAAGGAGCAGTGCGCTGACACGGTCGTCTATACTGCGCACCCCCATGCTTTGCAGGGCGCTTTCCATGTGAGAAATCCGCTTTTCCAGTTCTTCAATAATTTTTATTGCAATCTCCGGATATGCGTGAAGTAGCTCATAGAAACTTTCCTTTGTAAAAGAACATGTCCTGACCGGTTCCAGCGCTTCCACGGTGTAGGTGGATACCTGCCTTTCAAAAAGATTGCGCTCTCCGAAAAAGTCTCCTTCAGAAAATACATACAGAATCTGTTCCCGGCCGTCCGGCGTAATTTTAAAAGCCTTGGCACTTCCCTCGCTGACAATCACAAAGGCGTTCGCCGGATCTCCCTCTGAAAGAAGCGTTTCTTCCTTTCGATATTTTTTGTGGCGGATAATAGAAACAATATGGGTCATTTCATCCTGATTTAAGGATGAAAAAATCGGTACTTTGTGCATGCAGAGCTTATGTAAGCATTGTGCCTCGCATACTTCACATTTCTCCATGAAGCGTGTCACTCCTTTATTATCGGTTTTTTTATTTATCACTCGGTGTGAAGTCTTTTCAGCGTTTCCATATCGATGATTGTTATGCTTTTGGCATCATAGGCAATCAGGTTTTGATTGCGCATTTTCTTCAGTTCGCGGGATAGGGATGGTCTTTGAACCCCCAACTTTTCTGCAAGCTCTTTTTTGGATACTTCCAATCGTATCGTTGTATTTTTCTGAATTCGGCATTCATAAAGTAAAAATTCAATCATGCACTGGCGGATTGTTTTCATAGAAAGAAGTTTAATTTTTCCTGCCAAAATCAGTGTTTTGTCGGAAATCGACTGGAGAAAGTTCTCCAGAAATCCGCTGTTGCTTTGGCACAGTGATAGAATTAACTCTTTGTCCGCGTGAAGAATATCCGTATTATATTTCGCGGTCATCGTCATGGGATACGGATTGTTACGCGAGAAAAGAAGGTTTTCACCTATGGAATCACCGGCCATAAAGCTGCAAAGGGTGAGCATATCACCGTTTGAATCGATTCTTTGAACCAAAACCGTCCCACGTAAAACAATGTCAAGATTGACACACTTTTCGTTTTGAAAGTGTATCACAGCGTTTTTGGCGTATCGCTTGACACGGTAATGCTCTTTTTTAAAAAGCATCGATAATTCTTGGGTTGAAAAGCACCGGAACAGGCTGATCGATGCCAGCGTTGAAATTAAATCTTCCATAATTTTATCATCTTCTTTGCAAAGAGTAACCTATGTTACTCTCTTTTTTATTGCTTTTGATTATAATACAAATGAAATGGAAATGAAAGGAGAATTTATATTTGGAAAATTTATTTTTTAAACAAGCATCAAGACCAATTCCGATATTAAGTGAAAAGGAACCAAGTTTTCAAATGACCTATATCTCTATGAGGGGGGTCTGGGATGAGTCTTATTCAATTTGAAGGAGTGGAACGGGAATATATTGTAGGAGACAGTATCATAAAGGCCGTAAAGGAAGTCAGCTTTTCTCTTGAAGATAAATCGTTTAATGTTGTGCTCGGACAAAGCGGAGCGGGAAAAACAACCGTACTGAACATGCTGGGCGGCATGGATTCGCCGACGAAAGGGGTAATCACGGTAAACGGCGAAGATATATCAAAGCTGGGAGCAAGGGAATTGACTGCGTACCGCAGGGATAAAATCGGATTTGTGTTTCAGTTTTATAATCTGGTTCCCAACCTGACGGCATTAGAAAATGTACAGCTTGCAGAAGAAATCTGCAAAAATCCGTTGGATGCAGCGGAAATGCTGGAGCGAGTGGGTTTGGGAGAAAGAAAGAACAATTTTCCCGGCCAAATGTCTGGCGGCGAGCAGCAGCGGGTATCCATCGCCAGGGCATTGGCAAAGAATCCGCAGATTCTGCTTTGCGACGAACCTACTGGTGCCCTGGATTCCGGTACCGGGCGCATTGTACTGAAGCTGATTCGCGACATAGCTCGAGATATGGGAAAAACGGTGGTTGTGGTCACTCATAATGCTCCAATTGCCGAAATGGCAGATACCGTCATTCATATGCGGGATGGGCAGATAAGCGAAATCCAGCATACCGAGCATCCGCGGCCGGTGGAGGAAATTGTATGGTAAAGGGCGCACTCATTAAAAAATCCATCCAGGATATGAAAAAAAACCGGTCGCAGTTTCTGTCAATTTTTATCATGGCAACATTAGCCGTCGGTATGTCGGTTGGACTGGACACCATATGGACAACAATTGACGCCCACTCCCAGAGTTTTTATAGAGATACCAATATTTCAGATTTCTGGGTAGCGGCTTCAAATCCATCCGAACTGAACATGTGGAGAGTCCGAAATATAAAAGGCGTACAGAAGGCAGAAAAGCGTTTCACAGTAAATAATGCTACTGCCCGTATTGACGGAAAGCCTACATTACGGGTATATGCAGTTCCGTCGGGAAATACGCTTGACACGTCAGTGATAATGGCTGGAAAAAAGCTCAGTAAGCGTGGCTCAATCCTTGACCGTTCCTTTGCGCAGGCCAATCATCTTTCTGTTGGGGATACCCTTACCATAGAGGTAAACGATAAAAGAATAGACACAACCATTGAAGCACTCGCCCTCAGCAGCGAAAACATATACGCAACTAAAGACACTGCTTCCATGATGCCAGACCCGAAAAGATACGGATTTATCGCGATTGATGAGGATCGAATTGCCTCTGCTTACGGAGGATTGAAACCCTACAACCAGGTTGAAGTTCAGCTTGCTAAGGGAGCGGACGCTGTGGCAATACAGAGCCAGATGGACTCCATATTTGGAAGAAAGCTCAACTTTGTAATGGTTCAAACCGATAACCGCGGCGTTAATTTCGCAAATGCCAAGGTCATCCAATTCCAGTCGCTTGCCACGGTGTTTCCGTTTATGTTCTTTCTGGTTACCGCCTTGATTACTTTTAGCACAATGATGCGGCTGACAGAAGACCAGCGCAACCAGATCGGGATATTGAAAGCCCTTGGTTACAGCAGAAAAAGCATTTTATGGCATTATACCTCATATGGCATTTTTGTCGGCATGCTGGGAATCTTCGTGGGAATCATATTTGGGCCGAACGTGATTGGCAGGCTGTTGCTTTCGAAAATCAAAAACCTGATGACTTTTCCCGCTGAGACTATGGTTGTAAACATTCCAAAGTTCCTTTTCGGTGCTTCTATTATAATAACTTTTACTGCGGGAATCTCTTTCCTTTCGTGCCTGAAGCTTCAAAATGAAACGCCGGCTGATTTACTGCGGGCCAAAACGCCGAAAAGAGGGTCCCATATTTTTCTGGAACGTTTTCCTTATGTCTGGAAGCATATGAAATTCAGCCAAAAACTGATTGCGAGGAACGCTATGCGCAATAAATTCAGAATTGCTGTAAGCATCCTTGGTGTCTCGGGCTGTGTGGGGCTGATTATTGGCGCCCTTGCCCTGTTTGATCTGGTATCAGGTATTCCGAAAACACTTTATGAAAAAACATACTCTTATGACCAGAAAGTTATTCTGGACAGCGATACCACCGACAAAGCCATCCGGAATTTGAATCTCGACGGAACAGTGCAGGATATGGAGGAAAGTTCTGTCCAGCTTACAACAAAGGAGGGGCTGCGGAAAATGACCGCCGTCTCCGTCTTTTCCAAGGAGAGCCCGCTGATTCATCTTGAGGATGCGGAGGGAAACAGCGTTACGCTTCCCGATACGGGAATTGTCATGACGAGGAAGCTTGCTGAACTTATGCATGTAAAAGTCGGTGACACCGTAAACCTGAAGCGGAGCAGCGATACGTACTATCCTGTTATAATCATGAAAATCGTCTATATGCCAAGCGCACAGGGAATCTATATGACGGACGGTTACTGGCAGAAAATTGGCGAGAATTTTAACCCCACCTCGCTGTTGGTTAAATGGAATGAAAAAAATAATGACTTTCTAAACAGCGGTTACATAACAAGCTATACGGACAGGACAACTCAGAAATCTGATTTTGAGGGGAATCTCAGCGCAATCTTCGGCACTTCCCTTTTGCTGATTGTGTCGGGTGCGATTCTGGCTTTTGTAGTGCTCTATAACATGGGAATGCTGAATTTTGCGGAACGTGTAAGGGATCTTGCCACATTGGAGGTTCTGGGTTTCCATCAAAAAAATATCCGGCCACTGGTGCTAGCGGAAAATACTTTTTCTATCATTATTGGAATTATATTTGGGATTCCTATTGGAAAATATCTTGCCGGTACGATTGCCGATGGGTTCGGCGACGACTTCGATTTGATCAGCCATGTTGCCGCAGACAGAATTCTGATTGCGGCGGTGATAACACTGGCATTCGCGGCCATTGTAAACCATATTGTGCGTAAAAGAATAAAATCCATCGACATGCTTCAGGCGCTGAAGAGTGTAGAATAATTGATAAAGGAAGGTCCTGTTAAGTATGAGATTAGGTAAGAGAAAATATTTAGCGGCATTAACAGCTGTACTGTTGCTGTTCTTTTCCGGCTGCCAAAAGAGCCAACCGGCGGCACAAGCAAATTCGTCTGTTGAAAGTTCCGGACAAAGCGGAGATATTGTAGCTTGGGGCGAAGTCAAATATAATGACGTATACCAGATCAGCATCGACTTCCCGGCACGTGTTGAAAGCATCGCCGTTAAGGAAGGAGATACTGTACAACTCGGAAGCACACTGATTACGCTGTCCACCGACGATTACCAGAAAAATGTTAAGAAACTGCAGACGCAGGCCGATTCGACTAAAGCTTCCATCAATAATGTCGACCAGGCTGCACTGAAAGCTGATATTACAGTGCTAAAGAATCAAATTGCCTACAAAACGGAAGAACTCACCAATGGGAGCAAACCCGAACTGCAGTTGTTGCAGAACACTCTTTCACTAGCACAAAAGGAGGAAAAGCAGGCCCAAGACGACCTAAATAAATACCAAAAGCTGCTGAGTGACGGCGTGATCTCCCAATCCGATTATAGTAAGTATTCCGATGCACTGGATCAAAAGGTCAAAGCTGTAAAAGATGCGAAGAATAGCATTACAAAAACCAAGCGTACGCTCCAGGAGGAGCTCGATAATCTAAACACTCAATTAAAAAGCAAGGAAGTTCAGCTCAGCCAGCAGGAAAACAGCGCCAATGCCGCACAGATCGATCTTGATCTGATGGGCGCAAAAACAAAGAAACCATATCTTTCTGGAAACAACATTATTTCCAATCTGAATTCAGGAATAGTAGAGGAAATCAACGTTGTCAGGGGTACCATCATCAGCGGCCAAACAGCTCAGAAAGTAATCAATCTGATTGACGCCGACAGCATCTATGTCAGTGCGGAGGTTCCGGAGGAATTTATCGGGCAGATATCCGCAGACAGCAAAGTGTATATTGTCCCTACATCCAACAAGAATATGAAAATTCCAGGGCATATTATTCAGATTTCAAATCAGGCAGTGGAAAAGGATGGCGACCGTATCATAAAAGTTCAGCTTAAAACAGATGAAAAAAGTGATTTTATAAAACCAGGCCTGACCTCGGATGTGCATTTTTCCAGAGAAAGCAGCGTAAAGGGAATGAAATAAAAAACCAATTGATACTAGTACCTTTTATATTTATAGGTAAGGAGGAATTCTCTTGAAAAAAAGAAAATCAATTGCAACAATTGCTTTAACAGCGTTACTTTCCTTGAACATGTCGGTCCCTGCATTCGCAGATGATACAACTGCATACACCGTTGAATATTCGAAAGTGGAACAAATGGTTTTAGGCTGCAATTTACAGGTGAATAGTAATAATTTTTTGTTGAAAAGCTTAGATAATGAAAGTGAAATGAAAGAAAAATATTCCCAACTTTCTGATATGATTTCAAAAACATCTTCCAGTCTGACGGCGATCATCGGAAATCCACAGGCTTCGGCAGAATTAAAGACTGTTGCGCAGGGTACGAATGTTGCACTCTCAACCCTTTCTGCTTTTCTGGACACACAGGAAGATATTTCGGATGATGATTATCAGCTCAAGGAACTTCAGGCAGACCTTGCGAATTATCAACTTGTAAGAACCGCGCAAAGCCTGTTTTCGGTACATTATCAATTACAATATAATCTGCAAAAACTGACAAATACCCGCGCGATTTTGCAAAACAACGAAAAAGTCGCACAGATTAAATATGACTTGACGCTTGGAACGTCTCTTGGGGTTTCGCAGGCCAAAGATGCACTGGCTGAGATGGACAACAGCATCGCCGGCCTTCAGAGCCAGTCAAAAGAGATTGATATGCAGATGAACCGGCTTTTAGGCCATTCCTACGGTGACTCTATCATCTTTGGTTCCATGCCGGATCCGGATATCTCTTATGTGAATAAAATAGATCTGAAAAAAGATACTGCGGCGGCACAGGATGCCAGTTATAATGTGCAGATCAAACGAAAGCAACGTGCACTGTTGGGTGATGAAACCATCGAAGACCGTGAACGGAAAACATCAAACAGCAACTTAACCGAAGTGGAACTTCAAAATATCGGGGCGTCGCTTGAAAAGCAGCTTTATACGATACAAAAACAACATTTCGTGCTCGTAGCAACCCAACAGAAATTGGAAACTTCAAGGCTTTATGAAAGTCAGACACAAAAAAAATATTCTTCAGGTCTAATGTCATCCATGGAATATGACAACGCAAGGAATGATACATTTGCGCAGAATTTAGCCGTTAAGATCGCTTCAGCAGAACTCTTTTGGGAAATTGAATCCTACAAGTGGATTGCAAAAGGGCTTCCAGCATCATGATACCAGTTTTGCCATCTTAATAATGCGGGGCTATTATCATGCCTCAATAAGCAATATCATTTTCCCCTCCAGATTTGTGGGTTTGGAGAGCTTTCCATATGCATTAGCTATCTATCTGCTACAAATCGCTTAACAGACATGATTTTTGCAATCACACTTTATTTATGACCTATGGGGGTAACTTGAGTCATATTTTCTAATTTAAACAGTCAATATTTTAGCGTGTCCTTAGATCTTTTGATCCACGTCAATTACTTTCCTGACAGGATCTGTTATGATTCAGACAGTTAGGAGGTAGATACACATGAATAAATGGAATCGAAAACTGAACCAATTTTTTAAGAAGTATACGACACCTTTTACATTTGCAGCAGGTATACTGACAGTCTTAGGATATTTGGCAGAGCACTTGACAGATATGAGAACAGCCACAATCATTTGTTATCTCGTTGCCACAGTGTTAGCATGGCTACCAATCCTTTTTCGGGCAATCACAGGACTTAGGATGAAAGCCATTGGCATTGAAGTTTTAGTAAGCATTGCAGTACTTGGTGCACTGTTTATCGGAGAATACAGCGAAGCAGCTATCGTGACTTTTCTTTTCCAATTCGGAACATACCTGGAGCAGCGCACGCTGCAGAAGACCCGCAGTGCCATCCGGATGCTTACAGAGATGGCACCGGCCACTGCATGGAGATTGGAGAGCAAGACAGCTGAACCAGAGGAGATTGACGCAGCTGAAGTGGAAGAGAATACCCTGCTACTGGTTAAGACTGGTGGAAAGGTAGCCGTTGATGGTATCATCGAATTCGGAGAAGGGTATCTGAATGAGGCAAGCATCAACGGCGAATCCGTTCCAATTCATAAGGTGGTTGGAGATCAGGTCTATGCCGGAACCATCCTTGACAGTGGGACCTTACAGATGCGTGCAACCCGTGTGGGAGAAGATACCACCTTCTCCAAGATCATCGCACTTGTGGAGGAAGCACAGGATGCAAAATCACCGGCAGAACGATTTATTGACAGGTTTGCCAAATGGTATACACCCGCAGTCGTTGTAATTGCAGCACTTGTCCTGCTCATTACCCGCAACCTGGATACGGCAATCACCGTTCTTGTCCTTGCATGTCCGGGAGCCCTGGTCATTGGGGCACCAGTAGCCAACGTGGCTGGTATCGGCCGCGGTGCGAGAGATAGTGTGTTGTTAAAAGGCGGTGACAGCGTGACAACCTTCGCCAAGGTGGATACCTTCCTGTTTGATAAGACAGGAACACTTACTATAGGTCATCCTGATGTGACAAAGGTTTACAGCTACACAGAAAATATTCCAAGCGCTATGAAGATGGCTGCAGCCTTAGAAAGTACAAGCGATCATCCGCTGGCAAAGGCAATTGTGAATTATGTAAAGAAGCAGGATATTGCAGTGGAAAAAGCGGTTGCCAGTGAGACATTGAAAGGACTTGGAGTTCGTGCTGACATAGGTGGAAATGTCATGATGGCAGGTAGTGGACGGATGATGACGGAGCAGGGGATCACCCTGACGGAGGAACAGCAGCGGGATTTACAAGAGGCACAAGGGAATGGCGCATCCACAGTGCTGCTTTCTGAAAACGGAAAGATCTTATTGCTCTTTACTATTTCTGACAAGATTAAGGATGGCGCAGCAGAAACGATTGCAAATCTAAAGCGTCTGGGCATCAAAAAGGCAGTGATGCTCACGGGAGATAATCGTAAGACAGCAGAAGCAGTTGCAGCAGAGATTGGAATAGATGAAGTACAGGCAGAACTTCTGCCTGAAAATAAGCTTTCCGTAATACAGAAGATGCAAAGAGAAGGTAGAATCGTTGCATTCGTAGGGGATGGCGTTAATGACAGCCCGGCACTTGCTGCAGCTGACACAGGAATTGCCATGGGAGGCGGAACAGATGTGGCTGTGGAAACCTCGGATGTGGTTCTGATGCGCTCCAACCTTGAGAGCATCCCGGTGGCGGTAAAGCTGGCAAAAAGAACAGTCAGTGTCCTGCAACAGAATATCGTGATTGCCGTCGGTACGGTGCTGTTGCTTTTAGCGGGACTTTTTGTCGGATATATCCGCATGGCAAGCGGCATGTTCATACATGAAGCAAGTATCCTGGTGGTCACCCTGAATGCTATGCGGCTTCTTCATAGAACAAAGAAATCATGAAGGGCTATGAGTCCATGAAAAAAGCGCAGTCTTAATCATAGATTGTAAAAAGTTGATCTGCATCAAGTATTTTATAAGCAACCCATGTTAAAATCATGATATCAATGAAAAAGGAGCGAATTTCATATGAAAAAATGTACCATGCAGTTGAGTGAACTGGTTTGTCCTATGTGTGCACAGAAAATCGAGACTGTACTGAAGAATGCTCCGGGAGTGGATTCTGTGTCCATCTTGTTCAACTCCAGTAAAGCTAAGGTGCAGTACGATGAACAGACAACGGAACCTAAAAAGCTCGCCGAGGTTGTCAGAAGTATCGGCTATGAAGTATTGAAGCTTTCATAAGAATAAAAAAGAGGAGAGAGTTAACATGACATATCAGGAAATTGTAAATAGTAGCGATGTAAAGGAATTAAACAAGATCTTACCAGTTGTACAGCGTGTTCACGGCGGAAACCATCCGGAGCTTTCCAGAGTGGGAGAAATTTATTCAGACATTCTTAAAAGTGAAAAATCCGGTAAAAGCAGTGAAGAAATGGCTAAGCTGTTAGATGAACTGAAATTCATAACAGGAAGTTTTATGGTTCCCGCAGATGCATGTGCTACTTTTTGTAGAACCTATGAGCTTTTGGCAAAGCTTACAGAAAATATAAGCAAGGCTGCTTAAAAGAACCTCGCCAAAACGCTTTCGGAATGGAGGGAAAAAATGTCCGGACACGTATGTGCAGAGAATGTGCCGATTTTCAATCACTTAGGTCACGAAAACCTAGAGAAAATCAGCGAAATCATGGAACACTGCAGTTATGCAAAAGGAGAAATTATTTATTCCCCCAATAAATCAAGCGGATTATTCATCCTTGCAAAAGGCAGAATCAAGGTTTATCAGCTTTCAGGTTCTGGAAAGGAACAGCTGCTTCGTGTACTGGAACCTGGAAATGTCATAGGAGAAGACACCTTATTTGGCTCCTGCAATTCGAACAGCTTCGGGGAAGCACTGACAGATATTGAAGCGTGTGTCATAGGGCGTGAGGAATTCATGAAGCTACTCATACAATATCCTGCTATCAGTGTCAGGCTACTAGAAGAATACAGCCGCAGACTGGCAGAGGCAGACCAACTGACTACCCGCACAGCGACGGAAAGTGTCGCAGTAAGACTCGCTTCCTACCTGATTGACCTATCAAAGGTTGCCGGAGCGGATACATTCGTACTTCCATTGTCTATGAAGGAGTTGGCAGCATTTTTAGCTACCACGCCCGAGACCCTTTCAAGACGGATGCGGCAGTTTGAAGATGATAGATTGCTGGAGCGGTCGGGGAAAAATATAAACCTATTACAGAAAGACGCACTGGGAAATGTGTTATAATGGGTGAATCGTACCTGTTAGCCAAACAGGAAACAGGAACAACAGGATTCTGAGGCAGATGCCATGAACGTTTATGGTTTCTGCCTTATTTTTATAGATTTCAATGAACTACCCCGCCGCAAGCAGCGGGGTATCCGAGTTGGCAGGTAATTTTCACTCGAACATGGAAAGTTGCTGCACGAGCAAAGATTTATATTCTTTCTCTGTTCCTTGATTCTGGACATATTTTCGGATAACTTCTTCATTTCCGTGTTGACCGACCGTACTGACGTAGAAACCATCTGTCCAAAATTGTCCGCCCCATAGCTTTTTCTTTACTTCAGGACATCTTTTGAATATTTCTCTCGCTGTAATACTCTTTATCATTGTGATTATTTCCGTCGGACTCATTTTTGGCGTACTTTGTACAAGAAAATGCACATGATTTTTATCCGTCCCTATTTCCAAAAATCTTATATCATAGCGTTTTTCTATTTCCACACATACATTTTTGAGTTCTTCATCAACATCTTCTTCAAATACTACCCGCCTGTATTTTGCTGGACACACAAAATGGTAGATTAGCACCGAAACGTTATGCGAAAGATGGATTGTTTCACTTTCTCCCATTCCCTATCTTCCTTTGTTTTGATGCCTTCATTCTATTCTCCTTTTTGACGTGCCGCAAGCGGCGCGGTATATAGCGCCCTCTAAGGGCGGGGTATTAAACCCTATATTTTAATAAATTTAGTGAACTTGATATAAATCAAGGTAAGCAGCGAAAGTCTCCAGTATAATGAGAAAAAAGGAATGGAGGACAATAGATGTTTGGAAGATCAAATCATTTAAAGAACTGCCCAAAATCTGTACAAAAATCATTTAAGACACTGAATATGTTCCTGCCGAGAGTGCAGAAAATACATGGGGCGAAACATCCGGAGCTGATGAAAGTTGAACAGATAACAGACGAACTGCAGGCCGTACTTGAAGATGGAATGGATACTGGCAGGACAACAGCCTTACTGGAAAAACTCAGAAACCTCACAAGAAACTATGCAATTCCATCAGATGCTTGCCCGGCATATAAGAACGCCTATAAGGCTCTGTCGCAGATTGATGCGATATTGTCAGCTATGTAACGCCTGAAAGCCTTTGCTATTACGATTTTATAGAGTTAAAAAGCAACATCGTGTTTTACACAATGTCGGTAATATATAAAATTTTTATTAGCGTATCATCAAAAATATAAGTGCTTTTGGTCTTGATAAGCGTTCGGAGATGCAGCTTAAAGTTTTGAATGGCATGGGTCGCGTAAATCAACTTTCAGATTTCCAGCGAGTATTTGAACATAGCGGATAGATCATTCCAATTTACCCGCTAAACTTTACGGTTAGGTATTTTGTGCCCCATCATCCCGAGCAGAAGGGGCAATGTTAGACGCTTTGGGGAGATTGCTCCTGCCCTTTCCGGATTAGCGGCAATCTTATTTGTGATCTTGGATACGCGGCTGTCGTCCATGTCGATGCCGTACATCTTCTGCTTGGTCTTCTGGATATCGCGGGTGAAAATCATATGAATACAGAAAAATGACCTTATCCTCAATAGCGGATACATCTGTTTGATGCTGTTTAATGGGCAGAGAACCATATTTGCCCTGCTTGGCCGCATGGTACCCTTGAGCCGCCTTTTGGGAATAACTGTTTCTTCTATTGTTTGTTCTTGTAATCGTATTTGAAGTAGCTCAGTTCATATTCAAGATTTGCATCAAGGGCCGCCTGAATAGCCTCCGCGATTAGCATCCTCACAAATTCATGGACATCATTTATGCCTTTGATTCTGTATTTCTCGATCATCTACCTCGATTTGCTTTTCTTTCCCTACCATAAAACAAAACTTTTTTCGTTTTTTTATATCTCACCTGACAATGGAGAGTTACACCATATTTGGGATATTACCAATATCAGCTTTACCATCGTGTAATATTGCAGAAATGTGTTCTTGTGACAGATTTTTCTATTTAGTAAGTATTCTGTCACACAAAAAGCGTGAGTTTGGTGGGGCTCTCTTCATGCATTCATTACATACACCCTCCAGACTTGCGGTTTGGAGGGATTTTTCATGTGTGCTCGATATGCCTTGAACTTCAGCCGACCGCTATTAATTAGCGGTCGAGCGTGATGAAGCGGACAGCCTTGTATATGCTGCCTTAATTGGTAAACTGTCAAAAAAAGCCCAAGCTGCTCATGGGAGTATTGCGGTCACCAATATGAACCGGCAAAGCACGTAGAACACGAACTAAATTGTAAGAGCGTACTAACGGACAGTTATGTCTGCAGGTATGCTTTTTTTGTTTCTTTTGGGATCATTCCCCGCTGTCGGTCGCCGCCTTCTTGTCCTTCGTTTTCAATCAAATTTGAAAAATTGGAGGACAAGCATATGTCAGAAAATAAAAAATATACGATTGTCGTGAAACACCAGCGCGTGGAGGTCAGCAAGGCGGTCTATTACGCTTACCATAAAGATCGTGAGGCAGAAAGATATCAAAACAAGGTTGCTCATGATTTTGAACTCTCCTTGGAGCGTTTTCAGGAGGACGGCGTTCACGTGGAGCTTCAATTTACTCTTTATCAGCCGAGTGTTGAGGACAAGCTCATAGCGCAGGAGCAACTACAAAAGCTGAAATTGGCTCTTTCCGCTTTAGAACCGGAAGAAAAGAAATTGATTTATGAATTGTTCTTATATGACAAAACGGAAGCGGATTTGGCTGATGAACTGCTTGTAACGCAACAGACCATCAGTAAGCGCAAAAAGAAAATACTGTCCAAACTGAAAAATATGATAAAAATCTGATTTTTCAGTTGTACACCCCCTCACTTTTTCCTTTATAGAAGTGAGGGGGATTTTTCTAATCCTCCGTGTTCCTTGAAAATTTCATATCCAGCAGTTCAGATACGTTAGCTGTTCCGCGCGATAAGCGAAAGCGGCGTCGGAGAACACGCCAAGACCACCTGCAGGCAGGTCAGAGCTGTTTGTAAAAACGATAGCATCAAAGGTGCAAAGCGATCATGTTTGTCCGGAAAACGATCCGTGGTGGATCGTACCGCCAAGACCGGGACAGCCTATCATGATACTTCCGTCCAGCCACAGACATCGCAATGGGGGCGGCAGCCGGAGATCCCGGCTGGGGTGAGATTCCCATGACGGCCACTGACCAAGGCCGGTCTGAACTGACTGCCCTGTAGAGCCAATCGGCTCCAGCTCCGGGAAGTAGTGTCGAATAGGAGCAGCAAAAAACGAAGAACAAGACTGGCGATTTGATGCCAGATACCATGAGGATAGCTGCTCTTTAAACGGCGGCTGTCCTTATGCATGTGGCATTAAATTTTTGAAAATGAGGAAATTATCATGGATACAAAGCAAAAAGCGTGGCTTTACTGCCGCATTGACGCACCGGAGGATACGCACGGTGCTTTGAAAGATCAGAAAGAAAAGCTGGACGGCTATGCCCGTCAGATGGGCTTTGAGGTTGTCGGAGCTTCCGAGGATTTAGGCAGCGGGCTGGATTTTGACCGCTCAGGCTTAAAGGAAGCTATGGCAGCCGCCCAAACAGGTGAACTGGATGCTTTGATCGTCCATTCCGTCAGCCGTATCGGTCGGGATACGGCGAAAACCATTGACTTCATCCGGCAGCTCAATGACTGTGGTGTAAAGGTGTATTCTCCGCTGGAAGGTGAAATCACCATTGGGCGGCAGGGCGCATTCTTTTCACAATTGCTCAGATAGGAGGCGCTCTTATGACCAAGAAAAAACTGACGAATGAAATCAAGTATCAAATGGCGCGGGGCTTCCTTTCCTCCCTTCTGGAACAGGGAAAAATTACCCCGCAGGAATATAAAAAAGCAGAGGAATACACAGCCGGAAAATATCATCCCCTGCTCCGGTCAATTTAGTGGATATTGTGATAGCTATTCCCGCATCTATGTGACATTCTACTTGCCTGTGTCTGATCATGCGGTTTATATGGATTCTAAGACCCGACCATCTAAAACTAAACTAACAGATAAGAGAATGAGTGGCTGGTCACAACAAATGGATTCTACAGATCCTTGGTAATGTTTAGCCTAATCACAACTCATCTACAGTATATCCCATTTGATTTGTGTCTGAAATATGTTGTAGACTTCTTAAATCATACATGGTAGTGTATGTAGCTGATACCAAATGGTATCGAACTCACACGAAAGGAGTGGGCGATTATGCCACAGGTACAAGTTATTGAACCAATTCACCCGATTTATGATTACACGCCGGAAAAACTGCGTGTCTGCGCTTATGCCAGAGTCAGCAGCGACTCGGATGATCAGCTCAATTCCTTTGCCGCGCAGGTGGACTACTACACGGAACTCATCACCGGCAATGAGGAATGGGAACTGGTCGACATTTATGCCGACGAAGGCATCACCGGCACCAGAACCGACAAACGGGACGATTTCTTAAGAATGATGAACGACTGCCGCAAAGGCAGGATTGACCGGATTCTGGTCAAGTCCGTTTCCCGATTCTCAAGGAACATCCGTGACTGCCTTGCCGCCCTGCGGGAATTGAAAGCCCTCGGCGTTGAGGTGGAATTTGAGAAAGAGCGGATCAAAACCGCAGAAATGCACGATGAACTGATCATGGGGATGTTCAGCACTGTCGCGCAGGAGGAATCCTCATCCATCTCCAACAATATGCGCTGGAGTTATCTGCGCCGGATGCAAAGCGGGAATTTTATCACATGCAACGCTCCCTACGGATACCAGCTTGTCGATAACATTTTGATTCCCGATGAGCAGGAAGCGCCGGTAGTCCGCAGAATCTTCGGCAGCTATTTGTCCGGCAAGAGCATGGATGCCATCGCCGATGAGCTGACAAAAGAGGGTATCCCCCGCAAGGACGGTGAGTCTCGATGGCATCACACGGCAATCCAATATATCCTCACCAACGAAAAATACATTGGGGACTCCCTGTTACAGAAATCCTTCACCACCGACACCCTGCCGTTTCAAAAGGTGAAAAACACCGGGCAAAAAGACCGTTATTATGTGACAGGCTCCCATGAGCTGCTTATAAGCAAGGCCGAATTTGAACAGGTCAAGGTGCTGCAAAAACTGAGGAAGCAACAAAATCCCCATAAGGGTACGGGAACACAATTCAATTTGTCGCTGAAAATCCACTGCGGAAAATGTGGAGCAACCTTCCGCCGCAAGGTTACCAACGGAAAAGCCTATTGGGTATGCAGAACCCATGACCGTGGGAAAGATCTCTGTGAGCTTCAGCAGATTCGGGAAGATGCCATCTATCAGGCTTTCACTCGTCTGTATAACAAGTTAAAACAGAACAGCCGCTCTATCCTCACTCCGGTTCTCGACCAGCTTCTGGCGCTGCAATCCATTTCCACTATGAATAATGCCAAGGTCGGAGAACTGAATAAGGAAATCGCGGAACTCACCAAGCAGAATCTTGTACTCAATCGACTGCGGTCGAAAGGTTACATGGATTCTGCTCTTTTTATGCAGAAATCCAATGAAATCAACCAGCGGATCAGCATTCTGCGGACACAGCGTCGCCGACTTTTAGAGCGCGACACCGATGACAAAATGATTGCCGACTGCAGACTGCTGATCGGGATCATCGACAAGGGCGCACCTTACCTCACCGGTTTCGACGAGGTGCTGTTTCACAGCATCGTGGACAAAATTATCGTTACCGATCAGGATAAGTTGAAGTTCCGCATGATCGGTGGCCTTGAATTTACCGAGAGGCTCCCAAAGGAGGTGTTCGGGCGATGAAGCAAAACCGATACCTTCCCTTCGGATACCATATCGTAAGCGGAGTGCTGACAATCAATGAAACCGAAGCGGAAGCGGTCAGACGTATCTATGCCGATTACTTATCCGGTCTGTCCTATCAATCCATCGCCGCGAAAATGTCCGCAGGAGCCGTCCCCTATAAGGCAGACAGTCCCAAATGGAACAAGCACATGGTAAAACGGATACTGGAAAATCCGAGATACACCGGAGAGAAAGGCTTTCCTTCTTTGATTGAGCCAGAATGCTATCACGCCGTTTCCGAAATCATTCAACAGAAAAATATTTGTCAGCCTCTTTCTGAAGGATTAAATATAATCCGCAAAAAGCTGTATTGCTTTGACTGCGGGAGCAAATACGAGCGGGATGGCCGCAATCCTGAATATGAAAGCTGGTGCGGCAAAGCCGAGGGACGCACAGGACGGCGTATTTCGGACGAAATCCTACTGAAGAGCATCTGTACTGCCCTGAACACTGTCATCGCACAGCCGGAGATTTTAGGGCAGCGTGAGCGCCGTCCTTACGAACCGTCGTTGGACGTCACCAAGTTGAACAATCAGATCAACCGGGAGCTGGAAAAAACCGAGGTGGACAGCGATTATGCGAAATTGCTCATTTTCAACTGTGCCGCCGAGAAATATGCAGCCTGCAGTGACTACGAAAGCGAATATTTAACAGAGCAGCTTCAGAAACGCTTTCAAAGCCAGCAGCCGCTCACAGAGTTTGATCCCGCGCTGTTTGAGGAAACCGTCAAACAGGTGCTGCTGGAACCGGATGGTACAGCACATCTGAAACTGATAAACAATCAAATCATAGATATAAATACCACGGAAAGGAGCACACTGATATGCTGACACAAACCATATCACCGGTTCAGAAAACCGTATCCGTCATTCCTGCCAATCCCATCACCTTGCAGGGACGTGCCAGAAAAAAGGAACTGCGTGTGGCCGCTTACTGCCGTGTCAGCACTGACCAAGAGGAACAGCAGTCCAGCTATCAGGCACAGATCGATTATTACACGGCGAAGATTAACGGGAACAAGGACTGGAAGCTGGCCGGTATTTTCGCGGATGAGGGCATCACCGGAACCTCCGCAAAGAAACGTACTGAGTTTTTGAAACTCATGAAGCTGTGCGAAAAAGGCAAGGTGGATCTGGTGCTGACCAAATCCATTTCCCGATTTTCAAGAAATACGCTGGACTGCCTCGGTTATATCCGTAAGCTCAAAGAAAAAGGCATCCCCATCATTTTTGAAAAAGAGGGCATCAACACCATGCAGATGGCCAGCGAAATGACCATCAGCTTACTCGGCAGTTTCGCACAGGCCGAGAGCGAATCTATCAGCAAGAATGTCACATGGGGCAAGCGCCAGAGTTTCAGAGATGGCAAAGTGACATTTCAATACTCCCGCTTTCTTGGCTACGAAAAGGGCGAGGATGGTAAGCCTAAAATTGTACCGGAGGAAGCCGCCATCGTCAAGCGGATATTCCAAAGCTATCTGTCCGGATACAGCATCGTCAAAATCAAAAAGGAACTGGAATCGGAGGGTATCTTCTCCGGCACCGGCAAAAAGGTATGGTCAACCAACGCCATCCGGTATATGCTCAGAAATGAAAAATACATTGGGGACGCTCTATTGCAGAAAACCTATGTGACGGATTTTCTGACCAAGAAAAGCAAGAAGAATCAAGGGGAAATCCCGCAATACTATGTCACCGGCAATCATGAGGGGATCATTTCCAAAGAGCTGTTCAACCTTGTGCAGGAGGAAATTGCCCGGAGAGCCAGCAAACGGAAGGTGTCGCAGAAAGCCACCAAAACCGAGCAGGGCAAGTACAGCAGCAAATATGCTTTGTCGGAGCTTCTCATTTGCGGTGGCTGTGGCGCACGATATCGCCGGGTTACATGGGCCAGAAACGGAAAAAAGAAGGTTGTATGGCGGTGCATCAACCGGCTGGAAAACGGAACAAAATACTGTAAAGAGTCGCCTACCATAGAAGAATACAAGCTGCAGGATGCTATTATGAAGGCTATTTGCGGATTTGTTGAAGATAAGGACGAGCTGATCGATACCTTGAAGCACAGTCTTCGTGTGGCGCTGGATGCAGAAGATGACACTATTGATACCGCCGCCGTCAACGCCCGGATCGCGGAACTGGACAGCGTTATGATGGATCTGGTGGAATTAAGTTCCCGCTCATCTGCCAGCGCCGACTATTTCGATGCGAAATTCAAAGAAATATCCGATGAACGCACGGAACTGCAAAACAGGCTACGGGATCATGAACAGCGACGGGTCATCTCTCAAAACAACAACGCCCGGATGAAAGAGCTGTTCGAGATACTGGAGCAAGCAAATTTTAATCTCAATGAATACGATGAGGCGCTGGTGAAGCAATTGATTGCAAAGGTTACAGTGGCTTCTTCCGACAAGATACGGATTACCTTCAAGGGCGGGTTTGAAATAGAGAAAGAGCTGCAATAGACATGACCACTAAAAAACATCGCGTACTCTCGTATATAGAAGTCGAGCAAATAATATTAATAAAATATATGAATTGATTGACTTTTTTTATTCAATGGAATATTATATTTTATAAGATTGATTGTTTAGGGGAGTGTTTTCATGGAATTTATGGAGCTTAAGGAACGTTTTTTACTAAATAACCCCGACTACTCTAATGACATTACCAATTTTCTGCATTATATGCAGACTGTACGAGAGTTTAAACTTCCCCCTCAACAAGATTTTATGGTTAATGGTATGAATACTGAACAGATTATCGAAAGCTTGAAATATTTTATTGACCTTGGGCAGATAAAAAAGAAAGAACCTGCAAAGAAATATTTTGTAGCAATTGGACAGCTATTTGAGTATGTACTAAATAATTCGAATTATCAAAACGATGATTTTCAACGAGAGTTAGCCAATCCAGTTACCCGAGAAAAATCTTATAGCAGAAAAACTAATATTTTCATCAACAAATATGACAAACTTAAGCCCAAAGAGTCCCTTATGAAATTAGATGCTGAGTTAATCGACAATCTAATCGATTGGTGTGATTCCACAATAGATAAAGTTTCCTTGTTTGATGAAAAAGTTGACGAAACGGACTTTAGGCGAGTTGCTGCAGCTTTATGCATGAAACTGATAATTTTAACTGGTGCAACATATCGCGAAGTAAGGAAATTAAGATATGCAGATTTGGACGCCCTTAAAAACACCATATTAATTAATGATTTTAAAATTAGATTGCCATTGAATTTGTCCGTTCAATTCCAAAAGTACGCGAAATATCATCAAAAGTTCGTATCCTCAGAATTCTTATTTGTTGATGCAAATGGGGAACAATGGGGCGACGCTACAAGTGATTCTGGGATACCCAACTTTATGAAAACAGCAATTCAACAAACAAATTTAACTGGTATAGTTAAATTTGGAATTACACAACTAATAAAGAGTGGCGTAAATGATAGCATTATCATGAAATTGACAGGTGCAAGTAGAGAGCTTTTAAATAGCTGTTTAATTGATGTTCAAAGCAATAATATAGAATGGGAGCAATACATTAATTCAAAGATAGTTACAACTGAGTGTTACTATCAACTGTAGTTTGTATTTTCTAAATGAGCTATCAGATGAAAAACTGAATAAGCTCGATTGTATTTATCGTTTAAATTAAACGATAATTAGGAGGAACTATTGATGCAAGGAATCCTTGGAAGTATTTTTAGTTCATTAGATATAAAAGAACAAAATGGTTTAGCATCTGATGACAGCAAGAAAATGACTACTTATCAAAAACAGTTTTATTTACATGTAAAAGAAAAACTAAATATAGATGCTGTATATTTTTTACGTGATTCCGATGGTGTTCCTAAAACACCATTGATATATTTTTCTGCAATGAATCAGTATGATTCACAAAAAATTGCAGAATTGCATCGGCTGTCTTGGAATATGGGAGAAGCTCCTTTGCTTTTTATTGTATTGCCTGATCAATTACTAATATATAATAATTACGCTTCTCCAAAAGAAAAAGATGGAAAATTGGACCCAGAGAAGGGCTTGATAGAGACTGTAAACTTGGTTAAGAAACTTGAAGCTCAACGTAAACTGCAAAAATACAATAGACTAGAATTAGAATCCGGAGAATATTGGAGAAAGAACAATGAACGGTTTAACATCCAAAACCGTGTTGATACAACTCTGATAAACAATTTAAAATTTATGCGCAAGTCATTATTAGATAGAATAAATAACAAAGTTCCAGCAGATAAAAGGCAACAGATTAATCCGGTTGCAATCGTTCATGGACTTTTAGGTAGATCTATACTAATCAAATATTTAGAAGAACGAAAGGATTCTAAGGGAAGCACCGTTTTTCCACCAAATTTTTATGAGTCTTTTATCCCAGAAGCAAAAAAATATACAGATGTATTGGTAAGCAAAAAGGCAACCTATGATTTGTTTCGTAATTTAGAACAACATTTTCATGGTGACATGTTTCCACTTATTGAACAGGAAGAAAAAGTTGTTTCTCAGGAGGATTTGGAGCAATTGAGGCTTTTTCTTAAGGGAGCGATTGACTTTCGTAATAGTCAATTGACCTTATGGTCACTATATTCATTTAATGTAATTCCAATACAACTAATTAGTAGTATTTATGAACTTTTTTTTCATCTTAGTGATACTGGGGAAGATGACGATAAAGGAACTTACTATACTCCTTTTCACTTAGTAGAAATGCTAATGGATGAGGTCTTGCCATGGGAGGGACAATATAAACAGATTAAAATACTTGATCCCGCTTGTGGGTCTGGAATTTTTTTAGTTGAAGCATATCGTAGAATTGTTGGAAAATGGATGTACAGTCAAAGCACGACAAAGATAAGCAGTGAAAAGCTAAGTTGCTTAATGCAGAAATATATATTTGGCGTTGACTGTAATGAAGAAGCAATTCGAATAGCTTCTTTCAGCCTGAGCTTGACAATGTGTGATTATCTTGAGCCTCGATGCATATGGGAAGAACTGGAGTTCCCGAGACTAGTACATTACAACTTGTTCATTAGTGATTTTTTTGTAGAAAACGGTGAATTCGAGAAAATCGGATTTGATATTATAATTGGGAATCCTCCTTGGGAGAGCCAGCTGTCGGTGAATGCTAAGTCATACATTACAAAGACACGACACACGATCGGCGATAAACAGATTGCTCAGGCCTTTTCGTGGAAGTCTGCTGAATTATGTAAACCCGAAGGAGTCGTCTGTTTGCTTATGCCCAGTAAAGGATTTTTGTTTAATCGGTCTAGCACAAATTCAACGTACAGAAAGGAGTTTTTTGATAGTTACGATGTTTCTGTTATAATAAACTACTCTGCTTTCAGAAAGGTATTGTTTGAACATGCTACTGGTCCAGCCGTAGGGGTAATATTTACGCCTCAGAAATCATTGAAAACATCTCCGATTTTTTATTGTACACCAAAACCAGTTTATTCGATTGAGGACAGGCGAAGGTTCCTGATTGAGCCAGTTGATATTTGTCGTATACCAAGAGACATTATAAATGATGATCTCATATGGAAAATCGCAATGTGGGGTGGACCTAGGGATTTAGATTTAATTAATAAAATGATTTCAATGAATCCAACACTTGACGTATTTTTGCAACAAGAAGGAATGAGTAAAGCAGAAGGATTTAAACGAGGGAATAGGAAGAAATCATGCCCAGAGTTTTTAACGAAGCCTATGGTCTATGCTAAAAGCGTTACACCTTTTTGTATGGATCAAGAAACGTTGCATTCTCTTAATGATGATGGTTTTGAATGTACAGTAGAGAAAAATCGTGTCATTTTTAAAGCGCCACATTTACTCATTAAACAAAGCCCTAAAAAGTGGAATTTTCTAGCTGCTTTTCTTGATTATGATGCTGTATTTAACCATAGTCTTCTGGGGGTTCATGGAGATGAAAATGTATTAAAGTATTTATGTATTCTTATAAATTCTAAAGCCTTTTCTTATTATCAGCTTATGACAAGCAGACGATGGTTAGTAGAACGTGACGAATTGGAAGCTGGCGAAATTTTGTCTACTCCGATTCCTACTCCAACCGAAGAGGCGGTTAATGAGGCAGTTACTTTATATGATAAGATTTCTTGTAGTTTAAAAGTGAATTCTTCTGAAATTGATAGTTTTGTATATCAGCAATTTCATTTTACCCCTTATGAAACTAAACTTGTGGAAGATGCAATAAATTTTGTTTTTGACTATTTTAATGCTAAAGGGAAATCTCAAGCACTCACATTACCTGATAAAGAAAGCTTGCAGACCTATTCTGAAGTAATATGTGATGTTTTAAAAAACACTCTTGATAAGACAATTATGTTTACTTGCAAAATATATGCAGGTGCTGCTCCTCTGTCAATAGCTCGCATTAATTTTGGTGGGAGCGATATAGGAACCATCGATGGACAGACTGATAACACGGAATTGAATACTTTATTAAAAGAACTTGACGATTTATTACTTGATCAGCGTTCAGAAAGTGTTTATGTTAAAAGAAACGTCCGAGTCTATAATAAAGAAGAAGTGTTTATCATTAAGCCCAATCAAAATAGGTATTGGACGTACTCTGCAGCATGTCGTGATGCAGATGAAATTTTCGCAGATATTATGAAAGCATGGAGGAACGCAAATGAGTAGTATAAAATATATTGCTGCATCAAATGCTGTACCCAAAGATATTGCCAAAAAATTGGGCTCAGGTGGTATTAAAGAGATATTCGAAGTGATGTGGCTGGGGTATCATGATCTTAAGTCGGACAATGCAATTTGCATTTCATCCTCAGAAGATGAAATAACGCAAGAATGGTATATTAAAGTATATACCAGATGGACAATGGAAAACCGGGCCTCTCGAATAGCATTACACATCGTTCCGGTAAATCAATATGCTGATGATACTATGGCAAAGAGCAAGAGAAAATCTCCTACTATTGATTTTTGCTTTCGTGCATGGCAAAAAGAGGATGGCTATTTTGGAGCCGAATGTAAAAATCTTTACAAAAAAGATAGTTCAAAGATTAAGCGATATGTAGAAACGGGCGTTGAGCATTTTATAACCGGCTATTATAGTTCGAAATCTTCTGTATCAGCTATGGTTGGATACGTTTTATCTGGGAATATCTCTGACATAACTGGAGATTTAAAGGAGATGATCCAGAAAACAAATCCTGATCAGAATTTGAGTAGAGAGTTATTGGTTGTTGATCCGCAATATAGTTCTGTACATACACGAATCACTGACAATCAAAAAATAACTATACATCATATGTTTTTTGATTTTGTTGCATAAATGCAATTCAGCCATGCATCTAAATTGAGCAAATGACACAGTTTCACCTAAGACGGTTTTCAACGTACTTGTTATGTTGGCAACCGTCTTATTTTTTATGTCTATGCGCTCTACCAGCAGATGTATAGCCTTATCGTCCGGGCTGGCCTTTAATGCGTTCAGCCATGCGGTGATCTGCTCCACAGTGAAATCTTTCGGCGGCTCCGTGGCCTGCAGGGCGGCGATTTCTTCTTTCAGGCCTTGCATCTGCTTGCCGATATCTGCAATGATTTCAGCGGGCAGGGCAGCGCTGGACAGGTTCTTCATGAGGGTATCATACTGCTTTTGCTTCTCTGCTATCCGCTTGGAAAGAACAGCCTTGAATTCGTCCATGCGGCCCCGTTCGCCGCTCTGGTACTGACGCAGGGCAAGCATGATTTTCTGCTGATTCTCAGAGGAAAGCAGCTCATGCAGGTAATTAATAGCCGCCTCGTCTACTTCGTCCATATGGATCACCGGGGCGCCGCACTTCTTAGAGCAGGCAAAATAGGTATATTCATGCCCTTTACGATGAGTTTTCATAGCGTGCATTTTTGCCCCGCACTCACAATATACAAGCCCGCTGCACAGATACCCGGCCTTTTTGCCGGTCTGCTTCCGCTCTGACATAATCTTTCGCACCTCCATAAATTGCGCCTTGCTGATAATCATCGGCAGGGCGTTTTCTATTCTAATCGCGTTCGGCTTATCTCGCCGATCTGTGCGCCGCTCCTCCTGCTGTGGGCTATAAGTATACACCCCGGTATACTTTTCATTCCGCAGCATTTCATAAACCTGTGGGTATCTGATGGACTTGCCGCGCTTACCTTTTATGCCGCCGGCTTCCATTTCCTGAAGAATATCGGTAAACCCTTCTCGGTTCATAGCAGCGTCAAACAGCTTGCGTACATAGGCCGCTTCCAGCTCGTTTATTACATAGTGCTGGCTTACCACATCGTAACCGAACGGAGCCACACCGCCGTTGTGCAGCCCTTTCAGGGCCGTTTCCTTGTGGCCCTTCTTCACCTCGGAAGATAAATTGTCGAGGTAGTATTCCGAAAGCGACCACATGAGCGCGCGCATGATCTTTGCTTCGCTGCTGGTACCGAAGTCTTGCGCGGCAGCAATCAGGGAAACCCCCAAGCTATCCAGCTTCTTTTCAAGGTTAACGTGTTCGCCAAGGTTACGCGCTATGCGGTCGTATTTGTGAATCAGTATGGTGTCGAAGGCTCCCTTTTCAGCGTCCCGGAGCATCTTCTGGTACTGCTTCCTGCTGGCCGTAGCAGCTTCCTTGCCGCTAATTGCTTCATCAGCATACACGTTCACGACATAAAAGCCCTTTGCGGCCGCATAGTCCCGGCAGGCGCGCACCTGGGCTTCGATACTATCTTCTGTTTGCTTGTCCGATGAATACCGGGCATATATTGCTGTGTTCCGAATTGGGCGCACCTTCTTTCACATTTGATGTGCCCGCACAGGGAAATTTCCATAGCGGGCTATTCGCTCTCTGGCGGGGTGTGGGGTTCTGTTAAGAGTAACTGAATATCTTCAAACTTATCCCCTTCATATGTTATTTGTCGAATTCTTCTTTCTGCCTGTTCAATTTCTTTCCTAATCCTTTGTAATGTACTTAGAAAGTTTTCGTCACTTATATCACCATGATCGTATTGAAGGCTTACATCTGAATATTCAGATTCAGATGTATAGACTTGGGATTTCAGATTATTTAAGGTCTGTGATAAAGAATCGATATATAGCTGAAAATCCTCTTTGTTTTCAATCAGCAAAAGTTCAGTAGAAACGCCAAAGTATTCTGCGATTTTTTGCAAAGTCTTTGCATTTGGAGTCGTTCCTTGTTTTTTCCACATAGAAACTGTGGATTGCCTTATTTTAATATCGCGGCTAACTTGCGTTGGCGTAACACCTTTTTGCTGACACAATTGATAAAAGATATCATAGAACTTCATAAACACGCACCTTTATATTTAGTGGTTTTAGATAAATATCAGAAATCTGATAATAAGTCATTGCAAATACCAGAAATCTGTTATATTATAAATACCAGAAAGTTGATACACACATATTACCATACATCGAAAGGGGGTGCAATACCTTGAGAATAGATAAGCTAAAATTAGCTTACGCAATGCTTAAAGCGGGAATAGATAGCTCAAAAAAGCTTGCCGAAGTCGCGCAAGTTTCTGTCAATACAATTTCTCGCATTCTAAACGGCGGCAGCGCGAAAGTTCCCACTGTACGCAAGATAGCGGCCGCACTTAATGTTGACCCAATGGAATTGATTGAAAGAGAGGCGTAACCATGGCAAATGACATGCTACATATCCCCGTCAAGGCCGCAATGATACGGCATCCAGACGGAAGTTATAGCATCGACCCTGAACGCAGCGAATACGCTGATATTTCAGCCGACGATTTTGCCCGCTTCCTCATCCATCAGTTCGGCCACGATGCGATTTTTAAAGAGGGGGTGGGGGATTGACCACCAAATACAGCAGCACCAGCGTCAGGCCGTCCGACTTCACGGATACCGGTAATGCCCGAATATTTGCCCGGGAGAATCGGGGCGAGGCTATCTATGTCAAGTCTATTGACTGGCTCACATGGAACGGTACGGCGTGGACAGAGGGTGAACTGGAAGCGGCCGGGCTGGCCATGAAAGTCACTGACCGCATGATGCAGGAAGCCCGCGAAGAAATCAAAGCGGCGGGGGATGCTATGACAGCTGCCACGGTAACCAATGATGACGAGGCGAAGAAAAAAGCAAAGCAGCAGCTTGACCTTGCCGAGGCGTACCGGAAACACGCGAAAACATCCCGCAACCAGCCCAAAATAGCGGCTATGCTCAAGCTGGCCCGAACGCTTATGCAGGTAAAACCGGACAAGCTGGACGCGAACCCGTATTTACTTAACACTCCGGCGGGAATGGTTGATCTGCGTACCAAGCAGGTTCTTCCCCATGACCCGAAAGCATACTGCACCAAGATTACCAAATGCGGCCCGGGCAGTGAGGGGCGGCAGATGTGGGCTGAATTTCTGGATACCATCAGTGGCGGTGACGGTAAGATGCAGAACTTTCTTCAACAGGTGGCCGGCATGGCTGCTGTGGGAAAGGTCTTTGAGGAAAACCTTATTATCGCTATCGGTGACGGCAAGAACGGAAAGAGCGCTTTCTTCAATGCGCTGGCAAACGTGCTGAACGATTATGCAGGGACGATTGCCGCCGAGATTCTCACCACGGCCAACCGCAACAAAGGCGCGGAGCTGGCAACCCTCAAAGGGAAACGGCTCATTATCGCCGCCGAAACAGAGGAAGGCGCACGGCTCTCTGCGTCCGTGCTGAAGCAGATTGCCAGTACCGACAAGATTCACGCCGAACGAAAGTATAAAGATCCTGAGGACTTCCAGCCAAGCCACACCACCATATTGTACACGAATCATTTCCCCAAAATGAGCAGCACTGACACCGGTGCATGGAGGCGTTTAAAGCCGGTTCCGTTCAATTCCAAAATTGAAACCAAAAGCGAGGTGAAGAACTACGCTGATGTTCTCGCCCGGAAAGCTGGCCCGGCTATTATGGAATGGATTGTTGAGGGAGCAGCCGATTACATTGAACGAGGCCACAAGCTGGTAATTCCCGAATTTGTCCAAGAGGCCATAGAAATGTATGAAAATGAAAATGACTGGATGGGCGAATTTTTAGAAGAGTGTTGCGTAATCGAGCAAGGGCGGAGCGTGGGGTCTCAATCTTTATATGATGCCTATCATAATTGGGGAAAATTGACACAGGGATATGCGCGAAGCAAAAGTATATTTAAAAAAGAACTAGAAAAGCGCGGGTATTTTTCAGGCAAAGAAAGCAAAGGAATTATGTGGTATGGTCTTAGTTTAATTCCTCAAGAATCAAACTATCAATACCGAATGTATGGCTAAAAATGCAGGTGAGTGCAGGTAAATATGTACCTTTTTAAAAATAAAAAATAGAGTTCTCATAAGGGGACTTTAGGTATTGATTTGCATTGACCTGCACAACCCGCATTCTGACTGGACTTTTTTTGAAAGGGAGGTAAAAGCGTGAGCAGACTTATTGTAGTAAAAGCTTCAGAACTGCCCGAACCCGTCACAAGCTATTTTCTTCCGTGGAGCATGGAAATGATTTACGAGAGAGAGCCCGAACTGAAAAGTATTGTGCAATACGCAATAGCGCAGAAACACCGGCACATTGCTGCCCGTTATTCCGCATATTCAGCCGCTAAATTAAATTCCAATAAACTGATTGGCTGGGGCGCTCGAGACCCACGGCTCAGAAGTTCAGAAGCTTATGACGCTTATTTGGGCTATATTCTTGGCGAATTGAAAATTTGAAAGAAGGCGAAATCAATGAACGAAGCTCAAAAGCTCTATTTTTTAAGAGGCCAGATATACAGCATGGGCCTTTACCTTAATGAGGCTTTGAGAAATATTCGACCTGCTGTGCCTTACAATGAATACGCAAAATTGACCGTGGAGCGTATTGAAGATGTTTGCTGCTTACTGGAAATGTTGCAGCAAGAATTTTTTGGTACGGAAAGGAGGTGAACACTTTGATCCCGCCCGAGAACAACAATCCTTGTTGTCCGTTGCGACAATTCGCCCCCTGCATCGGCGACTCTTGTGCATGGTTCTGCATCAATGAATGCGCTCTTGTAGCACTGAACAGCAACCTTGCCGACATTGTCCCGGCCATTTCAGAAATCAATGAAAAGGAGTGATTATTCATGGCACAAAAAAATAGCGCCCTGACGGCAGCCACCGTACAGAGCGCAAAGACACTTGAACATAATCAGAATACCGCAAATCCCGCAAAAACGCAAGCCCCTATGTCTTTGGGTGAGCGTATCCAGATCGAGCGTATGGTTCGAGAAGCGTACATGGACGGGAAAAGCGGGACAGCTACTGACTTCTATACCTTGAGTGATGAAGAGTATTTGACGCAATTTCAAGAAGTCAACGCGTTCAATCTCACCGGCGCCGCCCAGCGTTACATTATCCTGCTTCGCAGGGCCCTGCAGAGCGCATATGAGGCAGGTTGCCGGTCGGCGTTAAAGGAGGTATCAGCATGAACTATTCCGGTGTACTAATCCGAGAATATCCTTCTGGAAACTGCGTCTCGATTGATTCATTTACAATGCTTCCTGAAACCGCCGAGAGCTGGAATGCAAAGTGCCGCGCGCAGTTTCTTCGCTACTATGTTCAGGAGCATGGCCACGAACCGGATGATTTTGAAGCCGAGTATGCAGAGCATGTCAATTGGGCCTATGCCGTATGCGGCAGCCGTCGATAAAATTTAAAGGAGAAGTCAAAATGAACACAAAGAAATTTAAGGTAGTCCCTGGCTATATCGTTGAGTATTCCTATTCCAATCACGTCTGCATTTCTAAGGAGGAATTCAACCATTATTATGGCATCATGAATCTTTATGGTGAGGTTTCGGACGAGCAGGCTATGGCCGCTGTTTTAAACCTTCCCGCGAATCCCAGCGACGACGACGACCAGATCACCAATATTTTTGATGAAGCCAGTCTGTTCAGAATTTGGATTTGCGACCCGAAGGAAACGCCGGTTGCCAAAGTGGCGAATTTCTTCACTGCGGCAAAGCTGGGCCTCCTGTCAAAGAGAGATGCACAGTATGCGGATGAATCGTTCCTTCTTCTGCTGCTTCGCAATTCAGATTATGTGGTGGTCGAATTTAAGGATGGCCGCCAGGTAGTTTTGACAGGGGCAGACCTTGGTAACCTTGTATGAAGGTTTTTATATCCTACCACCCCCAAGAGCAGGAAGCGGCGGCAGCCCTCTTCCAGGCCGCCCGGCAGATTCTACCCCGGGCAAGAGTACACAAAACCGACAACAAGCCCCCGTTTGTTCATGTATATCTGACCACTAGAAATCCTGAAAACCCGCAATCTACCGGGAAAATTGATTGACATACCCCCTGTTAGTTGATATACTTAAAATATAAATAAAGGCACAGAGTACCGCCAATAGGCAGCCATTCAAAGGCATGGGAAAACAGCTTAACCGCTGTGATCTCATGCCTTTTTTGCGTGTCAAAAGCAGCATCTAAAAAACAAGTTGAAAGGGGAACGTTATGTTCGCAGCAAAAAACAGCTTCATTCGCGAACTTCGCAGTACGGTTGATACCTTCGGGGGCAAAGTAGCTTCCTTGTCCTCTCAGGCGGCAGCCGAAGAGGAAAAATTCAAAAGCGACATTATTACCCAAACGTATCGCAATCAGCGCATGTCTGAAATCCAAAAAGAATTTCAGGATGCCCAGGTAGAAGCGGTTCATGCCGTTGCCGAGACTCAGCAGAATTTCAATACCCGTGTGGATATTTGGGCAACACCCGCCGGTTCTAAGCTGGACGTGGATCTGGAATTGCTCAAAGGCAGCATTACTCTGACACAGGACGAGCTTGTCGCTCTGATTGAGAAGCACAAAGGCAATGCCATCATGCAGCGCGCATTTAAGGAGTATGCCAGCAGGGCTGGATTTTCAGTCATTCTGACGCACGACGCCGCACACAAGAAAGAAGAGTTTCAGCGGGTCGTAATTGCTGCCAGATCCATGCTTACCGCTCAAACGCTCGATCGGAAGGGCTACGGCTATGACTACTATGAAAAGCACTGGGATGAAATTGTTCAGCCGATCGACGACGAGCTGGGCGATATGAAAGAAATGTACACAAAATCAGAGGGCGGCAATATGCCCGAATAATGGAGGAATGATTTATGGCTGATACTTTTCTCGGCTTACCATTTGATGCAGACATTTTTAATTCTGTATGGACTTCTGAGCCCGATCCGGTGAAAACCGTTATGCTGAACAGCGGCGCCCTGGTGGAAGACGCTGTAATTGCAGAAATGATAAAGGAAAGCGGGAATCTGTACACCCTGCCGTTTTATGAAACGCTGGACGGAGAACCGGATAACTACGACGGAGAAACGGACATCAATTCTACCGAAACCAGCAGCGGTTATCAGACCGGTGTTGTCTTTGGCCGCGCGGTTGGCTTCACCGCACGCAATTTTGTTGCTGAGCTGACCGGTGCGGACCCGATGGGCAACATCACTTCAAATATCGCCCGATATTGGCAGAAAAGGGATCAAGGCCGGTTGTTATTGATCTTAAATACCATCTTGAATATTTCCGGGACAAGCGGCAATGCAAAGAAATGGCACGACAGCCATATTTTTGATCTGTCTTCTCCCACCGCGACACCTTACAAGATCGGAGTAACGGATCTAAACGATGTGGCTTCCAGCGCAGCAGGCGATAACAAGTCTATATTCAGCCTCGCAATCATGCATTCCCACGTTGCCAGAACGCTTGAAAACCTTCAGGTGCTTGAATACTGGAAATTCAGCGATCCAAACGGGCTGCAGTGCAGCGTCGCTCTCGGCCATGTGAATGGATACTCTGTTCTTGTTGATGATAGCGTTCCGGCGGCCCCTGTGGGCGGCAGTGGTGATAATAAGGCCTTGACCAAGTACACCACCTACCTGTTGGGTAATGGCGCTATACGAACGGCTAAAGGGCGCGTGGACGTTCCGAGCGAGATTGAGCGCGTCCCTGCTTTTAATGGCGGTCAAGAAACGCTTTATACCCGTACCCGCAAGACATTTCACCCGAATGGATTCAGCTTTACTCCTCCTTCTTCCGGTTTCTCTGGTTCTCCTACTGACGCGCAGCTCGGTGATGTTTCGAACTGGGAAATCAAGTTCGATCCTAAAACTATTCCGATCGCCGCACTCATTACGAACGGCTAAAGGGCAGGTGATGCAAATTGGCAATGGGCTACGACGGCAGTATTAATATTGACACCAAGATTGACGGAAGCGGATTTAACAAAGGCATCAAAGGAATCAGCAGTGGTTTAGATGGAATCACGTCGTCTTTGAAAGGCCTTGCAGCGGCTGCCGGTATCGCTTTTGGAATAGCCGCTGTTGTCAATTTTGGTAAAGCTTCAGTAAGCGCCGCAACGGAACTTTCCAACGCCATGATGGGTCTGCGGAGCATCACGGAGGGTCAAGGCCGCAGTTTTAAGGCCGCGCAGGACTTTATCCAGCAATACACAGCCGACGGCCTGATTCCGGCCACGAACGCCATCACGGCGTATAAAAATCTTGCCTCCCGCGGTTACACTGACCCACAGATCCAGACCACATTACAGGCACTGAAAGACTCCGCTGCGTTCGGGCGGCAGGCCAGTTACTCCCTTGGCGACGCCGTAACAAGCGCCACTGAAGGTCTGAAGAACGAAAACAGCATCTTGGTTGATAATGCCGGCGTCACAAAGAACGTTGCGAAGATGTGGGAGGACTACGCCAAAAGTATTGGCGTTTCCACGCAAGACCTTACGAAACAGCAGAAAATTCAAGCCGAGTACAACGGTATTATGGAGGAAACCCGCTTCCAGACCGGCGATGCCGCCAAACTGGCCGGTACATACTCCGGACAGGTACAGCAGCTCGGGTTTAATTTTAACAACCTAAAGGTTGCCGTTGGTAAAGCGATATTGCCAATAGCTTCTGCTGTGCTCCCCTCCCTAAACGCAATCATAACCGCCCTTACTCGGGTTGCCAATCTCTTCGCGCAAGTCACAACGGCTCTGTTCGGGCGTCAGGCCGCTCAACAGCAGGCAGTGGCGAACACCGCAACCAATATTGCTACTTCCTCAAATGACGCCGCAAAGGCACAGAACAAGCTTGCCGACGCAACCAAAAAGGCCGGTAAGGCCGCTGATGGCGCACTTGCGGGATTTGACGAACTGAACATTTTGCAGCAAGATACTGCGTCCGGTAGCTCAGCGGCAGACGTCTCCACCCCTGACGTTTCCGGCGGCGCAGTGATAGATCCCATCGGTGGGCAAGAAATTGGTGCGGGCGTTACAGTCAGCCCGGCGGTGCAGGCCGCGGCGGATACCATCAGAGGAATTTTTGCAGGCCTCAACACCGCGCTCATTCCAACAAAAGTTGCACTTGCCGGGTTATGGGGCGAATTCCAGCGGCTGGGCGGCTTCTCTTGGTCAGCTTTACAGGATTTTTATAGCGCCTTTCTTGTGCCGGTCGGACGCTGGACGCTTGGAACTGGGCTGCCGGGCTTTATCAACGCCCTACGCGATGGTATGTCTAAAATCAATTGGGGCAAAATCAACAGTTCGCTGCACGATCTTTGGATAGCACTGGCTCCATTCGCGGTAAATGTAGGCTCCGGCCTGCTATGGTTTTGGGAAAAGGTTCTGGTGCCGCTGGGAACGTGGACAATGAACAACATAGTCCCACTGTTCCTAGAAGGGTTGGCGGCAGCAATCATCTCCCTTAATAGCTCAATTAATATTCTAAAACCTCTGGGAACTTGGCTGTATGATAATTTTTTAGTTCCGCTTGGAGCGTGGACAGGCGGCGCCATTCTTGGAGTTCTCACTGGCCTTAAAAATATTTTAAGCGGCCTGGCCCCTGTTATTTTAGGGGTTGTTGGTGCGATGACAGCCTATTATCTTATTACAAAAGCAATGTTGATTTGGGAAGCAGTTTCCAAAGCCATGGCATTAGGAATAACAGCGTATGAAATGCTGAGAAATGGAGTAAGCTTGGCGGCCACCGCGCAGGCCGTGTTCAATGTTACTTTAGCAGCGAATCCCATAGGAATCGTTGTTGTTGCTATAGGTGCCTTGATCGCTATTATAGTGGTCATGATTCAGCACTGGGATGCTGTTTCCGCGGCTGCCGCCTCATGTTGGAATAGTATTGTGAATGCATGGAACGCTGCCCCCGCATGGTTTGATTCTCAAATTGTGCAGCCCATATCTTTGTTTTTTACCGCTTTATGGGATCAAGTCAAAGCTGCAGGTGCCGCCGCATGGGTTTGGATTCAGAAAGCGTGGGCCTCTGCCGGCGCATGGATGAACACCAACGTGGTACAGCCTATCAGCAAGTTTTTTGCCGGGCTATGGACAGGAATACAAACCGCAGCAAGCAACGCCTGGAAATCAATCTCCGGTGTGTGGCAGACCGTTTCGGACTGGTTTACAGAGCACGTTATATCTCCCATCGAAAAAGGCTTCAAAGGCTCTATCAACGCAATGATTGGCATGGTGGAAGGATTCGTAAACAGCTTCATTGGCGGCGTCAATAAGATCATCGAAGCGCTGAATTCTATCCATATTGACGTTCCAAAGAATATTCCCAAAATCGGCGGCATCAAGTTCGGATTTGATATTCCGACGCTCGGAAAGGTGTCCATTCCTCGCCTTGCCACCGGCGCGGTCATCCCGCCGCGTGCAGAATTTGCAGCGATTCTTGGCGATCAGTCAAACGGACGGAACATAGAAGCCCCGGAAGGGTTGCTTCGCAATATTGTTCGGCAGGAAGTCGGTGATCTGCTCGGTTCGCAAGGTGCACCGAATTTTACCGTTGAATCAAAAGGCGACTTGGGAGCATTGATAAGCCTTCTTCGCCTTGAAATTCGTAGAGAGGACAACCGGGTCGGAACAGCGTTTGCAACAGGAGGCGGTCGGTTTTGATTGTTTCTTTCTCGGTTCTTCACCTGAAACAGCTTGCTGCCCTTGCCGCATCTAAGGAAGCGTTACAAGCAGAAGCCCAAAAGCAGCTCTATGATTATAAACCGCTTGCAATTGGGCTTCGTGCCATGTGCTTAAAGACAGGGCAACCGGAGAACTTCCCGCTCATAAGAAGTCTTATCATTGACGAAAGCGAAACTATTTCCGTTGGTGAAAAACGCACTTTAATTTGCCTGGACGCAGATTGTCCGACAGAAATAAAGCTGACCGAGGATGGACTTGCATATTTCGGCACCATCCTCGAACAGTTCTTTGATGTGGATTTTTTAACCGGACTTGAAGAATACCTTCGAAAATACAACCTGAACGAGCGCAGAACATATGACGCCATTCGTGGTTCAAGCATCCATGCGCTTGTGGAGTGGTTCGAAGATTTCACCAACCCGAAGCCCGAATATGATCGTGACCGGTGTAAACACGTTGCCGGCATGATTGAATTAGAGCTGCAGCGCAGAAAGGAGGGAAGCTCTCATGATTAGTATCTTGATTGGCTCGGCCTGCCTGCTGGGCAGTGTAGTGTGTTTAGCTGTCACTGGCCTGATTGTCATGGCGGCGGTCGAGTATGTAAATGCGTATAAGAAAGACCAGAAATGATAGAAAGCGCCGCGCGCGTATCGTGTCTACTAATTCTTTTCTTTAGAACTCTAAAATCTCTAAATAGGCTCTTTTTAAGGCCTCACAAATCTCGCCATACCTTCTTTTTTATGGCCTCCGAAATCTCCGAATAGTCTCTTTTTATGGTGTCGAAAATGTCGGGATGCCGTTTCATTTTACGCGCACGTAATCGTGTCATTAAACCGCTGAATAAATGCAACGCAACGTTGCAACGCGTTGCAAAAAAATGCTCGCAAAACGTTCGCCTTAAAGCCGTGATTTTCTCAACCGGTACGCCGCTTAAATGTTAGGGTTTGTTAGGAATCTGTACGGCTTGCGGGCTCGAATAATACTGTGATTTACTAGGGTTATATCCTATCAATTCCTAGCATTTGATACGAACAAATACCAACAATTCATGCTACACTTTGCAACCGTGAATTTAAAGAATTATGAAGTTTTACCTTAGGCTTTCTTAGGGTCACATACCAGTATTTACAAGGGTCAAAGGAGTACTTAACATGGAAACAAACGAAGAACTTGCCCTGCGCGTCAAGTCGGGCGATAGCGAAGCCGTGGCGGCTCTGTGGGAGCAGACAAAGAAACTTGCCTATCAGTTTGCCAATCGCTTCTATATCCGCAGCATGACTTCCTGTGCGTCCGCTGGTGTTGCTCTGGAAGATGTGAAGCAGGAATGTTTCCTTGTCGTTCTGGATGCCGCGAGAGCCTTTGACGAAGAAAAGGGCTTCAAGTTTACGTCCTATATCTCTTTCCACGCAAAGAACCGCTTTAATGCCCTGATTGGTATCCGGGGCGGCGCCGGCACGAAACTGTTGAATTGCGCTGGCAGTTTGGATGAGCTAATTCCCGGAACCGAAGACGTAACCATAGCAGACAGCATACCAGACGAGAACGCTGCACAAGCCTTTGAAGATGCAGAGCAGGAAATGTACCGGCGTCAGCTCCACGGCGCAATGGAACAGGTGCTGGGTACGCTGGACGAGCAGCAGGAAGAAACAATCCGTAGCCGGTACTATCAAGGTATGACCTTTGAAGCAATCGCCCAGCAGGAAGGACTTTCTCGCGAGCAGGTTAGGCAGCTTGTAGCGAAAGGACTTCGGGGCCTGCGTAAGCCATCTTGTTCTCGGCTTCTCCGTCCGTTGTTTACAGACTATGACAAGGCGTACCAGGGAACCGGCTTTAACTCATGGAAAGACCGGGGGAGTGTTGAGGAAAGGTTGGTTGAACGGGCGGAAAGCCGAACAATTAGAATTATTTTAGAATCATAAAACAAATAAAAAGAGCCACACTGGATTTATTTCCGTGTAGCTCTTTTTATTATAATAGTTAATTAATAATAGGATCAGCAGATTCTGGTAATTGATCTTTACTGGTAGTGGCCTGACTTTCTTCTTCTATCTTTTCCTTTAAATACTGCACCATATTAACCATTGGAAGAACAATTTTACCATTTTGATACGTATTAGCAGAAATGTTTAAAATCAGTGAGCGAGCAATAGAATATAATGTACTCCCGCCGTTAACAAATAGCATTGGAATAAAATCTTCTTTTGAAAGAGAAGGCGTAGAAAAACATCCTTCTATTAAAACCTCAATTTTTGACTTTAATTTCTTGACTTTGGTGCTGTTTACCGTTACTGTGACAGATAATTCAACATAGCCAATTAAGCCGTTATCCTCATTTTCACCAAGCCTATTAATATTCACATCAAGACCAAATGAGTATTTTATATCCTTGCCGAGGTTTACTAGATTATTACTTACCTTAATTGATTTAATAGAATTGCCAATAAAATCAAGATCAGCAGTTATTTTATTTAAGTCCATTATGATGCAACACCTACACCTTCTAAGTGACTAATTTTTGATACATCATTCGGCGTGTAACAAAATTTAATAACAGGATGTAGTGCGTGATCAAAAGTGTATTTTTGATCATACTCATCCTCACACATAGTATCTGATAATGGATTAATGAAATGCAGATTTAATTTTGTGGCTATATCCGACAAAGTGTTGATAGTAAAATTATAGTCTCCACTTTCCCATTTAGAAACCATTCCCTGGCTAACTCCCATGTGTTCCGCAAAAGCAGTTTGGCTCATCCGCATTTCCTTTCTTTTTTTTGCAATAGTTTCAGACAATTCCATTAAAACTACGGATTTTGACAACTCGGCCATACTCATATTGCCTGCAATCTGCTTTAGCAGTTCATTAAGAGGCACACAATATTCGTTGTTTAACATATTTTTCTCCTTTTCAGAAAGTCATTTGTTGTAACCGCTTTTGTGCTACAGGGAGATGAGAACTATACTCTGTTACTTTTTTTCCTGATTTCTCATAGAAAGTGTGCAATAACAGCGTCCCATCGTCCGTAATTGAAAAGATTATACGCAAATTGTAATTTGAACTTTCAAAATGCATAGAATACATATTAGCGCAATCATTACCACCCAAATTTTCAAGTCCGTTTTGGCCAATCGCATTGGGACCATCATTTTTTAATCTGACTAAATATTCTTTTAATTTTTTTAGGAATCTCGACTCCATACCTGTGCGATTTGTGAGCTCAAGTATTTCTTGGACACACTCCTTATGCACATAAACATTAGCAAAACAATTAAACAAGTTTGTTAATCGTTCTATGTACTTTATTTTGTTCAAGTATACACTTCCTTATTCCTATTTTATTACTTATAAGTCATATTTGCAACTGTTATTTAAATTTTTCAAAAAATAAAATCAATTAATCTCTAAAATTCTATTGATTAATATTATATACTGTATTGCGACAATTACAATATGGTTTTTATTTCTGAATATTTTCATAGAGAACAAGGAAAGGAAAATTTTGATTTAATGCTTGTGTGACGAAGAAATTTTGCGTACAAGAAAATACTTTCACAAGCAGAAATCAGAACCAATTATCATACAGAGAATACTTGAATAAAATTTCAGGGAAACAATGTTGCGTATCACCTCGACCATTGAAAAACCCGCATAGGTACTGGGAATTCCAGTGTTTATGCGGGTTTTTTTATTGCCTTTGTATCATAATAAAACATTACTAAAAATAGAGAAAAATTGATAAGATGCAAGTCAAGATGCAAGTCAAGATAGTGCCCTCATTCCTGGCCGGGAGATGAGGGCGCTTTTATTGCATTCTCTACTTGCCCCAGCCTTTCATAAATCAGTGCTTGGTTTTTAATAATGGTGTTAAGGTTCTGATTGATAAGCTCCAGCTCTCGCTGCAATTTGTCGTCCATGGTGACTACCCCTTTTCTTTTAGGGTAGCATAAAACATATGGAAATATATGGAAATGTGAAGAGATTTTACGCTTTCCCTTCCACAAACCACCTGTTGCCCTCCAACCAGATAAACCGCTCCCGCCCTTTAATCCGACATAAATAACGGATACCAGTACCGCCGGCCTTTAAAGAGGCGGCCTTCCGCACGTCTAGCACACAATCAATCTCAAAAAGCTGGTCCGGCGACCAGCGTACAGCCAGCGGGATGATCCGACCATCCTCAGTATACTGCACGATCATATCAACATATTTTTTCATAGTCTTCACCCTTTAAAAATAACCGATCGGGTGAATCGTGTGGTCCTTCTTTGGATCAAATCCAGACAGCTCCGGGTCCTGCAGCAATACTGCCGGCCGCACAGCGCTGGTACCAAAGCGCCTCTTCAAACTGTCGACGGCAGTATCCAGCCGTTCCCTGCACAGCTGCTCCTGTCCTGCGCCGAACAAATCCATCTGCAGCGGAGTAGAATCACTGACCAGGTCGGAGATACTGATGCCAAGGCTACGTATGGGCTGCTGCCAGTAGTAATGCCGGGTAAATAGATCCATACCAGCCCGTGCGATCTCTGCAGTAATGTTTGTATAATTGGCCATGGTATGCTGCCGCGTAAAGCTCATTAGCTGATTATCGCGGACGCTGATGCTGATGGTGCGCCCCTTACAGCCATGCTCCCGGAGCCGCCGGGCAACGCTGTCCGCCAGTACATAAAGGATAATTTTAACATCCTCGTTGTCAACAAGATCACGCGGCGTGGTGGTGCTATTGCCGATACTTTTCACTTCTTTGCGATCTTCATAACGGGAAACTGGCGTGATATCATAACCATTTGCAAAAGCATACAACACGCTGCCCCATTTACCGAACCAACCTTTGAGAGTTTGCTCAGACGTGCTGGCCAGGTCACCTATTGTGTGCCGGGCATAGGACTCTAATTTACGCCGGGTTGCGCTGCCCACATACAACAGATCACCTGCCGGCAGCGGCCAGGCTATTTGCTGATAATTAGATCTGCCTATTTCCGTGACTGCATCTGGCTTTTTGTAATCCGATCCCAGCTTAGCGAAAATTTTATTATAAGACACACCTATGCTCACGGTGATCCCTAGCTCATACTTAATGCGTTCACGGATTTCGTGTGCTAATTTCACGCCATCTACATTATTACCTGTGACATCAAGCCAACACTCATCCAGGCCAAAGGGCTCCACCTGATTGGTATAGTCCAGATAAATCTCATGGCAAAGCTGCGAGAAGCGCTGATATAGCTCAAAGCGTGGGGGTACAATGACCAATTCGGGACACTTCTGTTGAGCTTGCCAGAGGGCCTCGCCTGTTTTGATACCATATTTCTTCGCATGTTCATTCTTTGCAAGGATAATGCCATGACGCTGTTCAACGTCGCCACCTACGGCCACTGGTTTATCCCTTATTTCGGGTCTATGCAAGCACTCCACACTCGCGTAAAAACTGTTACAATCTGAATGCAATATAATTCGATCCACATTTCCACCTCCGAACGCTTGTTCTAGTGTATGCTCTTTTATATTAGAACATGCGTTCGCAAATATCAATGGAAATGCTGACCAGCATGATCTGAGTTATCAGAATTTTTTCTTTTTGGCCTGCACATAATATTAGAAGATAACTATGGCAACCTGTATAGGAGGTTTGCGCGATGGCAACGAATGTACCGAAAATTAAAATCAGGAGCTAAATCGATGGGATTACAAAAACAAGCATTATCATCAGGTATGATTGGGGTTATTTCTTTTATCCTAAGCGATATTCTTGGCTGCATCCTTGTGCAAGGATATAATCCTATAAAATCTTATATTAGCGTTTTATCTGCGGATCAGACGCCGCATTCTAGTATAATGCGAATCTTAATAATAATATATCAAGTTTTTTTTCTGATTTTTTCAATTACTCTTTGCATCAAATTTTTCAAAGGGCACTACTTTTATGCACGTGTAGGAAGCATATTACTTTTTGGTATTGCGTGCTTATCACTTATTACATTCGGTGTTTTCCCTATGACGGCAGAATCTGCAATCAATCCGCAAAATATAATTCACCTTATTTTAGCAATAGCCATTATTGCCTTGCCGCCTATTGCTTTATTTTTACTTTCTCTTGGCTATCGGCAGCATGAACTTAATTTTCTCAGGAATCTATCGCTGACAGCGGCTATCTTTATTGTGCTTTTCAATTTATTGCATTTAGTAGGTATTAAAAATGAATGGAATATATTAGGTCTTATACAAAGGCTTAGTGTTTATACTTTCCACGCCTTTACTTTCTTCTCATCAAGAATTTATGTAAGGACAGAAAGCAGAGCATGGCGTTGACGTTATATATCTATACAAATAAAAAATCCCCTCAACCGGAATCATCCAGCTGAGGGGATCGTCATTTTTATTCGGTTTTGTCCGTCTTTTCTGGCAGGGCTGCTTCCGCTTTCGTTTCCACCTGGCTTTTCAGATTATCAACAAAGCGCATCAAAAACGGCGGCAGGTTCACACCAATGTCGGCCATGTTCTCTAAAATAGAAATCAGCTCATTGCAGATTAGCCAGATCGCGACCAGGCAGGCGATAGCGTATCCAAAATTAAGTACAATCCCGACCTGCTCCGCAGCGTAGGCAAGCAGTATGTCAAAAATAGCGCCGACACCTACCAGCAGCCACATGCAAATCTTTTTTGCAATGCCTCGGAACCCGGTGTAGCTATTAACTTTCTGGCCCCGGTATTTTGCCGCCGCCAGTCCAGTTCCATAGTCGATGATGTTGCAGGCCACCAGCAGATAAACTGGGATTGCCAGAATGCCGAGCCACGCCGACAGCGCCGCAAATACGCCCACAAATACCGCTTTGATTTTATCCATTATGTTATCCCCCTCACAAAACATTGAAATTGCACTGCACGGTCTGGCCGGCAGCGCTTACGGTGATATGTCCATGCCTTACAACCGGTTCGGGCGGCAGACCCTGCACGTCGATCAGCCAGCCGCGGCCTTTGGGGTCTTTGTATTTACGCAGCACCCGAATAACATCCCGGCCAGTAACATCAACTTCCGGCTCCTTTTCGCACCGGGCCAGCAGGGTATAGGTCTCACTTGCCGCCATGTCCTTGCTGCTGGTGTCGAGGGTCAGGCCGGCGATGGCGGGAGTAGCAACTGCTGCAAAATCCTTGTAGCAGTAGTTCATATCCACGCGCCCACTGATGCCTGGCAGGCTTCCGCTGCTGCTGTACTGCCACATATCATACTTGCCGGTGTAGGTAACCTTGCTGCTATACTGTGCCAGCCAGAACGTATACCCCGCGAGCTGCGCCATGTCGATCCGGTTCATCGCCCAATCCTTGTTGGCGTATACCCCTGCAACATACCCGGCGGCGGTGACGCGTTCACAAAAGATGCGGCAAATGTCGCTTGCCATCTGTTTGCTAATGCCGCCGCGCTTGGCTTTGTAGCCGTCGGCGTCCTCCATGTCAATGTAGACCGGGTAGACCGGTTTTAGGCCATTGAGCAGCCGCAGGGCATGTGAGGCTTCGCTCTCGGCCTCGGCTATACTCATTGCGTAGCTGTAAAGATACGCCCCCCACGGAATGCCCAGTCGGTTGCACTCGGCTACATTTTGCCCCCACTGTTTATCGTCCTGACTGGACATATCGCTGCCAATCCCGCAGCGCAGGATTGCAAAATCAATATTGCCTTTCAGCTTGTCCCAGTCAACGCACCCGTTGGCGTTGCTGACGTCGATACCTTTAAGCATTTATGTTCAGCTCCTTTTTAATCTCTGCAACCTGTTCCGATGTCATGCGAGGATAGTCCTTAATTATGTTCTCGAAATTTTCCCCGGCAACAAGTCTGCGCGCGAGTACTTGGCAGGCAATTTTAAGTAAGATGCTCATTGCGCCTCACCTCCGAATGCCAGTGTTGCAATTGCGGCCTGCATATCGTTAATCGCCGCCGCCTGCTCCTGCACCTGCTGCTCTGTGTAAGTGAGCTGCGCCAGTACAACGCGATACCCATCCTCAGTTATTGCATCCTCCGTACGAGATTCTGGTGTTATCTCCACCGGCACAACAGACAATTCGCTGCGGATTTTATAGGCGTCATAAATGTACTGCGCTTCGCCGTCAGTCACGACCAGCCGCCCCGTATTGTCAGCAGTCAAAGCATCGAGTGCCGCAAAATCGATTTCTGACCGTTTCAGCGTCAACTTTAGCGTTCTGCGTTCCCCGTTGTGGCTGCTGCGGGAATTGATAATCTGTAAAACCGTTCCGTTCTCAAATTTCACCTGCATACTATGCCTCCTTACTTGATCAGCACTTTGATATGAGTTTCGTCCAGCCTGGCAATCACTCGATAGCCTGATGCAGTTGCCATAGCGATTCCATTACTTGGGGAGCAGTAGCCGTTGACCACGCAAGTGCCATCATCTCTGACAACGAGTTTGCCAAGCATACCGACAGTAGACCATTCCGGGCGCTTTTCTCGGTTCTGATACTCGGCTTCCTTTGTGGGGTCATATTCAGGATTCGCCTTGAGTCGCGTTTCTGTATGCTCGGGGATTACGTTGATAGTGTTTCCTTCTTCGTCTGTTTCCGTTTCTTCTGGAATATTAATGTCCTCATAAACCAATCTGCCGTAAACATCGCGGGCGTACCGTTCCGACCAGCTTTCGGACGGGTGATCGCCAACAATAGACGGATTCCCGGATGTCACGCCGACAATGTAATCTCCATCGTTTGCGAGTTTGATCTTTTCACCAGTCAGAGTTACAAACAGTCCTACACGGTCTTCCGCGTCAGGGTTTCCGTCGAACCATTCAAAGTATTCGGAGTAATCCGCACCAGTTGTGTTGTAGGCTGAAAGGCCATACACCGAGCCATCAAAGGTAACTCTAAAGGCATTTGACAGGGCGTCAGTAGCCGTTCCATTTCCGATTACAAAGGCGTCAGCCGTAGTACTGAAAGAAGCTGCTTCACCAGTTAATGCTTTATTGTATCGCCCCATAACATGGGAGGTAATACCAGAAGCGTTTGTATGAAAGCCTTCTGCGTGAGAAAGGACGCCAGATGCGGTCGTATATCGGCCTTCTGCATGAGAATTACTACCAGAAGCAAGCGAACCTAGTCCTTCTGCGTGAGAATAAATACTAGAAGCGGTTGTATTACCACCTTCTGTATGAGAACCAATACCAGAAGCAATTGTACTAGTTCCTTCTGCATGAGAATTACTACCAGAAGCAAGCGAACCTAGTCCTTCTGCGTGAGAAAATGAACTAGAAGAAATTGTATCTTTTCCCTCTGCATGCCCCCCGCTTGTAGCTATTCCCTTACTGGTAATTAATCCGTGACACGCTGAGTTTGGCTCAAAGTCTGTAAAAGTAACAGTTTTTGTAGTAGCATCATAATTTGCTATTAAAACATTTCTTATTACCCCTGATGCTACTCGTGCAATATCAACAATATCACCAGCTATAAGGTCTGTAATTGGTGCAGAAGAAAGCGTTACTGTTTTATTGGTGTAATCAAAAGTTGCTATTTTAAGTGTCATATATCCGCTTACATAAGTATTATAACCGTCAAAGGATTCCATGGCCCAAACGGCATAGGACAGAGACATGCAGACGGTTTTACCGGAGCGAATTGATCCGTAGGCAATGATACCCTCAGAATCCTTTACCAGGCTGCTGGGGCACCACCAGGTAAGGACCGTCTTTTGTTTACGTGAAAAAGGCTTGAACTTAAAAAAGCCCTGTTTTACCTGATGCCGAAGCTTTATGGTGCCGTCAGACAGTGCTTTGCGATATGCCGCGATCTGCTCGTCAATCTTCGTCCACGTTGTCACTGTTCTGTTCCTCCCAGTCAGGGCTTGCATTATCGCCATCCTGCCAGACGTCAGCAGCTTGGCCATTCAAAGCGGCCTGAAACCCATCATCAGGAGCAGAGCTGTCGCCGGTGTCTTTTATAGCCGACTTTGCTTTGAGCAACTCGATTTCCAGGCGCCGCTTGTCATACTCGCGGCGGTGACGGTCGGCAGGATTTGCTTTAAAGTACTTGCCAAGCCATTCCAGCGCTTTCATACGGTCAGCCAGCTTTACACTGGCACCGTCCTTGCCTTGCTTCACCTCGGACAGCAAAGTACCATCAATCTCAGACGATTCTTTGAAACGCACCTCGTTGATTTCTTTGGTCGGTGCGACCTTTGCATCACTCCCCGGAACCGGAATCTGAATAGGACCGAACGGACCCATAACAGGAACCCAAGCGCGGCCAAAATCCAGAAAGTCGGTGATATCCGCAAAGGCAATATGCATGTATTTTTCCACCACATCATCGACAGAAGCAAGCAGAGCAGAGGAGCGAATCTCCTTAAGCCTGGTGATTTCGGCGCGGATACGAACATTTACTAACAGTCTCGGCCCTGCGGCATTTGCAGAAGCATAATCACACCCAAACGCTTTTTTATAGGCCATAGTCGCATTGAACGTTTTGGAGTAGTACAAGCAGAAAGCCTTTTGTGCATCGGTTAACTCGTCATTATCCTCAACCGCCTTTGTAGCTTTAATGTCAGCAAGTACCGCATTGCAACATTATCGTCCCACCCGCCACGACTCTTCCAGCTACGGACGGTTCCCGGGGATACCCCTAAAAGCTCGGCAATTTCAGACGGGGTCTTGCCCTCTTGGTACAGGATCTTTGCTTGACCCATCAATTCGGTTTTTGCCACACCCGTCATCACCTCGCTTCTTCTGATAAATGCACCGAGGCAGCATGCAGTACGGCACACCCGCCTTACGGTAATCGTTCCAAGGGCAATCTTTGCACTTCACTGCTGCTCACCTCCAATTACCTTTTATGACATTCTTCAACAGCATTCCGACCCCGAAGATTGACAAGCCTAACAATAGCACCATATTATATACAAATTCCATTGGAAAGGCGGGATTAGATAATGTTTGATAATGGTTCTTTTGATCGCGGCGGGTGCAGACGTGACGACCGGGATTGGGATGATCGTAATAACGATCGTAATAGTGATAGTGAAAACTGTCGTCGCCGCTGCCACGAACGTTGTCGTTGGTGCAGCAACCCCTTCTGTCGTCAACGTTGCCACCGATGCTGTGAACGTTGTTTTGGATAATCTACGAAAATGGGCAGCCACAATGTGGCTGCCCTCAAATTTCTTTGTGCTGATTTTTCAGTTGCCTGTATGCTGCTCACCTCCTAAAAATGGGTATGAGAAAAGCGCCTGCCATAAGGCAAAGCGCTAAAAAAGGCACCCGCGATAAGCGGATGCCTCATAATATTTTGTCCCGTGTAACGCCCGGGTTATCGACTGCTATACCTGCTTTTGTTGTTTAGTCTATGGAACAGTTCAGAGCGACTACAACACCGAATTAATGCTTTCGGCTTAGCATGAAAAGATAGGTTTTTGGATATTTCCAACTTTTCTATGATACTATGTTTCTATTTGTATGTCAATAGCTTTTGCTTATTCTGTTCAGCGCAGTTAGAAAATGCTGCTTATCCCACTCAAACCCGGTATAATTGCGGCCGGAATTGATACAAGCCACCGCCGTTGTTCCGCTGCCCATGCAGTTATCCAAAACCAGCTCTCCCGGATTTGTGTATGTCTGGATGAAATACTCGAACAACGCGACAGGCTTCCGAGTCGGATGCAGTCCACGTTCACATTTTACTTCCAGCACCTGGCGGGGATAATGTACAATGCAGGTTTCTGTATCATGTGAAAGACTCCCATCTATCCGGTAAACAGAATCGCCATGCGCCGGTACTGACTTCCCATGCCGTTTCACCGGTTTGTCCAGGACGATGATCCCATGTGGATTGTACATCGGCGGGTGTTTATAAAACACGCAGACTTCTTCCACGCAGCGCAGCGGCTGCTTCTTGGCGTTTGCAAACCCGGTCACCATGTTTTTATACCAGTACCAGCAATATCGAAATAGCTTTGGCTGGCTGCTGATCAGTTTTGTCGTGAACGACTGGCACGAAGTCAGAACGATTGCGCCGTTGTCCTTGATGATTCGAAGATATTGCTTCCACAGTTCATTGAAAGGAAGCAACTGGATTGTAAGAGGGCGTATTGGTTCTCAAAAACGAATTTAATAGCGTATAAGTACAAAAATAATTAACTTTATAAAAAATAGTTGACAAATTGAAAATATTCGATTAATATATTAACAGAGTGAATCAATTAACGCTGTTTATACACCCTGAAGCGAGAAAAGGACGGCAAGCAAAAATGAGAGGTGCAACAGGAAAAAATAATAGTGATTTAACCGAAATGAATCGCTCCGCTGTTGTGAAAATATTGCAGCAACAGGAGGTTTGTTCCCGCGCGGACATTGCCAGACAAACGGGTCTTACCCAAGCGGCCATAACAAAAATAGTTGCGTCGATGATGGAAATGGGTATTGTATCCGAGGCGGGTATTATTACGGGCAGCGACAACCGCCGTTCCATCGGGCTTAGACTAAACGCCGACAGACATCAAATTATAGGGGTAAAGTTTGCAAGACAGATGTTCGCGGTAGGTGTGTTCGATATTTCGGGGAAAATATACACTAAAACCGAAACGACTTTTCCATTTGAGGAAGACCCAAAAACGGTGCTTTCTGCTATGAAAAAGCAGATACACGATATGCTGAACAAGTATGAAAATGTAGTTTCCATTGGTCTTGCTGTTCCGGGACCCTATTTGCGGGAGGAAGGCCGTATAGCGGTAGTAACCCAAATGTCTGCCTGGCACACAATCAATTTTATTGAGGAATTCAAGGAAGAGTTTAATAAGCCTGTTTTTATAGAGCATGATGCAAACGCAGGTGCATTGGCTGAATGGCTCTTTGGAGGCCATACCCAGCCGCTGCACACGCTGGCCTATTTTTTGGTGGGCGACGGCGTGGGTGCTGGTATTATTGAGCGAGGCCGCCTTTTTCTGGGTGTGCAGGGTACCGCGTGCGAAACCGGGCATATCAGCGTGGACGTTCACGGCCCCCGCTGTGAATGCGGAAACTATGGCTGCCTTGAGATGTATTGTTCGGCTCCGGCCATATTGAAGAAAGCACAGGAGCGTGTGCCGGAATGCCTTTCCAGTAAAAATCCGCAAAGCAGCGATGCCTGCACCGCCATTTTTGAAGCGGCTCGTGCTGGTAATACCAAAGCTCTGGAGGTGGTGCGGGAGACCGCGGAGTATATCGGTTACGGCTGTGTTACTCTGATCAACGCCTATAATCCCGACATTATTATCATTGGAGATGTCGTATCTCAGGGAGGGGATTTGCTGCTGCCGATTATTCAGAATGTGGTAAGGCAGCGCGTAATTCCCGAGCTGCACACCAAGGTGCGGATTAAAATATCTGCCCTCAAGGTGGATCCCACCCTTTACGGCGCAGCCGCTACAGCAACGGATAAGGTGTTACAACTGCCCAGTATGTTTTCGGCGGCCGGCAAATGGGGGCAGGACAAATGATTGCGCCCGAAACAATGCAATATCAAATGATCTTTTGCGATATTGACGGGACGCTCTTGGACTCAACAAATCGTATTTCCCCGGGTACCAGACAAAAAATACAGGAGCTCTATCGTATCGGGATTCCTTTTATTTTGGTTTCTGCCCGTATGCCTTCGGGGATTTTTCCCCTGCAGCGAGAATTGGGAATGAAAGCACCCATTGTCTGCTACAACGGCGCACTGATTCTTAATGAACGCGGGGATCCAGTTCTAACGGTTGGCATCGACCGCGAAAAGGCGATACTGATTGATGACTTTGTGAAAAGAGAATGGAGTTCCGTTTGTTGCAGTGCCTATTGTTACGATGACTGGATTTCAGATGATATTCATGACAAATGGATCGTGCAGGAACAAAGCATCACGGCATCAGTGCCCAAAAAAGGCAAGATTTCTGACCTCATCCCACAAACAGGGCAGATACATAAGCTTTTGTGTATGGGGGAGGCCGAAGCGGTCGCCGATCTTAACAATGCGTTGAAAGAAAAATTTTCCGGGCTTTCCGTTTTTCGCTCCAAAGATACTTATCTTGAAATGATGGACGGAGCTGTCTCGAAATCCGGTGCGGTCAAATATCTTTGCAAGACCTATCATATTCCCATTGAAGCTACCGTATCCTTCGGCGATAATTTCAACGACATGGATATGCTGCTTGCAACCGGTACCTGCTTTGCAATGGGCAACGCGCCTCCAGAGGTAAAAAGGCAGGTGCCGAATGTTACCGCAGACAACGACCACGAGGGTGTGCTTGCGGGACTGGAACAGTTACATTTTGCGGAGAATCGCATATGATATTTGCTTGCGAAACTGCAAGCGTATGGGGAGTGTGGTTATGGAACATCCTTTAATTCTGCAAATGCAAGGTATTACCAAACTCTTTCCGGGCGTGCGTGCGCTCGACGATGTGACACTGGAGGTACATAGAGGCGACATTCACGCAATTTGTGGTGAGAATGGCGCGGGGAAATCAACTTTGATGAAAGTCCTTTCCGGTGTTTATCCTCATGGCACCTATGAGGGAAAGATCATCTACATGGGCAATGAAGTGATGTTTAAGGACATCAAAGAATCGGAGAGCGCCGGTATTGTGATTATTCACCAGGAGCTGACAATGATTCCGGAGCTATCCATTACCGAAAACATCTTTATGGGAAACGAGATCGTAAAGCATGGGCTGATTGACTGGAACGCTGCACGGCACCGCACGGTAGAGCTGCTCAACAGGGTAGGGCTGGCTATTGATCCCGACACCTTGATTAAGCACTTGGGTGTAGGCCAGCAGCAATTGGTGGAAATCGCGAAGGCACTTTCCAAAAACGTCAGGCTGTTGATTCTCGATGAGCCTACCTCCGCGCTTAATGAAGCCGACTCCGCGAACCTGTTCGAGCTCATGCGCGGCCTCAAAAGCCGAGACATTACTTGTATCATGATTTCGCACAAGCTCAACGAGATTGCGGAGATATCCGACGCTGTCACAGTCATTCGCGACGGTCGCACGGTCGAAACCTACTCCGTTGATGCGGGGCATGTAGATGAGGACCGTATCATCCGCTCTATGGTAGGGCGTTCCATCGAAAACCGCTTTCCCACTCACGAATCGAATCCCGGAGAGGTTATCTTCGAGGTGTCCGACTGGCGCGTGGAAGACCCAGATATACCGGGTCGGTTGGTATGTAAAAACTCCAGCTTCTTTGTCAGAGCCGGAGAGATCGTCGGCTTTGCCGGTCTTATGGGAGCGGGAAGAACGGAGCTGATGCGGTCTATCTTTGGGCGAAACTACGGCGTTTACCTGGGAGGCTCTGTCAAAATCAGGGGTAAGGAAATTCACGTTACCTCGGTTGCCTCCGCTATCCGTCAGGGCATCGCCTATGTGCCCGAGGATCGCAAGACTTTGGGGCTCAATCTGTTAGACAGCATCCGCGTAACCACTGTGTCAGCAAATCTAAAGGCAATTTTACACGGCAGACTCCTTAATTTGGACCAGGAATTTCAGGTTGCCGAAGAGTACCGCCGTTCCCTAAATGTCAAGACGAACAGCGTTAACATCGGCGTGACCACCCTGTCCGGCGGAAACCAGCAAAAGGTTGTTTTGGGCAAGTGGATGTTTACAGAGCCGGATGTTCTGATCCTTGACGAACCCACCCGAGGGATTGACGTTGGTGCCAAGTACGAAATTTATCGTCTGATACAGGAACTGGCGGATCATGGCAAAGCGGTCATCATCATTTCCTCAGAGTTGCCCGAACTGCTGGGTATATCGGACAGAATCTACACTATTTTTGAGGGCAGTGTAACAGGTGTGTTAGACCGTGAGGAGGCCGATCAGGAAAAACTTATGAGAATGATGACAAACACCTCCGGGTCGGAATCTAACGCAGGAAAGGAAGAGAAGGCGTTATGAAATATATTAAGAAAGTATTTGGCGGAGGACTGCGGCAGTACAGCATGGTGATTGCTCTGGTGGCGCTTACCGTCATCTTTAATATTACTTCGGGGGGAAGAATGATTACCTCCTCCAACTTCCAGAACCTGATTTCCGGCAATGCGTATGTGTTGGTGCTGGCAATTGGCATGTTGATGGTCATCGTGATCGGTCAGATCGATCTGTCCGTCGGTTCGGTGGCCGGTTTCTGCGGTATGGTGATGGCTCTTACGGCGCGCGACCTTGGGTTGCCGTGGTGGCTTGCGGTGCTTCTCAGCCTGGCAATCGGCGCTGCGATTGGCGCGTGGCAGGGGTTCTGGCTCTCAAAGCTCGGAATTCCCGGATTTATTACAACATTGGGCGGCATGATGATTTTCCGCGGCGGTGTGATCTGGATTTCAAAGTCGATCTCGGTGCCGGCGCCGGCGCAGCTCAAAGTATTCGGCGCGGGATATTTGCCCGACTGGGGGCCCACTTTTACAGGGATGAACAACTCTACGCTGCTGCTGGGGATCATCGCGGTCGCCGCGTTTGCATTTATGGAGCTGCGCAAGCGCGATCGTTCGGCAAAACTGACCGGAAAAACAGAGGAGCTTTGGCCGGTGGTGGCTCGGATTTGCTTGGTCGGACTCGTCATTGGTTACTTAACATGGATTTTTGGCACTGGGCGCCCCGGCACATCCTTCCCCGTACCGGGACTGATTCTTGTGATTTTAGTCATTATCTACCACATCATCACTCAGCGCACCAGATTTGGCCGCCATGTGTACGCTGTCGGCGGCAACAAAAGTGCAGCCGCGCTGTCCGGTGTAAATGTCCCGAGAACCTATTTCCTGACCATGCTCAATATGTCTATGCTTGCGGCTTTGGCCGGAATTATGTTTGTGGGTCGCTCAACCGCGGCTGGCCCGTCGGATGGCAACGGATGGGAATTGGATGCCATTGCGTCGGTCTTTATTGGCGGTGCGGCTGTTTCGGGCGGTGTCGGCACCATTCTTGCTACAATGGTTGGAGGACTGGTGATGGCCGTTCTCAACTCAGGGCTGATGCTCATGGGGGTTGGCGCTGACCGCACTCAGGTAATTAAGGGTCTTGTGCTGCTTGCCGCGGTTGCTTTTGATGTTTTCAACAAGCAGCAGGGTCGTTCATCCATTATTGGAAGGCTATTTCCCGCAAAAGAAAGCAACTCCAAGGAAGGTAACCCTGCCGACAGAGATTCCTGATAGACTGATGGCCGGGCCTTACATATTAGTCGAAGGACTTAAAACAGGAGGTTAGTATGAAAAAGAAAAAATGCCTATCCCTGTTCCTAGTAGCATCACTCATGATGGCAACAGCACTGACTGGCTGCGGCGGCACAGCCCCCAGCGCCAGTTCGGCTACGCCCGAGACGTCGTCCGCTGCTTCAGGCGGCACTGGATTTGCCGCAGACGCAACGATTGGCGTTGCGCTGCCCTGGCTTGGCACTCAGAACTGGGCGGAAGCGGATGAGATGTTCAAAACCCAATTGGAGGCTGCAGGCTTCAAGACAATTGTACAGCATGCTGACAACAAGGTTCCCCAGCAGCAGCAGCAGATCGAGTCCATGATTCAGAATGGCGCCAAGGTGATCGTTGTCGGCCCTGTCGACGGTTCCCAGCTTGGGGCGGTTCTGGAAGAAGCAAAGGCGGCCGGCATCAGCATCATCGGCTATGACCGCCTCCTTGAGAACACCACTGGTGTTGACGGCGTGGTGCAGTTTGGCAGCATCAAGACCGGCGAGCTGCAAGGGCAGGCCCTGCTCGACGGATTAGCCGCGCAGAAGGGCAAGGGTCCTTACAATATTGAACTGTTTGGCGGCGGCCCTGCCGACCCCAACGCCCCCAACTTTTTTAAAGGCGCTATGAATGTGCTTCAGCCCAAGATCGACGACGGCACGCTGGTTGTCGTATCGGGCCAAAAGGATTTCACTCAGTGCGCCACGATGGACTGGGACAATTCCAAAGCGCAGGCTCGTATGGATTCCCTTCTCTCCGGCTTCTATTCGGGTAAGGAAATCGACGGTGTTCTCTCTCCGAATGACGGAATCGCCCGCGCAATCATTACCGCATCCGAGCAGGCCGGCCAGAAGATCCCCGTAGTTTCGGGTCTTGACGCCGAAAACGAGTCGGTCGAGTGGATTTGGTCGGGCAGACAGTATTCAACCGTTGCCAAACCAACCAATGTACTGGTAGGCAAAACGATTGAGATCATCAAGTCGCTGCAGGCAGGCAACGGGATGCCCGCACCTGACACAACTGTGAACAATGGCAAGAAGGACGTAGGCATCTATGAGCTTCCTCCGCTCGTTGTCACCAAGGAAAATGCAAAAGAGGCATTCGCGAATGATGCCAGCCGATTGGCGCTCCTGAAATAGGAAATCCTAAGAGCCTGTATTCATAAGTAAGCAATGCCGCCAAGAGGATCATTTCAGGCAGTGAACACAGGTTCTAAGCTCTTGCAAGGGGGACGGCGGGGATATTTCTCTGCCGTCCGATTTGCAGGCGCGAAAATAATGTTTACACACCACGCAAATGTTGAGTGATGCCTGAAAGCTGGTATGGTATTTTTTTTATCGGGAGTGATTGAATGTTCGATATAGTCGCGTTGGGTGAGCTGCTGATTGACTTTACATACCACGGCAGAAGCGAAAACGGGATGCGCCTGTTTGAGCAAAACCCCGGCGGCGCGCCTGCAAACGTGCTCTGTGCCGCCTCGAACTTAGGAGTAAGCACTGCGTTTATCGGCAAGGTGGGCAACGATATGCACGGAGATTATCTGCGCAGGGTGCTTGAAGAAAAGGGCGTCGACACCAGCGGGCTGATCAGCGCAGAGGATGTGTTTACGACGCTTGCGTTTGTTGAGCTGTCTGAAACGGGCGAGCGCAAATTCTCGTTTGCACGCAAGCCCGGTGCGGACACCTGCCTTTCAGCGTGCGAGGTGAAGCACGAGTTGGCAGAGGGGTGTAGGATTTTCCACTTCGGCTCCCTTTCACTGACCGATGAACCTTCGCGTACTGCCACAATAGAAGCGGTGAAAGCCGCAAAAAAGGCCGGAGCCATTATCTCTTACGACCCGAATTACCGTGCACCGCTCTGGAAAAGCGAGGAGGAAGCCGCTGAGAAAATGCGGAGCGTCCTTCCTTTTGCGGACATTGTAAAAATCAGCGACGAGGAAGTCGGGCTGATCACAGGCGAATCTTCTCCCGAAGCTGCCGCCGGGCATCTTTTTCAAAAGGGGATCTCCTGCGCGGTGGTCACGCTTGGCAGCAACGGCGCCTATACCGCAGTGGAGGGTGCGTCCGCGCTCGTTTCCGTTCCCGATGTTCCGGTGGTTGACACCACAGGCGCCGGGGATGCTTTCTGGGGTGGCTTCCTCTACCAGTTGGCCGTGAGCGGGCTTCGCCCCAATGAGCTTGGCAAAGCACAGCTCCGGGATTTTACCGAATTTGCCAATGCGGTCGCCTCTTTGTGCGTTCAAAAGCGCGGAGGGATACCGGCGATGCCCACAATAAACATGGTCAGGGATTTTCTTGGCCGAAAAGGGGGATGACGATGAAACGCAGCGAGATTAACAAGGTGCTGGTGGAAATGGAGACTTTTATCAAGAAATACCGCTTTGCCCTGCCGCCTTTCTGTCACTTTACGCCGGAGGACTGGAAATCCAAGGGCCGCGACTACGACGAAATTCGCGATAACATGCTGGGCTGGGATATCACTGACTATGGTCTGGGTGACTTTGGCAAGGTCGGCTTTTCGCTGATTACAATTCGCAACGGCAACTTTGCCATGCAGGACAAATACGCCAAGACCTACGCCGAAAAGCTGCTCTATTTGCGGGAAGGCCAATACGCGCCCATGCACTTCCACTGGAGCAAGATGGAGGATATCATCAACCGCGGGGGCGGCAATGTCCTGATCCGCGTCTACAACGCTACCCCCGGTGAGGGGCTGGACAAGGCCGCGGAGGTGCGCGTCCACACGGATGGCCGGGAGCTGTCGGTTCCCGCTGGAACACAGGTGCGCCTGACGCCAGGCGAGAGCATCACCATACAGCCCTATTTATACCACGACTTTTCGGTGGAGGAAGGCACGGGGCCGGTGCTGTTAGGCGAGGTGAGCCAATGTAACGACGACAATACCGACAACCGCTTTCTGGAGCCCATTGGCCGTTTTCCCGCTATTGAGGAAGACGAGCCGCCCTACCGTTTACTCTGCAACGAATACCCAAGGCTGTAAGATCGAGAGAAAGAGCAGCGATGCAGAGGGTTACAACATAAGAAGGAACGGCCTCTTAGGAAGATTGATCAGAAAGAGTGAAACGTGGGAATTAGAATAGGAACGATACTTGCCGCAGCTATTGAAACAGTAGCTGCGGCTTTTCTGTATGTATGCGGCAGATATGTGCCAGTGTGGAGCAGCAACTTTTTATCAATGATTATGAATAAGGATATAGCGTAGCATGGAATTTGCTTTTCTGAGATAAAACATTGACAAAAGAGTTTCGTTACTACATACTATTGCAGTGGTAAATATTGATCATATTGACAGCAGAATTGAGAAAATCAGAGAATTTCAAGCCGCAAAAGTTGAGTGATTGTTGCATGAAACACAAAGCTGCTTTTGAGATGAAAATGTTGAAAATATGGTGCCACAGAGAGAAATATCATACGATTCAAAAGCTGTGAAGAGCTATTAAATAGAAATGATAATGCTGGGAGAAATACAATGTGGTTTTGGTTTTCACTGATCGCAATATTTTTTTGGAGCGGATCTGACCTTTTTTCAAAAATTGGTTCAAGATCAGATGATAAATATAGCCATTGGAAAATGGTTATTGCTGTTGGTACGGTTATGGGTATTCACGCTATGATAGAACTTTGCCGTGGAGCTGAGTTTGGGCCATCAGACATCCTTACCTATTTACCAGTGTCTTTTTTATATATTTTGGCCATGGTACTTGGTTATGTTGGTCTGCGTTATGTAGTGCTTTCCGTTTCCACGCCCATTTGTAATTCATCAGGTGCAGTAGCCGCTCTGCTGTGCTTTTTCATTCTGAAAGAGGCAATGAGCGGATTACAGTTTGCTGCGGTAGCGCTGGTATGTATCGGTGTTTTTTCGCTTTCTGTCTTTGAAAAGAAACAGGATGATGCAGAACGCATGCAAACTGGCATAGTCCCGGACAGAAAGTACACGCGCAGCTTTATCGCTATTTTCTTTCCGATTTTTTATTGTATCATTGATGGACTCGGCACATTTGCAGATGCTTTGATTCTTGACAAGTATATCAAAGAAGAGTCTGCTAATATCGCATATGAGTTTACATTTTTGATCATGGCGATTTTCGCTTTTGTGTATGTGGTATTTATTAAAAAACAAAAAATAAAACTTTCCGCAGAAAAGCCCAAAATGCTTGCAGGTGTATTTGAAACCGCAGGACAATTTGCATATATCTATGCATTAGGTGATAACGCAATTGTAGCGGCTCCCTTGATTTCGTCTTACTGCATTTTCTCACTGGTATGGGCAAGAATGATACTTAAAGAGAAGCTTTTATGGAAGCAATACTTTGTCGTTGCTGTCGCTGCAATTGGTATTGTAATACTGGGGATGGAAGGATAAAATGCGATACCGCTTTGCTAAACAAGTCAATCAACTGTTTTGAAAATACCAAGAAGGATCTCCCTAATTACATAAAAAACAGTTACCAGTTATACCGGCAGGGCTGAAGCTGCCTTTCACTTGGCGCTGTGAACCAAACAGAATGGCAGGAATGTACCTTTCCAGTTCGCTATGTTACCGTAGACGAGCGCAGCGAGAGAAACTCCTTCCAACGCACACTCTAAAATACTTCAGGCGAGCATTTAGAGAATAAGATTTTGACTAAATGGAGCAGAACAGAACCTTTCAGAGTAGACGGTGAGGGCCTGATTGGCTACAATAAAGAAGATTGAGAATGAGGCGGCGCCCGGTGGGCGCTTAAAAAGGGCAAAAATGTTAGCTCGTGCTAACTTGCAGGAGGGAGTTCATGTCTGAAAATAGCGGCGGCCTTCTTGGGAAAGCGGCCCTTAAAAAGTATTTCAAAAAGGCGGGAATTGCGTAATGCGATCGAGCGAGGTCGGGTGGAGGCTCAGTGTCCTTTGAATTTCGAAGGCCGAGCCCGGCTGCGTAATTTCTTTTCCTGTTCGGTTGAGCAGAGTGTATAAGGAGGAAAACAATTTGAAACAACAGTCAAGTATATCGCGGCTGCTTGGGTATGCCGGGAAGTTCCGGTATCTGACGATCGCGTCATGGATTTTATCCGCTATCAGCGCGCTGATGGCCCTGATGCCGTTCGTGTACATCTGGGCAATCATCAAAGAGGTGCTGGATGTCGCCCCGGATTTTTCGTCGGCACAAAATCTTGCGCACAATGGGTGGATGGCGGTGGTGTTTGCAGCACTGTCGCTGTTTGTGTATGTTGGCGCGCTGATGAGCTCCCATATTGCCGCGTTTCGCATTGCGGCGAATATCCGTATGGAGGCTATGCACCACATCGTTACGCTTCCGCTCGGTTTTATGGATGGCTTCGGCAGTGGAAAAATGAGAAAAATTATCAACGAATCCAGCGCCGCTACCGAAACGTATCTGGCACATCAGCTACCCGATAAAGCGGGGGCTATCGCAACACCGATCGGCTTGCTGGCGCTTCTCTTCTTTTTTGATTGGCGGCTCGGGCTGCTGAGCATGATTCCGGTAATTCTCGCCTTTCTGATTATGATGAGAATGACCGGCGAAAAAATGCAGCACAGAATGAGAGAATACCAGAACGCTCTGGAAGATATGTCGAACGAGGCGGTGGAATATGTACGCGGAATACCGGTAGTTAAAACCTTTGGACAGACGGTGTTTTCGTTCAAGCGCTTTAAAGCCTCGATCGATAATTACGGAAAATGGGTAATTTCTTACACCAAGCAGCTTCGCATGCCCATGCTGGGGTACACGACGGCGATCAATGGCGTTTTTGTCTTTTTGATCGGCGCGGGCCTGTACTTTACGCAGGGCGGCGTGAGCAATCAATTTTTGATTAATTTAATATTCTATATCATTATCACACCGGTCATCTCCATCACACTGACTAAGATCATGTTTTCCAGTGAAAACGCCATGATCGTTAAGGATGCGTTGGAGCGCATCGACAGTGTTCTGAACATACAGCCGCTCAAGGACGCGGAGCATCCGGTTCACCCAAAAGATGCTTCTGTGGAGCTTCAGAATGTGCGCTTTAGCTATGATGGAACGCATCCGGCGGTAGACGGCGTGACGCTCAAGGTCAAGCAGGGCAAAACTGTTGCGCTGGTCGGCCCGTCAGGCGGCGGAAAATCAACCCTAGCGGCATTGATCGCGCGGTTCTTTGATGTAAATGAGGGCAGTATCCGTATTGGCGGGGCCGACATTCGCGATATCTCGAAGGCCGAGCTGATGAAGACGGTATCCTTTGTATTTCAGGATAGCAGGCTTCTGAAAGCCTCCATACTGGAAAATGTTCGCCTTGCAAGGCCCGACGCTTCCAGAGAAGAGGTTCTGAAGGCTCTGAAGGCGGCGCAGTGCGCAGATATTATTGAAAAAATGCCCGATGGAGTCGATACAATCGTCGGCACCAAGGGGGTGTTCCTTTCCGGCGGGGAGCAGCAGCGGATCGCCATTGCGCGTGTGATGCTGAAAAACTCGCCGGTCGTAATTCTGGATGAGGCGACCGCGTTTGCTGACCCGGATAACGAAAGCCGCGTACAGGCTGCGTTTGCCGAGCTTTCCAAACAAAAAACAGTGATTATGATTGCCCACCGCCTGACCACGGTAGTGGATGCGGATGAAATTTTTGTTTTGAAGGACGGTAAGATTCTCCAAAGCGGCACACATCAGTATCTGCTGGCCGAGGGCGGTCTGTATACGGAAATGTGGAACAACTACCAGACCTCTGTCAAATGGAAGGTTGGAAAGGAGGCAGTTTCATGCTGAAAAAAATTCAAAGAGCCTTTGCTCTGTCGGAGCAGGGCGCAAAAGACTTGATCAATGGCAGCGTGGCCTGTGTGTTCCGAGATTTGGCACTCATGTTCCCCGTTGGCCTGATGTACTGCCTGGTTCGCGATTTGCTCACTGGGGTTGCTCCCAATCTACCCTATTATGTAGCTGGTATTTTCCTCTGCCTGGCGCTGATTTTTGTCACTACCTATTTTGAGTATAACACCACCTATCTTGCCACTTATACAGAAAGCGGTGTGCGCCGTATTTCATTGGCGGAAAAGCTGCGTAAAATCCCGCTCTCCTTTTTCGGCAAGAAGGATCTGTCCGATCTGACCAGTACCATCATGGCGGACTGCGCCTATCTGGAAACCTCGTTTTCCCACTATATTCCCGCGCTGTTCGGATCGATTGTTTCAACCGTGGTGGTTGCTGCCAGCCTGTTTGTGTTTGATTGGCGTATGGCGCTGGCCGCGCTCTGGGTTATTCCGGTTTCATTCCTAATTGTTGCCCTTTCGGTCAGAGTGCAGGATGCCCTGAACCAGAAGCAGATGGATGCCAAAATGGCATGCGCGGACGGAATTCAGGAATGCTTGGAATCGGTGCGCGACCTGAAATCTAATAATGCGGAAGAGGATTACCTGAAGGGGCTGGATGGCAAAATCAAGGCGGTGGAAAAACGCGCCATTATCTCCGAGTTGGGAACGGCGTTGTTCGTCGTAACAGCTCAGTTGGTTTTAAAGATCGGCATCGCAACCGTTGCCCTGACCGGCGCCATCCTCCTTGTGAAGGGTACGCTCGACTTGCTTACCTTCTTTATGTTCCTGCTGGTAGCTTCCCGTCTGTACGATCCATTTCAGACCGCGCTACAAAACTTTGCGGCGGTTCTATCTACACGAACGCACGTGGCCCGCATGAATGAAATTCTCGATCACCCGGTGCAGTCCGGCTCGCAGGAGTTTCATCCCCATGGGTGCGATATTACCTTCGATCACGTCGCGTTTGCCTACAATGGGGAAGAGGACGTGCTCAGGGAGGTCTCCTTTACTGCAAAGCAGGGAGAGGTAACCGCGCTGGTTGGCCCCTCCGGTGGAGGAAAGACCACGGTGTCGCGCCTGGCAGCCCGTTTTTGGGATGCCAGCAAGGGGAAGATCACGCTCGGTGGAAAAGATATTTCGCAGATTGACCCCGAAACGCTTCTCTCCATGTATTCCATTGTGTTTCAGGAGGTTACTCTCTTCAACAACACGGTGATGGAAAATATCCGAATCGGTCGGCGCGACGCTTCCGACGAAGCGGTGATTGCGGCGGCAAAGGAAGCCCGCTGCGACGAGTTTGTGTCGCAGATGCCAAATGGCTACCAGACGATGATCGGGGAAAACGGCACGGCGCTTTCGGGCGGTGAACGCCAGCGTATCTCAATTGCGCGCGCACTGCTGAAGGATGCCCCTATTGTACTGCTGGATGAAGCGACGGCCTCTCTGGATGTGGAGAATGAAACGCTGATTCAGTCCGCAATCTCCGAGCTGGTAAAGAACAAGACTGTTCTTGTCATCGCGCACAGAATGCGCACGGTGGCCGGAGCGGATCAGATCATTGTCTTGTCCGACGGAACGGTTGCCGAGCAGGGAACGCCGTGGGAGCTGATGCAGCAGGACGGTATTTACCGCCATATGGTGGAGCTGCAAACAAAGTAGTTTCAGGCTACTTTCGGCCGGGTTCCAGTTTTCGGGCCTGCTGCCAAAAATGGCAGCAGGCCCGTTTTGTCTCCTTGCGGCATGTTTCAGTCCTCCCCTGGAGGCTGCTGCGCACCGGGTAAGGATGCTTTTTGAAATTCTGTAAACTGCTGCAGCATCTCAGGGTGATCGGTAAAAAAACGGTTGAGCATATCGATGTCTGCAACGGTTGAGGGGCTTAGCGTGTGCTCGATCAGCTCGGTTTCTTCCAGCGGGTTAGAGCTTCCAAGCAGCTTTAAAAAGGCTTCGATCGTCTGGTGCCTGGTGAGAAGATATTCCCCAATTTCCTGCCCCTTTTCGGTGAGAAGAATCACCTCGTAGCGGTCGTATTTCAGGTACCCGAAAGCGGCCAGCTTCGAAATCATTTTGGAAGCGGACGACGGCTTTACGTTCAGCAGCTCCGAAAGCTGGCCCACGCGGGCATAATGATTTTCCAGATAAAGCCTGTACGCCATCTCCAGATAATCCTCCAGAGCCGGGGTCAATTGACCATCTTGATGGTTGGCCAGCTGATACCCCCGCACGGTTCTAAAATCCGAATGATTGCTACTGTTCATAGAATCAAACCCTTAAGCGTATTTTTCGGTCAGTTCCTTTAAGGAAGGTCTCTGAAAAAAGACGTTGATTTTCTTAAGACGCTCTTCCATTATATTCGTAACAAAATTCATTTAGGCATCATATATTAGCGCAGGGAAAATTTTTTGCCCTGCGCTGAATGTTTTTGGGAGGACATCTTCATGAATCGAAACCAAATCACTCTGGACCAGCTGCCGGTGGGCAGTAAAGCAAATGTCACGATGCTGACATCCGAAGGAACAACCAGAAGGCGTATGCTTGATCTCGGGGTCGTGAGCGGAACCGAAATTGAGCCTCTTTATAAAAGTCCCTCCGGCAATCCGGTCGCATACCTGATTCGCGGCGCGGTGATCGCGCTTCGCTCCGATGTATCGGAAAAAATCATCGTTTCAGTATCGTAATGGAAAGCGGAGAGACGGAACCTGCAATTGCTGATCAAACCGGAAGCGCGGCCGGCAACGCAGTTTTCCGCTCCGCTTATTTCTATTCTTTGGGGAGGATTCGTATGGGATTAACAAACGCATCTACGGGAGCCGGCGTGCTGAACCACTGTGGTCTACATATTGAAAAGGAGACTGAGCAGGATCAAATCATCGCGCTGGCAGGAAATCCGAATGTCGGGAAAAGCACCGTTTTTAACGGACTGACCGGTATGAATCAGCATACGGGCAACTGGCCGGGGAAAACGGTAGTGAATGCACAGGGCCAATATCACCATAACGGCACCAATTATATCATGGTGGATATTCCCGGAACGTATTCGCTGATTGCTAATTCCGCCGAAGAGGAGGTTGCCAGAGATTTTATCTGTTTTGGCGGGGCCGACGCGGTGGTTGTGGTGGCCGATGCCACCTGTCTGGAGCGTAATTTGAATCTGGTACTTCAAACCATGGAGATCACCAATCGTGTTGTGCTGTGCGTTAATCTGATGGATGAAGCGAAGAAAAAGAAAATTCGCATTGATCTTCCCCGGCTGTCAGAGAGGCTTGGGATTCCGGTGGTCGGTATGAGCGCCAGGTCGGGCAAGGGGCTCGACAGACTGATGGATACCGTTGCGGCGCAGACACAGACGGCTGCAAAACAAAATCCGCTGCAAATTCAGTACAGCGATGAAATAGAAAGCGCCATTTCTTTGATTGAGCCTGTGGTTGCGGAAGCCTTACAAGGTACAGTTAACAGCCGGTGGGTGGCTTTGCAGCTTCTGGACAGCGACGACAGCCTGCTTCTCTCCATGAAAAACTACCTCGGCTTTGATCTGCTGGAGCGGGAAGAAATTTTACAAAAGGTTGCACAGGCTCGGCGGGAGCTGGAGGCCGCCGGAGTTCCACAGGAGGAGTTTCGCGATGAGGTAGTCACCAGAATCGTATCAACCTGCGAGGAGATCAGCCGCGAAACAGTGCGGTTTGAGCAGGAAAAATACGCGGAGCGTGACCGCCGGGTTGACCGGATTCTGACCTCGAAGCTGACGGGAATCCCAATTATGATTGCGATGCTGTTTGGAATCTTCTGGATCACCATTGCCGGGGCAAACGCTCCGTCCAGTTTTCTTTCTGCGGGTCTGTTTTCGCTAGAACAGCCGCTCTCCGATTTCTTCTTGTGGGTGTCGGCGCCGGATTGGCTGCGCGGAATTGTGGTAGACGGAATGTTCCGGACGCTCGCCTGGGTCATTTCTGTCATGCTGCCTCCCATGGCGATCTTTTTTCCGCTGTTCACACTGCTGGAGGATTCGGGCTACCTGCCGCGCATCGCATTTAATCTCGATCACTTTTTTTGTAAGGCCTGCGCGCATGGCAAACAGGCTTTAACCATGTGTATGGGCTTCGGCTGCAATGCCTGCGGTGTGATCGGCTGCCGTATTATCGATTCGCCCCGGGAGCGCCTGATTGCGATTCTGACCAATAACTTTGTGCCCTGCAATGGCAGGTTTCCAACGCTGATCGCAATTATCACAATGTTTTTTGCGGGCGCGGTCGGCGGAGCTTTTCAATCTGTCGTGTCCACCTTGATGCTGACCGGAGTGATTGTCCTGGGCGTCTTTATGACGCTGATGATCTCTCGACTTTTGTCCAAGACAATCCTCAAAGGGATGCCATCGTCCTTTCATCTGGAGCTCCCGCCTTACCGCCGCCCGCAGTTTGGGAAGGTAATTGTGCGCTCCATTTTTGACCGCACGCTGTTTGTACTGGGCAGAGCTATTGTAGTTGCCGCGCCCGCAGGTTTGATTATCTGGGTGCTGGCCAATGTTTCAGTCGGCAATAGCAGTATTCTTGCACACTGCGCGGCGTTTCTTGACCCGTTTGCAAAGCTGATGGGGCTGGACGGATATATTCTCATGGCGTTTATTCTGGGCTTCCCGGCGAATGAAATCGTCGTGCCAATCCTCATCATGAGCTATATGGCGACCGGGTCACTCACCGAGCTTGGCAGCCTCTCTGAGCTGCACACCCTGCTTGTGAGCAACGGATGGACGTGGCTGACGGCTGTATGCACCATGCTGTTCTGCCTGCTGCACTGGCCCTGCGGCACCACGTGTCTGACCGTAAGGAAGGAAACGCAGAGCCTCAAATGGACCCTCGCGGCCTTTGCCATCCCTACGGCCACAGGAATGATTCTGTGCATGGTTGTGGCCAATACCGCGCGCCTGCTGGGGCTTGTTTAAAAGCGGCATAGAACAACAGTAAATACCCGTCAAGCGTATTTGCTTGAGAGGTTAGGGAAAACAATCCGAAAAAAGCAGCCTGACTGCCTTTTTAAATTGCCCCCAATTGTTAGACAGTATGATATACTGATAACAGTGGGGGGGGCAATTCATTTTATGGCAATTTGGGCTGCTTTTTTCAGTTATATTTTCGGTCGCCGTTACTGCTTCGGCTCCTGTTTTTCTTCTGCTTGCAGGGTAATCAAAAGCTGCTTGATTTCCTTCAGCTCTATTTCCATATGGTGCAGGTGCTTTTGCATATCATCAATTTCTTTTTCTGCTTTATAATTAATGGCAAAATCAATAATGGATTCATGCTTGTCCCGGGCCGCCTGCCGGTTCTGGCTCATCATGATAATGGGAGCCTGAAACGCTGCGATGAAGGATAGAATCAGGTTCAGCAGAATAAAGGGCTTTGGGTCAAAGTGGGACAAGAACGGCAGGATGTTTACGAGCATCCAGCAAACCAAAAACAATCCGAAAAGGATAATAAACGTCCAACTGCCGCCGAAGGATGCGACCTTGTCGGCGATGCGGTCAGAAAGTTTGGTGTTTGTTTCGTATTCCTCATCTAATCGGGAGGCAATCTTCTGCTCGTAATTATCAACCAGCCGGTCAATTCTCGATACCTTTTCTTTGTTCAGCTCAATGTCGAATCCCTGGATATTGGAGGCCTTTTCAAAATTCGTTTTTTCCGGCATTTTTTTTTGCATAGAAACCACCTCATACTATCGTTTTACGTTTTAGCTTTGGTGGAGAGTTGGCTCCGGCGCAGAGCCGCAGCCGCTCAACCATTTATTGTATTATAACATTTTGGCTGCGCGGAGGAAACAAAAATCTCATTTGTCGGTACACTATGAGAAACCGGCACAGGCAATTCAAAAAATATTTTAAATATCCGTTGACTCTCACACAGTGAGATACTTTATACTGTAGATGAGCTCAAAAACACATATATGTGAGGGAAAAGAAATGCTGAAAATAGGTGATTTTTCAAAGCTGTCCAGAATCAGCATCCGCATGCTGCGGCATTATGATGAAATCGGTTTGCTCGTGCCGGAGAGTATTGATTCCGTTACAAGCTACCGGCATTACAGCGAAGCCCAGCTTCTGGTTGCGAACCAAATTCTTGCGCTCCGGGAGATGGGATTCAGCCTTTCGGTAACGGCCGAAATTCTGAAAACGTATCATGATCCTCAGGCCTTCCGTCAGTATCTTCTGCTCAAGCGGGCAGAAATGCTGGAGCAGGAGGAGAAAATCGGCAGGCAGCTGTTGCTTCTGGAAACAGCCATCACCCGACTTGGAAAGGATGAAAATATGATGGAATACACGGTGATACTCAAGGAACTGCCGGAAAGAACCGTCGCGAGCCTGCGAAAGGTGATTCCCGCCTACGACCAGGAGGGCATCCTTTGGGAGCAGCTCCAGCGCGAGCTAGGCCCGCAGAACGTGCAGTTTGCCAACCCCTGCAACGCAACAGCGGTGTTTTACGATGAAGGGTACAAGGAGATTGACCCGGATGTGGAAATCCAGCTTTCTGTACAGGGCAGCTACCGAAATACGGAGAATGTTGTGTTCAAAACCCTTCCCGCCATACAGATTGCTTCCGCAACCTACCAGGGAAGCTATGAACAGATTAACGATGTTAACCGTGCTGTTGCCAATTGGGTCAAAGACAACCGCTATGAATTTAACGGCGCGATGTTTAATATTTACCATGTCAGCCCTGCTCAAACGCAGAATCCCGATGAGCTTGTAACAGAGGTATGCTTTCCCGTGAAAAAGAAATAGAGCACGCTTAGTGCCGCCCGTTCTTCGGAACGGGCGGTTTTTTTGCTTTCCTGAAAAAGCGCGATTACCCGTGGGATAAATTAATCTTTGGGGCTCTCAAGTGTTTTCTTAAAGCAAAAATCATGGTAATATAGAGCAGTAAGCTTTCGGGCGGTTATGAATTAATTTTGTCAATCCAACGGAACGGGCCAAATGAGGCACCCGTCAATTTTTTCGGGTTTTATAACATGTTAGGCGTTTGTGAATTATACTGAGAAAAGTTTTGTAAGGAGGAAAGATGATCATGAAAAAAAGAGGGATATTCCTGTTTGTGACTGCCATGTTCTCCCTTTTTGTTTTGACCGCATGTGCTACCGAAAAAGCAACGGAAAAGACGAAATATACGACCTATACAGACCCCGCCATGGGAGTCAGCATCGACCTGCCGGAAAAGGAGCTGACTAGCCAAACACTGGCCTATAACCAGATGGATTTTAACGTAAAGAGCGGCGAATTTACCCCCAAAGACGGAACCACCCTCGTTTTTCAGCCGGAAAAATCCGCTGTTTCGCTGTTCAATCTTCAATATTACGATGAAAACGTATGGGATGCCTGGATAAAAGACGGCCATACTGCCGATGAAATCACCAGTATTGCAAATTCGGAGGAGATTGGAAGAAAAGGCGGCGTGGTGTATGTTTACGCGGCTCCCGCTCCCAACGAAACCGGAATGGATAACGATACCAAGGAAGCCTATCAGCGCGTTTTAAAAATGCTGCCAACAATCCGGCAGAGTATTGTGCTGATGGTTCGGGAGGCTGCGGACACAGGAATCTTCCCGAGCTTTTCCACAACGGATTTGACCGGCAATCCGGTCGACAGCAAGTCGTTTGAAAAGTACCAATTAACGATGGTAAATTTTTGGGGAACCTTCTGCAGCCCTTGTATAGAGGAGCTGCCGGATCTGGAAACACTGAGCAAAAATATGCCGAAAGGTACGCGTCTGGTTGGAGTGGTAACGGATGTTTCGGGAGATGAGAACAAACAAACCGCACAACAGTTGATTTCGAAAACAGGAGTTACTTACGAGAACTGGATACCGGATTCTTCTCTGATGGAATATATGGATAGTCATATTACCGGAGTGCCTACGACGTTATTTATTAACAGCAAGGGGGAAATTGTCGGCGAGGCTGTGATCGGCAAGCGAAGCATTCAAAAATACAAAGACGAACTGGCATCACGCCTGAATTCGCTAAGCGCTGCCGCCGCTTCATCTACTGCGGGAACGGAGAAACAGAGCGCTGAGGAAAGCAGCGCGGTCTCCACACCTGAAAAATAGTTTTTAGTAAACGCCGGGAATTCAAATCAAACCGAAATTCGGCCAAGACGGAGGGGGATACGTGCCATGGAACAAACAGACAGAAGCGGCAGCCCACTGCGGTGGGGGATTGTTGCGGCGGCAGTGGCGATGATGGGGATCGGCCTGTGGAACGGAGAGAATCATACTGTTCTGGTTAAGGCGGTTCGTATATGCCTGGAGTGCATCGGAATTGGATAAGAGAACGTGGGTTCAGGCCCTTTTTGCCTTTACAACAAACTCTTATGTGCAGGGGTTTCTGAGCGGCAAGATTTACAAGGGAAAGCTGAAAAATGTGTGTGTACCGGGTCTGAACTGCTATTCCTGTCCCGGGGCGCTCGGCGCGTGCCCGATCGGCGCCATGCAGGCGGTGGAGGGCAGTACGCGCTACGGTGTGTCGATGTATGTATTGGGCTTTCTGGTGTTCATCGGCATTCTGCTGGGGCGTTTTGTGTGCGGCTGGCTGTGCCCCTTCGGCTGGCTTCAGGAGCTGCTGCATTGCATACCGAGTCCCAAACGGAAGGTTCCGAAAAGAGTGAATGATGTTCTGAAGTGGCTTAAATATGGCGTTCTGCTTGTGTTTGTAATTCTCCTGCCCATTTTCACAGTGAGTGAATTCGGGCTATCAACGCCTTATTTCTGCAAATATATCTGCCCGGCGGGTACGCTGGAGGGCGGTATTCCTCTGCTGCTTGCCAATGAATCCCTGCGCAGTGCGGTCGGCCTTCTGTTTACCTGGAAGATGGTGATTTTAATCGCGGTGATCGTCGCCTCGGTTCTGATCTTCCGGCCCTTCTGCCGCTATTTGTGCCCCTTGGGCGCGTTTTATTCGTTGTTTAATCCCATCAGCTTTTACCGCTATTCGGTCGACCAGACAAAATGCACCCGGTGTGGGCGGTGCGCAAAGGCCTGCAAAATGGATATTCCCGCTTTCCAGACACCGAATTCTCTGGAATGTATCCGCTGCGGCGCGTGCATAAAAGCCTGCCCTGAGCAGGCAATTTCCTGCGGCTTTGGAAAAGAGAAGCTGAGTCAAATAGAGCAGGCTCGGGGAAAATGAGGAAAAAACGAGAAATCAGATCAACAAATGGGATTTTAATATAACTAATATACTAACCGTATTTGAATTTTGTTTGATAAAAAAGAATAATAGGGAAAAACCAAACAGAGGGCGCTTCGCTTTTGCGAAACGCCCTCTGTTTATGGTTTCGAGATTTCCTTGCGTTTACCGGAACGATTCCTGCAAAATTCGGATGCTGTCTTCTTGGGAAAGGGGAGCGGGGTCGACTGCGAACAAACCGCCCATGGTTTTTCTGGCGTTGTCCGCGTATTTTTCCAGATTAGCTCCGTCAATTCCGTAGTCGCTCATTTTCAGATCCGCTACGCCGCAAGCCGATTGCAGGTTGCAGAGCGCAACCATAAAATCCATCGCGGAGGATGCGTCGGTTTTGCCAAGAGCCTTTGCCATGGAGATCATCCGTTCGTCGCAGGCATGAGTATTTGCAAAATGCGTATAGTATGCCTTGCTGATCATAATAAGGCCGGCTCCGTGGGGAAGCTCGTGGTGAAACGCGCTGAGCGCATGCTCTAAACTATGTTCTGAGGTACACGAGGAGAGAGACTCCACCATGCCGGAGAGGGTGTTAGCCAGCGCAACGTCGGCGCGAGCTACTTCGTCTGTTCCGTTAGCGACTGCTTTGGAGAGACTTTTGCCAATTAGCTCGATTGCTTTCAGAGCAAACAGGTCGCTGATGGGGTCTGCTGTTTTGGCAAGGTAGCCCTCCGTGCTGTGGAACAGAGCGTCAAAGCCCTGATATGCCGTTAGATGGGCCGGCACGGTCAGCATTAGGTCGGGGTCTACGATGGACAGAACCGGAAAGGTCTTTTCATATCCGAATCCGATTTTCTCGTTGGTGTCTTCCTTGGTGGTTACCGTCCACGGGTCGGCTTCGGTTCCGGTGCCCGCCGTTGTGGTAATTGCTACAATCGGTAAAGGATCATTCGGCACGGGTTTTCGCTGACCCGAACCGCCGACGATATAGTCCCAGTAATCCCCCTCGTTGGTGGCCATTACCGCAATCGCCTTGGCTGCGTCAATGCTGCTGCCGCCGCCGAGGCCCACCACAAAATCACAGCCCTCGGAGCGGGCAAACGCCGCACCCTCCATCACATGCGATTTAATGGGGTTGGGGAGGATTTTGTCAAACACCGTGTGCGATACCCCCGCCAAATTCAGCTGTTCCTCCACTCTGGCCAGGTAGCCGTTGCTGCGCGTGGATTTACCGGAGGAGATCACGATCAGCGCCTTTTTCCCCGGCAGCTTCTGGAGATGCAGGTTCGAAAGCTGACCTTTGCCGAACAAAACTTTCGTGGGTACAAAATAATCAAATTGCATTTCAATACCTCCGTCTTTTCTGTATTATCGTCCATTCACTTTAGAATAGCCAGATGCAGTACAGCGCTGTTTATCTCCCGCCTGAGGCGAGGGAAACATGAATCACTTTTCTAAAGTGGTATTACAATATTACTATAACCCTTTGAGTAAGCTCGAAGTCAAGTCTTTTATGGCAAGAATTTTTCTCCTTGACTTTGAGTGCGCTCTAGGGTATAACAAGGAACAAAGAAAGCGACAAAATTCGAGTCGCGTTTAGGAGGCGTTTTCAGTGGGAGATACCATCGCAGAAGCTTCAAAACATACGGGGCTTACCGAGCATACACTGCGGTATTATGAAAAGGAAGGGCTGCTGCCCTATGTCGGGCGCGATTCCTCCGGATGCCGCTCCTTTGAGGAGAACGACTACGAGTGGATCGAGATGATTTCCTGCCTGAAAAACACGGGCATGAAAATTAAGGAAATCCGCCAGTTTATGGATTGGTGCAAGGAGGGGGATTCCACTCTTCAAAAGCGTCTGGAGTTGTTTTTGGAGCAGAAGTGCCGGGCTGAGCAGCAGATGCGTGAGCTGGAGCAGCATATTCAGAAGATCGAGAAGAAAATCCGGTATTACGAAACGGCGGTGAAGGCCGGCACGGTAGCGATACATAACGGGAAGAGCTGTGACGACTGCGATTAGCCCCATTTTGTTTGAAGATTCCTTGCAGATGTTTATTTACCATTTTTTTGCACAGCCTATCTGCGAGGTGAGCGGAATGCAGTCAATTTGGAGTGAAACGTCTGATTTTCGGGAGCGCCCGGCCCTTTCGGGAGAGATTATAACACCCGTCGCTGTGATCGGCGGCGGCCTTGCGGGAATTTTGACCGCCTGTTTGCTGCGGCAGAAGGGCATTGAATCCGTCGTGCTGGAAGCAAACCGGATCGGCAGCGGCCAGACGGGAAATACCACGGCGAAAATTACATCACAGCATAATTTGATTTACACAAAGCTGTTTCAGAATTTTAGCGAAGAAATGGCAAAGCAGTATGCCAGTGCAAACCAGCAGGCCATCGGGCGGTACCGGCAAATGATCACGCAGGGGCAGATCGACTGCCAGTTTGAGGAACGCTCTGCTTACCTGTATTCCGTTGACCGTGAGGATATTCCCGCTCTGGAGCTGGAGGCGGAGTATGCCTGTAAGGCGGGAATTCACGCGGAGCTGACGAAGCAAACCAGCCTCCCGTTTGAGATTGCGGCTGCCATGAAGTTCGACGGGCAGGCGCAATTCCATCCGCTGAAGTTTTTGCAGGCAATTTCGGAGCCTCTTACGGTGTATGAAAAAACCAGGGTTCTGTCGGTGGAGGACCGGAGTGTCGTGACCGACCGTGGCACCGTAACGGCGGAGCATATCGTCTTTGCATCGCACTTTCCGTTTGTAAACGCCCCGGGCTATTACTTTATGCGCATCTATCAGGAGCGCAGCTATGTGCTTGCACTGCAGAATGCAGCAAAGCTCGACGGTATGTACCTCGGCATGGGGGAACAGGGCCTTTCGATGCGCAACTATGGGGATGCTCTTTTGCTCGGCGGGGGAGACCACCGTACAGGAGAAAACAAGGCTGGCGGAAAATACGCCATGCTGCGGGAAACCGCGACGCTGTTTTATCCCAAAAGCACAGAGCTTGCCCATTGGTCTGCGCAGGACTGCATGACTCTGGACAGTATTCCGTATATCGGGCAGTTTTCTTCCTCCACACCGAATTGGTATGTTGCCACCGGCTTTGGAAAATGGGGGATGACAGGCAGCATGGTGTCGGCCATCCTGCTTTCTGATCAGATTTCCGGGGTCGAAAACCCGTTTGCGCCGGTGTTTTCGCCGCTGCGCTTTACACCCGGCGCTTCCGCGAAGAATTTTCTTTCCGGCATGGGGCAGGCTGTGAAGGGCATTGCCAAGCAGACGTTTTCACTGCCGGACGCAGACGCGGCCGAGCCGCAGCTGCTGCCGGAGGGCCATGGTGGAATGGTGATTGCCGACGGGAAGAAGGCGGGGGCCTACAAGGAAGAGCAGGGGGATGTGACGGCGGTTTCGATCCGGTGCCCGCATCTCGGCTGCCAGTTGGAATGGAACCCCGATGAAAAAAGCTGGGATTGCCCCTGCCACGGCTCGCGCTTTGATGCAAAGGGGGGACTGCTCGACGGCCCGGCCCAGACCGATTTGGAGGAGATTCCCACATGAAAACGGTCGGCAGCTTTCAAAAGCCTCGCGGCTATTTTGAGGGTTGGTATTTTAAGCAGCAAAATGGTATCGATACCGTCGCACTGATACCGGCCTTTCACACGGATTGCCGCGGGAATTGTTCCGCGTCGCTTCAGGTAATTACAAACGAGCAAGCCTTGAACGTGGATTTTCCGTTTCAGGTACGCGGATCATCGCGAGAAAAGCTACCGGTTCGGCTGGGGGAGTGTGTTTTCTCCGAACAGGGAATCGGGCTCGACGTGAAAACGCAGGACTGTTCCCTGCGCGGGGTGCTGAGGTTTGGGCCTCTGACTCCTCCTGCCTGCGACATCATGGGGCCATTTTGCTGTTTGCCAAGAATGGAGTGCCGGCACACCGTTTTCAGCCTTTTCCACCGTGTGGACGGTTTTTTGTCCGTGAACGGGCGGGAGTATCGGTTTGCAAACGGTGCGGGCTATCTGGAGGGCGATCGAGGGGTGTCGTTCCCAAAGCGCTACTTGTGGACGCACTGCGCGTGGGACAAAAACAGCATCATGCTTTCAGCGGCGGATATTCCGTGGGGCGGAATGAGCTTTACAGGTTGTATCGGCTTTCTGTATTTGAACGGGAAAGAATACCGGATTGCCACATACTGCGGCGCGCGGCTTTTGTACGTTGGTGAAGATACCATTTTGCTGCGGCAGGGTGCTTTAAAGCTAAAAATACAGCTTCTCAAAAGCTGCGCGCAGTCCCTACGCGCACCGAAAAACGGCGGCATGACGCGCATGATTCACGAAAGCGCTGCCTGTTCGGTGCGGTATACCTGTTTTGCGGGGAATAAGCTTCTGGTCGATTTTGTCAGTGATCAGGCCAGCTTCGAGAACAACTGGGAGGGAAGCTCCGTATTTTAGTGGTGATTCGCCGGCTATGCGGCATTTAGAGAAAGGACTCCCGGCTATGCCGGGAGTCCTTTCAAAGTATATTTGGTGGGATAATTTATGATTTCTCTTTTTGCGCTTCCTGTTTTTTCATTGTCAGGGAGATGCGTTTTTTGTTTTCATCCACACTGAGTACGGTAACGGTTACCACATCTCCAACCTTCACCAGATCGGAGGGATGCTTGATAAAATGATCGCACATCTGAGAGATGTGTACCAACCCATCCTGATGCACGCCGATGTCTACAAACACGCCGAAATCAATCACGTTTCTGACCGTGCCTGTCAGTTCCATCCCCGCTTTCAGGTCAGACAAATTCATAATATCAGACCGCAGCAGCGGCGGCGGGAGCTCATCGCGAATATCGCGCCCCGGCTTTTGCAGCTCTGCAATGATGTCGTTGAGCGTGGGGATGCCAACTCCGCAGGCCGCGGCGGTCTTCTCCCAGCCGATTTTCTCAATCTGCTGCGACAACGTGCCGACGCCCTGCATCGTCAGGCCGGAAGGCTTTAGCCCGAGCAGCTCCAGCAGCTTCGTAACCGCGTTGTAGGATTCCGGGTGAACCGAGGTGTTGTCCAAGATGTTCTTTCCTCTTGGAATCCGCAAAAAACCGGCGCATTGTTCGTAGGCCTTCGGCCCAAGGCGTGGTACTTTTTTCAGCTGGGTGCGGTTCCCAAAGGGGCCGTTTTCATCCCGATAAGAAACAACGTTTTTGGCAACTGTTTCGTTAAGCCCTGAAATATGAGTCAAAAGAGATACCGATGCCGTGTTTAAATCGACTCCCACGCTATTGACGCAGCTTTCCACCACGCCCTCCAGGGCGCTGTCCAGCTGAGCCGGCGGCATGTCGTGCTGGTACTGGCCGATGCCAATGGCCTTGGGGTCAATTTTCACCAGCTCCGCTAAAGGGTCCTGCAGTCTGCGCGCAATCGATACCGCACTTCGCAGGGAAACATCAAACTCTGGGAATTCCGAGGCGGCCAGCTTCGATGCCGAATAGACCGATGCCCCGGCCTCGCTGACGACCATATAGCCGACCGGAACCTCCAGCTCCCGGATCAGCTCCGCCATAAAAATTTCGGATTCTTTGGAAGCGGTGCCGTTTCCGATGGAAATGACGGTTACGCCATATTGTAAGATCATGCGCTTCAATTCTTTTTTTGCTTCCTCCGTCTTTTTATGCGGAGGGGTGGGGTAAACCACAGTGGTATCCAGCACCTTTCCGGTTCCATCTACCACCGCGATTTTACAGCCGGTGCGGTAAGCGGGATCAAACCCCATAACGACCTTGTCTTTGACCGGAGGCTGGAGCAGCAGGGGCTTTAAATTTAAGGCAAACATAGCAATGGCCTGCTTGGCTGCGCGCTGCGTTAACTCATTTCGGATTTCCCGTTCAAGGGAGGGAAAAATCAGGCGTTTCCATGCATCCTCCACGGCTTCTTTCACACAGGCAGAGGTGATGCTGCCGGGCTTTACAAATCGGTCGCACAGCGCCGCCAGTGCCGGTGTGTCGTTCAGCTCCAGCTTGACCTTCAGGCATTCTTCCTTTTCCCCGCGGTCAATGGCGAGAATTCGATGGCTCGGTATTTTGCCGATTGGCTCGGAATACTCGGTATACATTTCATAAACCGGGTTCTCCTGAACGGCACGCGATACCACAAGCCCGTCTCTTCGCATGATCTGGCGCAGCCTTTTTCGCGTTTCCGCGTCATCCGAAAACTCCTCCGCCAGAATATCTTTTGCTCCCTGAACCCCGTCTTCCCAGGTTTCCACACCCTTTTTTGTATTGACGAAGGGTCTGGCGAGCGCTTCCGGTGTTCCACTGCGCTGGTTTTGCGCCAGAAGCAGATCCGCCAACGGGCGAAGCCCTTGCTCCTGCGCAATGGTGGCCCGGGTGCGGCGTTTAGGTCGGTAGGGCCGGTACAGGTCTTCCGCCTCGGCAAGCGTTTTTGTGTTTTGAATCGCGAGGGAAAGCGCATCGGTCAGTTTTTCCTGCGCTGTGATGCTTTCCAGAATTTCTTCCTTGCGTTTTTCCAGGTTTCGGATGTATTGCAGGCGCTCAGACAGTTCACGCAGAACCTGGTCGTCGCAGGAGCCGGTCATTTCTTTGCGGTACCGCGCAATAAACGGGATGGTATTCCCGTCGTCAATCAGTGAAATGATGTTGCCCACATGCTGCTGGGCCAAGTGAAATTCCTTCGACAGTTCCGCGATCATATCCATATACGTACCTCTTCCTGCTTTTATGATAATAAGAGCATTATACCACAGTAAAACAAAAAAGCACGACAGTCTTACGACCGCCATGCTTGGAGTAGTCGGAATAACGTTCAGCGTCCGGACGGATAGTAAACACCGGAGCGGGTTTCTTGAAGCTCAATTTGTTCCAGCCGCGAAGCCACGTTTGGCATTTTTTTTGCAGCATCTCGAAAAACAAGATTCAGAAAGACCATGGGAGTGCTGTAAATATCAAATACCGAGGCAACGGTGATGGGAACCACATTGGTTTCGTCGGCAATCTGGCAAATGGGGGAGAGCCTGCTGTCTGTAATGGCGGTGATTCGAAATCCATTTTGCTTGAGTACCTGCGCCTTTTTGAGTAAGGCAGCGGGGTAGCGTGGGAAAATCGGCAAAACAATTTCGGTTTCTATGGGGTCGCGGTATTCCAGCGTGTTCCACGCCGGCGTTTCCTGCGTTACCATATAGACATTGTTGCGCAGCTTATTTAAAATATATTGCATGTAAGGCAGCAAGGTGGCAGACATTCTGGAGGACAACAGAATCAGATTTTTCGCATTTGCGATGGTGTCTACCAGAGCTTCATAGGCGGAGCCGCCAATCGATGCCTCCAGCTCCACCAAATTATTCACCTCGCTTGCCAAAATATCGCCGACCGCACTTTGGCGGTCCTTCGATGCATAATTCAGCCGCTGAGGACCGGTTATTCTTTCACTGACAAATTTTTGCAGCTCGCGTTGGAAATCGTTATAGCCGTTATAGCCGAGCGCCATGCAAAAACGCGAAACACTGCCCTGGCTTACCTTGGCTTCCAGTGCTACATCCGCAGCGGTCATAAAAATAATGCGCATAACATTTTTCTCAATATAATAAGCCAACTTTTCATAAGTGGCAGATTCCTTTGCTGTGGCAGAAAGCTTTGTGATGAAAGCCTGCATCGGTTCCATATCCGTCGTTTCTTTAAAAATGATCCTTCTATTTGTCATCAAGCTCCACTCCTGTCATGATCAGATACTGTTCGCAAAGCGTATCTACAAGAACTATCATACCGTTTGCAGGAGAGGAAATCAACTTGTGGGGAAAAATCAGGTTGAAAATGGTATCGATTTCCCAGTTGAAGGTGCGCTTTGAGCCGGAAAACGCAGGGATCGGTGTTGGCATTTGTTTTAGATTGCGTTCATCAGGCGCAGGCTCTCTTCGCGGATCAACTCCGAGGCGCGCTCTTTATACCGCAAAAACTCCTGCGTTAAACGGGTACGATGATCGCGAGGTCGTTCGAGTCCCACGTCGATAATTTCTCTGACCCGGCCCGGTCTGGCGGACATAACCACCACGCGGTCTGCCAGCAGAATGGCCTCATCAATATCATGCGTGACCATAATAATGGTTTTGGGAGACCGCTGCCATACGTTGAGCAACAGCTCCTGCATCAGCTCGCGGGTCTGCATATCCAGTGCGCCGAACGGTTCATCCAGCAGCAAAATATCCGGGTCGTTTGCCAATGCCCGGGCAATAGCCACTCTCTGCTTCATACCGCCGGAGAGCGATTTGGGGTACAGGGATTCAAAGCCGCGCAGTGCAACCAAATCCACATATTTTTCGGCGATTTCCCGGCGTTCCTTTGCCGGTATGTTTTTCTGCTTTAATCCAAACTCAATGTTTTCCAGAACGGTCAGCCAAGGGAAGAGGGTATAGTTCTGAAATACCATGCCACGATCCGGGCCCGCGGCTTTCAGTTCCTGCTGCTGATAGGTAATGCTGCCGCTGCTGGCGGTTTCCAATCCGCCGATGATGCGCAGCAGCGTCGATTTTCCGCAGCCCGAGGTGCCCAGCAGGGTTAAAAACTCCTTTGAGCGCACATGCAGGTTAATTCCGTCCAGGGCCTTTACCGGGCCGTTTACGCTCTGAAAGAGCTTGGAGACATTCTGAATTTCCAGCCCCTGGTGCGGGCGCTTGGCGGTTACTTCTGTTACCGGTACCGCTGTCTGCATAACAAATCCCTCTCTTTCTGTCATTCGTTCCAGGGGTACAGCTTTTTGTTCAGGAACAGCAGCAGATTATCAATAATCAAGCCGATCAAACCTAAAACAAGAATACCCACAAAGATTTTCCCTACATCTACCGTGCGCTGTGCCTGCAAAATCTTAAAGCCGATGCCGGAGGACGCGCCTACCATTTCTGCCACGATCACATAGGTCCAGGCCCAGCCCAGAACGATGCGAAGGGTGTCGGTAATATCCGGCATTGCTTTGGGCAGAATGACCTTCCAAAGCACATTCTTTCGGTTCGTGCCAAGCGTATAAGAGACCTCAATCAGCGAAGAATGCACGTTGCGGATGTTGGTGGCGGTCATTAAGACCAGCTGTGGCAGGCTCCCCAAAATGATAATGGCGACCTTCTCGCTTTCACCGATGCCAATCCAAAAAATAAACAGAGGAATAAAGGCAGAAGCCGGCATATAGCGGATGAACGAAAACACCGGCTCAAAAAACGCCGAGATCGGCGCGTAGGTTCCGATGAGAACCCCCAGGGGGATTGCCACTAACGCTGCGACGATAAAGCCGGTCATAACGCGGAATACTGTCATGCCGATATCGGTCCAGAAGCCGTTGCCGAACAGCTGTATGCTCGCCTGAAGAGTGGCGGTAGGGGTGGGTAAAAAGAGTGGGTCTACCATTTTTCCGTAGCTCAGGCCGCTCCATAGAATCAAGATCAGCAGAAAGGCCGAAATGCCGAGAATCATAGAGGTATTCTGTTTTATTTTTGCTTTGGGCTGAAAGGCGGCGGTTATTTTTTTGCCATACATCGCTTTGCTCCCCGTTTCCTGTATTGCGGATTTTGCTGCTAACGCGGTGGGGGCCGCTGCTGTTTTTTCTGCCATAGCACAAGCTCCTTTCGTTATCCTGCGTTTTGCCCTCCCTCGCGGTATGGCAAAAAAGGATCTTCTCTTTTGGCACAGACGGCCATTTTACTGTAAATAATGAGATTTCCCGGGGAGAGCCTGATGCCCTCCCCAGAAAATGACGGATTCCATAAAGACGTCTAGCCGATTATTTGGCCGCGTTCACAAAGGTGGAATTCAGAACCTTGTTTACGTCTGCTTTGTTCGTTACCATTTTGGTGTCGACCCAGAGCTGAGCGGCAAATTCAGAGATTTTATAAATATCGCCCTTGCTTTCCGTGGTGCCGAAATATTTTTTATTGCCGTCCTTATCATAGAACTGAACCTCTGTTTCACAGGCGGTTTTCAAAGCGTCCGGCTCCATGCCCGCGGGCACGCTCATGATTTTGTAGGCATCTTCCGGATTACTCTTCATGTAAGCGACAGCGTCATTCCAGCCATCAATGATTGCCTGTGTGGTCGTGGGATATTTCTCAATAAAGTCCGTGCTCAGGCCGAGGGCATCTACAATGACGCCCGGGTATTTGCTGCTGTCCAGCAGAACTTTGCCGAAGGTGCTTTTTTTGGCGGTGTCGAGCCAGGGCTGCCATGTCATGGCGGCATCCACCTTACCGGCAGCGAACGCTGCGCCCGCGTCGCCGGAGCCCATAGACTGCACGTTAAAATCGCTCATTGTCAGGTTTTTTTCCTTGAGCAGGTAATTGAACCAGAAGAAGCTGGCGCCGCCGGTGGTGTCGAGCGCAATGGTTTTTCCTTTCAAGCCTTCAAAGGAAGTAAACTCTTTTTTGGCGATCAGGCCGTCACCGCCGGAGGAGGTATCTAAAGCCAGAACCACCTGCAGGTCAATTCCGCTGGCCGCGCTCATGATGTTGGTATCCAAAGAGGTGGCAATACCCTGAATTTTCCCGGCTGCCAGAGCGCTTTTACTGTCGGACTTGCTCTCGATAATATTGATTTTCACATCCGCACCGTGGTTTTTGAAAAAGCCCTTTTCCACCGCCAGGTCGAGGGGATAGAAGCCAATCCAGCTGGAATGGGCCAGGGTAACCGTGCCGTCATAAACACCGCCGGACGCACTGGCGGAAGAGGTTGCCTGCGATGCCGCACCGCTTGCCGTCGGGGCTTTGCTGGCAGTGCTGCCGCCGGAACAGCCGGCCAGCAGTGAGGCGCTCATGGCGGCGGCCAGAACCAGAGAAGTAATTTTTGCAGATGTTTTTTTCATAATAGATCCTCCTTCATTCTGTCTCGATTGATTTCCCGCATGTATCGTAAATTCACTTAAAATCGTCTGTTTGGAAAGGCATCGGCTTCTTCCACTGCCTATGGTGGGGGAAGAAGTCCCAGGCTGTTTTCAAGTGAAGCTATTTTTTATGAAAAAGCAAGCTCTCTCATAAAAGCAAAAGATTTAATTGACCAAATCTTCCGGTTGTTCACCGCGCAGCATTTGAATGGCGTTCCAGGCTGCTCGGCTGCGCAGCTCCTGAAAGGATTCCTGCGAAATATAGGAAATGTGCGGCGTAACGACGCAGTTGGGAGCGCTGAAAATCGGCTCCTGCTCTCTGGGGGGTTCATGTGCGATCACATCCAGCGCCGCGCCGGCGATCACGCCGTTTTCTAACGCGCGAATCAGCTCCTCTTCTTTCAGAATCGCGCCGCGGGCGGTATTGATGAAGTAGGCGCTGGGCTTCATCAGCGAAAATTCCCGCTCTCCCAGGAGGCCGGTGGTGCTTTCGTCCAGCCGCACGTTGACACTGACGTAATCGGCCTGCCGGAGGCCGTCCTCCAAAGAAACCTTTTTAATGCCCTGCTCCTGTAAAAAAGCGGCGGTTCGGTCGGGATCATAGCCAAGAACCTTCATTCCCAGGCTTTGGCATCGCTTTGCAACGGTGATGCCGATCCTTCCGCAGCCAATCACAAACAGTGTGGAATGAGAGATTCGCCGCGGCAGCCGCTCTACTGCCTGAGCACCCCATTCTCCGTTCTGCAGGCGGTCACGATACGCCGAAAGACCCTTGTAAAAGTGGAAAATTGCCGCTACAACATAGTCGGCCAAATCCTCGGCACAGTAGCCCTGCACGTTGGTTACACCGATTCCCTTTTCCCGGGCGGCCGCCGTGTCAACACGGTCATAGCCGCCGCCCAGCACGGCGATCCCCTTACAGTTTTGCAGTCGCTCGATTGTGGAAGCGGGAATCTGTGCATACACCTGCGCGATGATCGCGTCTGCCCGGTACCCGAATTTCCCCAGGTCGTGCTCGTAATCATAACCGGAAAATTTCAGCTCACAGTTGGGGTACTGCGCGCGCAAAACGGAGGTTTCAATGTCGTAATCCTTCCATTCCTCGTCGATAAACCAGAACAGCGGTTTCATTGCGTTCCCTCCCGTCCGTGCAGCGTTAACAATCCGTTGGTGGCATCCAGCTCTATCAGATCCCCATTTTGGATTGTTTGATAGAATTCCGGCTCCAATCGATCCACCATCGGCATTTCCATCAAAATCGCGCTTGCCACCAAAGTGGTATCCGGGTTTTGAATCACCAGTGCTTTTGGCTCGGTGCCCTTCATTTTTAATTGGAACATACCATCTGTTTGTACCACCGAGCTGCCCTTTCCATTGGGGAACAGCAGAATTTTCCCCGCAATGCTTTGCCCGTAAAGGCAATGGTTTTTTTCAATCACCACGCCGGTTTGGGGGTCTACCAAATAAAAGCAGAAATCGTCGGTTGAGAGTAATACTTCGCCCTTGGCCTGACCCTCTGAAATTTTATGACAGTGAAACGTCTTGCTCATAGGGCAATCTCTCCTTCCAAAGCAGCCGTCACGGCATTTTCCAGTTCTGTTACGACAAACTGCATCTGACGTCGGCGGGTATAGTAAGCGCATTTGGGAGAGTCTGTGACTCCCTTTTTACCGTACAGGAACTTCCAGCAAGGCTGATCCATACAGGTATCCGATACAATCCAGCCGCCGGCTTCCCGAATCATGCGCATGTAGCCCATCTTTTCCGCCAAAACATAGGACAGGGAGGAGGTCATGATAAACAGGGGAACCGCGAGGCGCTTGCCTTGCACCATTCCTGCGATGGTCGCGATCTGGTCGATTGTCAAGTGAGGGCACCCAAACAGAGCAAAATCAATTTTTCCATAAGGGTCTGTCAGCTCACCGCGCATGATGTCCAGATCCTCTTGGGTGATTTTTACAACCTCCTTCGGTTCTTCTCCCTGAAAAGCATCCTTTACTGTTTGGGCCTCAGGCGTAAAGCCGAGAATGTGGTACATTGCCACATTACCGCCGGTATTGAGCTGCGCCCCCAGATTCATTAAGGCTTCCTTGCGGGGATTTTTCAGGCCGCTGAATACAGGGAGCTTGAAGCCGGTTTTTTTCGGGGTGCAGTACCCGAGCAGCTGGTAATCAAAATCGGTTTTCATCTCCGCTTCCACTTCCACCAGAATCTGGCCCTTGCGGTTTTCGTCCAGCAGATAGCCGTAATACGGCACCACACCGGTTACCGCGGCGCACAGGGCGCTCACGGCCGCTTCGCGATTGCTGCGCGCGCCGTAAACAGAGTTGACGAACGGCGTGGCGCTGGATTCTGAAAAAGCGGTGATCTCCCCAAAGCGGGGGACATTTTTTTCCAGATACGGGGTACAGTTGTAGGTCATGATGGCGCCAATTTGGTTGTAAGCCGCGTGTGTGCGCTGAACAATTTCCTCATCCTCCGGCTCCAGTGTGGTAAATTGCTTGAACTGCTCCCAATTGAAGCTGGGGTTCACGGTGGGGCGAACCCGGCAGGCAGCACCTCCGTTGACGAGCTTTTCCACAAACCATAAATCTGCTTCCTGGTTGCTAAGAGCCACATGGGCTTTGGTAATGGGCACCATGTAGGGGGCGTCGTAGCTTTCTCCCACCGCAACCTGTACTTTCATGGCAAGCTGAACTCCGGTTCCGTATGTTCCGTCGAGCATGGCCTGCTCTTCTGCTGTCAGTTTCATAGTTTCCTCCCTTATCATGATTCACGGCTTCTCAGGCACTCTGCAAGTGATCCATTGTGTCTTTTATTTTTCGCAGGACCCGTGACTTTTTAATTGTTAGAAAATCACCGCTGCTGTATACCTGTCGGCCGTTGACGACAACGCTTTGAATCGCGGCAGGCTGCATGGAATAGACGATATTCGGCAGAAGCTGTTCCATGGAGGAGCTGAGCGGCTGCATGGATAAATCCCCCAAATTGACCCCAAAGAAATCTGCGAAATACCCGGGAGATATTTCTCCCACACGAAGCCCCAGTGCTTTACCGCCGGCCACGGTACCCATTTCGAATGCCTGCTCGTAATTGACGCACAGGGCATTCAGCGTATGGGCCTTCTGCAACAGCGAAACCATCCGCATTTCTTCCAGCACACTGATCCGGTTGTTGCCGCAGGCCCCGTCGCTGCCCAGAGCAACGGTGACGCCGCTTTTGATCATCCGGGGAATATCGGTGATGCCATCCGCTAAAAACATGTTGCTGGAGGGGCAATATGCCAGCTTTACACCGCGCGACCCGGCAAGATCGATTTCTCTGTCCTTGAGCCATACACCGTGAATCATCATCATTCTCTCATCCACTACACCCAGTTGATCCAGATACTCCAGCGGGTGAAGGCCGTTGTGAGCCGCCTTGACTTCCTCAACCTCGAAAAGCTCTTCCGCAACATGAATGTGAAACCCTGTTCCAAGCTCTTTGGCCAGCTGATGTCCGGCCTGAATCATTTCCGGAGAAGCGGCGTGCAAGCTGTGCGGCGCAGGGAGTACCGTCACCATGGAATCGCCCTGATACAACCGCGCCAAGGCTTTGGTGCGTTCCACCGCCTGAGAAACGGTTTCCTGGTAACCGTTGGGAGCTCCGTCCCAGTCATACATGGTTCTGGCCAGTACCAGACGAATCCCTACATCTCGTGCCGCACGGATAATGGCTTCGTCACTTTCCATGCCGTAATTATGTAGGTAAAAAAAATCTGATACAGTCGTAACGCCGCACTGCAGCATTTCTGAGAACGCAAATACTGCTCCGTTGTAAATGTCCTCTAGCCGCATTTTGGGAGAATAGTGGTACAGGGAAGAGTCGCGCCATTCCAGAAAGGGGCGATCTGCCGCGATTCCACGCAGCAGGCTTTGAAAGGAGTGATTGTGTGTGTTGACCGTACCCGGCAGCATCACCTGATTTTCCCATCGGTGTACATAGCTGTTGGGGAACTCCGTTCGCAGTTGGGAGAAAGGGCCTACCTTTTGAATCACTCCGTTTTCCACCGCCAGAGCATACTCCTTAAAAAACTGTTTTTCTCTGTATAAGTAAGAGGGGTAGTATAAATCCATTTAGTCCAGCTCCTCATCCAGTACGAGCAATGCGGCAAGCATTGCGTTTGCAGTGAATTCAATATCATCCATTGTGGCAGCCTCATCAGCGCAGTGACTCTTGCCGTTCACGCTTTGGGCGAAGATCATTCCCGAGCGTGTTACCCGGGCCATATGTGCGGCGTCGTGCCCTGCCATGCTGACCAGCCGAACCGCTGTTTGACCGCCTTGCTCGATGCCTTGCTCTACCGCCTTGATGACGGCGGGGTTCATTGGCATGGGCTGTTGGTCTAGAATGGTTTTCCGCTGAATCTGAATTCCTCTGCTTTCTGCGATATAGTCAACTCCCTGTGTCAGAAGGTGCAAAAACTCTTTTTTCTTTCCGGGATCAGACGTTCTCATTTCCAAAATCATTTCTGTCGACGCAGGAATAATGTTTGTTGAATTGGGCTTGATCTGCAAAAAGCCTACGGTGGCTACCGCTTCGTCACTGTGCAGCGCCGCGGCTGTTTTTTCAGCGAGAAGAACAATCTCGGAGGCTGCGCACAGTGCATCCTGCCGATCTCTCATCACGGTGGTGCCGGCGTGGTTGGCGGTTCCTGTTACGGTGATGATTTCGCGGTAAATACCCGTGATGGTGGAAACGGCAGCCGAGGAAAACTTTTGATCGGCCAGCCGCCGTCCCTGCTCAATATGGCATTCCAGAAAGGCTGCCACCTGACCATCCTGGATTTGCAGATGATCGATTTCCTCCAGATTTCCGCCGATCTGCTGAATGGCATCCGCCAGGGTCTGGCCGGTTTGCATATGGGTAACGTCTTTCAGGTCTTTGTATTTCAGAACACCGCCCAGTACCTTGCTGCCCAAAGTGGAAATGTTGAAAGGGTTAGGCTCCTCCGCGGTAAAGGATACCACCCAGAGCGGATGGCGCAGCTTTTTGCCGGATTCTTGAAGCGTCTGTAAAATTTCGGTAGCCATTAAGACCCCTAATGCTCCGTCATACATCCCTCCGTTGGAAACAGTGTCATGATGTGAACCGATCACCAGGGGGGCAAGAGGAAGCGTCCCTTTGCTTTTCGCCCAAAGATTGGCGATTGCGTCCGTATGAAACTCGGTGTCTGTGTGGTGTTTCCAGTAATCCCGAAGCCACCCCCGAGCCGAAACATCTGCTTCACTGCACAGCCATCGGTCAATTCCGCCTTGCGGATTTTTCCCGATTTCGGAAAGCTTCAGCAAATTGGATTGTAGCCGGCCTCTGTGAATTGTTAAGAAATCTGTTTTATATTTCATGGGTTCCTCCAAAATGATCATTTCATTATTCGCTGATACATAATGATAGAATCATTTATTGATGAATAAAACAATTGTTTTTCATAAGACAATAGACAGCAAAGAAACTTTGCTGCATGCAGCCATCGGTACTAAAAAATGCAAAAAGGCGCTTTGAAAAATTACTTTTCAAAACGCCATTGTTTATGGAATATTCTCTTTATGTCGCTATCATATAGCTTTTGCTACCTTATTGTCAATATGTTTTTATAAATTTAGATTACCATACAATTATCATAAACCGCTCTGCTTTGAACTGTGCAATTTTTATATATGCAGACTGCAGGATTTCGTATTTTTCTCTTCTGAAGAGGATTGAAACACCACAGTCAAAAATTAAGATTCAGAAAGCATAAAATGCCGGTCCATAAAAAGCTTTTATAGACCGGCATGATTCATTTTATGCGCTGACCTTCAGAATTAGGATCGAGGCATTCGCATTTATCTGAGTTCCCCCAGCTAATGTTTGTAGCGTAATTGCCGCAGCACTTGTATGATTGCGTACAGTTAAGACGTCTCCTGCAGCGGCAGTTATAATGACCATTCCCGGATTTGGTTGAGTTCCGGCACCCGAGCCATATATACCACCGGCAACGGCGGCCCCGTTTTTGAAAAGAGAGAGCTGGTTTGGTTGTACTCCCGCAGCATGAAACCAAACTGCATAGTCGCCGGCACTGCCTAATAGTATTGTGGATGTGCCTGGGGTATGGGCAATTGTACCAACGATAACTCCATTTGTACTGAATAGAATATCAGCCTCTAAAGCTACGACTTGTGCATCCAGGTTATAAATATAGGCGTATTCAGATAACCCATTAATGCCCGTCGCGCCAGTAGGTCCGGTGGGTCCTGTTGCACCAGTCGCACCTGTTGCGCCAGTAGGTCCCGTGGGTCCTGTTGCACCAGTAGAGCCCGTTTCGCCAGTAGGCCCGGTGGGCCCTGTTGCACCAGTAGCGCCTGTTGTGCCGGTAGGCCCGGTGGGCCCTGTTGCACCAGTAGCGCCTGTTGTGCCGGTAGGCCCGGTGGGTCCTGTTGCACCAGTAGCGCCTGTTGCGCCAGTAGGTCCGGTGGGTCCTGTTGCACCAGTAGCGCCTGTTGCGCCAGTAGGTCCGGTGGGCCCTGTTGCACCAGTAGCACCTGTTGTGCCAGTAGGCCCGGTGGGTCCTGTTGCACCAGTAGCGCCTGTTGCGCCAGTAGGTCCGGTGGGTCCTGTTGCACCAGTAGCGCCTGTTGCGCCAGTAGGTCCGGTGGGTCCTGTTGCACCAGTAGCGCCTGTTGCGCCAGTAGGTCCGGTGGGCCCTGTCGCACCAGTAGCACCAGTAGGTCCGGTGGGTCCTGTTGCACCAGTAGGTCCGGTGGGTCCTGTTGCACCAGTAGCGCCTGTTGCGCCAGTAGGTCCGGTGGGTCCTGTTGCACCAGTAGCGCCTGTTGCGCCAGTAGGCCCGGTGGGTCCTGTTGCACCAGTAGCGCCTGTAGCGCCAGTAGGTCCGGTGGGTCCTGTTGCACCAGTAGCGCCTGTTGCGCCAGTAGGTCCGGTGGGTCCTGTTGCACCAGTAGCGCCTGTCGCGCCAGTAGGCCCGGTGGGTCCTGTTGCACCAGTAGCGCCTGTCGCGCCAGTAGGCCCGGTTGCACCCGTCGCACCTGTTGCGCCAGTAGGTCCGGTTGGTCCTCTTGCACCCTGGGGTCCTACACAACAGCATGGACTGGGTGGTGGACATAGGTCACAATCACAATTGCATTTTATTATATTCATTTTATGAAAATCTCTATCATCACAATTCAAAAAATCGCCTCCTGCTAAAGTTACTCTTCGAACATGGTATCTATCATTATTATATGTTTATAGGGTGTAACTGCCATTTTAGGGGGTAAACGTACTTATGTCATCTCCTTGCTTTTTCATTTCTTTCTGTGCTTTAGGACATTCTGATAGAATATTTTTAATGAAGGCGATAATATGACCACTGAGAAAGACAGAGTTGCCAATAGATTGATCCGTTGTATAAAAAGACTGTGGGAAAAGCGACTTAATGATGTTTTTGCTTTTGTCAACGTTACTTTCTTATGCTATAATAACCTAATACCACAGAGCCGAAGCAAAGCTTCGGACTGCTGGGAGAGCATGGAATCGTTGTCTTCGTGATTTTAAAAATTTGGATGAAATAGATGCCGCAAGAACGCGGGTGCAGGAGGTTTCACATGAACGAGAAAGAAGTTTCAGAGATCCGCCGCCGTTTTCGGCCGGAAAAGAATAATATCACCAGTATACGCGGATGTTACGTAAACAAAAACAAAGAAATCATTTCTGAATTTCACCAATCACTTGCCCTTATGCCGGAGGATGAAACGGAGAAGTTTGTATCCATCCTGAAAAAAACACTCTCCGGCACATTGAATAAAAACTTGCTTGACATTGAATTTTCAACCCAGCAGGTGATTGACAGTGAAGAACACAGACTGCTTATGGCACTCAAGGAGTCTTCGCTTCAGGATGAGGATGCGATACATAACTTTTTTCAGAAAGCCATAGACTCCGTAACTCTTGAGGAAAACTATCTCATTCTTTTGATACAAGATACCTATGATGTTCCCTATCGCTCCAAAGATGGAGATCGGCAGGATGACGCTTCGTCGGAGGTGTTTTCGTATATTCTGTGCAGTATTTGTCCGGTTAAGATGAAACAGCCGGCCCTTGGCTATTATGTAAATGAGAATACGTTCCGCAACTGTACAGCAGATTGGATTGTTTCGCCTCCGGAATTGGGCTTTTTGTTCCCGGCGTTTGATGATCGAAGCACCAACCTTTACAATGCGCTTTACTATACTCGCGATATTTCGGAAAATCACTCTGACTTTGTGGAAGCGGTCTTCCACTGTGAGACCCCTATGGCGGCGTCTGTGCAGAGGGAAACGTTTCAAACTATAATCAGCGGTGCTCTTGCGGAGGAATGTAATTTTGAAACGGTGCAGGCAGTGAATGAGCAGCTGCAGGGGATGATAGCGGAGCATAAAGAGAGCAAAACAGATACACCGCTGACTGTTTCAAAGGATCATATCGTACGGATCCTTCAAGACCGTGGTGTTTCAGATTCCCACGTTGCATATTTTAAAGAGCAGTTTGACGAGCAATTTGGTCCCGATCAGGCTCTCAGCCCCAAAAATATTGTCGACGCAAAGCAAATCGTGGTTACCGCGCCCGACATTAAGATTCAGGTTACTTCCGACCGCAACGACTTAGTTGAAACCCGCATCATCAACGGAGTAAAATATATTCTGATCAGAGCGGAGGAAGGCGTGGAGGTCAACGGTATTCCCGTCCGTATTTCTTAACCGCATGCGCTTTTTTTCATCTGTTTTATCAATTTATCTATTCAAATTGAAACAGCAAAATAGGTAAGGAGCGATCATCATGGGAGTATTGGAGCAGTTGGAACCGTGCGGCGTTTTTCATTTTTTTGAAGAGATTTCCGCGATTCCGCGAGGATCGACGAACACCAAGGGCATCAGCGACTGGTGTGTGGCTTTTGCAAAGATGCGGGGGCTGGAATATCATCAGGATGCCTTGGGCAATATCATTCTCATCAAAGAAGCCACACCGGGATATGAAAAGGCGGAGCCGATGATTCTGCAGGGACATTTGGATATGGTCTGCGAACAGGCGCCTGACTGCGTTAAAAATATGGAGAGGGAGGGCGTCGACCTGATTGTTGACGGCGACCGTATCCGGGCGCAAGGTACCACACTGGGCGGGGATGACGGTATTGCCGTTGCCATGGCATTGGCGGTACTCGACTCGAAGAATTTGGCTCATCCCCGTGTCGAGGTGGTTCTCACCGTGGATGAAGAAATCGGGATGCTGGGTGCCGTCGAGCTGGACATGTCCCCCTTAAAAGGCAGAAAGCTTATCAATATCGATTCCGAAGAGGAGGGTATTTTCACCGTGAGCTGCGCGGGCGGCAACCTGACGCAATGCTGTTTGCCCCTCCAGAGAACACCTTTTTCCGGGAGTGCGCTGAAGGTAACGGTGGGCGGCCTGCTCGGCGGCCACTCGGGCGGGGAGATTGATAAAGGGCGCGCGAACGCTAATATGTTGCTCGGGCGTTTGCTGTATGCCGCACAAGAAAGGTCGGAGCTTCGTTTGGTCACGGCCGAAGGTGGACGGAAGGACAACGCGATTCCGCAGGAGGCACACGCCTTGCTGCTTACCGCCGATGCGGATTCAGTTCGCGCCGTTGCGAAGAATATGGAAGCAGCCTTTCGGCATGAATACCGCACGACTGACCCCAATGTATTTGTTCAGGTGGAAAACGCAGTCACAGAGCGTATCCCGATGGACGAAGTCTGCACCTTTAAGGTAATCAACATGTTGACCTGCCTGCCGAATGGAATTCAGGCCATGAGCGCCGATATTTCGGGACTGGTTCTAACCTCGCTCAATCTGGGAGTGCTGGCTACGGAGGAGGACGAGCTGCTTGCGTCCTTCTGCCTGCGCAGCAGCGTTGCCACGCAAAAGCAGATGCTCGTTGACCGCCTTGCTTGCCAGATGCGTCTGCTGGGTGGCAGCGTGTGTGTTTTCGGGGATTATCCCTCATGGGAATACAAGCCGGAATCCGCTCTGCGGGATCTGATGGCCAATGTGTTCCGAGAGCAGTATGGCCGTGACCCGGAAATCTCCGCAATCCACGCGGGTCTGGAGTGCGGTATGTTTACAGGCAAGCTGCCTGACCTGGATTGTGTGTCGATTGGCCCGGATATGGCAGAGGTGCATACCTACCGTGAAAGCATGAGCATTTCGTCCGTCCGCCGCGTATGGAGCTTCCTGACGGAAGTTCTCAGGCGCTCCCGGTAAGAGGAGCGTCACGGGCGGGAAGACCGGGAATGTGCTGGAAATTACGATTTGTGCTTTCCGTCGAGTATGATTTTGCCCCGCGCTTACCAAGACAGGCGAGCTGATTAAAATAAAAATAGACGATGAAAAAGGTTAGGGATACTGCTTGCAAAGGGTGGTATCCTTTTTTTAGGTATAATAAAGAGTACAATACCGAAAAGAGAAGATGATGAAATGACCGGCTCAAATAGAGTGCCCGATCATTTGACCAAGGAAAAAATCCCCTACCTTTTACAGCACGCTTATAATCCTGTGGCCTGGTTCCCATGGGGCGAGCAGGCTTTTGAGAAAGCCAAACGCGAGGACAAGCCGGTGTTTTTGAGCATCGGCTATTCCACCTGCCACTGGTGGCAGAACGGTTACTATAACCGGAGATATCCTTGGTAAATGTCTTAGAATACTTTCTATATATCATTCAAAAATAGTAACCTATTAAAATGTTTTTAATAAAATTATAGATTTGCAATAAAATCAGCGTTAAATTCTCGTTTATTTAGAAATGAAGCGCTCTGTACAGAAGATCCGTATTCAAAAGACCACTCCATAAACATAGAAAAGCACTGCAACGGGCTTATTGTTGCAGTGGTTTCTTTTATTTACCCATGCTATTTTGGAGTATTTATGCGAGTTGTCCTTTGGTGAGGGAGGGTGGATTCGAAGCACCGAAACATTACGTAACGGATTTACAGTCTGTCCTTTTTGTCCACTTGGAAACTCTCAGTAGTCAGCTCGTCTAAAATAAGCCTAAAATGATTAGATGCGTCGATAAATAGTAATTAATAAAGAAATTTCCGTACGCACCTGACAAGCGCACCGTTTCAGGGGAATCGATTAAACGGTGTTTGTAGTGCGGTGGAGCGCACTGCGCTTGCTTTCTGCATACGAAAATTTCTTCACAGTTACCTGCTTAATTTCCTAACATTATATTGAGAATTTCAAGATCGGTGCCTTTCATGCCCTCTCTACCCATACGGCCAATGTTGCGAATGGTTGTTTCTACATCGTCATTGACCAAGCCCTCGCCGGGTTGGAAAGAACACTCATGTAGGCCCATCTTGATTCCCAGCAGAGCGGTTTGCAGTGCCGTCGAAATCTTGGCCGCACAGGAGGATTTTGCCCCGTCGCACACCATGCCGCTGACCGTGCCGATGGTATTGGTCACCGTGTTGCACAGCACCTCATACGGATAATCCAGCAGGTAACAGATTCCGCAGGCCGCGCCGCACGCCGCGCTGACAACGCCGCAATAGGCAGACAGGCTGCCGATGTAGCGCTTTTGAAGAATGGCGATCAGGTTGGATACCACCAGTGCCCGCAGCAGCTTCTCCCGCTCGGCGTGATATTCCCGAGCGTAAATGACGACCGGCACGCTCACCGTAATGCCCTGATTGCCACTGCCGGAATTAATAACAACCGGCAAGGGGCAGCCGCCCATCCGGGCGTCGGAGCCGGCCGCGGCATACGCTCTGGCCCGCAGCCCCACCGTGGGCTCATGGGGGCCGTCCAGAAGGACTCTTCCCACCTCCGCACCGTAAGGATGCTTCAGACCCTCCTCGCAGATAGCCATATTGTACTTGATCTGCGGCTCGAGGATCGGCGCCACATCTTCGATGGATACTTCGTTCGCGAACTCCAGAATATTCTTCAGTGTCAGCAGGGAGCGATCCCCCTTCGGCTCGCCGGAGCCCGTGTTTTTCGAGCTTTTCTGAATCGGGATCTCCGCATTGTCCTTGACCATGCGGGTAATGTTTTTATGGGTATCCTGAATTTCGACCAGAGCCTGGTGCCCGCCGCCCCACACTTCTATGACAATATATAGGTTGGAAACGTTCTGAACCAGCTCGCAGGTGCAAAAGCCCGACTCGCTCAGCCGTTTTGCCTCGGCCCGATCCTCGTCCGTTACCGCCTCCAGCACCTCCAGCTCTCGGTCGGCCTCGCCGCCCACAATACCCAGAATGGCGGCGATCACCACACCGCGCAGCCCACCGGAATTGGGCACGGTAACTCCCATTACATTTTTAATGATGTTCCCGCTGCATCGAACGATGCACCGCTCCGGCCTGGCCCCCAGCAAATCGCGTGCGCGCGCGGCCGCATAGGCAATGGCGATCGGCTCTGTGCAGCCCAGCGCGACAATCAGCTCCTCCTTTAGAATTTTCAGATGGTTTTGGTAATATTTCGTGTCCATAATCGTTTTCCTCTCTATCGAACAGAACCGGGAAGGCTTCCCACAGGCTGCCGCAATCCCACTGTTCCCATTTTGTGCAAAATCTGCCGTTCCGTAAAAAATCCGTCGATTCCCCATAATGGAGCATTGAAAGTACAAATAATAATTTGTATAATAAAAGAAAATTTAAAATAAATAATTGTGATGAGGGCGGAAAAGATGAATTTTTTAAATCTGCAATATTTCGTCGTGGTAGCGGAGGAGCTCAGCTTTACCAATGCCGCAAAGCAGCTGTATGTTTCTCAGCAATGCCTGAGCAGCCACATCTCGAAGTTGGAGGCATATTACGGCACAAAGCTATTTAACCGCGGCGTTCCCATGACCCTTACAGAGGCTGGGCAGGCGCTGCTGAGGCACGCGAAAATCATGCTGATTCAAAAGCGCGAAACCGAGCAGGAGCTGGGCGATATCGCTCACTTTTTAAGCGCAAACCTGACCATCGGCATCCCCGTTACCCGGGGCACCGCCATGCTTCCCCTGATTCTGCCGCCCTATCACAAGAAGTTTCCGCAGGTGAATCTGCATTTGGTGGAAGGAACCACCACCCAAATCACAGAAGCCTTGCTTCAGGGGGCGGTGGATTTGATTATAGGCTACCACCCCATCGAGCTTTCCCAGGTTCACTGCATTAATCTGTACCGCGAAACCTTCTCCATTGTGATTCCAAACCATCTTTTAATCGGGGCTTTCCCCGGCGGCGGAAGCTTTCCCGCGGGCCCGCTCCCCATTTCTTATTTTAAGGATTTTCCTTTCATCCTGCAATCTCCGCATACGTTCGCCGGCAAAATCTTTCAGGACTGCTGCAACGAGGCCAACATAACCCCGCGCGTGATTCTGGAAACGGAAAATCTGCTGACCTGCATTTCTTTGGCGGTGGCGGGTATGGGGATCTGCATCTGTCCGGACACCTTCCTGCACAGCGCTACGCTGCTGAAATCCGAACAGCTGTCCAAAGTGACGCTGATCCCACTCGATTACCCCGCAGGCCAGTATGATATTTCCATCAGCTACCTGAAAAACAAATACCGCACGCGAGCGCTCAAGGAATTCATCACCATGACGCGCCAGATTTTCAGTCCTTATTAATAATGACGCTTTCTACGGATTCTTTGATCTGTTTGACATATTCCAGCATGTGTTGATCCAGCGGATAGCGGATTACACAGCCGGGAGTTAGAATCAGATGGCGTCCGTTGGTTTTTTTGCAGCATTCAAACACCTGGTGCTGAATCGCGTTTTTGTTTCTGTTGGTAATATCCGCGCGGCTCAGTCCGCCCATCAGGCATTTGCCCGTCAGCGCCATGGCCTCGTCAATGGCCGGGAGGGTTTCCCACGCATGCCAGTTGAAAATCGGAACGGGGTAGTCCTTTAAAAGATCGAACATGATGTTGTTGCCGTGCGCGTGCAGAACATTCATCCAGCCGGCGGCGGCCGCGTTCAGCACCTGAAGGTCGTAGGGTTTGCCGTACTCCTCATACAGTTCGGCGTCCATCATATCGTAAGAACTCAGCTGCGAAGCAAAGAACACGCCGTCCGCGCCAAGCTCGATCGCCGCCTTGGCAAGGTTTACCGTGGTTTCGGTAATTACCTCCAGCGCGTGCTTTACCTGATTGTGGCAGCCCTGCTGAATATGGTCGACCAGCTGCTTGTTGCTCAGCTTATCCGCCGTGGTGATCGGGCTAAAAACGGTAAAAATAACGGGTACGTTTTCTCCCTTGAGCTTTTCAAGCAGCAGCTTGAGGTACAGCAGTTCTCTGGCCAGGCTGCCCTCTTTGCAGGAGCAAACGGAAAGCCGGTTCCAGTCGTCGGGCCCGGCGATGGGCGTACTGACTACCTTGGCGACGCCGCCCTTCTGGATTTCGGAATAATCGATCGTGCAGCCGAAATCCTCAATGGCGTACATTCCGTTGTTCATGGTTTTGACAAAGTCGATGTCCAGCAATTTATAAAATTCAAACGTATGCTCCGCGTTGAGCTTCGGGTCCAGATCAATGCCCGGAACATGGCTCCAAAGAGAATAGGGAATTTTATCCGGTTGAGCGCCGAAAACAGCGGCTTGAATTCTCTCTTTTTTATTCATAGCTAACTCCTTCTCAAAAAACGGTAAATTTTTTCCCCCGCCTGAAGCAGGGGAAAAAATCACTCCATTACGTCAGGCCAAAGGCCGGCTTTCATCCGCAGTCCATCTATAAAACAGCGGGGAAGCGGGCAAATGAAAAGCGGAACTTGCCCCCGCTTAAATAACAATGGCGTCGTTGCGGAACTTGGTCAGGCTCTCATAGCCGGATTCGGTGACAAGAACTGTATCGGAATGGCGCACGCCACCCAGATCACGGCTCATCAGGCCGGGCTCTACGGTAAAGATCATGCCGGGCTCGAGCTTGAGCTGATTGCCCTTGGTCACACTGGGAAATTCGTGGGTGGAAAGCCCCATGCCGTGGCCGCAGCGGCCCGGAAGGATATCCCCAAACCCGTACTTTTTGAAGATCTCCATCGCGGAAAGATAAAGATTTTCAAAGGCTTCGCCCGGGTGGATCATGCTGAAGACCTTGCCCCGCGCCTCGAGCATAGCCTGGTACGCGCGCGCTCTGGTTTCGCTGACCTTGCAGACCATGACGACGCGCTCGTTCTCCACACAGTAGCCGCCGACTCTGGCCCAGCTCATCGGCAGAATCAGGTCGCCCGGCGCCGGCACATGGTCGCGCGGACAATCGCATCCGTAGGCGATCCGCTCATTTGCCATGCTCCAAACGCACAGAGAATCGATCTGCGCCTGCTCCTTGCTGCTAAAGCCGGCCACCTCGTACTCCTGGAATTTTTCATGCCAGGCGCGGCGCATCCGGTACTGGCCCTCCGTGCAGGCCTGGGCCTCGTTCATGCCCTTGCGTAGGCAGTCGATGTGCGTGCTCACGCCAAGATCTACCAGTTCGGCGGACTTACGGCACAAATCGATTTCATACGCATCCTTGACGATCTTCATCATCGCGATATCGTGAGAAAGATCCTCGATCTCGGCGCTGTGGAAGCTTTTTTGCAGCGCACGGCAGCTGTTGATGCTGATAAAGTCGGATTCTACGCCGAGCTTTTTGATCTCTTTGGAAATCAGCTGCTCCATCGCGCCGTTGGCGCTTTCGGCCAGGGCCACATTGTTGCCCCACGCGCCGTACAGCTGGATATTATCCATGGTGCTGTCTTCGTGCGCATGGTCGTTGCGGATGCAATGCACCAGCAGGCAGGGCTCCTGATTTTTAACCAGAATAAAGTAAGCCGGGTGGCTGGTGAGAATCGGGTTAAAATTGGTAAAATAAAATACGTTTTCCGGCTGGGACAGAACAATGGCGTCCAATCCCCGGCGCTCCATCGTCGCGCGCATTTTTTCTATTCGTGCCGCCGTGTACGGTTTTGCGTTCATCATAAGCAAATCTCCTTTATGTTCTGAGCAAAGTTTGCTTCAGGCAGCGCCTGAAGGGGTTAAGAAAGCATGATCGGCGCGTTGGGGCCCATCGGGATCTTGAGGAAATACCACAGCAGCAGCTGAATCATCATCAAGGCCCCGTATGTCAGGGCAAACGGCATCATGTTGGCCAGCAGGGTGCCCACACCGCACCTTCTGTCATAGCGCTGCGCCAAAGCCAGCAGCATTACAAAATAAGCGTCGATGGCGCAGATCGGGTTGGTGACCGCGTCGCCGATGCGGTAGGCCATCTGGATCAGGCCGGGATGAAAGCCCAGCACCATAAACATGGGAACAAAGACCGAGGCCAGAATCGCCCACTTGGTAGAGGCGCTGCCGATGAATAGGTTCAGCACCATGCACATCAGCATGAACAGAACCAGCACCATCCAGATCGGGAAGCCGGACACCTTGAGAAGGTTGGCACCCTTGATTGCCAGAATAATTCCCAGATTGGACCAGTTAAAATAGTTCAGGAACTGTGCGATAAAGAACATTAGCGCTATGTATCCGCCCATTCCCGCCATAGTTTTCTCCAGCGCCTTCGCAATATCCGGAACGCCCTGGAATTTGCCGGATACCATGCCGAACACCGTACCGGGAACTGCAAACATCAGCGCGATAAAGACTGTAATGCCTTTCATCAGCGGGGCGTCTGTTGCAATGGCAGAGCCGGTTTTCGGGTCGCAAAGAACCCCTGTGACCACCAGCAAAACCACTATGGCAGTGTAAATCAGCAGGCCCAGTCCCGCCATTTTCAATGCTTTTTTCTCCTGCGCGGAGGGAAGGGAAACCGTATCCTCTTCTTCCAGATCGCTGTAAGCCGGATCATATTTCTCCATCCGGGGCTCCAGCACCTTGATTGTCAAAACAACGGAAGCAACGGTCAAAATCGGTACGGATACCGCCGAAAAATACCAGTTGATTGCGGGCGAAAGGCTGATGTTCGGATCGATCAGCTGTGCGGCCGCCGTGGTAAAGCTGGCATTGACGACATCCCACGCGGTAATAATCAGGCTGGACGCATACCCGCCGGATACGCAGGAATATGCGACAAACATGCCGGACAGCGGGTTTTTCTTCATGCTCATCCAGATCATGGCGCCCAAAGCAGGCATAACCACAAAGCCGGCTCCACCGGCGCAGCCTGCCATAATACTGATAAAGCTGAACACGGCGATTATCATTGTGTCCGAGCCCTTGGAATAATCGGCAAAGCCCTTCAGGGCCGCGTAAAACAAACCGGAATGGTCGCATAAGCCCACGCCCATCATGCAGACGAGAACCATTCCCAACGCCGGCAGCGTAATAAAGTTATTGACCGCCTTTGTAATCATCATCACCAGGCCGTCCAGCGACAACAGATTGTAAACCGCAACCGTTTCGCCCGTGGCTGGATTGACGTCGGATACCCCGAAAATGGAACAGATATAGGAAGCGACAATAACAATAATGGCTAACCAGATAAACAGAAGCATCGGGTGCGGAATTTTGTTGCCCAAATTTTCCGTTCCCTTTAAAAACCGTTCAAACCGACTGGGCTTGGCAGCAGAGGTGTGCTCCTCCATTGGTTATAAACCTCCTTTTTTTGACTCCTAATAATAAAATTGTACTAATTCTGTAAGCGCTAACAGATTATTACTGTATTTAATATAGCAGTAAGCGCAACATACTTCCAACAAGTTTTTAGAATATGTTACAAATATTTCATTGTACCTTAGGCTTCTATATTATTGGATTTTGGTGTGCTTTAAAAAGTGTTGGAAGATACCTCTCTGGATTCTGGGAATATATATTTAGAATGTCTCCCAATAAAAAGAAGCACTGAAGCAGAGCACAGTTTCAGTGCTTCTTTTTATTTATCCATCGGTTTGATAGACGAATCAGATACCAAATAGCTTATAAATAAATAATAAGAATGCTAAGGATACTGTCTGCAAAGGGTAGTATCCAGTTTTTTTTCAGGTATAATAAACATTATAATACCGAAAAGAGAAGGATGATGAAATGACCGGCTCAAATAGAGTGCCCAATCATTTGACCAAGGAAAAAAGCCCCTACCTTTTACAGCATGCTTATAATCCTGTGGACTGGTTCCCATGGGGCGAGCAGGCTTTTGAGAAAGCCAAACGCGAGGACAAGCCGGTGTTTTTGAGCATTGGCTATTCCACTTGCCATTGGTGCCATGTAATGGCACACGAATCCTTTGAAGATGACGAGGTTGCCGAGGCGCTGAATCAGGGGTTTGTCTGCATTAAGGTGGACCGGGAGGAGCGGCCTGACATCGACGCCGTTTACATGGCAGTCTGCCAGGCCATGACTGGCTCGGGCGGCTGGCCGATGACGATTCTCATGACGCCGGAGCAGCGCCCGTTCTGGGCGGGAACCTACCTGCCGAAAATGTCTACCTTCCGGGGGACGGGGCTTCTGGAGCTTCTGGCGTTTATCCGTGAACAATGGAGCACGAATCGCGAGCCGCTGCTGAACGCAGGGGAAAAGATCACAAATTACCTGCGGGAACAGTCTCTCTTGTCCCCGGAAACGGCAATGCCGGAGATTGATTTGATCTGCGGAGCTGCCGCTCAGCTGAAAGAATCTTACGATTCGCACTGGGGTGGTTTCGGCGGCGCGCCCAAATTCCCGGCGGCGCACAATTTGCTGTTCCTTTTGCGCTATTCGGTGCTGGAGGGGGAGGAACCCGCGAAAAGTATGGCGGAGCATACGCTTTCTCAAATGTTCCGTGGCGGGCTGTTCGATCATATCGGCGGCGGCTTTTCGCGTTATTCTACCGATGTGAAATGGCTGGTTCCGCACTTTGAAAAAATGCTTTACGATAACGCTCTGCTGGCATATACGTACGCGGAGGCTTACGCCGTTACCGGGAGGCCTTTCTACCGCAGTGTGGCAAAACGCACGCTCGATTATGTTCTTCGCGAGCTTTCGGATGAACATGGCGGCTTTTACTGCGGGCAGGATGCGGACAGCGACGGGGTCGAGGGAAAATATTATGTCTTTACTCCGCAGGAGGTGCAGAGTGTTCTGGGCGAGAAAGACAGCGAGATTTTCTGCAGCCGTTTTGACGTGACAGAGCAGGGGAATTTTGAAGGGAAGAGCATTCCGAACCTGCTGGATTTTCCCGCATATGACCAAGAAGATTCGCATATTGCGCAGCTGTGCCGCCGGTTGTACGAGTACCGTTTGGAACGTACCCGCCTGCACCGGGATGATAAGGTACTGACCTCCTGGAATGCGCTGATGATCGCTGCGCTGGCCAGGGCGGGAGTGCTGCTCGGCGAGCCGGAGTACCTGCACGCGGCACAGGCGGCACAGCGTTTTCTGGAAGAAAATCTGGTGGATGAGCGCGGGCGACTGTTGCTGCGATGGCGCGAGGGAGAGGCGGCCCATGCCGGGCAGCTGGATGATTATGCCTTTTACGCGTTTTCTCTGCTTGAGCTGTACCGTTCTACCTTCGATTGCGCGTATCTTCGCCGCGCCGTGCAAATCGCGGAGCAAATACTGGAGTTGTTTTCCGACACGGAGCAGGGAGGGCTGTATCTTTACGCCAAAGACAGCGAGCAGCTCATCAGTCGGCCCAAAGAGGTATACGACGGTGCGATTCCCTCCGGGAATTCCGTGGCGGGAGAGGTGTTTGTGCGCCTGGCTGCGCTAACAGGTGAGGAACGCTGGCGGCAGGCCGGTGAGCGGCAAATCAGCTTTCTAACAGGCTGGGTCAAGGAGTACCCGGTAGGGTATGCAATGTCGCTGATTGCCCTTTGTTCGGTGCTTTACCCTTCCCAGGAGCTAATCTGCACTGCTCAAAAGGAGGAAGCGTTTGGGGAGGTGCGTGATTTTCTGTACCGGCATTCAGTGCCCAACCTGACGGTTCTGCTGAAATGTGCGGAAAACGAGCGCGAGCTTGCTGTGGTTGCTCCGTTTTCGGCGGAATATCCTCTGCCGCAGGAGGGAGTACAGTATTATCTTTGCCAGAACGGTGTGTGTGCGGCTCCCGTGCAGGAGCTGGATGCAATCAAGCGGCAGCTTACCTCTTTGCGGCAGAGTAACGGATGATCGAGCGGCCAATAGGACGTTTCAAAAAAGTAAAATAACACAATCAACCAAAGGCTGGCCAGCGTGGTCAGCCTTTGTATTTTTAACTGCTGTGTGCTATGCTTAACTCAATTGATTATGATCTGTGGAAATCATTCAGATAACGAAAGGGATGAAAAAATGGATTTTCAAATTCAAAAAATAATACAAAATCTGGAAAGAAACAATATGACCGGATATTATGTAGAGGATGAAAAAAAGCTGATCACTCTTTTAAGCACACTGATTCCCGAGCGAAGCAGTGTGGGATGTGGTGATTCCGTCACTCTGGAGCAAACCGGTGTGTTCGATTTTCTGCGAACGGCAAACTATATATTTTATGATAAACATCGTCCTGGGCTTTCCTCTGAGGAAAAACGAAACATCTATTTGCAGAATTTCAGCGCGGATACCTTTATTTCCAGTACCAATGCGATCACCTTGGACGGAAAGCTGTTCAATATCGACGGCAACGGCAGCCGTGTTGCGCCAATGCTGTATGGGCCAGAACAGGTCATCGTTGTGGCGGGCAAAAATAAAATAGCCGAAACGGCGGAGGATGCAATCACAAGGGCTCGTCAGATTGCGGCACCTCTGGACGCTATACGGCTCGGGAAGAATACTCCCTGTACCAAGCTCAAGCGCTGTGTGGACTGTAAGCACGAGGAAAGAATCTGCAATGATTTTGTTTTGATCGCCAGGCAGCGGGTGCCCGGGCGAATCAAGGTTATTTTGGTGAATCAGTCCTACGGATACTGATCTGCCGAGTATTATTGAGAACCTTCCGTTCGGGGGAATTTGCCTTTGTGTGATCGCAAGTCTATCTCTCTGCTAACACGGTGGGAGTGTCCACACCGGCTGTCATCAAATGGAAAACAAATTCCAGCTGCCTTGATATTGCTCTTCTCGCACCGATTGCAAGGGCACTTGGTACAAAAGTCGACACGCTCTTGGATTATGTTCAAAAGCTGACCAATGAGCAGGCGGCAGAATTTGCTGCGGAGGTTGCGCTCCTTGGGCAAAAGGAAGGTGGCGCTGTTGCCCTCCGGCATGCGCGTGAGCTTTTATGCACCTATCCGGAAAACCCGGTTTTACAGTTTCAGCTCACGAGTATCCTTACGGGCCTTCCCACAGAAAACGAAGGGGAAAGACAGTCCAACCGGCAGTTGACCAAGGATTTGCTCCAGTTTGTGATTGGACTATTCTCGGATTATAGCAAAGTAGGAGCCACGGCACTGATAAAAGTGTAGTGGCTCCATTTCATAATTAGTAATTCCTATGCAATGCTCATTTTGGGGTACTCGCAGCTAAAACAACAACGAAATGTTCCCATAAATTACAAGTCTCAATATACCTATAATAATAAGGTGTGCTGGATAATATGCATAAAAGAACCATTTCATCCAATTCGCCTTACCTTTTTCACCGTTATATAATTTTAAAACTGGATAAACAAGTAGAACGCCAATTAGCACCATTGCATAAACTTTGCTTACAAAGAAAAACGCAAGCAACAGCTTCAACCATCAAATTGTAAACGAAAGCCAAGCACTTTAAAAATTAAAATCCAACCACTGCCTTTATGTAAGGATACTAGAAAGCGGAGAGGCGCTGTGTTTTTCTTCTGCCGCGTATGTTTTGTCTGCACTGTGTATTGAAGATGATGAGCTTGATTGTGCGGAAACTTCTGGAAAAGACACCGCCGATTTCTCTGGATAAGCAGAGGATGATTGATTCGATTCTGGAACGACGAGGAGAACGGGCCAAAGCCAGACTGACAATGCAGATGTTATATGTGCAAAGGTTTAAAATAGGTTTGATTGAATGGAAGGAGCATACCTTGTAGTGTCATTTTTCACCAGCTTGTTTGTGCTTATCCAACGAACGGTATTCTAATTTAAAACTAATTTTGTGGACAATAAACAATGATTTTTACATTTAGTTCATAATTTATCTATTGATATTTTTTAAAAATGCCGTATACTAAAGGTGCATTAAAGAAATGATGTAATGTGGAAAGGAGGTAAGGCAGTGAAAAAAAAGAAGGCGGCTGTTCTCGTCTGCGTCACCGGGCAACGTGATTGTGATCGGCTGATTCGGGTGGGAAAAAAGCTTGCCGAAGAGCAGGCGCTTCCAATGCAGGTTTTGTGTATTCAGCCGCAGTCCGCCGGGTATGGCGCATGCAGCGAAGAGCTGGAGTATCTGTATCAAACGGCTCGGGAAGCGGACGCCGAAATGACGATCATTTTTCAGGATGACAGTCCCTTAGTTGCGGCGGGGTTTATCCGCCAGATCGGCGCGGTTCAGGTAGTAACCGGCATGGCAGGGTTTGCTTCCACCGGATTTATTGAAGTTTTGCACAGTATAGTACCCAGGATTCCGATTTCCATGGTTTCAAAAGAGGAAGTCGTTTATAACATTTATCCTGTCGATTATAAAAGTCAAAAGAGTCAGGCAATATCCGCGGCCTGCACATAAAAACTGAATTAGAACATATTGGCCTGCCGGGTACTCCGGCAGGCCAAATTTTTTGTTCTAGCAGTAATTATTTACTGACTAATGAAGAAAGGAGCAGTCTTATGATTCCGCTTTACATTCTCGGTGTTCTTCTGCGGTTTGGTCCCCAGCACGGTTATCAGATTAAAAAGCTGATGGAAGAAAAGCTGGAGGATTTTACTCAAATTAAGCTGCCTACGCTCTATTACCATCTGGAGAAAATGGAGGCGGCGGGCTACGTTACCGCCCATCGCGATAAGCAAGGTGTCCGTCCGGAAAAAACCGTATATCAGGTTAGCGACACCGGTGCGGATCAATTCCAAAAGCTGCTTTTGCAGACCCTGCAAATCGAGTACCACCCCACCTTTGACATTGATGGCACCCTTTATTTTTCCGACGCTCTGGAAAACGGCGCTCTGGCAGACAGCTTGAACCGGCACATTGCAAATCTAAATCGCATTCTCAGCGGGCTGGAAATCCACCGGAAAGAGACCCTTGCGCATATTCCCGAGGAGTACCGAACCTCCGCTGACATGATTTCCGAGCATCACGTACTGCATTACCGGGCGGAACTCACCTGGGCAGAGCAGTCCCTAAATCAATTAAAGGAGGATGAATCCAATGGCAAAAAACAGAGTCATTGAAACCAACGAAGGAATTTAAAATGAGATCACGGTGGAAGCCTTCGACCTTTTTGCGCGCAGTATGCGAGATAAGGGATGGAACGGAGTGGACGAAATGATTGCTTCCGGCATTCAGGGCGGCAACGTGCTGGAGATTGGTCCAGGGCCCGGCTATGTGGGGCTGGAATTAGCCAAAAAGCTGTCACTCGCTTCCCTTACCGGCTGTGAAATCAGTTCTGCTATGATCCGCTTTGCTGAGAAAAACGCTGCCGAGTATGGAATTTCAGCCCGCTACGTGCCGGGGAACTGCATGAAGATGTCCTTTGAGGACGACAGCTTTGACACAGTAATTTCCAACGGTTCTCTGCACGAATGGGAAAATCCCATCCGGGCCTTCAATGAGATTTACCGTGTTCTTCGCACCGGCGGCCGGTATTGCATCACAGACTTGCGCCGTGATGTGCATCCGCTGAAAAAATGATGGTGTACCTGTCCATTCAGCCGAAGGAGATGCGCCCCGGCCTGGTCACTTCTTTAAATGCAGTAAAAAAACTGCACCTCAATTGTTAGTGAATCACAATTGGGATGCAGTTTTTTTCGTGCTTCCGGTATTATCAAACGGGAGAAATGGATCAGTTAGCGACGGTAAGATGAATTGCCGTCTCAGCGGCCGCAGTGGTTACCGCATGTGAGTCCGACGCAGAAGAGGTTGTGACTGAACTGCCTTTTGTCCACCCATATTTCTCAATCAACGCTTTCGTGTGAGTGAAATCGTCGGTAATGGGCAATCCGGACAGGGAAAGTGTAATTTTCCCCGTATAGTCGCCAACCAGCTCTTGCAGCCTGCTGCCCGGTTCGGGGGTAGTTGCACGAGTGCGGAAGTCTATCCAAAGCTGGCTTTCCTTGGTATTATCAGAGTATTTGTCTGACTCAGACTGTTCAATGTCCAGTTTGATGGCATCAATCAGCTCCTGCAGCTTTTCGCGGTCGGGAACCAGCACGTGCTCATCATCGTTTTTACCGTATAGCTGAATGGATTCGATCATCTCGGGAGTCATATAGTAAAGGGCATTGCCAGTGGTTTTGTATTCCTTTGTATCGGCTACCTTTTTTAAAGCCTCATCATACTGATTGTTGTTCTGCGAAATCAGATCAGAGGAAAAATACCGCTTAATTACGGAGCCATCCTTCATATGATAGGTCAGTTGAACATCGGTATAAGAATTCCGAATCTGGTACGGGTATCCTTTGGAGCGGATTTCATTGATCAGCAGAGTGTGAAGCGCGACCACCTTTTCCACATTTTCAGTCTCTTTTATTGTCTGTGGAACCCATGCAATCTGCCTGTGACCCTTTTCATCCATAATGCTGAAACCATTCGAGGAGTAGCTGTTGTCTATGTTGTTCAAACGGGTTTCCACATAGCTGACAGCCTCCGCTTTGGGAATTTTTGTATCGTACCCGAACGCGCCCGTAACGCAAACACCATAAAAAGCTGCAAAGCCAATCAGAAAGATGCCATAGTAGGCAAAGCTTCTTTTCAAACCCTTGAAGCCGCGCCCATAAACAGCCTCCGCAATGATATGCGCGACGAGTGACGCAACAAGCAGCCCGACGAAAAAGCTGGTGGCAGAGTCGAATGTAGCGTGGAAGATCAGTGCGCCGGCGAGGCCTGCGGCGGTGGTGGCTACAAAGCGAATTAGAGTTTTCGGAATCGGGAACGCGTAATTGCTCTCCGCGCATTCGCTCTTTCTGTTCCGGTACAGGTACAGGGAAGAAATGACCATCACAACGCTGAGAATCAGCCACCAGATCAGAAACGCCATGGAGGAAAATGTTTCTGATTCCAGGCTCCCGAAGATCAAAGGCAGATACGAGGCTACAAAGGGAGAGAGCGCCGTATAGGCAATCGCCTGAAAATCAATGTCTGAATTCAGGCCTGGAATGATCATTCCGGCAGTGATGCGCCCGAGGATGATCATGAGCGGGTAGGTGATGTTTACCACAACGATTGAAATCACCATATCGAAGGTAGTGCCGCTGCAAACCGCCATAAAGGTGCAGAAAAAGAACGAAGCGGATGCCATTAGAAGAACCCACCCCAAAGAGGAGAGGAGAAATCCGATAAACTCCGAAAGAGCAATCTGATAAACGGCGGCAACCGCGAGAGTGAGTGCAAAATTGAGCACCAGCGGGGTCAGCAGTGCTACAAGGCTGCTCAGCATCCGGCCCCCCAGCAAAGCGCTGCGGTTTACCGGCAGGGAATGGAACAAATCCACACTGCGCTTTTGGTGCATGTACTGGAATCCCAGAACAGAAAGAAGCAGTACCATCAGCAGTGACAAAGAAGCGGTGCACAGCGGGAGTACCACCTGCAGCACGTTTAAAAATCGTTGCCCCATGTCAATCATGTATCCGTTTTCCATATTGGTGCGCTGGGCGTTATTCATGGCCAGAATTTCGACCAGCGGCAGGGTCACAAAGTGAAGACCGCAGAATAAGGCAATCAGGCCAAAGCGATGGCGCAGCTCCCACAGAAATGTTTGTGTCAATTCACCGCGCAAATTATTTGAGGATGTTTTCGATGTCATAACCGGCCACCTCCATTTCACTGATAAATACTTCCTCAAGCGTAAGGGGAAGCAGTTCGATAAACACCGGGTTCAGCGCGTTCAGCTTCTCCAGGATTTCCTCTCTCTGCCCGCGAATCACAAGATTCATAAGAGAACCGCGGGAATCCTGCTTGATGATGTCGAACCCCTGGAACGCTTCCTGCGGGGGGATCGGCTTAAAGATAGCCTGCACACGGTGAATCCCCAGTTTGAGAGCGTCAAGCTCCTGTTCAAAGATCACACCGCCCTTGTGCATCAGGCCGACGTGGTCGCACAGATCCTCCAGCTCGCGCAGGTTGTGGCTGGCAATCACGACGCTCATGCCGCGCTCCGAAACCTCGCTCGAAACGAGCTTTTTCAGCAGCTGGCGCATTACTGGGTCAAGTCCATCGAAAATTTCGTCCAGCAGCAGGTAGTTCGGACGCACGGAAAGCGCATTGATCAGCGCCACCTGACGCTGCATTCCCTTGCTCATGTTAACAATGCGGGCGTTCGTGTCGAGCGGGAACAGCGAACAAAGCTCTTGGTACCGCTGCGCGTCCCAGGATGGGTACGTTTTAGAATAAAAATCGGCCATTTCTTTCATGTTGGCCTGCGCAAAAAAGTATGGATAATCCGAAATAAAGAACAGCTTGCTCTTAACCGCGCTGTTTTCAAACGGTGACTGGCCGTCTACGAGGATTTCTCCGTTTTCCGGCCGGTAAATGCCCGCCAGGCTGCGCAGCAAAGTGGATTTTCCCGCGCCGTTGCTGCCAACAAGCCCGAATACGGAGCCTCCGCCGATGGTAAAGGAAATTCCGTCTAAGGCGACGGTGCTGTCGAATTTTTTCACCAGCGATTTGACTTCAATCATTGCTCAGAACCCCTCCCGCTAAAATAGTTTTCCACCTGATGGATCATTTCCGGCTGAGTAACCCCACAGTCGGCCGCGTCTGCAATCGCTTCGGCCAGTTTTTCCAGTGAACTTGCCTTCTGCTGCGATAAGACGGAAAGATCCGGTGAGATATAGGAACCTTTCCCCGGAACGGAGTAAATAATTCCATTTTGCTCCAATAACTGATATGCTTTTTGCACGGTGTTTGGGTTAATCCCCAGATCCTGGGCCAACGTGCGAACGGACGGCAGCTGTTCATTCGGTTCCAGGGCCCCAAAAGCAGCCATTTTCGAAATAGATTTGTTCAGCTGCTCATAAATTGGCAGCCTGCTTTTATAGTCCAGCGGAAACATCCGGTTCACCTCACTGTCTTTGTGTATTAATGTGTATTAATTCGATTAGTACAGCTAGAATATAACACGCGCGCTTCCAGCTGTCAAGAAGCGCGCGGCGTTTTTTGTATTACAGTTCTGTAAGCTTTTACGAATCCGCAGGCGGCTCCGGCTGGGCGGCGTCGTCCCTCTGAGCCGGCGGAATGGGGCGCTTGCCCTGCTTGTCCGAATCGGAATCCGACACAAACAGCCGGGGCAGTACGCCGGTTTTGCACAGTACCTGATACAGCACAAAAAACACCGTCATATAGATCAGGATGCTTACCCGGCCGGCCACCAGCGCAAAATAGAGCGCGGCTAGCATCGAAAGGGGATGAATGTCGATGGATGCGGAAACAATTTTGGGCTGGATTACCTGCCGGATGGTAGAAATGAGCAGCCATGCGACAATTAGGGCCACTGCGGTAAAAAAGTCCCCCTGCGCCAGGCTGATCACGGCCAGCGGGATATAAACCGTTCCCGGCCCAAGAATTGGCAGAACGTCGGCGATACCAGCGATCAGGCTCAGCACCAGCGGGTACGGAACTCCCAGCAGATAAAAGACGAGCAGGGTTTGCAAAAATGTAATCAGGTAGATCAGCAGAAAAGAAGCCAGCAGCTTCCCGCTCATCGTCAGGCTGTGGCGGGAGGCAGAACGAATGTTGATTACGGTGTTCTGCGACAGGAAGGACGCCACCTGGCGCTTAATCTTAGGCATATCCTTTGCGAAAAAGTAGGTGGAAAAAATCATGACAATGAACATCGTCAGAATCCCTGGCAGAGAGGTCAGAATCATCAGTACGGTATTTAAAACAGAGGTAATGATCCCAGCACCCGTCTGCAGAAACTTGATTAACTGTTCCTGATTCTGGCGAATGAAATCCGAATCGATTTTGTTTACATAAATTCCAAGGTACCCCATCAGGTCATTAAGCGGCTTGATGATTTTTGTTGTATCGATGGAGGAGAGTCTTACCACCAGCGTAGTGATTTCTGTTACAAGCCAGTAGCCCAGCAGAGCCATTAAGCCAAACAGGAGAAAGAAAGACAGCAGGGTGACCAGAATGGACGCAAAGCCTGGTCTCAGGTGCAGCTTCTCTTTCAGAAAGCGCACCAGCGGCTGCAGCATCAGCGCCAGTAGAAACCCGGCTACAAATGGGAAGGTATAGCCCAGCGTTAGAGCGAACAGATAAAAACAGATCGTGTACCCGATAAAAAACACAAACAATGGCTTTAACCGGGTCATTTGAAGCTTGTCAAACAGAGAGGTTCCCTCCTTTTTGGATCACCGGCCCGGGAAAACATGGATTTTCTGCAGAAATTGCCGGTTTGGTCTGCAGAGAAATAGAAATAGCGGCGATTCGGCTAATATTCTATTCGCCTAATCGTATGCGGAAAAATCGCTTTGAATGTGTTCCGGGTGGATTAAAATGTGCAATAATATATCATATATCCCTCAAAAAGCGTTCAGCGGGCATCATGAGTAACGTGTGTAATAAAACCGATGCTTCCATGCACTTTCAGGCGCTTAGAGTTTTGCTTCGGAACAGGCTGTGAGGTTTATTATACTCTAAAAAAAATGCCGCGTCAAAATGGATTATGCAGTATCTGGTAAATTTATCGTAAACTTTCTGTGTCACTTTTCCTCTTCTATTCCTATTTTTGATTCATTTCTTTGAATCTTATTCAAAAACCTATATTTTTAATCAAATGGCAAAAGTGTCTCCCGGTGGAGCGGAAAGGAAAAAACTGCCTTTCAATTATGACGGAAGTGGAAAGAATCGCCTCAAAATAAGTACAGAATGTAAATACTGAGGGATACTTCTTGACAAAAAAATTTACGCTCGATATTATTGTATCAAGATAAAAAGTCAACCGGCAATCTTGTGACAGAAAAGAGGTGATCGGGCGTGTTGGAGAGAATCAGACGAGTAATGTATGGGCGCTATGGCGGTGACCAGCTGATGGTCGGCAGTCTGGTCGTTTATATGGTGTTTGTAATGGCTTCTCGGCTGACCCGTTTCTATCCGCTGACGCTAGTGGCCTATGTGATTTTCGGGTGGAGCATGTTCCGTATCCTGTCCCGAAACATTCCTCGCCGCTATGCGGAAAATCAGCTGTTTTTAAAATACTGGAACAAGGTGCCCGCGTGGTTCCGTTCCCAGCAGAAATATTTGCAGGACCATAAAATGTACCGTTATTTTAAGTGCCCCAAATGTAAGACCCGTCTTCGTGTACCGAAAGGGCGCGGTAAGATTGAAGTGACGTGCCCGGTGTGCAAGGCACAGTTTATCCGGAAATCCTGAGTTCTGCTTGGGAATTTCCGGCTTTTTTATCCATATAAATAAAGCGGCAGGGAACCCCCCCTGCCGCTCTTTTTGTTCAATCTTAGTCAATCATTTGGTGATAATACTTTTCCACCTTGGCCCAATCGACCACGCGGAAGAGGGCCTCCACATAATCGGTCCGCAGATTTTTGTACGTTAAATAGTAGGCGTGTTCCCATACGTCGATGCCGAAGATCGGCCGCCATTCGCCCCGGGTTTCCATAATCGGGTTATTCTGGTTCGCGCTTGCAGAGATCATCACATCTCCGCTGGAATTTGCGGAAAGCCACGCCCAGCCAGAGCCGAACTGGCCCACGGCTGCTGCCGCGAGCTTTTCCTTCATTACCTCAAAGCTGCCGAAGGTGCGGTCAATCGCCGCAGCCAGCTTGCCGCCGGGGGTACGCGGCCCGCTCGGAGAAAGCGTGTCAAAATACAGGTTGTGGTTGTAGTACCCGCCGCCGTTGTTACGTACCGCAGTCTGCAAAGCAGGGTCCTGAATCGTTTCCAAATGTGCCAGAATCTGTTCCATTGATTCCTCAGAAAGCTCCGGCAGGCGCTCTATCGCGGCATTCAGATTCTTGGTATATGTGGCGTGGTGCTTTGTATAATGGGTCACCATGGTCAGCTCGTCGATTGTGGGTTCCAGTGCGTTAAAATCATAAGAAAGCTTCACTTGCTCAAACACAAAAACACTTCCTTTCATTTATTAGTTAGCCTAGTATAACGTCTTTTTCGTTTCCGTACAAGCGTAAAAGCATTGTTCTAGCTTTTGCACCGTGCCGCCGGATATACAAAGTGCATGGAGTTTGCATGTATTTTTTGCCTTGCGAAAGCGGAGTGGCCATGCTACAATCTTATCATCACAAAGGAAAGGCAGGCCCGCAGATGGAAAAGAAAAATATGCTGGTCTTATTCGGTTCCCCGCGGCCCGGTGGCGCAACCGCGCGGCTGCTGCATGAATTTTTGCAAGAGGTAGATTCTGAATTCATTCGGGTAACGACGTTTGACGCATACCGGGGAAATTACCATCCCTGTATTGCCTGCGGATACTGTCAGACCCGCGAGGCATGTGTTTTCCCGGATTTGGACGAGTTTGACCGTGAACTGCGCGCTGCAGATTACCTGGTGATCGCGGCACCGGTCTATCATTTAAGCTTCCCCGCGCCGTGCAAGGCAGTGATGGATCGCTGGCAGCGGTATTTTGAAGCGCGGTTTTCCATGGGAATCCGCCCGCCGATTGAGAAGCCGAAAACAGCGGCTTTTTTAACCGCGTACGGCTCCGGAAACTCCGAAGGGGCACACATGATGACCCGCCAACTGGAGCTGGCATTTACTGTATTGAACACGAAGCTGGAACATGTGGTGGAGTGGCCGCATACGGATCAGACCGGTATTTCTGAGGTTCCGCCGGAGGTTATCGAAAAGGCGCATCAGGCGGCGCTTGCTATGACACGAAAAACATGATAAAATAATATATCAAAGCTATTTTTACGGGAGGCTTATTAGTATGTCAGGCCATTCAAAATGGAGTACCATTAAACGCAAGAAAGAGAAAATAGATGGTGCCAAAGCCAAAGTCTTTACTAAAATCGGACGCGAGCTTGCGGTAGCGGTGAAAGAGGGCGGAGGGCCGGACCCCAGATCCAATGCCAAGCTGAAGGACTGCATCGCAAAAGCGAAGGCCGCGAACGTGCCCAACGATAATATTGAGCGCATTATTAAAAAAGCGGCGGGCGACGGCGACGGCACCAAATATGAGAGCATCGTATATGAGGGCTACGGCCCCAACGGCGTGGCGGTGATTGTAGAGGCCCTGACGGATAACCGTAACCGCACCGCGGCGGATGTACGCCATTATTTCGATAAATTCGGTGGTAACCTCGGTACCAGCGGATGCGTTTCGTTCCTGTTCTCACAGAAAGGCGTTCTCGTAATCGAACGCGAAGGACTGTCGGAGGACACTGTGATGACCGACTGCCTGGAGGCTGGCGCCTCTGATTTTCAGGCGGATGACGATGTGTTTGAAATCTATACCGAGTCGGACGATTTCAGTGCCGTGCTTTCCGACCTGGAGGGCAAGGGCTATGAATTCGTTTCCGCTGAGGTCGAGATGGTTCCCACTACTTACACTGCGCTGACTGACCCAGATTCCATCACCAAAATGCAGCGTCTGCTCGATAACCTCGATGACAACGACGATGTGCAGAATGTGTGGCACAACTGGGAGAACGCGGACGACGCGGAATAAATTTAGAATAAAACTCTATTGATATGATATTTAGGCTTTTTCATATCAATAGAAAGCCAAAGGATAAGTTGATTATTTGCATAATAACCCTTGATGCGTGTGAAATGCAGGCTTCAAGGGTTTTTTATGCGGAAAAATAATAAGATAGAAAAGGTAGAAATCATTTTTTTCATTTCGCGTAGCATGGTCTTTCGTACACATGAAATTTATTATTACTTTTTAAAGGGAAGCTGTGTAAATATTGCTTCCAGTTTTCTTCTTGCTTCCTCGAACAATGCCTCATTACGAGTGGTGATTTCTTCTTCTCCAAAATAACGTTCCTCAATATATTTCGTATATCGAAGCTCTACCAGTATTCCCTCAAATCGTTCCCCAAATAGCTCACGGTAATTGCGAATGATGTGTCCGCCCATAATGGCATTATCCAGAACGGTATAGCCCTGTGCTGCAAAGCCCTTGTGGAGGCCTTGCAGGGTCTGTTCTGAGGAGGTCGCTCCGCGCCGGTTCGATAAATAGATATCCTGATCACCGCCATTTGCAAAATTAATGAAAAAACTATGTAGATCCAGTAAAAGGACCGACGGAAACACCTGCAGTTTCGCCCTTAGCAGATTTTCCAGCGCCCGGTGGTACGGCTGATAATATTGTGTGATCCGTTCATTGATTTCTTCCTCCTTCAGCGGAATCGCATACAGAGGACTGCCCTGCGTATTCTGCTGATAAACCACTGTGTTGCGATAATCTCCATCCTTTGCTCCTGCTGTTGGGCGGTTGACATCTACCACATACCGGCTTAAGTGGTTGACAATGGTTGTACAGCCCATTGCAGGAAGAAAGTCGTAAAGCTCCGGCAAAAACCAATCTGTGTTGGACAGGCATGCCATATTAAGCATGCGGCTTCTGATATGCGGGGGAACGAATGTCCCACTGTGAGGCAAATCAATTACCAGCGGAAATTGATGTCGATTTTCATTCAGAACCGTAAAATATTCCATAACAGCTTCCCCTTTTGCTTTCACTATTCAGATTTAAAAATAATAAAAGCCCACCAATCTAAGGCATATGCCCAGACGGTCGGCTCACCAATACTGCACTTCCCGTGGTCTGTTCCACTTCCGTCAGTTGTACAGTAATTTGATACTATCATTGAATCTCAATATTGTCAAATCTGACAGCATTTCAGGGAATTACAGAAAGCATTCGGCAGGAAACGAAAAGCAGAAAGGCTCCGCTGTTCCGGCGGAGCCCTCCTGCTTGGTTCAGAAGATTGTATATCCTGTGAGTTGCACTTGTAAGCAAATTGAATTGGCGTACCGTAGGGGAAGCATTCTGCCGGGAAAAATCATTCGGTAAAGCGCGACAGAAAGGTTTTGGTGCGCTCGTTGCGGGTGTGAGAGAAAATTTCATCCGGCGTGCCGTTTTCCAGAACCGTGCCGCCGTCCATGAAAATCACGTGGTCGGCCACGTCGTGGGCAAACTGCATTTCGTGTGTTACTACAACCATAGTCATGTGCTCTGCGGCCAGCTGACGCATGACCCGAAGAATTTCGCCTGTCAGCTCGGGGTCAAGAGCCGAGGTTGGTTCGTCAAAAAACAGGATTTCCGGATTCATGGCCAGCGCCCGGGCAATCGAAACCCGCTGCTGCTGCCCGCCGGAAAGTTGATATGGGTAAGCGTCCGCTTTTTCAGAGAGCCCCATTTTTTTCAGCAGCTCCATCGCGGTCGCGGTGGCTTGTTCACGGCTTTTCTGTAAAACGCGCACCGGCGCATCAGTAATGTTTTTCAGTACGCTGTAATGCGGGAACAGGTTGAAGTTTTGGAATACCAGCCCCAAGTGCAGACCGACTTTACGGCACTGCTCAGGGGAAGAATAGACAGCCTTCCCGTCAGGGCCGTTTTGTACCAATACGTCACCGCAGACGGAAATAAAGCCCGAATCCACGTTTTCCAGCTGCGCAATGCAACGCAGCAGCGTGCTTTTGCCTGAGCCGGACGGCCCGATAATGGCGAGCACCTCGCCCTGCTTCACCTCTAGAGAGATCCCCTTGAGGATTTCCTCTCCGTCAAAGCACTTTTTGATATCTGTTGCAGTCAAAATCGTCTGACTCATGGGAATCCCCTCCTTATTGGTAATAGCTTAGCCGGTTTTCCAGCACTGTGAATGCCCGGGTGACAATCCCGTTCATTACCAGGTAGAACAGCCCGGCGATCACCAGGGGAGTCATATCTACCGCACTCGCGACCCACTGGGAGGTAACCTTCAGCAGCTCCACAACGCCGATGACCTGTGCCAGAGAGGTGTCTTTTACCAGGGTAATAAATTCGTTCCCCATTGGGGGGATAATCCGCTTGATCACCTGTGGCAGAATAATATGAAAAAAGGACTGCGATTTGGTGTACCCCAAAACCTTCGCGGCCTCCAGCTGGCCCTTGGGAATAGATTCCAGCCCACCGCGGTAAATCTCAGCAAAATAAGCGGCGTAGTTCAGGGCAAACGCCAGCTCAGCAGCCAATACGCGATCTAGCTGGATTCCGAGGAGGGGCTTTAATGCGTAAAACATAAACAGCAGCTGCAGCATCAGTGGGGTACCGCGCATGATTAATATGTAGAAGCGCACGGGCAGATTGACGATTTTTAGTTTCGACATTCTGCCCAGTGCCACCAAAAGTCCCAAAGGAAGCGAGACAATCAGGGTGAAAAAGAAGATTTGCAGAGACATCAGCGTTGCTGTAAACATCTCTGTTAATAGCACCTGATAATTCATAACTAAGACCTCCGGGACCAATTTCGGAGACGGTTTTTATTTCACGTCTACCGTTGTCACATCTTCGCCGAACCATTTTTCAGAAATGGTTTTCATTGTGCCGTCCTTCGCCATTGCGCGCAGGGTTTCGTCAATCTTGTCCTTCAGCGCAGAGTCGTTTTTACGCATGCCGACCACATAATCTTCAGAAGCCAGAGAGATTACCGTTCCACCATCTTCCAGAATGCGGAATGCGCCGGGCTGATTCTTCAGGTAGAAACGTGCGACTACCTCATCAATCGAGATCGCGTCAATCGTGCCGTTCTGAATTTCCAGAATGGCCTTGGTGTAGTCGTCGATTTGTACGACCTGCTTCAAGGAGCTTTTGAAATCCTTGTTTTCCACTGCGTTCAGCGCTGCTTCAGCAGAAGAATCGCTCTGTACGCCGATAATCTTGCCGCTCAAATCCTTGAGAGACTGGTAGTTGGAATCTGTCTTGACCAGAATAATCTGATTATTGCTCATATAGGGAATGCTCAAAGCCATCGCCTCGGCCCGTTCGGGAGTTTTGCTGAAGCCGTTCCACAGGCAGTCTACATTACCATTGTCCAGCTCGGCCTGCTTGTTGCTCCAGTCAATCGGCTGAAGCTTCAGCTGCACGCCAAGGCGCTTGCAGGCTTCTTTGGCCAAGTCGATATCGAAGCCGATCAGTTCGCCGGTTTTAGTGTCTTTATAGCCCATCGGGGGGAATGCGTCGTCCAGTCCAATAACCAGAGTACCTGCTTTTTCTACCTTGCTCCAGGATTCGTCTGCGCCGGCTGCTGAGGAAGCCGACTGATTTCCCTGTCCGCAGGCAGTCATGCCCACCGATACTGTAAGAGCAAGGAAAAGAGCCAGTAATTTTTTCATAATAACAGTCCTTCCGATTTTGATCACATTTTCTTCACTTTAGCGTAGTAGCGTTAGAAAGTATTCGCGATAACGTTTTTTATTTTACTCGATTCATTTAAAAAAGTAAAGTGGTTTTGAAAAGTCTATGCAAAGTATGCAAAAAGCTTCCGGATTTGCCGGAAGCTTTCAGAGCATAATTAGCCTTGACAAAAAGCGCGCGCGGCCCCTTTGCGGAGAAGTTCCGCTGGTGCCGTGCTCCTGATGAATCACCGGGGAAAATAAGAACCTCACGCAGTTCACGGCAGTAAGCTGCCGGTGGCTGGGGGAACCTTTATCCTCGGGCGTGAGGATGCCTCCGTTTGAGGATAAAGGGTTCTAATTCTCGTTATCAGTTAAAGTAGCTGCGGTTGCGTGCTGCCTGCCCGTGCTGTGTCACATTGTTCGCTATGTCAAAGCGGATGGAAATGTGATTCAGTACGGTAGAGCCGCTCAGCACATCTACTACAACATAGCAGGTGCCGGGGGTTTTTCCCGTTACGCGGTAATTGCCGTTGGCCAGCCTCCGCACGGTGGCAATCCCGGTGCGGCTGGAATAAACGTTGATGGTTTTCGTGTAGGCGTTTCCGGCAAGGGCAACGCCAATATCGTAGATGTTGCCGGGAGCCATGGTATAGGTGTTCGTGTCGATCATCACAGAGCCGGTGTACTGTACTCCGTTGTAGGTCAGATCAGTATTGGTGGTTGAGCCGGTATTGGTTCCGGTATTCGCTCCGGCGGGAATGTCGGAGGAGGTATCGCTGGTCAGCTTAAAGGTATACCCTTTGCTGCTTGCGTATGCGCGCACATACGAATCGGTGGAGCCGCGCAGCGTGGTGTTGTCCCCGAACACGCTCTTGCCGATGTCCTGTACACTGTCCGGAACAACGAGGGTATAGAGCTTTGAGCAGTCATAGAATACACCGTCGCCGATTCCCTTCAGGCCGTCCTCTATCGTAACGGAGCTGAGCAGCTGATCGTAAGCAAACAGATCATCCTCCAGAGTTCCGAGTTCTGCGGGAATATTCACGGACTGCAGGCGTGAGCAGTAAGAGAACGAGCCCTCTCCCAGAGTGGAAAGATACTGGGGGAGCTTAACGGAAGTTAGGTTGACACAGTAAGCAAACGCTTCTGATTTTATCTCTTCCAGCAGAGTGGGCAGCGAAACGCTTGCCAGCGCGCGGCAATTGTAAAACGCGCGTTCTCCAATCGAATAGAGCGAACGCGGAAAAGTTACACTCGTTAAAGCAGTGCAGTTAAAAAAGGTTTTTTCCGGCAGTTCCTCCATGCCGTCCGGCAGGGTTGCGCTTTTCAGTGCCGTGCAGTAGCTAAAGACGGAATCGTCCATCTCTGAAATGGTGCGGGGAAGAGAAACAGAGGTCAACGCCTTGCAGTAGCTGAACGCTTCCTGCCCGAGCGTAGTAAGGCCGCTGCGGAAGCTGACGCTCGTGAGCTTGGAGCAGTAGCTGAATGCGTTTGCTTCAATAGTTTTTACATCCGGTGGGATCGATATACTTGTAATGCCGGAATTATAGAAGGCCGCGTCCTCAATCGTGGTTACGTTCGACGGAATTGTGACGTCGCTTAAAGCGGTGCAGCCGCTGAACAAGCCATCGCTGATCTCCGTCAGTTTTTTCGGCAGAGTAATATAATTAAGTTTGGGGCATTCCGCAAAGGCGCGGCTGCCGATGGTATCAACACTGCTGGGCATCGATACCGAGGCGAGCCGGCTGCAGTCATAGAAGGCCTTTTCATCAATCGTTTCAACGGAATCCGGAATCGTCACATAAGCAATCCTGTTATTGCCAGAAAACGCACTGGCACCGATTTCCGTAACAGTGGACGGGATTTTCACGGTAGTGTCGTTTCCGCTATACTTCGTCAGCACTCCGTTTGATATTTTAAAATCGCTGGATGCGGCGAATACAGTCGGTGCGGAAAAAGCCGATACAGCCAATACGAAACCGATGACCAAGGTCAACAGTTTGTATTTTTTCATAGTAACACTCTCCCTTTTTAAAAATACATAACGAATCTTAAAATTCTATCTTGTAATATAACTATAATTTACCATGAGATGGAAATATTTGCAAGAAAAGTAACAAGAATGAAAAAACTGGTTTATTCGGGGAATAGAGAATTAGGGTTTTGTGTTGACCACAACGGCAGAATGGCTTATACTGGAAACGGAATTTTTATCAACAGGAACCAGGCAGGAGAGTGATACAATGAAAAAGTTTGTGATTACGATCGCGCGTGAGTACGGCAGCGGCGGCAGAACGGTCGGCAAATTGCTGGCCGAGGAGCTGGGCGTTCCGTTTTATGACAGAGAACTGCTGCGCATGGCGTCTGACGAAAGCGGAATTAACGAGACCCTGTTTGCCAAAGCAGACGAAACTCTGAAAAGCACTGTGCTGTGGAAGGCGTTCCGCAAATCGTATTTCGGCGAGCCCATTCCGCCGGACAGCGAGGATTTTGTATCTAACAGCAATCTGTTTCAGCTTCAGTCTAAAGTGATTCGCGAGTTGGCCGCGCAGGAATCCTGTGTCATCATTGGCCGCTGTGCGGATTATATCCTTCGGGATATGGATCATGTTCTGAAAATTTATGTTCACGCGCCGATGGAATCCTGCATGGAGCGTGCCAGGGTATTTCACCCCAATCTTTCAGACTCGGAACTGCGCCGCCTGATTCAGAAAATTGATAAGCGCCGTGCGGAATACTACGAGTATTTTACCGGAAGCCACTGGAAAAACGCGGATAACTATGATTTGTGCTTTAACAGCAGCCAGCTTTCGTGGGATCAGTGTGTGCTGCTGGTCAAGGCGTATTTGGATATTAAGCTGGGCTGACAGCCCGTAGGTATATGAAGTTCAGAAAGCTCCGGAGCCGACCGAAAGGTCGGCTCCGGAGCTTTCTAGCGTTCAGCCCGCATCTGCGGGTTTCAGAAAAGGAATCCCAAAGATGCCGGATTCTTTCCGGGTACTTTCATATTCTGATTTTCGGCCGCATATCTATAACCAATCAGATTAGTTTGGGAGGCAGAGCTGTGAAAGGCATAGTAGAAGAGCGAGCCGTAGAGCTGGGAGAATACATCATAGAGAACAACGCGACCGTTCGAAAAGCCGCGAAAAAATTCGGCGTCAGCAAGTCCACTGTACATAAAGATGTGGCGGAGCGTCTGAAATATGTTGATCCGCAGCTGTACAAAGAAGTGAAGAATGTGCTGGAGATCAACAAGGCTCAGCGCCATATTCGCGGCGGCATGGCCACCAGAATGAAATACAAAAAAGACTGATTCGACCTGTGGTTTTTATGGCAGTCGGTTTTGATCCGGCTGCCGCAAAAACGGCGGTTCCCGCTTCGGCAAAGAAGGGGAGCCGCCGTTTTTGGATTTTAGGGTTAGTGTTCGAACATCCGGTATCCGGCCGCAAGAAGGGCATTGCGGATTTCTTCAATGTGCTGGTGGTTGCGTGTTTCCATTACAATGCGCAGGGTGCAGCCGTTGATGTCGCTGCCCTCACCGGAATGGTCGTGGCGCACCGCCACCACGTTGCCGCCCAGATCCGCGATGATAGCCGAAACCTCTTTGAGTTGGCCGGGCTTGTCGACCAGCTCCAGCGTCATGTCGCAGGAACGGCCGGCCTTAACTAGGCCGCGGTTGATGATGCGGGACAAAATCGTCACATCGATGTTGCCGCCGGAAACAAGGCAAACGACCTTTTTGCCCTTCAAATCCAGCTTGTCGAACAGGGCGGCGGCTACCGAAACGGCGCCTGCTCCCTCGGCAATCAGCTTCTGCTGCTCAATCAGCGTCAGAATGGCGGTGGAAATTTCATCGTCGGTTACGGTCACTATGCCATCAACATATTGATCACAGATGGAATAGGTCAGGTCACCGGGCTGTTTGACGGCAATGCCGTCCGCGATCGTACACACGCCGTTCAGGCACTCCACCTGATGATGGGCCAGCGCCTGCACCATAGACGGCGCGCCGCTGGACTGTACGCCGTATACCTTGCAGTTGGGGTTCAGCGACTTAATGGCATAGGCCACGCCGGAAATCAGTCCGCCGCCCCCCACCGGGACAATGACCGCGTCTACGTCGGGAAGCTGGCTCAAAATTTCAAGGCCGATGGTGCCCTGACCTGCAATCACGTCCTCGTCGTCAAACGGGTGGATGAAGGTGCTGCCGGTTTCCTCCTGAATCTGGAGCGCGCGCTGGTATGCGTCGTCGTACACACCGTCCACCAGTTCCACCTGCGCACCGTATGCGCGAGTGGCTTCCACCTTTGAGATGGGGGCGGAATTCGGAATACAGATTCGGGATTGAATACCACTTCTGGTAGCCGCCAAAGCAACTCCCTGCGCGTGGTTTCCGGCGGAACAGGCGATTACGCCATGCTCCCGTTCCTCCGGGCTGAGGCGTGAGATTTTATAGTAAGCTCCGCGTACCTTAAAGGAACCGGTAACCTGAAGGTTTTCTGTTTTCAGGTAAACCTCGCAGTCGGTACGGATTTTCGGTGCGTGGATCAGATCGGTCTGGCGAATGACATCCTTTAAAACAAATGCGGCGTGGTATATTTTATCTAAGGTCAGCATGCTTCTACCCCCTGAGTACTCATGGCCATTGCTCCTGTGCGAAGAATCTGTTCAATCTGGTACGGCTTGCACAACTCGATCAGGCTGTTCAGCGCCGTAGCGTCGCCTACCAGCTCCAAAATCATCGTGGTGGGGGAAACCTGCAAAATAGAAGCGTGGAACGCGTTGGCCAGCGTGACGAGAAACTCGCTGTTTTCGGGTGTGCGGCGAACGCGTAGCAGTAGATGCTCTCGCACCACCGCGCTGTCCCTTTCCAGAACGGTTACCTGCTCAATTTCCTCTAGCTTGCTCAGCTGTTTATCTACCTGGCGAACGATGCGGTCATCGCCCTGCACAACGATAATCATTTCGGAATACTGCTCATCCTCCGTCTGGGCGGCCACGATGCTGCTGATATTGTAGCACCGGCGGCTGAACAGGCCAGAGATGCGAAGCAGAACGCCGGGGGTGTTTTTGGCGCGAACCGACAAAATGTACTCTGTTACTTTTGTGTCACTCATTGCTGCTGCTCCTTTTCGTCGATTTCCAAAATGGGATCTTCCGCCGGGGACCCTGCGGGCACCATGGGCAGAACGTTCATATCGCTGTCTACCAGGCAGTTGATCAGCGACGGCCCCTGATGCTCCAGCGCCTGGCGCAGAACGAGCTCCACATCGTAGCAGGTGCGGATGGTAAAGGCCTTTACGCCAAAGGCTTCGGCCAAAAGTTCATAGTTCGTCGGCTTATTCAGTGTTGTCTGAGAGAAGCGGCCATCGTAAAACAGCTTTTGCCATTGGCGCACCATGCCCAGCACATTGTTGTTGATAATCAGCTCAATTACAGGGATGTTGTACTTAGCGGCGGTGGAAAGCTCGCTGCAGTTCATATGAAAGCTGCCGTCGCCCGCCACGTTGACCACTCGCAGCTCCGGCTGTGCCACCTGCGCACCGAGCGCCGCGCCCAGGCCGAAGCCCATGGTACCCAGCCCACCGGAGGTAATCATGCGGCGTGGCCTCTGGAAGGGGTAAAACTGCGCGGTCCACATTTGGTGCTGGCCCACCTCGGTGGAAAGGATCAGCTGATCCCCGGCCAGGCGGTGAAGCGTTTCGAGCAGATACTGCGGGGTTACGCCGCTTTCGCAGGCGGCCTTTTGCGAGAGCGGATATTCCTGCTTCCACGCCTTGATCTGCGCCATCCATTCGGGGCGTCCGGCTGTTTCGAGGCGGCTGTTCAGCGCTTCCAGTATCGCGCGGGCATCCCCCTTCAGGCGAAGATCGGCGTAGATGTTTTTATTGAATTCGGCGGAGTCGATGTCGATGTGTACCACGCGGCAGCCGCGCGCGAACAAATCTGCGTTGCAGATCACGCGATCCGAAAAACGGGTGCCGACCGCGACCAGCACGTCGCATTCCTTTAGGGCCAGAGCGGAGGAAACCGTTCCGTGCATGCCGAGCATGCCAAGGTACCGCTCATTGGTCTGGTCATACCCGCCCTGGCACATCAGGGAGCAGGAAACGGGGGCATCCAATTTTTCAGCAAGCTCATGCAGAGCATCGGAAGCATCGGAAGCGATCACGCCGCCGCCCGCGTAAATAAAGGGGCGCTGGCATTCCTGAAGCAGCTCCAGAACCTGCTGCAACCTGCTCTCATCGGGCAAAGCGGGTACGCTGACCGTGTGGTTCGGGCGCTCGGACGTGAATTCGCATTTGTGTGCCGTCACATCCTTCGGAATATCCACCAGAACGGGGCCTTTTCTACCGGTTCCGGCGATGCGGAACGCTTCGCGCAGAGTGAACGCCAGATCGCCTACATCCTTGACGATGAAGTTGTGCTTGGTGATGGGCATTGTAATTCCGGTGATGTCCACCTCCTGAAAGCTGTCCAGACCCAAAAGGCTCAGATTCACGTTCCCCGTAATAGCGACCATCGGAACGGAATCCATATAGGCGGTGGCAATGCCGGTTACAAGGTTTGTCGCGCCGGGGCCTGAGGTGGCAAGGCACACTCCGGTTTTGCCGCTGGCGCGGGCGTATCCGTCGGCGGCGTGGGCCGCACCCTGCTCATGAGAGGTTTCAATATGAGTAATTTTGTCCCGGTACTCATAAAGAGCATCGTAAATGTTCAGTACCGCCCCTCCCGGATACCCGAATAGGGTAGTGGCGTCCTGTTCCAGTAAGCATTCCATAATAATCTGCGCGCCGGTTAACAGCATGATTTTTCCTCCTGCAATGAATTTTCGTTCCGTCGGAAGGGGGGGTGTCAATAAAAAAAGCCCTCACCTCCGGTTTCCCAGAGGCGAGGGCGTCAGCTCCCGCGGTACCACTCTGTATTGCTGCCCAGCACAGGCAGCACCTTACTGCATATCTAACAATATGCTTCCCAATAACGGAGGAAATCCGGACGCAGCTTACTACCCAACGGTTTCAGCCGTCTGCTCCAGGGTGATGTCCTGTGGGTGCCCTGCTGCCTCGCACCAACCGGCAGCTCTCTGAAAGGACGATTTCCCGCATTCGTGTCCCTATCAAAGCATTTTTTCTGTTGGTATTTATATTATGCGTTTGTTTTTGGTTTGTCAAGGGGGACAGGCAGAAAATTTATGTTGCCTGAAAGAACAATAGTATGAAAATACGGTCAGATCAGGGCCTGTCGCCGATCAAAGTCGATACAATTCCGCACAAAATTCCACCAATGGGGAACACCACCCAGCCGGGGTGCCACAGATCAAACAGGAAACCGAGGAGTAGGAACACCGCTGTTGCTGTCATCATAATCGCCCCGCTCAAACGGCTTGCGAGCGTATCATTCTGCTTCGAAGAAGCGCTGTGATGTTTGCAATAATTGGCTCCGGAAGGCTGGTATTGCTGCAGCTGCTCCTCCCAATAGGTTTTCTGCATTCCAAAATAGACAAATACGCCGACGCCGACGGCAATCAGGAGAAAGAAAATGGTGATCGCCAGAAAACCTTCGCCGAAAAGTGCTTCGAAGATCTGTTCCATCACGATGGCTAGAATACAGCACACAACCCCCGCGGTAATGGCAATCGCGAACTGTTGCCGGAACGCCTCGTAACCACGCAGCAGGTCTTCAGGGATGGGAGGAGGGTAGCTTCCCACTGAAAACGGTGCTGCGGGGGAATTCGAATCTTCCGAAATACCCAGCTCCTGCCGGATTTCGTCCATGCTGCCGAATTCAGAGATTACGGCCCCGAAGGCCTCGTTTTCGTTTTTTCCTTCCCGGAGGAGCGCATCAAAGCGTTCTTCCATGCTTTCCACAATGTTCATTTTCAGTTCGGCAACCTCTTTGGTGCGGGGTAAAGAGGCAAAGGAATTTTCTACATAAATTTGAATTTTACTCATGCTCATGGTCGTTCTCCTCTTTCTCACTGGTAAAATAGTCCACAATCTGCCTGGTTAGCTTCCATTCATCGCATTTTTCGCGGTAATACAATCTTCCGGCATTGGTAATAGTAAAATAGGTGCGGGGCTTGCCAAAGGATTCCGAACCGTGGTAGCTTGCAATATATCCGCTTTTTTCCAGGCGGTTGATAGCGGAATACAGGGTTGTTTCTTTCATGTTGTAGGTCCCTCTGGTGCGTGTTTGTATCTCTTTCGAGATTTCATATCCATATGAGTCCTGCTCCAGAAGAAGAAACAGAATCATAATGTCGTTGTAGCCGCGCATGACATCGCTGCTGATCAAATATTTCTTCCTCCTTTTATTACTACGTCTGTTGAAGTAATTTGAGTATAGCACAACTACTACGACAAGTAAAGTAATTTGTGAAAAAACTTGACAGACCCTTCTGTTTTCCGGTAAAATACTTTTAACTTAAAAGTTTTAAAGGAGTATGCATATCGATGAATTCCGTTCAGCAGAAGGAGCTGAATTATTTTTTTGTAGAAACCTTTAATAAGATTCTGCAGTACGAGGAGGTCGCGCTTTCCACCGGAGACAAGGCCGGCTTGAGCATGAAAGAGCTGCACATACTGGAGGCAGTGGCACAGATGCAGGCCCGGCAGGAGAACACCATGTCGAAGATCGCAGCGCGGCTCGGCATCAGTGTGGGAGCGCTTACCACGGCGGTTGGCGTACTGGTCACGAAGGGGTGTCTTGAGCGCCGCGGCTGTACCCAGGACCGTCGGGTTGTGCGGATCGTACTGACCGAGCAGGGAGAAAGGGCAGAATGGCAGCATCGTCTGTTTCATCGCGACATGGTTCAGATGATTGGTAATTCCTTAACGGAAGAAAGCCTGAGTTCCCTTTTAGAGTCCCTGAAAATCTTAAGTCGTTTTTTTGAAGAAAAAAAGGAAGGCGGAATTATAGCATGAGCGTTCAGATTTTAATAGACAGTACGGCAGATCTTTCCCGTGAGGAGGCCGAGAGAGTCGGAGTTCGGATTGTTCCGCTGACGGTGCATTTCGGCGATCGCCAGTATGTGGATAAATTCACAATTACGGATAAAGAATTTTATGAGATGCTGAATACGGAAGAAGAAATGCCGACGACGACTCAGGTCAGCCCCCAGAGCTTTCTGGACGTTTATGCGGAGTACCCGAACGATGAAATCGTGGGAATTTATATTGCGCAGAAGCTGAGCGGCACGTATCAGTCCGCTGTGATTGCGAAAGAGGAATGCGGGCGTGACGATATTTACCCGGTCGATTCCACAACGGTATCGGCCGGTGCGGCTCTGTTGGTGCGAGAGGCGATTCGCCTGCGCGACGAGGGCAAGAGCGGCAAAGAGATTGCCGAGCAGATCACGGCGCTGGCAAAGCGAGTGGATTTGCTGGCTGTTTTCAATACGATGAAATATCTTGTCAAGGGTGGTCGGCTGTCCAGCACGAAGGGAACACTCGGTAATCTGCTGGGCATTAAACCGATCATTCAGGTAAAGGACGGCGTTCTAGAAGTGATCGGGAAAGAGCGCGGCATGAAAAAGGCCTGTGATTTTGTGGTACGCTATGTACACGAGCTGCCGGATTTTGATTCGAACATGCCGATTGCCTATGCCCACAGCTTCAACGTGCAGGAGCTGCCGATATTGAAGCAGGAAATAGGAGATGGGGAAACGCTCATTATGGGAAGCGTTGTGGGAACCCACGGCGGCCCCGGCACGATTCTGTTTGCTTATTTCCGTAAATAATATGCGGCCGGCTGGTCAGGCTGCTCTATTGCACAGAAAATAAAAAAGATGCGCTTTGAATGAAGAATTCAAAGCGCATTTCTCATTTTTGTATGAACCGTAAAGCCAGCCCAAGTGGGGCGTGAATGAAACAGAATTTTTCGTTTACAACTGATTGTTGGAGGTGGTGGAGGAACGGAATTTACCGGGCGCGGCTCCCGTATGCTTTTTAAACGCACGGATAAAATTGTTAGCGTTTCCGAATCCGCATTCCACTGCAATTTGGGCGATCGGCTTTTTCGTGTTCCACAGCAGATCCTTGGCATAGGACAGGCGGTTCATCAGCAAAAATTGCTTGGGACTGTATCCGGTCATGCTTTTAAAGCTGTGCGACAGATAATAAACACTGATATAGAACTGTTCTGCCAGCTCCTTGATCTGAATATCCTCCAGGCAATGCTCTTCCAAGTATTTTTTCACTTCGTAAATATGGGAAGAATGCCGTCCGTCATATGAGGCAAACTGGCCGGCGGAGCGGCGGTAGGCCAAAATCAAAGACTGCTGCAGAAACGATACCATGTAGTCGCCGCGGTAAGGGCGAAAGCGCGCACTTTCCCGTGTCATTCCCTCAAACAGAGTTTCCGCTTCCTCCTGACAATCGGTTAGATCGAAGGTGGGGAAGCTCTCAGAGGAATGGTGCTGAAAAACAGACATCAAGGGGCTGTCGTACAGAATGTTATGAATCTTCAGAGGCTGAATCGTTACCAAATACCGTTGATACGGCGCTTCCAGCACCTCTAGTGAGCACTCATCCAAATTGCTGAAAAAGAACATATGTCCCGCAGGAATAATATAATTTGCTCCATTTACAGTCAATCGAATTTTTCCGTGTTTGATATAAATCTGACGGTATACATTGAAGTATAGCTGCTGAATCGGCGTGTCGGAATCAGCATAGGTACAATCAATCGCCAGATCTAACTGCGGTTCCATAATAAACCTCCTTTGCCCTTTTGATTCGTATTTTCAGAAAACGACGTGATTTTGGCGAACCGGCCATCGCCAAAGCGTGCCGCAGGGTGAGCGGGTGTTTTCGTTCAAGCCGGCGCGGTTCGCTTGAGGCTGCGGGCCAAAGCCTTTAAATCGTCTGGAACCCGAAGGGATTCCGTGATTTTCTGGATCGCTTTGTTGTGAATGAAGTCATCCCAGGTTGGCTGCTCTAAGTATGCGAGCGTTTGAAACGGATCTTTTGCGAAGCACTCTGAAATTGCCCATGCAGCCGCCATTTTAGCATAATACCCTTGTGCATGAACCTGTGCCAGCCGAAGCAGCGTGCGTTCCAGATATTCCGCACAGCAATAATGATCCAGCAGCATCACCACGCCGAAACGGCAGTCAAATTCCCGGCCAGATTCCAGATAGGGCACTAGAAAATTCCAAACTGTTGTCGGTTCGCGCTTAGCCAGACGAAATCCGGCGCAAAAGCTGTCGCATACAGACCAGTTGTCAATTTTAGGGATGAAATTAGCAGTGCGATCCAGCAGTTCTGCGGATTCTGCCTTTGCACACCCAAGAACAAGTCCCTGAAGCATAATTTCTTCAAAAGTGTCGTCGCAGGCCTGCGCGAGATAGCCGCGCCAATCTCCTTTTGCAATCTGTTTTGCCAGCCGCCGCAGTGTTGGGAGCCGAACCCCTAGAATGCAGGAGGTTCCGGGTAGGAGCTTTTCGCTGAACGCGCGATATGACGGTTCTGCCAGCAGTTCAAGCTGCCCGCGGGCCGGAGCCTCACAATTCCATTCAGACAGTTCGCTCTTCTCCATCCAATCGATCCTCCTTGCTCCGGTATTCCGCACTGGGAACAAAACCGGCCAACACTGCTTTGGAACCGATTGTGTGCGCTCGGAACCAATGAATATGCTTTCAGAATAACAGCTTAAACGACAAAAATCAATAACCCTAAAAGCAATTTTCAACAAATCGCTAAAAGAATTGGCGCTGCATCCTGTTTTTGAGGTAGTGCTGCGCCTCGTAAAAGCTAAAACCGGCTACCGCAAGCACATGGATCAGGTTAGGACGCGGGGGGAGCGGATGATCAAAGACTTAAATTCATCTAAAAAAAACAGAAGCTCGGCAGTCATCCTGCCGAGCTTCTGTTTCATTTTAAATCTCTTTTTTGATCGGACAGCACGCGGGGGGAACGGATTCTGTTGTCTCTTGGCCTTTTTCTTTCTTCAGCAAATAAATAGTTGCGGCGGCGGTCAAAGCATAAAGAACGGTCATTGTTAACATGATGATATCGGTACTCAGGCCCAGATCATTTCTCATGACCTGATAGCTGCCCAGAAAGCCGAAGAAAATGAATACTGCGGCCGAAATCAGTTTTACAGTTCGTTCCGGGATTTTCTTACACAGCACAACGCCGACAATGATTCCGACGCCGTCGGCAATCAGCATACCCAGAGTGGTACCGGAAAGAATCCAGAGTGGATTCGTGGGGAATTTCGCCGCGAGGGCTACTGTGGTCAACTGGGTTTTGTCGCCCATTTCCGCAATGAAAAACGCGATGGCCACAGTGAGCACGGCTCCGAACTTTGTGGTTCTGTTCTCTTCTCCTTCCAGCTTGTCCCCTCGAATTGTCCATAACCCGAAAAAGAGAAACGACAGTGCGGCAATTCCCTGAATCCATACTTGAATCGTGTCAAAGCGCGTCAGCATATGGCCGACCACCACTGCCAGCGCATGATTCAAAATCGTGGCCAAAAAGACACCCATCATGACCTTGCTGGCTTTGTATTTCGCTGCAAAAGCCATTGCCAAAAGTTGTGTTTTGTCTCCCATTTCGGCTAAAACGACTGCGCCCAGTGAGAAGACTAAGGCTGTGATTCCCATTCTACTTCCTCCGTTTGTAATAAGAATTACAAAAGAAAAACCCAAGTATAACTTTTCAGCTATACTTGGGTTGATAAACACAAAATAGAGAAGGAATCATGTATAGCTAATAAAGTTATACATGAGTCTCGTTAATTAAGGCAAGCCAGACCTATAAAGTCATTATGTTGACTTGCCGCATACACAAAAGTATGCAAACTACTCCCTCATGGATTTTCAATTGTTTTCTCATTATACTGAGTGCAATCGTAAAAGTCAAGCAAATCATTCTCAGCGAAAGAAACAAGAACAAATGCGTATCTGTGGAATCGCATAGATTGTCAGGCAGCGGTGCATGGAGCCTGTCCAACTACTCATATCCACGCGTGAAGGAGCAACAGAGGACAAATCCGGTAAAAGAAAATTACTGTTTGGCGGTACTGTTGCAGGAAACAGAATCAAGAGTTGAAAAAATCCTCCAAATGAAGAACACCGGAGGATTTTTGCAATAGAGAACGGATGCACTTAATCAGATTCTTCTTCTTCGTCGAGACGTTTCGCTAATCGTTCCATACATTTGTGACACACATTATGGTCTTTGTACTTTGAAATGCGATCCATACTCCCGCAGAATACACAAGAAGGCTGATACTTCTTTAGTATAATCGCGGATTCTTCCACGAAAATTTCTAAAGAATCTTTTTCTGTGATGTTGAGTGTGGATCTAAGCTCCTTTGGCAGAACGATACGCCCGAACATATCGACCGGCCGAACAATCCCCGTAGATTTCATGATGGTTCCTCCTAATCATAGCCAATTGCCTATATCAATTCCCGATAACATGATATTGCGAGTTTATAATACCTTTTTTTGGCATTTGTGTCAATCAATAAACAGTGAATAATTCTTTAATTTTACTAAACAAATTTGTGCATATAATCTTAAATTTTGAATAACTTGTAATGCTTTTCCATAAAAAAGCATTTGGGTATGCAATTGGAAAATTTTACATATGTATGTACGGGTGAAGAAATATGATGAATTATATTTGGGCTGGGATGATTCTGTTCAGCTGTGTCTGCGCTCTGCTGACCGGGCGGCTGCCAGCGCTTTCGGATGCTGTGCTCTCCGGTGCGGCGAGCGCAGTTCAGCTGGTCATTGTTTTGCTGGGCATGATGTGCGTATGGACGGGTTTGATGAAAATTGCGGATGCCGGCGGGCTGACAAAGCTGCTTAGCCGGATGTTTTACCCGGTGATGAAGCTGCTGTTCCCCAAATACCCGAAGGACAGCGCCGCAATGAAGGCAATCTGCATGAACATAACGGCCAATCTGTTGGGATTGGGCAATGCGGCCACGCCACTGGGGATCGCCGCCATGAAAGAGATGAGCCGGGTAAGCAGCAGGCGGGAGGAGGCCGACAATAACATGGTCATGTTTGTGGTCATTAATACGGCGTCAATCCAGCTGGTTCCCACCTTTATGGGAACGCTGCGCGCGCAGTACGGCTCCGCTCAGCCCTTCGATATTGTGCCCGCTGTATGGCTGGCTTCCATTGTATCGCTGGGGCTGGGAATTTTGGCCGCCAAATTGCTGGAAAGGCGGGAAGACAGACGTGGCTGATATAGGTAGCGTGGTGGTACCGGCCACAATTTTTTTTATTCTGGTGTTCGGCTTTGTCCGGAAGGTGCCGGTGTTTGATGTGTTTGTCAGCGGTGCCAGAGAAGGCGCTCTCTCGTGCTTTGAGATACTGCCGTCTTTAGTCGGGCTGATTCTGGCGGTGAATATGCTCAGTGCGTCCGGTGCGCTCGATCTGGTCTCGTCCTTTCTGCGGCCGGCGGCGCTGGCTCTCGGCCTGCCGCCAGAGGTGATGCCGCTGGCGCTGATGCGTCCCGTTTCCGGCAGTGGGTCAAATGCGCTGCTGCTGCAGTTGTTCCGAGATTACGGACCGGATAGCTTTATTGGGCGAGTGGCCTCTGTGCTGAACGGCTCAACAGAAACTACCTTTTACGCCATCGCCGTGTATTTCGGTGCGGTCGGGATCAAAAGGACCCGACATACGATTCCCGCGGCCCTTACGGCGGATCTGGTCGGGTATATCGCATCGGTGTGGGCGGTTCGAATTCTCTTTTTATGAGAGTATTATAAATATACATTTCATAGAGAAAAGTCCACCACAGAGGGGAATGTGTTTCGGCAGAACACGCTCCGTTCCGGCGTTCTTGATTCCGACAAGGAATATAGGACGCAGAAGAAGGCACTTTTCGGGAAAAAACAGCTGGAATGCCGGATGACAGCAGTTTTAGGTATTGCGTAAACTGTCGGATTTGGGTATAATAACTCTCGTGAAAAATCGGGGGAGGATGCACTTATGCTCTTAACGCTGGATATCGGAAATACGAATATTACGATTGGTGGTTACGAGGGGAAGAAGCTTCGATTTGTGTCCCGAATGGCAACCGACCGTTCCCGGATGGAGGATCAGTACGCAATTGAATTGCGCGATATCCTGGATATTTACGGGGTGAAGGTAACGGATATTACAGGGGCGATCATTGGCTCGGTGGTACCGCCGCTGACCACCTACATTACCCGTGCCATTCGCAAGCTGACCAAAATAGAACCTGTTGTCGTCGGTGGGAAAACCGTGACCGGGCTGGATGTGAAGCTGAATCCGCCCGAAGCGTTAGGCGCGGATCTGGTGGCGGGCTGTGTGGCGGCTGTTGAGCTGTACGGCGGCCCCATCATCATTTGGGACATGGGCACGGCCACTACGGTTTCTGTAATTGACGAGAACGGGAGCATGCTCGGCGGCTGTATTATTCCCGGCGCGGGTATCAGTATGGAGGCGCTTACCTCCCGCACGGCTCAGCTTCCGGCGATCAGCATGGAAGCGCCGGATAAGGTGATCGGTAGCAATACGGTGGACTGCATGCGCTCCGGCCTGATTTACGGACAAGCCTCCATGGTGGACGGAATGTGCGACCGCATTGAGGAAGAGCTTGGTATAAAGTGCAAGGTGATTGCCACCGGCGGATTGTCACACGACATTGTTTCGTATTGCCGGCGCGACGTCATTTACAGCTGCAATCTACTGCTCGAGGGGCTGCGGATGCTGTACGAAAAAAATCAACCGATGTAATGTTTGACATACACTATTCTTTTTGATATACTAAAATAGCACTTGGTAGGTTTTGCGGCATTGGCCGGGCTGGACCAGGATAGAACACATAGAATATTGTGTTCACGGAAGAATGCAACCCGGGAGGTCTTTGAGATTTTCCGGGCATTTTTTTGTATCAATCAAAAAGGAGTTGTAGTAAGCGTGCAATGGGTCTTTTTACTGGTTGCGGGATTATTTGAGGTGGTTTGGGCAGTTGGGCTGAAGATGTCTGAAAACTTCAGCAAATTAGCTCCCAGTGCGGTAACGATTGTGGGGCTGATTGCCAGCATGTATTTTTTGTCGCTGTCGCTGAAGGAGCTGCCGATTGGTACGGCCTATGCCATCTGGACGGGGATCGGTACGGCTGGAACACTGATTTTCAGTGTGGTTTGGTTCCGGGAGGCAATTACACTGCCGCAGGTTCTCTGCGTCATGATGATCATCGGCGGGGTAGTGGGGCTGAAGGTTTTATCGCCTTCTTAAAGGGACGGTACTGCCAGTACAAGAAAGACGGATGGTCAGATCAACAATTGTGATGATTCCTCGATTGAAGAATTTTTTGTGGAGGCGGCTGATTATGAAAGTAAAGCTGATTGGATTTTTCAGTTCTATCGTGTTGGTGGCGCTGATTCTTGGAATTCTGCGATGGGTCAATTGGATTGATGACACGTCTGTTGTAGCGGTGGTGGTTGCCGTGCTGTTGGTAACGCTTCTGGATTTTTCTTGGCGTTGGTTGTGGAATCAGCGAAAGCAAAAGAACCGGCGCGTATCAGGGCAACCTGAGAAGCCTTATTATTCCAGCTTTGAGCTGTCAGGATATTTGACAATAGATGCATTCCACTGGCTGAAACAAAAAGCGGAACAGCTTTTTCAGAGCACAAAGGAAAAGAAAAACTGATCTCTTTTCCTGAAACCGACTCATAAAGACACTGCCCGGCAGGTTCCCCTGCCGGGCAGTGTCTTTCAGCTTTTTATCGACATGAAGGCGAATGCAGAGTTAAGTGAGGCTGCCGACCCGGGCGTTCAGCCAGTTCAGCAGTAAGTGCTTTGCGAACGGTTCTGTTTCAAACCGGGCGCACAATTCGTCCAGTTGCTCATAGGAATAACCGAATTCTTCCTCAAACAGCTCTTCACACCAGACCTGTTCTCTTAAATAAGAAGCGACTTCCTCTGCGCGGGAAAAGATATTTAGGCTCAGCTGAAAATCCTCGCGCCGCCAGTACCGGTTAAACCGGCTGCAAAAGAGATGAAGAGCAGTTTCTCGCTCTTTGCCAGTGCGCTGCCACACAGCGCTCAGCTCGAAAACAAAACCGCTCATCGCAAGGCGGTGGGGAGAATCGGTTTTTTGAACCATTTCCAAAAGCTCTGCCGTGGACTGAATCGGTACCATCAGGCGGTCGTTTTCAGGGTGAAGTACATAGTAAAACACGGTGGGGAGAAAAATGTACTGCACAAAGCCCAATACAGATTCGGTGTCCGGGTAGCAGGCCCAGTTGCTGTCGAGCAAAAAGCGCCGCTCATCCGCAACGCAGGCGTTGACAAAAACGGGTTGCTCGAGCTGTTCTGGTGGCACAAACAGGTTGTTCCACACGTCCTGCTTCCCGAGGGTCCATTCCCAGAATCCGGGCTGGTGGTATTTACAGGCCGGGCTGCGCATGGCCGTTACCTCGAGTAATACTCAACGACCAGCTGATCGTTGATTTCCACCGGAATTTCCTCGCGGTTTGGCAGACGGGTTAGCGTGCCGCTGAAGGCGTTGAAATCACGTTCCACATACGGTACGGCAAAGCCCTTTCCTTCCAGAAAATTATCGCGGAACGCAACATTGCTTCTGGATTTTTCGCGCAGTGAAATTACGTCACCTGGCTGTATGGAATACGACGGAATGGAGATCTTCTTGCCGTTTACCAAAAGATGCCCGTGCGTGACCTGCTGGCGAGCCAGGCGAATAGAGTTGGCAAAGCCGATTCGGTATACCATGTTGTCCAGGCGGCACTCAAGCGCTTGCAGCAAAGCGTCGCCGGTTTTGCCCTTGGTTTTTTCCGCTGCGTTGTAATAACGGGCCATCTGCTTTTCCAGAATGCCGTAGTACGCCTTCACCTTCTGTTTTTCGGTCAGCTGCATGCTGTATTCCGAAACCTTTCTTCTCTTGTTAAATGCCGGTGCGCCTGCGCGGTTCATGGCTTTGGGGTGTCCGCATACATTAACCCCCAGCCGACGGCATTCCTTAAAACGAGGGCCTCTTCTTGTTGCCATTCCTGTTTGTCTCCTTTATTCGTTTCTGATTTTGCGACCTGAAAGTTAGCAAATGCTAACATATGGGCAGTAATCCCCCCGCCGCAAATAACTGTTACCATGAGCGCGTCCATAAACAGGTATGTACACGCGTAATCCTCTTGTTAGTAAAAGCTAACAAGAGGATTATAGCAGATTTGGATTCTATTGGCAAGAGCAGACTTCAGATTTTTTTTGGATTTTTCCGCTTTTTTGAGGGCAAGCGGAATTCAAGAGGAGACGGTTGGGCTATGGGTCAGGCTAAAAAACATCATAGGATGCCCCCATCGAATGCCCAGCCGCTCATCGCGCTGTCTATCCTCTTGTGCAGGCGCTCCAGCGCATCTTCCACTGAAAGGGAAAGCCCAAAGGTCATTTCTGTGCCGAAATCCTACTTGCGCCAACCCGCATCCGGAACAAGCCATGCTGATTGCAGTAAGCGTACAGCGTACCCGAGCCGAAAATCGAAAAGCGGGCTTCTGGGTTCTGCTCCGGGTACAGCTTTTTCATCTGAATCTGATCCGGCGTGATGAGCGCGATAAACGAAATGAAATGCTCCTTTTCCATCGGGTGACTTAAAGTAACATAATACTCGTGCTCCACCTGCTCCACGCAAATCGCATGTTCCTCGTCGGCTTCCTCCGCCTCCTGTACCGGCAGGGTAATACCACAGCAGGTAAAGGAGCCCTGGCCAATGGAGTGAATCACGTTCCCGCATACCGGGCAGACATAAATGCAGGTGCGCAGCATATTGCCCGAGCGATTGCTGTTTGTCACCTGCTCGCCCGACAAAAGCTCCGCGACGGAAACGCCGAGTGCTTTTGCCAACGGCTCCAGCAGAGAGATGTCCGGCAGGCCTCGCTGTGTTTCCCATTTAGAAACAGCCTTGTCGCTTACCGACAACAGCTCTGCCAACTGGCGCTGGGTGTATCCTTTTTTCTCGCGCAGGGATTTTATCGTGGTTCCCGTTACATACTGTATCATATTAGGATTCTTCCTTTCCGGTTCTTTCAAAGAATTGCTTTCCTTCCGCGCGGGTGGCGGGGAAGAATTGCCGTTGTTTGTTCAGGGAGTTCTGTTTCCAGAATAATCGATTTACGGCAAAAGGGCAACCTACGCTTTGTAGAGGTCAAAATCAGCTGCGGTAGATGTTACCAGTATGCCCGAGGGAAAAGCGCTTGTCAAGAAAGCTGCGGGTGGAAAAGCCTGCCGCAGAATTCTTGACAAAATGTGTGTTTGGTGGTAGCCTTAGAGCAGTATTTAAATAATAACAAAGGCTAAGACGAAGAGAGTAAGCTTTTTACGAAATGCCAAGCGAGCCGGGGAAGGTGTGAGCCCGGCCAGAGTAGGAAAAGACGAAGATCACTTCGGAGCCGCTGGCTGAATGAAGTAGGCTGTGCCGGGATTCCCCCGTTATAGGGATAGCATATGGCGGTATGTAAAAGGGTGGTATAGCGAAGTTTGGCCTTCGTCCTGATTCGGGACGAGGGTTTTTTTGTTCGTTTGAGTGTATTATTGTAGGAGGTACAGACCATGTATCAAAAAGTATCCACAGATCTTCATTTTGTGGACCGTGAAAAAGAAGTAGAGCAGTATTGGCAGGAGAACCATATTTTTGAAAAAAGCGTGGAGACCCGCAGCAAGGGATTGCCTTACGTTTTTTACGACGGCCCGCCTACGGCGAACGGCAAGCCGCATATTGGCCACGTGCTGACACGTGTTATTAAAGATTTGCTGCCCCGCTACCAGACCATGAAGGGCAAGCAGGTGCCGCGCAAGGCCGGCTGGGATACTCACGGCCTGCCCGTGGAGCTGGAAGTGGAAAAAGCGCTGCACATCAACGGCAAGGATCAGATTGAAGCCTATGGCTTGGAGCCCTTCATTGATAAATGTAAGGAAAGCGTGTGGAAGTACCAGGAAATGTGGGAGGATTTCTCCCGCACGGTCGGCTTCTGGGTGGATATGGATCACCCCTATGTCACCTACGACAACAACTTCATCGAGTCTGAATGGTGGGCGTTAAAACAGATCTGGGAGAAGGAGCTTCTCTATAAGGGGTTTAAGATTGTTCCCTACTGCCCACGCTGCGGAACACCGCTTTCCAGCCATGAGGTGGCGCAGGGCTATAAAGATGTTAAGGAACGCTCCGCCATTGTGAAATTCAAGGTCAAGGGGGAGGACGCCTATATTCTGGCGTGGACGACCACTCCGTGGACTTTGCCCTCGAACGTGGGGTTGTGCGTAAACCCCGACGAGAAATATGTAAAGGTCAAAAAAGACGATACCGTTTATTATATGGCGGCGGAGCTGGTGAACACCGTTCTCGGCGAGGACGCGGAGATTCTGGAAAGCTTTGTCGGCACCGATCTGGAATACAAGGAATACGAGCCGCTGTTCCCCTTTGTGCAGCCGAAAGAAAAATGCTGGTTTGTCACCTGCGACCGCTACGTCACGCTGACAGACGGTACTGGGGTGGTTCATATCGCACCTGCCTTCGGTGAAGACGATGCCCGTGTGGGTCGTATTTACAGCCTGCCGTTCGTACAGCTGGTAGACGGCAAGGGCCAGATGACAAAAGAAACCACGTGGCCCGGTGTGTTCTGCAAGGATGCCGATCCGTTGATTCTGGACGACCTGAAAGCAAGGGGCTTGCTGTTTGCAGCGCCAAAGTTCGAGCACAGCTATCCGTTCTGCTGGCGCTGCGACACTCCGCTGATCTATTACGCAAGAGAATCCTGGTTCATCAAAATGACTGCGGTTCGCGAAAGCCTGATCCGCAATAATAATACCGTCAACTGGATTCCCCCGTCAATCGGCAAGGGCCGTTTTGGCGACTGGCTGGAAAACGTGCAGGATTGGGGCATCAGCCGCAACCGTTACTGGGGAACTCCGCTCAACATCTGGGAGTGCGAATGCGGCTGCCGCCATTCCATCGGCAGTATTGAGGAGCTTAAAAAGATGTCTCCGAACTGCCCGGACGACATTGAGCTGCACCGCCCCTATATTGACGCTGTTACCATCACGTGCCCCGACTGCGGGAAACAGATGCACCGCGTGCCGGAGGTGATTGACTGCTGGTTCGATTCCGGTTCCATGCCGTTTGCCCAGCATCACTATCCCTTTGAAAATCAGGAGCTGTTCCACCAGCAGTTCCCGGCAGACTTTATTTCTGAAGCGGTCGATCAGACCCGCGGCTGGTTCTACTCGCTGATGGCGATTTCTACGCTGCTGTTTGACAAGGCACCGTTCCGCAATGTCATTGTGCTGGGTCACGTTCAGGATGAAAACGGCCAGAAGATGTCCAAATCCAAGGGCAACGCGGTCGACCCGTTCGACGCGCTCGAAACGTACGGCGCGGATGCCATCCGCTGGTATTTTTACAGCAATTCCGCACCGTGGCTGCCAAACCGTTTTTACGGCAAAGCAGTCGTGGAGGGCCAGCGCAAGTTCCTCTCCACCCTGTGGAACACCTATGCGTTCTTTGTGCTGTATGCCAACATCGACGAATTTGACGCTACCCAGTATCGCCTTGAGCCGAGTAAGCTCACGCTGCTGGATAAATGGCTGTTCTCGCGCCTGAATTCGATGGTGCGGGATGTGGACACAAATTTGGAAAATTACCGCATTCCCGAGGCGGCCCGCGCGCTTCAGGATTTTGTGGACGATATGAGCAACTGGTACGTGCGCTGCAGCCGTGAGCGCTTCTGGGTGGAAGAAATGACCCAGGATAAGATCAGCGCGTATATGACCCTGTATACCGCTCTGGTAACAGTGGCCAAGGCCGCGGCCCCGATGATTCCGTTCATGACGGAGGAGATCTACCGCAACCTGGTGTGCAGCATCGACCCCAAAGCGCCGGAAAGCGTGCATCTGTGCCTTTTCCCGCAGTGCGATGAATCCATGATCGATACGAAGATGGAAGAGGACATGCAGCAGGCCATGCAGATCGTCACGCTGGGCCGCGCTGCCAGAAACGAGGTCGGCATGAAGATCCGCCAGCCTCTCGCGAACCTGTTCATCCATGCGGAGCGCGATTTGGGCGAGGATTACCGTGAGATCATCCGCGAAGAGCTGAACATTAAAACAGTTCATTTTGTATCGGATGCTTCCGACTTCTCCGATTACCGCTTCAAGCCGCAGCTCAAGCTTCTGGGTAAAAAATACGGCAAGCAGATCAACGAAGTCCGCGAGGCTCTGGCAGCTCTGAACGGCTCTGCCGCAAAAAAAGAGCTGGATCAGAACGGTGCGATCAAGCTTACGATTTCCACCGGAGAGATTTCTCTCACCGCAGAAGAACTCTTGATTGAAACCGCACAGAAGGAGGGCTTCGAGTCCATGTCCGATAAGGGCGTGACCATCGTACTCGATACCACCCTGACCCCCGAGCTGGTGGAAGAAGGCTTTGTGCGCGAGATCATCAGCAAACTGCAGTCCATGCGTAAGGACGCCGGCTTCGAGGTGACGGACCGCATCGCCGTGTACCAGAACGGCAGCGAGAAGATTGCCGACCTTCTGTGGAAAAACCGCGAACAAATCAGCCGCGAGGTGCTGGCGGACGAAATCCGCCTTGGCGAGACTGACGGCTACACCGCCGAATGGGATGTTAACGGGGAGAAGACCTCGTTCGGTGTCGTCAAGGTTTCCTAAACAGTGAAATAATCCAAAAAACAGACCCTAAGCCGGAAAATCCTTTCGGCTTAGGGTCTGTTTTCGTTGTGCTTATCGGTACGGTTGCTCGCAATTTTGCAGCAAAAACCTGGCGGCCGCGGCGTTTTCCTCCGCCACGAAAATCCGGTAGGTATCTCCGCTTTCTGAATCAAAGCGTACTCTGCCCAGAGCCGGATTTCTTCCGTTTATATTGTTCATAGATTCCCGAAAGGCACGGTTTTCGGTCTTGGTTTTAAACTCAATGCCGTGTTCTCTCAGTACGTTTTGGCCGCGAAAAAATTGCTCTGCGCTAGTGCTGAAAAAGACCTCGTGCCAGCGGGAAGAAAAAAGACCCATGTGAAAGCCTCCTGTCTTGCTGTTTGGTCAGTAAATTATTCCATTCCGTAAGAGCAGCAGTAGTCAGCGGGAACTTGCATCTCAATTCGAAATTTACTGTTGGCGGGAACCCGAAAGCTTTGTCCGGCCTCAATGGTCTGCCATTCCGTTTGACCCGGCAGGAGTACCCGAACGGTTCCCGCCAGAATTTCCATCAGCTCGCTGTCCCCCGTTCCGAATTCGTATTCCCCGGGCAGCATAATCCCGAGGGTTTTTCTTGTGCCGTCTTCAAACAGCACGGTACGGCTGGTTACCTTGCCGTCAAAATAAATGTTGGCTTTTTTCACTACGGTCACGTTCTGAAACTGCTCCATGCTTTGACCTCCAACGCATAGTAATGTGGTGTATTTTTTATATTAGCATGTGAAATTGTTTTTCGCAATCCGGAGTTTGGCTGAGCGCTTCATTCTGCCGGGTCATGCATGCCCGCTTAGCCCCAATTTATTTTTTTATGCCGAAAATTGATATAGGGCGAGGATTCCAGCGTGAAATTATAATATGTGATTCGTCATTATGTAACGAGAAAGGTTTTTCAAACAATGTGTTGTCAGCTAACAAGAACCGTGAAAGCACAATAAACGAGAAGTGCCGCCATGGCAATACGCACGAATTTTCCGTGAGTTATGATCGCCTTCTGAAAGGTAAAGCCAAACACGGTCCAGCATCCGGTTCCGATCAAAGCCGCAAGCGAAAGAAGAACACAGAAAAAAATCAGGATCAACTTTGATTGATAATAGGGTGTTATGAACATCGAAAAAGTGGAAAGACCATATAAAATGGTGTTTGGGTTGATAAATTGCAACAGGATTCCATAAACAAAAAGATGCTCTTTCTTTTTTGGGGAAGCTTCTTGCATCGGCTTGCTTTTTAGTGTTTTCCACGATAACCATAAGATATACCCTGCTCCCAGCCATTTCATTACCGGCACAATGGCCGGAGCAATCTCTAAGAGAGTTAGGCTGAAAATGCTGCACAGAAGCAGAACGAAGAATACTCCTACGGTTATCCCAATATTAAACGGAAGGCTTTTCTTCAATCCGTATTGACTTGCGTTTGTCATTGAGAGAATTGTATTCGCCCCCGGCGATAGATTTAAAACAATGATGTACGATAAAAACGCGGTGACATTACTCATCTTATCTGCTTCCTCCCTCCGAAGATATATGGTATACTGCACATAAAGTATAGGATGTTAATTCGTGCAATATAATAATACATCACGTGCAGTATAGTGTCAAGCGGTAAAGGAGGACTGCCCTTTGGATCATTTAAACGCTGTCATCGCTGAGAACTTAAGAAAAGTTCGTGAGCAGAAAAAATTAAGCCTCGATCATCTTGCGAAGCTATCTGGTGTGAGCAAAAGCATGCTGGGGCAAATTGAGCGTTGTGAGGTGAACCCGACCGTATCTACTTTGTGGAAAATATCAAACGGACTGAAAATTTCGTTTTCCCAGTTCATTCATTATCAGGAAGCGGATGTTGAACAGATTGATCGCAATCAATTTACCCCACTGATGGAAGATGATGGGAAGGTGAGAATCTACCCTATCTTTCCATTTCATAGCGCACGGCGTTTTGAAATCTATTCTGTTGAGTTAGATGTGGCCGGGTATTTGTCAACCGAACCCCATTTACAAGGAACACAAGAATTTTTAACCGTATCCCATGGTGAACTGACGGTCGAAATACAGGAAAAAACGTTTTTTGTCACTGAGGCGAATTCCATTCGCTTTCACGCGGATCAGCCGCATAGCTATCGAAATACAGGAAATACGCGATGCACTCTTCACATGGTTATTTATTATCCCGAATAAAGGTTGAAAACACTCATGTGGATTCTTATAGTCATTTTCGCCCCCTGGTGTTCTTGATAGAAAGCTTATATTTTTTCCGCATATTGAGAAATTGGTTGAAGAAGAATAGAATAAAGCTAATTCTAAGAGTTCTGTTTCCATTTTTACGGAGGAGGAAATCAGGTTGTTCAGTCAATTTACAGTCAGTTCCGGTAAAAATCACATCAGTATCAAAGATTTTCGCCCCGACGACACGGCGGGTCTTATCAAAGAAGACATTGCGGACAAATACGATAAGCTCCATAAAGAGTTTGAAGAACTGCAAGAAAAGTTCTACGCTTCTAAAAATCACGCTCTTTTAATCGTGCTTCAGGGGATGGACTGCAGCGGGAAGGACGGAACCGTGCGTAAGGCGCTTTCCGGCATTAATCCCAACGGCTTCTATGTGGAAAACTTTAAGGTGCCGACACCGTTAGAGCTGAATCACGATTACCTGTGGCGCGTACACCAGAAAACGCCGAAGCGGGGCGATATTGTCGTATTTAATCGTTCCTATTATGAGGATGTACTCGTGACCCGTGTGCACAGGACAATTGACGATGAAACCGCGCAGCGCAGATTTGACGAGATCCGTGAATTTGAAAAATATCTGGTGAACAACGATACGATTCTGCTCAAGTTCTTCTTGCATATTTCGAAGGATTTTCAGCAGAAAAAGCTGGAGGAGCGGCTCGAAACCCCCGAAAAGAACTGGAAGTTCTCCGCCGCCGACCTGAAAGAGAGGCGTTTTTGGGACGAATACCAGCACTGTTATTCCGATGTGCTTTCGCATTGCAGTACAAAAGAAGCACCATGGTATGTCGTCCCAGCCAATCACCGCTGGTTCCGGGATTATTATGTCCTCAGTGTGATTGTGAAAACATTGAAGGAGCTGCCGTTGGAATACCCTGCGATTGATGGCAATGTGCAGGAGCTGATCAAGGAAGTAAAAAACAATAAGTAGTTCTCAGGCCATCGAAGCACCGTGCGATGGCGGCCTTGCGAAAAATTTTACCTTCCGTGCTGGCGGTGTGCTGCAATTTTGGTCATATCCAGTAAGCAGACTCCTTCTTTTGCCGCCCGAAAGCTTTAGTAAACTATGTCGGAAAGAGTGGACAAGGCACCCTATCAGGTGCCTTGTCCGTTTTTGTACACAATTGTTTTTGTGGAGCAAAACAGGCCTTACGCCCGTTGGGTATATGATCGTAGTATTTTTGTCAAATGATTGAATATTTTGGCGCAAAATGGTACAATTATTTTTCATGAGGCAGGTGAACGGGTTGAAGCTCAAAAAATGGCTGGTTTCCCCTTTGGACAAGGAACGTGCGGTGCAGATTGCGGAAGAATACGGCCTTCCGTTTTTTCTTGCAATGATGCTTGAGATTCGGGGCGCACATCAGCGTAATCAGATAGAAGAACTCCTGGGAGAAAGATCGGAACTATCCGACCCGTTTTTAACAACGGATATGCGGCAGGCGGCGGAACGGATTCGCCGCGCGTTGGATGATTTTGAAAAAATTGCGATTTATGGCGACTATGACGCAGACGGCGTGACCGCCACGGCTATTTTGTACTCCTATCTAGAATCCTGCGGCGGCAATGTAATGTATTATATTCCGGAGCGTGAGGGAGAAGGCTACGGCTTGAACCGGAACGCGGTGGAATTCCTGCACAGCCGGCAGGTGAACCTGATTATTACGGTAGATAACGGCATCGCCTCGGTGAAAGAGGCCGAATATGTCAAAGAGCTGGGCATGGATCTGATTATCACCGATCATCACCGCACACAGGAGGTCCTTCCGGACGCAGTGGCGGTGGTCGACCCCCACCGGCCGGACGATGCATCCCCTTATAAGCAGTTTGCGGGGGTGGGCGTCGCTTTCAAGCTGATCATGGCGCTCGAGGGCGAGGACTGTGATCTGGCCGGGCTGCTGGAAAACTATGCCGACCTTGTCGCGATTGGCACCATCGGCGACGTGGTGCCGCTCACCGGGGAAAACCGGATGCTGGTGAATGAGGGGCTGCGCTTGCTTTCCCGCACAGACCGTCTCGGCATCCGCGAGCTGCTCGAGCACGCCGGTATGACCGGGCGGCAGCTGACCGCCGGGAACGTAGCCTTTTCCATTGTGCCGCGCATCAACGCGACTGGCCGCATCGGCTCACCGGGCCGGGCAGTGCGCCTCTTGGTGAGTGAGGACCCCGACGAGGCGCGAGAGCTGGCGGAGGAAATCTGTGACGACAACGACTGCCGGCGGCAGATTGAGTCGGAGCTGTTTCAAAGTGCTTTACAGAATCTGAAGGAACACCCAGAGTGGCTGTACGACCGCGTTCTGGTCGTCGCCGGGCACGAGTGGCACCACGGCGTGATCGGCATTGTGGCAGCGCGGCTGGTCGATTATTTCGGCAAGCCCTGCATGGTCATCTCGTATTCGGGCGGGGAGGCCAAGGGCTCCGGGCGCAGCGTTGAGGGCTTTTCGCTGTTCGACGCGCTCTGCTCCTGCTCTGAGCTGTTTACGAAATTTGGCGGGCACCCTATGGCGGCGGGCATCAGCCTGCCCACGGAGCAGATTGAAGCGTTCCGGCAGGCGGTTAACCGCTACGCCGCCGGTGTGCCGGCTGCGGTTCCCACCCTGCGGCTCGATTGCAAGCTGCGCCCCGCAACACTTACCCCGGAGCTGCCGGGCCTTTTGCAGGCACTGGAGCCGTTTGGCGCGGATAATCCCGCACCGCTGTTTGGGCTGTACCGCATGCGGCTTGAAAAAATCACTCCGGTAGGGGAGGGAAAGCACCTGCGGCTGTCGTTCTCGCGCGACGGAGCAACGACGGTCTGCATGCTGTTCCATACCACCGCGCAGGATTTTCCCTATGAGCTTGGGGATGAACTGGATCTTGCCGTAACGCTGGACGCAAAGAAATTTCGGGGCGAAATGCAGCTTTCTGTGTTTATACGGGAGATGAAGCTGTCGGCACTGGATACAGACGCGTTAATTCGGGGCAAGCTAACATTTGAAAAATATAAGCGGGGAGACGATCTCACCCTCCCGGAGGCAGAGGAACTGCTGCCGGATTACACGGATTTTGCGCGGCTGTACCGTTTTCTGCGGGAGCAGGGCGGCTGGCTGCGCGGGGCGGAGCTTCTGCTTTATCGGCTGGGCGGCGGGAAGACGGGCTATGCCCGGCTTCTAACCGCGCTGGAGGTGTTCGCGGAGCGCGGTTTGCTGCTGCTCGAGCAGGACGGCGGACAGCTGAATATTCATCTGTGCGAAACAGACGGGAAGGTCAATTTGTTTGAGTCCCCAATACTATGTGATATTAACCAAATCAAAGAAGATGGTGTTGCACATGACTGATACAACTTCAAAAACCTATGATGATCTTCTGCAGGCGATGGAAGCCAGCGGTCACGATTTTGATCTGGAGCTGATTGGGCGGGCGTACCGGCTTGCGGAAAGCTCCCACACGGGGCAAAAGCGCCTTTCTGGCCAGCCATATATCATTCACCCTGTTTCGGTCGCGTGCATCCTTGTGGAGCTTGGCATGGATTCAGAGTCCGTGGCGGCCGGCCTTCTGCACGATGTGGTGGAAGATACCTCCGTGGAGCTGGATCAGATTCGAAAGCAGTTCGGGCCGGACATTGCCAGTCTGATCGACGGCGTTACCAAGTTGGGCCGGATTCCGTATTCCTCGCGAGAGGAGCAGCAGGCGGAAAACATTCGCAAAATGCTGATCGCCATGTCCGAGGATATCCGTGTCATTATCATTAAGCTGGCGGACCGCCTGCATAATATGCGCACGTTGGAGTATATGACCCCTCAGAAGCAGCGCGACAAGGCGCTCGAGAACATGGAGGTTTACGCCCCCATCGCGCATCGCCTCGGTATCCGCGCCATCAAAGAGGAGCTTGAGGATCTTTCCCTGCGCTACCTCGATCCAATTGCTTATCAGGAGATTGAAAATACACTCGAGCTGCGCAAAAATGATCGGAACCATTTTATTGAATCTACCAAAACACTCATATACGACCGGGTTTCCCGCATGATTCCCAATGTGTACCTGCAAGGGCGCGTCAAGAGCATCCACGGCATTTACCGCAAGGTATTTGTGCAGGGCCGCAGTATGGATGAAATTTACGATATTTACGCGGTGCGCGTGATTGTGGATACCGTCAACGACTGTTATAACGTGCTGGGGATTATTCACGACATGTTCCGTCCGCTCCCAAACCGCTTTAAAGATTATATTTCCACGCCGAAGCCCAACCTGTATCAGTCACTCCATACCACGGTAATCGGTAAGGAGGGAATCCCCTTTGAAGTGCAGATCCGCACCTGGGAAATGCACCACACGGCGGAATACGGTATTGCGGCGCACTGGAAATATAAGCTCGGCATTTCCGGCAAGGGCGATTCTCTTGAAAACCGCCTGGCCTGGATTCGTCAGATGCTTGAAAATCAGAAGGACAGCGACGCGACCGATATCGTAAGAAACATCAAATCCGACCTTGTGCCGGAGGAGGTGTTCGTCTTTACGCCGAAGGGCGAGGTGATTAACCTGCCCATGGGCGCTACCGTGATTGATTTTGCCTACGCCATTCACAGCGCGGTGGGCAACCGCATGATCGGTGCCAAGGTGGACCGGCGCATTGTGCCCATCGATTACAAGGTGAAAAACGGCGAGATTATCGAGGTTCTCACCACGAAGGAAACAAACCACGGCCCCAGCCGTGACTGGCTCAAGATTGTGAAAACGAGTGAGGCACGCAACAAGATCCGCCAATGGTTTAAGCGGGAGCGCCGTGATGAAAATATTGTGGAGGGCCGTGCCGAGGTAGAGCGCGAGCTAAAGCGCAATGGAATCGCCCTGACCGACGAGGAGCTGAAAAACTTCCTGCTCGGCATCGGGCGCAAGGTCAGCTGCAGCACGATGGACGACGTGTACGCGGCAGTCGGCTACGGTGGAATCCAGCTCTGGAAGAGTATGCCCCGCCTGCGCGAGGAATACCTGAAAACAAGGAAGCCGGTACAGATAACGGAACGCAAGCAGCCCCAAAGCCCCATCAAGCGGGCGGCGGGCGGCGTTCTCATCGACGGCATGGAAAACTGTCTGATTAAATTTTCGCGCTGCTGCAACCCGCTGCCGGGCGATGAAATTATCGGCTTTATTACCCGCGGCTTCGGTGTGTCCGTTCATAAGCGGTCCTGCCCGAATGTGCCGAGAAATATTGCGGAATCCCCCGAGCCGGAACGCTGGGTTGCCGCGCATTGGGAGGGCGGCGAGGTCAAGGAGGAGTTCAAATCCACCCTTGAAATCGTGGCGGAGGCTCGCTCGGGCCTCCTGGCTGACCTGACCCAGCAGATGTTCACCCTGCGCCTGTTTATTCACTCGCTGAACTCGCGCGAAACAAAGGATGGCAAGACCATCATTTCCGCCACCATCACCGTCAACGGCCTCGACCATTTGGCCGGCGTGATCTCGAAGCTGAGCGGAATTGAAGGAATTATTTCGGTTCGTCGTTCTTGACGGCTTACGAAAAGGAGACTCGGCTGATGAAAATTCAAGGAATAACAGGCGGTTTGCTCGAAGAAAACTGCTACCTTTTGACCGACGACGAAACCGGCCTTTCCGCCGTGATCGATCCCGGTTTTACTTCTGCACGGCTGGATGAGGTGATCCGTGCTCTGCCCGCGGAAAAAGTGGCACTCTGCCTATTGACCCACGGCCATTTCGACCATATCGACGGCGTGCCGCGTATTAAGGAGCTGACGGGGTGCGAGGTGTGCATCTCCCGTCCCGACGCGCCCTGCACCAATGACCCGAACATCAGCCAAGGCAGTATGCTGCCCTCGATCAAGCATGAAAACTTTGACCCGGACCGCATTTTTGACGACGGAGATATCATTGAGCTGGGCAGCCTGAACATCAAGGTGCTGTTTACGCCGGGGCATACCGTCGGCAGCTGCTGCTTCCTCGTGGAGGATGTGATCTTCAGCGGAGACACGCTGTTCAGCGGCTCTATGGGCAGAACCGATCTACCTACCGGCAGCAGTCGAGACATGAAGGAATCGCTGCAAAAGCTGGCCGCTCTGGAGGGTGACTACCATGTGTACCCCGGCCACGGCCCCTCCACTACCTTAGAAAGAGAAAGACGGTATAATCCGTTTCTGAATGAAGGGGAATTTTATTGATGGTTCTGCTGGTCGACGGACATCCGTACCATTATGAGATGGAAAATTTGTGCCGGGTGTTCCTGCCTTATGAAGAAATAAAAACGATATTTGAAGCCCCTGAAGAGCTGCCCGAAATGCAGACCACCGTTTATACGGGACTGCGGCAAGCAGGGGGAGAAGTGCAAATCTCCGTGCGCCTGCACATGGGAGGCAGGGTGCTGGAAGACAGCCGGTCGTTCCCGGAGTCGGTGCTGCAGCAGGAAAAGGAAGCGGAGCGCCTGATGGCGGTGATGCTGTTTGAGCTTTTCGCTGAGCGCTGCGGGATTCGCCCGCAGTGGGGCATTCTGACGGGAGTGCGCCCAATCAAGCTCCTGCGCCGCCTGTGCGGGCAGATGGGCCGGGAGCATGCCATCGGGCATTTTGAGTCCGGCTTTCTTGTCACACCCGAAAAAACACGGCTGAGTGCAGTGACGATGGACAACGAGCAGAAAATTCTGTCCCAATCCCGTCCTGAATCGTACAGCCTATACATTTCCATCCCGTTTTGCCCCACGCGGTGTGCCTACTGCTCGTTTGTATCACAGTCGGTGGATAAGGCGATCCGCTTAATGCCGGAATATGTTACTCTGCTGTGCAAGGAACTGGAGCATACGGCAAAGGTGGCCGACGAACTTCATCTGCGGCTCGAATCCGTCTATATCGGGGGCGGAACACCCACAACCCTTTCGCCGGAGCAGCTGCGAATACTGCTCTCCACACTCTGCACCCATTTCCCGGTTTCGTCCTGCCGCGAATTTACGGTGGAAGCCGGTCGACCCGACACGGTAACCCCTGAGCGTATGCAGGTGCTGAAAGAATTTGGGGTGACCCGCATCAGCATCAATCCCCAGACGATGAATGACGAGATTCTCGAGCGGATCGGCCGCCGGCACACCACCGCGCAGACGGTTTCGGCGTTTGAGCTGGCCCGCGAGATGGGCTTTGACAATATCAATATGGATTTAATCGTCGGTTTGCCCGGCGATACGGTGGAAGGCTACCGCAGTACGCTGGAGCAGGTCCTCCGGCTCAATCCGGAGAGCATCACCGTGCACACCCTGGCGCTCAAGCGCTCCTCACGGCTGAACCAGTCGGAGCGCGACGGCTTTGACCCCGATGCCGCCGCAGCCGCGCAGATGCTCGATGATACCGCAAAAAGCCTTTTTCCCTTGGGCTACGAGCCATATTACCTGTACCGGCAGAGCCGCATGGTCGGCAATCTTGAAAATACCGGCTGGGCCAAGCCCGGCTGTTACAGCGATTATAATGTGTATATCATGGATGAGACCCATACAATTCTGGCTTGCGGCGCGGGTGCCGTCAGCAAGGTCAAGGACCCGTATTCCGATACCCTGCGTCGCATTTTCAACTTTAAATTCCCGTATGAATATGTCAGCAGACATGAGGAAATGATTGCAAGAAAGGAGCAGGTGAAAGAACTGTATGAACTATTTCGCAAATAGCTACGTCAAATATGTCGATCACCTTGAGCAGATCAACGGAGCGGCCAAAACCGACCCGGTTGGTATGATCGAGCAAATTGAATCCGCTTATCGCCGCTACCTGGGCTCCATTGTCAATACCATTACGGAAAATCCGGAGCGAAATAAGATCATTCTGATGGCTGGGCCTTCCAGCAGCGGTAAAACCACCACCATGGAGGTCATGAAGGAAATGCTGCAAAGCCGCGGAATTTGCTGCGCAACGATCTCTCTCGACGACTTTTACCGGGGAGAAAGCCAGGCACCTCTCCTTGAAAATGGCGATCATGACTATGAATCGGTAGATGCGCTGAATGTTCCCGTGTTGGAAAGCTGTATGATGAATTTGATTGAAACCGGCCGCTGTGACGTGCCGGTGTTCGATTTTTCCATTCATCAGCCGACGGGCCTCACAAAGCCGGTGGATCTGCCTGAAAACGGCGTGGCCATTTTTGAGGGAATTCATGCGCTCAATCCCCGCATCAGTGCGCATTTGCCCCAGAATCATCTTCTCAAGCTGTATATCAGTGTCAAGCAGGACATCAAGGACAGCGCGGGCGTGGTTTTGTCGCACAACGATCTGCGGTTTATCCGCCGCGTGGTGCGCGATTACAGCTTTCGCGGGGCTGGCCCCGAGCGGACGCTCTCTATGTGGCAGAACGTGCTCGACGGCGAGAATAACTATATTCGCCCTTACAAGAGCGTAAGCAACATCACAATCAATTCCATTCACATGTATGAGCCGTGCGTGCTGCGCCGCAAGGCGATTACTCTGCTCCGCGAGATTTCGCCTGATCATCCCCGCTACCATTACACCAGTCACCTCGTAACGCAGCTTGAACGCTTTGTGCCGATGGATGAAAGCCTTGTGCCTGAAAATTCTATTTTGCGTGAGTTTATCGGCGGGAGCATTTATACTTGACCTGTCAAATATAGAATTTTTTCTACCGAAGGCGGGGAAGAATTCCCGGGTTTATTGTTTATTGCAGATTTTTATGAACAAGCGGCAGAATAATTTATAATTTGTTTACAGGACAGATTCTTGCATTGTTAGCGAAATAGGTGGTATAATTGAGGTAATCAATAATCGAAGGAGCGTGTCTACGATGGGCCTTTTTGAAGATGTTGTCATCAATGCAAAATCGGCGGCGAATGCCGTCGGAAAAAAAGCCAATCAGCTTGTGGATGTATCCAAACTGAAAATCAGTGCGGCCGAGCTGAGTAATGAAATCAACAAAAAGTATGAGGCATTGGGCAAAGCGGTTTACGACGCCAAAAAAGCAGACAGCGATCCTGCGGATTTGGTAGCGGAAGCAATTGTTGCCGTCGACGAGCTTCAGGATCAGCTGAAGGCGCTTGAGGAGCAGATCCAAGAGGCTTCTGCCCAGCTGTAATCCCTTTTACAAGAAAACAGGTGAATGAAGAGCCCGGATTCCGTTTTCAGAATCCGGGCTCTTTCTGTATCAATAGGATTTTCGCATAACCGTTCCCCGGGGCTAATATAAATTCCACAGAGAGGGCAAACGCCTGAACGGGATTTTTGGGGAATGGATGTGCTACTATGGGGAAAGCTTCCCGCAGGAAGAGTCAGAGCTTTTTACACGGTGCTTTGATTCTGACAGCAAGCATTTTAATCGTAAAATTGATCGGTGCCCTGTTCAAGGTGCCGCTGACCTGGGTCATCACGGAGGATGGCTTGGGTTATTTCAATACGGCCTATAATTTTTACGGGCCAATTTACAGCCTGGCCACAGCTGGGTTCCCGATTGCGATTTCGCGCCTGGTTTCCGAAAGCTGCACACGCGGCGCCTACCGGGATATTCGGCGCATTCACCGCGCGTCTGCACCCATCTTTATCGGCACCGGAACGGTCGGCTTTGTGCTGATGGCCCTTGGCGCGGCAGCCTATGCAAAAATCATCGGCAACGAAAACGCGCTGCCCGCACTGTACACGCTGGCTCCGGCGATCCTTTTCAGCTGTTTAACCGCTATTTATCGGGGATACTATGAAGGTCTGCGGAATATGTACCCCACGGCGATTTCCGAGATTATCGAGGCATTGTGCAAGCTCACGGTTGGCCTCTCCGCTGCCTGCCTGATCCTGCAACATGGAATGAAGGAGTACGAGGCGTTTGGCACCGTATTCGGTGCAGCCGCCGCATCGCGCGATTATGCGAGAAGCGCGGTGCTGCCTTACGCTGCCGCCGGCGCGATTCTCGGCGTAACAGTTGGCTCGCTGATGAGCTTTCTATTCCTGTTCTGCCGTCACCGGTTGATCGGCGACGGCATTACGGAAGAAAATCTGAAAAATTCCCCGCCGCCGCGCAGTATGCGCAAAACGGTGTCCCGTCTGGTGAGAACGGCGATTCCCATCGGTATTGGGGCGATGGCGGTCAATGTGGCCGCCATGGTAGATACCACGTTTTTGCAGACCCGAATTCACAAGGTGATGGAACAGGACCCGCAGGTATTGCTTTCCATGTATCAGGGAATGATACCACAGATTAACATTGAAACAGATACCGTCCCCAATTTTTTGTTCGGATGCTTTTCCATGGCGCTGACGCTGTTTATGCTGGTGCCGGCGATTACCCAGGCGTTCGGCATCAGCGCTCTGCCCAACGTGACCGCCGCGTTTACACGCGGGGAGAGAGTGTACCTGAAAAAGAGCATGGAAGCAGTTCTGCGAGTCACAGCGCTGTTCAGCATCCCTGCGGGCATGGGCCTTGCAGTGATGGCAGGGCCGGTGGCGCGCCTGGTGTTTGGCGCACGCCCCTCTCTGCCTATCACCTCTCATGTTCTGGTCATTATGGGGGTCGGCGCGATTTTCGCGTCGTTCAGCACGCCGGTCAACAGTATGCTGCAGGCAGTCGGCCGGGTCGATCTGCCCGTAAAGCTCCTGGCGGTGGGGCTGACGATCAAGGTGACGCTCAATTATTTTCTGGTGGGAATCCCGCAGATCAACGTACTGGGCGCGGGCGCGGGCACGCTGGCTTGCTACCTTTTTCTCACTGTGGCCGCCCTTTTTTGCCTGTGCCGTGAAACCGGAATCCTGCCGGATTTTCTCTCGATTTTCGGCAAGCCGCTCATTGCTTCCATTCTGTGCTGCACTGCCGCCTGGTCTGTTTACGGGCTGCTTTCCCATGTGCTTTCAGAGAATCTTGCCACGGTGGGCGCAGTAGGTGCGGCTGTGCTGGTTTATTCGCTTTCTCTGCTCTGTTTGCGGGCAATTTGCCGCGATGACATTTTGATGCTCCCCAACGGCCAAAAAATTGCAAAAATACTTGAAAAACATGGATGGATAAGGTAATATAGTACTAGTTTTCGCCGGCTATATTCCAGGAAAGGACCTGTCAGGTTGGATTTTCTAAGAAAAGAAACGTATAAGATTGAGGACCTGCTGCAAATTGTCAGAATTCTCCGTTCGCCCGGGGGATGCCCCTGGGACCGGGAGCAGACACATCACAGCATCCGGGCCTGCCTGATTGAAGAAACGTACGAGGCGGTCGAGGCCATCGACACCGAAGATACGGAGCTTCTGCAGGAAGAACTGGGCGATGTGCTGCTTCAGGTTGTGTTCCATGCAGATTTGGAAGCTGAGGCAGGCAGGTTTAATTTTGATCAGGTTGCCGACGGCATCTGTAAAAAGCTGATTATTCGGCATCCCCACGTGTTCGGGGATGTCCATGTCCAGGATTCCGCGGAGGTTCTCAAAAACTGGGATGCCATCAAAAAGCGCACCAAGCACCAGTCTACTCAGGCTCAGGTGCTGGAAAGCGTCTCACCTGCACTACCCGCGCTGATGCGCAGTGCCAAGGTGCAGCAGAAAGCGGCAAAATCGGGGTATGACTTTGCTGATGTCTGGCAGACGCTGAAAAAGGTGGAGGAAGAAACCGCGGAACTGAAGGAGGCGATCCGGAAGGGTAATGCGCAGGACTGCCAGCAGGAGGTCGGAGACCTTCTGTTTTCGGTAGTGAATGCGGCCCGGCACCTGAAAACGGAACCGGAGCAGGCGCTGACGATTTCCTGCAACAAATTCATCGCGCGTTTTACCGCGGCGGAGGAGTTGGCCCGGGAGAGAGGACAGCGGCTGGACACTTTGTCGCCTGAAGAGTTGGACAGGCTTTGGGATGAAGTAAAACAGCGTACCATTCCCCAGCTGGAAAACCAGACTGAAAAATAAAATTTTGGAGGTAACAAATCTTATGAACAAAACAGAATTGATTTCTGCGGTGGCAGAGAAAGCCGCTATTTCCAAGAAGGATGCCGACAGCGCAGTAAACGCCGTGATCGATGTTATCATTGAGACCGTTGCAAAGGAAGAAAAGGTTCAGCTGGTTGGCTTCGGTACGTTTGAAGTTCGTTCCCGCAACGAAAGACAGGGCCGTGACCCCAGAACCAATTCTCCCATCACGATCCCCGCATCCAAAATTCCGGCGTTCAAGGCTGGTAAAGCATTTAAGGATGCTACGGACAAATAAGCTGTTGTTGATATTAAAGGCTGCGGACAGGCGTTTTGCGTTTGCCGTGGCCTTTTGTGTTATTGGCGGCAAGTAATTATAAGCTCACGCTTTCTTCCCCCGCCGCAGGCGAGGGAAGAAAGCGTCTTGGAAAGTGAATTTGACGATAAAAGGAGCAGAAATATTTCATGAGATTGGATAAGTTCTTGAAGGTATCCCGCTTAATCAAGCGGCGCACCATTGCGAACGAAGCGTGTGACGCCGGTCGGGTGACAGTAAACGGCAAGGTGGCCCGCGCCTCTTACGAGGTGAAGGAGGGCGATGTACTGGAGCTGCAGCTTGGCGCGCGCAGCCTGAAGGTGAGAGTGGTGCGGGTGAGTGAATACGCACAAAAGGGAGACGCAGCCGAAATGTATGAGGCGCTTTCCTGAAAACTGCCAGAATATGTCCCTTCCAGCCAGCATATATGTAGTAGAGTCAATCCGCTTCCAGACCGGATCTCCTTCCACCGCCGCAGACGGAGGAAGGACACAGATCAAGCGGCATTGTGATCAACTATACTGTCGGGAGGGAACGATCATGGCGGAAGAAAAGAAAGCAGCAGCCAAAACGGTTCGCGCGCCGCACAGCCTGATTGTGGATAACAGAAAGACGCTGACTGCTACCGGAGTTTCCAATGTGGACAGCTTTGACGACCAGACGGTGGTGGCGTATACCGATCTTGGCGAAATCGTGATTCGTGGCCGGAATCTGCAAATCGGAAAGCTCAATACCGAAACCGGTGAACTGACCATTATGGGAGAAATCTGTTCTCTGAGCTATACCGATCAAAAGCAGAGCAGCGGCGGCGGTTTGTTTTCCAAAATGTTCCGATAGCGGGGTGATTGCGCTTTGGGTCTTACTCTGGAGGAGCAGGGCCAGGGTTTTCTCATCGCCCTGGCGGTTGGGTTCGCGCTCGGCGCGTTTTACGATGTGTTTCGCATTTTTCGGGTGTTTGCCCGCAGTGAAAAACGCCAGGTGATCTGGCAGGATATTTTTGTATGCTTTGTCGCGGCTGTTATCAGCTTTCTTCTGGCCCTTGCGGTCAACTGGGGAGAGGTTCGCTTTTATCTGCTGGCGGGTGAGGCCATCGGTATGTGCGTTTATTTTCTTACCCTTGGTGAGATTACGCTCCGTTTATCACACCTTCTGCTGCGAATTTTAACGGCGATTAAAAATTTTTTATTCCGCTGGATTTTCCATCCTGTGGGGTGTTTGCTTCGCTGGATCTTCCACGGGGTATGCTCTGCTGGTGTAAAAATTGCGAAAGTCACAATAAAACCCTTAAAATTTCGGAAGAAAAGAAAAAAATCGCTTGAAACCTCCCCGCCCAATAGTGTATAATCAACTGTATGGATTCTGAATTTGCCCCATTACTGCGGATTGCAAAGAGGGGAGCTGTTTGACTTTATGAGGATACTGAAAGCCAAGAAAGAAAAAAAGAGCTTTTTGCTGCGGTTTGCTATTCTGGTGTTTGCGGTTTACGCGGCGGTCGCTCTCGTGAATCAGCAGATGCAGATCAGCGAAAAAAAGCGGCAGCTGGCCGATTTGAAACAGCAGATCAAAATTCAGGAGATTAAAAATGAGGACTTAAAGCACAGTTTGTCTTCCGGCAGTGGTGTCAGTGACGAGTACATAGAGCGCGTTGTGCGGGAAGGGCTCGATTATGCTAAGCCCGGCGAACGTGTTTTTGTAAATATTGCGGGGAATTAAACGGCTCTGAATTTAAGAGGAGGATATTATTACTGTATGCAACTTGAGGTAGGAACAATTCTTGAGGGAAAGGTTACTGGAATTACAAAGTTCGGTGCATTTGTAGAGCTTCCCGAGGGCAAAACCGGGATGGTTCACATTTCCGAGGTAGCTCCAACCTTTGTGAAAGAAATCCGCGACTATGTAACGGAAAATCAGATGGTCAAGGTGAAAGTGCTGAGCATCAGCGATGATGGCAAAGTGAGTCTTTCCATGAAAAAGGCTGTTCCGCCGCCGCCTCGTGACAACGGTCCTGCCGCGCGTCACTTTGCGCCGCGTTCTTCTGGGCCGCGTTCTTTCGGACCACGTCCTTCCGGACCGCGTCCCGCAGCCAGACCGGGCAACTATGAGTGGCAGGCGAGCAAAAAGCCCGAAGCAACCAGCTTTGAGGAAATGATGTCTCGGTTCAAGCAGACCAGCGACGAAAAAATGACCGACCTCAAAAGGTGCATTGATTCCAAACGCGGCGGCTTTACCAAGCATGGCGGCGGTGGCCCATCCAAATAAGACAGGCGGAGTGGTCACACTCCGCCTTTTTGATGCGTTTTCCGGTTGTTCCGGCGCTTGCTCCGAACGGCTGGAACAGAACAACCAGATTGATTTGTTTCCGGTACGGGGTGGCTTCTGGCCTTCCCGTCTGCCGTGTGTGCGGCAGCTTTTTTACCGGAGCCTGCGGGGTATGCCCTGCTTTTGGGAGGTAACATATGCTGATACAAAATGCAACGATTTATACGATGGCGGGCGATCCCATCTCGAACGGCTACCTGTTGGTACGAGACGGCAAAATCGCCGGGGTTGGCCCTATGCCCGCGCCTAATACCGCGGAAGAAGAGATTATTGACGCTGGCGGCGCCGCTGTGTATCCCGGTTTTGTCGACGCCCATACGCACCTTGGCATGTGGGAGGATGGCCTGACCTTCGAGGGTGACGACGGCAACGAGGACACCGATCCCATTACGCCGCAGATGCGCGGAATCGACGCCGTGAACCCTCTGGATCGCTGCTTTGAGGAGGCTTGTGCTGCGGGTGTGACGACGGTGATTACCGGACCCGGAAGCTCGAATCCCATCGGTGGGCAGCTCGCCGCCGTCAAAACGGCGGGGCGGCGGATCGACAACATGGTCATCCAGGCGCCCGTGGCGATGAAAATGGCGTTGGGAGAAAACCCGAAGTCCACGTATCACGGTAAAAGCCAAGCACCTTCTACCCGCATGGCCACGGCGGCCCTCATTCGCGAGGAGCTGTACAAAGCCCGGCGCTATCTAGAGGATTTGGAGCTTTCGTGCAAGGATGAGGACATTGATCCACCGGAGTATGATATAAAATGCGAAGCACTCATTCCCGTATTGCAGGGCGAGCTGCCGGTACATTTTCACGCTCACCGGGCCGACGATATTTTTACCGCGATGCGCCTGGGGCGTGAATTTCACCTGGATTATGTGATTGTTCACGCTACGGACGGCCACCTGATCGCCGACGATCTGGTCGGGGAGGATGTGCCGGTGCTTTGCGGCCCCATTCTATGTGACCGTGCAAAGCCCGAAATGAAGAATTTGACTCCGGCCTGCCCCGGCCTCCTCCAAAAGCACGGCATACGCATGGCGCTTGTCACGGATCACCCCGTTATCCCGATTCAGTATCTGCCGCTGTGTGCTGCGCTTGCGGTGCGCGAGGGGCTTGGGCGGGAAGAGGCGCTGCGTGCGATTACGATCAACCCGGCGCGCATTTGCCGCATCGACGATCGCGTCGGCTCTTTGGAGCCGGGCAAGGATGCTGATTTTTCCCTCTTCCGTGACGATCCGCTGCAAATTAGCACAAAGCCGGAAATGGTATTTGTGGCAGGCAGGCGGGTATTGTAACTGAGAGGATAAGTGCCCCTAGGGGTGTAGATCAAAAGGAGTTGGAGTGTATGAGAGAGGTTTCCGTTTCCCGTATCAGCGATGAGCTGTGCCGTATGTTGATTGAGGCGAACCGCGAGCTTTCCGGCGATTTGGAGGACTGCATCCGCTGCTCGGTGCAGAAGGAGAGCAATCCTCTGGGTAAATCGATTTTAGAGGATCTGTGCGAAAATCTGGATGCCGCACGCCGGCTGAATCTGCCGATCTGCCAGGATACCGGCATGGCGGTTGTGTTTGCGGAGATCGGGCAGGAGGTTCATCTGGTCGGTGGCTCGTTTGAGGAGGCCGTCAACGCGGGTGTTCACCGTGGTTACGTGGAGGGCCTGCTCCGCTGCTCCGTGGTAGGGGACCCGCTGCGCCGCGTCAATACGGAAGATAACACTCCCGCCGTGCTGCACACACGGATTGTGCCCGGTGACCGTGTGACGCTCACCGCCTGCCCGAAGGGCTTTGGCAGTGAAAATATGAGCCGCCTGAAAATGATGACTCCGGCGGCAGGGTCGCAGCAGATCATTGATTTTGTCACGGAAACCGTCCGCTTGGCGGGCGGAAATCCCTGTCCTCCGGTTGTACTGGGAGTGGGGATCGGCGGCGATTTTGAGTTGTGCGCACAGCTTGCGAAACAGGCGTTGTGCCGCCCGCTGGATGAGCCGAACCCGGATCCTTTTTACCACCAGCTGGAGCAGGACATGCTCCGCGCGGTCAACGAGCTGAAGGTCGGCCCACAGGGCTTTGGGGGCGATGTGACGGCGCTGGCTGTCAACATCGAAACCTACGCCACGCACATTGCCGGCCTGCCCGTTGCGGTCAACGTTGGTTGCCACGTAACGCGTCATAAAAAAATAATCATTTAAAGTCGAACTACTTCTATTTTTTCGGTATTTATGTTATAATACTCCCAGAGGGTTCGGGTGAATTTTCAGGAATTTGTTCCGAAAACTCTGTGATTTCCATTTGCAAAGGAGATGCGTACATGAATATCACGATTACTGGACGTAAGGTCACTTTGAAAGATCATTTTAAGAGCCTGGCGACAAAAAAGCTTTCCCGTTTTGATAAGATTTTTGATGCGGACGCGGATGCTCATGTGGTGGTCACGCTGGAACGCAACCGTCAGACGGTTGAAATCACAATTCGGAGCAAGGGCATGATTTATCGTGCGGAGGCAACCGATTTTGAAATGAACGACGCACTGGATCAGGTTGTCAGTGCTCTGGGTCGGCAGATCCGCAAGAATAAGAGCCGCTTGGACAAGCAGATTCATTCTGCGGCGCTGGATCAGCTTGTGCTGGAAATGCCAGAGGACGCTGAGTCTGGTGTTACTGCCGAAGAAGATGAATATCGAGTCGTACGTACCAAGCATTTCCCGGTAAAGCCCCTTACTTTAGAAGAAGCAATTTTGCAGATGAATCTGCTGGGTCATCAGTTTTACATGTTCCGCGATAGTGCTACGGGTGAAATTAACGTAGTGTATCAGCGCAAAAACGGCGATTATGGTTTATTGGAGCCGGATGCGGAATAATACAGATAGTCAGCGGGGACCGCGTCAGACTGCGGCCCCCGTTATTTTTCAGATACGGAGAGGAACACAATGGATCAATTTAAACTGGTATGCCCCTGCCTGCTGGGCATAGAGGGCCTGGTGGCGGAAGAGCTGCGGGAAATGGGCGCGCAGCAGGTGGAGCCCCAAAACGGGCGCGTGGTGTTCGACGGCAGCGACGAGATACTGGCGCGCGCGAATCTCTGCTCCCGTTACAGCGAGCGGGTGCTTGTGCTGCTCGGCACGTTTCGCGCCGTTACCTTTGAGCAGCTGTTTCAGGGGGTAAAGGCTTTGCCGTGGGAAGCGTGGATCGGCAAAAAAGACCGTTTTCCGGTTAAAGGCCGTTCCCTCAGCTCTCAGCTTTCCAGCGTTCCGGACTGCCAGTCCATCATCAAAAAGGCCATTGTGGAACGCCTGAAGCTGAAGCACCGCGTGCCGTGGTTCGAAGAATCCGGCGACATGTATCAGGTGCAGTTTCTGATTTTAAAGGATTCCGTCAGCGTGATGCTCGATACCAGCGGGGTAGGGCTTCATAAGCGCGGTTACCGTCCCAATGCGGCGGAAGCGCCGATCAAGGAAACACTGGCTGCATCGATGGCGAAGCTGGCCCGCCTTTGGCCGGATTCTCACGTGTACGACCCGTTCTGCGGTTCCGGCACGATTCTCATTGAATCTGCTTTGCTTGCAATGAATATTGCACCCGGCCTGCAGCGCAGCTTTGCGGCGCAAAGCTGGAAGGGGATTGATGAAAGTGTGTGGATTCGGGAAAAAGCGCGTGCGCAGGATTTGGTAAAACGCGACAGCACCTTCCTTGCTACTGGCTACGACATCGACGGCGCGGCGGTTGCCCTCACGTTGGAAAATGCGAAAAAGGCGGGAGTGATTGCTCATATTCGTGCGGAAAAGCGCGATATCCGCGATTTTGCGGAGGAGGGCGAGCGCGGCTGCGTAATCTGCAACCCACCTTACGGTGAGCGCCTGCTCGACCTGAGCCAGGCGGAGGAGCTGTATACGGCAATGGGGCAGCACTTTGTCCCCAAACGCGGCTGGAGTTACCACATCATCAGCCCAGACGAAACATTTGAAAGCTGCTTTGGCCGCCCGGCGGACAAACGCCGCAAGCTGTATAACGGAATGATTAAATGCCAGCTGTACAGCTATTATAAAGCCTGATTACTTGATAACACAGGATTTCTTCCTCCGCCAAAGGCGAATGGAAGAAATTTGGAAACATTTAAAAGATGATTTAATTATAAAATTAAAATGTAAAAATCAGGAAAGACTAAATCCGGGGATCGAGAGACGATTCCCGGATTTTTTTTGAATTTGCAATTGTAAAAAAATTATGAAATTCCGTATTTTAGGAAAAAACCTCTTGATTTTTATGCTGTCAGCGGCTAAAATAAGATTTAGCACTCGGGGATATTGAGTGCTAAACCCAATCAATCATTTTGATTTTTTATAAGGAGGAAATAGGAAATGACGATCAAACCACTTTCCGACAGAGTTCTGATTAAATTGGAAGAGGCGGAGGAAACCACAAAAAGCGGTATCCTGCTGGCTGGTTCTGCAAAAGAGAAGCCCCAGATCGCGTCCGTTATCGCGGTCGGCCCCGGCGGGTTGGTAGACGGCAAAGAGGTCACCATGTACGTAAAGGTGGGCGATAAGGTCATCAGCAGCAAATATGCCGGAACAGAAGTGAAAATCGACGGCGAAGAGTACACCATCGTACGGCAGTCAGATATTCTTGCTGTTGTGGAATGATTTTTCATTTTAATTCAGAAATTTAGGAGGAATATAGCATGGCAAAGCAGATTATTTTCGATGTAGAAGCCAGAAAAGCTCTGATGAGCGGTGTAAACCAGCTGGCAGATACCGTTAAAATCACCCTGGGCCCGAAGGGCCGCAACGTGGTGCTCGATAAAAAGTTCGGCGCTCCGCTGATCACCAACGACGGCGTGACCATCGCGAAAGAGATCGAACTCGAGGATCCCTTTGAGAACATGGGCGCACAGCTCGTAAAAGAAGTTGCGATCAAGACCAACGACGTGGCCGGCGACGGTACCACGACCGCTACTCTGCTGGCACAGGCTCTGGTTCGCGAGGGCATGAAGAATCTGGCGGCTGGCGCAAACCCCATGATCCTGCGCAAGGGTATTCAGAAGGCGGTTGAAACCGCTGTTGAGGCTGTGATCCACCACTCCAAGAAGGTGACCGGCTCCGACGACATCGCGAGAGTCGCGACCGTTTCCTCCGCAGATGAATTCATCGGCAAGCTGATCGCGGAAGCGATGGAAAAGGTCAGCTCCGACGGCGTTATCACGGTGGAAGAGTCCAAGACCGCCGAGACATACTCCGAGGTTGTTGAAGGCATGCAGTTTGACCGCGGCTATATCACCCCTTACATGGTAACTGATACCAATAAGATGGAAGCCGTGATCGACGACGCCTATATCCTCATTACCGATAAGAAGATTTCCAACATTCAGGAGATTCTGCCCCTGCTCGAGAGCATCGTACAGTCCGGCAAGAAGCTCGTGATGATTGCCGAGGACATCGAGGGCGAGGCTCTGACCACCTTGATCCTGAATAAGCTGCGCGGCACCTTTACCTGCGTTGGCGTAAAGGCTCCCGGCTTTGGCGACAGAAGAAAAGAGATGCTGCGTGACATCGCTGTTCTGACCGGCGGCCAGGTGATTTCCGAAGAGCTCGGCCTTGAGCTGAAGGATACCACCATTGCTCAGCTGGGTCGTGCCCGCCAGGTAAAGGTTGACAAAGAGAATACCATCATCGTAGACGGCGCTGGCAACTCCGACGAGATCAAAGACAGAGTTGCTCAGATCCGCGCCCAGCTGGAAACCACTACCTCCGATTTCGACCGTGAGAAGCTGCAGGAGCGCCTGGCGAAGCTTGCCGGCGGTGTTGCGGTCATCAAGGTCGGCGCTGCGACCGAAGTGGAAATGAAAGAGAAGAAGCTGCGTATTGAAGATGCTCTGGCGGCAACCAAGGCTGCTGTGGAAGAGGGCATCGTGGCTGGCGGCGGCGTTGCTCTGATCAACGCAATTCCCGTTGTGCAGAAGCTGATGGATACCACCTCCGGTGACGAAAAGACTGGCGTGCAGATCGTTCTGAAGGCTCTGGAAGAGCCCCTGCGCCAGATTGCCGCAAACGCGGGCCTCGAAGGCTCCGTTATCGTAGAGAATCTGAAGAAGGAAAACAAGATTGGCTACGGTTTTAACGCGTTGACTCAGGAATACGGCGATATGATCGCTCAGGGGATCGTTGATCCTACTAAGGTAGCTCGTTCCGCTCTGCAGAACGCCGCTTCCATCGCTGCCATGATTCTGACCACCGAATCTCTGGTTGCGGATAAGAAAGAGCCGGTCTCTGCTCCCGCAATGCCCGCAGACGGCGGCATGGGCGGCATGTATTAATCTGAATTTTTTCCGTGAGAAAAAGGGTGATGCCTTCTGGCATCACCCTTTTTTCTGTAATTGGTTCGGCTGTTTTTGATACGGCAGGCGGCAAGGGCTTCGACGAACCCTTGCCGCCAACCAAATGGCTATATCAAGAGGAGGCGTAAGCTGTTTTAAAGTCGGGAATCTTATCTCTTGGCAACCGGCTCGGCGGAAACAGCCTTCGGCTCGGATTCTCTGTTTTCATTCCAGCAGTCAGTATCGTGAATTCCGATGCTCGGTGCATAGAAATAGATTTTTTCTTTGCCCTGTTTTTTCTGGGCCTCATAGTCCTTTAAAACCTTGATGGACGTGTTGGCCAGAATCATCAGTGCGGGGAAGTTCAGCAGAACCATGACCGCCATGGTGAAGTCCGACAGGTTCCAGGCGAGCTCTGCTTTGATCAGGCAGCCAATGAATACGGCGGCTACAATGCTTAGGCGGAACAGCTTGGAGGGAGCGCGGTGCCAGATATAATAGACGTTTGTTTCAACATAATAAATATTGCCAATAATGGTTCCGAAAGCAAAGAACAGAACCGAAATGGAAACAAACCAGATGCCGAAGGTGCCAAATTGTGATTGTACGGCAGCCTGAACCAGAGGCATGGCGTAGCCGCCGTCTTTTCCTTCCCAGGAGACGCCGGGGCAGAGGATGAGCAGTGCGGTTGCGGTGCAGAGAATCAGAGTGTCGATAAAAACGGCCAGCATTTGAACCAGGCCCTGCTTTGCGGGGTGAGTGTCATCTACAGTACCTGCCGCGTTGGGTGCGCTGCCCATACCGGCTTCATTTGAATACAGGCCGCGGCGCAGGCCGATCGAGATTGCGGTGCCCGCGAATCCTCCGGAGATAGATTTAAAGTCGAAAGCCATTGAGAAAATCTGAGAGAATACGTGGGGGAGATTGCGAATATTCAGTGCAATAACCGCAAGGCTGACGACTAGAAAACCAATCGCCATAATCGGAACGATGACTTCAGAAATTTTCGCAACTACTTTTTGTCCGCCGAATACGCCGTAGGCGGTCAGCAAAGCCATGAAGATTGCGGTGCCGTAGGCCACCAGAGGGGAGTCCCCGAAATTCTGCTGGAAGGCGGCGGTAACCGCGTTGGCCTGCAGCATCTGGAAGCCATAGGAGAAGGTGATGATCAGAGACATTGCGAACACAACGCCCACCCAGCGGCGTTTGAAGATTTTTACCAAATAGTACGAGGGGCCGCCCTGAAACCTGCCCTCAGGCGTTTTTACCTTGTATAGCTGTGCCAGCGTGCTTTCCACAAAAGCGGAAGCGCCGCCGAGGGCCGCTGTCATCCACATCCAGAAAATCGCACCGGGGCCGCCCAGAATAATGGCGGAGGCAACGCCGGTAATGTTGCCTACGCCCAAACGGGAGGCACAAGAAACCATTAAGGCCTGAAAGCCCGAGACGGCTTCCTTGTCGTCACTTTCCTGAAACAAGAGCCGAATTCCTTCTTTGGCCATTCGAAACTGCACCATACGGGTACGAATGGAAAAGTAGATGCCGGTGAACAGCAGTAAGACCAATAGAACGCTGCCGTATAAAAAGCCGTTTGTTGTGTCCAGAATGTGATTTAGTTGATCCGCAAATGCACTCATACTTCAATAACCCTTTCTTTGTTTACACCGCAGTGTAAGTTTTGTTTGCTAAATAATGCAGGTTTAATTTACGGGATAAATATTCCAACATATGTATGCCGCCTACGCTGTTGCCTTTTTTGTTTAGAACCGGCCCGTAGGTTGCAATTCCCATCCCTTGCTCTGTAGCCGCAACAATTCCACCTCCTACTCCGCTCTTGGATGGGATTCCCGTCTTTACTGCAAATTCACCTGATTCATCGTACATACCGCAAGTCAGCATCAGTGTTTTTACAATACGTACAATCCATTCCTCTATCATTTCTTCTCCGGTAACAGGGTCTGTGCCGTCGTTGGCCAAAATCAGCGCGTAGCGGGCTAAATCCTCTGTTGTTACCTCCACCGAGCACATACGAAAATAGCGGTCTAGCACTTGTTCCGGGTCACCCTCCAGAATATGGTCACTCTGCAAAAGGTAGGCGATGGAGCGGTTGCGAAGGCCGGTGCGCTTTTCAGAAAGATAGACTTGCTCGTTCAGACGAATAGTATCATTAAAACACAGTTGACGAACGAGTTCAAGGAATGCCCCAAACGGATTCGGTAGTTCAATACAGCTTACTGTAACAATTGCCCCCGCGTTAATCATCGGGTTAAACGGGGGAAGCTGTTTGGTTTCTAATTGCACAATGCTGTCGAAACAGTCTCCGGTAGGTTCCATTCCTACTTTGCTGAATACTTTTTCGTAGCCGACTGTTTTCAGGGCCAGAATTAAAGAAAAGGTTTTTGCAATGCTTTGCATGGTAAACGGAATTTTCCAGCTTCCGGCGTGGCAGACCGTGCCGTCCGGCAGCATCAGGCAGATTCCAAGATGCGAAGGGTCGGCTTTGGCCAGTTCGGGAATATAGTCAGCAACCTTGCCGCAGGAAAGGTGACTTCTGCCGTAAACGAGAGAATCTTGTAAAATAAGGTCAAAATCTTGTGCTATCATCATAAAATCACCTCTTTGTTACAATGTTTTTTATGGAATGTTATTATAGTAGCACAAATAAAACAAATCGGGTAATTCGAATTGTTGATAATGCTTATAACAAATCCATATAGAAAGATTTACCAGAACCCTTTTATGGGAACGGTAAATTTTTACAAATTTAGATGGAATATCTTTACATCCATTTCTGAATGTGATAGATATGATAAAAGAAAGAACAGCAGTTATTTTGTTCTGCTGTTTCAGAGTGCTTATCAAAAGGGGGAGCGGTTATTGGAGATTAAATACTTAAAGTATTTTCAGGCGGTTGCGGACTACGGGTCTATTAATCAGGCCGCAAAGGTGATGTATGTTTCGCAGCCTCACCTAAGCCATATTATTAAAGAGGTTGAGGAAGAGGCGGGGTTTGAGCTGTTTCAGCGTACAAAGCAGGGCTGTGTGCTGACAAAAAACGGGGAAAAGTATTTGAAGCATTGTGAAGTGATTCTGCGTGAAATTGAAAATTTAAAGCAGTTCAGCAGCGAAATCCAAGACGGTGAAAGTATGATGAGTGTTTCTATGACGAAATTTTCACATACAGCAGAGTGTTTTAACCGCATCTGCTGCCGGCACTGGAATCTGGAGCGTTATTCCTACCGCCTGAACGAGGATTCCACGATGAACGTGGTGGATGATGTGATCAGCGGCAGTGCAAATGTAGGGGTGATTCATTTTGCGTCTCAGGAAGAGGAAACGATGCAAAAGCTTTTTTCGGATAAGGAACTGCATTTCAGGCGGCTGGCAACCTTCCTGCCATATGTTTGTCTTTCAAGCGGCCATGAACTGCTCAATGGCAGCCAGGGCATTGACGTTTCGGAGCTGAAGAATTATGGGTTTGTAAGATACATTGGGCAGTTCGAAGACTTTATCTACCATATTACAGAAGAAAATCTTCATCTCGATTTAAATGATTCTTCCCGAATTGTGTATGTGAATGACAGGGCCGAGCAGATGAATCTGATTTCAACCGGCGACTTTTTTACAATTGGAATTTCGGAATTTTCTGGGCAGAATTCCCTGTATGGGGTTGTGTCGGTTCCCCTGATGAACTGTTCGGAGCATATTCAGTTCGGTATTGTAACCAAACGGGACAGAAAGCTTGCGGACGCGGAACGGGAATTTATTGACGAGGTGACGGAAAGCTACCGTGAACTGCAAATGAGGGAGAATCAGACGGTGCGAAGCGGTTTGGCAGCAGACTAAAACAGAAATAACCGAATCTATTTTTTCGCTATATGGAGAACAAATAAAAACGGCAACTAAATTTTTACAGAATCAAAAAGTATTTTTAACTGATTTACCGAATAGTGTCAATACTGAAATTTGATTTCAATGCGCATTTATGGTAAACTGAAACCATAGCATTGTAAAACAATTTAGTACTCTGTTCGGGAGGTGTGAAACGATGGAGGCTTATTATCCTTATGTTTGGCTTGCGGTGATTGTCGGAGCGGCGATCCTGGAGGCTGTGACCGCCCAGCTGGTATCCATCTGGATGGTGGTTGGCGGTATTGCGGCGATTATTGCAAATCTTCTGGGTGCGCCCATCTGGGTTCAGACAGGAACATTTGCAGTGGTAACGGCGCTTTCGCTGGCTTTGACCCGTCCGCTGATTAAAAAAATCCTGAGAGTGAAAAGAGAAGACACGAATGCCGGTCGCTATATTGGTAAGATCGGGATTGTTACGTCGGAGATTGACAACGAAAAAGGCCTGGGTCAGGTTACGGTAATGGGCAGCGTCTGGTCCGCCCGTTCCGACAGTGGAATTGTGATCCCGGTAGGACATAATGTTCTGGTGCTGCGTATCGAGGGAGTCAAGCTGATCGTGGCGCCCGAATCTTAAAGGAACTGTATTTAATTAACAGGAGGCTATACTATGGAATGGATTATTTTTGGGCTTCTGATTTTGATTGTTCTTGTGGTTATCATCACAAACATCAAGATTGTTCCGCAGGCGCACTCTTACGTTGTGGAACGCCTGGGAGCGTATTACGCAACATGGGAGACGGGTTTGCATGTCAAGATTCCCTTTCTTGACCGGATTTCAAAAAAAGTATCTCTTAAAGAGCAGGTGATCGATTTTCCGCCCCAGCCGGTTATCACTAAAGATAACGTAACCATGCAGATTGATACCGTGGTGTATTTTCAGATTACGGATGCAAAGCTGTATGCCTACGGCGTGGAACGCCCGATTTCCGCGATTGAAAACCTGAGTGCCACCACGCTTCGTAACATCATCGGCGAGCTGGAGCTGGATACCACCTTGACATCCCGCGATGTCATCAACACCAAGATCCGTATCGTCCTGGATGAAGCAACCGATGCCTGGGGTATTAAGGTCAACCGCGTGGAGCTGAAGAATATTCTGCCGCCGCCGGCGATTCAGGACTCGATGGAGAAGCAGATGAAAGCCGAGCGTGACCGCCGCGCCATTATTCTGGACGCGGAAGGTCAGAAGAGCAGTGCGATTTTGATTGCCGAGGGCCAAAAGGAAGCTGTGATTCTGGCGGCTGATGCGCAGAAGCAGTCTCATATTCTGCAAGCTGAAGGTGAGGCGCAGGCGATTCTGTCTGTTCAAAAGGCACTGGCCGACAGCTTGAAGTTTTTGAACGAAGCAGCTCCCAGCGACCGAGTGATCGCGCTCAAGAGCCTGGAGGCATTTGGAAAAGCGGCCGACGGCAAGGCCACCAAGATCATCATTCCGTCAGAAATTCAGTCTCTAGCCGGTCTTGCAACCTCTGTAAAAGAGCTGTTCACCGACGATTCTCAGGGTGAAAAAAGCGACCGCGCAAAATAGACAAAATAGGCAGTGCTTCCGAATGAAAGCTCATGATAACCTTACGAAAATATGATTTTTCCGGCAGCGTCTATTGCATTTTACTTCTTTTTAACCTAAACTGAAGAGGATGAATTATTCAGGAGAGACCGGAGGATAAGGCATGAGATCGGTTCTGTTGATTGTTACCTGTCTGAAAAAATGTGCCGGTCGTAACCGGGCTTCTGAATAACTGGGCAGACTGCATCCTGTATGGGTGCGGTCTGCTTTTTGCTTTTTATTCTGGCGGTTGAGGCAATGAGAATACGATTTAAAAAGGAGTGCTGTTTTCATGTCAAGCGGAAAAAAAGTTGCGGTAATTATGGGCAGCGACAGTGATTTTGCGGTTGTATCTGCTGCAATTAAGCGGTTGAAAGCATATGAAGTACCGACAGAGGTGCATGTGATGTCGGCACACAGAACCCCGCTGATGGCGGCGGAGTTTGCGAAAAATGCCAGAGCCAACGGGTTCGGCGTCATTATTGCTGCGGCCGGTAAGGCGGCGCATCTGGCGGGAGTACTCGCGGCGCACACTACGCTTCCGGTGATCGGGATTCCGATCAAGTGTTCTACACTTGACGGCCTCGATGCTCTGCTGGCCACCGTGCAGATGCCCAGCGGCGTTCCGGTAGCAACTGTTGCGATTGACGGAGCGGACAATGCGGCTTTGCTGGCGATCCAGATGCTCTCTCTTGCTGATGAAGCGCTGGCCGATAAGCTGGAACAGATGAAGCAGAAAATGGCGAACGAAGTGGAGAAGAAGGACGAGGCGATTCAGGCGGCTGTAAAGGCGCTGTAAGCATAAATGGGGGGAAAAAGGATTGAAAAGTTTCAGCGAGAGCTATAAAGCGGCGGGGGTAGACGTAACTGCCGGATACCGCGCGGTGGAATTGATGAAAAGCCATGTGGCCAGAACGGTGACACCCGGAGTACTATCTGGCCTCGGCGGCTTCGGAGGTTTGTTTTGTCCGAATCTTTCGGGCATGAAGGAGCCGGTTCTTGTTTCGGGCACCGACGGAGTTGGCACAAAGCTGCGTCTGGCGTTTCTGATGGATCAGCACGATACCATCGGTATCGATTGTGTGGCCATGTGCGTAAACGACGTGATCTGCGGCGGCGCGCAGCCGCTGTTTTTCCTGGATTATCTTGCGGTTGGCAAGAATCATCCGGAAAAAATTGAGAAGATCGTAGCCGGTGTGGCGGAGGGCTGTGTGCAGTCCGGTTGCGCCCTGGTAGGCGGCGAAACGGCGGAAATGCCGGGCTTTTATCCCGAGGAGGAATACGATCTGGCAGGCTTCTGCGTGGGTATGGTAGACCGCTCTAAAATTATCGACGGCTCGCAGATGCAGCCGGGCGATGTGATTCTGGGTCTTGGCTCTTCCGGCGTGCATTCCAACGGTTTTTCGCTGGTGCGCAAGGTGTTTCGCCTGGATTCCGGCAATGTCGGCCGCTATGTGGAAGAGCTGGGCAAAACATTGGGCGAAGAGCTTTTGACTCCGACCAGAATTTATGTAAAATCCGTGCTGAAATTGATGGCGGAATGTAACGTGAAAGCCATGTCGCACATTACGGGCGGCGGCTTCTATGAAAATGTGCCGCGTATGATGAAGGACGGCCTGACCGCAAAGCTGGAAAAAGCCGCGCTGCCGTCTCTCCCGATTTTCCATCTGCTGCAATCTGTGGGAAATATTCCGGAGCACGACATGTACAATACCTTCAACATGGGAATTGGAATGTGCCTCGTGGTATCCCGCGACGAAGCGGACAAGGCCGCCGCTCTGCTGCGTGAAGCCGGCGAAAGCGTCTACGTGATCGGCCAGGTGGAGCAGGGCACAGAGGGTGTTGTTCTATGCTGAATATTGTGGTGCTGGTTTCCGGCGGGGGAACCAACCTGCAGGCTCTGATTGATGCCGAACGCCGGGGAGAACTCTCCGGCGGGCGGCTTTCGTGCGTCATTTCCAGCAGGCCGGATGCATATGCTCTGACCCGGGCGGCGCAGGCGGGGGTTCCCTGCGAGGTTCTGCGCCGCAAAGAATTTGACAGCCAATCCGCCTACGACCATGCCCTTTTGGCGCTTCTGGAGCGCTGCAAGGCCGATTTGGTGGTGCTGGCGGGGTTCATGACGATCATTGGGGACGAAGTGATTGCCCGCTACCGTAACCGGATGATGAACATTCATCCGTCTTTGATTCCCTCCTTCTGCGGGGAGGGCTATTTTGGCCTGGGGGTGCATCGCGCCGCGCTCCTGCGCGGTGTGCGCGTAACAGGCGCAACGGTTCATTTTGTCAACGAGGTGTGCGACGGCGGGCCGATCATTTTGCAGACGGCTGTGGAGATCCGCGACGACGACACGCCGGAAACGCTGCAGAAGCGAGTGATGGAGGAGGCCGAGTGGAAAATACTGCCCCGTGCGGTATCTCTGTTCTGCGAGGGCAGGCTCAGTGTGGCTGGGAACCGCGTACTGCAAATTAACAAGGAACAACGGGAGGAAGCCGAATGACAACCAAAACGATTGAACAGGCCCTTGTGGGCAACGGGTACCCCGGGCGCGGAATTTTGCTCGGCAAAACGCCGGACGGCGCGTATGCGTTGATTGCCTATTTCATCATGGGGCGCAGCGAAAACAGCCGCAACCGCGTTTTTGTGCGGGAGGGTGACGGTTTGCGCACACAGGCGTTTGACCCCTCAAAGCTGTCCGATCCGTCTCTGATCATTTATTCGCCGGTGCGCGTGGTCGGTTCCGAGGTGATTGTGACAAACGGCGACCAGACCGATACGGTGCATGAGTTTCTGCGCCGCGGCGAAACGTTTGAGGATGCGCTGAGAAGCCGCAGCTTTGAACCGGACGAGCCGAACTTTACCCCCCGTATTTCTGGCTGGATGAACGCAAGTACCGATTTTGCTTACCGCCTTTCGATTCTGAAAAGTGCGGGCGGCAACCCGTCCTCGGTGCAGCGCATGTTTTTTGAATATGAAACGCCGGTGAACGGGCAGGGGCATCTGATTCATACCTATCGTTGCGACGGCAGTCCAATCCCCTCCTTTGAGGGTGAGCCGCTTCCTGTCCATGTTCCACAGGAGCTGGAGGAGTTCACCCAGCAGGTCTGGAATTCTCTGAACGAAGAAAATCGGGTTTCGTTATTTACTCGCCGCATTCGTTTGTCGAACGGCGAAACCGAAACACGAATCATAAATAAGAATCAATAAGGGGAGGAGAACAGAAATGGAACTGATGCTGAAATACGGCTGCAACCCCAACCAGAAGCCTTCCCGAATTTTTCGGAAGGACGGCGGCGAGCTGCCGGTAACCGTGCTCAACGGCAGACCGGGCTATATCAATTTTTTGGATGCGCTGAACAGCTGGCAGCTGGTTAAGGAGCTGAAAGAGGCGACAGGATTGCCTGCCGCCGCGTCGTTCAAGCATGTCAGCCCCGCTGGGGCCGCGGTGGCCGTTCCTATGTCACCCGAGCTGCAGAAGAGTTGCTTTGTCGATGATCTGGAGCTTTCCCCGCTGGCGTGTGCCTATGCCAGAGCCCGTGGTGCGGACCGCATGTCTTCTTACGGCGACTGGGTTGCGCTTTCTGACGAATGCGATGCGCAGACTGCCCGCCTGATTTCCCGCGAGGTATCCGACGGCATTATTGCGCCCGGCTACTCGGCCGAAGCGCTCGAAATTCTAAAGACAAAGCGTAAGGGCTCTTATAGCGTGGTGCAGATTGATCCCACATATGTGCCCGAGCCGGTGGAGCATAAGGATGTGTTTGGAATCACCTTTGAGCAGGGCCGCAACAATGCGGTGATCGATGAAAGCCTGCTCACTCATTTTGTTACCGAAAACAAGGAGTTTTCCGCGGAAGCAAAGCGCGATCTTTTGGTGGCGCTGATTACGCTGAAATACACGCAGTCCAATTCCGTTTGCTACGCCAAGGACGGACAGGCCATCGGTGTGGGTGCCGGGCAGCAGTCCCGCATCCACTGCACCCGCCTTGCGGGCAGCAAAGCCGACCAATGGCATCTTCGCCAGCACCCTCAGGTGCTGAGTCTGCCTTTCCGTGCGGACATCCGTCGCCCCGACCGCGACAATACCATCGATGTATATCTCTCTGACGATGCGGAAGAGGTGCTGGCAGACGGCGTTTGGCAGCAGTTCTTTACCGAATGCCCCGCACCGCTTAGCCGTGAAGAGAAGAGCCGTTTCCTTTCGGGCATCACGGGTGTTTCACTGGGCTCCGACGCGTTCTTCCCCTTTGGGGATAACATCGAGCGCGCCCACCGCAGCGGTGTTTCATATATTGCACAGCCTGGCGGTTCGATTCGCGACGACCATGTGATCGATACCTGTAACAAATACGGAATTGCCATGGTATTTACCGGCCTGCGTTTGTTCCACCACTAATTGACCCGATACTCAAAAAGCAAGTCTTTCCCTCTGGAGAAAGGAAAGACTCCGAAGGCTTTTTGAAAGCAGAATTGCAAGATGAGTTTAAAACAGGAGCGTGTGAAAATATGAAGGTACTGGTAATTGGCGGCGGCGGACGGGAACATGCGCTGGTTCGCAAGCTGAAGGAAAGTCCCCGGCTGGCAAAAATCTGGTGCGCGCCCGGTAACGGCGGCATTGCACGCGACGCGGAATGTGTTGATTTGAAAGTCACCGATCTTCCCGGCGTGTTGAACTTCGCAAAGAGCAATCAGGTCGATCTGGTGGTCGTAGCGCCCGATGATCCGCTTGCGGCCGGCATGGTGGATGTACTGGAGGCAGAGGGAATCCGCGCGTTCGGCCCGCGCAAAAACGCGGCGCAGATCGAGGCAAGTAAGGTGTTCTCAAAGGACCTGATGCAGAAATACAAGATTCCCACAGCGGGGTATCAGGTGTTTACCGAGCCGGAAGCAGCTCTTGCGGAAATTCGCCGCGAAAACAGCTACCCGGTTGTCATTAAGGCCGATGGCCTTGCGCTCGGCAAGGGCGTTGTGATCGCGCAGGACTACGCGGAAGCGGAGCAGGCGGTTCGCTCAATGATGGAGGATAAAATCTTCGGCGAATCCGGCAGCCGCATTGTGCTTGAGGAATTTCTTACCGGGCCGGAGGTTTCTGTTCTGGCGTTTACAGACGGTAAGTGTGTGCGACCCATGGTATCCTCCAAAGATCACAAGCGCGCGCTGGATAACGATCAGGGAGCGAATACGGGCGGTATGGGAACAATCAGCCCCAATCCGTTTTACGATGACGAAACAGCACGCGTGTGCATGGAAACAATTTTTCTGCCTACCATTCACGCCATGAATACAGAGGGACGGCCGTTCAAGGGCTGCCTGTATTTTGGGTTGATGCTTACCCCGAAGGGCCCGCGCGTGATCGAATATAACGCCCGCTTCGGTGACCCCGAAACTCAGGTGGTTCTGCCGCGCCTGGAAAGCGATCTGATCGACATTATGGATGCGGTTATCGACGAGCGCCTGGAGGAGCAGGAGATTGAGTGGTCGTCGCAGGCTGCGGCCTGTGTGGTGATGGCCTCCGGCGGGTACCCCGCGCAGTATAAAAAGGGTCTGCCAATCAGCGGACTTACAGAGGATGGCCAGGTGCAGGGGGCTACGGTGTATCACGCCGGTACCGCGCTGCGCGGCGAAGAGTTTGTCACAAACGGCGGGCGCGTGCTTGGAGTGACCGCTACGGGTGAAACACTGGAAAAAGCGCTGGAACAGGCGTACCGTGCGGTTTCCGGAATCCATTTTGAGGGCGCCCACTATCGCCGTGATATTGGGAAGCTTCCGCAGGCATGACAAAAGGAACAGGGTCGAATGCCTCTGTTCCCCTGTAAAAACGGAAACAAAAAGCCGCCGGGAGCATTCCCGGCGGTTTCAAATGTGTAAAAACAGGTATTTTCTCGGTACAGACCGAAACAATACGAATCGCGTTATTCCGAAAGAGCCCTTTGCAGCCAGGCATCGGCAATGTCCATGGCCAGGTACAGCCCTTCCTTTTCACTGGACTTTACAATTTGCTTGCGAGCGCGAATGTCAGGGTTGGTATACATTAACTGAATGCCGACCTTGTCGGCAACGTCCATATCCAGCACGCGTTTTTTGCTCTTGATTTCCAATTTTACCACGTATTTGTCTTTCATGCTTCCGTAATAGATGACATCTCCGCAGCGCACCAGAGGCTTTCCGCGGTAGGTGGGAAACTGCGTGGCAGTGTCTTTTTCGTTTTCGTTACTCAAACTGATAACCTCCCATCATTCATACTTTGTGAACTAAAATTATAGCATAGACAGGCTTAGAAGTAAAGAAAAATCCCTGTTGCTGTTTCCTTTACGGGAAGAAAATAGCTGCCGAAAATTGTTTTTTCTCTTCTGACGTTTTCCAGTCTAATTAGAAAAATTAAATGATCCCGTATTTCAGGAGTGAACACATGCAAACAATGAATACAGAAGTGAAAGAAAATAAGATGGGAACCGCGCCGGTCGGAGGACTGATTGCGGGCATGGCTGTGCCCGCAATGTTTTCGATGATGGTGCAGGCCCTTTACAATATTGTTGACAGTTTCTTCGTTGCTAAAATCAGTCAGGAGGCCTTGACGGCAGTTTCTCTGGCTTTTCCAATTCAGGCTTTGCTGGTGGCCTTCGGTGTTGGCACCGGAGTTGGCATTAACTCTCTGGTTTCGCGCCGTCTTGGTGAGGGCCGGAGGGAAGAGGCCAACAGTGCCGCGACTCATGGCCTGCTGCTTGGGTTGGTAAACTGGGCGATTTTTGCGCTGTTTGGCCTGTTTTTTGCCCGCCAGTTTATTATGGGCTTTTCTACCGACCCAACCGTAATTGAAGACGCCACCCGGTTTGTTCAAATTGTCTGCATCTTCTCGTTTGGCGTATTCGTCGAAATCAACGTGGAAAAGACGCTGCAAGCCACCGGCAATATGATCTACCCCATGGTGTTCCAGCTGATTGGCGCCTTGACCAGCCTGATACTGGACCCGATCTTCATTTTCGGCTGGTTCGGCGTTCCCGCCATGGGCGTGCCCGGCGCGGCAATCGCCAATGTGCTGGCTCAGTGCATCGCTATGTGTGTTTCGCTAACTGTTATGATGAAGAAAAAGCATGAGATTAAAGTCAATTTTCGCGGTTTCCGTCCGGACTTTAAAATCATCCGCGATATTTATGCAGTCGGTATCCCCACAATCATCATGCAGTCTATCGCTTCGGTGATGGTGATGGGCATGAATCTGATTCTGGTTCGCTTTACGGATACAGCGGTGGCGTTGTTCGGAATTTACTTTAAGCTACAGTCGTTTGTCTTTATGCCCGTGTTCGGCCTCATGCAGGGCATGATGCCGATTCTTGGGTACAATTATGGTGCGAAAAAGCAGCCAAGAATGGTGCAGGCCATTCGCATCGGCCTTGTGGTCAGCGCACTGATTATGGCGGCTGGCGTTCTTATGTTTTGGGTGGTACCGGAGCGGTTGCTGCTGATATTTGAGGCATCCCCCGAGATGGTGCAGATCGGTGTTCCGGCGTTGCAGATTATCAGCCTTTGCTTTGTGCCGGCTGCGGTGGGCATCACGTTCAGCACGGTATTTCAGGCGCTGGGCAAGGGGATTTACAGCCTTTCAATTTCTCTGCTGCGCCAGATGATTGTGCTGCTGCCTGCGGCCCACCTGCTGGCGCATCTTTCGCTGAATTCGGTCTGGTATGCGTTCCCAATCGCGGAGATTTTTTCGCTGGTGGCAAGTTTGCTGCTGTTCCGCCATATCTATCGCAGCTGCATTCGCACCTTGCCGGAATCCCATTCCACCGCGTCGGTGCGGTTGGCCGCAGAAGCGCAGGATCAATAAAGTACACAGTATTGTCAGTAAAGGGCCTTGTTTCGTACTGCGAAGCGAAGGCTCTTTTGCCGGTGCTTTCGATCTCGATTATAACAGTGATGTCAGATAAAATACTCAATGGTGTTTGCGGGTGTTTTCTGCGTTTCCGTATTGAACAGCAGAATCGCTTCCCGTGTTTCTGTGGGGCCGAGTGCATATGGGCCCCGGCCCGAGTTGTTCAGAAGCTCATAGGCAACCCGCCGGTTTCTGCTCATGGGGTTGTCCGAAATAATCTCGATTCCCTGCTGCTGAAAAGGCTTTTTTCGATAATAAGGGTCGAACAGATCAATGCTCGCTTCATCGGCGGAGGTCAAAAGAACATAGTGCCAGTAGCCGTAGCGCAGCCGAACCACTGCCGCACCGCCTTGCTGCAGGGCGGAAACAATTTTGCTGTTCTGGTGGATGGTCACATCCCGTCCCGTCAAATATTCGCAGTGAATCGGGAATTTTTTCACTTTACCGAACTGATTCAGCCAGTCGCTCAGGAACATCATTGCCATGCGCGATGTTCCGTTTTTTCCGAACTCTCCCTTTCCATTGTAGGAATCCAGGCAGTAAAGCGTAATATGCTTGATGATATCCGGCGGAATTTCCTCCCGCCGGAACAAATAGCTCATGGCGTTGAGCAGCGTGGTGGGGCCGCAGTCATATTCGGTTGTTTGGTAATTCAGTGGATTTTTCATAAGCTTCTCTCAATCATTCCAAAGTAATCAGTAGCCGGGTCAACTCGGCTAACTGAATCAATTCTTCCACTGGGGCATATTCTTCCAGTGAATGGCACTGATGCATTGCGCTCGATACGACAAGCCCCGTGATGCCGTTTTCGGCAAACACGTTGTTGTCGCTGCCGCCAAAGGTTTTTTCCAGTGTTCCGGGCAGGTCTAGTTCGCGGCAGGCTCGCTGGAACCGCTGAATCACGGGGTGATCCTTGGGGGTTTCGTAAGCCCGGCACCCGAGCTTTTTCTCAAACTCCACTGTGGCGCCGAAGATTGACGCGGAATCCTCAAACTGCTTATGTACCTTCTCCGCCAGTGAAAGCGCCGTTTTGTGGGAATAGCTTCGAACCTCGCCGGCAACCGTGCATAAGTCAGGGATGACATTGGTTCCTTTTCCGCCCTGAATCGTACCGATATTCAGTGTTGTGCCCAGGTCGATCTGCCCCAGCTTCAGGGCGGCTATTGCGTTGGCCGCAGCCTGAATGGCGTGAATGCCCTTGTGCGGGGCAAAGCCCGCGTGCGAGGCCAGTCCGTGAACAGCGGCGGTAAAGGACAGAATCGTCGGAGCCTGATAGGCGGCAGTCCCGGCGGGGCCGGAATAATCGAGAACATAGGCTTCTCTGGAACGCACCTGCGAAAAATCGAACTGTTCCGAGCCTTTGCAATAGATTTCTTCCGCAATCGTGAACAGAATTTCCACCGGGCGGTGGTTCAGTTTTTGTTCCTGAATTACGCGAAGCGTTTCCAGGATCGCAGCAATTCCGGAGCAGTCGTCCGCGCCAAGGACAGTGCGGCCATCGCTATGCAGAACGCCATTTTTCAATATAGCCTGTTTTCCGGAGGCAGGCTCCACCGTATCCATATGTGAGCAGAGCAAAAGAGGCTGTAGACTGCTGTCACCATCTAAAAATCCATACAGATTTCCGCTGGTTCCGCCCAAGCGCTTTCCGGCGTCATCCTCCTGTACGGCCAGGCCCAGTGCGGTAAGCTCGCCCTTCAGGTAGTCGGCCATCTGCCGTTCCCCAAGAGTGGGGCTGTCGGTGGTAATCAGTCTGGTAAACTCCTCGATTAATCGGTCTTTGTTTGTCAGCATGGCTGCACCTCATTTTCTGCCACCCAATGGATAGCTATATCCTATATATCATGTATGTTTTAAATCATAGTGTGATGTAAGAAATTTGTCAACCTGAATTTTCATATTGTTTTCATACATATTCATAAGGCGGAAGTGATTAAAACGATAAGAAAGAATCGGCCCGGCAGGCGGAATACTTCCCGTTGTAAGACTTGCGGAAAACAGAGAAGCAAACGATCGTTTCTGAAGGGCATAATCACCAAAAATAGATTTTGCTCTATGCATTGTTATGATTAGCTGTTATTATCATAATGAATCATGTCAGCGGGTTAGTTGAAGTCGTGGCATATATTATCTTTGCGGTCAGCTCCGCATCCGCTTTTTATAACGTGCGGCGCTCTCAGTGGTAATGGCCAGGATACCACCAGCCGATTTTTGCGTCCCGAGTGCACTCAGAAGAACTCGCGGGAAAATATCCGGAAGGAGTTATCGTTTCAGTGAATCTGATTGTTCAATTTATTCAGCTAAACTGCTATGCATTAATTATCTTGTTTTTCGTTTTTCGGAATGTTTACCGTCAGGACCGCCATTATTTTCCAGATCAACGGCTTTTTTTATCGATCATTTGTGCTGTTGCTGTTATGCTGCTTTTGGATACGCTGATCTGGGTGATTGACGGCAGGCCAGGGAACGGTTTCCGCATCTTGTCTTCGGGTGCGATGGTGGTGTATAATGCGCTCAATCCAGTGATCTGTCTGTTTTGGTATCTGTATGTGGATTTTTATATTTATGGAAGCCGACGGCATATTCAGAACCTTATGCCTTTTTTGCTGATTCCGGTGGCCGTGAATCTTGTGCTGTCCGTTATCAGTGTTTTTGGGAATATTTATTTTTTTCTCGATGAATATAACACTTACCATCGCGGCAAATACGTCATTGTTTTACTAATCATTTGTCTGCTTTATGTTATCGCAACCAGCTTGCGGTTGCTTTTGAACCGAAAGCGTTTGATATTCAAGGAGTTTTTTAGCCTTTTTTTGTTTGGTTTTTTTCCGACCGTCGGTGCGGTGATGCAGTATTTCATGCCCAGAGGCGTTTTGATTTGGGCGTTCACCACGCTGTCAATATTGATGCTGTACATTAATATTCAGAACGATCAGCTAAGAACAGACTATTTAACAGGGCTCTATAATCGCCGGTACCTGGATCATTATCTCTCCACAAAAGTGAAAATCAGAGATAACCGTTTGCTGGCCGGTCTGATGATCGATCTGGATTCCTTTAAAAAAATCAACGATGTATATGGGCACGAAAGTGGTGATCAGGCTCTGCGAAATGTATCTCAAATTTTACGTCAAACGTTCCGTCTTCAAGATTTTATCTCGCGCTACGGCGGTGACGAATTTGTGGTGGTGATGGAAATTCAGGATCCAAGCGAGCTCGAAGAAATTCTCCGGAGGCTGCGCGAAAATATTGACAGATTTAACTCGCAGATGATTGTACCCTATAAAATTGGACTGACGATTGGCTACGACTGCTTTGCAAGGAAAGAAGGGTTGACGGCTTCGGCCTTTTTGACCCAGATCGATCGACTGATGTATTTAAACAAGCAGAAGAAGGAAGAAAAGAACAGGCGTGAAAGCTGATCGGGACTCGTTGTTTGCTAAAGTGCCCCCCTCGTATACCCAGAGCCATGGAGCCAAGTACGTTCCGTGGCTTTTTTTAAATTCCTTGATACGCAACATACCGTCAAACTGAGACGTTTTAAAGCTACAAGAATGCCACCGGATATATGAAAACGCTAACCTCTCAGTAAACAGAGATCTTTCTGTCTGCTGAAAACTTAGCGCTTACGTATCCGGTGGTTGTTTCTGTTATTCGGGCAGCGGTTTCTGATCAAAATAGGTTTTTAGAACCACTGCGGTCTGCGACATGCCGAAGGCTCGGATTTCAGAGAGCTGACGCTCCAGCTCCTCAGAGTCGGCAACATGAATTTTCAGCAGAGCGTTATATGGCCCGATGATATGGTGGTGTTCTGTAATGGCCGGGTTCTCTTTCGCAAAGCTACAAAAGCGCGCATAAGTATCGGGCGGTACGTTGATCATAATATAGGCCGCCAGCTTTTTGCCGGCTGCCGCAAAATCTAACTTGGCTCGAAAGGCCTGAATTGCTCCACAATCGCGCAGCTGGGCAATTCGCTCTGAAACGGCAGGCGCGGTCAGGCCGACCTGGCGTCCGATTTCACGCATCGGAGTCTTGCAGTCCTGCTGCAAAATATTCATGATTCTGATATCCGTCTGGTCCATTGGGCGGCTCCTTTTCGCGCGAAACATTTTGTAAAGTACAGGACGCGCTTTACCGAACAATATAAAGCAAATGGATTATACCACAAAACAAGTTCGCTGTACAGATTCCCGGGCCAGATGCTATAATAAATACACATTCAGAGAGGTTCACAAAGAGCTTTGAAAAACAATTTATTTAAAAGTTTAACAGGAGGAATTCTCATGGAGCGCTTAAATCTTCCCATTACCGGTATATGCTCGTTTGGAAAATACCCCATCTGTACTGATCTGGAGCAACTGGACGCCGATATCGCGGTGATGGGTGCGCCTGTTGACTTTGCGGTAGGATATATGAGCGGAGCTCGTTTGGGACCCCGCCGTATTCGAGAAGCTTCTACTCAGTATAGCCGCGGTGACGTAGGGTATTACGATTTTGAAAATGACTGCCAGCGGCTGGCCGCTCCCTTGAAGATTGTAGATTGCGGCGACGCGGATATTCTTCAGGCAGAACCAAAACGCACTTTCGACGCAATTGCAGACGGTGTGCGAGGAATTCTAAGACGCGGTGCAGTGCCGATCGTACTCGGCGGTGACCATTCGATCAGTGCGCCGGTAGGCAAGGCACTGGAAGAAATAGGAGAAGAGATTTGTGTTGTTCAGTTTGATGCGCACCTTGACTGGAACGACCATGTAGGTCCGCTTCGTTACGGCAACGGCAGCCCCATGCGCCGTTTGTCTGAGATGGATCACATTGGCCCCATGATTCAGATTGGTCTGCGCGGGATTGGCAGCAGCAAGAAAACTGATTTTGATGACGCCAAGGCGTATGGCAGCATTTTAATTTCCTCGCGCGAAGCGCACGACATGGGCGTGGAAGGCGTGCTGGCCAGAGTTCCCAAGGCGAAAAATTATTATATTACCGTTGACATTGATGGTTTCGATATGTCGATAGCGCCCGGGGTGGCGTCGCCGTATCCCGGCGGCCTACTGTTTGACCAGGTGTGTGACATCATTTCCGGGGTGGCCAAAATGGGCCGTATCGTCGCGGCAGATTTGGTAGAAATCGCTCCTTCATTTGACCCTTCCGGAATTACAGTACGCCTTGGCGCTCTCATGATGCTGCACACCATGGGTCAAATTGAAGACCAGATTAAGGCACAGCGCCACAATTCCTAACTTGCCATTTGGCAATAAATTTGCTTACACCTCCTTTTTATCATTACCATAAAATAACTCAACGAAAAAGGGCAGCCTGCCGACCAGCAGGGCTGCCTTTTTTCGTGCTGGATTTCCACTCCGAACAAAATAATTATTATCAATTGCTTCGTTCTGCGCTGAAAGCGAAAGCGTTTTATTCCTCACCGGCAAGACCGGTTCTTATTTACGCTAAAGCTATCAATAAAAACCCACCGGCTATGCCAGTGGGTTACACCTACACCTTGTAGCTTTCTCATTCAAGTGTCAATGCCGTACCAGTTCACAATGGGTCGTCCGGTAACAGGGTTTACAACCGGCATCAATGCACGGTAGGGAAGAATGAGAAGTTTTGTCGCTGAACAGACAACAATATGGATAAGGATAAAAAGAGGAGGAGCAACATTGTTCCGACTCTTTGGCAGGTATTCCGGCCGCCAAAAATCCCGGGAAAATGTTGCTCCAAGGCAGAAGTCCAGCACCTAAAGTGTGCAAGAACGTATTAGCAAATGAATGGGTGGCATCGTAGAACTGCCGCGCCAAATTCGCGGCGTCACTTAGCCGGCTCTCCCATATTCGGGGGAGCGGTAAAAGAGAGAAAAAGTTCGGCGGAGCGGCAGGCAGAGTGTCACTCCGCCGAATTTTTCACCTTAAAGGAGAGGGTTTACCGTTTGTGAACGATCTCACCGTTTTTCATAACGGTTTCGACCTGGTTAATAGCAGTATGGTAAGGCAGGAAATGAATCGAAGGGTATTTCAAAAGAATAATATCCGCCTGCTTGCCGGGCTCGATGCTGCCGATTCGGTCTGCTTTGTCCACCGCGGCTGCGCCGTTGATGGTAAGAGCAGTGATGGCCTCTTCAATCGACAGACCCATGTAGATGCAGGCGAGTGCAATCATCAGGGGAATGGAGTTGGTAAAGCAACTGCCGGGATTCAGGTCGCTGCCAAGGGCAACCGCCGCGCCTTCGTCGATCATTTTGCGGGCTTTTGCGTATGGCTCCTTCAGGCAGAATGCCGTGCAGGGCAGAACATTGCAGATAACACCGGCCTTGGCCATGGCTGCAATCCCTTTGTCAGAGCTTTGCAGAAGATGCTCGGCGGAAATTGCGCCCATTTCAGCCGCCAGCTCCGCGCCGCCCAGCTGAACAATTTCATCGGCATGAATCTTGAGCTTAAAGCCCATTTTCTTTGCCTCTGTCATATAGTGGCGAGAATCCTCAATGGAAAACACATTCTTTTCCGTAAAGATATCCGCGAATTCAGCAAGGTTTTCTTCCTTTACCACAGGCATAACTTCATGGAGCAGAAAATCGATGAAATCACGCTCACGACCCTTGTACTCTGGCAGAACACTATGCGGACCCATAAATGTGGAGACAACGTCCACGCAGTGTGTGCGGTTCAGCTCTTTCATGGCGCGCAGCTGTTTTAATTCAGTTTCCTTATCCAGCCCGTAGCCGCTTTTTCCTTCCACGGTGGTCACGCCGAATTCCAGCATGCGGTCTAGCCGGTCACGGCCAACCTCTACCAGTTCTTCCAGCGTAGCCGCGCGAGTTTTCGAAACAGTCGCATTAATTCCGCCGCCGCGTTCCATAATGGACATATAGCTGTCGCCGTGCAGGCGCCAAGAGAATTCGTCTGCGCGGTAACCGCCGAAAACAAAGTGCGTGTGGGAATCTACAAATCCTGGCAAAACCGTTTTGCCTGTCGCGTCAATGATCTCGCAGGCAATTCCGCTGCATTGCTGCCTGAGCTGCTCGGTAGTGCCAACGGCAACAATCTTGTCACCGTCGATCAGAACCGCGCCGTCCTTGATCATTCCGATGTCGGACATGTCTTTTCCGTGTTTCGGCCCTTTTCCGGCGCAGGTGACTAGCTCTGCGGCATGGCAGATCAGTTTTTTGCTCATGATCGGTTCCTCCGGTTTCTTATTTCACGATTTTCTCGTAGGTTTTGTTGATCAGATCATCAGAGGCAATATAGGGCATGGTGATTGCATCCTGGCCCTCGCGGGTCTGGTTGTATTCCGCAACGGTCTCGATGGAATGCTCGCAGCGAGCCCAGCTTCTTCTGGCTACACCGATCATGGTATCCCACGGGATCGAAGCCATCAGAATGTCGTCTACGCGCTTGCTGCCGTCGAGTACCATGCCGAAGCCGCCGTTGATGGACTTGCTGATGCCGACACCGCCGCCGTTGTGCAGAGCCACCAGGCTCATGCCGCGGCCCGCGTTGCCCGCGTAGCACTGAATCGCCATGTCGGCGGTCACGTTGCTGCCGTCATAGATGTTCGAGGTCTCACGGAAGGGAGAATCGGTTCCGCCGGTGTCGTGGTGGTCGCGGCCGAGCATAACGGGGCCGATTTCACCGTTTCGAACCATCTCGTTAAACTTCAGAGCAATGTCGCGGCGGCCGAGCGCATCCTGGTACAGAATACGGCACTGGGTACCAACAACCAGCTTATGCTCTTCCGCGTCGCGGATCCAGATATAGTTGTCACGGTCTGCGCCGCGGCGGTTGGGGTCGATCACAGACATGGCTGCGTGGTCGGTCTTGCGCAGATCCTCCGGTTTGCCGGACAGGCAGCACCAGCGGAACGGGCCATAACCATAGTCGAACAGCATCGGGCCCATGATGTCTTCCACGTAAGAGGGGAAGATAAAGCCTTCGCTGGTGTCCTCGCCGTTTTTGGCAATATCTTTCGCGCCGGCATCAAATACGGCCTTCATAAAGGCGTTGCCGTAATCAAAGAAGTAAGTGCCGCGCTCCACCAGCGTTTTAACCAGGTGGAAGTGCTTGATGAGGGACTCGTCAACCTTCTTGCAGAAGGTATCCTTATCATTGGCCAACATTTCGGTGCGCTCATCAAAGCTCATTCCCTGCGGGCAGTAGCCGCCGTCGTACGGCACATGGCAGGAGGTCTGGTCGGAGAGCAGGTCGATGCGAATGTTGTGATCCACGGCGTACTGGAGCAAATCCACAATATTGCCGTGATAAGCGATGGAAAGAACTTCTTTCTTTTCCATGGCCTCTTTAGCCCAGGTAAAAGCATCCTCAATGGTTTCGGCTACCTTGCCGACCCAGCCCTGGCTGTGGCGGGTTTCAATACGGGAAGCGTCCACTTCAGCAATAATGCCAACGCCGCCGGCGATTTCAACCGCCTTCGGCTGCGCGCCGCTCATGCCGCCGAGGCCGGAGGTGACAAACAGGTGTCCGCGCAGATCGCCGTCCTGCGGAATGCCCAGAACCTTGCGGCCTGCGTTCAGCAGTGTGTTGAAGGTGCCGTGAACAATGCCCTGCGGACCAATGTACATCCAGCCGCCAGCGGTCATCTGGCCATAGCTGGAACAGCCCATTGCGGTGGTCTTTGCCCAGTCGTGGGGATTATCAAACATGCCGACCATCAGGCCGTTGGTGATCACTACGCGGGGGCTGGTCTTATGGGACTTAAACAGGCCCATCGGGTGGCCAGACATCATGACAAGCGTCTGTTCGTCAGTCAGCGCTTCCAAATATTTTTTAATTAACTGATACTGCATCCAGTTCTGGCAGACCTGGCCGGTCTCGCCGTAAGTGACCAGCTCGTAGGGGTACAGGGAGACGGCGTGATCCAGATTGTTGTCGATCATGACCTGGAACGCTTTACCTTCCGTGCAGTTGCCCTTGTACTCGTCGATGGGCTTGCCGTAGATGCGATCCTTCGGCATAAAGCGATAGCCGTAGATACGGCCCCGTGTCATCAGCTCCTCCAAAAATTCCGGAGCAAGCTGCTCGTGAAGCTCTTCAGGAACATAACGCAGCGCGTTTTTCAGAGCGAGTTTGATCTCTCTTTCGTTCAAGGTCAATTCACGCTTCGGTGCGCGGCGAACCCCCTCTTTGAAGGTGGGATATTCCGGCAGAACGGGGTCAAGTTTAATTGTCATAGCATTACCGATCTCAAAATTGTTCATGTGGTAGAACCTCCTTTGCAAATACATAGTAGCACAGCTCTGTCTAAATAACGTCTATAATATAGCAGTACAATTAAAAAAAAAATGAATTCATAGATGCTTTTTGAAAAAAGATAGTGTATAATAAAAGACAAATGATAAATTATAGCCGATTTGTCCTGTTTTTTTGTTGAATATGAGAAAGAGGGTTTCATTTATGCCGACTATTTCTTTTGAGCTTTTGCAGACTCCAAGAGTTTTGTTAGACGGGCAGCAGGTTTTGCTTCCGTTTAAAAAGGCAGAAGCGCTGCTGTATTGCCTGGCCCTGAAAAAGACAATTTCAAGAGAACAGGCGGCGAACCTGCTGTGGGATTCCGACGATTCTCAGGTAGCCAAAAAGAATCTGCGCCATACGCTTTATACCATTAAAAAGACGTTTGATCTGGAATTGATTGTATCACCGAAAAAACATCTGCTCACGCTAAACCCAGAGCTTAGTTACGATATCGACTACGATAACTTCATGAAGAATCATGATTTTTCTCTGTGTGACGGTGAGCTGATGCAGGGCTTCAGCCTAAAAAACGCGGATGTGTTTGAAAACTGGCTGGATATGGAGCGAACAGAGCTCAAGGAATATTATCTGCGCCAGCTGTACGACAGCATGATCCACACCGTGGGAAAGGATGTTCCTGAAACGGAATCGCTGTTTGCCAAATACGTAAAGAAAGATCCGCTGGACGAGCGTGTCTACCAACTGATGATGGAATGCTACCAGAGAAACGGCCTGTATTATAAGGGAATTAAGGTGTATCAAAACATCAGCAAGCTGCTCAACACTGAGCTTCGCATCGCACCATGCGCCGAGCTGGCTCAATTGCACCGCGAGCTGCTCAGTGCGTGGACAGAATCGAGCACCGAGGAGCCCGAGCAGCCGATGGTACACGTGATCGGCCGCAAGGAGGAAATGCAATACTTAATGAAATCGTACCGCTCCTTTTTGCTCGGTACCCCAACGGCCATTTTTGTTCTGGGTGATAATGGGGTCGGGAAAACGTACCTCATTAATCATTTTTTCGACAGCATCGGCGAGGATTCCTGCATCGTGCTGAAAACCATCTGCTTTCAGGAGGAGCGGGAGTTTATCCTCCAGCCCTGGAACACCATTATGTTGCAGTTGGAGCAACACATCCGCAGCCAAAATATCACGGTTCCTGCAAACTACATGAACCACATCAACACATTGTTCCCGCTGTTCGGTGACCGCCCTCTTTCGGTGCAGGTTCCGGAGGATATCATGATTTCCTACAACTACCGCACCACCCGCAACAGTGTGCTCAAGCTGTTTTCTCTCGTGGGGGAGGAAACGCCCATCATCCTGTTTTTCGACAATATTCAGTTTATGGATAACCTCAGTCTGGAGCTGCTCTCGCTGATTATCCGGGAGCGCAATCCCAATATTATGTGCATCTGCACCTGTCTGGATGTGCAGCCGCCGCCGTTGCAAAAGCAGATCAACGCACTGCTGCGCGAAAAGTTCGCCACCCAGCTTTTGCTCGAGCCCTTCAGCGAGCAGGTGGTTAAGGATATTATCGCCGACCGCCTGGGGCCGGACGCGCTGAACGATCAGATCATCCGCCATATTTATCAGGACTCAGAGGGCAACGGCTTTTTCCTTGACCTGCTCATGAGCTACCTGACTCAGGATTCGAGTGCGTCCGGGCATATGCCGTCGAACCCGCAGGACATTCTGCTCGCCCGGCTGGAGGAGCTTTCCACCGATTCGCGGCAGCTGCTCGACACCATTTCGGTCTGCCCCGAATCCATCACGCTCGACATCGTCGAATATATCTTCAATCGCAACACGCTGGAGATCATAGAATTGACGGACGACCTCAAACAGCGCAGCCTGATTCGCGAGAAAGTGTCTGACGGGCAGATTCGCTTCCAGTTCCGCCATGCGAAAATGCAGGATTTCGTCCATTCGCAGCTTTCGCCCTCCAAGCGCAGGCTGCTGCACGCCCGTGTTGCCAATTATTACGAGCAGGCATCGGAGCTGATCCGTAACAACAGCTGGTATCAGCGCGTGATTTATCATTACGCACAGGCCGGCAATGACCCGAAGGTGCTGCAATATAAAATCCTGAGTCTTTCCGATTACTCCCGCTTTAATTATGAGCTGTACCCGATTCTGCAGCTGCAGAAGGATTCAGCCCTGAAAGCGCCGAAGCAGCTGACCAAATATTTTGACGAGCTGACCACGGAGCTGATCCGTCTGTATAACTATCAGCCGAACGTTCTGGATTTTGCCGAAATAGAAACGTGGCTGTATCTGGTAATTGGAAAATACTGTATTTCACAGGGCCAATACAAAAAAGGCCTGGAGGCGATTCACCGTAGCCTGACCCATACCGAATATTTGGAGGTACACCCGCAGATTCATATTTCGTGCCTGCGCCAGTTGACTTTTTATGGGATTCAGGTTGGGGATACGGAGCTGATGTGCGAAAATATTCAGAAGAGCATGGAAATTGCAAAAGAAAACCGTCTTGTGATCGACTATGCAATTGAATGCCGCCTTCAGGGGCTGTATCTGCTCATGTGCGGCCGATACGATGAAAGCCGAGAGCAGTTGAATCAGGCCATCAATCGGTTCGAATCCGCCTCCTTGGACGCTCAGAACTACGTTTTGAATTTAGCGGCTTGCTATAATTATCTGGGAGAGGTGGAGCGCAAGCAGCAGAATTTTGAACGCTCGCTTGAATACTACGACCGTGCGCTTGAAATTTGCAGTGACCGCAAATACCCCAAGAATCCTACGTTCTATTCCAATCAGGCGAGGGCGTTGCTTGCGATGGGAAAGAAGGAGCAGGCAGCCGACCGTTTCTTCACCGCAAACAAGCTGTACGATGCTTCGAGCATTCTGGTGGGTCGCGGAATTACCAAGTCTTATTGCGCGTTGCTGTATGCGGCAGAGGGAAACTTTAAGGACTCCAAATCCCTGCTGGCTGAGGCGGAAAGGCACGCACAAATGCTTGCTTCTCCCATGTCTTTGGGCATTCTTGAGCGGATTAAGGCGATCCTGATCAAGAATTATCCGGAGGAGTTTGCTGACGTCATTCCGGAGGGCTTTGAAGCCTGCTGCGCAAACGCCGAAAAGCACATGGAGCATCTGCCGGGGGCCTATGAGCTGTATCTGCCGCTGGAGCTGGCCGACACAACGCTTTAAACGAAAAAAAGACGCGCGCATGGTATGCTAAAGCCAATTCAAATAACGATTGGAAGTTAAAATGTGTTCTCCTCCGCCTTTGGCGGGGGAAAGCACGAAATTCATTCCGTGCTGTTCTTTGATATTGCTGTAAGGCCAGAAGATCATACCGGGGAACCACCGGTGTGCAGGAAAGGAGCGTTCCAGTGAAGTTTTCAATTAGAGTAGCAGATCCGGCGGGCAACATTACGATTTTTGTACTTGGTGACGTGCCGCCGGAGCAGTATGCCCCCATTGCGGCAAAGCTGCTGTCTATGGAGGAATACCATGCCGAACAGGTCGCTTTTCAGGTTGTGCCCCGCATGGGAGCGCAGGGTCGCATTCAGATGATGGGCGGTGAGTTCTGCGGCAATGCAGCCCGCAGCTTTGGGTATCTGCTCAGCACGCTGCTGCCGGGGCATCCCGATACCGTAACGGTAGAGATCAGCGGGGCCGAACAGCCCTTGACGGTGACGATCGACCGGGAGGGCGGCCGGTGCGAAACGGAAATGCCGCTCCCCGTCGGGATGATTCAAGTAGAATTTGGCGGACAGAAATACAATGCCGTTTGTTTTGACGGAATTGTACATACCATCGTTCCGGGAGAAGCCAGGGATGAAGGTTTTGTCCGCGAGCTGCTTGCGGCGGTTCAGGCTGCCGCGCCCGCCAGTGCCTATGGAATCCTTTTCCTGAACGGGCAAAATATGACCCCTGTGGTGTATGTTTGCGATACGGATTCCCTGATTTGGGAGAGCAGCTGCGGCAGCGGTTCCATGGCCGTTGCGGTATACCTGGCCATGCAGAAGGGAGACGGTGAGCATCGCTTCAGCCTGCACCAGCCCGGCGGTGTGATTGAAGCCACCGCTACCGTTGAAAACAGCCGTGTTGTTCACTGCCATATGGGTGGCCCGGTGAGCCTGTCGGACGAAATTATCGTTGACCTGCCTGAATTCTGATTTTATTCGCATAAAAGCCCACCAACGCCTTGCGCTGTTGGCGGGCTTTTTCTGTGCAGTGGCCATAGGCCCCGCTAAAAAATTGAAGAATTATCTTTCTATGGATAACATTGCGGCTTTTGACGCGTGAATTCTGGTCGTATCAAAAACAGACAGGTCAGTATCCTGCTGCTGAATCAGCAGCCCGATTTCCGTGCAGCCGAGAATAACACCTTGAGCGCCGCGCTTGGCAAGAGCTTTGATAATATCCCGATACTTTTCCTTTGAAATTTCTGAAACAATACCCAAACATAACTCATGATAAATAATATTGTTTATCGTTTCAATTTCCTGTTCGTCCGGGATAAGAACGGTAATTCCCGCGCGTATCAGCTTTTCCTTATAAAAATCCTGTGTCATTGTATATTTGGTTCCAAGTAATGCGATCTTTGTAATATTGCAGCGCTTTAATTCATCTGCTGTTGCTTCCGCAATATGAATAATTGGAATAGCGATTTTGCTTTGAATCTGGGGCGCTACCTTATGCATGGTATTAGTGCAAATCACAATGAAGTCTGCTCCGGCTTTTTCCAGATTCCGGGCCGCCGAAGAGAGAATATCCGCGCTTTTATCCCAATCACCATCCGCCTGATACTTTTCAATTTCAAAAAAATCTACGCTATACAGCAGAATCTTTGCGGAATGCAGTCCGCCCAGCTCTTGTTTTACGATTTCATTTATAATCTGATAATAAGTAACTGTGCTTTCCCAACTCATCCCGCCAAGCAGTCCTATCGTTTTCAAGATAAATTCCCCCTAGAATCAAATTTTAGTGTCTCTGTGCATATGATCAACTCTTTGCGCTCTTTCAATCAATTCAGTTTACCACGGCAATCGGTTTTGGGCAATGGTACGGTGAAACAGCCGGAGCGCCACTCTGACCAGGCCAATTCCAAGGGGGGGTTACCGCTCGGTATTGACACAAAGGAAAATCCGTGCTAAGTTATGGGTAATCGAATAGATTGCGGGGGGACTCTTCGGAGTTGAGAAGGTAAAACCTGACCCTTTGAACCTGTCAGTTAATACTGGCGCAGGGAAGCAAGCAGAGAAGAATCAATCGTGCTTTCCTCACAAGGGAAAGCACTTTTTTGTTTTATACAACTGAATCTGTTGCGGGGGGACTCTTTGGAGTTGAGAAGGTTAAAACCTGACCCTTTGAACCTGTTAGTTAACACTGGCGTAGGGAAGCGAAACATCGATCGAAAGGATGCTTGCCATAGTCGGCGGCATCCTTTTTGTTTTGAGAAAAGAAAGGAAACCAAAATGAAAAAGCTTTTGACCATAGCCGGCTCAGATTGCAGCGGCGGCGCCGGAATTCAAGCCGATCTAAAAACCTTTGCAGCGCACGGAGCCTTCGGCATGAGCGTAATTGTTTCCGTAGTGGCGGAAAACACTTGCGAGGTTTTCGGTGTACAGGATATTTCCCCAGATATGATCGAAAAGCAGATCGACGCCGTATTTCAAGACATTGGCACAGACGCGGTCAAGGTCGGGATGCTTTCAAAATCTGACTGCATGCGTGCCGTAGCGAAAAAGCTGCGCGAATACCGGCCAAGTAATGTGGTGATTGACCCCGTAATGCTGGCGAAAAACGGCTGCCCTCTCATGCAGCCGGATTCCATGGATACGCTGATCCGCGAGATTCTGCCGCTGGCCGATCTGCTTACCCCCAATATTCCCGAAGCAGAAGCTATTACCGGTATTGCGGTTCATTCACCGGAGGACATGGAGCGCGCGGCGAAGAGGATTCATGACATGGGAGCAACGGGAGTTTTGGTCAAAGGAGGCCACGCCGACGGCGATGCGCTGGACATTCTGTATGATGGCGAGCGGTTCTACCGGTTCAGTGAGGAGCGAATCCAGACCAAAAACACGCACGGCACGGGCTGTACGTATTCCTCCGCCATCGCCTGCAATCTTGCGTCCGGCTGTTCTATGGAGGAAGCGGTACGAAAAGCAAAAGCGTATGTGACCACCGCAATCCGCCATTCGCTCGCGATCGGAAAGGGCTGCGGCCCCACGCATCATTTTTATGATCTTTATGAGAACGGATTACAGGAAAGAGAGGGAAAATAAATGGAATTTCAAACACAGATGGACGCTGCCCGTCAGGGGATTATTACAAAAGAGCTGCGGCAGGTCGCGCAGGAAGAAAATATCGCGGAGCAGGAGCTGTTGGAGCTGGTAGCCGGCGGTCAGGTCGTTATCCCGGCCAATGTGCGCCATACCGCTTTGCACCCATATGGTGTGGGGAAGGGACTTCGCACGAAAATCAATGTAAATCTTGGTGTTTCCGGTGACTGCGTGGATTACCGGGTAGAGATGGAGAAGGTACGGCTTGCCGAGAAATTCGGAGCCGAGGCCATCATGGATTTGAGCAACTACGGCAAGACACATACCTTCCGGCAGAAGCTGATTGAAACCTCGCCCGCCATGATAGGTACTGTCCCGGTTTACGATGCGGTCGGGTATCTCGAAAAGGATCTCAAAGAGATCACCGCGCAGGATTTTTTGAAGGTGGTGCGCGCCCACGCGGAAGAGGGTGTGGATTTTATGACGATTCACGCCGGGCTGAACCGCCGCGCCGTAGAGATTTTCATGCGGGAGCGTCGGCAGATGAACATTGTGTCGCGCGGTGGCTCGCTTCTGTTCGCATGGATGAAGATGACCGGGAACGAAAACCCGTTCTATGAGCATTACGACGAGCTGCTCGAGATTCTGCACGAATTTGATGTTACCATCAGTCTTGGCGATGCTCTGCGCCCCGGCAGCATCGCAGACGCGACGGATGCTTCGCAGATTGCCGAGTTGACAGAGCTTGGGAGCCTGACAAAGCGTGCATGGGAGCGCGGCGTTCAGGTTTTGGTGGAGGGCCCCGGACACATGGCGATGGATGAAATCGCCGCCAACATGAAGCTCGAAAAGCGGCTGTGTCACGGCGCTCCGTTTTATGTGCTGGGCCCGCTGGTCACAGACATCGCTCCGGGGTATGACCACATTACCTCAGCCATCGGCGGGGCAATCGCGGCTGCAAACGGAGCAGATTTTCTTTGCTACGTTACTCCCGCCGAGCATTTGCGCCTGCCCGATCTGTCCGACGTGAAGGAGGGGATCATCGCATCGAAAATCGCGGCCCACGCAGCGGATATTTCCAAGGGAATCAAAAACGCGCGTCAGGCGGATTACCGCATCAGCGAAGCCAGAAGGCGTCTGGACTGGGAAGAAACGTTCCAGCTTGCGCTCGATGGAGAGAAGGCCAGAACATATTTTGAGAGCGTTCCTCCGGAGGATCAGCACAGCTGCTCCATGTGCGGAAAAATGTGCGCTGTGCGCACCATGAACAGGATTCTGGAGGGGCTCGACGTAGAGCTGATGCCGGAAAACAAATAAGAGAAAAGGGGAAATACGATGACTCAGAGGGAATGGATCCAGCAAATCAGCGGTGTTTTGGAGCAGGTTCGCACGAAGAAGCCGCTGGTTCACCACATCACTAATTACGTGACCGTTAACGACTGCGCCAATATTACGCTGGCCATCGGCGCCTCGCCTATTATGGCGGATGACCTTGGAGAAGCGGCAGATATTACCGCGATTTCATCCGCACTGGTGCTGAATATTGGCACACTGAACGAAAGAACGATTGAATCGATGCTCGCAGCGGGAAAACAGGCGAACAAAATCGGGATTCCCGTAGTGCTGGATCCGGTTGGAGCGGGGGCTTCCGAGCTGCGCAACCGCACCACAAAGCGCATTCTTGAGGAAGTAAAAATCAGCGTGCTGCGCGGCAATTGCTCCGAAATCCGGTTTGTTGCCGGGCTGAGCGCCCAGACAAAGGGTGTGGATGCCTCAGAGGAGGACAGTAAGGGCGGGCCGCAGGCCGGGGGAGAGATCGCGCAGGCGATATCGAAGCGGCTTGGCTGTGTTACCGCTGTTACCGGCGCTATCGACATCGTAACGGATGGGACGCGCACGCTGTATTTGAAGAATGGAGTGCCCGAGCTTTCCGGCGTTACGGGAACGGGCTGTATGTGCACCTCTCTGATCGGTTCCTTCTGCGGCGCCACGGATGATTTTCTTTCCGCCGCCGCGGGGGGGATCCTTGCCATGAGCGTTGCGGGGGAAATTGCGGCCGAAAAGGCGGGCAATCTCGGCAGCGGCAGCTTTCACGTCGCAATGGTCGATGCGATCAGCCGAATGAGCACAGAAGTACTGGGAGAGAGGGCGAAGCTCGATGAAGCCTGAATTTGATCTCAGCCTGTACCTTGTTACCGACCGCAGCCTGATGAGCACGCCTACACTGGAGCAGACTGTGGAACAGGCGATAGACGGTGGCGTCACGCTGGTGCAGCTCCGTGAAAAAGATGCGTCTTCCCTTGGCTTTTACCACACGGCACTCGGCTTGAAGCGGTTGGCCGACGCAAAGGGAATTCCCCTGATTATTAACGACCGGGTGGATATTGCCCTCGCGGTCGACGCCGCGGGTGTGCATATCGGGCAGGAGGATCTGCCCGCCCGGACGGTTCGCGCCATTCTTGGGGAGGATAAGCTTCTCGGCGTTTCCGCTTCCACGCTGAAGCAGGCCGTTCAGGCCGAGCGCGACGGCGCAGATTATCTGGGCGTGGGCGCCATGTTCGCAACCGCTACAAAAACGGATGCCCAGATTGTTTCTATGGAGGAGTTGAAAAAAATCCGCGCAGCCGTAAGTCTCCCGATCGTTGTGATCGGCGGCATTCACGCAGATACAATCCCTTTGTTTCAGGGCAGTGGCATCGACGGTTTCGCCGTAGTTTCGGCAATCGTCGCCGCTAAGGACATCTCATCCGCGGCCCGTGGCCTGAAAAGCTTGGTGGAGCAGCAAGTCTATCTAAAAGGGAAATAAAACTATTTGGAAAGAAACGCAAATGGCAACATGCTTTAAAATGTTTTTAAGCACTCTTTAATAATTAAAATTTGAGGTTTGGCAGCTTAAAAGCGCAAACGCAAATGGAATTAGGTATAGGGGAAAGGGAGGTAAACAGGAAAAGGGACATGGAAGAAAACTTCCATGTCCCTTTGACGTTTTGAATAATACCAATCAGAGCAAGAAAGGTGCAAAGAGCGCCAGAGCAAAGATTGGAATATCGGATGCAATAAACGTTGGTACGCAGGTATCCCAAATGTGGTCGTGCTGTCCGTCCGCGTTGAGTCCGGCCGTCGGTCCGAGTGTGGTATCGGAAACGGGAGAACCGGTATCGCCGATGGTAGCAGCCGCAGCAATTAGGAGTGTGGTTGCGCCGATGCTGAAGCCCAGCTGTGCGCAAAGCGGTACATACAGAACCGCCAGAACAGGAACCGTACCGAAGGAGGTACCGGTGCCCATTACGATGAACATGCCGACGAGCATCATGACGAGAGCGCCAAGGAACTTGTTGCCGCCGATGAAGCCCAAAGAGCTCTGAATCAGCTGGTCAACACCGCCACTGTCGCGGAGAACGGCGCTGAAGCCGTTGGAGGCCAGCATAACAAATGCGATGAAGCCCATCAGCTGAACGCCTTCGTCAATAATCTTATCCATGTCGGACCATTTGACTGCCTTGGTGATAAACATAATCGCCAAACCAACCAGTGCGCCCAGCGGCAGAGAACCGAATGCCAGCTGGATGACCAGGGTAACGAGAGCTGCAATAACCGCAGCCCAATGCTTGAAGGTCATGGTGGTGTCAACGGTATCCAGATCAACCGCGAAGCCTTCCACGTTCTTATACTCTCTGGGTTTGCGATACAGGAACAGCACTACCAGCACAAAGCCAACCAGCATTGCAATGCCGAGGGGCCAGGTGTAATGCCAAACATCCATCTTGTCGATTTCCATGCCGTTTTTGGTCATGTTGTTCGAAATAATGCCGTGGTAAATCAAACCAAATCCGGCAGGAATGGCAACATAAGGAGCACGCAGACCAAACGCAAGGGCGCAGGCCACAGCTCTTCTGTCGATCTTCATTTTGTTCATGACGATCAGCAGCGGGGGAATCAGAATCGGGATGAAAGCGATATGTACAGGAATCAGATTCTGAGAGAAGCAGGAAATAAAGCCAAGGAAAAATACGAATACCAGTGATTTTCCGTTGACCAGCTTGGCAATTTTCACCGCCAGAATGTCAGAAACGCCTGTGTAGCTGATCGTAGCGGCCAGACCGCCCAGCATTACATAAGACAGGGCTGTTTCGGGATCCTCACCAATACCGGTGATAAAGGTAGACATTGTTGTCTGAATGTCCATGCCTGCGACCAGACCAGCGGTAACGGCAGAGGCAAAGAGAGCCAGCAGAACGTTTACTCTCAAAAAGCAGAGAACAAGCAGTACAACAACGGCAATCAGTACCGGGTTTGTTAAAACCATAAAATAACCTCCTCTTGTTTTGTGAAAGGGAAATCCTGTAAAAATGATACAGAAAATATCCCCTCTTTTTATGCCACAAGCCCTATCCGAAGAATTGAGTATTCATAAAGCACAAACTGAGAAACCAAAGATTCCTCTTCTCAGTTCCGGAGCATACCTACTTCGCGTGGAACAAATCCTTGGATTTTAAGCCTCAAATTTGAGAGGGATGCGGCCGGTCAGCAAACACAGCGTGAATTGTACTTTTCATTTCTCCTTTCGTTGCGTTTATTTGTGTATGCTATGAATCTCGTTAGCTGCAAGGGCTATCCGCACGAATCTTAGGTTCTTTTGCGGAACGATCAGGTGCAAATTAGAAGGGCAACCTGATCACGTTTCCTGCTGTGAGCCGGATACCACCGGAAAATATAGCAGAAAGGGAATGTGATTGTGCAAGGGGGGGACGACGGAACAGTACTCCGTCGAGGAGTCGAATACCAGGGTAGAAAAACCGGACACCGATGGTTTCCTTCGGGCGATCCATTGGGCAAAGAACAAAGTGACAATAATCAGCTGTACCAAATGAGTGAGAAAGAAGGGGGCGAAGAGCGGCAGATTCGTTCAACGTTTCACAGTCTTCGCCCCAATTCTCCAGAATCAGTTTCACACGGGGAGAGTTCTTTGCGCCGGATCGGAACTGTTAGCGGTGTTCAATTTACTCTTTCGGTAAATTACATCTCGATCTCGGAAGCGCCTTTTTCAACATGAGAAATCAGGCTGCCGTCGATGATGGTGCTTTCGCACAGGTTAATATCCTCGTACAGCGGGCGGTCTTCTTCCAGCTTAGTCACCAGAGAACGAATGGTATCATAGGCGGGTTTGGTACCAGCGCCCATGCCCTTGTCACCGCGCATATCGATGGCCTGGCAGGCGCACATCAGCTCCATAGCCAGAACACGGCGGGCGTTGCCAAGAATATCGCGGGCCTTGCGCGCCGCGATGGTGCCCATGCTGACGTGATCTTCCTGGTTTGCGGAGGAAGGGATGCTGTCAACGCTGGCGGGATGCGCCAGAACCTTGTTTTCAGAAACCAGAGCCGCAGCGGAGTACTGAACGATCATAAAGCCGGAGTTTACGCCGCCGTCTTTGGTTAAAAATGCGGGCAGGCCGCTCAGTGCGGGGTTTACAAGGCGCTCAATGCGGCGTTCAGAAACGTTCGCGAGCTCCGCGACCGCGATTCCCAAAAAGTCAAAGGGAAGCGCCATCGGCTGGCCGTGGAAGTTGCCGCCGGAGATGGCATCCATGGTGTCTTTCAAAATAATCGGGTTATCGGTAACCGAGTTGATCTCGATTTCGACCTTCTGCTTTACAAAATTGATCGCGTCCTTGCTCGCGCCGTGAATCTGCGGTACGCAGCGCAGGGAGTAAGCATCCTGAACACGAATTTCGCCCTGACGGGTGGTGTTTTTGCTGCCCTTCAGTAGCTGCTGGAGAATTCTGGCCGTATCCATCTGGCCTTTGTGGGGGCGGATGACATGGATGCGGCTGTCGAGTGCATCGGTTACGCCGTTGTGTGCTTCAAAGCTCAGAGCAGCCGCAACGTCGGCAACCTTCAGCAGCTCCAGAGCATCATAGACGGTCAAGGCGCCAGTGGAGGTCATAGCCGGAGTACCATTGATCAGTGCCAAACCCTCTTTTGCGCTCAGCTCCACTACGGAGATACCTGCACGCTTCATTGCTTCGCCGCCGTCCAGAATTTCGCCCTTGTATTCTGCTTTACCAAGGCCGATCATCGGCAGAACCATGTGAGCCAAAGGAGCCAGGTCACCGGAAGCGCCCAAAGAACCCTTTTCGGGAATCTGAGGGGTAACGCCCTTGTTGAGCATTTCGATCAGGACCTCGACAACCTCCATACGGCAGCCGGAAAAGCCCTTGGCCATATTGTTAACACGGAGCAGCAGCATTCCGCGGGCCGCATCGCGCGGGAACGGATTGCCGGCGCCAACCGCGTGGGTGATGATCAGGTTTTTCTGGAGCAGCTTGCATTCATCGCTGTTGATGACAACATCGCTGAATTTTCCGAATCCGGTGGTTACGCCGTAAACAACGCGATCTTCATCAACAATTTGATCCACAACCTTGCGGGAATCGATAATATTCTGTTTCGCCTGTTCAGACAAAGCAACAGGCACGTCCTCGCGGCAAACCTGCGCGAATTCTTCCAGGGTTAGATCCTGGCCGGTCAAAATAACAGTTTTCATAATGTACAATCTCCTTTTACCATTTTGGTTACGATGCAACTCACACACAAATAATTTATTGAACTTGACCAGATTATACATCGCTGCCTGTCAAAGAAACGTCTAAGTGGGTCCGCTTGCTTTTCTGAAAATAAGGCTGCAAAAATTGCTGAATTGCAATGATCAGCCGGGGAGAAACAAACCCAGATGTAAATAAACATAAACTGCAATAAAAAATGAAAAATAAGATGATAAAGCGAAAAAAGATCGAAATTTTGCAGCGACCGAAGCCAGGCCAGCAGCCGGCAATTTACGTTCCTTCTCATTTTACGTGGAAAAGATACAAAAGAGAAGAGGATAATAGCAAAAAAATTGAAAAGATTGATCAACAGAAAAAAGTAATGATTCTAATAAGAGGATTTTCCCTCTTCAAAAACATTGAAAAAGCTAGCAGGAATGAGGTTGTAAGAAGGTTTCTCAGAACATTTTTACTTCTGATTTGGAATGAAAAAAACGCAGGTTTTACCACCTGCGTTTTTGCTGACAATATTCTAAATTTGCTTTATTGATTTATTAAAATAAATTAATAGCTTGCTAATTCATTAGCGTACTAAAACAAATGAAAAGAGATCGTTTTGCAGCAATTTTGAAAAGAACAGAGTGCTGATTATTTAGGGTAATGGGAGGAGTTTGTCCATCTTTCCATTTTTATGCTTTTGCTTTTTCCGTATATGATAAGAGGAAGAAAGTTGTGTTTTCACACCTCAATTGAGCCTTAATTTGCTTAAGTTGAAAAGACGGAAAAAAGATGATATTTCATTATGCTAATTCGCTAACAAATTGTAGAATCCGCAGTGCTCCTGACTTTCTGTGGATTTTGGGGCTTTTTTCATCTTAAGTTGATTTATGGTGGGTTTTTGAAAAAAAGAAAAACTGCATGTTTTTCTTGAGAAAAATTTAAATTCCGTCAAAAATTTTGAAAATAAGCAAGAAAGATGACGATATATGCAGGGTAAGATATAAAAGCAATTTTTGAATATTTTTATTTATAAAACCATGCATTTTACTTATATTGTCAATCGAAAGAGGTAGTGAAAGGATTAAATCTAAAAACAGCTATAAATCCCGATGTTACTTGGTTATTTACGGTACTGATGTATCACTCTCATCTTTCCGTTTTCTTTCAGTCTTGTAGTTTGGAAGAAAAAAGCAGAATAAACGATTGAGTTTTTTCGTTTTTGGAAACAATTTTGGTTGATTAAATTGCGCTGAAAAGCATGGAAATTCCATTTTGTTAAAAAAGTAATAAAAAGGGACATGGAAGAAAATTCCCATGTCCCTCTGAAAGTTGCGCATCGATACATGAAGACATGACACCCAACCGCAAAAGAATTAACTTGCTTTTATGCGAATCCGATCGCAATGCTAATTGCAATTAAAATTCCTTCGGTTAAAAGTAAAAGGAAAAAGAGAGGAGTAAACCACTTCATCCATTTTTGCAGAGGGATTCCCGCAATAGCACAAATAACTGGAGTGGAAGCGGTCGGCCACAGTACATTTGTCAGGCCGTCGCCAAACTGGAAGGCCAATACCGCTACCTGTCTTGAAATGCCAAGTAAGTCAGAAAGCGGTGCCATAATAGGCATGCTAACAACGGCCATTCCGGTACTGGAGGGGATCAGGAAATTCAGTAAGGTCTGGAATACCAGCATAGCCTCGCCGGCAATCCATTTAGGCATATAAGAAAGAGGAATAGACAGTCCATAAACAACAGTGTCAATAATATTGCCTTCGTTCAGTACAACCAAAATGGCGCGGGCTACACCGATCATAATGCAAGCCATAGCAATTTCGGAGAATGAATTCGCCATTTTTTCACAGATTGTGTTTGGGCTCCACCCCATAATAACGGCGCTAACAATGCCCATGACAAGGAATGCGGTGCAAAGTTCCTCAAAATACCAGCCCTGGTTTTTGCATCCCCAGACAATAACAACGATTCCAAGCAGAAGGGTTAATAGGACGCCTTTTTCGCGGATCCCAAATGGATGGTTCTCCAGATCATCCTTATCCATCTCCAAGTGGGCGAAAGATACTCCATATACCACACTTTTATGCGGATCAGCTTCTACCTTCAGCGCATATCGGATCATGTAAATGGAAGCGACTGTGATCATGACTAAATGGGATATAATTCTGAAGCCGCTTCCGGACATTTGCGTTACCCCAGCAATGCTTTGAGCCATTCCGACATTAAATGGGTTCATGAATGCACAGGAATAGCCGATAGAGGTTGCCAGTGCAACAATACCTGCACCAACAATAGCATCATAGCCCATTGCAATGGTAATACCTACAAAGATAGGGATAAACGGATACATTTCTTCAAAGCAGCCGATCGTTGAAGACGCGATACCGATGATGATCAAAAATGCGGGAATGATTAAAGTGCGGTATTTGCCGTGTACTCTTTTTAACAGTTTGGCGACCAGTCCATTAAAGGCGCCGCTTGAAATAATCAGGCCAATGGAGGCATGCCATGAAAACGAAGAAAATAATGCTGCCGGCATCCAGCATGCCTTTGTAAAGGCTGCTGATCAGCTGGAACAAAGATACAGGAGTAGAATCCACTACATGATAGGTGCCGGGGACAACCATCATTCTGCCCGCATCGTTTTTCACTCTGTCGAAAACACCAGCGGGTAAAATATAAGAGGCGGCCGCACAAACGCATGCAAACATAAAAAGCAAGAGATAAATGTGAGGCATTACCAGTTTCCGCTTTTTCTTTTCTGGAGCCTCTTTGTTGACGCTTAAAGAAGTCATTCAACAACCTTCCCTTCTCAATTATAAAATTTAAATCGCTTTATTATGTACCTAGCTTTTTTTGGCGGGAATGAATAAAATCATTTGTGACTTTGTCGCGAAACGCCTCGTCTGTCAGCACCTTCAGCATCATAGAAGCCAATGAGGCTGCTCCATTTTGTAGACGCTCGGTCGCTTCCGGTAACATGGTTGCTTCCCGAAGATTTTCGGAATGCAAAGGATACCCATTATCAGTTACTGAGATTAAAGCCTGAATGCTGGGGCAATGATAGCTTACATTTCCTACATCGGATGAACCGGAAGGTGCCTGGATCGTGCCCATCTGGAATCCATATTCAGACATGATGTGTTCCATTTCTTTTTCCAAAGCAGGGTTGCGCACCATATCAGCAAAATCATCAAAACCTTTGCGGAAGGTTACTTTGCAGTCTAAGGCCAACGCCGCGCCATCCGCACACTTTTTGAGGGATTGATCCATCAGATGAAGCTTTGCCTGGGAATCGGTTCTTATTTCAATACGAACCGATGCATAATCGGGCAAGATATTGGGAGATTTTCCGCCATCTGTAATAATGGCATTACAGCGGGCGTCAGGAGTAAAGCATTCTCTTCTTGCGTCGATTAAATCGAGGAATTTGCGTGCGGCAGCCAGTGCGCTGTGTCCTTGCCATGGACTTGAAGCCGCATGGGCCTCTTCTCCAAAAAACTCAACGATATAGCATTTCAGAGCTAAAACGTCCATATCGGCGTAAGATTCCGCATGCCCCCAAGAATGCATCATGCAGGCCAAGGACATATCGTCAAAGACCCCCGCTTCCGCCATAGGAACTTTTGCCCCCGCTTCCTCTTCTGCAGGGGTGCCGATTACATAAATACTACCGGAAAAAGATTTACGAATATCAGATTCGGCTAATGCAAGTGCGGCAAGTGTAGCGAGAGCGCCATGAAAATTGTGTCCACATCCGTGCCCCAGATTCGGTAGTGCATCATATTCCGCCATAATAGCAACGGATGGACCGCTGCCGTTTTCCAGTACCGCGCGAAAAGCCGTAGGATATCCCAGTTCCTTTTCCATAAATGGGTATTCCACCTTATAACCTACCTGCTTTAAGGCCTCTGCAATTTTTTTACTTGATAAATATTCTGTTCGCGCGGTTTCCGGGTGCTCGTACAAGAATTTTTTAATATCAAGAGCAGTATCCATGTGCTTTTGAACGGCCTGTAAAACCTTTTCCTGTTCACTTATCATTTGCATATGCTCCTTTCTAGAAAAACATTAAAAGACTACACTAAATAAAAACTTTGAATAAGACGCTACACAAATTATAAGAAGCGACTAACAATAATGATCAACCGGCAATTTTCATTTATTACAGAATCAGCCTTTCATAATCATAAAAAACCATCTCTTATTTACGAAGGCAAACCTGTAAAAATTTTGAATCTGAAATGTGAATGAACTTCCTCTCGTTCTATTTTGCTATGGAATATGGTACTGATTTTCCTCTTCGTTATCCATGCCGCTGGCCTTTTGGGGTAATAAGCGTCCATAGGGCAAAAATCGATAAAATGAAAATATCTTCCCGGTTTTGGTCCGGTTCGCTTTGTTTCACGCCGATTTTTTGACTTTCGGCGCCAACTGTTACAGAGTGAACCTCCAGTTTGGTCAACACAGCATGAATGACGCGTTTCATTTCCCCTTTCGTTGCGTGTATTTGTATATGCTAGGAACCTTGCTTTGTTGAGAACTCTATCCGTTAATCGGCAGACCGAAACATAGTAACAGTCTGTTAAAACACGGCTGGGTGAGGCGGAAAAACAGATCGTAAATTCCGCGAGGCATGTTTAAATATTTAAAAAATATTACATCTCAATCTTGGAAGCGCCTTTTTCAACATGAGAAATCAGTGTGCCGTCGATGATGGTGCTTTCGCACAGGTTAATATCCTCGTACAGCGGGCGGTCTTCTTCCAGCTTCGTCACCAGAGAACGAATGGTATCATAGGCGGGCTTGGTACCAGCGCCCATGCCCTTGTCACCGCGCATATCGATGGCCTGGCAGGCGCACATCAGCTCCATAGCCAGAACACGGCGGGCGTTGCCAAGAATATCGCGGGCCTTGCGCGCCGCGATGGTGCCCATGCTGACGTGATCTTCCTGGTTTGCGGAGGAGGGAATGCTGTCAACGCTGGCGGGATGCGCCAGAACCTTGTTTTCAGAAACCAGAGCCGCAGCGGAGTACTGAACGATCATAAAGCCGGAGTTTACGCCGCCGTCTTTGGTTAAAAATGCGGGCAGGCCGCTCAGTGCGGGGTTTACAAGGCGCTCAATGCGGCGTTCAGAAACGTTCGCGAGCTCCGCGACCGCGATTCCCAAAAAGTCAAAGGGAAGCGCCATCGGCTGGCCGTGGAAGTTGCCGCCGGAGATGGCATCCATGGTGTCTTTCAAAATAATCGGGTTATCGGTAACCGAGTTGATCTCGATTTCGACCTTCTGCTTTACAAAATTGATCGCGTCCTTGCTCGCGCCGTGAATCTGCGGTACGCAGCGCAGGGAGTAAGCATCCTGAACACGAATTTCGCCCTGACGGGTGGTGTTTTTGCTGCCCTTCAGTAGCTGCTGGAGAATTCTGGCCGTATCCATCTGGCCTTTGTGGGGGCGGATGACATGGATGCGGCTGTCGAGTGCATCGGTTACGCCGTTGTGTGCTTCAAAGCTCAGAGCAGCCGCAACGTCGGCAACCTTCAGCAGCTCCAGAGCATCATAGACGGTCAAGGCGCCAGTGGAGGTCATAGCCGGAGTACCATTGATCAGTGCCAAACCCTCTTTTGCGCTCAGCTCCACTACGGAGATACCTGCACGCTTCATTGCTTCGCCGCCGTCCAGAATTTCGCCCTTGTATTCTGCTTTACCAAGGCCGATCATCGGCAGAACCATGTGAGCCAAAGGAGCCAGGTCACCGGAAGCGCCCAAAGAACCCTTTTCGGGAATCTGAGGGGTAACGCCCTTGTTGAGCATTTCGATCAGGACCTCGACAACCTCCATACGGCAGCCGGAAAAGCCCTTGGCCATATTGTTAACACGGAGCAGCAGCATTCCGCGGGCCGCATCGCGCGGAAACGGATTGCCGGCGCCAACCGCGTGGGTGATGATCAGGTTTTTCTGGAGCAGCTTGCATTCATCGCTGTTGATGACAACATCGCTGAATTTTCCGAATCCGGTGGTTACGCCGTAAACAACGCGATCTTCATCAACAATTTGATCCACAACCTTGCGGGAATCGATAATATTCTGTTTCGCCTGTTCAGACAAAGCAACAGGCACGTCCTCGCGGCAAACCTGCGCGAATTCTTCCAGGGTTAGATCCTGGCCGGTCAAAATAACAGTTTTCATAATGTACAATCTCCTTTTACCATTTTGGTTTCAATGCAACTCACACAGAAATCACTTGTTAAACTTTCGGCCAAATTATACATCGTGGCCTGTCAAAGAAACGTCAAAGCGGATCTGGCTATTTTTCTATGAGTGTTATGCAAAAAAACTGTTGATTTCAACTATTGACTGGTAGAAGGTAAATATAAGGGAAACAAATATAAACTCAATAAAAGTCGAAAACAAATATAATTAGTCGAAGAATGTTGAAACTCACGGAACAAATCTTTTTCGATTATATTTTACTGGGAAAAAACAGAAAAGAAAAGAGCGAAGTCTCGATAAAATTGAAAAGAATGATTCATAAATGGAGAAAGTGGTGATTATGATAAGAAGGTTTTCTCTGTTGAAAAACATTGAAAAGGTTAGCGGAAATGGGGCTTTTGAATGAGTTATTGAATGAGTTTCTAAGAACGTTTTACTGCTTTCATGGAATAAAAAATAAAAATTTTATTAAATTATCAAGTTATTTTAATAGCTTGATAATTTGCTAATTCAATAAAGCTGAATTATGACCTTTTAAAATGAACAAAATGGAAATCGTTTTTCATCGCTTATGCAAAGGGAAGATTGCTGTTTTTCAAGGTACGGCTGAGGGCAATCATCACTATCACTTCATTTTTTGGTTGTTTTATTACGAGGAGCGGATAAAAATTGAATTATTCTTCTTTTCGCTGGGCTTTAATTTGCGTAAATTGAAAAGACGAAAAAAAGATGTAATTTTATCATACTAATTCGATAGCACGATACAGAACCCGCTTTCTCACTGACTTTTTTAAAAAATTATTCAAAAAAAATTTTTTGTTAATTTTTTTTAAGCTTTACTTTCACAAGAAAAAATCCATTTGATTTTAGAAAAAAGTCAAATTAAGTCAAAAAAATTTAAAAAACTTAAGAAAATAATCGCACAAAGATCAAAATTTTAAAAAACAACTTTTGATTATTTTAAAGCAATGAGCTTTGCTCCTGTGGCGCATTCACAGAGAAAAAAGACGAAGCTCCGATTTAAATAACAAGCTAAAAACCCCAATACTCCTTAGTTTTTCTAATGCGCTGTGCATCAGTTTGCGTGCTGCTATTCCTTTTCAAGCAGTGTAGTTCTAAATTAGAAAATAGAAAAGGCGGTTTTAATGATCATTTTTAGACAACAAATTTAGCTGATTCAGCCGCTAGGGAAAACTCCTGTTTTCAGCCTTAATTTAAAGATGACATCCTTGCACGTGCAGCCTTATTTGGGATGGAACGATTCGAGCATTTGTGGTATGATAGCGTTAAATGGAAATGGTTTGGGGGAAATGCGATGAATGTTCCGTCGAGAAAGCGGCCGGTACTGCTCCTATTGTTCCTTCTTTTATTCCTTCTGAGCATTTCTCTTGCGGCTGTTTTCCTTTCCGGTACCAAAGGGTCGATTGTATCCCGGGTAAAAAACAATGAAGCACACTTGACAGAGATAGCTTCCTCTGTCATAGAGCGCGGCAGTGCGGAGGGCGTTTCTGTTTCTGGTGTTGAGGAGATCGTCTATTATGCCGACAGTGAAATGGTCGAATTTCTGTGCGGAGGCTCTGGCTTGGGCTCCTCCACCTCGTACAGTGGATTCTATTATTCCCCTTCGGATATTCCCTTGGGTTTTCAGGGCGAACCAATTACTTTGACGAAAACCGATACCGGTTGGAGCTATGAGGAAGCCGGCGGGGACAACCATTATGAAACGGAAAAAATCATCGATTGCTGGTATTATTACCACATGAGCTTTTAGAAATATAAAACAGCGCAAGGATAAGAACAATAAAAAGGAAACGGCCTGATTTCTCAGACCGTTTCCTGCAATCCATCTATTCTGTTCGGCGCTGTTGAAAGAGTAAGTTTGCTCCTTATTTTAAGGGAGAATCCGCCAAAACAGCGGCTTCGTCGCGAATAATAGCAGCTTCGATCTCGTGAATTTTAGCCTTCATGTCTGCAACGTATGCTTCATCTTTAATGGAGCCCAGGTTGATTTTCACGTTGAGCAGTGCGCCCAGAACTGCGGTGCGGGTCATCATCGCGGCAACAATGCCATCGGTTACGGCGTTGGCATTTCCCTTTTTCACCAATGCGGCGGCCATCGGCATGATCTTTGCTGCGGTTACGGCAACATGCAGCGGCACTTCTGCGGCCTTTTTCAAAGCCTCCTGCATCGCATTGCGGCGGGTCTCCTTCTGTTCGTCGGTATCCTTGGGCAGGGTCATCGCTTCCATATAGGCGTTAAAGGACGTGCTGTCGCGGGTGATTTCGTCCAGAAGCTCCGCGCGTAGCGCCGAGGCTTCTGGAATGATCGCCTTCATTTCGTCCACGACCTCTTCGTAGCCTTTTTTGCTGATGGTCAGCTGAGCGACCATTTCCGCCAATGCAGCGGCCAGGGCGCCGGCCAAAGCAGAAACACTTCCGCCGCCGGGGGCGGGCTCGTTGGATGCGGTTGTGGCACAAAAGACTTCAAGGGTCATATCTTTCATTTCCATGGGTGTGTTACCTCCAAATTTGATTCCTTACAGGCGGGTTTCCAGAACCTGTTCCATGTTGAAGTTCTCGATCTGCAGGTAATACTCCGCGCAGTCGATCAGAGCGGCCATGGGAACCAGACCGATCACTTCGCTGCCGACCACGTTTACACCATAACGGCGGGCTTCCATCTTAACGGTCTCAAATACGCGGTATACAGCGGTTTTGGTGTAGTCAGTCAGGTTCATGGAGACCTGCGCGATGTTGCGGTCCTCGAGCATAACGCCCATCGCTTTTACAAACCGGAAGCCGCCGCCGATGAAACGAACCTTGCGGGCAATCTGGTTGGCAATTTCGAGGTTCGAAGTGTCGAGGTTAATGTTGAAGGCCACCAGGGGCATACGGGCGCCGACCGCGGTTACACCGGCTGTGGGATGAATGTGATCCGGGCCGAAATCGGGCTTCCATTTGGCGTCTTTCAGTTTCTCGGGCATGCCCTCAAACTGACCCTTGCGGATTTCAGAGAGATTTTCACGGTGGGGAGCAGTAGCGGACTTCTCATACAAAAAGCACGGTACGCCGAATTTTTCCGCGACCGCGGCGCCAACTTCTTTGGCGATCTCGCTGGCTTCATCTACGGTGCAGTTGCGAACGGGGATGAAGGGAACAACGTCGGTTGCGCCCATGCGGGGGTGCTGGCCCTCGTGTTTTGTCATGTCAATCAGCTCGGTGGCAGTGCCAATGGCCTCGATCACAGCGTCGCGCACAGCTTCGGGCTCACCGACTACGGTGACGACGCAGCGGTTGTGGTCTTTATCGGTGCTGTAATCCAGCAGCTTTACATTTTCTTTTCCGCGGAAAGAGGAGACGATTTTCTCAACCTTTTCCAGGTCGCGTCCTTCGCTGAAGTTTGGTACACATTCCAAAAGTTTGTTCATCATAAATGATCGGCTCCGTTTCTTTAACTGAATTTTTATGGTGGATGAATCCGCGCTGAAAACGGGAATCCGGCAGCGGATACAATCGGCTACAAAACAATCATAATAGAAGATTTAGACAAGTGCAACCACCCAAGGCCTCTTTTTTGGCTGTGGAAACTCCTTTATGACGTTTATTAGACGAGACAGCGGATATAGTGTAAGAAAACCGTCTTTATTCACATTGTTTTGAAGAAGGAGAGAGTGACAAAATGACTAAACTAGAAAAGATCGTGCCGCAGGAATTTCAGGTAAGCGAATGGTCTGGGGGAAAGACAACACAGATTATGATTGACCCGCCCGGCGCGCTGTATGCCGACCGTGATTTTTACTTTCGGCTGAGTTCGGCCACTGTTGAGCTGGAAGAATCTAATTTTACCTCTTTGCCGGATTATAATCGGATCATCGCGCCGATTGAGGGGGAGCTTTCCCTCTATTATAATGGAAGCGAAGAGCCGGCTGTTCTGCATGAGCTGGAGTGCGCCGCGTTTGACGGGAGCTGGGAAACCCGCAGCCGCGGAAAGGTTGAGGATTACAATCTGATGACCCGTAAGGGCATCTGCCAGGGCAATGCGTTTGCGCTGATTGTTGGCGTGGGCCAGAGAGCAGAATTCTCCTGCGAAAGCAACGAAAAAGGCCGCAGCGTTCTGCTGATCTGGTGCGTGCAGGGGAGCGCCGAGCTTAGCACCGGCAGAGAAACAGTTCTCCTTTCACCGCGTGACGCGGCGCGCCTGCAATTGGCATCCACCGAGGCCGCTGTAAAGCTGATGGTGCAAAATACGGGAACTTCTCCTGTTCGGTTGATGGTGGCACAGGTGTCTTTTCTTTCCTGAGTTTTACACGCTTCTCTATTTAAATAAGCATGTTTCAGCTCCCGGCACTTGCTCCCTTTGGCTGTATCCGTCCTATTCGACAAAGAATTCAGAATGCCGTCCATTTATTTTCGACGCAAGGGATCTGCCGGAACAGTTCGTTTAAAATACCTTATTTCTTCGTGAAAGCTCGATGACTGCTGGGTTTTTAATGTATTTAGCGTCTGGAATCCACGTGGTTTTTCGTCTTATTATCGTCAAAATGGACGCTTTGCGGTAATTTGGATATTGTAACGGGGAAGTTGGTGTGGTATTTTGAAATAAAGAGTGGTTCCAAATGCTGAACGAGCCGCACGTGGTGGCAAACGGCGTTTGGAGACCGAATAAAAATGGATCAGGAGGATTTGTAACAATGGGATTTTTATCTGATATTGAAATTGCACAACAGTACGAAGCAAAAGACATTCGTGAAATTGCAAAGACCGCAGGGGTCGATGAAAAATACTTAGAGATGTACGGGCGCAACAAAGCAAAGGTAGACTATAAGCTTTTGAACGATCTGGCAGAGAAGCCGAACGGCAAGCTGATTCTGGTAACAGCAATCAACCCGACCCCCGCGGGTGAGGGAAAAACCACCACAAGCGTTGGCCTCACCGATGGCCTGCGCCATATTGGCAAAAAGGCAATCGTTGCTCTGCGCGAGCCTTCCTTGGGCCCGGTATTCGGCGTAAAGGGCGGCGCGGCCGGCGGCGGATACGCTCAGGTCGTTCCGATGGAGGACATCAACCTGCACTTTACCGGCGATTTTCATGCAATCGGTGCGGCGAACAACCTGCTGGCCGCTCTGCTGGATAACCACATTTATCAGGGCAACGAGCTGCGTATCGATCCCAAGCGCATCACATGGAAGCGCGTTGTCGATATGAATGACCGCCAGCTGCGCAGCATTGTAGACGGCCTTGGCCCGCGCACTAACGGCGTTACCCGTGAAGACAGCTACGATATCACTGTTGCTTCTGAAATTATGGCGGTTCTGTGCCTCTCCTCTTCCATCAGCGATATGAAAGAGCGTCTGAGCAAAATGATTATCGGCTATACTTACGATAACGAACCCGTTACCGCTGGTCAGCTCAAAGCTCAGGGTGCTATGTGCGCTCTGCTCAAAGATGCGATCAAGCCGAACCTGGTACAGACGCTGGAAGGAACTCCCGCATTTATCCATGGCGGCCCGTTCGCGAATATCGCCCACGGCTGCAACTCCCTGATGGCGACCCGCATGGCACTCAAGCTGAGCGATTATACGGTTACAGAGGCAGGCTTCGGCGCCGATCTGGGAGCGGAGAAATTCCTCGATATCAAATGCCGCATGGCGGGCATCGCTCCTAGCGCAGTTGTCATCGTAGCAACAGCCCGTGCGCTCAAGCATCACGGTGGCGTTGCAAAGCCCGACCTGAACAACGAGAACCTCGAAGCACTGGAGCGCGGCATGCCTAACCTGCTTCGTCATGTAGAGAATGTCACAAAGGTATTTGGCTTGCCCTGCGTGGTTGCCATCAACCGTTTCCCCACCGATTCCGAGGCGGAGTTGAACCTGATCCGTTCGAAGTGCAAAGAATTGGGCGTTGAGGTTGCTCTCAGCGAGGTTTGGGCTAAGGGCGGCGCTGGCGCTGTGGAGCTGGCAGAGGAAGTCGTTCGTCTGTGCGAAACCCCGAACAACTTTAGCTATGTGTATGACGCCGAGCTGCCCATCAAAGAGAAGCTCAACGCGATCGTGCAGAGAGTGTATCACGGCAGCCGTGCCGTGCTGACCGGCCCCGCGGTCAAGCAGGCGGAGCAGCTCGAACAGCTTGGCTTTGGTAATCTGCCGATCTGCATGGCCAAAACCCAGTACAGCTTTACGGATGACGCGAAGGCTCTGGGTGCTCCAGAAGGCTTCGAGGTCACGGTCAGAAACCTGAAGGTATCTGCCGGCGCCGGATTCATCGTTGCTCTGACCGGCGATGTGATGACTATGCCCGGCCTGCCGAAGAAGCCCTCGTCCGAGAATATCGACGTGGATGAAAACGGCCGCATTTCCGGTTTGTTCTAATCTGGATTTTTCACCTATTCCGCCGCCCCGGCACAATTTGCGCCGGGGCGGCGCTTTGTTTTTGATTGGGGTGAATTCTGTCCTCTTTTCCGGGTTTCACACAATTAATAAATCACCTGAATGTTTTCACCCACGAGCCCGGCATAAGCGCCGCTTTTCGCAAGGGCGCTTTCCGGGTGGGCGATCAGCCATTTTCCCTGCATCCAGAGCAGGCGTTCTTCCCCGGCGGCATCTTTAGGCAGGTTCTCCAAAGGAAGGTTGACACCCTGCGGCAGAACGACAACACATTGAAAGCCTTCGTCGCTCACCTTGCAGGGAGCAAAGTGCAGCGTGGTTCCATAAAGCTCACACGCGGTTCCGGCGGGAACGTAATAGCCCTGAACCAAAGCTGTGTCCAGTTTTTTATCGCGAATATCGCGGGCGTCGGCCAGCAACAGAACCAGGTCGGTCACGGCCAGATCCAGTTCCGGCATTTTGTGGTATTCCAAAGCATTCAGCTGGCTGCCGTTGCCGTTGCAGTAGCCCACCTCAATCGGCATTGAGCCGTTCAGCCGTTCCTTTACGGCAGCGGCAAGCTCCGTGGAGGAAAGCCGAGGGTCGTCAGCTATGTAAACATTTCCTTGCTCGGGAACCCCAATTTGCTTCATCGTTTCAAGCCATGGGGTAAAATCGTATTCCTCTACCACCCGACCGTACTGCAGAAAGGATTTATCGGTCACGGGGTACAGGGGAAGAGTCGGATTTTTCCGTACCAGATCAGTGAACATTTTTCAGCCTCCCAAATCACATTAAAAATTTTTAAACAATACATATTATGGCAGAGATGTTCCAGAATCAAAATGACGATTCTCAGAATCTTGTCAATTTATTATTTGATTTTAGCATTATATCGATTAAAAAAGCAATCTTCTTTGCCGTTTTTTCTCTATTTTCAGAATGCTAGGATTGCTGATTGAAAGAGGGAGCGTCGGGCCAATAGACCCGACGCTCCTGTTTGGTTACGGAAAAGCGGGGAAATCTCCGCAATAATTTAATGATTTTTGAACAGTCTCATGATCCACAGCAGAATAACAGAGCCGATTACGGCAACCAGCAAACTCCACAGGTTGAATCCGGTGATTCCTACACCGCCGAGCAGGTTCATTAAAAAACCGCCGATTAATGCGCCGACAATACCGACAACGATGTTTGCAAAAGCCCCCATAGAAGCGTCGGTATTCATAAATTTACTGGCAATCCATCCAGCCAGTGCGCCGATAACGACCCAAGCGAGTATTCCCATAGGTAAACCTCCTTCTCTTTCCAGTTAGTATACAAAATTCTGCCCAAATAATAAATTGTTTATTCATTTATTATACCGAAAGAAATTGCTTCTCCTACCGTAGCTTCAGAGAGGTCATTTCTGGCCTTGTTGACTTCTCGATGCTATGATATAATAATTTCACGGCGTAAGCAAAAATAGAACTTTCGATGCCTGAGAGAGTATGGAATCGTCTACTTTACAGTTCCGGGAATATAAATACAAAGATCATAAGCTTTTTTGAGAATTTATGATTCCGGAACTGTGAGAGGAATGCCCATAAGCCTGTTTGATGGTTTATGATATAATAGGCGGAAGCTACAACAAAGCTTGAGCGTCTTAGTGAGCATTGGATACGCATTGTGTTTGGATTATATGATTTTAATTAGAATTCTATAATAAGGAGCGGTGAAATGTCTAAGATCAATCATGTGAAGGCTGTTTTTTTTAGCGCCACAGGAACAACCGAAAAAACAGTAATGCAAATTGCTGTGGCTGCGGCCGGGAAGCTGGGGCTGCCCGTCAGTACAGTGGATTTTACCCTGCCCAGTGGCCGGGAGTGTCCGCTGGTGTTCCAAGAAGATGATCTGGTGGTTTTTGGAACTCCGGTATATGCGGGCCGGGTGCCGAATGTGCTGCTGAAATTTTTGGATACCTTACAGGGAAATCGTGCGCTGGCCGTGCCGGTGGTGCTCTTTGGCAACCGTAATTACGACGATGCGCTAATTGAGCTTCGGGATCTATTACATAAGGCGGGTTTTCAACCGATGGCCGCGGCGGCTTTTGTCGGGGAGCATTCGTTTTCGCGGATTTTGGCCGCGGGAAGGCCGGATGCGGAGGATCTATCCAAGGCCGCACACTTTGGGGAGCGGGTTGCGGAAAAGCTTCTCTCGGGAGAAGACTCTTCGCTGATTGAGGTTAAGGGCGTTGCGCATCCGTATCGGGGGTATTATCAGCCCCGCGACAGAAAGGGAACCCCGGTAGATATCCGAAAGGTGAAGCCACAGACAGGACCGTCGTGCAACGATTGCAAGCTGTGCGCTGAAATCTGTCCCATGGGCTCTATTTCACAGGAGAATGTGCATGAATATATCGGGATCTGCATTAAGTGCGGAGCATGTATTAAGAAATGCCCGCAGGGTGCCAAGTATTATACCGATGAGGGCTACCTGTATCATCAGCATGAGCTGGAGGAGGGCCTGACCCGCCGCGCGGAGCCTGAGTTATTTTTATAATTGATTCATAATATTTCACAGGAATGTTGGACAAATCCCTGAAAAAATGTTTTTTTCAAAAAAGGTATTGCTTTTTTAAATATATCATGATATTATAGTCAGGCAGTTCAGCGAAAAACGACAAATTTTTTGCGGAATTGGCCTATGGGGGATTAGCTCAGCTGGGAGAGCGCCTGCATGGCATGCAGGAGGTCAGCGGTTCGATCCCGCTATTCTCCACCAAACTTTCTAGAAGAAGCACAAAAAACTCGTCTCTGAAAAGAGACGAGTTTTTTGCTTTATTCGGCGATTGCGCAAATAACTATGTCCACGTTGAAGTACTCCAAATCAATGATAATGTGTTCAAATTCTCCCGTAGACCATGACGAAAATAATGACGTTCAGCGCCATCCTGTTACTGTCATGCATGTTTGTTGCAATTCAGGTCAGAATAGTAAAGAAAAAAAGGGGGAGATATCAATCGATTTTCTAGTTCTTTGCTTCACCACGCTATGCTCCTTCGGCGTACTGTTTTTGGTGGCTAAATTCATTGGGCATAAACAGATTGCTCAGTTGGATTTTTTCGACTATATCACGGGAATAACCATCGGTTCCATTGCCGCTGAAATGGCCACAGAGTTAGAGCAACCCTGGAAACCTCTTACCGCAATGGTGATTTACGGAGGTGTTACTCTATTGCTGAGCATTATTTCCAACAAGTTCCCTCGAATGCGCAAGTACCTCAATGGTACGCCTACCATCCTCATGGACCATGGGAAGTTGTACCGTGAAAATCTAAAAAAGGCCAAGCTGGACCTGAGCGAATTCATGGTTATGTGCAGACAGCAGGGGTACTTTGATTTGACAAGCATTCAGACTGCTGTTTTTGAGTACAACGGAAAACTTACGATCCTTCCGGTGAGCAGCCAGCGCCCCGCCACACCCAACGATATGAATCTGTCTCCGGAACAGGAGCTGTTGTTTACCGAGCTGATTATGGATGGTCGTATTCTGGAGAACAATTTGAGCCGTATGGGGCTGGATTTGACTTGGTTGAACAAGCAGTTAAAACAACGCAATATTCATTCCGCGCAGGATATTTTTCTGGCTGTCTGTGACCGGAACTTGAAACTTGTTCTTTATGAGAATAACAACGGCGAACGGAAAGGACACGGCAAGGCGTGATAAACTATCTGTGAAGAAGAAGCACATACAACTCGTTTCTGAAAAGGGACGAGTTTTTTTGACTTTGATTCGGTGGATCAGGCAGGTTACAAACAGCTTCTTGGCCTCGAAGCAAGCTGTGATTACCAACCATGAAAGAATAACATGGTTGGTAATCTTGAAAAAGACGCCTGCCGAAAACTGGTTAGCTTCTTGGATATGGGAATACTACTGTTAGTAGCATTTTAAACGGATTTGCAGCGGCTACCGCGTGCGGAATGCCTGATGGCATCACGATGGTCTGTCCCTGCGTCAGAGTATTCACCTGCCCGCCGACTGTGATCTGCGCGTCGCCCTCCAGAACGGTTAGTATGGCGTCGCCGTCGGAAGAGTGTGAGCTGATTTCTTCCCCTTTGTCGAAGGAAAAAAGAGTAATGCTGACCGCTGGATTTTGAACCAGGGTGCGGCTTACCACCTGCCCCTGCTGATATTGCACCAAAGAGGAAAGCTCCAGTGCCTTTTCATAATCGATGTTTTTTAAATATGGTTTATTCATATCAATTCACCCTTTCTGGCTTGATTGCGTAGCTGAAAAATTTTACTTAATAAAAAAGTTGCCGACGTTTTTTGGACATACAGGGAGCAACGGTTGGACTGAAATTAGCATATCAAAAAATGAATTGCATTGCAGTTGTAAATGCAACGGATAGGAGAAAGCTTTTCTGCTAAAATGAAGATAAGGAGGCGGGAAGGATGATTTCTACATTGAAAAAAAGCCCATTGTTTTTTGAAATGGCAGACAGCGATATCGAGAACTGTTTGAAATGCAGCCGGTCGGAAATCGCGAGCTATGAAAAAGACGAGCTAATTTTTTGCCAGCACGATGTTCCCAAAAAACTGCTGGTGCTTCTGGAGGGGGCGGTCGTCATCGGCAACGACTCCAGCTCCGGAAAGCGCAGCATTGTGGCAACCCTTAATCAGCCCGGGGAACTGTTTGGAGAGGTGTTTCTATTTTTAAATCAGCAGGAATACAATCAATACGCGCAGGCCGTCGCGCCCTCCCAGATCCTGCACATTCCAAAGGATTTTTTGTACCACACCTGCGGGGAAAACTGTGGCTACCACACAAAGCTGATTTCCAATATGATGTCCATTCTTGCGCAAAAAGCGTATTATCTGAACCGAAAGCTTCAAATCGTATCGTGTGCCACCCTCCGCCAGAAGATTGCAAAGGTTCTGATGCAAAACGCATCGCCCGACGGTCGGGTGACGCTCTCAATGAACCGCGAGGAGCTAGCAGATTTTATGAATACCGCGCGGCCCTCCTTATCCAGAGAGCTGATGAAGATGCAGGAGGATGGAATCATTCAAATAGAAAAACGCCAAATTAAAATTATTAATTTTGACGTATTGCAAAACAGTTAAGCCAGACCTGTTTTTTTTCTACCGCAGTCGGGAAAAGACCGTCTATTTTTACGCGAACCACTGCGAAAGAAATCTGTGATCTTTTTTAATCCGTAACCGGCGTTACAGATTTTTATTCTTTATGCTGATAGGATGAGAACAACAAAGGCCGTAAGGCCATCAAGCGAAAATGAGGGAGGAAACTTTTATGGATAATAAAATGTTTTGCTATCAGTGTCAGGAGACCGCTGGCTGCACCGGCTGCACGCAGGTAGGTGTCTGCGGGAAGAAGCCGGAGGTCGCCGCTATGCAGGATCTGCTGGTATATGTGACAAAGGGGTTGTCGTCCGTTACCACACAGCTGCGGGAAGAGGGCAAGGAGGTTTCCGCTGAGGTCAACCATCTGATTACGCTGAATCTGTTTGCCACGATCACCAACGCGAATTTTGATGAGGATGCGATTGTTGACCGCGTTTTTGAAACACTGTTCCGCAAGCAGAAGCTGCTAGGGCAGGTGGCGCATCCGGAAGTTTTGCCGGAAGCCGCAAGATGGACCTCTGCCAACCGCTCTGAATTTGTGGCAAAAGCAGCCGAAGTGGGTGTGCTGTCTACGAAGGATGAGGATATCCGCAGTCTGCGCGAGCTGATCACCTATGGCCTGAAGGGGCTTTCCGCTTACAGCAAGCACGCGAACGTGCTGCTAAAGGATGACGGTGAGGTCGACGCATTCTTGCAGAGTGCCTTGACGAAAACACTGGATGATTCCCTGACGGTGAACGATCTGGTGGCATTGACACTGGAAACCGGTAAATACGGTGTCAGCGGCATGGCACTTCTGGACGAGGCCAACACTTCCGCTTATGGCAATCCGGAGATCACGAAGGTCAATATCGGCGTGGGTATGCGCCCCGGCATCCTGATCTCGGGCCATGATCTGCGCGACCTGGAAATGCTGCTGAAGCAGACCGAGGGTACCGGCGTGGATGTATACACCCATTCCGAGATGCTACCCGCTCATTATTACCCGGCGTTTAAGAAATATCCCCACTTTTTCGGCAACTACGGCAACGCGTGGTGGAAGCAGAAAGAAGAGTTTGAGAGCTTCAACGGCCCGATCCTGATGACCACCAACTGCATTGTGCCGCCGAAAGACAGCTACAAGGACCGTCTTTACACCACAGGTGCTGCCGGCTTCCCCGGCTGCAAGCATATTCCGGGTGAGATCGGCGAGGAAAAGGATTTTTCCGAAATCATCGAGCACGCAAAGCACTGCGCATCTCCTGCGGAAATTGAGCGCGGTGAAATCATCGGGGGCTTCGCGCACAATCAGGTGCTGGCTCTGGCCGATACCGTGGTAGGTGCGGTCAAATCCGGCGCAATCAAACAATTTGTGGTAATGGCCGGCTGTGACGGCCGCGCGAAGTCGAGAAATTACTACACCGATTTTGCCAGAGCACTGCCAAAGGATACGGTGATTCTGACTGCAGGCTGCGCAAAATACAAGTACAATAAGCTTGGCCTCGGCGACATCGGCGGTATTCCGCGCGTCCTGGACGCCGGACAGTGCAACGATTCCTATTCGCTGGCCGTGATCGCCCTGAAGCTGAAGGAAGTGTTCGGTCTGGACGACATCAACGATCTGCCAATCGTATATAACATTGCGTGGTATGAGCAGAAGGCTGTGATCGTTCTGCTGGCGCTGCTGCACCTCGGTGTAAAGAATATTCATCTTGGTCCCACGCTGCCGGCCTTTCTTTCTCCCAATGTGGCAAAGGTTCTGGTTGAAAACTTCGGTATTGCCGGAATCGGCAGCGTAGAAGACGACTTGGAGTTGTTTTTCGGTAAGGGTGCGGCGACGAGGCCCGCTGTTACTGAGGACATGCTGATCGGCGAAATCCTCCGGCAGTATCCGGACGCCGCTCCTATCCTGATGGAATGCGGTATGCACTGCCTGGGTTGCCCTTCCTCCCAGATGGAGTCCCTTGCGGATGCCTGCATGGTGCATGGCCTTGACCCCAAGGCGCTGCTGGGGCAGCTGAATCAGCGAATTGCAAGATAAAATAAAGCAGAAGGGGCTGTGAAGGGCCGTGGGTGTGTGTCCTTCGCAGCCCTGATTCTTTTAGCGAGAATACGATCGATTACAGTAAAACAAAACAACAGTATAGCATTGATGCTATACCGTTATTTTGTTTTAGAGCCGGTTAAAATGCATGCAATGCCGACCATCATGGGGAACGTGATCGCTTCTAGAAAGGCGAAAAGCGGCTCGAGGATTGGCTTAATGTAAAAATACAAGCGCGGCTGAGGCAGCTGACGTTATTTTATCACATCAAAGGGCCTCACAACAGTCTTTGTCAACATCTCGAACTTGGCCTGAGAGAACCATGGTTGTAAGTCTGAGAAATGTGTTATATAATTAATTCTAAAATATTGATAAATGAAATTTATTTTTCTGCGGCAAGCAAGAGAGGAGAAATCAGTGATAAAAGCTCAACAAATGTCCGAGTCCCTGCCTCTCGTAATTTTATTAACGCTATCTGGTGGGTTTATGGATGCGTATTCCTATATATGTCGAGGACAAGTTTTTGCAAATGCCCAAACAGGAAATATTTTATTGTTTGGGGTCAATCTTTCAATGGGTCATTTCTCTTTAGCGTGGCAATATCTTTTTCCTGTTTTATCATTTTCTTTTGGTATTGCTATTGCCGAAATTATAAAAAAATGCTTTACTAATGCACGGCGCTTTCACTGGCGCCAGGCTGTACTTATGACGGAAGCCATTCTTTTATTTGTTGTTGCATTTATGCCTCAAAATCTGAACCTGTTTGCTAATGGTCTAATCTCATTTGTCTGTGGTGCGCAGGTGGAGAGTTTTCGAAAGGTGAATGGAAATGGAGTGGCCACTACCATGTGTATCGGCAATCTGCGGGTAGCTGTGCAGAATATCAGCAATTATGGCCTTACCAAAAATGAAGCAGAAAAGAAAACCGGTTTCTTATATTTGGGTATTATCGGAATCTTTGTGATTGGAGCGGTTATAGGAAGCCTTTGCGTAAATATATGGTGTGAAAAGGCAATTATAGTAAGTTCGATATTTTTGCTGATAGGTTTTACAATCATGTTTATTAACAAAGAAACTTAACAGTACCATTTGTGTTTGCAGTTGTGCTGTATTTTTATAACATGGGCAAAGGCGACAGTGAACGCTGCGCCTCGGTATAGTGTCCTCCGGGGGAATCGCAGCCCCGCAGTGCGGGTTGAAGAGCCTCTTTTGATGACGGGTACCGCGCACATTTGGAGAAAGAATGTTTCTCTTTCGCCTGTCGCAGAAAACTTTATCCGTATTTTCTGTGGTTCAGGTGCGGAAAAAGAAGAGCGCCTGAACGATTAGCCAGGAATAGAAATTAAATGATTGACAATTCTGAAGAAGCGCTGTATTATATAAATCAATAAAACATATATTGCTTATATGTTTAAATGATTTTGGGAGGTCGTCTTATGGCAAAGGTTTTTAAGAGTCTGACAGATCTGATCGGAAAAACTCCTCTTTTGGAACTTTCCAACTATGAAAAGAAGCATGAGTTGAAGGCAACTGTAATTGGCAAGCTGGAGTATTTTAATCCGGCCGGAAGCGTAAAGGACAGAATTGCCAAGGCGATGATCGAAGACGCTGAGGCGCGGGGGTTGCTCAATTCCGAATCTGTCATTATTGAGCCTACCAGCGGAAATACCGGTATCGGCCTTGCTTCTGTGGCGGCGGCACACGGGTATCGCGTTATTCTTACCATGCCGGAAACCATGAGCGTTGAGCGCAGAAATCTGCTGAAAGCCTATGGCGCAGAACTTGTATTGACGGAAGGCGCGAAAGGAATGGCAGGCGCAATCGCCAGGGCCGACGAGCTGGCCCAGGAAATTCCCCATTCCTTTATTCCCGGTCAGTTTGTGAACCCCGCCAACCCGGAGGTTCACAGAAAAACAACCGGCCCTGAAATTTGGGAGGATACCGACGGCAAGGTAGACTTTTTGGTAGCCGGTGTTGGTACCGGTGGAACGCTTACCGGTACCGGTGAGTTCCTCAAGTCGAAAAATCCGAATGTGAAAGTGGTCGCTGTGGAGCCTGATTCTTCGCCGGTATTGTCGGAAGGAAAGTCCGGTCCCCATAAGATTCAGGGAATTGGAGCAGGGTTTGTGCCTAAGGTGCTCAATACCGCAATTTACGATGAGATTATCCGTGTGAAGAACGAGGATGCATTTGTTGCTGGCAAAGAGCTTTCAAAAGTAGAGGGTCTGCTGGTGGGGATTTCTTCTGGTGCGGCCATTTGGGCGGCAACAGAATTGGCTAAACGCCCGGAAAATGCGGGCAAGGTGATTGTTGCTATTCTGCCGGATACCGGAGAGCGGTATCTCTCTACCCCGCTGTTTTCAGAGTAATATTGTAACAAAGCCGAAAAGGTGGCTTATTAAGACACCCACTTAAAATGCAAAGCACCCCAACACAAGCTGTTGGGGTGCTTTGCTATGCTCATGCAGCCACGCCTGGCAAAAGCGAAGACTGCCGGTAAAACAGGGGCGGTGCTTTTATCAAAAATTTGCTTTTCAGAAGGTTTACTATAAGGGGGAGACAAGGGGGAAAATAATGATAAAGAAATCCATTTATCATTTTAAGGGGTTCATGGAGTAAGCACCGCCCCCGGTATCCCGTTATTCCAGAATCATACCCACTGCACGGGCCGGTGCGCCGGAGAATCCCCGCAGTTTGATGGGGTATGCGCTCAAATAGAAGGTTTTGTATTGCAAAAGCTCGGGAGGAATATCCAGTTCCTCCAAAAGCCAGACCCCGGCCGGTAGAAGGGTCTCATGGCAGGGTCTGCCGGTACCCTCGTACCAGCCGCCCATGCTTAGAGTATCGATCCCTACGCCTTTTACCTGTTTGTCACGCAGCCATTCGGCTCCCTCTCGTGACAAATAGGGCCAGTCATGATAATACCGCTCGGTGAATCCACGCAGACGGCACCAGCCGGTGTGAAGAACCACAATGGAGTCTTTCTGGATCAGGTCTTTGTATGGCTCCAGATGCTTCGCGCAAATCCCTTCTTTGTCCTGCACGATTCCGTCCAGATTAACCAGAACGGCCTGACCCTGAAAGCGTTCAACCGGGATTTGGTCGATGGTGATTCCCTCGGGGTCAAAGTGGAACGGGGCATCCAGATGAGTGCCGGTATGGGCATTCAGGCTGATTCTTTCCGCGTTAAAGCGGTCTTTGGGGTAAATGGCCTCATACCGCATGCTGGTCATTTCGTAGGTTTCCCAGCCGGGGCATTTGTCGTAGACGGGTTGAGATAAATCAAAAACTTTTTTAATTTGCAGCAAAAGGATTTTCCTCCTTTCCGCGTGAAAAAGCAATGACCGGTAAAAAATTAATCCTTGGTCAAAACGGTTTCATACAGAGTGCTGTTTTCCAGCTCTTTAATGTTTTCTTTGGTGATCAAAAGGGTATCCATCTTGATTTCTTTTTCAGGGGTTTCGCCTTTCAGAACTTTTACGACCTGCTCCACAGAGGTTTTGCCCATCAGAATCGGCTGCTGAGCGGAGGTGGCTGCTACGGTGCCGGCTTCAATGCCCTTGAGCATTTCGGGGGAGCAGTCAAACCCGACGATTTTCAGGTCGGTACGGTTTGCAGAAGCCGCTGCGGTTACAGCGCCCATGGTGGGGTCTTCCGCATGTACAAACAGGCCTTTCAGGTCAGGGGTGGCAGTAATCAGATCCTGAGCAAAAGTTTCGCCTTCCTGGCGATTTACCTTTTCCATCTGTTTAAAACCAACCTGCACCAGCTTTTTCGAGGCGATTCCCTCTTCAAAGCCCTTCTTGCGGAGCTGACCGTTGATTCTGGCCTGGTTCAGTGTAATCTGAGCAACCTTGTCGCCTTCTTTGAGCAGTCCAGCCAGATAATCGCCGATGATCTTGGCACCCTTTTCATTATCAGTAGAAATAAAGGAGGCATAGGTACCGGAGTTGGTACCGATGTCGCAGATCACGACCGGAATCTTGTTCTCTTCGGCCAAAGAAAGTACAGTGGGGCAGGAAGCGCTGTCTACCGGAGAAATCACAATGGCGTCAACCTGCTTTACAACGGCATCCTGCGCATTTTTCAGCTGCGTATCCGCGCTGTCCTTGGAGTCGTATACCTGAACCTCCAAAGAATTTTCTTTTGCGGTGTTTTCAATGCCGGTTGCTATATAACGCCAGAACGGTACATCCATGGAAGGGGTGAGGTATGCAATTTTCTTTGAGGTAGCCTGAGGCTCGCTGCTTTGCGGGGCTGTGCTGTTGGTCTGGCTGGCACCGCAGCCGGAAAAGACGGATGTGATCAACATCGCAGACAATACGATTGATGCAAATTTTTTCATACATATCCTCCTAATCTATTGCTAAATTTTCAGAGCGGACGATTCCGTTCCAAAAATCTGCAGACAGTGTTTTACTCCATACATTTAAATGGAAGACCCAAAAGATTATTTGCCTGCCTGTGGCTTGTTCTTTTTGCGGGATACCCGTTTGTTGGAGAGCCGCTCTGTTAAAACCGCAAAGATAATAACGGCGCCAACCGCACTGCCCTGCCAGAAGGGATTGATTCCACCCAGATTGAGCGCATTGCGCAAAAATCCAACCAGAAGAACGCCGATCAGAGTTCCCCACAAAGAGCCTTTGCCGCCCATCATACTCGTTCCGCCGATGACCACGGCGGCAATAGCGTCCATTTCCGCATCCTTGCCGTAGGTGGGGTCCACAGCCATCATACGTGAAATCATGACAAGGCCCGCTGTTGCGGACAAAAGACCCGAAATCACATAGGTCATCATCGTGTGGAATTTTATATTGATGCCGGATAGACGGGCCGCCTCCGGATTGGAGCCGGTTGCATAGATGAAACGCCCAAATTTAGTTTTGGACATGATGAAAATAAAAAGGATATACAGCAGCATAATCAATACAACGTACATCGGTATGCCGCCGAACAGCTTGCCCTTTCCCAGCAGGGAGAAGGCGTCGGGAAAATTGCTTGCGGTGTTGCCGTCCGACATCACATACGTAAGGCTTCTGCAAATTTGCATCATACCCAGGGTAACGATGAAGGCCGGCATGTTCAGGTACCCGATTAGGTACCCGTTGATGAGGCCGACAGCCAACCCCACTGCCAACGCCGCCATTACGCCGAGCGCGATGCTGCCGGTGAACTTTAGCACCATACCGGCCGCCATGGCAGAAATTCCGAGTACGGCGCCAACGGAAAGATCGATTCCGCCGGTGAGGATGACCAGGGTCATACCAATGGAAATCAGCGAATTGGTGGAGACCTGTGTCATGACGTTCATCAGGTTTTTAGAGGTAGCAAAATACGGGGACAGAAAATTCATGATGAGAAAACTGATGATAAAAATCCCCAGCATAGAAATTTCCGTTTTATAGTCTTTATAAGTGCGCAGCAGCCGCGGTGGGGCATTCAGCGTTTTTTGGTTCATCTAAACCGCCTCCTCAATCGTGCCAAGTGTAGCGTAATAACCGATTTTTTCTTCCGTGGCATCCTCAATATCCAAATTAGCGGTAAGCTGCCCGTCCCTCATAATCAGGGTGCGGTCGCACACGCCTAAAATTTCAGGAATTTCGGAGGAAACCATGACGATGGAAACACCGGAGGCAGCCAGCTGTTTCATAATGGCATAAATTTCGCATTTGGCAGCGATATCAATTCCGCGGGTGGGCTCGTCTACAAACAGAATTTTGGGGTTCAGCATCAGCCATTTGCCGAGCAGTACCTTCTGCTGATTGCCTCCGCTCAGATTGCAGACCAGATGATCTAAATTTGCCACCTTTATGTACAGCTTTTTTACCTGTTCTTCGGCCTGCTCGTCTTCTTTATTTTGATTGATGAATAATCCGGGACTCAGTACGTGGTGTGCAAGACAGATGTTTTTGACTACGCTAACCTGCTGCAGAAGCACCTGATGCCGGTCGTCCGGCACAAAGCCCATGGAGTTGCGCATGCTCGCAGAAATACTGTTGGGAGGAACTTCCTTTCCCATCACCTTTACTGTGCCGCTTGATCGGGGGTCGATCCCAAACACACACCGAATCAGTTCGGTTCGGCCCGCGCCAACCAGGCCGGAAATGCCGAGAATTTCTCCCTCGCGCAGATCAAAAGAAATGTTCTTTACATACTGACGCTTGTCAGTCATGTTCCGAACCTCCATTACAATCGGACGTCCGGTCAAATTCTGCTTCTGAAAGGTTCCGCAGCAGTACAGATCGTTAATTTCACGCCCGACCATGTTTTTGATCAGATCATTCTGATCCAGCTCTGCGGTTTTCGCGCCCAAAAGCACCAGTTTTCCGTCTCGCAGTACCGTGATCCGGTCTGAAATTTCGTAGACCTCGTTGATGCGGTGAGAAACAATAATAAAGCTCATGCCCTCCGACTTCAGCTGACGAATGACGCGGAACAAGCTGCTAACCTCCTTATGGGAAAGCGTCGCCGTCGGTTCGTCGAGTATCACCAGCTTGGCTTTGGTAGAAACCGCCTTAATTATCTCCACGATTTGTTTCTGCGCCACAGAAAGGCTCTCAACCTTTTGGTAAGGATCAATGAATTCTTCCATGCCGAAGGTAGCAAGCAGCTTGCGGGACTCCTCAACCATCTTTTTTCGGTTGCTGATGCGCAGCCGCTTATAATAATAGAAGTCGTCGGTCAGAAATACGTTTTCCGCTACCGACAGGTGGGGCAGAAGATTGAACTCCTGCGACACGATAGAAATTCCACTGGAGATGGCCTGTTTGGTATTTTGAAAGTGAACCTCCTGGCCATCCAGATAAATCGTTCCTTCATCCGGGGGATATACTCCGGCAATTATTTTGGATAATGTAGATTTTCCCGCGCCATTTTCTCCCATTAATGCATGGACTTCTCCCTTTTCACATTCAAAATCTACATTGGATAAGGCAAGAACGCCGGGAAAACGCTTGGTGATTCCTTTTGCAACCAGCAAAGTGGTATCTGCTTCCATAGTAGCCTCCCTGCTTGCAATCAATTATGTGCCGACTTTTGCCGTTCAGGTGTCGAATATGGTTCTTATCCTGTATATCTGTATTACAACATATCATGCGCTTATTATATTCTCTCGCTATTTTGCTGTCAATAGAAAAATAATAAAAAATATAAAAATTTAAAAAATGAGATGTAGTTTATAGTTAATATTTATTATATCATTCTAAATCACTTTATCATAACTGTTAAAATAATATCAAATTATTTTAATTATTATTATAAAAACTATAATTTTTTATAATTTGCAATCAAATATAATATTTGCTTAAAATTTTGTTTTCCTATTGACAGAAAGATGTGATGTTTGTATAATGCACTTGTAATCTGTAATACATCATACATCATATCAATAATGCTGAAAACAGATAAGGGGTGTAACTATGTCTCAAAAGGTCAAAGATCGGTTATCAGAGTTGTTCTCGCTTGAGGGCAAGGTGGTCCTGTTGACAGGTGCAGCCGGAGGAATTGGCAGCGAGCTTGCAAAAGGGCTGGCGGAAATCGGCGCGGATATGGCTTTGTGTGACCGGGACGAAAAAGGCTTGGGTGAAGTGAAAGCCCAAATTCTTGCACAAGGAAACTCCGCAGAGCTTTTTGGACTGAATCTGCTGGAGATGAATTCTATCAAACAGTGCGTGCAGGCTGTTATTGAAAAATTCGGCAGGATTGATGTTCTGATCAATTGCGCGGGAATCAATAAAAGAGATGGTAGTCTGGATGCGGATGAGGAAACCTACGACAGGATTATGGGCGTCAATTTAAAGGGCGCGTTTTTTCTGAGTCAAGAGGTTGCCAAGCATATGCTAGTCGCCAAAAACGGCAGCATTATTAATGTTGCATCGTATAATGCCGTGATGATGCTCGGCGGCTGTGGGGTATACGGCGCCTCCAAAAGCGGCGTAGCAGCAATGACGCGAGCGCAGGCCATTGAATGGGCACAGTATGGAATTCGTTCCAACGCGCTGGCGCCGGGGCATATCAGCACTCCGCTTACCGCTCCGCTGTGGAATGATCCGGAGCGCTCTTCGTTCCTTCTGCAAAGAATAGCCATGGAGCGTGCGGGTACCCCTCAGGATTTGCTTGGCATGGTCATTTTGCTGGCTTCCGACGCGTCCAGCTATATGAGCGGCCAGATGTATGTGGTGGATGGCGGCTGCCTGGCCGGCGGCAAGCCCTGGCACTATGACACCAAGTACTAACTTCCCTTGTTGCTGGCTTGTTCACCCCGCAATTGGCATATATTGACTTGTTATCTATTTGGTTGTATAATTGTATGACAACTAAATCACAATCCGTCTGAAATATCATTGCATGAAGCAATGGATCATAGGGGTGACAGTTTTGGCTTTACAGGCGATTAAAAAGACAAATATCAGTGAACAGGTGTTTAAGCAGTTAAAGCAGCAGCTGCTGGACGGAACGTGGACTCCGGGACAAAAGCTGCCTTCTGAAAACGAATTGTGTGCGGCGTTCGGTGTCAGCCGAATTACGGTGCGGCAGGCCCTTCAGAAGCTGACCGTTCTCGGGCTGCTTGAAACACGGCTGGGCGAAGGCTCTTTCGTGCGCGAATTCACGCCAGGTCATTATATGAATGAAATGATCCCGGCGATTTACCTGGGTGCTTCATCTGTGGAAGAGATCTTCGAGTTCCGTGTCATTATGGAGGTTGAAGTTGCGGGTATCGCAGCCAGAAAGGCGACGGATGCCGATATTGAGCGCCTTTCGGAAAGTCTTAAAAAGATGGCCGAAACCCGGGGTGATATTCAGACCTACACCAAAGAGGATTTCCGTTTTCATATGATTTTAGCTGAGATTTCGGGGAATTCTCTGGTCATTCATCTCATGGGCTTGCTCACGGATGTTTTGGAGGGTGCGATTCAGGACGTCACCAGAACAATCGGCGTGGACAGCGGCATGAAATATCACAACCTGATTTTAGAGGCAATTAAAATTCACAATTATGATATGGCAAAAACCGTTATGAGGGAGCATGTGGAAATTTCTCTCAAGAATTTTCAGGAGCGCAGCGCATTATCATCATGATAATGCGCAAAATTCGAAGTTATGTTGTATGACATCTATCATCATACAAAAAACAACAGCTAGGTAATATGCAATCATTCAGAAAGGAGGGGTTTTATGAGGGCTTTACGTTATCTTGGCCCCGGCGCCATGCAGGTGCAGGAGCAGCCAACCCCCAAACCCCAGGCTAACGAAGTATTACTAAAGGTGCGTGCTTGCGGCATATGCGGCAGCGATGTACACGGTTCTCTCGGGTTAACCGGCAGAAGAATTCCTCCGATGACCATGGGCCACGAGTTTTCCGCCGAGGTGGTGGAGTTGGGTAGTGCAGTTACGTCTGTTCAGGTCGGCGATGGGGTAATCGTTCAACCGATCAATTTTTGCGGTACCTGCACCAACTGCCGCCAAGGCCTGACCAATATGTGTCTGAACAAGAAGTTTTTTGGCGTTCTCACCGTTGACGGTGCTATGGCGGAATATGTTGCGGTACCGGAAAAGCTGCTGTACCCGCTTCCGCCTTCTTTGACCTACGAAGTAGGCGCTCTCACAGAGCCTTATGCGGTAGCGTATGGTTCTGTGAAAAAGGCGGGTGAACTCAAAGGACAGAATGTGATGATTGTTGGTGCGGGTACTATCGGGCTGTGCATTCTGCAAATTGTCCGTCTGCAGCAGCCAAAGAAAATCATCGTCTGCGATCTCAGCGACGCCAGACTGAAAACCGCCGAGCGTCTGGGTGCGGATGTGACGATTAATCCCGGTAGGAAAGAGTACTTACAGGCGGTTTCTGATTGCACCGATGGTGAAATGATTGATACCTCCTTTGAAGCGGTGGGTGTAGAGGCTACCGCAAACCAGTCCATCCGTGTGCTGAAAATCGGCGGAACCGCCGTTTGGGTGGGCATGTCCCAAAAGGAAATGCAGATTAATATGCAGGATGTTGTCTGCTCTGCCCGTCGCGTGATCGGTTCGTTTAACTATACGCACGAGGAATTCGGCGAAGTGGTGCAGCTGATGGGAACGGGGAAAATGGAGTCTGGCGCTCTGATTTCTCAGATCGTTCCGCTAGAGGATGGCCCTCAGGCAATTCAGCGTTTGATTCAGTGCCCGGATCAGTACATTAAAATCATTCTTGACCCCACTATGAAAGCGGATGAACCCGCCAGAGGGGGAGAAAACAGATGAAAATCGGATGCTGTGTCAATATGATTGCTACCCAGCCGGACGGTACGGGAATCGAGTTTGTGGAGCGTCTGTCCCGGTTTGGCTATGACTATGTGGAGCTTCCTTTGGCGGAGATGATGGCTTTGTCGGAGGAAGAGTTTCAGGCTCTTTCCGAGCGACTGAAAAAGAGCGGAATTCCCTGCCAAACCTGCAATAACTTTTTCCCTAAAACAGTGCGTCTGACCGGCGCGGACGTGGATCTGCCGGCCGTTCTGGATTATGCGGAGCGCGCCTTGGCCCGCGCGGAATCGCTGGGAGTGAATATTGTGGTATTCGGTAGCGGAGGCGCGAAAAATGTGCCGCAGGGCTTTCCGATGGAGGAGGGCTACCGGCAGGTGGTTACCCTGCTGCGGCAACTTTCTCCGATTGCCCAAAAGCATCACATTACCATTGTAATTGAGCCGCTGAGAAAAGCGGAATGTAATCTGATCAACACCTTTGCCGAGGGCTGCCGCCTTGCGGAGGATGTGGGCAAGGAATACGAGAATATCTGTGTTCTTGTGGATTTTTACCATCTGTCCGAAGAAAAAGAGCCGGTGGAGAACCTGTTGCGCCAAGGCGGGGAATATCTGCGTCATGTACACTTTGCATGCAGCCATGGCCGGTGCTATCCGGAGCGCATGGAGGAGGATTACTACCAACCGTTTCTTGCAGCACTCAAAGCGATTGGCTACAACGAACGTATCAGTGTGGAGGCATATACGCAGGATTTTGACCGCTGCGCTCCTCTTGCTCTTAAACTTTTAAAAAACAGCTTTTAATACCCGTAATAATGGAGGGATAACGAATGATCAACCAGGAAACGGAACTGAAAATCAAGCGCCTTGCCGCGCAAATCCGGAAAGATGTTGTTCTCATGATCGGGGATCAGGGCCATGTGGGTCATCTGGGCGGCTCCTGCTCCAGTGCAGATATTGTGGCGGTTCTTTATGGCTACCGGATGAAGCTGGACCCCGCAAATCCCAAATGGGAGGGCCGCGACCGGTTTTTATACAGCAAGGGCCATGCCTGCATTGCTCAATATGCTGCCTTAGCCGAGCTGGGTTTTTTCCCAACGGAAAAGCTGCTCACGCTCAAATCGCTGGGCTCCATGCTGCAGGGGCACCCCGATATTACGAAAACCCCCGGCATTGAGGCCAATACCGGTTCTTTGGGGCAGGGGCTTTCCATCGCGAACGGAATTGCGCTTGCGCTGCGCCTTGATCAGAAGGAAAATAAGGTTTACTGTATTATGGGCGACGGCGAAATGGCAGAGGGCCAGATTTGGGAAGCCGCCATGGCCGGCAGCAATTTTAAAATCGACAACATTGTCGGCATTGTGGATCAGAACCGGTTACAAGCCACCGGCGCCATTTCAGAGCGCTTTAATACCAATCCCCTGAAAGAAAAGTGGGAAAGCTTCGGCTGGCATGTCATTGTGATCGATGGTCACAATGTAAGTGAAATTGTGGCGGCGCTGGAAGAAGCCGACACCGTTAAGGGACAGCCTACCGTCATTTTGGCGCAGACCACCAAGGGAAAGGGTGTTTCCTTTGCGGAAAATAATGTCAGCTTCCATAACGGTTCGCTGACCAAGGAACAGTATCAGACCGCTTTGGGTGAGATTCAGGCGGTACTGGATTCGCTGCATTAAAAAACGGAACAGTGAGGTGACTGAAATGAGTAAAACACAAAGCCAGCGCGTAGCGTATGGAGAAGAATTGGTAGAACTGGGGAAGCAAAACCCCAATGTGGTCGCTCTGGAGGCGGATTTAGGAAAATCCACTATGTCCAATCTGTTCCAACAGGCATTTCCCGCGCGGTATTTTGAAATGGGGATTGCCGAGCAGAACATGCTTTCCACTGCCGCGGGTCTGGCTGTTAGCGGAAAAATCGCCTTTGCCAGTACCTTTGCCGTGTTTGCGTCCGGCCGCGCTTATGATCAGATTCGTCAGACGATCTGCATCGGCAAGCTGAACGTGAAAATTTGCGGTTCGTCCTCCGGTCTGTCCGATTTTGGGGACGGCTCGACCCACCAGGCCATTGAGGATGTGGCGATTATGAGCGCAATTCCGAATATGACGGTGCTCACCCCCTGCGATGCGGAAGAAACACGCCAGGCTGTGCGTGCCGCGGCAAGGCATCAGGGCCCCGTTTATATTCGTGTGGTGCGTAACGATGTGCCTAATTATATTCCCGAAGGGGAAATGGAAATCGGCAAGCTGCGGGTGCTGCAGGAGGGCTCCGATCTGGTTCTGTTTGCCCACGGCAGCATGGTGGATGTTGCTATGCAGGCTGCGAAGGAGCTTGAGAAACAGAAGGTCAGCGTGAAGGTCGTCAGCGTTTCTACCATGAAACCGTTTGATTTTGAAGGTGCGCTGCAGTTGGTTCAGGGTGCAAAGGCAGTCATCACGGCGGAGGAACACAACTATCTGGGCGGCCTTGCTTCTCAGATGGCGCTGGCACTGCGCGGGTCGAGCATTCCAATGGATTATGTTGCGGTGGAGGATCGGTTCGGCCAGTCGGCACACAGTGCGCAGGAGCTGATGGAATATTACGGCCTGACAAAGGAACATATCATTCAAAAGGCAGAGGTCCTGCTCAAGTGATGTTATTTTATGCTTGAACTATCTGAAACTTTTACATGGAATACGTTCATGTCAGCACATTATTTCTTTCCCCATGCTGAGGGCTGGGGAAAGAAATAAAGAATCGGAAAAAGGCACCGATATAAAATAATAGATGGAGGAATGTACTATGAAAATCGGATTTATCGGGCTTGGTATTATGGGTAAGCCGATGGTGAAGAATTTATTAAAAGCCGGGCATGAAATTCTCGCGTTTGATATTATTCAGAGCAATGTTGAGGATGTTGTTGCGGCCGGTGCGAAGGCAGCGCATTCCCCGGCGGAGGTTGCACGGGAGTGCGGCCTGATCATCACCATGCTGCCAAACTCTCCCCATGTTAAAACGGTGGTAATGGGAGAAAACGGTGTGCTTGAGGGCGCAAAAGAGGGTACGATTCTTATCGATATGAGCTCCATCGCTCCGCAGGCCTCACAGGAAATTGAAAAAGCCTGTGCGGAGAAGGGCGTAAAAATGCTCGACGCTCCGGTGTCCGGAGGTGAACCCAAGGCGGTGGATGGTTCGCTGTCGATTATGGTGGGCGGCGACAAGGAGCTGTTTGAAAGCGTAAAGCAGATCCTTTTAACAATGGGCTCCAGCGCGGTTTTCTGCGGCAAAATCGGCGCGGGCAACACCACTAAGCTGGCGAATCAGGTGATTGTGGCGGCCAATATCGCGGCACTCTCCGAAGCGCTGATGCTGGCGAAAAAATCCGGTGTAGACCCAAACCTGGTATTTGACGCCATTAAAGGCGGCCTTGCCGGCTCCACCGTAATGAACGCAAAAGCTCCCATGATGCTTTCCGGTAACTATAAGCCCGGCTTTAAGATTGATCTGCATATCAAGGATTTGAACAACGCGATTGAAACGGGCCACAATGTGGGGTCTCCTCTGCCGCTGACCATGGCGGTAATGGAAATGATGGTTAATCTGCGTGCCGATGGGTTGGGCCAGGAAGATCACAGTGCGATTTCAAAGTATTATGAGAAGCTGACCGGCGACACCATCCGCTGATACACGGCATAATCGGAGTGAATTGCAGGAAGCCGGGGCCGTAGGTTCCGGCTTCCTTAATACATCCTGCGGGAGGAAAATTCCATGAAAAAATTTTTGTTGATTCCGGATTCCTTTAAGGGTACCATGTCCTCCTCACGCGTCTGCGAAATCATGGAACAAGCGATTCGCTTTCATCTGCCGCAGGCACAGGTGGTTTCCATTCCTGTTGCGGACGGCGGTGAGGGAACGGTAGATTCGTTTTTGGCCGCAGTCGGTGGGGAGAAGCATGAACTGCAAGTAACCGGCCCCTATGGCGAACCAATTACGGGGTTCTACGGAATTCTTCCGGATGGAACCGCCGTTGTAGAAATGGCCGCCGCCGCCGGGCTTCCTCTGGTAGGGGAAAATAAACATGCGGAAAAGACCAGCACCTTCGGTGTTGGCCAGATTCTGGACCATGTTGTCAATACCGGCTGTCGCAAAATCATTCTGGGTCTCGGCGGGAGTGCCACCAACGACGGCGGGGTCGGAGCGGCGGCAGCCTTGGGCGTTCAGTTTAAAGATCAAGAGGGCAAATCCTTTCTTCCTGTGGGGGAAACGCTCTGCAAGGTTAGCTCCATTGATGCCAGCCAGATAAATCCCAGAATGAAATCGGTGGCTTTGACAGTGATGTGTGATATCGATAATCCGCTCTGCGGCCCACAGGGAGCAGCGTATGTATTTGCGCCGCAAAAGGGTGCAGACCCCGAAATGGTCGAGCGGCTGGATCAGAATCTGGCGCATCTGGCCGCGGTAATCCGCCGGGATTTAAATGTGGAGATAGAGCATCTGCCGGGTGCCGGAGCGGCTGGCGGTATGGGTGGCGGTATGGTGGCCTTTTTGAATGGCCATTTGCAGATGGGGATTGAAACCGTGCTGGATACGGTACAGTTTGATACACTGCTGCAAGACGCCCAGCTGGTATTCACCGGTGAGGGAAAGCTTGATACGCAGTCTCTGCGCGGTAAGGTTGTCAGCGGGGTTGCGCGGCGGGCAAAACGTCAGCAGGTGCCGGTCATTGCGGTGGTAGGCGACATCGGCGACCAGATTGAGCCGGTTTATGAGCAGGGGGTCAGCGCGGTCGTCAGCATTAACCGCGTAGCGGTTCCATTTTCGCAGGCAAAGCTGCGTTCCGAAAGCGATCTGGAGCTGACCATGGACAGCATCCTTCGTCTTTTAATGGGCAATTGGCTTTCCAGCTGATAAAATCCATACACATTCCGTGGAGTGCGCTGTTTTTTAAATGGTGCCATCAAAGTGGGTATTGCAAGAAAAAGAGCCTTCAGTCGTAGGATGAAACTTCGATTGAAGGCTTTTATATGTTCAGAATAAGGGAATTTTTACCAAAATAATGCGGGTTCTGCGGCTTTGTTGCCGAAATCAAGATTCCGGCTTTCGCCTTTTGTCGCGGTTTTTCACGCTTTTCTTAGAAAGCCGCGTGATTTGTGTTGACTTCCTGCATCAAGCCAATATATAATATTAAACAATCTGTTGTTATCAGACTCTTCTGAAGGGGGTGCGCGATGTGAGTTCACTGTTTCATCAATTGCTGCGGAGAAATTTTCGGTTTGGGCGAATGCTGCGCTCCCGGGTACGCTGCCTGCGGGAGTGTTTTTGCTGCACCTTGGAGCCTTTTGGGGCTGTTATGCCTGTTTGTCGCAGCAAATAATACCGTATCGTATCGTGCCCGGGAGTCGTGATAACCCCCGGGCACTTTTATTTTTTCCGTACAAATATTTATCATGTTGATCCATCCGTTAGGTGGAAGAGGAGCATACCAATGAAATTAAATGAGATTATTTCAGAAAATCGGCCTACTCTCTCTTTTGAGATTTTCCCGCCCAAGAATAGCGGGCCTTATGAGAGCATTCAGCCTGCCATCGCCAAAATCGCAGAGTTGGTCCCAAGCTATATGAGCGTGACCTATGGTGCCGGCGGAGGGACGAGTTCCGGTACCGTCTCTATCGCAGTCGATATACAGAAGGCATATCACGTGCCGGTTCTGGCGCATTTAAGCTGTATTAATTCCACCCGGGAGGGCGTGCATACTCAGCTTGATGCCTTGCGGGAAGCCGGAATCGAAAATGTTCTTGCACTGCGGGGAGACCTGGCCCCGGAAACTAAAACGCAGAAGAACTGGCATTATCATTACGCCAGTGAGCTGGTGCGCGAAATTCGGGAATACGGCGGCTTCTGTGTGGGTGGTGCCTGTTATCCGGAGGGACATACGGAGTCTTCCACGCAGATGGAGGACATCGCGCATCTGAAAGAAAAAGTGGATGCGGGCTGTGATTTTCTGACAACCCAGATGTTTTTTGACAATAATATTTACTATAATTATGTCTATAAGCTTCGCGAAGCGGGCATTCAGATCCCTGTGGTAGCGGGCATTATGCCGGTGACCAATCTCAATCAAATCCGCCGGATCATGGCGCTTTCCGGAACGGTGCTGCCTCAGCGCTTCCGCTATATTCTGGACCGTTTTGGAGAAAACTCCGCAGCCATGAAGCAGGCGGGCATTGCCTACGCCACCGAGCAAATCATCGATTTGTTTGCAAACGGTGTTCCCGCGGTTCATGTTTACTCAATGAATAATCCCTCAGTTGCCCAAAAAATTCAGGAAAACCTTTCGGAGATCCTGAAATGAGTGAACAGGTTCAGAGGGTGGAAATCCCGACGGAGCAGCTGCAAATTCCCAGAGCATCCGTTTTTCGGTATATGGGGCTGCGGGGGACGGAGCCAGATGGCGCACTTGCCGGTTTAACAGAAACCTGCCTTTTCAATTTTAGCAGAACGGTACGCTATCGCGCATGTTATCTGGTGCTGCCTGTTTGTCAGGCTGAAAGCGGCGTGGATTTTGGCGCGTTTTTTGCCCCAAGCAAGAATTTAGCTAAAAACCTTGCGGGCTGCGATCGGGCCATCCTATTTGCAGCCACCACCGGGATGGAGGCAGAAATCCAGCGAAAGCGGGCCGCTGTTATTTCTCCCGCACAGGCCTTGGTGCTCGACGCCATCGGAACGGCGGCCATAGAGTGTTTTTGCGATGCGTTGTGCGACCGCTGGCGTAAGGAGTTTACAGGCAGTTTTTTACGGCCGCGGTTCAGCCCTGGATACGGAGATCTTCCTCTTGCTCTGCAAAAGCCCCTTTTGGAGTGTTTGGACAGCAGCCGCACGGCCGGCATTAACCTGACTGATGCGCTTTTGATGATTCCTCAAAAATCCGTTTCTGCCATTGTGGGGATCGGTCGGGAAGGCTGTACTGCCCAATTTCATGATTGTACACTATGTAATAAGTCGGATTGCGAGTTCCGGCTGTAGGAGAGCTTATGAATGTTTTAGAATGTGTTCGGCAAGGATTGTTTTATCTGGATGGAGGAACCGGCTCCAATCTGCAGGCGCAGGGTCTCATGCCCGGCGAACTGCCGGAAATGTGGAATCTGAACCGCCCAGAGGAGATCATTGCCCTTCACCGCGCTTATTATGAAGCGGGAAGCCACGCCGTGTGTACTAACACCTTCGGTGCTAACGGACTCAAGTTTAACGGCGTTGACACCCCCTCGGTCAAAGAGATCATACAAGCTGCGGTTACCTGCGCCAAAACGGCCAGAGATACCGCCCGGGGCGGGCAGAATAACCGCTTTGTGGCGTTGGATATTGGTCCGCTGGGTCATCTGCTGGCCCCCTTGGGGGACATTTCATTTGAGCGGGCTGTGGAGCTTTTTGCCGAGCAGGTTCGCGTCGGCACAGAGGCCGGTGCAGACTTTATCCTGATCGAAACTATGAATGACAGCTATGAAACAAAAGCGGCGTTGCTTGCGGCAAAAGAAAACTGTTCTCTGCCGGTCTTTGTCAGCAATGTATATGATGAAAGCGGAAAGCTGATGACCGGAGCCACTCCGGAGGCCATGGTGGCCATGCTGGAGGGGCTTGGCGCAGATGCAATAGGGATTAACTGCTCTCTTGGGCCGGAGCGGATGTTGGAGCTGATGCCACGCTTTTTATCCAGCGCGTCGGTTCCTGTTTTGGTGAAACCAAATGCCGGGCTGCCAAGAGCGGAGGACGGACGCACGGTTTACAGTGTAGGGCCGGAGGAATTCGCCGGCACCATGAAAGAGATCGTTTCTGCCGGGGCCAGGATTGTGGGCGGATGCTGCGGAACCACCCCGGATTATATCAAAGCACTTGTATCGCAGACAAAAGAGGTGGCCCCTGTGCCGGTAACGCCGAAGCACCACTCCGTAATCACCTCCTATTCCCGCGCGGTGGAATTCGGCGGAGCACCGGTGCTGATTGGCGAGCGAATTAATCCCACCGGCAAAAAACGTTTCAAAGAGGCGCTCCGCAGCCATGACATCGGCTACATTCTGCGGGAAGGGATTGCGCAGGAGGAATTGGGTGTTCATGTTCTGGATGTCAATGTGGGCTTGCCAGAGATCGATGAACCGTCTATGCTTACCGACTGTGTTCGGGAGCTTCAGGGCGTGTCCGGCTTGCCCCTGCAGCTCGATACCTCCAGTCCGGTTGCCATGGAGCGAGCCATGCGGATTTATAACGGAAAGCCCATGATCAACTCGGTCAACGGCAGCCCGGAAAGCATGGAAGCCGTGTTCCCGCTGGTGCGCAAATACGGTGGTCTGGTGGTTTGTCTGACACTGGACGAGCATGGGATTCCCGAAACCGCCGAAGGCCGGCTTGCCATTGCGGAGCGGATTGCCCGCTGCGCGGCGGAGTACGGAATAGGCGTACACGATTTGATTTTTGATCCGCTCGCCATGACGGTCTCATCGGATCAAACGGCGGCGCAGGTTACGCTGAAAACGATTCCAATGATACGGGAACGGCTGGGGGCGGGCTGCTCACTGGGCGTATCGAATATTTCATTCGGCCTGCCGAACCGCGATTTTGTGACCTCCGCTTTCTTTACAATGGCCCTCACCTGTGGACTGACTGCGGCAATTATGAATCCTTATTCCGCCGAAATGCGCAAGTCATATTATAGCTACCTGGCTTTGGCTGGGCTTGACCCCAACTGCCAGGAGTATATTCGCTTTGCACAAAACGTGACGGTGGAAACCAGCAGCCCCGCTGCGGCAGCCGCGCCGGCTCCAGGAACAGAAAAGCGCGAGGGCCTTCAGGGTGCCATTATGCACGGCCTGAGCGAGGAGTCCTCCCGTCTGGCACGGGAAGCGCTGCAAACAGTGGAGCCGCTGGCTCTGATCAACGAACAGATTGTTCCGGCGCTTGATATTGTGGGACAAGGCTTTGAAAATAAAACCGTCTTTCTTCCTCAACTGCTCATGAGCGCCGAAGCAGCCAAAGCTGCGTTTGAAGAGGCACGCCGCAAAATGCCTACTACGGATGAAGTTGGCCCGGCTGTAATTCTTGCCACCGTTAAGGGTGACATTCACGACATTGGCAAGAACATTGTAAAGGCTCTAATGGAAAACTATGGCTACCATGTGATTGATCTGGGGCGCGATGTGCCGCCGGAAACCATTGTGGATGCCGCCATTCGGAATGATGTGAAGCTGGTGGGGCTCAGCGCACTGATGACCACCACTGTTCCGTCCATGGCAGAAACTATTGCGCAGCTCCGCCGGAAAAAGCCGGATTGCCGGGTTGTAGTGGGCGGAGCGGTTCTCACGCAAGAGTACGCTGATCAGATTGGAGCGGATCAGTATGCCAGGAACGCCATGGAGTCGGTGCGCTATGCAGCGCAGGTTTTTCAGTCGGAGAAGGGTACCAATGAAGCAACCGTAAAAAGCGGGTATGCGGATTAAGAAGGGGGATGGCAGCGTGAATGAAGATCAAAAGGGAAGTCGGCGCAGCACGTCAACCGCGATTATTATTTTTGTGGTGGCTGCAATCGTTCTTTCCGGAATGTGGTGGTTCTTTTCACCCCGTGGTACGACGGGGAACAAGGACATCACGATTACCTTGACCAATCAGCAGGGCTCAAGCCGAGACTACAAGGTTTCTACCGATGCCGAATATCTAAAGGAAGCTGCGGAGTCCGTTTTGACTTTAGGGGGAAAAGACTCGAAGCAAGGCTTTGCTGTCTATTCCATTAACGGCGAAACGGCGGATTTTGAAAAAACCAAAGCATACTGGGCCATTTATGTGAACGGGGCATATGGCAAGTACAGTGTGGATAAACAGCCTGTTACGGATGGGGATACCTATGCGTTTGTTTACGAAAGCTACTGATCGACCGGAAGGTCGTGTTACAATCAGGGAACTCACCGAGCTGGCCGTCTGCACCGCAGTGATTTTTGTGCTGCAGGTAACGTTGGCAATTCTTCCGAATATTGAAACCACAACGCTGCTGATTATGCTCTACACCCGCTGGTTTCGCCGAAAGACACTCTGGATCATTTATGTATTTGCTGTTCTGGAGGGTGTTTATTATGGGTTTCAGATTTGGTGGGTGATGTATCTGTATGTGTGGACTATTCTCTGGCTGGCGGTGCTGCTGTTGGAGAGAAAGCCGCGTTCGGTGTACTTTTGGGCGGCTGTGGGCAGCATTTACGGTCTGATGTTTGGCTTTCTCTGCTCCTTTCCTTATCTGGTGGTGGGCGGAGTCTACGCGGCAGTGTCCTGGTGGATAGCCGGGATTCCCTTCGACCTTATCCATGGGTTTGGCAATTTTATTTTGATTTTGGTATTATACAAACCTCTGAATGACATGTATCAGCGGATTCGGAACCGTACATCTTCCTGAAAAAATGAAAAAGGATCTCCGGAAATTACCGGAGGTCCTTTTTGCATAGAAGCGTGTAACAGTTTGAAAATCAAAACAAGGGTACGGCTCTAGCATCTAGCACCCTGTGGAAATTAATTTTCAGCAGTTGCCATTGATCAGCCGATTTTATTCCGCCTGCCCCAGCATATTAGAAAAATGATTTTGCTAGCGCATAGCCGCCTACATATCCGATGATGCCGAGGAGCAGGGAGCTGGAAATATAAAGAAAAGCATTTCGTTCTTTTTTATCAAATAATTGGTAGCCTTCATACAGAAAGGTGGAGAAGGTAGTGTATGCGCCCAGAAAACCGTCTCCCAGCAGAACATAAGCCTGTGCGGAGAGCTCGGAGCCCGTCAACACGCCAAGCAGAAACGCGCCGGTTATATTGATGAGATAGGTTCCGAGCGGAAAGGCAGTGTTAGCTTTGCGCACAATGAACCGCCCCAATTCGAATCTGCATAGCCCGCCCAAAACTCCACCAATCGCAACAAGAGCAATATCCAACTAGTCCACCTCATTTTCGTTGTAATTGCATGTAGATTCTGAGCGGCTTCCTTTGTTTTGCCACTTGGTTCCCAGTGCCCGGGCGGCTGTAATTCCTAAATAAACAGCACCAAGTCCGAGCGCAGCACTTACGATCAGGTAAGAAATCGCGGAGATATATTCCCCCTGAAACAGCAGAACGGAAGCCTCCTTGCACATGGTGGAAAAGGTGGTATACGCTCCCATCAGGCCGGTAGTCAGGCCAAGACGAAGATCGGGATCAAACGACCAGATTTCAAGGCCGATGGTTAGGATAAAGGCAATCAGAAAAGCGCCTGTGATGTTGATAAACAGTGTATTGAGCGGAAGAGCTTCATGGTAGCCGGGAATTTTAATCCTTTCGACCAGGTATCTGGCAATTGCGCCGATCATAGATCCGCAGGAAAGGAAAATGTATTTTTTCATTGATTTGTTCCTTTATAAAAGACTTTTGCATCAATTAGTCGCGTTTTCTGCAGTCAGCCCTATGCGTCACGCAGACGGTGTGGCATAGGATTTGTAATTTTTTTCAAGCCAGTGCATTTTGGTTTGTACCCTCCTTTTACAAAACAAAAAAGCCAATGCTTCTGCAATAAGCAGAAGTCATCAGCTAAAAAAGCGGTTTCGGTAACACCGTGGGAGAACTTCATTCCCAAAATGATTATAACATACTGAAAAATCGTTTTCAATAGAGAACCCCAAAAGTTTTCCCGTTCCTGAACTGGCAATGCAAGATTGTGCATGGGGGAATTAAGAGCCTTAGGGTTCGGCCGTGAGATCACCAATAAAGCCGTGCAGGCTTTTTAAAAGAGGGCCAAGTTTTTCGGGTTCAAGGCCGGCGGAGCAGATCATCTTCTCCGGAATGGCGGCGGCGTCGGCTTTTAAGGTGCGCCCGGCTTCTGTCAGCCGAATGCGGACGCTTCGATCATCGTCGTTGCTGCGAATTCGTTCAATATAAGAAAGCAACTCCAGCTTTTTGAGCAGCGGTGTCAAGGTACCAGAATCAAGCGTTAAGCGCTTTCCTAACTCCTTAACGGAAATATCGTCCTTCTCCCACAGTGCCATCATGGTAATGTAACCGGTATAGGTCAAATGGAGCGGTTCCAAAAGCGGTTTATATCTGCGTATAATCTCTTTTGAACTGACATAAAGGGCAAAGCAAAGCTGATTCTCCAGTTTTAATACCTCTTCGGCCGGGAGAGCAGATGTTTTATCATGATCCTCGTTTTTCATGGAGTTCACCTCTCTGATCTATGAGTACAATTAAATAGTATCAAATTTATTTAGAAAGGTCAAGAAAAAGACTTGACGTTCCTAAATTAATTGTTTAAAATTAAATAGTAAACAATTAATAGAAAGGGGTTCATTCAATATGAGCATTTATAATTTTAACATGCTGAACATCAAAAAACAGCCGGTGCCGCTTTCTCAATATAAAGATAAGGTGCTGCTGATCGTGAACACCGCAACCGGGTGCGGCTTTACCCCACAATATGAGGGGTTGGAAAATTTATATCAGAAGTATCGTGAACGCGGGTTAGAAATTCTCGATTTCCCGTGTAATCAGTTTGGGCATCAGGCGCCGGGCAGCGAAGAGGAAATTCATAGCTTCTGCCAGATGACCTATCATGTTACCTTTCCGCAGTTCGCAAAAATTGAGGTCAACGGCCCGCAGGAAGCTCCGCTGTATACGTATTTAAAATCCCAGCAGAAGGGTGTTCTGGGTTCGAATATTAAATGGAATTTCACAAAGTTTCTGGTAGACAGAAGCGGCAGCGTGATTGCGCGCTACGCGCCGTCGGACAAACCGGAAAATCTCGAAGCCGATATTCTCGCCCTGCTCTGAACCTGATTTTGCATCAGTGTTTGGGTGTGTGCTGAAATACGATTACTGCTGTAACTAAAATAATAAAGGGCACAGATCGGTTTTTATAAACCGGCCTGTGCCCTTTGCTTATTTTGATGCTAAAATGATTCCCTTTGCAGCACAATGGCTATAAAATTAAGGTGTTTTCCTCCGCCAGCTTCCCATGTTTTGCGGTCTCCTCGCGCGTACTCATTGTCGCAGCGAAGCCAGTCGGCCCATACTTCTTCGTTGCTTTCCATTTCATAAATCGAAAGCAGATTGGCTCCCTTGGTTCGGCCTACCCGCTCCCTCCAATAGGCAAGGTCATGAATCGTGTCAAGCTGTTCCGGCGTCCATGAGAGCAGCAATTCCTTCGGAAGCTGATCATGGCAATCCCGTTTCATACCGGGGATGGCAATATACACATAGCCGCCCGGCTTTACAAATGGGAGCAGGTGCTTTTCCAGGTATTCCGGGTCTCGCCCAAAGTAGTGATAGGAGTCTATGCTGACAACGGCATCAAAGAATTCTTCCGCAAAGGGGAGGTTGCTGGCATCCGCTTTCAGCGGGATAATCTGCTGTGCCGTAAGCCCCATTTGGTCAAAGAAACGCTTGTTATCGGTTGGGTTGCTCCATAAATCCGCCGCGAATACACGGAATCCATATTCCTTTACCAGAAATACAGAGGTAAGTCCTTGCCCACTGCCCAGATCCATTACCAAATCGCCTGGTTTCAGCTGATGCTGCAACAGCAGCTCTTCAAGAAGCTTAATGGGGTTTGGCCCCATAATTTTTTCGCGGACAAGCCGGGGGTCGTACCGGCTGCTTTTTCTGTATTCCATTTAGAACCCTCCCGTTCGTTTGTCGTTTTGTCGAACAAATTTTCGCATGCTTTTCATTCCGCCGACCGGTTCAAAGATGGCATTGAGCTTCTGGGTTTCTATCTGCCGGGAAGAAAGCCCGTCGTACCCCGCTTCGCGCTTCAGCTTTCGGTAGTTTTCCAGCCGCCGAGGGGTAAGTTCGCCGGTTTTCAGCGCCTCTAGAACCGCGCAGCCGGGTTCGGTGGTGTGGGTGCAGTCCCGAAAGCGGCAGTGCTCCGCCAGAGCATCTATTTCCGCAAAGGATTTGGAAAGATCTACGGATTCCACTCCCAGCTCACGCAGGCCGGGCGTGTCGATGACGATGCCGCCCTGCGGCAGGAGGATCATTTCCCTGCGGGTGGTCGTGTGGCGGCCCTTGTCATCCCGGCGGGTCTGCGATGTTGCCAGCAGATTTTCCCCTGCAAGGCAGTTGATCAGCGTGGACTTTCCCACGCCGGAGGAGCCGATGAAAGCCGCCGTACTGCCCGGACGCAGATAGGGCAGGAGCTTTTCAAAAGAGCTCGGATCGCTGCGGGAAGTCACGGCCACATCGGTTCCCGGTGCTGCCGCCAAGATTTCGGACAGAACGCCGGGCAGATTTTCGCAAAGGTCGGCCTTTGTCAGCACCACTACGGGGGAGGCCCCGCTGTTCCAGGCAACGGAAAGATAGCGTTCCAGGCGGCTGAGATTGTAGTCGTTGTTCAAAGACATACAAATAAAAATGGTGTCAATGTTGGCGGCCACAATCTGGGCTTGGTGTTCGTTGGATACCACGGTTCGTTCGAACACACTTTTTCGTGGCAGTATTCTGTGAATTACGGCGGTTCCGGCATTGCCTTCCGTGCGGTCTGCCATCACGAAATCGCCCACCGCGGGGAAATGTGACGGACTGGCTGCCTCATACCGGAATTTGCCGGAGACTTCGGCTAGGCACTCTCCGCTTTCCGTCGCGATTTTGTATCGGCCTTTATATTGAGAAACTACTCTGGAAAGAAAAAGATTGGGGGAAAGAGCGGCTTGTGCCAAAATAGCTTCGTCTGCTCCATAACGGATCATAGGATTCAATTTGTTCCACCTCTTCATATCATCATTTTCAGTGATTGGCGATTCAGCGGGGCGGAACACAAATTGCGCAAAAAAAGGGCATAGCTGCTACACTATGCCCCAACAGTTTTGAATGTGCCTGTTAGACATAGTTCTGTAGAAACGTGATCGCACAGCAAACAAAGCGACTAGCCGTCGCTTGTTTTCCCTCATGCAATTTGTGTTCCTTACAGAACAATCTCCAAAAAGACACCTCATTCCATATTTTCTTTAATTTAGCACAACAGAAGTAAGATTGTCAAGTGAATTTCTTTACCTCAAAATGGGGAACCCTTGTTTCTTTTGGTTTGTCTTTCTCCGCAGAGCGTTCGGCGGCTCATTCCAGTTGGGGCTTTCTGTCTCGGTTCGCAGGTTGCTTGTATCAGCTCATTCTTCCAGTGTGAGCCCATATCCATCAATCACACCGCGCAGCTCCTCCACATAGGAAAGAGCCTGCTTGCTCAGCTGAATCTGGCGGTTTGAAATCCATCCTACCTGAATCTGGTCGTCCACGATCAGCGGAACCGAGGTAATGTTGTCGCCGTTCAGATCGGCGCTTACAATTCCGGTGGAAATGGTGTAGCCGTCCAGCCCGATCATCAGGTTAAAAATCGTCGCGCGGTCGCTGACGTGAATGCTTTTTTTGTGAAAAACAGTGCTTAGGATTTCCTCCGAAAAATAGAAGGAATTGTAGTCGCCTTGTTCATACGAAAGGTAGGGGTATTCCTCCAAATCCTCCAGCGTAACAGATTCGCGCCCCGCTAACGGGTTGCTGGCGCTGATAAAAATGTGCGGCTTGGCCGTGAACAGCGGGTGAAACTCCAGGTGATTTTCCTTGAGCAGCTTGTCGATCACCTTCTGGTTAAACGGGTTGCGGTACAAAATGCCGATTTCACTGCGCAGCGTTTTTACATCCTCAATAATTTCATAGGTTCGGGTTTCCCGCAGTGTAAATTCATACTCGTCGGCCCCGCTTTTCTGGATCATGTTAACGAACGCGTTGACAGCAAAGGCATAGTGCTGGGTAGAAATCGAGCACAGCTGGCGCGAGGGCTTTTTGTTCAGGTACCGCTGCTCCAGCAGGCCGGCCTGCTCGGTCACCTGCCGCGCGTAGCCAAGAAATTCCGCGCCGTCAGAGGTGAGCGTAATTCCCTTGGGGGTGCGCAGAAACAGCTCGATCCCCATTTCAGATTCCAGCTCCTTTACGGCGCTGGAAAGGCTCGGCTGGGTAATATACAGCTTTTTTGCCGCTTCATTAATGGAACCGCAATTTACAATCTCAATAATATATTTCAGCTGCTGCAACGTCATGATCAATTCCTCCGAACCGGATTATTTTCCGTACATTCCTCAAGCTGTTTGTTTTACAGGAGTTTGCTGCTTTGCCCATCTGATACCACGGGCGCGTACGCCGCCGCGGTTTATTCTATAATAATTGACGCATCCTGAGCGCGTATTGTTTATAGTTGGCGAAACATTGCCGTTTGCCGCTATGCTACCACAAGAGCAGCACGCCGTTGTAGTATGTTTTTTATTCTCGGTAATACTATTTGAGGCTATTATTATACTCTATGGTAGGGCAGAGGGCAACGCCGGATTCGGGATTCGGGTAAAAAATCCCCTCGGGCAGCAAAAGCCGCCGAGGGGAACGAATGGCTTTGGGTGATTACTGCTTCTGCATGCTCTGCGCAATGTTGCGCGCTACCACCACGCCGGTTACGGAAGCCTGCATCAGGCCGCGGGTGATGCCTGCGCCGTCGCCGATGGCATACAAGTTTTCCACAGACGTTTCAAATGTGGCTTTAACCTTTACCTTGGAGGAGTAAAACTTGACCTCCACGCCGTACAGCAAAGTGTTTTTGGAGTACAGACCGGGTGCGATTTTATCAAATGCGCGCAGGCCTTCGACCACGCTGGTCAGGTGACGATGCGGCAGTACGAACGACAGATCCCCGGGTACCGCGTTTTTTAGGGTAGGAACCGTGGTTGAGCGCTTCAGGCGGGAAACGTCGGTGCGGCGGCCCATGAGAAGATCGCCCAGGCGCTGTACCATAATGCCGCCTCCGGTCAGCATGTTGCCAAGCTGGGCAATATAGCGGCCATATTCAATGGGCTGGTGGAACGGCTCGGTAAAGTTGGTTGATACCAGAAGCGCAAAGTTGGTGTTGTCTGTCCGGCGGCCCTCGTCCGCGTAGCTGTGACCGTTTACCACCGCGATTCCGTTACCGCCGACGCCGCCCTCGTAATGCTCTTCGCTGACAATTCCGCCCGGATTCATGCAGAAGGTGCGCACCTTGCTCTCAAAGGTATCGGAATAGTACACGAGCTTTGCTTCGTACAGATGGGTGGTTAAAGCGTCCATCACCGCGTTCGGCACCTCAACACGTACGCCGATATCTACCGCGTTGTTTGTGGTGGAGATTCCGTTTTCCGCCGCAACGCGGGTCAACCACTCCGCACCACCGCGGCCGGGAGCCAGAACAATGTACGGCGCCGTGAGGCACTTGCGCTCGCCCTGCTTGTTCACCGTCCACACGCCGGTGGCCTTGCCGTTTTCGTTCTGAATCGTTTCAGCGGTCGTGTATTCCAGGAACGTAAAATCCTCTTTCGCGTTCAGGTAATCGTACATGCGGCTGAGTACCTCGTAGGAATACTCGGTTCCCATATGGCGTACGGGACAGGGAACCAGCTGAATATTATGTTTTTTCGCGTCATATGCAATCTTTTCCGCGAATTTATTGCTTTTGCCATATACCGTTTCTGGTGCGCCAAAATTCAGGTAGACTTCATCCGCGTAATGAATTAGGTTCTGCACCTCCTCGCGCGGCAGGTAATCGGTCACATTCCCGCCCACTTCGTAAGAAAGCGAGAGCTTGCCGTCGGAGAAGGCTCCGGCCCCGGCCCAGCCGTTCATAATATGGCAGGGGTTACAGTGGGCGCAGATTCCCTTTGTTCTGGCGGGACAGGCCCGGCGCGCAATTGTGCTGCCGCTGTCAATCATCAGGATTTTCGCCTGCGGAGCGGTCTTTTCCAGCTCCAATGCCGCGAAAATGCCCGCGGGGCCGGCCCCTACAATAATTACGTCATACTCAAACATGAATTGACCTCCTGAAATATAAATTGGCACAGCAAAACATACCCGCAGGAAGACTCCGGCAGGTTTTACTAGGCGCCCAAGGTGTTCTGTACTGGGTTTACAGATAAAATACGATGGAAAGAACAGAGCCGGCGATCAGTACTGCACAGATCAGCGCAACGATTCGCACCCAAAGAGCCTGGCTACTTGCACTTGCCTTTTTTTGCTTCAACTGCGGCATACGTTCTCCCTCCATTCATAACCTTTTATATTATACCTAAAAAAATCAGGATATATGTTACCGAGCTGTAAACAAACGATAAGGAATCGCGATTTTTATTACAGGGCTGGTATGCTTGACAAGCGATTCTATTTGCAATAGAATGGATTTTGTTAACATGGCACGTGAAGAACAGGAGAAGGATATGGCACGAAACGAGGATAATCGCAGCGGCCGCGGCGGCAGTCGCAGACCGGGCGGAGAGATAGACCGCTATAATTATGTAGACCGAGACATCTACAGCAACAGCGACCGTGATCGTTACAGTTCCGCCGGTTCGGCGAGAAAATCATCCCCAAAGCGTCGCCCTCCCAAGAAGAAAAAGGGTAAAAAAGTGGCGGTTATAGTATTGGCCGTGGTTTTTCTTCTGTGCGCCGGCGTTGTAGTGTACGCGTCTTCCCTGCTGTCGCAGATCAACCGCGACAATACAGACGCCAACAGCTACATTCAGCAGCCCTCAGACGCGCCGCAGTGGGATGTGATGTCTAACAAGCAGGTGACGAACATTCTGCTGCTTGGTACCGACCGTGAGAAGGACGGCCTGCGGCGTTCTGACACCATGATGCTGGTTTCAATCGATAATAAAAATAAAAAAATAAAGTTAACCTCCTTTTTGCGCGATTTGTATGTGGAAATTCCTGATATCGGCAAAAACAAGCTTAACGCGTCTTACAGCAATGGCGGCGGTGTACTGACGATGCAGACGATTGAAAATAACTTCCGCGTCAATATTGATAAATACGTTTCGATCGATGTCGACAGCTTTGCTGAGGCCATCGACAAAATGGGTGGCATCGAGGTCAATATCAGTCAGGCCGAGGCCGACGAGATGAACCGGGTGAAGGATGCACAGATGAGTGCAGGTACAAATCATATGCGCGGCACGCTGGCGCTGTATTATTCGCGCATCCGGATTATAGACAGTGACTTTAACCGCACGAGCCGTCAGCGTAAGGTGATCGGGTGTATGGTGGACAAGCTCAAAACGAAGAACCCGATCGAGCTTTCGTCGCTGCTGCATGATTATATGGATGATGTAACGACGAATCTTTCGGATATGGAAATGCTCAGTCTGGTCGCGTCCGCTTCCGGGCTGATGAATTACCCGATCGAAACCATGCACATGCCTGAAAGCGGGATGTATGAGAATGAACGGATTTCCGGCATCGGCGATGTGCTGAATCCTGATCTGGAAGCAAATGGCAAGGCGCTGCGCGAATTTATTTACGGTACAGATGCTCAATAACAAAAAGTTCAAAATCCCGTTCCGCCAGAAGCGGAACGGGATTTTTGAATGGCAGGGATCAAACTGAACTGCGGCGGGAAATGACTCCCGCCGCAGTTGTTTATTCTGCGCTTGTTAAGTCCTTTACAACCTCTCCCGCTAAAATCAGCCCGGCCACGGAAGGGACGAACGAAATGCTGCCCGGTACCTGCCGGCGGATCGTGCATTTACGTTTGGTGTCTGGCGGGCAGATGCAGTGGTGCTTGCAGCTGTTCGCGTCGTCGTCGATGGGAGTCAGGGGCGGTTCCTTTGAATACACCACCTTCAGAGAATCAATCCCGCGCTTTCTCAGCTCGTTGCGCATGACGCGGGCAAGCGGGCAGACAGAGGTTTTGTAAATGTCTGCAACCTCAAATCGGGTGGGGTCGAGCTTGTTGCCGGCTCCCATGCAGCTGATGATCGGAACCCCTGCCGCTTTGGCTCGCTCGATCAGTACCAGCTTCGAAGAAATCGTATCGATGGCGTCTACCAGGTAGTCGTATTCACTCAGGTCAAACTGTTCGGCGTTGTCCGTTCCGTAAAACACCTCATGAAGCGCTACCTGCGCCTTGGGGTTGATGTCGAGAATGCGCTCACCCATCACCTCAACCTTTTTTTTACCGACTGTCTTTCTGGTCGCGATGATCTGGCGGTTGATGTTGGTCAGACAGATTCGGTCGTCGTCAAATATCGCAAAGCTGCCAATTCCGGAGCGCGCCAGAGCTTCCGCGGTAAAGCCGCCCACTCCGCCGATTCCGAAAATGGCCACCTTGGCCTGGTGCAGGCGCTGCATGGCCTGCTCTCCTAACAGAAGCTGTGTTCTTGAAAATTCGTTGAGCATTCCTGGTTCCCTTTCTTAATAGCCGTTCAATTTCACGGCATGGTCTGTGTGAACTACTGTTGCCCCAAAAATTACCGTTGAGCGGCGGCAGGGGAGTATGGTACCATCATTACAACTGCCTTTCAAAGAGGAGGAGCTGCAGCCGGGCTTCTCTCCATCCCATCGCTTGGTTTTGGCTGGCGGGGAAACACCCTTAACGGGCGGCTTGGTACACCAGCGACGCAATCGTCAGCTGGAGCAGAATGATCAGGGGCAGGCCCAGCATAAAGCGTTTGTGCTGTGTTTTGTGGTGGATGATGTGCATCGTGACCAGCATGGCCGGAGAACCGCCGAGAATCGCCAGGGTGAACAGGTTCTTTTCGGGAACGCGCCGCCCGTGCGTGCGTGCCTGTTTTTTGTCGTACACCGTAACCGCGGCGGCAATCACATTGATGACGCCCAAATACAGGACGATTCCGACCGGATGCGAGAAAATCAGATGAAACATATGCGGGCTCACTTTCTTGTCCGATTTTTTCCTCAAATGGAAGCGGACAGGTCTTTTTTGGCTGTTAGCGCATTATAAATATAGGGAACGGCAAAGGGACAGGTTATGGTCAGGTTCCTGAACAAACCGATTGATTTCTTTCTCCACGTAAGCCGGAAAGGAAATTGCCGTTTTCACATACAGTTACTGTTAAAACGAATTGACTTTTCAAAAGGAGGATTGTGAAAATGAAACGCGAGCATCTTTGGCAGGGCTACGGGGCTAGCGTAGCGGCGGTGGTTCTGCTGATTGCTTCGGTTCTTCTGAGCATGGCAGTGCAGGGCGGGCCTCCCGGGCAAAATCAGCCGAGCCCGGAGTTATCGTCCGCTGTGCCTTCTGAGGTGAAATCGGATCCCAGCTCCAGCGCCGCTCCGGCCGGCGCGGTTCCGGAGGATGAAATGCGGGCCGTGTGGGTTCCCTATATGAGCCTGGCGATGAACACCCAGACCGATCAAAGCCAGGCAGCCTTTCAAAAAAAGTTTGACGCGATTGTGGCAAACGCCAAGAGCAAGGGGATGAATACCTTGATTGTTCATGTGCGTCCGTTCGGCGACGCGCTGTATCAGTCGGACTATTTCCCATGGTCGCATATCCTCACGGGCGTGCAGGGGGTCAACCCCGGGTACGATCCGCTCAAATACATGGCGCAGGCTGCGCACAAGGCAGGACTGAAAATCCACGCATGGGTCAACCCGCTGCGCATTCGGACAAACAATACGCCCACAGTGCTCGCGCAGAGCAATCCTTATAACAAATGGCAGATTCAGAAGCTTTCAGGGCGCACGGTGACGCTCGATAACGGCATCTATTATAATCCCGCGTACCCCGAGGTGCTCAAGCTCATCACCGACGGTGTGGCCGAAATCGTAAAGAAATACGATGTGGACGGCGTGCAGTTCGACGATTATTTTTACCCCACGGAAAGCAGCATTTTCGATACCGGTTCCTACGGCGCTTATCTGGCCGAGGCCAAGAAGAACGGCACGGCCATGGATTTGTTCGAGTGGCGGCGTGCCAACGTCAATAAGATGGTGTCGATGGTGTACCGCGAGATTAAGAGCATCAAACCGAACGTGTTGTTCGGCATTTCCCCGCAGGGGAATGTTCAGAATGATCTTCGCATGGGTGCGGATGTGGTTTCATGGGCCTCCACAGCCGGGTATGTCGATTACATATGCCCACAGCTGTACGTGAACTTCGAAAATCCAATCCTTCCGTTCGACGATGGCGCCAAGCAGTGGCGGCAGATGGTCACGGCCAAGGGGGTGAAGCTCTATTACGGCCTGGCGGTATACAAAGCCGGCTCCGACGCGGATGAGGGCACCTGGAAAAAATCCAGTGATATTCTGCAAAAGCAGGTGGAGTTAGGTCGGCAAATCGGCGGCAGCGGCTTTATGTTTTACGCCTACGATCAGCTGAATGCAGAGCAGAGCCGCGAAGAGGTGCAGAACGTGATTCAGCTGCTTAACTGACGCAGAAGATGCCGAAAGCCAAGTTCAACCACTGAATGATCGATGATTATGAGTGGGCAAGAAGCTCTCCGGCACAGCCGTTCGGGCCGGCGGAAACGATGTGTACCGGCAGAATCTGCCCGTGCAGCGATTCGGTGGAAGGCACCGTTACGGGGGTGTAATTTTCGGTGTAGCCCTCGTAAATGCCGGGAGCGCATTCGCGTTCAAACAGTACACAGGCGGTTTGTCCAACCTGTTTCTGGAAGAAATTCAGCATTGTGTGCAGAGTTGTTCCGATCATTGCCTTGCTGCGGCACTCCTTGGTTTCCTTCGTCAGCTGGTTCGGCGCGGAATAGGCCACGGTGCCGGGTCTGCGGGAATAAGCGAATACATGCACCTTGGCAAAGCCAATTTCTTCTGCAAATGCGAGGGATTCGGCGAATTCCTGCTCCGTTTCACCGGCAAAGCCGACCATGAGGTCGGTTGTGATGGCCGCGTTCGGGAATGCAAGCCGCAGGTTCTGAACGATCTCGCGGTATTCCTCGGTGTTATAATGGCGGTTCATGCGCCGCAGAGTCGCGTCGCAGCCGCTTTGCAGGGAGAGATGAAACTGCGGACACAGCTTTTTCTGAGCCGCCAGCCGCTGAATGACTGGCAGACTGAGCTGCTCCGGCTCCAAAGAGCCAAGGCGTACCCGCTGGATGCCCGGCACGCGGCACGCGGCTTCCACCGCGTCACACAGATGCAGGCCGAGCTCCTGCCCGTAGGCAGAGAGGTTGATTCCGGTCAGAACCACCTCGCGAAAGCCCTTTTCACCCAAAAGTGTTAGCTCCTGCTCCAGATCCTCCAGTGGCTTTGAGCGAACTCGCCCTCTGGCATACGGAATGATGCAGTAGGAACAGAACCGGTTGCATCCGTCCTGAATTTTAATAAACGCGCGGGTGCGTTCCTGAAAATCCTCAATCTGCATTGGCTCAAACGAATCCTTGCGCTCATGGGGAACGATATCGATGATCCTTTGGTGCGTCGACAGATATGTCAGAATATCCGGCAGCAGGGCGCTGCGGTTCGAGTTGCCGAGAATGATGTCTGCGTCTGTGAGGGCTTCGGCCTCTTCTGGGAAGGCCTGAGGCATACACCCGGTCAGTACGATCACCGCATCGGGGTTTTTCCGGCGGGCACGGTGCAGCGTCTGGCGCACCTTATGGTCGCTGGTCGCTGTCACAGTACAGGAATTGATCAGCACAACGTCCGCCGATTCCCCCATGGAGGGGGAAAATCCGGCGTGCAGCAGCTGCTGAAGCATCGCCTGCGATTCATACTGATTCACCTTACAGCCCAGTGTAATCACATGTACTTTCATGGAATAATCCTTTCGGTTTTCATCGGTTTGCTGCTTTTTCTTGCCGTCGGCAGGGGGAAAGAAGCAAAAGCTCATCTGCCGTTTTTTGAAATAGAATTTTCAATAAAAAATTTAAAACAATAAAAAAGTAAAAATTAGTGGAAATAACTGGATTTTTGATATTGACCAACGGACTACTGTACGCTATGATAAAGAATGTACAGAGCTTGATCAGATTGATTCAAAGAATAGGAGATGTCGACCATGTATACGACCGATATTCTGTTGTCCAGCATAGAAGCAGTGAAAAAGTTTGTCACTCTGGCGAATCGGTATGATTTCCCGATTAATTTAAGGACTGACAAATATACGATTGACGCAAAATCCATTATGGGGGTATTCAGTCTAGACCTGTCCAAACCGGTCACAGTCGAGCTGGAAGGGCCGCAGGCAGAGCGTTTTATAAAAGAGCTTGTGGAATTTCAGCCGCAGAACGCATAATAGAATTCCCGGTATCTTCCGTGAATTGACAGCCCGGATTGCTCCGGGCTTTTTTATGCGCTTTCGCCGGATTCCTCCAGCTTTTCAGAAAGCTCGCTCCAGGTCAAAAACACCGAATCAGACTGTTCCTTCAGCCGGGTCAGCTCCTGAGTCAGCTCCATTACCGCTTCGTAGTCGGCGGCGATTTCCGGTGAATGCAGGCGGGTTTGCACCCGTTCCATTTCCTGCTCGAGCTGCTCCATCTCCTGCTCCGCGCGTTCGATGGCGGCACGGGTTTTTCGCAGCCTCGCTTCCTGTTCCTTGCGCTGCTTATAGAGGCTTTTCTGCTCCGACTCCTGCTGATCCTCTTTCACCGGGTCCTTTACGGCTTCCTTGACGCGTTCCAGATACGCGTCGTAATTACCGATGTACTCCGTTGTGCCGTTTTTGTCCAGAAAATAGATCCGGTCAGCCAGCTTGTTGATCAGGTAGCGGTCATGCGACACGATCAGCAGGGTTCCCTCATAATTTTGCAGCGCGTTTTCCAGCGCCTCGCACGAGCCAATGTCCAGGTGGTTTGTCGGTTCGTCCAGTAGCAGAAAATTCGCACGCGACAGCATCAGGCGCAGCAAAAGCACACGGGCGCGCTCTCCGCCGCTCAACGCGGCGACTGGTTTAAACACATCGTCATTCTGAAACAGGAAGATCGCCAGCGCGTTTCGAACCTGCGTCTGCGTCATCGCGGGGTAAGAGTCCCAGATTTCATTCATCACCGTTTTTTCGGGATGCAGATCCTCTTGAATCTGGTCGTAGTAGCCTACGTCGATTCCCGCACCAAAGCGGATTTCGCCGCTGTCCGGCAGGTAGCGCGACAGCAGCGTTTTGAGCAGCGAGGTCTTGCCGCAGCCGTTCGGGCCAATTAGAAAGATGCGCTCGCCGCGGCGGATTTCCAGATCCACATTGCGGAACAAGGGGGCTCCGTCAAAGCTCAGGCCAAGGCCGGCGGCGGAGAGAACATCATTGCCGCCGCGCTGCGAGGGCTCGAAGCGAAAGCGAATGCTTTCCTCCAGCTCGTCGGGCTTAACGAGTGTGCTTTCCAGGCGTTCGATCACCTTCATTTTGCTCTCTGCCATGCGGATATTGCGCTCACGGTTCCATTGCCGCTGCTGCGTAACAACTCCCTCCAAACGGGAGATTTCTTTTTTGGTGCTTTCATACTTTCGCTGCGCTGTCAGGTCATTTTCCTGCTTTTGCGCCAGATAGGTGGTGTAGTTTCCTTTATAGCAGGTAAGCCGGTGGTTCGAAAGCTCAAAGGTGCGCCCTGTCACACGGTCCAGAAAATAACGGTCATGCGAAATGACGAGGAATGAACCGGAATACCCTTTGAGAAAATCCTCCAGCCATTCTACGGACGCAATATCCAAATGGTTGGTCGGCTCATCCAGCAAAAGCAGATTTGCGCCGGAAAGCAGGAGCTTTGCCAGCTGCAGCTTCGCCTTTTGCCCGCCGCTGAGTACTCCCACCGGCATGGCGGCTTGTTCGTCGTCAAAGCCAAGCCCCAACAGCGCAGAGCGTGCCCGTGAACGGCAGGTAAGGCCGCCTTCACGCAGAAAGCGGTCATTGAGCAGCATCTGGCGTTCGATCAGCTGGGTCTGATTCTGCGGCTTCCCTTGCAGGGCCAGATTGATTTCTTCCAACTCATGCTCCATTTCGAGCAGAGGGGAAAATACGCTCAGTACCTCGGCGTAAGCGGTTTGCTCCAGATTGCTGCACACGTGCTGCTCCATATAGCCGATCACAGCGTCGCGTGACAGATGAATTTCACCGCCGTCGCCGGACTGATCGCCTGTCAGCAGTTTAAACAGGGTGGTTTTTCCGGAACCGTTGACCCCAACAAGGCCGATCCGGTCGCCGGACTGTATTTCAAAGGAAACGCCGCTGAATAAATCTTCCGCGCCGAATGCCTTTTTTAAATTGCTTGTACTCAGCAAAGCCATGTTAATGCAAGCTCCTTTTTGAAACGGCAGAACAAATAGAAAAGGCGGTAATCAACCGCCCGTGGGCCGTCAATCCGGCCGCCGTTTCTCTCTCAATATTATAGAGGAATTTTGCAATGAAATCAAGAAAAACGCGCAACATCGGCTTTGGCGAAAGAAAACGGGGGATTTTGTGGACATTTTCGCGCCGCCGGTGATATAATAATCGTATCAAAGGAGGGGACGGCTTATCCGATACGGTATTTCTACGGCGTGCCTGTATCCGCAGGAAACCGCCCAGTCCCTGGCGAAGCTGACCAATATGGGGTTCCGGTTGTTTGAAATCTTTTTTAATACGTATGGTGAGCTTAGGCCGGACTATTTGAACAATTTAAAATCAATCCTGGATTCTTCCGGATCGGCTGTCAAATCGATCCATCCGTTTACATCTGGCTTTGAAAGCGTGATGTTCTTTTCGGACTACGACAGCCGCTTTACAGATTCTCTGGATTTTTACCGTAATTATTTTGAAGCCGCCGGCAGGCTTGGGGCCGAAATACTGGTGCTGCACGGCCAGCGCGATTACCTGTACAGCGCGCTGAGCGAGGAGGAATACTTCGAGCGGTACGCGCTGCTCTATGAGGCAGGGCGCAGATGCGGGGTTCAGGTGGCGCAGGAGAACGTCAACCGCTTCCGCAGCGAAGACCCCGGCTTTATCCGCCGAATGCGGGAGTATCTGGGAGACGGATGCTGCTTTGTACTCGATATTAAGCAGGCGGTGCGCGCGGGAAAGGACCCCTTTGAAATGTGCCGCGCCATGGGGGACCGCCTGGTGCATGTTCATTTAAACGATAACAACGGAAAATCCGATTGCCTTTTGCCAGGTGACGGAAGCATGGATTATGCAAGGCTGATGAATTTGCTGGACAAATCCGGCTACAACGGCGATTTTATCATCGAGGTTTACCGCACCAGCTTCCCGAATCTGGATCGTCTGCGCGACAGCAGGCATTTTGTGGAACAATTGGTGAAATAAATCTTAGAAAATGTTGCAAATTTCGGCGGGATAATGCTATACTTTTAAAAGTTGCTGTAAAAGAACAGAGGAGGGTCATGATCTGTGAAATGCCCGTATTGCGGTTTTGAGGAAAGCAAGGTAATTGATTCCCGCCCAACGGACGAGGGTGAGAGAATTCGGCGCCGCAGGGAATGCCTGAAATGCGCCAAACGCTTTACCACGTATGAGGTGATCGAAACGGTGCCCATTGTGGTGATCAAGAAGGACAAATCCCGTCAGACGTTTGATCGCAACAAACTGCTGAACGGTCTTTTGCGTGCATGTGAAAAGCGACCGGTTTCCATCGATACGCTCGAACGTGTTGTGGATGAGATCGAAACGATGCTGCAGAATTCTTTGGATCGCGAGGTTCCCTCCAGTTTGATCGGAACGTACGCGATGGAAAAGCTCAAGAATATAGACGAGGTGGCGTATGTTCGTTTTGCGTCAGTGTACCGGCAGTTTAAGGACATCAATACTTTTATGGACGAACTCAACAAGTTGGTGAAAAACCGCAACTAAGGCTGCGGTACAGGGTCGTTTTAGGGCGGGATGCAGAAAGCATCCCGCCCTTTTCAGGTGAAAATCAAAGTTTTGAAATGCCAGGGCAGGTGAGACAATCTTTTTTGAATGAAAACAGAAGAATGTATCGTGCCGGTGCGGGAATGCTAAAAAAAAGTACGAAAGGAGCAAGCCTATGGCAAAAGCAGGAATGCGCAGGCCAGACCCGAAAGAGCCGCACGGAACAGAGAGCAACCACAAAACACATCTGCCCAAGAATGATGTTCCGCCTGTTCCGGAGCTGCAGGGGAAAGCAAAGCATACAAAACAGAAAGCTGACCCTATCATTGAGCCCTGATCTCGTTCGAAAAAAGGAATATACCGCCACAAAGGGCTCTCTTCCGACTGTTTCGCCGGAGGAGAGCCCTTTGTGTACGAAAAATTTCAGGGCGATCCCGCAGTAAGAGGAATCCACCCTGAAATTCAGAAAATGCTTTTGACGTTTTGGACGGTGCATGGACTGTTTTAGCCGCTTACCTTTGGCGGCATCCTCTGTCCTCACAGCCACAATCTCCGGCCTTGGGCGGGAAAAATTCATCTGTGGGGAATTCGATCCGGCGGAACAGCTCGCACGGATCATCCGAAGTAGCCTCGCACTCTTTTTCCGGAATACAGAAATCATAGGCAGGGATTAGCATTTGTACGTTGCGTACGATTTGCACGATGGTGAAAATGCCGATGGTGACATATACCGTGCGGCGAACGGGGTCCATTACGAAATCACTGCCAAATCTTTTGCAGATGCAGTCGGGAATGCGGCAGCAGATCTCACAGGGATTTGCGGGGCAGTCACACACTCTGGACGACAGGCCAACCGGATCTGCCACCTGTACCGTTGCCTTAGGCAGCGCGCGGCACGCCCAGGAATTGACTTCCAAATCATCCAGTCCGCAGTCCGAACTGAACATCTTAACATTGCCTTCGCTGCCGTACAGAATCACCTTTTTGTTAAATACAGCAATACCGTTTACCTGAACGGGACCAGAGGTAGGCGAGCAGTAAACATCCAGTGCAACATCAAAGAAGAAGGTCATGTCTACGGAATAGAAGCCCTTATTGAAGGGGACTGCCTCCAGATCCAGATAAACTGTGATAACCTCGACATTTCTGATCTTAACAGTTGCCGCTTCGTTGATCAACTGCTGCTTATCGGGCGTAAAGTATACACGCAAATCTTCTAAGCAGTCTTTGTCACAGGAGGGTACAGGTTAAAGGAAAACGGGCTTTGAAAATCCCCGGTTTCATTTCAACGACCACTGTCCGCTTAGGCAGTATTAAAAGCGGCTTCAAAAATAAATAGGTTTCAAAAAGAGCTCAACCTGAAACTGGGCTGGCTTCCAGCCTTTTTCTTTGTAATACGTTCCCCGCTCTATGATGGATTTCAGGAGTTGGTTCTTGCTTTGTGCATCCAACGAGGGGTACAGCTTCAGTGCCTCTTCGATTCGTTTTTCCATCGCGATGGCGTTGAGTGGCCGCGGCGAACACTTTTTAGCAAACTCCCTGCGCGAATTGTTCAGCTGCCCGAGCTTCTCCTGAATGGCAGCTTTGCGGTTCAGAAACATTTCCGGCGTGTAGGTGCCGCGCTCCAATAGCTCGCAGATCGTGTTCAGCTGTTTCTCAGTGGCCTTGATTTCGCCGTCGATGGAGTTCAGCGTTTGGGTGTAGGGGTTGTCGGACTGGTGCTCCGGCTGCTGCTTTGCCCGCAGTGTTTGCAGCTGATATACCAGCTCGCAGAGTACGGCTTGCTCCACCATGGGTAGCTGACTCGATACGATGCAGCCCTTTTTTTGACACAGCAGGTACGGCTGGGAGCTTCGGCTCATGATCTGCCGCTGCATCAGGCTGCCGCAGTTTTTGCAGTAGATCAGCCCGGCTAGCGGGTTTTCTACCCGCCCGGTGTAGGATGGGGGATGATAACGTCCTCCAAAGATTTCCTGCGCTTTCTCAAAGGTTTTTTCGTCGATGATCGGGGGATGAATTCCGTCGGTTACGATCCATTTTTCTTTCGGATTGTAAATGGTAATGCTTTTCTCGTTGCCTTTGGCACCTTTGCGGACGTGGGTTTTCTGGTTCCAGACAATCTTCCCAATATACACGTTGTTTCTGAGAATCTTCATTACGCTGGTGCGGCCGAAGTGATCGGACCGGTGGGGGCGGGCGCCCATGGCATTGAGCGTTTCGGCAATCACCTGGCATCCAGCTCCTTCCTCAATGTACATCCGGAACATCAGGCGCACAAACTTCGCTTCGGCGTCGTTAATCTTCAAGGTGGGCTTTTTGTTTATGTAGGCCTTTTCATACCCATAGGGAGCGTTGGCAATATACCCGCCGTCTTTGATGGTCCGCTGGGTTCCGGCCTTCAGCCGGCGCTTGATCATCTTCAGCTCCTGTCGGGAGAGGAAGGTTTTAAACTCGGTGTAGTCCTCGTCTGCGTCATTGTCCAGGTCAACCGTTTTCATCGGCGTCATGATCTTGGTGCCGCTGGTCTTGAACGTTTCCAAAATGATTCCTTGTTCCGCCATGGAGCCGCGGCCCAGACGGTCAATATCCATGCACAGCACGGCGTCGAATTTCTCCGCCTCAACGTCCTTTAGCATCCGAAGCATTTCCGGCCGCGCATACAGCGCATCCCCGGAAACAACCTCTTTGTAGATGTTATGCTCGGGGATAAACAGTGCGTTCTTTGCCGCAAATTCCAGGAGGGTTTTCCGGTGCCGTTCCAGTGTTTCTTCTACCGGCTCGTTCGCGTCGTCCGCGCGTGATTTGCGCAGATAGATGGCGATAGACATGTGCGGCCCTCCCTTCGCATTTCTTTCCATTTCCTGTGAGATTGATTTTATTGCAATCTGAATCCCTAACGAATCAATCTATTTGTACGAGAAAGTTGAAAATTTTATACTGCAATAACCCACGAATGAGTTTTTTGCTGGAAAGGAACAGGGAATGCGGGCATTCACCGAAAGGTATAGGACAATCGCGAAAAATCATACCTTAAAGGAACAGGAGGTGAGCCGCTTGAAAAAGAAAGATATGGGAGAGCCGACGGTGACTGTACATTTTTTGCCCGGTACAGCCGAAGATGTGGCGAAGAATCGGGCCGCATTTCAGGCGGCGCTCGAAATGGGTCTGTCTCGTTTGAACGGCTGTAAAACCAAGGTGGAGCTTGACTGGGATGGTAACGAAGAGAATTATCGCAGTTACCGCGAGGGAAAGCTCAAAGAGCCAGGGGAGGGCAAATAACAGGGGGGCGCTGGTACCCCGAACTGAAGAATCTGCGGACATATGGTAAAATGGACTGGTTCAGCCGGCAGCCGAGTTCCCTGCTTCCCGGCGGCATCCGGTATTGTCCCAATTTCATTGTCTGCGCAGCGGATTGCTAAAACAGAAGCTATGGAGTGAATCTTATCCCGGTCTGCCGCAAATAATTGTGAAATGAGGGATTGGAAGTATGAAAGGGTTCACGGGTATCGTGAGAAACATTGATCTGGCAGGTCGCATTGTCATTCCAAAAGAGCTGCGCCGCGCCCTGGGCTGGGAAGTCGGAGATCCACTCGAAATTATCGGTCAGGATAATGGTCTTGTAATGAAAGCATATAAGCCAGATCCACTTGAAGTAACCAATGAGGAGCTGCGCCGACGCTTGAAAGAGATCAATCAATTAACTCTTTCCTATGAAGCAAGAGAGCTGTTCAGTATTCAGGAAGCCTTTTTCCGGATACGACAGATAACAAACATAAGCGAATTTGAAAATAACTAGGAAGCCTGAATGTCATGGCCCCGGCTCAGCAACGAACGCAGAAATAAAAGCGGCTCCCGCCGCAAAGCAAGAGCCGTTTCCTAATCTACCAAAATGGATATTTCGTTTTTTAAGTCGCTGATGATTGTTCCAAGAAGCACCATTCGTTTCAGGTCTTTTGTTTTCTTGGCTTCTTGGTAGCACACCGAATACACCATTAACTTGCTTTGCAGGGCTGCTTTTGCATGTTGGCTCATGTTCAGACCTCCATTACTCTATTTGTTAACATAATACATTAAAGATGTGTCGCTGGTGTGAATTAACAGGCTGTATGAAAATAGAATCGAGTATAAAAATTTGGAAATCTAAGGGTGGAGGTGAAAAAAGGAGTAGCAACGCTAACATCCGTCGTTCTTATTTATATCAAACGAATTATTGATATTCCGATCGATGAGTTGGCGCTGATTAATGATCATATTAATGATGGCAATGACATTTGCAAAAAAGCTGCACAACACTCTCAAGGAATGGATATCCTGATCTTTTGAAATCGCTACCGCAAAGGTTGTGGATAAATATGATAATTCTTCTGGAGTACAGTCTTTTAGCATATCATTCACCTCACTCCATATTATTCTGCGTTTTTTATTTTGGAATGAACTGATCTTATGTAAATGATAGAATGGTTGAAAAGGTATTTCAAACTGTTTTTTCAATGAATGGAAAACAGTCGAGAAAAATGGCGATTAAAAAAAAATCCGTACTTATCCTAACGGATAAGTACGGATTTTTTTTAATATAAGAATAAATTGGCCTTTATTGCTTTCATCACCTGCGTTCGCACAATAATCTTTCAATTACGTTATTAAGCAAACGTAAATCTGAATTATTGAGATCATCCAACTGGGACAGAATGCTTTTCAATGCTCTCGAACTTTCACGGTCACAGTTGGATCCATTGTTATTGTGATTATTACAGCCATTTGCACTCTCACTGTTACTTGAAACTCTTTCATTCCAAAAATCAGCTGATGTTCTTGCCACGTTTCTTGCCTCCTTTTTAAGTGTTTAGTACATAATATGCTGGTGGTCTTAACTCGTCCATTCATTTCTTAGTAAAGGCATTCTAACAAAAGCATTTCTGCGAAAAACATCTCATCGATTTGAACGCAGCAAAGGCAGCCATATGTGTCCCAGAAAACATACGGTTTGTCAAAGCTGATGATGAGAACTGAATTTCCGGCGGTATATTTTGAATATTTAGAGAAGAGTACCCAGCAAATGCTGGGTACTCTTTGGTTATTATACACTTATTACATTTTTGAACATAATATGTGAAAGAAAGGGGAAATGGTGTATGAATCATAGATGCAATCATTCCTGTTGCAATAGCGATTGTGAAATAAAAGATGCTGGCCCGCAGCCGTATGTAGTTAATATTCAAGCGGTTACCGATCAAAATAACAATTACCGTACCGCGTTATGGACAGGGAATTACCTGCAGGTAACACTGATGAGCATTCGGGTTGGAGGAGATATCGGTCTGGAAATTCACCCTGATACAGATCAATTTTTACGTATTGAGCAAGGAAACGGTATTGTAAAAATGGGAAATAGTAAAGAAAACCTCAGCTTTCAGAAAAAAGTTTCTTCAGGCTGCGCAATCTTTGTACCGGCGGGCACATGGCATAATTTGATTAATGATGGAAACACGCCGTTAAAACTTTATACGGTTTACGCTCCTCCTCATCATCCGCGCGGTACTGTCCATAAGACAAAAGCTGACGCATTCTCCTCTGAACAGCAAGCGGGAGAAAAGAAAGCGAATGGCTATTGACAGAAAAAAACACGAATCTGTCTTTACAATATCCGTCGTGTATGGGGGCTTGCCCTTTGAATGCAGGCAGAGGGGATATCCTGCCCCCGCTTTTTTATGCCTTGAGTAAAGCGATCAAGCGGCGGGCGGAAAATAAAAAGAATCGTCCCGCAGCCGGAACTTCAATTCAGGCTGCGGGGATTTTTGTTTTTGCTTTTGAGAATAGTTTGCTTCAATTTGTTAAATTATAATACTATATTTTAGTAGGTGAAAGGGAATTGTAATAATGCAAACATTTCAAAGGCTGCCTCAACATATCGGCATTATTCCGGACGGAAACAGACGGTGGGCGCAAAGCAAGGGGATGCAGAAAGAAGATGGTTATTCTCATGGAATTCGGCCGGGTTTCGAGCTTTACCAGCAATGCGTTGGGCTGGGAGTAAAAGAAATCACCTTTTATGGATTTACACAGGATAACACAAAGCGCCCCTCCGTGCAGACACGGGCTTTTCAGAAGGCCTGTGTTGATGCGGTGTTGGAACTTTCTCAATACGATGCAAACCTGCTGGTGGTCGGGAATACCGATTCACCGTTATTTCCGCGCGAGCTGATCCCCTATACCAAACGTGTCACTTTAGGCAAAGGGCTGATCAAAGTTAATTTTCTGGTCAATTATGGGTGGGAATGGGATCTGAATCATTCATTGGAGAACCGTTCTTTCGGGAACAGGAAGCTGAGCCAAAGAATTGCATCTTCCGAAATTTCAAGAATTGACTTAATCGTACGCTGGGGAGATCGAAGGCGTTTGAGCGGCTTTCTGCCGGTGCAATCCATTTACGCTGACTTTTATGTTCTGGATAAAATGTGGCCGGATTTTAGCCCGAATGATTTATATCAGGCGCTGGATTGGTACCAGAAGCAGGATGTGACGTTGGGAGGCTAAGCTCGTTCTTATCATTAAAAATAAGCCCACCCTTACCGGAATGACCCGGTAAGGGTGGGCTGTTCTATAACCTGCACACTCTTATTCGCTGCATGAATCATAGATACGCATGGCGTCAATGCAAACAGCTTCTTTAAAGCATCCAGTTGCGCGCTCATCGGACGCGATATTAAAATCTTGAGCCATAAAATGTTCCTCCTAACAGGTTAATTTCCCATGTTCTCTATAACATTTTATGGCTCAGATTCAATTTTGTTACACGGTAATTATGATAAAGAACAGCAGCATGGACAATATTGCCCGCGCGTTGTTTTTTCGGCGTCTTGCCGCAGCATGGCCGATCTGCTGGGGACGGCCTGTTCCGTCTTTTACGCAGTACTTACAGCTTTGCCAGGCGGGCAAAATTAGACATCAGCTTTTTGGTGCCGACCTGTTGAAACTCAATCTCAAGCAGATTGTCGTTGCCCATAGGCGTAACGGAGAGAATCTTTCCGGCTCCGAAGGTCTTATGCTCGACCCGGTCGCCCGGCTGATAACTCTGGGCGGATTTATGCGGGGGAATGTCTACCGGGCCAAACTGGCGCGCTGCATGAATGGAAACGGTACGGGCTTCGTAGGCCGAAGTAGGCAGATCTGTACCCGGCTCGGGCTTTTTCCACGATCTGGAACGAGTGCGTTCCACAAGCTCCTCCGGAATCTCATTTAAAAAGCGTGACGGCTTATTGCGCGAAGTGGAGCCGAAGATCATGCGGCTTTCCGCGTTCGTCAGGTGCAGCTCCTCACGGGCGCGGGTGATGGCAACATAGGCCAGTCTGCGTTCCTCTTCAATTTCAGAGGGATTGTAGATCGCCTGCATGCCGGGGAAGAGGCCATCCTCCAGGCCGGGCAGGAATACGACTGGGAATTCCAGGCCCTTGGCGGAGTGCATCGTCATTAAAACCACTTGTTCGGTGTTCGAATCCAATTGGTCGATATCGGTAAACAAAGAAACCTCTTCCAGGAATCCGGAGAGAGAGGCCTCGGGGTTTTCTTCCTGATATTTAATGAGGCTCGAAGAAAGCTCGTTGATGTTATCCACGCGGTCCTGCGCGTCGTCCTCTTCCGCCTTCAGGGAGGCGATGTAATCGGTTTTCTCCAGAATCAACTGGTACAGGTCATTTAAAGAGACGTCGGGATTGGTGGAAGCTTCGGTCAGCTCCTGAACCAGCTTGGCGAAGGCCTGCAGCTTTGCCGCAGAACGCCGCAGAGGCTCAAAATCCTCAGCGCTGTTGATAACGTCGAACAAAAGCATACCGTTTTCACGCGAAATGTCCACCGCCTGTGCGATTGTCTTTTCACCGATGGAGCGCTTGGGCTGATTGATGATGCGTCGCAGACGGATTTCATCCGCGGGGTTGTTGATTACGCTCAAATATGCCAGCATGTCACGGATTTCCTTGCGGTCGTAAAAGCGAACGCCACCGACAATCCGGTAGGGAATACCCGATTTTACCATCATTTTTTCGAGGGTGTTCGACTGAGAGTTCATTCGATACAGAACGGCAAAGTCGGAATATTTGCGTCCCTTTGCCACACCATCCAGAATATGCGTCGCAACGTAATCCGCTTCATCCTGCTCGCTGAACGAGGTGTGCAGATACAAAGGACAGCCCTGGGGATTCTCGGTCCACAGCGATTTTCCCTTACGCTGGGTGTTGTTTTCAATCACCGCGTTGGCCGCATCCAGAATATTTTTGGTAGAGCGGTAGTTCTGTTCCAGACGAATCACCTTGGCACCCGGGAAGGTGTTTTCAAAGCTCAGGATATTTTCAATGGTCGCACCGCGGAATTTGTAAATGCTCTGGTCGTCATCGCCGACAACGCATAGATTTTGATTTTTCTTCGCCAACAGCGACACAAATAGATACTGGGCGTGGTTGGTATCCTGGTACTCATCCACCATATAATAATGAAAGCGGTTCTGGTAGTATTCCAGCACATCCGGACAGGTACGGAACAGCTCAACCGTGTTGAAGATCAGGTCGTCAAAGTCCATTGCGTCGGAGGTTTTCAGGCGATTCTGGTACATATGGTACGCTTCTGCAATCCGCTTGAGGCGAAAATCGTCCCCGGCCCGGCCGGCGTATTCATCCGCGTCTACCAGAGAATCCTTTGCGTGCCCGATTTCACCCAAAACAGATTTGACCGGCAGTTCCTTTTCGTCGATCTGCAGCGATTTCAGGCAGTCCTTCATCACCCGGCGGGAATCGTCGGTATCGTAAATGGTGAAGTGGGGGGTATACCCCAACCTGTCCGCATCCCGGCGCAGCATGCGCGCGCAGGTGGAATGGAACGTAGAGGCCCACACCTGTGTGCCCTGCTCCCCAAGCATGGCAACAAGGCGGTCTTTCAGCTCGCCCGCCGCTTTATTCGTAAAGGTGATCGTCATGATCCGGTAAGGATCACATCCCTCATGGATCAGGTGAGCGACCCGGTTGACCAGAACGGTCGTTTTTCCGCTGCCCGCTCCCGCCAAAATCAAAAGAGGTCCATCTTTGTGCCGGATGGCCTCCTGTTGTCTGGGGTTCATCTTAGAAAAATTCTGCGCAAGCAGCTCTTTATTCTGTATGGACATATTCAACGCAATCCTCCTATTTTATTCCTGTACCACCGGACAATTCCGTGCTTTAAAAAAACAAAAAAGTACGGCAGCCGACTGTGCTCTCTTGGCTCAACGATACCGAAAACCGCTTTGACCCAAGCCTGTGCATATTTCGGCACAGCGCATGGGGCAAGCGAAAGGCACAGGAAAAGGGCTTTTGCCCTTGTCATATCAGGCTGGTTCTGCCATAGCCTTCCGGCAGCCCGCAGGCAGCCTGAAAGCCCGGAGCCTCTGCCTTGGGCTGCTGATGGTTCCGGCGCTTTGGCCGGCTTGTAAAATAATTATACCTTATTTTGCTGTGAATGGCAAATCGTTGGATTCAAAATAAAAGCACCCGCGCCTTTCGGCCCGGGTGCCTCCGAAACAGAAACCAAATCAGAACGGACGGGTGTTCTCCAACAAACCGGCAGTGGCCCATGCGGAACGGGTACGGGGAGCGGGGGCCGGAGCAGCAGTGGCCAAAATGAGCGGAGCGGGCTCCGCCAGAGTAACCGACTGAATCGCGGAGGCCGGTACCTCATACAGCGCATAAGCCGCGGCTGCGATGACAGCTAGAATTTCACCGGAAATTCCCTGTGGAGCCGAAGCCGTCTGTGCAGCTGGAACCGCTTGTGCGGGAACGGCAGAAAGCGGAACGGGTGCCGGTTGGTTCAGAACGGGAGCGGCAGCAGGAGCAGGTGCAACGGGCGCCTGGCGCAGTGCCTTTGCGCGTTTCTCATTTAATTCGGTCAGCTTTTGCAGTGTGCCACGCAAAACGATCAGCACGGCCAGTGCCGCAATGGCAGCGATTGCCGATATTACGGTGAAAATCTGAAGCTGTGTAGCCTCCATCAAAAAAACATCCCCATTCTTGTTAGTGTTATTACAATTATTATACCCGATTCTTTGAGGAATTTCAATTCTTTTTCGCAGAAAGCAAATGCCGTCCTTCGCAAAGTTTATCGTTGCATCCTCCGGTAACAGGCTTTATAATAAAAAATAGAATGAACAAAAATTTCTGATAGCGGGGAGGCCATACGGTGGAAAATGAAAAGTTCAAACATTCTTTCCGAACCCCTTTTCAGAATAGCCTGGGTCTGGCTGTCTACCGCTCCGGGTTGCAGCGCTGTGCTCCCGATCATTCCTGGGGGCCGGGAATCCGCGATCATTATCTGATTCATTATATCCTCTCCGGAAAAGGAACGTTTGACAGCGGGAAAAGAAAATACACGCTTTCCGCCGGGGATGGTTTTCTCGTGGTTCCGGGGGCAATCTCCTCTTATCAGGCTGATCACAATGAGCCGTGGGAATACTGCTGGGTGGGCTTCAACGGCGCGGATGCCAGCCGGCTTGTTAAGGAAACCGGGCTTTCGGAGGAATCGCCGCTGTTTCACTACGATACAGATGACGCCATAGAGAGCATGCTGAACGATATTTACACCGCAACGGGGCCGAATCCCAGCAACGAGGCCGTAATGACTGCTGCGCTGCTGCGCTTTCTCGCTGCGCTGATGGTGCTGCACGGCGACCACAACTGCCGCAAAGATACCGGCTATGCCTATGTGCAGCGTTCGATCCAGTTTATCGATTTCAACTATTCCCGCGAGGATTTGGATATTACGCAGATTGCAGCCAACGCCGGGATCAGCCGCAGTCACCTGTACCGGCTTTTTTTGCAGCATACGGATATGACTCCGAACGAATATCTGACCAAATACCGTATCAATAAAGCGGCCGATCTGCTGAAAAACGAGAATCTTTCGGTCGGTGAGGCGGCCTATTCCTCTGGCTTTTCCGATCAGCTGTATTTTTCGCGGGTGTTCCGAAAGCTGAAAGGAATTCCTCCCAGCAAATTTGCGCAATCTGCACGCAAGGCGGAAAAGGAGTAATAACATGAACAATGCATGTGAAAAAATACAGGGTTGGGTACAGCAGGTGCAGGAGCACCGTACTGCTGATTGGGATTCCCTGCCGGAAATTTACCTATATATGGATCAGGTCATTAATTATATGGAGCGCCAGCTGCACCTGTTTGGGCGGGACGACGAAAGTGTGCTGCTGACCCCCAGTATGATCAACAATTATGTAAAAGACCGGGTTCTGCCGCGCCCGGATAAGAAAAAGTATAGCCGCGAGCATCTGGCCATGCTGACAGTGGTCTGCCTGTTAAAGCAGGTGCTGTCTATTCAGGACCTTTCCTCCGTGCTGAATTCCGGTTCGGGCGAGGCCTACCAGAAAGAAATTTATGAGAGCTTCCGAACCGCGCAGGAACGGGAGCTGGCCGGCGTTTGCGAGCGGGTAGGGCAGGCGGCCGAACAAGGGGAAGAGGAGCTGCGTACTTTGGCCTGCGCTCTGGCTGTTGAGGCCTCCGCCCGGCGAACCGCCGCGGAACGAATTTTAAGTGAGCTTGCCCACTCCAAAAAGGAAACGGAGGAGAAACTGTCTTGAAACAGCTGAGTCTGCTGAACCGCATTTCTACGGTACTGAATTTTGTCGTGATCGCTCTTGCCGTTTTTTCGTGGCTGGCCAGCGGCTGGAATAACCCGACGGTGATGACCACCTCGTTTGTGCTGATGTGCGTCTGCTTCTGGGCATCTACGATCGTACTCATAACGGACAGTGTTCAGAGCGGCAGCTACCAAAATAAGCGCACGCGCGCTTCCAGCATCGTGCGCGATCTGTTTGCCTTGGTGGCCGCCGTTTTGCTGACGGTTTATACCGTTGTCACCTATTTTATTGCCTGACGGCCTGCCGATACAGCTACGCCATCGCCGCTTGCAAAGCTTTGCCGTACTCAATCAGGTTCCTATTTGTTATATGAGGTGGAAGAGCAAAATGAAAATTCAAACGGAACGATTAGAGCTGATTCCTTTAACTCCGCATCAATTAAAACGATGGATTCAAGACATCCATGCGCTTGAAAAAGAATTAAGCTGTTCCTACAAGGCGGAACCTATGGAAGGCTTTTTTCTTGACATCGTGAAAGCACAGCTGAAGGCAGCTGAAAAGGACAGTGAAAATTATGTATGGCATAGTTTTTGGTTCCTGATTCGTAAAAGCGACAGAGTTGTAGTTGGCTCGGCAGATTTTAAAGATATTCCGAAGGAAAACGGTGAAGTTGAAATTGGCTACGGTTTAGGGAAAGAATATGAACATAATGGGTACATGACCGAAGCTACAAAAGCTATGTGTGATTGGGCGCTCGAACAAGGAGCAGTTTCAACAGTTATTGCCGAAACGGACTTGGAAGGTTTTGCTTCACAAAAAATATTGGAGCGTTGTGGATTCCAAAAAGAGAAGCAAGCGGAAACTCTTTGGTGGAAATTACAGGCATAATACGAACAAAGCAAGAGTAACGGGAGAGATATGATCTCCCGTTACTCTTGCTTTAGCTGTTTTTAAATCTTAACCTACTAGGTCCAAGTCTAGGTCAAATTTTTTATGCCGGGAGAATTCTATCGATACGCGGGCTCCCCATTTTGGTTAACCGGAATCATATTTCCTCATATTATAGCAAAAGGCGAAAATAATGCTGTTACAGAAATGAGGGAATGCTATGTGTGGAATTGCGGGATTTTGCGATTATCACGACACACTGACAGAAGAAGCCCCGCTATGGGGCGCGCTGGCCAAACGGATGGGCAATCGGCTCAGGCACCGGGGCCCGGATGATGCCGGAGTACATGTTTCGAGTCATGCGGCGTTTGCCCATGCGCGGCTTGCGGTGGTCGATATTGAGGGCGGAAAGCAACCCATGACCCGTGTGCAGGACGGATACCATTATACAATCACCTACAACGGTGAGCTGTACAATACCGAAGAGCTACGACAGGAGCTGCGGCTTCTGGGGTGTCAGTTTCAGTCGCACAGCGATACCGAGGTGCTACTTTACTGCTATATGCAGTTCGGGCCGTTCTGCGCGGAAAAGCTGAATGGAATTTACGCGTTCGCGATTGATGATGAGCGGCGCAACTGTACCTTTTTGTGCCGTGACCGCTTTGGCGTAAAGCCGCTCTTTTACACCGCAGTGAACGACCGGCTGGTGTTCGGCTCCGAAATGAAGGCTTTGTTTGAGTACCCGGGAATTAACCCCATTCTGGATAAAACGAGCCTGTGCGAGCTGTTTGGTCTTGGGCCCGCCAGAACAGCAGGCTGCGGCGTGTTTCAGGGCATCCGGGAGTTGAAGCCCGGCTACTCCGCTGTGTTTAACCGCGAGGGACTGCGGGCGTATCCGTACTTTGAGCTGGAAAGCTACGAACACCCCGACAGCTACGAGGATACCGTGGCGCATGTGCGCGAGCTTTTGTACGATACCGTGAAACGGCAGCTGGTTTCTGATGTGCCCCTTTGCACCTTCCTTTCCGGCGGGCTCGATTCCAGTATCATTACAGCGCTGGCTGCTGTCCATTACCGGAAGGAGGGCAAGGCGCTCGATACCTATTCCTTCGACTACACGGACAACGACAAGTATTTCAAGCCATCGGCGTTCCAGCCGGATTCAGATCGCCCCTGGGTGGAGCGCATGATTGAGGAGTTCGGAACCAATCATCGCTTCTTGGAGTGCGATACCGAAACGCTGGCAGACTGCCTGTACGACGCGGTGATCGCAAAGGATTTGCCCGGCATGGCAGATGTGGATTCCTCACTGCTGCACTTCTGCTCGAAGGTAAAAGCTGGCCATGTCGTAGCTTTATCGGGAGAATGCTCCGACGAAATTTTCGGTGGGTATCCCTGGTTCCATAAAAAAGAAGCGTTTGAAGGCAAAACCTTCCCGTGGTCTCCCGACTTGAGCATCCGCAAGGCGCTGATCAAGCCTGAAATCCTTGGTGAGCTGGGGCTGGACGAATATGTGGATCGCCGCTATACCGAATCGGTGGAGGCCACGCCGCGCCTTGCGGGCGAAAGTGCCGAGGAGTGCCGCCGTAGAGAGATCAGCTACCTGAACATTCACTGGTTCATGTCTACGCTGCTCGACCGCAAAGACCGGTGCAGCATGGCAAGCGGGCTGGAGGTTCGCGTGCCCTACGCCGATCACCGGCTGGTGCAGTATGTGTTCAATACCCCATGGGAATACAAAACGCACGGCGGTGTGTCCAAGGGCCTGCTGCGCGACGCAGCCAAAGACTGGCTCCCCGAGGATGTTCTCATGCGCAAAAAAAGCCCCTATCCCAAAACGCATAACCCGGCGTATGAGGTGCTGGTGCGCCACCGTCTCGAACGAATTCTCGAAGATCCTCTGGAGCCAATCCACCGCCTGATTAACGAAAACGCAGCCAAAGAGCTGCTGAGCGAAAAATCGGATTATGGCAAGCCGTGGTTCGGGCAGTTGATGGCCGGCCCGCAGCTGATGGCTTATCTGCTCCAGATTAATTTTTGGCTCAAGCGATACGACATCAGCATTCAGCTTTGATGCGTCAATAAAAAGTTTTCATTCCTCCCTCGCCAAAAGCGGGGGAGGAATTGTTTGCTTGGAAGCGCGGTTTTTCCGCGTTATGGAGAAGCCTCGCTGCTGTATAAAACAGGTCTGGAAGGCCAAAATAGATGCCAGGTGATAAAAGATGATCATTTCTTTGATTCGAACTTTTCTGTTGTATATCATTATCATATTTGCTGTGAGATTGATGGGGAAGCGTCAGATCAGCGAGCTGCAAACGTCGGAGTTGGTGGTGACCCTGCTCATTTCAGACATCGCATCCATCCCAATGCAAAACACCGGCCAGCCTTTAGTCAGCGGGCTGGTGCCTATTTTTACACTGGTTGCGATCGAGATTATTCTTTCTGTCATGATGCTCAAAAGCGGCAGCTTTCGCAGAGTGATCTGCGGCAGGCCCATTGTTGTGATCAGCGACGGGAAGATACAGCAGAATGAGCTGCGCCGCCTGCGTATGACGACGGAAGATCTGTTTGAGGATCTGCGTCAGAACAGTATTATCTCCCTTTCGGATGTAGCATATGCCATTGTGGAAACGAACGGTAAGCTGAGCGTGGTCAAAAAGCCCGGTAAGGATTCCGTTACGCCTGACATGCTCGAGCTAACGGTTCCCGATACCGGAATCGAAACAGTTGTTATCAGCGATGGCGTTATTTCAGAGGTCTCCGCCAAGCTGTGCCGAAAATCCGTTGCATGGGTCGAAGGGGTACTGAAATCCAAAAACCTGACCGTAGACCAGGTGTTCCTGATGACCGCAAACACGGCGGGAGACTTTCAAATCATTAAAAAGGAAGGGAAAGCACAATGAATCGTATCTGGGCGGCGCTGGCGATTCTGGTGATCCTTTTCGGAGTCAGTATCTGGGGAACGTCCGAGGTGTCGCGCATGTCCACAGAGGTGTCTGAAATGCTGGTACAGGTTCAGGATTCGGTGGACAGCGGGAATACCGAGCAATCCAAGGCTTTGATTAAGAATGTGGTGGAAACCTGGCATGACCATCACCATATGATGTCTTATTTTATTCCCCATGAACGTCTTGAAACAGTCAGCCAGACGCTTTCCGCCACGGAATCTTTTCTAATGAGCGGAACTGAGGATGAGGCACGGGCAGAATGCAGCCGTGCAATGAATCAGCTTCACACTCTGATGGATACCGAAATGCCTTACTGGAATAATATTTTTTAGTCGGCCAACCTGTGTTATCACGGGTCATTTTCCCTGCTTTCGGTGGGAAAATAAAATCGAAACTGAATAGAGTCCGCTCCCGGGAGAACAGCTGCGTCGGCTGTGCTTTCATTGAAAAAGGAACAGGCCGGCCGATCACTCGGCTGACCTGTTCCTTTTTATGCTGTTCGAAAAGCCATATTCCAATGCGAATAGTTCTATACAGTGTTACGTATTTTACTATGCATTTTATCCTTGGTAAGATAAAAGAAAGAACACAAAAGAAAAAGGAGAGATGGTGTTATGGAACTCGGGCTCAAGGGAAAAGGAGCACTGGTCATGGCCTCCAGCAGCGGGCTGGGAAAAGCAATTGCACTGGAATTGTGCCGGGAGGGTGCGAAAGTGATGCTTTTCAGCCCACTCGAAGAACAGCTTAGAGAAGCACAAGCCGATATTGCGAAAGAGACCGGCAACAGGCCGGAGTTTTTTGTAGGCAGCATTACCAATCCGCGGGATATTGAGAAGCTGGTTCAAACAACCGTGGAAAAATGCGGCCCTATCTTTGCTTTGGTTAACAATACGGGCGGCCCAAAGCCCGGTACGTTCGACGTGTTTTCCGATCAGGACTGGCAGGATGCCTACGAGCTCTGCCTGCTCTCGTACATCCGCACCATCCGGGCGGTTCTGCCTTCCATGCGCCAGAACGGCGGCGGACGGATTCTTTGCTCCACCTCGTCTTCGGTAAAGGCGGTGCTGGATAACCTGATTCTTTCCAATACCTTCCGCATGGGCGTGATGGGTCTTGCCAAAACGCTTTCGCAGGAGCTGGGCAAGGATCACATTCTGGTCAACGTAATTGGCCCCGGACGCATCGGCACGGCCAGAATCGATCAGCTCGATGAAATCCGTGCGCAGAAGCAGGGGATTACAGTGGAGGATCTGCAGAAGCAGACCTTTAAAACAATCCCGATGGGGCGTTACGGCAAGCCCGAGGAGTACGGAAAGCTTGCGGCGTTCCTCTGCTCCGAAGCAAATACCTTCATCACCGGGCAGACCGTTCTGGTAGATGGCGGAATGGTCAAAGCGTTTTAAAACACATCCTGTGTATCGTCGTCGAAGAGTACGCCGGAGTCAGCCTTTTTTGGTGTCAGTGTCTGAGTTTTCATAAAGGCGATCAGCTTTTTCTGCACCTCACTCGACTGCTTTTTCCGGTAAGAGAGGAAGATGTTTCGTGAAGCCAGCGGATCATCCAGCAGGTAAAAAATCACCTTGTCCGTATGCGTAACATATTCGGGAATCGTAGAACGCAGGAACGAAACGCCCCGCCCCTCGCAAACCAGGTAATAGGTTGTCATCATCTGAGTCAAGTATAAAGAGGTTTTGGGAACAAAATCGGCGTTCTTGCAAATGGCGATGCTCCGCTTATAACTGTCATTCCCCTGCGTTAGCATAATGAACTCTTCATCGGCAAACTCCGCAAGGGGAACGGGTGGCTTTTGGTGCCCTTCCTCGCGGCGCAGCAAAAATTCATCAAAGTTATAGCCGAACTTTTTCAGCCGTTCATTGATCTCGTATTCTGCCGGCACTGCAAGAATGATTTCTTCCGTTGCCCATACCATGGAGTTCAGCAGGTTTTTATCGGGCGTTTCCGCCTCCAGAAGAAAATCCAGTTCCCCCTCCAGCAGGCGTTCGGTCAGCATGGGGCTGCTGCCTTCGGAAAAGGTAACGACAATATTGGGGTACTTCTGGCGGAACTCCGCCAGCATGTTGGGCAGCACATAGGTGCAGAAGAACATGGAGCTGCCGATGCGCAGCTGGGTTTCAAAGGAATGGGCCATTGTTTCAAAATGCTGCCGCATTTCTTCTTCAATCGCCATAATTTTCTCTACTCGCTCCATATAATACTGCCCGGCCTCCGTGAGGCTGATCGGATTGGTGCTGCGGTTAAACAAAGGGGCTTGCAGCTCCTGCTCCGCCTTTTTTACGGCAGAACTCAGCCAGGGTTGTGAAACATACAGCCTACGGGCTGCTTTGGAAAAGCTTCGTTCCTGGTAAACGGCATAAACATATTTCATGTAAGACATCATGGCGCTTCGCTCCTTTGTGGCATTTTACAGCGGGCCGGCGGGGCAGCGGTACAATACCGCCGTGGTGTAAGTGTTTTCTCATTATAAAGCAAAATCATATAAACGTAAAACAATTTGTGAAAGGATGAATCGGGATGAATCAAAAAATTGCCGCCCGTATGGATATGCTGGCGCCCTCCGGGATTCGTAAGGTCAATGAAAAGGCGCTCGCCATGGAGCGGGCCGGAGAAAAAGTCATCCACTTTGAAATTGGCCGTCCGGATTTTGACACGCCGGAATACATTAAAAAAGCCTGTGAAAAAAGTTTGGAATCGGGGGATGTGTTCTATACCTCGAATTTTGGCTCCATGGAGCTTCGCACGGCGATTGCGGAAAAGCTGAAAAAGCAGAACAACATCGATTACAAGCCCACAGAGATTCTCGTTACGGTCGGGCTTTCCGAAGCAGTGTTCGACGTTCTCTGCTCCATTCTGGACGAAGGTGATGAAATTCTGGTGCCCGACCCGGTGTGGATTAATTATATGAATGTTCCCCGTCTGCTGGGCGCGGTGCCGGTCACCTTTGGCCTCAAGGAAGAAACCGGGTTTCAGATCGATCTGGAGGAAGTGCGCTTGAAGGTCAGCAAAAAAACAAAGGCGCTGGTGCTGATTTCCCCCAATAACCCCACCGGCGGCGTCCTTTCGGAAGAAACACTGCGGGGCCTCGCGGAAATTGCCATTGAAAACGACCTGATGGTCATTGCAGACGAAGTGTATGAGCGCTTGGTGTTTGACGGAGCGCGTCACATTTCCATCGCGTCTTTGCCGGGAATGAAAGAGCGTACCTTTACGATGAACGGCCTTTCCAAAGCGTACTCCATGACGGGCTGGCGCCTTGGCTACGTGGCGGCGCCTGAAGAGTATATCGCCGTGCTGAATAAAATCCACCAGCACAACACCACCTGCGCACCGTCCTTTGTGCAGGCGGCATCGATCGTCGCGCTTCGCGATGAAACCGACGAGGTAGAGAAGATGGTTGAGGAATACTGCCGCCGCCGCGATTACGCCGTGCGTGCGATCAACGAGATTCCCGGCCTGAGCTGCCAGAACCCCAAGGGCGCGTTCTACATCTTCATCAACGCGAAAGAGCTGGGGATTTCTTCCGCGCAGCTGGCGGACTATCTGCTGGATCACGCAAAAATCGCGATGGTCCCCGGCGATGTGTTCGGCCCCGGCGGCGAGGGCTATTTGCGGATGTCGTTTGCGAACAGCTATGAAAATATCATTGAAGGGTGCGGGCGTCTGCGCAAAGCGATTGAAGAGCTGCGCTGATGGCTTTCTGCGAATTGCATAGCAGTTTTTTCTCCCCGCCGCTGGCAGGGAGAAAGGAAGAATTTGATAAGCTCGTAAGACTGAAATTGAAGATGGGAAAGGAAGAAAGAACATGAGATTTGTAACCGTTCGCCAGAATGAACAGGAGGTTGCGGCCGTGGTAACCCGGAAGGGAGCATTGCCGGTTTCCTGTATCAACAAATGGAAAGGCACCGCATGGAAAACCGAGCTGTATGATCTGATCTGCGCGGAGCAGATCCCCGGCCTGACCGCCTGGTACAATGCCGGCGGAAAGGAAGAGCTGGAAAGCATCCCTGGCCTTGTTCCCGCCGATCAGGTAGTGTATGGCCCTCTGTACCGCAATCCGCCCCGTATTTTCGGCATCGGCCTGAACTATGCGGATCACGCGGGTGATCTGGGTGAAAATGCTCCGGTCGGCTTCCCGGGCAGCTTCTATAAACCGGCCTCCTGCATTGTTGGCCCGGGGGACGCTGTGTGTATCCCCGCCTTGCCCGAAGCGCAGAAAACCACCGGCGAAGCCGAGCTGGGCATCATCCTCGGCAAAAACTGCAAATGGATCGACGAAGAACATTGGATGGACTATATTGTCGGCTACACCACGATTCTCGATATGACCGAGGAATCGATTCTGCGCCAGAATCCGCGTTTTCTCACACTTGTGAAGGGCTTCGATACCTTCTTCAGCTTTGGCCCGCAGCTTATTACTCCCGATGAGGTGGAGGATGTTCTGCAGCTCGAGGTTCAGACGGTTCATAACGGCGAGGTTCACGCGAAGAATATTGTCAACAATATGACTCACAAGCCGGCGCGGTTGGTTTCGCTGGTATCTCATCTGCAGGGCTGGCTGCCGGGCGATATTCTCTCCACCGGAACGCCGAGGGCTGTCCATATTGAAGACGGCGATACCATCGAGTGCCGCATTTATGGCCCGAACGGATTTTCCATGGAGCCGCTGGTTAACCCGGTTGTGGATTTAAAGCTGCAAAAGCCAGAGTAAGCTGGGGCGCTCTATTTTCAGAATGCACCAATTATCTTATGTTAATTAACTACACAGTCGCTCCCCGAACGAGGAGCGTGGATTGGAATTCATCTGCCTTAGAGGTTAAGGAAAGGGCTGATTATCGCTCCCTGCAAGGAATAAAATTTATTTTGATAATTAACCGCGAAAATCTGGCGTGGGATTCTCTGGTGGCTGATTGTCCTGCCTTGTCCCTGTAACATATAATGAATTATCTATTAAAAAGGAGGGTTCGCTATGTGGTTCTGGGAAGATTGTCATTGGTGGTTCTGCTACAATGGCCACTGTATTCCGTGGGGAATTAAGAAACGACCGCGGTAACCAAGTTTGTTCCAAAGAACGATTGTGTGCGGGACTGTATGAATGTATGTATTTTTCCATACACTATTCCTGAGGTGATTTTGTATGGATTACTCCGACTTTTCTTTTCCTCAGGCTTTATCTGAGGATAGTAAGCTGAAAGAGTTCTTTGATGCACTTCCCGAACAGGATCAGCTACGTCTGATGCAAGGGTGCAGCTCTTACGGCGAATTTTACGACAGAGTTGTACAGGCAATCCCAAAATGCTGAAAAAGGGGTCCGTCTTATTGGCGGATCCCTTTTGTTATGAAAAAAACACCGGTGGTTAGAAACGGACAGCCGGAAAAGAAGCACGTTTTAAATTGACTTGCAATCGAAAACAGTAAGATTACATAGGAAGCACATGCCATTGTGAGGTGTAAATCCTTTTCTATTGACAAGGGGTAATGGCGTGCTATAATAAAACCATAGAAAATAGATATGAATAATTTGAACTAGCAGTTCCGGGTAATGATAGGTCATTCTTTCCTGGTATCGCTGTGTTCAGGTAATGAGATGTACTTTTACATTCATTACGAAAAGGAGATTATAATCATGGCGAAAACAGCGAAAAATATTATGGATTTGATCGGGAAAACTCCTTTGATGGAACTGACTAACTTTGAAAAAAAATATGGTTTAAAAGCAACGCTTTTTGCTAAATTAGAATATTTTAATCCCGCCGGCAGTGTGAAGGACCGTATTGCAAAGGCCATGGTGGAGGATGCGGAGCAAAAGGGCTTACTCAAGGAGGACTCCGTGATTATTGAGCCTACGAGCGGCAATGCCGGTATTGGCCTTGCCGCTGTCGCGGCGGCAAGAGGCTACCGGGTCATCCTCACGATGCCGGAAACGATGAGCGTTGAAAGAAGAAATTTGCTCAAAGCCTATGGAGCGGAGGTCGTTTTAACCGATGGTCCCCAGGGAATGAGGGGGGCGATTGCCAAAGCAGATGAGCTGGCAAAAGAAATCCCCAATGCTTATATTCCGGGCCAGTTTGTAAATCCCTCAAACCCGGCGGCACATAAGGCGACCACCGGCCCTGAAATCTGGCAGGATACGGACGGAAAGGTAGATTTTTTTGTAGCGGGTATCGGAACCGGCGGCACGATTACAGGGGTCGGAGAATATTTGAAGAGCCAGAACCCAAATGTGAAGGTTATTGCGGTGGAACCGGCAGGATCTCCCGTTTTGTCAAAGGGAACCCCTGGCCCGAACCAGATTCAGGGCATCGGTGCCGGGTTTGTTCCCGATGTTCTGAACACCGGGATTTATGATGAGATCATTCCTGTGGAGAACGAGGATGCCTTTGCAAAGAGCAAAGAGATTGCAAAAACAGAGGGCCTATTGGTAGGAATCTCCTCAGGAGCGGCGCTATGGGCGGCGGAACAGATTGCAAGGCGACCTGAAAATGCAGGAAAAACAATCGTGGCACTTATGCCGGATAGTGGGGAGCGTTATCTTTCCACCCCTTTGTTCTCGGAATAATCGTTTGGGTTTTAAAAACGGGCAGCGTACTTTTGGCGGGGTATGATAGTGACAAAAAGTGAACCGGGTATAAATCTCTGTGATGGGGCGGACAGTTTCGGCTGTCCGCCCTGCTTATTTGCTTACGCCTTTCTGTCCCATTCGTTATCGCCTCTTCTATAAAATGTTCTTCCTCCATCAGGTTTGGCTGTCTATAAAAAGCTGTCGTAGAGCCTCTCTATTATCTGTGTCGTCCAGTTCACCTTCTTGTTAGTGACACAGAATACCACAGACTGCGCTGGAAGGCTACGGATATTATAGATAATAATTCGGTGGAAAGATATATGCCGGTATGGTATAGTAAAATAGCAATATTTCAGGTTGCAATCATATTTCAATTATTTAATATGCAGATAAACAGAAATTTTGTCGGGCAATTTTAAACTGCGGATTATTTTATATAATTTTGTGCGGGGAAACCGTAAACACATCAGGAGTGAGGCACAGATCAATGGAATTAAATGATAAATTGCAGCAATTGCGAAAACAGAGAAATTTTACACAAGAAGAGCTTGCTGAAGCGCTATATGTATCTCGCACGGCTGTTTCCAAATGGGAATCGGGGCGTGGATATCCCAGCATCGATTCACTCAAAGCGATTTCAAAACTCTTCTCAGTATCGATTGATGAACTGCTTTCCGGTGAAGAATTGATATCCCTTGCCGAAACGGAAAGCAAAGAAAAAGCAGAAAGCTTCTCTGATATGGTTTTCGGAATACTCGACTGCACAATGGCATTGCTGTTTTTTCTGCCGTTCTTTGGACAGCAGGGAAACGGCATGATATACAAGGTTTCGCTCATTGCTCTCACGGATGCTCCGGCCTATAGTCGCATTCCGTATATTGTGTTGGTGTCGTTGACTGTTGTATTTGGCATTGCGATCCTTGCTTTTCAAAGCTTTCATAATCGTGTATGGGTGAAAAGTAAACTGCTGGTTTCTCTCATGCTCAGTATTTTGAGCGTGCTTATCTTTATAATCACTGGTCAACCTTATGCAACTATATTTGTGTTTTGTTTGCTTATAATCAAAGGCGTTTTGCTTATAAAACAGCGGTGACACGAATCGTGTCGCCGTTGTGACACTGCGATTCTTACAACTTTCTGGACCTCATGATAGGCTGATATCAGGCTTGAAGTCTGAATAACACCAAATTTGAATGGGGATCAGAAAATGAAAAAAAGCAATCGAATCAATTTTACTGTAACAGGAGCCTTGTTTTCCCTTTTCGTCATGCTCACAATCATGCTTATGTATGTGGATGTGAAGCCAATAGGACCAGAGGACTCTTGCGTTGGATTTGCAACTGTAAACAGATGGGTGTCTGAACTGCTGGGAGTCAATATGCTCCTGTACCACATTACCGATTGGTTTGGCGTTGTGGCCATTTTGTTTGCCTTGGGCTTTGCTGTACTGGGACTGATTCAACTCATCGCGAGAAAGAGTCTGAAGCGTGTGGATCATAGTATTCTTGTACTGGGCGCATTTTATCTGCTTGTTATCGCGGCTTATGTGTTTTTTGAATTCAACATAGTGAATTACAGACCGGTTCTCATTCAGAACGTTTTAGAAGCGTCGTATCCTTCTTCCACCACAATGCTCGTCCTATGTGTCATGCCTACGGCAATCATGCAGTTCAACCGTCTGATTAAGAGAAGAACGGCAAGAATTACAGTCAACATAGTGTCTGCCGTTTTTGCTGTCCTCGCTGTAGTCGGACGGGTGCTGTCAGGTGTTCACTGGTTTACCGATATTCTTGGCGGTGCGCTGCTGAGCTCAGCGCTTGTTATGCTTTATTATTCGGTTAATATATTTATTGAATCTAAAAAACCTCTCTAAGTTGTCATTTGCATGGAAATTATCAGCCCAGCTGCCAGATTCCAATTTATCGGACAGCTGTGAGCTGTTGGATAATAATAAATTTAAACACCTCATTTCCAAATTACTTCGGAAATGAGGTGTTTTCCGTATTCAATTTGCCTTATAGGGTATGGGTCACAACATATCCCTGTTCTGCTCGCCCTTGGTACGCTGCCTGCTTTTTGGTAACTGTCTTATCGCTCTAAATTGTTTTTCAGTGTGTGAAATGGGGGGGCATAAACGGCAGGTTATAGCGGCATAAAAGAGATCTTGGTCAAAATTTCAGATTTTTATCTACTCTATCGAAAAATCACGGATATTGTGGTGATGGGGCAATTTGGAAACAAAATAAAGGTTACAATCCTGTTAAACAGCATTCTTTTTATAAGAGCTTGTGCTATAATGAGAAAAGCAAAAAAAAGGGAAGTGCTGATCGTGCCTGTGGGAAAAAAACGAGTGGTTATTGCTGTTTCAATGCTTGCTGTTGCAATCTGTATTGGGGTAATCATTGGATCTGTTGCCGGTTATGTTACAAAATCGGCTTTTGTCAATACAGTTTCCTCGGGAGCCTCGATTAGCGAAGCAATATCGCAGTTAGTCACATCGCAGCCTGTGTCGCAACAGCCGGTTTCTTCAGCTGCGGATATTTCTGAAATTCCATCTTCAAAACCTGCTTCTTCGGCGGTTTCTCGCCCTTCTTCCGCTCCTTCCTCCTCTTCGTCTCCCTCCAAAGTGTCTTCTGCGCCAAATATGGCGGTGATCACAAAGGAGATGGAAGCGATACAAACCATGTTCCCGAACTTTTATGTTGATCCTACAGAGAAAATCGCACATAAGGCAGGGGATAAGGTTGCTTACCTTACTTTTGACGACGGGCCTTCCGATCTGACTCCGCAGGTTTTGAAAATTTTAGCGGATAATGATGTAAAGGCAACCTTCTTTGTAATAGGCCGCAGCGATGAGCAGTCTAAGAAACGGATGAAAGAGATCATCGATCAGGGCCATACGATCGGAATGCACACATATACGCATAACTACAAGCAGATTTACGCATCGCCTACCGCGTTTTTCAGTGATCTGTCGAAACTGAGTGATCTGATAACAGACGCCACCGGGGTGAAGCCACAGGTAATCCGCTTTGCCGGCGGCAGCGTAAACAGCTATAATAAGACCATTGCGCGTCCGGTTGCAAACGAGCTAACCCGTAGAGGATATACGTATTTTGACTGGAATGTCAGTGCGGGTGACGCGGAAAAGGGTGCAACGGCCCAGTCGATTTATCAGAACACCGTCAATGAAACCCTCCGGTTCGAAAAAGCGGTTGTTCTGTTCCATGATGCTTCTACCAAGCACGACACCGTGAAAGAACTGCCGCGAATTATCGAAACACTGAAAAAGAACGGCTACCGTTTTGATAAGCTCGATTCTTCTGTCAAGCCGATTATCTTTAAGCTTCCGGCACAGTAAATTTCCGCGCGCGGTTTTTTAAGTTAGATCACTCCTTGTACGGAGAGCGTGGATTGGCATTTCGCGGCGTGGCTGAACCGTAATACGTTCGGAGCTTGTTCCCGCGAGGAGCATACGTATTGAAATCGAAAAATTGAAATAGGCAGTTTCTAAGAGGAGAGAGCGAAACCTTCGCTCTCTCCTCTTTTTTTATAACAAAATCCTGTTTTGATGAAATCTTTCCAAGGGGAATTGCAAGCGTCCTGTTTTAAATCTCAACAAAGATCGCTTTTCCGCTTTCCGGGGTCAGGGTCAGCCCAGTTTTGTCCCGATAACTTTGGGCGTCGCCCAGCACGGCCAGTTTGGAATCGAGTACTTCCAGCAGCCCCATCTCTCGCAGGTCGAGGTAGTGGTTTTCAGGGATGTTCACGCTGTACCGTCCCACCTGCCGCAGCAGCCTTCGGCCGGTTTGAAAGGGGATTGCCCAAAGTATTGAGGGTACGCTTATTTCAGACCGTGACGCTGCCGGTAATCCGCAAGCAGAAGATCGACCATCCGGCCATAGCTTTTCACGCCGTCCTCCTGACGGTTTGATTTCAGGTAGCTGTCATTGACTTTTGCAGCCACTTTCGCCGCCGGGCCTTCAAACTGCTTCCAGTAAGCGCCGGCTGCGGCAAGGTCCTTCTGCGCACCGGAATCCAGCTGGGAATAAGTTTCCTGCCCGGCTTTTTGGTCTGCGGAGTATAGGGCATTGTTTGCGTAAATAAAAGCCAGTATCGTTCCGGAATAGGCAAACACAGGGCTTGTGCTGTCTCGCCCGGCCAGGTATGCGATGAAATTGGCTTCGTCCTCACGCATGTAGCCGCGCACGTGGCTCAGCTCGTGCAGCATGGTGGCGGGAATACCGTAAGCTGGAGCATCCACATTGACATTCGCTTCCATAGTAAAGGGAAAGTAAACTCCGGTTATGTCCAGGTACGACATCAGGCGCGAAGCCATTACGGCTTTCGGCGCTCCGTAGCCGCTTTTTAAGGTGGGGTATCGTGCTTCCATCGAGTCCATCACAGCCCGAGCTGTTTCTGCCGCTTTTTTACGGTCAGAGAGGACGGCGACGCCCTGGCTGTCCGTTTCAATTCCGGCTCGGTCGCGGTTGGCCTGCTGAGCTAGCTCTGTGCAGAGTTTTTTGAGTTCCTCGGTGGAGGAGGGCCGTACCGTCAGGCCTGAAACCTGCGCAAACGGGTAACGCGAATAGTTGATGCCGCAGCTGATCATAAACCAGAAGGTGACCACGCCCGCCGCGCAAAGCAGAGAGGCCAGAGCGCGCAGAAAAAGCATGTTTCGTTCCTGCTTGCGGCGGACCAGCCGAACAATCAGGCGAATCAGCAGTGCGGGGAGAAGAATGGCCAGGGCGGCCAGAAGCAGTTCCATTATCGAAAAGGGAACCAGAGAGGTAATACGGTTTTCTCCTAAAGAAAAGATAGGGTAAATCGTTACGGCATACCATTCCGCCAAAGCCGGTTGTCTGTAAGCGACATACGAAACAGCCAGCGACAGCGGCAGCAACAGGAACAGCCAGGTTCGTTTGAATGAAAGCAGGGATTTCATCCCGGTCTCCTCCTTTTTGTGATCTGAGGATTTATGTTTTGTTTCTGATAATCGACGAGAGCGTTTCAAAAAATATTTTTAAAATTTTCTAAAACGGAAATTTCTGTTAGCGCAGGCTTGCCCCTCATGTCGGGGCGGGCACTTACTTTCGCTACGAGGCGAAAGTAAGCAAAGACTCGCCAAAGGACACCTTTGGAAACCGTTCGGGGAACAGCCCCGGAACGCGTAGCCGAAAGCTACTGAAAAGGCGCTCCAATGAAAATGCCCACTCTCCTAACCGCTGCAAATCAAAAGCTTGGTGCTTTCGTCCGTCGGCGGGTATTTTCAGAGCGCTCTCGTCAGCTTGCAGAGATGCTTATGGGCAGAATACTTCTAAAGGTTGAACAGGCAGTTTTTTCTGCTTGCTTCCTTGCGACGTGCATTCAGGTCCATCCTGAAAACAAATAATAGAGAAATTATTACCCAAGTAGATAAGGCCATTATATAACACCAACTGACGCAAGTAAAAGAAATTTGTCTTTTTTTCGTCTGTGCCTGTCAATTCAACGTACAAGCGGCGTTTCTTTTCTTTGTAAACTGCTTTCTATGCTTGGCAAAAGCTGGTCGATTGTGATACAATAAACCTACTACGATCTGATTTGCGTCAGCGCTGTTCAGACACAATTTATGGGAGTCGGCCATGCTGAAATCTCTTTTGCAATCTCGTTCGAAGCTGCTTCATATATTGCCCTATTTTGTAATCGCCGGAATGACGGTCTTGTTTCTGGTTCGTTCCGTTTTTGGGTTCGATTGGTCCGACGAGACATATTATCTGGCGCTGCCTTACCGGTTTTCGTTGGGTGACCGTCCCTTTCTGGATTCCTGGGACATTCACCAGACCGGGGCTTTGCTGCTCGCGCCAATTTTATGGCTGTACCGGCTGGCCGTGGGGGACATGACAGGGATCCTCCTGTTCATGCGCATTTTGTATATTTGCGTGGATGCCCTGGTGGCCCTCTTGGTATACCGGGCAGTGTTTCGGTTGTTCCGGCGCAGGCTGCCGGCGCTGATCTGCGCGGGCCTGTTTTTTTCATTTACCCCGTTCGGAATCAATAACTTTTCTTACAACAGCATGGGGTATCTGTTTACAACGTCAGCGGCAATGCTGCTGTTTTTCGTGTACGGTGATTCCTTTTCGGTGCCCGGAGCTTTTGGCATTGGAGCGCTTTCAGGAGTGCTTTTGGCGTTTGCGTGCATTTCCTATCCGTTTTTTATTGTGATGGTGCCAATCTTTCTGCTGACGCTGTTCCGGATTCGCCCGCGTGTGCGGCAAAACGGTTTAGAGCCCGAATCGCGTGCGCCTTTGTTCGGGATGCTTTGCGGCGGTGCTGTGATTCTGCTGTTGGCCGCCGGTTATCTACTGGTGGTATCTGGTTTTTGGGGAATTCTCGATAACGTGAGGTATCTGTTTCAGGACCCGGAGCACCCCTACCAGAACTTGTTTGTAAAAACCTCGCTGTTTTTGCAGGATTACCAGCTGCTCACCATCTTGTCGCTGCTTGAAATCACGCTGCTTGTCCTGATCGTTTTATCGCACCAGATGAAAACGGAGCTTGACCTTGCGCCGGTGCTGGAGGTAATGATCTGGGTCTGCATGCCGCTGAGCCTGATTATTAATGTGGGCATGGTGCTGATTCAGACGGAAGCTGATCTGACCTTTACCTCAAAAGTAAATTATATTCAGGCCTGCGCGGGGCTCTGGCCGCTAATTCTTACGGCGTACCGGCCACAGCGCCGCAGCCGGATTGTAATCTGGGTTTTGTATGTGCCCTCCTTGCTGCTCAGTTGGGCGGTGTATACGGCCAGTAACAATGGCATGACGGGCGCGTCGTATATTTTAAATCTTTCCTCCCTGGCATTGGTTTTAACGGCGTATGATTTTTATACGGCAGAGCGGGAAGCGCCCGCGGCGCGCCGCCGAATGCTGAAAACCCTGTGGGCGGCGTTTGCCAGCTCTCTGGTGCTTTTGGTGCTGTGCAATACGGTAATGCGTGCCCAGGCTGTATATCGGGATGAACCGATCGTGTATCTGCGCACGCAGCTGACGACAGGCCCGGCCAAGGGCCTTTATACTACGCCGGCTGCGGCGGCCCGCTATACCGGCCTGGTAGAGGACATTCAGAACGCCATGCCTTCGGGTGATGGGCGTATTATGTTTAACGAGCTGCTGCCGTTTGGTTATCTGTGCGGTCAGCAACGGCCTGCGCCGCCGTCTCTCTGGCGCTCGGAGCTGCCGTCGAAGCGGATCGACGCGTTCTTTACTATAAAGCCGCAGAACCGGCCCGCTCTTTTATACGTGGTCAAAGCGCCCTATGGTGTGAACAATGGCACCCAGCCGGTTACGCAGCGCACCGCCGAGCGCATTTTGGGCGGCCCGGTGATCATGAAAGAAACAGAATATTCTTACCAATTTACCAGAAAATAAGGGTAAGAGAATCGATGTAATATCGAAGGGGACATCCGGATGGACTATTATCTAAACAGACATACCGAAGCTGGTTCGACTCTGTTTGATGTGTTTGACTCAGCTGGTACCAGTCTTTATACCGTGGAAGGTGAGTGGGGCTCGTTTGGGGGCAGAATGTATCTGCGCGATGCCGCCGGCACCGAGGCGGCGAAAATCAGCTGCGTGGGAATCCACGGTCTGTGCAAATACAGCGTGCAGATCGGGGAGCGGGAGCGTCTGCGTGTGACGCATAATCTTGCGTCCTCCGGCAGCAGCCTGCGCCTAAGCAAAACAGACTGGAGCCTCCGCGGCGATCTTCTAATTCGCAGCTTCGACGCGGTGGACAGCCGGGGCAACGTGCGCATGACCCACGCGCCCTGCTGGACGGCCCGGGGTGACGGCTATGGAATTCATGTGGAGCGGCAGCAGGATGTGCCGCTCTCCCTGTGCCTTGCGGTGATTGTAGACAATGCCGCGCTGTGCGGCCCGGGGTGCGCGGTTCCGGCCAATTAAGCATTGACAAAGCCCCGGCGCGATGGGATAATATGAGCAAGATGCGAACAGCCGCGAATTGCTGAGTTTAAAGCGGAAAATTGCAGAAAACAGGGCGTGGGAAACCCCGCGCTTTGTGCTTTTCGGGCGGTGATACGTAGTATTGGCGGCCCGGTCGGCGCTCCTCGGAGCGCCGACTTACTTGGATCGATTTTTAGGAGGAAACAGAATGAGCAAGGAGCTTGCGAAGACGTATGAGCCGCAGGAGGTAGAGGACAGAATTTATCAATTCTGGCTTTCCGGCGGCTATTTTCACGCGGAGGCCGATCCGCAGAAGAAACCGTATACCATTGTCATCCCCCCACCGAATATTACCGGCCAGCTTCATATGGGGCATGCGCTGGATGAAACGTTACAGGATATTCTGATCCGCTGGCGCAGAATGCAGGGCTATTCCGCACTGTGGCTGCCCGGAACCGACCATGCCTCCATCGCGACGGAAGCGAAGATCGTGGAGGCTATGCGCAAAGAGGGCCTGACGAAAGAGCAGATCGGCCGTGAGGAATTTTTGAAGCGCGCGTGGGACTGGAAAGAGAAATACGGCGGCACGATCATCGGTCAGCTCAAAAAGCTCGGCTGCTCCTGCGACTGGGAGCGTGAGCGCTTTACTCTCGATGAGGGTTGCTCCGAAGCGGTTCGTGAGGTATTCCTGCGCCTGTATGACAAGGGCCTGATTTACCGCGGCGAGCGAATCATTAACTGGTGCCCGCACTGCCGCACCTCCATTTCCGACGCGGAGGTGGAATTCAGCGAGCATGAGGGCAGCTTCTGGCACCTGCGTTACCCGCTGGCAGACGGCTCCGGCGACATCCGGCTTGCGACCACCCGCCCTGAAACCATGCTGGGCGATACCGCCGTGGCGGTGCATCCGGATGATGAGCGCTACCAGCACTTGATCGGTAAAACCGTGATTCTGCCGCTGGTAGGCAAGGAGATTCCAATCATTGCGGATACGTATGTAGAGCCGGAATTCGGAACCGGTGTGGTGAAGATCACCCCGGCTCACGACCCGAATGACTTCGAAGTCGGTCTGCGCCACAATCTGCCCGTCATCAATGTGATGGACGAGGCCGGCGTGATCAACGAAAACGGCGGCACCTATCAGGGAATGGATCGTCTGGAGGCGAGGAAGCAAATCGTCAAAGACCTGGACGAGCAGGGCTACCTACTTAAGATAGAGCCGATCAAGCACAATGTTGGCTCCTGCTACCGTTGCTCCACTATTGTTGAGCCGCGTGTGTCCAAGCAGTGGTTTGTGAAGATGCAGCCGCTGGCCGAGCCCGCGATTGATCGCGTCAAGGACGGAGCGGTTCAGTTCGTTCCCGAGCGCTTTGAAAAAATCTATTATCACTGGATGGAGAACATCCGCGACTGGTGCATTTCGCGTCAGCTGTGGTGGGGCCACCGCATTCCCGCATGGTACTGCGCAGATTGCGGCGAAATGGTCGTTGCCAAGGAAGCCCCCAATACCTGCCCCAAGTGCGGCAGTCATCACCTGAATCAGGATCCCGACTCGCTCGACACCTGGTTCTCTTCCGCGCTGTGGCCGTTCTCTACACTCGGCTGGCCGAAGAATACAGAGGACCTGAACTACTTCTACCCAACCAACACATTGGTAACGGGCTACGATATTATTTTCTTCTGGGTGGCGCGCATGATCTTCTCTGCCATCGAGCAGACTGATCAGGTTCCGTTCGACACCGTGCTGATCCACGGCCTGGTGCGCGACGCGCAGGGACGCAAAATGTCCAAGTCGCTCGGCAACGGCATCGACCCCCTGGGGGTGATTGCGGACTTCGGCGCGGACGCGCTGCGCTTTACGCTCGCGACCGGTAACAGCCCGGGCAATGACCTGCGTTTTTCAGACGACAAGGTCAGTGCCAGCCGCAACTTTGCCAATAAGATTTGGAATGCGGCTCGCTTTATCCGCATGAACATTGAAGACCATGAAGTGGAAAATCGCCTGCCGGAACAACTTACGCCGGCTGACCGCTGGATCGTCGGCACCTTCCACGAGGTGGCAAAAGAGATCACCGAAAATCTGGAGAAGTTTGAGCTTGGCATCGCCGTGCAGAAGCTCTACGATTTCCTGTGGGACGATTTCTGTGACTGGTATATCGAAATCGCGAAAATCCGCATGCAGGGCGACGACGGGCAAACCGCCAAAAGCGCCCGCCAGGTGCTGGTGTGGGTTATGTCCAACACCTTAAAGCTCCTGCACCCGTTCATGCCGTTTATTACGGAAGAAATCTGGCAGTCGCTGCCGCACGAGGGCGAGTCCATCATGGTTTCCCAATGGCCGGAATACGACCCGGCGCTCAGCTTTGAGCAGGATCGCCATGAAATGCAGCGCGTGATGGATGCCATCCGTGCCGTTCGTAACCGCCGTGCCGAGATGAATGTGCCGCCGTCACGCAAGGCGCATCTTTCTGTTGCCGTAACAGGTGCGGCCGCAGAGACCTTCCGCGCGAATGTCGACGTCATTTCCCGCTTGGCCTACGCAAGCCAGGTGCAGATTGCAGATTCCTGGAACCTGCCGGACGCCGTGACAATTGTTACCGACGCCGCGACGTTGTATATTCCCACCGACGAGCTGGTGGATAAGCAGGCCGAGCTTACCCGGCTCGAAAAGGAGCTGGAATCGGCTCAAAAGCAGCTGGATTCCGCCGAGGCGAAGCTCAAAAACGAAACCTTCCTCTCCAAAGCGCCGGATAACGTAGTGGACGGCGTGCGCAAAAACGCGGAGAAGCTGGCGGAAAAGGCGGCCGGCATCCGTTTGGCGATTCAAAATCTCAGCAAATAAAAGGAACCGATCTATCCGAACGTCACTGCCTGATTGGGCGGCTGACGGCTGCTCGGGAAACCGATGGTCGGAAAGGGGACGCTATCATGACTTATCAAGAAGCGCTGGAACAAATATCCTCTCAGGCAAAGTTTGGTATTAAGCCGGGCCTGGAACGCATTATAAGGCTGCTCAATAAAATGGGGAACCCTCAGGATCGGCTGAAGTTTGTGCATGTGGCCGGTACCAACGGCAAGGGCTCAACCTGTGCGCTGCTTTCTTCCGTATTGACTGCGGCAGGCTACAAGACGGGCCTGTATATTTCCCCCTATATTCTAGAATTTCGCGAGCGCATGCAGATCTGCGGGGAGATGATCCCCAAAGAGGAGCTGGCTGCTCTCACGGAGGAGCTGCTTCCGCTGATTCAGGAGATGGAGCAGGAGGGAGACTCCCTCACGGAATTCGAATTCATCACGGCGCTGGCCATGGAGTGGTTTGCCCGCAGCGAATGCGATGTGGTGGTGCTGGAGGTTGGTCTCGGTGGCCGCTTCGATGCGACTAATATTATCAAAACTCCGCTTGTGTCGGTCATCATGTCTATCTCGCTTGATCATACCGGAATCCTGGGAGATACGGTGGAGAAAATTGCGTTTGAAAAGGCCGGCATCATCAAAGAGGGCGGCGATACCGTTGTGTTCTCGCGGCAGGAGCCCGGAGCGATGCAGGTGATGCGTGAGGCTGCACAACAGCGGAACAACAGCTTCTGTGTTGCTGACCCGAAGGAGATGGAGCAGGTAGAGGGCGATCTGTTCGGCACCCGCTTTGTCTACCGTGGAGCCTCCATGCAGATGTCGCTCATCGGCGAGCATCAGGTGCTCAATGCGGCTACAGTTCTGGCCACGTTGGATGTTTTGCGCAGTAAGGGCTTTAAGCTTCCCTTGCAAAAGGTGGCGCAGGGCTTTGCAAAGGTGTCTTTTCCGGCGCGTCTGGAGCTGCTCTCCAAAAGCCCGGTTTTTCTGCTGGATGGCGCGCATAACCCGAACGGAGTGCAGGCGCTGGCGGCGGCTTTGCGGCAGTACCTCTCCGGCAGGAAAATCACAGCCATCATGGGTATGTTGGCCGATAAAGACAGCCATGCCTCGGTCGGCTATCTGAACGGTCTGCTCGATCAGGTCTACACGCTTACTCCCGATAATCCCCGCGCGATGCAGGCGGAGGATTTCGCCGCGCTTTGGCAGGACATGGGAGTTTCGGCCAAGGCGGCAGAGTCGCCCCGGCAGGCGGTGGAGCTGGCTCTGGCCCACGCAGGGAGTGACGGCGCAGTAGTGGTGTGCGGTTCGCTGTACCTTGCGGCAGAGATTCGCCCGATTGCCATCGAAATTTTAAAAGGGATGGCTCCATCCGCATAATTCGAGTAAAATTTTACTGAAAAACCTCTATCCTAATGGGTAGAGGTTTTTTTATTTCCCGCAGCGTCTTTCCGGGAATGGGACAAGCTGTTTCCCGGCGTATTTTTCAGAATCTGCTCCGATTTTGTCGAATTTCTTGTTTAAGCATGTATAATCGGAATTTTCTGGAAAAAATAAATAAAGAAAATACATGCGGGTAAAATCCGGGAGGAAGAGCTATGAACGATGTCAGGCTGATCTTAAAAGAAGGCACGCTGACGGCCCTGCTCAGCGGCGAAATCGACCATCATAACGCCCGGGGTGTTCGGGAATCTATTGATGAAACGGCCGGGAAAACGAAGCCAAAGGAGCTGATTTTGGATTTTTCCAGAGTGCAGTTTATGGACAGCTCGGGCGTGGGATTGATTATGGGGCGTTACCGGCTGATGCAGGTGCTGGGGGGTTCCGTCACCATTGCAAATCTGCCGCCGAAGGTGGAAAAGGTGGTTTCTATGGCGGGGCTGGACAAGCTGGTGAAATTTGAAAAAGGAGTGGTATACCGTGAAACCGATGAATGAAATGAATGTGTCTTTTCTCAGCTGTTCTGCAAACGAAGGCTTTGCGCGGGCGGTGGTATCGGCATTTGTGGCGCAGATGGACCCGACCATCGACGAGATTTCAGACATTAAAACGGCGGTGTCAGAGGCGGTGACGAACTGCATTGTCCACGCGTACCGCGATACGCTGGGCATGATTTACATATCTGCCAAAATGTATGAGGATGGCGCAGTGCAAATTCGCATTCGCGACAAGGGCTGCGGTATTGAAGATGTGCTGAAGGCGAGGGAGCCGCTGTTTACAACCGGCGGCGAAGAGCGCGCAGGCCTGGGTTTTGCGGTAATGGAAAGCTTTATGGATGAGGTCGGCGTAACCTCCCGCGTACAGAAGGGAACGACCGTTACACTGAAGAAGAAGCTGGCCCGCAGACGGGCTGTAAATGATTGATCGGGATCGCATGATCAGCGAGAACATCGGTCTGGTGCACGCGTGTGCCAAACGCTTTAAGGCGCGCGGCGTGGAGTATGAGGATCTGTTCCAGGCGGGATGTATGGGGCTGGTCAAGGCGGTCGATCATTTTGAGGAGGAGCGCGGGCTGCGTTTTTCCACGTATGCGGTACCGGTGATTCTTGGTGAAATGCGCCGTCTGTTTCGCGATGGCGGCAGTGTTAAGGTGGGACGCGCGCTCAAGGAGCTTTCTATGAAAGCGACAAGGGCAACAGCGGAGTTTAACAGAATCCACGGTAGAACCCCCACTATTGGGGAACTTGCGGCGGAGCTTGGGGTCGAAATCACCGAAGCGGCGCAGGCGGTAAATGCCGGGCAGCAGCCCCTTTCGCTCACTGCGGCGGAGGATGAAGGCGGCGGGCAGATCGATGTGCCGGTGGACGCGCCCGACGAACGAATTTCGGAGCTGCTCTCTTTGCAGCAGGTGGTTGGTGAGCTGGAGCCGAAGGATAGAAGCATCATTGTATACCGGTACTTTAAAAGCCAGACGCAGGCGCAAACTGCCCAGGCCCTGGGTATGACTCAGGTGCAGGTTTCCCGCAGGGAGAAGGTGATTCTGCGGGGTCTGCGGGAAAAGCTTTTAGAATAATTTAGAATAATCATGAAAAACACACAGGAGCCAACATTTTGGCTCCTGTGTGTTTTTTAACTAAGATTTATAGTTTTATCTTTTGTAAATTATAAAAAAAGTAAAAGGGATTTTTTGCCATTTTACTTAATAACCAGCGTTTTCTTCCCGAAATTACTTGATTAATGTAGGCTGATAGCTGAAAAAAAACATTGCTTTTTTCACTCTGATCCAGTATAATTTAAACAAAAGTGGTGAAAGGTGGAGGGAAGTAGAGCAAAGTGGTTTGCTAACTGCTCCCCGGACAAACTGTTATGTTGATTGGAGAATACCAACATAATATTGATCCGAAAGGCCGAGTGATTATCCCCGCCAGATTCCGCGAAGATTTGGGCGAGCGGTTTTATATCACCAAAGGTCTGGATGGGTGCCTTTTTGTGCTTTCGGGCGTGGAATGGGAGCGTTTGCAGGAGAAAATCCGCCAGATGCCGATTTCAAAAGCCAGAGGGCTTCAGCGCTTTTTCTTTTCCGGCGCGGCCGAGGTTGAGCCGGACAAGCAGGGACGAGTGCTGATTCCGCAACAGCTGCGGGATTACGCACAGATTCAGAAGGATGTAGCAGTGATCGGCGCTTCAAGCCGAGCTGAAATTTGGGATGCAGACCGCTGGGCGGAATTCAATTCTGGCCTGACAGAGGATAGCATCGCGGAAGCGATGGATCTTTTGGAATTATAACAACCTCACGCCGTGAACGGCAGCAAGCTGCCGACGGCTGAGAGAACCTTGAAACTCAAAGCGGGAGATACCCGCTATTTAGAAATAAAACGTTCTGATTTCTCGTAATGAAGTGGGGGACGGTCTGTGAGTTTTGAACATGTCCCGGTGTTGTTTCAGGAAACCATCAATTCCCTGAACATACAGCCAGATGGAATTTACATTGACGGTACCGCGGGCGGCGGCGGTCATTCCGAAGCAATCGCAAAGCGGCTCGGTGCCGCGGGAACGCTTTTGTCCATTGATCAGGACCCGGATGCGATCGAAGCTGTGAAAAAGCGTTTGGGGAATTACCCCAACGTGCTGGTGCGGCAGGGCAACTTTTCTCAAATGCGTTTGTTGGCCGCAGATTGCGGCTTTAGCGAAGTAGATGGCGTGCTGATGGATATTGGTGTGTCCTCTCATCAGCTGGATACAGCGGAGCGTGGCTTTTCCTATCATCAGGACGCGCCGCTCGATATGCGCATGAGTCAGCAGGGTACAAGTGCGGCAGATCTGGTAAACACGCTGCCGTGGCAGGAGCTGGCCAGAATCCTGAGTCAGTACGGAGAAGAAAAAAGTGCGGTGCGTATCGCCAAGGGCATCGTTGCTACCAGAGAAGAGACTCCCATTACCACTACGCTGCAGCTTGCAGAGGTCGTTCGGCAGTCGGTTCCGGCAGCTGTTCGCAGAGAGCCGGGGCACCCTGCCCGCAAAACCTTTCAGGCGCTGCGGATTCAGGTCAACGGCGAGCTTGACCGCCTTTCGGAGGGGCTAGATGCAGCGTTCTCTCTTTTAAAGCCCGGAGGACGTTTGGCTGTAATTACCTTCCATTCTCTGGAAGACCGAATCGTAAAAAAAAGAATGGCTCAGTGGTGCCAGGGTTGCATTTGCCCGCCAGATTTCCCGGTATGCGTGTGCGGCAGAACGCCGAAGGCGGAGCTTCTTTATAAAAGAGGTCTTTCCCCCTCCGAGGAAGAGCTAAAGGAGAATCCGCGCAGCCGCAGCTCCAGACTGAGGGTGTGCATCAAATTACAGTAAATAGCGATTTCTCCCTCGCCGCAGGCAGAAGAAATCAATGGCACTTTTAATAAAAAATTATTAAGGGGAATCAGGAAGGAGTGACACCGGTCAATGAGCAAGCAGAACACGGCATATGATTTTTCGTTGTTTGAGCCGCAGCAGAAAGAGCTGCCCAGAAAGCCAAATAACGTCATCGAGCTTCCTTCGCAGAAGCTCGACGAAAATCGGCGTCCAAAGCGAAAATCCTTAAGGCTGGTGGCTACCTTCTGTTTTATGGCTTTGATGGTTTCCATTCTGGGTACGCTGGTGTACGGTCAAGTTCAGCTCACAGAACTGACGGAGCAGCTGAATTCCGCAACCAAGCAGATCGATGAGCAAACTAGCTTACATACGCAGCTGAAAGTCAAATCCGATTCCCGCATGACTTTGCAGGCGGCCGAGGTATATGCCAAGAATCAGCTGGGAATGAGCAAAATAACATATAGTCAGGTAGAGTGTATCAAACTGTCACCCGGCGATAAGGGTCAGGTTCTCGACCCCAACGCTGCGGGCAGCTGGTGGACTTCTGCGTGGAATTCGCTGCAAAACCTGCTGTCATAATTATGGTCAATTATAAATAAGTATGAATACCGGTGCTGGATGGACCGGGGACGGAAAGCCGAGAGTTGAGATGTAATCTTAACTCTCGTTTTTATAAGAACCTTATAGAAAAAGTTGGCAAGCCGAAAAGTGCGGGGGATTGAATTATGGCAAAAGGAACAACCATCCGAATGTGGCGCAGAACGCTTTTTTTGCTGGCTATATTCATGGTAGTGGGGTTCGGGGCGATCATATTTAGTCTGGTCAAGCTGCAGCTGGTGGAGGGGCAGGGCCTTCAGGAGCGTGCGGTGGAGCAACAGATGAAGGATACAACCATTCCGGCGATGCGCGGAGCAATTTACGACCGCAATCTGCGCCCTCTGGCGCAGAGCGCAACGGTGTGGACCGTTGTGCTAGAGCCTGCTTATCTCACAACCGACGAGCAGCGTGAAACGATTGCCGAGGGTTTGTCTCAAATCCTTGGGATGGATAAAAACGAGATTCTGGAGCATACAAAAAAGAAAAGCTATTACGATGTGTTAAAGCGCAAGGTAGAAACCGAGGTCAAGGATGAAATCCTGAAATTTAAGGAAGAAAAGAAAATCGGTAACGGTATCCGAATGATTGAAGATTATAAGCGGTATTATCCATTCGGCAGCTTTGCTGCCACGCTTCTGGGATTTACCGGTACCGACAACCAGGGCCTTTCCGGCCTCGAAGCATACTATGATAAGCAGCTAACCGGCACCGCCGGGCGGCTGGTCACAGCAAAAAATGCCATCGGCACCGACATGCCATTTCAGTATGAACAGAAGGTGGAAGCGCAGGATGGTTACAGTCTGGTGCTGACCATCGATGAGATCGTGCAGCATTTTCTGGAAAAATATCTGGAAGAGGGCGTTGTGAATAACAAGGTTCAGAACCGTGCCACGGCAATCGCCATGGATGTGAAAACAGGCGCGATTCTTGGCCTTGCGGTCAAAGGGGATTTCGACCCCAACTATCCGCTGATTATTTCAGACCCGACTGAGGCGGCGCGTGTGGCCAACATGCCAGAAGGAGACACCACCACCGAAGAGGGTAAAAAAATTAAGCAGGCCAAAGCACAGGCCAAAACGGTTGCCCAACAGGCCCAGTGGAGAAACAAGGCGGTCAGTGATACTTATTACCCCGGCTCTGTCTTTAAAATGGTGGTTGGTTCTATGGGGATGGAAGAGGGTGTAGTCAACGAAAATACGCAGTTCTTCTGTAATGGTGCGGCAGTTGTTTCCGGTACCACCATTCGCTGTTGGAAGCACGGCGGGCACGGCAGCGAAACCTTTGTACAGGGTTTAATGAACTCCTGCAACCCGGTATTTATCAAGGTGGGTGAAATGCTGGGGGCGGAGCGCTTCTTTAAATATTTCGCGGCGTTCGGACTGACCGAAAAAACAGGGGTCGATCTGCCCGGCGAAGCGGGGAGCCTGTATTACACCGCCAGTCAATTGAACCCTGTTGAGCTTGCGACGGAATCGTTCGGCCAGAACTTCAGCATCACCCCGATCCAGATGGTCACCGCGGCGGCGGCAGTTGCAAATGGCGGTTATCTGGTGCAGCCCCATCTGGTCAGCCAGGTGCTCGACAGCGACGGAAACATCGTTCAGTCTGTGGATACCAAGGTGAAGCGTCAGGTCGTTTCAGAGGATGTGTCCCGCCGCATGAGCAAGATCCTGCAGATGAATGCCACCACGGGTACCGCGAAAAACGGTTACCTGCCTGGCTACCGTGTGGCCGGTAAGACCGGTACCTCTGAAAAAGTGGCGGAGTACAACGCCGGCGGCAAAAAAAAGATGAAATACATCGCTTCTTATTGCGGTTTTGCCCCGGCGGACGACCCACAGATTGCTCTGCTGGTGTTCTTCGATGAGCCGGAGGGAGACAGCTACTACGGCGGCGCGGTCGCCGGCCCCGTATTTGCTAAAATGATGGAAGAAATTCTGCCCTATCTGGGTGTTGAGAGAAAATATACCGACGCAGAAATGGAAAAACTCGACGTAGCAACGCCGGATGTGACTGGAAAGAAGCTTGATGCAGCCAAAGCAGCGCTGCAGAAGGTAAACCTGAAGCAGAAGGTGTATGGCAGCGGTGATACGGTGCTCAAACAAATTCCGGAATCCGGCAAGAGTATCCCGCAGAACGGTACGGTGGTGCTGATGATGGACGCCGGTAGCGAGAGCCGTCAGGTAACGGTACCGAATCTGACCGGCATGACGCTGACGCAGGCTAACAGCGCCGCAGCCGAAGCTGGAATTAACATTACGATTTCCGGCGCTGCCCTAACGGGAGGGAAAGCGCAGTCGCATTCTCAGAGTATCGCTGCGGGAACAAAGGTGTCCCCCGGTACGGTGGTCAACGTTGGATTTGTTGAATTTGACCAGGTGCAGTAGCCTTGTGCAAGCAGGTCTTACTTCCCCCGCCAAAGATGGGGGAAGTAAGATGAGGGGCTTAGGAAAAGCGATAGTATTTAAATAAGCTGAATTTTGCGGAGGAGGCATATGAAACAGTGGCAGTCTGAGCAAACAAAACAAACGGCCCGACTGTTGGCAATTGATCATCCTGAAGCGGCGCGGCTTTTGCAGCTTTTGCTCGAAAGCTGTGGCTACCGTGTGACCCGGGACGTTGCGAAGCTGCCGGAGACGGACTTTCTTCTGGTGCCGCCCGACTGTGTGCCAAAGCAGGCAGAGAGGCTAGAATATACTCTTCTCGAAAATTCGGGTAAAATGCAGGAAAGTATCTCTTGCCCTTTCCGGTATCACGCGGTAGAATATGAAACGGCGCTCCCGGTGATGCCGGGTGCGCAGCGGGTCAGTTATTCCGTGCGGAGCCCCGAGGCGGACGTTTTTGCCCGCAATATCCGCAGAAATGGGCAGGGGATTGTTTTTGAGCTGGAAAGCGGTGGGGTTGTGGGGCGCATTGCGCTTAATGAGGAGCAGAAAATCCGCCCAGCCCTTGTGGCGGCGCTCGCAGCCATTCGCTGTGGTATTCCGTTTGCGCGAGTAGCAGATGCGCTCAATGAAATTCTGCAGCGGAACCAGAATTTAGGCTCATGAACGGGAGAAAATAAGAGAACATACAAAAGGTGGAACAGTAGATGGCAGGGTTTGAAATAGGAGCAGCGGCAGTAACAGCATTTCTCATTACCGGAATATCGGGCAAATGGTTGATTCCTTTTTTGCGCAGGCTGCATTTCGGGCAGACAATCTTAGAGGATGGCCCCAAGTGGCATAAAAAGAAGCAGGGTACCCCCACCATGGGCGGGATCATGTTTATTCTGGGAATCACGGCGGCAATCGCGATTTTTATCCCCGTCTATTACCTGAACGGCAGCGCGGGAGGATCTCTTTTGGAGCCGCTGAATATGAGAACGCGAGTTTACGGTGGACTGGGCATGGCTCTGGCGTTTGGTGCGATCGGCTTTTTTGACGATTATATCAAAGTGGTAAAGAAGCGAAACCTCGGTCTTACCGCGCGGCAGAAGCTGGTTCTGCAGTTTTTGGCTGCCGGGGCGTACCTTGCAGCGCTGTATCTTTCCGGTGCGGGTTCCTCCACACTGATTCCGTTTGTCGGCAGCATTAATCTCGGCATGCTGTACTGGGTGCTGGCACTGCTGGTGATTGTCGGTGTGGTGAATGCGGTCAATTTTACCGACGGAATCGATGGTCTGAATTCTTCGGTCACCTTTTTTGCCGCTTTGGCCTTTCTGGTGATTTCCGGTGTGCTGGCCCTCAACGGCCTTGGTATTGTCGCGGGCGCGCTCGCGGGCGGCTGTCTGGGCTTCCTGCTTTGGAACTTTAACCCGGCAAAGGTTTTTATGGGCGATACCGGATCCCTATTTTTGGGCGGGATGGTCTGTGCGCTCGGTTTTGGCTTAAATTTGCCGATTCTTCTCCTCCCAATCGGGATTGTTTATCTTTGTGAGATTCTTTCCGTGGTGCTTCAGGTCAGCTATTTTAAGGCGACGCATGGGAAGCGGCTGTTTAAAATGAGTCCGATTCATCATCATTTTGAAATGTGCGGGTGGAGTGAAATCAAAATCTGCCTTGTGTTTTCTCTGGTGACACTCGCTGGCGGAACGCTAGCATTGTACAGTGTGCTGAAGGGTCTGTAAGTGCCAATGGGGGGTATGGCCTCCGCTTTGTCGGCACGCTTTGACAGATTGCGGCGTGCAGATGTGCTAAGATGTATTTCGTGAAAAAGGAGGGGTGTCGATGTCCGGAGAAAACAGAAGGAATCCGGTGCCGCAGCCGCGCCAGCCTAGAAAGCCGCACACACAGGGGAAAGCGCCGGAGCAGCCGGCGGCCGCAAAGGCGACGCCCTTAGCCAAACGAGTCAGAAAAAAGTTCCGGATTTTTTCGGTGCGATCCGGTCTCGATATGCCATTTTTGTTTCTGGTGCTGGTACTGGTTGTCATTGGTCTGGTAATGTTGTTTTCCGCCAGTTACGCCTACGCCTACTATAACTATGGGAACAGCTACTACTTCATCATCCGCCAAGTGGCATTTGCCGTGCTGGGTGTGATTCTGATGCTGCTGATCTCTTATTTTGACTATCATCATTTACACAGGTTTGCCATTCCCCTGTTGATCGTTAGCTACGCTTTTTTGGTGGTGGTGCTGTTTCTGCCTGCCGTTAAAGGAGTGCACCGCTGGATCAACCTGGGGCTGTTTGGCTTTCAGCCGTCGGAAATCGCAAAGTTTGCCATGACGCTGTGCTTTGCACACCTCATCTCGATCAACTTTAAGCGTATGGATACCGCCCGCTACGGCGTGCTTCCGTATGTCATTCTGCTGGCCATTACAGTGCTGCTGTTAATCCGCGAGCCGCACGTTTCCGCGGCAATCATCATTATCGCCTTGGCGGGAATGATGCTGTTTATTGGCGGTGTGCCGCTGCGGTGGTTCGGCGCGGCGTTCGGCATGGCTTTGGCCGGAATCGCGTACCTTGTATTGTTTACGTCGGAATTCAGCTACGCAAACGATCGCGTTGTCGCGTGGCTGGATCCGTTTACCACAGAGAAAGCGCTTCTGGCAGATACCTGGCAGACGCGCCAGTCGCTGTATGCCATTGGTTCCGGCGGCCTTCTGGGTCTCGGCCTTGGGCAGTCGCGGCAAAAATATCTGTATTTGCCCGAACCACAGAACGATTTTATCTTTGCCATCGTCTGTGAGGAGCTGGGCTTTATTGGTGCGCTCATCATCGTGATCCTGTTTGCGCTGCTGGTTTGGCGCGGGGTGACGATTTCGCTCAAGGCAAAGGATAAGTTTGGGATGCTGCTTGGTATCGGCCTTACGCTGCAGGTTGGTCTGCAGGTGGTTCTGAATATCGCGGTTATCACCAATACAATTCCCAACACCGGTATCAGCCTGCCATTTTTCAGCTATGGGGGTACGTCGTTGGTGTTGCTTTTAGCGCAGATGGGCGTGGTGCTGTCTATTTCACGAACGTCAGCGATTGAAAAAACTTAGGGGGCTTTTCCACAATGAAGGTTTTATTTGCCGGTGGCGGAACCGCCGGGCATATCAATCCTGCTCTTGCCATTGCTGGTTATCTGCGTGAGCAGCAGCCGGATGCTCAGATTTTATATGTGGGCGCCAAGGGGGGGATGGAGGAACGCCTGGTGCCGGAAGCGGGCTTTCCGTTTCAAAACATTACCATTTCCGGCTTTCAGCGCAGGTTGACGATGAAGGCCATGGTGCGCAACGCGAAAACACTGGTACGCATTGTCACGGCTACCGCTGAATCGAAACAAATCCTGCGTGATTTTGCTCCCGATCTGTGTATCGGTACGGGCGGCTATGTCAGCGGCCCGGTGATCCGCGAGGCGGTGCGCATGGGTATTCCCGCTCTGATTCATGAGCAGAACGCGTACCCGGGTGTTACAAACAAGGTTCTTTCCGGCAAGGTGGACCGTGTGATGCTGGCGGTAGAGGATGCCAGGCAGTACATGGCTTCTGACGCACAGTGTACGGTGACCGGCAATCCAGTGCGGCAGGAGATTCTGCGGGCAGACCGGGAACGAGCCCGCCGAGCGCTCGGGTTGGACGAACGTCCCCTGATTCTGTCGTTTGGCGGCAGCCTCGGTGCGAGAAGCATCAACGAAGCGGTGGTGGGGCTGTTGCTTTCCAGCGCGGAGAATCAAAAATATCAGCATATTCACGGCTACGGGCAGAATGGCAGCTGGCTGCCGGAGCTTCTGCGCGAAAAAGGTCTGGATTTAGGGTCCGCAAAAAACATTCAGCTCAAAGAATACATACGCAATATGCCGGAGTGTATGGCGGCGGCGGATCTGATCATCTGCCGGGCTGGAGCAATTACTCTCAGTGAGCTGCAGGCACAGGGCAAGGCGTCAATTCTGATTCCCTCGCCGAATGTGGCGGAAAATCACCAATACCACAACGCGATGGCGCTGGTGCGCCGGAAGGCTGCGTTACTTTTGGAGGAAAAGGACCTCTCCTCCGGGGCGCTGCTGCGCATGGCCGAACAGGCGTTTTCGTCTGCCGGCGGCGTACAGGAGCTGGGTAAAAACGCAAAAAAAATGGCTATTTTAGATGCCAGCGAAAGAATCTACACAATTATGCTCGAAACGCTGCATACGACATAGTTGTCCCCTGTCACACACCCGAGTTGCTTTTGCATAATATAGCAAAGCACAATAGGCAAGAAAGGGTGTTTGATGTGGCAAAATTTTTGATAGAAGGGCACAAAAGGTTACAGGGGGAAATTCTTGTCCATGGGGCGAAAAACAGCACTCTGCCCATTTTGGCGGCGTCCATGCTCTGTAACACAGAGACGGTGTTACATAACTGCCCTGTTTTGTCAGATGTGGAAACCTGTGCGAAGATTCTTCGGTACTTGGGCTGCCGGGTCAGCCGCAGCGGCGGAGATGTGACCATTGATTCTTCAGGAATCAGACACAGCGATATTCCGGATTATCTGATGAGAGAGATGCGGTCCTCCATTGTGTTTTTAGGGGCCATTGTAGCCCGAACAGAACACGCCAAGCTGTCGTTCCCCGGCGGCTGTGAACTGGGGCCGCGCCCGATCGACCTGCATCTGGCGGCGCTTCGCCGCATGGGAGTCGAGATCGAGGAGGATCACGGGTGCCTGAACTGCAGTGCCCCCGGTGGCCTGAAGGGGGCAAAAATCGGGTTTTCCTTCCCCAGCGTGGGTGCTACGGAGAATGTGATGATTGCGGCGGTATGTGCCAAAGGAACCACCATGATTACCAACGCGGCACGTGAACCCGAGATTTGTGATTTGGCGAACTTCCTCAACGCGTGCGGCGCCAAAATTCACGGTGCGGGGGAAAGCACGATTGTGATTGAGGGTGTGGCGAAGCTTTCCGGCTGCGAGCACAGCGTGATCCCCGACCGTATTGCGGCGGCAACCTATATGGCGGCGGCGGCGGCCACCGGCAGTGCATTGTTAATCCGCAAGATTGATCCCCGCCACTTGGAGCCGATGATCCCGGTCTTTGAGGAAAGTGGCTGCGGACTGATGTTCTGTGAGGATGAGCTGAAAATTACGGCGCCCCAGCGGCTTCAACCGGTCAAAAGCGTGCGCACCATGCCGTACCCGGGGTTTCCCACCGACGCGCAGGCCCCGGTGATGGCAATGACTGCTTTGGCGAACGGAACAAGCGTGTTTGTAGAGAATATTTTTGAGAGCCGGTATAAGCATGTCGGCGAGCTTTTGCGCTTGGGCGCGAACATAAAGGTAGAGGGCCGCGTGGCCGTAGTGCAGGGAGTGCCAAGACTTTCGGGCGCATCGGTAGAATCTCCCGATCTGCGGGGAGGAGCCGCTCTTGTGATCGCGGGCCTTGCGGCAGAGGGAATCACGCAGGTGGAAGGCTTGCGGCACATCGACAGAGGCTATGAGCAAATGGAGCTAAGCCTTGCCGCGGTGGGCGCCTCGATTCAAAGGATTGATTAAAACGGGGTTATCAAAACCCCCGGTTTCCGGAGGTTTCAAAGAATGGATCAGAAAAGACGCAGAAAACCGGATACCCGGCCGGAAACAGAACGGGCGCGCCATGCCGAGAGCAGCGGCGCCCCGCGGGTACGGCAGAAAAAACGAAAGAGAAAGCTTCGAATATTCTATGTTCTTTTGTTCCTGGTAGTGCTGGGGGCGGCCGTGACGCTTTCGCTCACCGTGCTGTTTCAGATTCATTCCATACAGGTAACGGGCACCTCCCGCTATTCCCAGGAGCAGATTATTTCTGCGTGCGGCATTCAAGAGGGCGAAAATCTGTTTTTGGCAAAAACAAAGCAGGCGGAATCCGCCATTGGCCAAAAGCTCCCATACATTGGGCGAGTGAAGGTGTCCCGCAGGCTCCCGGCAGAAATTTCGATTCAGGTGGAGTCCGCGCAGGTGGCCGGAGCTGTGGAAACAAACGGAACCTATGTCCTCCTCACCGCTTCGGGCAAGGTGCTGGAGCAGACCAAGCAGCTGCCCGAAAAATGCACTATGATTGTTGGACTGGCCCTGTCTTCTTCGGCACCGGGCAAACAGGCAGTTTATAAGGAGTCCTCCTCCAAGGCGCTGTATGAGCAGCTCGCGGCGGCGATCAAAAACAATTCACTCGCTTCGATCACCAAAATCGACATCAGCGACCCTTACCGTATTTTGATGGTGTACGACGGAAGAATCACAATGAATCTGGGTTCCTCAGCTGATTTAGATTATAAGATCCGGTTTGGAAAGACAATATTGGGCGGCAAGAACGCCGAGGGAGAAGACAATATCGGCAAAGAGGAGAAGGGTGTTCTGAACCTGAGCAGCGCAAAAGAAGATGATCGGGCCTATTTTGACCCTAATGGGGTGATTTCCAGTACTCCGGCTCAGGCGGCTGCAGCCTCGCAGGCTTTATCGTCCTCCGCACCATCTGCTTCCTCTGTTTCTTCCGGCACCTAATTTTGTCTGGTAATTCTTTCCAGAGAAGGAAATCCTCTTAATTTTCTGTGAATACAAGGACAAGTTATTGAAATTTTGCCGGAAAGGTGTTAAATTATATAAGATAGCAAATAGGAGGGCGGAATGGGGATTGCAGTTCTGCCCGAATCGAGAAACTGGTTTTACTTTTCATGGATTATAATTCTTTTTTATATAAAACGACAGGGGGATGCAGCAGATGCCTTTTGAAATTGATAATGAAGACAACATCGTGCAGATAAAAGTGATTGGTGTTGGCGGCGGCGGAAACAACGCGGTAGATCGCATGGTGGTCTCGGGGGTTCAGGGTGTTGAGTTTATTACAGTAAATACGGACAAGCAGGCGTTGTTCCGTTCTAAGGCGATGCAAAAAATCCAGATCGGCGATAAAATTACCCACGGAAAAGGCGCCGGTTCCAAACCCGAAATTGGGCAGAAGGCCGGAGAAGAGAGCCGCGAGGCAATTGCGGCTGTTCTGCGCGGAAGTGATATGGTGTTCATCACCGCCGGTATGGGCGGCGGTACGGGCACGGGCGCTGCCCCAATCGTTGCGGAGATTGCGCGGGACATGGGCATCCTGACCATCGGCATTGTGACGAAGCCCTTTAGCTTTGAGGGGAAGCGCCGCATGGAGCAGGCAGAAGGTGGAATTTCCGCCCTGCGTGAGCATGTTGATTCTCTTGTTGTAATCCCGAATGAGCGCCTTAAGCTGGTCAGTGAGCAGCGGATTACCCTGCTCAACGCGTTTACCATCGCGGACGATGTTCTGCGTCAGGGTGTGCAGAGCATTTCGGATCTGATTAAGCTGCCTGGCCTTGTCAATCTGGACTTTGCGGATATCTGTGCCGTGATGAAGGACGCCGGCTATGCGCACATGGGTGTAGGACGTGCCTCCGGTAAAGAGAAGGCGCAGCTTGCCGCCAGCATGGCAATCTCCAGCCCGCTTCTCGAAACCTCTATCAGCGGCGCGAAGGGCGTTATTATCAATATTACCTCTTCTCCCGACATCGGGCTGGACGAAATTGAAACAGCTGCCAGCATGATTCAGGAGCAGGCTCACGAAGAGGCCAATATCATATGGGGTACCGCGTTTGATGAGTCCATGGAGGACGAAATGAGCGTAACGGTCATCGCTACCGGTTTTGCCACACACGACGGCACGTCCGCACAGGTTGCTGCCGGCCCTGCGTCTAAAACCGGCACGCCTACTTCCGGTGGTGCGGCCCGTCCGCAGCAGGGGCGTGTAGAGAAGACGACCGGGCTCGATGAGGACGATACCTTCACCGATATTATGTCGATCTTCAACCGCTGATTGATTGTAATGTTATAATAAATAAGATTTTAATTTCTTCCCCCGTCTTCTGCGGGAGAAGGACAGCTGTGCTATAAAGTATTCGGAAAGAGTACTTTCAAAAAATGATCTAACAGGACAGGGTAAGCTTCTCTGTCCTGTTTTTCGTGGAATAAAAACATAAAAATGGGTGTAAGATCAATAACACGGGAAAACGGGCGCTTTATCAAAATGACATGGGCGGAGAGAATTATTGAAGTAAACAGGAGGCGAAATCATGGAAAAAGTGACGATTCGAGAGGTGCGGCGTGATGATCTGGAGGCAATTCGGGAACTCTATTACCAGCCGGCTTTCCATGACGGGGAACCCATTCCAATGGAGCAGACGGAGCGCATTCTTGAGGAAATGGAACAGTATCCGTACTACAAGGTGTTTGTGGCTCTGATCGGCGACCGTGTGGTGGGAACCTTTTCTCTCGCCATCCTGCAGAGTCTGAGCGGGGATTTTGCCGGTGTGATCGAAGACGTGGTTGTGCGGGAGGAATGCCGCGGGCAGGGCATCGGGGAGCAAATGATCCGTTTTGCGCTGGAGCGTGGGAAAGAAGCCGGCTGTTATAAGGTGGCGCTTTCCAGCAATGTGAAACGTGAGAGAGCACATCATTTTTATGAATCTCTGGGCTTTGAGCGGCACGGGTACAGCTTTACTGCAAATCTGTAATTCGTTGTTTTTACCTGAGAGTGAAGTTGCATTCACAGGAAGATTCTATGAAAACAGCGATTTCATCTTCCTCCTTTGGCGGGGAAGTAATCGAGTGCTTATCCATACGGTGTTACTATAAATTTCAGGAAATTCGGGCAAAAAAGCTCTAAAAAGTCCGAATTAACTGAATTTTGGGCAAGACAGTCCGAAAAGCCTCGATTTCTCTTGCAATCTCGGTTTATTGTGCTATAATTACACTTGGGTCAAAATGAAAAATTCCATTTAAAGGAGGCGGCATCGTGAAAGCGGACCCTTTGGGCGATTATCCCATACGAAAAATCAGCGCGCGGTGCGGCCTTTGCTTTTGAGTGCAGGGGAGCATTTGCGCGCAGTCAGGAGTTGAGTGCCAATGCTGTCCTACTATAAAACCATTGATGGCAAAATTCAGATGATTCCGGAATACGAGCCGGGCTGCTGGATTCATTGTATTGCACTGAAAGACGAAGAAATCAACGGGCTGATCCGTGACTTTTCGATTGAGCCGGATTTCTTTCGCGCCGCGACCGATGAAGAGGAATCCTCGCATATCGATTCGGAAGACGGCAATACCCTCATCATCATCGATATTCCCAGCGTGGAAAAAACCGAGGATGGGCTGGTGTATACCACTATGCCGCTCGGTATCATTCTGACGGAAAAAAGCGTGATCACGATCGTGACGCGCGAAAATCCGCTGCTGAACGAATTTTCCGAAGGTGTTGTTAAGGGCGTTCAGACGAATCTAAAAACCCGCTTTATTTTGAATATCATGCTGCGGGTGGCCACCCGGTACCTGCAGTATTTGAAGCAGATTGATAAAATCAGCATGCAGGTGGAAGCGGAGCTTCGTAAATCGATGAAAAACTCAGAGCTGTTCCATTTGCTGAGTATTCAAAAATCGCTGGTTTACTTTTCTTCCTCGCTCAAAGCGAATGAGATCACAATTGAAAAGATTATGCGCGGCCGCGCTGTTCGCCTGTACGAAGAGGATCAGGATTTGCTCGAGGATGTGCTGATTGAGGTCAAGCAGGCCATTGAAATGTCGAACATCCACCTGAACATTTTGTCTGGCACCATGGATGCGTTTGCATCGATCATTTCAAACAATCTGAACATTGTGATGAAGGTGTTAGCTTCCATCACACTGATTATTTCCATCCCGACCGTTATTTCCAGCATGTACGGCATGAACGTAAATGGTCTGCCTCTCCCTGAATTCTGGTTTCCGGTTGCGATGGCAATGGTCTGCATGTTGGTTGCGGCATATTTCCTGCACAAAAAGAATATGCTGTAGCTGCCGTGTGGAGTGTTCCCGGTAGCACAAAAAAAGGGAGCCGTTTTCGGCTCCCCTTTGTATAAGATCAGCACTGTAATCACTGAGATTCAAGAGAACAGCAACTCCTGCGCAGCCGCCGGAATTTCCGACACGGTCGCTACCTTCTTGTCGGCCGCGGCCATTTCTGTGGGGCGAAAGCCATACAGGCAGCCGATAAACGGCAGGTTGTTTTTGCGAGCGGCATCCAGGTCAAAGATGGTGTCACCTACCATCAGCGCTTTTTGGGGCTGCACGCGCCCTAACAGCCGGGCGAGGCTCTCGGCTTTTTCGTGTGAATCCGGCTCCAGCGGCTGAATCTCGTCGATCAGTGTATCCAGTTGAATGGCATTCAGCACGGCGCTGATGTACCGAACGGAGGAGTTCGAGCATATTGCCGTAACCCACCCGTCCGCACGAAGCTGACGGAGCATCTGCGCGCTGCCGTCATAGGCTTCAGCCAGATGCAGGTATTCGTTTTCCAGCTCGAGGACCCGCTGAACATAGTGCCTTTGGGTTGCCTCATCAGAGCCGGGCAAGAGGGCGGGCAGGTATTCCTTTGCGGGCATACCGAACGTGTTCCGAATTTCTTCTGGGGTCTGCACAGGGTATTCAAGCTCTCCCTGCACAATCTGGTGAATTTTTACGGCGAATACGTCGGTTCGGTGGAGAGTGCCATCTAAATCAAAAACGATCAGCTTTTCTGGTGTTGCCATGCTTGCAGTCCTTTCTGTTGGTTGAAGTGATGCAGAATGCCTGCATATAAAAACGGGGCCACCGGTGCCAGGATCATTTCAAGGTACCGAAATAACAGCCTCAATATAGCCATTATACCGCATTTTATTTTGGAAGCAAACCACTTTCCAAAATTCAGCGTATTCGCAGAAAAACAGAGATTTCTTACCGCATCTTTGGCGTAGAATGCAACTGCGCCGGAGCGGGTTACGATAAAGGAGAGAGTTGTTTTGGAAAAAATCAGGCTGAACACCGAACACTTAAAGGAACAGGCTGTAACTTTGAAAGCCGGGGATCAGGTTTTGCTTTCCGGCACGGTATATACGGCGCGCGACGCCGCGCATAAGCGGATGTTCACGCTGATGGAGGAGGGGAAGCCCTTGCCGTTTTCGATTGATGGTGCCGTGATTTACTATGCCGGCCCCACCCCCACGCCGGAAGGCATGGCGATCGGTTCCTGCGGGCCGACTACCTCGGGCCGGATGGATCCGTTTGCGCCGCGTCTGCTCGATCTGGGTCTGGCAGGAATGGTTGGCAAAGGCAACCGTTCGCAGGAGGTAGTGGATGCCATCCGCCGCAACGGGGCGATTTATTTGTGTGCCATCGGCGGTGCCGGGGCGCTGGCCGCTCAGTGCGTGAAGTCTCTGCAGGTGGTGGCGTTTGACGATCTGGGCTGTGAATCCGTCAAACGGCTGGAGCTGTGCGACCTGCCGCTCGTTGTGGCGATCGATTCCGAGGGCAACAGCCTGTTTTCAGAAATATAAAATATTGGTGAGTATCTTTCCCCGCCGTAGGCGGGGAAAGATACTGCTGTACTTGTATCATACTATTTGTACCATTATTTTCGTATAGTGAAAAGGAAGGAGCCTTTTGATGACAAAGCTGCTGATCCGTCTGTTTATCCGCGACCCGGAAAACGAAAATCGCGCCCAGGTGCGGGAACGGTATGGCAAGCTGGCCGGATGGGTAGGTGTTGCAACCAACCTGATTCTGTTTTTCGTCAAGCTGCTTACCGGACTTGTATTTCACAGTATCGCCATCATGGCGGACGCGTTCAACAACCTAACAGATTCCGCTTCCTCACTGGTGACCCTGTTCGGGTTCCATCTTTCCGCAAAGCCTGCGGATGCCGAGCATCCATACGGCCACGCGCGGATTGAATATATTGCCGGTATGGTAGTTTCTTTTCTGGTGGTAATGGTGGGATTTCAGCTTGCGCAGACCTCCATTGGCAAAATTCTGAACCCAAGCCCCACTGAATTCGGTATGGCGATGCTGATCGCATTAATTGCATCGGTGCTGCTTAAGCTGTGGCAATGTTTGTTTTATCGAAAGATCAGCCGTACCATCGATTCCACCGCGCTGCTTGCCAGCTCGCAGGACAGCCGGAACGACGTGCTTTCTACCGGTGCGGTGCTGATTGGTCTGGTACTCTCTTATTTTACCGGCTGGCAGCTCGACGGCTGGCTCGGCCTCGGCGTTGCGGTGTTCATTTTAATTGCCGGCTTCCGCCTGGTGGTAGAAACCGCGAATCCTCTCCTGGGTCTTGCACCCAGTAAAGAGATGGTGGACGACATTTACCGCAGAATTCTATCTTATTCCGGCATTATTGGTCTGCATGATCTGAACATTCATAACTACGGGCCCGATCGCTGCTTTGCCTCGGTTCACTGCGAAATGCGTGCCGACCACAATATTGTGGAAAGCCACGAGATCATCGACCGAATCGAGCGCGACTTTCTTGCTGAAAGCAATATTCACCTGGTGATTCACCTGGACCCGGTGGTAACAGATGACGAGCGAGCCAACCGGCTGAAAATCTATGTGGAAGAAAGCCTGCGGGCTATTTCAGACGAAGTCACGATGCACGATTTTCAGGCAGTGTGGAAGCCCGAGGACTCTCGCGTTATTTTCGACATCGTCGTACCTTACCGCTTTTCCTGGAGCGACAAGCGCCTGACGGAGTACCTGAACGAGCGAATCAAATCACAGGAGCCGCAGTGCGAGCCAATTATTACGGTAGATCACGATGATTCTCCGCCTGCGCGAGAGAGGTAAAATTTACATTTTAGACTTGTTTTTTGTCCATTATTGTATTATTATAGAGTTAGCACTTTAACCATTAGAGTGCTAACTCTAATCATTTGACTATGGAATACTATTAACCATATCTCTCCCGCCGAAGGCGGGAGAGATATGGTTAAGTTCTCGTTGTTCCATCGTCATTGTAGATTAGTATCAATTTATTATTTGTACGGAAAGGGAAATCGATATGAAGCAATTTAAAGCGGAATCAAAACGATTGCTGGAATTGATGATTCATTCCATTTATACGCACCGCGAAATCTTTTTGCGTGAGCTTTTGTCCAACTCCAGCGATGCGATTGATAAGCTGTATTACAGAACTCTGCAGGATGGTGACACGGGTCTGAATCGCGATGATTTTTACATCCGCATCACGCCGGACAAAGACGCGCACACCCTTACCATTGAGGATAACGGCTGCGGCATGACAAAGGAAGAGCTGGAAAATAACTTGGGCGTCATTGCGAAAAGCGGCTCGCTGAATTTTAAGCAGCAGATGGAGCAGAAGGATGACGTAGAAATTATCGGTCAGTTCGGAGTAGGCTTTTATTCCGCGTTCATGGTCAGCGACTGTGTGACTGTGTACAGCCGTGCCTATGGCAGCGAAGAGGCCTGGTGCTGGCAGTCGAAGGGCGTTGAGGGCTATACGGTTGAGTCCTGCGAGAAAGAGGGTCACGGTACGAAGATCGTCCTGAACCTCAAGCCTTCTACCGAAGAAGATAATTACGACGAGTTTCTTGAGGAGTACCGCATTCGCTCCATTGTGAAAAAATATTCCGATTACATCCGTTACCCCATCCATATGGAAATGGAAAAGCACCGCCAGAAGGAAGGAACCGAAAACGAAACGGAAACCTACCGCGAGGATGAAACTCTGAATAGTATGGTTCCTCTGTGGCGCAAGAATAAGAACGAGATTACAAAAGAAGAGTACGAGCAGTTCTACCGCGACAAGTTCTATGATTACGAAGCGCCTCTGCGCATCATCCATACCAGCGCGGAGGGAACCGCTACCTATAACGCCCTTTTGTTCCTCCCGGCCAAGGCTCCTTACGATTACTACACCAAGGAGTTCGAAAAGGGTCTGCAGCTCTATTCCAACGGTGTGATGATCATGGAGAAGTGCGCCGATCTGCTGCCGGATTACTTCAGCTTTGTGCGCGGCCTGGTCGATTCTCAGGATTTGTCGCTGAACATTTCCCGCGAGATGCTACAGCACGATCGTCAGCTTAAGCTGATCGAAAGCCGGCTTGAAAAGAAGATTAAATCCGAACTGGAAGCGATGCTGAACAACAGCCGCGAGGATTATGAGACATTCTTTTCGAGCTTTGGCCTGCAGTTGAAATACGGTGTATATTCCGATTACGGCCAGCATAAGGAGCTGTTGCAGGATTTGCTTCTGTTCTATTCCTCCAGCGAGAAAAAGCCGGTTACATTAAAAGAATATGTGAGCCGGATGAAGGAAGACCAGAAGGACATCTATTTCATCAGCGGCGAGAGTGTAGCGCGCATCGAGCAGCTGCCGCAGACGGAGCTTCTGCGCGAAAAAGGCCTAGAAATGCTGTACCTGACCGATCAGGTGGATGAATTTGCGCTGCGCATTCTGCAAGCCTACGACGGTCACGAGTTTAAGAACGTTTCTTCCGACGATCTGGGTCTGGAAACCGAAGAGGAAAAGAAGACTGCCGATCAGCAGAAGGAAGAGTACAAGGATTTGCTGGAATTCCTGCAGAAGGCGCTTGACGGCAAGGTGAAATCCGTCGTCGTTTCCCAGCGCCTGAAATCCCACCCGGTTTGCCTGTCGAGTGAGGGAGCCATCTCTCTGGAGATGGAAAAGGTGCTTAACGCCATGCCGAATGCCGAAAAGGTACAGGCTCAGCGCGTTCTCGAGCTGAACCCCACTCACCCGGTGTTTGCTGTTTTGCAGAAGCTGTACGAAACGAATCAGGACAAGCTTGCGGAGTACGCGCAGCTCCTGTATACGCAGGCAATGCTGATCGAAGGCATCAGCATTGAAGACCCCGTAGCATTTTCCAATCAGATCTGTGGTCTGATGACCGAGTAATTCTCCGTTTTCATCCCCTTTTTCTGGAAAGATCAGCTTGTCAAAGCGGTTTGTCTGTGCTATCATAGGCAAAAGCAGATTGAATATTGTAAAATAATGATTTCCTTCCCCTGCCGAAAGCGGGGGAAGGAAAATTTTAAATGATTAGAAATATAATTGTGCTATCTTTTCCGCCTGCGGCGGAGAAGATAGCACAAGCATAATTCACTGTTTTGATGGAAGATGGATAGTTGACTTGTAGCCGAAACACAAGCGAACGGAAAAAAGGGGGGCAGATGTGATGAAACGAAAGAAAGAATGGGTTCCTTATGCGTTGGGTAACGAACTGCCGGAGCTGGTGTTGAAAAACGCGAATGTAGTGGACGTATTCTCAAAGCGCGTGAGAACTGCGGATGTTGCGATTCACGATGGAAGGATCGTCGGCGTTGGGGAATACCGGGGCCGGCACGAGGTGAATCTCACCGGGCGCTATGTGTGCCCCGGTCTGATCGATGCCCATGTACATATCGAATCGTCCATGACCTCTCCCGGCCTGTTTTCACGGCAGGTTCTGCCGTACGGAACGACTACTGTGATTGCCGACCCGCACGAAATCGTGAATGTTGCCGGGGAGCAGGGCATGGAATACATGCTTCGCGCAAGCGAAGGTGTGCCCGTCAACATTTATTTTATGCTGCCCTCCTGTGTTCCCATCAACAGTTTGGAGCATAACGGCGCCGTATATGATGCTGCCCAGATGAAGCTCCTGTGCCATCATCCCCGTGTACTTGGACTGGGAGAAGTGATGGATTGCCCCGGTGTGCTGAGCGCGAAGGCAGACCTGCTGAAGAAAATTGAGCTGATGCAGCACGGCATAATTGATGGCCACGCGCCGTCGATTACGGGCAATGAGCTGCAGGCTTACCGTCTGGCCGGGGTACAGACCGACCATGAATGCGCTACCTACGAGGAAGCTCTGGAACGGGTGCAGGCAGGATTTCTGGTGCAGATTCGGGAAGGCTCTGCCGCGCGGAATCTGGAAGCAATCGTGTCCGGCGCACTGAAAGACGGTTTGCCGTTTGACCGCTTCGCCTTCTGCACTGACGATCTGCATCTGGATGATGTGGCGCGGCAGGGGCATATTGATCATAACATCCGCAAATCCATCCGCCTGGGACTCGACCCGATTACGGCAATTTGCTGCGCGACCATTCAGCCGGCTCGCTTTTATGGCCTGCGGGAACTGGGTGCGGTTGCCGCAGGTTACCGGGCTGACTTGATTGTGTTGGATGATCTGGAAGAATTTCGAATTGTCCAGGTTTATAAGGACGGTGTTCCCGCGTCGGAGAGAATGACCAGGACTCCTCTGCCTATGGCGGAGCCGGAGCTGACGCAAAGTGTACGCGTTCCCGCTATTTCGGCGGGGCAGTTGGCTTTGCCCGCGCAGAAGGAATTTCCGGTGATCACACTGGTGCCCGGCGAGATTCTCACCCGGCTGGAGTGCTTAGATTTGCCCGGAGAAAATGGCGTATTTGAGCCGGAGGGTGATCTTCTTAAGGCGGTGGTGGTGCAACGCCACAGCGGTTCTGGCCAGTTGGGGGTAGGCGTTGTCAAGGGCTTTGGCCTGAAAAACGGTGCCATTGCTTCCACAATTGCCCATGATTCCCACAATCTAATTGTGATCGGCGATAACGATGCAGATATTCTTTGTGCCATTGATGCACTGCGCGCCTGTCAGGGCGGCTATGTGGTATGCTCCGGTGGCAAGGCTTTGCAGGTGCTGCCTTTGCTGGTAGCCGGCCTGTTTACAGAGCAGGCCGATCTGGACGTTGCCGCGGCTCAGCATGAAATGGTAACGCTGTGCCGAAGCATGGGTGTACCGGAAACTCTCGACCCGTTCCAGAACCTTTCATTTTTGTCATTGTGTGTCATTCCTGAAATCCGCCTGACAGACAGCGGCATTTTCAGCGTGATAGAAAGCCGTTTTCTAACCGGAGAAAATAGGTCAAAAAACGCATAAGGAATCTGTTCATGTGAATACTAGCAGCATCAATGAAAAATGAGGTGTTGCGTTATGACGAAACTGGAGTGTCACGTAGATTCCTGTGCAAATAATACTGCTAATTTTTGCTGCCTGTCCAATATTCAGGTATCGGGTGCAATGGCTTTCAGCGTCGAACAGACCTGCTGTTCTTCGTATGTTTCCCAGCAGGAGGGAGCATTTTCCAATGCGGTGGTCGGCTCAATTCCGAACGAGTCAATGCCGGTGGACTGTACCGCCACAAACTGTTCCTACAACGCGGGCGGCAGTTGTGCGGCCAGCAATGTTTGCATCAGCGGCAGCGGAGCTTCTGAAAAAGGCGAAACCAGCTGTATGACCTTCCAGCAATCCTGAGCATTGATCAAAAAGCCCACCGGCTTGCATGCCGGTGGGCTTTTTGATTCATTTTCTCCCGTACTCGATGAGGGAAAGGGACAATCAATTATAAAAGAAGCCCCGGGCGCGGAAATATCGCTCGAGGCTGGTTTTTATGTGCGTGATCTGTTATGTTGATTCGGCCAGAGCAGAGGTGCTGTATCTGCGCAGGGGATAGCACACTGCGGAGGCGGCAACCGCGCAAATGGCGGCTTCCAAAAGGCCGTTAGTAGCAACGGTGACGCCGAGCGCTCCCAGCAGAAGCTCATAGCTCATTCCGAGGGTTGAGGCATAAGCTTGCCCAAAGAAAACGTAAATTCCACCCAAAACCAGCACGGTGGCAGTTAGGCTGCCCAACACTCCGCTGACTACATAGGGAATTACCTTGGCGCTTTTCTTACCCTTCAGTGCCTTACTCAGGGCCTGGAACACAACGCCGGCTACCACGCCAATCAGAATACGGGGCACAAAGCAAATGACAAGGCTCCAAAAGTTGCCTTTGGCTTCGCCGATGCTGTAGAAGGGCGTGAACACGAATGCAACAGGGGACGGAGGCGTGAAGGTCATGACTAAAAAGCTGAAGAGGCCGGTGAAAAAGCCCATCAGTGCGCCGGCCTTCGTGCCAAGCATGATGGCGGTAATAATAACCGGTACACCTGCAAGAGTGGCGACCATGGGGCCGATCGGGATGGAACCCAGCGGCGTAAAGCATACGACGATCTGGATTGCCAAAAGCATAGAGAATTGTGCCAGGAACAGGGTCTTTTTGTTTGCTTTCATGTTTCCTCCTTGCTGCTGCTCCAATGTTTGGATGCAGCGCAACACATAAGATTTATCAATGACAGGGATTACTCCTGTTTTGACCGGGGAGGTTTGGAAGGTTTGCGGTTTTTTTCATAAATGAGCCGCAAGCCGTCGAGCAGCAGATACTTGTCCACAATAAAAGGACTCTCGCAGTTCTGCATGACCAGATTGGCCATTCCGCCTGTAGCAATTAGGGTGGGCGGCTCGTGCAGCTCCGTGGCAAAGCGCGAAGCAAGGCCGTCCAGCATGGCGGCTGTACCGTACAGCAGGCCAGACTGCATGCACTGCACGGTGTTTTTCCCAATAAAGTGGTTCGGGTTTTGCAAGCTGATGTGAGGAAGCAGCGCGGTCTGGGTGGTCAATGCATGCAGCATTATATTCACGCCCGCACAGATCATTCCGCCTAAATAGTTTCCTTTTTTATCCAGAAAGCTGACGGTGGTCGCGGTGCCTAAATCAAAAATTACGCAAGGCAAAGGGTATTTGGCAATAGCAGCCACAGCATCCGCTACCATATCGGTGCCCAGCTGTGCCGGGTTATCAATCAAAATGTTCAGTCCGGTTTTTACGCCGGGACCGAGCAGCAGAGGCTGTACCCCGCAGATACGCAATAATCCCTGCTGAATAGGGGCGGACACCTCGGGAACAACAGATGAAATGACGATGCCGTCTACTTCTTTCGGTTCCGCATGGTGCAGGTTCATAATCTGCAGCAGTTCAACAGCGTATTGATCTTCCGTTCGGTAAGGGCTAGTCAGCAGGTTCGCAACAAACACAAGGGTTTCCTGCTCAAAGCCGCCCAGTGTAATATGGGTATTCCCAATATCAACCGTTAATAAAATAGCTGTTTCCTCCTTTCCTCAAAATATCCATAGTATAGCACAATGCTTCACTTACCGCAAGACTTGCAGAAGGAAACAATAAAATGTTCAATGGCACATTTATCTTACTAAATAACAAATGAATGCAATCATTTTGACAAGGATTTGATTATGCAAATCATATTTTAGTTTGTGCATAAACCTATATAATAGTAATAATTTTAAAAAAATTTTATTAATATACACGAATTAACCGAGCGGATATTGTAGAATTAGGTATTGTAAAAGAGAGAAAAATATCATACAATATGTATTTTTTAGTAATAAATTATCATCATTTTGGAAATTTTGGAGAATTTTTAAAGATAAAAATGTTAATCTAGATACAAAAAATGACAGAAAGACCTATTCTTATTGCGGCTCATATGATATAATATTGGAAAAATTGACTGAGAAGTGATTGACGTTGCGGATCAAAATGCCAGACATGAAACTCACCAAATGGAGAAAACAAATCAACTGTATTCTTTTCTTTATGGCAATCGCTGTCACTTTATTGGAGATCACCTCTTATTTTTATTTGATTCATTCAGGAAACTTGCTTCCAAAAGACAGTAATATGTTTGTTCGCACGCATATTTTTTTTCCTTCTCTTTTGAATTACAGCTGTCTCCTGCTGAATTATATGCTTCAGACCCAAAAAACGGTTACGGAAGCTTGTAAAAACGACAGCGTGATTGGTGCATCCATACTCTTTTGTGCTGTCACCGTGTGGGTTCATTACACATTAGTCAGTGCACTGTCGGTATTTGTTTTGCCAGTTGTGCTGTCGGCTGTTTTTGTCAGCAGGAAGAAAATGTATTTTATTTATGCGGCCACTCTGGCTGTTATGAGTATGTGCGCCGCACATTCATATTCTCTGCTGAAAGGCGATCCATTCCTGATTCGGAACATCGCGGCGATTTTCTTTTTAGTTCTGATTGCGTGTTTTCTTTCCAATATCATCATGACTTATATTGAAGAGAGAAAAGCTGATCTGATTTCCAGCTATCAAGCGCAGCTGATTTTGTCTCGCAGAGTTAAAATGGACCCTCTTACAAACCTTTATAATCAGCATACCTTTTTCGATAAGCTCAAAGAGAGCGTCGAGTTTGCCGAGCAGCAGAATGAGGTTTTCTCCATGGCAATTCTCGATATTGATAATTTTAAAGCGATTAATGATACTTATGGTCATTCTGCCGGGAATCAGGTGCTGGAGGGGCTTTCCGATTTGATGGGGATGGTTTTCTCGCCGAAAAAAGAATTCGTGGCGCGCTACGGCGGCGAGGAATTCGGCATCATTTTCAAAGGAATGACGAGTGAGCAGGCCGATGAACGCATCGAACAACTCAGACGGCATTTTTCCGACAGCCGCCTTTCCTGTATTGGAATGATACACGTCACCTTCAGTGGTGGAATCGCCCAGTATCAGCCGGGGGAGGAAAGCAGCACTCTTTTTAATCGGGCCGATGCCGCCCTTTATGAGGCCAAGCGAAAGGGAAAAAATCAGACGGTTACCGATCTGGTGGAGGATGGAATCGCTGTTCCATCGGGAGCGTAACTGTTTTCTAAAAATAAAGCCGGCGTCCCGTTGGGACGCCGGCTTTATTTTTTACAGGTTCAGGGAAGTGATTCCATAATATAAAATTGGAATCAGAATAGAGGGAAGAAGATTTGCGGTTTTGATTTTGCTGACTCCCCAGAAATTAATGCCGATGCACATGACGATGGCATAGCCCACCATGCAGATTTGATTCAGCAGTTCATCTGTCAGGACCGGGCCAATCCACCCGGAAAGCAGAGCAATCGAGCCTTGGTACAACAAAACGGGTACACAGCTGAAAATGACGCCTACACCCAGGGTAGATGCCATAATAATGGCAGTAACGCCGTCCAGTATGCTTTTCACCAGCAGCGTGCTGCTGTCGCCACGTAAACCATCGTTGATTGCGCCTACAATGGCCATGGCCCCAACACAGTATAGGATTGAGGCGGCGACGAATCCGCTGGAAAACCCGGAAAGCTGCATCTTCTTTTCCACTTTCTGGCTCAAAGAATTCAGTCGAGTTTCAATTTTTAACAACTCACCCGCAACTGTGCCCAGCACCAGGCTGATCACCAGCAAAAGCTCTCCGCTGCTGGAAATGCGCCCGTCCTTAACTGTGAACATCGAGCTAATCACACCGTTCATGCCAAGAATAAAGATCGCAACCCCCAAAACCTTGTACAGGCTTTCCTCAATCCGGGAATTCATCCGCTTTTGGAACAGCAGGCCCAGAATTCCTCCAATAGCGATGGCGACGGTGTTGACGATGGTTCCAAGCATGTAAGGCACCCTTTCGGCGAGAATTTTATGTAGATCCAGTTTGTTTTAACAGAACGAGTTTTATTATAACATGATAAAGCTTTAAAGTCTCTATTATCACAGAAGTTTGAGTAGATCAGCAGCTTATCCTGTTTTCATTCTCTCTCAGACTCCTGAGCTTCACTTCGTACCTGGCGCAAGGGCATTGTAACACAAAAAACAACCCAAAGCGGTTAAAATTCAATTAGAAAGCAAAAATTTATAAATTTACCCTTTACACAAATTCTGTGTCTGTTAAAATATGAATAATAACCATGAAAGGACGTGTTTCAAATGAATGCGTTATTTAGGGTAAACTGGAAAAAGAAAATTTGCAGTCTTGTGCTTTCTCTGACTCTGATGGGAAGCATGGCAGCTGTTGCAGGGGCACAGCAGACTCCTGCTTTACATACAGAAACAGTCGCGGTCCCTCAATATTTGCAGAGTACCTCCGAACAAACACAGTCGACCACGCCAATTTCTCTTTTGGCAATGGATCAAAACGCCAAAGAGGCTGAGACCGTGATCTCCGAAGGGCTGATGAACGGAGTCAGCGTGCTTGATTTAAGAAAGTATCAGATTTCGAAGGATCAGCTGCTGCGAATCCTCAATTACTCTTCCTTTACCAATTATCCGCAGATTGCCAGTGTCATCTCTTATGAATACACAATTGACAATCAGGAAACAGTCTATGGATTATGGCCTCAGTACAATGTGTCGCAAAAAGAGGTGGCGGCGAAATCCGCCCAGATTAATCAGGCCGCTCAGGCGGTGATTTCTTCGGTGATTACCTCAGACATGACGCAGCTGCAGCAGATTGTGGCGATTCACGATTACCTGGTGCTGAACTGCTCCTACGATACCAGTGTAGAAACAAATAGCGCCCCGCATGATTCGTATACGGCATACGGAGCGCTGGTGAAACAAAAAGCAGTTTGCCAAGGGTATGCGGCTGCGTTTCAGCTAATGATGCAGAAGCTTGGTATTCCCGGCATTGTGGTGCAGAGTACGGCAATGAATCATGCATGGAACATGGTGCGGTATAACAACGAGTGGTATCATGTGGATGCTACTTGGGATGACCCGGTTCCCGATCGGGCAGGTGTTGTGCAGACGTATGCGTTGCTCAAAAGCGACACCGCGATGACCGGCGGAGTGAACCAGCATTATTCCTGGGATTCTGCGGGTTATGTAGCCGTCAACACGCAGTTCGATACTGTGACCGACTGGTCACAGTATCGTGTGGTGCGAACAGCGATCGCAAGGGGCGCACAGCTGGATATTTCCTCTCTGGCTGGTACCGTAAGTACTTATTCCGAATTCCTTGTGAAGCCCTACCAGACCGGGACGCAGGTCACTGTGACCACCTCAAACCCGGCGGTGGCCACGGTTCAGCTTGTCAATGCGAATGACCCGCGGGGCCAAAAATATCGAGTAGTGTATCAAGGGGCCGGCAGCGCAACCGTTTTGGTTACTACCAGTGATGGCGGGCTGAAAACCGTGCCGATTACAGTACAGTCTGCGGCACTCGCTGCGTAGTTTCTAATATTTCTTGAATCCGTTTTTTGGGCAGGTCGTGAATAGACTTTGTTGGGACGGGGTGCTTCAGCTGCGGCTGTGTGCAGTACTCCAGAATCGCAAGGTCGTTCCACCTGCCCAATTTATATCCGGTGTGGGGGTAAACGCCAACTTGCTTAAAGCCCAAGGAGCGGTGGAAACCGATGCTGCGATCATTGGGTATAGAAATCAAAGCGTATAGGTTGTAGTAGCCCAACTCCTTCAGTAGAGCAATTAGTGTCTTGTAGAGCATTCTGCCAACTCCGCTGCGGTGGTGGCGTTCATCCATATAAATAGAAAGCTCTGCATCCCATTGGTAGGCGGCCCGCGTCATATGGGGTGAAGCGTATGCGTACCCAAGAATTATACCGTCCTTTTCGTATACCAGATAAGGCATTCTGCGGCTGATGGTGCGAATTCTCTCTGCGAATTCCTCTACGGAAGGGACGGTATATTCATAGGTAATGCAGGTATTTAAAATGTAAGGTGCATAAATTGCTATCAGTCGAGGGGCATCTTCTGGAGTAGCAAATCTCAGTGCCATAACTCTAATCTCCTTTGTATTAAACTTTTGTTTTTACTTTGCAGTTCATTTTTGATGTTACAGATTTATATTTTTACAAGTATAAATTCTTTTATTTTGAAAAACAAGTTTTTTGAGGTCGTATACAACAATTTAAGAAATTATTAATAAGACCAAAATACTGATTGATCGATGGTAGAGAAACAAAGCTTTATTTATTTTTGTAAAAGAATAGGACAAAATTCTAACAAAAATTTCAATTTTGTATTTATTTTGTTATCTGAACTGTAAATATATATTCTTTAAAAGAAAATAGCATTTCCAATTCATTGGTATAATGAGAAAAATGAGGGCGTTGGCAAAGGAGATTGACATGGGCCTGATTCGTGTGGAAGACCTGCGTAAGGTATACCGGGTGGACCAGGAAAAGATTGTTGCGCTGAACCGCATCAATTTAACGGTTGCATCCGGTGAAATATGCTGTATTTTAGGAACCTCCGGCTCCGGAAAATCAACTTTGCTCAATATTTTGGCAGGGTTAGAGAAACCGTCGAAGGGCCGGGTTATGATAGACGACGTAGAGGTTACGGCGCTTTCTGAAAAGGATCTGGCGCTTTTTCGGCAGAGAAATATCGGTTTTGTTTTTCAATCCTATAATTTGATGCCTACACTAACCGCCGTAGAAAATGTAGCCATGCCGCTAATGTTCCGTGGAATTGGGAAAGACCAGAGAAACCGTGAGGCGGTAAAAATGCTGCACGCGGTACGGCTTGGCAACCGCCTTCTGCACCACCCAACGCAGATGAGCGGCGGGCAGCAGCAGCGTGTTGGCATTGCTCGTGCCTTTGTGGCTCATCCTAAAATTGTATTTGCAGATGAGCCTACGGGAAATTTGGATTCCAAAACAACGCGGGAAGTAATGGAGATTATGGTAGGCATGGCACGGCAATATCAGGAGACCTTGATTTTGGTTACGCATGATCAGGATATTGCCCGCTATGCGGATCGAATTGTCACTATTGTGGATGGAAATATTCAGGCGGATCGTGTGAATCAATCGGTTGTTCCTGCACAGCAGCAGGAAAAAACGCAGGAATTGACTACGGTATCAGGAGGAAAAGCAGAATGAAATTTCAAAAAATCCGCTCTTGGGCGGCGTTTGTACTTACAGCGGTTCTGCTGTTGCAAATGTTTCCTGTAAAGGTATCTGCCGAAGAGCCTACGGTGGTGGATCCGGAAATAACCTCGGCGTCCGTTTCACCGTCTACAGTGCAGAAAGGCAATTCTTTTGAGGCCAATATTCGTTTCCATCATGACGATAGCACAATAAACAACGCGGGAAGTGCCATTGTTAAGGTGAGCAGCCCCAACGGTGCTATCCGGATCAAAAAAAATGAATTTACAATTACTGATTTTTCTGAGACAGATGCAGAAACCGCCGGAGGAAAATATTTTAGCCTGTATATGCCGGAAAACTACCTGACTTATTCCGGCCCCGGGCCCGGTGTGCTGCAATTTGCGATTACATATTACACAAGTAAGGATGCTTCCAAAGGGACCGAAATCGCAACCAAAAATAGAATCGTCATCCGCAAAACGCTGATTGCCGGGGAGGGCTCCGCTGACAATACCGTGCGTGTGGATGAAAGCAGTTCTACGCCGACGATCGTATCTGGAACCAGCGCAACCGTGGCAATTCCACTGATCAGCGGCAATACGCTCGAGGATGCGCAGATCGAGGTAGCCGCGCCGACTGATACAAAGATTATGCTTACCTCGGCCGGAGCCGTCTATACCATGAGTTTTGTGTCGGGAGAAAAGAAGTACCTCAACCTTCCGCTTCGTGTTGACTCTTCTGTTGCGGCAGGGATTTATCCGATCACTTTGACTATCAATGGCAACAAGGTGACAGCCTATCTTCAGGTGCTGGACAGCGCTCAGGGAAAAGGCGGAGTGAGGATCGATTCCTACAAGCTGGATCGGTCGAATATCTATTCCGGCAGCACCTTCCGCATGGATCTGGTGCTGAAAAATACCGGCAGCCAAACCTATCACAATATCAGCGCGGCTCTCGACGGCCTTGCGACAGACAGCCTTACCGTAGTCGGCTCGCTCGACCGTAAATCGGTTACGAGTTTGGCCCCCGGCGCGACCGCAACCGTTTCCTTTAACATGCAGGCTGCTTCTAAAATGGAAACGGGCAATTATGCGGTAGGGGTAAACCTCACTTCAGATGAGGTGACGGAAGCCGTTGCTACAAAGGTGTTTGTTTCTGTGGTGGGAACAGGTGATTCCACCGGCGGCAAACCAATCATTATCATTGAAAATTACAGCTTTGGAGGAACCTCTATTACCGGCGGAAAGACGTTCCCGCTGTCGCTTCGCTTTCACAACGCGAATACCAGCACAGCGATTCAGAACCTGAAAATCACCATTTCTTCTACTGCGGATGAAGATACCGGCGGCGTTTTTACACCGGCCAATTCCTCTAATACATTTTTTATTTCGAAGCTGGGAGCAGGAGCTTCCATAGATAAGTCTATTGAGCTGTACCCCAAGGCGGACGCAAAGCCAAAATCCTATGGGATCGATGTCAAGTTTGAATATGAGTCCGCGGCAGACACCAAGCATGAGCAGATTACGTCTACAGAAACGATTTCTATTCCGCTTACACAGCCGGATCGCTTTGAGGTGACGAATGCAGAGGTGCAAGGTCCGATCCAGATGGGAACGGATGGCCAGCTGGCTATCAGCTATGTCAATAAAGGAAAGAGTACGGTCTATAACCTTTCCGTGCTGCTGGAGGGTAACTTTACTGCTCCGGAGACGAATATTTACATTGGCAATGTGGAATCCGGCTCGTCGGACAGCTACGATACCAATCTAACCCCTGCGGAGGAAGGAACGCTGCAGGGCAAAGCCACGATCACCTACGAAGACCCCAACGGAAAAACACAAACAATTGTGAAAGAGTTCTCCTGTGAGGTTCAGCCGGCCCAGCCTGTGGATCAGGGTGAGATGGATGGAGAGTCCAGCGAGCCTTTGCCGGGGCAGTCCTCGGGAATTCCAGTGTGGGGATGGCTGCTCGGCCTGGCGCTGATTGCCGGGGGAGTTGCGGCCGCTGTTCTGGTTCGCCGCAAACGCGCGGCCAAGAAAAAGGCGCTTCTGGAACTGGAGGAGGACTACGACGATATACAGCCGCAGGTTTCGGAACCGGAGGAAGAACAGCATCAGAATGAGGATCGGTCATGAAATGGAATGATATGGTGTCTATGTGCCTGAACAGCCTGTTCAAGCGCAAGGTGCGCACATTATTAACAGTTGCAGGTGTTATCATTGGTACCTGCGCTATTGTGGTGATGCTTTCGTTCGGTATTGGCATCAAGAAGTCAACGGATGACATGATGCAGAGCATGGGGGATCTGACAGTAATTCAGATTGAGAATTACAGCCCCAGCCCCGACGCGGAGCCGCTCGACGATTCCATGCTGGAAAAGATTCGGGTGCTGCCGGGGGTACAGACTTTGACCCCGATGTTTGATGTGGATTCTTCCGCCTTTCAGATTCGCAGCGGCAAATATGTGTACGGCGGGCAGGTGACCGGCGTGTATATGGACGCTCTTTCGGAGTTTGGGTATGAGATGGAAGCGGGAAAGCTGCCGGAAGGAACCGTGGAGGAAGGCAGCATCCTATTTGGCCACGACGCTTTGTATAATTTCTACAACAGCAAAAAAAACAGCAATAATATGGTTTACCCAGACCCGGATGCGAGCGGAAAAGTTCCGGATCCATATGTGAACCCGATGAAGGATAAGCTTGAGCTGGTGCTGCAAAAGACCGACGAAAACAATAAAAAGACGGTAAAGCCCATCAAGCTCAAGGGGCTCGGTGTGATGGCGCAGGACTGGAACAAGAATCCATCGCCCGGTTACAGCGTGTTTATGGATGTGAAGTATGCGCGGTCCTTGGTATCTCAGTATAATAAGCTGAACAACATCAAGGTTGACAAATCGAAAAAATTTCAATACAGCAGCGTTGTGGTGAAAGCACTGGATATTAAGTCGGTGGAGTCTGTGCAGGATGCCATCAAGGCCCTTGGCTTTCAGACCTACAGCATGGACAGCATGCGCGAGTCTGTGGAGCAGCAGACCAGAACCATTCAGATGATTTTGGGCGGCCTGGGTGCGGTTTCGCTGTTGGTTGCGGCACTGGGAATCACCAATACCATGATCATGTCCATTTATGAGCGCACTCGTGAGATCGGCGTGATGAAGGTGCTTGGCTGTGTGATTGGCAATATTCGCGCCATGTTTTTAATCGAGGCCGGAATGATCGGTTTTATCGGCGGCGTGGTGGGTCTTGCTTTCAGCTATATGCTGTCGTTTTTGCTCAATACCCTCGCGGCAGGCGGGGGAGGCTTTATGGGTCTTGGGGTCAGCGGGCAGATTTCAATTATTCCGGTCTGGCTGGCCTTGGGAGCTTTGGTGTTCTCAACAATGGTAGGTCTGATCTCCGGCTTTTCTCCCGCAAACCGTGCTGTCAAAATCAGCGCTCTAACCGCAATTCGTCAGGAATAATCCATGCGCTGCGGCGGTCACTCCGCCGCAGCTTTTTTCTGTCAATTATAAAACAGACAGGCAACGCGCGAAATATCCGCGTCAAAATGGGCCATGCTATTATCTGGTTGAAAATCCAAACCGAAACCGCTATGCTTTTCGTTGACTTTTCTTCGTGATTGCGTTAGCATGAAAAAATAAAACTACTAAATTTTGGAAAGGTTGTGCGGCAGGCTATGAATTGGGAAGAAATCCTGTCGGATCCCAAGCTGTGGAAGATGATCCGCGGTAAGCTGATCTTTTTTATTGTGTTTACCGTTGGCCTGATTTTTTTTGTGTTTCATATTGAAAATGTGTCTTTTGCTATTTCTTACATTTTATCATTGTTTTGGCCGTTACTGGTCGGAATCGGCGTTGCATATGTGGTAAATGTTCTGGTGCGCTTTTTAGAGAACAAGGTGTTCTACCCCCTGAATAAAAAGGGGTGGAAAATATGGATTAAATTTCGGCGAAGTATCAGTATCCTGTTGGCATTTGCTTTTTTATCTTTGGTTGTGTGGTTGATCATTGTTTATATTGTGCCGGAATTCATCAGCTCTCTCAGCTTTTTTTCCGAGAATTTGCCCACTTATATCAACCAGTTTTCACAATGGCTGACCAATACGGCGAACCAATTCGACTGGAGTCAGGAAACCCAGAGTCTTTTGAAAATTGACTGGACAAAGCCGCTCGAAAAGATCACTCAAACGGTGAGTGATTTGGCCGGTTCGCTGGTGTCAGTTACCATCAGCGTGGCGTCCGGCGTGATTTCATTTGTGTTGAGTGTGATCTTTTCCATTTATATCCTGTTCGGAAAAGAGCGGCTGATTCGCAACATTCGCCGTGTACTGTACGCGTTTCTCCCCAAAGAGAAAGCGCAGCGCCTGGTTGCGGTGGGCGTGCTGACCAACCGAATTTTTTCGGGCTTTGTCACCGGGCAGATGACGGAGGCCATCATCATTGGCTCACTGTGTTATGTCGGCATGTCGATTATGAGTCTGCCTTACGCGGTGATGATCAGCGTAATTATTTCCATGACAAGTCTGATCCCGATTCTGGGAGCGTATTTGGGCGGGGCAATGGGTGCGTTTGTCCTGCTGATGATTAATCCTGTTTACAGCCTGTGGTTTCTTGTTTTCCTCGTGCTGCTTCAGCAGTTTGAGGGGAATGTGATCTATCCCCGTGTGGTGGGCAGTTCCATTGGTCTGCCCGGTATTTGGGTGATGGTTGCCATTTTGCTGTTTGGTAACCTGTTCGGTATTATTGGCATTTTGCTCGGAGTGCCGCTGTTTTCTGTGTTCTACGCTTTGCTGCGTCAGGAGACGGAGTTAAAGCTTAAGGAAAAAGAAATATCGGAAGATGAAGTGATGGGGAAGCCGCCTGTCATGGTGCCGGAGCCCGGCGCAGGTAAGAGCACTCCTGCACCAAACGAGCAGGTGTTGGACGAGCACGTGGAATCCGACCGGAATTCTGCCGATCCTCCAAATGTTGACTGAAAATTCACACTTTCGTCATGTTTGCCTGTTAGGTTTCTGCTATCATCGGAATCATGAAGTCCAAGGCACACATAAAGGAGCGACGTTATAATGCAGGAATGGATCATCCAGACCATGAATCAATTTGGCTATATTGGAATTATGCTGTTGATAGCCGTAGAGAATATATTTCCCCCGATTCCGTCCGAAGTGATTCTGACTTTCGGTGGGTTTCTGACCACATATACAGATATGAAGGTATGGGGTGTGGTGCTGGCGGCCACCGTCGGTGCAGTGATCGGCGCTTTGGTCTTGTACAGTATCGGGCGTTTTTTTCCGCCGGAGCGAATTGAAGGCTGGCTTGACGGACGCTTGGGCCAGATATTGCATTTTAAGCGCCAGGATGTAGAGCGTGCGGCACAGTGGTTTCAGAAGAAGGGAAGGATCACCGTATTTGTCTGCCGCTTTATTCCGATTATTCGCAGCCTGATTTCCATACCGGCGGGAATGACCAAAATGTCTATGGGTGTTTTCTTGCTGTATACCGCCGCAGGTACCTTTTTGTGGAACACGGTACTAGTGCATTTAGGAGCGTTCGCCGGTGAATCGTGGGAGAGTGTTGCACAGTTCATTAATCTGTACGCGCACGCCACTCTGATTATATTGATTGTACTGTTTATCGTTGGCGCGATTTTCTTCTACAAAACGAGGATATCGAAGAAAAACAATAAGGAAAATGTGTAACCATACCCATACAAGATGTAAAAAATCAGCGAAATGCCCTAAAAAACAACCAATCTTTCTTATTTATTTTTAAGTCTATCAAAGTGACACGGTTGTAATTCAAACAAAAATCAGTTATAATTTTAGATATTATAACTGATTTTTTTGCCGGGGAACCGGTGAAATGTGGGGAGACGGCTTTTTATGGGGAGCGAAATCCGGGAGTTAAAGAATTCCAGTTCTGAAATGTTTCAGAACTGGAATCAAAGTATTGTAATGGTTCGCAGATTAGCAGGAGAAAAGAGGCTGCGGTCTTGCGTTTTGCAGATCAGCGACCGATGCCTTGCACTCTTTGGCTATACGAGAAAAGAATTCGAAGAAAAGTTCCAACAAGACTACAATAGACTGGTGCATCCGGAAGACCGGCAGGCTTTTCATTCTTCTGTGGAAAAGCAGACTGCCGCGACCGGATTTTTTTACGCCAAGTACCGTGTTTTTACAAAAGACAACCGTGAAATTTACTGCATGGAATATGGGGTTCAAAACGAGGATGGCTCTCTTGTGTGTACGCTCATGGAAGTGACAAATGAAGTCACTCAGTGTAATCAAGCGAAAAAGGCCAAGGCTCGTCTGGAAGCCTTAATTCGAGGGGTTGCGGGCGGTGTTTTGATCGCTGGATTTAATCAAAAGAAATTTACCTATATTGATGCTTCCGACGGCTATTTCCGAATTTTCGGCTACACCAGAGAGCAGTATCAGCAGCTTGAGCGTTCCTCAACGGGAATCTGTAGTGTCTATGCGGGAAACCATCAGAAGATGTTTCGCGAAATTCTGGAGTGGCTTTCTAAGGGGGCTGGCCGTCCGCTCACAAGCGAGTATAAAATCCAACGAAAAGACGGTTCCTCCGCCTGGATAACGGCGCAGATTTCTGTGATAGAAAAAACTCAGAACGGCTGGGAAATTCAGATGCTGATAAGTGACAACACAATGTACCGCAAGATTATGCATGAGCTTCAGCATGATCAGCGCAACATTACTCAGCAAAGCATTTCAGACGATATTCTGTTTGATTACGATGTGATTACAGATACACTCCATTTGTCTGACAATGTCAAGCTAATCGGGGTGCCTGCTGTTATCAATCAGTACAGTGAGAAAGCACTGCAAAAGAAAAGCGTGTATCCCGCAGATATTCCCGTCTTTCAACATTTCATTAAAAATCTTCGAAACAATATCAAGGTATCCAATACCATCCTGCGCTTTCAGCATAAGGATGGCAGATACTATTGGTATCATCTGATTGGGGCTACGATTACAGACGATTCCGGTCGCATTACCAAAATGGTGGGCAAGGCCGTTAATATGAATCGCCAGAAGGAAGAAATGCTCGAGCTGGTGGAACGCGCCCAGAGGGACCCGTTTACCAAGCTGTACAATAAAACCATGACCGAAACGCTGGTTCGCCAATCTCTTTCTTATGAATCGGATCGCAGCCATGCGATTCTGGTGATCGATATCGATAACTTTAAAGAGATCAACGACACTTACGGCCATTTGCACGGAGACGCTGTATTGGTGGAATTTTCGCGGATTTTAAAGCTAAACTTTGAAGACAAAGGGGTAGTTGGCCGAATCGGCGGCGACGAGTTCCTTGTTTTTCTGCGTGGAGAAAAGAGTCTGGATACCATCCGCCAAAAGGCACAGGAGGTCTGCCAAATGTTTCAGCAGGCCGAATCCCTGTCGAACATGCAGCACCTTCTCAGCGCCAGCGTGGGTGTTTCCCTTTTTCCTCAGGATGGAACCGCCTATGAGGAGCTGTTCCACAAGGCTGATCAGGCGCTGTATGTTGCCAAACGCCACGGCAAGGGCGACATGGTGTTTTATTCTGACATCACTCAACTGAAGCGTGATTCGGGGACTTCAGAACCTGCGTCTCTGGTGACGGAGATTCGCCGCGACATTACGCCGGATTACCGGGTTGATCCACACCTTGTGTTTGAAGCGACAGAAGAGCTTCTCTCCTCAGGTGGAAGCCCCGACGGAATGGGGCCGGTTTTGAGGATGATTGGCCGTGTTCTCAGCGTTGGCCGGGTGTATTTGGCGGAATGCTCAGAGGATCACCTGCAATGTACGATCGCGTGTGAATGGTGTGCGCCGAATGTGGAGCCGGTTTTCGGCAGATCGCAGAAGGTTGCGTTTGATGAGCTGAGGCTTCATTATCAGCGCTTCGACGAATGGGGACTGTTCCGCTGTTATGATGTGCAGGAGGCTGAGGATACCTACTTCCTGAAACAGAGCCCTTCCACACGCTCTACACTGCACTGTGTGCTGTACGATCAGCGGGGAAGCATTCGCGGCTTTGTAGGCTGCGACGATGTGACGACCAACCGCACATGGAATCAGACGGAATCCATGTCGCTGACGGTACTGGCAGGACTCATCAGCCGCTTTGCCTACTATTATAAGGAAGCCAAAGAGCACCCTAAAAAGACGCGCTCTCGCAGTTCCAAAACAAAGGAAGAATAAAAGAACGACTCCGCCAATTGGCGGAGTCGTTCTTTTATTCGAGCATCCCTCTTTGACGAATGCGTTCCGGATTGAGAAATTTCCCCATTCCGGTTTTCAGACGGCCGAAGCCGAAGCGCTCGTAAAAGGTTTCTTTTCCCGGGGACGCGTATAATATTACATTACTGTCCGGCAGCTGCCGAAGCATCTCCTCCAGTAGGGTTCTGCCAAGTCCCTGCCCATGATATTCGGGCAGCAGAGCGATGTCGTAAATAGCGGACTGAAACGTTGCGTCGGAAAGAGCGCGTCCGCAGCCGATCAAGCGTTTCCCATCCCGCAGAAAAACGACGGCAAAGCTGTTTTCAAACGCTTTACGGAATGTTTCGGGTGGGTGAGGGGAAAGGCCCGCGGTTTCGATGACAGTGGCCAGCTCCTCCCAGTTAATCTGCTCACAGTTGTACTCAATGGTAACGTTCATTCCGAATCACCTGCTTCCTTTTTCTCGATTCCTTGCTTTTGGATGAAATTCCAGGAGTCACGGCACATATCGGCTAATGTGTAACGGGCCTGCCAGCCCAGTATTTTTTGTGCTTTGGTGGCGTCGGCATAGTATTCCGGCAGATCACCGGCCCGACGAGGAGCAAACCGATAAGGAACAGGAACTCCCGATTCTTGCTCAAAGGCCTTTACAACCTCAAGGACGGAGCTGCCATGCCCGGTTCCCAGATTGTAAACACTGTTACCCTCCTGCGCAAAAAGTGCGTCCAGGGCCTTGACATGGCCGATGGCAAGGTCGCAGACGTGGATATAGTCCCGCACACCGGTGCCGTCACAGGTGGGGTAGTCGTTGCCGAAGACGTTAAGATAAGGCAGAGACCCCTGTGCGACCCGCATAATGTACGGCATCAGGTTGTTGGGGATGCCGTTGGGGTTTTCTCCGATCAGTCCGCTGGGGTGCGCGCCAATCGGATTAAAGTAGCGCAGCAGCATGGTGTTCCACTGGCTGTCGCTCTTACAAAGATCCTGCAAAATCTGTTCAATCATTGCTTTGGTTGTGCCATAGGGATTTGTGGTCTGTCCGGTTGGCATATCCTCTCGATAAGGGATGGGATTGTTTTCTCCATACACCGTGGCGGAAGAGCTGAATACCAGGCGCCTGACACTGTGCCGCTCCATCTGCTGCAGCAGATTCAGGGTTCCGGTCACGTTATTGCGATAATAAAGGACGGGCTTTTGAACGCTTTCTCCCACGGCCTTCAAGCCGGCAAAATGGATGACTGCATCGATTTTCTGTTCCTCAAAAATTTGCCCCAAGTGCTCCTCATCCAGCAGATCGCAGCAATAGGAGGGAAAATCCCGGCCGGTAATGGTGCGTACCGCATCCAGAGCGGCAGGGGAAGAGTTGCTGAAGTTATCTGCAACGCAAATATCGTAGCCGTTTTGCAGCAGCTCTACGCAGGTGTGGCTTCCAATAAAACCGGCGCCGCCGGTTACCAATATGTTTTTCATCGGAATATCCTCCGTTTTGTTCCGAGGCAAATTTGCCCGGAGATTTCGTCCAGGCCCAACAGGCGCCGGGCATTGTTCCAGCAAATATCTTCCATCATCCGATCCGGTAGCCCCAACCGCTCCAGGTAGTGTATCTGCTCCAAGGGCAGGCTCCAGGGGCAGTCGCTGGCATAGAGTACCCTCTCCGGGCCGTGGTGCAGAATCATTCGTTTGGCCTGCTCTGGGTCTACGATCAGGTAAGACATCGAGGTGTCGAGGTAGATGTTTTCCATGCCGATCAAATAATCCTCGGCTTCGTCGCTGCGCTTCATTCCGCCCATATGTGCTGCGATAATGGTCATACGTGGAAAGTCACGCGCTATTTTTGCCAAAGCCTTTGGCGGTGTACGTACCACGTTCGGTGAAACCGGGTCCCACCCTGCGTGAATGGTAACGGGCAGCCCCAATTCTTGCAGTGCGTCGTAAATCGGGTAAGCTTTCTTGTCGTCGACAAAAAAGCGCTGGTATTCCGGGTGCAGCTTTACGCCGTAAAGCCCCAGATCACGAATGCGCCAAAGCTCCTCCACGGCATCCGGGGCGTCCGGATGAACCGAGCCGAAGCAATAAAAAAAGGCGTCCTGAATCTCTGCCGCCCAATTATTAATGTTGGTCTGCTGCTCCGGCCTGGTGGCGATATTCATGACGGCCGCGCAGGAAATTCCCCACTCTTTCAGCTTGCCTCTAGTGTCGGAAAGCGTTGCCTTGGTTACGGGGGGAACATGACTGGTTTCGCCAATTCCGGAAAGTGCTTTTCCGGCCAGGAAATCAGGGAACATATGAATATGCATATCAAAAATCATGGAAACCAGATAAATTCCTTTCTTGTAAAGATACTGTTTCTAAAGAGAGCTCCCAAAATCATTGAGTTCTCTTTTTCCATTGTTTTCATTTTACACGGTTTTGGGTAAAAAAACAAGGCACAGAGCCCGGCTTTGCCGAAACACTATGCCTTTGTGGATGGTTTATCGAAAGGTAAACAAATTGTTTTGTTCACCCTGCTGCTTTAGTTCGGCAAGGTGCTTCTTTGAATTCTCACGCTGTACCAGCAAAAGATCCATTGTAGAACGATTGAGAGCAGCAGCCTGGCGAAACAGCGCATTGATTTCTGAAATCAAATTCAAAGCCCGTATTTCATCTGGGCAACAGATTTCTTCTTTTAACTGCGAAGACATTAGATCGCGCAGTCTTTCCTGTTCAGCGGCGTCTTGAAGCTCTGTTTTGGATCGGATCAGAAGGTTGCATTTATCCACCCGCTGCATCAGCTGACCGCGCTGCTCCAGCAGTGGGTCCAGCTCGACTGTTTCCTCCAGCGATTGAACCTCCATCTGCTTTGTGATGTTCAAAATCTGTTCCATCAGAATCTTCTTTTGCTCCAGGCATACCAAAATGTCCTGCGTAAGCATGATGTACTCCAATCTTTATCTGCGGTATTTCTTTATTTTTTTATATGGACCAGTTTTTCCGCCTGTGCCCAGGTATCGCGCATCTCATTGACAAGCGGAAGCAAATCATCCAGAAGCTGAGGATCGCGGCGGATTTCTGCACGAATGATTTGCTGATTGCAGAAATAGTATAAATCATACAGTTCTTTTGAAACAGGATACTTAAAGTCCAGCACGGAAGAAAGGTACTGAAAAATATTTTTGCATTTTTCGGTGCATTTTTCAGAATTGACGAAATCCTTCTGTTTCATTAGCAGAGAACTATGGTGAAGGTTTTTTAAGACTTCATCGAACAGAAGAAGCAACTGTTCCCCGCGCGACATAGTAGAGACAGACTGCTGTTTGTATTGAAAAATCGCATTGCTTTGCATGATACACCTCTGATTTTACCGTCAGGTGGAACTGGATGATGTAAAGAAGCTGGCCTGAGAGTTCATCTTTGAAATATAGGTTTCCAAAGCGGTAAATTTATTATAATAATATTCCTGCCGGGATTTTAGCTGCGTTTTCAGGGTTTTAATCTGAGTATCGTACGCTTTCATTTTCTTGGCTAATTCACTCTGGTCTACCTTGCTGGTGGAAGAGCCCGCCTTTGTGATAAAAAGACCAGTATTTACTAAGCTGTCATTTGTGTATTTTTTAATGACATTCTGCATCCGGGTAGCGATGCCGTCCGTAGAAGTAAACAGCTGAGTGACCTTATCCGGATCGGAATTCAGTGCCACTTTGAGCTTGTCCTCGTCCACAGTTAGTTTTCCATTGTCGGAATAGCTGGAAGCCGAGATGCCGACCTGATACAAAGCGCTGCTCATCGAAGAAACAAAGTCCGTCATACTGGAACGCCAGTCCTGAACAAAGCTGCTGAGAAGAGAATCGTTAAACATCAGGCCCTGCTTTGCTTTTTTCTCCCAAGTGGTGATCTGACTTTCGCTCATTTCACTTTTCTGATTATCCGTTAATGGCTTATAAGTAGCGTCTGTAGGCTTTTTCTCTGAGATATAGCCGTTTACCGTTGTTAAAATCGCATTGTAATCGTCGATAAATGCTTTCATTTTCGTTACAAGATCATCTGTTTTTGATTCAGACGAAAAGGTGATGGGATTTGTTTGACTGATATCGGAGCCGGTGGTTGTTTTCTGCAGCTCAAAATTCACGTCGTCCATCGTAAAGGTATTGCTGCTGCGGGTAATGGTTGTAAAGGACTGCCCATTGTCAAAGCTGACATCAAGCACAGCGTCCTGGCCGGCCGTTCCGTTAACGGTGCCGCTTCCGAACAGCGCTTCAGACAGATTGCCGGTTACATCCTTAATTTCCACCTTACTGTTGGAGCCACCGTTTTTCGCGACGATACTAAAACGGTCTAAGGTACTCGAATAAGTGACAGTAACGTTAGCATCTGAATCGTTGTTGATGGTTTTTAAAATTGTGCTGACGCTGTCGGTTGCCTTGAATGAAAACTCTTTTCCGTTGACGGAAAGCTTATATTCAGACAGTAAATCCGAGCCATCTTTCGTCAGCTCAGTGGATAGCTCGTTCTGTACATCACGCAGGGTCTTATTTACGTTGATGCGGTTTGATTCACCGGCAAATACATGCAAAGCACCGTCGGCGCCAAGCACGCCGCTTTTACTGGAAGAGGAAATCGTCAGAACATCGGTAGTACCCCCCGTTGTTGTAAAGGAAAGACCACCGTCTTTTGTTGCAGCCTGAACCTTTCCGCTGCCAAAAGCAGAATCCAATTTGCTTTGGAGATAGCTCTGCAGCTCTTCCGGCGTGTCATAGCTTGATGTCGCAGTTGCATCAAAGGAGATGGTCTTTGAAAGCCCGTTGAGATCAAAGGTTATATTTGAGCCGGAAAGAGATTCGCCCAAATAGGTTTTATATAATTCGTTCTGATTTACCTGTCCACTGACTGAGCTGCCACTGTTTGTCAGCCCCAGCCCGTTCATCAGGCTTTTGCTGCTGCCGCTGCTGACTACCTCAATCGACTTTCCCTCAGTAGAGGTTAAAGAAATCGCCCCGTCATCACCCACATCAAAGCTGATCTTGCCCTTTAGATCCGTGTTTGACTTTACCGCTTCGTTTAACGCAGTTTCAAGCTTCTTGGAATAGTTCGCCATAAATTCCGCGTCTGTTTCAGAAGCCGATTTTACAGGGAGAGAAATAGAAGAGGAAAGAGTAAGTGTGTAGTCAGTGCCGCCGATGCTCAGATTCAGCTTTGATCCGGAAGCAATGGAATGATTCGTAAAATATGCTTCGTTCACCGCAGTTGCTCCCGTTACCGTGGTACCGGAATTATCTGCTTTCAGGCCAAGCCCGCCGAGCAAAGAATCTGAACCGCTTTTGATTGTAACGGCAGCAGACGAAGAAGAATCTTTATTTTTTAAAACAAATTTCCCGTCTGTGTCAATGGAAGCGCTAAGCTTATCACTAAGTCCCTGATCCTTTAGCTGCTGATTAAGCTGGCTCACAATCTCAGAAGCCGTTTTAGTGGTACCGTTAGTACCAACAGTTAAGGTATAATCCTTACTCTCAAAATTAATCTTCATGGTGGAGCCGGTTACGGCGCTCTTTGTCCACTCAGACTGAATGGCTCCGGTTTGTATTGCCTGATTGGAAACCTTGTTGCTGGCTACAAACGAGGCCTGCTTTGCAAGCTGCGAAATCGATTTAATCTGCATGCTTTTCGCAACGCTGGACGAACCGCTGACGCCTACATAGGAAGAAAAGTTATTCTTAATCGATGTGCTGTTGAAGAAATTGGCATTTAAAATGCTGCTGCTGCTGGAAGAAGAGGAAAAGTATTTAGACTGAAACTCAGAAATTGACTTGATAACAGCCTGATAAGCTTCCTGCTGCCAAGTGGCAGTCTGCTTTTTCTGATTTGCAGTGTCAATTTTAGTCTGCGTTCCGCTCGTAAGCTGCTTGACCAGCTCGTCGGTGTCTAATCCCGACATCAAGCCACTCATGCGTTTGGAAGAACTTGCCGTCGCATAAAGCGAAGAGGAAGATGTGCTGGAATTGGTAGATAAAGAAGACATTAGAGATCCTCCTGTCCGATAAAAATACTTCTTACCATATATATCGTACAGTTTTTATAAATCATTAGGAAAAAAAACAGAAGAATTAGTTGCGATTTTCGGAAATAACAATTGCATTTCCCGAATGAATATTGTACACTTAGTGCAATAAGTTTTGTTTTACTATTTGCTTAGCGAAGCGAGCAAGAAAGAAAGGAAGCACATGAATTTTGTTCCTATCGATCAGCTGAAAGAGGGCATGAGGCTGGATCGGGATGTGTATTTGTATGATTACAAGACTTGTAAAGTCGCCATGTTGCGTTCCGGACAGATCCTGACCAGCGCGTACATTCAAAAGCTTAGCGAACTGCAGGTATTAGGGGCATATATCCATTCCAATGATGATCAAGAGGGACAGCCGGCATGCAAGTTGCTGCGGCCTCGCCCGCCGATTAAAAAGGCGCTCAAGCAGGAGGCTATCGCAAATCTCGAAAACGTGTTCGAGATGTTTGATAAGAATGCGCAGAGCATCAATATCAGCCATATTAATCAGACTCTGGATGTTTCTAAACAGTTAGTCACAGCACTGAAAAATAATAAAAACATCGAACTCAGCATTGTTAATTTAAAGCTGTATGATGATTATACTTATAACCATTCACTGGGTGTGTCCATCCTGGCAATTGCTATTGGGATTTCTATGGGGATGAAGACTAAGGAGCTGTATGACCTTGGCCTTTGCGCATTGTTGCATGACATTGGGAAGATGTCGATTCCGATTGAGATTATCGCGAAACCGGCCAAGCTGACGTTGGATGAGTTTGAAGTGGTGAAGCTGCACCCTTATAAAGGCGCCGAGTTTTTTTTAAAGCACCAGTTGGTTAATAAAAAGATTTGTGCCGGTATTTTGACGCACCATGAGAAATTTGACGGCTCCGGTTATCCCAGTGGCCTGAAGGGAGACAGTATTCCTTTGTTTGGCCGGATTATTGCGGTAGCGGATGTGTATGATGCGCTGACATCCGTTCGGCCTTATCGAAAACCGTCTTCTCCCACAGAAGTGCTGGAGTATATTATGGGTGGGAGTGGCACGGCCTTTGATGTGGAAGTGGTTGAGGCGTTTTTAAGAAAGGTTTCTCCTTACCCGGTTGGCTCCTGCGTCAGTCTGAGTAACGGAGAAATCGCGATTGTTGTTGCACAGAATGTCAGGCACCCGCTTCGCCCTCAGATCCGGCTGCTCAGCGAGCCGGACAAAATACTCGATCTGTATAATGACCGCAACTATCTTTCGCTTGTGATTGAGAATGCCTGTAATATCTCCACGGAAGATCTGGATGAGGAACTTCAGGGAGAGCAGGAAGAAAAGATAGTTGAATGAGTTGAATGATAAAATGAGCTGTAACCAGTCTGCGGACAATGCGTGTCTGCAGACTGGTTTTTTTTCGGCCCCCGGCCAAACTGGAAGAATACAACTGAAGTTGAGAATATGGTTGCGGGGATGGAAGCGTGCCTTGTTCCATCCCTTTTCAACTGAAAAAGCGGACAGAATATTCCGTCCGCACACAAAATAAGTAACCATGGAGTCGTTTAACGAATCATTCAGAAACGACGACTTCCTCTAATGAATAGTATTCCACCAAATGTTGCAGCTGCGTAGCATGATCAGCCATTTCACGGCTCGAAGCAGCGCTTTCCTCCGCCGTGGCGGAATTGGTTTGCACCACCGAGGAAATCTGATCTACCCCAAGGCTGATCTGACTGATGGAGTTTGCTTGTGTTTCTGAAGCGGAGGCGATTCGATTCACGAGGTCTGTCGATTTTTCGGTAGCCGCCAGAACCTCCTGCATAGTTTTCGCGGTTTGGTCTGCAATGCTCTTTCCCTTTTCAACAGCCAGAATGGAATTCTCAATTAAAGCGGTGGAATTCTGTGCGGCTTCGGCACTTTTACTGGCCAGATTGCGCACTTCTTCGGCTACAACGGCAAAGCCTTTTCCAGCGGAACCGGCTCTGGCGGCCTCAACGGCGGCATTGAGAGCCAGAATGTTCGTTTGGCGGGCAATGTCATTAATTGTTTTGATGATATTGCCAATCTGGTTGGAGGATCTCGTAATCTCAGTCATCGCCTGCATCATATTTTCCGTTTCTTTCGCCACATTCTGAATTTTTTGACGCGCAAGGGTGGAAGCGCCGTTCGCGTCTGAAGCGTCAAACGCATTCTGCTTTACCTGCTCGGAGACGTCGAGAATGGTTGCAGAAAGCTCCTGAATCGAGCTAGCCTGCTCGGTGGCTCCCTGAGCCAGAGACTGAGAGGCGCTGGCCACCTGTTCCGAGCCATCGGTCACCTGCTGCGACGAGCTGGAGATTAAAGAGACGTTTTGCAGCAATATTTCTGAAAGCTGCTGCATCGAGTTTTGAATTCGGGTAAAATCACCCGCATAGCTTCGTTTGTTCACAATATGAATTTTTCCGTCGGTAATCAGATCAAGTGTCGTTGCAATTCCGGTCACATTCTTCTTGAGCTGCACTGCGGTATCATTTACCGCGGTGCATAGATCGTCAATATCACCCTGCATAGTAAACTCAATTTCCATGTCAAAATCACCGTGGCCCAGACGCCTGACGCTGTCTTTGATCATGTCCAGGGCACTCTGCAGGATATGTGCAACACGCCATGTAATCACCGACGCCAAGAGAATCGTAATCAGCAGCACCAAAATGGCCGGAATCAGCATCTGCCGGGTGTAAAGAACAGTGGCAATCGCTCCTAAAACGATCGAGAGCAGAACAATGGCCAGTGTAATCATCAGCAGTTCCGCTTTTAAAGAAAGATGACGTCTTTTATTTTGCATCTGAACAATCCTTTCCGGTTTCAGTCACTGTGCAGGAAAATGCGAAAGGTTGATCTTACAGTTGATCCAGTACCTTTTCTACCTGTTTCATTTCCTCGTTGTTCAGAATTTTTTTCGGGTCTACCAGCAGAACGACCTTGCCGTGCAGCCGCCCAATTCCGGTTACATAGGTGTTGGTGCTGTTGCCGGAAATCACGGTTGGGGTAGCCGAGATGTTTTCTTCTTCAATGACCGAAACCTCATTGACGGAGTCTACCAGAAAACCGATATAGGTTTCTTCTAGCTTTGTCACAATAATGCAGGTGCGGTCGTTGTATTCCAGTTCAGGCTTGCCGAAGCGCAGCCGAATATCAATCAGCGGGATGATGCTGCCACGCAGATTGATGATGCCTTTGGCATAAACGGGCGAATCCGGTACAGGGGTAATCTCCTGCATGCCGATAATTTGAACCACATCTGAAATCGGAACGCCGAAGAGTTGGTTGTCCAGAAAAAAAGTCAAATATTTTCCGTCAAGCTCCTGATTGGCTGTGTCCAGAAAGTCAATGGTATCGATGGTATTGATGGTATCTTCCATTGAAGTCACCCTTTCAAAGTGATATTAAAAATGAGAAATGAATTTCATTATTGCCGAGAACAACAGATCGAACACATAATAGCCTGAGAAGGCCGTCAGGCTCCCTCGCTCTCCGATTCGTCAGCCTCCGCTTTACTATGTGCGTGTTCCTCTTCGTTTTCGGTCAGGATTCGCCGCAGGTTCAGCAGTAGGGCTGGCCCTTTAGAAAGAGTCACGATCCCGTTGACAAAGGGATTGCTTTTTTCACGGCCAAGACTTGGCGTTTCGTTTACGTCCGCGGTAGAAATGTCAGTAACATCATCCACACTGTCAACGATCAGGCCAATGGTGGCGTCCTCCGACTGTGTTACCACAATGCTTGTCTGGTCGCTGTATTCCAGCTCAGGTTTAGAAAGCTTCAGCCGAATATCAATCAGCGGCACAATCTTGCCGCGCAGATTGATCACTCCCCTTACATATGAGGGCAGCTTGGGCATTAGCGTAATCGACTGAATGCGTACGATTTCAACCACTTGACTGCTGGGAATTGCAAAAATCTGGCCGTCGATATAAAAGGTCAGATATTTTTCAGACGTGTTTTGTTTTGCTGCGGTTTCTTCTGTCAGAGAGAGAACCGGATTTAAATTATTATTCATATCGTTTCACCACTTCTTCCGCCGCAGCCGCGGCGGTTATTTGAAAGAAAACTATATTAAATCGTTCTATACTTCAACTTATATATCGGTCATACGAAAAAGAAAATGAAGAGTATTCTTGAAAAAAGCGATGCCGGGTACGTTATTCTTCCGAGAAGTCCGGCATTTCAGGTGGTGGGGAAACCTTTTTGGCGTTGGCAGCAGCCGGGGTTGCCTCCTGCTCACCATAATTGAGAAAATACAGGTACAGATCGGCCACGGCCTGGTACAGCTCCGGCGGAACTTCAGTCCCCATATTCATCTGTGACAGCAGAGAGGCCAGCGCGTCGTCCTGATAAACGGGAATATTGCTTTCCTGCGCAACTTCTATGATTTTGGACGCAGTGTAGCCTACGCCCGCAGCCACGACGATCGGAGCATGGTTTTCCGCCTCGGAATAGCGCAGGGCAGCTGCGCGCTGCTTGTTGTTATACTGTGACATCAACGATTCGCCTTCCCTCGTGTATTTTTTTCAGGATGGTTTTTGCAGCCGAGGGGGGAGCCCCGGCAGACAGCTCCACTGCTTCCGGTTCAAAGCCGTTTCGGGCAAAAATGGAGGAAACAGCCGTGCTGATCGCTTTGGCATCGGGTGCAAATTCCGCTGGGCAGTTGAGCCGGGCGCTGATTTTTTTCCCGGTTAGCGTCAGGAAAGCCTCAAAATAACCTTTGGACTTAATGTCAAACGTCAGAATAATCTGGCGGCTGCGTTCCCGCCCATCTGCCGTTTGTCTTCCGTCGGAATCTTCTTCTTTTTCGACCCAGATTTCCCCGAACAGGTATTTGCCCTCAAAGGCCAGAGGAAGAAACAGGTGGTGAAACGGCATGTATACACTGTTATCCATCAAAAGGGAAGAGAGCGTATTCTGGAACAGCTCCTGCCCGCGCTGCGACGGGCCGCTTGCGTTTTCCGTCAAGAGCCTTAGTACGGAATCCAGCAATCTGTTTTCTTTGGGCGTTTCCAGGCGCCCCATATGCTCCAGAAAAACGGAGGTCATTTCGTTGAGTTTCTGGGGCGGAAAATTCAGGTCGTATTTGCAGTAATCGAGCAGAGCGGTATACTTTTCCGCCAGCTCTTCGCGGGAGCTGATGTTCAGGCGGGACAGATCATGAACGAGCAGAGTAATGTTGTCGCGAACACGGCCAAAATCGTTGGTGGCGGAGATATACCGCCGTAAAAACGGGATGATCTTCTCTTTGAGTGCAGTGAGGTTCTGATTCAGATTCTCGATCGGCAGCTCGTCGGTCAGCTCCTGCGTCATCTGCTGCAGCTGACCGCTGTACGGCTGCGGAATCTGCTCGCTGATCTGTATCAGTCGGTGAATCACCGCGCGGGTGGTTTCCCCGGCGCCGGAGTAGGCGTTAAAGGCTTTCAAAAACTGCGCTGTTTTCTGTTCCAGCATCTTGCTTGGGTTTTGCTCCAGTATCTGGCGCATCATTTGGAACAGGGTACCCGAAAACTGCGTTCGGTTGTTTTCCTGGAACAGCAGGTTCTGCACAATACCTTCCCGCCCCATATTGATAACCTGTGTCAGCTGACGCAACGACTCTGAAATACTGGCTCCCTGTTCCGCTCCGGCCCGGCCCATCACCTCAAACACCAACTTGCCAAGGCTCTGCGAAAGATCCGGTGTGTTGCCAAGCTGCTGAATAAAGCGGCTGAATACAGAATTTCGGTTCAGAAGAAACGAAAACTCCGCGTTGTTTTGCTGGCCGGACTGCCGGTCGGCATTGGCGGGCGGTACCAGCGCCGGATTAACCACAGCGCGGTCGGCTGGCTTTGCGGGATTCAGCCGATTTACATTTTCTCCGCCTGGGATTGGTGTAGTAATTCTTAGGTTATCTGCCATAAATGGGTACCTCTAAAATTAAAATTTATAGAAATAGAAGCGAAAAAGTTAATTATTTGCGACTTAATCCGATATATTATTATGAGAAAGACAGATTTTTCTGGATTTTTCTAGTTTGTTCCTTTTGGGAATTTTGAGATAGGCGGTGGCTATCATTCATGGATAACAATATGGAATCTTTGCTGGAAGTTTATTTGTTCGAAACCAACGGCTTGCTGACACATCTGGATGAAATTCTTCTTCGCTGCGAGCAGGCGGGTGATTTTGATTCGGAAAGTATCGACGAGATCTTCCGCATCATGCACACAATCAAAGGGTCTTCTGCGATGATGCAGTTTGACAGCATAGCGACGGTAACTCATAAGATGGAGGACCTGTTCTATTTTGTAAGAGAACACGGCATTTCTTCGGAGTACAACGAGCCGCTTACAGACTTGATGTTCAAATCCAGTGATTTTTTGAAAACAGAAGTCGAGAAAATCGAAAACAATGAACCGCTTATTACAAATATCGGCAGTTTAGAGGAAGAAATTAATTCTTTCCTCAAAAAGATTTCCGGAGAAGCGCCGGAAGAGCCCGTTGCGGCTGTGCAGCCGAGCGCCCCGGCGGAGCCGACAGCCGCAGAGTCTGTTCGCGCTCCGGCCCAGATCGCTCCAGTACAGGTTCAGCAGCCTGCCTCCGACAGCGGGGAGGAATATCCTTTCCCGGTGCGCGTGTTCTTTGAAGAAGAAACAGAGATGGTTCACCTGCGAGCCATGCTTCTGGTGCATGCGATCGTTGAAACCGGCACACCGGTGCGCAGCGTACCGGAGAAACTGGATTCCAATCCCGCCGCCGCAGATGAAATTGGAAAAGACGGGCTTCTGCTGATGTTCCGCACCAAAGAAGAAATGGAGTCCTCGCTCAAGATCATTGAAAATTTTGTATATACTAAAAATTATACTGTTCTTTCACCGCTGACGCAACAGAAAGAGCAGGTTAAAAACGCAAAAGAGGAAAAGACGGCTGCAAGCACAGAGCCTGCCGCAAATAATGGCAACGGGAATCATCCGGCCGTGAAGCAGAATCTGATCAACGTCAACCTGTCGAAGCTCGACAATTTGATGGATCTTGTCGGCGAAATTGTTATCACAGAATCGATGGTGACGGCCTCACATTCCGTGCAGTCCAGCGAAAGCGGAGTAGATAACAGCTACACCAAGGCTTCGCGCCAGCTGCGCAAGCTCACGGATGAACTACAGGAGATCGTCATGTCCATCCGGATGGTCCCGATTTCGGGTGTATTCCAGAAAATGCGCCGTATCGTGCGAGATATGAGCAAAAATCTGGAGAAGGACGCGGAGCTTGTGCTGGTCGGCGAGGATACTGAGGTTGATAAGTCCATTGTTGACAGCATCAACGATCCGATCATGCACGTGGTGCGCAACGCGATGGATCATGGGCTGGAGGATAAACAGGCCCGTGCCGCGAGCGGAAAGCCGGCCAAGGGAACCATTACCCTCACAGCGCAAAATACCGGCGGTGAAATCCTGATTTCCATTGAGGACGATGGTCAGGGAATCGACCGCGACGCGGTATTGGCCAAGGCCAAGCGCCAGGGCATGCTCAAAAAGAGCGAAAAGGAATATTCGAACCGCGAGGTTTACAATTTTCTCCTGATGCCCGGGTTTTCCACCAACGAGGTGGTTACCGAATATTCGGGCCGCGGCGTCGGAATGGACGTTGTGAAGAAGAACGTGGAGAAGGTCGGCGGCGACGTGACGATCTCAAGCGAGTACGGCAAGGGAACGAAGGTGCTGTTCAAGATTCCGCTCACTTTGGCAATTGTCAACGGCATGAAGGTTTCTGTGGGCGACACCATGTTTATCATCCCTACCAACAATATTAAGCAGTTGGTCAAGGTCACGTCTGATCAGGTGCTGTACGATACCAGCGGCAATGAAATCATCACTATGCGCAACCAGTATTATCCGCTCATTCGTCTGCACTCTGTGTTCGGGCTTGAGCCCAAGGTGAAAACGCTGGAGGATTCTATCGTTGTGCAGGTAGAAAATCACGAAAAGGTGTACTGTATCCTCGCGGATGACCTTCTCGGAGAACAGCAGGTTGTGGTAAAGGGTCTGCCCGCATACCTCAATCAATTTAACATTAAAGAAAGCGGGATTTCCGGCGGGGCTGTACTGGGCGACGGTAGCATCAGCTTGATTCTCGATGTAGTCAACCTTTACAATAACAATTAGTTTTCAGCGCTGAACAGGAATGGCTGCTCTGTGTGATTCTCAGGGGCAACCTCAAAGAATATTTCAGGGGGCGTTTGATTTGCAGGTTCATAAAATTGCGGTCATTCCCGGCGACGGGATTGGCCCCGAGGTGATTTCAGAAGGCTGTAAGGTGCTGGAGCATGTGGCCCGGCTGGACGGCGGATTTCGGTTTGAGTTCACCACCTTCCCGTGGGGATGTGAGTATTACCTGAAGAACGGAAGGATGATGGCAGAGGACGGGATCGAACAGCTCAGCGGCTTTGATGCTATTTTTCTCGGTGCCGTCGGTTTTCCCGGGGTTCCGGATCATATTTCTCTCTGGGGGTTGCTCCTTACAATCCGCAAAAGCTTCGATCAGTACGTCAATCTTCGCCCGGTCAAGCTGCTGCGCGGCGCGCCCTGCCCACTGAAAGATGTGAAGCGGGAAGATGTCGACATGGTTTTCGTGCGTGAGAACAGCGAGGGAGAATACGCAGGGAGCGGAAGCTGGCTTTATCGTGATACCCCCCATGAGGTAGTACTCCAGAATGGCGTATTCTCCCGGCACGGCTGCGAGCGGATCATGCGCTACGCGTTTGAGCTGGCGCGCCGGGAACAAAAAACGCTGACCAGTGTGAGCAAGGGGAATGCGCTGAACTATTCCATGGTGTTTTGGGACCAGATTTTTGCCGAGGTAAGCCGGGAGTACCCAGATGTAAAAACAGCCTCCTATCTGGTGGATGCGGCCAGTATGATGATGGTCAAGCGTCCTGAAGCGTTCGAGGTAGTGGTCACTTCAAACCTGTTCGGCGATATTCTCACCGACCTTGGCGCCGCGATTGCCGGTGGTATGGGCCTTGCGGCAGGCGCAAATATCAACCCCGAACGCAAATACCCTTCCATGTTTGAGCCAATTCATGGTTCGGCGCCCGACATTGCCGGCCGCCAGATCGCAAATCCGCTCGCTACCGTTTGGGCCGCCAGCCAGATGCTGGATTTCTTTCACCACGAGGCCTGGGGCAAGCGGCTTTTAGACGTGGTAGAGGACGTTCTGACGGAAGGGAAGGCTCTCACCCCTGATATGGGCGGAGCCGCAACCACGGCGCAGGTGGGAGACGCCATCGTGTCCCGTTTGGGCTGATGAATCTGACCTTCGGGCTGCTTCCCGGTACACCCAGAATTTTTCCACTCAAGAAAGGATCATTATGATACGTCTGACAGACCAGGAATTCAATACCATTGTAACGTATGTTAAAAATAATTACGGCATCAACCTGGCCAACAAGCGCCAGCTGATTGAAGCGCGCATGTATTCCGTTCTGGCGGAAAAGGGCATGAAGAGCTTTTCAGAGTATATGACCCTGATCCAGCAGAAAAATCCAGATGAAGTCATTGTCCTGCTGAACAAGCTAACGACAAATCACACCTATTTCATGCGCGAACCGGCTCATTTTGATTTTATCAAAAATAAATTACTGCCGCTTCAGGAGCGGATCAATCACCGCAAGCTCATACGAATCTGGAGCGCGGGCTGTTCCTCCGGCGAAGAGGCCTATACAACCTGCATGGTGCTGAAGGATTATTTCAGCCTGGGGCATCCCGGCTGGGATTTTCGTATTCTCGCCACAGATATTTCCGAAAAGGCGATGGCGGCGGGAAAGGCTGCTGTGTACAGCGCAGAATCTTTGAAAAACGTGCCTCAGGGCTGGCTGACCCGTTATTTTGTGAAGCAAGGGGCAGATCAGTTCCGCATTAACGACGATATTCGTCGGCATGTAACGTTTCAGCGGCTGAATTTGATGCAGCCGTTTCCTCCAATGCAGCCGTTCGATCTGATTTTCTGCCGAAATGTCATGATCTATTTTGATCAGAACGACCGCAACAAGCTCATCAATAAATACTACGACATGCTCATCCCAGGTGGATTTTTGCTGATTGGGCATTCCGAAACAATACAAAGGGACAGCTCTAAATTCCTTTATTTGGAGCCGTCGGTGTATCAGAAAGGACAATAAACTGTTATGTCGCTCAATCGTGTCATCAAGGTTTTGATTGTGGATGATTCTCTGTTTTTCCGAACGGCGCTGCAGAATGCCCTGCTGAAAGACCCGGGAATATCAGTGGTAGGTACGGCTGGCAGCGCGGCGGAGGCGGCGAAAAAGATTCAAGAGCTTTCGCCGGATGTCATCACCATGGATGTGGTAATGCCTGATATGAAGGGCACTGATTTTTTAAAAAAACTGATTCCCAGACGCCCTGTGCCGGTTGTGCTGGTCAGCTCGCTGGCTCTCGGTATTTTTGACGCGCTCGATGCGGGCGCTGTGGATTTTATTCGTAAGCCTGCCGCCGCAACGGATTACACCTTGTTTTTTACCGAGCTGGCAGTGAAAATCCGGATTGCCTCAACCGCAAAGGTAAAGACCAAAATCGTTTCTCCGCTGGAGTCCCTGCCAACGCCGACTCTCTCCTCCAATAGTAAAGGGGAAAAAGTCATTGCCATTGGTGCCTCTACCGGCGGAACTGAAGCAACGCTCGAAATTCTGAAAAATCTTCCGAAGAATATTCCGGGCATTTTAGTCGTGCAGCATATGCCGCCCGGATTTACCAAAATGTATGCGGAGCGTTTGGATCGCCTTTGCAGTTTTACCGTGGCGGAGGCGAAGGGCGGCGAGCGTGTGGAGCCGGGTGTGGCCTATATTGCGCCGGGTGATAAACACATGACTCTCGCCAGGGATGCCAGAGGCTATTATGTCAAATGCGCCGCAGGCGAGAAGGTCAGCGGGCACTGTCCCTCGGTGGATGTGCTGTTCCGCTCGGTTGCTGAAACGGCGGGCAAGGATGCCATGGGCATTATTCTGACCGGTATGGGCAGCGACGGGGCAAAGGGTCTGCTTGAAATGAGAAAACAGGGCTCCTTTACCATCGGTCAGGACAAAGCATCCTGCGTTGTGTACGGAATGCCGATGGTTGCTTTCGATATTGGCGCGGTAGTTCGTCAAGCACCGTGTCCTTCTATTGCGGGAATCGTCATCCAGCATCTAAATCAGGCCAAATAAAAAGCACTCGAATTGTCACTGACCGTAAATCAAAGATCAGGGAACGCCAACACCGTTCTCTGGTCTTTTTTGTTTGCTGCGCTTCTGCCGCAAATCCGTGGCAATAAACCTGTATTTTTAAAGATTCTTCCACACCTGCCTTTCCCCGCCTACGACGAAGGAAGAAACTGCCATTTTTAAGCACATTGCTGATTGGATGGATTGAGTAGGCATGTTCGGGATAAAAACAAAAAATAATTTAAAATTACTATTGAAATTATACAAATAATGTATTATACTAAAAATCGCAAGGAACTGGTAACGTTTCCGGTAACGTTACTGGAATGCGGAAGAAATTTTTGTTAGGAGGAAAAAGAATGAAAAAGGTTCTGGCATTTTGCCTGGCGATGGCGATGACAGCTTCCATGACCGCGTGCAGCTCAAGCACTGGTGGAAGCCCCAGCAGCGCCTCCAGTGCAGCTCCGCAGGGAGAGCAAAGCATCTATTATTTAAACTTTAAACCTGAGGTTGCTACTGTTTACGAGGATATTGCAAAAGCGTATAAAGAAGAAACCGGCGTTACTCTGAATGTGGTTACTGCGGCTTCCGGTACTTACGAGCAGACGCTGAAGTCTGAAATTGCCAAGGCAGATGCTCCGACGATCTTCCAGATTAACGGACCCAGAGGCTATGCCAGCTGGAAGGACTACTGCGCAGACCTGAAAGACACCGAGCTGTACAAACACCTGACGGATAAGAGCCTTGCTATTACAGACGGCGACGGCGTGTATGGTATCCCGTACGTGGTAGAGGGTTACGGCATTATCTATAATCAGGCTATCATGGACAAATATTTCAAGACCTCCGGCGCGAAGGCAACCTCCGTGGCTGAGATTAACAACTTTACAAAGCTCAAAGCGGTTGTGGAAGACATGACGGCGAAGAAGAATGAGCTTGGCATTAAGGGTGTGTTTTCCTCCACTTCGCTCAAGCCCGGTGAAGATTGGCGCTGGCAGACGCATCTGGCCAATGTTCCGGTTTACTACGAGTTCAAAGACAACAAGGTTGATTTGACCAGCGACGCTACAAAGGAAATTAAGTTCCAGTATTCCGACAATTACAAAAATATTTTTGACCTGTACCTGAACAACTCCATTACGCCGAAGAATCTGCTCGGCACCAAGCAGGTTACCGATTCCATGTCGGAATTCGCGCTTGGCCAGACAGCGATGGTTCAGAACGGCAACTGGGCTTGGGGACAGATTGGAAAGGTAAAGGGCAATACCGTAAAAGCGGAAGACGTTAAGTTTATGCCAATCTATACCGGTATGGCCGGCGAAGAGAAACAGGGCCTGTGCATCGGTACTGAGAACTTCTTGGCGATTAATAAAGACGCTTCCCCTGAGAAGCAGAAGGCAGCCGAAGACTTCCTGTATTGGCTGTATTCCAGCAAGACGGGCAAAGATTTCGTTACCAACAAGCTGAACTTCATCGCTCCGTTTGATACCTTCAGCGATTCTGAGAAGCCTACCGACCCGCTGGCGAAGGAAGTACTCAGCTGGATGTCTAAGGACGGCGTAAACACTGTTCCGTGGAACTTTACCGTGTTCCCCAGCCAGACCTTCAAGGACGATTTTGGCGCCGCTTTGCTGCAGTATTCGCAGGGCACCAAATCCTGGGACGATGTAAAGAAGCTGGTTGTTTCCGAATGGAAGAGTGAAAGCGCTCAGTAACAAAGAAATGCTTGCGTTTTCATAGAACGGGAGAGCCGCTCCACGCCCTGCGGCGTGGAGCGGCTTTTATAAACCAACGGACAAAAACCGGTGGAGGAGCGCACACAGCTTTGGAAAGGGAGAGGGAAGCATGCAAAAAACATTGAAAAAACAGTTCGCCATATTTGCGCTGCCGACGGTTATTGCGTTTGTGATCGCTTTTTTAATTCCGTTTTTCATGGGCGTATATCTGTCGTTTGCCAAATTCACCACGGTCACCAATGCCAAGTGGGTAGGAACGGCCAATTACGTCCGCGCATTTTCAGATTCTAATTTTTTAAACGCATTGGGTTTTACCGCGAAATTTACCGTCGTATCCGTCATCACCATCAATGTGCTGGCCTTTTTACTGGCGCTGCTGCTCACACGCGGCATTCGCGGAACGAATCTGTTTCGCACTGCATTTTTCATGCCGAACCTGATTGGCGGCATCGTGCTGGGTTATATCTGGCAGCTGCTCATCAACGGCGTACTGCTGAACTTTGGGGTTGACATCACGTTCGACGCGAGTTATGGTTTCTGGGGACTGATTGTCCTGATGAACTGGCAGATGATCGGCTATATGATGATTATTTACATTGCGGGAATCCAGAATATTCCCGGCGACGTGATTGAGGCGGCGCAGATCGACGGGGCTTCCCCCAGGCAGACGCTGTTTTATATCACAGTTCCTCTGGTGATGCCGTCCGTTACGATCTGTACCTTTTTAACACTGACCAATTCGTTTAAGCTGTTCGACCAGAACTTTGCTTTAACCGGCGGCGCGCCGGCGCGGCAGAGTGCCATGCTGGCTCTGGATATTTTCAATTCCTTCTACGGCCGCATGGGGTATGAGGGTGTCGGTCAGGCCAAGGCGGTTGTGTTCTTCCTGCTGGTAGCGGGAATCGCTTTGGTGCAGCTGATGGTGACCCGCAGCAGGGAGGTGGAAAACTGATGGAGAATACAGCGAAAAGAGTAAATAATATTTTGTTTGCATTTTTATTGATTCTGCTTTTCCTGTTTTTGATTCCGATTCTTCTGGTGCTGATGAATTCCTTTAAGGGGCAGCTCTTTATTTCGAACGCCCCGTTTGCACTGCCGGATGCCACGACCTTCTCGGGCATCGATAACTATGTAAATGGCGTGCAGAAGATTGATTTTTTCCGCGCGTTTGGATATTCTTTATTTATTACGATTTTTTCCGTTGCAGCTATTATCCTCTTTACTTCTATGACGGCCTGGTATATTACCCGGGTGAAAGGTCCGATGACCTCCGCCCTCTATTATTTATTTGTGTTCAGTATGGTGGTTCCGTTTCAGATGGTGATGTACCCCATGGTGAAGGTTGCGAATCTCGCGCGGCTCGATAACCCTGTGGGCCTGATCGTTATTTATCTGGGTTTCGGCGCAGGGCTGTCAGTATTCATGTTCAGCGGGTTTATTAAAAGCGTGCCGGTCGATATTGAGGAATCCTCCGTGATTGACGGCTGCAGCCCGATTCAAACCTTCTTTCTCATCGTATTTCCTATCCTGCGCCCCACGGCTATTACTGTGGCGATTCTGAATGCCATGTGGATCTGGAATGACTTTTTGCTGCCGTATCTTATCATCGGCACAAAGGTGAGAACCATGCCAATCGCGATTCAGTATTTGCAGGGAGGGTACGGCTCGCGCGATATGGGCGCGCTGATGGCAATGCTGGTGCTTTCCATCATACCAATCATCATTTTTTACCTGACCTGCCAGAAGCATATCATCAAAGGCGTTCTGGCCGGCGCGGTCAAGGGATAATTATCAGCCTAAATTTCACCTTGGGGGCGTTTGTATTGACGATTAAAGATATTGCGCGGGAATCCGGGTTTGCGGTCAGTACGGTATCGCGAGCCCTTAACAATCATCCCGATGTCAGTGAGGAAACAAAGCGAAAGATACAGGCGGTTATTGAGGCGCACCGCTTTGTTCCCAATCAGAACGCCCGCCAGCTTAAGCAAACGGCAACCAACAGCATCGCGATTCTGGTCAAGGGTATTTCGAATATGCTGTTCGCCCCCATTCTCGAGCAGATGCAGGTGCTGATTGAAAAAGCCGGGTATACGGCTCAGGTTTGCTACCTGGACGAAGAGGATGATGAGGTCAGCCAGGCGCAGCAGCTGATCCGTGAAAGCAAGCCGCTCGGCCTGCTGTTTCTGGGCGGCAATTTGCAGAATTTTGTCGAGGGCTTCGAGATGATTTCTCTGCCGAGCGTTCTGGTGGCGACCGCGGCAGAAGGCTTGGGCTTTTCGCATTTATCCAGTGTCAGTACCGACGATACCGCCGCCGCGTCCAGCGCTGTGGAATACCTGATTCAGAAAGGGCACCGAAGCATCGGGGTGATCGGCGGCAACCGGTTCGACACAAACAGCATCAGCTATCTGCGTTATCTCGGCTGCCAAAAGAGCTTTGCGAAACACGGCGTTCTGTTTCCGGAGGAGCGGAGCTACCAAAAGGCACGGTTCTCTTACGAAAGCGGCTACCACGCCATGGAGCGGCTGCTCCAAAGCTCGCCGGAGATCACCGCGGTATTTGCCATGAGTGACGTGATGGCGATCGGCGCGTGCCGTTACCTGCTCGACCGCAAGATCAGAATCCCGCAGGACATTTCTGTGATGGGATTTGACGGAATCGAGCTGGCACAGTATTATAACCCAAAGCTCGCCACAATAGAACAGTCCAAATCCAAAATGGCAGAGCGCGGGGTCAGCATTTTAATTGATTGCATTGAAAATCAGTCGGGGGCAGTTCACGAGATGGCGGATTTCTACCTGCGGGAAGGGGAAAGCGTTCGCCTTATGGAAGAAGCTTTCCCGGCCGGTGGTACGGCTGAGAGGGGATAAAATGAAAAAGCAAAAACCAATGGAACGCGGAGCCGGTGTCCTTTTGCCGGTCACGAGTCTTCCGTCCCCCTATGGGATTGGCACCTTTGGGCAGGCAGCATATGATTTTGTGGATTTTCTGGTTCAGGCAGGTCAGCGCTGGTGGCAGGTGCTGCCGCTGGGTCCGACCAGCTACGGTGACAGCCCGTACCAGAGCTTTTCGGCATTTGCGGGCAACCCGTATCTAATCGATCTGGACATTCTGCGGGAGCAGGAACTGCTAACCCTTGAAGATTTAGAACAGGCAGACTGCGGGCAGAATCCCGTGGATATTGATTATGCGGCGCTGTACAAAAAGCGCTTTGCTGTGCTGCGGCAGGCTTTCGTTCGCAGCAAGCACCAAAAAACAATGGATTATTTGCTGTTTTGTGGGGAAAACGGGGAGTGGCTGGAGGAATACGCGCTGTACATGTCGCTGAAAACGGAGTTCGGCGGCAGGGAATGGCTGGCATGGCCGGAGGAGCTTCGTCTGCGCGAGCCGAATGTTCTGCGGGCCAGCCGCGAACGAAACGCGGATGAGATCGAATTCTGGAAGTTCTGTCAATATGAGTTTTTCCGCCAGTGGTTTCGTCTGAAAGCCTACGCCAATCAAAATGGGATAGAGATTATCGGCGATATCCCCATTTATGTTGCGCTCGACAGCGCGGACGTGTGGTCGCAGAGCGAGCAGTTTCAGCTCGACGAGCAGCGCAGGCCCACTCTGGTGGCGGGCGTTCCGCCCGATCTGTTTTCCGAAACCGGTCAGCTTTGGGGCAACCCGCTGTACGACTGGGAGTTTATGGAGCGCGACGGCTTTACCTGGTGGCAACGGCGTATGCGTTTTTCGGCGCGCCTGTACGACATCATTCGCATTGATCATTTTGTCGGGATTGCGCATTACTATTCCATCCCCGCAGAGGAAACCACCGCCATGAGCGGCTGGTGGAATCCCGGCCCGGGCCGCCCATTGATCGAGGCAATCGCCGGGGTAATGGGGGATAAGCGCGTGATTGCCGAAAATCTCGGTGTCGTGATTCCCGAGGTGGACCGGCTGCTCAAAATCAGCGGCTACCCCGGCATGAAGCTGATGCAGTTTGCCTTTGACGGTGACGAAACCAATTCCAATCTGCCGTTTCATTTTGAACACAATCTGGTAGTGTATGGCGGTACGCACGACAACGAAACGCTGGTGGGCTTTTTCGCGCATCAAAAACAAAAGAAAACACGCTTTGCACGAGAGTACCTGAATGTAAGTACAAACCGCGAGGTTCCCGCCGCGCTCATCCGTGCGGGGTATGCCAGTGTTGCGAATACCGCGATTTTTCAAATGCAGGATTTGCTGGGGCTGGATAATTCCGCACGAACCAATACGCCCTCTACTTTGGGGTGGAATTGGCGTTGGCGTCTGGCTCCCGGTCAAATACCGCCGGAGCTTGCGGAGAACCTGCGTCGTATGATGCAGCTGTACGGAAGATGCTCGGGAGGGACAAAGCATGAATCAGTTTGAACAGAAGATCGACCAATATCTGGATTATGACTACGGGGTTACGGCGCGGGAAGCGTCCATCCCTCAGCTTTATAACGCCGTATCCAAAGCGGCGATGAAATCGCTTTCCTTTACAGAACAGCCCGGAAAGAAAGCCTGCTATTTTTCGGCGGAATTTCTGCTTGGCCGCCTCATTTACAGCAATCTGCTGAATCTGGGCTTGTTGGAGCGCTGCCGCGCGTATTTAGGGCGCAACGGCTTTGACCCCGGCGTGTTTGAGAGTATTGAGGACGACGCTCTCGGCAACGGCGGTCTCGGTCGGCTTGCCGCCTGTTTTCTGGATTCGGCGGCAACACACGGCCTTCCGTTGCACGGATTTGGCATCCGCTACAAATACGGATTGTTCCATCAGTATTTTGAAAAGGGTTTTCAGAAAGAAACCGCCGATGACTGGCAAAAGGTCGGCGATCCCTGGGGAATCCGTCGGGAAAGCGAAGCCGTTACGGTTTCGTTTGCCGACCAGACGGTACGTGCAGTGCCCTACGATATGCCTGTAATCGGCTGGGGCGGGCATACCGTCAACCGCTTGCGCCTCTGGCAGGCCGAGCCGCTTTCCGCGTTTGATTTCGAGCAGTTCAATCTGCAAAAATATGACGAAGCGGTCGAGGAGCGGGTGCGCGCCGAAGAAATTACGGCGGTGCTGTACCCGAACGACGATACTCCCTCAGGGAAGCGCCTGCGCCTGAAACAGCAGTATTTCTTCAGCAGCGCGTCCCTGCAAAGCCTGACGCAAGAATCCATTTGCCACCACGGTGAGGATTTTTCTCATTTTGCCGAGGACTATGCGATTCAGCTCAACGATACGCACCCGGTTATCGCGATCCCGGAGCTTCTGCGCCTGTTGATGGAGGAGCATCAGCTTTCGTTTGAGCAGGCGTTCCCGATTGTTCGCGATACCTTTGGGTATACGAACCATACCATCATGGCTGAAGCACTGGAAAAATGGGATGTTTCGCTGTTTCTGTCCGTCGCGCCGCAGGTGTACCCGTATGTGGTCATGCTGCAAAACAGCCTGAACCGCGAAATCAAAGCGCGGAATCTGCCCCAGCAGGACAGAGCGGCCTTGCAGATCATCAGTGGCGGGCAAATCCATATGGCGCGGCTTGCGGTGTATGCCTCCCACACGACCAACGGTGTGGCGAAAATTCACAGCGAGCTACTGAAAAGCGTGGTACTGCCCGAGTGGTACAGAATGTACCCCGAGCGTTTCCAGAATAAAACGAACGGCATCACCCAGCGCCGCTGGCTTGCTTTGTGCAATCAGGAGCTTTCCGCGTTTATTACCGAGCGCATTGGGGATGGTTGGATCACCGACTTGAATCAGCTCCAGAAGCTGACGCCATACCTGAACGACCCGGCGTCGCTCGCGCGCTTCCGGGAGATTAAGCGGCAGAAAAAAATACAGCTTTGCAACCATGTGCGCATTCATGAATATGGCTATGAGCTGAACCCCGATTTCATTTTCGATGTACAGATCAAGCGACTGCATGAGTATAAGCGTCAGCTTCTGAATGCGTTTTCCATTCTGGATATTTATTTTGCAATTAAAGACGGCACGCTGACAGATTTTACGCCTACCGTGTTTTTGTTCGGGGCAAAAGCCGCTCCCGGTTACCGGCGCGCAAAGGGAATTATTAAATTCATCAACGAGATTGCCCGCATGGTAGACGCCGACCCCGAGGTGCGAAATAAAATTCAGGTGCTGTTTGTGCAGAACTATAATGTGTCTTACGCCGAAAAGCTGATTCCTGCGGCGGATGTGTCCGAGCAGATTTCTACCGCGGGGACCGAAGCCAGCGGTACCGGCAACATGAAGCTGATGCTGAACGGCGCGGTTACGCTTGGCACACTGGACGGCGCGAATATCGAAATCGTCGAGCAGGCCGGGGAAGAGAACAATTATATCTTCGGCGCAACGGTAGAAGAAATCGCTGAAATTGCCGATACCTACGACCCGAAAGCACTGTACAAGTCGAATCCACGCATTCGCCGCGTGGTAGATGCCCTGATCGGCGGCACGCTGGACGACGGCGACACCGGATTGTTCCGCGAGCTGTACGATTCTCTGCTCAAGGGTGCGTCGTGGCACAAGCCCGACCAGTATTACCTGCTGCGCGATTTTGAGTCCTACTGTGATGCAAAGCTGCGCGCCAACCGCGATTACCGCAGTGCCGAGCAGTTCTCGCGCAAGTGCCTTGCGAACACCGCGCACGCCGGGCAGTTCTCCAGCGACCGCACGGTGCGCGAATACGCGCGGGATATTTGGGGAATATAAGAACTTTATGATTTTTAGAAATGATAGTATATTGGAATAATGAAATTTGGAATATATTGTATAAGAAGATGTTTCTCGAATCGAGGAAATAGAAGCACGATTTTACTCTAAAGCGAAAAGAGATAAGGGAGCGGTAGCATAACCGCTCCCTTATCTTTTAAACGATGTTAGACCTATGGGAAACAAACGGAAATCGGCGGGGAATACGGCTGAAACCGTGACCAGAAAAGTGCCTCCAAGGCCTTATAGAAACTGAACTTTTAGACACTTTTCAAAGAAAAATCCCGGGCGGTAGCCCGGGACTTTGTCTACAGTCTGAGAGATCATCTTAAAAGAATGACATTATTTATTAATAAAACCTCAAATCATTTAGTCAGTGACCCTTTTTAGTTTAAAGCATGTTGCCTCTAATTCCAAAATAAGACTATCATTATTAACAACTAAAAAACCTATAGGTATGCCGAATCCTGTAGAAGAGTCAGATACTTGTATTTCTTTTATTTCATCATCCATATTTATACCTAGTAGATCCATTTTAAAATTTCTATAAAAATCGTCTTCGTTATAACATATTATAGTAATTTCATAGAGTGGATTTTTAAGTATATATTGATAATCACTATAGTTTTTTAGCCCTTTTGATGAAAATAAGTCTTTATTAATTACAATTTCATCATCAATAATTTTTTGCCCTGTTGGATATTCAGAAGCATCATTATATGAATTCGCAAATCCCAAAAGCTTTTCAACCTTCCAAGTTCCATAGAAAAATTTTTCAGTTTCACTATCCAAAGCCATTCTACCTACAAATGGTTCAGTTGAATTAGTTAGATTAATATTATCATCTTCTTTTACTTCATCATCTGCAGTTGGAGCACGATCTTGTTCTTGAACAGTATTAATAGTAGTCCCATCGTTTTGATTTTTTAATACGGATTCATTACTACATCCAATCAAACTGGCAGATAGAATAGTCACTATCAGAAATATTAACACTTTTGCTCTCATTTTTCCTCTTCTTTCCTCTCCTAATGATATAAATATCTATCTAAACTTAATCCATAAATATACCAATAGTCAAATATATTTTTACCATTGTGTGGCAGGTATAGCCCTTCCCGGCATGGATTGATAGTGTCTTTGGGTGATTAGATGCATTATCGCACTTCTTTTACCTTTTTTCGATACGCTGTCTGATTTGACGTTCACTTCACATTCATCTAATCCGGTATATATTCGGCTATATCAGGCAGGTTACAGTCGAGAATATCGCAAAGAGTATTGAGTGTATTAGTAGATACAGACTCATTTTTTTGCAGTCTAGCCAGAGTAGAACCACTGATATTTTCTGACTTACCATTGTTTCTTAGGGTATAGGTGGTTGCACCTTTCTGTTTCATGGTTTTCCATAATGGAGCGTAAGAAATCATTTTTATTCCTCCCTCTTTACTTTTCCTTATTATGCCGTATAATGGACATATATTGTTATGTACAATATTGGGCACGTGAAATAGGAGGGAATAAAAAATGATCATCCGTAAAGTTTGTCAAGAGCAGTATGAGCAGGTATGCCGGTACTTAAATCAGCAGGGGAAATCCGGTACGTTCGATGCGAGTTATGAGGTGACGATACAAGTGGATGACTGTGAGTACCTGCTCCGGCTTCAGCCATGCAGTAAACGGAAGCTTGCCGCATTGCAGGCGGTACAGCTTTACCGAAAGGAAAAAGAACGGCGGTTCAAATTAATTACGGAAAATCTGCCGCTGTCTACTTTGCTGGAATTATTTCTGTTTCAGCAAAAGAAAAATACTGCTGAATCGAACCTCAATTAACGATGAAGAAAGGGAGTGGTAAGTCACCACTCCCTTATTTTGCTGAACAGATAGCGATTGGCAATAGAAATCTGCCGCAATGCGTGTTATGATAGGACAAATAAAATGAAAACACAGGATTCTGAAAGCAGATGCTTTTTGGAATCCTGCGAGAGAAAAGGGGGCCTTTCCGTGACGGTACTGGTCAGCGCGTGCCTGCTCGGCAAAAACTGTAAATACGACGGCGGCAATAATGATCATCCGCGCGTCGCCGCGTTTTTAGCGGACAAAGAAATCATCCCTGTCTGTCCCGAAATACTGGCCGGTTTGGGCGCTCCGCGCAATCCCGCGGAAATTCAAAACGGAAAAGTGGTGGATTGCCTGGGAAATGATGTGGATCAACAATTCCGGGAGGGGGTTCGTCTAGCGCTTGAAAAGATCAAAAAAATACCGGTCGATCTGGCTATTTTGCAGCCAAGAAGCCCCACCTGCGGCGTTCGGCAGATTTATGACGGCAGCTTTTCCGGTAAACTGATTCCCGGTCAAGGTGTGTTTGCCAAGGCCCTACTCGATATGGGCGTAAAAGTAATGGACGCTGACGAAATTTAAGAATAAAAAAACCTCCTGGCGCAGTTTTTATTCTGCGATAGGAGGCTTTTTTTGATGATCCATTTTTCGCGGTATCGTTTCTTATGCCGGGGCTTGTTATGGCTTACGACAGCCGTCCTTTAAAATCCTGATACCCAAAGGTTTTTTGCACCCGCAGCTTGCCGCTTTGGTCGAGAATCGCAATCGAAGGCAGAGCCATCCCGTTAAAGGTGTTGGTTTTCACCATCGAGTAATGGGCCATGTCACCGAAAATCAGCCGGTCACCGGGGGTGAGAGGGTGGTCGAAGGAGTAATCCCCAATGATGTCGCCCGCAAGGCAGGTAGGCCCGCCCAGGCGGTAGCAGTACGGCTTTTCTTCCGGCAGTCCCGCGCCCAGCAGAGGCGGGCGGTAGGGCATTTCGAGTACATCCGGCATGTGGCACGCGGCGGAGGTGTCGAGAATCGCGTTGGCAATTCCGTTTTCCACGATCTCCAGCACGGTGCAAACGAGAAAGCCCGCGTTCAGCGCGACGGCTTCGCCCGGCTCCAGATATACCTGCACGCCGTAGCGCTCTTGTGTGCGCTGAATCAGGGAAATCAGTTTTTCCACATCGTACCCCGGGCGGGTGATGTGATGCCCTCCGCCAAAATTCAGCCACTTCATTTTGGGAAGATACGCGCCGAATTTCTTGTCTACGGCATCCAGTGTCCGCTCCAGCGCGTCGGCGTCCTGTTCGCACAGTGTGTGAAAGTGCAGGCCCGAAATGTTCTCGAGCAGCTCCGCATGAAAATTCGCTGCCGTTACCCCAAGCCGCGAGCCGGGGGAGCAGGGGTCGTAAATCGCGTGATCCTGCGTGGAGCATTCCGGGTTTATGCGGATGCCGCATTCGCGGCCGGCGGCGAGAGCGCGGTCTTTGAACTTCTGCCACTGAGAAAACGAGTTGAATACAATGTGGTCGCACAGGCGGGTGATCTCGTCAAATTCCTCGTCGCGGTACGCGGGGGAGAAAACGTGGTTTTCCTTACCCATTTCTTCATAGCCGAGCCGCGCTTCATAAAGGCCGCTGGCGGTTGCTCCGCTTAAATACGAGCCGATGAGCGGGTACAGCGAAAACATGGAGAAGGCCTTTTGCGCCAGCAGAATCTTGCAGCCGGTGCGCTCCTGCACCATTGCCAGCAGCTGCAAATTCTGAATCAGCAGAGCCTCGTCCACCACAAAGCAGGGGGAGGGGGCCTGTAAATAAAGCTTTGTCCGTTCCATCGTCAGTCAACCAGCTCGGGGGCAAAGCTTTCCTGCCACGGCAGACCCCATTTGTTGAGCGCGTCCATGAAGGGATCGGGATCGAACTCTTCAATGTTGTGTACGCCGGGCTTGTTCCATACGCCGGTCATCAGCAGAGCCGCGCCGATCATGGCCGGAACGCCCGTGGTGTATGAAATCGCCTGTGAGCCTACCTCGCGGTAGCATTCCTGATGGTCGCATACATTATAGATGTAGTAGGTTTTGTCCTTGCCGTCCTTTTTGCCCTGAAAGATGCAGCCGATGTTCGTCTTGCCCTTAGTGCGTGGTCCAAGAGAGGCAGGGTCGGGCAGAACCGCTTTGAGAAATTGCAGCGGCACAATTTGCTTGCCCTCAAATTCAATCGGCACAATCGAGGTCATGCCCACATTCTCAAGGCATTTCAGGTGGGTCAGGTAGCTCTGGCCGAACGTCATAAAAAAGCGGATGCGGCGGATGCCCTTGATGTTGAGCGCGAGGGACTCCAGCTCTTCATGGTGCAGCAGGTACATATCCTTCTCGCCGATTTCGGGGAAGTCGTACACGCGCTTGATCTCCATCGGCTCGGTTTCAATCCATTTGCCGTTTTCCCAGTAGCTACCCTTGGCACTTACCTCGCGAATGTTAATTTCGGGGTTGAAGTTGGTGGCAAAGGGGTAGCCGTGGTCGCCCGCGTTTGCGTCGAGAATATCAATGTAGTTGATCTCATCAAACTGATGTTTCTGAGCGTAAGCCGAGAACACCCCGGTTACGCCGGGGTCAAAGCCGCTGCCGAGCAGCGCGGTGATACCGGCTTTCTCAAAGCGCTCTTTGTAATCCCACTGCCATTTGTATTCAAATTTCGCGGTGTCAAGGGGCTCGTAGTTTGCGGTATCTACATAATTGGTTTTGGTTGCAAGGCACGCGTCCATAATGGTCAAGTCCTGATACGGCAGAGCCAGGTTCAGTACCACATCGGGCTGGAAGTCGTCGATGAGCGCGATCAGCTCATCGACGTTGTCGGCATTTACCTGTGCGGTGTGGATAACGGTCTTGCCGCCGGAGAGTTTCTCTTTGAGAGCGTCGCATTTGCTTTTGGTACGGCTCGCGATGCAGATTTCCTCAAAAACGTCGCTGTTTTGGCAGCATTTGTGAATGGCAACGCTCGCAACGCCGCCGCAGCCGATAATCAGTGCTTTTCCCATGGTGTGATACCTCCTGTGAAATGGGCAGAAATGCTCTGCCGGTCTGTTTGATTTTCTAAGGTTAAGAAGCGGGGATGATCGTCAAAAGAAGTTCCCGCAGAATTTTACAGGCAACCGCGGTGGAAACACCGCTCTGGTCATAAACGGGCGAAAGCTCGTTTACGTCGCAGCCGACTACGTTTAAGCTCCCCAGCGCCAGTACCGCGTGCAGCAGCTGCAAAAAGCTGACTCCGCCCGGCTCCGGTGTTCCCGTGCCGGGGAAGACTGACGGGTCGAGAACATCCAGATCAATCGTGACATAAACAGGTTTGCCCTTTAGAGAGGCAATTACGCTCTCCAATCCCTCAAAATTAAATTTGTGGGTAGATACGTGCTGGCGCCCCCAAGTAAATTCACTCCGGTCGCCGGAACGGATACCGAACTGAAAGATTTTGCCGTCCCCAACCAAATCCCAGCAGCGGTGCAGCACCGTCGCGTGGGAGAGGGTGGCGCCAAGGTATTCCTCGCGAAGGTCGGCGTGCGCGTCAAAATGCAGAATGTGCAGATTCGGGTGGCGCTTCACCGCGGCCCGAACCGCGCCCAGCGTAACCAGATGCTCACCGCCGATCATCACCGGCAGCTTATTGTCTGCTAAAATACTCGTAGCGAATTCCTCAATCTGTGAGAGGGCTTTTTGGGTATCGCCAAAGCACAGTTCTAAATCTCCGCCATCGAATATAGAAATATCTGATAAATCCTTATCCTGATAAGGGCTGTATGTTTCCAGTCCAAAGGAGTCGGCACGCATGGCCCGGCTTGCAAAACGAGTGCCGGGGCGGAACGATGTGGTGGAATCAAACGGCGCGCCGAACAGAACGGCTTTGGCCTCTTCATACTCACTGTCACAGCCTAAAAAGGTTTCAATGTTTTTAGTCAATGTGTTCGACATTTCGCAAAAGCTCCTCCACATAATTTGGCAGGGCAAACGCGCCCTTGTGCAGCTTGGTATTGTAATAGCGGGTCGGGATGCCGCGTTCCTTCCAGCACTTCCCGTCTAAATCCTTGAGCGGATGATATTTCTTCGACGCAAACCCGAACAGCCAGTGGCCGGAGGGGTAGGTGGGAATATGCGCCTGGTACACACGGCTGATGGGGAAGGATTTCACAATCCGCTTATGCGCTCTCTGCATCGCCAGCGCGTCCACCGCGTAGAATGGGCTTTCATGCTGGTTGACCATAATGCCGTCGTCTTTGAGCGCCTTAAAGCAGTTGCCGTAAAACTCCCGGGTAAACAAGCCCTCGCCGGGGCCGAACGGATCGGTTGAGTCTACCAGAATCAGGTCATATTCTTCGCTTTGGCGGCGCACAAATTTCAGGCCGTCCTGAAAATAGAGCTTCACTCGCGGGTCGTCAAAGCCCCGCGCAGTGATCGAAAGATACTCCTGACACACTCGCACCACTTGCTCGTCGATTTCCACCACGTCGATCCGCTCAATCTCCGGGTAGCGGATCAGCTCGCGCACCGCGCCGCCGTCGCCGCCGCCAATGACCAGTACGCGCCGCACCTTGGGGTGTACCGCCATTGGAACATGGACGATCATTTCGTGGTAGATGAACTCGTCGCGCTCTGTGAGCATCATGTAACCGTCGAGCGTTAAAAAGCGGCCGAATTCCTCGGATTCAAATACATCAATGCGCTGAAACTCGCTCTGCCCGCTGTACAGCTGCCGGTCCACCCGGATGGAAAACTGAACGCCGGGTGCGTGTTTTTCGGTAAACCATAAATCCACCGCTTATTCCTCCTTCATCACGTTGAGCTGTTCCAGCTCCAAATCCTCCGGGCCGGTTAAGAAGCAGCCCTTTTCCTTGGCGTACGCGATATATTCCAGTATTTCACCGGTAATCAGCTCGCCTGGGGCAAGAATCGGGATTCCCGGCGGGTAGCACATGACAAATTCACTGCAAATGCGCCCGGAGCTCTGCGCAAGGGGCAGAGCCTCTTTTTCGGCGTAAAAGGCCTTCTGCGGCGGCACCGCAACAATGGGGGAGATATACTCCATGCGCAGCATGCCCGTTTTATCGCGCTTGTAGTTGCGGCGGATTTCCGCGAGCGCGCCGACGAGCCGTTCTAAATCGCGGTGGCGGTCACCAACGGAAAGGTACGCCAGAATGTTGCCAAGGTCGCCGAACTCCACCTGAATATCATACTCGTCCCGCAGAATATCATACACTTCAATTCCGGCGAGGCCGAGTTCCAGCGTGTTGACGGAAAGCTTTGTAGTGTCGAAGTCATACACGGTGTCGCCGTTGATGAGCTCACGGGAATAGGCGTAGTAATCACCGATCTGGTTGATCTCGCCGCGCGCGTACTCGGCCATTTCCACAACCCGGCGAAAAATCTCTTTGCCCTCGGTAGCAAGCTTTTTCCGGGAAATATCAAGGCTCGACAGCAGCAGGTAAGAGCCGCTGGTCGTCTGGGTCAGGTTGATGATCTGCCGTACATAGCCCGCGCTGACGCCGCCGCCGAGCAGCAGAAACGAGCTTTGAGTCAGCGAGCCGCCGGATTTGTGCATGCTTACCGAGGCCATGTCTGCTCCGGCCTTCATGGCGCACAGCGGCAGATCTTCCCCAAAATACAGGTGTGTGCCGTGCGCCTCGTCTGCCAGCACCAGCATGCCGTGTTGGTGAGCCAGCTCGGTGATTGCCTTTAAATTCGAGCAGATGCCGTAATAAGTGGGGTTGTTCACTAGCACCGCCCGCGCTTTCGGGTGTTCGCGGATCGCCTGTTCCACAGCGGAAAGGCGCATGCCGAGGGAAATGCCAAGGCGGTGGTCGGTTTCGGGATTGACATAGACGGGCGTCGCGCCGCACAGGATCAGTGCGTTAATCACGCTGCGGTGTACGTTGCGCGGCAAAATGATTTCATCCCCGTGCTTGCAGGCGGAAAGCACCATGGCCTGCACGGCGGAGGTAGTACCGTTCACCATAAAAAACGCGTGTGCCGCGCCGAATGCGTCGGCGGCCAACTCCTCCGCCTCGCGAATGACGGAAACCGGGTGGCACAAATTGTCCAGCGGCTTCATGGAATTGACGTCGAGCTGCATGCAGCGCTCGCCTAGAAACTGGGTCAGCTCGGGGTTTCCCCGCCCGTGCTTATGCCCGGGAACATCGAAGGGAACCACCCGTTCCGCCTGAAAATCCAGCAGCGCCTGCCGGATGGGCATACGGCTTTGATCTAGTTTGCTCAACAAAGGGCCTCCTTTCTGTTCAGTACACGTTGCTGCCGGTGAATATTTCGATCATCTCGCGCCGCAGGCTGTCCGTAATTTTCAGGCGCGCTTGGGGCGGCAGCTCGTAAACGTCGGTATTGAACAGATAATTCTGCAAATTAATTTCCTTAATCAGCATTTTGGTATGGAACAGATTCGATTGGTATACGTTTAAATCAATCGCATCGTATTTGCGCAGGGTTTTGTCATCGATAAAATCTTGAATGGACGTCATTTTGTGATCCATAAACAGCTTTTTCCCGGTTACGTCGCGGGTAAAACCGCGTACGCGGTAATCCATGGTGATGATGTCGGAGTCAAAGCTGCCAATCAAATAGTCCAGTGTGCTCAGCGGGGTAATTTCGCCGCAGGTGGCAACATCAATGTCCACCCGAAACGTAGCCAGAAAGGTGTCTGGGTGGTATTCGGGGTAGGTGTGCACCGTCACGTGGCTTTTGTCCAGATGCGCCACCATCGTTTCGCCCGAAAGCTCCGCGCGTGTGCCGGCCCGGCGTCCCGCCAGCATCGATTCCTCCGCAATCAGAAAGGTGACGCTCGCGCCCTGCGGGTCATAATCCTGCTTCGAGATGTTCAGCACATGCGCGCCGATCATCTCCGTTACGCGCTCCAGAATCCCGGTCAGGCGTTCGGAGTTGTACTGCTCGTCAATATAGGCGATGTAGTCGCGCTGCTCCCGTTCGCTTTTGGCGTAGCAGACGTCATAGATGTTAAAGCTGAGGGATTTGGTCAGATTGTTAAAGCCATATAATTTCAGTTTGTTTTCCATACCGTCACCTGATTTCCGGCGTATTTTTGCAGAAGAAAATAAAAAAAGACCCAAGGGAAAAAGCACGGCACGCGCCGCATTTTTACACTTGAGTCACAGTTTCTGTCGATTTTGTTTTATTTCGAGCGGGCCGTGCGCAAAGGCATACGGCAAACCGCTGTTATTTATTCAAAAGTACAGAGAATCAGAGTCTATATAGCAATAACTTACTTTTACTACTCTTATTGATTGTTTCACAAGCGTAATGTGCGAAAGGCACACGGTTTTAAGTAACCAACTTATAAAATTTGAGCAACGGCTCAATCAATAAGGCAACGAAAGTTGCCGCCCGGCATTTTGACCCAGCTGTCCGTATGGCGTTTGATTTTCCCCGCAAAAGCGAAAAAAATGGTCAAAAAAAGTTGTTGCTGCGAAGGTGAAGCCTCACCTTCGCTGAAAATAGGCTTTAATCCTACTTTTCTTTCGAGTTGCATTGTACTATAAACAGCTACAAAATGCAAGAAAAATTTTATTTGATTTTGATTATGTCAATATTGATTTATCAGATTCCGAATTCTTATAGTATCAGCAGGTAAGTAAAAAATATGCTCTATATGGCTTGCAGGTTGCGAGAAGAATAATTTCTTCCCCCTCTTGCAAGAGGTGATGAAAAATTCATAGGAAAGTCACGAGTTTTTCAATAGAAAAAATCTTTTGTTTCAGCAAGTTCAGCAAATTCGCCGAAACGAAGGTGTGTGTTCTCGTGCAGAGAACAGGTGTCTCAGAATGAAAATGTATAATTAATTTATATTTATGCAATATTTATAATAAAAATGAATAGGCTTGAAAGAATGCCTTTTTAATAATTCAGAAGTAGAAATTTCAAAAATGGGTGAATCAAAAGATTTTGTGTAGTTTATTAGGAATATCGTTTAAAAAATTTCTCGATTATTGATCTTATTTCTCTCTTGTTATTATACAGCTAAAATGTTATAATAATCACAAAGATAACATGAAATCGTTCCGTCGCTCTCATTTTGTATTGTGCGGAATTATTTCATGCTTTTGATTGTACACAACAAAAATACAATGATAAAAGTAGGGTGGATTTTAGCATGAAGTATGACAATGACGCAAAACAGCTCAAATATAGAGTGCTGTCTTCGGTAGCTCGCCTGAGCTACGACAATCAGCTGTCAGAGCATCTTGGGGATATTCCATATGAGATCATCCCTGGTCCGCAGCCCGCTTTTCGCTGCTGCATTTACCGTGAGCGAGAAATCATTCGTGAGCGCGTTTCGGCAGCCTGCGGCGAAGATCTTCCCCGCCAGGAAGACAAGGCCGTCATGGGCGTGCTTCCGGCCGCATGTGAGGGGTGTCCCATCAACCGCTTTAATGTAACGGACAACTGTCAGAAGTGTTTGGCAAAAAAATGTGTGGCGGCTTGTCCGTTTGGGGCGATCAGTGTTACCGGACGCGGTGCGTATATCGACCCGGCGAAATGTAAGGAGTGCGGACGCTGTGCTGCGGCCTGCCCTTACAACGCCATTTCGGATACGATGCGCCCTTGTCTGCGGTCTTGCCCGGTCAATGCCATTACCATGGATGAGAACCGTCTGGCCGCTATCGATTACAGCCGCTGTATCAGCTGCGGCGCGTGTATGGCCGGTTGCCCGTTCGGTGCGATCACAGACCGTTCCAGCCTCGTAAGCGTAATTCGTGAGATCCAGTCCGGAAAAAAGGTGTATGCCGTATTCGCCCCCGCCATTGAGGGCCATTTTGGAACCGCAAATGTGGGCCAGCTCAAAGAGGGCCTGCGCCGTATTGGCTTTACCGATGCGGTTGAGGTTTCTCTGGGTGCGGATGCCACTGCGTACCACGAGGCGCAGGAGTTGAAAGAGGCCGTTGCGGAAGGTAAGAAGATGACAACCTCCTGCTGCCCGGCATTTGTGGATATGATCGAAAAGCATTTCCCGAAGCTGGAGCCTAACATTTCTCGTACGGCGTCTCCCATGACAATGACCGTACGGTACTTAAAAGAGAAGGATCCGGACATATTGGTAGTCTTTTTTGGCCCTTGTGTGGCGAAGAAGCTCGAAATTCAGAAAGCGGAGAATACCGCTGATTATGTGATGACATTTGAAGAGCTGGTAGCCATGTTCAACGCCAAGGAGATTGAAGTTGAAACGATTGAAGTTGAAAACGTGCAGGACGGCAGCATTAAGGGTAAGAATTTTGCCGTCAGCGGCGGCGTTACCGCAGCGGTGGAGGCTGCTTTGGCCGAGGATGGTTTTGATCAGACGGTTTCCTGTGTGAAGTGCAGCGGCGCTAGGGAATGCAAAAAGCAGCTGATGATAATGAACGCGGGCCGTATGCAGGAGGATCTGATCGAGGGCATGGCCTGCGAGGGCGGCTGTGTTGCCGGCCCGGGCGGCGTAGAGCCGGTGCAGAAGCTGATGAAGAATCGTCAGAAGCTGCTGGCTGCCGCCGACAAACGCGGCATTAAAGAAAATTTGGAAGAGATTCATGATTTGACGCACATTCATATGGAGCAGAGAGCATAATAGATTCATGCACTTTAAAACAGTTTGATACCAGTATAACGTTTTCCTCCCCCGCCGCAGGCGGGGGAGGAAAACGGCAGCTTTATCATGCGGCATTACTTATTGTATCAAAAAGGAGGCGGATGCCCCGATGAATGCCATAGCTGCGCAGGGGCTGGGAAAGTCGTACGACGGGAAGATGGCCGCGCTTGCGGATCTGACCCTTCAGGTGCCGCAGGGAGGCGTGTGCGGCTTTCTCGGCCCGAATGGCGCGGGCAAAACGACGACGGTAAAGCTTTTGACCGGGCTGCTGCGACCCACATCCGGAGAATGCTCTGTGATGGGGCTTTCGCCCCGGAGCGAGCCTGAGCGTGTGCATGCCCTGTGTGGAGTCATGACAGAAACGGCTCATATGTACGGCAGTATGACCGGTCAGCAAAATCTGGAGTTTTTCGGCCAGACAGCGGGGCTCGCCCGCACCCAGGCCAAGGAGAGGGCAGAACTGCTGTTGCGCGAGCTGGAGCTCTGGGAGGCCCGGGATCAGAAGGCGGGTCAGTATTCCACCGGAATGATGCAGCGCCTATCTTTGGCGCGCGCGCTGATACACGAGCCGCAGGTCCTTTTTTTGGACGAGCCCACCAGTGGCCTTGATCCCGAATCGGCTCAGGCGGTTAACGAAATGATTTCCACTCTGGCGAAAAAAAGCGGTGTTACCGTGTTTTTGTGTACGCATCAGCTGCGCTATGCGCAGGATCTGTGTACTACCTACGGGATTCTGTACCGCGGCCAGATGATTCTGCATGGCGATTTTGCCGCCCTGTGCGAGGGAGCCGGGTGCCATATCAAGGCGGGTATCCTCACGGAGCCGGAGCAGGCCCTGCACGGTTTTGTGAAAAATGGGGAGTACTGGGAAATGGAAATTGCGTCCGAGGCCGAAATGCCCGCGATTTTGCGTGATCTGGTCGCGCAGGATATTCCGGTGTATGAAGCGCGGCTGATCCGCCCCACGCTTGAGGATGTTTATTTTTCCTGCCTGCAGGGCCGGGAGGTGGCAAAATGAAGCTGTTGTCGGAGCCGGAGCTTGCTGTTCTGAAAAAAGACTTTAACGAGGTCTGGCATCTTCGCAGCGTGCGCGGCACGCTGGTTGCCGTGCCAATCTGCATGGTGGTGTTTCTGCCGCTGCTGTACCTGTTTCTGGTGCTGTATGCCCCGGCTGATCAGCTCAACGGGATAGACAACATGATGAAGCTGATGCCGCCGGAGCTTTTGAACGTTTTTAATTTAAAGCAGTCCATGTTCTATTTGATGGTGAATCTGGTCTGTCCCATGTTTTTCCTGATGATCCCACTGATGTCCTCCACTACTTCGGCCGCGGCCAGCTTTGTGGGAGAAAAGGAAAGGGGAACGATGGAGACGCTGCTGCTGACTCCGCTTTCGGCCCGCAGCCTGTTTAAAGCAAAGGTAGCGGGGTGCGCGGCGCTTTCCTTTCTGATTTCGGGAATCTCCTTTGTGACGTTTTCCATTGTGGTGGGAGCCGGCAACCTGATTCTGAAAATGCCATTCTTCCTTAACTGGAACTGGCTGGCACTTGTGTTTGTACTTTCGCCAGCCGCAACGGTGTTTGGCGTGATTTTTATGGTTTTGCTTTCCGGCCGATCAAAAAGCTATTTGGAATCCATGCAGCTGTCGGGCTATATTGTGCTACCACTGGTACTCCTGCTGATCGGTCAGTTTACGGGGTTGATTTATCTGGACGCGTTTTGGACTCTGCTTGCCGGCCTTGTGTTGGCCCTGGCGGATGTACTGCTTCTTTTTTTGTCCTCCAGAAAATTCAATTCAGAGCTGCTTCTGAAAAAATAAGGCTTTGTTTTTTCATTACTGCTACTCAGGGACAAGCCGGGCTTGCAAAAGCTCTGGCTTGTTCCCTTTTTCCTGTGTCCTCATCCAGCGATCACGGATAAAAGTAATGTGACTTTGAAGATGCTGGTCTCTTTCTTCCACCTTCGGCGGGGGATAGAGACCACCGTTTTCTAGTCAGCTTGCTTGTAAAGCGGATCGGTTATACAGAAGAAACATCTTACAATTCACTTTTCAATTTGATATACTAATAATTAATGGGGGGATGATACTATGGCAGCGGATTTGCATTGTCATACAAGAATGTCCGACGGCGCGGTTTCTATAGATGAACTGGTGCTGCTGGCAAAAATAAAGGGGATTGGTACGATTGCGGTGACTGATCACGATACCTTTGCGGGGGCGACCCGTGCAAAGATTTTTGGGAATCGCCACGGGGTGGAGGTGATTCCAGGGATTGAAATCTCCGCTTACGATAACGCCCGGGGCAGGAAGGTACATATTCTGGGGTATTACTGTGAAAGTCCCGACCGCCTGGAGGGCCTGTGCAATCGCATCGGCGAATCACGGAAGCGGGCGGCCAATATTATGATGCAGAAGGTCATGCGGATATACCCGATTCCAGCAGAAATGGTGCTGCGCCGTGCGCAGGGCTGCACCAATATTTATAAGCAGCATATCATGCACGCGCTGATCGACGCGGGATATACCACCGAAATGTTCGGCTCGGTGTTTCATAAGCTGTTCAACCCGCGCGGGGGCCTTGCTTACTGCGCAATCGAATATCCTGATGTTCACGATGTCATCCGGCAGATTCACGAGGCCGGCGGCGTTGCGGTGATGGCGCATCCCGGCCAGTACGATGGGCACGACCTGATGCTGGAGCTGACCGAGCGGGGAGAGATCGACGGCATCGAGGTATGGCATCCTCTGCATTCAGAAGAGGAGATTCCCCAGTATATCGCGCTGGCGGGGCTGCGGGGTCTGCTCATGACCGGCGGTTCTGATTTTCACGGAATGTATACCTCTCATTCCTGTGCGCTGGGGACCTTTACCGCCCCCGACGAACAGCTGGAAGCTCTTAAAAAGAAAAGCCGCAAGATCAAATCCGGCGGCTGATTCATAAAAATCAGGGAGGAAAAGCAATGCAATATGAATTTCATCCCAATGGGGTATGTTCTTCCAGAATTTTTCTGGAGGTGGATGGAGATACTGTTCAAAAGGTTCAGTTTGTCGGCGGATGCAGCGGAAATAGCCAGGGGATCGGTGCCCTGGTGCAGGGCATGAAGGTCGACGAGGTGATCGCGCGGCTGCAAGGCATTCGCTGCGGGCGCAGAAATACGTCGTGTCCCGATCAGCTGGCGCAGGCGTTGCTGCTTTATCAATCAAAAAATAAAACAGACAATTAATTGCTCATCTTACGTGAAAAGGGAGCTGTGGGGTTTCCACAGCTCCCTTTTCGTGTGCGGGTCCAGACGATTTGCTGAGTGAAGAATTAGCAACCGCAGCCACAATTATTGTTGTTGTTGCAGCCACAATCATTTGAGCATCCGCTGTTGCCCCAGCCACCGCAGCAAAACAGAATGAGGATTAAAATGATGATCCAGCTGCAGCCACCACCAAAGTTATTGTTACACATTATTGTATTCCTCCTTTCGGTTTACACTATAGTATATTGCATGTAGAGAAATGGTGTTACAATAATTTTGCTGCATCATTTTCGAAGAGAAATTTTTAGCCAATACTCCTTCGAGGACTGAGATCCGCCCGAATGAATACAATTAAGAAAGGGCGGGGCAGCAAAAAAGAGAGAAACTATTTAGAATCGTTAGAAAATAATATGCTGAACGAGTTAAATTGCTACTGTTGGGGGAAATAGGTAAAAATTGACTTTAACTGACTTTGACTATCTGGCTGCTCCTCTTTATAATAAGATTTACAAAGTCAAAGAAAGTCAAATTAAAACCTCGACTGGAAGGGTGATCATGAAAATCAGCGATCATGTTGCCAATTATATACTGGCACTATTGGAGGAAGAAAACGGCAGAGCAGAGATTCAAAGGAACGAGCTTGCTGAAGTGATGGGGTGCGTCCCCAGCCAGATCAGCTATGTCATTACCTCCCGCTTTACGCCCGAGCAGGGCTACCTGGTAGAAAGCCGGCGCGGCGGCGGGGGATGTATCCGCATTACACAGATCCGGATGGATACGAGCGGCGCAATTATGCACACGGTCAATTCCGTTGGGGCTTCGCTCGACAGCACTACGGCGCGGATTATGCTTTCAAACCTGCTCCAACGCGAAATTATTTCAGAAAAGGCGGCGAACATTATGGCCGCAGCCTTGAACGACCGATGTTATCAGAATGTTCCGAAAGAGAGCAGGGATGTGCTTCGCGCAGCGATTTTTAAGCATATGCTGATGACACAGATTTGAGTTTTTAGGAGGGATTGTTATGAAATGTCAGATGTGCGGGAAGAACCCGGCCACCACGTATGTGAAAATGATTGTAAACGGCGAATTGACCGAATACGCTCTGTGCGGTGAGTGTGCGCAGAAAGCGGGGTACGGCAATCTTCTGTTCCCCTTTGCGCTGGATTTTAACAGCCTGCTTGGCAGTTTCTTCGGGAGCCCGGTTCCCGAAATGACGGATACAGTCCGCTGCCCGGGGTGCGGCTCTTCCTTTGGGGAGATCGCCCAGAGCGGCAAGGTTGGCTGTGCCGAATGCTACAATACCTTCCGCGACCGCATGATGCCGTCGATTCAGAGGATACATGGCAATACCAAGCACTTTGGCAAGCGCCCGAGCAGCCGCGCTTTACGGGTTACACCAGAGGCAAAGCTAAGCGTGGCCCCGCAGGAGGATACGGAGCTTACCCGCAAAAAGAGAGAGCTGCGCGAAGCGATTGAAAGCCAGAATTTTGAGCGTGCGGCGGTGCTGCGCGACGAAATCAAAACGCTGGAAGGGGATGGGAAGGCATGAAAAAATGGTATGAAAAAAGCGGGCAGGAAGCCGATGTAGTCATCAGTACCCGCGTGAGGCTGGCCCGCAACCTGAGCAAATACCCGTTCCCGGTGAAAATGAGCGCCGAGCAGCGCGAAAAGGTGGAAGAGGCGGTGCGCGACGCCGTGATGCGCGGTAACAGTTCAATCTCCAGCAGCTTCCGGTTTATCAGCCTCGACGACATCAGCCAGAACGAGGCGGTATCCTTAGTGGAACGCCACCTGGTCAGCCCGGAGTTTATCTCGGCTCCGAATGGACGCGGGCTTCTGCTGACGCAGGATGAAACCATTTCGATCATGATCAACGAGGAAGATCACCTGCGCATTCAGGTCATGCGTGAGGGCCTTGACCTGGAAGGTGCCTACGAGATGGTGGACCGGGTAGACGCGCTGCTGAATGAAAGCTTGCATTTTGCGTTTGATGAGGAGCTGGGTTACCTGACCCAATGCCCCACCAATCTGGGCACAGGCATGCGGGCGTCTTTGATGCTGCATCTGCCGGCTCTGCAGGAAAGCGGAGCCATGCGGCGGGTGGCTTCCAGCCTGTCAAAGCTGGGGCTTGTGATTCGCGGCATTTACGGCGAGGGCAGCGAGCCGGTGGGGGCGATTTACCAGCTCTCCAACCAGGTGACCCTGGGGCTGAGCGAGCAGGCCGCGGTCGCGAACCTGAAAAGCATCGCAGGCCAGCTGATCGCGCAGGAGCGCACGGCTCGGGCCGAGCTGGTGAAAACAGTGGAAGCACAGGATCAGATTTTCCGTTCCATCGGGATTCTGAAAAGTGCCCGTGTCCTCAACAGCGACGAATTCATGAGGCTGATTTCCTATGTGAGAATGGGCGTTGCCACCGGTCTTCTCACGGGGATTTCATATGACACAATCAGCAGCCTGATTGTGCAGATTCAGCCCGCCACTATGATGCTGACCAAGAAAATGACCACAGCCGAGCGGGATGCGCTGCGTGCAAGCATTGTATCTCAGCGGCTAAATTTACAATAAAAAGGGGGGGAACGATCTATGTATCGTTTTAACGGATTTACAGAAAAAGCAAACACCGCACTGAATCTTGCCATTGAATCGGCGGAAAATCTGGGGCACACCTATATCGGCAGCGAGCACATTGTGCTGGGCCTTTTGAAGGAAGGCACAGGAGTGGCCGCCACAGTGCTGAACAAGCTGCAGGTAACAGCCGAGCAGCTGGAAGCGCTGATGTCCGAAAAGATAGGAACCGGTGCAAAAACCAGCCTTTCAGCGGATGATTTTACGCCCCGCAGCAAGCGAATCCTTCAGATTGCAGTGATGGAGGCCGCACGGCTTGGCCATAATTACGTAGGCACCGAACATCTGCTCATCGCGATTTTGTCGGAGGGGGACAGCTACGGCGTTCGTTTCCTCCAGTCATTTGGCGCAAAAGCTGGCGACATTCTCAACGAAATCAGTTCTGCCCTGAACAGCGGAGAGGATCCCGTTTCCAGCAACTCCGGAATGCCTTCAGTTTCGTCCGGAAAAGGTGGCAAGGGTGGCAGCACGAAAACGCTGGACCAGTTTGGCCGCGACCTCACCGCGCTGGCGGCTAAGGGCGGCGTCGATCCCGTCATCGGCCGCCAGACCGAAATCGAGCGGGTAATTCAGATTCTGTCCCGCCGCACCAAAAACAACCCCTGCCTGATTGGTGAGCCCGGCGTTGGCAAAACAGCCGTCGCAGAGGGCCTTGCACTAAAGATCGCAGAGGGTCAGGTGCCGGAGCTATTAAAAAACAAGCGCGTGATCACACTGGATTTGACCGGTATGGTTGCCGGTACCAAGTACCGTGGCGATTTTGAAGAGAGAATCAAAGCCGCGATGGACGAAGTGCGCAACGCGGGGAACATCATTCTGTTCATCGACGAGCTGCATACCATCATCGGTGCCGGTTCCGCGGAGGGTTCCACAGACGCGGCAAACATTTTGAAGCCCGCGTTGGCCCGCGGTGATTTTCAGGTGATCGGCGCGACCACCATCAATGAGTACCGCAAATATATTGAAAAAGATGCTGCGCTCGAGCGCCGGTTCCAGCCTGTCATGGTTGGCGAACCCAGCGAGGAGGAAGCAATCGAGATCCTGAAGGGGCTGCGCGACCGGTACGAGGCGCACCATAAGGTCAAGATCACCGACGAGGCCATCGATGCCGCCGTAAAGCTGTCTTCCCGATATATTGCGGATCGCTTCCTGCCGGATAAGGCCATCGACCTGATGGACGAAGCTTCTTCCCGTGTGCGCCTGCGTGCTTTTACAGCTCCTGCCGATTTGCAGGACTTGGAAAAACGCATCAAGGAGCTGGAGCAGGAAAAAGCCGCCGCTATTAACGCGCAAGAATTTGAGCGCGCTGCCAAGGTGCGCGACGAGGAGAAAAAGGCCAAGGAGGAGATGGAAAGGCAGAAGAATCTGTGGACCGAGAAGCGCTCGCATGAAGGTGGAGAGGTCACTCCCGAGGACATTGCAAACGTGGTGTCTGTGTGGACCGGAATCCCCGTTGTGCAGCTGACAGAAGAGGAAAGTGCCCGCTTGCTGCATCTGGAAGACACACTGCATCAGCGACTGGTTGGGCAGAATGAGGCCGTTTCCGCTGTGGCCAGAGCTATTCGCCGCGGACGCGTCGGCCTGAAAGACCCGAAACGCCCCGTAGGCTCGTTCATTTTCCTTGGGCCGACCGGTGTCGGCAAAACCGAACTGACCAAGGCTCTGGCAGAAGCGATGTTCGGCGACGAAAACGCGATGATCCGTTTGGATATGTCGGAATATATGGAGAAGCACACCGTGTCCCGTTTGGTTGGTTCCCCTCCTGGATATGTGGGCTACGATGAGGGCGGCCAGCTGACCGAGGCCGTTCGCCGCAAGCCGTATTCTGTTGTACTGTTCGATGAGATTGAAAAGGCGCATCCGGATGTATTTAACATTCTGCTGCAAATTTTGGAGGATGGCCGCCTGACCGATGCGCAGGGCCGAAAGGTCGACTTCAAGAATACCGTGATTATTATGACCTCGAACGTCGGGGCACGCCTGATCACCGAGAAAAAGGGCAGTTTGGGCTTTGCGTCGGAGGATCATCAGAAGCTGGACAGCGACAAGCTCAAGGAGCTGGTGCTTGGCGAACTGAAAAGCACGTTCCGGCCCGAATTCCTGAACCGTGTGGACGACATCATTGTGTTCCATAAGCTCACCGACGGGGATATTCGCGAAATCGCAGGGCGTATGCTCAAAACACTGCAGAAGCGCCTGAGTGAAATCGGCATTTCTGCGGAGTTTACCGAGGACGCTGTGGCGGAAATCGCCAAAGAGGGCTTCGACCCGATTTACGGGGCGCGTCCGCTGCGCCGCGCGATTCAGACAAAGCTTGAGGACCGCCTTTCTGAGCTGATGCTGGAAGGAAAAGTACACGCAGGGAATCACGTTGTCTGTAATTTCGAAAAAGGTGAATTTATTTTTGTTGAATCTCCTATTGAGAAATAAGTTGACTGCGGCTATAATAACCTCACGCCGTAAGCAAAAGCAAAGCTTTTGGCGGCTGGGAGAGCATTGAATCATCTGCGATGCGATTGCGAAACTGTAAGTGGAAATTTTCTATACTCGCTGGATGATTTATGATATAATAGAGGCATTCATAAAGTGAAAGTGGGTGTTGTCAATGGAATCCGCAATGAACAGCCGCCCGGGTTTAGCAGCAGCTTTATTCCGATTAGTCGGTGCCTCGCTCCCTGCCGATTATACAGAAGAGGAAGAGGCGCAACGTTTGTATACGAAGCTCCAAAACGATCACGAACGTCTGCGCAAGGTAATTTCTCTTTGTGGTATTCCTAAAACGCCACAGCAGCTATTTATTGCTGCCACCGCTTGCAGCTGGCTGGGCGGGAACGACGAGTTGACAGCCAAGTATGCCCAGCAATACCTGGAAACGCCGGGGTGGGATCTCCTTTCCAGCGGAACGATGGTCGAAGAAGGCATCACCATCAGCCGCTGGGCCAGGAGCCGTGCGGAGATGTATGTGCTTTTGGCGCAGGCACAGGAAAATCTGGGCAAGCATGAAGCGGCTCTTACCAATTTCGCCGAGGCCTACCGCCTGGAGCCTTATGACGCGATGTATGCCGTGAAGATGGCGGGCATCATAGAAACCGCTCGAAGCCGCAAGGAGGCGCTGCAGTTCTTAAAACAGCAGACGCTGACCTCGTATTACCGCCCTCTGCACTATAAGGATGAGTACGGCCATCATGGCAGTAATCAAACCTTCCGGCAGATCATCGATTCCCATATTCTGCGTCTCGAATCGCTGGAAAAATGAAAAAAGGCCCGCAAAGCAGTGGTGACTGCTGCGCGGGCCTTTTTTGTTTTTCAGATAAATTCTGTTATGATTTGTTTGTCGCTGCATTCGGGGGAATAAACGAAGCGTTCCATGTGGTCGCCCTTAAAAAAGTATTTTGGGGGAATCGGGCGGTAAGAATAATCAAAGGTATCGATAATCACGAGCTTAATTTTCATGCGGGAGGGCAGAATGCTTTTAATATAAACGCTGGCCTGCTGCCCCGGCAGAACCTCCTCCTTGATTTCGGCAAGGCCGGCCAGATTAGGGGCCAACTCCACAAAAATTCCGTATGGCTCGGTAGAGCGGATGATGCCTGCCACGGTTTCGCCGGTATGGAACAGGGCAACGTTTTCCTCCCAGGTTCCTAAAAGCTCCTTTTGGGTGAGGGTAATGCGGTCCCCCTCCATCGATTTGATGATGGTGCGAACATCCATCCCTACCGTAAACCGTTCCCTGGGGTGGTCAATGCGCGAAACCGAAATGGCATCGATCGGCAGCAGCGAAATAATCCCGCAGCCGATGTCCGCGAAAGCGCCGAACGTTTCCAGATGAGTGATCCGGGCATCCGTCACGTCGCCGGGGCGCAGCTTCTCTATGTATTCCCTCCGGCATTTTTCCTGTGCTGCCCTGCGGGAGAGCACAGCAATCGCGTTGCCCGCATCATCCTTCTGAAATCCGGTTATGATAAAGCAGACAGGGCGGTTCACGCGGGAGATGATGGCAATATCCCGGGTGGTTCCCTCACGAATGCCCAGAGCGCCCTCTTCCCGGGGAATTAACCCTTTCGTGCAGCCCAAATCTACCAATAGATTATGGGAACTGTCACAAACAAGCGCCCTGCCCTCCAATATTTTTTCGTCCCGGCATGCGTCCATCAGAGCAGTCATGCTTGCCATGGCTGCCCGGTTTTCCGGCGTATCAATCTTCCAGCCCTCGGGCTTATAAGTATTCAGGCCCATTCTTTTACCTCCTTTTTCCGGTCAAAACATCTATATGCAAAAAAGAGCGCGCCTAATACAGAAATCAAAATGTTCCACTGATTTGAAACTTCCGGCGCGTAGTGTGTGGCATCGATTCCTTTTGGGAAAGCTTGCATATTTTTGTAAAATAGACTAAAATATTACCAAATCGATCAAGAAAAGGATGTGGTTTGATGCGGAAAAGAATCCGCGCAGCGCTGGTTGGATTTTCCTTGCTGCTGTTGCTGACAGCGTGTGGCGGCCAGCAGAGCAAAGTGCTCGGTTATCAGCTGGACAAGCCCGCCGCTGGCGAGGAAATCGCTGTAATGGAAACCAGCATGGGTGAGATGAAGCTCCGTTTCTTCCCGGAGGCTGCACAGAAGGCGGTAGAAAACTTTAAGCAGCTGGCGCAGAAGGGGTATTATAACGGAATTACCTTTCACAGGGTGATGAATAATTTTATGATACAGGGTGGCGACCCTACCGCAACCGGCTCCGGCGGTGAAAGCGCGTACGGTAAGGCGTTTGAGGATGAATTCAGCGAATCTCTCATCAATCTCCGCGGTGCAGTATCGATGGCGAATTCCGGCCCGAACACCAACGGCAGCCAGTTCTTTATTAATCAGGCTCCCGTATCTGCGTTTTCCGGCTGGGACTATTATCAAAAGGGCTACGACGTTTACAAGCAGAGTCCTGACGCGTTTACCACGCAATACGGCAGCTGGGTTGATATGAGTAAAATTTCAGATACCTATAAGAAGCTGTATACGGAAAACGGCGGAAATCCGACACTGGACGGCGCTTACAGCACCACAAAGAAAGGCCACACCGTGTTCGCTCAGGTGTTTGAAGGCATGGATGTTGTGGATCAAATTGCGGCGGTAAAGGTTAGCGAAACCAATAAGCCTGTCACCGATGTGACGATTACAAAGATTACACTGGAAAAATACAAGAGCTAATTTCTAACGTGTGTATGCAAGCCGCAAGCGGACTGCTTTAGTAATTGCTTACATGCGCTTAGAATCACAGAAAAGGAGATAATAGAAATGGAACTGATTCATGCAACCGAAGAAAATTTTGATCAGCTGATTACTGAAAATCCGCTGGTGCTGGTGGATTTTTGGGCCAGCTGGTGCGGCCCCTGCCGCATGGTAGCCCCGATTGTGGAGGAGCTTGCAAAAACCTTTGAAGGCAGCCTGACCGTCCTTAAGGTGGACGTTGACGATAATCAGGAGCTGGCCCGCCGCTACGGCATCATGAGCATTCCTACCATTATTCTGTTCAAAAACGGCCAAAAGCAGTGGGCTGAGGTTGGAGTAAAGCCGCAGACCTATTTTGAGGAGCAAATTCGGCAGTCGCTTTGATCGTTCCGGGAAAAAAGTGTTGTTTTTTCTCTTATCTTTGGTACTCCTTACGAATCCGACAAAATATCGCCTATCCCAATTGACACTCGCTGGGATAGGCGATATAATAAAATGCGGTAATTTGTGTTCCCCAGCAATTTGATGGGGAATTTATTTTTTAATGGGCAATTTGGCTGGTAGGAGGAAATTATGGCAGCAAAATTTGTGTTTGTGACCGGCGGTGTAGTGTCTGGCTTGGGAAAAGGAATTACTGCAGCTTCTTTGGGTCGTTTGCTGAAATCTCGTGGACTGCGTGTGACGATGCAGAAATTCGATCCGTATCTGAATGTTGATCCGGGTACGATGAATCCGTTTCAGCACGGCGAGGTATTTGTAACCGATGACGGCGCGGAGACCGATCTGGATCTGGGCCATTACGAGCGTTTTATCGATGAAAACCTGACGCAGAACAGCAACGTGACCTCGGGCCGCGTGTATTGGAACGTTCTTCAAAAGGAGCGCAACGGCGATTACGGCGGAGGAACCGTGCAGGTTATCCCGCATATTACAAATGAGATTAAGAGCCGTATCACGGCTGGCAAAGAGAATGTGGATGTCGCGATCATTGAGGTCGGCGGTACGGTGGGTGACATTGAGAGCCAGCCATTTTTAGAGGCGATCCGCCAGTTTGCGACGGAAATCGGCCGTAATAACTGCTTGTTTATCCACGTGACTCTGGTGCCGTATCTGGCCGCGTCTCATGAGCAGAAAACAAAGCCTACCCAGCACAGTGTAAAAGAGCTGCTTTCCATCGGAATTCAGCCTGATATTATCGTTCTTCGTTCCGAGCTGCCGGTTGGTGAGGATCAGAAAAAGAAGATTGCCCTGTTCTGTAATGTAAGAGAAAACTGCGTGATTCAGAATCTGGATCTTCCGCTGTTGTATTCCGTGCCGCTGGCCCTGAAAGAGGAGCGGCTGGATGATATTGTTTGTAAGCACTTTGGCCTCGATACCCACGGCGCGGATTTGACGGAGTGGATGAAGATGGTCAACACCGCCATGGCGCTGACTGAAACCGTTACGATTGCCATGGTGGGCAAATATGTAGATTTGCACGACGCATACCTGAGTGTTGCCGAAGCGCTGACGCACGGCGGCATCGGAAACCACGTTAAGGTAGACATTCGCTGGGTCGATTCCGAGCTGATTACGCCCGAAAATGTGGGCGAGGTTCTCGAAGGAGTGCATGGTATTCTCGTGCCTGGCGGCTTTGGCCAGCGCGGCATTGAGGGAAAGATCACGGCAGTTCAGTATGCGCGTGAGCGTAGAGTACCGTTTTTTGGCATCTGCCTTGGCATGCAGATGGCGATTGTGGAATATAGCCGCCACGTGCTTGGCTTGGAGGATGCAAATTCCGCTGAATTTGATCCACAGAGCAGCAACCCGGTCATCGACCTGATGCCGGAGCAGAAGGATGTTGTTCAGCTGGGCGGAACGATGCGGCTTGGAAAATACCCCTGCAAGCTCCTGCCTGGTACCAAAGCCTTCGAGTTGTACGATGAGCAGCCTCTCATTTCAGAGCGTCACCGCCATCGCTACGAGGTAAACAACGATTACCGTGATCGCCTGGAGGCGGCCGGCGTTATATTCTGCGGAAAATCTCCCGACAACCGAATTGTTGAGATGATGGAGCTTCCGGGTCACCCGTGGTTTATGGGTGCGCAGTTCCATCCGGAGTTTAAATCTCGTCCTAACCGCCCGCATCCGCTGTTCCGTGGTTTTGTCGGCGCTGCCAAGGAGTATAAAAGAGAAACTTCGGCTGATAATAATGCCACTTGAAAGCAGTGATTGAACTCTTCCCCCGCCGCAGGTGGGGGAAGAGTTCTTGTACTGGCGCTAGACCAATTTAAAGTGAATTGACGATAACACGAAAGGGTTAGAATCTCATGGAGCATAAAATCAAGGTATCTGCTCCGGTATATCAACAGATTGCGGCGGATATTGCCGCAAAGATCGTTGAGCGCAGGTACCAGGTGGGGGATAAACTGTACGCCCGGTCGGCGTTGGCCAGCCAGTACAGTGTTTCGCCTGAAACGGCCCGCCGGGCCATTGCCGTTTTGTCGGATCTGGAAATTGTTTCGGTAGTAAAAGGGAGCGGAGTCGTTATTCTCTCCTACGACAACGCGGTTCGCTTTGTTCAGCAGTTTATGGAGATTAAGTCCATGTACGACCTGAAAAAGAATATCATGGACAGCCTGGAGCGGCAGCGCAGAGAGACCGAGTATATGAAGGAATCCATTTCTGAAATCTTGGACAGGACGGAGCGCTTTCAAGCGTTTAACCCTTTTATTCCGTTTGAAATTGAGATTACGACCAAGACGCCGTATTTGAATCTTTCGATTTCCGATATTAATTTTTGGCACTATACAACCGCAACCATTCTGGGCATCCGCAGGGGAGAGATGATGATGATTTCCCCCGGGCCTTATGCGGTTCTCTCCGACGGCGACGTTCTCTATTACTGCGGCGATACAGACTGCCAGCGGCGTGTCCGCAACTTTCTGTATCCAGAGCATCCGCCGGAGCAGGCGATTCTTCAAAAATTACGTTCCTCCCATCGAAAAGTGGAGGAATAAAAGCAGCATCCTTTCGTTGCCTGATTAAGGCCAAAGAAAGGATGCTGCTTTTTATAATAGGGCTTTTCTACCGTCGTCATCCCTCATAAAACAATGTCTGATTATGCTTTAATTCGTCTTTGCTAAGCATTCAGAAACAGCAGTTAAAATCCCCTCAACGGAAGAAACCTGAATCGTTGCACGGCTCAGTTCTTCCAAACTGCCATATCCATATGTGCAGCCAATGGATATTAGGCTGTGCCGCGCTGCAATCTCCATATCCTGCCATCGGTCGCCAATCACTACCCAGTTGCCGGAACAGTTCAGGTTGATCAAGTCAAAAATCTGCCATTTGGGTGCAAAGGCGAAATCTTCCGTACAATAAAATGCTGAAAAGTATTGATCCAACCCCCAATATTCACGATGCGCCTGCATATAGCTGTGTTTGCAGTTGCTGAGAAAGATCAAATTGTGCCCCGCGGCTTTCAGCCGCTGCAGAACAGTTAGAGCCTGAGGGTACAGCTTTGCGTTTCCGGCGAGAGTTAGCCGCACCATCTCATCGCCTACGACTTTACTGCAGAAAGCTTTTTCTTGCTCAGTCAAAGCAGGCATGAACTGTGACCACATATCTTTTGCAGAGAATCCTAGCCAACGGCTGATCTCGTGTGCAGACCATTCCCTTTGGAGAGCCAGACCTTTCTTTACAAGTTGTTCATAGGAAAGGCGGAAGGCGGGCGCATAGATGTGAAGGCTTTCGTGCAGAGTTCCGTCATAATCAAAAATTAAGCTTGCCATGCTGCGCTTCGATCTCACGAATCAGGTTGACCATTTCAATAGCGCCCACAGCACAATCAAAGCCCTTGTTGCCTGCCTTGGTGCCTGCTCGTTCTATGGCCTGTTCAATATTTTCGGTAGTCAGCACACCAAACATGACCGGAATATTGCTATGCAGAGATACATGGGCAATCCCCTTGGATACCTCATTGCACACATAGTCGTAGTGTGTTGTGCTGCCCCGGATGACGGCGCCAAGGCAGAGGACGGCATCGTATTTCCCGGTTTTTGCCATTTTAGAGGCGATGAGCGGAATTTCAAACGCCCCGGGAACCCAGGCAATGTCGATAGCATCCTCACTGACCTCATGGCGTTTCAGTCCATCCAGCGCACCGCTTAGCAGCTTGCTTGTAATAAACTCATTGAAACGGGCTGCAACAACACCAACCCGAATATCCCTGGATACGAGTTTTCCTTCAAATGTTTTCATGGTGATACTCTCCTTTATTTGATATCAGTAATTCAAAAGATGTCCCATTTTTTCCTGCTTGGTTTTCAAATAGAACAGGTCATGTGCGCTAGCGTCCATTTGGATCGGAACACGCTCCGCAATTTCCAGCCCAAAATCGGATAGCTGATAGACCTTATCAGGGTTGTTTGTGAGCAGGCGCAGGGTCTTTGCACCAAGGTCACGCAGAATCTGCGCGCCGATGAAATACTCCCGCAGATCTCCCGAAAAACCCAGCGCAAGATTCGCCTCTAACGTATCCATCCCCTGATCCTGAAGCGCATAAGCGCGCAGCTTATTGATCAAGCCGATCCCGCGGCCCTCCTGACGCATATAAAGCAGAATGCCGCGGCCTTCCTTTTCAATCTGCGTCATGGCCGCTGCAAACTGCTGGCCGCAGTCACAGCGCTGAGAACCGAAGGCGTCGCCGGTCAGGCACTCGGAGTGGACCCGGCATAAAAGGTTCCGGCCGTCGCCGATTTCCCCCTTTACCAGCGCCACATGGTGTTCGCCGTTGAGCTTGTTACTGTATCCATAAATCTTGAAATCACCGTATTTGGTAGGGAGGGATGCACAGGTGACCCGCTCCACCAGATTATCATTCCGTTTGCGGTATTCCTGCAGGGCTTTGATGGTAATCATCTTAAGGCCCCATTTTTGCGCCAGCTCCATCAGCTCCGGCGTACGCATCATGGTACCGTCCTCCCGCATGATTTCACAGCACAGGCCGCATTCCTTTAAACCGGCCAGCCGCATCAGATCCACCGTAGCTTCGGTATGCCCGTCGCGTTCCAGAACGCCGTTTTCCCTTGACAGCAGCGGAAACATATGGCCGGGACGACGGAAGTCCTCCGGCTTCGCATTTTCTTCCACGCATTTCATGGCGGTTATGCTACGCTCGGCAGCCGAAATACCTGTGGTGGTACTCACATGGTCGACAGAAACCGTGAACGCAGTTTCATGGTTATCCCTATTATCGCTGACCATTTGAGGAAATTGCAGCTTTTTGCAAAGTGTTTTGCTCATAGGCATACAGATCAGGCCCTTGCCATGCACTGCCATAAAGTTCACATTTTCCGTAGTGGCAAACTGGGCGGCACAAATAAAATCGCCCTCGTTTTCGCGGTCTTCGTCATCGGTAACCAGAATAATTTTGCCCTGCCGAAGCTCTTCCAGAGCCTCTTCAATGGTGCTGTATCCAAACATTTTAATTCCTCCTGTTTTAAAAGCCGTGTTTCGCAAGAAATTCGGCTGAGATCGTTGTCCTGGGTGATTGGGCTTCCATGAGCCGCTCCACGTATTTTCCAATACAGTCGTTTTCCAGATTGACCATGTCGCCAATGTGTTTGCCGGACAGAATGGTCTTTGACGCGGTATGCGGTATAACGGAAACGCTGAAACCATCCTCATGGACTTTCGCCACCGTCAGGCTGATCCCGTCTATTGCAACCGAGCCTTTTTCAATGATGTACTTCAAAATGTTGGGGTCGGCTTTCACAGTATACCAAACGGCGTTATCGTCTTTTGTAATGGCGGAAATTGTTCCGGTGCCGTCGATATGTCCCGAGACAATGTGTCCGCCGAACCTGCCGTTTGCGGGCATTGCGCGTTCCAGATTGACCGGGCTTCCTGTGCGCAAGCTTCCCAGAGAAGAGCGGTTCAGGGTTTCGTGCATCACATCGGCAGTAAAGCCGCTTTGAGAAAAGAAAGTGACGGTAAGGCAGACGCCGTTAACCGCGATGCTGTCCCCAAGGTGAATATTCTCCAGAATCATCCGGGACTGCACCGAGACGGCGGCGGATTTCTGGCCTTTGCGGATGGTCTGGATTCTGCCGATCTCCTCTATGATCCCTGTAAACATCCAAGCACCTCGCTTTCCAATAAAATATCTTCGCCAATCCGCGTGATTGTCGGTTCGCTCAGCCGGAAGGCATCCTTCGGGAAATCGACGCCGAGGCCCGCTACCGGAGTCTTTGCGCTGCCACCAAACAGTTTGGGAGCAATATAAGCCTGAACCCTGCTTACGATTCCGCTTTGCAGGGCAGACCAGTTTAGGGTGCCGCCGCCCTCCAGCAAAACGCTGTCGATTTTTCTTTCGCCCAGCACCCGCATCAGGTAGTTTAAGTCAATGTGACCGTCTTTTTCGGGCAGTACTACAATATCGCAACCTGCTTCCAGATAAGGCCGATGCTTTTCACGGTCCGTTACCGCTGTGGCCAGGAGCGTACCGGCAATTTCTGTCGACGTGACAAGCCTTGCCTGTAACGGCGTTCGCAGGTTGGTATCACATATGATTCGAAGGGGATTTCTGCCGTTTTCCATCCGGCAGGTCAGCAGGGGGTCATCCTCGAGAACAGTGCCAATGCCCACCATGACGGCAGAATATCGGTGCCGGTCTTCATGAACGCGCCGGCGCGCCGCTTCCCCGGTAATCCATTGAGACTTACCCTTATGTGTGGCGATTTTTCCGTCCAAAGTCATGGCGTACTTCATAATCATGTAAGGTGTGCCGTTTTGAATGTAATGAAAAAAACTTTGATTGAGCGCATCGCATTCGTCTTTTAATATGTTTTTCGTCACTTCGATTCCATGGGAACGCAGAATTTCAATCCCTTTCCCCGAAACCTGAGGATTTGGGTCGGATGATCCAATTACTACACGATGAATGCCGCTCTCCAGAATGGCGTCGGTACAGGGCGGCGTTTTTCCGTAATGGCAGCAAGGCTCAAGGGTCACATAGATCGTGGCACCAGCCGGGGATAATCTACAGCTTGCGAGAGCATTACGTTCCGCATGGAGCGCCCCATACCTTTCATGATACCCCTGCCCGATGATCTGACCATCCTTTACAATCACCGCGCCCACCATCGGATTTGGATTTACCCATCCGCAACCTTTTTTTGCAAGCTCGACGGCAAGACTCATATATTTTGAATCCGTCATATCACACCTCCAAAATATAAAAATGCCCTGAACAAAATCGTTCAAGGCATTCCAGTACCGCAGATGTAAACCGGTGCTGATGAAAATAAAAAAGCTCTGGAATAAAAACTATTCCAGAGCAAATTTTCATACACACAGAAACACTGTATCCATTCATCTTCTTTCATCCAGACTATACTGTCGGCTTCGGAGTTTCACCGAATCATGCCTTGCGGCTCGTGGGCTTTACCACCGGTAGGGAATTGCACCCTGCCCTGAAGATATTATTCAATTGTATTCATAATACCATTTGTTCTGTGTTTGTCAAGAGAAAAGCGAAGCACAGCGGTGTTTTCTTTGTTGCAAATAATTAAACCGTAGTTCCATCTGAGAGTTCTTTCTCCTCCTGATGATCCGAAATGCGGTAGCACAGCGTCATCAAGCTGTCGTTCAAATGGACGTTTTCCACTACGGTGTCCGGGTACTTCATTGTAATATCATAATGGCTGAAATTCCAGAAGTTGCGGATGCCGAGGTCATACAGCTGCTCCGCGAGCTTTTCTGCGCCTTCCCGCGGAATACAGAGGATCGCCATGGCCGGCTGCTCCGCATCGCAGAATTCTTTCAAACGGTGCATGTCGGTTACGGAAATACCGTTGATCTCGGTGCCGATTTTAGTCGGCGAGTTATCGAAGATTCCCACCAGCTGAAACCCCTGCGTGGTAAAAGACATATGGAGTGCCAAGGCTTGCCCCAGATTGCCGGCTCCGATCAAAATTGCTTTGTAAGCGTTTCCGAGCCCGAGAATTCCCCCGATTTCCCGCTGCAGCTGATCGACAATGTAGCCATAGCCCTGCTGGCCAAACCCGCCAAAGCAGTTTAAATCCTGGCGGATTTGAGAAGCGGTAAGACCCATTTTTTCAGACAGCTCTTTGGAAGAGATACGGGTCATCCCCATTTTTTTGAGATGCGTTAGAAAGCGGTAATAACGCGGAAGTCGCCGAATCACGGACATGGAAACGTTTTCCCGTTTAGACATTTAGTCCACCTCCAATAATTTTAAATATTCCTTTTATATTAATTGCTCACAAAACAGTGGAAATAAATTTCCAGTTTACCCCCGCCGCAGGCGGGGGTAAATCTTTTTGCCTGTTTTATGGAGATTAGTGTTTAGATAACGAATTGATGAATCATTGTTAAAATAATCAGGTGCAAGGGATAAAACACATAAAAGAACCATTTACCCGCAGAGGAAGTACCGCGCTGCCCGTTATAGCAAAGCAGCAGAGGAACAGCCAGAAGAAGGCCAAACTGAAAGAATCCGCCCCACGGCGGTGCACTGCTAAGCAAAGAATTATTCCAGGCTAAAAAACCGGCAGCGACCGTGGCCGCCCCCGCGAACAGAAGCATCTGCCGTATGGGGTCAAGCCGGTGTTCGGCAAATACGATCGTAAAAATTACCGCAAAAACCGACCAGTCGCCCAAAGAAGCCAACAGCATAAGCAATAGTAACCCAAGCCATCCGACGAGTCGATCTCGCAGTTTGTCCAAAATCCAGACCGAAAGAAGGGCAAACAGTAGCGTGAACAGCACGTTCAGGTGAAGGGGAAGAGTCAGGACGTGCAGGTTTCCTGTCAGAAAGAAGTGATAGGGTATCTGAGAAATCACCGCAAAGACTGCCAGCCTCGCCGCATATCTGGTACGGCTGCGGGTTTGGTAATATCCCTGCGCGATGAAGAAGCACATGATTGGGATTGTGGTTCGCCCGATCGCATGAAGAAACTGGCCGGTTCCGCTGTAGGTTGAGAGGAACAGCCATGCAAAATGATCCGCCAGCATGGCGGCTGCCGCAATCAGCTTCAGGGAATATGCGGATAAACCACAATGAGTGTTCTTTTTCATTTGGCTTGTCTTTCCCTTCTGGTGGGATAAGCCTCTCTGTTCGTGCAGAGAATCTAAAAACAAGTGAAACTTATTATGAAGTAAAACGAAAAGCTTGTCAATGCCTTTCAGAGAATGAAACCCAAGATCGATAATTTTTTATCTTTCAATTAGACGAAATTTAAACGTTTGTATTCCGAATCGGAAAAGCTGTGATTTTCTTACCAGAATAGTATAGTATATTTTATATCAAATGGATACACCTAACGCAGAATCTGGTAAAAAAATATCACGAGATTCCGGTTGCGAGAGACTTTAATATCGTATGAATTTACAAAAAGGAATCGTCCGCTGCAAAACAGTGGGATGGAAGAAGTAAATGATTGAAAAGGGAGAGCGGACAAAGAATTATTCCATCATAATATAAAAAAGTGGGGGATTACTTGCAGAAAGAAGAGCAAGTAATCCATTTTTTGCATCTTATGGTAGGGAAAGGAGCGTTATCATGTCTACCAGAAAAGGAATTGATGTTTACAATGGGACAGGTAAGGTCGACTGGATGCTTGTAAAAGAAGCCGGGTACGATTTTGCCATGATCAAATCCAGTGAAGGGAACACACTGGCAGATCACAGCATGAGTGAAAACTTGACTAAGGCCGCGATGGCCGGTCTGCATACCGGTGTGTACCACTGGACTCACGCCGTTTCAACGGAAGAAGCCGCAAAAGAGGCTGAGTTTTTTCTGAATTTGATCCGGGGCTGCAAAATGGAATACCCTGTGGCACTGGATGTGGAACAGGATACGATACTCAGCCTTCCACGCGATCAACTGACCGATATTGTAATAGCCTGGTGTAATCAGGTGAAACAGGCCGGGTATTATGTGGCAATCTACGCGAATCTGGATGTTTTGCGAAACCACTTGGACTGGAGCCGAATCAAACAGTTTGATTTGTGGCTGGCTCAATATCATACGGAACTGTCGAATGAATTCCCTGCATCAATTTGGCAGAACAGTAATACAGGAAGGGTTCCCGGAGTAAAAAACGGAACGGGAGATGTTGACCTGAACCTTTCCTTTCGGGAGTATCCGGAGATCATACGCAGGGGAGGCTACAACAATTTTTCGGCGACTGCACCTCCGGTACAGTCGAGCTTACCTCTTTCTCTCGATACCAGTAGTAAAGATATGGCTGTGGGGGAACGTTACACTGTTCTTGCCAGATGTGAAGAAAAACCAGAAGTAACTGTAACGGGGCGGGATGTGATTCAGGCTTCGGAGCCAAGGCTGGATGCAACGGGGCGCGGATGGCTGATCGATGTCACAGCTCAAAAGCCGCCGGTACGCCACGCACACATTCAGGTTCGCTCCAAAGAAAAAACCGCCAACTGCAATTTCAATGTGATGTAACGGTGTCTGGGGGCGAAAATGTGGACAAAATAAAAGCCGGTTTGGCTGCCGTATTCGCGGTAGCTTCTGCCCGGCTGGGAATCCTTGCGGTTCCCGTTTACCTTTTGATCTTGTCTAGTCTGGCCGACTATGTTACGGGGATCATTGCTTCTGTTTATCGGAAGGAAGCGGTCAGCTCCTACCGAAGCATCCGGGGTATCGTTAAAAAGATACTCACGTGGGCGCTGGTGGGGGTAGGGGCTGCAATTGACTATCTGCTTATGTATGCAGGCAGTCAGGCCGGAATAGAGCCGGTAACGGTTCGCTTCGCGGTAGCCTCTCTGGTGGCTGTTTGGCTAACGGTAAACGAGCTGCTGAGCATCCTGGAAAACATTCAGGCAACCGGTGTTGCGCTTCCGCCTTTTTTAACGCGAATTCTTCAGGGCATTCAGAAATGCGTTGAGAAGCAGCAGGATGACGACACACAACCAAGGCAATAAATTTCTTGTTTTTTTGAAAGCAAAAGGGTCTTCCTCCAATCTCATTCGGAGGAAGGCCCTTTTGCTCTTACAGCTTAAAATCATCCAGATCATATTCCCTCAAAGGGGGTAGCGCGCGCGGGGTGCGCATCAGAGGATCATAGGAAAAGCGACGGCAGGAGCCGTCCTCCCTGATCGTCAGGCCTTTGGAACACATGGGCTCCTCATCCGTTCCTGTATTATAGCTGCAGTAATCGCAGTTGGTTTCAATTTGACTTCCGAATAATTTTTTCTTATGTCCGAACAAAACAATTCCTCCGATTTTCCGGGCCGGGCAATCTACGGCCTTGGTATCCTGCATATGATTTAGTTATTATAGCATGATTTTTTACGGAATTCCAGCCTTTCCGCCCCGACGGAGCAGAGCAGAACAATACAGAGTATCACCAGCGCGGCCGCCGCGGCAGGGCTGCCGGAAAGCTCTCCGTTTAGGGAGCGGGAGGTATTCTGGAACGCGGGGGCTGCCTGTGGAAAAATCTGGAACAGCACAATAGCGAAAATAGCCGAGAAAATTCCCTTGATCAGCTGGTGGGCAAAGAACATCGAGCGGGAAAACGGAATTTTTGTCAGGGACGACAGCACCTGAAAATGAACGCAAATCCCACCCCAGCCCATGGCGAAAGCAAACAGCATCGCGCTGCCGCCCAGAGCCGCAATATCAAAGCAGCCGCCGGTTACTTCCATGATCACTGAAAGGGCGGAGCCGCATACGGCGGAGGGCATCCCCAGACGAAGCAGAAATTGTGCCAGAAAGGCGGCGCCCCCGATTTCACGCAGCAGCGCGATCAATACCGAAAACAGGATCACAAAGGCGCACAAATTCATGGTTCCTCTGGCAGCGTCCACCGTGGAATCAATCAGCGGGGAAGAGCTGTGCTTGGCACGCTCCGCGGGCGCTGCGGAAAGAGATTCTTTCGGCTCTGAAAACTTTAAAAGGAATCCCAGCAAAACGGAGGCCCCCAGCTGGGCGCTGAGCAGAATGGCGCCGGCAGTCGGGTTCCCCAGCAGCCCGACCCCAACCACGCTGATGACAAACGCCGGGCCGGCGTTCACACAGAACGAGGCCATGCGGGCCGCCTGGCGATCGGTAATGCTGCCCTGCTGATGCAAAGCGGCGATTCCCCGCGCACCGACCGGGAACCCGCCGATCATGCTCATCAGGATGGTGGCGGCGGTACAACCGGGCAGGCGGAACAGAACCCGTGTCACCGGGCTCAGAAACTTGCCCATGGCGTCAGAAATCCCCGATTTTACCAGGTAGGTGGAAAGCGCCATAAACGGGAACAGGGAAGGTACCAAAATAATCAGACAGTACTCCAACCCCCGTATGGCGCCCGATGTCGCCGCGGCAGGCAAAAACAAAAGCCCCGCTCCAAAAGCGGCGGCGAACAGCGCGGAAAATACTTTACCGGAATACATATGCTTCACCTCAAATCATGTATATGAATCCGGGTGATTTTTATATCCCGGATTGCATAAGTTTATAGTATTCTGCTATATAAAGCGAAATCGCGGCTGTTGTTTCTTCCCGCCTTCGGTGAAGGAGAAACGCCTAGGTTTCTGTTATTTATTTGCAGAGTATCGCAAATTTAGAAAAATCACGGGATGAGGTGTGGCGGTGAAGAAAAAGCAATTGAACGAGCCAAATCTTCCTCCGCCTTCGCTGCTCAGCGGATTCCGCATGGAAATCAGCGGGAACCGCGAAGCGGTTTTAGAGGGCTGCGGCGGTGTTCTGGAATACAGCGAAGAAGCGATACGGGTACGCGCGGGAAAGATGAGTGTCCGCTTTACAGGGCGGGGCCTCAAGATCAAATGCCTGACGGCGGATTCTCTGGTAGTAGAAGGATATCTGACAGGACTGGAATTTATAACGTGAGGTGTGACAATGGGGTCGATTGCTTTTGTGCGCTGGATTCTGGGTTGGGTGGAATTCCAAATTTACCCGCGCAGAAAGGGTGCGTGTGAGCGCTTTCTAAATCTGTGTGCCCGGCAGGGTGTGGCGCTTTGGCGCATTGGGCGCGCGGAGAATTTTTTCACTGCGTCCATCGTGGTCGGGCGGTATGAAGAGCTGCGCCCAATCGCGCGAAAAGCCCGGGTGCGCCTCAAAGCGGGCGAGCGCCACGGTCTGCCTTTCCTGTGGAAAAAAGTTTCCGCCAGAAAAGGGCTGCTGGTGGGGTTGGCTCTGTTTGCTTTTACACTGCATGTCTTCTCTATGTATGTATGGAGCGTTCAGGTTACCGGGAACACCAGTATTCCCGGCGATAAAATCATTGCGGAGGCAAAAAACCTGGGGCTTTCTCCCGGCGCGCTGAAAAGCCGACTGGAATATCAGGAGCTGCAGCGCCGGTTGATGATCGCCTTTCCGGATGTTTCATGGCTGTCGGTCAATACGCAGGGCTGTACGGTAGAAATTGCTCTGGAAGAGCAGATCAAGCACCCCGAAGCGGAAAATCAGGAAAAGATCAGTAATCTGAAAGCCTCCGCCTCCGGGCAGATTTTAAAGCTGGAGGTTACAGGCGGAGTGTTGCAGGTAAAGGTGGGGGACGCGGTGGTAAAGGGCCAGCTGCTGGTCAGTGGCGTCGCAGACAACACCTTCGGCGGAACGCGGATGATGCGCTCTTCCGGCAGAATCATCGCTGAAACCGAAAAAAGCCTTGTGGTCGAAATCCCAATGAAGCAGACTGTCCTGCGCCCGACAGGCAAACAGATTGTCCGCCGCAGCGTGCGGATTTTTGGTCTGGAGCTACCTCTGTCCCTCACGGGCCGCCCGCAGGGCGAGTACCAAAAGGCATCGCAGCGTGTTACGCTCAAAGGCAAAACGGGCGATCTGCCGATTTCGGTCTACACCGAAACCTGGTCGGAGCAATCGCGGGAGCAAGTCACCCTGACCGAGGCGCAGGCCGAGGCACAGGCCAATGTAAAAATGGAGGAATTAAAACAGCAGGAATGGAAAGATGTGAAGATTCTTTCGTCCAATCTTTCCGGGAAAATCGACGGGTCTGTTTACCGCATGACTCTGTACTGCCAATGCGAAGAAAATATCGCGCTTGAATCAGAAATACTGTTTAAACCATAGAAATTTTGTGAATAATTTTATTGAATTTTTATTGTATTTCTGATGACGGATGGTGCGAATCATGTTATAATATACAAGAAATGCAGAGATGGCGAAAGGTGAAAGAATGTTTGAGCAACGCATTAATATCGATCGCATGGAGCAAGCCGTTGCGCTTTTCGGCAGCTTCGATGAAAATATTAAGCTGGTGGAAAAGGAATATCAAGTCAACGTTGTTGGGCGCGGAGCGGAAATCAAGGTTTCCGGTGAGCCTGAAAATGTAGGGAAGACGGTTCGTGTCATCGAAAGCCTTCTTTCCCTTATAAACAGAGGGGAAGCACTCAGCGAGCAGAATGTGCGCTACTGCATCTCCCTTATCAACGACGGCAGCGAAGAAAAAATCGAGACCTTGGCGGGCGACTGCATCTGCATTACGTCGAAGGGCAAGCCCGTAAAGCCCAAAACGCTCGGGCAGAAAAATTACTGCAATCAGATCCGGCAGAACACCATCACCATTGGTGTGGGGCCCGCCGGTACCGGTAAAACATACCTCGCTGTGGCCATGGCGGTCACGGCGTTCCGCGCTCAGGAGGTCAACCGGATCATCCTGACCCGGCCCGCAGTGGAGGCCGGCGAAAAGCTGGGTTTTTTGCCGGGCGATTTACAGCAGAAGGTAGACCCTTACCTGCGCCCTTTGTACGATGCGCTGTTCGATATGCTGGGAGCGGAAACGTACCAAAAATATCTCGAGCGCGGCAATATTGAAGTGGCGCCGCTGGCGTATATGCGCGGCAGAACGCTGGACGACAGCTTCATCATTTTGGATGAGGCGCAGAACACCTCCCCCGAACAGATGAAAATGTTTCTGACCCGATTAGGCTTTAACTCTAAAATGGTAATTACCGGCGATGTGACGCAGATCGATCTGCCGGACGGCAAGCGTTCCGGCCTGAAAGACGTGATGCGGATTTTGAAGAACATCGATGACATTGCGCAGGTCAGATTCAGCGAAAAGGATGTTGTGCGCCACCGTCTGGTGCAGGACATCATCAAGGCTTATGAAAAGAATGAAGAGAGCAGGAGATAGAGATGGAAAAAATCAGAGTGATCATTGATAATAAACAAAAGGAAGTAAAAATTCCCACTGGACTGCGGATGCTGATTCGCCGCTGCTGCAACGCGGTTCTGCGCCTGGAACAGTTCCCCTATCCGGCGGAAATCAGCGTGACCTTTGTCAATAACGAGCAGATTCGCGAGCTGAACGGCCAGTACCGTGATAAGGATGTTCCCACGGATGTGCTGAGCTTCCCGATGGGCGAAGACGGGCAGTACGATGAAAATCACGATACCGGAGCAAAAATTCTGGGCGACATTGTTCTTTCTATGGAAAAAGCGGTGGAGCAGGCCGACCGTTACGGCCACAGCCTGGAGCGCGAGGTGGGGTATCTCTGCGCTCATTCCATGCTGCATCTGCTGGGTTACGACCACGAGCAGGGCGGGATGGACCGCGTTCGCATGCGCGAAAAAGAGGAGCAGGTAATGACACAGCTGGGGCTCCCGAGTACCAGCAGCTACGTTTTGGATGAGGATGAAGAGTAAACGAAAAAAGCGCTTTCTGAAAAGCCTAAAATATGCTTTTCGGGGCGTGATATACTGCATCAATAACGAGCGGAACATGCGGATCCATACAGTGGCGGCGTTGTATGTGTTCGCTTTTTCGTTCTTTTTTGACTTGACCCGCACGCAGTATGCGCTGCTGCTTATCACCTTTGCTATGGTAATGGGTGCGGAGCTGTTCAATACGGTGGCCGAGGAAATATCAGATATGCTGGCTTCAAGCTTTCACCCCGTCGTGCGTATTATCAAAGACCTGGCGGCGGGTGCGGTGCTGGTGTTTGCCGGTTTTGCCGTTGGTGTTGGTCTGTGTCTGTTCTGGCGGCCGGTTGTGCTGCTTTCCATTGCACGGCTGTTTTTGTATCATCCTCTGTATCTGTTTGCGCTTACGCTGGCTACGGCTGCTTGTGCGGTGTATATTCTGCTGGGGCCGGTCGGCATCCGCGATTATCTTCACCGCAATTATAATAAAAAATAAAAATAGAAATTATAGGATCATAGTCGATGCGCTTCTAAAGCTGGTTGCTTCTGTTCCCGCCAAAGGCGGAGGAGGAAACAAAACCGCTCACTTTCTGAAAGCGGCATCGCTATAGAAAAAGGAGCTTTCTTTTGTCGGAATTGAATCAAATGCAGGAAACTGCCGGAAAAACCGCGTTTATCGCCATTGTGGGACGCCCCAATGTTGGGAAATCATCTATTTTGAACCGCTTGCTGGGTCAGAAGGTTGCGATCGTCAGCAGCAAACCGCAGACCACCCGTACCCGCATTATGGGAGTGTTGACCGAGGGGGATACCCAGCTGGTGTTTTTGGACACGCCCGGTCTGCACAAGCCGCGTACGCGGCTGGGGGATTATATGGTCAAATCCGTTACGGAATCCGTGGCGGGTGTAGACGCCTGCCTCCTCGTTGCAGAAGCGGGTACCCACATCAGCCCTGCGGATCACGAGCTGATAGAAAAATTCAGTTCGATGGGCCTGCCTGCGATTCTCGCGATTAATAAAATTGACACGCTGGGGGATAAATCTCCGCTGATGGCGCAGATCGGCGCGTTCGCGCAGAAATTCGGGTTTGAGGCAGTGGTTCCTGTATCCGCTAAGGACGGCAACGGAATGGAGCTGCTGAAACAGGAGCTGATGAAACTGGCGCAGCCCGGCGGGCATTTCTTTGCGGACGATACCCTTACCGACCAGCCGGAGCGCGTTCTAGCGGCCGAGATGGTGCGTGAGAAAATTCTTCGCCTGACGGATAAAGAGATTCCCCATGGGATCGCCGTGGCGGTAGAGAGAATGAAGGAGCGCGAGGACGGCAGCGGTATTACCGATGTTCAGGCGGTGATTTACTGCGAGCGCGACACGCACAAAGGCATTCTGATCGGCAAGAACGGTTCCATGCTGAAAAAGATTGGTACGTACGCCCGCGAGGACATGGAACGGTTTTTCGACTGCAAGATCAACCTCCAGCTTTGGGTCAAGGTAAAGGAGGATTGGCGCAACCGCGAGAACCTGCTGCGCTCCTTAGGATACGATTCAAATTCCTTCCAGTAGCAGAAAAATTGCGAATAGTTTGTCAAATATTGGCGAACGTTCTTTTATTTTCCTCTCATACTGTTCTCTGAACTGCAAATACTCTTCTTGGGATTCTTTTTTGGGAGGCGTTTTTTGTGGACAGAGAACTGGCTTGGAATGTTTTTCAGCAGACCGGCAGTGTGGAGGCTTATTTGCACTATGCAAGGCTAACACAGGCCATAAATCAGCAGACCTTAGACCGGCAGCCCGAGGAGGATGAGTATGCAAATCAATACCGAGGGCTTAGTCCTTATGGAGAAGAGCGTGGGTGAAAGTGACCGGCTCGTTACGGTTTTAACCCGTGACGAGGGAGTCATCCGCGCGTTTGCACAGCAGGCGAAGCGCCTGCAGAACCGAAAATTGTCCTCCACTCAATTACTCAGTTATTCCCGCCTTTCTGTTTATAAGGGGCGGGATAAGTACATAATTAACGACGCTTGGCCGATCGAATCCTTTTTTGATCTGCGCCTGGATATGGAAAGGCTGTCCCTTGCCCAATATTTTTGCGAGTTGGCCGTCGTACTGGCTCCCGAAGAAACAGAGGCGGGGGATTTTTTGCGTTTAATGCTCAATTCGCTGCATTTTCTGGCAAAAGGGCTGCGGCCCGGCCTGCAAATGAAGGCTGTGGTGGAAATGCGCATGCTGGCGCTGGCCGGGTACATGCCGAATCTGGTCTGTTGCCGCGACTGCGGCTGCTATGAGGCGGATGTGATGTTTTTTCTGCCCCACAGCGGGGTGATCGTGTGCGGGGACTGCTTTTCACCCGCGGCGCTGCAGGGAGAACCGGCCATTCCGCTTCCGCGCGGCGTAATGACGGCGCTGCGCCACACGATCTATGCAGATTTTGACAAGCTGTTTTCGTTTCGCCTGTCGGATGACGGCCTGCGCCTGTTGGCGGATGCCTCTGAGCAATATCTGCTGAGTACCGTACAGCGGCGCTTTGCCACACTTGATTTTTATCATCAAATGGCCCGGCCTTAGCCGGGCGGGAGGAACACCATGGATCAAAAGCTGATTTTTCGAAGGGCACAGCAAGAGGACTTGCCCTGCCTTCTGGATTTGTATCTTGGTTCTATCGAGCTGATGCGCCTTCAGGGAATTGACCAGTGGGATGATGTTTACCCGAATGAAGAAGTTCTGGCGCAGGATATTACGAATCAGGAATTGTATGTACTGGAGGATGACGACGGGCTGGCGGCCTCCGTTGTTTTAAATGATGATCAGGAGCCGCAGTACCGTTATGTGGATTGGCAGTATCATACCGGAAAAATCGGGGTGATTCACCGCCTTTGCGTTGATGCTGGGCATCAGGGCCAGGGCTGCGGGAAAAAGATTGCACGAATGGCGGAGGAGTATTTTCGCGAAAACGGATATTCGGCTATCCGGCTGGATGCATTCCCGGGGAATCAGCCGGCCATCCGGCTGTACCGGGCGATTGGCTACGAGCATTGCGGCAGAATCCTGCTGCGCAAGGGCGTGTTTCACTGCTTTGAAAAATCTTTGGCAGTGGAACTACAGGAGGAACAACTGCTTTAAGTAGTATTGTAAGAAAGGAACTTCCATGCAAAAATATAATGTTCAGCGGCACAGCGCCGCTGTGGAACTGGATAAAATTTTAAAGCTTCTGGCGGAGCAAACCGCCAGTGAGGATGCTTCAGAGCAGGCGCTTGCGCTTGAGCCCGCCGCTTCCACCGACGAGGTGCGCCGCCGCTTGCAGGAGACAGACGACGCATTCGTCTTAATGGCAAAATTCGGTTCGCCTTCGTTCAGCGGGCTGAAAAACGTCGCGAATCCCCTGCGCCGCGCGCAGGCGGGTGGGGTGCTGAGCCTTGTGAATTTTTTGCGGATTGCGGGAGTGTTGCGCTCCATGCGCGCAATTTCAGACTGGCGCCGCAAAAGCGAGGGCGTGAAAACGACGCTCGACTGGCGGTTTGAATCCGTCGTCCCCAATAAATATCTCGAAGAAAAGATCAACGCGGTTGTGATTTCAGAGGAAGAAGTAGCCGATAGCGCTTCTCCGGAGCTTGCCTCCATCCGTCGCCGTATCCGTGCGGCATCCTCCCGCGTGCGCGAGCAGCTCGATAAAATGATCCGTTCGGTGGCATACCAGAAATTCCTGCAGGACCCCATCGTGACAATGCGCGGCGGGCGCTACGTTGTTCCGGTCAAGGCAGAGTGCCGCGGTGAAATTCCCGGCTTGGTACACGACACCTCCTCCAGCGGCGCAACTGTATTTGTGGAGCCGATGGGCGTGGTGGAGGCTAACAACGAAGTCCGGGTGCTTCAGTCGCGCGAAAGCGCCGAAATCGAGCGAATTCTGGCGGAGCTCTCCACAGAGGCGGGAGGCTTTGCAGACCTCATTATTGAAAGCTACCATGCGGCGGTAGGGCTTGATCTGGTGTTCGCCAAGGGGCAGCTCGCTTATAAAATGAAGGCCAGCGTGCCGAAGGTGAACGATACGGGCAGAATCCTGCTGAATCAGGCGCGGCACCCTCTGATCGACCCCAAGATGGTTGTGCCGATGAACATAGAATTGGGCACTACGTTCGATACGCTTGTGATCACTGGCCCGAACACAGGCGGTAAGACGGTTACACTGAAAACGCTAGGCCTTTTAACGCTCATGGCCATGTGTGGGCTGATGCTGCCTGTGGCCGACAACAGCGAAATTTCAGTGTTTCATCAGGTGCTGGCCGACATCGGCGACGAACAGAGCATCGAGCAGTCGCTCAGTACATTTTCCGCGCATATGACGAATATCATACAGATCATTGATCAGGCAGACGAGCATAGCCTCATTCTGCTTGATGAGCTTGGCGCCGGCACTGACCCGGTTGAGGGAGCGGCGCTGGCCATGGCGATTCTGGAGGCGCTTCGCGGCAAACATGCGCGGGTTGCCGCCACGACCCACTATGCAGAACTCAAGGTCTACGCGTTGCAAACCGCGGGCGTGGAAAACGGCAGCTGTGAATTTGATGTTGCCACCCTGCGGCCGACGTACCGCCTCTTGATCGGCGTACCGGGGCGCTCAAACGCGTTTGCCATTTCGGGTCGCCTCGGTCTGAATCAAGAGATTGTTGACCGTGCCCGCGAGCTGGTTTCGGGAGAAAACCGCCGGTTTGAAGATGTGGTTCAGAATTTGGAGCAAAGCCGACAGCAGCTCGAGACGGAGCGCTTGCAGGCGCGGGAGCAAAACGCCGAGGCGCAGCGAATCAGCCGTGAGGCGAGGGAATACCGTGAGCGTTTGGAGCGCGAGGCCGCGAAGGAGATGGAGCAGGCTCGCGAAAGAGCGGCGCAACTGGTGGCACGTACCCGCGCACAGGCCGACGCGATGCTCGAAGAGCTGGAGGAAATGAAGCGCCAGGGCGCAAAGAGCATGACTGCCGAGCAGCGGGCCAGAATGAAAGCCGGCATGCGCGACCTAGAGAGTGCCTCCGACCCGGTGAGCCAGAAGGAGTCGGAAACCTACGTTCTGCCCCGTCCGCTCAAAGCCGGCGACGATGTGCTGATTTTTGATATTGACAAAGAAGGCACAGTAATCGAAACTCCGGCACCAGACGACAAAAAAGTGCTAGTGCAGGCTGGTATCATTAAGACAAGGGTTCCCGTAGAGAATCTTCGCCTGCTCGACCAGAAAACTCAGAACCGTAAAGCGCGCCGCAGCGGCACAAGAAACGTGCCGAAACGCTCTGATGCGCCGGTGATGACAGAGATGGATGTGCGCGGCGAGGACTCAATCGAGGCCGTTATGAGCGTAGACCGCGCGATTGATTCGGCCCTGCTGTCCGGTATTCACCAGCTTACCATTATTCACGGCAAGGGTACCGGTGTGCTGCGTACGGCGATACAGCAGCATTTGCGCCGCCATCCCTCTGTGCGAACGTACCGGTTGGGCGTTTTCGGGGAAGGGGAATCCGGCGTAACCATTGTAGAACTCAAGTAAGCCGCCTCCGGGCGGCTGAGGGCCATCGAATCATTGTGCGACAGGCATTGCGGGATACCCGCAAATCAGGCTCCATACAAAACAGCAGGGAGTCTGGTTTGCAGGCAGATTTGTCTGCGACAAGATTTGATTGGCCTGATTTTTTTGGTAACACCGTCTGGAAAGGAGCTGTTTGATTTGCATATGCCAATTCCCCGTTGGGGGCTGATTACGTTGGGGGTCGTTGTTGTTCTCGGTCTCGCGGTTTTTATCCCTTACCGAATGATGCTGACGGATGATCTCGCGGGCAAGTACAACCCCGCCCCGTCACAAGATTTGCTTCGTCCTGCCGCAAAGGCAATGCTTACCGGTGATCCGGTGGTTTTCAGCGAAGCGGAGGTCAACGCTTATGCCGCGTACCATCTGCAAGATGTTCAGAATTATCTGAGTAAGGCAAAATTTCAGCCCAACCAAATCTACCTTACGTTCCCGGAAGAGGACACCGTGACCGCCTATACTCCCATTACCTGGCGGGGGAAAAACCTGGGGGTTACGTCGCAGTGCAAGGTGGTGTATGACGCGGCGAACGAGTGCCTGAACATTGAGGTTCGGCAGGTTCGGCTGGGCAGGCTGAACGTTTCACCTAAGTTTGCGCTGAACCGCATGTTCGCAAAAGAGCTGCCGAATGGCATTACCAGAGTAGATAATATGATTACTGTGGACTTAAAACCCTATCTGGAGTCTGAGCGTGCAGTGCAGGCCGGTTTTTCACTCGGGCTTTTCAAGGTGCAGGAAAATGGCGTTTTATTTCAGGCGAGCAGCACTTTGTCCGATGCCGGCAGCAAGTTAAAGGAGCGTCTCAAAGAATGGCTGGGTGAAAGCTTTACAGGCGATTCGGGTGATTTAGCGGGCAGGCTGCAGGATTATTTGAAAAAGAGCAGAATCAGCTGAAAAACGCTTGACTTTTTAAGCCGATTCCTGTATAATTCAATTCTGTAAAGGATTTGGCTTTACAGAAAGGTACTGACTTTACAGCGAATGAGGGTGCAGTATGGCAAAAAATCTGGAAATATCTCTTCTGCTGGATTTTTACGGCGATATGCTCACCGACAAGCAACGCTGTGTGATCGAGTATTATTATAATGATGATTTGTCCCTTGCGGAAATCGCCGATAACGAGGGCATTACCCGGCAGGGGGTGCGCGATTCGATCAAGCGGGCGGAATCCCAGCTTTTAGAAATGGAAGAACGCCTTGGCCTTGCGCGGCGCTTTCGCGAAATGCGCGAGGGGCTCGAGCAAATCCGCGACGCGGCCGAGCGAATCCGCATTTATAACTCGCAATCCATCTTTTCACAGGATGTGCAGCAGGACGTGGTTTTGATTGAAGAAACCGCCAGGCAGTTGTGTGAAGAGTAGACGAAAGGATTTGAAAAGCAGTGGCGTTTGAAGGATTGGCGGAAAAGCTCAGCACCGCCTTTAAAAATCTGAAATCCAAAGGGAAGCTGACCGAAGCCGACGTTAAAGCCGCCATGCGCGAGGTTCGCCTCGCATTGCTGGAAGCCGACGTCAACTACAAGGTTGCAAAAGATTTTACCAATAAGGTGACCGAACGCGCCATCGGTACGCAGGTGATGGAAAGCCTGACTCCGGCGCAGATGGTTATTAAGATTGTAGATGAAGAACTCACTGAGCTGATGGGTGGGCAGCAGTCTCGCCTAAATGAAGCGTCAAAACCGCCCACGATTGTGATGCTGTGCGGTCTGCAGGGTGCCGGTAAAACGACCCACGCGGGTAAGCTGGCTGCCATGCTGAAAAAGCAGGGGCGCCGCCCCATGCTGGTGGCGTGCGATATTTACCGCCCCGCCGCGATCAAGCAGCTGCAGGTGGTCGGTTCTCAGGCCGGGGTTCCCGTGTTTGAGCAGGGCAGCACAAAGCCGGTGGAGATTTGCCGCGCTGCGGTGCGCCATGCCAGAGACTACGGCAACGATATCCTGATTCTCGATACCGCCGGTCGTCTGCAAATTGACGAAGAGCTGATGAACGAGCTCAAAGAACTCAAGAGCGCACTCGAGCCGCAGGAAATTCTTCTGGTGGTCGACTCCATGACCGGTCAGGAAGCGGTGAACGTTGCAAAAACCTTTGACGATCTTCTTGATATTTCGGGTGTGATCCTCACAAAGCTCGACGGCGATACCCGAGGCGGCGCGGCGCTTTCTGTGCGCGCGGTCACCGGTAAGCCCATCAAATACGCGGGCATCGGCGAAAAGCTGACGGATCTGGAGGTATTCCACCCCGACCGAATGGCCTCCCGTATTCTGGGGATGGGCGACGTGCTGACGCTGATTGAGGACGTTCAGCAGAGCATCGATAAAAAAACGGCGGAACAAACCGCCCGCAAAATGATGCAGAACAAAATGGATCTGAACGACCTGCTTGATCAGTTTAATCAGATGAAAAAGATGGGCCCGCTCAAATCTGTGCTGTCGAAGCTCCCGGGCATAGATAAGCAGATTAAAGACGTGGACATCGACGAGCGCATCATGGATCGTTCCGCCGCAATCATTCTTTCGATGACGCCGGAGGAACGTGAGAATCCCACTGTGATCAACCCGTCCCGCAAGCGGCGCATTGCTGCCGGTTGCGGAATGAAGGTGGAGGACGTCAACCGTCTGCTGAAGCAGTTTGAGCAGATGCAGAAGATGATGAAGCAAGTCAAGGGAATGAAGAAAAAGAAGAGGTTCCCCGGAATGCCGGGAATGCCCGGGCCGGGCAGTATGCCGTTTTAAGCCCCACTCAATCAGGGAATTCATTCAAAAAGGACAAAATCCTTTCAAGTGAATCACATATATTAAATTTAGAATCATATTTTTTGGAGGTTGTTTTGTATGGCAGTAAAGATCAGATTGCGCAGAATGGGCGCTAAGAAAGCTCCCTTTTATCGTATTGTGGTAGCGGATTCCCGCTTCCCCCGCGATGGCCGCTTCATTGAGGAGATTGGCTATTACAATCCCATGGAGGAGCCCTCTGTTGTGAAGGTAGATGCAGAAAAGGCGAAGAAATGGATGTCTAACGGCGCTCAGCCCACCGATACTGTGAAAGCACTGTTCAAGAAGCACGGAGTGATTTAAAAGATCGGAGGAGATCTACCGATGGAGAAATTACTGGTTACGATCGCCCAGGGGCTCGTTGAGCATCCCGAGGCCGTTGCCGTGCAGGTGGACGAGCCGTCTGAAGACGGATCCGTCGTATATCATCTGCATGTAGCGGAGGATGACATGGGCCGGGTGATCGGCAAGCAGGGGCGTATTGCCAAAGCCATCCGCGTGGTAATGCGTGCCGCAGCAACCCGCACCAATGACAAGGTTTCTGTCGAGATCGACTGATAAAACCAAGACTGTAACATGGCTTGTCCCGAAAGGGAGGCTGGCTTTGTTGCAGTCTTGTTTTCGGCATAGAGTAAATTTAGGTGGAATCATAGACAATTCTGCCGTGTAAAAGCAAAGCATGCAGTTTCTTGCCGCACTTTCGTCGGCAAGAGAAACTTCATGGTTTGGAAATCAATTGGCGATTGAGGAGGAAAGCAATGCTGCAGCAATATTTGGAAGCGGGAAGAATCGTGGGGACGCATGGGTTAAAGGGTGAGCTTCGTATCGAACCCTGGTGCGATTCCGCGGAGTTTTTATCTCAGTTCCGCACGCTGTATTGGGACCCGAACGGCAGCTCTGCGGTAAGGGTGCTTTCCGGCCGGGTGCATAAGCGCCTGCTTCTTGCGTACCTGGAGGGTGTTACCTCGGCTACACAGGGCGATACGCTGCGCGGGCGGGTGCTTTACCTTAGCCGTGCGGATGTAACGCTGCCGAAGGGAATCTGGTTTGTGCAGGACTTGCTTGACCTGACGGTTGTGGATTACGACACCGGCAAGGAGTATGGCAAACTGACAGATATTCTCAAAACCGGGGCGAACGACGTATACCAGATCACCTCAAAGGAGGGGAAAACGTATCTCGTTCCCTCTATTCCGCAGGTGGTTCTGGAGCGCAACCCGGAGGGCGGGGTTGTAAAAATCAGACCAATCAAGGGGATTTTTGAAGATGAGGATTGATCTTTTGACCCTGTTCCCCGACATGTGCGAAACGGTGATGGCCGAAAGCATTGTGGGCCGGGCCCGTAAAAAAGGCGCGCTTCAGGTGTGCTGTCATCAAATCCGCAATTATGCCTACGACAAGCACTCCCGTGTGGATGACTGTCCGTTCGGCGGGGGGATGGGAATGCTGCTGATGGCGGAACCGATTGCAGAGTGCATCGACGACTTGGTGCGCCACCTGGGGAAAAAGCCGCATTTTGTGTATATGTCGCCGCAGGGTACCGTGCTGACGCAGCAGAAAATGAAGGAACTGGCCAAACACGAGAATATCGCGATTTTGTGCGGCCATTACGAAGGCATCGACGAACGGATTATCGATCGCTATGTGGATGAGCAGATCTCCGCGGGTGATTACGTTCTGACCGGCGGTGAGCTGCCGGCGCTGATTCTTGCGGATGGCGTCAGCCGCCTGATTCCCGGCGTGCTTGCCGACGATTCCTGCTTTGAGGAAGAAAGTCATTTCAGCGGATTGCTGGAGTACCCGCAGTATACGCGCCCAGCCGACTGGCGCGGCCAGCAGGTGCCGGAGGTGCTGCTTTCGGGGCATCATGCTAATATCGGCAAATGGCGAAGAGAGCAGTCTTTGCTGCGAACTTGGAAGAATCGCCCCGATCTGCTCAAAACAGCGCATTTAGATGAAAAGGACAAACGCTTCCTTGCTTCATTTTGTGATAAAGCCTTTAATTCTTCCGCGAACGAATCAAAATAGAACGCATAATATAGAATATTCGTTGCCGAGATGTTAGAGATGACAAAAGTTTTCAACATTCGGGGCAAACTATACAAAGGGATTGCCTGTCCCAAACAGCGTATAGGGCATCAATCCAAAATTAGGCTTCCTTCCTTGACGGTGGTTTCTATTGTGATATAATGACTATGACTTAAAAAATAATGTCAGTTTGTATATTATTATGATGTGAGATGTTTTTTCGGGTTAGTTGCTACATTTTGAAGCTAGGAGTGAATTTTGAATGTGTGTGAAAGAAGTATTGGTTCAGAATCAGGTAGGATTACATGCTCGTCCGGCTACCTTTTTTATTCAGAAGGCTAACGAATTTAAGTCTTCGATCTGGGTGGAAAAAGAGGAGCGCCGCGTCAACGCGAAGAGCCTGTTAGGCGTATTGTCTTTGGGGATTGTTGGCGGTACCGATATTCGCATCATCGCTGATGGTTCCGATGAGCAGGATGCTGTCGATAACCTGGTTGCGCTGGTGGAATCCGGCTTTGCGGAGTAAGAACCTGTTTTTGGTATAAACTGCTGAGCGCCGGCGGCAGGTGCGAATTCGGGTTCGCGTTTTGAAATGTTCCGGCCGGCGATTTTTGGGCAATTCAAGGCACCGCTTTGGCGGTGCTTTTTTGTTATACTGAGTGGTAAGCGTACTGTGCTTTTGCAAAAGGATGGAAAAGCCCGTCACTGTGCGCATGGTATTTGCCGGGGCAAACGAAGGCATTCTTTGATCGAAAGGGGGGGGAACGCTTGGAGGACCATAAAAAAGAGCTGCGCAAAAAGGCGATGCGACTACCGCTGACACCGGGGGTCTACCTGATGCGCGACAAAAGCGGTACGATCATCTATGTTGGTAAGGCCAAGGCTCTGAAAAACCGCGTCAGCCAGTATTTCGGCTCCGAAAAGAACCACGAGGACAAGGTGCGCCGCATGGTGGCCAACGTGCAGGATTTTGAATACATCCTCACCGACAGCGAATTTGAGGCACTGGTGCTTGAATGTAGCCTGATTAAGCAATACACGCCCAAATACAACATTCTGCTCAAGGATGATAAGGGTTACCATTATATCCGCATCAGCCGGGGAGAATGGCCCAGAATTTCCGAAGCAAAACAGATTGCAGATGACGGCGCGGAATATATCGGCCCCTATGTCAGCTCGTGGTCGGTCAAGCAGGCCGTGGATGAAGCACTCAAGATCTTCCGCCTGCCCTCCTGTAGCCGCCGCTTTCCCCAGGACATCGGCAAGGGACGGCCATGCCTGAATTATTATATCAAGCAGTGCTGCGCTCCCTGCCGGGGCCGCATGAAGCCGGAGGAATACCGCGAGGCCGTTTCGGAGGCTGTGGATTTCCTGCGTGGCGGCAGTGCCGACTCCATGAAGCGCCTGACGGAAAAAATGGAGCAGGCGGCGGAAAACCTCGAATTTGAGTATGCGGCCAGAATCCGCGACCGCATCGCCGCCATTCAGAAGATGAGGGAGAGGCAGAAGGTGGTTTCCATCCGAGTGCCGGAGCAGGACGTGATTGCCCTGGCGCAAGGCCCCGGAAACGCATGTGTAGAGGTATTTCGTTTTCGCGGCGGAAACCTGGTAGACCGCGAAACCTTCCTTTTGGGAGAAATCGGTAATCCCAAGCAGGCGCGCAGCGAGTTTCTGGAGCGATACTACTCCATGCGTGAACAGATTCCCCCGCGCCTGACGCTGGACGGGCCGTTGGAAAACGCCGCTCTGCTCGAAGAATGGCTGACGCAGAAAGCAGGGCGAAGGGTAAAAATCACCGTGCCGCAGAAGGGGGAGCAGGCGCAGCTTGCCGAAATGTGCCGCAGCAACGCGGCGGAGCAGCTTGCGCAGCAAACGGGTCGAACCGGGCGCGAGGCTTCCGCTTTGGATGAGCTGGCGCGCCTTTTGGGGTTGGAAAATCCCCCGCAGTATATCGAATCCTATGATATTTCAAACCTGGCCGGCGGCGACAATGTGGCTGGTATGGTCGTGTTTGAAAATGGGCGTCCGCTCAAATCTGCATATCGTCGCTTTCAGATCAAAAGCTTTGAAGGACAGGACGATTATGGCGCTATGCGTGAAGTAATCAGCCGCCGTTTGGGGGAATACTATCAGCACAAAGACAGCGCGGAGGGCTTTGGTCGTCTGCCGGATCTGATTTTGCTGGATGGCGGAAAAGGGCATGTTTCTGCGGTGCGTCCTATTTTGCAGCAGTATGGGGTGGAGATTCCCCTGTTCGGTATGGTCAAGGATGACAAGCACCGCACTCGGGCCATCGCAAAAGACGGCGGGGAGATTTCCATTCATTCCAACCGCAGTGCTTTTACGCTGGTTTCTACGATTCAGGACGAGGTTCACCGCTTTGCTATTGGCTATCATCGCCAGATGCGCAAGAAGAACACGATTTCCAGTACACTGACGAACATTCCCGGGGTAGGGAATACCCGGGCCAAAGCGTTGCTGCGGCATTTTCGTACGATTACCGCAATTCGGGAGGCGGATTTGGAGCAGCTGTGCGGGGTAAAAGGGATGACACGTCCCGCCGCCCAGACCATCTATGAGTATTTTCGTCAGGATTCAGGAGAAAAAGATAGCGGTTGACAGTATGTACAAATAATGGGATAATAAATTTAACAAGACTCTGGGAAAGGTCCGGTTTTGCATATGCGAATTATCACAGGTTCTGCGCGAGGCAAGAAGCTGCAATCTCTGGAAGGGGAGCGCGTTCGTCCTACGCCCGACCGGGTGAAGGAAGCCCTTTTTAATATTATTCAGTTTGATTTGGAAGGCCGCCGGGTGCTCGATTTGTTTGCCGGTTCCGGCCAGCTTGGGCTGGAGGCGATCAGCCGTGGCGCACGGGAGGCTGTGTTTGTTGACAGCTCGCGTGATTCCGTCAGCGTGGTTGAAAAAAATATTGCCGCCACCGGGTTCGGGGAGCAGGCTAAAGTGGTGAATGCAGATTTTGCTTCGTTTTTATCGCGGAATCCACAACCCTTTGATATTGCTTTATTAGATCCGCCTTACCGCACGGGGCTGCTGCAGCAGGCTCTGCCGCAGGTGGCCACGGTGATGAATCTTGGCGGAACGATTCTCTGTGAACATCCGAGTGACGAAGAACTTCCTCTTTCTGCCGGCGATTTTGTGAAGGTGCGTTCTTACCGCTACGGAAAAATTCTGCTGACCGTGTATCGGCATAAGGACGTGACATCATTATGAAAATCGCAATTTGTCCGGGCAGCTTTGATCCGGTTACCCTAGGACATCTAGACATCATTAATCGTGCCCGCAAAATATTTGATCACCTGATCGTTGCTGTTTTGGTAAACCCTAATAAGCACACCAGCTTTACCGTTGAGGAGCGCATTGATATGCTCAAGCGCGCCACGGCAGATATGCCTGACATAGAGGTTGTCGGCTTTGAGGGCCTGCTGGCGGATTACGCTAAAATCCGCAATGCTACCGCGATTGTAAAGGGATTGCGGGCCCTGTCTGACTTTGAATACGAATTTCAGATGGCTCTGACCAATAAGAAGCTGAACCCGAATCTGGAGACCCTGTTTTTAACCACTCGGGCCGAAAATATGTATCTCAGCTCCAGTATCGTGAAGCAGGTGGCCAGTTTTGACGGTGATATTTCTAATTTTGTGCCGGAGTGTATTTTGGATGACATTACGCAACGTCTTTATACAGGAGGCAAAAAACGATGAATGTAGAGAATTTGTTGGATGAGCTCTACGAAATGGTAGATAAGGCGTGGAATTTTCCGCTGACCGGCGGCAAAGCTGTGCTTGACGGCGAAGCGGTGAAGGGGATTCTCGATGAAATCCGCGATAATCTGCCGCAGGAGCTTCGCCAGGCCAAGGCCATTGTGGCTGACCGCAACCAGATCATCAGCGACGCAAAGCGCGAGGCGGAGAGTGTGGTCCGCATTGCGGAGGAGCGCGCCAAAACTCTTGTGAATCAGGATGAGATTGTGCGCCAGGCTCAGCAGAAAGCAAATGAGCTGGTTAGCCAGAGCCAGGTCAAATTCCGCGAGATGCGCCGGGCTTCAAACGATTACATCGACGATTTGATGAAACGCACGGACGACGCTCTGGCGGCTAATCTGGCCGAGCTTCGCAAGACGCGCAACAACATTAAGGCGTCCCAAAGAAATAATCAGCAGTAAGCTCTCTATGAAAAATGCGCTTTGACCAGGCAGTAACTGCCAGTCAAAGCGCATTTTTCAACCAAATTTCTATTGTAAAAGGGGCTTGTAAGCAAATTATAGTGCAGTCAATCTACATTAAAACAAATGGTTCTTTTTCATTCGCCTTTTACGAAGAAAAGAATATCATTCAATTTTATGCGATTTACATTTGCACTGCTATCATTCGCAGAAGGACGATTTTTTACACAAATATTCAAATTCCTTCTGTATTGACAATACCAGAAAGAAAGCATATAATCAAATACATATAATATAATAGAAAGTATATAGATTTATTTATAGTATAGGGAGAATGCCATGTTTCAGACTTTAAAGTATGTTTACGAGATTTATAAAGAAGGCAGTTTTTCCCGGGCGGCGAAAAATCTGTATATTTCACAGCCATCTTTGAGTGCCACAATCAAAAAGCTGGAGCTGGATATTGGCATTACGATCTTTGACCGTAGCACCACTCCGGTACAGCTTACGGATGCGGGGAAGGTGTACATAGAAACAACTCGGCAGATTTTGCAGCTGCAAAGCAATCTGGAATCTTATTTACAGGATTATACGGAGCTGAAAACCGGCACGCTGAAGCTTGCGGGACCTCAGTTTTTTGCGTCTTATTTTATGGCGCCGCTGATCTCAAAGTTTAACAGTTTATATCCGGGAATTCAGCTACAGTTAAATGAGGCCAGCACTCCCGAGCTGCAGCAGAAGCTATTAGATTCAGAGATTGATCTGGTAGTCGACAGCAGCGTGTTCGACAATAGGCTGTTTACAAGCTATCCTCTGCGGGAAGAGCATATTCTGCTGGCTGTGCCGGAACAGTACGAAATTAACCGGCAGCTTTCTAAATACCGCATGACCGCGCGTGATGTGTGTATGGAAGCGCACAGGAGGCCGGATTGCAAGCCGGTAGACCCAACACTTTTCCGCGATTTTACCTTCCTGCTCCTGCACAAGGGGCATAATATGAATGCGTTCGCTACGGGCTTGTTTGAACAGTATCATTTTATCCCGCGGCGCACCATGTATCTTGATCAGCTGATGACCTCATACAATCTTGTCAAGCAGCAAATTGGCATGGCGTTTGTATCCGACACGGTGATCAAGCGCACATCAATGGAGCCGGGCGCTTATTTATACCGGGTTGAGGCGCCGAATGTGCGCCGATATATCTATCTGGCCCATAAGAAAAATCGCTATATCAGCAAAGCAATGCGCGAATTCATCGCACTATCTCAACAGGTTTATCAGGAGAATCAGGAGTCGGAGCAGCCGGAAATTCTGCCGTAAGAAAAAAGAAATTTTTTGCGAACTACCGCCGCACATTTTCTAAAAATACAAGAAAAATAAAAGGGCCTGAAACAGCGTTGCTAACGAATGTTTCAGGCCCTTTTTTCTTATTCTACGATAACCGCTGTTCCTGACGCAGTTACCATCAGCATATTGTTGCCGGTACCAAGAACTTCATAATCAATATCCACACCGATGACTGCGTTTGCTCCCAGAGCCGCAGCGCGGTCCTGCAGTTCCTGAATTGCCTTTCCCCGCGCCTCCATCAACTCACCTTCATATGAGCCGGATCTTCCGCCAAAAAAGTTGGTGAGACCCGCCGCGAAATCCTTAATGAAATCCACACCCGAAACGACTTCACCAAATACAATCTGCTTATACTCCAGAATTCTTCTTCCTTCTATTGTATTGGTCGTGGTAAGAATCATCTGTTTGCGCCTCCTTTTTGTAAAGAATACGTTTAGAATATCATAGAATCTTTGCGATTTCCATATTCAAATTTTAAATTTTTTAATTTAAATTTGTATGATAAAGGGCACGCTGACAGAAAGGTGCAAAGTAGAACCTGCTCTGCTTTTCTTGCTATAATCTATTGGCAAAACGAAAGGGGAAGAACCCAATGGTTCTTCCCCCGGTTACCGTTTGAATGGAGATTTTTTTACGTCCTGTTATAAGCGGACTTACTAGAGGTGCCAAGCGGAATATCATCTCATTCTTTTCAGAAAAAGATAAATTTCAGAACCATTTGATCGCTTCCGCCGGCACCAAAAAACAAAGAGTTTTTATGGCAAGGCTTCAGCAAAGTTGGTTCTTCGCCTGAACTTCCTCGACAATAGCATATGCAGGATACGCTTATTTATTTCTGGAAATATTTGAATCCAACAGCTCCGAAAATTCCGGATTTTTTGCAAACCAGTCTACCGCATAAGGGCAGGTAGCAACAGCTTTTTTGCTCTGCGCGCGAATTGTATCGACGGCCGCGAGCATCAGCTTTCCGGCCACGCCCTGGCCACGCAGAGAGCTGTCTACAAATGTGTGGTTAATATCCACTGTGGTAGCGGAAATATCAGGGAATGTAATTTCGGCAATTAGTTTTCCAGTTTCATCATTTGCAAAAATACGATTGTTGCTTTTTGTAAATTCCATAAAACATCCTCCAATCAGCGGAATGATACTCAAACCTGTGAAATCAGCTCAATCAGGATGCGTTCCGCTTCCAGCGCATCCGCACGCCCTCGGCTTGCTTTCATGACAAAGCCGAGCAGAGCCTTCAGCGCCTTTTCTTTCCCAGCGCGGTAGTCAGCCACTGCAGTGGGGTTCGCGGCTACAGCATCCTCACAGAACTTCTTCAGGTCGCCGGCATCCACGCCGCTCAAATCGTTTTCACTTAGGAATTCTGTGGCGGGCTTGCCGCTGTCGAGCATTTTGTCAAGAGTAGATTTCAGCAGATTCATGCGGATTTTGCCGCTGTCCAAAAGAAGAATCAGGTCTCTAAGATAAGAAGCGGGGATCGAAACCTCGAACTTTTCTTTGGCGTCGTCGTTTTCCATACGGCGAAAGACCTGGCCGATGATGCAGTTTGCAACGGTTTTAGGGCTGGCTACACCCTCACTGGCTGCTTCAAAAAAGTCCGCAATTGCACGGGATTTGGTCAGCTGCAGCGCGTCGGCCTCCGGCAGCCCGAGCTGCTCGATGTAGCGCTCGCGCTTTACTTCAGGAGACTCCGGCAGAGTACGGCGAATCGTCTCCACCTCTTCATCGGTGATATGGATGGTGACAAGATCGGGTTCGCGGAAGTAGCGGTAATCGTCAGCATCCTCCTTACTTCTCATGCTGGAGGTTGTGCCGTCCGATTCATTGTAGCGCAGAGTTTCCTGCGTAATTTTTCCGCCATTCTCCAGAACGTCTATTTGGCGGACGTATTCGTACTCGATTGCCTTTGTCATAAAGGTGATTGAGTTCATGTTTTTGATTTCGGTGCGGGTGCCATATTCCTCGCTGCCCACCGGGCGCACGGAGATGTTGACATCGCACCGCATGGAGCCCTCCTGCATTTTGCAGTCGGAAACGCCGATATATTTCATCGCCAGCTGTAAGCGCTCCACATACTCGCGCACTTCGTCACTGCTGCGAAAATCCGGCTCGGTCACGATCTCAATCAGCGGAACACCGCCGCGGTTATAATCCACATAGGTACTGCCGCCCTGATGAATCAGCTTACCCGCATCCTCTTCAATGTGAATACGGTTGATGCGAATTCTACGGCCGTTCGAGAGATCGATATGGCCGTTTTTGCAAAGCGGCAAATCGAATTGAGAAATCTGGTAGGCCTTCGGCAGATCAGGATAGCAGTAATTTTTGCGGTCCATTTTCGAGATATTCGAAATCTCACAGTTTGTGGCAAGGCCCGCCATAATGGCGTACTCCACTACCTTTTTATTCAGCTTTGGCAGTGTTCCCGGGAATCCAAGGCACACAGGGCAGCAATGAGTGTTCGGCTCGCCGCCAAATTCCGTGGAGCAGCCGCAAAATATTTTCGTTTTGGTGGAAAGCTCTACATGAGTTTCCAAACCCGATACCAATTCGTATTTCATTATTGCACCCCCGTTTTCGCCGCGCGGAACACGTTGTCTCTGGTTGCCTGCTCAAACTGATAAGCGGCGTTCAGTAGCGTTGCCTCACAGAAGGAATTCCCGATTAGCTGAAGCCCGATGGGCAGACCCTTCTGGTCAAACCCGCAGGGGAGAGAGAGCGCTGGAATGCCCGCAATGTTGATCGGCACGGTGCAGATGTCGGTTTGGTATGTTTCCACAGCACTTTCGGCAGCCTTGCCGCGCTCAAATGCAGTCATCGGCACGGTGGGAGCCGCGATGACATCGCAGCGCTCGAACGCAGACTGGAATGCCTGTACCAGCACGCCGCGCAGGCTCTGCGCTTTTTTGTAGTAAGCGTCGTAGTAACCGGCACTAAGTACATATGTGCCAAGCAGAATGCGGCGTTTCACCTCTTTGCCAAAGCCCTCGCTGCGAGTTTTGGCAACCATTTCATTCACGTCGTTGTAGTTTTTAGCTTTGTAGCCGTATCGAATGCCGTCAAAGCGGCCAAGGTTCGAAGAGGCCTCCGCACAGCTCAAAATATAATACACCGGCAGGGCGTAGGAAAGCTGGGGCAGGTCAACCTCCACCAGCTCTGCGCCAAGCTCACGGTAAATCTGCATGGAGCGCTCAACAGCCTCGCGTACTTCATCGCGAACGCCATCAAAATACTGCTTGGCAAAGCCGATCCGCATTCCCTTGATGTCCTTTTTTAAGGTGTCGCAGGCGGTTTCCCGCGCGCCGCGCGAGGTGGAGTCTTTCGGGTCCTGTTTAGCCAGAGCGTCGTAGACCAGTGCCGCATCCTCCACATTGGTGGCGATGGGGCCAACCTGATCAAAGCTCGAAGCATAGGCCACCACGCCGTAACGCGAAACCGCGCCGTAGGTGGGCTTTAATCCGACGATGCCGCAGAAGCTGGCCGGTTGGCGAATCGATCCGCCGGTATCGCTGCCAAGGCCGTATACTGCCAGGTTTCCGGCAACGGCGCTTGCCACGCCGCCGGAGCTGCCGCCCGCCACATGAGCGGTGTTGTGGGGATTCCACGCGCCGCCGTATATTGAGGTTTCATTGGAGGAGCCCATGGCGAATTCGTCCATATTGGTTTTGCCGAGCAAAACCGCTCCCCTACTGCGGAGCAGCTTCCATACGGTTGCGTCGAATACCGGGCGGTAGCCCTCCAGAATTTTGGAGCCGCAGGTGGTTTCGATTCCCGTGGTGGAGATATTGTCCTTCAGGGTCATTGGGATTCCCTCGAGTACGTCCAGTGTTTCGCCGCGGGCGATCTTCGCGTCAACCTCCTGTGCAGTCTGCAGTGCTGTTTCAGGAGTGAAATGGACATAGGCGTTCAGGGCGGGGTTGTCCGCATTAATTGCCTGAATATAGGTTTTGGTCAGTTCCTCGCAGGAAAATTCCTTGTTCTGCAGGGAATCGTGGAGCTTTTTGATTTTTCCGTAATCTTCCATTGGGTACACCCGCCTTATCCTCTTTTTTTAACCAGGAAGTAGCCGTCATCCTGACTTTCCGCGTTGCGCAGAATTTCCTCAGAAGGAAGAGACGGCTCAACGACATCCTCACGGAACACATTTTCCAGATGATTGATCTGATCAAAGTCGGAGGATTCCACCGTGGCCTGATTAATGGTATCGGCGAAATTGATAATTTCGTCCATATCCTTCGTAAAGGCCTCCAGCTCATCCTCGCGGATTTGGAGCTTTGAAAGCCGCGCAATTTTTAATACATCCTCATGTGTGACCATGTGGAAACGCCTCCTTGTCACTTTCTGTCATGCTCTCACATCTGCGGCGGGGAGCATGGCAATGTTTATCGTTATCTGATTTTAATATGAACCTCTCGAAGCTGCTGCTCAGTTACCTCAGTCGGTGCGCCGAGAAGCAGATCCTGCGCGTTGCTGTTCATGGGGAACGCAATTACCTCGCGGATGTTCTGCTGCTCGGTCAGCAGCATCACCATGCGGTCGATTCCGGGAGCCATGCCGGCATGCGGCGGTGCGCCGTATTGGAACGCGTTGTACAGCGAGCCGAATTTCTCGTGGATATCCTCTTCGGAATACCCGGCAATTTCAAAGGCCTTCACCATAATCTCGGGGTCGTGGTTACGCACCGCGCCGGACGAAAGCTCTACGCCGTTGCACACGATGTCGTACTGGTAGGCGAGAACCTCTTCGGGATTCTTGGTCTGGAGTGCTTCAAGGCCGCCCTGGGGCATGGAGAAGGGATTGTGCGTAAAGATATATTTCCCGGTTTCCTCATCAATTTCATACATGGGGAAGTCGACGATAAAGCACATCTCAAAGCGGGATTCATCGATCAGGTTCAAACGTCTGCCAAGCTCGGTGCGGATTTGTCCGGCCAGCTTCGCGGCAGCGTCGCGCTCATCCGCAATGAAGAAGATCACATCCCCGGGGATCAGGCCCGCGCGGGAGATCAACTCCTCACGCTTGTCGTCCGGCAGGAATTTATTGATCGGGCCCTTGTATTCACCTTCACTCGTCACACTGATATAGCCGAGACCCTTCATGCCGATTTCAGTAGCGAATTTCAGCATGTTTTCAAAGAAGCTCTTCGGCTGAGCAGTGCAGCCCGGCACACGAATCGCGCGGATGGTCTTATTCTTGAAAGGCGCAAAGGTTGTGTTATCGAAAATGTCGGAAATATCGATAATTTGCAGCGGGTTTCTCAAATCAGGCTTATCCGTGCCGTATTTCAGCATGGATTCCTGATAGGGAATGCGCACAAACGGAGCCTTTGATACCTCTTTATTAGAGAATTTTGCGAACACTTCGGAAAGCACCTCTTCCGCAATAGAAAAAACGTCCTCCTGTGTGGCAAAAGCAAGCTCAAAGTCCAGCTGGTAGAACTCGCCGGGGGAACGGTCGGCTCTCGCGTCTTCGTCGCGGAAGCAGGGGGCAATCTGAAAATACCGGTCAAATCCAGAAACCATCAACAGCTGTTTGAAAATCTGCGGAGCCTGCGGCAGCGCGTAAAATTTGCCGTGATGCTTGCGGCTGGGGATCAGATAATCGCGTGCGCCCTCGGGAGAAGAGGTGGACAGAATAGGAGTTTGAATCTCCAGAAAGCCCATTTCGGTCATTTTCTGACGCAGAAAGGAAATCACCTGCGAGCGAAGCACGATATTGTTGTGAACCTCCGGATTCCGCAAATCCAAAAAACGGTATTTCAGGCGAACATCCTCTTTGGTTTCCGTAGAATTGGGAACCTCAAAGGGGAGAGGCCTTGTCACCTTGCCGAGCACGGTCAGAGTGTCTGCTTTCACTTCCACTGTACCGGTTGCCAGCTTGCGGTTAACGGTGTCCTCATCGCGCAGGGTCACTTTGCCCTCCACGCTGATCGTGCATTCACGTACCACGTTTTTCAGCATGGCTTCGTCGTGTACAACGACCTGCACCACGCCGTAATGATCCCGCAAATCCAGAAACTGCACACCGCCATGGTCGCGGATATTCTCCACCCAGCCCGCCACGCGGATCGTCTGGTCAATATCGGTTTCACTCACCCGGCCGCACAGGCGGGTGTGATATTTGTTAGCGCAAATCATAGTTCAATTAATCCTTTCGTCTGCTCAGATTTCTGAAAACAATTACAAATAATTATACCATCAAACGCGGGGGGTTTCAACAAAAGCTGTACAGATTTTGCATAAAAACCTTCCATTTCCCGCAAATTTCTCTGGTATTTGGTGTTTTATTAAAGTAGCGTATGAAAAAGAGGTTGGTTTCATCCCCAGCTAAAGGCGGGGAATGAAACCGTCATTTTCCTGCAAAGCAGCTTATTCAACGATGAGAAAGAGTCTTTCCCGTATTTCTCTCAAAAATCCATGCAGAGAGCGGCAAAACACCCGCTCTCAGGCCGGAAATTATTTTCCGGAAAAGCCCAGTTCCTGAGAAAGATCGCGCTTGGTCTGGAGTACATATTCCGAAAGCTCCAGCACGCGTTCGTCAGACATGCGGGAAACCGGAGCGGAAATACTGAATGCATTAGAGGCCCGGCCGTGAAAATCCGTTACACAGGCCGCGATACAGCGCACCCCCAGTTCGTTTTCTTCGTTGTCGAGCGCGTAGCCTTGCCGCCGAATGAGTTCAATCTCCTGCATTAGCTGCTCAAGTGTAACGATGGTGTGCGGGGTAAAGGGGTGAATCTTACTTTGCTTCCAGATTTCGCAGATCTCGCTATCTTTCATCTGGGCCAGAATCGCCTTGCCCACCCCTGTGGAATACATGGGCTGGCGCAGGCCGATTCTCGACACCATGCGGATGCTGTTGGCATCGGATTCCACCTTGTCCACATAAACAATATGGGTATTTTCGCGCTGGACAAAATGAACGGTTTCGTGCGTCTGCATCATCAGCCGTTCCAGATACGGGCGGGCCACCGCAAGAATATCGAGCTTTGAGAGCAGCATTCCCGCCAGCCCCAAAACCTTATAGGTAGCCAAATATTTCCCCGATTCCTCCTCCTGCCGCGCATAGCCCATGAGAATGAGGGATTTGAGCAAGCGGTGAACCGTGCTTTTATGCAGAGAAAGGCGGATGCTCAGCTCGGTTAGAGTAACCGGGCCGCTCTGCACCAGGGCTTCCAGTATTTCAAAAATACGTTCTGCCGACTGAACAGGGTTAGTTTGGGGCATACAGCGATTTCTTCCTTTCCAATGGACGAAATGGATGATTTCAAGTTGGATATTACTACTTATCCTACTATAAGCAAGCTTGGCTTTTGAAAATGGCAGTTGTTTTCCGCCCCCGGCGGGAAACAATGGTATTATTTTTAAGTGAGTGTTTTTATAGTATCACAGTGTTTCGGGAAAAACAATTGGAAAGCTGTCAGATTCTATTGACTTCGCCGGTGGAAACAGTATAATAAAGGTACAAAGAAATGAAACTTAGTTCCACATTACGAAACTTTTTGTGAAGAGGTGCTGAATATGAATGAGGTTTTAAAAAAGATTGGCGCGATCGGAATTGTTCCCGTCGTTAAAATCGACGACGCGAAGGATGCTGTACCGCTGGCAAAAGCGCTCTGTGAAGGCGGCTTGCCCTGTGCGGAGGTTACCTTCCGTACCGATGCGGCGGAGGAGGCCATCCGTGCCATTGCAAAGGCATACCCTGAAATGCTGGTCGGTGCGGGTACCGTTTTGACGACCGAGCAGGTAGATAAGGCGGTTGCGGCGGGCGCAACCTTTATCGTCAGCCCGGGCCTGAATCCCAAAGTGGTCAAGTATTGTGTGGATAAGGGCATTCCGATTACTCCCGGCGTTTCGAACGCGAGCGACATTGAGCAGGCCATTGAGCTTGGCCTCGACGTGGTCAAGTTCTTCCCGGCTGAGCAGGCGGGCGGCCTTGCGATGATTAAGGCGCTGGCGGCTCCCTATGTGAAGATGAAATTCATGCCCACCGGCGGCATCAATGCGAAGAACCTGAACGAGTATCTGGCCTACAATAAGATTCTGGCCTGCGGCGGCAGTTGGATGGTAAAGCCCGAGCTGATCAGCGCAGGGGAGTTTGACCAGATTCGCGACATGACCCGCGAGGCAGTTCAAACAATGCTGGGCTTTGAGCTTGGCCATATTGGCATCAATACTAAGGACGCAGCGGAAGCCGGTGAGCTGACCGACGCGTTCAGCAATATTTTCGGTTTTGCCAAAAAAGAGGGCAGCAGCTCCTTCTTTGCCGGCACCGCAGTAGAAATTATGAAATATATGGGCTTTGGTGACCACGGTCATTTCTCCATCAACACCAATTCCCTGCCCAGAGCAATCAGCTACTTTGAGAGCCGCGGCATTGAATTTGACCCGGATTCCGCAAAGTACGATGATAAGGGTAACATGACCATCATTTATCTCAAACGCGATTTCTGCGGCTTCCGAGTTCATCTTGCCCAGAAAAAGTAATTGAACCCGAACTTTTCTGCCTGCTTTCGGTGGGGGGAAAGAATTCAAAGCTTTTTATAAGTGAAAGTATTATATTGTATGGAGGCTTTTCAGATGAAAGTAGTTACCTTTGGAGAAATCATGCTGCGCCTTGCACCGGAAGGCTATTATCGCTTTGTTCAGGCGGAAAGCTTTGGGGCTACCTATGGCGGCGGAGAGGCTAACGTAGCCGTTTCCCTTGCCAATTTCGGCATTGACGCGAGCTTTGTTACAAAGCTTCCGAAGCATGACATCGGCCAGAGTGCCGTCAATTCCCTGAGAAGATACGGCGTAGACGTTTCCAAGATTACCCGCGGCGGTGACAGAGTGGGCATTTACTTTTTGGAGAAGGGAGCCAGCCAGCGTCCGTCCAAGGTGATTTACGACCGTGCCGGTTCCGCGATTGCGACTGCACAGTCCTCTGATTTTAACTGGGACGATATTTTCGAGGGCGTGGACTGGTTCCACTTCACCGGCATTACTCCCGCTATCAGCGACAGTGCGGCGGCGATCTGCCTCGAGGCCTGTAAGGCTGCGAAACGCCACAATGTCACCGTCAGCTGCGACCTGAACTACCGCAAGAATCTGTGGTCCCGCGAAAAGGCCGGCCAGGTGATGGGCGGACTGATGGAGTATGTCAACGTCTGTATTTCCAACGAAGAGGACGCCAGCGACGTATTCGGCATCAAGGCGGCGAATACGGATATTACCGGCGGCAAGATCAGCCATGAGGGCTACAAAGAGGTCGCGAAGAAGCTGGCTGATACCTTCCATTTCGATAAAGTTGCTATTACCCTGCGCGGTTCCATCTCCGCCAGTGACAACAACTGGGCAGCTATGCTGTACGACGGCAAGGAGTATTATTTCAGCAAGGATTATCTCATTCGTATCGTAGACCGCGTCGGTGGCGGCGACAGCTTTGGCGGCGGGCTGATTTACTCCCTGCTCAATAGCTATGCTCCGCAGGATGCGATTGAGTTCGCGGTGGCGGCCAGCTGCCTCAAGCACTCGATTGAGGGCGACTTCAACCAGGTTTCTGTGGATGAGGTCAATAAGCTCGCCAAGGGCGACGGCTCCGGCCGCGTTCAGAGATAACGTTCGGGTGAATCAGCGCCGCGCTGTGCGGCGTGCGAAAAGGGCTCCCGGAGAAAAAAACAATCCGGCGGCCCTTTTCTTACATAGGCGGCTCTGGGAACATTCAGCTGATATGAATCTGCGATGAAAAAGTGAAGCACAGGTATCTTCTCTCTCCGTAGATGGGGAAGATCACCACTATGATTCACGGTTTTCTTTGAAGGCAGTATCATTGCATAAAGGAGTAGATGACATGGAATCCAAACGACCTTTTGACGCCATCACCTTTGGGGAGATTATGCTGCGGCTTTCACCTACCATCAATGAGCGAATCGTAGACGGGGTGATGTTTGAAAAGCGCGCGGGCGGCTCTGAGCTGAACGTTTCCTCGGGACTGTCACTGTTAGGGCTGCGCACGGGCATTATCTCCAAGCTTCCGCGCAGTGAAATCGGTACCTTTATTAAAAACCGCATCCGCTTTGGCGGCGTCAGCGATGACTTTCTGCTGTATGACGAAAGCCGCGACGCCCGACTTGGAGTGTATTATTATGAAAACGGAGCGCACCCCAGAAAGCCCTGCGTGGTGTACGACAGAAAGCATTCTTCGATCAACAGCATTTCACTTGATGAAATCCCCGAGTCTGCCTATACCAGCACACGCGTGTTCCACACGAGCGGCATTTCTCTGGCGCTGAGCCAGCAGACCCGCGAAGTGGCGCTGGAATTGATCCGCCGTTTTCGCGCGGGAGGGGCAAAGATCTCGTTTGATGTGAACTACCGTGCCAATCTGTGGGAAGAGGACGAAGCGCGGCGCACGATTGAGAGCATTCTCCCGTACATCAACATTCTTTTCGTGTCCTCCGAAACGTCGCGCAGAATGTTCCAGAAAACCGGTGAGCTGCACGACATTATGAAAAGCTACTGTCAGGATTACGGGGTAGAGGTGGTCGCTACCACTAACCGGCAGATCATCAGCCCCAAGCAGCATACCTTCGGCTCGATTCTGTACAGTGCCAAGGAAGATAAATTCTATGAAGAACAGCCGTACGCCAACATCGAGGTGGTAGACCGTATCGGCAGCGGCGACGCGTATGTGGCGGGCGTTTTGTTCGGCCTGTTGAAATACGGCGACAATCAAAAGGCGTTGGAATTTGGCAACGCGAGCAGTGCCGTGAAAAATACGGTGCCGGGCGATATGCCGGCCTCCGATTTTCGCGATGTTGAGCGCCTGATTCAGGAGCATCAGAATACCGGGGTTCAGAGCGAAATGAACCGCTGACCATCACTCAAAAAGCACAGCGCAGACCAAAGTTTGTGCGCTGTGCTTTTTTGTGGGCTGACCGAAAAGCTGGGAGGCATTCCTTGACTTTATGAATTTCTTTTTGTAAGATAACATCACAGGATTTGGTTCTGATGGCAAAAAATAGAATCCGAAAGCTGTTCAGTGTTGCAGTGCCTTTCCTATGCTCTGAATTCTGATCAGAAATCAAAGGGGGAAATTCTGAATGTATCAAATCTCAAATTTCACGAATAACGACGACATTACCACGCTGGCTTCTCTGGGAGCTTTTACCGTTCTGGAGTATCAGCGCGACCTGAGCGTTATGCCGCAGGATGCGCAGATGGCCTATTTTGCGAACGCCATGAACGTGCGTAAGCGTCAGGTTGTCTGCGACCTGAGCAAGGCAAATGGAATTACGCTGCAGGCCGGTGCGATGCAGTGGACAGTTGGAGATGTGAACGCCACCACCGGCATCAAAGGTGTGGGCGATTTGCTGGGCAAGGCGATGCGCGGCAAGGTGACGGGAGAATCGGCAATTAAGCCCGAATATACCGGCAATGGCACCTTGGTGCTGGAACCGACCTACCGTCACATTCTCCTGGTTGATCTTCAGGATTGGAACGGTTCCATCGTGCTGGATGACGGTTTGTTTCTGGCCTGTGAATCCACCCTCAAGCACAAGGCTGTTATGCGCTCGAATTTCTCGTCGGCAGTGGCGGGGGGAGAAGGCCTGTTTAATCTGGGTGTGAGCGGCAACGGCATTCTCTGTCTGGAATCTGTCTGCCCGCGTGAGGAATTGGTTGAGATTACCTTGCAGGATGATGTTCTGAAGGTAGATGGAAATATGGCGATTGCCTGGAGCGGTAGCCTGAATTTCACGGTGGAGCGTTCTGGAAAATCACTGATGGGCTCCGCTGTTTCTGGCGAAGGTCTGGTAAATGTATTCCGCGGAACCGGAAAGGTTCTGCTGGCCCCGGTGGCACAGGGAATCGCTTGATACCAGGATAGGGGAGGGAGAGAACTTGGATACGCAGTACCTCAGGCGGGTGGAATTGGCCGGGCTGCCGGAGCGGCCTTGCTACTGGAAAGAGCTTCCCGCTGTGCAGAGCCTGCGGGAAGGCCCTCTTTTGCTGGAACAGCCGGTCACATTTCTTGTGGGAGAAAACGGAACGGGAAAATCCACTTTGCTCGAAGCAATTGCAGTTGCCGCCGGGTTTAACCCGGAAGGCGGCACCCGAAATTTTTCTTTTTCTTCCAGGAAAACGCATTCCGAGCTGTATGAGTACCTGCGTCTAGTCAAGGGCCATCGCCGCCCGAGAGACGGCTTTTTTCTTCGCGCCGAAAGCTTTTATAATGTGGCAAGCAATATCGATGAGCTGGATAAAATCCCGGCCCGCCGCCCCAAAATTATTAGCAGCTACGGCGGCGTATCGCTGCACGAGCAGTCGCACGGGGAAAGCTTTCTGGCCTTGGTGCTCAACCGGTTTGGGGGAGACGGCCTGTACCTGCTGGATGAGCCGGAGGCCGCGCTGTCCCCATCGCGCCAGATGTCGCTGCTGGTACATCTTCACCATCTGGTGGAGCAGGATTCCCAGCTCGTCATTGCGACTCATTCACCGATTCTGATGGCATACCCCGGCGCATGTATTTATGTGCTGTCTCAGGAGGACGGGATACGCCGCACCGCCTACGAGCAGACCGAGCATTATATCGTGACCCGGGAGTTTATAAACCACCCGGAAAAGATGCTTCGGTATCTGCTGGAGGGAAAAGACACGACTGATTAGAATCGGAAGACCCAGCCCGTGTTGAAAGCCATACCTTCACTTTGAAGATGTAACACTTGTTAATATATGATTGAAACCAAAATCAAAAGAAGGCTTCACCGATTGAAAACGGTGAAGCCTTCTTTTATATCGCATTTAGATTCTGGTTTTACAGGAGGCGGAATCATCGCCCGGACAGTTCCCGTCCGACTGAACGGCTTCCTCCAGTGTATGCCAGGCCAGCACGGCGCATTTCACGCGCGCGGGCATCTTCGAAATGTTCTGGAAGGCGGCGGCGTCCTCCAGCTCATCCAGAGCTGCTTCATCCAGATTGCCTTCCTTGATCATGGAGAGAAAGGTGTTTGCCAGGTGGAGCGCTTCTTCTATCGTTTTCCCTTTGACCAGATCGATCATGATCGAGGCAGAAGCCTGCGAAATCGCGCAGCCAACACCGGTAAAGGAAGCGTCTTCAATAATGCCGTCTTTCTCACGCACCTGCAAAGAGATTTCGTCACCACAGCTCGGGTTTACACCCTTGATCACAGCGGTGGGGTTTTCCAGCTCACGCTTATTGCGTTTGGAGCGGCTGTTTTCCGTAATGATTTCGGTGTAAATCTGGTTAAGCTCCATAGCCCATCACTCCTCTGACTTTCTTCAGGCTCTCCAGAAACGCGTCAATGTCCTCTTTCGTATTGTAAACGGCAAAGCTGACGCGGCTGGTTGCGTACAGATCGAGGTGATGCAGTAAGGGCTGTGCGCAATGGTGTCCCGCACGAATGCAAACGCCGTCCGCATCCAAAATGCTGGCAATGTCATGCGGGTGAACATCCTCTACAACAAAGGAGATCGCGCCGTAACGCTCGTTTGCGGGAATATCACCGCCCAAAACGGTAACGTGGGGAATTTTGCGCATCCCGTCGAGCGCGTAGGACATCAGCTCGTGTTCAATGCGGGTGATTTCCTCCCAGCCGATTTCCTGCATAAACTTGGCCGCGGCGGCCAGACCAACCGCGCCGGCGGCGTCCTGCGTGCCAGCCTCAAATTTCTGGGGGATGGGGGCGTAGGTTGTTACCTGCTCCTCTACGGAGTCGATCATATCGCCGCCGGAAAGGAACGGGGGCATTTTTTCCAGCAGGCTTCTGCGGCCCCACAGCACGCCGATTCCGAGAGGGGCGTACATTTTGTGGCCCGAAAATACCGCAAAATCCACGCCGAGCTTCTCAACGTCCACTTGAAGATGGGGGACGCTCTGCGCGCAGTCCAGCACAACAACTGCGCCAACCTCTTTGGCCCGCTTTACAATTTTTTCAACCGGTAGCTGCACGCCCAATACGTTTGAGATATGGGCAACAGAAACCAACTTTGTCTTTTCTGTAATTTTAGCGGCGATTTCTTCGTCAGAAATCCGTGCGCCGTCGGTCAGGTACAAGTAATCGAGAGAAGCGCCGACTGTTCCGGCTACATGCTGCCACGGCACTAAATTGCTGTGATGCTCCGCAATGGAAATTATGATGCCGTCGCCTTTGGAGAGAAAATTCAGACCATAGCTGTATGCAATCAGGTTGAGAGCCTCAGTGGCGTTGCGTGTAAAGATGACCTCTGCCGCGTCCTTCACGCCGATGAAGTCCGCAACCACTTTGCGGGAATTCTCAAACGCATTGGTGGCGCGCACAGCCAGCTCGTAAACACCGCGGTGCGGGTTGGCATTGTCATGGCGGTAAAAATCATCCACGGCCTTTAAAACGCTGACCGGACGCTGTGCGGTAGCGGCATTATCCAGGTAAACGATCGGTTTGCCGTTTACCTTCTGCTGTAATAAAGGGAATTGTTCCTGAATCCGGTTCATGCGTTACTCATCCTTTCCTTTAGCCAGTCGTGGACAGCTTCCCGCAATGCTTCCACAGGAATTTTCTCCAGCGCCGGCGTAAACTGGGCCTCGATGACGATTTGCTTTGCCTGCGGCTCCGAAAGCCCGCGGGACATCAGGTAAAACAGCTTGCCGGAGTCAATCTTGCCGATGCTTGCGGCGTGCTGGCCTTCCACGTTTTCTTCACCGCACAAAATCAGCGGTGCGGTGCGGTTGCGCACCTTAGGGCTGAACAGCAAGGTGTATTCACTTTCGTGACCTACGGAATGGGCGGCGCCGCGCAGAAAATCGATGGTGCCGCGGTAAATCTTCTGGCTTTCATCGAGCAAAGCACCGTTTGCATGAATTTCACTTTCCGTTTCCTTGCCGATGTGCTGTGCCACGTAGTTCATATCTATGATTCTGGACTTGTCGCCCAGATAAATCGTTTCCGCTTCAAAACGGCTGCGGCGCTCCTCCAGCCGGGCCTTGCAGCCCGAAAAAATCTTGTGCGCGCCCAGCTCAATGTGAATGACCTCCACCAGAGCGTTTTCTTTTTCAATGACGCCGACGTCGTCAAAATGAAACGCGTTGTTGCCGAGCAGCTGTACCTGCACCAGGCGCACATGCGCACCTTTTTCCGCAACAATTTTTGTTAAACTGGTGTGGAACACATTTGCGCTGCCTTCCGAACGGTAAGAAAGCACCAGCGTGACGCTGGAATTTTCCTTTGCATAAATGGTGTTGTAATCGGCAAGCGCAGGACAGGAGGCATCCAGTACATATTCCGCTGTGACCGGTTCCTCAGCGCTGCCTTCGGCAATCAGGTGAATTCCCGCGTTTTGGTTCTGCAAAACAAATTGTTCCGCGTCCTTACCCATGCCGGTTTCAATCGCGTCCGCACCGTCAAAGGCGGTGGCGTTCTGTACAATTTTCTGCGGCAGGTTCAGAGCCTGCGGCTCCCACGCGGTGAATTCTCCGGGGATTTCTTCCTCTACTGCCGCGCCGTTCACTCCGAGCCACTTCCAGGTTCTGACCGGCAGCAGGTTTACTTGATTCAAGGTAATATTCATTGCCAAGCTCCTTTCCTCATCCGATGCTGCCGCTCATTTCGAGCTTGATCAGGTTATTCATTTCCACGGCGTATTCCATCGGCAGTTCCTTGGCGATTGGCTCCGCAAAGCCGCTGACAATAATGGAACGCGCGTCGTCTTCGGTCAGGCCGCGGCTCATCAGGTAGAAGATCGCGGTGTCACTGATCCTGCCGATTTTTGCCTCATGGCCTACGTCGGACTCGTCGTTTTGAATGTCCATCACCGGAATCGTATCGGAACGGGATTCAGAATCCAGCATCAGGGATTCACAGGAAACGGAGGATTTGCTGTGCGCCGCTTCGGGTGTGATTACCACGCTGCTGCGGTAAATACAGGTTCCGCCACCCTTGGAGATTGATTTGGTGCTGATGCGCGAGCTGGTGTTCGGCGCGGCATGAATGACCTTGGAGCCGTTGTCGAGGGTCTGACCCTTGCCGGCGAAGGTGATGCCGGTGAATTCGGTGCGCGCACCCTCACCCTTTAACACGCTCATGGGGTACAGGCAGGAGGTGTTGGAGCCGAACGAGCCCGAAACCCATTCAATCGCGCCGCCCTTTTCAACCAGTGCGCGCTTGGTGTTCAGGTTGTACATGTTCTTCGACCAGTTCTCAATGGTGGAGTAGCGCAGGCGCGCATTCTCGCCAATAAACAGCTCCACGCAGCCGGCGTGCAGGTTGGCCACATTATATTTCGGGGCGGAACAGCCCTCGATGAAATGCAGGTATGCATTTTTTTCTACAATAATCAGGGTGTGCTCGAATTGGCCGGCGCCCGGCGCGTTCAAGCGGAAGTACGATTGCAGCGGAATCGTCAGCTTTACGCCTTCGGGAACGTAAACGAACGAGCCGCCGGACCACACCGCGCCGTGCAGTGCGGCAAATTTATGGTCACTGGGGGGGACCAGCTTCATAAAGTGCTTGCGGATCATTTCGGCGTACGGGCCGTGCAGTGCGCTTTCAATATCGGTATAAACAACGCCCTGCTCCTCCACCTCAGCGCGCACATTGTGGTACACGACCTCCGAATCGTACTGGGCACCGACGCCCGCGAGTGAAAGGCGCTCCGCCTGAGGAATGCCAAGGCGCTCAAACGTGTTTTTAATGTCCTCGGGAACTTGCTCCCATTTGCTGCTCATGCCAGTTTTCGGGCGCACATAGGTCACAATGTGATCCATGTCCAAACCGTCAAGGGAGGGTCCCCAGCCGGGCATTGGCATTTCATTATAAGTGCGCAGTGACTTCTGGCGGAACAGGCGCATCCATTCCGGATCCTTTTTCTCAACAGAAATCTGGTTTACGATTTCCGGTGTCAAGCCCGAATCGACGGTGAACGCGGCATCGACCTTGTCTTTTACGTCGTAGATGGTTCTGTCTATGTCGTCAACCCTTGTTTTTTCTTCCTCAAAGGCTCTCAATTGCGGACACCTCCCGCTTCAAAAAACTGGAAGCCCTTTTCATTGATTTCCTGAATTAGGCTGCTGTCGCCGGTATGCACAATGGTGCCGTTTACTAAAATGTGAACGTAGTCAACCTTCAGGCCGTCCAGAATCTTTGCGTTATGCGTAATAATCAGCAGGGAATTTTTTTCATTGCGAAACTGGCGGATGCCCTTCGAAACAATCTTTACTGCATCAACGTCCAGGCCGGAGTCTGTTTCGTCCAGAATCGCCAGCTTGGGGTTCAACATCAGCATTTGCAGAATCTCAGACTTCTTCTTTTCGCCGCCGGAAAAACCAACGTTCAGGTAACGCGAGGCGTAATCCTGGTTGATTTCCAGAGAATCCATCACGCTTCTCATTTCCTTTTGAAACTTCAGAATGCGGGGTGCTTCTCCGGTTACCGCCTCACGGGACACGCGCAGAAAGTTACCCAGCGCAATGCCTGGAACCTCTTCGGGATTCTGGAAGGAGAGAAAAACTCCCTTTTTTGCGCGCACATCGGTCGGCTCGTTCGTAATGTCGTCACCGTCGAACACGATGCTCCCCTGACAGATTTGATATTGCGGATGACCCATAATGGCATTACCCAGGGTGGATTTGCCCGCGCCGTTGGGGCCCATCAGCACATGTGTTTCGCCGCTGCGGATGGTAAGATTCAGCTTGTCCAGGATCACCTTATCTTCAACACCCACTTGCAGGTTTTCTACTTTCAGTAATTCATGGGACATGAATGTTCACCTCATTATAATGTATATAGACTTCGTGTTTAGGATTCGAGTAACAGCTAATGTATACTAATTTTGTATACTAAATTCGCATATTTTATTATACCCCTTTTTTTACAGGATGCAAGAGAAAAAACAAAATAAATTCCCAGTTTTCACTATTTTTTTTGTAATGATACTGCTTTTTTCCGAGGATCAGCAACTTTGGGCTGCTTTTTACGCTCAATATTCCAAATTGGAGCGCCGATACCATTGTACTTCATACTTGTTATTCTACTTCGTTCTCACAGAGGGAGAATGAAGTACAAGCCGCATCATTTTGGATTGTGGGAATCTTTGCGCATGAAGCTATCAGAATCTGGCAATAATGAACCTGTAACAGCCAGACAGATTCAGAGTGGAAGGCGGGGGAGTCATGCAGTATAATAAGGTGGAAATCTGCGGGGTAAACACAGCCAAGCTAAAGGTGCTGACTGAGGCCGAAAAGCAGGCGCTGCTCCAGAAGATTAAGCACGGAACACCCAGCGAACGAAAAAAAGCACGCGAAGAGATGATCGGCGGCAATTTAAAGCTGGTTTTGAGCGTCATTCAGCGCTTTACCAATCGGGGAGAAAACCTGGATGATCTGTTTCAGGTGGGGTGTATCGGGCTGATGAAGGCCATCGATAATTTTAATCCAGATCTGGAGGTTCGGTTTTCTACGTACGGCGTACCCATGATTATTGGCGAAATCCGGCGTTATCTGCGCGACAACAACAGCGTCCGTGTTAGTCGTTCCATGCGCGACACCGCCTATAAGGCGATGCAGATGAAGGAGCGAATGACGGCGGAAAACGGCAAAGAGCCTACCGTGAACGAAATCGCCAAGGAGCTCGGCGTGCAGCGCGAAGAGGTTGTTTTGGCTCTCGAAGCAATCGTTGAGCCTGTATCCCTGTATGAACCGGTTTTTTCCGACGGAAACGACACGATCTATGTGATGGATCAGGTGGGGGATAAAAACGACGACAACAACTGGCTGGACGAAATCGCGCTCAAGGAGGCCATCAGCGATTTGAGCGACCGGGAAAAGCGGATTCTCTCCATGCGCTTCTTCCAGGGGAAAACTCAGATGGAGGTCGCAGGAGAAATCGGCATCAGCCAGGCTCAGGTTTCGCGGCTGGAAAAGGGCGCGCTTGATAAAATCAAAAAAGAGATTTAAGCGTTTCTTTTTATCATGCGCCGTTCCTTAGTATCCTGCAAAAGCTGTAAAAAATAATTTCAGAATAGAAAAAAGAAGTCTTTTCTCTGCTTTTTCTGCGTTTCGGGAGAAATATTTCTTTCTGATGAGAGTTTCAATTTGTCCGCAGGTGTTAAAAGACCCTGATGAATGAATATAGATAGCATCAGGCGGGAGGTGTGCCTGATGACGAACTGCAGAATGGCCGATATGAGGAACAAAGAGGTAATCAGCATTAAAGACGGCACCAGACTTGGCGCCGTAAATGACATTGAGATTGAGCTGAAAACAGCAAGAATCAGCGCGATTATCATTTATGGCCGGCTTAAGTGGCTGGGCCTTCTGGGTCGGGAAGACGATATCGTCATCCGCTGGGAGGACATTCAGATCATTGGGGAGGAAACAGTTTTGGTGGATTTCTCCATGCCGTTCCGCCCCAAAAAGCGATTTGGCAGCGGCTGGTTCCGCACCTGATAAAATTCCCGAAAAATCAGGAAAAAACTTGCCAAATCCTCTATGCCGTGCTATAATACTCCAGTAAATCACACGCCACACTTTGACGCCATGGTGCCCTTAACGGGTTTCTCGTCAAAAAAACGGTGCGGCGGCGGAAAAACCAAGGAGGATTTTATTATGGCAGTCGTATCTATGAAACAGCTTTTGGAGGCCGGTGTACATTTCGGTCACCAGACCAGAAGATGGAACCCCAAAATGGCGGAGTACATCTTTACCGAGCGTAACGGCATCTACATTATTGACCTGCAGAAGACCGTAAAGAAGCTCGAAGAGGCTTACAACTTTGTTCGCACTCTTTCTGAAGAGGGCAAGCCGGTGCTGTTTGTCGGCACAAAGAAGCAGGCTCAGGAATCTGTTCGTGAAGAAGCGGAGCGCGCAGGCGCTTATTATGTGAATGCCCGCTGGTTGGGCGGCATGCTCACCAACTTCCGCACCATTCGCCGCAGAATTGATCGCCTGAATCAGCTCAAAACAATGGAAGAAGACGGTACCTTTGAACTGCTCCCCAAGAAGGAAGTAGTAAAGCTCCGTTTGCAAATTGAAAAGCTCGAGAAATTCCTCGGCGGAATTAAAGATATGCGTCAGATCCCCGGTGCTTTGTTTATCGTTGATCCCCGCAAGGAGCGTATCGCGGTAGCAGAAGCGAAGAAGCTTGGCATCCCGATCGTTGCGATCGTTGATACCAACTGCGATCCCGATGAGATCGACTATGTCATCCCCGGCAATGACGATGCGATTCGTGCGGTCAAGCTGATTTCCGCTACGATGGCTAATGCGATTGCAGAGGGCCGTGAGGGCCGTATGGGCGCTGCAGCCGCGGAAGAAAAAGAAGAGGCGTAGGCTGAATAAGCCGCTTTAACAGCTCCAGTTGAGAGGAAGATACCCGCCTGATTTCAGACGGGTATTTTTTGAGAATAGAGGATACCGCAGGTATGTTGCGGTATCACAATTATAAAAATGTAATAGTTGCTTTGCGGCTATTATACCACAGGCGCAAAGCGCCGCCGTGGTATCTTTATCAATTGCGTATGGTAAATGCTTTTGCATTTGTTATACCACAACACATAGAATCGGAGGAAAGTAAAATGGCTTTTACAGCAAAAGATGTAGCAGCGCTTCGCGAGAAGACTGGCTGCGGAATGATGGATTGTAAAAAAGCTTTGACAGAATCAAACGGCGATATGGAAGCTGCGGTTGATATTCTGAGAGAGAAAGGCTTGGCTGCCGCAACCAAGAAATCTGGCCGTATTGCAGCAGAAGGCATGGCGTATGCGCAGGTAAACGCCCTTGGAAATGTTGCTGTGGTGGTAGAAATAAATGCGGAAACCGATTTTGTAGCGAAAAATGCAGAGTTTCAGGCATTTGTTAAGACAGTAGCCGATACGGTGGAAGAGCAGAATCCGGTAGACGTTGAGGCGCTGCAGACCCTCACCGCTTTCGGCTCTGATAAGAAGATTGATGATCTTCTGAAAGAGAAGATTCAGACAATTGGCGAGAACATCAAGATTCGCCGCTTTGCCCGTATGGAAGGCGCCGTTGTGAGCTATGTGCATGCGAACGGCAGAATTGGCGTTATCGTAAAGTTTGGTACCTCTGCGGAAATTGCCGCGAAGCCTGAATTCCAGGAGTATGCCAAGAATATTGCGATGCAGATTGCTGCGGTAAATCCCTCCTACCTCAACGAGCAGGCTGTTCCGGCTGACGTTGTAGAGCATGAGAAGAAGATTTTGACCGAGCAGGTCATCAACGACGGTAAGCCCGCCGCAATCGCAGAGAAGATCGTTGTCGGCCGTCTGTCCAAGTTCTTTAAGGACATCTGCCTGGTTGATCAGATCTATGTGAAGGACAGCGACAAGACTGTTCAGCAGTATACCGATTCCGTAGCCAAGGAGCTTGGCGGCGAAATTAGCATCGAAGCATTTGCCCGTTTTGAGAAGGGCGAGGGTCTCGAGAAAAAAGAAGATAATTTTGCAGACGAAGTTGCCAGCATGGTGAAATAATCCGGTTCCACATTGCAATGCTTTAAAAGGCGCGGAAAGATTTTTCCGCGCCTTTTTTGCGGCCGCAGCGCGTAATTAAAAAATAATTATGAACGGACTGTATCGCCGGGAAGAATATTGGTGATCATGTTGTGAAAACTGGTAGAAAGGCTTTACTTTCTTTTTCTCCTATTGTAAAATATAGTAAAATCATAATGGGGTGTTATGAATTGCAACCTAAATATAAAAGAGTTCTGTTAAAGCTCAGCGGCGAGTCGCTGGCTGGCGGAAAAGAGCATGGTATTGATTTTGATACGGTGCTCAAGATTTGTGCGCCGATCAAGGCGTGCGCGGACTTAGGTGTTCAGATTGGCATCGTTGTGGGTGGCGGCAACTTCTGGCGCGGCCGCAGCAGCGGCAAGATGGATCGTACCAGAGCCGACCACATGGGAATGCTGGCAACGGTCATCAATGCGCTTGGCGTAGCGGATGCCCTTGAGCAGCTGGGGGTACCCGTACGGGTACAGACCGCAATCACCATGCAGCAGGTCGCGGAGCCTTATATTCGCAACCGTGCGGTGCGCCATCTGGAAAAGGGGCGTGTTGTGGTGTTCGGCTGCGGCACCGGAAATCCGTTTTTTTCTACCGATACGGCGGCTTCACTGCGCGCGGCCGAAATTGATGCCGACATCATTATGAAGGCCACTTTGGTGGACGGCGTGTACGACAGCGACCCCAAACTGAACGAAATGGCAGTAAAGTTCGATTCTCTTTCGTTTATGGATGTTCTGAATAAGGACCTGCATGTGATGGACAGTACAGCAGCTACCTTGTGCAAGGACAACGATATTCCGATTCTGGTATTCAGCATTGCAGACCCCAATAACATTCTGCGGGCTGTGTGCGGCGAGCAAATTGGAACGCTGGTAAAATAATTGATTTTACAAAAGCAACAGTAAGAAAGGAAGATTGTAATGCAAGAGGTACTGACCCAAGCGGAAGCCAAAATGAAGAAAACTCTTTCCGTGCTGACCAGTGAATTTACCACGATCCGGGCAGGCCGGGCCAACCCCGCTGTTCTGGATAAAGTAATGGTGGATTATTACGGCACCCCTACGGCAGTGAATCAGCTGGCGGCGATTTCTGTGTCGGAAGCGCGCCTTCTGATCATCCAGCCGTGGGACGCTTCTTCTGTTCGTGCGATTGAAAAGGCCATTCTCAGCTCCGATCTGGGCATTAACCCCCAGAGCGACGGAAAGGTGATCCGCCTGATGTTCCCGCAGCTGACTGAGGAACGCCGTCGTGATCTCACAAAGGATATTTCTAAAATGTCTGAAGAAGCCAAGGTGGCTGTGCGCTCCATTCGCCGCGATGCGATTGAAAAGCTTAAGGCCAAGAAAAAGAACTCTGAAATCTCCGAGGATGATCTCAAGCTGGGCGAGAAAAAAACACAGGATCTGACGGATAAGTACTGCAAGGAAGTTGATGTTCTGTTTGAAAAGAAGCAAAAAGAAATTATGGAGATATAAAACCGGCTTATGAATCATGTTTCAGACCAGGCGCGGCCTGTAATGCCCCGGCATTTGGGCATCATTATGGACGGTAACGGCCGCTGGGCGAAAAAGAGGGGACTCCCTCGTACGGCCGGTCATACGGCCGGGGCGGCTAATTTTAAAAAGATTACCCGGTATTGTGCTTCCATCGGGATCGAATATCTGACGGTATACGCTTTTTCCACGGAAAACTGGAAGCGTCCGTCTGATGAAATTGAAGCGCTGATGAAGATTTTTCAGCAGTACCTGGAGGAAGCTCTGCGGGATTTTCTGGGGGAGAATATCCGTGTGAAGTTTATCGGGGATGTTTCCGTGTTTTCTGAAAATCTGCAAAGCCTGTTTGCTCGTACAGAAGAGGTATCCGCCGATAAAACGGGGATGGTTCTGAATATCGCGATGAATTACGGCGGTCGCGCGGAGCTGACCCGTGCGGTTCGTCTTTTGGCGGAGCAGGTGCAGAAGGGCACCCTTTTGCCGGAGCAGATTACAGAGGGTCTGATTTCACAGCATCTCTATACGGCCGGCCAACCGGACCCGGATCTGGTTCTGCGTCCCAGCGGGGAAAACCGCATTTCCAATTTTCTGTTATGGCAGTCGGCTTATACGGAATATATTGTTATGGATAAGCTTTGGCCGGATTTTACAACCCGAGACCTTGACGGTGCCTTGCAGGAGTTTTCAAATCGGAACAGGCGCTTTGGGGGGATTTAACTTGAAAAATCGAGTGATGTCCGGAGTCGTTCTGGTTCTGTTTCTGGCGGCGATCGTTGTGTTCAATGTTCGCTTTCCTCCCGCGTTGAATCTGGCGGTGGCTCTGATTTCGGTTCTGGCAGTCAACGAGTTGATTCAGGCGCTGGGAATCGCAAAGCAGTATGTTTTGGTGGTTCCGAGCCTGCTGTTTGCGGCGGCCTTATTTATTGTGCCGGCTGGTCTGGGAACGCAGACGGTGTATTATGTGTACACCGTGGTAATGTTTGCGGCGCTGATCTGCTTTAACAGTACGATTTCCTTCCATCATCTGATCGTGCTGTACAGCATGACTCTCATGATTCCCACGATGCTGGGAACGATTCTCGGCCTGAGGGAATTCGATGACAGGCACGGCATGTTTTATGTAATTATTGCGATTTTTTCCGCCTGGATTTCCGATACTGGCGCATTTGCCGCAGGCAGCCTTTGGGGAAAACACAAGCTTTGTCCCAAGATCAGCCCGAAAAAAACCATTGAGGGTGTTGTGGGCGGCCTTGTACTGAACGTAGTTGCCATGCTGGTGTTCGGGTATGTTTTTCAGGTGTTCTTTTACGCGTATCGGGTCAACGTGTCGTATCTCTCACTGTTGCTGATCGGTATCGGCGGCGCGGTGATGTCTGTGCTGGGTGATCTGAGCTTTTCTCTCATTAAGCGAAGCTGCCACATTAAAGATTTCGGGGAACTGATTCCCGGGCACGGCGGAATTTTGGACCGGTTTGATAGTGTGATCTTCGTATCCCCCTTTGTCTATCTTCTGGTTCAGGTACTGCCGGTCGTTGTACACTAATTTTTTTCTGAAAAACGGGTAAAACACATGTAGTGTCACTTGATAACGACTTTACGTGAAAATAGAGAAGAATTCCAAAGCTTTTTGAAATAGAATTATTTTGAGTGAGATATCGAAACAAAATGGTGAATACGAATGAATAAGAAAATTTCTTTACTGGGTTCCACCGGTTCCATTGGCCGGCAGACGTTGGAAGTAGCACGTATGCATGGGTTTTCGGTGTGCGCGCTTGCGGCTCACAGTAATATAAAGCTGCTTGAGGAGCAGATTCGTGAGTTCCGCCCGGCTTTGGCGGCGGTATTTGACGAAAAAGCCGCCCGTGATTTAAGGGAGCGCGTGCGCGATCTTCCGGTGCGCGTTGCCGCGGGAATGCAGGGGCTTTGTGAAGCGGCTTCCATTGAGGAAGCGGATATTGTTTGTAATGCGGTGGTGGGCATGGTAGGGCTTCTTCCTACCATGGCCGCCGTTTCTGCCAAAAAGGATGTTGCGCTCGCCAACAAAGAAACGCTGGTGGCTGGCGGCGCTCTTGTGATGGAGGCTGCGCGTGAAAACGGCGTGCGGATTCTTCCGGTAGACAGCGAGCATTCCGCGATTTTTCAGTGCCTGCAAGGCTGCCCTCATCCGTCGGCGGTGGCGAGGTTGATTCTTACCGCGTCCGGCGGGCCGTTCTTTGGTAAAACCCGTGAGGAGCTGGAGCAGGTTACTCCCGAGCAGGCGCTTCGCCACCCTAACTGGAGCATGGGCGCCAAGGTGACAATCGATTCCGCCACTATGATGAACAAGGGGCTGGAGATTCTCGAGGCCTCGTGGCTATTTTCGATGCCGGTTTCTCAAATTGACGTGGTGGTACACCGCGAAAGCATTGTTCACTCCATGATTGAATATCAGGATTATTCTGTTCTGGCACAGCTTGGCGTGCCGGATATGCGCATCCCGATTCAGTATGCGCTTACCTGGCCGGAGCGCTTGCCGTCGCCGGTGCGCCGCCTCAGCCTTACTGAGATTGGCACACTGTCGTTCTACCCGCCGGATGAACAGGCATTCCCGTGCCTTGGCCTTGCAAGGCAGGCCGCGCAGCGGGGTGGCTTAGTACCGGCTGCGATGAACGGCGCGAACGAAGAAGCGGTGAAGCTGTTCCTTTCGGGGCGCATCCCGTTTTTACAGATTCCACAGCTTGTCAAAGCTGCGATGGAGCGTCAGGCCGCCGGGCAGCCTGAAACGCCGCAGCAGGTGCTGACGGCGGACCAAAATGCACGGAATTTCGTTTTGGAACACGTGTAATAAAATAGACTGATGAGGTGAATATGGTTATCAATGTCCTGCTTATTCTGTTTGCGGTGCTGTTATTTGGCCTGATCATTTTCATTCACGAATTTGGCCATTTTTTCACGGCAAAGCTTTCGGGGATCCGTGTTAATGAGTTTGCAATCGGTATGGGTCCCACATTATTTCATTTTCAAAAGGGAGAAACTCAATACTCTCTGCGTCTTTTGCCCATCGGAGGCTACTGCGCCATGGAGGGAGAGGACGAGAGCAGCGAGGATGACCGCGCGTTTGGCAATAAGCCTGTATGGAGACGGATTATTGTTGTCTGCGCCGGCGCGGTGATGAATATTCTGTTTGGTATTGTGCTGATGATGGTTTTGCTGGCACAGCAGCCAATGTTTACCTCCACTACCATTGCGCAGTTCGCGGAGAATTCCGCCTTGCAGAAGGCGGGCATTCAGGCCGGCGATCAGTTTTATTCTATCGACGGCTACCGCGTGTATACCGACCGCGACCTGAGTTTTTCCCTGGCTACGGCGAATCCGCAGTCTATGGATCTTACCGTGGTGCGAAAAGGAGAGAAGCTCGCGTTCCACAATGTGAAGATGAACACCCGCCAGAACGGCGATAAGCAGTTGATGGTGCTGGATTTCTATGTATCTGGCATTGAAAGGAACCCGGTTACGCTGATTCAGAAATCCGCCGCGGATACTGTTTCTGTGGTGCGCATGGTTTGGTACAGCTTGGTGGGGCTTGCGACAGGGCGGTTTGGCCTGAATGATATGGCCGGGCCTATCGGCGCTGCGGACGCGATTTCGCAGGCTGCCTCCATGGGTCTGAAAGAGGGAATCCTGCCTGCGGTCAACAATATTATCATGATGATGATGATGATTACCGTGAACCTTGGCGTTGTGAATCTGCTGCCTCTGCCGGCTCTGGACGGCGGACGGCTGATTTTCCTTTTGATCGAACTGGTGCGGCGCCGCCCGGTCAACCCCAAATACGAGGGGTGGGTACATGCGGCTGGCTTTGCGCTCCTCATGACCTTCATGGTCATTGTCACTTACAGTGATATTTTACGGCTCTTTACCGGAAAGGGACTGGGAGCATGAACCGAAAAATGACAAGAAAGCTGAATGTGGGCGACGTCGCGGTCGGCGGCGGTTCGCCCATTTCCATTCAATCTATGCTGAATATTCCAGCGGCAAATGTGGAAGGCAATGTGCGTCAGGCGTGTGAGCTGGAAGCAGCCGGCTGTGAGATTCTTCGCGTTGCGATTCCAAATCAGGAGGCGGTGCGGCTGATCCCGGCGATCAAAGAGGCGATAACGATTCCTCTCGTGGCGGATATTCATTTTGATTACCGGCTGGCGCTCGAGTCCGTTGACGCCGGCATCGACAAAATTCGCATTAACCCCGGCAATATCGGCTCAGACGACCGCGTTAAGGCGGTGGCGCATGCCTGCCTCGCACACGGCGTCCCGATCCGAATCGGGGTCAACTCCGGTTCTTTGGAAAAAGAAATTCTGGCAAAGTACGGCGGGCCTACGGCGCAGGCGCTTTGCGAAAGCGCGCTGTTCCATGCGTCGCTGCTGGAAAAGTTTGATTTTGGGGACATCGTTCTTTCCATGAAATCTTCACGGGTGGATACGATGATTGAAGCGTATGAGCTTGCGTCGCAGGCGTGTGATTATCCGCTGCATCTTGGCGTTACGGAGGCCGGAACGGAGCGGATGGGCCTGATTAAATCCTCGATTGGGATTGGTTCTTTGTTGCAGCGCGGCATTGGGGACACCATTCGGGTATCGCTCACGGCAGACCCCGTACGCGAGATCGCCGCGGCCACGGATATTTTGAAAGCACTGAATCTTCGCGGCGGGGTACAGATGGTATCGTGCCCGACCTGCGGGAGAACTAATATTGATCTGATCGCGATTGCCGGGGAAGTGGAACGCCGTTTAACCTCCTGCCAAAAGCCGATTACCGTTGCGGTGATGGGCTGTGCGGTTAACGGGCCGGGCGAAGCACGTGAGGCCGATATTGGCATTGCGGGCGGAAACGGCATTGGTCTGATCTTTAAAAAAGGGGAGATTGTGCGCCGTGTCCCCGAGGACAGGCTTGTGGATAGCCTGATGGAAGAAATTGAGTCGCTGTAAAGAAACGATTGTTTTGCAAGGAAAAGGATGTTGGAATGAAAACCTTTGCTGAAGTGTTTGGTACATACCTCAATATCCCCGGTTTGTCCGGGCCTGTGCCGGAGGGAACTGTGCTTTCCCTGCGGATCGACGAGCAGAACCGGGAGCTGGCGATCGAGGCGGCGTTTCCGGCTTTGGTGGAGCGCCGTGTTCTTTTTGCGCTGGAACAACAGCTGACGGAAGCGCTGAATGTTCGCAGAGTGACGGTACTGCCCCGTTACGCAAAAGAATTGTTCCAAACGGAGTATTTTCCGGAGCTGGCACAGGAGCTGCGGCGCAGGGATGCCAGCCTGAACGGTAGCCTGAAGGGTGCCTCTGCGCGTTTGGAGCAGGGTACCCTTACCATCACACTCTCGCACGGCGGACGTGACATGCTGCTTTCGCGCGGGTTTGACAAAGCGGCCTCCCGCCTGATTCAGGAGGAGTTCGGCCTGACGCTCAAGGTGGATTTTGATGGTACGGTTGCCGTTCAGGCGGACGACGCCCGTTTCATCGAACGGGTCAGGCAGGAGCAGGAAACAGAGCGCCGTCAGGCGACCGCTGAGGAAATGACACATTACGAGTCCATGATGAACGAGGGCGGAGGTAAAGCCAAAAAGAAACCGCATACTGTTAATGTGCGTGGCGGCGATACGCTTTTACCGTCGATTCTGCCGGATACGGCGAAGCTGCTGTACGGCCGTATGGGACGCAGTACGAAACCCGTTCCGATCGGCCGGGTCGGGCCGGAATCCGGCACGGTGACCATCTGGGGCGAGATTTTCAGTATGGACGAGCGCCAGACCCGCGATAAATCAAAAAAAATCTATTCTATCAATATTACGGATTACACCGGTTCCATGACCTTAAAGCTGATTGAAGACAACAGCCAGTGTCGTGCGCTGGATACTTTGAAAAGGGGAAGTACGGTTCTGGTCAGCGGTGAAATCAGCTACGATAAGTACGACCACGAAATCGTGCTTCGCCCGCGCGGCATCAGCACAGTAGAGCAGCTGAAGGTTGTGGATGACGCGCCCGAAAAACGTGTGGAGCTGCATCTGCATACCTCCATGTCCAGCATGGACGGCATCACGCCTGTGGGCGACCTGATTAAGCGTGCCGCCGAATGGGGACATAAGGCGATCGCCATTACCGACCACGGTGTGGCACAGGCCTACCCGGACGCGATGAACGCCGCCGCAGCCGTCCGTAAAAAGGGCGGAGAATTTAAGATTCTGTATGGCATCGAATCCTATTTTGTCAACGATATGGTTCCCGCGCTGGTAGGCGAAACGGAAAACACATTAGAGGATGAGTTCATCTCATTCGATATTGAAACCACCGGCCTGAGCGCGGAGAATGACCGTATGACAGAAATTGGCGCGGTGCGGATCAAAAACGGAGAGATTGCCGACAGCTTCGATCTTTTCGTCAATCCCGGAATGCACATCCCGGCTAAAATTACCGAGCTGACCGGCATTACAGATGAAATGGTAAAGGACGCTGTGTCTGAAGAGGAAGCTTTGCGGCAGTTTTATGAGTTCTGCGGGGAAAGCCCGGTGCTGCTGGCACATAACGCCGCGTTCGATACCTCGTTTATGCACGCCGCCGCCGAGCGCCACGGAATGGATTTTCCTTACCCGTACATCGATACCCTGCCAATGTGCCGCTCGATGCTCAAGGACATCAAAAACTATAAGCTCGATACGGTGGCCAAATATCTGAAACTGGACCCGTTCAATCATCACCGCGCGTGCGACGATGCGGCGGTGCTGGCAAAAATTTTTCAGAATCTGCTGATCCGTCTGAAAGAAGACACCGGTGCTACGCGCGTGAAAGACATCAATACATGCCTGGCCGGGGGGAACCCAAAGAAGATTCGCCCGGTACATCAGATCATTCTGGTGAAGAACCAGACGGGTCTCAAGAATCTGTATAAGCTGATTTCCTTTTCTCATCTGAATTATTTTTACCAGAAGCCGCGTATCCCCAAGAGCGTTCTGGTAAAATACCGCGAGGGCTTGCTGCTCGGCAGCGCTTGTGAAGCGGGAGAGCTTTACCGCGCGGTCGCCGGCGGCCAGCCGTGGTCTACGCTGAAGGAAATCGCGGATTTCTACGATTATCTCGAGATTCAGCCGATTGACAACAATCTGTTCATGGTGCGCAATGGTCAGGTGCCAAACGAAGAAACACTGCGGGAGTATAACCGCACAATCATCCGTTTGGGCGAAGAACTGAACAAGCCTGTCGTCGCTACCTGTGACGTTCATTTTCTAGACCCGAAGGACGGGGATTACCGAAAAATCTTGATGGCGGGGCAGGGGTTTGCCGACGCGGACGCGCAGGCGCCGTTGTACCTGCGCACTACGCCCGAAATGTTGGAGGAGTTTGCATACCTCGGCAAGGAAAAGGCGTATGAAGTGGTTGTGACCAACACGAATAAAATCGCGGATATGGTCGAAGAGCTTTCTCCGATTCCACCCGGGGTGTTCCCGCCGTTTATCGACGGAGCGGAGGAAGAGCTAAACCGCATTTCATGGGAGCGAGCCAAAGAGATATATGGTGACCCTCTCCCCGAGATCGTTCACAGCCGCCTGAAGCGCGAGCTGGATTCCATCAATAAGCACGGTTTCTCCGTGCTGTATATGACGGCCCAAAAGCTTGTGGCCGATTCCGAGGCACACGGTTATCTGGTTGGCTCCCGTGGTTCGGTTGGTTCATCGTTTGTGGCGAATATCTCCGGTATTTCTGAGGTAAACCCGCTGGCGCCGCACTATATCTGCCCGCACTGCAAAAACAGTGAATTCATTACAGACGGCAGCTATGGTTCAGGCTTTGACCTGCCGCCCAAGCAGTGTCCCGTTTGCGGCACCGAATACGACCGTGATGGCCATACCATCCCGTTCGAAACCTTTCTGGGCTTTGACGGCGACAAAACGCCTGATATCGACCTGAATTTCTCCGGCGAGTACCAGAGTGACGCCCATCGCTACACGGAAACGCTGTTCGGCAAGGACAACGTCTTTAAGGCAGGCACCATCGCAACTGTGGCGGATAAAACGGCTATCGGTTTTGTCCGCAAATACGCCGAGGAGCAGGGGACAGTTCTGCACCGCGCCGAAGAGCTGCGCCTGGCTACCGGCTGCACCGGCGTCAAGCGTACCACCGGCCAGCACCCGGGCGGCATGGTCGTTGTACCGCGCGGGATGGACATTTACGATTTCTGCCCGGTGCAGCACCCGGCCAACGATCAGAACTCCGACAACATCACCACACACTTCGACTTCCACGCCATCCATGATACGATCTGTAAGCTCGACGAGCTCGGGCATGATGTTCCGACCATCTACCGCTATCTTGAGGATTACACCGGAATCCCGGTCATGAAGGTTTCGATGAGCGACCCGCAGGTGATGTCGCTGTTTCATTCCACAGAGGCGCTCGGCGTCACGCCGGAGGACATTGATTCCCCCACGGGAACCTTTTCTTTACCGGAGGTAGGTACCAGCTTTGTCCGACAGATGCTGATGGACGCACAGCCCAAAACCTTCTCCGACCTGCTCCAGGTTTCCGGTTTGTCTCATGGTACCGATGTTTGGCTCGGCAACGCGCAGGATTTGATCAAGAATAAAACCTGCACGATTTCAGAAGTAATCGGTACGCGAGACAGCATCATGACGTATTTGCTGCTCAAGGGCCTCGAGCCCAAAATGGCGTTTAAGATCATGGAGATTACCCGAAAGGGTAAAGCATCCCAACTGCTGACGCCCGAGCATATTCAGGCGATGAAGGATCACAATGTACCGCAGTGGTATATTGATTCCTGTATGAAGATTAAGTACATGTTCCCGAAAGCCCATGCGGCGGCTTACATGATTTCAACTCTGCGCCTCGGCTGGTATAAGGTGCATCACCCCGTAGAGTATTATGCCGCCTATTTCACTGTGCGCGGCGAAGACTTTGACGGTGCTGTGGTGTTGCAGGGGCGAGAGGCCGTGCGCCGCAAAATGAATGAAATTACGATGAAGGGCAAGGAGGCCAGCAAAAAGGAAGAGGATGCCTTTGCCACCTTCCAAATCGTCAACGAGATGCTGGCTCGCAATATTCAGGTTTTGCCGATCGATTTGTACCGTTCCGACGCGAGAAAGTATCTAGTGGAGGAAGGCAAGATCCGTCTGCCGTTTGCGTCGCTTTCCGGTGTGGGCGAGGCGGCCGCTAACAGCTTGGCTGCGGCGCGTGAAACCGGTGGGCCGTACATTTCCATCGATGATCTGCAGACCCGCGCTAAGGTTTCCAAATCGGTGATCGAAGCGCTGCAGACGGCGAACGCGCTGAACGGCTTACCTGCAAGCAGCCAGATGAGCTTGTTTTGATTTGCATTTATAGTCTATTAACTTTAAAAGCAGCTTTCTATACAATGGCAGTTCTTCCCCAGCCAAGGGCGGGGAAGAACTGCTTGCTTTTTTAACCGGCAGGCTTTGCCGGTATTTTTTGATTCAAAGGAACGCCGATTGCTCATTTTATGAATATTCTTTTTATGAAGAAACAGCGGGTTTATATCATAGTAGACCTGTAATTTCTACGTTTTTCCTATACTCATCCATGAAAACAGGGGACAATTTCAGCATCATGAAGGCATAAAAATGCAAAATAAACCTTGATACCACTAGTTTCTTATGCTATCATATTAGCATGTTAAAGCAAAGGCGGTGCAATCTTATGAAAAAATACCATAAAATCACTCCCGAGGGCATTCGTGACTATCTGTTTGAGGAATGCCTGGTCCATCATCACGTGGAGCACCGTCTGGAAGAGGTGTACCGTAAAAGAGGATTCCGTCAGGTTGTTACACCTGGCTTGGAGTTTTATGATGTGTTTGACCCGGAGCGCTCCGGAATACCGTCGGAAACCATGTATAAGCTGACAGACCGCAGAGGGAGGCTTCTGGTGCTAAGGCCAGACTCTACTTTGCCGATTGCGCGGCTTACGGCAACCCGGTTGCAGGGGCAGGAAAAGCCCCTGCGTTTATTTTATACCCAACAAGTTTACCGGAATCATCCGGGGCTTAGCGGACATGCGGATGAGATCATGCAGTCCGGGGTAGAAATGTTGGGGGCCGGCGGGCACCGGGCCGATTTGGAAATTCTTGTAACGGCAATCGAGGCGCTTTCCGCCTGTGTGCCGGATTTCCGGATTGAGCTTGGGCACGCCGGCTTTTTTCGGGCCATTGTGGATGGAATGACGGTTTCGGAGGATGTTCTGGAGGACATTCGCGGGTTTATTGAAACCAAGAATTACCCCGCGCTTGACGAGATTTTGGATTCGCTGCCGGATTCCTGCGAGGTCGCCGCTTTGCGGCAGCTGCCTCGGTTGTTCGGCAGAGATGAAATCTTGGAGCAGGCGGAGAATCTTCCTCTTCCGGACAGTGCCAAGGAGCCGATTCGGTATTTGAAGAAGCTGTATGGCATGCTTTCAGAGCTGCGGCTTTCTGACCGTATCATGGTCGACCTGGGGCTGGTGCAGAGAAACGATTACTACACCGGTATCGTGTTCAGCGCCTATGTTCCCCAGGCAGGCGAGGCACTTCTGCTTGGCGGGCGCTATGACAATCTGTTAGAGCTGTATGGAACGCCGATGCCGGCCATCGGATTTGCCGCAAATGTGGATGTTCTTGCGGATGTTGTGGCCGCCGAGGGCGAAGAAACCGCTATTATTCCCGCACAGATTCTGGTGCATGGAGAAGACGGCTTTGAAATCAAGGCGCTGGATTATGCGGCGCGCCTTACAGAGCGCGGAATTACCTGCGAGTTTTCAGTATTTGAGGACCGTGAGCAGGCCATTCATTACGCGGTGGCCATGGGGATTCCCCAGGTGGATTTTGTTTCCGACACCACGGTTTCGATTATGCTCACAAAGGAGGAAAATGGATGACTCCGTTAAGAATAGCGCTGACAAAGGGTCGCCTGGAAGAAAAAACGGTGGCTCTGCTGGAAAAAATGGGTTACGATTGCTCTCAAGTGCACAATAAAGGCAGAAAACTGATTTTACCCGTGGGAGACGGCGAAATCGAGGTGGTTCTGGCCAAGGCGGCCGATGTAATTACCTATGTTCAACACGGGGTGTGTGATTTGGGTGTTGTAGGCAAAGATACGATTATGGAAAGCAACGGTGGTTTTTTCGAGGTGCTTGATCTCGGCTTCGGAAAATGCCGGTTCGCGGTAGCCGGCCCCCGGGGTTCCGATATTTTTGAAGGATACTCGGTCAAAACCGTGGCGACAAAATACCCGAAGGTGGCCCGCACCTTCTTTGAAAACCGGGACATGGATGTGCGTATCATCAAAATTGAAGGCTCGGTGGAGCTGGCCCCACTGCTCGGCCTGGCCGAGGCCATTGTAGACCTGGTGGAAACCGGAAACACCCTCAAGGAAAACGGACTTGAGATTCTCGAGATTATCTGCCCGATTTCTGCCCGACTGATTGTCAATTCAGCGGTGATGAAGCTGAGAAAGGATGAGATCGAGGCGCTGGTCGACCGTATGAATCAGGCCATCCAAAAGAAGGAGGAAAAGGTATGCTCAAACCGATTCAGTTAAGCGGTAATGAAGGCCGCCGCACCGTGGAACAAATCCGCCGTCGTGGAGAGGAAAAGGATCAACTGGTTGATGCTCGCGTTGCGGAGATTCTGGAACAGGTTAAAACCCGCGGCGACGCGGCTGTGGATGAATACACCCTGCGGTTCGACGGTTCGCTGCCTGCAAAGCGCGAGCTGGGGCGCGAGGAGATGGCAGAGCTTTCCAAAGACTGCGCCCCCGAATTTATCGCCGCACTGGAACGTGCCGCGCAGAATATCCGCGATTTTCACCAGCGTCAGGCGCAGCAAAGCTGGCTGACGACCCGTGAGGACGGTGTTCTGATGGGCCAGCGGGTGCGCGGGCTGCACAGAGTCGGCATCTATGTTCCCGGCGGTACGGCGGCATATCCTTCTTCCGTGCTGATGAACGCAATCCCTGCGAAAATTGCGCAGGTGGGTGAAATTGTGATGGCGACGCCGCCCCAAAAGGATGGCAGGCCGAACCCGAATATTCTGGCGGCTGCGCTGATCGCCGGGGTGGATCGTATCTTCCTGATGGGCGGGGCGCAGGCTGCGGCGGCGCTTGCCTACGGTACCGAGACCGTCCCGCGGGTGGACAAGATTGTTGGCCCGGGCAATATTTATGTTGCCACGGCGAAAAAGCAGCTGTACGGCGTTGTGGACATCGACATGATTGCGGGGCCTAGCGAGATCCTCGTTCTGGCGGATGAAACGGCGAATCCGGTGTACCTTGCCGCAGACCTGCTCTCGCAGGCGGAGCACGATGTGCTGGCTTCTGCGATTCTGCTCACGCCGAGCCTCAGCCTTGCACAGGAGGTTGCCAAAGAGCTGGAACGCCAAACCGCTCAGCTGGAGCGCCGCGAAATCATGGAGCAGTCGCTCCAGAATTACGGAGCTCTCCTTGTTTGCGATACCATGAAAGAGGCCGTTGCTTTTGCGAACAGCCTTGCTCCGGAGCACCTGGAGGTCTGCTGTGAAAACCCCATCGAATACCTTGGCTGCCTCGACAATGCCGGCTCCGTCTTTTTGGGGAATTACTCCCCCGAGCCGCTGGGCGATTATTATGCGGGCGCGAACCATGTTCTTCCCACCGGGGGAACGGCTCGGTTCTTCTCGCCGCTTTCCGTGGACAGCTTCTTGAAAAAATCCAGCTTTATTTATTATACCAAGCAGGCGCTTGAGGCCGCCGGGCCAGACGTAATGACTCTGGCGAAAGCGGAAGGTCTGACGGCTCACGCCAATTCCATCAAAGTGAGGATGTGATGTCATTGTACCAGCTGAACAGCAAAATCAAAGACTTAACGCCATATGAGCCGCTGGAGGGCGATTTCCGGATCCGGCTGGACGCCAATGAATCCTTTTTATCACTGCCGACGAATGTTATGTCGAAGATGATGGACTCGTTTGCGTATACGGCCTTCAACCGTTATCCTGACCCGTTGGCCGTCGATGTGTGCCGTGTATTTGCGCAATACTATGGTATCCGTCCGGAAAATGTAACGGCGGGCAATGGCTCCGACGAGCTGATTTCTGTTTTGATGACCGCTTTCCTGATGAAAGGGGACACCGTACTCACGCTTTCTCCCGATTTTACCATGTACCGGTTTTATTCCTCGCTTGTAGAGGCTCAGTGCGTGGAGGTCGTGAAAAAAAGCGATTTGACCATTGATGTGGAGGAACTGATCTCCGTTGCAAATCAGACCGGAGCAAAGATGATTCTGTTTTCCAATCCCTGCAACCCAACTTCGCTGGGTCTTTCCCGTGAGCAGGTGCGGAAAATCATTCGTTCCGTGAGCGCCCTGGTGATTCTGGATGAAGCCTATATGGATTTCTGGGATCAATCCCTGATTCAGGAAACAGAGCAGTACGATAATCTGGTGGTGCTGCGTACCTGCTCCAAGGCGATCAGCCTTGCGGCACTCCGTCTCGGTTTTGCCGTGGCCAACCAGACGATCACCGCGGCGATGCAGGCGGTCAAATCTCCGTATAATGTCAATTCCGTCACGCAGAATGCGGGCGCTGTGGTGCTTTCATACCCAAAGATGCTGGATCGTTCGATTGAGAAAATCATCGATTCCCGTAAGGCTTTGTCGCAAGGGCTGCAGAGGCTTCTGGAAAAGAACCCCGGCAGATTTCTTCTGTACCCAAGCTGCACCAATTTTGTGCTGCTTCGTCTTTCAGATGCGCGGCACGTGTACGAAAAGCTTTTGACCGAAGGCATCGCAGTGCGCCTGATGGGTGATTTCCTGCGCATTACCGCCGGTTCTTCTGCGGAAAATTTGGATCTGCTTACCGCGCTGGAACAGATTTTATAGCAGGTCTGCTCTCCCTTCTTTTCCTGCTGCAGGCAGGGAAGATAGGAAGGACCTGTCTGGAAGAGAAACGATTGAAATGATTAGAATAACGGGGGAAACGGCTATGAGAACAGCAGAGCAGTCCCGCGAAACGCGGGAAACCCAAATCAGCGTCCGGCTGAAGCTGGAGGGCGGGGAAACAAAAATCCAGACCGGAATCGGGTTTTTCGACCATATGCTGCAGGCATTTGCTACCCATGGCGGTTTCGGTTTACAGGTACAGGTGCAGGGCGACCTGTTCGTAGACGGTCACCACACGGTGGAGGATACCGGCATCGTTCTGGGTCGCGCGTTCCGTCAGGCCCTGGGGGATCGTTCGGGCATCGCGCGCTTCGGCAGCTTTTTTGTGCCCATGGATGAAACGCTGGCATTCGCGGCGGTGGATGTGAGCGGCAGGCCGTTTTTGGTGTTTCAGGCGGAGTTTCCCCAGCAGGTGGTGGGGGAGTTCGACGCCTACCTTACGGAGGAATTCTTCCGCGCCTTTGCCATGAACGCGGAGCTAACCCTGCATACCCGGGTGGAATACGGCAAAAATTCGCACCATATGATCGAAGCGATGTTCAAGGCAGTTGCGCACGCGCTGCGGCTGGCCGTTGCCGAAACCACACCGGGGCAGGTGCTGTCCACGAAGGGCAGCCTGTAAGAAAGAGGGGATTCCATGATTATTTTTCCCGCGATTGATATTAAAGACGGCGCCTGTGTCCGCTTGCGGCAGGGCGATTACGATACCGCGCACAAGGTGGCGGAGGACCCGCAGCAAACAGCTCGTTCGTTTGCCGAAGCCGGCGCACAGTGGATTCATATGGTAGACCTCGACGGAGCCAAGACAAAGCACCCGGTCAACAGCGAAGTGTTTCTGCGGGCAGTGGAAACCGGCCTGCGGGTAGAAGTCGGCGGCGGTATCCGCACGCTTGCGGACGTGGAGTTTTACCTGTCGCGCGGGATTTCCCGGGTGATTCTCGGTTCTGTCGCCCTGTATGATCCACAGCTTGTGCGCGACTGTGTGCAGCGCTGGGGTGAGCAGATCGCCGTGGGCATTGATGCCAGAGACGGTAAAGTGGCTGCCGAGGGATGGACACAAACCTCCACGGTGGATTATATTGAGCTTGCAAAACAGATGGAACAGGTTGGAGTAAAGTATATTATCTTTACAGATATATCGAAAGACGGGATGCTCAGCGGCCCAAACCTCGAGCAGCTGGATGCGCTGAACCGGGCGGTTTCGTGTGAGATTGTTGCCAGTGGAGGTATCGCAAACCTGCAAAATATCCAGGATTTACGGGGATTAGGGCTGTATGGGGCCATTTGTGGCAAATCGCTGTACAGCGGCAGTCTGGATTTAAAAGAGGCTATTACGGCGGCGCAAGGAGAAGAAAATAATGAGTGAAAAGTATAGTACCTTTACAGATAAAGATCTGGAACGTTTCTTCCAAAAGGGGGAGTTGATCCCCGTGATCGTGCAGGAGCAGTCCACCAAAGAGGTGCTGATGCTGGCCTATATGAACCGGGAGTCCCTGCGCAAAACAATTGAAACCGGGTATACGTGGTTTTACAGCCGCTCCCGGCAGGAGCTTTGGAACAAGGGGGCTACCTCCGGCCATGTACAGCGGGTGATCCAGCTGTATACCGACTGCGACGACGATACTCTGCTGGCGGTGGTGGAGCAGACCGGGGCTGCCTGCCATACCGGGAACCACAGTTGTTTTTACCGAACGATAGGGGAGGATGCACAATGAGCGTTTTACAGGAGCTGTATCAAACGGTAGAAAGCCGCAAAACAGACCGACAAGAGGGTTCCTACACCTGTTATCTATTCGAAAAGGGCCTCGATAAAATTTTGAAGAAGTGTGGCGAAGAATGCAGCGAAGTGATTATCGCCGCCAAAAACGGGGATAACAAAGAAACCGTGCTGGAGCTTTCCGACCTTATGTATCATCTGACGGTGCTGATGGTCAACGAGGGGATTTCCTGGCAGGACGTAGAGGATGAACTGAGTAAGCGTGAGCTGAAAACTGGGAATCTGAAGCAGTTTCATCAGGTGGATAAAAATACCTGATGGCTCGGCCCGTACTCCTTGTGTCGGGGAGCAGGTTAAACATGCGGGATTTATCTCGTGAAAAATATTCAGCAGAGTTTCTCTGCATGGCCTGTCTGTTGGCGAGGGGATTCCCCCAATGCCGGAGGCAGGCGTTTTTCTTTTGGTATGAAAGAGTGGCTTTTCTGTGAGTTTCCTTACAGGTACATTCATTTTTTATTAGTTCGCCCCTCATGCCGGGGCGAGTTTTTTCGTTCTTTTGTAAGAAAAAAATTTTTTCTCCGGGGGTTCCCCGTGGAAATTCTGCTTGCGCAGGGCTTGCCCCTCATGCCGGGGCGGGCACTTACTTTCGCGACGAGGCGAAAGTAAGCAAAGGCTCGCCAAAGGGCACCTTTGGAATCCGTTTGGGGAACAATCCCTTATTGCGTAAACGAAATTCTTCGGGAAGGCGCTCCATTGAAAATGCCCACTCTCCGAGCTTCATCTGGAAATAAGCCTTGCGATCCCGTCTGTCGGCGAGCATTTTCAAAGCGCTCTCGTTGGCTCGGAGAGGGCGGCCTTACAGTAGCTTTGATTATAAGTTCACCCATAGTTTCGATTTGCAGAGCAGATCTTGCGCCAGCAAAAAAATGCGGCGAAGCCGCATCTAAAACCCCGAGCCAACGAGAGCGCTCGGTAAGGGGGCGCCGCCGAACGGAACCGGCAAACTGCTTGTTCCCACAAAACAAGGCGCGTGCGCACTTACCATAGAGCGCCTTTCCGGAGGCTGTCGTTAATATTGGAAGAAACCGTTCCCAAAAACGGATTCCGAAGGCGGAGCCTTGGGCGAATCTTTGTTTACTTTCTTTTCGTAAAGAAAGTAAATGCCCGCCCCGGCACGAGGGGCACGCCCTGCGCCAGCAGAATTTTTCCCTGCGGGAACCGCAATAAAAAATAGCCCCTCTCTCGCGAAAGTGAGAGGAAAAAGAACCGGCACGCAGTGCCGCCCTTCCCCGAGCCAACGAGAGCGCTCGGAAAGGGTGCGCCGCTGAACGGAACCGGTAATGGCCTGCCCCGGCCTGAGGGGCAAGGCTGCGCTAGCAGATAGGCTTCGGAAAACCCCGCAAAGAGAAAATGTTTTTTTGATATAGCCGTGGGTATAAGAACACCTGCCGTCAACCATATTGACGGCAGGTGTTCTTATACTGTTCGGCAGATTTCCGTTCCAATAAAAGCAGCTCCAGCAGGCACGAAAGCGGCAGGTTGTCTGTCAATAGTTGAAATCGCTGCTCGCCCTGTTCCGTCCAGATTCGCACCGCCTGTAAAACGGCGATTTTTCGTTTGCGCCCGGGCTGAAGGCGGAGCCGGTATTCGAAGCCGTCTATTTTCATGCTCACTTCATAGCTTGCATCTAAAGGGTTGGAGCATCCCCGCTGTACCAGATAATGGAGCAGCATGTCATACTGCTCCTGATAAAGCTGACGAATAAACATATTCCCATCTCTTTCTATACATAATAAGACTACCGATAGCCTAATAGTAGCATGTATAGCCTACTTATTCAAGGGATTTTTTATATTCTTAGAATAAAATGGGTGGGAGTGATCGTATGACTACAACAGAAGCAGTCCGTAATCGTATTTTACAGCTTTGCGAAGAAAGGAATGTCACGATTAATAAGCTGGCCAACCTTTCAGCGCTTTCGCCATCTTCGGTCAAAAATATTTTATATGGGAAAAGTCAGAATCCCAAAATTCTTACAATCAAGATGCTTTGTGATGGTTTAGGTATCACTTTGGGAGAATTTTTCACTACAAAAGAATTTAATCATCTGGAACAAGAAATAAAATAAAGGCTTTGCCGAAAATTTTCGGCAAAGCCTTTTGGCTTATTATTCTCTTATCAAAGAATAAAGCTTCATATCCAGAATCTCTCCGTTTTTAACGGCATTCTTTCGAAGAATTCCCTCCGTAGTAAAGCCTGCTTTTTCCAGTACCCGGCAGGAAGCGGCGTTGCGGGCAAACGGCTCGGCGAAAATGCGCAGAATGTCGCTGTTCCGGAATACATAGTCGCAGATTTGCCGCACCGCGCCGGTGCAGACGCCCCGGCCCCAGTAAGGTTCTGCCACATAATATCCCAGCTCGGCGGTGCGAAAATGAATGTTCGCTTGCCGGAACACGCCGATGCTGCCGACAGTCCGGCCGCCTACGTCGATTGCAAAGGCATACTGGCTGCCCGGCTCCGCGGCGAGCATCGCGCGGATGTAGCTTTCCGCGTCAGTCTGTGTGTAAGGGCAGGGGAGGCCGTCCCGCAGGTTGTTCATAACGTTTGGGTTATTCAGCGCTTCGGCCAAATCGACCGCGTCGCTCAGCATCCATGTGCGGATCGAGCATTCCATCAATACCCCTTCTTTCTGTTATGCGTTCCAGGAATAAAAATCTTTCAGAAACCAGATTTCCTTTGCCTCGAATTCGCGGTGATTCAGGTATTCCAGAATCCCCGCCGGCGACGTAAACTCAAATTGAAGCTTGTACGAATACAACGCTTGATACGGCAGTCCGGTTTTTTTGTTCTGGCGGTTCGTGCCATATTTTCCGTCCCCGGCCAGCGGGTGGCCAATGGATGCCATGTGCGCGCGAATCTGATGGGTACGCCCGGTTAAGAGGTCAATTTCCAGCAGGCTGTATGCGCCGCGTTCCTCCAGCACACGGTAACGCGTGCGGATGCTTTTTGCGCCTGGTGCGCCATGGTTTGAAATATACACCCGGTTCTGGCTCTCGTTTTTCTCGAGGTATCCCTCCAGTGTGGCAGATTTCTGCTCCATATGCCCGCACACGATGCACAGGTACAGCTTTTTCAGCTCTCGGTTCTTCACCTTTTCATTTAAAATACGCAGTGACTCCGCGTTTTTTGCCGCCATCACGATGCCGCCGGTGTTGCGGTCAATCCGGTTGACGAGCGCGGGCGCGAAGCTGTTTTCCTCCTGCGGGCGGTACTCGCCCTTGTCGTACAGGTAGTGCTGCACCCGGGCGATCAGCGAATCAAAGTGGTAGTTTTCATCCGGATGAACGATCAGACCCGGCTTTTTATCCAGAATCAGAATGTTTTCATCCTCGAATAAAACATTCAGCTTCAGCGGGGCTTTGAGAAAATCATACTCCTCCGGCGCCTGCTGAAAGAACTCATCCTTCAAATACATTGTCAGCACGTCGCCCGCGTTCAGGCGGGTGGAAATATCGCACCGCTTGCCGTTGAGCTTGATGTCCTTTTTGCGGACGCTTTTGTACAGCATCGACTGCGGTAGATTGCGGTAGGCCTTGGTCAAGAATTTATCCAGACGCTGTCCGGCGTCGTTTTCACCGATGGTTACGGATTTCATATGGTATCCCCTTATTATTTGGTGCGGCGCAGAGCGCGGCCAATTTATTGTACCAGTATATCATAAGTCTCATGTACAACAAAAGGGGTGCAAGGCTTCCCAAATGATTTATTTTAGTATATAATAATTTTTTAGAGATACAGTTGAATCGAGGAAAAGGGGACAGCAAAACGATGATTACACAGGAAAAAGTTCTGGAAGTTTTAAAAGAGGCCGGTGTTCTTTTGGAGGGGCATTTTCGCCTGACCTCCGGCCGACACAGCAACCGTTACCTGCAGTGCGCGAAGGTGTTCCGCAACACAAAGTATAGCGAGGCGCTTTGCGGCGCTTTGGCGGAGCATTTTGCGAACGACGGCGTAGAGGTTGTCATTGGCCCGGCGATGGGCGCGGTTCAGATGGCCTATGAGGTCAGCCGTGCGCTGAAATGCGAAAACTTCTTCGCCGAGCGGGAAGACGGCACAATGACTCTGCGTCGCGGTTTTGCGATAAAGCCCGGGCAAAAGGTTCTGATCGTAGAAGACGTCGTTACCACTGGTGGCTCCGTGCGTGAGGTGATCGAGCTGGTTCGCGCGGCCGGAGGCGATCTGGTTGGAGTAGGTTCCATTGTAGATAGAACCGGCGGAAAAATTGATTTCGGCGTACCGTTTCGTGCGGTGATTTCCCTGGAAGTAGAATCTTGGGAGCCGCAGGATTGCCCGCTTTGCAAAGAGGGAAAGCTGGAGCTGGTCAAGCCCGGCAGCCGCAAGGTAAAATAAACAATCTTTGCGTTTCTCATACGAGATTTTAAAAGATACCCCAAAGGCGTTCACTGCCTGAGGGATAGAACCCCATTCTTTTCAGAAAGGCGGGGTGCGGTTGAAAACAGAACGCATTCCTGAAAAATCCGCGGGGATTCATGAGGGACATCGCAAACGGGTGCAGGAACGCTTTTTAAAAGACGGGATTGACGGCTTCGCCTCTCATGAGGTGCTGGAAATGCTCCTCTTTTTCTCTATTCGCAGAGGGGACACGAACGGGCTGGCCCACCACCTGATTGATCGTTTCGGCTCTTTGTCCGGCGTGTTTCACGCGCCGTATGAGGAGCTGCTGAAGGTACAGGGAGTGGGCAGAGTTTCCGCTTTTTTGATCAAAATGGTTCCAGAGATGTGCCGCGCGTATTACGAAGACAGCCACAAAGAAAAGGTGCGTGTGTTCGAGGTAGAGCAGGCGGCAGAAATTTTGCGCAGAAAGTACATCGGCCGCCAGAATGAGGTGGTGGTACTCCTCCTGCTCGACAGCCAGTGCCGCTTGCTTTCGTGTGAGGTAGTCAACGAGGGTACGGTCAATACGGTTCCGATTTACGTGCGCAGGATGGTGGAGCTTGCGGTTCGCTACAATGCCAGCGCAGCGATCATGTCGCACAATCACCCCAGCGGGAACCCGGTTCCGTCGAGGGGCGACATTGAATCCACCATTTCGGTGTACCACGCGCTTCGTGCGGTGAATGTACCGCTGCGCGACCATATTATTTTTGGTGATCAGGATTATATATCCTTGTCTCATCTGGGTATATTAAAGGATATTATGGAGCCGTTTTAATGTGGGGGTGTTTCGTGGCGGAGAATCCGGATGAAAGCATTCTGTGCATAGGTTATGGGTTTACACGGTGTTAACCCAAAGAAATCACTTTATATGCCGCTTGGTAAGCAAAAACGAAAGGAGCCGATCAGGCTCCTTTTTTTCTAGCGAGGAATGGTGGGTGGTTGACAAAAACGAACAAATGTACTATTATGATAATCAATACGTTTCCTCTCCGTGACGGTGGGGAAAGAGGTAACACTTTTCATTTTTAACGATTACAAGCAGATTTTGCGATAGAATATTACAGGAGTGTTTGTGGGGGGGGAAAGCATGGATTTTAAGCTGGTTTCGAAATTTCAGCCAACTGGTGATCAGCCGAAGGCAATCGACCAACTGGTGGAGGGGCTCAACCACGGTGACCGGGAGCAGACGCTTTTAGGCGTGACCGGTTCGGGAAAAACCTTTACCATGGCGAACGTGATTGCAAGGGTGAACCGGCCAACGCTGGTTCTGGCACACAATAAAACGCTGGCGGCGCAGCTCTGCTCCGAGTTCCGAGAGTTCTTCCCGGAAAACTCAGTGGAATATTTTGTCAGCTATTATGATTACTATCAGCCGGAAGCGTACATCCCCACCACAGACACTTATATTGAAAAGGATTCTGCCATTAACGACGAGATCGATAAGCTCCGCCACTCCGCTACCTCAGCACTATCGGAACGGCGGGATGTGATCATCGTGGCAAGCGTTTCCTGTATTTACAGCCTCGGTAACCCGATCGATTACCACACTATGGTGATTTCACTGCGCCCCGGTATGCAGAAGAACCGCGACGAGCTGCTGAAAAAGCTGGTAGAACTGCAATACGAAAGAAACGACGTGAACTTTGTCCGTAATAAGTTCCGCGTACACGGCGACGTGGTCGAGATTTTCCCCGTACAGTCAAACGAAAACGCAATTCGCGTGGAGTTTTTCGGCGATGAAATTGAACGAATTTCAGAGATTAACGCGCTCACGGGTGAACTGAAGGCGTTTTTGAAGCACGTTGCGATTTATCCCGCGTCGCACTATATTGTGCCGCGCGAGAAAATGATGGTCGCTGTGCAGCAGCTGGAGCAGGAGATGCAAGAGCGGGTTAAACTCTTCGAATCGGAGGGCAAGCTGATCGAGGCACAGCGCATTCGCGAACGCACGATGTACGACGTGGAAATGCTGCAGGAAATCGGCTTCTGTAAGGGGATTGAAAACTACTCCCGCGTGCTGGCAGGGCGTGAGCCGGGCAGCGCGCCGTTTACGCTGTTCGATTATTTTCCTGAGGATTTCCTCCTGTTTGTGGACGAGTCCCACGTTTCGCTGCCGCAGGTTCGCTCTATGTACGCGGGTGACCGGGCCAGAAAAGAAACGCTGATCAATTTTGGCTTCCGTTTGCCATCGGCGTATGACAACCGCCCGCTGAATTTTGACGAGTTTTACGAGCGTGTGAATCAGGCGATCTTTGTCAGCGCAACGCCGGGTGATTTAGAGCTTCAAAAATCGGCGCAGATCGTCGAACAGGTGATTCGCCCCACTGGGCTGGTGGACCCTGAGGTAATCGTCAAGCCGGTAGAGGGGCAGATCGATGACCTGATTTCGGAAATCAACCTGCGGTCGGCAAAAAATCAGCGTGTGCTGGTAACGACGCTGACGAAGAAAATGGCGGAGGATTTAACGTCCTACCTTGAAAATATGGGGATTCGTGTGCGGTATATGCACCATGACATCGATACCGTTGAGCGCATGGAGATTCTCCGCGATTTGCGGCTCGGCGAATTCGATGCTCTGGTGGGTATCAACCTGTTGCGCGAGGGCCTCGACCTGCCGGAGGTTTCTCTCGTCGCGATTCTGGACGCGGACAAAGAGGGCTTTCTGCGCTCCGAACGCTCACTGATCCAGACGATTGGCCGCGCGGCTCGAAACTCAGAGGGTCAGGTGATTATGTACGCCGATTCCGTAACGCCTTCCATGGAGCGCGCGCTCCGTGAAACCCAGCGCCGCCGTGAAATACAGCAGAAATATAATGAGGAACACCATATCACGCCTAAAACAATCATTAAGAGTGTTTCGGATGTATTGGAGATCTCGACGCATAAGGACGAAGAAAAGGGCAAAAAAGGCAAGCGCATGAGTGCGGCCGAGCGCAAGCAGACGATCGAAAAGCTCACCCGCGAAATGAAGGCGGCCGCAAAGCTTCTGGAATTCGAGCATGCGGCCTACCTGCGCGATAAAATCAAACAGCTGAGCGGCGGAAAATAACGCTGCCCGATAACAACGGATTCAATCTGGCTTCGGAGGAATTATACAGTATGACGGCTAAAAACATTCTGGTCAAAGGCGCCAGAGAGCACAACCTGAAGAACATCGATATTGAGATTCCGCGCGATGAGCTGGTGGTTCTGACCGGCCTTTCCGGTTCCGGAAAATCCTCTCTTGCGTTTGATACAATTTACGCCGAGGGTCAGCGCCGCTATGTGGAATCGCTTTCGTCCTATGCCCGCCAGTTTCTAGGGCAGCTGGACAAGCCGGATGTGGATTATATTGAGGGTTTGTCCCCGGCGATTTCCATCGACCAGAAAACCACGTCGAAAAACCCGCGTTCTACCGTGGGAACCGTAACCGAAATTTATGATTACCTGCGTCTTCTGTATGCCCGCATCGGTGTCCCACACTGCCCGGTTTGCGGCCGGGAGATCAAGCAGCAGACGATTGATCAGATTGTCGACCGGGTGCTTTCTCTTCCGGAGGGTACCAAAATTCAGGTGATGGCTCCGGTCATTCGGGCGCGTAAGGGCGAGCATGTGAAGGAGCTGGAAGCAGCCCGCCGAGGCGGCTTTGTCCGCGTTCGGGTGGACGGAATTTTGTACGATCTTTCCGAAACAATCAAGCTCGAAAAGAACAAGAAGCACTCGATCGATATTGTGGTAGACCGCCTGGTCATCCGCCCTGACATCCGCTCCCGTTTGTCCGATTCCGCTGAAACTGCGTCTTCTCTGGCCGACGGCCTGATGATTGTCAGCGTGGTGGATGGGGAAGACCTGCTTTTTTCGCAGAACTATGCCTGCCCGGAGCATGGAGCCAGCATCGAGGAGCTGACGCCCCGCATGTTTTCCTTCAATAACCCGGCAGGTGCGTGCCCCAAGTGTACGGGTTTGGGCGTGTTTATGAAGATTGATCCGGATCTGGTCATACCGGATAAGCGCCTTTCCATCAGCAAGGGCGGCCTGAAGGGCAGCGGTTGGGCGATGGAGGGCAGCAGCATCGCCATGATGTATATGAATGGCCTTGCAAAGCGTTACGGCTTTTCGCTCGATACGCCTCTGGGGGAGCTTCCCCCGGAAATCATCGACATTCTTCTGTACGGCACCAAGGGGGAGAAGATCGAGCTGGAGCGCACGAGCGAGTATGGCTACGGGAAATATAAGACTGATTTTGAGGGTGTCGTCAACAATCTGGAGCGCCGTTTCCGCGATACGCAGAGCAGCTGGATCAAGGAAGAAATTGAATCCTACATGAGCGCCATCCCTTGCGATGAGTGCCACGGTAAGCGCCTTTCCGCTACCAGTCTGGCTGTGACGGTAGGCGGCATGAATATCAGCGATTTCTGCGAAAGATCTGTGTCGGAAGCGCTTGCGTTTTTAGACCGGCTCGAGCTGACACCCCGTGAGAGCATGATCGCCAAGGCAATTTTAAAAGAAATCAGAAGCCGCCTGGGCTTTTTGCAGAGCGTTGGCCTCGAATATCTCACACTGTCGCGCTCCGCGGGAACACTTTCCGGCGGCGAAAGCCAGCGCATTCGCCTGGCCACCCAGATCGGCTCTTCTTTGATGGGAGTTCTGTACATTCTGGATGAGCCCAGCATCGGCCTGCACCAGAGGGATAACGATAAACTGCTGAACACGTTGAAGCATCTGCGCGATATTGGGAATACGGTGTTGGTCGTGGAGCATGATGAGGAAACGATGCTGGCGGCAGATCACATTGTAGACATCGGCCCCGGTGCGGGTGTTCACGGTGGCTATGTGATTTACAACGGTCCGGCCAAGGAGATCGTCAACTGCAAGGAATCCATTACCGGGCAGTATCTCAGCGGTGCGAAACGAATTGAGATTCCCGAAACCCGCCGCCCCGGCAACGGCAAGCAGCTGAAAATTGTTGGCGCGACCCAGAACAACCTGAAAAACCTGACGGTGGAGATTCCCCTGGGCGAATTTGTTTGCATCACTGGTGTTTCCGGTTCCGGTAAATCTTCACTGATTAACGAAATTCTGTATAAATCTCTCGCGGCTCAGCTCAACGGCGCTAAAACAAGGCCCGGCGCCCATAAAGAAATTTTGGGTGTGGAAGAGCTCGATAAGGTAATTGAGATCAATCAGGCGCCAATCGGGCGCACGCCGCGCTCAAATCCCGCAACGTATACCGGTGTGTTCACCGACATCCGTGAACTTTTTGCCTCCACACAAGACGCAAAGCTGAGGGGCTTTAGCTCAGGACGCTTTTCCTTTAACGTGAAGGGTGGACGGTGCGAAGCCTGCCAGGGAGACGGAATACTGAAAATTGAAATGCACTTTCTGCCGGATGTCTACGTTCCCTGCGATGTTTGCAAGGGTAAGCGCTACAACCGAGAAACGCTGGAAATCCGCTATAAGGGCAAGAATATTTACGATGTTCTGGAAATGACGGTGGAGGAGGGGCTGGAGTTTTTCTCCAGCATCCCGAAAATTCAGCGCAAACTGCAAACGCTTTACGATGTGGGGCTGGGGTATATTAAGATCGGCCAGCCGGCTACCACGCTTTCCGGCGGTGAGGCCCAGCGGGTCAAGCTTGCTACGGAGCTTTCCAAACGGCCAACCGGGCGCACAATTTATATTCTGGATGAACCGACCACCGGACTGCATATCGCCGACGTTCACCGGCTGATCGACGTGCTGCAAAAGCTGGTGGATACCGGCAACACCGTTCTCGTGATCGAGCACAATCTGGATTTGATCAAAACAGCCGACCATATCATCGATCTTGGCCCCGAGGGCGGAGACCGCGGCGGCACGCTGGTGGCCGTGGGTACTCCGGAGCAGGTGGCGGAGAGTAAGGATTCCTACACCGGCCAGTATTTAAAAGTCGCACTGGAGCGCGATAACGCCAGGCAAAAATAGTTGTTGTCCCGGTTTTACGAATGTGCTCTCTTTTAACTGCATATATTTAAAGCAGCATTGATTTCTCCCCAGCCTTTGGCGGGGGAGAAATTGTCGGTTTTCAGCAGAAATGCCGATTTCGTTGTTTGGCGATAAAAGCAGGGGAAGAGGAGCGGTGACAATGACAATTCATGTGGTCAGTCCGGGGGAAACAGTGTATTCGATCGCGGCCATGTACGGTGTGTCCGCGCGTGATGTGATTCAGTACAATGAGCTGGATGAACCAAATCGTCTTGTTACTGGCCAGACGATCGTGATTTTGTTTCCCCGCCGGGTGCATGTGGTGGAAGCCGGCGACACGGTGTATTCGGTTTCTCAGCAGTACGGTATTACGATCAATGAGCTGTACCGTAACAATACCAAGCTGGGTGCGCTGAATGTTCTGCGCCCCGGTGAACGGCTGGTGATCTCCTACGAGCAGCCGAGGCTGGGGGATATGTCAACAAACGGCTATGCGTATCCGTTTGTTGACCGGACACTGTTCCGCCAGACGATGCCGTTTATGACCTACATGACGCCGTTTACCTATGGATTCACGTTTAACGGAGATTTGGTTCCGCTGGATGACGAAGCTTTGATCGGTATTGCACAGCAATACGGTGTGGCGCCGCTGATGCATTTGTCTACCTTAACGGAGGACGGAGGCTTCAGCAACGAGCTGGCACATCGTGCGCTGAATGATATGCAGGTGCAGACCCGCCTCATAGATAACATTTTAATCAATATGCGTCAGAAAAATTATAAAGGATTGGACGTCGACTTCGAATTTATTTATGTTGAGGATCGTGACAAGTACACGGCCTTTATTCGCAACGCGACACAGCGCCTGAACGCGGAGGGCTTCGAGGTGATCGTGGCCCTGGCGCCCAAAACCTCGAGCGACCAGCCTGGGCTTTTGTATCAGGGGCACGATTACGGCGGGTTAGGGGCGGCAGCCAACGCCGTTCTGCTCATGACCTACGAATGGGGCTATACCTACGGCCCGCCAATGGCAGTGGCGCCGATTCCGAATATCCGCGCGGTGCTGAATTATGCGGTCACGCAGATCGCGCGGAATAAAATTTACATAGGCATGCCGAATTACGGCTACGACTGGCCGCTACCGTATGTGCGTGGAACCACAAAGGCGCAGTCGATTTCCAATGTGGAAGCTGTGCGCCTGGCCCGGGAATACAATGCGGAGATTTTATACGATGAAACGGCTCAGACGCCGCATTTTCAGTATACCAATACCAACGGCGAGCAGCATGAGGTTTGGTTTGAGGATGCCCGGAGCATTCGCGTGAAGCTTGCACTGGTAACGGAATACGGCTTTCTTGGGGTGGGGTACTGGAACCTGATGCGTCCGTTCCCACAGAACTGGCTGGTACTCAATGCTTTGTACCGCATTCGCGCCTTTCAGGGGTAAACGCAAAAAATGCGCCGGAACGACGGGAACCCCCGCGCGTTCGGCGCATTTTTATTGTTCGAGATTGAAAATAAACGATATGGAACCGGCATTTTCACCGAGACGGTGAGACCGAAAACCTTTTGTTATCTTCTGTTGGCAAAGCAATCGCTGCAGTATACAGGACGCTCGTCGCGGGGCTGGAACGGAACCTTGCAGGTTGCGCCGCAAGATGCACATACAGCCGTATACATCTCTCTGGGGGCTCTCTCGGAAGAAGAATCCCCTCTGGAATTTTTGCGGTTCGAACGGCAGGCTTTGCAGCGCTGGGGCTCATTGGTGAATCCTTTTTCCGCGTAAAACTCCTGCTCGCCGGCGGTGAATTCGAATTCTGCGCCGCAGTCTTTGCAAATCAAAATTTTGTCTTCGTACATTGAGATACCTCGTTTTGTTTAATTTATACCCTGTTTTGGCGGGCATTGTATTCATTATATGGGAAACAGCAGAGTTTGTCAATCTGTTTCCGGCAAATTTCCAGATTGTTTTTGTAAAATTATTCTAGAATATACCTGCTTGTGTCAAATATATTCGATGTTTTTCGACAGAAGTGAAAAAATTTACAGATTATTAATTAACGGTACGCTTAAAATATAGTAGAATAAAACGTACAAGCTGAGTGTTAGGAGAATGTTGTGTTCGGTTATATTAAGCCTCAAAAATCCGAACTGCTTGTCCGGGAATATGAACAGTACAAAGGCGTTTATTGTTCTTTGTGCAAACAGTTGGGCAAAAGCTACGGTATTATGTCTAGGCTTACCTTAAGTTATGATTGTACGTTTTTGGCCATGCTGATGATGGCTCGCTCTGAGACTCCGTGTAAAATGGCACCGGGCCGGTGTGTGGTTAACCCGATGAAAAAATGCCCCTTCTGCGAGGGGGAATACCCTGAACTGATTTTTGCGTCGGCGTTAACCGTTATTATGACCTATTATAAGCTGCGGGATGATCTGAAAGATCCCGGCTGGAAATCCCGGTTTCGGGCCTTACTGCTTTTTCCGCTGTCTGTTAGGGCACATAAAAAGGCGGTGCGGGATTATCCCGAGCTGGAGCAGGTGGTGGCCGATGCAATGCAGCTGCAGGAGCAGACTGAGCAGCAGGAATCACCGCCACTGGATGCCTGTGCGGAACCGACCGCAAAGATGCTCTCCGGAGTGTTTTCGCAGCTGGCCGAGCAGGGTACGCCGGAATTTCGCGTTCTCGAACAGTTTGGGTATTTTTTAGGCAGGTGGGTGTATCTGATGGACGCAGCCGACGATATTCCGAAGGATTTAAAGGAAAATGCGTTTAATCCGTTTATTCGGGATTATGGACTGACGGCGGAGAGCACACAAGAGCAGCTGCAGGAAGCGGCCGCAAAGTGCAATCAGGTGTTGAACATGACGGTATCTCAGGCGATGGCCGCTTTCCGGCTTTTGGAATTGGCACAGTTTGCTCCAATTCTGAATAATATTGTTTGTCTTGGCCTGCCGCAGATGCAAAAAGAATTTATGCTGAAAATGGAAAAGGGGAAAAGCAATGTCGGATCCGTATAAAATACTTGGGGTTTCTCCTGCGGCGACAGATGAACAGGTGAAGGCCGCTTACCGGGAGCTGGCAAAAAAATATCACCCGGATAACTATGCTGGCAGTCCGATCGCGGATCTGGCCGGAGAAAAGATGAAAGAAATCAACGAGGCTTATGATGAGGTCATGAGCCAGCGTCGTAATAAAAATAACGGTGGGGCGCAGTATTCCGCCGGGTACGGCGGCAGCTCGGCTCCATCCGGCAGCTACCAGAACAACTATGGCAGCGCGTCCAACTCCAGCTTCCGCGATGTACGGAACCTGATTATGGCGGGTCGAATTGCCGACGCGGAGCAGATTCTCAATGGGGTGCCTTTGGGCAGCAGAAACGCGGAGTGGTATTTTCTGAAAGGCTCGATCCTGTACCAGCGTGGCTGGCTGGAGGAGGCGCACAACCATTTCACCCGGGCCTGCCAACTGGACCCGAATAATCTGGAATACCGTGCGGCGCTGAATCAGTCTATGAATCAGCGCGGCGGCGTGTACGGCGGCTATAACACTTCTTATGGGAACGGCGGGTGCAGTTCGTGCGATACCTGCATGGGTCTGCTCTGCGCGGACTCCTGCTGTGAATGTATGGGCGGGGATTTGATTCCATGCTGCTGAACAGAAGCGCTCAGGTGGCATTTTGCGGCGTAGCAGCCGCACTGTCTGTTGTTTTGATGTTTCTGACCGGACTGATCCCGATTTCCACCTATGCGCTTACCGCACTGGCCGGTTTGCCCGGCATGGTGATCGTTATTGAGCTGGGAATCCGATGGGCCTGGCCTGTTTACGGCGTGGTCAGTGTGCTTTCCCTGCTGTTTGCGGCGGATAAAGAAGCGGTGGTGTTGTTCATCCTGTTTTTCGGGTATTATCCCATCCTGAAAGCGTTGGTGGAGCGCCTGCCCAAGGTTCTTTCCTGGATTTTAAAATTTGTGGTATTCAACCTTGCGATGGTCACCGGTTTTTTCATCGCCGTGTTCGTTCTGAGTGTCCCAAAAGACAGTTTTCTGGTATTTGGCAGTGCTACTCCGCTGGCGTTTTTAGCCGCGGGCAATGTGGTGTTCGCTTTATATGATTATACCCTGTCCGGCCTGGTGATGGAATACTATAAGCGGTTTCATCGTCTGGCGCAGCAGTGGCTTCGTCAAAAATAAGAAAGAAAATTCCTCGCCTGCCATAGGGATAGAAATTGTTTGCCAGCTGGTAAGGGGAATTTTGATCTTTGTTTGCCTGCACGGTGTTTGCTGCTGTGCGGTTTTTGTGGGAATCAAAGCTGCCGGCTGGGCAGCTTTTTCTTTTTTGAAAATTTTTATTGCATGTAAAATCAATTGCTCCTGCAAAAAGAAACCGTTATTTCTGTTAAATTTCCTATTTTTCTCTTGATTTTTGCAGGTTTAAGCTTTAATATGAATAAAAGAGTTGCACCTTCCTGCAAAAAGAATCACAAAATTGCAGGGACAGAACGAGTGGAGGAATACACGATTATGAACAGTCAACTCACAGCCAGAATTCTCAACAATATGCCCGAATTTTCCAAGGGTCAGAAGTTGATCGCAAAATATATTTTGGAGCATTACGACAAAGTAGCCTATATGACGGCATCACGGCTTGGTGCGACGGTAGGGGTCAGTGAATCTACGGTCGTGCGCTTTGCAACGGAAATCGGCTACAGCGGATACCCTGAGTTACAGCAGGCCATGCAGGAGATGATCCGCAGTCGGCTTACCTCGGTGCAGCGGATTGAGGTAACAGTCAATAATATGGGGAATGCGGACGTCCTTTCGTCCGTTATGAATCAGGATATTGACATGATTCGCAGAACACTGGAAGAAACCTCCCGCGAGGATTTTTACGCCGCGGTGGATGCGATCGCAAATTCCCGAAAAATCTACATTTTGGGGGCCGGAAGTTCTTTGGCGCTTGCGACCTTTTTGTCCTATTATTTTGGCTTGATTTTAGAAAATGTGCAGTTGGTCAACATCACCAGTGAAGCGGAAATTTTCGAAAAAATGATTCGAGTCAATGAATCGGATTCGGTGATCGGCATCAGCTTTCCTCGGTATTCCAAGCGTGCGGTCAAAGCAATGCATTTTGCGTCGGATCGCGGTGCCAAGGTAATTGCCATTACAGACAGTCCCCTCTCTCCGCTCGCGGAGCCTGCGGATTGCCTGCTGCTGGCCCGCAGCAACATGGCGTCCTTTGTGGATGCGATTGTAGCGCCGCTCAGCCTGATCAACGCCCTGATCGTGATGGTCACGATGAAGAAAAAAGAAGAAGTAACCGAGATTCTGCACAGCCTGGAGAATATCTGGGATGAATACGGCGTATACGAAAAGGTGGATGAAAAAAACGTTGACGCAAACAAAACATAAGACGGATCTGATTGTTGTTGGGGGCGGCGCAGCCGGAATGATGGCGGCAGGTACTGCCGCCGAGCTTGGGCTGAACGTGCTTCTGGTAGAAAAAAACGCGCGTCTTGGCCGGAAGCTTGGCATTACCGGGAAAGGCCGGTGCAACCTGACAAACAACTGTTCTTTGCAGGATGTGATCGCTTCAGTTCCAACCAACCCGCGCTTTTTATACGGCGCGGTTTCTCGTTTTTCTCCGCAGGATGTCATGGCTTTTTTTGAAGGCCTTGGCGTGCCGCTGAAAACAGAGCGCGGCCAGCGGGTGTTCCCGCAGTCAGACCATGCGGGCGATATTATTGAGGCTCTGACGCGTTTTCTGCAGGACAATCATGTCGGAATTCAGCACGGGGAGGCCCGAAAACTGTTGATCGAAGCGGACGGCATTCATGGCGTTCTTCTGCGCGACGGCACGGAGCTGTATGCTCCAAGAGTGATTGTTGCCTGCGGCGGAGCGTCCTACCCCGGCACGGGTTCTACCGGTGACGGGTACTTGTTGGCGCGTCAGGCCGGGCACAGCATTATGCCGCTTCGTCCCTCACTCGTGCCGCTGGTCGAGCAGGGGGGAGATTGCGCGCAGATGCAGGGCTTGGCTCTGAAAAATTCTGCCATTCGGGTCTATGAGCGAGAAAAGTTGATTTACGAGGATTTCGGTGAGCTGTTGTTCACGCACTTCGGGCTGTCCGGTCCTGTGGTGCTGAGCGCCAGCAGCCATATGCGCCATATGGCGCCCGGGGTCTACCGGATTGAGATCGATTTAAAGCCGGCGCTGTCGCCCGAGCGCTTGGACGCAAGGCTGCAGCGTGACCTGGAAGAGAACAGCAATAAGGATTTTATCAATTCGCTGGGGGCGCTGCTGCCCCGGAAAATGATCCCCGTTCTGGTGGAACGGTCGGGAATTCCTCCCGAAACAAAATGCAATGCCATCACCCGCGAACAGCGCCTGGCTTTTGCCGCGCTGCTCAAGGGCTTTTCTGTAAAAATACAGGCCTTTCGGCCGATTGAAGAGGCTATTGTCACTTCCGGCGGAGTGAATGTCAAGGAAGTCAACCCCAAAACCATGGAATCCAAGCTGGTTCATGGGCTGTATTTTGCGGGAGAGGTTCTGGATGTGGACGCGTACACCGGGGGATTTAATTTGCAGATTGCCTTTGCCACGGGGCGGCTGGCGGCTCAGGCCGCAAAGGAGGAACAAGGATGATCTCAATTGCCATCGACGGCCCGGCCGGTGCGGGGAAAAGCACCATTGCGCGCCGTGTCGCGCAGGAGCTAGGGTATTTATATGTAGATACAGGGGCGCTATACCGCGCCATTGCCCTTCATATGCTGCGCGCGGGGAAAAATCCGGCGGTGCCGGAGGAAGTCATCCCGCAGCTCGGCGAAGTTCAGGTTTCGCTGCAATATGCCGAGGGAGAGCAGCAGGTATTTCTGAGCGCTGAAAATGTGTCGGATTGGATCCGTACGCCGGACGTGGCAGCCGCTTCCTCCAAGGTTTCGGCAATTCCGAAGGTTCGCGAGTTTTTGCTGTCTTTGCAGCGGAATCTTGCGGAGCAGAACAATGTCGTCATGGATGGCCGAGATATCGGAACCGTGGTGCTGCCGTATGCGCAGGTGAAAATTTTTCTCACCGCTTCGCTGGAGGAGCGCGCCCGGCGGCGTTGGAAGGAACTGCTGCAAAAGGGGAGTATCGATTTCGATACGGTTCTTTCAGATGTGAAGAAGCGGGATGAACAGGATACGACCCGTGAAATTGCCCCCTTGATGCAGGCCGCGGACGCTGTTCTGGTCGATACCACCGGGATTACGCTGGAGCAGTCGGTGGAACGTATGCTGACTGTGATTCGGGAGCGCTTGCCGCGCGGCGGAGTACCAAAAGGAAAGGAAGTTGTTTCATGAAGCGATCAGCGCTTTATGTGTTCTGCAAATCTGCAGCACTTGTTTTTTTCCGGCTGTTCATGCCATACAGGATTGTGAATGCAGAAAATATGCCGAAGTCCGGGAGGGTGATTCTTTGCTGCAATCACCTCACCTTTAAGGACCCGATTCTTTTGACAGGAGTCGCGGGAAAACGGCAGGTCAATTTTATGGCGAAGATGGAGCTGTTCAAAAATCCCCTGCTCGGCAGCTTGTTTCGAAGAGTGGGCGCTTTTGCGGTTCACCGCGGCAAGGGTGATTCCTCCGCGATCAACCGTGCGCAGGAGCTGCTGCAGGAGGAACAGGTGGTCGGCATTTTTATTGAGGGTACCCGGTCAAAGGACGGCGCATTTTTGCAGCCAAAATCCGGAGCTGTTATGCTGGCGTTTCAGAACAGCGCGCCGATTTTGCCGGTGTGCATTACCGGCAGAAAAGGGATTTTCCCGAAGCTGCTGCATCGGGTGGATGTCGTCTGCGGCCCCCTCATTACGCCGGAACAGTTGCAGATTGAAAAGGGCTCCGGTTCTGAATATCGCCAGGCAAGCCGCATGGTAATGGGCAAAATAATGGAGCTGCGAGACCCTGCTTTGGTGCCGAAGGCGCTGAAGGGGGAGGACCCCCAATGACAATCCATGTTGCAAAGTCAGCTGGTTTCTGCTTTGGTGTAGATCGTGCGGTTCAGCTGGTGTTCCGCCTCCTCGATGAAGGAAAGCAGGTTTACACCCTCGGCCCGATTATCCATAATCCCCAGATTGTGCAGGAGCTGGAGGAGCGCGGTGTCCGCATTGTCGATACACCGGCAGAGGTTCCGCCCGGTGGCACGCTGGTAATCCGTTCTCATGGGGTTGCACGTTCGGTGCAGGAAGATATTTCGCGCCGGGAGCTTGCGTGCGCGGACGCGACCTGCCCTTTTGTACGCAAGATTCACCAGATTGTTTCCCGCGCGTGCGAGGCGGGGCAGACCGTGCTCATCGCCGGGGATGCCGCGCACCCCGAAATAGAGGGGGTAATCGGCTATTGCACAGCGCCGCCTTATGTGTTTCGAAATGCTGCGGAGCTTATGGAATTGCTGGAAAAACACCCTGAATTTTCCAATGAGAAAGTCTGCGTCATTGCCCAGACAACGTTTAGCCTGGAGGAATGGGGAAATTGTTTGCAAATCCTAAAAAAGGTATGTACAAATGCGGACGTTTTTGCTACAATATGTAATGCAACTGTTCAAAGGCAGTCCGAAGCATCAGATCTTGCTCAAAAATCAGATTTGATGCTGGTAATCGGAGGGCGACACAGCTCCAATACGGCCAAGCTGAGGGATGTCTGTGCGCAGAGTTGCACTACTTACTTGATTGAAAAGGCGGAGGAAATCCCTTCGCAGGCCGTGAAAAAGGCCGTTTCTATCGGTATTACTGCGGGTGCCTCTACACCCGCAAGCATAATAAAGGAGGTACTTGATACCATGACAGAAATTATTGAAGGCGCGGGTCTCACGGAGCAGGAGTCTGCTGAATCTAACTTTGAGGAGATGCTCGAAGAATCTTTGAAAAGTTTAAATACAGATGAGAAGGTACGTGGCGTTGTTGTCGGTATTGCTCCCAATGAGATCTACGTGGACGTTGGACGCAAGCAGGCTGGCTTTGTGCCGTTGTCTGAGCTTTCTGCAGATCCAAACGCAAAGACGGAGGATCTGGTGAAGATCGGCGACGAGCTCGATCTGCTGATCATGCGCACCAACGACCAGGAAGGCACCATCATGCTTTCCAAAAAGCGCCTGGATGCTGTGAAGGGCTGGGAGACCATTTCTGAGGCAGAAGAAAAAGAAACGGTTCTCACCGGTATTGTCACAGAGGTTATCAAGGGCGGTGTAATTGCTGTAACCAATGGCGTGCGTGTATTTATCCCTGCGTCTCAGGCTACTTCCTCCCGGAATGATCCGCTGGATGCTCTGCTGAAGAAGGAAGTCAAATTCCGCATTATCGAAGTCAACCGTCAGCGCCGCCGCGCGGTAGGCTCCATCCGTTCCGTTCTGAAGGATGCGAGAAAAGAGCAGGCTGACAAGTTCTGGGAAACAGCCGAGGAAGGCAAGGAGTACACCGGTGTGGTAAAATCCTTGACCGCTTATGGCGCGTTTGTTGATCTGGGCGGCATCGACGGTATGGTTCATATTTCCGAGCTGTCCTGGAACCGCATCAAGCATCCGTCTGAGGTTGTGAATGTGGGCGATACCATTCAGGTATACATCAAGGGCCTCGATAAAGAAAAGGGCAAAATTTCTCTGGGCTACAAGAAGGAAGAGGACAATCCGTGGGAAATCCTCAAGAACGAGTATCCCATCGGTACCAATGCTGAGGTACAGGTTGTTGGCCTGACCACCTTCGGCGCCTTCGCCAGAATTATTCCCGGCATTGACGGTCTGATCCATATTTCTCAGATTGCCGATCACAGAATAGAAAAGCCGCAGGATGCGCTGAAAAACGGCGACAAGGTAATGGCAAAGATTACCGACGTCGATTTTGATAAGCATCGTGTCAGCTTGTCGATCCGTGCCTATTTGGAGGAGCAGGTTGCTGAAGCAGGCGAAGAGGCTTCCGTGGTAGAAGACAAACCGGCTGACGAGGAATAATTTCTCTGCAATTGAATGAATTGGGGCACAAGGAGGCTATGCTTTCTTTGTGCCCTTTTTGCAGAAATAATTCACCAATGGAAAAACCCCTGTGTATTATAGAATCGGTACACTTGAAAACTGGCGTTTCTTTTCTCTGCTTTCGGCAGAAGAAAAACAATAAATCCAGCTTTTAAACGTGTTATTCTATCAACGAATACTGGGCAGGGGGGAACCATGATGAAGCGCTGGCACAAATATCGCCCCGCAAACGCACCGTACCGTGGGGAGAGAAAATCGAACGGCTCCGCTAGCCACAAAATTCTTGTATTCTTTCTGGGGGTTTTGGCCGCAGGTGTTTTTTTGGATGTTCAGCTGGTGCCCGCAGTGGAATCCCTCACGGTGAACGCCGCCCGGCAAAGTGCGGTAACGGCGATCAACGAAAGTGTATTGGAAGAGCTGAATGCGGATAAAATAACCTATGATGATCTGATTTCTCTTCAGAGAGATTCTGATGGGAAGGTGCAGACGATCACCACTAATATGGTGAAAACAAACCAGATAAAAGCTAAAATTACCGATACAGTTCAAAAAAATCTGCATATGGGCAATATTAACACGAGTGTTCCGCTGGGTACCCTTTTGGGGAGCCGCCTGCTACATGGGCGCGGCCCGAATGTTCCTCTGGTTGTCACGCTCAAGGGAAATGTGGAATCCGACTTTAAAACCAGCTTTGAATCAGCGGGCATTAATCAGACCCGGCACCAGATTTACCTTGAACTACATACCGAAATTTATTCCTTTATTCCGGGACTTCATACCGCAACGGATGTGACAACCAGCGTGTTGGTTGCAGAAACCGTTATTGTTGGGGAGGTACCGCAGATGTATTTGGGAGGATAAAAGTGATGGACGCAGCAAAAGCAAAGGACGAAGCCGCCAGACTGCGGCAGGAGATTCAGTACCACAACCAAAGATATTATGAGAAGGATGCTCCGGAAATTGAAGACTATGAATATGACCGCTTGTATCGCCGCCTGGAGGATTTGGAAGCGGAATTTCCGGAGCTGATTACACCGGATTCTCCCACGCAGAAGGTTGGGGCCAGGGGGATGAACCAGTTCGCCCCGGTCGTTCATACTGTGCCACTGGAAAGTTTGCAGGACGCCTTTTCCGAGGAGGAGATGGCGGATTTTGACCGGCGGGTGCGCGCCGTAGTGCCAGACCCGGTCTATATAGTGGAACCGAAGTTTGATGGGTTGTCCGTTGCACTTGAATACCGTAACGGCGTCTATGAGCGCGGCTCTACGCGAGGTGACGGCCTGGTCGGCGAGGATGTCACGGAGAATATCCGCACCATCCGCACTGTGCCAAAACGCTTGAAAGGCGGCCCGGAGTTTCTGGAGGTGCGTGGCGAGGTCTATATGGCGCACAGCGTGTTTGACGAGCTTTGCGCAAAGCAGGAGCTGAACCAGGAAAAGCCGTTTAAAAATCCACGCAACGCGGCAGCCGGCTCTCTCCGGCAGAAGGACCCACGCATTGCGGCTCAACGGAAGCTGAATCTCTTCCTGTTTAATATGCAGCAGATTCAGGGCGTGGAGCTGAAGTATCACGACGAATCACTTGAGTACCTAAAAAAACTGGGTTTGCCGGTCACGCCGTTTTACCGTAAGTGCCAGACTCTGGAGCAGGTGCTGGAAGCCATCAGAGAAATTGGCGGGATGCGCGGCTCCCTCGAATATTCCATCGACGGCGCCGTGGTGAAGGTAAATTCCTTTGAGCAGCGGCAGCTGCTCGGCAGTACCTCTAAGTTTCCTAAATGGGCGCAGGCGTTTAAATATCCGCCGGAGGAAAAGCCGACAAAGCTGCTGGAAATTGAAATCAACGTAGGGCGAACAGGCGTTCTAACCCCCACCGGCTTGTTCGATCCGGTCACTCTAGCGGGCACTACCGTCAGCCGGGCCACGCTGCATAATCAGGATTTTATTGCAGAAAAGGATATTCGCGTGGGCGATACCGTCATCCTGCGCAAGGCGGGCGACATTATACCGGAGGTTGTTTTGGTGGTGTCTCATGAGCCGGGGAGCCAGCCGTACCGAATCCCACAGGTTTGCCCCGCGTGCGGCAGCCCCGCTGTGCGCGACGATAACGAGTCGGCGACGCGCTGCACGAATCCGGAGTGTCCCGCGCAGCTGTTACGCCACCTGATTCATTTTACGAGCCGCGATGCCATGGATATGGATGGCCTAGGCCCGGCTGTGTTGGAGCAGCTGGTCGAGAAAAAACGGATCGCTTCGCCTGCCGATCTCTACTTTTTGCCCATGGAGCAGGTGCGGGAGCTGGAACGCATGGGCGAAAAATCCGCTCAGAATTTCGCCGATGCGATCGAACGCTCGCGGCAAAATGATTTGTATCGCCTAATCTATGCCATGGGCATTCCCCACGTGGGCCTAAAGGCCGCAAAGCTGCTGGCCGGGCATTTCCATACCATGGAGAAGGTGGTTGCGGCCACCGAAGAAGAGCTTGCGGCGATCGAGGGCTTCGGGCCGATTATGGCCCAAAGCGTGCGCGCCTATTTTGATCTTTCGGGTACTGCGCATCTTTTGTCCCGCCTGAAGGAGGCCGGAGTAAATATGACGGCGCAAAGTATTGCGCTGGATTTGCGGCTGGCTGGCAAAACATTCGTTTTAACCGGAACGCTCCCAACTCTCTCCCGCCAAGAAGCTTCTGAGCTGGTAGAGCGTTATGGAGGGAAGACTTCATCCTCTGTCTCTAAAAAAACGGCGTATCTCATTGCGGGTGAAGATGCGGGAAGCAAGCTGACAAAAGCGCAGCAATTGAATATACCAATTTTGAGTGAAGAAGAGTTTTTGAACATGCTAAAATAATCCGAAGAGAATAAATAATTAATTTTTAAAATTTTAAATAAAACAGAGAAAGACCTCCCCGAACTAGCTCAGGGAGGTCTTTCTCTGTTTTATTTATATTACGACTCTTTTGCTAGAGAGAGAAAAAAGTCAATTTTTTCATTGGAGACTTCTTCATAAAAAGTTAAGTATTCCGAAGGAACAGGGAAAGACTTAATCGCTTCACTTGCTACCTCTGTTCGGATTAAATTGCTGTTTTCAAAAATAGTAATCGTAAATATTTTCTCGTATTTCTGATTGTTTGATAAAGCAGCAGGTGTCTTGTAGGCAACAAACTTGTATAAAGGAACACGATTCTCTGTTGTGGATTGCACTATTTTTTCTTGATCCTCTGCTTCTTCGTTCTCTTCACTGAGCTTAGAGAGAAACTCGCTGTCATCAATGGTTTTCATTAATCGGTCATCTTTTGCGGTATAGACCTCCACTTTGGCAAGTTCCTGTGTTTCCTCTACCGATTTTGCTGATTCTTCCTGGTCCGGAGTAAACATTGTAAAAGGTGAGAAAAAAGCACAACCGCTAAAAACAAAAAGCATTAAAGTAAATAAAGCAATGGGGACGAATCGTTTTTTCAAAACAGTTGCTCCCTTCAATTGGTTCATTATTTATATTTATTATAGGTGAATTTAAAGATTTATACAATCTTAGTTTCTTCTTTTTGTTTCTTCTATTTTTGTATTTATTTGAATATGATTTCTTGAACAAGCCCTAAAACACTACTATTTAAAAAAGAGCAAAAACCATTCTATCATTGCAATCATTTTAGGTTCTAATCGAAACGCTTTGTCCATATTTATAGGTACAAAGGGAGGACAAGTAACATGAATCAAAAACATATCAATTCGTTTGATACTGCAATACAGCCAATCTGCCAGCGGCTTAGGCCAGTTTTGGCCGCTTTGCCGGCTCATCTGCAAGAATCGGTACAGGAGATTCGCATGAGGGTGAATCTACCGCTTTCAATTTTTAACGGAGTTCAAAGTTTTTTTGTGACAGGGAACGGAATCAGTCGCAAGCCGGAGGAGGGAATTACCGTATTTCGGGAGGATATGGAAGAAACGTTCCGCAGCCTGTGTAGCAATTCAGTATATACGCATCAAAACGAAATCAGAAACGGCTTTCTCACCATTCGAGGGGGGCACAGGGTGGGAATCTGCGGCACAGCCGTTTTGGATCAGGGGGAGGTTGCGGGGCTGAGAGACATTTCTTCCTTTAATATCCGTATCGCAAGACAAATTTCCGGCGCGGCGGATGAGCTTCTGGCTCTGGTGGGGGAGGAGATTGTGCGGGGCGTTCTTCTGGTGGGGGCGCCCTCCACGGGTAAAACAACGATTCTTCGCGATCTGGCACGCCAGCTTGCAGGTGGAGGGAAGCTTCCTCCTCGAAAAATCACGGTGGTTGACGAGCGCGGCGAACTGGCCGGTATTTACCGGGGCGACGCACAGAATGATCTTGGCTGCTGCTGCGATATTCTAGACGGTTACCCCAAGAGCCAGGGAATCCTGCAGGCTATCCGCTCCCTTTCACCGGAGGTGATTGTCTGCGATGAGCTGGGGAGTGAGCGCGAAACCGCCGCTGTGGAAGAGGTCGTCAATGCCGGTGTTTCGCTGATCGTCAGTGTGCATGCCGCATCTGCGGGAGAGCTTTTGCGTCGGCGTCAGGTACGCCAGCTCATGGAAACCGGGGCGTTTCGTACCGTGGTTCTGCTGGACAGCGCGGCACAGCCCGGGAAAATAAAAGGAATTTACAAGGTGGGTGAACTTCTTGGTCAAATTAATCGGGATACTGTCGGTCATGGCGGCCTGTATTCTGGCGGGCTATATGGAATCGCGTAAGCTGGGCGGCAGAGTAAGGGAATTGGAAGCCTTCTACTCCTTTTTATGTCAGGCCAGAGAAGAAATCCGCTATTCCGGTATGCCAGTGGAGCGGATTATTGAAAAGCATGGTAAAAACCAGCGGTTTCTGGTTCTGTGCGCCGAATACTGCCGAAAGGGAGAAAGCTTTCCGCAGGCGTGGTCTCGCGGCATGGACGATGGCCTGCTGACAACTGGAATGAACAGGCAGGATCTCACATACATACGGGACTTTGGGCTGGGGTTCGGCGCAAGCGATACAGAGGGCCAGTTGGCGCACTGCCAGCTGTATCTGGGGTTCATCAGCAACGCTCTGACCCACGCGAGGGAAGAAAGAGACAAAAAGGCGAAGCTGTATTTTATGCTGGGGCTGTTCGGCGGAATCGCGGCGGCACTCCTGCTGAGTTAAAACGGAGGAAGCAAAAATGGATGTGGATTTGATTTTTAAAATTGCGGCGATCGGCATTATTGTAGCTGTGCTCAATCAGCTACTTATTCGCTCGGGGCGCGAGGAGCAGGCGATGATGACAACCCTGGCGGGACTAATTGTGGTTTTGATGATGGTGATCGAGCAGATTGATATTCTGTTTAAAACGATCAAATCCATCTTTGGGTTATAGCCGCTATGAATGTGATCGGAATTGCCGGACTGGCCCTTGTTTCCGCCGTGATTGCCGTGATGCTGCGGCGGTACAATCAGGAATACGCGGTGGTTGTCAGCATCACGGCGGGCGTGATTATTCTGGTGCAGATCCTTGCAAATATCGTCCCGGCGATCCGCCAGATCAACAGCCTGCTTTCCGCCGCACAGCTGCCTTCAGAATACGGGATCATCCTGTTCAAGACACTGGGAATCTGCTTTTTGGCTCAATTTGCGGCAGATTCCTGCCGGGATGCGGGGGAAAGCGCGCTGGCCTCGAAGGTGGAGCTGGCGGGGAAGCTCTCCATCGTAATTCTGGCGCTGCCATTATTCGAGAAAATTGCTTCTACGGCGCTTGCGCTGATAGGAGGGTAGACTGTGAAAAAAATCATCTGTATTGTGATGTTGCTTTTTCTGTTTGCGATTCCCGTACAGGCCCAGAGTGTTTCGCAGGAGGAACTGTACCGCCAGCAGTATGAAGACAGCGGAGCGGCAGAGCTGCCCGACGAACTGCCGGAAGAAACACGGGAATGGATGGACAGCCTGGGGGTTACTTCTCCGGACTGGCAGAGCATTATAAATCTGACGCCGGAAACGATTTTTGAGCAGATTGGGGCGTCGGCGCTTCAGCAGAGCGCGGCCCCTGTGCGGGCGCTGTTATCGGTGCTGGCAGTCATTTTGCTCTGCGCCCTGATGAACGGCATGAAGTTGAGCTTTGGCGACCGTCCCCTTGGCGGTGTGATCGGCATGATCGGCACCCTTTGCATCTGCACGGTGGTGATTCAGCCGATCGTTTCGTGCATTGAAAACGTGTCGTTTGTCATTAAAGGGGCCGCCGGATTCTTATTGGCAAGCATACCGGTTCTCACCGGTATCATGATTGCGGGCGGTCAGACGGTATCCGCCGGATCATTTAATCTGCTGATGCTTGGCGCAGGTAACGTGATTTCGGTGATTGCCTCTGCGGTGCTGGTGCCCCTGCTGAATATTTTTTTAGCGTTTTCGGTGGTGTCCGCAGTATCGCCCGCAATGAATCTCAGCGGGTTGTGCGATTTGTTCAGCAAGACCGTAAAGTGGGTGCTCACCTTCTGCATGACGGTTTTTTCAGGTTTGCTTACCATGCAAACGGTGGTGTCCTCGGCAGCGGACGGCGCGGGGGCTAAAACAATGCGCTTTATGGTAAGCGCGTTTGTGCCGGTGGTGGGCAGTGCGCTCAGTGATGCGATCGGCAGTGTACAGAGCTGTGTGAAGCTTTTGAAATCGGGGGTAGGGGCATTCGGGCTTTTGGCTACAGGAGCCATTTTTCTGCCCGCGGCGCTCGAGTGCCTGATTTGGCTTTTAACCCTTACCGCCTGTGCGGCAGCGGGAGATATTTTTGAACTGAAAGAAATTACCTCGCTGCTTCGGTCTTCCATGAAGGTGATACAGATTCTTCTGTCTATCATTCTGTGCTGTCTTGTGATTCTGATGATCTCTACGGTGCTGATGATGGCAATTGGGGGGGCAACGACATGAGCGGTGTACGGGAATGGTCTTCGGTGATTGTGCTGGCGGCGCTCGCTGCCGGGATTTTGCAGTATTTGATGCCGGGCGGCAGTATGGAAAAGGTGACGCGGCTTGTAATCGGGGCGTTTGTTATTTGCAGTATTTTGCTGCCGGTGGGGCGTCTGACCAAGCAGTTCGATGTGCAGGCATTCGCGCAAGACGGCAGCGCGGCACCGAATCAGCAATATCAGGATACAGTAAACCAGCAAACGGCAGAGACGGCAGAGGCGGCCGTTCGCACCGTGGTGATCTCGGCGCTTTCAGAGAAGGGAATTCAGTGCAAAAATGTTGCGCTAAATATGGATACAAACGAGGACGGCCGCATATCAATTACTAAAGTGTTTGTCAGCCTTGACCAGAAGGAATCGGGAAAGCTTCAGGAAACAAAACAGCTCCTTGAGCAGGAATTGGGATTAACAACGGAGGTGACGGCCGATGCCGGCTCGTGAAAAAGAAGATAAGAAAGAGAGAGGTTCCTGGGTTCAAAAGCTCGCGGAAAACGACGTCTGGCGCAAGGTGATTCTGGTACTGGGATTTGTGGGGATTGCCCTGATCTTTTTGTCGGGTTTGTTTCAAAATCGCGATGCCAAGGCAACCAATGCCAAGGCTGAGGAAGAGCCTACAAAAACCACCGCACAGGTGTACACGCAGCAGGTGGAAAAAAGCCTTACCGAGCTGATTGCCAATATTAACGGCGCGGGCTCTGTGAAGGTGCTCGTCACTCTGGAGCGAAATACGCAATACGTATATGCAACAGAGGAAAAAAAGACGACCCAGACCACGCAGGATCAGGCGGCGAACGCTACCGTAAAAAATCAGGAAAATGACAGCCGCGAAACCAAGTATATTCTGGTAAAGGGTTCCGACGGCTCGCAGCAGGCGCTGGCCGTAACAGAGGTCGAGCCGATCGTGAAGGGGGTAGTCGTTGTATGTGAGGGCGGAAATCAGCCGGCGGTGCAGAAAGATATTATAGATGCGGTGACCACTGCGCTCAATCTTTCTTCTGCGCGGGTGTGCGTGATAAAAGCAAAATAAACAAGAAACAGGAGGAATTGTCTTATGGGTATTGGTAAACGTCAGCTGGTGCTTGCGTCCCTGGTGGTCGCGCTGGGAGCGGCTGTCTACTTAAATTGGGTGTTTCAGGGGGATGGTCCCCTGATCGCAACGGATACATTAACCTCCGGCGCAGAGCTTGGGGCCGCGCAGCTCGTGAACGGCAAGGGCAGCAGCAGCACTCCCGAAACATCTTCTTCCGCTTCGTCTACTTCCTCAAAGGCGGTGGAGACAGCTGCAAAGGTAGATGAATATTTTACAGAGGCAAAGCTCTCTCGCCAAAAAGCAAGGGATTCTTCCGTAGAAATGCTGCAAAAGGTTTTGGAGAATGCTTCCTCTAATGATGCCGCCAAAAAGGAATCCGTTGAAAAAGCAGCCGAGATTGCACAGAACATTATTCAGGAGAGCAACATTGAAAGCTTGATTAAGGCCAAGGGCTTCTCCGACTGTGTGGTGTTCCTGCAAAATTCAGAATGCAGCGTTGTCGTCCGCTCCGACGGACTTTTGCCCAATGAAGCCATTGCCATTAAAGATATCATTGGCGGTCAGGCCGGCATCGCCTATGATAAAATCAAGATTGTAGAAGCAAAATAACAGAGTACCGCGCCGAATCTATTTTGATTCGGCTTTCGGTCTGTTTTACGGGGGATTCTAACGCGGCAGAGCCGTGTTTTGCAGCCGGGAACGAACAAAATCAGCCGGAATGTGCGTTTTCCTGTAAAAACAGTTGCACTGCTTTGATTTCGTGGTATAATACTACTCATAAAAGAGTGGTGCGGTTCGATTTCATGAAGTGCCACGGCGGAATGAATTTCTGTGTGCTGTTCTGCCGTGCCTGCGGAAGCTTGACAATGGAATGAAAAACGGATTTCATAACCCTCCACATATCTATTTGGAGGGTTATTTTTTTAAGAGTGTTACAGAGAGAACGATGCTCGTATCTTTTTCCTCGCTTTGGTGGGGGAAAAGATAAGCATTTCTCTCTCATAAGGGAACAGTATTATTTACACACGCGCAGAAAGAAAATTGTTTGGAGGACAAACTATGAGCAAAGGCAAAATGACACGGCGTGAGGAACGAGAGCAGGCGTTTATTCTGGTGTTCCAGCAACTGATCAACCGGAATACGATTGAGGAAATCATCGACGCGTCGGAAGAATCGGCAGAAATTCGTATTGCGGAATTCGCGGAGCAGCTGGCGAGCGGTGTGGAAGAAAACAGTGCCTTAGTAGACGATAAGATTGAGAAGAATATTCGCGGCTGGTCAATGGCGCGCCTTTCCAAGGTTTCCTTTGCCTTGCTGCGGGTCTCCATTTATGAAATGATGTTTATTGACAGCATCCCAGTAAGCGTTTCGATCAACGAGGCTGTCGATTTGGCAAAAAAATACGGCGGAGCGGACGACGCATCCTTTATCAACGGCGTTCTTGGCTCTGTGGCCAAGGAACTGGAACCGGAAAATGAAGAAGGGTAATACTCTCGGAATCGATACAAGCAACTATACTACCTCCGCCGCACTCTACTGGGAGGATAAAAGCATCACGCATTCCAAACGGCTTCTGCCGGTAAAGGAAGGCCAGCTTGGCCTGCGTCAGAGTGACGCGGTGTTTCATCATGTGCAGCAGCTGCCGCAAATCCTTGAGCCTTTGATCCGGCAGCAGCCTGTGCTTCGGGCTATCGGTGCTTCGAGCCGACCGCGTTGTGCGGAGGGCTCCTATATGCCTTGCTTTTCCGTAGGGTTCGGCACCGCGAAGATCCTGGCGGATACGCTTGGTATTCCGCTGTACCCCTGCTCGCATCAGGAAAATCATATTGCGGCGGCACTCTATTCCGCCGACCGACTGGAGCTTATGGGGCAGACGTTTCTTGCATTTCATGTTTCCGGCGGGACAACGGAAGCGGTGCTGGTGGAGCCGGACGCAGAGCATCTGATCCGAACCCGACTTCTCGCTTCTTCTCTGGATTTAAAAGGGGGACAGGCCGTTGACCGTGTCGGCGTGATGCTGGGACTTTCGTTCCCGGCAGGGCCGGAGCTGGAGCGACTTGCGCTGCAAAGCGTTGCGAAGTTTAAAATCCACCCATCCATGCGCGGGTGTGACTGTTCGCTTTCCGGGATTGAGAATCAGTGCCGCACTATGTTTGACAAGGGCGCGCCCAAGGAAGAAATCGCGCGGTTTTGCCTGCTCTCTCTGCTCGCGGCGCTCGATGCCATGTGTGGCGCGCTGCTCCAAGAATACGGTGATCTCCCTGTTCTGTTCGCGGGCGGTGTGATGTCGAACAGCATGATCCGGCAGGCGCTCACACAGCGCTATGGTGCATCGTTTGCCAAACCGGAGTTTTCCGCTGATAATGCGGCGGGTGCGGCGATTCTCGCGGCCATTAAGGAGGAAGCAATATGAACACTCCTGTTGTTCTTACAGTTTCTCAGCTGAACCGGTATTTAAAGTCGCTGCTGGACGGAGACCAAATGCTGACCTCCGTATTTCTTACCGGAGAAATTTCGAACTTTACCAATCATTATAAATCTGGCCACATGTATTTTTTGCTCAAAGACAGCCAGTGCGTGGTGCGCGCCGTGATGTTTGCCGCGCAGGCTCGGCGGCTGCGTTTTCTGCCGCAGGATGGAATGAAGGTGATTGTTCGCGGGCGCGTGACTATCTACGAGCAAAGTGGGCAGTATCAATTGTATGTGGACGATATGCAGCCGGACGGGCTGGGTGCGTTAAATCTTGCGTATGAGCAGCTGAAAACCCGCCTTGCGGCAGAGGGACTGTTCGACGTTACCCGTAAAAAGCCGCTGCCGGTTTACCCAAAAGCGGTCGGTGTTGTCACCTCGCCCACCGGCGCGGCGGTGCAGGATATCAAGCAGATTTTAGGGCGCCGATTCCCTCTGGCTGAGGTGATTCTTTGCCCGGTTCTGGTACAGGGGGCGGGCGCGGCGGATCAAATCGCCGCGGCGGTCGAGCGCTTTAACCGTCTTGCTTGTGCCGATGTTTTGATCGTTGGGCGCGGCGGCGGTTCCATTGAGGATCTTTGGGCGTTCAATGAAGAAATTGTGGCGCGGGCTGTGGCGGCTTCGCGAATCCCGGTGATCTCCGCCGTAGGGCACGAAACGGATTTTACCATCTGCGATTTTGCTGCCGATCTTCGTGCGCCGACTCCGTCTGCGGCTGCGGAGCTGGCAGTTCCGGATATTCGCGAGTTAATGGCTTGGGTTTCCGGCTCGGTGCCGCGAATGAAGAAATCACTGGGCGTTGAGATGCACCGCATGCAGATCGACCGCTTGGTCGACCGGATGAGCGGGAAGATGAAGCGCGATCTGGAAACCGGACGCATGCGTCTGGCGGAGCGTTCGGCCTCGTTGCAGGCATTCAGCCCGCTGCGGGTTCTGGCGCGCGGGTACTCCGTTGCGCTCGATGCCGAGGGAAAAACTGTTAAATCGGTGGCACAGGTGCAGCAGGGCGATCCTTTGAATTTGATTTTACAGGATGGGCGGCTGACTTGTATTATAAATGACGTACGGGAAGAACAAATTGGACAGGAGGGCATACTTCATGAAAAAGAATATGACCTTTGAAGCGGCGATGACAGAGCTTTCTCAAATTGTGGACCGGATGGAAAGCGGAGAGGCCACTTTGGATGAGTCCTTAAAGCTGTTTGAATCGGGGACAAAGCTGGCATCGTTTTGCTATGATAAATTGCAGAACGCGGAACAGAAAATCAGGGATATTTCCGAACTGGAAGAAAGGCGAGAGGAATGAGCATGAAGCGTCAGGAGCAGTATGTGGAAATGTTGGAGGATGCCTTGTCCCGTTATTTACCCGGCGGAGACAAGCTGCAGCAGGTATTATTCTCTTCCATGGAATACAGCCTGCTTTCCGGCGGCAAGCGGATTCGTCCGATTCTAATGCTGGAATTTTGCCGCCTCTGCGGCGGCAGTCTGACGGCGGCGCTTCCGTTTGCCTGCGCGATTGAAATGATTCATACCTATTCGCTGATTCACGATGACCTGCCCTGTATGGATGACGACGAGCTGCGGCGCGGCCGGCCGACAAACCACCGGGTGTACGGAGAGGCCACTGCGCTTTTGGCGGGTGACGCCCTTCTGACGCTGGCATTTGAAACAATGCTCTCGCCGCAGACCATTCGAACAGCGGGTGCGGTGAAAACTGCGACTGCCGCCGGTGTTCTGGCCCGTGCGGCCGGCGCGCTCGGAATGGTGGGAGGGCAGATTATCGACCTTGCCTCAGAGGGAAAGAAGATTCCGCTCTCCACGCTGCGCGTGATGGATGAGCGCAAAACCGGCGCACTGATTCTGGCGGCGGCTGAAATGGGCTGCGTGGTAGGCGGAGCAGACAACGAACAAATCCGCGCCGCCCGCGAATATGCCAAAGCGCTAGGACTGGCATTTCAGATTGTGGACGACATCCTTGATGTGACCGGTGACAGCACGCTTCTGGGCAAAAATGTTGGCGTGGACGATCTGAACGATAAAAGTACCTATGTTTCCCTTATGGGGCTGGAAGGTGCGAAAAAGGCCGTGCGTGAGCTGACTGACGAGGCTGTAACGGCGCTTGCCAGGTTCGACGGCGACACGGATTATCTGGTGAATTTAGCGCGTCAGTTGGCGATTCGAAAGAATTAAAACTGATTTTTCAACGAATGATTCCAACCAATTTGTGATTTTTCCCCCTTACTACTGGCGGCGGAAGGAATGCCCGTTATTCGTTCTTTCATCGCAAATTTATAGGAACAATCTGCCTTGACAAAATTGACAGGGTATGATAATATTGTTAGGCCGCATATTACGGGCTTTTGAAGTGATCATTTGATCCGCCTGGGATAGCGAGATTGAAAAAAAGGCAGGATACTCTATTTATGTATGCAGTAATTGAGACCGGCGGCAAGCAGTATAAGGTACAGTATGGCGATGTCATCTATATCGAGAGGCTTGCAGCGGAGCAGGACGCCACCGTTGATTTTAAAGTTGTTGCTCTTGGCGGCGAAGAAGGCCTGAAAGTGGGCGCTCCCTTTGTAGAGGGCGCGAGCGTAACCGGCAAGGTTTTGAAAAACGGCAAGCAGAGAAAAATTACCGTTTTCACCTATAAGCCGAAGAAAAGCTCAAAGCGCAAGATGGGCCATCGTCAGCCTTACACAAAGGTGCAGATCGAAGCCATTAACGCTTAATTATGATTCAGGTTTCTTTTTTGCGGCAGCCTGACGGCGAGCTTTTGGGATTTCAGATGACCGGACATTCCGGAATAGCGGAAGAGGGTTCCGATATTCTGTGCGCGGCGGTTTCTTCCGCGGCCTATCTGGTGGCAAACGCCATTACCGATGTGGTTCAGGTTAGAGCGGATCTTTCTGTTTCCGAGGGGAGCATGTTTCTCCGGATTCCCGAACGGTCGGTTTTTCTGTGCCGAACGCTGCTGCAAGGACTCAGGCTTCATTTTATGGGCCTGGAAGAGCAATACTCAGAAAATATCAGGATAAATTATACGGAGGTGTAAAGCTATGTTAAAGATAAATATTCAGCTTTTTGCGCATAAAAAGGGCGGCGGTTCCACAAAGAACGGTCGTGATTCCGAATCCAAGCGCCTTGGCGCGAAGCGTGCGGACGGTCAGTTCGTTCTGGCCGGAAACATTCTGGTTAAACAGCGCGGCACTCACATTCATCCCGGCAACAATGTGGGCAGAGGTTCCGACGATTCCCTCTTTGCATTGATTGACGGCACTGTAAAGTTCGAGCGCCTTGGCCGCGACCGCAAAAAGGTTAGCGTATACGCTGTGGAACAGTAATTCCGTTTACAGGCAATACCAAAATCCCGGGATTTTCCCGGGATTTTTTGATATGATTAGGTCTATACTAAGCGGGAGCAGCAATACTGTTCCCAATAGAACAATAGATGTTTGTGATCTCTCGTCTTTGGCAGGGAGATCACAATGAAAATTTTATATATCGATTTGAAATAGGGGAATAGTATAAGGAGCCGGAAAGCATATGTTTGTAGATATTGCGAAAATTAAAGTGAAAGCCGGCGACGGCGGCAACGGCGCCGTCAGCTTTCACAGGGAAAAATATGTTGCGGCCGGCGGGCCGGACGGCGGCGATGGCGGCCGTGGCGGAGATGTTGTGTTTCAGGTGGATAAAAACCTGTCCACTCTGGCAGATTTTCGCTATAAGCGCAAGTATATTGCCGAGAACGGGCAGAACGGCGCGGGAAAGCGATGCTCCGGCAGGGGCGCGCCCGACCTGGTGATTCGTGTGCCGCAAGGAACTCTGGTGCGCGATTTGGAAAGCGGACGCCTGCTGGCAGATCTGTCTTCCGATGAGCCGCAGGTAATCGCCCGCGCCGGCAAAGGTGGATGGGGAAATGCACATTTTGCAACTCCCACGCGTCAGACTCCTCGTTTTGCCAAGCCGGGTCAGCCCGGTGAAGAGTTTGAGGTACAGCTCGAGCTGAAGCTTCTGGCAGATGTTGGTTTGGTCGGCTACCCCAATGTAGGTAAATCGACGCTGGTTTCTGTCGTAAGTGAGGCGAAGCCGAACATCGCGAATTATCATTTTACCACCATCACTCCGGTCTTGGGTGTCGTGTTTTTGGGAGAGGGACAATCCTTTGTTATGGCGGACATCCCCGGCCTGATTGAAGGAGCCGGAGAGGGTGCCGGATTGGGCCACCGATTCCTGCGCCATGTGGAGCGTTGCCGCCTGCTGGTGCATATTGTGGATGTTGCGGGCAGCGAAGGGCGCGACCCCAAAGAGGATTTTGAAATCATTAACCGTGAACTTAAAAAGTTTAATGGCGAACTTTCCCAGCGGCCAATGCTTGTGGCAGGGAATAAATGCGACCTCGCTTCAGAGGAGCAGGTCGAAGAGTTCCGCCGATTCGTGGAAGAGCAGGGCTACGAGTTCTTCCCGATTATGGCTGCTATCCGTTATGGGGTAGACCCGCTGCTCAAAAGGATTCAGGAAATGCTGTCGCAGCTGCCGCCGGTGGTTCGCTTTGAGCCCGACCCAGTGCCGTTGCCTGAAATCACTCCCGAACAGGCACAGAAATTCACCGTTACCAATCAGGACGGCGTATTTGTGGTGGAGGGCGAGTGGTTGCTCCAGCTGCTGCGTTCCGTCAATTTCGACGACTATGAGTCCCTGCAGTATTTCCAGCGTGTTCTGATTAGCTCCGGTGTAATCGACGCCTTGCGTGAAGCAGGGGCCGAAGAGGGCGATACGGTCAGCATGTACGATCTGGAATTTGATTTTGTGGAGTAGGGGGGGCTGATTTTTGGAACGCTTTTTAGAAACAGACTGCGATCCGCGTCAACTCAGTCCTTTGCCTCTGGCCTTTGTCGGCGACGGGGTTTTCGAGCTGTTTGTGCGGGAGCGTCTGGTTTGCCAGGCAAACTGCCCGGTCAATACGCTGCATAAAAGTGCCGTGGCCCAGGTGTGCTGCGGTGCGCAGGCACAGGCGGCTTTGAAGCTGATTCCCTTGTTTACCGAAGAGGAGGAGGCCGTTTACCGCCGCGGACGAAACGCAAAGGTATCTCATATACCGAAAAACTCCAGCTCTGCCGATTACCATGCGGCAACGGCGCTGGAAACCTTATTTGGATATTTGTATTTGAAAGGGGAGCTGGCGCGTCTGCGTCAATTTTTTGCCTTGATCTGCGAAGAATGAAGGTGCTTTCGTATGGGAGTTTTGAAAACGCGCAATCGGATTGTTTTTTTGGATGTTCTGTATTTTTTAGCTGGCAGTGTGATGTTTTCGGTTTCGGTCAACTGCTTTACCGCACCGAACCACATCGCGCCCGGCGGAATTACCGGCCTTGCAACAGTACTCAATTACCTGTGGGGTACACCGATCGGAACCATGCTGTTTGTCATCAACCTTCCGGTATTCCTTTGGGCTATTTGGGAGCTGGGCTACCGCATTGTCGGAAAGACCATTTTAGCTACCCTGCTGTGTTCCATTACTATTGATGCGTTTTCTTCCATTCTGCCAGTGTATGAGGGAGACCATATGCTGGCTGCAATCTTCGGCGGCGTACTGGAGGGAATCGGTCTTTCTCTGGTTTTGCTGCGAGGTGCGACGACCGGCGGCACAGACCTGATTGCCCGTTTGCTGGAGCAACGGCTTCGCAGCCTTTCCATGGGTCAGCTAATGATGGGCGTGGATGCGATGGTAATTCTGCTCTCTGGCTTTGTATACCGCAGCCTGGAAAGCGCTCTGTACGCCTTTATCACCGTTTTTGTTTCCACACGGCTGATCGATACCATCCTGTACGGCGCGGATGCCGGTACCGGAAAAATGCTGTTTATTATTTCTGAAAAGAATGATGAAATTGCGACTAAGATTCTTTCGGAGATCGATCGGGGTGTTACAGCTCTGAAATCCAGAGGCGTATACAGCAACCGCAGCGGCGAGGTGCTGTTGTGTGCTGTACGGCGGTATGAGGTCAGCAAGGTTACAGATGTGATCCGTTCTACGGACAACAGAGCCTTCATCATTATCGGCGAAGCAGGACAGATCACCGGGCAGGGCTTCCGTGAGATTAAAAAGGAAGATAAAAATCTGAAGGATTTATTGAACAGGAGCAAAAAAGCTGAAGATCAGTAATCCTTTCCAATAAAGCCCCAAAAAGGAAGAGCAGGCGGTTTTGCCATTCGTCAAAACCGTCTGCTCTGAAATGTTTACTGCCGTTTAGCGGTAGTTATTGCTGTTTTCTACATTGCTGTAGCTGTCGCTCTTATGAGAGTTGTTGTAGGAGGAAGAATCCTTCTTCTGCTGAGTAGAATTGCTGGTCTGATTGTTGTTCTGAGTGCTATTCTGAGTAGAGTTGCCGGTTTTATTACTACCGCTCTGGGACTTGCAGTTGCTGGTGGAATTCTGGGTTTTATTTGTGCTCTTCTCATATTGCTTATCCAAGTATTTCACCCCCTTCGCGATATATTGTTTTCCGTTCCTTTTAAAATATACAAAGAATCTTTGGAGCTGACATGCTTATGAACGAATATCCTTTGGCATTTCTGTGCCGCATGAAAACGCTGCTTTGCAGTGAATATTCCGATTTTTTAGAGTGCATGGGGCAGCCTTCAGTGCGCGGGATTCGACTGAATCCACTCAAATGTGATGAAGCAACGCTAAAAAACGCGCTCGATTTTCCAATGGAATCCAGCCCGTTTTCCCCGTATTCCTATCGAATTCCCGAAGATGCGGACAAGCCTGGCCGTATCCCGCTGCACCATGCGGGAGCGTTCTATTCACAGGAGCCCTCCGCGGCCTCGGCAGTGACCGTGCTGAATCCGCAGCCGGGGGAAAAAATACTTGATCTGTGTGCCGCGCCGGGAGGAAAATCCACTCAGATTGCGGCTTTGCTTGCAGGAAAGGGACTTTTGTGGTCTAATGAGGTGGTTCGATCCCGTGCAATCGCGCTGCTTTCTAATCTGGAACGCATGGGCGTTTCAAACGCGGTGGTTTCTTCCTGCCATCCCGAAACGCTGTGCGAAACGCTTTCCGGCTTTTTTGATCGTGTGCTGGTAGATGCGCCCTGCTCCGGAGAAGGCATGTTCCGCCGCGACGCACAGGCGGTGCAGGACTGGAGCGAGGAGCATGTGAGAACGTGTGCTGTACGCCAGGGCCTGATTCTGGACAGCGCCGCGACCGCTTTGCGCGAGAACGGAATTCTCGTTTATTCTACCTGTACCTTTTCGCCGGAAGAGAATGAAGAAACTGTCTATGCGTTTTTGCAGCGGCATCCGGATTTTGTCCTGGAGGATTCCGGTGTTACGTTTGGCCGCCCCGGAATCGGGATGCCTCAGGCGCGGCGTGTTTTCCCGATGGACGGCGGGGACGGCCATTTTGTAGCGAAAATGAGAAAAACATCTACCGCTATCTGCCGTGTGGCAGAGTATCCATTTGCCAAATTTTCTGCGGAATCGGACGCGAAGGCATTGTACAGCCAGATTTTTAACGAGCCGCTTCCGGGTTCGCTGATTCAAAGCGGCAGTGCGATTCTGATTGTGCCGGAGTTTGTTCCGCGCCTCTCCGGCCTAGGGGTAATCCGTGCCGGTGTGATGCTCGGTGAAATCCAGAAGGGCCGCATCGAACCGGCGCATGCGCTGTTCCTGTCGGCTTTGCCGCGGCAGCTGCGGCAGACCGTCCATTTATCGTCGCGCTCGCCCGAAATCCACGCGTATCTGCACGGGGAAGAATTGGAGGTTGATTCCGCCCTGAAAGGCTACGCCGGTGTCGCTGTTGACGGCGTAATTACTGGGTTCGGCAAGTGTTCTTCCGGTAAAATGAAAAACCGGTATCCAAAGGGCCTGCGCAGTCATACTTGATTTTTTGTGTATTTTTCTGTTCTGTTACGATTATCAGGTGTCTTGAATTTAAAAATGATTGGTGCTACAATGAGTTAAAGCGATAAAAAATCAGGGAGGGCTAACTATGCAAATCAGAGTTGAACACACGCAGCACCCTAAGGAGAAGCCTGCGGATGGGACAAATTTGGGATTCGGCCGTATTTTTACGGATCATATGTTTATTATGGATTACACCAGCGGAGAGGGCTGGCATGATCCCCGAATTGTACCGTATGCTCCCCTGAATATGGAGCCGTCCGCCATGTGCCTGCATTATGGACAATCTGTTTTCGAGGGCCTTAAGGCCTACCGTACGGACGATAACCGGATTCTGCTGTTCCGTCCAGACAGAAATATGGCACGTCTGAATGTATCAAATGAACGCCTTTGCATTCCGCAGATTGACGAGGAGTTTGCGGTGGAAGCAATTAAGAAGCTGGTATCCGTAGATCGTGACTGGGTTCCCTCTGCCCCCGGTACATCGTTGTATATTCGTCCGTTTATTATCGGTGTAGACCCGGTTGTGGGTGTACACCCGGCGCATCACCTGATGTTCATTATCATCTGCTCGCCTGTTGGCGCTTATTATCCCGAGGGCTTGAATCCTGTGAAAATTTATGTGGAAGACGGTTATGTCCGCGCGGTAAAGGGCGGTATGGGCTTTGCCAAGACGGCGGGCAACTACGCGGCGTCTCTGAAAGCGCAGGACGAGGCGGAAAAACAGCACTATACGCAGGTATTGTGGCTGGATGGCGTTGAGCGCAAATACATTGAAGAAGTCGGCACAATGAATGTGTTTTTCCAGATCGGTGACGAAGTGGTCACTCCTGCTTTGCAGGGCTCTATTTTGTCTGGTGTTACCCGTATGTCTACCATTGAGATTCTGAAATCCTGGGGCGTTAACGTGACGGAGCGCCGCCTGTCGATTCAGGAGGTTGCCGACGCAGCCAAAGAGGGCAAGCTGAAAGAAGCGTTTGGTACCGGTACGGCGGCGGTTATTTCTCCGATTGGTCATCTCAAATGGGGTGATACGGTTATGGAGTTTAACGACGGCAAAATCGGCTCGTTGTCCCAGCGCCTGTACGATACCATGACCGGTATTCAGTGGGGCAAGCTGCCGGATTCCTTTGGATGGACGGTTGAAGTAGATCAATAAATCAGGTTATTCGCTGATTTTTAGAAAGCGGCGGCTTCGGCTGCCGCTTTTTTGTGAGAAAGGGGAGAGGCGCACCTTGCGCACACTGACTTTTACGGTTCCCGCAGAATATGAAGGCTGTCGGTTGAAAGGTTTTCTGCGCGGGTACTGCCGGGTTTCGGCCCGCCTACTTGTAAAGCTTAAGCGCGTGCATGGTGGCCTTTGTATTAATGGAGCGCATGCAACAGCCGTTACCCTTCTGCATGCGGGGGACAGCATTTGCCTCAATCTGCCGCAGGATGAGGAATCTCCTGTTCCATCAGAAATTCCAATTTCGATTTTATATGAGGATGCAGATCTGCTGGCCGTGAATAAACCCGCGGGAATGGCGATGTATCCTGTACCGGGGTCAGATTCCGGTACGCTTTCTAATGCTGTGGCGTTTCACTGGCGCACGGCAGAGGAAACATGCCGGTTCCGTCCTGTATATCGGCTGGATAAAAATACATCTGGCATTGTGATTGTTGCAAAAAATTCCTATATTGCGGCGGCTTTGTCCCATAATATACAAAAAGAATACATTGCAGTTTGCGAAGGAGCTTTATTCGGCTGCGGAACAATCAGTTCGCCAATCTCGCTTGCGCCCGGCAGCAAAATTCAGAGGACTGTCTCACCTGACGGAGAAGCAGCTGTAACACATTGGCAGAGCATATGCTCGAAAAACGACCTTACTTTTCTGAAAATCCGTCTGGAAACCGGCCGAACACATCAGATTCGGGTTCATTTATCGAGTGTTTTTCATCCACTCGCGGGGGATGACTTGTATGGAGGGCATCGGGATAAAATCGGCCGCCAGGCTCTGCACTGCATTTCGGCCAGCCTCATACACCCGGTAACAGGGGAAGCGCTCTTTTTGCAGGCACCCGTGCCAGAAGATTTTGTTCTGTTGTTGCATGAGCTGGATGTATCAATTGCATAAAAATTGAAAAGCATTTACTTTTGAAAACAACGAACCTGCCAAATTTGAATTTTATAAGATTTAATCCTTGATTTATGTATAATTATGCGATATAATACATTCATATTTTAGTTCTGTGAGAAAAATGAGATTGAATAGAAGAGGGATGGAACCATGAAAAAATCAGTTAAGTTTTTAGCGGTTTGTCTTGCAGCCGCAGCCATGTTGTCCATGTCCGCCTGCAATGGCGGTGGAGCCTCCAGTGGGGCGGCGTCTGATTCCAGCAACGCCGGTGCCAGCACCAGCACTCTGGATACCATCAAGAAAAACGGATTTATCACTATGTCTACCAATGCGGAATTTGAGCCATTTGAATACAAAGATGGCGATGATGTAGTGGGCATTGATATTGAAATTTCTAAGAAAATCGCCGAGAAGCTTGGCGTTCAACTGAAAGTAAACGATGTTGCTTTCGATTCCCTGATTCCGGAAATCACCTCCGGTAAGGCGGATTTTGTTGCGGCTGGTATGACGGCTGATGACGAGAGAAGAAAGAACGTTGATTTTTCCGACAGCTATTTTGACGCGGGCCAGGCGATCATCGTGAAAAAGGGCGGAGAAATTAAGCAGCCCCAAGATCTGGACGGCAAGAAGGTTGGCGTTCAGACTGGTACCACAGGTGATAAATATTGCACCAACGAAGACGGCACCAGCAAAATCAAGGTAGGCTCTGTTGAGCGTTACAACAAGGGGATGGATGCTGTTTCCGATCTGATTGCCGGCAGAATTGATGCGGTTGTTATCGATAATTTCCCGGCTGAGAAATTCGTTGAGAAGAACAGCGACAAAATTGCAAAGCTCGATGATATGCTGACTAATGAGCAGTATGCCATTGCTGTGAAAAAGGGTAATACCGAGCTGACCGAACTGATCAACCAGACTCTGAAAGAGTTGAAGGACAGCGGAGATTTGCAGAAAATCTGTGATAAATATCTGGCACAGGAATAATACAGAATTTCTGTCATTTTCGGGCTGGGTAGCGGGATTCCCCGCTGCCCTCCTTTGCCTTTTCAGTCCTATTTAAGGAGGTTGCTATGGGGAATCTGATTTTCAACCCGCAATATTTGTCCGGTTTTGATATTGGGCGTTTCTTTCAAGATATGTACATGAATCTGGGGCAGCATTTCTATGATGCCTTTATAGAGAAAAGCCGGTATAAATATTTGGTTTCTGGCTTGGGAAACACGTTGCTGATCACCCTGTTTGCGGTGATCATTGGTATTGTACTGGGCACGTTGGTTGCCCTAATCCGCGTTTCTCATAATAATGATAAAAAGAAATTTCGCTTTTTGAATACGATTTGCAGTATCTATCTGACGGTGATCCGCGGAACACCTGTTGTAGTTCAGCTTTTGATCACGTATTACGTGATTTACCAGTCTGCCGATAAAATGGTTGCGGCCGTCATCGCGTTCGGCATTAATTCCGGTGCGTATGTGGCCGAGGTTATCCGCAGCGGAATTCAGTCTGTGGACAAGGGACAAATCGAGGCGGGCCGCTCTCTTGGGCTTAATCAAAAGACGACGATGATCAAAATCGTGTTCCCGCAGGCGCTGAAAAATGTGGCTCCGGCCATCTTTAATGAATTTATTTCTCTGCTCAAGGAGACCTCTGTTGCCGGTTATATCGGTGTGCAGGATCTGACCAAGGGCGGCGATGTGATTCGCAGCATTACCTACGATGCGTATACGCCGCTTTTAACGGTTGCCGCAGTTTATTTGTTGATCGTCATGATTCTGACCAGATGCCTTACCCTGCTGGAAAGGAGGCTCAGTGCAAGTGATATCCGTTAAAAATCTGGAAAAGACATTTCATACTTCCCGTGGAGATCTTTTCGTTCTCAAGGGAATCAGCCAAACGATTGAAAAGGGAGAAAAGGTGGTCATTGTCGGGCCGTCCGGCTCAGGAAAAAGCACCTTTCTGCGCTGCCTGAACCTTTTAGAGCAGCCGACCTCCGGTGAAATCTGGTTTGAGGATGAGGAAATCACCAGTCCCAAATGCAACATTAACCTTCTGCGCCAAAAGATGGGGATGGTGTTTCAGCACTTCAATCTGTTTCCGCATTTGACCATTTTAGAGAATATCACGCTTGCCCCGACTTCTCTGAAGCTGAAAACACAGGAAGAGGCGGAGCAGTCCGCCATGCAGCTTCTGGAAAGAGTCGGCCTGGCTGATAAGGCACAAGCGTATCCTGCCCAGCTTTCGGGTGGGCAGAAGCAGCGCATCGCCATTGTACGTTCGCTGGCGATGGAGCCGAAGGTAATGCTGTTTGATGAGCCTACCTCCGCGCTGGACCCCGAAATGGTTGGCGAAGTTCTTCAGGTGATGAAGCAGCTGGCTGAAGAGGGGATGACGATGATTGTGGTTACCCACGAGATGGGCTTTGCCAGAGAGGTTGGCACCCGGATTTTGTTTATGGATCAGGGCCAGGTACTGGAGGAAGCTCCTCCTCAGGAGTTTTTCGCCGCGCCAAAGCACGCAAGACTTCAGGATTTTCTTTCAAAAATTCTGTAAATAGATGCTCGAAACAGAAGCGCCCGGCAAACACAGTTTGCCGGGCGCTTCTGTTTCATCATTTCACTTTGCGGTTTTCCCTCTCGGAAAAAAGACGGCAGTTTTACTTTAAGAGTTAAAAGAAATTTTTGGTTCCGTTTTCCCATATCGATAGCGGGAAAAAGGATTGCCCGTTTTCATGTACATCAGAAATTCTGCGGCTTTTCTTTCGTCTGCAGATTGCAGGCAATTGCTTTCAGCTCTTCGATTGTGTGAATCTCTAGGCTGGACTGATTGATGGATTCCTGAATAAAGCGGGGAAGAGAAGCAAAGTAGCTGTTCATTTCCTGATTCTCTGACTGAAACATTTCATCGCCTCCTAAAAAGTTCATCTATCAGGTAGACTTTCCAATTTCTCCCTTGAATATTCCTTTGCCACGTTTTCATATTGCCGCGCGGCGCGGAATATATCTGGGCAGGGGGGATTCTGATGAAAGCGTTCGGGAAAGGCATATTACTTTTTCTGGTCGGCGGACTGATCTATTTTTGGCTTGAGGTGTTGTGGAGAGGGTATTCACATTGGAGCATGTTTTTGCTCGGCGGGCTGTGCTTTGTTTTGTGTGGATTGATCAATGAAGTAGTTTCCTGGGACATGCCGCTGCTGCTTCAAATGCTGATTTCGGCCCTGATGATCACCGCACTGGAATTCCTGACCGGCTGTATCGTCAATCTATGGCTGGGGTGGCAGGTGTGGGATTATTCCAAGCTGCGCTTTCAGCTGCTGGGGCAGATCAGCCTGCAATCCAGCGTGATCTGGTTTCTGTTGTCCAGCGTTGGGATTGTGTTGGACGACTGGATTCGCTATTGGTTTTTTGGCGAAGAAAAGCCGTATTATCGGCTGCGGTAAAAGGGATACTTGCAAAGAATGCGGGAAAACGGTAGAATAGAAAAATAATTTAATTCTTTTTGCAAAAGGACAAGCCCTAAAACTGAATTCTACTGATACGAGGGATTTAATATGGATAAAATTGCAAGCTTTCAGATCAATCACGATATTTTGACTCCGGGAATTTATCTTTCCCGTGTGGATGGAGATATTACCACATACGATATACGCATGAGAAAGCCGAATGTGCCGCCGTTTTTATCGAACCCGGCCATGCACACCATCGAGCACCTGTTCGCGACAATGGCCCGCAACTCAACGTTCCGTGATCAGATTATCTACTTTGGGCCGATGGGCTGCCGCACCGGATTTTACTTTCTTGTCAGGAATTTGAAGCACTCCGATGCTATTGCCCTGATTCAGGATGTTTTTGCAAGAATTGCAGATTTTTCCGGCGAAGTTCCCGGCTGTACCTCCATCGAGTGCGGCAACTATCTGGAACACGATCTGGAAGAAGCCAAAGGGGAAGCCGCCGCTTTTCTGCCGGTGATTGCGGGTTGGAGCGAGCAAAAGCTGAGTTATCCGGTTTGAAGCTCTTGGCTTTCGCCTGTATCGTCTATAATAATTTACCAAATTGTAAAATCCTTCCAAAAGGTTGCATATTTTTAATTTTTATATTATCATATAAGAGTTCATTACAAACTTGTAACCAATTTCCTTGCGCGAAAGGAAGGGACTGACGCAATGCAACAATTATCCCTTCATCGAATTTCGATACAGGGTTACGTCGCCGCAGGCTGCCGTATGATATATATCACCGGGATTCAGTCTGTCCGGATTTTAAAAAGACTGCGCAGACGTTTTGTCCGTTTTATTACTCCCGCCGTTGAGCTGGCCGGGCTGATTTATGCGAAAACCATTGGCAAGCAGCTGATCAGGCTGAAAAGAGAAATCCGCCTGTTTCTGGATAATTTTCGTAAAGATGGGGAGCATTTAAAAGAGCTTTCCAAAGGATTGACGCTGCAGGGCGCGGTCGGGCGGTTGCAGCACGTAGGTCTTCATTTTGTAATCCGCAAAAAATTCGTTATGTCGGTGCTAAACATTGCGGCACCGGTTTTTTCGGTATTTTTGCTGCTGGGCACCATCAGCTATTGGAACCATCAGGATTACGGTCTGGTGCTGAGCTATGACGGAAAACAGCTTGCGACCATCAAAGACGAATCTGTGTTTGAAAAGGCGACAGAAATGGTGAATCAGCGCATGGTGTACAGCACTGTGACTGCTGCCAATTTAAAAATTACGCCGACGTTTATCCTCACCGCGATGGACAGCGGCAGATTTTATGCAGCCAGCACACTGTGTGACCGCCTGATTCAGCAATCTAATGGAATCATTGAAGAGGGCAGCGGGCTCTATGTTGACGGTGAATTAATTGGTGCGGTGAAAAGCAGCGCGGATATGACGTATCTTCTTCAAAACATTCTCAATACCGCTAAATCCGGCGATCAATCGGCCAAGGCTTCTTTTGCCGAGGATGTGGAAACCATCAACGGCTTGTTCCCAACCGCCAGTATTGTCAATGCGGAGAGCATGGCTCAAAAACTGACAGGCTCTGAGCAGGCTCTGGCGCTATACACGGTAAAGGATGGAGATACCGCTACCTCTATTGCACGGCAGTACAATCTTACGTTATCGGAACTCAATCGCCTGAATAACAATCAGCTTGGTGATCATTTAAAAATTGGCATGCAGCTTAATGTGCAGACTCCGCAGACTCTGTTGCACGTGAAGGTGGTCAAAAAAGAAATACGGACAACCTCTTTGCCTTATAAAACGGTTACGGAGAAGGATGACAGCCAGTATACCGATTATTCCAAAATCGTAACGCAGGGCCAGGACGGTGTTCAGGAAATTACCGAAGAGGTCACCTATGTTAACGGAATTGAAACCTCACGTACAACGCTCAGCAAGCGTGTTGTAACCGAGGCGGTGGATAAAAAAATCGTAACCGGTACGAAGAAGCGCCCGCAGTACAGTGGGGCGGGTGAGAGCAGTGGGTCTCTGATGTGGCCTGTGCCTTCCATCCGCAATATTACCAGCTACTTTGCTTATCGATGGGGAAGAATGCACACCGGTATTGATATTTCCGGCGGCAACTCCTATGGTAAGACAATTGTAGCGGCAGACGGCGGCGTGGTCACATATGTAAAATACAGCTCCAGCGGGTATGGGTATCACTTGCAAATTAATCACGGCAACGGGATCTCCACTCTGTACGGTCACACCAGCAAGATTCTGGTTTCCTCCGGGCAAAGGGTTTCAAAGGGTCAGCCTATTGCGATGATCGGCAGCACGGGAGATTCTACCGGCGCACATCTGCATTTTGAGGTGATTAAAAACGGCCAAAAAATAAATCCTTTGCTGTATGTGAGCCGCTGATGAGTAGCAAAAAAAGCATTTCGCATAAAAACGAAATGCTTTTTTTATTTCTTTGCTCTAAAGCGATAAATTTAGGGATTTTATTGACTTTTTTTCCTTGGTGTATTATCATCTTAGAAGTACAAAATAGCGTTGAAAGAAACTTCTTGAGCTTCTTTTTTTGACAAAATGTTATGGTTTTCTCTTGTTTTAGAAACGATATTTCAATTGAATTTTACCGACAATTTTTTGTTTTTATAATATTCTTATTATCTTTTGAATTTCATGACAATACTACCTGTTATTATAATGATTGGAGCGTGCCGCATTGGACAAATATGTGATTACCGGTGGCAATCGGCTGACCGGTGAAGTGATCGTCAGTGGCGCTAAGAACGCTGCTATTGCCATTATTCCGGCTGCTATTATGGCGGATGATATTTGCAGAATTGAAAACATTCCTAATATAACTGATGTTACAGCAATTACCCGTATTTTGTACGATATGGGGGCGAAGATCAGAAAGATTAATTCCTCTACCATTGAGATCGATCCAAGGCCGATTCATACCTGTGTGGCTTCGTATGAGCTGGCCAGGCACATTCGCGGCTCGTATTACTTGCTGGGCGCTCTGCTTGGCCGGTTCCGCCACGCGGTAGTCAGCATGCCCGGCGGCTGCGATTTTGGCGTACGCCCGATCGACCAGCATTTAAAGGGCTTTGCGGCACTCGGTGCAACCTATACACTGGAAGGCGGCATGGTAGACGTTACCGCAAAGGAGCTTGTTGGCAACAATATTTACATGGACGTAGTTTCGGTCGGTGCGACGGTCAATATAATGTTGGCGGCCGTACGGGCCAAGGGTACGACGATTATTGAAAACGCAGCCAAGGAGCCTCATATTGTCGATCTAGCAAACTTTTTGAACTCGATGGGGGCGGATGTCCGCGGTGCAGGTACCGATGTAATCAAAATCTATGGTGTTGAGCATCTCAAGGGGACAACCTATTCCATTATTCCGGATCAAATTGAGGCTGGAACGTATATGGCTGCAGCCGCCGCTACCGGTGGTGACGTTCTGATCAAAAACGTGATTCCGAAGCATCTGGAATCCATTTCTGCCAAACTGGAAGAAATGGGTGTTTGCGTTGAGGAATACGATGATTCCATTCGCATCAGGCGCGACCAGCCCCTGAACCGCTGCAACATTAAAACAATGCCCCACCCGGGTTTTCCCACCGATATGCAGCCGCAGATTGCGGTTGTACTTTCCATCGCCCATGGAACAAGCATTATTAATGAAAGTGTATGGGACAATCGCTTCCGCTATGTGGAAGAGCTCAAACGAATGGGCGCCCAGATTTCCGTTGACGGAAAACTGGCGGTGGTTGAGGGTGTGGACCACCTGAACGCTGCTCCGGTGAGGGCCACCGATCTTCGCGCGGGCGCTGCGATGCTGATTGCGGCTTTGTGCGCACACGGTGTCAGCCAGGTGGAGGACATTCAGCACATTGAACGCGGCTATGAGAATGTAGAGGAAAAGCTTTTGGCTTTGGGCGCGGATATTAAACGAGTTCATATTCCGGATCCTTCGGTGGCACAGGCGGTTTAAAACGAATTAAAAAACACGAAGGTTCAGGTCCCGGTAGTAATGGCCGGCCTGAACCGTTTTTGTCAGTGAAGGAGCATGCTATGGCAAGGTTTTGTCCGCTGTTCAGTGGCAGCAGCGGAAACAGTTTTTATATTGGCAGCCGTGATGCGGGAATCCTGATTGATGTTGGACGAAGTGCGCGGCAGATCACAAAGATGCTGGAAAGCTGCAATATTCCCGTGGAGGCCGTCAAGGGAATTTTTATTACGCACGAGCATTCGGATCACGTGAAAGGCTTGCGTGTGTTTTCTGAAAAGAACCGTATTCCGGTTTACGCATCAGCCGGAACCTTGCAGGCCCTGGAGGATGCAGGGGAGGTTACCGCGAAAATGACCTGCTGTGTAGCGGAGGAGCGCGGGACGGAATGCGCCGAAATGATGATTCGTCCGTTTCCGATTTCGCACGATTGTGCCGAGGGCTTTGGGTACCGGGTTCATACGGGCGATGACAGAACGTTTACCCTTGCAACAGATTTGGGGTACATATCCGACCAGGTTCGCCGTGAACTGGAAACCAGCAACCTGGTGGTGCTGGAATCGAACCACGATGTCGGAATGCTGGAAAACGGCCCTTATCCTTATTATTTAAAGCGCCGCATTTTGTCTGATGTAGGGCACTTATCCAACGAGGTCTGTTCCTGCATGCTGCCGCATCTGGCTGAAACGGGAACTACCCGTTTTGTATTGGCCCACCTGAGTGCGGAGAACAACACGCCGGATATTGCGTATCAAACCTCTCTCTGCGCACTGAAAATGGCCGGAATGCAGCAGCAGGTCGATTTTGAACTGACTGTGGCGTCGAGAGAAAATCACACAGGGAAGGTTCTGTTGTTTTAGCTATGAGCTTTGGAGCCTTTTTGATCAGGAGATGTTATGGTAACAATTCAGGTACTGTGCGTGGGCAAGCTGAAGGAAAAATATCTGCAGTCGGCCTGTGAGGAATATGCCAAGCGCCTGGGCGCGTTCTGCCGCTTTTCTATTACCGAAATTACGGAGGAACGCCTGCCAGATGCTCCGTCGGAGGCACAGATTCAGGCTGCCTTGCGAAAAGAAGGAGAACATCTGCTTTCCCTTGCACAGGGAACTGTACTATCCCTGTGCATTGAGGGAAAGCTTCTTTCTTCACCTCAGCTGGCGGCGGAACTGGAGCGCCGGGCCGTAGGCGGTGCCAGTGCGTTTACCTTTGTAATCGGCAGTTCGTTTGGGCTTTCCGATCAGGTGAAAGAGAAAAGCGCACTGCGGCTCTCTATGTCACCGATGACGTTTCCCCATCAGCTGGCCCGTGTGATGCTGTGCGAGCAGATTTACCGCGCCTTTCAGATTAACAGCAATGGAAAATACCATAAATAATTCGAAAACGGAGAAGAAAACGGAAAACGATAGATTCCGTTTTCTTTGAGTAGAATCACGATCATCCGTAATTCAGAAAATTAGAAAAAAATCTTGCGGTTTTTACCGGGTTATGGTATGATATATGGGCATTTGGATACCGTTGGCCTTTCCGGCGGGGTTCAATGCCCGGGTTTTCCCGTGACATTGAAGCGGACAGTCCTCTGCATTGCATGAATGTCTGGAATTTTAGGAGGAAAAAGAATGGATGCTTTAAAATTGATTGCTCAGGAGTCTGCAAAGACTGAGCTGCCGAAGTTTGGAATCGGCGATACCGTTAAGGTCAGCGTAAATATCCGTGAAGGTGACAGAGAGAGAATTCAGCTGTTCGAGGGTACTGTAATTGCCCGCAAAGGCAGCGGCATTACTGAAACCTTTACTGTCAGACGCGTATCCTACGGCGTAGGCGTGGAGAGAGTTTTCCCGATCCATTCCCCCAACGTAAAGGATGTTACCATTGTGCGCAAGGGCCGTGTACGCCGTGCGAAGCTGTACTACCTGCGTGACAGAGTTGGTAAGGCTGCCAAGGTTAAGGAGCAGCTTCGCTAATTGAGCGAACCACTCCCATTATATTTGGATTGCAAAAGGCTGTGGGGGAGGTTCCGCACAGCCTTCAACGGTTGAAAAGGGACATTGATTGTCCCTTTTTTGCTATTCGCGAAAAGGAGGCGCTCGTCCGTTGCAAGAGGAAGAGAAAAACACTATGGTGCAAATTGAATCGGGATCAGAGCTGCAGCAGAATGATCCGAACTCGAATGACCCGTCTCCTCAGCCCAGCGCGTTTACCGTAAGCTGCTTTGAATGGGTGGATTCTCTGGTCATGGCGCTGGTTGCCGTGGTGATTTTATTTACGTTTTTGTTCCGTGTGGTAACGGTGGACGGTACCTCTATGCTGCCGAATCTTTACAGCGGAGACAGAATTGTGGTTTCCAGCTATTTTTATCAGCCGAAGCAGAATGATGTGGTGGTTTTAAAACGTACCATCGGACTGACAAAGCCAATTGTCAAGCGAGTGATTGCCCTTCCGGGCCAAACGGTGAATATTGATTATTTGACCGGCACGGTTTCTGTGGACGGAAAAGAGCTTGATGAATCCGCTTATATTGAGAACGGAATCACGCATGAACCCATGACGTCGGAAGCGCTGCTGCAGTTTCCGCAGACTGTTCCTGCCGGACACATTTTTGTTCTCGGCGATAATCGCGAGGTTTCGGAAGACAGCCGCTTTGAGGCGGTCGGTATGGTAGATGAACGATATATTTTAGGGAAAGCGGAAATGATTCTGTTCCCGATTTCCCGGTTTGGAAGGATTGGATCATGAGCGAGCCACAATCGGTTCATTGGTATCCGGGGCATATGACCCGGACAAAGCGTCAAATTGAAAAAAGCCTGAAGCTGGTGGATATTGCGGCGGAGATGATTGATGCCCGCATTCCGGTCAGCAGCAGAAACCCTGTGTTGGACAGCCTGATCCAGAATAAGCCGCGGGTCATTTTAATGAATAAATCCGATTTGGCGGATCCGGCGCAGACCGAGCGCTGGATCCGCTTCTACCAGTCTCAGGGGATTTCAGCTGTTGCGCTGGACAGCCGTTCCGGCAAAAACCTGAAAGCCTTCTTCCCGCTGGTGCGCGGCGTTCTGGCCGAACGCATCGCGGCGTGGCAGGCAAAGGGGATGGTGGGACGCCCCATCCGCGTGATGGTAGTGGGAGTACCCAACGTGGGCAAATCCTCGTTTATCAATAAGCTTTCCCACGGAGGAAAAGCCAATGTGGAGGACAGGCCCGGTGTTACCCGCAGCAACCAGTGGTTTACACTGGGCGGCGGCTTTGAACTTCTGGATACTCCCGGTGTTCTCTGGCCCAAGTTTGAAGATCGCCTTGTAGGGGAGCGCTTGGCATTTACCGGCGCGGTGAAGGACGACGTGCTGGATACCGAACATCTGGCAGCCCGGTTACTGGAGGTTTTGTGCGTGTCGTATCCGGCACCACTAAAAGAACGGTATAAGCTTCAGAACGAGGATTTCACCGGAATGAAGGGCTATGAGGTGCTTGCACTCATTGGCCAAAAGCGTGGAATGTTGATTCCCGGCGGCGAAGTGGATATTGAGCGTGCCGCAATTACTGTACTGGATGAGTTTCGGGGTGCTAAGCTTGGCCGCGTTACGTTGGAGCAGGTGCAGAAATGATCGATTGGTATGCCTGGGAGCTTCAGGCACGCCAGCAAGGCTTTTCGGTAGTTTGTGGCATCGATGAAGCGGGCCGGGGGCCTTTGGCCGGCCCGGTGTTTGCCGCTGCTGTCATTTTGCCGCAGCACTGCGAAATTGAGGGGCTGAACGATTCCAAAAAGCTCAGTGAAAAAAAGAGAGAGCTTCTCTTTGATCAGATCACACAACAGGCTGTTTCTTATTCGGTCGCATTTGCTACGGAGCAGGAGATCGATAGCATCAATATTTTGCAGGCAACCTTTCTTGCGATGAACCGTGCTTTTTCCGGCTTATCAGTTCCGCCGGACTGTGCTTTGGTGGACGGCAACCGCGATCCGCATCTGCCGGTACCCGCCATGCTAATCATTAAGGGCGACGCACAGAGTGCGAGTATTGCCGCGGCTTCAATTCTGGCCAAAGTCAGCCGTGACCGTCTGATGCTTGAGCTTGACAAGCTGTACCCGGAATATCAGTTTCAAAAGCACAAGGGGTATGGAACTGTACTTCATAGAGAGCTGCTGCTGAAATACGGCCCTTGTCCCATTCACCGCAGAAGCTTTCTGAAAAAAATTCTGGGAGAGGATTTCATTGGATAATCGCTCCGGAAAAACAGGCGAAACCTATGTCGTGCAGCTTTTGCAGGAACGCGGCTGCCGGATTCTATGCCGCAACTATCGCTCCCGCTTCGGCGAGATCGATATTATTGCGCAGGATGGCTCTTACCTGGTCTTTGTAGAGGTTAAAACCCGAGGAAACCGTTGCCTTGGCAGCCCGCAGGAGGCTGTAACCGCGTCAAAGCGGCGAAAGCTGATTCTGACGGCTACACAATATTTGTCCAAAGGTTGTTCCGAGCTCCAGCCTCGCTTTGATGTTGCCGTGGTGCGAACGGATGAAGCCGGGCAGGCGCTTTCTGCCGAATTTTTCGAAAATGCCTTTGACGCAGAGGGAAGCTTTGCATGAAAATATGAGAAAATCCTCTTTGATCTCTCGAATTTTGTATGGAAAGGAGAGGCTTTTTTCTGAAACGGTTTACCACACTTTTTGCACTTTCCAAATTCTCAGAATATTTTGACACGACGAACAATTTATTATAAAATAAGGCAAGGAACGAACAAAAAGGGGGAATTCACCTTGCAGTATAAATGCACCAGGAACAAAGCAGAATCACTTTCCGCCGCTCAGGCGATTGTACAAGGAATTTCGGCGGATGGGGGACTGTTTGTTCCGGAAAGCCTTCCGACTTATACCGCGGACGATTTGAAAGTGCTGAGCAAGAGCAGCTACACCGAGCGAGCCGCTCGCATTTTAACTGATTTTTTACCGGAGTTTTCTGCGGATGAAATCCGTGAAAGTGTGGGCGCTGCCTATTCCGAACAAAAATTTCCCGGCGGCGCGGCACCGCTTCACCTCATTGCGGAAAGCAAGGAAGCTTTTCTGGAGCTGTGGCACGGTCCGACCTGCGCGTTTAAAGATATGGCTTTGCAGCTTCTGCCCCACCTGTTGACCAGATCACTAAAAAAGACAAATTGCGATAAAACAGCCGTAATTCTGGTAGCTACCTCCGGTGATACGGGCAAGGCGGCGTTGGAAGGCTTCCGCGATGTTCCCGATACAAAAATTCTGGTGTTTTATCCGGATAAGGGCGTCAGCGCAATGCAGCAGCGCCAAATGAATACGCAGGAAGGCGAAAACGTTGCTGTCTGTGCTATCGAAGGCAATTTCGACGATGCCCAGACTGGTGTAAAGCATATTTTCACGAATCCGGAAATCCGCAAAGAGCTGGATGAAAACGGTATGTTGTTTTCCAGCGCGAACTCCATCAACTGGGGTCGCCTGCTGCCTCAGATCGTCTATTATTTCTCTGCTTATTGCGATGCGGCCGAGCAGGGAATGCTTGAACTGGGACAGCCCCTTAATGTTGTGGTACCAACCGGCAACTTTGGCAATATTCTGGCTGCCTATTATGCAAAAAAAATGGGCCTGCCGATTGGAAAGCTGATTTGCGCGTCAAACTCCAATAATGTGCTGACTGAATTTTTAAGCACCGGAGTCTATGACCGTAATCGAAATTTCTATACAACGATTTCCCCTTCCATGGATATTCTGGTGTCCAGCAACTTGGAACGCCTGCTGTTTGATTTGACCGGCGGCAATTCTGAATTGGTTTCCGGTTGGATGAAGGAACTGAACACCACAGGCCGGTATGAGGTTGGAGCAGAGCTGACCGCAACCTTGAAGGATTTGTTCTTCCCGGGCTTCTGTGATGACGATCAGACAAAGAAAACAATCCACGAAGTGTTTCAGAATCAGAACTATCTGTGTGACCCTCACACGGCGGTGGCCGAAGATGTATATAAGCAGTATGTGAAAGTGACCGGCGACAAGGAAACTCCCGCCGTGATTGTTTCCACTGCCAGTCCGTATAAGTTTGCAGACAGCGTGCTCGAGGCTGTTGCGCCTGACCAGAAGCAGGAGACCGGTGATTTTGCTAAGGTCGAGCAGCTTTCTTCTCTTACCGGTACCACGGCGCCCGCGCCGATCGCTCTGCTTCAGGAAAAGACAGTTCGTTTCCACAATTGCTGCCAGATTGCACAAATGCCTCAGGTGGTATTACGCATGGCGGGGCTCGAAGCGTCCAAAGCCTGAATAATAGAAATGAGGTAGCACATGGCGTTGTATGCGATTGCCGATCTGCACCTTTCTCTTGGTGCCAATAAGCCTATGGATGTTTTTGAGGGCTGGCACAATTACGTGGAAAGGCTGGAGAAAAACTGGCGCAGTACCGTACGGCCGGAGGATACAGTGGTGATTGCCGGAGACATCTCCTGGGCGATGAAACTGGAAGAAACTGAACGGGATTTTGCATTTCTGCATTCTCTGCCGGGCAAAAAGCTGCTGCTCAAGGGCAATCATGACTACTGGTGGAGCACCAGAAGCAAAATTGACGCGTATCTTGCCGCAAAGGGCTTTGATTCGCTGCAGATTGTACACAATGATTCCTATCCCGTTGGGGAGCTTGGAGTCTGCGGTACGCGCGGCTGGCTGTATAATGCAGCCAGCGATGAGGATTTGAAAATCGTTAACCGCGAGGTGGGCCGGCTGAACGCCTCCATCGATCATGCGGCAGCACGTGGGCTCAACCCTGTTGTGTTTCTGCATTATCCCCCCGTGTACGATGGGATGGTCTGCAAAGAGATTTTAGAGGTTCTTTTAAGCCGGGGAATCCGGAAATGTTATTTTGGGCATATTCACGGCACACAGGCGTCCCGCAGGGCCGTAACAGGGGAATACCAGGGGATTGAGCTACACCTTATTTCCTGTGATTATCTCGGTTTTATGCCGCTTTTGGTCTGTTAAATAAATTATGAACATTTCCGTGAAAATATGGAATATTTGCCCCCGGTATGCTATAATAAATAAGATAATATGCAATTAGCAGGAGGAAAACAAAATGAGTTTAAAATCGTCCAATCAGGTAGAAACTAACCGTTATCAACTTGAGGTTGAGGTTGACGCGGATGCTTTTGAAAAAGCGGTTAGCCAGGCTTTTCATAAACAGGGCAAAAAAATCACAATCCCGGGTTTCCGCAAGGGAAAGGCTCCGCGTGCCTTTATCGAAAAATATTATGGAGAGCAGTTTTTCTACGAGGACGCTGTAAACGCTGTTTATCCTGCTGCTTTAGATGAGGCTGTAAAAGCTGCCCAGCTCAGACTGGTAGATGAAAAGATCGATTTTGACGTAGTCAGCATCGGCAAAGACGGACTGGTGTTTAAGGCGATTGTTACCACCTGGCCCCAGGTGAGCATCAGCGACTACAAGAGCCTGGAAGCAACCAAAACTGCGGTTGAGGTAACCGATGAGGACGTTGACAGCGAAATCAAGAAGGTTCAGGACCGCAATTCCAGAATGATTACCGTGGAAGACCGCCCTGCCCAGACCGGTGACGCGGTTGTGATCGACTTTGAAGGCTTTGTAGACGGCGTTGCGTTTGAGGGCGGCAAGGCGGAAAACCACACGCTGGATCTCGGCTCCGGCCAGTTTATCCCGGGCTTTGAGGAGCAGGTTGTTGGCCACTCCACCGGCGAAGAGTTCGATATCACCGTAACTTTCCCGGAGGATTATCAGGCTTCCACCCTCCAGAATAAAGAGGCTGTATTCAAGATTAAGCTGCATGAAATCAAGCAGAAAGAGCTGCCGGCCGTTGACGATGATTTTGCGAAGGATGTCAGCGAGTTCGATACGCTCGACTCTTATAAAGAGGACATTCGCAAGAATCTGCTGGAATCCCGTGAGAAGGCAGCACAGGACGAAGTTGAGGCTCAGTTGATCGACCAGTTGGTTGAGAAGCTGGAGGGTGAAATTCCGGAGGCTCTGTACCAGAATAAGATCAACGACGATCTGCGCGACTTTGCGTATCGCCTGCAGTCTCAGGGTCTGGACTTCAACACCTACCTGAAATATACCGGTATGGATCAGAACACAATCCGCGACCACTTTAAGCCCCAGGCCGAGAAGCAGGTTAAAGTTCGCCTGGCTCTGGAAAAGATTGCCGAGCTGGAAGAAATTAAGCCTACGGCGGAAGAAATTGAGGCTGAATTCGAGAAGCTTGCCAAAACCTACAGCATGGAAGTTGACAAGGTGAAGGGCTTTATCCCCGAGGCTGACCTGGCTCAGGACCTGGCAGTAGAAAAGGCAGTAGGCATCGTTCGTGACAACGCAAAGATCACGGAGAAGAAAGATTAATTACAAAGCCCCTTTATCGGAGCTTTGACAATACAAATGGCTATTCCGCCGCCGATTACCGTGCGAATCGGCGGCGGAAACACAAAGAAAACCCGCATGGAAGAAAGGTGGTTAAGATGAGTTTAGTCCCATATGTTATTGAACAAACAAATCGCGGTGAGCGTTCGTACGACATTTTTTCCCGATTGTTAAATGATAGAATTGTGATGTTGAATGAAGAGGTCAACAACGTGACGGCAAGTCTGGTGGTTGCACAGCTTCTGTATTTGGAAGGTCAGGATCCGTCGAAGGATATCAGCCTTTATATCAACAGCCCGGGCGGCTCTGTAACGGCCGGCCTTGCAATTTATGACACTATGCAGTATATTAAGTGCGATGTTTCCACCATCTGCATCGGCATGGCTGCTTCCATGGGCGCGTTTCTGCTGACTGCCGGTGCAAAGGGAAAACGCTTTGCACTGCCCAACAGCGAAATCATGATTCATCAGCCCAGCGGCGGTGCGCAGGGTCAGGCGACAGATATTATGATCCATGCGGATCACATCATCGCCACGAAAAAGAAGCTCAACGAGATTTTGGCAGAGAAAACCGGGCAGCCTATTGAGGTGATCATGAAGGACACGGAGCGTGATAACTTTATGACCGCAGAGCAGGCGGTAGCTTACGGCCTGGTAGATAAAGTGATTGCCAAGAGATAACTTCTATGTGAAGCAGGTGATAATAGAATGCCGAATAACGACGAAACCAAGGAAAGAGAGTTGTGCTGCTCCTTTTGCGGTAAGCCGCAAAGTCAGGCTCGCCGCCTGATCGCCGGTCCGGGTGTTTATATTTGTGATGAGTGCGTGCAGCTTTGCAATTCCATCCTGGAGGATGAGTCACACTTATCTAACCGAAAAAAGACCTATACGGGCGATACCGGCACAATCCTGCTCAAACCGCAGGAGATTAAAAAGAAGCTGGATGAATATGTGATCGGGCAGGAGAAGGCAAAAATTGCTCTTTCCGTCGCGGTTTACAACCATTATAAACGTGTTTATTATGGCGGTGAAGATGTCGAGATCAGCAAGAGCAACGTTCTTCTGCTGGGTCCCACCGGTGTGGGAAAAACCCTGCTGGCGCAGACGCTTGCCAAGCTCCTCGATGTACCATTTGCGATTGCCGACGCCACAACGCTGACTGAGGCCGGTTATGTGGGTGAGGATGTGGAAAACATTCTGCTCCGCCTGATTCAGGCTGCTGATTTTGATATTGAACGCGCAGAGAATGGTATTATCTATATCGATGAAATCGATAAGATTGCCAGAAAATCAGAAAATCCTTCCATCACCCGCGATGTCAGCGGCGAAGGTGTTCAGCAGGCTTTGCTGAAAATTCTGGAAGGCTCTGTCTGCAACGTACCGCCGCAGGGCGGTCGGAAGCATCCGCAGCAGGAATTCCTGCAAATTGATACGTCCAATATCTTGTTTATCTGTGGAGGCGCTTTTGATGGGCTGGATAAGATCATCGAAAAGAGGACAGCCTCTTCTTCTATGGGCTTCGGCGCACAGATCCAGAGCAAAAAAGAACTGGATACTACCGCGTGGATGTCTGAAGTGATCCCTCACGATCTGGTGAAATACGGCCTGATCCCCGAGTTGGTAGGACGCTTGCCGGTAATCACCGCTCTGAACGGACTGGATGAAGAAGCGCTGGTGCGAATCCTGACTGAGCCGAAAAACTCGCTGGTGAAGCAGTATAAGCACCTGTTCCAGCTCGATAAGGTCGAGTTGGATTTTCAGCCGGATGCGTTGCGTGAGATTGCCAAAAAAACCATCGAGCGCCAAACCGGCGCGCGTGGCCTGCGCTCTATTATGGAAGAAATTCTCACCACGCTGATGTATGACGTTCCGTCGGAATACACGGTGGAGAAAGTGATGATTACACCCGAAACCGTTACAAAGGGTGCTGCGCCGGAGTTGGTTTATAATGAAAACCGCAAGCCGGTGAAAATTAAAATTTCAAATCCCCAAAAACGCGGACGCAAGGATACCGCGTCTTAATTCACAGCATAGCTGTTGTTGACAAGGAACAGGAATCTATCCTTGTTAGCAACAGCTTTTTTCTTCCACTGAATTACAATAGGAGTGAAATATGAGCAAAAAAATCGAGCGACAAACAGAACTACAAACCTTGCCGGTTTTGGCATTGCGCGGGCTGGTTTTGTTTCCCGGTATGATTCTGCAATTTGATGCGGGAAGAAAAAAATCGATTTTGGCCCTGCATGAGGCAATGGAGCAAAATCAGACGATTTTTCTGGTGGCTCAAAGGGATCTGGAGGATAATGATCCGGATTCCGAGCAGGTATTCCAGATTGGTGTCATCGCGAAGATTAAGCAGATTCTGCACCATACGGAAGACGGGGTTCGTCTTTTGGCGGAGGGAATCTGCCGTGCGCAGATAGAAGAGGTTGTCAGCGAATCTCCGTTTTTAACAGTGAAGGCCGTGCCGCTGCAAACACTGCCGGCGCGAGTGGGCAATAAAACGGAGGCTTTGGTTCGCTATACGCAGAGTCTGTTTGAAAGATACCTGCAAAATTATAAGCGTATTTCGCCCGACATCGTAATTGGTGTTGTAAAAAACAAGAGCTGTGGCCCCCTGGCCGACTATATTGCGTCGAACCTGATGCTCGATTTTGAGCAGAAGCAGGTCATTTTGGAGGAGCTGCACCCGGTTCGCCGGCTGGAAAAGCTGGTAGATATTCTCGAGCATGAGGTTCAGGTACTGGAAATCGAGAATGAAATCACTGAAAAGGCCCGGGAGCAGATGAACCAGAACCAGCGGGATTATTTTCTGCGGGAGCAGATCAAGGCGATTAATTACGAGCTGGGGGAGGACGACAACCCCCAGGAGGAAGCCGAAGAGCTGCGCGAGCGGATTTTAAAGCTCGATATGCCGAAAAAACAACAGGAAAAGCTACTGAAGGAATGCGAACGTTTCGGAAAAATGCCGTTCGGTTCGCACGAAGCGAGCGTTATCCGCAATTATCTGGACGTTTGCATGGAGCTGCCTTGGAGTACATCCTCCAAGGAAACGATCGATCTTTTGAAGGCGCAGCGCGTTTTGGATAGGGATCATTACGGCCTCAAAAAGGTCAAGGAACGGATTCTCGAAACGCTGGCTGTCCGCAAGCTGGCTCCAGACATCAACGGGCAGATCGTCTGCCTGGTGGGCCCGCCCGGTGTCGGAAAAACCTCCATTGCCCGTTCCATCGCCAAAGCGATCGGCCGCAAATATGTGCGTGTTTCTTTGGGCGGCATCCATGATGAGTCCGATATTATGGGTCACCGGCGCACCTATATCGGCTCCATGCCGGGGCGAATTATGAACGCGGTCAAGCAGTCGGGGGTCAATAATCCTCTGATCCTGCTGGATGAAATCGATAAGCTGGGCAACAGCTTTCGCGGCGACCCTGCGGCCGCATTGCTCGAGGTTCTGGATTCGGAGCAGAATTCCGCGTTTTACGATCACTATATCGATATGCCGTTCGATTTGAGCAAGGTGCTGTTCTTGACGACGGCCAACGATGCCAATACCATTCCGGAACCGCTGTTGGACCGCATGGATGTCATTTTTCTTTCGAGCTACACGCACGAAGAAAAATTTCAGATTGCGACAAAGCACCTGATTCCCAAGCAGCTGAAAAAGCACGGAATCAATGCACAAATCCTGCGGATTACACCGGCTGCGGTACGTGATCTGATTGATAGCTACACCCGTGAGGCGGGCGTGCGAAATCTGGAACGCAACATTGCGGCGATCTGCAGAAAATGCGCGAAGCGGATCGTGGCGGAAGAAGATTTGAAAATTACGGTAAAGCCTGCTGATTTGGAAGGCCTGCTTGGGCCCCGCCGATTTAAGCCGGAAAGCCGGAATAAACTTGACGAGGTCGGCCTTGTTAACGGCCTGGCCTGGACCAGCGTGGGCGGCCAGACGATGCCCATTGAGGTTGCTGTGATGGAAGGGAACGGAAAGCTGCAGCTGACCGGTTCTCTCGGCAATGTGATGAAGGAATCCGCCCAGACTGCGATTAGCTGCATTCGCTCTAAAGCAACACAGCTGGGGATCGACGGGCAGTTCTACAATAAAACGGATATTCACATCCATGTGCCGGAGGGAGCTATCCCGAAGGACGGCCCCTCGGCCGGTATCGCAATGGCAACCGCCATTACCTCCGCGCTTGCTCAAATTCCCATCCGCCACGACGTGGCAATGACCGGCGAGATTACCCTGCGCGGCCGGGTACTGCCGATCGGTGGCCTGAAAGAGAAGTCTATGGCCGCTTACCGCAACGGAATTCGCACGGTTATCATTCCGGAGGATAATTTCTCCGACGTATCGGAGTTTGATGACGTAGTCAAGGAAAACGTTCATTTTGTTCCGGTGAAGAAAATTGATGAAGTGCTTGGCTTGGCGTTGACCAAGAGGCCCCACCCGTTGCCGCAAGCCAAGGCTGTGCCTCAGGCTGCTGAGCCTGCCAAAAGTGCAGATCCTGTTGCACAGCCTCAGCCACCTGTGATGCGGGAGCAGCCCCAATGTTAGAGGTGTTAAATTGAGATTTGATAATGCTGCTTTTGAGTTTGCCGCCGGTCGGGTGGATCAGCTTCCTCCCGATGATCTGCCGGAAATCGTTTTTTCTGGCCGCTCTAACGTCGGTAAATCTTCTTTAATCAATAAGCTGGTGAACCGAAAGGCGCTGGCAAGAGTCAGTGCCACGCCCGGCAAGACCGGTACCATCAATTTTTACCGGCTGGCAGACTGCCGACTGGTGGATTTGCCGGGTTACGGCTACGCAAAGGTTTCGCAGTCCGAAAAGCTGCGGTGGGCGCATTTGGTGGAGGGCTATTTTTCCGCCGGTCGCCGCATTGGTCTGGTGGTGCAGATTGTGGATATGCGCCACAAGCCTACGGCGGATGATTTGCATATGATTGACTTTTTGAGTGCGGGCGGAGTTCCCTTTGCAGTTGTCATGACAAAGTGCGACAAGCTGAACAAAGGGGAGCGCGCCGCTCAAATTCAGCTGTATGACGACCTGTTTCAGGATCGGGAGCAGGTTCGGCTCCTGCCATTTTCTTCTACCAATGGAGAAGGGCTCGACACGCTGAAGGAATGGATTACGGCGGCCTGCGCCGTACAAGAGCAATAAATACCGAAGGGGGAATTCGACTATGTATGTTTCCGATCACTTACAAATCAACGAGCAAGGGCATCTGAGCATCGGCGGCTGCGATACCGTACAGCTGACAGAGCAGTTTGGCACACCGCTGTATGTAATGGATGAAAACCAGATTCGCAGCAACTGCCGCAGGTATCAGAGCTCCTTTGAAAAGCATTACAAGGGCAGAGGGATGACTGTGTATGCCAGCAAGGCCTTTAACTGCAAGGCAATCTGCCGTATTATCGAAGAAGAGGGCCTCGGCTTGGATGTGGCCTCCGGCGGTGAGCTTTACACTGCGATTCAGGCGGGTTTCCCTGCGGAGCGTATTCATTTTCATGGCAACAATAAGACAGAGCAGGAAATCCGCCTTGCTTTGGATTATGAAATCGGCCACTTCATTGCAGATAACCTTACCGAGCTGCAGACCATAGACCGTCTGGCAAAAGAAGCAGGGAAGGTTGCGCATGTTTCTCTGCGCGTGAAGCCGGGCATCGATGCCCATACGCACAGCTTTATCCAAACCGGACAGATCGATTCCAAATTTGGTTTTGCGCTGGAAACCGGTGAAGCGATGAAAGCAGTCAAGGAGGCTTTGAAATATGCCAATATTGACTTAAAAGGGGTACATTGCCACATCGGCTCTCAGATTTTCGACAGTTCTCCCTTTGTACTGGCGGCGGAAGTGATGCTGCAATTGATCGCAGACATCAAAAAAGAAACCGGTGTTGAAATTCAGGAGCTGAACCTCGGCGGCGGCTTCGGGATTCATTACGCAGAGGACGATGCTCCGCTGCCGTATGATCAATACATGGAGCTGGTGTCCACGGCGGTGTTCCGTAAGTGCGAGGAGCTGGGCGTGAAGGTGCCCTTCATCTTTATCGAGCCGGGCAGATCTATGGTGGGTGAAACCGGAATCACTTTGTATCATATCGGCGGGATCAAGCATATTCCGAATATTCGTACTTATGTATCAGTAGACGGCGGAATGACGGACAACCCCCGCTATATTCTGTACCAGGCAAAATACACCGCGCTGATTGCGAACAAGGCGAATCAGCCTGCCGAAACCAAGGTAACCATCGCGGGTAAATGCTGCGAAAGCGGTGATTTGATTCAGGAAAACACCATGATTCAGGAGCCGCAGGTAGGCGATATACTGGCGGTGCTTTCTACCGGGGCCTACAACTATTCCATGGCATCTAATTATAACCGTAATCCCCGTCCGGCTGTTGTTATGGTAAAAGACGGCAACCCGCGTGTTGTGATTCGGCGCGAGTCTTATGAGGATTTGATTCGTAACGATCTGTAAATCTTCGCCTGGCCATGCTGGCCTGAGGATTGTTTTGTGCCGTTATCGCTTTTACACTTTAACGCTGCAACAAGCCGCGCCAGCAGGGCCGCAAGGGCGTTTGATGGCTTTTAGAGTACGCATACCGGTTTTAGTATGAAAAAGAAGGATGGAGTATTATGAATTCTAAAATCAAAGACAAAAGCGTAGACCAGCTCTTTCAAGCCGTGTTATCCCTCAAGACCATCGAAGAATGCTATGATTTTTTTGAGGATCTCTGCACCGTTCCCGAAATCAAGGCCATGTCTCAGCGCCTGACAGTGGCGCATATGCTGCGCAGTAAATGTGTTTACAGCGATATTGTTGCGAAAACCGGTGCGTCCACCGCGACAATCAGCCGCGTGAACCGCTCTCTGAACTATGGGTGCGACGGATATGAGATCGTATTCAAGCGTCTGGAAGAGGATGGGGACGCGGAACAATGAGCTCTTATTCCATCTTCGCACAGTATTATGATGAGCTGACGCAAAATGTTAATTATGCAGAGCGGGCAGATTATTTCTGCGGGCTTTTAAGAAGTCTGCGGCATCCGGCCGGGCTGGTGCTGGATTTGGCTTGCGGCACCGGCAGCCTGACCGTGCAGCTGAAAAAGCAAGGACTGGACGTATACGGAGCAGACGCTTCTTACGAGATGCTTTCCATTGCCCAGCAGAAGGCCGCCGAAGCAGAGCAAGATATTTTGTTTCTCTGCCAGCCCATGCAGAAGCTGGATTTGTACGGCACGGTGGATACCGTGATCTGTGCGCTGGACAGCATCAATCATTTAACCTCGGAACGGGATGTTCTGGCGGCGTTTCGGCGGATCTCACTTTTTCTGAATCCGGGCGGGTATTTTTTGTTTGATATGAACACATTATATAAGCACCGAGAGGTGCTTGCCAATCATATTTTTCTTTATGATACGGATCACGTATACTGCATATGGCAGAATCATTACGAAGAAAAAACGGACAGAGTCGGGATTCATCTAGATTTTTTTGGAAAAGAAGGCGCTGTATACCACAGAAGCTCGGAGCATTTTTATGAAAGAGCTTATTCCCTAGAAAAAATTGACGAGCTGTTACATACTGCGGGCTTAACGCTCGCAGCCTGCTATGATGACTGCAGTATGGAGCCGCCCAAGCCGGACAGTGAACGCATTGTTGTAGTCGCAAGAAAAGAACCTATATCAGAATCAGAAAAGGAACTTTAGTCTATGGACAGAATTATTCGCTGTATCACCACCGACGGCAGCATTATGGCCTCTGCAGTCGAGACGACTGATATTGTATACATGGCTCAGCAGATTCACCGCACCAGTGCTGTTACAACAGCAGCCTTGGGGCGTTTGCTGTCGGCTTCTTCGTTGATGGGCAACATGCTCAAAAAGCAGAATGCTGTCATCACGCTGAAAATCAAAGGCAACGGCCCCGCAGGTGCTGTGGTGGCAATTGCCGACAGCAGCGGGAATTGCCGCGGGTACGTCGAGCATCCGGAGGTAGAGGTTCCGAATAAGCCGAACGGGAAGCTCGATGTCGGCGCGGCCATCGGATCCGATGGCCTTCTGAGCGTGATGCGCGATTTAGGCGAGGGCGAGCCGTACATCGGTCAGGTAGAGCTGGTCAGCGGCGAAATCGGGGAAGATATCAGCCAGTATTTTGCCGTGAGCGAGCAGATTCCTACCGTGTGCGCACTGGGCGTTTTGGTGGACAAGGAAAGCCGCCAGTCTTTGCTTTCCGGCGGTATGCTTATTCAGGTACTGCCTGGCGCGGACAGTGCTGCTGTTGCAAAGCTGGAACGCAATGCCTCTTTGCTTGAGCCGGTTACCACTATGCTGGCCAAGGGCATGAGCATTGAAGAAATGTGCCAGCACGCGCTGGATGGCTTTGAAATGCAAATACTGGACGAAGCGCCGGTCAAGTATGTCTGCACCTGCAGTGCGGATCGTGTGACTCGTGCGCTTTCTACACTGCAACCGGACGATATCCGTACCCTTGCGGATGAAAGCGGGAAAATGGAAGCCAAGTGCCAGTATTGCGGCAGAACGTACGAGTTTACCCAGGAGCAGCTGGACCATCTCGCGGCCTCTGTAGAAGGGGAGTTGCGGCAAAAATCGATCTGATAAATTATCCAACCAAATTTTGAAAAAAATTGAAAATACCTGTTGACAACTGACACAATATATAGTATTATATAACACGTCGCTGATGCACAGATGCACGGCGGCAGCCGAAATGGGAGTATAGCTCAGCTGGTTAGAGCACCTGCCTTACAAGCAGGGGGTCATAGGTTCGAGTCCTATTACTCCCACCATACGGCTCGGTAGTTCAGTTGGTTAGAACGCTAGCCTGTCACGCTAGAGGTCGACGGTTCGAACCCGTTCCGAGTCGCCAATATTTGCCTCTGTAGCTCAGTTGGTAGAGCAGGGGACTGAAAATCCCCGTGTCGATGGTTCGATTCCGTCCGGAGGCACCAACAATGCGGATGTAGCTCATCTGGTAGAGCGCCACCTTGCCAAGGTGGAGGTAGCGAGTTCGAGCCTCGTCATCCGCTCCATGGTTTGACTGGATAACGCTTAAAGCAATTAAGCGTTATCTTTGTCACCGTAATCATGAATATGGCGTCATAGCCAAGTGGTAAGGCAAGGGTCTGCAAAACCCTGATTCCCCAGTTCAAATCTGGGTGACGCCTCCAAAAACCGCAAGCTGTTTAGCAGCCTGCGGTTTTTTTTGTATATTGTTTTCAATACAATTGGCGTTGTTTTTTCGTGGGTGGGTGCATATACTTCTTCAGAGGTGATGACATTGAAGAAGCTTCGACTTCCCCTGCTGTTGTTAATCTTTTGCTGCATGATGTTTATACGCCTGACATATCTCTCGTTTGAAAAAATCGATCAGATGGTGTCGGCTCTGGCTGGGGACTATATGCCAACTATTGTACTGGATGCCGGCCACGGAGGGGAAGACGGCGGCGCTGTCAGTAAATCCGGAATCATTGAAAAGGACATTAACCTTGCCATTGCGATGGATCTGAAACCGATGCTCGAAATGTCCGGATTTCGGGTCGTTATGATCCGAGATTCTGATGTCTCTGTTGGGGATAATACACTTGATACGGTGAAGGCAAGAAAAACTTCCGATATGCATAATCGCCTGAAAATAGTGGAAGAGAACGGCGATTGCGTTTTTCTCAGCATCCATCAGAACCATTTTACGAATGGAAAATACAGTGGCGCTCAGATCTTTTACGGGCCTAAAAACCCCAAAAGTCAGGTTCTGGCGGATACGACTCAAAAGACGATCTCGGCTCTTCTGCAGCCTGAAAACAGCAGAGAAACAAAGCCTGCCACAGATTCAATTTATCTGCTGCGAAACGCGGCGGTACCAGCTGTTATTGTGGAATGCGGTTTTCTGTCTAACGCGGGGGAATCCAAAAAGCTGAGTCAGCCGGAGTATCAAAGACAGATGGCGTTTGCAATTTATCAGGGGTTTTTAAGTTATTGGAATTCCGTTTCGCAAACAATGGCATAACAGTTGCCGGGAACCTGTTGCCGCGCTATAATAGAAGAATCGAGATAAAATAAAGGAACATCAATCGGAGATAAAAAGTATGGCATCGAAAAGCAAATCGGTATTCGTATGCTCCGGCTGCGGATTTGAATCCCCCAAATGGTACGGAAAATGCCCCGGGTGCGGGGAATGGAACACGATGAGCGAGGAAATACGGGAGCCTGTTCGTTCTACTCCCAAAGCCGCCGGGCATCATTCCATGTCACGCCCGGTATCCATCAATGAAATTGATACGGCGGATGAACAGCGCTACCAGACGGGGCTTTCCGAGCTGGACAGAGTGCTGGGCGGCGGAATCGTTCGTGGTTCTTTGATTCTGATTAGCGGCGATCCCGGAATCGGAAAATCGACGATTCTGCTTCAGATCTGTGAGTATCTGGGGCAGCAGCTGCGAATTTTATATGTATCCGGTGAGGAATCCAACCGGCAAATTAAGCTGAGGGCTTGCCGCCTGGGGGTTAGCAGCGAAAATCTGCTAGTCCTGACGGAAACCGACATTCAGCTTGTCGTTGAGCAGATTCAGGAGCTCAAACCGGATCTCGTCATGATTGATTCTATTCAAACGATGAATCATCCCGAGCTCAGCTCGTCGCCCGGCAGCATTACGCAGGTAAGGGAATGCACGAATTACGTGATGAGAACAGCTAAATCACTGGATATTCCGATCATTGTTGTAGGGCATGTCAACAAAGATGGCGCGATCGCCGGACCTAAGGTTTTAGAGCATATTGTGGACGCTGTGCTGTATTTTGAAGGGGAACGGCAGATGTCGTACCGTATTTTGCGCGCGGTGAAAAACCGATATGGCTCTACTAATGAAATTGGTGTGTTCGATATGGGAGAAAGGGGATTGTCCCAGGTGGACAACCCCTCGATGGCGTTATTATCCGGCCGGCCCAAGAATGTATCAGGTACGTGCGTAACGTGTGTTATGGAGGGAACCAGGCCGATTCTGGCAGAGGTTCAGGGTCTTGCAACCACCACCGGCTTTGGCAACCCCAGAAGAACTGCTACCGGTTTTGATTATAACCGTATGTCTTTGCTGCTGGCCGTTCTGGAAAAGAAAGCAGGCTACTACTTTTCGAATCTGGATGCCTATGTGAACATCGTCGGCGGCCTGCGTCTGGACGAGCCCGCGGCAGACCTTGCAGTGGCGATGGCGCTGATTTCCAGCCTGAAGGATGCACAGATTGGCGACAGCGTTCTGGTATTCGGCGAGATCGGCCTAACGGGAGAGCTTCGGTCTGTTTCCCATGTGAATGCTCGTATTGCAGAGGCGGCGCGCCTGGGGTTTGAAGCCTGCATTCTGCCGCACGCATGCCTCAAGCAGGTCAATACAGAGCATCGCGGAATCCGGTTGATCGGGGTGCGGAATATCAGAGAAGCGTTTGAGGCGGCTGTTCTTTAACAGAACGGGGAACGGTGCGGGGAACACGGCCATCCTTTCGGGAAGAGGCCTGAATGCGGTGAACGCAGCCTTGCCCAGTGTCGTTTGTCACCATTGTAGGAATTTCAAGCGAACAATATCCTTCCCGCTGATAAATACAGTCTTCGTCACATTGAATGATATTCATGCATTTCACCTCACAGGTATTCTGTGAGTTTCAGGTAGAATTATTCATTGAAAAACTATGCTTTTTCATTCATAAAATGCACTTCCTATCACAAAATAAGAGTGTATGGGGGGATTGAAATGAAAAAGTATGGAATGCTCTTTAGCTTTACACTAATCTTAGCTTTGCTGATTATTCACGCGGGAAATGTCTATAAAGGTACCTATGTGCCGGTTTCTGTTGTAAAGGTGAGTCCCATTACAGCAGAAAGCTCGATCTATTCGAACAACGGCACGGTTGAGCGAGTGGATTCCCGTAATATCTATGCGCAGGCAGGGGCAGTAGTTCAGAAAATTTATGTAAAAAGCGGGGAATCCGTCACAGCCGGCCAGGTTTTAATGACGCTGACGGCGTCAAATGTACAGGGAATACAAAATACCGACTCTATACCGGATTCTCTGGATGGGGAAACCTATCAAAATCTGCTTGAGACGTATTACAGTCAAATCACAGGGGAAGGCAGTTCATCGGCGGTTTCGGGAATACCTTCTTCTTCTGCACAGAGCAGTTCTTCTGCCAGCTCGTCCGCGTCATCTACGGAAGAACAGACCGAAACAAAGGAGATTCAGATTACAGCACCCGTGGCCGGTGTGGTGACATCTGTTGCAATTTCAGAGCAGGAAACCGTGGAACGCAACAAGGCGGTTATGACCGTTTCTGCGTCTTCGGATCTTCAGGTGCGTTTGGCCGTCAATGAGTCGCAGATTTCAGAAATCAAAACAGGGCAGAGGGCCGTTATTTCTGGGGCCGGTTTTCATACCGTTTATGAGGGAAAGGTAACCTCTATTTCTTCAGAAGCGAAGCAGCAATATTATACTACCGGCACTGAAACGGTAGTGGAAGTGCTGGTTCGTATTCAGAACCCGAAAAGTGATATTAAGCCTGGTTTCTCCGCAAAAGCGAAAATTATCACAGAAGAAAGTAGTAATGTTCTGGTAGCGCCCTATGAGGCCGTTCGCGCTGACGATGACGGCAAGGAATATGTGTACTTGCTGCACGGGCGAAAAGCGCTTAAAATGCCCGTCGTTACCCGCAAGGAGTTTGAGTCCGGCTTTGAAGTTTTATCAGGCCTGCAGCCTCAGGATACAATTATAATGAATCCCGATTCTGTTTCGGATGGAGCAGCGGTGCTTCCGCAGGCGGAGGGTTCCTCCAATGGCTGATATTTTTCGTTCTGCCTTTCAAAATCTGGGAAGAAAAAGGCTTCGCACCGCTTTGACTATGATGGGGGTGGCTATTGGCGTAGCGTCGGTCATTTTGATCGGCAATATCAGCCAGTGCGGCACCGATGCGCTTACCCATGAATTTGACAGCCTGGGCCTCAGCGGGCTGTCGATCAGCACTCTGGAAAATGACAGCCAGGTCGTGCTGACTGATACCGACCTGAAGGTGGTTCGGGAATCGGAGAATGTAGAGATGGCTATGCCTGTGATGATGCAGGCGACCAGTGTCCAGACCACACGGATTACCGGGAAGGCTCTGGCATGGGGGATCGATGCCGACGCGAACCAGATTATCTCCCTGAATATTCTGTATGGCCGGTCCATCAGCGTCAGCGATGTCAAGTCCGGTGCGAGAGTCTGTATGGTAGATGAGAACTTTTCACAGGCATCCTATAAGAGAAATAATATTATTGGAAAAAAGTTGTCGATTACCTGCAGCAGCGGCACGGAAGAATTTGAAGTGGTAGGGATCGTAAAAACAGGCAGTGGGTTACTCCAGAACTTTATCGGCAACTATATTCCGAATTTTGTATATATTCCATATTCTACGATGCAGCAGTTGCTGGGAAAGAATTCGTTTGACCAGATCGCGGTAAAGCTGAAATCTGGAACGGATGTGGACAAAACAGGGGATCTGCTGGTGCAATCTCTGAATCGCACCAACGGGAGCAGTAATGCTTTTGTTTCGAACAACCTGATGAAGCAGCGCGATAGCCTTTCGAATATTCTGGGGGTAATTACCCTGATTCTCTCCTCTGTGGGAGCGATTTCTCTGCTGGTGGCCAGCCTGAGCATTATGACTGTCATGCTGGTCTCAGTCAATGAAAGAACACGAGAAATCGGAATCAAAAAATCAATTGGGGCCAGAAGAAAAGATATTCTTTTGGAATTTATGTTTGAAGCGATTTTGATTACATTGATCGGTTCTATTTTTGGAATTCTGGCCGGGTATGGTATTTCCTATTTAGGTGCTTCATATTTTGGGTTTACGTTGGGCATCCGGCTTGATATTATGGCGCTCGCGGTCGGCTTCTCCATTTTGACCGGTATGGTATTCGGGGTGTACCCCGCTATGAAAGCGGCCAGAATGAATCCCGTAGATGCTTTGAGAATGGAATAGAAAAACGTTGTTCCGGGATTTCTGACAGTGGCTCTATAAGAGCAGAATGAAAACACAGAAGAATCACTTGCTTCTGAATGATTGTTTGGGTATGTATAAGGATGGCAGCATAGCATGAAAATGAAATCTGTTATAGCACCTTCAGAGCGCTTTGTTGAGATACCGAATCTGCCGTCGGCTGAGGTAACTACTGTGATTGCGGCTGATATTGTGCCGGAGGTGACAGCCGCATTGCAAAGCAGGGGAATCCGTATGATTGCTCCACCAATCAATGAGGATTTGCCAGAGCCGATTAACCGGCACGCGGATTTGCAGTGTGTTCATTTAAAAGGGAAGAGCTGGCTTGTTGTTCGATCAGAAACCGAGCTTCAACAAAGGCTCAAAGAGGAAGGGGCCGAAGTGCAGTTGACAGAATGGCGCCTTGGGCAGGAATATCCGGCAGACATTCGATTGAACGCACTTCTATTGCATAAACAAATGTTCGGAAAGCTAGAAGAATTAGATCCGGCACTGCAAAAAGCTTGCGATTTTGCCGGAGTACATAAATTTCCCGTCAGGCAAGGCTATACCAACTGTTCGGTGGCTATTGTATCTGAAAAAGCGATCATTACAGCAGACTCTGGAATTGCACAGGCAGCGGAACGGCATGGAATCAGGGTGCTGAAAATCAGTGCTGGGAACATTCGGCTGCCAGGATACGAATACGGATTTATCGGCGGATGCTGCGGACTGATTTCGCAATCCATTCTGGTATTTACCGGAGCACTTAATTTACATCCGGACGGATTGCAAATTCGTCGTTTTGTCGAAGCGCAAAAAAAACAGGTGCTAGAGCTTACGCAGAATTCGCTGATTGACATGGGCGGGATTCTGCCGATGAAGGAAAGGGTCTGATGGAAGATTGATCATTAAAAGAAAATCAGGATTGACGACCTGTTTTTAAAATGATATAATTAGTCATAATAGTTATTTTGTATAACTCAGGGGATGGGAATTTCCAAGACGACGATCAATTGAATAACGGGGTGATAAAAATGAATCCGAAATTAATGCACGAGTGTCCTTTGATTATCCGTGAATTTCTGGGTTATATCGGTACGGTCAAAGGAAAATCTGATCATACGATGGAAGAGTATTTTCGGGATTTGAGGACATTTTTTCGCTACATAAAAAAGATGCGCAGTCTGGTTCCAAATGATCTGCCATTGGATGAAATATCGATCTCTGATGTAGATTTAGCGCTGATTCAGTCGATTTCTCTGACAGATGTGTTTGAATATATGAATTATCTTTCAGCCGTTCGCGGAAATAAAGCGGCAACCAGAGCCAGAAAAGCTTCAAGCCTACGTGCGTTTTATGTGTACCTGACAAATAAAGCCCACAAGCTTTCCGTGAACCCGATGCTGGAGCTGGAAACACCGAAGCTCAAAAAGGCTTTGCCGAAGTATTTAACACTGGAGCAAAGCATGGAGCTTCTGAACGCAGTAGATGGCCCGGACCGACAGCGTGATTATTGCATCCTCACGCTGTTTTTAAACTGCGGAATGCGGCTTTCCGAGCTGGTGGGAATCAATTTGAAGGATGTTCGGCAAAACGCGTCGACTATGCGCATTGTGGGAAAAGGCAATAAGGAACGGGTTGTGTATTTAAACGATGCGTGTCAAGAAGCAATCCGGCAGTATCTGGAGGTTCGTCCGCACAATAATCTGATTGACCGCGAGGCGCTGTTCATCAGCAGGCAACGCAGACGGATTAGCCCAAAAACCGTGCAGCATCTGGTGAAAAAATATCTGGCGAAGATCGAGTTTGCAGGCCCCGGATATTCTGTGCATAAGTTGCGACATACGGCTGCTACCTTAATGTACCAGCACGGCCACGTAGACATTCGGGTTCTGAAGGATGTTTTGGGGCATGAAAATTTGGGTACTACCGAAATCTATACGCATTTATCCAGCCAGCAAATGCGCGATGCGGCAAACGCCAATCCATTGTCTCATGTAAAAGCCAAAGGAAGCCGCGTTGCTTCTGCAGCGAACGTTGAGAAACGCGCAGCATCTGAGAGCGGCGGTGGAGCAGAACAGGAAGAAGGCACGGGAGAAAAAAAGGAGCTATAACTAAAAGCCACCTTAGAGGCAGGTACCTCTAAGGTGGCTTTATATAGGATATACTTATGAGGGCATTTGCCAGAATCAAGGAAGTTATTGGTCTGCAAAGCATTGAAAATCAGGCGCGTATTTCGTGGGATAAAACTCAATGATTTCATAGCTCGCTATCGCATTTACATGAAATGGGTCTTCTGAAATAATTTCTTTCATTTCAGCTTCATCTTTTGCATTGAACAAAATTACTCCGCCAACACGAGGATTTTTTCTGCCGGAACAGATGAATTTCCCTGCATGATAATACCGATCCAGATACGCAATATGCGCTTCGAGATATTTCTCAACTTCTGATAATGGTTTTAGATAAGTTAAATTTGCGATAAACATTTTTGTATCCCCTCGTATTTGCTTCTCGGTCAACGTCATCTTCTATCCTGAAAAATAGAATCGTCATTGTTTTCCAGTGTGCTTTTTTTCACCAGCTTCCCCTGATAGAACACATATTCAGGTTCAGAGGGCTGTTTCTCCGTTGTGTTCTCTATTTCTGCACTCTCTTCCCCACCTTCCGGCGGTTGAGTGCCTGAAGGCTTTAGTGCCGGGTGAATCATCAGCTTTTCAATCAACGGATAAACGGAAAAGTTGACCAAAAAAGAAGAAAAAGAAAACGCAAAAAACAGTACAAGGAATCCGTTGATCAGAAGAACCAGAGTAGGATTCATATAGTACAGAAAATAATTAAGGAACAGAACCACACCAAAAATAGCCGTTAATAAAATGTTGCGCCACAAGCCGACAATGGCAAAAATAAACGCGTTTTTATATATTTGCTTCAAACTCAGATCAAATGTTACAATCATCAGCGGAATATAGTATTGCATGAAAATGAACACCAGAAATACCGCGATGCTGATTCCGAAGAGAACCATAAACAGCGTACCCTGTGATGCTGCCAGTGTGTAATAAAAGCGGATACAGAAGATAATCAGACTGGCCAGAACATAACAGATGATACCATGAATTGAAAACTGTTTCCAGTTGAGTAAAACGGCGTCTTTAAAATCAGATGCGATGAAAGCATGCTCTTCCCTGGCATAGTTGCGGGTGACAAAAGTAAGACCCGCCGCAAAGGGACTGAGCAAAACGAATGGCAGATTCCACAGAAAAGCCTGCCCGGTTAAGCGGCCTACCAGATAAGAAAGGATGCTCACTGCCGCAAACGGAACTAGAAACAAGAGGTTCAGCTTTACCAGCTCAAAAAATTTGCGAAACAGTATTTCAAAAAATCTTTGTACCGGCGGCTTTTGAGGCGTGTCCTTACTTACGCCGGGCCCCGGCTTCTGGTAGCCGCCGAACAGAGAAAATCCTGACAAGTAGCGTCACTCCTTTTGTGTTACCCTTCTTGCGGGTTCCGTCGTTCTAGCTTACCCCCACCTTAGCCTTGGGATGACAATGGTTGTAAACCTCTTTAAAATGATCGTTCATTAACTGAACATAAACCTGTGTGGAAGAAATATCCGCATGCCCCAGCATCAGTTGAATATCTTTCAGGCTCGCGCCGTTTTCCAACAGATGCAGCGCAAACGAGTGCCGCAGTGTATGTGGAGTAATCTCTTTCGTGATTTGAGCGTGCTCCGCGTATCCTTTAATGATCTTCCAGAAGCCTTGCCTGGTCAGACGCCTGCCGTTCAAGTTGGTAAACAAAGCCTGTCCGCTGTCTGCGCGGATCATCACGCTTCTAACACGGAACAGATAATCGGAGACCGCAGCAATTGCCTTGGAATAAATCGGGATCATCCGTTCTGTTTTTCCGTTTCCCCCACAGCACAGCATCGCCGTGTGCAGGTTAATATCCGTCACGTTCAGATCCACCAGTTCAGATACGCGAATGCCGGTGGCATACAACAGTTCCAGCATGGCTTTATCGCGGCAGCCCTTCGGCTCTGAAATATCTGGCTGATCAAACAAAAGCTCAATTTCTTCACTGCTCAGAATCTGTGGCAGCTTTTTTTGAACCTTTTCCAGCCGTATGTTTTTTGCGGGATTTTCAGACGCTTTTCCCGTCAGAATTAAGAACTGATAAAAACCACGGATAGAGGCCATGTTCCGTGTAACGGTCGATACGGAGCACTTACGGTTGCTCAGAGCTCTGACATATTCCTCCATAACAGACTCGGTCACCTGTTCCGGTCCCCGAAGGTTCTGCCCTTCTACATATTCTAAAAAATGCTCTATATCTCTGGTGTACGAGTCCAGAGTGTTCTGAGAAACCAATTTTTGAAAACGCAGATAGTCCCGGTAGTCGGAACAACATTCTTTCATCTCAATTGTACCCCCTATTTGGCTTTTGGACTCAAAAGGAAAACGCGCCGGTAAAACATACGGTTGTAATCAGATCGATTGCAGCCGCAGCAGCGGAAAGAATTAGAATAGAGCCAAACTGAACCGCATACGCCTTTAATGAAAGCGTTTTGCTTTGCTCCCGTCTTAACGCTTCTAACAGGGCCTCTTTCGAAAATAACATGCCTTCCCTCGCCGCAAGAAGAATGGCAACCATTGATAAAAAGGCGCCCGGTAATACCACCACCGCATTGAATAAAACTCCCTCAAACCCATATGCCGCATACAGGTATCCGGAGGCCAGACCAAAGCCGAATCCTCGAAACAATGGAACGAGCGGGAGGACGAACGCTCCCCACAAAGACATTCCCAATAAAAAGCAAATTACAACAAAGAAAAAAGAAGAACCGAGCGACGCAACAAACGCTGAGCCGGAGGATTGTACGGCCCGGGCCTTAACATCGCTGACAAACATCAAATCAAGCTTCTGCATTACAGAGTCGTTAGCACCTCTGGCAAACAGCGCACCGGAAACAGTTCCAACAAGCAGCAAAAACGCCAGCACTGTCAGCAGAGGATTTTCACGAATCACCTGAAACATGCTTTGCAGATCAAACAGACGAACCCGTGGTTCGCGAACAGTCCGCGCTTTTTTGTGGAATCGATAAAACACCGGTATGATTCTTGTCCTTTTCATGCTCATACAAATCCTCCTGGGGGCAATTGCCTATCCAATTGTATGAGCCGAAAGAGCGTAATATGAATATCAATGAGCAGAACTCTGAGTGGAACTCTGCTTTCATTATGGAGCAAAAAATATCGTTTGAATCAAACCCTTTTGGAAAAGCTTATTTCCCAAGCTCTTCCGCCCGGTGCGTGCAGGCAATCATCGCTTCATCAATAATCGCCTCGAAGCTTCTGTTATAGAAAACATCCAGCGCCTTCAGAGTAGTGCCTCCCGGAGAAGATACCATTTTGATCAGTTCGTCGGGCGTATGGCCGGAATGCAGCAGCATTTCGGCGCTGCCAATCAGGGTCTGGCTGAACAGACGCAAAGCCGCATCTGCGGGGATTCCCTGGCGGTCTGCGCTTTCTGCCGCCGCTTTTGCAAACAGATATACATAGGCCGGGCCGCTGCCGTTGACGGAGGTCGCCACGTTGATCTGGTCTTCCCTCAGAATTTCGACCGTGCCGCATGCCTCAAAGATGGAACGTACGAACGCGAAATCCTCATTTGATACCTTCTCAGAACGGCACAATGCGGTAGCACCCTTGCCTATTAAAAGAGGGGTGTTCGGCATCGCGCGAATCACCGGGCAATCAAGACCCAGTGTGGAGGTAATATAATGAATCGAAATTCCGGCCGCGATGGTAACAAAACGGGTTTGCTCCGTCACCGTCTTTTTGGCATCTTCCAGTACCTCCGCAAAGTTCTGCGGTTTTACGGCAAGGAAAACAATGTCGGCGTCCTTCACAACTTCAGAAACGGATGCGGCGGCCCGCAGACCTTTTTGTTGAAACATCGAACGCTTTTCTTCACTGATGTCAAATACGATCATATCCTTCGCCGGATGAATCCCCGCGCGAAGAATTCCATTCATAATTGCACCGGCCATATTGCCGGCCCCGACAAACCCTACTACCATTACATTCTCATTCCTTTGCACATTAAAATCAAAACTTAAACACCATTTTTTTGACAGATCGGGCCAGTTTTGGCCTTTGATCCCCACTTTTGCGGTTATGAAATATAATATACTATAATACTTTTCCCGCCTCAAAGCAAGGAAAAACAGGAGTAAATGTAAAATTTATACAGTATGCAGAAAAACATGCATCTGAATTATGTAACCCTCTAAATATTATGTCAACTTAAGAGAAGATGCACAAATGCATAATTATGCACACGCCTGAATATTGCCAGCAAGCGTGTGCATAATGAGCGTTTCTATCACGTTTTCCGGGAAAGTTCACACAAAAAGATACCACTGAAAAAGAAGTGTTTACGGATGGGATTTACTCCGTATCCGCCAGAGCAGCTTTCATCATAATGGCACATTCCAAACGCTTTTTCTCCAGCTCGCATGAAATGGTGTGGGGCTTTAGAATATCTCCCTCATACTGCCAGCTGTTGGCATTACATCCACCGCTGCAGTAGAATTTGGCCCAACAGTTCTGGCAATCCTGCTTACTGTAAATATTATATTGTGCAAATTTTTCTTTCATCGAGCGGTCGAAGGTACCCTGCATAATGTTCCCCATCTTCCACTCGTCGTCGCCAACGAATTGGTGGCACGGGAAAATATCGCCCTCCGGAGTGACCGCAACATATTCGTTTCCGCAACCGCAGCCGCGCAATCGTTTGATTGCACAGGGCCCTTGGTCCAAATCAAGCATAAAGTGGAAGAAATTAAAGCCCTTCCCCTCTTTCCTGCGCTGAATGAGGAGCTTCGCCAGATGATCGTATTCCTCGAACACGCGTGGCAGATCCTTTTCTTTCAGGGAGTACTCGAGCTTTTCGTCCGACACCACCGGCTCGATGGAAAGCTGATCAAACCCCAGCTCCGCCATGTGCAGAACATCCTTGGTAAAGTCGAGGTTATGGGTTGTGAATGTACCGCGCACATAATAGTCCTTATCGCCGCGGGTGGAAACCAGCTTTTGGTAATTCGGAACGATCCGGTCGTAGCTGCCGCGACCGTCTGTGCGGACACGAAGCAGATCGTTGATCTCTTTGCGCCCATCCAGGGAAAGAACCACGTTGGACATCTCGCGGTTGATATATTCGATTTTGTCATCTGTCAGCAGAAGACCGTTCGTTGTGATCGTAAAGCGAAAGTTTTTGTTGTGTTGCTTTTCGATGCTGCGGGCGTAATCCACCACCTTCTTCACGACCTCAAAATTCATCAGCGGCTCGCCGCCAAAGAAATCGAGTTCCAGGTTGTGGCGCCCCTCAGACTGTTCAATCAAAAAATCAATGGCTCGCTTGCCAACCTCAAAGGGCATTAGCATCCGGCCGCGGCCAAAGTCGCCCTTGGCGGCAAAGCAGTATTCGCAGCGCAGATTACAGTCGTGCGCTACATTCAGGCACATGGATTTGACCGGGGCATCCCGCAGCATTCCACAGAACTGCTCGTACTCGTCTTTCGAATACAGCAGGCCGGAACGGTATAGCTCCAGCAACTCCTCATACGCCTCGTCTATTTCAGATTCCGAGAACCGCTCTGCCAGAGACTGCTTGATTTCCTCCGGCTGTTGTTCCGGAACGCTGTCCGCCAGATAATCCAGTATCAGGTAGGGCAGTTCGTCAAATACATGAACTGCTCCGCTGTGGGTATCCAGGACAATGTAATAACCGTTCAGGTAATATTTGTGTATCATTCTATCTTTCTCCATCCGCACAAAATTGAAGGGACAGAATTCTGTCCCTTCAATCATTTGTTCTTATCTGACCGCAGTATCTGTCAGAAATTACGCTCTCTGCGCGTTCTCACATTTCTGGTTTGCTACGGTGCAAGAGGTTTTGCAGGCGGACTGACAGGAAGCCTGGCACTCGCCGCAGCCGCCCTTCACAGCGCTCTCTTTCAGGTTGGCTTTATTCAAAGTTTTGATCTGTTTCATTTCAAAATCCCCATTTCACAAGTTTTAATTGCCAATATTATAGCACAAGAATGGAAACTTGAAAAGCCTATTTTCGCCTGGATTTTTTGTTTACCGACAAAATTCCGGCGATGGCACCGGTCAAAAGCATAATAAGGCCCTTTGTGAGCATGAAGGCCGAAACGCTTTCTCCCGTAACAGTGAGTCCTACCAAGAACAGAAGCCCAAACAGTAAAAATGCGGCACCGGAGCCGTACAGCATCCCGCGTTCACCAGACATGCGCGCCGCAATATATCCGGCACAAAACGCACCCAAGGCAGCAATCAGCACGGTAATCGGCTGCAGCAGGCTTTGGGGTATTTGCTTTGCGGCAACCAGGATCAGAGAAAGCACCAGAAGCAGAACAGTGCATACCACTGCTCCGGCCAGAGTGCCGAACACAATTGGACGAAGTATTTTCCAAACCGGATTTTGCATACGTTCTCTGTTTGATTTAACTCTTTTTGGCCTTTTCATATAAAATACCCCTCCTGCATGTTCTCTACATTTCATAGATATTCGCAGAAGGGGTAAAATATACTAGTTTTTCTTTAGCAAGAGAAGGATTGTTTATTTGTCATCCTCATGAACGGTATTGATCTTGCCCAGCGCCCAGCGCTTCACAATGATTTTGGTGCGGTCGATTCCAGTTTCCAGCACAAAACTTTCGCTCTCATCCTTGATGGCTACAATGCGGCCGACAATGCCGCCGATCGTCGTAATTTCATCGCCGATTTGAACGTTCTTGCGCAGAGCTTCCTCTGCCTTTTTCTTCTTCTGCTGCGGGCGGATCATAAAGAAATACAGCGCGCCGAATAACAGCGCGTAAATGACTATAACGCTCCACATAGAATTGCCGGAAGACGCAGCTGCGGTTGCCGCTAAAGGTAATAAATGATTCATAAGAAAACAGCACCTCCATATTAGTAATTCTGATTATATCAATAAAAAAGAAATCATGCAAGCGGAATTAGATTCTTTGTCCAAGTTTTTCAACGTTTTCAAGATAAAATGTGTCGAAGCTTCCCTGTTCTAAAGAGTAGCGAATTTTCTCCATCAGCGTATTGTAAAAATAGACGTTGTGCATTACCGCAAGTCGCATGGCAAGCATTTCACCGGCCTTGAACAGATGGTGCAGGTAGGCTCGGCTAAAGCTGCGGCATACCGGGCAGTCACACTCCGAATCCAGCGGGGTATCGTCCAATGCATATTTGGCATTGAGCAGATTCCGTCTTCCCTGCCAGGTGAACAGGTGGCCGTGGCGCGCGTTGCGGGTAGGCATGACGCAGTCAAAGAAATCGACCCCTCTGCGAACGGATTCCAGAATGTTGTCCGGAGTGCCAACTCCCATCAGGTAGCGGGGCTTGTCCGTGGGCATTTCCGGCTCAACGGCTTCAATTATCCGGTACATCTCATCGGCGCTTTCGCCTACCGCCAGACCGCCAATGGCGTAGCCCGGCAAATCCAGCTCGCGGATCTGCTTCATATGCTCAATACGCAGGTCTTCATATGTGCTGCCCTGATTGATTCCCCACAGCATCTGGTGCGGATTAATGGTATCCGGCAGGGTGTTCAGGTGATCCATTTCGTCTTTGCAGCGGTGCAGCCAGCGGGTGGTACGCGCGCAGGACTGCTTGGCGTAGTCGTATTCAGCAGGATTCTCTACGCATTCATCAAAAGCCATTGCAATGGTAGAGGCCAGATGCGACTGAATCCGCATGCTTTCCTCCGGCCCCATAAAAATCTTGTGTCCATCGATATGGGAGGAAAAGGTGACGCCTTCTTCCCGAATGTTGCGCAGCTTCGCCAGAGAAAACACCTGGAAGCCGCCGCTGTCTGTCAAAATCGGGCCATCCCAGCGGGTAAAGTGGTGCAGCCCGCCCAGCTTGTGAACGGCCTCGTCCCCCGGGCGCAAATGCAGGTGATACGTGTTGCAAAGCTGCACCTGACATTTCAACTCTTTTAGATCCAAAGCGGAAACAGCGCCCTTAATTGCCCCGGCGGTTGCAACATTCATAAAGGCGGGGGTCTGAACCGTACCATGCACGGTTTCAAATGAGCCGCGCCGGGCTCGCCCCTGTGTGGTTTGTATTTTCAGCATAGTGTCTTTATTCCTTTTCTTTGCTTAATCTGCGGCTCTGCACCGCGCAGCGCTATCTTTTACTGAATCAGCATCGCGTCGCCAAAGCTGAAAAAGCGGTATTTTTCCTGCACGGCAATCCGGTAGGCGTTCAAAACATGCTCCCGACCGGCCAACGCGGAAACCAGCATGATCAAGGTGCTTTCAGGCAGGTGGAAATTCGTAATCAGGCCATCCAGCACCTCAAATTGAAATCCGGGGTAGATAAAAATATCTGTAAAGCCGCCGCTTTCTTTGATGCAGCCCTCTTTTTTCGCAACGGATTCCAGTGTTCGGCAGCTGGTGGTTCCAACGGAAATGACTCTGCCGCCGGTTTTCTTCGTCTCATTGATCAAGTCGGCGGTCTCCTGCGGCAGCCAGTAATGCTCGGAGTGCATTTTGTGATCCGTGATTTTGTCCGCGCTGACGGGCCGAAAGGTGCCAAGCCCGACATGCAGTGTCACATACCCAATTTTGATTCCCTTTTCTCGAATTTTCTCCAAAAGCTCCTTGGTAAAGTGAAGCCCCGCTGTGGGAGCGGCAGCGGAGCCGACCTCACGGGAATAAACGGTCTGGTAGCGTTCCTGATCCTCAAGCTTCTTTTTAATGTAAGGCGGCAGCGGCATCTGGCCAATCTGATCGAGAACGGCATAAAAATTCCCCTGGTAAGAAAATTTGACCAGGCGGTTTCCACCCTCTATAATTTCCAGTACCTCGGCGGTCATGAGTCCGTCACCAAAGGTAAAACGGCTTCCGGGCTTGGCCCGTTTTCCGGGACCGGCCAGCACCTCCCACACATCTTCCCCTTGGGCGGCCAGCAGCAAGAATTCCACCCTCGCTCCCGTTCCCTCTTTAATTCCATATATTCTGGCGGGAAGAACGCGGGAGTCGTTCAGAATCAGGCAATCGCCCGGGTTCAGAAAATCGATAATGTCGTAAAAATGCCGGTGCTGGATTTCTCCGCTGTTTTTGTCTAAAACGAAAAGCCGGGAAGCGTCTCGCGGCTCTATGGGAGTCTGCGCAATGAGCTCTTCCGGCAGGTCGTAATCAAAGTCTTTCGTGTTTAAAGTGCTTTCCATTCTGTATCTCCTAGATTACTTCAGATTATTTTTCTGATTCTATTATAAATAAATTGACAACCGATAGCAACCCGTGCTATGATAAAGCAAGATAAAAATTAAGAAGATAGAGGTGCGTCTTTCAAAAGTAGCGGGATGTAGGTTGCCAAAACCGACGAGAGCCTGCGAAAGGGAAAGTCGCCGAAGGGAATGCCCCGGCAGGTATTCGCCTGGTTATGGCTGCGAACAGCAGTATGACTGTCATCATGAAAGTATGGTGGAGAGCTATCACAGATTACAAGCAGAAATTTCTGCATCTGGAATGCTTTTTATTATATTTGATTGATGACCGGTTTTCAACCGGTTTTTTTTATTTTTTATTCCATTTTCTTACATTAGGAGGAACATCCCATGAAACAGTATAAAGTCGGCATTATTGGAGCAACAGGAATGGTGGGACAGCGTTTTGCCACATTATTGGAAAACCATCCGTGGTTCCAGGTGACCGCGCTGGCCGCAAGTGCCCGTTCCGCGGGGAAAACATACCGCGAGGCGGTAGGCAAACGCTGGCTGATGCCTTCTTCCATGCCTGAGAAGATGGCTGATATGATCGTGCTCAATGCCGATACAGACGTAGAGAAAATCGCTTCCATGGTGGATTTTGTATTCTGCGCCGTCGACATGAAGAAGGAAGAAATCAAAGCACTGGAAGAAGCCTATGCCAAGGCGGAATGCCCGGTTGTTTCGAACAACAGCGCGCATCGCGGCACACCCGATGTTCCCATGGTGGTTCCGGAGCTGAACCCCGAGCATACTGAGATTATTGCGGCGCAGAGAAAGCGCCTTGGAACAAAGCGCGGCTTTATTGCGGTAAAGTCTAACTGCTCCCTGCAAAGCTATGTGCCGGCTCTGCATCCCCTGATGGATTTTGGCATTACAAAGGTTTTGGCCTGCACTTATCAGGCAATTTCCGGAGCGGGTAAGAATTTTGAAACCTGGCCTGAGATGATCGACAATGTGATCCCCTACATTGGCGGCGAGGAAGAGAAATCCGAGCAGGAGCCGATGAAGATTTGGGGCCACATTGAGGGCGACAAGATTGTCAACGCCACTTCCCCTTCGATCACTGCCCAGTGCCTGCGCGTTCCGGCAAGCGACGGTCATATCGCGGCTGTGTTTGCTTCCTTTGAGAAGAAGCCCGAAATCGAAGAGATTTTGAACCGCTGGAACAACTTTGCCGGCGTGCCGCAGCAGCTTCAGCTGCCCAGCGCCCCGAAGCAGTTCATTCACTACTTTGAGGAAAACGATCGTCCGCAGACCAAGCTTGACAGGAATCTGGAGGGCGGCATGGCTGTATCTGTTGGCCGTCTGCGCCCTGATTCTCAGTACGACATCAAGTTTGTCTGCCTTTCGCACAATACTCTGCGCGGTGCCGCCGGCGGTGCTGTTTTGCTTGCTGAGCTGCTCTGCGCTCAGGGATATATGGACTAAGCTTTTCCCTATCTTACTTTAAATTATTTGTATAATAGGAGGTTGCTACTATGAAAAAGGCACCTTTTCTCGGCTCCGGCGTTGCGATTGTAACTCCCATGAATCAAGATGGCTCTGTCAATTATGACATGCTGGGCCGTCTGATCGATTTTCAGATTGAAAACGGAACCGATGCGATCATCGCCTGCGGAACCACAGGGGAATCCGCAACATTATCTCATGAAGAACACTGCGGTGTTTTGGAATACTCCATCAAGAAGGTCAATCACCGCGTTCCCGTCATCGCCGGCACCGGCAGCAACGACACTGCTTACGCAGTTGAGCTGGCCGTGGAAGCCAAGCGCTACGGAGCGGACGCTCAGCTGAGCGTGACCCCTTATTACAATAAAACCTCTCAGGCAGGCCTCGTTAAGCATTTCACTCATATTGCGGATCAGACCGATTTGCCGATCATCCTGTATAATGTTCCCTCCCGTACCGGCTGCGGTATTCAGCCTGCCACCTATCTGGAGCTTTCGAAGCACTCCAACATTGTGGCAACGAAGGAAGCAAACGGAGATATTTCTTCTATTGCGCAAACAGCTGCTCTGTGCGGTGATAACCTGAACATTTACTCCGGTAACGATGACCAGACACTGCCGATCCTCTCTTTGGGCGGCAAGGGAATCATCTCGGTTATGGCGAACATCTGCCCCGCTTTGATGCACAATATTTGCCAAAGCTTTTTTGATGGCGACCTTGCGAAGAGCCGCGCGCTTTCTCTGGAATATCTTGACCTGATGAATGCTTTGTTTGTGGATGTGAACCCCATTCCTGTGAAGGAAGCGGTGAGTCTGATCGGATTTGAAAGCGGAGAATGCCGACTTCCCCTCGTGGCCATGAATGATGCAAACCGCGAAAAGATGGTTTCCGCTATGAAAAAGCATGGTCTGATCTGATTCTTTTCAAAAGTGAAAATCAGCATTTCTCCCCCGTCTACGGCGGGGGAGAAATGACAAGCAAATTAAGGATGGAATGATAAAATGACTAGATTTATCATAAGCGGGTGCAACGGAAAAATGGGCAATCAGATTGCCGCCGGGCTGAAGACCCGCCCCGACTGCATTACGGTTGCGGGAATTGACGCTTTTATCGGCGTGGAGAAGGAATTTCCTGTATTTTCTACTCCAGCCGAGATCAGCTGCGAGGCGGATGTTTTGATTGATTTTTCCAATCCCGCTCTTCTCTCTTCCCTGCTGGAGCTGGGGATTTCCCGCAAAATGCCGATGGTCATCTGCACCACGGGCTATTCGAAGGATCAGGTGGCTCAGATCAAAAAAGCCGCTGAAAGCATCCCGATCTTTTATTCCGGCAATATGTCCCTTGGGGTCAACCTGCTGATCGAGCTTGCGAAAAAGGCCGCGTCCGTACTGTGGGGCCAGTTTGATGTGGAAATCATCGAAAAGCATCATAACCAAAAGGTAGATGCTCCCAGCGGCACCGCACTGATGATTGCCGACGCAATTTCTTCCGTAGTAGAAGGCGAACCTCATTACGAATATGACCGGCATTCTCAGCGCAAGAAGAGAAGCAAAACAGAAATCGGTCTGCATTCTGTTCGAGGAGGCACCATTGTTGGGGAACATGAGGTTTTGTTCGCCGGCCCCGACGAGATTTTAAGCATCACCCATTCGGCGCAGTCCAAAGAGATTTTTGCGACAGGCTCTATCAATGCCGCTCTGTTCTTAATTGGTAAGCCTGCGGGTCTATATAATATGAGCGACCTGCTGGCCGATCATAAGGAGGAATCATAATGCCAGGAGCGACGGTTGCTTCGTCCAGTGAGATTACACTAATCACTTTACAGAATTGCTCAGCGAACATTGCCTTTTTGTCGGAAACCTTCGAGAAGATCGCGGCGCTGGGAGTAAATGTCGATATGATTTCCCTGTCCCCCACACAAGGTGCCTTCACCTCGCTTTCGTTTACAATTGCGGATGAAGATTTAGGAAGAATGCTGCAATTCACATCTGAACTGCAGTCTCGGCATGAAATTAAAATGATCGTCAGCAGCGGCAACAGCAAGATTACCGTTACCGATCAGCGAATGAAGCATACACCCGGAATTGCAGCTGCGGTGTTTGCGGCCGCCGCCCGTGTTTCGACCGATGTGCGGATTATCACCACGTCGGAAGAAGAGGTCTCTTTGCTGGTTACCTTTGCGGATTACCCGGAGACTCTGGCCGCCATTGAGCAGGCCATGAGAGAACCGCAGGATTAATTGTTCGGGAGAATTCCGGATTTAAAAATCAAAAAGCACTTGGAGCATCTTTTTTAAGGAAGCTTCAGGTGCTTTTCTTTGCAGTTCAGCTTCAGTTACATAATGGGTATCATTACAGATTCTATTCAAAACTATGCGTACAAGCACAAAACCCTTGCACTGCTATAATCCGCCGTTTTGGGAAAACTGAATACAGAGGAGGGATTTAAAGTGGAGATAAGCTTTGATGCGGTATATTACGAACCGGCAACACTTCATTATGAATTGGGAAAAATGCTCCAATCTAAATATGAAAGCTTGCCTTGGATTGAAATTGAGAGTCATAACCGAATACCGGAATTGACGGCAGCGGAAAACCGGGACTTCCCAAAGCTGAAACAGCATCTGATTATCGGCGTAAGAAAAACACATAAATATGTGCCGAATTCTAAAGTTTCTGACTGGCTGGTGCCATACACATCTTCCGGCTGCAGAGCCATGTGCCTGTATTGCTATCTGGTATGCAATTATAACAAATGTGCTTATCTGCGTTTGTTCGTTAATCGTGAGCAAATGCTGGACAGACTTCTAAAAAAGGATGCCGAAGCACCTGTGCCTCAGACCTTTGAAATTGGCAGCAACAGCGATTTGGTGTTGGAAAATGCTGTTACTGATAATCTGATTGATACTATAGAGCGTTTTGCGCGGGAAGGCCGAGGGCATCTTACCTTCCCTACAAAATTTGATCTGGTAAAACCATTACTGAGTCTTGATCACAAAGGCAAAACCATATTTCGCATGAGTATAAACCCGGAGGAGATTATACGCCGTATAGAGCTGGGTACCTCGCCGCTGCGCGAACGAATCCACGCACTGAATGAAATGGCGGATGCAGGATATCCGGCGGGGATGTTAATTGCGCCAGTCATTCTCGTTCCGGAATGGAAGCGGTTGTATGGGGAACTGATCGAACAGCTGGCAGAGGAACTGAGCCAAAGAGTCAAACAAAACGGGTTTATCGAAATCATACTGATGACTTACAGCTTCGTTCAAAATGCCATTAATACGGATGCGTTTCCCAATGGCGTAAAACTGCTTAATCGGGATACGATGACAGGACGTGGGCGTGGTAAATACTGTTATCGAAATGATATACGCGGAGAAGCTGAGCTTTTTTTGCGGGAAAAGCTGTCTAAAGAGTTGCCAAGTATGTCAATCTTATATATTTCATAGACTATTTACGATGAATGCTGACATTATGCCACCCGATTTTATTGTAGCCGAAAGGGCTTGTTGTCTGTGAAATGCAGACAACAAGCCCTTTCAGCTGCTGGATTTAAAATATCGGTCTCATTTTTAAGGGTCACTTCATTGCGAGTGGCCACTTTTATACGATTCCGTTCGATCATCTGTTTTTGTCGTTTTATCCATACTAAGATGAAAAGCGGCAGCCCTCTGCCCTGCTACCCGAATGCGTAAACAACAAGCGGGAACAGATAAATTCCGGTCAGAATCACAAAGAACAAAATTCGGTAAGCCCACAAAGCCAACGGCTCCATCGGCCTCAAAAAATGATAGCCTTCCCGCTTCAAAAGAATCCAGAATCCCACGAGAGTGAAGATGCCAAAAGCCGAAAGAAGAATGCCAAGTTTCAGGCCCTGCGGTACAAATGTTAGCTGTACCTTGTTTTCTCCCTGTTCCAAAGGAATGGCCATCATGTCGCCAAATACCTGGTATGCTTCGGCGGCCTTTCCGTTAACCTGAACCGAATATCCCTTCTGGTACGAGAGCGGCAGCAGCAAATAGGGATTTTCGCCCGAGGCCTGTACGGTTCCGGAAATGCAGTTCCCGTTTTGAGTCAACTGCACCTTGGGTGCAGAGGCTGCGGCTGTATCGAGCGTTTCCAGGTTCATACCGAATATGCCGAAGGATTTCGCATGGAAATCACGCAGAACCGTAACGCGGATGTCGACGGCTTGATCGGTGAAGGTACCAAGATTCAAAAGGCCGTTTTCCTGCTGAGTTGGGTATTGATACGCCACAGTTTCATCGTTGACCGAAACGCGCAGGCTTTTATAGGCCGGTTCGGTCAGATGGTTGGTGACCTGATCAAAGCAATCCAAATACAAGGTCTGCGTTCCCTCCACCAGTATGTGGTATTCCAAAACGCCGTCCTTTTCGGAATTTTCCCGTAACAGCTCCATCTGAGAGCCGGTGTCGTACATAAACAAATTGGTTGCGGAGGAAGATTCATATTCCTCCGTCAGCTGTTCCTCTGAACCAAATACCTTCGTAAAGAGGTATTGCTGAATCCCGCGGCGGGTCATGTTAGGCAGGTCCTTTAATTCGCTGATGTTGCCGGATTGAATCACAGTCCCAAAGGACAGCAGCTCTTTGTTCTTCACAAGAGCATAGCGATCGTTCTGGTAAATGACATTATCGCGATGGGTCGTTTCGTATTCTCGTTTGACGGTGTATCGGTTTCCCCACAAAGCATCCGTCAATTCGGTGCCGTCATGGGAGCTAACCTCCATCCAGTAAGAGGAATAGCCCATCCGTTTCATCGTGAACATAAAATCTTCGTCTGTCAGAGAAGTATAGTGATTGAGCGTCGGGTAATTGATCCCGCCCAGAAGGTTGACGTCAAAGTATTTATGGCCGTTTTTGACCCGGTACATACTTGTATCGTGTATTTTATCTTTCAGATCAAATACAGAGCTGTAAAAAGACACCGGATTTGCCGCCGAGCCGATAAAAACACTGCCGGAAAACAGGGATTCGCAGCAGGCCAGCAGCAAAAGAAACAGGGAAAAATACCGTTTGGTCAGATATTGGTGCCGGTACAAATACAAAACCAAATAATAGCACAGAATCGCCAGTATGGTGAATAATAGGAAATAGAACACGGCGGTTTCATCCAGCCAAAGGGTACGGGTGTAGATGCTCAGATCACGGTAGCGGTAATAGAGCAGTAGATACGCCACCAAAGACATGCAGGCCAAAAGGAAAACACCGATGCCGATCCCCGGCCAACCCTGATGAAGAAAGCGCCCCTCCTCCTGATTCAGGTCGGAAATCGCCTTGGCCAGAAATAGCAGGCCGAGAAGCGCCGTCATATACCCGTAGCGGGCCGGAAACGCCTGATAACTGCCTGTATGCCACATTTTGTTGATCGGTTCAATAAACAACGGAACAGTCAGAAGCACCCAAAGAATCAGCAGGCTGCGAATGTGAGAGTCGCGCCAGCATTTGACCGGGTTCAAGAATGCCAGTGCCGCAATCACTCCCGAGCTGCAAAGCAAAATGGGTAGTGTGGTATAAAAGCTGGTGAAAAAACTGCCGGAGGAAATGCTTTCGATCAGCCCCACAGCACGTGCGGATGATAGATACTGAAACAGAGATGGCAGCCAAACTGCACCGGTTACCAGAAGCGCGCAGACGGTGGAAATCCCCAATAGTAGAACAGATTGCTTTCTTTCTTCCGTTCTTTCCTGCGTCAGGCGCAGGTAAATCCCGAATGCCAGAACCACAAAGATAACAACCATGTAGGTTAGATAAAAATTCAGAACCATAATGGCTGCAAGGCTTAGTGTATAGCAAAGCGGCCTATGCTGCCGGATCAATCGATCCAACCCAATCATCAGAATGGGAAACATTGCCATTACATCGAGCCATACCATGTTTTGAAAATACAGCATGGTGTATCCGCCGAAGGCATACATGATCGAAAGAGCCAAAAGCTGCGTGGTATTGAGGCTTGAAAAGCGGTGTCGAAAAAAGATCGCTGCAGTCAGCGAACAGAGCGCCATTTTCAGTAGAACGAGGATGTTTGCGAACAAATACATCTGTTCTGCCGGAACCAGCAATACCAAAAATGTAAACGGACTTGAGACAAAAAAGAAGAAAACACCCAAAAAACTCATTCCACCCGCATTCTGCGTGTTTAAGAGAAAATCGGCGTTTCCATTTAATATATTCTGAAAATCGAGCAGAAAGGGAATCACCTGCTGCTTCATGTCACACCAGGCTAAAGTTTGATTCTCGAAAGGATACAAATGAAAGAGGAAGAACAGTAACAGAGTTAGTCCGGCCGTCGCAATCGGAGCGGGCCAGCAGCGTCGTTTCATGGTTCTTCCCCCGTTTCTGTTTCTAAAAATATTTTTCATTCAATACACCTTGTTTCTTCCCCTGCCGAAGGAAGAGGAAGAAACAGCAAATTAAAATGAAACGTTAGTTAGGTGGCTCTCTTTATTTCTGAAGAATAACCTTGTGGAACACTTTTTTGCCTTTTTTGATAATAACAAAGCCTTTTTCAAAATCAGAGGATGTCAGAACATGATCAATTGCGGTGATCTTCTGGTCATCTACCGCAACGCCGCCCTGCTGAATCAATCTGCGGCCCTCTCCCTTTGATGGGATTAAGCCGGATTTCATCATTACTTCCAAAATATTGATCGAGCCGTCTGTCAAATCAGAAACGGAAAGCTCCGTGCTGGGCATATTGTCTGAATTCCTTGTGCCGCCAAACAGGGCGCGCGCGGCCTCCTGTGCCTTTACGGCTTCCTCTTCCCCATGAATCAGCTTCGTCACTTCAAAAGCCAGCACCTCTTTGGCCTGATTCAACTCACTGCCGGTCATTGCCTCGTATTCCGCAATCTTAGAAAGCGGCAGGAAGGTCAGCAGCTTCATGCAGCGGATCACATCCGCGTCGTCAACATTGCGCCAGTACTGGTAAAAATCGAAGGGCGAGGTTTTTTCCGGGTCCAGCCACACAGCGCCTTTTTCCGTTTTTCCCATCTTCTTCCCCTCGCTGGTGGTCAGCAGCGTAAAGGTCATTCCATAGACTTCTTTGCTCTTCATCCGGCGCAACAGCTCTACGCCGCCAATAATATTGCTCCACTGGTCGTCTCCGCCCATTTCCAGAACGCAGTTGTGACGCTCGTTAAGCTCCAGAAAGTCGTAGCTCTGCATGATCATATAGTTTAGCTCAAAAAAGGACAATCCACTCTCGAGCCGCTGCTTATAACATTCCGCAGCCAACATGCGGTTAACAGAAAAATGCACGCCGACCTTACGCAGGAATTCGATATAATTGAGGTTCAGTAGCCAATCACCGTTATTCGCCATAATCGCTTTTCCACCGGAAAAATCGATCAGGCGGGACATCTGCTTTTGAAAACACGCAATATTGTGGTCAATATCCTCTTTGGTCAGCATTTTGCGCATGTCGCTCTTTCCGGAGGGATCGCCGACCATGCCGGTTCCGCCGCCGAACAGCGCGATCGGCGTATGACCTGCTCTCTGCATATGCGCCATCACCATGATCTGCACAAAATGCCCCACGTGTAGGCTGTCTGCCGTCGGATCAAAACCGATGTAAAAAGCGATTTTGTCCTCATTCAGCAGCTTTCTTACTTTTTCCTCATTCGTGATCTGGGCGATCATGCCCCTTGCTTCCAGTTCGTCAAATACTCCCATCTTAATTTCCTCCAATTCAGTTTGTAGGGGGAAAATAAAAAGCCCCCTGCGTTTTTCTCCTGCAGAGGGCGGAAATTCCGCGGTACCACCTCAGTTTACCGCAGCCTCACGGCGGCGGCCTCACGGGTAAAAGCTACCCAAACGCGTTAACGGGCGCAACCCGGACGAACCTAACTCCGGTAAAATTACCGCTTTCTCAGCCCGACAGCTCCGGAATGTATTTCTGGGAAGTCTCCGCCCCTGCTTGCACCAACCGCAGGTTCTCTGTGCCGGCTGTTTTCCCGTACTTTTTTCCTTCTTCGCCATTGATTTGCATTATAACGAATGTTTTTTGCGTTGTCAAGTCCTGGCGCTCCCCGGTGACTGCTTCGCGAGCCGAAGCATTTCGCGGGCATTTTCCCGCATCAGTTCCGTAACCGGGAAACCACCCATGATACGGGCCAGCTCATTGGCGCGGCCCTCGGCATCCAGCGGGGTGATTTCCGTAAAGGTGCGATCCTGTTGCTGCTGTTTTTGAATCAGCAGATGGTTCTGGGCCAGAGCAGCAATTTGCGCCAGGTGAGTCACACAGATCACCTGGCGACCCTTGGCCGCCTGGCGCAGCTTGAGGCCCACCTTTTGCGCGGCGCTGCCACTGATGCCCGTATCCACCTCGTCAAAAATCAGAGTATCTACCTCATCTTTCCCCGCCAGCACAGTTTTAATCGCAAGCATAATGCGCGACAGCTCGCCACCGGACGCAATTTTCGCAACCGGCTTTGGTGGTTCGCCCGGGTTAGTGGAAAGCAAAAACTGAATTTTGTCGCAGCCGGTTACATTTAGAGGGCAGCGCTCCTGCTCCACCTCAAAAGAAACTCCCGGCATATTCAAAAATTGCAACTCCTGCTTAACGCTTTCAATGAATCCGCCGGCAGACTTTTTGCGCTGTGCAGAAAGAAGCTTGGCCAGGCGAATCGCCTCTTCCTTGGCGCTTTCATATTCCTCATTCAGCTTGGCCAAACGTTCCTCAGAAAGCTCGATGTTCTGAAGCTCTGCGCGGCAGTTTTCAAGGTAGTTCAGCATATCCTCTTCGGTTTCGCCGTATTTCAGGCTGAGCCGGTACAGAAAATCGAGCCGATTCTCAATCTCTTCCAGCTCCGCGGGGTCATAGTCCAAAAGCTCCGCAGTTTTGTTGAGCTCTGCACTGCAATCCTGCAGCTCATATTCCACATTTTGAAAACGATCAGCCAGCGATTCGATCGACGGCAGATAACGCACAGCGTCGATTAAAGCGGAATTAATCTGCGACACGGCAGACAGAACGCCGCCCTCTTCTTCCCCATCGAGCAAAGCGCGGGCTCTCTGGAACTGCTCGGCCAAACGCTCGCTGTTGCGGTATAGCGTGCGCTTGGCCGCGAGCTGCTCCTGCTCGCCTGAGCGCAAAGCGGCTTCCTCCAGCTCTTGAATCTGGTATTTCAGCAAATCCATCCGGCGTTCCTTCTGCGATTCGTCCAGATCAAACGCCTGCAGTTCGTCTCGAATGCGGCACATATTCCGGTAAGCATGCTGGTATTCGTCGAGTAACGGCAGCAGTTCACCCACACGGTCTATGTAGCGGATGTGCAGATCTGGTGAAAGCAGCTGGTAGCTTTCATGCTGCCCGTGAATATTGACAAGGAACGGGGCAACCTCTTTCAGCACGGAAACTGTGGCCGGCCGGCCATTGATGCGGCAAGTGTTTTTCCCCGTTTGGCTGATTTCCCTTTGAATCAGGACATTTCCCTCTTCGTCGGCAGAATAGCCGAGCTCCGTGAGCTTTTGCAGTACATGGCCGTTCGGTGCGGAAAACACCGCGCTGACAAAAGCGGAGGAGGCCCCGGTGCGGATCAGCTCGCGCGAGGTTCTCTCGCCCAGAATCGCACCGATCGAGTCGATGAGGATGGATTTACCGGCGCCGGTTTCTCCGGTCAGCACATTAAAGCCGGCGTTAAAATCCAGCCCGCATTTTTCAATGACCGCAACATTTTCAATATATAGCTGCGAGAGCATCTGTTGTCACCTGCCAGCAATCAGTTTTTTGAGGTCCTCCGTCAGCTCGAGCGCTGTTTCCGGTGTTTTGCACACAACCAGTACGGTGTCGTCACCGGCCACAGTGCCCACCACCTTTTCCCAGCGCAGGCTGTCCAGCGCTGCGCAGACAGCGTTGGCCATTCCTGTCAGACACTTGACGACTACAAGGTTCATGGCGTTGTCTACATCCACGGCGGAATCCTCAAACAGCGAATAAAATTTTCCGGAAATATCTCGAGACGGCTCCTGGCTGTTTGCATAACGGTACTTTCCGTCTGCAGACAGAATCTTAACAAGGCGAAGCTCTTTAATATCTCTGGATACGGTGGCCTGCGTTACATCAAAGCCAGCCTCTTTCAGGCGGCGCAGGAGTTCCTCCTGCGTATCGATCTGATATTCGCTGATCAGTTCCAGAATTTTCGTATGACGTCTTGTTTTCATGTCACGCTCTCCGTTCTGAAAGTTTTTCGTTCACGACTTCATAAAAGGTTTGACATTTCAGGTCGATCAACCTGACCGACCGGGCAGACTTTTGGAAGCGCACGCATTCGTCCTCTGTTACAGGAATCGTTGTTTCGCCGTCGAGAGTTAAGAACATTTCACTTTGCCCATTCGGTACAGCGGTGATGTGAAAGGTGGTATCTTCACCGAACACGACCGAGCGTGTCAGCAGGGAATGCGGGCAAATCGGAGTCAGCAGCAGGCAGCGCATCGCCGGTTCGATCACCGGACCGCCAGCAGAAAGGGAATATGCCGTGGAACCGGTAGGCGTTGCGACAATCAGGCCATCCGCGCGGTAGTGGCAAAGATTGTTCCCATTATAAGAAACCTGAAAATCGAGAATTCTGCTTTGTGAGCCTCGGGAAATTACCCCTTCATTGAGCGCGTAATACACCTTTTGGTACTGCTCGCTTTTTAAAGAGGCCTCGAGCATTAAACGACGCTCAACCTTGTAGTTGCCATCCAGCAGCTGACGCAAACGGTGCAGTTGATTCGGCTCCAATCCGGCGACAAACCCGATTCTGCCGGCGTTGACGCCCAGAATCGGTTTGTCGGCTCGAGAGGCATGTTTGGCCGCGTGAATGATCGTTCCGTCGCCGCCTACGGCAATCACAAGGTCGCATGCAGCTATCATGCCGAAAAAGTCCTCAAAAAATTCAATATCGCGGTATGGAAAGCTGCTATACAGAGTGGCGTCCATACAGACGTGGATGCCTAAGCGGCGCAGCTCTTTGACCAGATCCTGCGTTACCTGATCCGCATTTGTTTTTGTCAGATTGGGGATGATTGCTGCAATCAATGTGTATCACCGCCGTTTAGCTGGATATGGGACTGCTCGACCAAGTCCGGCACAGACTGCCCTCTGAGGTCCTCCGGATGCTCCGATTTCTGCAAATAAATCAAATACTCAATATTCCCCTCCGGGCCTTTGACCGGGGAAAAAGTAAGTCCCAGCACGGAAAACCCGTGCGCAAGGACAAAATCTCGAATTTTTAAAATCACCTGTTCATGAACCGCCTTGTCGCGTACCACACCTTTTTTTCCGACATTTTCACGTCCGGCTTCGAACTGCGGTTTGATCAGGCAAAGTGCCCGCGCGTTTTCAGAAAGAAAGGTTCTGGCCACCGGCAGTACCAGAGTCAGAGAAATAAAGGATACATCCACACTAAAAAAATCAAGGATGTCCGGTACCTGCTCCGGTGTCAGGTAGCGCACGTTGGTTCGTTCCAGATTCACTACCCGGGGATCTGTGCGCAGCTTCCACGCCAGCTGACCGTAACCGACATCTACGGAATACACCTTTTCAGCACCGTTCTGCAGCATGCAGTCCGTAAAGCCGCCGGTGGAAGCGCCGATGTCCATACAAGTGAGGCCGGAAAGGTTGAGGGCATACAGCTCGATTGCTTTTTCCAGCTTGAGCCCTCCGCGGCTGACATACTTCAGTCCTTGCCCACGCACCTCTATGGCCGCGTCGGCCGGGAGTATGGTACCCGGTTTATCCGATTTCTGGTGATCCACATAAACGTTCCCCAGCATAATCAGGATTTTTGCCTTTTCCCGGCTTTCCGCAAAGCCCTTTTCAAATACGAGGGTGTCGAGTCTTTTTTTCTCTGTCACTTTTGATACTCCGTTTGAATGCTATTTTTCATGCTTTCACTGTCCAGCTGAAGCTCAGCCAGAGACTGACGCATGGTTGCTTGCTTGACAAAACGGTTTTCCACCGCTTGCAGGGTTGTTTTCCCTGCATAGTTTTTCTGGTACATCAGATACAGAAAATGCTCGCCTACCCCGCCCTGCCGGATGCCTTCTTCAAAAAAGAAGGTGTGCTGCGCGCCCATGCAAGCTTCTACTGCCTGCGGGTCGACCGGGTGAATTCGGTTGAGCTTGATGATCCGGACGGGAACCCCCTCCTGCCGCAGCTTTTTTGCCGCAAGACAGGCCATGGAAAAGAGTCTACCGTAAGTCACCAGTGCCACCGGCGACTCTCGATCACCGTATTCATCAAAGGAATGGCCCGAAACGGTAAAATCTTCCGGCTGATACAGTTGACCCCCTCGGGGATAGCGCACCGCTGTGACTCCGGGACACTCATAAATTGCCTGGTGCAGAAAAAGCTCCAGTTCCGCATGATAGGCCGGGGAAAAAATTGTCATGTTGGGGATGGCGCTGAGCAGGGAAACGTCAAACAGGCCCTGATGGGTTTCGCCGTCCTCCCCCACCACTCCCGCCCGGTCGATAGCAAGCGTTACCTTCAGATTCTGTAAAGCCGCATCGTGAATCACTTGGTCGATGCTGCGCTGCAAAAAGCTGGAGTACACGGCAAACACCGGCAGCATTCCGCCAGCCGCGAGCCCACCCGCAAAGGTGACGGCGTGTTCCTCCGCAATGCCCACATCAAAGAATCGATCGGGGAATGCCTTGTGGAAGCCGGCAAGACCGGTTCCGCTTTCCATGGCGGCTGTAATCGCGCAGAGGCGATCATCCTTCTTGGCCATGGCGCAAAGGCATTTACCGAACACCTTGGAAAAATTCTCGCCGGAGGCTTGGGACTCTCCCGTTTTGATGTCAAAACAGGGAACTCCGTGAAAGGCATCCGGATTTTTCTCGGCAAAGGAATAGCCCTTTCCCTTTGCTGTAATCACATGCAGCAGAACGGGTCGATTGATTTCTTTCGCGCTTTGCAGCACAGAAATCAGCTGCTCCACGTCGTGGCCGTCATAAGGGCCATAATAGGCAAAACCCATATCCTCAAATAGAGTACCTTTATACAGCGCCTGCTTGAGCAGAGTTTTGGATTTTTCCAGAACATTGCTGATCGGGTCGCCAAGCACCGGCAGGTGATCGAGAATCCCTGCTACGGTTCCCTTTGCTTTTAAGTAGCCCGGCTGGGTACGAATATGAGCCAGATACCGAGCAATAGAACCTACATTTTTTGAAATCGACATTTTATTGTCGTTTAGAATGACGATAAAATTTTTCGGGAAACGGCCGGCATTGTTCAGGCCCTCATAGGCCAGGCCGCCGGTCAGGGCCCCGTCGCCGATCACCGCAACCACGTGGCCGGGGTCGTTGTGAAGATTTTTCGCGCTGGCCAACCCCAGAGCAACGGAAATGGAGGTGCTGCTGTGACCCGCATGAAATGGGTCACAGTCGCTCTCTTTGGGGTTGGGGTAGCCGGAAAGTCCGCCCTGAGTGCGGATTGTGTGCAATTGATCTTTCCGTCCGGTCAAAATCTTGTGAGTATAGGACTGATGCCCCACATCCCACACAATATGATCAAACGGAACATCAAAAACATAGTGCAGAGCGACCGTAAGCTCCACAACACCCAGATTTGATGCCAAGTGCCCGCCGTTTTTTGCCACTGTGCGGATAATCTCCTGCCGGATTTCTCTGCACAGTACATTCAGCTCGTCCGTTGTCAAGGATCGCAGATCCCTTGGGGATTCAATGCAATCTAATATTTTTCCCATCCAAGAAACCTCTGTTCATTGTAATGAAGGCGTCATTCGGTAATACCGCTGTGGTGCTTGGCTGCCTGCAATGTGTTTTGAAGCAGCATCGCTACCGTCATCGGGCCAACGCCACCGGGAACCGGAGTCAGGTGCGATGCAACAGGCTCCACCGAGGAGAAGTCTACGTCGCCGCACAGCTTGCCCTCTTCATTACGGTTCATTCCAACATCGATGACAACAGCGCCGGGGCGAACCATGTCGCCGGTAATCAGGCCAGCCTGCCCTACGGCACTCACCAGAATATCTGCCTCTCGGCAAATTTCGGCCAGATTTGTTGTTTTGCTGTGGCAGATGGTAACGGTGGCGTCCGCATGCAGCAGTACCATTGCCATCGGTTTGCCTACAATGTCGCTGCGGCCTACCACAACACATCGCTGCCCGGCCGGATCAATTCCGGACGCACGCAGCAGTTCCATAATTCCTGCGGGAGTGCAGGGAAGAAAAGCGAAGTCGCCGCGCATGATATGTCCAATATTCTCCGGGTGGAACGCGTCCACATCTTTATCCGGCCGAATGAGGCCGACAAACTGGTTTGCGTCCAGATGACTCGGCAGCGGGAGCTGCAGCAGGATACCGTCAATATCTTCCCGATCGTTTAGAGAATGAATTGTATCTTCCAGCTCCTGCTGTGTGGCAGTTGCGGGAAGCCGGTATAATTCAAAGTAAATGCCGACTTCTTCACAGGCCTTCCCTTTGTTTTTCACATACACTTCAGACGCGGAATCTTCCCCTACCAAAATTACGGCCAAGCCGGGGGTAATTCCCTGTTCTTCCTGCAGTGACTGAATTTTCTCCGCGATGTGTTTGCGTACCGAGGCAGAAATTGCCTTTCCATCAATTAATTGAGCCATAGATAGCCTCCCGTATTTCCCCTTATTTTCCGCTTCTCCACAATTTGAAGCACGGTTTATTCTTTGTGTGTATCGGCAGACTCCTGTGTGGGAGCCTCTTCTATTGTAATCTCTGCTGCTTCACCGGTTTTTTCCGGCGCTGCTTCATTGGTATCTGCTTTTTCTAAAGTGTCCTTTTTAGAATCTGTTTCTTCCAAAGCCGTCGTATCTTCTGCCGATTCCTGCAATTCCGCATCCTCAGAAGGCGCTTCTTCCAGCTCCGACAATTCGGGCTTGGGTGTAATGTTGCCAAAAATGGTGCTTTTCCCATCGTCGGACGCACTTTCCACCACGGCAAAGGTAATCCCGTTCAGAGCCATCACCTTGGGCGACCCGATTCCGGTCAGGGTGGTTCTGTTGCGGAACACAACTAACAGTGCAAGGGTGACCAGAACGGTTGTAGCAGCCAGAAGCTGGGAAACCCGCAGGTTCAGAATTGGGGCAATCAGGCTGTCGGTACGCAGTCCCTCAATCCAGAAGCGGCCCAGCCCGTACCACAGCAGATACAGCAGAAAAACCTGCCCGTCGTATCTACGCAGCTTAGTGGCAACCAGGTGCAAAAGGCCGAAGCCCACTAAGCACCACAGGGATTCATACAAAAAGCAGGGATGAACCGGGCCGTCCACGATTAGGCGTGTACGGTCGCTGATCATGCCCCAGGGCAGATCCGTCGAAGTACCGAAGGCTTCCTGATTTACATAATTTCCCCACCGGCCCACAGTTTGTCCAATCAAAAAGCCGAGGGCGGCCAGGTCGAGAACAGCGGAGATTTTCAAGCCGCGTAGCTTCGCCATCAGTGCGCCGCAGAGCAGCCCGCCGATGATTCCGCCGTAAATGGCAAGACCGCCGTTCCAAATATACAGGATGCTCATGGGGTCCTTCACGTATTGGTCCCCGGGATAAAAAACAACATAATACAGTCTTGCGCCGATGATTCCGCCAATCATGCCGACGATCACGGCATCAATCAGCCTGTCCTGATCAACGTTAAATTTTCTGCAGCTGAACATCAGGTACAAAAAAGCCAGCAGAAACCCCATCGCGATAATGACACCATACCACTGAATCGTAAAGCCGCCAATCGAAAAGGCAGTTGGGTTTATGTTAAAGTCGAGCCCCATTTTGGGAAACTCGACGGTATGAACCTGGTACATGAAAGGTTGCCTCCAATTATTTGATAGGGGAAATCACCGACAGTGCAGAATTTTCAGAAAGGAGCTGTTCCTCCAACCGCTTCTGAACATCCGGCAGTTGAACGGTGGCCAGCGCGTCAATATAAGAGAACAGCTCGCGTTCCGCGAAGGTTAGAGAGATCATGGCATTCGCGATGGCCTCTGCACTGTTGAGCGCGGCGACGTTGCGGCCATACACGGCTTTTCTGGCTCTTTCAAACGCCTCTGCCGGGATTCCTTCCTTGCGCAGGCGCTCAACCTCACTGCGAATTTCCTTTGCGACAGCATCCGGATCTTTCGATTCCCCGGAAAAAATTACAGCGGCATAGCCCGGCCCCTCAAAGTATTCACTTCCAAAAGAAGCGGTGTTAATCAGGTTGGCGTCCAGCAGGCGGCGGTACAGCGGAGAAGCGTCGGAGGCCAACAGCTCCAGCAAAATATCCGTCTGGGCCAATTCCTGAACTGTGCGGCGGCGTGCCGGCTCTTTAAAGCCGAACTGGAACAGAGGAATTGTGACAGAAAGCTTCTGTTCCACACGATTCTGCACTACACCAAGAGGTTCTTCTTCAAAAATTCGTTCCACCTGGGTCAATTCGGAGGGTTTGAGCATTTTATCGCACAGCTCCAGTACACGTTCGGGGTCGATATTGCCAGCGACGCACAGAGCCATATTATTCAGATTGTAAAAGGTATGATAGCAGCGGTACAGATAGTCCGGCGTGATCTCGGCAATGCTCTCCACCGTGCCGGCAATGTCGATTTTCACCGGGTGGTGGTGATACAGGGCTTTGAGCAGATTAAACATGACCCTCCACTGTGGGTCGTCGTCATACATCCGGATTTCCTGGCCGATGATTCCCTGTTCCTTTTGAACGGTCTGCTCTGTAAAATACGGCGACTGAACAAAATCCAGCAGGATTTCAAGTGACTCATACACATTCTCGGTGCAGGAGAACAAATAGCAGGTCATATCAAACGAGGTATACGCGTTGGCGGAAGCTCCTGTTTTAGCATAACGGGCAAAGGCATCCCCGTCTTCGCTTTCAAACAGCTTGTGCTCCAGAAAATGCGCGATGCCCTCGGGAACCGTGCTGATGTCCTTTTCATCGGAACGCCGGAAGCTGGTATCCACCGAGCCGTAACGGGTGCCGAAGATTGCATAGGTTGAGTTACTTGCCTCTTTGGGATAAACGAAAATGCGCAGGCCGCTTGGGTGTTTGATGCTGTAATAGCTGTCTTGCACTCTTTTGTTTGTAATCTTTTCCATTCTCATTCCTCTGCCCCCTCCTTTCCTACCATGCGGTAAACCGTATCCAAAACCACATGATTTGCGGCCTGTACAACCTGTTCCATGGTAACGGAGCTGATTTCTTCCGCCGCTTCTTCCGGCGACTGAACCATTTCGCAGAAGGCCTGAGAAACATACCAGCTTTCAAGGCCGCCCAGGTAATCCCCGACTGTGCGGTAGCTGTTGCCAATGCTCAGCTTTGCGGCTTGAAGCTCTTCTTCCGTCACCTTGCCGGCGCGAATTTCATCCAGCTGACCGAGAATTTCGGTCTGCGCCCGGTCAATATTTTCGGTTTCTACACCGCTTTCAATCAGCAGAATGCCCTTGTTCCAGTCGTAACGGGAAGAGCAGTAGTAGCAAAGACTCAGTTTTTCGCGAACGTTCAGGAACAGCTTAGAGCTGGGCGTACCGCCGAACACGGCGGACATCAGCTTTGTGGAAGCCACCGCATCTTTTGGAACTGCGGCTCCGGCGCGAAGCCCCAGAACCAGCTTGGACTGAGCAACATCAATGGTATCGGTAAATTCACGCAGCTTTGCCACTTCTTTGATGATTTCTGTTTGCAGCTCCGGCACCGGTTCACGGTCGAGCTTCTTGAAGGCGTTCAAAAAGCTGTCGTAAATTGGAACCGGGTCACAGTCGCCAAGAGCCATAATTTCAACACGGGAGGTGCGCAGAACCCGTTCCCACACCTTGGTCATCTCTTCTCTTTGAAGTGCGGTAACGTCTTCTCGGCTTCCATAGCGGTTGATTCCAAAGGCTTCGCGGTCACACATTAACTGCTCACAGCGCAGGCGTGCAAAGGTTCGTTTATCATTATAATCAGAATCGATCATTTCAATCGTCTGTCTTTTTTCCTGATCAAAGCCATCCTGGGGAAACAGTCCGCCTACCAGAGGCGGATCAAACAAAATGCTGCACAGCAGATGGGAAAGTTCTGCAGAAATGCTTTCGCCCTCCAGTGTGTAGCGGTCTGCAAGGCCAGCCACCGCGATGGAAAGCACCTGGACTTCTCCCAGCTTTCGCACATCGGCGTGAATTGCTGCACCGTACATCTCCGAAAGGCGCTCATTCAAACGTGTGAAATCCGGGTATTCCCGGCTGGCACGACTCAATAAAAAAGGAAGCAGCGCGTTTGCTGCCGCCGTTTCTTTCTCCAAAGGCAACATGAAATTGACTGCAATACGCAGGGTTTTAAATCTGGTATCCTGAATACTACGAAAATTTATACCATCAGTTACAGGATACTGCTCTGTTTTTATCATTTCTTTCATCTCCCTATCCGGTAATCAGCAGACCCGGGCAAATACCCAATTTGGCCGCAAACCGCCGTTTTTCCTTATCATTCCCAATTTATATTAGTTTTCAGAACAAACAGGATATCAAAAACAGAATACAGCTTTGATGATTATTATATCACAATGCCTGCTTAGATAAAAGCAACAATATTCTAAATATTTTGTGAATCGAATTAAAAAGCCCACCTTTTTAAGGGAGGGCTAAAAATATCTTCCCTTTTTCAACAAAAGCATCAGCAGGAGGTATCCACTAACAATTAGTAAGGAAAAATTATAACGTGACTGAAGTAATACTAAAAATCCGGCCAGTGCAACAGGAAGAATGATAAAAAAAGAAACGATCTCTACGATTTTTTCGCAGGTTTCTGCCGGGTATTTTCTGCACAATAAAGCGTATAGGGTCTGGCCCCCATCCAACGGGCCTACCGGCAGACCGTTTAAAAGAGCAAGCATTAGGTTAGCCACGCCCAAGTTTGCCAGGTACAACGAGCGAGTCAGCTCATACCCCAGCCAGCAGACCACAAAAAAGAACAGGCTTGCCAAAGGACCCGCCGCAGCGATCCAGGCATCCTGATGATAGGTGCGGCAGCTACCGCTTTTCTGGCAGATTTCAAGACCAAATAAATTCATGGAGAGGCGCTCCGGCGGAGTGCCCACCAGCGACATCATCAGCAGATGCCCACTTTCATGCAAAATCACCGCGACCAACCCGATTCCAGCCATTCCGCTTCTGTCGAACAATAAGGCCAGCGTTACCAGCGCCATAAACCAGAACTGTACCGTAACCAGGCAGCCCCCAACCGTAAAGCGCATCAGAGCGTCCTGTTTTTCAGCAGTGGCTGCGGATCATAGCAGACACCCGATAAAATAAGCTCAAAATGCACATGCGGGCCGGTGGAATCCCCGGTGCTACCAACCAGGGCAATGGGCTGGGAGTAGGTAACGGTGTCCCCCTTCTTTACCAGCAGTTTTTCACAGTGGGCATACCGCGTTTCAATGTGAAAGCCATGGTCGATCAAAATGTATTTTCCGTAAGAGGAATTTTCTCCGCTAAATTCCACTTTGCCGGGCATTGCGGGCACAATTTCACTTCCGGCGTCTGCGGCAAGGTCAATGCCCAAATGATTCTTGCCATCCCTCAGACCAAAACCGGAGGAAATTACGCTGTTTTTTACCGGGGTATCGAGAAACACAGAAACAAACACCGGCGTTTTGGAAGAAACGCTGGTGGTATATGCCACTCCTGAAACAGCGGAGGAAATATCCGGCAGTGAGGATGGCGCAGAAGAAGGTGCGGAAGAGGCCGGTGCGGTCGACTCAGGCGCAGAATAGGCGTTCTTCCCCTGCTCCGCCGGAGAAGAAGAGAAAAACTGTACCCAGGTACGGGTAAAATAATTGAAGGACTCCTGCGCAATAATAGAATTTTCTGCATGACTCAGATACCATTCGCGAATCGTCTGGTAGGCGCTGCCGCCTGTAATTTTCAGCAGCATGGCTGTGACCAAAACGGTGATGCAAATCAGCATCTGCAGAAAAATCAGCAGTTTTTTCGGCTTTTTTTTCTGGCGCGGCCGGTAATCCGTTTCTTCCGGATCTTCATATCCTGACGGCTCCACATAATGGTAATCATAATTATATTCATAGCCGTCCTCATCGGTTCGATCCATCCGGTTGTAATTGCCGTTTGCGCTGTCTGTACTGCTATAAATGTCATCCACTTTCCTTATTCTGTCCAAATCGTCGTCCATTCTGCTGTTATACTTGCCTTGCATTTTTGCATCCCTCCTGTCAACTCTATTTATATGACAGCAAGTACCAAAAGAGAACGCCGGAGCTTTGTCCCCCAGAACAGAAAATCCGTATCAATATAAAAACTATGATTCAAAATAAATGTTTTGAATCATAGTTTTTATAGAAAAAGGAGCCCGCTGCTTACAAACAGCGGGCTCCTCAAAGATCAGAATGAGATTACTTTTTGTTTTTGATGTACTCGTCGATAGACTGTGCGGCGTGTTTGCCCTCACCCATCGCCAAAATAACGGTGGCCGCGCCAGTAACCGCGTCTCCGCCAGCGAATACACCCTTTCGGGTGGTTTCCAGCGTTTCTTCATTGACAATCAGGCAACCATGACGGTTTGTCTCAAGACCCTCCGTCGTTCTCTGGAGCAGCGGGTTCGGCGAATTGCCGATGGCCATAACAACGCAGTCCACGGGAATGCGGAAATTTGAGCCTTCCATCTCCACCGGTTTGCGGCGGCCGCTTGCATCAGGCTCGCCAAGCTCCATACGGATGCACTCGATTTCGGTCACTCTGCCATTTTCATCGCCATGAACAGCAACCGGATTGGTCAGCAGACGGAAGTCGATCTCTTCTTCCTTGGCATGGTGGATTTCTTCGCGGCGGGCAGGCATCTGCTCCTCTGCACGGCGATATACAATGTATACGTTTTCGGCTCCCAGACGCTTCGCACTGCGGGCTGCATCCATCGCAACGTTTCCGCCGCCGCACACGGCAACATTCTTCGGGCGAACGATGGGAGTATCATATCCCTCTTTATACGCCTTCATCAGATTAATACGGGTTAAAAACTCGTTGGCGGAATATACGCCGACAAGGCCCTCGCCCGGGATTTTCATAAAGCTCGGCAGTCCGGCTCCGGAGCCGATAAAGATGGACTCAAAGCCCATTTCGAACAGCTCGTCCACAGAAAGAACCTTGCCGATTACCATATCGGTTTCGATGGTTACTCCATTGGATTTCAGCAGGTCGATTTCCTTCTGCACAATTTCTTTTGGCAGACGAAACTGTGGGATGCCGTACATCAGCACGCCGCCCGCGATATGCAAAGCCTCGAACACGGTGACGGAATAGCCCAGCGCGTTCAGGTCGCCAGCGCAGGTCAGGCCTGCGGGGCCGGCACCGATGATGGCAACCTTATGTCCGTTTCGCTCTGTTTTTACGGGTTTTCTCTCCCGATTATTCATGTACCAGTCGGCAACATAGCGCTCAAGGCGGCCGATTCCGACCGGCTCGTGCTTGATGCCGCGCACGCATTTAGCTTCACATTGTGTTTCCTGAGGGCAAACACGGCCGCATACAGCGGGCAGAGAGCTTGTAGAAGTAATCACGTGATAGGCTTGCTCCAGGTCACCCTCTGTAATGCAGCGGATGAATTCAGGAATTTGGATATTCACGGGACATCCACTGACACAAGGCTTGTTCTTACACTGTAGGCAGCGCTGCGCTTCTTCCAAAGCCATTTCGTCCGTGTAGCCGAGAGTAACCTCTTCAAAATTATGATTACGCACCAGCGGATCCTGCTCCGGCATCGGTGTTTTTTTCGGATTCATGTTAGCCATTCTTTGCACCCTCCATCAGATGACAGTTATAGTCGCGGGTCGCGCTCGCTTCCTCTTCCCTGTAAGTTCTGGTGCGAAGGATTGCTTCGTCAAAATCCACCAGATGACCGTCAAAGTCCGGGCCGTCCACACAAGCGAATTTGGTTTCTCCGCCTACCGTTACACGGCAGCCGCCACACATGCCGGTGCCGTCGATCATAATCGGATTCATGCTGATGATTGTCTTGATGCCGTAAGGCTTTGTCAAATTGCTGACGGCCCGCATCATGGGCAGCGGACCAATCGCGACAACCAGATCGTAATTGGCTCCGGCTTCGATCTGCGCTTTCAAAGCATCGGTAACAAAACCTTTATTTCCGTTCGAGCCATCGTCGGTCATCAGAAACAGATTGTTGCTGGCCGCGCGCATTTCATCCTCAAGAATGATAATATCCTGACTGCGAAAACCGGCGATCATATCGACATGGGCGCCCATTTCATGCAGGGCCTTCGCCTGCGGGTACGCAATCGCGCAGCCTGCGCCGCCGCCAATCACCGCAGCTTTCTTGTAGCCCTCCAAATGAGAGGCTGTGCCGAGAGGCCCAATGAAATCCAGAATATTGTCCCCTTCCTCCAACTGATCCAGCAGCAGAGTGGTTTTACCAACCTTCTGAAAAATGATGGTAATCGTACCCTTTTCACGGTCGTAATCAGCAATAGTCAGCGGAATTCTTTCACCGTATTCATTGACGCGCAGGATGATAAACTGCCCGGCTTTCGCTTTTTTTGCGATAAACGGAGCGCCTACTTCCATTAAAGTCATAGAATCGTTTAGTCTACGCTTTTTTAAGATTGGGAACATTCTGCCACTTCCTTTTATAGAGTATTGACCAGTGCAATGTGAGCCACAGTGCGTATGGCAATGATTGCAAAAGATATCCTTTTAACAACTCTATTATAGCGTCCTAGTTCTTTAAATGCAAGAAAACTCATATGGCAGAAGCACCAAAAAGAAACGGGGATTCTTGCATCTCCAAAAGAAACGGGATATAATTGTTATAAAAAGTGCCAAAGTCATTTGGATTAAAAGCAACGAAACCCTTTTTAAAATAGGAGGCTATAATATGAATTTTTTAGAACTCGCCAAGGACAGATATTCCCTTCGGAAATTCAGCGAGAGGCCTGTGGAACAGGACAAGCTGAATTTGATTTTAGAGGCGGGCCGAATCGCTCCCACCGCACATAACAATCAGCCGCAGAGAATTCTGGTGCTGAATACTCCCGAGGAAATGGAACGCCTGACCGCGTGCTGCCCGTTCCGTTTTCAGCAGACCCTGGCTCTTGTGGTATGCTATGAAAAAGAGGCAAGCTGGAAGCGTGCAGAGTTCGACAACGCCGACAGCGGCGAGGTCGATATGGGCATTGTCGGAACACACATGATACTTGCGGCCCAGGAGCTGGGGATCGGCTCCACCTGGGTGATGCATTTTGATCCGAAGGCGGTGCGCCGGGAGTTCCATATTCCCGAAGCGTTTGTTCCCACTGCGATTCTGATGATGGGCTATCCCCGTGAAGACGCAAAGCCCAGCAGGCTGCATAACGACCGCTTCGAGCTTTCCAAAACGGTATTTTACCACACCTTTCAGGGATAATACCGTCGTCAAGTTTTCTTCCCTTGCTTTGACAGGGGATAAAGAAACTGGCATTTTGTTGTGGTGTATGGCTGCAAAATAACAAAGAAAAACCGCGCTTTGCTTTGGCCTGATGATGACCAAAGCAAAGCGCGGTTTTCTCTGTTTGGGGTGAAATGAATCAACTCGCTCCTCGGGAGCGAAGTGATCGCGTTGCGTTATAGAATGATGCAAATGAGTCCGTTGCAGCCGTCGTTGATAATTCGTTCGATCGTTTCCTTCATCTTGTCACGCGCGTCGGCCGGCATGCGGTACAGCTTGTTATGCATTCCCTCGTTGACCAGCTCATGCAGGGATTTGCCGAAAATATTCGACTCCCAGATTTTTCCGGGGCTTTCCTCAAACTCCTTCATCATGTACATGACAAGCTCTTCGGATTGCTGCTCGGAGCCTACGATGGGTGTCAGCTCGGTTGTGATTCTGGTGCGGATCATATGAACCGAAGGTGCGGCTGCTTTGAGGCGGATGCCGTATTTGCCGCCCTGCTTGATGATTTCCGGCTCTTCCAGACTCAGTTCGTCAATCGTCGGCATCACGATTCCGTAGCCGGTATCCAGAACATCCTGGTAGGCGTCGCGAATTTTATCATACTCCATCTTAATCCTTGCCAGCTCCAGAACAGACGAAAGCAGTTCGCCCTCGTTGTGAAGCTCCAGCCCCGTCTGCTCGCCGAGAATACGGTAGAACAGGTCGGTTTTCAGCTGGATTCCAACTCTGGCACAGCCGGTTCCCAGATCAACGGAAAGGGTTTGTGCGGCGCTGACATGCTCACATTTCGAAACATCGTCCACCAGGCCGCCAACCTCGCGGATGCGAGAGATTTTCGTGGCGGACTGCTGAATGATCTGGAAGATCGCAGAGCGCAGCCAATGTTTCTTGTCGAGTGTGGAAAGCCAATGCGGCATTTCAATTTTGATCTCTTTGACCGGGAACTCAAACAAAATCTTTGCCAGAACCTCGCGGATTTCCTTTTCGTTCAGTTCGAGGCAGTTGACCGGCTGCACGGGAACCTTATATTTTTTCTGCATGTTTTCCGCCAGAGCTTGAGACTCCGGCGCGGTAGGATTTGTGCAGTTCAGAAGCATGATGAAGGGCTTTTTGATCTCTTTGAGCTCCGAAACGACACGCTCTTCCGCCTCTTCATACTCTTCCCGGGGAATTTCGCTGATGCTGCCGTCTGTTGTGATGAGCAGCCCGATCGTGGAATGCTCCGTAATCACCTTTTGCGTGCCGATTTCCGCCGCCATATTGAAGGGGATCGGCTCGTCGTACCATGGGGTGCGAATCATGCGTGGCAGATCATTTTCAATATACCCCAGCGCGCTGGGAACGATGTACCCCACACAGTCGATCATGCGCACGCGGAACGTCGCGCTGTCGTCAATATGTACGGTAACCGCCTGCTCCGGAATAAACTTGGGTTCCGTCGTCATAATAGTGCGGCCCGCGGCAGACTGAGGCATTTCATCAATCGCGCGATCACGCCGGCTGTTTTCGTCCATATTGGGGATTACGATGGTATCCATGAATTTTTTGATAAAGGTAGATTTGCCCGTGCGAACCGGACCGACCACACCAATATAAATATCACCGTTGGTGCGTTCCGAAATATCTTGATAAATATTGCGCTCTTCCATTTTACCTCCCCCTCAGGCAGAGAATTTTATTTTTGGGATCGCTTACATTGGTATTAAAAGCATCCCCCTATTCTCAGCAAAATCTTCCTCCAGCTCATTTTCTTTCTGAATTGCAGAGACCGACGTGCAGTAGCGGCGGGCAATCTCCCAAAGGCTTTCTCCCGCGTCTGCAAAATAGATGGTCAAAGCAGCAGAGGTATCTTTTTTGCGCGTTTTGGTTTCGTCTGCGCTTGCACCTGCAATCATTCTGTGGCTGCTGGATTGGAACACGGCGGCGGTCAGCTTCAGCTCGGCTTTTACCTCAATGCCTGTGCCGCCGGTAATACGGAAGCTGATATTGCTGACCTCTACCCGGGGAGCACAGAAAACTCCACCCTCTTTTTTGCGCCACTCATGGCTGCCGGTGAAATCGACGACCCGTTCAAAATAGAAAGGCTTTTCCTGTGCGTTGAGTGCGAGAATACACAGATTCAGCTTACCGGTAAAACGAATTTGGTTCTCTTCTTCCTCTGCGGAAACACTGCTGATTTCATTCCAAACATCGATAACCTTTGTGATTCCGCCTTCGCCGATGTCGAAGCTGTTCTTTTGCGTAACAGAATCGCTGATCATCTCGATCAGCCGGAAGACCGGTTTCGATTGCGCCTGGGTTTCCAGGTCAAACTGAGTGGAATAGGCGTCCGTTACAATGGCGATTTCGGTGTCTTCGTATGCCATCAGGTTGGCAGCCAGGCGGATTTCGGCTTCAAACAGTGTGTTTTCTCCGGATGAGTCACTTTTGATTTGTAGGTCATTGCTCAGCACATTGACGCTGACATCGCAGACGTTCCCCTCCTCCAACCCGTCGCCATCCACCATTTGGCTGTATGGAATCACGTATTCCATCGCCTCGGGAAGCATATCGTCCGATTCGGGAGCATACAAAAGCTTAACGCTCACTTCTCCCTTAACAATCAGCTTGCCGGAAACCACCTTGTAATCCGAAATATTTGCCGTGGCGCCGGAGCGAATGATTGTATTGGCCGGCGGCTTGCTGTCGCTGATCTCCAACACCTCAGAAACAGAAAACTGCTGCTGCGCAATCGACGTCACCTGACTGGCCGGGATTTGCTCCTGCTTTTGCTGAACATCTTCCCCTTCAATATTGCTTACGAAGTCATTGTTTACCTTTTCGGCTACCTTGGCGCAAATGGAAAATGCCCCGTGAATATCCAAACGGCGCGGGCTTGTCGCCCGGCAGTTGATGTATTCCACACGCGAGCTGGTAAATATCACAGCGTTATCGGCCTGCTTTTTCAGCGGGATTGATGCAGAAAACGGTTTGACATTTTCACAGCACCGGATACAGCCACCGCCGGAATCCAGATAGATTACCTTAATCGCTGCAGAGCCCTCTATTTCCAGGTGATCCCCGATGATGCTCCTGCTGGTAATGCGGGGGCAAACCTGGCATTTCAGGATGCGTTGAATATCCGGGCAATAATCAGGAAGGCTGAAATCCAGGTCGATCGGCTGTTCCTGGCAGCCGTCAAATATGATCTCACTTGCGCAGATGGACTGCCGGTTGAGTGTATACTCCATAGAGTTTCTCTCCTTTTCCTGTTTCTACCTAATTTCTATTCGCATCCTGTCCCGGATATGCTAAATCAAAACAGAAAAAGAAGCCCTCAACGTTATTCAGTACATGGTACTGTCTAACAATTGGGGGCTTTGTTCCATTCCGGCCTGAAGAACCTTCTAATCAATCCTTATTTTACTTTCAAAATGAGCTGATTAATATCCACATCATTTTCGATCATTGCGTTCTTTTTCATAAATTGCTCCGTCTTTTTCATGGAGGCGATGTCTGCGTCGGTAATCTCTGAGCTGAAATCATACATGGGGTACATCTCTTTCACCGCGTCGATGCTCAGTTCCGTCGCCTTTGCGGTTATTTTCAAAATTTCTTCAGGATTTTCTTTCATGTAGGACTGAATTTGATCCTCTGCCTCTAAAAAGCGTTTAACCAGCAAAGGGTTCTTGTCATAGAAAGACTGGCTGGTGGCCACGACGATGGTAGCATCTACAAGGCCCTTTCCGGTGGTGACGATTTTATAGCCGTCCTTCGCCATGTTATAAGCGGTCGGGCCAGCCAGCAGCGCGCAGTCTACCGTGCCTCCCACCAATGCAGCCTGTGCATCCGGAATGCTCATGGAGACAAACTCCACATCCTTTTCGGTCAACCCGGCGGTGGCAAGGTAGGCAACCATCAGCTCATGCAGAATCGTGCCCTTGGGGCCAGCAATTTTCTTTCCCTTTAAATCTGCCGCAGACTGAATTTTGCTGTCTTTGCCCGCAAATATGCGGAAGGCTTCGGGAGAACGGCTGTAAGTGCTGATAATCTTAATATCCGCACCGTTGGAGGCGGACAGAATCACCGAGGTGGCACCCACCGCATACAGAAACTGAATATCGCCGGAGGCTAGAGCCTGTGTCTGTTCTGGGCCGGCTGTCAGATTAGAATATTCCACGGTCAGGCCATATTCTTCAAAAGCCTTTGTAAAAATGCCCTTTTCTTTTTCAACGATGGAAGGGACGTTCAGCGGGGATTTGACATAAGTAACACCAATTTTTTTTACGGTAAACTCCGTCGCCGCCGAAGAGACGGGCTGAGAGGTTTCGGCCTGGCTGGATTGGGCGCCGGACGCGCACCCTGCGAGAGAAGCCGCAGCGATTGCCGCGGACAAAAGGACAGAGAGGATTCGTTTCATTGTATTTGCTCCTTTTTTATTGGATTGCCCTGAGAATCTCTTTTTTCCTTCCGATTAATTCAGAGGAAAGCAGATCTCTCGGATAATGATATTGGGACAAAAGATATTCCTGTGCCGCACCGCCCGGGTTCAGCACCAGAATTTTCTGTCCGATCAAAAGAGCCTCATCCACGCTGTGTGTGACGAAGATGATGCTCTTTTTCTGCTGAGAAAAAATTTGGATCAGTTCCTTCTGCATGGATTCGCGAGTAAAATGATCCAACGCGGCGAACGGTTCATCCATTAAAATCAGCTCCGGGTCGTAGGCCAGTGCCCGGGCCAGCGCGGCTCTTTGCTGCATTCCGCCAGAGAGCTGCGACGGATATGCCTTTTCAAACCCGGTTAGCCCGGTCATGCTGATCAGGCGATCAACCGAGGCAGCATCCAGGCGTTCTTTCGGCACGCCAAAGGTGATGTTCTTCCAGACGGTCAGCCACGGCATCAGCCGCGGTTCCTGAAAAACCATCCCGATTTTCTCCTTGGCCGGGGTAACGACTTCTCCGCTGTTCCACGGCTCGAACCCGGCCAAAATCCGCAGCAGGGTCGTTTTGCCGCAGCCGCTTCTGCCTAAAATCACGGTGATGCTTTGCTCGGAAAATTCCGCTGTCAGGTTTTGCAGTACCGGCAGTTCCTTCCCGGCTACCTGAAAGCTTTTGTACAGGTTTTCTACCTTAGCTCCAGCTATTGTCAACACCCCCATGCAGCGTTTTTTTGATGACCAGTGAGAACAGCCGGTCGCAAAGATACCCCGCGATCCCGATGACAAAAATGCCCACGATTACCTTGTCTGAGCGGGACATCTGCTGTGCGTCGAGAATCATGTACCCCAGCCCGCTGGCTGCCGCAATCATTTCCGCGCCGATAATGGCGCGCCAGCTGTATCCCATCCCCACGCGCATGCCGACCAAAATATCCGGCAGAGCATTGGGGAATAGGATTCTTCGAAAGATTTGCCCCTGTGTAAAATTCAGGGAGTGCCCTACCTCTACCAGCTTGGGGTCGCAGGAAGAGAGGCCCTTCTTGATGTTCAGGAACATCGGGAAAAACGAGGCCAGTACGATAATAATGATCTTGGAGGTTTCCCCGATGCCGAACCACAGAATCAAAAGAGCGATGATGCTTAGCGGCGGCACATTGCGTAAAAACTCCACGATATGGTTATAGTACACGGAGGAATTGGGGCGAAGTCCAGCCAGAAGGCCCAGAAGAAATGCCAGCGCAAAGGCAATGGAAAAGCCTGTCAGTACGCGGCAGAAACTGACCCAGATATGCTCAAACAGAACGCCGCTCTGAATCATTGTAGCAAAGGCACGTAATACCCGCTCAGGGCTTGGCAGTACATATTCGCTCCATATTTTGGCTGAGGCGGCCGCCTGCCACAGGGCCAGCAGAACAGCCACGGGCAGAATAGATTTTAGAGCCTGCTTCATTCTGCTCCCTCCCATACTCCGTCGCCATGGTGACAGCCCGCCTTGCAATAGAGCATCTCCAAAAGTGCGGGATGCGCCCCGGGGATTGGTTCAGAAAAGTAGTGGTCAATCTTCTCGCGGCTGTCCAAAATTTTTACCGCATCACCCAGTTCCGAAAAAAAGCCTGGAGGAATCGGACTTGCTTCCAATTGCTTTCTATGTAATGGAATATGGTATCGTGCGGCCAACTCCAGGAAGGTTAGAAATTCCACGCCCGGCAGATGTAGGCTTGTCCCCAGTTCCTTTAAGGCGCTGCATGGTGTGGTGACCAAAAGTTCCCCCTGCCCCGAAAATTGCTGGTGCAGTTCTCTTGCACAATGCAGCAAAATCGGTTCAATGGGCGGGTACTCCAAAAAATCCGGCGCATACCGCTTTTTTACATAGTCCACCGCAAGGGGACATCGCATATCCGCAATACAGCGGTCTGTTTGACTTATAACCTGCCAGTACTTTTCACGGACAGAATCAATGTGATTCAGCCGGCATTCCACCGCTTCTACCCCTTTTGTCTTCAATTGACCGAGCAAATATTCTTCGCCGTACATCGCTACTGATACCGGATTCAGCCATACAAACCTCTTCAACAAATCATATCCTTTCCTTTAGTTAGATATAACTAACTAAAATAATAGCAGAATCTTCCTTGATTGTCAATCTTTTATCAGTATGATCTATGCCTATCTGACTTATAAATTCCCTTTATTCTTTAAGATACAGAGAACCGGGACCCTTGTTGATTTTGCCGCTGAGTCGCAAAGAAATTGCGAATTATTTAGGGATTGCCCGGGAAACGCTTAGCAGAAAGCTGAATCAGCAGGAGTAAGAAAGTATGATATGCCCTGTGGTGGAATAAAAGGGTAACAAAAAAGAGCCGACCGCAGTCTGCTCTTTTTTGTGTTTTTAGTGTTTTCTGTTATGAATCGAAACCTGAAGCTGACGATCATTTTGCCAGGCCGAGGGCTTATTGTTCCTCGCGGGATTTGGGGATTCCAAACATCTTTCTCAAAATGAAACCAAAGAACCCGGAGCTTCTTACTACTACTACTTTCATCGTACAGACCTCCTAATTATGTTCAGCAGCGCAGCAGTGCAATGCCCAGCGCCACCAGCAGAACGGCCATGATAAACATGGTGAGCCCGATCGGCAGAAAACAGGAAAGCACCATACCTAAGCCAAAGGCAACGGAGTAAGCTCCAAGACCGCCTCTGCATTTGCACCCTTTTCGCATACATTCCACCGCCTATATTCAGAGTAAGGCCCTTTTTGATTCCGCCTTACTACAGTATATACGCAATTAGAAATTTGGTTCCTGTACGACAAGGCCACATCAAAATGATATTATTTACTCCCCCGCCTTCGGCGGGGGAGTAAATGCACATTATGCTTCCTCAATCACTATAATTAAAGCAATGCCCGAATGCAGAATGATTTCGGCCAGAGGCTCAGTAATTCGGTTGCTGACGCCGAGCGGATCCTGTGAATACAGGGTGTGGCGGCTCAAAGGATACTCCAGTCCCTGATACGTAACCATACAGCTGGGGGTGCCGAACGGGAATACTGAAATGGTCTGCCCGGCCATGTCACGCAGGCGCAGCCGCCCGCTGGAAAGTACGAACACCTGACAGTGATCGCCAACCAGTACACCGCGGCAATTCTGCATGGCAATAAACTGCAGCGCACAAAGTGCCGCATAAGAATGGTCAAAGCGCTCGCCGCCTAAAGCACCCAAAAGAATCAATTCCTGGTAGCCGCGGCGGATGGCCTCGCGAATGGCAAACATGGTATCCGTATCGTCTTTATGCACCGGCAGACGGATGGTTTCCACGCCCTGCGGCGGCTGTGACTGCGCGGAATCAAAATCTCCCACGAGCAGATCCGGCACAATTCCGTATTGTGCCGCCACGTCCAGTCCACCATCTGCACAGATTACAAAAGCATCGGCGCAGTATTCCTCTATCAGCCTCCGGTTCTCTACCGGAACAGCACCGATAATCACGCAAGTTTTCATTTCAGTTCCCATTCCTTAATGTTTTTGATTTCATCGTACATTGTAACATAGCTTTGATGCCGTGATGCAGTGATTTTACCGTCCCGCAGGGCGGCCAGAACCGCACAGCCTTTTTCTTTTGTGTGGGAACAGGAGGGGAACCGGCATTGATTCAGGTACGGCACGAATTCCCGAAAATCGTATGCCAGATTTTCTTTATGAATCATCTCGGTCTGGAGCATATCCACAGAAGAAAAGCCCGGGGTATCCGCCACGTAGGTATCCGGCCCCAGCTTTAACAGCTCCACCTGGCGGGTGGTGTGGCGCCCACGCCCCAGCTTCTGGCTGATCTCCGCCGTTGCCAGGCCCAAGTGTTCATCTAAGCGGTTTAAAAGGGAAGATTTTCCCACGCCCGAATTCCCAGAAAAGGCAGACAGCTTCCCCTGAAGCAGCTCACGCACTCGGTCCACTCCATCCCCTGTAATGGAAGACACCGTCAGCACCGGGATGCCAGTTTTTTCGTAAATTGCAAGGTATTCGCCGCAATCTTCCAGATCGGTTTTGGAAAACACGATAACCGGCGCAATTCCCTTTTCCTCCACGCCGGCCAGCATTTTGTCCAGTACCAACAGATTCGGAGACGGGTGCAGGATCGACACGACCAGAAACAGTTGATCCAGATTGGCGATTGGAGGGCGGATCAGAAAATTCTTTCTCTCCCCTATTGCTTCAATAGTGCACGTGCCATCGTCCTCAATACTGAGGTCAACAATATCTCCTGCCAAAGGTGTGATCCCTCTTTTTCGAAAAATCCCGCGCGCTTTGGCTTCATAGATTGTATCGGCGGCTTCTACATAATAGAAGCCGCCGATTCCTTTTCGCAATAGTCCACGTTCCATTTTCATTAAGGTGCCCTCGTAATTCCGCTGGCGGAGCTGTTGTCCGGCTCCTGATACGTATAGCTCTCTGTCTGGCGCGGAGTACCCGTGTCGAAATCCAGCAGGAATGTGTTGTATTTCTGGCCGTCCAGCTGAATGATCAGCGTTTTCTGTCCGGAGGTTCCTTTAAAGCTCATCTGGTATACGCTGTTATAGGAGGGATTCACCGTTTTTTCCGAATACAGGGTACCGTCCAGATAAGCTTTCAGCGCAATATCATGCGTGACCTGCGAAGGCAGCTGCACGTAAATATCAATCGTCTTTTCGCTCTTCTTGCCGGAGCTGACGCTGACTTTCACCGGCGTACCCTTGGCAACCTTCACACCCGGAAGCGGAGAGGTTTCAATAACAACACCCTCGGCCTTATCGCTGTCGTCCACATAAGTGATTTCAGAATCCACCGTCAGGCCGACCGCCAGAATATCGGTTTTCGCCGCATCCAGGTTTTTACCGATCACAGACGGAACGCTGACCTCCGTGGAGGAGGGACCCTTGCTGACATACAGCTTAACGACGGTTCCGCTCACCGCAACCTCTGTCCCTTCGGCAGGAACAACATCTTTCACATAGCCTGCGGCGGTCTGGTCGTCCTCTACCTGGTATACTTCATACTGCAGGTTCAGAGCTTTCAGCTTTTCTTCGGCCTCCGCCTGTGTCAGCCCTTTTACCGGCGGAATCGTCACGGTCTGGCTTTCTCCGTTGACGGTCAGTGTAATTTCGGCATTGGCTTTCACTTTTTTTGTTCCCTTGGGGTTCTGATCGAGAACAATTCCGGCATCCTTGGTGGAATCCTCGGAATACTCGATTTTAAACTGGAAATCCTTGTACTTTTCGTCTGACTGAATGTCGGAGAGCTTCTGCCCAACGAAGTCCGGCAGATCGACATCGGCCACCTCCTGCGTGCTGCAGCTACGGGTGAGAGCCATGATGCCAAACACCACTGCCGCCAGCAGAAATGCGGTCAAAACACCGCTGACAACCAGCGTAGCTGTGGACTTTTTCTTCTTTTTGCCGCGGGAATATTCTTCCTCATAGGCATAATTGTCATTATAGTTTGCCATTTCCGTGCCGCGCACCGTATTGATGGCGTCCACGTACTTGGTCGGCTTTTCATCGATAAAATATTTATACTGAAAGCTGATACTCGGATTCCGACGGAACTGCTCAATATCACGCAGCATTTCCGCCGCGGATTGGTACCGTTGAGAAGGATCCTTCTGCATGGCTTTCAGCGTTATTTCCTCGAGGCCGTCGGGAATGGCGGGGTTAATGTCCTTGGGCGGGCGTGGGTCTGCCTGAAGCTGCATGATGGCGACCGAGACCGCGTTGTCCGCCTCAAACGGGAGCTGACCTGTAATCATTTCGTACAGCATTACGCCGACGGAATAGATGTCTGCCTTTTCATCCGTCAGATCTCCCCTGGCCTGTTCCGGCGCGATATAATGCACCGAGCCGATCGCCTTGTCGGTCATGGTGCGCGTTTCATTTCTGGAAAAACGCGCAATGCCGAAATCGGTGACCTTAATAGTGCCGTCCTGCAACAGCATAATGTTCTGTGGCTTAATGTCGCGGTGAATAATGCCCTTTTCATGCGCATGCTGCAACGCACGCAAAATCTGCACGGTAAAATGGATCGCTTCTTTCCATTTGATTTCCTTCTGCTGATCCAGATATTCCCGCAGCGTGATTCCATCGATATATTCCATCACAATGTACTGAATCTGATCCCCAAAGCTAACATCATACACCTTTACAATGTTAGGATGGGACAAAACAGCAATCGCCTTGGATTCATTTTTAAAGCGGCGAATGAAATCCTCGTTCCCTAAAAATTCATCTTTTAAAATCTTAATGGCTACCGTACGGTCATCAATTTGATCGTAAGCACGGTATACCAGCGCCATTCCGCCAACACCGATCAATTCATGGATTTCATAACGGCCGTCCAGCCTTTTTCCGGTATACTTATCCAACAAGTATCACTCCAATCACATGGTCAGTTTTCGATTACGACAACCGTTATATTGTCGCCACCGCCTGCACGGTTCGCAGACGCTATCAACTGATCACAGAAGCCCTTTGCGTCCAGCTCCGTTGACAGCTGAGAAATCTGCTGGGTTCCGACATAATTTGACAAGCCATCTGTGCAAATCAAAAGCCTTGCCCCCTGCGGAAACGACTCTTCCATGTAGTCGACATCCACCACGGGCAGAACGCCGAGCGCTCTTGTGATGATGTTTTTCTGAGGATGTGTCTGAGCCTGCTGCTCGGTCAAATCACCCTTGTCAAGCAGTTCCTGTACAATAGAATGATCGACCGTAATCTGCCGGACGGTTCCATCAGACAAAATGAGATACGCTCGGCTGTCGCCGGCGTGCACAATATAAACCCTTTGCTCTTTGGCCACAACCAGCACAACAGTAGTACCCATGCCGCGCAGCTCTTCCTGCTCTTTGGCAAGGTGATAGACTGCCGTATTGGCTTCTCCGACCGCCTGAGCCATCAGCTCCTTAAAATGGATCTCATCTGTCTGATTCAGGGCCTCGGTGGTCATTGTGTCTGCAATTTTCTGTACGGCGAGACTGCTGGCTATATTGCCGCCGGCCGCGCCGCCCATTCCGTCACAAACAACAGCCCATGCCCGGTCCGGCGCAAAAAGTTCCCCGGCACAGGCGTCTTCGTTGGATTGCCTTACAAGGCCAACGTCGGTTTTACTGAATAGTTTCAAAGACCGGTCACCTCCTCTTGCCGTCTGCGTCTGAGCTGTCCGCAGGAAGCGTTAATATCTGAGCCGAGTGTTCTCCGCACCGTGGCTGTCAGGCCACTCTTTTCTAAAATACGGATGAATGCCCGCTGTCGTTCCACAGACGCGCTGTGGTATCCTGTTCCCGTTACCTGATTGACAGGAATAAGATTGATATGAGAAAGTGTGCCTCGAAGCTTCCCCGCCAGCTCCTTAGCACAGGTGTCGCTATCGTTGACCCCGCTGATCATCGCATATTCAAACGAAATGCGCCGGTGGGTCTGTTCCGAATAGTATTTGCACGCCTTTAGCAGCTCATCCACTCCCCACCTGCGGTTTACAGGCATGGTCTGCGAGCGAATGCTATCGTTCGGCGCATGCAAGGAAACCGAGAGGGTTAGTTGCAGTTTTCGATCAGCCAGATCATAAATTTTGTCCACCACTCCGCAGGTAGAAAGGGAAATGTGCCGCATGCCGATATTCAGGCCATGCTCCGAAGAAACAAGATCTAAAAACCGCAACACATTTTCATAATTATCCAGCGGTTCTCCCATTCCCATGAGCACAATATTAGAGATGCGCTGGCCTGCGTCTTTCTGGGCCGCCTGAATCTGTGCCAGCATTTCGGCCGGCGTCAGGTTCCGAGAAAACCCGCTTTGTCCAGTAGCGCAAAAGGTACACCCCATTTTGCAGCCTACCTGTGTGGAGATGCAAATGGTATAGCCATGGTGGTACTGCATTAAAACGCTTTCCACCATTTCTCCGTCCGCAAAACGAAAGAGATATTTAATAGTATTATCATATTGAGAAACGAGTTTCTTTTCAATAGATGCTACAGAGATGTAATATTTTTCCTCCAGAAGCTGACGGGTTTGCTTGGACTGATCCGTCATTTCGTCGAAGCTTTCAACACCGCGGTGCAGCCACTGGTACACCTGCCGTGACCGAAAAGCCGGCCACCCTTCTGCTGCGAACTCTTGACGTATTTCGTCTTCCGTCATTGAATTGATTTCTTCCCGTGCCATATTCTTACTCCCGTCGGCGGCGGAAGGCCGCAATAAAAAAGCCGTCTGTGCCGTGGACCGGCGGCAACAGCGTTACCTGATGCTCCGGCTCTTGGATAGCCCGCCGGAAGGTGTTCGGCAGGCTGAGAGGCTCGGGCTCAAATTCCGGGTGATCCTTTAAAAAGCGCGCCGCGACCGCGTCATTTTCCGCGGGATTCAGCGTACAGGTAGAATAGAATAAAAGGCCGTCTGGCTCTACCAGCCCGGAAGATCTACAAAGTATAAGGTACTGCAAATCAGGCAGGCTGTCAAGAGAAGCCTGAGGCTTATAGCGAATCTCGGGCTTTCTGCGGATAATGCCGAGGCCCGAGCAGGGTGCGTCACACAGCACACGGTTCGCAGGGGCCAAGGCCTCCCTCGGCTCTGCCGCATCGCGAATACTGGCCCGGATGACAGAGAGCCCCATCCGCTCTGCTCCCTGACGGATCAGCCCGATCTTTCCCCTGTATTTATCAAAGGCGAGCAGCTCGCCCCGGTTTTCCATTCGTTCCGCCATAGTGAACGACTTTCCGCCCGGCGCGGCACATACATCAAGCACCCGCTGACCGGGTTGCGGATCAATCAGCGCGCAGCAAAGCTGCGAAGAAAGGTCCTGAATATGAAACAGACCCTCCTGAAAGCTCTCCAAAGCGGCGACGGAGCCAGTGTTATGCAGCACCAAGGCATCTGGCACAAGTGTAATTGCGTTTGCCTTTACACCTTCTTGTTCCAGCCGTTGAATCAGCTCTTCCGCGGTAATTTTCACCGTGTTCACACGCGCGTAAATTGGCGCTTTTTGGGAAAGACTGTCTAAAATCGAGCGGCACATCGGCTCTCCATAGGCCTTTATCCAAAGAGAAATCAGCCATTCCGGGCAGGAATAGCGAACCGAAAGCGCTCTTAGCGGCTGCCGCTTTTCATCTGGGAGACTGAGAGGCTGTTCTGCACGCAATATAGAGCGTAGAAGCCCGTTAATAAAGCCAGAGGCCTTTACAGCTCCATTTTCTTTCGCGCACTTCACCGCTTCGTTCACTGCGGCTGATTTTGGTATTTTTTCCATATAAAGGATCTGATATACCCCAATCCGCAAAATCTCACGTACAGTAGAAGAAAGAATCTGCTCCGGATTTTGGGAAAAGGTCTCGATTACATAGTCCAGCGTAATACGGCGCTCCAGCACTCCATAAAAAAGCGCGGTGGCCAGAGCGGCATCGCGGGGTTCGAGCGAAAAGCGGCGCAGTGTTTTGTCGATCACAATATTGGAATATCCTTCGTTTTCATCCACATGAAGCAAGGCCTGTAAGGCTGCTGTTCTGGCATTTGGTGTCATGCGTTATCTCCTTCGATTTCCCGCAATCGCCAACAGGCGAAGCAGGGAGAGAATAGAGGCAAAGGCCGCGGCCACATAGGTCATTGCGGCGGCTCGAAGCACTTTGGACGCCCCTTGCAGCTCTTCTTCCGTAAGCATACCGGAACGCTCTAATGCGCTGATGGCCCGGGCGCTGGCGTTAAACTCCACTGGCAGGGTCAAAAGCGAAAAAAGCACCGCCATGCTGTACAGAGCGATTCCGGCATAGATCACAGCCTCAAACTGAAGCGGCAGGAACAGCCCGACCAGGATCAGCGGAATCGCTAACCTAGAAGAGTAATTCACAGCGGGAACAAGAAGTGCCCGTAGCTTGATCGGAACATATCCGTGCGCGTACTGCACCGCGTGCCCCGCCTCATGAGCCGCCACACCAACCGCAGAAATAGTGGTCATGCCGTAAACTGGCTGACTTAGGCTGATGCTGTTATTTCTGGGGTCGTAATGGTCGGTCAGCTGGCCGCTAATCGGCTGAATTGGCACGTTGGTAATCTCATGAAAGCGCAAAACCTGGCGGGCCGCCTCTGCTCCCGTCAGGTTTCTATGATTTGGCATCTGGGAATACTTTTGAAAAGCGGACTGCACCTGCAACTGAGCCATCATAGAAATGATCAGCGCAGGCAGAATAAAGATAAAATACGTTCGGTCATAAAAGAAATAATCCATCGTATCCCTCCGTCAGAATCCCATTTGGGTTTCCGGCGACACCGGATGCCCCCGCAGAAAATCGGAGCCACCCATGCGTTTACCGCCTTCGTATTGAACTGTGATCAGTTTCAGCACTGTGTTTTGTCCGCAGCAGACGAGAAAGTCTTTTCCGGGGAGAACCTGACCCGGGTTGCCGGGTATATCCTCGCAAACCTGCGTTTGATAGATCTTGATTCGTTTTCCCTGGTATATGGAAGAGGCCACTGGCCAAGGAGAAAGTCCGCGCACAAGATTGTGAATTTCGCGGGCAGAACGGCTCCAATCAATTACAGATAAGTCACGGCTAAGCATCGACGCGTAGCTGGCACCTTCTTCGCCTTGCGGCCTGTGTTTAAGGGTGCCGGCCTGAAGCTGCCGAAGCGTTTCCAGTAAAACGCGTGCACCCAGCTCCCGCAGGCGGTCGAACAGCTCGCCGGAGGTCTCATCCTCGCTGATTTTTGTTTCCTCCGTCAGCAGAATGTCGCCGGTATCGAGGCCCTCATCCATTTGCATCGTGGCAACGCCGGTCACTTCATCTCCATTGATGACAGCCCATTGGATCGGCGCTGCGCCGCGATATTTCGGCAGCAGAGAAGCATGAACGTTGATGCAGCCATGTTGCGGAATCTGCAAAACTTCTTTCGGCAGTAACTTTCCATATGCCACAACCACAATCACTTCGGGCTGCAGGGAAGCGATCAACTCGGCAGCCTCCTGTGTACGCAGAGTAGCTGGCTGATATACGGGAATCCCCTGTTCCAGCGCAAGCTCCTTTACCGGCGGCGGGGCCAGTGCATAGCCCCGGCCCTTTGGCTTATCTGGCTGAGTGAATACCCCGCACACCTCGTGTCCGGCATCCAGCAGAGCCTGCAAACAGGGAACCGCAAAATCTGGTGTTCCCATAAAAACGATCCGCATCGGGTATTCCTCCTGTGTGTTTATTCCAGCTCATCCTCAGCCAGAATACGGCTGGCGCGCTGCTTAAATACAATTCCGTTCAGATGATCGGTTTCGTGGCAGAAGGCACGTGCCAAAAATTCAGTGCCCTCAATCTCAAAGAAAGTTCCTTTGCGATTCTGCGCGCGAACCTTTACGTGCATCGGGCGCTTGACCATGCCATACTGTCCCGGGAAGGACAGGCAGCCCTCGGCACCGTCCTGTTCTCCGTCACTCTCAATGATTTCCGGATTCACCAGCTCAATAATACTGTCGTCCTCAATATTTACCACAACGATTGCACGGCGAAGAATTCCTACCTGATTGGCGGCAAGCCCCGCCCCGTTCGCGGTAAGTACCGTTTCCCTCATATCATCTAAAAGGGTAGCCAACTTATCATCAAATTTCTCAACGGGACGGCACACCTTCGTCAGAATCGGGTCGCCATCCTGTACAATTTTACGGATTGCCATGTTATATTCCTCCATTCATCGGCAACTAAAGGGCGGACACAGGATTTGTATCCACAAAAGCCGTAACCTGCGCAAAGCGCCGTTCGGCGGAAAACTCAACGCAAAGACGCGAAAGCATCGCGCGCAGCCGCTTGTCATTTCTGCATTTGATCAGCAGCTGATACCGATATTTATTGCTGACCTTCGTCACCAGTGCCGGTGAGGGGGCCAACACACGCAGCGGCAGGTCCGAATAGTCCCGGCCGGCCAGATTACGCAGCAGATTCATAAAATACAGGCTGGCCTGACACACCTGCTCTTCCTTTTGCCCGACAAAGCCAATCAGTACAAAATCAGCAAATGGCGGGTACAGCATTGCTTGCCGGAACTGGATCTCTTCCCGGTAAAAGGTGTCATAGTCCTGCGCCGCCGCCAGACGGATTACCCGATTTTCGGGCGTAAAGGTCTGGATGATGGCGCGGCCGTGGAACGAGCCTCGCCCAGATCGACCGACCACCTGGGTCAGAAGATCAAAAGAACGTTCGGAACATCGGAAATCATCCCCATAAAGAGACTGATCGGCGGAAAGCACTCCCACCAGCGTTACATTGGCAAAATCCAAGCCTTTTGCAACCATCTGGGTTCCGACAATCATATCGTATTCTCCGTTTTCAAAGCGGCTCAGTTTTTTTTCGTAGGAAAAGCGCCCCATGGTGCTGTCGGTGTCCAGTCGTAGAATTCGGGCCTGGGGGAACAGCTGCGCCAGCTGTTCTTCAGCTCTTTGGGTTCCCGCACCGGAAAAGCGAACCTCATCCTGCCCACAGCTTGGGCAGCGCCGGGTAGCCGGTATGGAATAGCCGCAGTAATGGCACATCAGGCGGTGATTTGCCGCGTGGTACGTTAAGGAAATACTGCAATTCGGGCAGCTTACTACGGAATTGCACGATTTGCACGTAGCAAAGGTATGATACCCACGCCGGTTCAGCAGCAGGATCGCCTGCTCGCGCTTGGCGATAGTTTCCGTTAGGGCCTCCTGAAGCTCCCCGCTGAATACCGAGGAATTTCCGCGAAGAATTTCCTGGTTCATATCCGCAATAGATACCTGCGGCAGTTGAGCCGTGCCATATCTGCTGGGAAGCGGAAGCATCGAATACCGGCCCTTTTGGGCAAAGTAGGTGGTTTCTACCGATGGCGTGGCGGAGCAAAGCAGCAAAAGCGCTTTGTGGTACGCACACCGGAATTTCGCCACGTCGCGCGCATGGTAGCGAGGCGCGGATTCCGATTTATACGTTGCCTCCTGCTCCTCATCCATTACGATCAGGCCCAGGCGCTCAAAGGGCGCAAATACAGCAGACCGGGTTCCCACGACAATCTTAGCCTGTCCGTTTTTGACCCGCTTCCATTCATCGAGCCGTTCTCCCAGAGAAAGCCCGCTGTGAAAGACCGCGACCTGCCTGCCATACCTCTGATGAAACAGAGCCACCGTCTGCGGGGTCAGAGAAATCTCCGGCACCATCACAATCACGGCACGGCCATCGGCGATCACATCCTCAATCAGCCGCAGGTAAACCTGTGTTTTTCCGCTGCCGGTTATGCCATACAGCAAAGACACCGCCGCACCGGAACGATACCGGCTCAAAAGCCCTTCATAGGCGGACTGCTGCTCCGGAGAGAGAGAGACCTCCACCGCTTCGGCAGATTCCTGCCTCTCTTCGTACGGATTCCGGAACTGCTCCTCTTCATAATAGGCTGCCAGACCCTTTTTCACCAAAGCGTCCGGCACAGATGCCGTAACTCCCGCGAAATAACACAGCTCTTTTACCGATACGCAGCCGATCGAAAGCAAAAGCTCGAAAACCTCCCGCTGCTTAGGGGGAAGAGAATCCGGCATTTCTTCCGCACTAAGCCGGATCATTTTCCGCATAGCATCGCCGATCCGGCGGGTAACCGCGCTCTCCTTTTGGATGATGCCAAGAGCGCAAAGGCGCTCCAATACCGAAGGGCCATGTCTGGAGTCCAGAATCTGCAAGAGTTCTTCCTCAGTCGCAGCCTTGTGGGAAAGGCGCTTCAGCACAAGAACCTCTGTGTCGGAGAAATCCTGTTCAGAGAAATCCTGCTTTGGAACAGCCAGAGCATACTGTGTGGAAATTTTAAAATTAATTCCAGCGGGAAGCAGCAGCTTCACCGCGTCAAACAAACTGCAAAAGTAGTGTTCCTTTAGCCAGGGCACCATCAGGATTTGTTCCGCGGAAAGCAAGGGCGTTTGATCCAGCACAGCCGTTACCGATTTCAGCAGCTCGGGCTGTTGGCAGGACTGCACAGAGAGAATCATTCCCTGCCTTTTACGGTTGCCGCTGCCAAAGGGCACCACCACCCGGCAGCCGGCTGCGGCCTGCATCCCCGCCGGCAGAAAATACGTAAACTCTTTGTCAAAATGATATGCCGTGTTCTCAACGGCCACGCCGACCGCGGTCATTTGTTCCATGAAGTTATTTCACCTGCCGCGATTACTCATAAAAAGAAGAATCATTCTTCTCCTGGACTGGTAAAATGATTCTGTATTTATGCCGAATAAAATCCCGCACTGCCAGATCTACTGGTTTTTCGATTAAAATATCTCCTGCCTTTTCGGCATCATCCGCGATTTCTCGTGCACGTTTTGCAACTGCAACTACAATCGAGTATTGGCTCAAATTTTTCGGAGAAAAAGCCTCATGAGATGGTCTTAGCATAATTCAGCATCCTTTCAATATCAGCATCGGCGCGGCTAAAGCGGAGCTTTTCTGAACACAAAATGGCACAAATCTGCTCTACCGCGTGGTCTACTGTATCATTCACAATCAAATAATCGTAGTGCTTTGCCTCCTGAATCTCACCGCACGCGGATGTCATCCGCTTCTGAATCACCTCTTCGGTGTCAGAAGCGCGGTGGCGCAGCCGTGATTCCAGAACCTCCAGCGACGGCGGCAGCAAAAAAACACTGACACAGCCCGGATGTTTCTGTTTGATCTGGGCACCGCCCTGTACTTCGATCTCTAAAATTACGTCAAATCCCTGCTCCTGCCACTTGCGCACAGGCTCAGCGGGCGTGCCGTAAAAATTGCCGCAGTATTCAGCGTATTCCAGCATATCACCGTGCTCGATCATTGCCTGAAAGCGCTCACGGGTCACGAAGAAATAGTCCTTGCCGTCTACCTCACCGGGTCGAGGGCTGCGGGTGGTAGCGGAAACCGATAACCTCGCGGAGTCGTTTTGGTGCAGCAGTTCATGCAGCACCGTATCCTTTCCTACCCCCGACGGTCCCGAAAACACCAGCAACAAACCTTTAGTCATCCTCATCCAGCTCCTCATCCGCGATATCTTCATCCCGATCATTCAGTCGGTTGGCAACCGTTTCGGGCTGAACAGCAGACAGAATCACATGATCGCTGTCTGTGACGATCACCGCACGGGTACGTCTGCCATAGGTTGCGTCAATCAAAGTGCCGCGCTCCTTAGCATCCTGTATAATGCGCTTGATCGGTGCGGATTCCGGGCTGACAATTGCCACCAGACGATTGGCGGACACCATATTGCCAAAACCAATGTTAATTAGTTTCATGCAGTGCTTCCTCCTAAGAATGACTATTCAATATTCTGAATCTGTTCTCTGATCTTTTCAATTTCAGCTTTCATATTTACCACCATATAAGCGATCTGAGAATCAGACGCCTTGGAACCGATGGTATTTGTTTCGCGATTCATTTCCTGAACCAGAAAATCCAGTTTTCTGCCAATGGCCTCAGAGGATTCCAGCATCAGGTTCATCTGGTCAAAATGGCTGCGCAGGCGCACGGTTTCTTCCGCCACAGCAATTTTGTCGGCGAAAATAGCGGCTTCCGTCAACATGCGCTGCTCATCAATATTGCTTTCGTGCAGAACATCCTGCAGGCGGGCCAGCAGCTTTTGCTGGTATTCCTGTACGGTAACAGGGGAACGCTCTTCCACCGCCTGTACCAAAGACAAAATCGTTTGGGCGCGGGCCAGGATGTCCTCCTTTAGACGGGTTCCTTCCCGTTCTCTCATTTGGAGCAGCTGCTCTAAAGCCTGTTTGGTCACCTGAGAAACGATCTCCCAGATCTGATCCTCATCTTCCGGCGTGCGGTGAACGGTAAAGATATCACTGTACCGGGCCAAACCCATCACAGTGATATCATCCCTTAAAGCATACTTGTCGCGCAGCTCTACCAGCGCATTCAAATAGCCCGCAGCCATCGAATGGTTCACAAGAACCTGTGCATCGGCGTCCTCCAGCGTTTCAACTGAAACGAAAACATCCACCTTGCCGCGGGAGATTCCCTGCTGCAGCAGCGCCTTCAGCTTTTCATCCAGAAAGGAATAGCCCCGAGTGATTTTTGAGTTAAACTCGAAATACCGATGATTGACCGATTTGATTTCTACTATGATATATCGCCCATCCAGGGTTCCTTCTGCGCGGCCATACCCCGTCATACTTTTTATCATGGCGTATCATCCCAACGTTAGTAAGATTGCGAAAGCCCAGCTTTCAAAGTATTATCACTTCATTTTACCAGTTTTATTACACAATTGCAACCTTCGTCGTTTGTTATTGCAATGCCACTTTAAAAATAGATTTCTATAAAAATTTTACGTTTTTACACCGATTGCGCAGAGAAGCAATCGCCGGTTTGATAGGAGGAAAAAGGAGCCAGCAAGGAATAACAGCCCCAGCGCCTGAAACAGGCCCTGGGACTGTTATGAATACAATTCAGATTACATCAAACAGGGTGAACCTGCTTCTCTTCGTTCCCAAGCTTGCTGTTAATGCCGTATTTGGCATCGCGGCGCTTACGGAAGAAATCTTCGGCCACCTTCGGGAACTGTGCATAGGACAAAACGTCCTCTTCCTGCTCTGTCCACTGAGCCGCTTCCTTGCGCAGGGTTTCCAGCTCAGGAGAAAGCAGATCCGCCGGACGGCAGGTAATCGGCGTTTCGTTGCCGATAATCTTTTTCTGGAATGCAGGATCAATCTCAACCGGAGTCTTGCCATACTTGCCGGCTACCATATCCTTAAATTCCTTTGTACACATCTTATACCGCTCGCCGGTGATGACGTTGAACACAGCCTGTGAACCGACGATCTGAGAGGTAGGCGTTACCAGAGGCGGATAACCGGAATCCTGACGGACACGCGGAACCTCCTGCAGCACCTCTTCCAGCTGGTCGGCCTTGCCGGCCTGCTTGAGCTGAGAGAGCAGGTTTGACAGCATGCCACCGGGTACTTGATAATGCAGCGCCTTTGTGTTGGTCGCCAGCAGCTGGGGATCCAACAGGCCATTGTTGATATACTTCTCACGCAGAGTCATGAAATACTCGCGAATTTCGTTGAGAAGAACCAGATCCAGGCCGGTATCGTACTCAGTACCTTCAAATGCAGCGACAATCGATTCTGTCGGCGCGTGAGAGGTACCCAGAGCCAACGGCGACATCGCAGTATCTACCAAATCCACGCCGGCTTCCACACCCTTCATTATGCACATGGAGGCAAGGCCGGAAGTGTAGTGGGTATGCAGCTGAATCGGCAGATCCACAGCGGATTTGAGCGCCCCCACAAGCTCTTCTGTACGATACGGAGTCAGCAGAGCAGCCATATCCTTAATGCAGATCGAATCTGCACCGGCTTCTTGAATCCGTTTGGCATAGTCGATATAATACTCATTCGTGAAGACGGGTCCGGTCGTGTAAGAAATACCAACCTGAGCGTGTGCGCCCTCTTTCTTGGCGGCCTTGATGGCTCGCTCAAGGTTGCGCAAGTCGTTCAGCGCGTCAAAAATACGGATGACATCGATACCGTTTGCGACGCTGCGCTGTACGAAATAATCGACAACATCATCTGCATAATGGCGGTAGCCAAGCATGTTCTGGCCGCGGAACAGCATTTGCAGTTTGGTTTTGGGGCAAAGACGGCGGATGGTGCGCAGTCTGTCCCAGGGGTCTTCATTCAGAAAGCGCAGGCAGGCGTCGAACGTGGCGCCACCCCAGCACTCCAGAGAATGAAAGCCCACTTCATCCAGCTGCGGTAGGATCGGGAGCATTTCTTCTGTTGACATTCTGGTAGCAATCAAGGACTGATGCGCATCGCGCAGAACGGTTTCGGTAATTCCTATTTTTTTAGCCATGATTTAGCCTCCCTTACTGGAAGGATACGAGAGCGTCGCCGGGATTCACGGCGTCACCCTTCGATACATGAACACCGGCAATCACGCCGTCCTGCGGAGCCATGATCTCGTTTTCCATCTTCATGGCCTCGAGAATCAGCAGAACCTGCCCTTTTTTGACGGAATCACCGGCAGAAACAGCAATGTTCAGAATTGTACCGGGCATAGGAGCGCTTAGGGAGTTTGCGCCGGCCGCCGGCTTTGCCGCCTTAGGAGCAGCAGGAGCCGGAGCAGGGGCAGCAACAGGGGCCGGGGCCGGTGCAACTGCCACGGGAGCGGGGGCAGCAACAGGAGCCGGAGCAGCTACAGGTACAGCCGGAGCCGCAGCGTTGGTTTCTTCTACCTGCACGTTATAAGCGACACCGTTTACGGTGATTTTGAGATTTTTCATTTTCATATCCCCTTTTCATTCAATCGATAATAAAACGAACTTTTTACATCGGAATATTGCTGTGCTTTTTCGGCAGGGTGGAAACACGCTTGCCGGCCAGCATCTCCAAGTTAGAAACCAGCTTTTGGCGGGTTTCTTCCGGAAGAATAATATCTTCCACATAACCGTCAGCCGCTGCCGCAAACGGCGACGCCTGAGTCGTTTTATAATCTTCAATCAGCTGTTTGCGCTGCTCGATGGGATTTTCTGAGCCAGCCAGCTGATCGCCGGACTGGAACAGAGCGGCCGCGGAAGGCGAAATGGGAGATACCACCGCGCTGGTCCATGCCATTGTTACATCCGCGTTGGCTCCACGGCCTGCGGTAGCAATATAGAATGCACCCACAGCTTGGCCGGAAATCACGGTGATCTTAACGGTAGTAGCCTCGGAATACGCGGCGGAGAGCTTTGCAGCCTCGCGCAGAGACGCAAACTTATCAGCGTCCACAATCGTAATCAGTGGCAGAGAAAACGCGTCACAGAAGCGAACGAACCGGGCGGCCTTCGAGCAGCAGTAGGAACCGACCACATCGCGGTAAGCGATCATTCCGACGGAAGTCCCGTTAATCAGTGCTAGACCAGTAATAGCGGAGGTGCCATATTCGGGGCAGAACTCCATGAAACTGCCGTCATCCACAACCGCAGAAATAATGTCTGTTACCTTTGCACCCTCCTGCAGCTCGGAATTGCTGCAAACACCGAGAGTGTCGGCCTCCGGAGCCAAAGCCAGGTTATTCGAAGGCAGGCGGCAAAGCACCTGACGTGCTCTGTCCAGAGCCTCTTCTTCGGTTTTCTCTACCCAATGGGCCAGTCCCAGTTTGGCCGCCGCTTTTGCGGAGCCGTCCTCATCGCCTGTTTCCACAGTGAAAGTTGCATTTTCCGCCATAACAACAAAGTCGGCGCAGGCTGCAATCAGAGCAGAGGTGCCTACACAGGGACCGAGTACAACAGAAATTTGAGGAACCACACCGGACAAATTATTGCTTTTCAGCAAAATTTCTCCATACGCCGCGAGCAGCTCGGCCCCTTCTTTCAGATGTCCGCCCACAGAATCATAGATTCCCACAACCGGTGTTCCGGTTTTCAACGCCAGATCATACAGCTTGCGAATCTTATACGCCTGCGATTTGGACATTGCTCCCCCGTCGACTTCGCTGTCCTGTGCAAAAACATAGACCGGTAACCCGCCGACATACCCGAAGCCGGTTACAACTTCTGCCGAATGGTCAGCAGATTTTGCATAAGCATCCAATTCCTGAAAGGAGCCTTCGTCTACCAAGAGGGAAATACGCTGATACACTTTTTTACTCTCAGCAGCATCGCGAGCGCTTTGTAGCAATTCTTTATTGCCGACAACACTCATGTTTTTGTTCCTCCATTCCTTTGCAATATACTATTTTTCACGATACAAATCATACAGATGACCAATGACTTATGCCCAATTTCATTCTTTCTTCTCCAAAAAAACGAAAATGAATCCATAATTCAACAATCAATACTTGGTATTATTATACTGTATTCCCATAGGAATAACAAGCCGAAACACACAAAAAAATCAATAGAAATATGAGTAACCGCTGAAAAAGACGGAATGTTCAAATTAGGAACCATTCCGTCTTCGGCATTATTTTTTAGGAGAAAATTTTGGCTTGCGGCGTACTGCGGGCCTGGCGGCGGTTTTAGTCTTCTCTGGCTCGGGCTCCGGCTCGGGTTCCTTGTCCCCTTTTGCTGCAGCCATTAGTCGTTTGACCTCTTCCCCGGTCAAATTCCGCCACTGGCCGGGCTGAAGCATACCCATGCGAACGGGGCCGACAGAGATGCGCTTCAGTCTGGCTACATCCAGTCCCAGAGCTTCGCACATCTTTCGAATTTCGCGGTTGCGGCCCTCGTACAATACGACTTCCAGTACGACTCTGCCCGGCTCCTGAGAAATAATATGCACATTGGCCGGCGCAGTTTTCTGGCCGTCAATCACAATTCCAACGGCGATCTGCGTGAGCTGATCCTCCGTTACGCCGGGGCGTACGGTAACACGATATGTTTTCGATACATGTTTCGACGGGTGCGTCATCGCATTCGCAAACGCGCCGTCGTTTGTCATCAGAAGCAGGCCCTCCGATTCTCTGTCAAGCCTCCCTACGGGATAAACCCGTTCCGGAATCTCGCTGACGAGCTCCGCCACGCATTTGCGCTCCATTTCATCACTCATAGTTGTAATAAATCCGCGGGGCTTATGCAGCATAATATATACATTTTTAGTGCGCTTTGCAACATTTCTCCCGTGAACCGTCACTTTATCCTTGTGTACGTCCACCTTGTCGCCAATCTTCGCCACCATGCCGTTCACACGTACGGCACCTGCGGCAATCATTTCCTCCGCTTTTCGGCGGGATGCGATGCCGCTGTCAGCGAGCATTTTTTGCAGTCTAACGTCTTTTGCCATAAATTACTTCCTTACTGAATTTTCTGATTTATTGAAAAATCGATTTAATTCTGTCCCATATTTTTTCCATTCGTGTTTTTTGCGGCTGCGGGCACTCTACCACCTGCTCCGCCAAAAGCGGAACCTCAAGTATGACCTTCCCGTCCAGCAAATAGCTGACCGTGCCTAGCATTTCGCCTTCCCGGATGGGTGCATAAACAAAACGCGGCAGCTCCACCTGCTGCTTCATTCGAGCGATCTCGTCATCCGTTAGCGAAATGCTGTCTGCTGTACCCGGAACAATCGAAACAGTCTCGGCCGTACCGCCGACGACGGGAAGGGTATAACGCAAGGCGGCAGTATCCGGAGTAAACGAATGCAGCTTAGCAAAACCATAGTTAAAGAGCTTACTGTGATCGTCCCAGTCATTCGGCGCATTGAGGGTAACGGCCACAAGGCGGACGCCATCCCGCTGAGCTGCGCTGACCAAACACCGCCCCGCCTTTTTGGTAAAGCCGGTTTTAATACCGATGCTGTCCGGATACAGACTAAGCAGGCGGTTATGGTTTCCGTAGCTGATCGTCTGCTCCGGGTTGATGAATTTTACGGTCATTTGCTTTTGCGACACGATGCCGGCGAACCGGCTGTTATTTAAAGCCTCGGCACCCAAAAGCGCCATGTCGTACGCAGTGGAATAGTGCATAGCCGAATCAAGACCGGAGGGGGTAACGAAGTGCGTGTTCTTCATGCCGATTTCCTGCGCACGGGCATTCATCAGCTCTGCAAATTTGGCAGCGCTACCGGCCATGGCTATTGCCGCGGTATTGGCGGCATCGTTGCCCGAAACCATCAGCATGCCCACAGCAAGATCGCTCAGATGAAGCTTGTTCCCGGGCATCAGCCCCATGGAGGAACCTTCCACCCGAACCATCTCATCCGTAACGGTCACAACCGGGTCTTTCACCTCTGCCTGCTCCAGCGCGAGCAGCGCCGTCATTATTTTCGTTGTGCTGGCCATGGGCAGCTGCAGAGATTCCTGTTTGGCAAACAAAATCTTGCCACTGTCCGCATCGATCAATACCGCCGCTCTGGCGGAAACCTCCGGCGTACTGGTTTGCTCCTGTGTCTGTGCAGATACCGCAGAAAAAAGAGGTATCGTTAAAACTGCCGCGATCAGCGCCGCAAAAACTCTCTTTAACAAACTCATCACCTGCCTGCTAATAGTATGCAGGCAGGCGTCGGTTTATTAGTTAGATTTGAGGGTCGTCCATCTTGCCGGATTCGGTGGAGGAAGCGGATTTTTTTGCTTTCTTCTGCCCGATCATGTCGTTGACCTTGTCAAACACTTCGGGTACCATGCCGATCACGCGATCCACAGAGCCGTGGTACGGGTCGACCTGCATCATTCGCACATTACCGCCGCTGATAGTCAGAAACGCTACCGGCTGAATGGTGATTCCCGCCGCAGCTCCGCCGCCGAACATATTCTTCTCCCCGGCGGTCTTTACCGGCAGATCGGAACCGCCGGAACCAAAGCCGTAAGAGATTTTCGAAACCGGAATAATGATTGTTCCGTCCGGAGACGTTATGGGGTCGCCAATAATGGAATTGACGTCCACCATCTGCTTGATCTTCTCCAGGGTCGTATCCATCATGCCTTCAATTGGATGTTCACTCATTTGATTACACCGCTCTTTCTTTATCAGTTTCCTCTATTATGATTTTCCCACAGCTTCTCCGGTCATTGCAGCCTGCCGGCCTTCTTCTCGTTTTTGCCGAAGGATCATTTTAACGTACCGCAAGAGTGCGTACAAGCCAACCGTGATCAGAAACACCAAGCGGACGCTTCCGTCCAGAAACATCTGCGCGGAGAGTTCCTCTCCGTTAAAATTTGGCGTTATCCGCACATCGTAGTGCCTGCATCGAAATGCCGTTACCAGCGTGCTGGCCGCAGGATAAATCACTCCGCCAATCGTGCCGTACAACACAGCCGTTGTGGCCGCATCCTCCGCCCCGATGGTAACGTGTATCTTCATTTCCTTCAAAACAAAGTGCAACAGCAGTCGTTTTGCCGCGCCCGCGGCGATGGAAGCAAGCTCAGAAAGGAATTTCAGAAATCCCGCGAACCCCTTTTCTTTTATTATATCCCGAATAGACTGCTTTTTGTCTGGCTTGCCGGTTTTTTTCTCTTCTTTTTTCTTTTTTTCAGCTTCGCTCTCTGGCTTTTCCTCTGTGGGGAAGCGATAACGGAAGAACAGGTACCGCGCCTCTCCGGAAAATCCATCCTCCATGCCAAAGGAGAAACGGATTTTTACCCGAGCTGCCAGCAGCAGCGCCAACAGGCCGAGAATGCCCAGTAAAATCCAAACCCAGGTCATTGGCGCGTACCCTCCTTTGCTTTTGTGCTCCGTCCGAAAGCCTAAAGTGTTTTCTCCAAAATATCCTCTTCCTCCTCATCCGATTCCTCCCGGTTGCTCTGAGGCAACGGGGGCAGATCGTGCAGGGAGGAAAGATTAAAGCAGCGAAGAAAATTAGAGGTTGTTCCATACAGCAACGGGCGACCCGGCAAATCAAGCCGGCCCCGTTCCTCCACAAGCCCTTTTTCACACAGGTTAGAGATCACCCCTGAGCTGTCCACTCCGCGCACCTGCTCCACAAAGGCCTTGGTTATCGGCTGTTGGTAAGCAATTACCGCCAAAACCTCCATCGCCGCCTGTGAAAGAGGAGCATTCCTTCTTAAGTCCAGTGTGCGCCGTACCGTTTCACCGTATTCATCAGCGCTGCACATTTGATACTGATTTTCTAACTGTACGATCCGGATTCCTCTGGCGGACTGGTTAAAGGAATCCATCACGCTTTTCATGAGCCTCCCCGCCGTGGCTCGATCCAGTTCTAATGCTTCCGCAATTCGCTCCAGCGGAACAGCATCCCCGCTGGAAAACAGGATGGCTTCGATCGCACCCTGCAATTTTTTTATTTCCATCGATCAGCACCGCCAGTCAACAGAGTAATCGTTGTTCCGCCGTCCTCTCCGTCTACACGGACGCGGTGATTTTTCACTAGCTCCAGCACCGCCAGAAACGTCGCTACCAGATCTGATTTCTGCCGGCTTTCCCACAAAAGATCATGAAACGGCATCCGCGTTTGCTTCCACAAGCGGCGGAGCACAAAGATAATCCGCGAAGCGACCGAAACGGGCTTGCGGGTTACAATACCGTCAAAGGATTCCGCCGGCGGGGGCAAAAAGCGTTTTCCCCTTCCCGCCGCACTGAGATATGCCGCAAGCAGCTCGTCCGGGCTGTGGGAACGGCTGTACGCCCGTTCCGGCGGCAAGGGCGCCGGCGGCCGAATGAACGAGTCCCACGAAAAGAACCCGGCTAGGGCCTGCGCCGTGCGCTTCCACTCTTGATATTCCATCAGCTGCCCGGTTAGCTCTCGGCGCAGTTCCTCCGCTTCTTCATTCTTGGGAAGAAGCGAAACGGTTTTTAAATATACTAGACGTGCGGCCATCTCCAGAAACTCGCTGGAAACCTCCATCTGCTGCTCCTGCATTCTCCCAATCTGCTCCAGATACTGGTCGAGCAGCTCTGAAATCGAGATTTCGCAGATCTCCACCTTGTTTTTGGAAATCAACGCCAAAAGCAGATCGAGGGGACCGTTAAACACATCCAGATGATATGACAGCTTTTCCATTTCTTAAAATGCGCCGAATAGGCGGAACGGAAGGGCTGCGAGCCATTCTACACCTGACTGCACCCACATCTGCATCAGGCTCAGCGGAAGATCCAGAACACCAAGGAACAACAGCACAAACAGCGCCAGCATAATCATCTGCTGATTCTGATAATACCGATACATCGCGCGGTCCGATAAAAAGGCTCCCAGGATTCTAGAGCCGTCGAGCGGCGGCAGGGGAATCAGGTTAAATACCGCCAGCATGACATTGATGGCAACATAATACTGAAAAAACACCGCAATTCCGATCATAATCGCATGCGGGATGCTCCCAATAAACAGGTAAGCAACATTCAGAAGGATCGCGCCCACCAGCGCGGCCACAATATTGGAAACCGGACCTGCCAGAGCAGTGATCGCCATATCGCGCTTCGGATTTTTAAAATTGCGAGGGTCTACTGGAACAGGCTTGGCCCAACCGAAGCCGAACAGCAGAATTGCAAGCGCTCCGAGCGGATCGATACTGGCCAGCGGATTGATCGTCAGGCGGCCCTGATATGCCGCCGTATTGTCGCCCAGCTTTTTTGCCATCCAGCCGTGAGCGAACTCATGGATAGGCAAAACGCAAAAAATGATGACCAGAACAGCCAAAATCTGCATGATGACGCTGGTCATATCAATTTGGTACCCTTTGAAAATGGATTGAATTACTTGATAAAGCATTTTTACCGCCTTTCGCAGCACAGCAGCCATATGACCGCGTTCCCGGTTCCGTTGCAGAGATAGCTCGTGTTGATTCCTCCGCCTGTGACAAAGAAATCAAAGATTGTCTCACTCAATGGAATTGCCTTGACTGCCTGTACGTAAAAGTGTATGATTTGTTAGCATTATAATACGTTTTCCAATAAAAGACAAGAGAATGTTCCCCACCGATTCGGGACGCTATGCGGCGGAAGAACCGTTATTTTGGTTGATTTTTGCAATTCCTGTGGAAATGAGTGAAAAAAAGCTTGCAATTAGCGTTTAGATTTGCTAGAATATTCTTCGTAGTTTAAAGCCCTTTAAAGGAGGTGCAGACACATGGCGAAGTGTGAGGTTTGTGGCAAGGATATTGCTTTCGGTATAAAAGTTTCTCATTCTCACAGACGTGCGAACAGAACTTGGAAGCCCAATGTAAAACGCGTAAAGGCAGTTGTTAACGGCAGTCCGAAGCGGATTTACGCCTGCACCCGTTGTTTACGTTCCAACAAAGTGACCCGCGCAGTTTGATGACGTAAAACCGGAAAGTTTAGAGGAGCCTGATGTAGGTTCCTTTTTTCTTTTTTATGGCCGTTTCGATTTGGCCATTCAAAGGAACACACAAAGAACAGCTGCAGACAGTTTTAGTCTGCGGCTGTTCTTTTCAAAATAATTCCTGCGCAGGAAATACCGGTCACTGCAATGTTGATTTGCTTTTCGATAAAAAGCAAGTCGGACTTCATCCGGCTCAAGCGATAAAAAAACACTCTTCCCCATTTTTTTACGGAGAAGAGCATTTTTTATAACATGATTTCTAATTACTGCGGTGGGGACTTATGGGAACGCAGACTGACTTTCTTTTCCGTTCCATCCAGAATCCGTTTGATATTCCCCCGGTGCTTGATGATGATAATGCACCCGATGATAAAGGAAGAAATCGTGGCAATCACAACGTAAGAGAGCGGCACCGTAGCGCTGGAACGGTAATCGTAAAAAAAGGTCAGGAAGAAGGTGGCGAACGGGTAGGTAGCCGCGCCGCAGATCGAGCCCAGTGAAACCATTTTAGAACAGAATACCGCAATGAAAAAAGCAGCCCAAACAATAATGGAAACGCGCCAGTCGATGATCATGATCATCGCGATGGAGGTCACCACTCCCTTGCCGCCCCGGAAGCCGAAGTACAAGGGGAAAATATGGCCCAAAATACACACGATACCGGCAATATAGGCGCCTGTCTGCTCAATGACCACGGGAGAAATGCCGGGGATTTGAAAAAAATAGCTGAAAATAGCCCGGCCAGCCAGAACGGCCAGAACACACTTTAAAAAGTCAAAGAGAAAGGTTAGAGCCGCCGGCAGTCTGCCGACAGAACGCAGCACGTTTGTTGCACCAGCATTTCCGCTGCCCATCTTGCGAATATCCGTCTTTTGGCCGAACATTCGGGTAATCAGAATGGAAGAATTGACGCTGCCCAGCAAATACGCAACCAAAGCGGTCAGAACGATTGCCAGAATGATGTTTTGTAGATTCTCCAAAGAAAATCCTCCTCCTTATTTGTCCCCGCGCTCCCGAACAACCATCCGGATCGGAGTGCCCTCTAGTCCAAAGGTTTCGCGAATTCGATTTTCCAGGTAACGCTGATAGGAAAAATGAAACAAATCCTCGGAATTGACAAAACAAATAAAGGTCGGCGGCTTCACAGAAGCCTGAGTAATGTAATAAATCTTCAGGCGCTTGCCCTTATCCGTAGGCGGCTGAACGCGCGCCGTAGCCTGTGCCAGAATATCATTCAATATGCCGGTGCTGATGCGCATAGAATTCATGCTGGCCACATGCTTGATGGTTTCAAAGAGACGGTCTACCCTCTGCCCCGTCTGGGCGGAAATAAAGAGAATGGGCGCATAGGACATGAAGGAAAAATCTTTTTCCAACTGCTTGCGGTATTCATTCATGGTATAACCGTCTTTTTCTATCGCGTCCCATTTATTAACCGCAATCACGCAGCCCTTGCCCGCCTCATGCGCACGGCCTGCCACCTTAGAGTCCTGCTCAGTAAAGCCAACAGTGGCATCAATCATGATCACGCAGACATCGGAGCGCTCAATGGCCATTTCGGCACGAAGAATGCTGTATCGCTCAACAGAATCCTCAATTTTGTTCTGGCGGCGGATTCCAGCGGTATCGATTAGAATAAAGATGCCGAATTCATTTTCAATTTTGGTATCGATCGCATCACGGGTCGTTCCGGCTATATCAGATACAATGCTGCGGTTTTCGCCGGAAACATAGTTGATCAAAGAGGATTTTCCTACGTTCGGTTTCCCGATCACAGCAACCCGAATGACCTCTTCTTCATCCTCCTCCCCGGTTTCCTCCGGGAAGAAGTCGACAATACGGTCCAGCAAATCGCCTGTGCCATGACCGTGTACAGAAGAAACCGCAACCGGCTCCCCAAGACCCAGATTATAAAATTCATAAAAGTCAGGCGGTGGGTCACCGATCTGGTCGCACTTATTCACGCACAGAATCACCGGGCGGCCGCTTTTCTGCAGCATCGCCGCAACCTCCATATCCGTCGCTACCACGCCGGAACGAAGATCTGTTACCATCACAATGACGTCTGCGGAATCAATCGCAAGCTGAGCCTGCGCCCGCATTTGAGACAGAATGATATCCTTGGATTCCGGCTCGATTCCACCGGTATCTACCAGACTGAATTTATGACTTCCCCATTCACAGTCACCAAAGATTCGGTCTCTGGTAACACCGGGGGTGTCTTCTACTATAGAAAGGCGTTGGCCGATCAGCTTATTGAACAGGGTGGATTTCCCCACGTTTGGCCGGCCGACAACCGCCACAATCGGTTTGATCAAATTATACTTCCTCCTACCGCTGCATTACACAGCCCTCATCAAAATCGTTTTTAGGTAGCACCGCATAAAAGCCGCATAATAAATGCAATCCGGATGTACTTCGTTTGCAAATTCTATATTTGTACATAAGCCCTTCTGCCACGCGGAACTGGAATTCAACCGTTTTATTTTACCCCAAAACGATTTGGAGTATCTGCCTTTTAATACGTTTGATTATGGCATTTAATTGGCGATTCGTCAAGTAATTCCACAATAAAAACACAAACGCTTTGCTTGTTTTGTGCAGAAAATTTTCGTCTTGATTTTTTTCACAAAAACCATCTCGCAGAATCTGTATTCGCTTATGATCTTAGCGAATACAATTGATTTTCAGTCAAGAAAAAACAGAGAAGGATCGCTCCTTCTCTGTTCTCTGCGAAAATAAAAAAAGAAATCAAGCTTCTTTTTTCAAAACATCTCTGCCGTTATAGTAACCGCAGCTGCCGCAAACTCTGTGAGCCAGTTTATACTCACCGCACTTCGGACATCTTGCCAGAGCGGGGGCGCTCAGCTTCCAAACATTGGAACGTCTCTTATTCTGTCTTGCGCTGGATAATTTTCTCTTTGGTACCGCCATTATCAGCACCTCCTTATATCTTTAAAATTAATCTATCAGCTGTTTCAGAACCGCCAAACGAGGATCTGTCTGCCGGGAAACACATTGGCACATCCCCTGATTCAGGTTTTGTCCACATTGCGAGCAAAGGCCCTTGCAATCTGGTGAACACAAGAATCTGGTGGGCAGTTCCAACAAAACATCCTCCCGCAGCAGCGTATCCAAATCCAAACGATGATTCTCTGCGACGATATACAGGTCGCTGCCCTCATCTGTTAAAGAGGACACCACAATATGTGAAAAAGAAAGATCATAGTGAGTACGGAATTCCGTTGTGCAGCGATCGCAGGGAATTTCAAAATCAAAGGAAACCCGGGCATCCAACTTTGCGGAGCCCGCATGACTTCGAACCGTTCCTGTTACCGCAACGGGAGAAACAAACGGATGAAAACCGTTTACAGTGGTAGAGGAGAAAGACATTTCATAAGAAAACGGGAGAATTTCACCGTCACTTAGCATGATCTTTTTCAGTTCAATAATCATATCATTTACCTCGACACTACAATATGCTATTATATCGACTTGCTTCTCTTTTGTCAACAATAAATCAGGATAAATCTGCTTTTTTTATCAAAATCAGCGGAGTCAGCTCATCCGATTGTCCTGCAGGGTTGTCTTTGATCATCGCGATCAAATCCTCATCCTGCACCGGAGCCAGAGTATCGGATTTACCGAAGATGACAACGCTCAGGTCGTTGGCATCTACCAAGAGACAGTCTATCCCAAGCTCCTGCTGGATGTCGTTACAGACCTTTACCGGTTCCTTTGGGTTCAGCAACGCCAGATCATGGTACAGCTCGAAGGAAGAACCCATATAGAATCCATCAATTCCATCAATTCCATGTCCGGCAATCTTATAAAACACACCGTGCATTCCAAACAGCTTTGTGACTGCGGAACAGAATGCAGCCAAAAGGATTCTAGGCAGGCCCGCCAGATTAATCGCCAGCTGAAGCTTATACGGCTCGTCCATGGCAATTCCGTGATTATTCGAAGAAGCAAACTTAGATAAAAAACGCGCCCAAAAGCCGATTTTTACATCCTTCTTCTCTACCACATTGTTCTGGCACATGGAAATGATCTTCTCACTCATGGACAGAATATCTCCGGGCTGATATAAGGGCAAAACGTACTTTCTTACCAGCTCCACATACGATTCGCCGCGCTCCACAAAATGCGTCTGAACCGCATACCGCTGGTGCTCCTGACCGTTCACCGTTACGGGGTCACGCAAAAAATAGGTAATCCCGTTTTCCTCTCGCTTGGCTTCCGGCAGATTTCTAAACGACATACAGATGATCTCCTCGCTGTCTTTTTGCACAAAAGCGCTGCCGGCAGTAAAAAACTGCCAGCAGCTCTACCTTTACAAATACTGACATTCTAAACTATGATTGAAAGCAAAAGCCAAATCAGATCTCGGCGATCTCCGCCTTTATGCCCTCAGGAAGCTCGTTCTGATCAAGAGAAACGGAAAGAAGGATTTTGGTATTGGCCAGTTCAGACAGAGCATTTGCTTTCTCAACGAGAGAACTCAGAACCGCAGTGTCGGAACCGATGATTTTGAACGTGGAATCGATAAAGAGATCGGTCACATCATAGTTTCCAGCGCAGATGCCGCTGATGAAGCCGTACAGACCATCCATGCCCTGCACCCCATAAGCGTCGATGTCAACCAGTCTGGCTCTGTGGGAAATGTCGTAAGTGAGCTTTAACCCCTTTTCAATTACCACCACGTTGCCATCCGATTTTTTGACTGCAGCATTCGCCATTTCAATCAGTTTTTTTGTCTTTCCGGAACCTTTTTTACCGATGATGAGAGTGACCATATCAAAACTCCTCCTGCTATTTTTTAGTATTTCCGCAAAATGCGGATTTCAATCCTGAAAACATAGAATCTATCAATGTTTCAGACGGGCCTGCAAAGCAGCCTTCTCGGCCTCATACCCGGGCTTGCCCAATAAAGCAAACATGTTTTTCTTGTAGCTTTCTACGCCAGGCTGGTCAAACGGATTGACCCCCAGCAGATAGCCGGAAATCGCACAGGCTTTTTCGAAGAAATAGATCAGCTCGCCGAGCGATTTTTCAGAAAAATCTGCTACCCGCAGCACAATGTTGGGAACACCGCCGTCCACGTGCGCCAGAACGGTTCCTTCAAAGGCCTTTTCGTTGATATAGGCCATAGATTTCCCCTGAAGGAAATTCAGCCCATCCACATTCTCCGGGTCGTTGCCAAGCGTAATCTCCTGTTTGGCCTGCTCGAACAGAACTACCGTTTCAATTAGAAGCCGGCGGCCGTCCTGTACATACTGGCCCATGGAATGCAGATCGGTCGAAAAAATAACGGAAGCCGGGAACAGACCTTTTTGATCCTTTCCTTCACTTTCGCCATAAAGCTGCTTCCACCACTCGCACATCATGGTAAAGCAAGGCTCATAGCTGGCTAAGAGTTCGACCGTTTTTCCCTTTCGGTACAGCAGATTGCGAATGGCTGCGTATTGATAACATGGATTTTGTTGTAAATCAGGATTCGAATACTCGTCTCTTGCCTGTAAAGCACCCTGCATCAGCTGAGTAAGATCGGCTCCGCTAACCGCAATCGGGAGAAGTCCCACAGCGGTAAGCACAGAATACCGCCCGCCAACATCGTCGGGTACCACAAAGGTTTCGTACCCTTCCTGATCTGCCAGCTTTTTCAGGGTTCCTCGCGCACGGTCTGTGGTGCAATAGATTCTTTCGCAGGCAGCCTGCTTGCCATACTTCTTCTCCAACAACTCCCGGAATACACGAAACGCGATGGCCGGTTCGGTTGTCGTACCGGATTTCGAGATCATGTTAATGGATACATCTTTCCCTTCACAGATGGAAAGAAGCTCAGCCAGTGCACTGGAGCTGATGCTGTTGCCGGCAAAATAAATATCCGGCGTGTCTTTTTTCATCGAATTATAGTATGGGGATTTTAAAAATTCAATCGCAGCGCGCGCACCAAGGTAAGAACCGCCGATTCCAATGACAACAAAAACATCGGTATTCGAACGGATTTTCGCCGCCGCTGACTGAATGCGTGAAAATTCTTCCTTATCGTACTCGCCGGGCAAATCCAACCAGCCAAGATAATCGCTGCCAGGGCCGCTTCTAGAATGAAGCAGCTCGTGTGCAAGCTTTACCTGAGGTTCGATTGCTTCCAGTTCGCCTGAATTCATAAAACCGGACAGATGCTGTGCGTCAAGCTTCACAGACATGAATGCTAACCTCCTGTCATTTTCTGAATCCTTTTGTTTATTTTACAATATCTTAGCATTATTTGCAAGGCGGCGGCCGCAAGAATTTACGAATAATTTCGGTGGAATTTACCAATCAGAAGGAGATCATCCCCATGCAAAGCAGGCGGAATACGGAGAAGAACGTGATTTTTTCCACCGCCGTTTTGGCGTGGATGTCGGTTTCCAGAAGGGTTTCATCCCCCAGCTTATACGTAATTTTCCCAATAATCTGCCCGGCCTCCACAGGGGCCTCCAGGGAATCTGCCACCACGATCTGGCTGGCTACCTCGGATTCCTTGCCCTTTGGTACCAACAGGGCGGGATTATCGGTTGTTTCAGGCTCCACCGAAGACCGCATGCCGTTACTGACCGGAACCTGCTGCAGCTCGGGCTTTTCCGGGGTGGCCATCGACCAATTCGCAAATCCGTAATCCAACAGCTTTGCCGCCGAGGAAAACCGATCGTCGGTAGAGGAACTGCCCAGAATGACCGCGATCAGATTGACTGAGCCTCTGGTTGCGGAAGCACTGATACAGCTGCCCGCTTTCCCCGTCGTTCCCGTTTTCAGGCCCGTGATTCCCTTATAGGTTTTGATCAGTTTGTTGGTGTTGACCAGCTGTGTCTTGCCGTCGCGCACATGGTCGATCCACGTGAGGGTATACTCCGTGATTTTAGGGTGCTTGAGCAGCTCCGCAGACATCAGCGCAACATCGTTTGCCGAGGTCAGGTGACCGTCTTCATCCAATCCGTTGCAGTTCTTAAAGGTGGTGTCTTCCATGCCAAGCTCCTTGGCTTTTGCGTTCATCATGCCCAAAAAATCATCCTCGGTGCCCGCCACATGCTCCGCAAGAGCCACAGCGGCGTCGTTCGCGCTCATAATTACAGTGGCCTTAATCAGATCATTGACAGACATGGTTTCCCCCTGCTGCAGCCAAATATCCGACCCGCCCATAGAGGCCGCGTGGGCACTTGCAGTGACCGTATCGGTCAGCGCAATTTTACCGGAATCGATCGCCTCCATAACTAGCAGGAGTGTCATGACCTTGGTAATGGAAGCAGCCGGACGTTTTTCATGGGAATTCTTTTCGTACAGGACCTTACCGGTTTTTGCTTCCATCAGAATTGCCGCGGGGGCCTTCACCTCTTCGTTCGAAATCGCCATCGCGGGAGCAGTGGCGAAAATCAGGACACAGACGGATAACAGCACAGAAATTGTTTGTTTTTTCCAATTCACCTTTCCTACACCTCCAGCATAGAAAACCGGTATCCCGGTTTTTTCAGAATAAACCGAACTTACTCCATTCCCCCGGCACGCGCAGTTTGACCGGTTTGGGCAGAGGAACAGAACTTGGTAATTCTTATGCCGTGTCCGGCAAATCTATCCATAAAGCGAGAAATAATCGGAAAAAGAAGCGGATTCCGGTTCCCCGGAATCCGCTTCAAAGCACCCGTCGATTACAAACGGACAGGAATCTGTTTTTCTTTTAAATATTTTTTCAGCTCCGGGATGGTGATCTCTCCGAAATGGAACAGCGAAGCTGCCAAAACAGCATCGGCCTTTCCCGCGGTAAACGCGTCGTAAAAATCCTTCAGACTGCCGGCCCCGCCGGAGGCGATCACCGGAACGCCCACCTGCTCAGAAATCGCGGCGGTCAGCTCCAGATCGTACCCATCCTTTGTTCCGTCGCAGTCCATGCTCGTCAGCAGGATTTCCCCCGCACCGAAGGAGACCGCTTTTTTTGCCCACTCCACGGCGTCCAGACCCGTATCGATTCGGCCGCCGTTTAGGTAAACCGTCCAGCCGCCGGAGGATGCACGCTTGGCGTCGATAGCACATACTACACACTGGCTTCCGAATTTTTGAGCAGCCTCACTGATCAGCGACGGATTGCGCACCGCCGCGGAATTGACCGAAACCTTATCTGCCCCCGCGCGCAGCAGCTGGGTGAAATCTTCCACCGAGCGAATGCCGCCGCCTACCGTAAACGGAATGAAAATGCGCTCCGCGACACGCTGCACCAGCTCTACAATCGTTCCGCGCGCCTGCACGGTTGCGGTAATATCCAAAAACACCAGCTCGTCCGCGCCCTGCTTATCATACTGTACCGCAGCTTCCACCGGGTCGCCCGCATCGCGCAAATTAACAAAATTCGTTCCCTTGACCACGCGCCCGTTATTGACATCCAAACACGGGATGATTCGTTTCGCATACATCAGCAGATTTCTCTCCCTTCCTGACCGGTTTTCGCCATTTGCGCAAAATTTCTTAGCATTTGAAGACCGGCCTGTCCGCTTTTTTCGGGATGGAACTGGGTAGCAAAAACATTCCCGGATTGCACTGAGGCATCAATTGTAACGCCGTACTGCGTGCGTGAAGACACGATTTTTCGTACAGGCGAGTGCAGGTAATAGGAGTGGACAAAATAAACGTAAGATTGATCCGGCACTTGGCTGAACATGCCGTTTTTTTGGTCAAGTGTCAGGGAATTCCAACCGATATGTGGAATTTTCAACCCCTCACCGTCCGGAATCCGGCAAATTTTCCCGGGAAATACAGAAAGCCCCTTCACCCCCGGGGATTCTTCGCTCTCTTCAAATAACAGCTGCATTCCAAGGCAAATACCCAAAAACGGTCGTCCACTCGCGATAAAATCAAGTGCCGGCTGCCACAGCCCGGATTGCTCCAAGGATGCCGCGGCATCTCCAAAGGAGCCGACTCCCGGCAAAACAGCTGCCTGTGCCTGCATCAGCCGATCGGCATCGCGGGTGATTTCCACCTCCGCACCGATAAAGCGAAACGCGTTGACGACGCTTTTTAAATTACCCGCCCCATAGTCCAGAATACTGATCATAAGCTCTGCCCTCTTTGCCATCCCGGACAAAATGCCGGTTCGAATTTTGCAATTTACTATTCTAGGTGCAAAGCACCAATTGAATAAAAAAATACTATTTTTTATTTAGATAAAACAAATGCATTGCGTCTATTTTATCATGTTTTCACTCTGGTAGCAAATGAAAGTGCGTATTTTTTCGATGTGATGTCGCACAATAATTGCGGAGGTGTGATGCATGCTATTTCACAGAAAAGACAAAGAGGAGCTTGGCCGGCGTGAACGGCTGAACTCTGCCGCAAAAGTGACCGGTCCCGGGCCGGAACGGGATGATACAAATAAGATTACCATTCCCATTACCTATCCGGACAGACGCTACCGCAAAACGAAAGCGGCCATGCCATCTGACGAAAATGTAAAAGAAGCCAAGGACTGGGTAGACTTCAATATTAAATAACAATAGCGGGGAAGAACAAAAATTTCTGTTCTTCCCCGCTATTGTCTCTGTAAAAGCTCTCATATTTTCGGTCGTTCCCCAATATATTCTTTTAAGAAGCAGAATCAAAATGAACACGAAGGGAAGCTGCGTATGGATTATATCTCCCTTGTGGGAATTGCTGTCGGTCTTTCCATGGATGCGCTGGCAGCCTCCATCGCAAACGGAACCGCCGTACGAAAGGTAACACCCGGATTTGCCTTTAAGGTTGGCCTGACCTTTGGCATTTTTCAGGCGTTTATGCCCTGCCTTGGCTGGGCCTTGGGGACGGCGGGTGCCAATCTCTTAATCCATATTGAGCATTGGCTTGCTCTACTGCTGCTAACCTATTTAGGCGTGCAGATGATTTGGGAATCGTGCTTTGGGGAGCACTCCACAGCGGCCAGATGCCATACAGTAGGGAAACGAACTCTGCTGATTCAGGCGGTGGCAACCAGCATAGACGCGCTGGCCACGGGGATTATTCTGCCTTCCTCCGTAGGGATTGACAGTGTTGCGCTGATGCTGTTTTCAGTTTCGCTGATCGGTGTGATCACCTTCGTACTTTGCTTTGCGGGGGTCTACCTCGGCAGAAAATTCGGGTCTCTTCTCTCCGGTCGCGCCGAAATCGCCGGAGGAATCATCCTGATTTTGATCGGTATTAAGATCTTCGCCGAGCACCTGCTTACCTCCGCTTGAACCCGCCTTCAACGACTTGTCAGAAGCGCAGTACTGCCGGTTACGCTTTTTCGGATCATAATCTTTTTATCGATTTTTTCTTTAAGCTCCGGAACATGAGAAATAATGCCTACCAGACGGTCGCCGGTTGTGAGCGCCGACAGCGCGGAGATCGCCTGATCCAGTGATTCCGAATCAAGCGTGCCGAAACCCTCGTCGATAAACATGGTGTCAATCTGCACTCCACCGGCATAGCTTTGAATCACGTCGGATAATCCCAGGGCCAGCGACAGCGAAGCCTTGAAGGATTCCCCTCCGGACAGGGAGCGTACCGAGCGCAGCTTGCCGGTATAGTAATCCATCACGTCCAGCTCCAAGCCGGACTGACTGCGATTATCCTCGGGAATTTCCTTTCGCAGAAGCTCAAACCGACCGTTTGTCATTCGATTCATCCGCTTATTGGCTTCCTGAATTACCATTTGAAAATACGCCGCCTGCACATATTGCTCAAACGCCAGCTTTTGGCGTTCAGGCAGTTCGCCGTTTGCCGTTCTGGAAAGAGACGACAGCACCAGATAACGATGCTCTAGCTTCTCCTTCTGCCGCAGTGCTTCTTCCAGCCTTTGCAGAGTCCGTTGATTCCCATGAAAGCGCTGTGAAATTTGAGAAATCTGTTCCTCCAAAACGGATTTTTCTCTTTTCAGCTCTTCCTGCCGCAAGGCCAGCTTTTCGACATCCACCGGGTTTTTCCCCGCCGTTTCTTTGCTCAGGCGGCGGATCGTCTCTTCGGTAAAGCGCTGGCTCTCCGTAAAGGACTGCACCTCATTCCGCCAGGCTTCAATTCGGCTCTGATTAGCCAGCGCAGCCCGGTATTTTTCCTCATTAAACTGATTTTTCTCCAGCGCTTTGCGGTAATCCTGTTCGGTTTGCTCCAGCTTTTTTTTCTGTTCTGTCAGCTGGTTCGCATTTTCCTGCAAAACAGCGCGGACGCTATCCAGCTCATTGCAACCTTTGGAAAAAGCGGCTTCACTCTCCTGAAGCCGTTTTTTCATCTCCCCTAATCGGGTCTCGGACTGCAAAATCAACCGCCCCAGTTCTTCCTCTGTTTCACAAGGCAGCTTTTTGCGAAGCAGAGATACTTCCGCCTGTTTTGCACTAGTCTGTGAAGAAAGCCGCGATTTTTCTTCGGTTTCGCGCTGTACAAGAGGTTCCGATTCTTTTAGGAGCTGCTGTGTTTCGTCGAACTCTTTGGCCCAGAGTTCCCGATTTTTACAAAGCTGCAGCAGCTCGCCGTACTTTTGCTCCAGACTTTTTTTACGCCCTGTGTTTTCCATACCTAGTGCGACAATCTGAGCTTTGAGCGCAGGAATCCCTTCCTGCGGAGCGATATCCGGCAGAATATGCTGCCACTGCTGGCGCAGCACCTGCCAGGCCGATTGCACCTCAACCTCTTTCCCGTGCGCCTGCGAGCTGGTTTCCCGCAGGCGGGCCGTGGCCTGCTCCTGTTGCTTGCGCAAATGTTGCAGTTCCTGCTCGTCCGGAGCGCCATCGATCATTTCCGCCTTCTTGGGGTGTTCTTTCGAGCCGCAAACCGGGCAAGGCTCACCCGACTGCAACCGGCCGGCCAGAACACCTGCTTGCTGACGAAAATACAAAAGCTCCTTTTCTTCACACAGATGGTGAATTTTCGTATATTCCTCTTCAGCGGCAAGATAATTTCTCTGTGCATTCTGCTTTTCTGATTCCATCACTTCTAACTTTGCTGCCATACCGTGCAGCTGGAGCAGATTGGTACGCAAAGCTTCAGCCGCTTCTTTTTCCTTTTCGCATTTCACAAGAGAAACCGGTGCGTCTGCAGACTGTGTCATCAGGGTCTGGCGTTCCTCCCTCTCTTGAGTGAGTGCTTCTCTTTTTTTTATCATTTGCTCCAAACGAAGAGCGTTCTGCGAAAGTGCACGCTCTAAATTCTTCTGCTGCTGTGTCAACGCGTTATAATGCTCATAATCCGGTAGAGCGGAGCGCAGACCTGTTAAATGCTCTGCAAGCTTTGTGCGCTGCGGTTCGGCCTCCTGCTCTTTTTTCCAGTTTGACTCCAGCTGCTGCAGCTGCTGTTCCAGCAAAACCGAGCGCTCGCCCAGAGCTCGGATCCCGTTTTCCAACCGATCTGCGTTTTCTCTCGCGGAAAGATAGATTTTTTCATACGGCAGCACCTGTTCCGCAGCGGCACCGGCCAATCGAGCCAGTTGTTCCGTCTGCCGGATCTGCGGTTCTCCTTTCAACAGCTCCTCGCGTCGGAGCAAAGCTTGTTCCAGTTCACGTAACATCCGATTGATCTGTTCCGCGCAGGTTTGTTCGGCAATCAGCTGCGCGTCGGCTTCCCCCACATGCTTTTGCTGAGTCTTCCGGGCTTCGAGAAGAGTTTCATCCTCCTGCAGCATTTTGTTCCAGAGTGCTGTCATTTCGTCTATACGGTGCAGATTCTGCTCGGCTGCCCATGTCTGAACCAGAGGTTTTGCGGCCTGCTCCTCGCTGTAAAGTAAATCACCTGTGTACTGTAATATAGCTTTACAACAATCGTCCCATTCAATTCTGGCTGCTTTTTCACGCTTTTTTAGTTCCAGCTGCACCGCTTCCAGGGGAGCCGTTCCGAACACCCGGCGAAAAATTTCCGCTCGCTCCCGGTGATCGGCCAACAGAAGCTTTAAGAATTCTCCCTGCGCGATCATGGCGATCTGCTTGAACTGCTTATAATCGATGCCCAAAAGCTCGGTGACCGCACCGGTCACCCGCACGTTTCCGGTGATCACTTTGCCGTTTGGGAAGGTCAGCGCGGCATCCGCAGGTTCCTCCGTAAAACCTTCACCGCTCTTTTTGGGGCGGGGATATTTGGGATTCCTGCGTAAAAAGTATTCCTGTTCGCGGTGCAGAAAAGACAGCTCTACATAGGTTTTATCTTCGGGCCGCGCAAAATCACTGCGAAGGCTGTCCACCGGACGCACACTGCCGCTTGATTCCCCAAACAACGCAAAGGAAATTGCATCAAACAGCGTTGTTTTCCCTGCACCGGTATCTCCGGTAATTAAAAACAAACCCGCGCCGCCAAACTGCTCAAACGGAATTTCTACCTTGCCTGCAAAGGGGCCAAACGCGCTGACAGTTAAATGCTTTGGCTTCATCGCGTTCCCTCCTGATTGCTGAGAAACAGAGCTTCCATAATCTGGGTTTGCTCCTGTGTCATTTCTTTCTGGTTTTGCATTTGGAAGAAATCCTGAAACAGCTCCATTGGTGTTTTTTGAGAAAGGTCTTCTCCGGACGCTGCGTTTTTCTGCTTTGTTTCTTTGCTGAAACGATTTTCAAAATCCAGCCTCATAATATTCGGGTAAAATCTGCGCAGACGGCCGATGGGGTCCATCAGTTCTTCCGTATCCGTCAGGGTAGCGTGAATATAATCCTGGGAATTTGCGGAATCGACGACCTGCGGGTCGGTCAGCTGATCGATCGGGCCGCGGATCTCTCTCATATCGCGCAGCGGAACAAGGGGAATCTGCCGGATGAATGTATTGCCTTTTTCCATCAGCTCAACAATCGTTACAGATTTTTTCTGTCTGCTTTCCGAAAAGGAATATTTAAGAGGGGAACCGGCATATCGAATGGTGTCGCACAGCATTTTCTGCGGGCCATGCAGATGCCCCAGCGCCACATAATCAAAGGCATGAAAGACTCCGGCGTCCACCGCGTCCGAACCGCCGACATAGGCGGTTTCAGAATCTGACTGCTGCGGCAGCTCTCCCCGGTTGGTCACGAACTGATGCGCAACCAGAACTCTGCGGTAGTTCGGCTGTTCAGAAACCGATTCCAAAATCAAACGCACGGCATCTTCCGTGCATTCCAGTTCTTTTTCCGGAAAAAACGGAGCAGCCAGCGCAGGCTTGATAAAAGGCAAAAGGTAAAGCTCCACCACCCCGTACTCATCTTGCAGCAGGATCGGCTCTAAGGCGCCATCGTAAGCTGCGGCGATCGTAATTCCCTGACGGCGTAGAATGCGGCTGCCGAAGCCCAGGCGCTCCGCAGAATCGTGGTTCCCGGAAATCATAAAAACCGGCAGCCTTAAAAAAGCCAAGCCGGTCAAGAAGTCGTCCAGAACAGAAACCGCCTCCCCGGGCGGAATGGTTTTGTCATAAACATCCCCGGCAATCAAAACGGCATCGGGCATCTCCTGCTCGGCAACTTCTAAAATCTGTTTTAATATGGCCCGCTGATCTTCAAGCATACTGAATTCATTGACGCGCTTGCCAATATGTAAATCCGCCAGATGCAGCAGCTTCATACAATCCCCCTTTTCCGTAAAGAAAACCGGCACGGCAGCCATCTTCTGCTTGCCGCGCCGGAAAATATGCTTGTATTTCATTGGTTTCGATTGCTCAGCGGCTCTTTTTCAGGCTGACAATCTGAAGCACGGTCAAAGCGACGCTGACCATTGTAGCCGCAATTCCCAAAACAAAGCTGGCGATCGATAAGCTTTTTTGCATGATGTTTCACCTCATTCTTTCTTTTGCATATCACACGGCAGAGATTTGACGACCTACTGTCTAAAAACACATCGGTTCTTCAGCGCGGTACCGGATTGTAAGCCAGTACATATTCATATTATAATTATAACATCTTTACGGAGATTGGAAAAGCTCTAAGACAAAATTTCCGCAAAATCTTATTTGTTTTTGGATGACCAATTTTACTCCATGCGCATATTATATTGGTACCAGCATTTGTGCGGAGGTGGAAACATGGAGGTCAGAACCAAAATTTACGACTGCAAAAATCCCGATCAAAATCCGGTTCCCCGTTGGATGGGGTACTACAATAACAAATCGGAGAAAAGCAGTCTTGAACTGGATCTTGTTCAGCAATTCAAAAAAAATCCAGACAGCTTTTTCCCCGATCTTACCAAGAAAAAGTGAAAGCGTAGCGCCTGGTAATACACCGGCGCGCGCCGATTTTGCCGCCAGCGGAAACTGCGGCGTTAGAAAGCCCCGGCTTTGCAATACTGCAGGCCGGGGCAAGCTGTTATTATTTCTTTTTATTAAAGCTGTCTTTGAGCGAAACCGAACGGTTAAAGACCGGATGCTCCGGTGTGCTGTCAATATCTGGGCAAAAATAGCCCTGGCGCATGAACTGGAACGAAGCTGGCGCACAGGCTCCGGCCACGTCGGGTTCCACCTTGCAGTCTTTCAAAGTATTCAGCGAATCGGGATTCAGCAGTTCCAAAAACTCACCGGATTCCGGATCGGGAACAGTAAACAGGTTATCATACAGGCGAACCTCTGCCGAAACCGCTGATTTCGCATTGACCCAGTGAATGGTCCCTTTCACCTTTCTGCCGTCCGGCGTATTCCCGCCGCGTGTAGCGGGGTCATATTCTGCATAGACCTCAACCACGTTGCCGGTTTCATCCTTTTGGCAGCCGGTGCAGCGAACAATGTACGTCGTTTTCAGGCGAACCTCATTGCCGGGGAATAAACGGAAATATCCCTTTGTCGGCGTTTCGGTAAAGTCGTCGCGTTCAATCCAGACTTCCCGTGAAAAATCGACCTTACGTGTTCCGTCCTCAAGGCGGTTGGGGTTGTTTTCCATCTCGAACTCTTCCACTTGGTCTTCCGGATAATTGGTAATGATCAGCTTGACAGGGTCGAGCACACACATGACACGCTGCGCGTTCAGGTTCAGGTCTTCGCGCAGGCAATGCTCCAAAAAGGCATATTCCACCGTGCTGTTGACTTTGGAGATGCCCAGGCGCTCAATAAAGTTTCGGATAGATGCCGGCGTATAGCCACGGCGGCGCAGGCCACACAGGGTAGGCATACGGGGATCATCCCAACCGGAAACATATTTCTTTTCTACCAAAAGGCGCAGGCGGCGCTTGCTCATCACCGTGTTGTTGATGCCAAGGCGGGCAAACTCAATCTGGCGGGGCTTTGAAGGCAGGTCGACATTCTGAATCACCCAATCGTACAGTGGGCGGTGATCCTCAAACTCCAGGGAGCACAGCGAATGCGTAATATCCTCCATTGCATCTTCAATAGGATGCGCGTAGTCGTACATGGGGTAAATGCACCATGCATCGCCGGTTCTGTGGTGAGAGGTGTGGCTGATGCGGTACAGAACGGGGTCACGCATGTTAAAATTACCGGAGGCCAAGTCGATCTTCGCGCGCAGCGTCATGGCTCCGTCCGGGAATTCTCCGGCCCGCATTCTGCGGAACAGATCCAGACTTTCCGCCACCGGGCGATCGCGATACGGGCTGACCGCCGGATTTTTCAGGTCGCCTCGGTTTTCCTTCATCTGCTCGGGCGTCAGCTGGCATACATACGCAAGGCCATTCTGTATCAGCTTTTCGGCAAGCTGATACATCGTTTCGAAATAGTCGGAAGCATAGTAAAAACGGTCGTCCCAATCGTAGCCCAGCCACCGGATATCCGCCTGGATGGCGTCTACATATTCGGTATCTTCTTTGCTGGGATTTGTATCATCCATACGCAGGTTGCAGATGCCGCCGAACTTTTCCGCTGTGCCAAAATCGATGCAAATTGCCTTTGCGTGGCCAATATGGAGATAGCCGTTTGGCTCAGGAGGAAAACGGGTATGAATGCGCTTTCCTTCAAAGCGTCCACCCGGCGCAATATCTTCCGTAACAAATTCATGAATGAAATTGCCGAAAGACTCCTGATTCAACGGTTCTCTTTTTTCTTCGCTCATAATACTCTCCCCATTATCCTTCACATTTTTTCAGGCCCAGCTCCAGCCGGCGCAAAGACTCTTCCCGGCCAAGAATGGCCAAAATCTCCATTGCGCCGCCCGGCGTAACGGTCTGGCCGGCCGCAGCAATGCGAACAGGCCAAAGCAGCGTCCCATTTTTTATCTCAAGCCGCAGAGCCAGTGCTAAAAGCGCCTCGTGCAGACTCGGCACCGTCCAGTCAGACAGCTCTTTCAAAACAGAAATCGCCTCACGCAAAATGGGCGCGGAATTTTCGAGCGTTGTTTTACTTTTTTTATTTATAAAGAACTCAGCGGAATAATCCGGCAGATCCTTCAAAAATCCCACCATCTCGGGGATTTGACTGAGCTTGGTCACGCGGGGCTGTAGAATCAGCGTTAGCACAGACCAATCGGCCTGCGTGTCGCCGAACACCTTTTGATAATACGGCATCGCAAGCTCTGTAAACTGCTCCGGCGTCATTGCGCGCAGGTATTCCCCGTTGAGCCAAGTAAGCTTGTCATAGTCAAAAATTGCGGGGGACTTGCTGATACCATCAATCGCAAAGCGCTCGATCAGCCCTTGCATGTCCATTTTTTCCTCGTTATCCTTGGGGCACCAGCCCAGAAGGGCAATATAGTTGATGATTGCCTCAGGCAGGTAGCCTTCCTTGACCAGATCGGCAAAACCGGTGGAGCCATGGCGTTTGGAGAGCTTAGAAGCGGTACCGTCGGCATTTCTGCCCTTAATCAGCGGCAGATGCACATACGTCGGTATTTCCCAGCCATAGGCCTCGTATAGCAAATTGTACTTCGGTGTAGAGGACAGGTATTCGCTGCCACGCACCACATGAGTGATCTCCATCAAATGATCGTCGATCACATTGGCAAAGTTATAGGTGGGAAAACCATCAGATTTCAGCAGAACCTGATCCTCGAGCTCTTTATTTTCCACAGAGATATCGCCGTAAACGGTATCGTGAAACGTTGTGGCACCCTCGGCCGGCACCTTCTGGCGAATCACATAGGGAGTGCCCTGCGCAAGCAGACGGTCGATTTCCTCTTGGGGCAGATTTCGGCAATGGCGGTCATACCCGCCAAACGTGTTTTCCTCATGCAGAGAGGTAAGACGCTCTTTTGTACAAAAGCAGTAATACGCCTTCCCCTCCTGTACAAGCTGCTCTGCATACTTTTTATAGGTACTCATGCGCTCGCTCTGTACATACGGACCGTACGGACCGCCGATATCGGGGCCTTCGTCGTGCTGCAGACCAACCATTTTCAAGGTGTTGTAAATGACCTCGACAGCCCCCTCCACCTGACGTTCCTGATCGGTATCTTCGATTCTCAGGACAAAATCCCCACCCTGATTCTTGGCGATCAGGTATTCATACAGCGCTGTGCGCAAATTGCCCACGTGCATAAATCCGGTGGGACTGGGAGCAAATCTGGTTCTAATTTTTTTCTCTTGCATAGTAACACCCCTTCAGGATTGAGTCGTTTCTTGCTTTCAGCGTGTTCCTAAAAAAAGAATGACGGTTGAAGATTTCCCCCGCCGAAGGCGGGGGAAATCTTCGCCTTCCTCTCTCAGAAGTAAACGGCCTCTTTTTGTTATTATATCAAAATTTGGAATTTATTCAATTATTTTCTTCGTTTCGTGCAAGGTAATTCACGTATTCTTCCAAACTCATGCCCAATTCTTTCATTTTTTGCGCATTTTCCTTACCGACATACCGGTAATGCCAAGGCTCAAACATAATTTTCGTTATTTTTTCTTTGTCTTTCGGGTAGCGTAGAATAAAACCGTATTCCGCTGCATGCTTCTGCAGCCATTCATATCCCTTTTCTTTTTCAAAATCAGGCCGCACACCATTAACATCAATCGCCAAACCGGTATTATGCTCGCTGTGCCCCGGAGCAGCTACGGCAGCAGCAGCTTTTTCCTTGGCTTCTGCGGAGCTCATCCCCTTTTTTTCGTTCTCCTGAATTTCCCTTTCCAGAAGCTCTTTCTGCAGTTCCGGGGCACGATATGCGGAAGAAATCCAGAGTGTCACTCCATCTTTCGAGGCAGCCGCTGCCATTTGACGATACGGCTCCATAATACGCTCGTCCATTTCCATGTCATACGCTTTGACCAAATGAGGCTCGTAATGATCCGGAAGACCGTATTCCCAGTTGACCAGAATTAAATTACTATCTTTTTCCCATACTGTTAACAGCTCTGAGGCTGACAGGGAGGTTTCCGTTTGTCTTGATTCCAAAGCGGAATCGCCAATGACTTCTGAAGAAGAGGCGGATTTCGAAACACTGGGCGAAAAGGTTTTCATCCAGTGGATCATAGGCTCATTTTGCGCAACAAACAAAAACAAGACCGAGGAAGCCAGAATCAAAAGGCAAATCAGCAGCAAAGCCGCTGTTTTTTTCATTTTAGGATGTCTTTGGTTCATGGTATTGCTCCTTATTTTCCATTCTTTCCCTTAGAATACCTCATTTTTCTAAAAATATGAAACATTCAAATTTTGATACAGTTAAAACCTTTTATATCTGTCAATTCTTTCTTCATCAAAGTCGGGGAAAGAATGAAATGCTATTTTTTTAGTCGTATCGCTATAGTACCATCCTCATCCGATCGAATCAATCTCAAAATTTGCACTTCATAATTCGTTTCGTTTTTACCATACTATAAATAGTCTTTCAGTGAAAGGAGGCGAACTCAGATGATGAATTCTAATAGCCATCCCAATCCGTCAATCGGTTGCAGTGTAGAACAGTGTCAGTACCATTGCGCAGCACAGGATTTTTGTTCTTTGGAAAAGGTTCAGATCGGTACCCATGAACAGAATCCTACCATGGATCAGTGCACAGACTGTCAGTCCTTCCGCGCAAAGCAGTAATTCAACTCTGCCAAGTCAGGCGTTTTCACCGCCGTGTTCCGGCATAGCGGTGAAAGCGTACATAATTTACTACGATGCATAGGATATAGCATCCTATCTAAAATAAATGGAGGAAATTTCCATGCTTCGCATCGTAGCCTATAACCGGACCGCTGCTGTGGAGTATGCCCGCAAATGGGCGTTCCAGAGAAATCCGGCCTATTATAATTTTGAAAACCTGGGAGGAGACTGCACTAATTTTGCCTCTCAATGTCTTTACGCTGGCAGCGGTGTGATGAACTTCACCCCCACGTACGGATGGTATTACAGAAGCAGCAGCGATAGAAGCCCTTCCTGGACGGGGGTTGTTTATTTGTACCAGTTTCTAACTAAGAATAAAGGTCCAGGGCCCTTTGCCACGGAAACGGGCATCTCCGAAATGATACCGGGGGACATTATTCAGCTGGGCGATCAAACCGGACGATTTTATCATTCTCCCATTGTTGTGGCGGTCGAACCGGATGAAATTTATGTTGCTGCCCATACCTTCGACGCATTTATGCGTCCTTTAAGCTCTTATGTATTCGACCGCATCCGTTTTCTTCATATTGAAGGCATCAGAAAGTATCAATAATACAATTTTTTCTAAAATTTCCTATGCTTACCTGAAATTTTTATGAAAATCAGTGCAAAATAAATCAGAGGTGAATTTTATGGAGAAAAAGTACCCTGATTTATATGCTTTGATGAAGGATGACCCAGCGGCCAAGCATTACTTTGAGTCTCTTCCGGAACACGTGCGTTCGGCCATCAGCCAGCGCCCCGGCGGCGTTAATTCCTTTGATAGCTTGTGCAGCTATGCCGACAATCTGACGCAGGGGGACCGATGACGATGATTCTGCCGCCCGAAGTCCCCTGGAGCCAACCCTTTCTGGAAGAAGAAATCTGCGATGACCCGCTGAAACCAATCTCACAGACTTCGGAAGAAACAACGTTTCTTCCCTTTCCGTTTAAAGACGATTTTTATCGCCCCGAACAACCCCTGTAAGGAAAAACACTGTACCAAAATGGTACAGTGTTTTTTTATGGGAGCGGAAGCATGTCTCCACCCCAGCCAAAAATTGATTTTTATTTCACGATATTGTTTCCCGTATCCTTCAGTACAACGTCGTGAGCGCCGCCCTCCACAATCGAGGTTGAAGAAACCAGGGTGATTTTGGCCTTCTTTTGCAGCTCAGAAATGGTCAGAGAGCCGCAGTTGCACATGGTAGAACGAATTTTATTGAGGGTCAGGTTTACGTTATCCTTTAGCGCACCGGCGTAAGGAACATAAGAATCCACGCCCTCTTCAAAAGAAAGCTTGCTGGCGCCTCCCAAATCGTAGCGCTGCCAATTTCTAGCGCGGTTTGAACCTTCGCCCCAGTATTCTTTCATATAGCTGCCGCCGATAGTGATTTTCCCGGTCGGACTTTCATCAAAGCGGGCAAAATAACGGCCCATCATCAGGAAGTCCGCTCCCATGGCCAGAGCCAGAGTCATGTGATAATCGTAGACCAAGCCGCCGTCGGAGCAGATCGGTACATAAATGCCGGTTCTATCATAGTACTCGTCACGAGCCTTGGCCACATCGATCAGTGCGGTAGCCTGGCCACGGCCGATGCCCTTTTGCTCGCGGGTGATGCAGATGGAACCGCCGCCGATGCCAACTTTAACAAAATCAGCTCCGCTTTCCACCAAATACAAAAAGCCCTCTCTGTCTACCACGTTTCCGGCGCCAATCTTTACCGTCTCGCCATAGTTCTCACGAACCCAGCCGATGGTTTTCTTCTGCCACTCAGAGAAGCCCTCGGAAGAATCGATGCACAGAACATCCGCGCCAGCCTCAATCAGAGCAGGAACACGCTCCGCAAAGTCGCGGGTATTAATCCCCGCCCCCACAACATAACGCTTATGGGAATCCAGCAGTTCGAGCTTATTCTCCTTATGCGAAGCATAATCTTTACGGAATACCAGATAGGCCAGATGCTGATTCTCATCCACAATGGGCAGAGCGTTCAGCTTGTGATCCCAAATAATATTGTTTGTCTCTTTCAGGGTAACACCCTTTTCGGCATATACCAGCTTTGAGAAAGGCGTCATGAATTCAGAAATCTTGGTGTCCGGATCCATACGGCTGACGCGGTAGTCACGGCTGGTAACAATCCCTAGCAGCTTACCGGTAGCGGTTCCGTCCTCGGTTACAGCCACCGTGGAATGGCCGGTTTTCTCTTTTAGATCCAGAATGTCCTGAAGCGTCAGATCCGGCTTAATGTTGGAGTCGCTTACCACAAAACCGGCCTTATGGTTTTTGACACGCTGTACCATGGCAGCCTCTTCTTCAATGGATTGAGAGCCATAAATAAAAGAAATACCGCCCTCTTTCGCCAGAGCGATCGCCATTTTATCATCTGAAACAGACTGCATGATTGCCGATACCATCGGAATATTCATCGAAAGTGCAGGCTCTTCATCCTTTTTAAATTTGACAACCGGTGTTTTCAGGCTAACATTCGCCGGAATACATTCGGCAGAAGAATATCCCGGAATCAGCAGGTATTCGTTAAACGTGCGGGAAGGCTCTTCAAAGTAATAAGCCATAGATTGATCGACTCCTTTTTCATTAAGACTTCTATTCAGGTTCATTTTTATAATTAGATAATATTATAGTCATATTTTCTACCAATGTAAACAGGCTTGTCCAACAAAATCCCCCGCATCCTCTGAAAAATCATGGACATTTTGTCAATGCGCGGATGAGGTCCCTTTTTCGCGCAGGTAGGTCGATTCCAAATCTGCTAAATGCAGCTTTACCGCAATCGGATATTTTTGATAAGCGAGGCTGATCGCGAAATTTCCAGCACGGGCGGAATCGTCAAAACCGCCCATATGCCAGCGAATCGCCACGGCCTCCGCGGGCTTCAAACGCAGGAAGCGTTCGATCAGAAAGACAGACTTCTCCCCGTGCCCATACGGGAAGCTGTCCTCCACCATATAAATCGGACGCTTTTCCCATGTACCGGTTTCTTCGTTCTTCACGTTTTTCGTAGAGGTTTTATAATACTGCGCCTTGCAGACATCGTGCAGAAGCCCGCAGATGGCGAAGCTTTCTTCATTATCTTTCCCCTCTTCGAAGTGCTTTTCGCGCATTACACGGTACACATTGACGCTATGCTGCGCCAGCCCGCCCAGACAGGCGCAATGGAACTTTGTGCTTGCCGGCGCGGTAAAAAAGTCGGTAGTGGAAAGCCACTCCAACAACTCTCTGCTGCCGTTGCGGTGAATATTGGCGGTATAAATTTCTTCAAATTCTTCTTTGGTATTCATTTCTTCTCCCCCATCCCCTGATCATTTATTAAGATGATTATAGCATAAAACCTTTCCCCTTTCCATGATTTTTCCAGCAAAGAGAAATGCCCTCTGCCGGGTCAATTACCACAGGCAGGGGCAAAGATTTTTCTCTATTGCGGACAAATCGGGGGGCACTCCAGCTGATCGAACGGCACGGGAAAGAGAACGATTCCGGAAACATATGGCGCGATTTCATACAGCTGAAAGTAAAAAGTCACACTATTCTCCGTCAAATAAAACCGGTTGGGATTAAAATACCGGGTAATCAGCTTGCGGTAATTTTCAAAATAGATACCCGGGCATTTTCTCATGTTTTCATCGGCTTGAAACAGGATTTCATCCAGAAGCGCTTTTCGGAAGTTCGTTTTCGGGCCAAAGAAATCACATGCCTGCACGGCCCTGCATGCCTTCAACGACCACGTGTCGGAACGGCGGACGGTGTTGCCGTGTGCGCCTCCCGTGTACTCATAGGCATCCCGATACAGGCTGATATAGCACGGATTGCAGGCAGTCACGTGATAGTGCAAAACGGCGTCGTACGGGTGGAAGGAATCATCATCCCCTGTATGGGTTGCGTTGTGCAGTGCACAGGCCGCCTGGCGAAAAAGGATTGTCGCCGCATCGTGAAAAAAGCACTCGACCTGCCCCCAGATGGAGCGGTTAATGATCGTTTCCATCCTTCCGCATTCGGGAAGCTCGAATTTCGGGTACTCAATTTTTACCGTCAGTACTTCCGTTCCGGTGCTGCTGAAATTCTTATCCAGAGCGCACATCGAAAATCCGCACTCTTCTGGTAAGCTCATTGTCATCCCTCCCGTTCTCAATGATATGCCCGGAATTTGGCTTTAGACCATTTTGCAGGATGATTTTCGTATTTACGAGTGCAGTGTACCACGCAAAAAAAGGCCCCCGCATCAAGCGGAGGCCTTCTCAAAAAAGAATATTAATTTTTAAATACAGCCGCACCCTGATTCGACTGTTCCAAATAACCGGTGGCTGCCGCCAAACGCTGACGCACGCGAAGGATTCCGCCCGCATAAACGGCATTGATTCCGGTGGAAGAAAAAATCAAAAGGAAAAGCATTGCGGTCTGTCCCCAGAAGATGGTCACATCCGTAAAGCCGTGTACCAAAACAGCACAGGAACAGGCTGCCAGAAGGACATTCATGTTCCCGCAGATTCGACCGCGGAAACGAGCCAGTACAATTCTAGCCTGAACATACACATATCCAGTAATTACTGTTGCGCCGACCAGTCCAAAATTCAATAATGTATCAAGATACAGGTTGTGCGCGTGATATGTCTTGTAGCCGAAATATTCCTCGCAGGCCAAACGATAGGCTGCCGCGCCTTCACCAAAGAACGGATGATGCTGAATTCCCTTAATGGAAGTCGTCCAGATGTTTACCCGTTGATCCCACGATTGATCGATAAACTCAATGCGGGGGAACAGCTCCGGTAAAATCAAACCGAACACTACCAGGAGCATCCCGCCAAGGGCAATCATCGTTGCCATTTTGCGTTTTCCCTTCAGGAATAGGAACACCAGCACCGCAAGGCCAAGAGAAAAGATGGCAGACATGCTGGCTGAAAGGTAAAGCCCCACAAGGTTGCTTGCGATCACGATCATATAAAACCGACGGTTCTGCGCATTGGTAATCATTCGATAAATTGCGATCAAAACAACAAATTCGATAATGGTCGCATAGTAGTTTGCGTTAATGAATGTTGAAATCGGGCGAAACGAAGGATTCGTCGCGTAGGTGGAAATCTTCTGAAATATCGCCACCGCCGCACATGCCACACTGCTCAGGCAGGCGGTATCCATCGCCTGATCGTACAGCTGCTTCGTCATAAAGCTACGGATGTAGAATCCACATACTAAAAGAGCCGCGGCAAACAATGAATAAGCGCTTCCAATATGGTTATTGTATACTTGCCCGACGAAACCAGTAAACAGAAAGAATAATACAATTCCTATAGAATACGGATCTCCAAAAGCCTCTGCTCGTCTTTCGTAATTGATAACCGTCATAAATGCAATGATTGAAACAGCCGCCATGCTGACATAAAACGGTAGAAAAATAGAAATAGTCAGAAATAGCACTAGCATGCCGTTTAGATCCTTGCTCGATTTTAAAGAGATAAAATCGAACGCGTCTTGCTTAAAAATGGTATCAATCTCCTTTCTTTCTGCAGCAGAAATTCACCTGCACAGAATTGTGAAATTACAACGCATTTTCTGTTCACCTTCACTAATCATCCATTATACCACAAATACCATTTGCAACAAGACACATAATCGTTAAATGGAGAAATGCTCTATCTTGTTTTTTTAGATACTCCTACAAAAATTATGACGCAATTTTGAATTTTCAGGAATTGAAGCCGATCCTTTTTTCGCTTTAGGGTATACTGTTAAAAAACATAAGGTGGATGAAAGTAAATGACCGAACCGTCACAATCTTATTTTGAACGGTTTCATCCCGACTATTCAACTGGACTGACGCAGGAACAAATTGACCAGCGGCGTCAACAGGGCCTTTTTAATGGGGAATCGGACATAAAAACCAAGTCGGTGAAAGAAATTGTTTTGCAAAACATTATAACCCCCTTTAACATATTAAATGCCGTTTTGGCCTCTTTGATTTTGCTGGTGGGCTCTTATAAGAACCTGCTGTTCATGGGTGTGATTCTCAGCAATCTGCTGATCGGAATTTTTCAGGAAATTCGTGCCAAACGAACCATAGATCGCCTGGCCCTGATCGCCGAGCCCAAGGCCAGGGTAATTCGAAACGGTGAACAGCTGACCATTGAAATCCGCGACATAGTTCTGGATGACATTCTGTTTTTGGAAGCGGGAAACCAAATCTGCACCGACTGTATCCTATGCAACGGTGAGTGCGAGGTGAACGAGTCCCTGCTGACGGGCGAGACGGACCCTGTTTTGAAAAAAACGGGCGATACGATGCTTTCCGGTAGCTTTATAGTCAGCGGCGCCTGCCACGCCCAGGTTGAGCACGTGGGCCAGGAAAATTATGCGGAAAAGATTTCGCAGGACGCCAAATACTTGAAAAAACCGAATTCCGAAATCATGGTTTGGATCAACCGCATTATTCAGGTGATCGGAATTCTGATTGTGCCGGTCGGGTTAATTCTGTTTTACAAGCAATATTACATTCTGCAAACCGGTTTTTCGAAATCGATCGTCAGCACCGTGGCCGCTCTGGTCGGCATGATTCCGGAGGGTCTGGTGCTTTTGACGAGTGTTGTACTGGCTGTCAGCGTAATTCGTTTGGCCTCGCATAAAACACTTGTTCAGGAATTATACTGTATCGAAACGCTGGCTCGCGTAGATGTTCTTTGTCTGGACAAGACCGGCACTATTACCGAAGGCATCCTGCAGCTTGACGATTTGCTGCTTTGTAATGAAACGGAACAGGAACAGGCGGAAACTGCTCTATGCGCACTAACCGCCGTACTGCCGGACAACAACCCAACCATGAACGCGGTACGAAAAAGCTATTGCTCTCCACCCGGCTGGAGCTGCAAGGAAATAGTCCCTTTTTCCTCCGCCAAAAAATGGAGCGGCGCTTTTTTTGAAAATCAAGGATCTTTCATTCTTGGCGCTCCGGAGATTCTTTTGCCAGACAAATCCTCAGACATTCGGCGTAAAGCTGACTCCTGTGCGCAAAGTGGGCAGCGCGTTCTGCTTCTCGTAAAATCCGCCGGGAATTTTCAGGACAAGGAGCTGCCTGCCGAGCTTGAACCAATGGCTCTGCTGTTGTTCAGCGACAAAATAAGGCCGGAGGCGCCGCAGACTCTGCTGTATTTCGCCGAGCAGGGCGTTACGCTCAAGGTGATTTCCGGTGACAACCCAATTACGGTTGCGAACATTGCCCAAAAAGCAGGCATGAAAAACGCAGACAGCTATGTGGATGCAACAACTCTAGATACACCAGAAGCACTGGCCGAAGCTGCCGAACGTTACACCGTTTTCGGCCGCGTGACCCCTCAGCAAAAGCTAGACTTAGTCAAAATACTGAAAAAAGCAAATCATACAGTAGCGATGACGGGCGACGGCGTCAATGATGTTCTGGCCCTCAAAGAAGCGGACTGCAGTATTGCGATGGCCTCGGGAAGCGACGCCGCCAGAACGGTTTCTCAGCTGGTACTGCTGGATTCCAATTTTGCCTCTTTGCCCAAGGTGGTACACGAAGGGCGGCGCTCGATTAATAACCTTCAGCGCTCCGCCTGCCTGTTTCTGGTAAAAGCGTTCTTTTCCGCCATTATCGCAATCTATTTTATCTTCGCGCCATATGACTATCCCCTACAGCCGATTCAGTTTTCTCTGATTAACCTGTTCGCCATCGGCATACCATCCTTCCTTCTGGCTATGGAACCAAACAAAGACAGAGTCCGGGGAAAATTCATCGTCAACATCATTACAAAATCCTTGCCGGGCATGCTCGCCATGGCGCTCACGATCATTATTGTGATGCCGGTCAGTACCTTCTTTCACCTTTCGGTCGATCAGGTGTCTACCGTCAGCGTGATTCTCATCGGCTTTACCGGCCTGATGAACCTGCTGAGCATTTGCCTGCCATTCAACACCCTGCGCAAAGTGTTGTTTTACACCATGGTCGGTGGATTTTTGACCGCCATGCTGTTGTTTCAGGATTTCTTTTCTCTGGTTGACCTTACCGCACCGATGCTGCTGGTTATTGCGGTAATGATGATCTTTTCGGCGTGTGTAATCACGATCATTTACCGTATGGTCAAGAGAATAGGTTGATTAATAGCTGATTCCGCCGAGAAGTTGGGGACAGATAAAAATAGGAAAAAATCGACTGATTCTATTAAAATACGTCATTTTTGGACTAAATTGCCAATATTCTCCTCTATTGTGCTGTCAGAGAATATACTATAATCCGGTTGGTATTATAATCTTTTGTGACATTATTATTAAGGAGTGTTCCCATGTTTTCTACCATTGGCGACAGTGTCACCGAAAATGACGAGTCTTTATTAGAACAGACTCCCCTCGTAGAAACCCCTTCCCCCGAACAAAACCCTGCCGATCCACCAATGCCCAAACAGCGCAAGCCTGTAATGATTGCGGTTATTGCAGTATTGGTTCTGCTTGTTGGAACGTTTGCAGTTGGCAAGCTGTTTTTTAACCGTGATTTTACGCAGCTGCTTATGGGCAAAACCAAATATGCTCAAAATATTGAGCTGGCAACGGCAAAATCCAGCGCTGACCAGATCGTAGCCGGAATGGACAAAAGCGTTAAGCTTCTGCAAACCTACACCAAACCAAAAACACTGGACTCCACTGTACAGTTGAATGTGAAAATGGAAGACCAGTTTTTGAAGGGCATGGGTCTTCCAGAGGAACAGACTTCTGCCGTTCAGCAAACTATTAAATATCTTAACACCCTGAAAATGAGTGCAAAAACACTTATTAATGAAAAAGGGACACAATCTACTGTAACCATAACAGATCCTTCCGCATTAAAACTGACCGTCAGTTCACTCTCTTATGTGGACGGGAAAACGTATGTGCATATTCCAGAGCTTCTGGAACAATATTTATTGCCAGGGGAAGATTCGCTTTCACAATTAAACCCCAGCAGCCTTGCGAATATGAAATACGATTCGGCAAAAATGAAAACCAGTCTCGACAAGCTTGCCGAAGTGTATGCGAATGCTCTTTCTACCGCTCAAGTAAAAGCAGAAAACGACCAGAGCATTACGATTGACGGAGTAACCGTTCAGGGGCAAAAGCTGACTGCCTCGCTGACGGAGGCTCAGACTGCGGAAATGTTTAAAGCAATTGCTAAGGCTGCCAAAGAAGACGAATACCTGTACAGCTTTGTGGCAGACAATTACAGCCTCTTCTCCTCGTTGTCCGGCAGCGACAAATCAGCCGCTAAGGAAGCACTTACCAAAGAAAAATATGGCGAAATGATTGACGAGATTTTCCCCACCAATAACTTAGAAACAGACACCTCCGCATTTAGTGCGGTTTCTTATGTTGAGCAAAGCGGCGCTTTGTTGGCTCATTCCTATGAATATAAGGACGGAAGCGATGCGTTGCAGTTAATATACTTAATCACCGAGCAGAAATACGCAGTTGAACTTCTGTCTAACCAGGAATCCGGCTTTCTTTTCTCCAACACAAAAACCGGTGAAGAAACTGGTAAAATCCAGTTAAACATTAAGAGCGAAAGCGAGCCAAAAAACATTGGTGTGAATGTGGATTATTCCGGAGCAAAGTTGGTTCCCTTCCTCGATTCTGAAACCTTGGTCGGAAAGTACGTGCTTTCTTTGAACGATCCCGACCACGAGATTCAAAAGCAGATGAAAAATGAAAATCTTCCGCAGGAATTTGATCAGATTGATCAATCCAGCATAACCATAGAATCTGCTGTGGACGGGAGTCAGGTAAACAGTACAATACTGTATTCCATCCCGAAGCTGCTGTCGGCATCCATAACCGAAAAGATCAGTGGCACTGTGGGTGATACCACTCTCCCCGCTCAGCCGCAGGCAAATCAGGTAATTGACCTTTCTCAGGATGTATCTGGAGAAGCAACAAACGAGCTTGGTATTCAAACAATTCAGTTCCTGTCTGAAACTATGAAAAAAGACTCTGAACTGACTGCTGTTTTAGCCGGTTTTGGCATTACCAAAGAGCAGGTTGAGATGATGGCGGCTTATTACGCACAAGCGAATTAAGGATTATTATCAAAAAGTAAGGCCGCTTTTTTAAAGCAGCTTGAAACAAGTATCATCTGAAATTTTCAGAACAGGGAGGCACCAATGAAGGTGCCTCCCTGTTCCTTTGTCTACGCAAGTTTTGAAAATACAGGCTACTCTTTTGTATCGTTCAGATTATTGTTTGAGCCACACTTTCATGTGTTACCGAATATACTGACTGCTGGCATAACCGATAATACCGTTGTAATTGACAACATACCACCCCTGCCATTCACCTAGAACAGTAATTGTGGCACCGTTGGGTGCCTGACCGATCACAGGAGCATCCAGGCTGGGTTTGCTGCGAATATTCAGGTTACCCCCCTGTGTTACCACCTTTGCGGTACGCGCTGGCTGGGGGTTATCGATAAACGGGATTCCGAAAATCTCTGTCAGGGATTTCACCAGATTAGCCGCAATTTCCGGCATATTATTTACGAGCCAGTCTGCGTCCTCCGGATTATCGTGGTATGCCGTTTCAATTAGAACAGAGGGGGCATTCGTTTTGGTGATTTCTACAAGCGTCGTGGTCGGCATTGTACGTACCTTTTCGGGTATCGGATAAATTTCTTTATAATTTTTGGCAATGATCTCCGCCGCGCGGCTACCGGCAGTGCTGTATGGATAATAGTAGACATCGGTACCGCGCAGCTGACCGGCAAGGGCCGGGGGTGCGGCATTAGAATGCAATGCAAGATGCAGGTCGTAATACCCTGCATTCGATTCGCGGATTGCCTGGCCGAGCGTCATACCAACCGTATTTCGCGTAAAGCGGATTCCATTGGCGCGCAGATACGGCTCTATATTGTCCGCGAGAATATTCATATGATATTGCTCACTTCCGCCGTTTACGTATTCGTTATATGGCTGCAGGGACGGACTAAGATAAATATTAGGCATAAACAGCTTCCTCCTTTTGTTCCATGATATGCGGAAAAGAAAAAACCGGTAATCACAAGAAGGTTATTTCAGCCGTGTGGCAAAAAAACTTTCGCTGGTTTTGCCCGGAGTGCGCAAAAAACGCCCCAGCAGATACAAACTTTCCGGATCGCGGGTAATATCGTTGATCCGTTCCTCACAGCTTAGGGAGGCTCGAAACCCCATGCTATGCACAACAGGAAAGGATTCTTTACTGATGATCCCAAACGGATAGGTAAAGGCAGTAGGGGTCCACCCCGTGTGGGAACGGATGAGCTCCTGCATCTCGGTCAAGTCATTCGTCAGGAGCGTCGTATAGGCTTCCGTAGTCTCTCGTTTGTTCTTCTGCGCGCCAAGGCGTCCTGTATCGGCCGTTCCATGCAGATGGTAACTGTGGTTTTGAATCTCCACCATGCCGGACTGCATCATTTCATTGATTTCTGTCCAGGTAACATGAGAATACAACTCATTTTCCTCACCGGACTCACTGTACTTTTCTGTAAAATATCCAATCGGCGAGATGACGATCTTCATATTATATTTTAGGGACAAGGGGTAAGCGTACACATAATTATTGTAATACCCGTCGTCAAAGGTGAGCATTACGGGTCTTTCCGGCAGAGGCTTACCCTTGTCGACGTAGTCGATCAGATCCTGAACCACTACCGCGGTATACCCCTTCTCTTTTAAGTATTTCATGTCGCTTTCCAGCAGCTGCGGAGAGATCATGTAGGTTCCCTGATGCCGGCTGTCTTTGATCACCCCGTGGTACATCACAATAGTGAGCGGCACCCCCTCAAATTTTCGGTTGCTGCCCAGTGCTCCCACGGTGGCCCCGGTCACACCGGTAACCAGCAGAATTAGAACCAGCGCAAGAGCGGCAATGCTTTTTTTGCTTCGAAGGCTAACAGTGAAAAACATGAAACCGAGGCCCCTTTTCTTTGATGAACTTGATTTGTTTCTGACCTGACAAAAAGAATGCGAAATCAGCAATTACAGTATAAACAAAAATAATGAAAGGCTATTTCCCATGAGCATCACGATTCGTGCTATCTCAAATAGAAAGTAAGCTTCTCGATTATTTTCTTGTATTTTTTTATGACCCATGATATACTAAAACTAAACAATAATACTTCCTGAAATATCCAAATACTGCTTTCACTAAAACGATTTTCTGATAAAACAGGACCTTTCCTCCATTGAGCGGGATTTTATAATCTTTTTTAAATTTACTGCAATTCACTTGTCCGGAGGGGCTCCATGAAAAATACAATGTTTCTGCAACCTAAAAAAATAACTGCGCTGTGTTTGCTGCTCGCCAGCACCTGCTTACTTGGTGCGTGTGCGCCGGTCACCTCTGCAGAAATCACGGCACGCAACAGCATTTTATCCGGTGCGGCTCTTCTGGGCCGGCCAGTTACAAATGCAGAAAGTAGCGCTCAATTATCAAACGACGGCGTTTTGAAACAGATGGTCTATGAATCTGTTCCGTTCCAGACGGCTGCATCGACCGTTTTCTCCCGGAACGGCGTTATCATCGACTCCAGCACCGCTGCAAACGGCACGATTCAGGTGAAATATGCGGGCGCTGATAAGCACCTAAAGGTTCAGATCAAGAAGGACAGCGCCGCCTACAATTACGACCTGAACAGCAAGGGCACTGCTGAAACCTACCCCTTGCAAATGGGAAGCGGACAGTATTCTGTCCGCGTTCTGGAAAACGTGTCCGGCAATTATTATAGGGAACTATATGGCATTTCCCTGGCGGTAGCGCTGTCGAGCGAAAATGCACCGTTTTTGCACACAAACCAGTATGTGAATTACACCGCATCCTCTCTTGCGGTCAAAAAAGCTTCAGAACTGTGTGCAAGCTCTGGCACCGATGTTGAAAAGCTGAAAGCCATTTACAACTATATGATTAAAAATATTAAATATGATTTTGAAAAGGCAGCCAAAGTAACCTCCAGCTATGTGCCGAACGTGGACTCAATTCTGACCTCTCAGAAAGGGATTTGCTTTGATTACTCTTCTCTAATGGCGGCAATGCTGCGCTCACAGGGGATTCCCTCCAAAGTGGTGGTCGGTTCTGTCGACACACTGGCCGTAACACATGCTTGGAATGAAGTCTATTTACAGGGAACAGGATGGATCTCCATAAAAATTGAGGTGTCTAAAACAGGCTGGAATCTAATGGATTCCACCCTTGGTGCATCCAACACGATTGGAACCGGATATACGACGGCTCGCATCTATTAACCGACGAAGGCCGGAGGAATGAAAATGCTTGAAAAAAACAGTACCGTCTTTACGGCAGGCGAGCTCGCTTTACTCTGCTCACAGATTTCCTGGATGTTAGAATCGGCAATTCCTTTAGAAGAAGGAATTGCCGTAATTTGTGAAAACACAGAAAATCCCCGGCAAAAAAAGATGCTTCAAAGCGTGTGCGACGCAACCACCCAGTGCGGCTCATTCAGCCAGGCTATTCGCGAATCCTCTTTTTTCCCGTCATATATGGTACATATGGTAGAAATCGGAAAAAAGACCGGCAGACTCGATGACGTTATGGCCAGCCTTGCCGTTCATTATCAGCGTGAGGATCAGATCCTGCGCCAAATTAAGGGAGCCGTTACCTATCCCCTCATCCTGATTTTTATGGTTGCCGCAATTCTTGCAGTGCTTACCGCCAAAATTCTGCCGGTGTTTCGGCAGGTATTTGACGGACTGAGCTCGTATGATTCCGCTGTTTCGTACCGTGCGGTAACTATGGGGATTACCGCAGGACGGGTCACCGTAGTCATTATGGTTCTGGCAGGGCTTTCCATGCTTTTGGCTGTCCTGTTCGCCGAAACCCGGCGTGGCCGCTGGGCCTTTCTTTCTGTCTGTTACCGGGTTCCTTTTCTCGCTAAAATCATTAACAGAATCGATTCCGCCCAGTTTGCTTCCGCATTGTCCATCCTTCTCAGCAGCGGATACGACGTTTCGGAGTCTTTAAATTTAATGCCGGATATTTTGCAGAACCCCCGCAATCTTGAAAATGCAAAGAAAGCAGCTCAGGCCGTGGAAGGTGGGGCTCCCCTTTCGTCCGCTTTGCAGCAGACCGGGCTGTTCTCCGGGCCGCGCTTCAGTATGATCCGCGTGGGAGAAAGCGCCGGCAGCATGGAAAAGGTTCTGTCTAAAATTGCAGACATCGATACGGAAGAGGCTCTGGAGTTGATGAATCAGAAAATTGCCCTGATCGAACCAATTCTGGTAGGTCTGGTTTCCGTGGTGATCGGTGCGCTCCTTCTTTCCGTTATGCTGCCGCTGATCGGAATTATGACCAGCATCATCTAAAAGAGGGATTTTCTATGAAAATGCGCCGTTTTCTTTCTTTGCTCCTGTTTGCAGCGCTTCTTGCTGCATTTTCGATCGGGTTTACCCACTTGGAACAGGTCAACCGCCGGAACACCAGCAGTCTACTTCTTCAAAAAATCGACCGGGCCGTCATCAACTGCTATGCAATTGAGGGAACGTATCCTCCCAGTTTTGAATACTTGGAAGAAAATTATGGAGTCCAGGTGGACGATCAAAAATATTATGTTGATTACCAGATTTTCGCTTCCAATATCAAGCCCGAAATTCGCCTCGTTGAGCGGGGCCATTCCGAGGAGGCCAAGCCGTGAATGAAAAAACACACCAGTCTACGCAAACCTTTTTTGCTCTGCTGATTGCCTGTGTGTTTACCGCTGCTTCTCTTTTTCTAGTGACATTGGGAGCCGACGCCTATCGAAACAGTTTGCACTCGATTACTGTCAATCATCAGATTCGTGCCGCGCTGTCCTATACGGCCAATCAAATTCGTTCCGCAGACAACGCGGACAATATTTCGATCGAATCACTCGATAACCAGCAGGTACTTTTGATCCGTTCCCAAGAGACCGAAAAGAGCGGGAACACATATCTGTATTTTCGTGACGGATATTTAATGGAGCTTTTTGCCGGTGATCAGGACCCTTTTGAGCCGGAATATGGAGAGAAAATCACGCAAATAAATCAATTTGCTGTGACAAAAAGCGGTAAATTATTTGTCATTTCCGCGACTGCTCAGAATGGCAGGCAATTTTCAGTTTCTGTCTGCCCGAGAGCCTCTTAACAGAATGAGGTGAAGCCTGATGAAACACGCCGTGCGGATTCATCCTTTTTTTATTGAAATTATTTTTGTAATTTTTTTTCTTGCGGTTTCTTCCGTTGCCGTGTTACAGATTTTCTTTGCAACGAATGCCACCGCCAAAAAGAACACAGACACCCAGCTTGCCATAGCCACCGCGCAAACGGCAGCTGAAACGCTGCATTCAATCAAAAGCCCTGCCGATGCGGAGCAGTCCTTTGGGGAAAAGGAATCCACAGTGCAGGGAGAGGCTTTTATCTCCCGTTACGACGAAAACTGGGCTCCGGTTTCTTCGGGAGGCGTTTACTACGCGGAGAAGCATCTTCAGTCTTCCGCAACAGAGGCCGGCACAGTAATGACACTGGAGGTTTCGGTTTATTCCCAAAAATCCAATGACAAGAAAGAGTTGTTTTCTCTGACCTCACAGCGCTATTTTCCTTCCTTTTCCTTAGAACAGGAGGAACCGTAAATGAAGCAAAGCAGACGGCAGCTATTCCCCGGCGTAGGGCTCTCTTCCCTGTTTATGGTATTTGTTGTTCTGTGCCTGACTGCCTTCGGAATTCTTTCCTTTTCCGCCGTGCGTTCTGACTGGGATCTGACGAAAAAGCAGATGCAAAGCGTTCAGGCTTATTATGTGGCTGATTCCAAGGCACAGCAGGTTTTAAGCGGCATTGACGCCGAGTTAACCCGCTTACTTCGGGAAAATCCCTCTATGAGTGAAGCTGAGCTGTCACAGCGCCTGAACGGTACAATGATCGACGATGTTTCTTTGTCTCTTGCAGCCGATTCCAGCAGCATTGCTTTTTCCATCCCCGCCGGCTCAGTTCAGGAAATCCAGGTGGAGATACAGCCGATCACCGGACCAGAACGCTATCGGGTTCTCTATTATCATCTGGCTGCCTCCAATGAATGGGACGGAGCCGACCAGCCGTTAAATGTCTGGCAAGGCTCTCAGCCTTAACCGAAACGAAAGGAATCTCACTCTATATGGAAATTCTGGAAATGCTTCAAACAGCCGTATTGAAAGGCGCATCCGATATTTTTATCATTTCCGGATGCCCAGCTTCTTATAAAATCAACGATATGATTCAGCCGATGAATGATGAAAAGTTAATGCCGGATAACGCAAAGCTGATCATCTCTCAAATTTTTGAAATTGCGAGCCAGCGTGATTTTCAGGCCTTTTTGCAAAAGGGCGACGACGATTTCTCTTTTTCCATTCCCAAGCTGGGCCGGTTCCGCTGCAATGCCTATTTACAGAGAAACTCCTGCGCAGCTGTTCTGCGTATTTTAGGGTTTGAACTGCCCGAGCCTCGTGCGCTCCATATTCCTCAAACTGTAATGTACCTGGCCAATAAAGAACGGGGACTGGTTCTGATCACCGGGCCAGCCGGCAGCGGCAAAACCACTACTCTCGCATGTTTGATTGAACAGATTAATCAAACGCGCAACAGCCATATTATTACCATTGAAGACCCGATCGAGTTTCTGCATGCCCATAAAAAAAGCATTGTCAGCCAGCGAGAAATCGACAACGATACCCGTGGGTATATTCCCGCGCTCCGCGCCGCACTCCGGCAGGCCCCCGACGTAATTTTGATTGGTGAAATGCGCGACTATGAAACCATATCCACGGCTGTAACGGCTGCCGAAACCGGCCAGCTGATTCTCTCTACCCTGCATACCTTGGGGGCCTCCAGCGCAATTGACCGCATTATTGATGTGTTCCCCCAGAACCAGCAGTATCAAATTCGTGTTCAGCTTTCGATGGTATTGCAGGCTGTCGTTTCTCAACAACTGATTCCCTCGCTGGACGGCACTCTTGTCCCGGCATTTGAGATTCTGCTGGTCAACAGCGCAATCCGCCATATGATCCGCGAGGCAAAAACCCATCAGATTGACAATGCCATTTCCGCGAATGCTGCAATTGGAATGCTCTCAATGGACAACGACCTGCTTCGCCTTTATAGAGAAAGAGTTATTTCAAAGGAAACTGCGCTGACCTATTGCAGCAATGTGGAATTAATGAGCAAAAAGCTTGCATTGTAATGTTCTGCCGAATCTCCCAGGGAGTCACAAAATTGAATTGCTCACAAAAATACCTCCCCTGTTCCGAAACATCCGGAACAGGGGTTCTTTATAGCTGGAATTACCGTTATTTCAAAAGGCCTCCAGAGACAGGATCAACCCGCCTCTGGAGGCCTTCAAAACTTTTATTCTCAATTTATCTTAAATTCTTCGTTACAGCTGCACAACCATATGATAAATCATAAAGAAATGCAGGATGCTGCCAGCCAGAACAAACAGGTGCCACACGGAATGCAAATACGGAATCTTTTTCCCTTTTTGATAAATGATAGCGCCTGCGGTATAGGCAACACCGCCGCCAATCAGCAGAATTAGATCATGCAGTTGAAGTGCCTGAACCAAGGGGCCGAACGCAAAAACCACGATCCATCCCATCGCAATGTAGCAGATCATCGATATCTTGCGAAAACGTTCCATATCCGCCACATTTAAAACAATACCGATAATTGCAGCAGCCCATACCACAGAAAAAAGGACGAAGCCGGTTTTTCCCGCCAAAGCGATCAGAGTAATTGGCGTATAGGAACCTGCGATCAACAGAAAGATGGTGCAGTGATCCAACACCTGAAACACACGCTTTGCCTTGCATACGCCAAGCGCATGGTACATGGTGGAAACGAAATACAACAAAAACAGCGTTACGGCATAAATACTGACAACCACCTGAGGAAAAATCTCATTGGGAGCGGCAGCATACAGGACAAATAAAGCAACCAGTGCCAAGATGGCCCCGACGCCGTGTGTAACGGCATTGGCAACCTCTTCCCCCACACTGTATGACGGCAGTCCCAATTCACCGCGTCTGGTTTTTCGCCACTCATTTTTCTCTTCTTTTCCTTTTTGCCTGAGCGCATACCCGTTCAGCTGCAGCGCCCGTTCTGATTGTTCTGCCAACTTGAGGCACCTCCGTTTCATTTACATAGTTTTTAAAACTAGATGTTGTAATTATATTAACCCTACCATTTCTGTTTGTCAATCAATTTCAAAAAAATATACTGCTTTCCGTCTAAAAAGATTCATCTCAGCTCCTTGAGTTTGTCGCCTCTCCTCAAGCGGAGGATGAAACTCATCAATGATAAATGTATTTATCTTTTCTAAAACAGCTTGAACAGAAAAAATAAAAATATGCACTCGAAACAATAAAAAAAGGATGGCCGTGGCCAGAGCCGAAAACCATCCCTTTCATTATTCCAAATGGTGAAACGTCATGACCCCCACAGAGAATCCTGCTTGCGGCCAATCTGGCTGCGGCGCTCCGCCGTTTTTTCCGCATTCACTGAAAGGATTCCATCCTCATTGATTTCCAGCACATCCCCCTCACGCACCTCTTTCGGGAGCTCTGACAGCTCAATAGCAAAGAATTTTTTTTCTGCGTCCTCGCAGATGGCATACATGCCCTCGAAACGGTCGACAATCAAATTTTTCATAGAATCACCTTTCTGTTTGATAGGTAACGCTTGTTCCGTCACTACAGTACAGCAACGTACCACTGACATCAGTACGCCCCACAACGGCGGAAAAACGGTTCAGACGATCCATAACCTGGCGGTTCGGCAGCTCATAATTGCTGTCTTCCACAGAAACCGCGGCATATTTTGGTGTTACGGCAGCTAAAAAAGCTGCCGTGCTGGAGGTTTTGCTGCCGTGGTGCCCCACCTTAAGCACGTCTGCGCTCAGATTCAGCCCCGAAGACAAAAGCACCAACTCCTCATCGGCTTCCGCATCGCCCATCAGCAAAAATCGGGTTTGGCCAAACGTAAGCAGCAACACAATGGAATTGTCGTTTGTGGTATCCAGCACTGAGAGTGGCGCTAGAACCTGAACGGACAGCTCTCCCAGGCTCAAAGTATTGCCGCCATGCAGATACTCTACCGATATCTGCTTTTCTTCCAAAACCTTCATCGTATTGGAATAGGCAAAATCTGACGGGATTAGCTTTGCCGGCAACTGCGGCATGAAATAGCGGCCGACTGAAAATTCCTTGACCACTCCGCCAAGCCCGCCGATGTGGTCGCTGTCCGGGTGCGTATTAATAACATAATCAAGAGTCGTCACCCCACGTCTAGCCAGATAACGGTTTACCTTCTCAGACTGATCCGGCGTTCCGCCATCCACCAGAAGATATTTTCCCTGGCACTCCACCAGAATGGAGTCGGCCTTCCCAACCTCCAGCACATGCATCGACATAGGAAAATCGTCTGCAATACTGGAAAAGTCGGACAATCCTGTGGCAGAATAAACCTGCCGCCACCAAGCGGAATACCCTCCGGGAAGGAAAGCGGGCAAAAGACCCAGGCAGAGCAGAAATACCGCCAGACCGGTCAAAAATAAATGCTTTTTCCGGGATTCCCCTATGGTCGTTTGTGGCTTCATCCCCGGGATTTCTCCTTTGATCGGGTATTTATTCGTTGTTACAATCCGCCTGCTGCATGGTCATTTCAAGGTATTGCTGGCGGGTCAAAAGAACCTGACGCGGCTTTGAGCCCTCGTGGGGGCCTACTACCCCAAGCTGCTCCATTTCGTCGATCAATCGACCCGCTCGGGCATAGCCCAGACGCAGCCGGCGCTGGAGCAAAGAGGTAGAAGCCTGTCCGGCTTCGACCACGCATTTGATTGCTTCGTTCATCATGGGGTCTGTCGTTTCAGCATCCGAACCATTCCCGCCAGAAACGTCCTTTTCCGCCACAGCGTTGCGCTCGATTTCTTCGATAACCGACTGATCATAGCCGGAATCCTGCACCTTCTTCACGTAGGTGACGACAGATTCGATTTCGCTGTCGCTGACAAAACAGCCCTGAATACGGATCGGCTTTTGCGAGCCAACGGGGGAAAACAGCATATCGCCGCGCCCCAGCAGCTTTTCAGCGCCGCCCATATCCAAAATAGTGCGAGAATCGATCTGGGAGGAAACCGCAAAAGCGATTCGGCTCGGGATGTTGGCCTTGATGATACCCGTGATAACGTCTACGGAGGGACGCTGTGTAGCAATCACCAGATGCATACCAGCTGCGCGGGCCATCTGCGCCAAACGGCAGATGGAATCCTCCACCTCATTCGGCGCCGCCATCATCAAATCCGCCAACTCATCAATAATGATGACGATCTGCGGCAGATGCGGCATGGGATTGCCTTCTTCATCCTGATTATTTTTGCTTTTCGCAAGCTTATTATAAGAAGCAAGGTCGCGCACGTTGTTTTCCGCAAAGATTTTGTAGCGCTTGAGCATTTCTGTTACTGCCCAGCCCAGCGCACCGGCCGCCTTGCGGGGATCGGTCACCACAGGCACCAGCAGATGCGGAATCCCGTTATAAATGCCAAGCTCCACTACCTTTGGGTCAACCATCAGAAAACGCACCTCGTCCGGAGTGGACTTATACAGCAGGCTGACGATCAACGAGTTGATACACACCGACTTACCGGAACCCGTGGAACCGGCAATCAGCAGATGCGGCATCTTCGACAGATCAGTAACCGCTACCGCACCGGCAATGTCGCGCCCTAAGGCAACGGTCAGCTTGCTTTTTGCAGATACAAACGCATTCGATTCCACCAGATCACGCATACGAACCACATTGACATTTTTATTCGGTACTTCAATGCCCACAGCCGCCTTACCGGGGATTGGCGCTTCAATACGCACGCCTGCCGCCGCAAGGTTCATGGCGATGTCGTCGCTGAGGTTGGTAATTTTGCTGATCTTCACACCGGGCGCCGGCTGAAGTTCATACCGTGTTACAGCGGGGCCGCGGCTGATGTCGACTATTTTTGTTTGTACCCCAAAGCTTTTCAGGGTGCCGACTAGCATATTGCCGTTGCTCTGAAGCTCTGCGGTAATATCCTCCTGATTTGCTCCGGCGGAATATTCCAGCATCGAAAGCGGCGGGAAATGATACCCTTCCGGCTGCGGAGCAGGCTCTGCCGCCCGAACTGCTGTTTCACGAGCGGCAGTTTGCAGCATGGCAGCTTTCTGCAAGAGAGCCGCCGCGGCCGCCGCGGAGCCAAAAGCATCCTGCGATGCCGAAGGAACAGGAGCGACGGAGGCCGTCGGTGCGGGTACAGGTATAGTGCTTGCAACCGGAGCCGAAGCCGGTACGGAGGGCTGCGGAACCTGCGGCTTTTCTTCCTCTTTTTCCTGCGAAGCTCCGCCGGTAAAATTAAAGATTTTCTCGAGATGCTCCAGCTTTTCACTCTTTTCTGGAGGATCTGCCGGCGTGCGGTCTGATTTTACCGGGTGTGCGGGCAGCTCGTCCGCATCCAGAGCAATATCAATGTTCGGATCCCGTGATCTTCCTTTTTCCAGCGCGTGGCGCTCACGAACAGCATCGATATTTTCCGCCACCATATCCACCGGCTTGGTAACAGTCTTAAAAAGCTGAATCAGGCTGGTACCCGTCAGCAGCATAATCATTACAAACAGCAGCAGAATAATGACGATCTTCGAGCCAACGGATCCCAAAACAGAAACGAAGAGCACCCCGATCAACCCGCTGATCAGCCCGGCCCCTCGCTGACCGACACCCTGCACATACAGCTCTTTCAGGTGCGTAAAATATGTTTCCTTCTGAATCACGGCTGTTTCCGGCCCGAAGATATAAACGGTTGCGCAGACCATAATAATAATACCGGAAATCATCCACACCTTAAGGCGCATATTATCACTGACGCGCTCTACCGCTGTAATAATTGCTATGTACAGAAGCAGGATTGGCCACAGAATGGCACAGTTGCCGAACAGCCCCAGAAGCACGTTATGCGCCCAATTCCATACATGGTCGCCCTTTACAAGCACCAGAAACGCCATCAGTACGGCCACAGCGAAAATCACCACTGCGGTCATCTGATTGCGGTGGCGCAAAACCTCCAGCTCCCGTTCCGTTCTGGGCTTCGATTCAGAGCGTTTCGCACCCGACGCCGCGGAAGCGCCTTGGCGCCGACTCGCCGCAGGCGGGCGTTTGGCCTGCTTCTTTACCTGCGAGGGTTCCTTTTGAATTGATTTTTGTTTTGCCACAGCATTCTCACCTTGTTTTTAAATTCATTCGCGTAATAACATCCTATTTTTAAAGTGGCACTCTGGCTCGCTTTGTGCTCAATTTAAAAGAAGGTAACCGTCTGCCCGGTCTGGTGTTCAAATACACCGATCGCGATGGTCACAATACCCAAAATCAACGTATACCATACAAAAACAGCCAGCTTATCGGAGGCTACCATCCAGCGCAGCAGCTTAATCGCCAAAAAGCCAACGATCGCGGCTGCGATAACTCCCGCTAGAATTGGCGCAATTCCAACGGTCATCGGCTCGCTCAGTGCGTCCTTTAGCTCCAGAGCAGCCGCTGCCATAATAGCCGGAATCCCAATGACAAAGGAATAATCCAGAGCCGTTTGGCGGCTGATTCCGCGCATTAATCCGGCAGAAAGCGTGGAACCGGAACGGGATAACCCGGGGAATACCGCCGCTACACACTGTGCAAAACCAACCGCTATCGCATCCGGCACATCAAAGCTCCTTCTTCCGGATATAGCCCCCGCTCTGCCCCGGCCCCGCTGACGCTTTGTCGCAAAAATGCCCAGCGTCAGCAAAATGGAAGTCACGACCAGCGCGCAGCCTTCCACTACGATATCCCGATCCGTAGCCCACAGGTCGGCATAATCCTTGATTCGATGCCCCGTACCCGGAACAGGCAGGAATAGGAGAAACAACGGCAGCAGACCAATCACCAGCATCACCAGCAGCCGACGGTCAGCGCTCATGCGCGACCAGTGGAATTTTCCGGTGAAAATATCCCGCACCAGACGAATCAGAGCCACAATCAGGCGCAAAATCAAATCGCGGTAAACGATCAGAACGGCCAGCAACGTACCAATGTGAAGCATCACATCAAATAAAAGGCTGTCAACCTTCACACCCATAAAGTGCTGTGCCAGTGAAAGATGCCCACTGCTGGAAACCGGCAGAAATTCTGTGGCACCCTGAACGATTCCCTGAATAATTGCTTGCAGAATACTCAATGTGAACCTCCGTAATATGTAATTCGGCGGCAGCCGCAAAGCGGAGCCGGCCGTTTTTCGGCTAGGACTTATTCTTTCGTGTCCCGTACCGTTTTTGTATTTTTTCTGTTGGAACGTGGTTTCGTCTTTTTTTCCTTAGCGCGATTTTCATCAATCATATTCCGCAGGCAATCGATCGCGTCTGAAAGCGTGCCCACAGAGTCGATTAATCCTTCCTCCACAGCGTCGGATCCGGTAAGCACCGTCCCCACATCCATCACAAGCTCCTGCGTATTCATCGAAAGCTCATAGAAGCGCTCCGGCGACATTTTGGAATTCTGCGTGACAAACCGCGTGATCCTCTCCTGCATCCGCTGAAAATACTCCAGTGTTTGGGGGACACCCAGCACCAGACCGCTCATGCGAACCGGATGAATCGTCATCGACGCGGACTGCGCGATAAAAGAATGCTTTGCGGCAACCGCCAGCGGCACACCGATGGAATGTCCGCCGCCCAAAACAAGCGAAACCGTCGGCTTTTTCATTCCGGCCATCAGCTCTGCGATGGCCAGACCAGCTTCCACATCGCCGCCCACTGTATTTAGAATAATCAGAAGCCCGTGGACCTTCGGCTCCTCTTCAATGGCTACCAGCTGCGGGATCACATGCTCATATTTTGTAGTCTTATTCTGCGACGGCAAAATATAATGACCCTCCACCTGACCAATAATAGTCAGGCAGTGAATCATGTGATCGGGGTCTCCTGCCAAAACGGAACCGTTCTCCGTAATTTGATCCGTTTGTTTTTCACTGCCAACCTGCGCGGGTACCAGTTCTTCTCTGTCATCCTCTTGCGGGGATGGATTTTCGATCTGCTGATTGCGGTGTTTACCCATTATTTCAGCCACCTCCTGCGTACTAGTGTGCCGTAAGGAGCGGCTTCTCATTCACAGGATGGAGCGTTTTTCCCTTTTCTCAGAGCTACCGGGAATCCACACACTAAAAATCGGCGCAAAAAACTAAAACAATTCAGGAAGACCTCAAGGCAAAAAGCAGTGTACATTATTATAGCATTTTGTGCGAACTTCTTCAATGTGATTCCAAAGAAAAAGCCGCTGAAATCATTCGACAAACCTTGCATATCCTTCAAGAATTGTAAAAAATCCTCTACCGTAAACGGCAGAGGATTGAAAAGCCTGATGATTTAAATTGATTTCGAGATCACTTCTTCGGCGGCTTCTTCCGAAACGATTTCTTCCGTTACGGTGTCTTTTGAGACAGCCGCCAGCCCAGCGGCCGCCTTCTGACGTTTCCAGCCGGGAATGAATGTGATCATCGAGCCGATCAAAATCAGCACAATGCCGGCAATCTTTGTAGAGGTAAGAGGCTCCTGAAGAATCAGGAATGCCAGAACCGGCGCGAGAGCCGGTTTGATGAAAAAGACAAGCGAAGCGGTGATAGCCGAGGTTTCTTCCATCGCCATAAAGTAAAATGCAAAACCCAGGCCGGTAACGCCAACACCAATATACAAAAGGTTGGGCAGCAGATCTGGAGTAATCCCGGCAAAAATAGGAGTGTTGGAGAACACGCCTAACCCGACATTGGTTAAAAAGCCCCCAAACCATGCTGTTTTTGTCAGCAAAACAAGAATGAACAGCTCAACAGCACCAAAAATAAAGCTGAAGCAAGTGGTTACGACGCTGCCATAACGGGCGCCGTGCTTTTTGCCCATCACACTGTACAGCGCAAAGGTAATCGCCGCCAGAACAGAAAGGATGGTTCCTGTTGCGGAACCCTTGGCGTGAAAGGGATCGATTGTCACCATCATGCCGGTAAGGCTGACAAGTATGGAGACAATCGAATATTTATAAACTTTTTCTTTCAGAATCAGCGCGGCCAATATCATAACAAACACAGGATTGCAGCTGAACAGAATTGCAACGATCGACGCGTCCGAATAGATAACCGCCATCTGATACAGAACCATACTGATGACGACGCAGCAAAAGCCCGTAAAAGCCAAATACAGCAAATCCCCGGAATTCAACCGGCAATTCTTCCTCTTTAAATGCCGAAGTGCAAAGGGCAGCAGCACCAGTGCGCCGATGGAAAAACGCAGCACTGTAATTTGCAGCGGATGGAACCCGCCTGCCGTAATTTTCAGCATGATCTCCATCGTGCTGAAAAAGATAGTAGTAATCAGAATGTACAAATATCCCTTTTTCATATGTAGCCTCTCCCAACCCCTGTTTTATGTTTACTGCCAAGCAGAAGCGCCCCACAGTATTTCCGAATATTCGATATCGCTTTGAGCGGAACAGCAAACCAGCTAGCTCTGCGTAATTAGAAAAAGTCTGCCTCAATCAGTTTAACGCAGCATATTTAGAATGTCTATCCCTTTTGTGTATTTTTTCGCGACCAAAGATCAGTCAATTTCTCTCCGCCCGGCATATTTCAATCATCTCCATCATGGCATCTGTCTGATATTTTCCTTTATGATAAATTGCCTTAAACCATCTGCGAAACTGCATATGATTGACATCGATCCTGCACAGCTTTCCTGCCTCGCATTCTTCTTTTACCGCGAGATGTGAAATGACGGAAACACCCAACCCCTCCTGCACGGCTAGCTTGATCGTATCCGCATTGTTACAGATCCAGCCCTCCCGCCAGGTGAGTGATTTGGCCGCCATCTCGTCCTCAAAGGTTTTACGGGTTCCGCTGCCCTTTTCACGGATGATAAAGTTTTCCTGCTCCAGCTCCTCAGGGTCTATTTGCCTGCGACCGGCCAAACGGTGCATCGGCCCGCAGATCAGCACCAGCTCGTCGCTGAGAAAGGGAATTGTCACCAGATCGGGGGAAACCGTATCCCCCTCCACCAGCGCCAGATCGAGCTGCCCCCCTAGCAGCATCGCTTCAATATTCGCGGTGTTGTCCTCCACTACGAACACCTCTGTACCGGGCCGGTTTTGCTGAAAGCGCGACACCAGCTTTGGGAGCACATAGGCCCCGATGGTTACGCTGGCCCCCACCCGAATCGAGCCATCTTTTTGCAGGGCCTTCATATTATCCTCTGCCTCCAAATCCGTCCGGACAATCTGATTCGCATAGCGCATCAGCTTTTTCCCGGCGGTGGTCAGGTACAGCCTGCGGGACATCCGCTCGAATAGGCGGACACCATAGTGCTTTTCCATTTCTGCAATGGCCTGGCTCACAGCCGATTGAGAGAGAAACAGATTTTCCGCCGCTGCCGTCATATTCATGCTCTCACACACTGCCAGAAAAATTCTATAATGCCGCAAAGTCATACGGATCGTTCTCCTTTTGTTTTCTTTACAAGAGTGATTTTATTAATAAGTAATTACAAATTAAATTAATTATATGATACTGTTTTACTTATTGGAAATCAAGTGTAAGCACCTGCGCTCCTTGCCTAAATTTGTGCTATAATAAATATAATTGAAAATGTTGGGGGAATTTGGCTGTGGCGGAGCGAATTACGCTTTCTTTGTTTTTATTGGGGCTTGTTGCTTGTATTTTGAGTGGATTTCAAATTCTATACGCATTGGCGTTTGGTCTGGCCTGCTTTGTTGTTTACGGCCTTTTGAAAAAGCACACGCTTTGGCAAATGGGTTCCATGATGCTGGACGGTATTCGAGGCGCAAAAAACATTCTAATCATCTTTCTGTTAATTGGCGTTCTGACCTCCGTCTGGCGGTCATCAGGAACCATTCCGTTTCTGATTTACCATGCCGTGCGGGTACTGAATCCCAGCTTCTTCGTGCTGTACACCTTTCTTTTGTGCTGCATGATGTCCTTTCTGATGGGAACCTCGTTTGGAACAGCCGCCACCATGGGCGTTGTGTGCATGATGATCTCGCGTTCTCTGGGGATTGACCCGGTTCTTTCAGGCGGCGCGATACTGGCAGGCTCGTATTTTGGCGACCGCTGCTCACCAATGTCCTCCAGTGCGCTGCTGGTCAGCGAGCTAACGGGTACCGACATTTATGACAATATACGGCGAATGCTCAAAACAGCGGCCATACCCTTTGCTCTCTCCTGCCTATTGTATCTGGCAGCACGGGGGTCCACCTCCGCAACCGGCGGCGCAGCCTCTCTGGAGCTGTTCCACGAGCATTTTAATCTCTCTTTTATCGTAGTGCTGCCCGCGCTGCTCATTGTTGTTCTGTCGCTGTTTCGTGTTCCGGTGAAGCGCGCGATGCTGTTGAGCATTCTCGTCGCCTGTGTAATATGCCTTACCGTACAAAAGATCTCGCTGTTACAGTTGCTCCCCAGCCTGTTTCTGGGCTATCAGTCCCCGGATGCCAAGCTTGCGGTACTGCTGAACGGCGGAGGGATTCTTTCCATGGCCAGAGTGGCCGGGATTATCCTGATTTCCACCTCTTATTTTGGCATATTTAAGCAGACAGAGCTATTGACGGAGGTTCGCAGGCTGGTGGAATCCTCTGCCGCAAAAATCACCCCCTTCGGTTCAGTGTTGTTTACCTCTGTTGTGATGAGTGCCATCAGCTGCAACCAAACACTGGCCACTATGTTGACCTTTCAGATGTGCGATTCGATTTTGCCGGATCGAAAAAAGCTGGCAATTGTGCTGGAAGATACCGTTATTGTTATTGCACCGTTGATTCCCTGGAGCATCGCGGGTGGCATGCCCCTGACGACGGTCGGCGCACCGACCATGAGCATTTGGTTCGCGTTTTACCTGTTTCTGCTCCCCGTTTTCAGCTTCGGAACAGAGCTGTTCCTGAACCGGAAGAAAAAGCAGGTCACCGCCGCGGAGCCATCGGAATCACTGCCGCACAACGAAACGAACGAATCAATGAGATAAAATATTGACAGGAATAAAAGAGTACCGGGGATGGCCGAAACCATCCCCGGTACTCTTTTATGTTATGATAGGAGATCTTATTTGCAAGGTAAAAACAATACCGGTTAAACTCGAACTTGACGGCGCAGCTGAAAACCGGCCTTGGTGAACATCTCGAAATCCTCTTCCACCGTATTGCCGGAGGTGGTGAGCATATTCCCGGTAATGGAAGCGTTAGCCCCGGCGTGCAGAGCCAATCGGCCGCAGTCTGTCATAGCATTTCGCCCGCCCGCCAGACGGATATTGGCCTTAGGATTAATAAACCGGAACAGTGCGATCGTGCGCAGGATTTCAGGCTCCGGCAGCTGTGGGCAATCCTGCAGAGGAGTTCCCGGAATCGCCATCAGCACGTTGACGGGGATTGACTCAACCCCTAGGCCGCGCAGCTCAAAAGCCATATCCAAACGATCGCTCATTTCTTCGCCCATTCCGATAATACCGCCGCTGCAAATTTCAAGCCCCGCCTTTTGCGCCGCCCGGATGGTGTTGATCTTATCGTCATACGTATGGGTGGTACAAACCTGAGGGAAAAACCGCCGGGAGGTTTCAAGGTTATTGTGAATGCGGGTAATACCGGCATCCTTCAGGCGCAGAAACTGTTCGTAGTTGATCAAGCCATGAGAAGCGCACAGCTGAATATCCGATTGCTCATGAATTTTTGCATAGGCACGGCACAAAGCGTCAACCTCAGAATCAGACACTCGAACGCCGGAGGTAACGACCGAAAAACGATCCACTCCCGCATCGGCAGTTTGCAGACCTTCTTCCACAATGCGGGCTACCGTGAGGAGAGGATATTCCTCCACCCCGGTGTTATGGCCGCGGGCCTGTGCGCAATACTTACAGTTTTCGGTACATAAGCCGCTCTTTCCGTTTAAAATCGAGCAGGTATCCAAAGTGTTGCCGTTCAGCTTTTCACGGATTTCGTTTGCGGCTTCACATAATTCTTCGAGCGGAGCCTCCAATAATGCTTCTGCTCCGGCGCAATCAATTTCTTCGCCGGACAGAATCTTGTTTTTCCAAATCTGCACAATACCCATTTTCGTGACTACCTCCCAGTCTTTGCTGTTGGTTGATTTTTAGCCAACCCGCTAAAAATCATGTTTGCCTTATTGTATCAGGCCCGCTTCAAATTGTCAACTTTAATATTAAAGTTAAGTTTACAATTCATCTGCACTAAAATTTATAAATTTAAAAGAATATAAACAAAGAGGACTCCCGGCCAGTTTAGCCAGGAGTCCTTCAAACAAACCGATTAGTTAAATTAGCCCTCAATTGCCTTCTGGAGAACCTGATCAAACGACTGCGCCCCAAAGGTAGGTTGCACATTGCTGTTGACGATCAGAGCGGGAACGCTCATGATCTGATATTGCTCCCGAATCTCCGGGAACAGGGCAATATCCATCATCTCCGCCGTAACGTTTCCGCCGCTGGCAATCGCAATCGACTGAGCCGCCGCGACAACGTCGGGGCAATAGGGGCAGGCAAGCGTTACACCAATCTTTAGCGTTGTATTGGGAGGAAGCTGACGGATTTTCTCCAACTGCTCCGGAGTCAGCTTATCCTCTGCGGCCAAATGGAGAATGCCCAGCACAAACGAATTGATTTCGTGCCCGCCGGGAACCCCACTGAATTTCACCCCGCTGAAGCTGCTGTTCTCATCCAGAAAAGCGGCAACGGGATAGCGCTCGATTCCAAGTGCTTGCTCCAGCTCCGGATCTTCTCCCCTAGCCAGCACACGCAGGTGAATCAACGAGCTAAGTGATTCAATTTCACGAAGGAAGCCCTCCAGCTCCAAGGATTTCTGATTCGAGGAATCAACTACAGTGACAATCGTCATCTCTTTTTTCAGACGCTGGAATACCTGTGTAAGCTGTTCTTTCAGCTCACCACTCAAATAGGTTCCATCCGAAGCAGAGGCACGATTCTCCCCCTTCTCTTTCTTTTGTTCCGGTTCCGGCTCAGGCTCAGCCGTTGCCGCATGATCCTCAAACATCGGAAGACCTAAGCGTTCCTTTTCCTTGGTAATATACTTTTCAGCCGAGGTGGCCGCCACTGCACCGTCAGCCACTGCGGTAACAATCTGGCGAAGCAGCTTCGGGCGCAGGTCACCGGCGGCAAAAACGCCAGGCAAACTGGTGTGCATGGCGTCGTCGGTCAAAATGTAGCCAAGCTCGTCCATATCCACCTGTCCGCGGAACAGCTCGGTGGCGGGGTCATACCCTACAAAAACGAACACACCGAAGGTTCCCTTTTCCCCAGCATCGTACACGTTGGTTTCTCCCGTAAGCTTATCCTTAAAGTACGCCTTGCGCAGCAAGGTATCTCCTTCCACCCTTTCCAGCAAGGTATTATACTTTACAGTAATCTTTGGGTGTGCAATTGCTTTCTCCGCCACCGTTCTGGCACAGCTGAACTCTTTACCGCGAACAATAATCGTAACCGATTTGGCAAAGCGGGTCAGATAAATCGCCTCTTCGGCCGCGGCAAATCCACCACCGATCACAAAAATATCGAGTCCGCTGAAAAATTCGCCGTCGCAGGTTGCGCAGTACGCAACTCCGTGCCCACTATAAAGCTCTTCCCCTTGAAATCCGCCATGGCGCGGGGACGCTCCGGTCGCAATGATCACCGCGCGGCTTTGGTAGGTTCCGGAGGGCGAATAGAGCTTTTTAATCTCTCCGGATAATTCGACACGTTCGATTTCGGCCGTTTCAATTTTAACTCCAAAATCCCGAACGTGATTTTTCATTTCTTCCACGAGTTCCGGACCGCCGGTTCTGCGGATGCCAGGATAGTTCACAACCTCCGCTGTATTACCCACCTGGCCTCCCGGATTACTTTTTTCCAAAATCAGCGTCTTGAGCTTTGCACGTCCCGCATAAACACCGGCAGCCAGCCCCGCACTGCCGGCTCCGATAATAATCAAATCGTAAATCGGATTCATATAGAAACTCTCCCCCTTTAAAAAAGGGCCGCCGCCATTCCGGCAGCGGCCTGATCGTTATTTGTGATTACAGCTTACCAACCAGATTCAGGCTGGGCGAAAGTGTTTTCTCACCGGGCTTCCACTTGGCCGGGCAAACCTGGTCGCCGTGCTTGTCGACAAACTGGGCTGCCTGCACCTTGCGTAGAAGCTCTTCTGCGTTTCGCCCTATCCCAAGATCATTCACCTCATAGGCTACGATCTTGCCCTGCGGGTTTACAATAAAGGTACCGCGCAGCGCCAAACCGCCAGATTCTACATAGATGCCAAGCTCTTTGGAGAGCGCCCCGGCCCGGTCGGCCAGCATCGGATATTGAATTTTCTGAATGGTCTCAGAGGCATCTGCCCAAGCCTTATGAACAAATTGGCTGTCGGTCGATACAGAATACACCTCTACGTCAATTTTCTGAAAATCTTTATAATGATCTGCCAGATCGCCGAGCTCTGTGGGGCAAACAAATGAAAAATCAGCCGGGTAGAAGAAAAGGATACTCCACTGACCCTCCAGTTGCTCACGGGTAATTTCTTTCAGCTCGCCCTGATGGTACGCCTGCAGTTTAAAGTCCGGTAGTTCACGTCCAATTAAGTTTGTCATATCAAATTTACCTCCGATACGTAGTATGAATTTTGAAACCGTTTTAGCGGTTATCCTTTACTAACACCTATTATACAGGAAGAAAATTTGAATTTCAATAGATTTATGATAATAATTATTATTTTTAATATACTTTTTTCCGTTTACGCTAAAAACTCCGCCGAGGCCTCCAAAAACAGGTCTACATCGCGCTCCGTATGAGCACCGGATACAAAGATAGGCTTGAACTGAGATGGCATAATAAAAATACCGTTTTCCAGCATATGAGAAAAGTAGCGGACAAACTGTCCTTTGTCACTATTTCTGGCATCGCTGGCATTTTTGACAGGGCCAGCCGTAAAGAGCAGGCTGTTCATAGAGCCAACACCGCTGACTGTATACTGTGGGAACAGCTCTCGCAGACCCGCCCTCAGCTTCTCCCCTTCTCTAGCCAGATTTTCATATAAAAGAGGCTGGGCCAATACCGCACTCAGCTGAGCAAACCCTGCCGCCATTGCCACCGGGTTTCCATTACAGGCATCCGTCTGGTACACAGGCCCCACGGGGGCCAGCTGCTCCATGATCGCCCTGCTTCCACCATATGCGCCCACCGGCAGTCCTGCTCCGATGATCTCCCCAAAAACAGTCATGTCCGGCTTTACTCCATAGTATTCCTGAGCGCCACCAAGAGCCAGCCGAAACCCGGTGACCGTTTCGTCAAAAATCAGAATGGCTCCGTTTTGATTGCAGAGCTCCCGCAGCCCCTGTAAAAATCCTGGTTCGGGCTCAACGATTCCCATGTGTGCCGCAAGCGGCTCTACCATCACCGCCGCGACCTGACCCTTGTTCTTTTCAAATAAAAGTTCCACACTGCTTAAATCATTATATTGTGCCAGAAGCGCCCACTGATCACAGCCGCAGAGAAAAGAAACCTCAGAGGAGCTCTCCCTGCTCTCCACAGCTTCAAAGCAGCCATGGCAGCACCCGGCGAATTTAATCAGGTGCTTTCTTCCTGTTACGCTGCGAGCCACGCAAGCCGCACTTAAAACTGCTTCGGTCACAGAGCTGACCATTCGTACCATTTGAACAGACGGAACAAGCTGAACCATCAGCTTTGCAAGCTTCAGCTCCGCTTCGGCACAGGCCTCATAATTCAGGCCATTCTGTACCGCCTCCAGCACAGCCTTTCTCACTAAAGGAGGATTGTGCCCCAACAGCGCGGCACCCCCGGAACACACAAAATCAATATAGACATGACCATCCACATCATAAACGCGAGATTCATCCGCACGACGGATAAACCGCGGCGTTTGCCCCATTTCCACAAACGAGCGCAGCGGGCTGTTTACCCCGCCGGGAATGTACCGGGCTGCTTCCTCAAACAACTGCTCAGAACGTGTCATAAAATTGCTTCTCCCTTCGGTCAGTCCCTGCCCTGCAGCAAGATTTCACTGCCAATTTCAAAATTTTTGCCTATCTAATTAAAGCAGATGTGAAACAGATAATGGCCATTTGCATATTACCCATTTTGATACCATTGTTTTACTTCTTCCGCCAGGCGTTCCCCTAGCTTTCTCGCCTCTCCCAGTGGGCCGGTCAGCTGCCGCTTGCAGCTGCGCTCCCCGTCGCTGTAAAAGCCGATCATCTGAATTTCTTCGTCTTGCACTTGCGCAAACGCGGCGGTTGAGTTATGACAGGTATCCGGAAACAGACTAATAAATGTACGCTCCGCCTTTGCACAGCACCGGCTGAGAAAATCATCTACCGCCGAAAGGTAGCAGTGAACCTCACCCTCTCTGGACACAATTGCAAGAATTCCCTGCCCCGCCGCCGGAACAATTTCCTGTTGCGTAAAAATCCGACTGCTGCGATTGCGGATTCCCAAACGGGAAAGCGTATCACAGGGCAGAATCAGCGCAGAATAATCTCCACAATCCAGACGCTTAAGCCTGCTTGGAACATCCCCTCGGATTGGAGCGATATCAAAACGGGGATACAATACCCCGGCCTGCATACGGCAATGAGCTCCCGATACACCGATCGGCCTTCCCATATCTGGGGCTTCCATCCCTTTGGGCAGAACCAGCGTATTCCTTACATCCGACCGCGCGGAATACGCTGCAACTGAAAGCCCAGGCATGAGCTGCTGCGGAAGCTCCTTCAGATCATAGATTGCCAAATCGATTCTGCTCTCCAGCAGCGCCCGCTCCAGTTCTCCAGCCTGTGCTTCCTCGCCGCAGGCTGTTTCTTCCGGCAGTTCCAGCACCTGTTCCTCTGCCGCAGCAATCGGTATCATGTCTGGCTGGCATGAGGAATCCACTCTCTTTATTTCCTGAATAATCCACCGTGCATGAATTACCGCAAGCGTATTGTCATGGCAGCCAATTCGTACTCTTTGCATCTGCACCCTTCCGTTCCCCCAAGATTTCTTCCAATACTGCAAAACAGACAGGCCAGTAGGATGAACAGGCCAATCCAATTCATTTGCACATCCAACCATTTTTTCAGCGCTTTTACGAACAGGCAAAGCAACACTGAACACCGGCACATGGTATGGATCACCTTGTTCCTGATTTTACTGGATGCTATGTGAAAAGTCAAGCAGAGCATGCTTTTTTCGGGGGTGTCTAGCTCTTTTACAGAAATTTTTCTTGACTTTTTACGGCAATTGGAATACCATAACATTAAAATTTTTTAATTAAATATTTTTAACTATTCTGCAGTTTTCAGAGAAGAGGTTACAATCATGATTTTTGAAAAAATCAGGGATTTAATCGTGAGCAGAACCACCCTCAGTGAAAGCGTTGTAACCATGCAGGCCAGCCTGAAGGATGACCTGGGCCTGGATTCGTTCGATCTTGCGGAGCTGGGGATGGAATTGGAAGATACCTTTTCCGTCACCATATCAGACGATGAACTCGTCGGCTTTCATACTGTAAGCGATATTGTTACATTTATGAAAAACTACACAAACTAAGCAACAGATAATTTTGTTTTTATGACCGAAAGAAAGGAATAAGCCATGAGTCACCATTCCCCTCATTCGAAAATGACCTTATTCTCGATGCTTCGCCTGCCTACCCAAAAGGGCCGGAAGGAATCGAGTGAAAAAGAAGTTTCTGGCTTTACGACCTGCACCGGCTGCAAAAAAGAAATCTCGCGGGCGCATTTAGCAGAACGGCAGATGGTCTGCCCTCAGTGCGGGCATCATCTTCCAATCTCCGCACAGGAACGCCTAAGCCTGCTTGCAGACCCGGGAAGCCTACAGATTCTCGATCTGCCCGTCTGCCCGGAAAACCCTCTGGATTTCCCCGGGTACCCGGAGAAGCTGGAAGAAAACCGGCAAAAAACGGGGCTGCCTGAGGCAGCCATGTTTGCGTCACTGGAAATTGACCGCCAGCCCGCTGTTGTGGCGGTGCTGGACAGCCGCTTTTTTATGGGCAGCATGGGTGTTCAGGTGGGCGAAATCGTCACTAGCGCCGTGGAATATGCCCGCGAGGAGCAGCTTCCCCTGATTATCTTCAGTGCCAGTGGCGGAGCGAGAATGCAGGAAGGCATTCTTTCTTTGATGCAGATGGCAAAAACCAGCGCGGCTCTGGCCCGCTTTGCAAAGGAAGGGGGCCTGTACATTTCATACTTGACACACCCGACAACCGGAGGAGTCAGCGCAAGCTTCGCGGGCCTCGGTGACATCACCCTCGCGGAGCCCGGCGCTCTGATCGGGTTTGCCGGCCCCCGCGTAATTGAGCAAACCATCCGCCAGAAGCTGCCGGAGGGCTTTCAGCGCGCAGAATTTCAGGAGGAGCACGGTTTTGTAGACCGCATTGTGCCTCGCGGAGAAATGAAGTCTACCCTGGGCTTTCTCCTGCGGATTCATCAAAAAGGAGGGATGCCCGCATGATCAAAGAGATAGAGCTTCAGCTGGATCAGCTGGATCAGGAGCTTTCTTCCCTACGGGAGAAATCTAAAATTCCCCAGCTGCGCATTTGGCAGCTGGAGGGCGAACGCAAAAAGCTGCTCGGAGCCTACCCTGCGCTTGCCCCGGCCGACAAGGTTTATCTGGCACGACGGCCAAAGCGTCCCGGCATCCGCGATTACACTGCGGCGCTGTTTCAGGATTTCTTTGAGCTGAGGGGTGACCGCCTGAACAAAGACGATAAGAGCATTCTGGGTGGCGTGGCGTTTTATCATGGGATTCCCGTAACGGTGATCGGCCACTGCAAGGGAAAAAACCTGAACGAAAACCTGTACTATAATTTTGGGATGCCCGGCCCCGAGGGATACCGCAAATCTCTGCGCCTAATGAAGCAGGCGGAGAAATTCGGGCGCCCAATTATTACCTTTATTGATACTCCCGGAGCATTTCCGGGTTTGGAAGCGGAAACAAACGGCCAAAGCGAAGCGATTGCGCGCAATCTGGCCGCAATGAGCCAGCTTTCAGTTCCTGTGATTGCCGTCGTCACGGGAGAAGGCGGCAGCGGCGGCGCTTTGGCGCTCGGCGTGGCAAACCGCCTGCTGATGCTGGAAAACTCCGTATACTCCGTCCTTTCACCGGAAGGCTTTGCCTCCATTTTGTGGAAGGATTCTACACGCAGTGCCGAGGCCAGCGGCATGATGAAGCTGACCGCTCAGGATCTGCTGCGCTTCGGCGTGGCGGATGAGATCGTACCAGAGCCGCGCGGCGGCGCCCACCGGTCCCCAGACGCAGTTTACACTGCTCTGGACGAGGCTTTGCTGCGAAATCTGAACGAGCTTCTGCCGCTCAGCGGAGAACAGTTGGCCAATCAACGATATAACAAATTTAGAAAAATTGGCACGGCAAAGGAGGCCCTATGACCGGAATTCATATTTTAGGAACCGGGCGTTGTGTTCCGGAAAAAGTCGTTACAAATGACGACATCAGCAAGCTGACAGATACAAACGACGAGTGGATCTCCACCCGCACCGGAATCCGTCAAAGGCATTTTGTGCAAGGAGAAAGCAATGCGGATCTGGCAACTGCCGCCGCTATGAAGGCGATGGAGCGTGCCGGTGTTCGGCCGGAGGAAATCGGTGCCTGCGTGGTTGCCACCTTTACACCCGATCACATGTCCCCCTCTGTGGCCACACAGGTGCAATGCCGCCTTTCTTTGCCCGAGGACTGCCCTTCCTTCGACATCAGCGTGGGCTGCACCGGCTTTTTGTACGGCCTTACCGTCGTTCGGGGACTCCTGCTGCAAAGCGGCTACTCCCGCGCGCTGCTGATCGGCAGCGAGGTCATTTCCAAAGTGCTGGATTTTGATGATCGGAGCACCTGCGTTTTGTTTGGCGACGGCGCGGGCGCAGCGGTGATCGAGCTTTCAGAGGATCACTCCTTTACCAGTGTGCTTGGCTGCCGCGGCGATGACACGATGCTGGGCTGCACCAACGCATCGGGAGCGGAAAGCCACCGCATTTTCATGAACGGGAGCGACGTATTCCGCTTTGCGGTAGAAACGGTTCCCCACTGTATTGAAGAAACCTTGCAGAAGGCACAGCTTTCCGCTGACCAAATAGATTATTTTGTCTGCCATCAGGCAAATCAGCGCATCATTTCCAGTGTGATCCGAAAAACACATCTTCCCGAAGAAAAATTCTATATGAACGTACAGAACTACGGCAACACCTCTGCCGCAAGTATCCCCATCGCTCTGGATGAAATGGCAGAGCAGGGACTGCTTTCGCCCGGCACCCGGACACTTTGTGTCGGGTTCGGGGCGGGGCTGACTTGGGGCGGAGCAGTTCTGGAATGGTAAAAGGAGGAACCCAAATGAGACTCAACAACTGGCTCGGAATTGAATTTCCGTTTATACAGGGTGGCATGGCCAACATCGCCACCGGTGAATTTGCCGCTGCGGTTTCGAACGCTGGCGGACTTGGCTTGATCGGAGCTGGCGGCATGAATCTGGATTCCTTTCGGGAAAATATCCGGATCTGCAAAGGAAAAACCGATAAGCCCTTTGGGGTGAACATCATGCTGATGCACCCGCAGGCCAAAGAAATGGCGGAGTTGGCGGCGGAAGAAAAAATCCCCGTCATTACAACCGGCGCGGGCAATCCCAGTGCCTACATTTCCATGTGGAAGGACGCCGGTGCCAAGGTCATCCCCGTCGTGCCCGGTGTGGCTCTGGCCAAGCGGGTAGCAGACTACGGTGCCGATGCCGTCATCGCGGAGGGAACCGAGAGCGGCGGTCACGTTGGTGAACTGACCACCATGGCGCTGGTGCCGCAGGTAGCGGATGCCGTGAATCTGCCCGTGATCGCTGCGGGAGGCATCGCCAGCGGGCGTCAGCTTCTGGCCGCATTCGCGCTGGGAGCTATCGGCGTACAGCTTGGCACCTGCCTGCTTGTCAGTGAGGAATGCCCCGTCCACCCTAATTACAAGGCGGCGATTCTCAAGGCCAAGGATAACGGCACCACTGTTACCGGCCGTTCGGCAGGCGTTCCGGTTCGCCTGCTCAAAAATAAAATGTCCCGCGAATACCTGAAAAAGGAGATTGCGGGAGCGGATAAGATGGAGCTGGAGCACTATACGCTCGGTTCTCTGCGCCGTGCCGTGTTTGACGGCGATGTGGACAACGGTTCCCTGATGGCCGGCCAGGTTGCGGGGCAGCTGCACGAAATCAAGCCCCTACGCCAAATCTTTGAAGAGCTTTACCAGGGGTATCTCGATACCCTTACAAAGCTGGAACAGGAGCGCTAATATGGTTCTGGTCAAGGAACGGCCTTTGCTGCTGCCCATCATTCAGGGAGGCATGGGGATCGGCGTTTCTCTGGGTAATTTGGCAGGCCACGTGGCAAAGTATGGCGCGATGGGCGTCATCAGTGCCGCCAACCCCGGATTCTCGGCGCCGGATTTTTGGAAAAATTCTCTGCAGTGCAATCTTACCGCTTTAAAGGAGCAGATCCAAAAAGCAAAGCAGATTGCGCAGGGCAGCGGATGGGTGGCCATCAACGCTATGGTGGCTACCACCCACTATGAAGAAACCATTCAGGCCGCTGTGGAAGCGGGTGCAGACGCGGTGATTTCCGGTGCGGGTCTCCCCTCGGATTTGCCTGCCTACGTCAAAGGCAGCCAAACGGCGATTGCTCCCATCGTTTCCAGCGCAAGGGCCGCACACACCATCTGTCGCCTATGGGATAAACGGCACAAGGTCTGCCCCGACTTCATTGTGATTGAAGGGCCGATGGCTGGAGGGCACCTTGGCTTCCACGCGGAAGAACTGGAAAACGGTACCGCCCAAACTCCAGAGCAAATTCTGCCGGAGGTTCTCGCGGAAATCGCACCGTATGAGGAAAAATATCAAAAACAAATCCCGGTATTTGTAGCCGGTGGCGTTTATACCGCAGAGGACATTACCCGGTTTTTAAAGCTGGGCGCTGCGGGAGTGCAGATTGGAACCCGTTTTATTGCCACTGAGGAATGCGATGCTTCAGAGCGCTACAAAGAAATATTGGTGGACGCGACAAAAGAGGATATCTGCCTGATCAAAAGCCCGGTGGGCATGCCGGGCCGCGCGCTGAATTCTCCGCTGATTCAGCGTCTGCGCAGGGAGCTGCGTATTCCGGTAGAGAAATGTACTGACTGCCTGCACCCTTGCAACCCCGCCACAACGCCGTACTGCATCACCAAAGCGCTGTCGGAGGCCGTGCGTGGCAACTGGGAGGAAGGCTTATTCTTCTGCGGCAGCAATGCCTGGCGGCTGGATCGCATCCTGCCGGTACAGAAGCTGCTGGAAGAACTGAAACAAGGATGGAGGGAATTCCAATGAAATTGGCTTTTTTATATGCGGGTCAAGGGAATCAGCACGTTGGAATGGGAATGGATTTATATGAACAATTCCCGGCGTTCCGTCGCTTTTATGATACTGACGCCGCCGGTTTTAACATTAAGGAGCTGATACAGAACGGCCCGGAGGAAGAACTAAACCAAACACGCAATACTCAGCCGTGCATGGTAGCTTTTTGCTCCGGCATCACTACTCTGCTTGAACAGGAAGGCATTGTACCTGAAATGGCGGCCGGCCTAAGCCTTGGGGAATACTCCGCTCTCACGGCAGCCGGTGTGTTTGACCCCGACACCGCAATTGCTCTCACAGCGTTCCGCGGCAAAGTGATGGAAACTGCCGTGGGCGACCTGCCCTGCGGCATGGCTGCAGTCATGAATCTGGAACGCGATGCGCTGCAAAAAGTGTGCCGTGAGGCGTCTGCTCTGGGCGTAGTAGAGATCGCAAACTACAACTGCCCGGGTCAGATGGTGATTGCCGGTGAAAAAGCGGCGGTGGAAAAGGCAAGCGAGCTGGCGCTCGCGGCCGGAGCCAGACGGTGCATTCCACTTCACCTGCCCGGCCCGTTCCACAGCTCGCTGATGCACCCCGCCGGGGATGCGCTGGCCGGTTACTTTCAAAACATCCATTTTGGCGGCATGAAATATCCCATTATCTTTAATGTGACTGCAAAGCCCTTGCAGACAGGGGAAAGCATTCCCACCCTGATGGAGCGTCAGGTGCAGAGCAGCACCTACTTTGAGGATTCTATTCGCTACATGGAGCAGGCCGGAATCGATACTGCCGTTGAAATTGGCCCCGGCAAGGTCTTGGCCGGTTTTGTACGCAAAACAACCAAGAATATGAAAACGTACTCGGTAGAAGACGCAGAAAGCCTACGCGCCACAATTGACGCACTGAAAGGAGCCGCACAATGAGCCAGATTGTCAGAACCGCAGTCGTCACCGGGGGCAGCCGCGGAATTGGCCGCGCCGTTTGCAAGCGCCTCGCCTCCGAGGGCAAAAACCTTGTGATAAACTATGCGGGAAACCGCCAAGCCGCTGAAGAAACCGCCGCCGAATGCCGCGAACTCGGCGCAGAGGTGATTTTAGTACAGGCAGATGTTTCCAGCGTTGCAGGATGTGAAGAAATCTTTTCCAAAGCACAGGAAGCCTTTCAAACCGTAGATATTCTCGTTAACAACGCTGGCATCACCCGCGACGGGCTGATCCTGCGCATGAGCGAGGAAAGCTTTGACGAAGTAATCAACACCAATCTTAAGGGTGCATTCCTGTGCATGAAGCTTGCTTCGCGTATTATGATGAAGCAGCGTTGGGGGCGGATCATCAATATGAGCAGCGTCGCGGGCGTGCGCGGAAATGCCGGGCAGATCAACTATTCCGCCAGCAAGGCCGGGCTAATTGGCATGACGAAATCATTGGCTAAGGAGCTGGCCGGACGCAGCGTGACGGTAAACGCCGTCGCCCCCGGTTTGATTGAAACCGATATGACCGGCGTTCTGCCGGATGCGGTAAAGGAGCAGCTGGTGCAGGGAATCCCCATGTCGCGTGCCGGCAAGCCCGAAGAAATTGCCGCGGCCGTTGCCTTTTTTGCAAGCGAAGAAGCCGGGTACATCACCGGACAGGTGCTTTGCGTAGATGGTGGAATGGCCGTTTAACATTATTAAACAGACTTACCGCCCATGGGCGGACATTTTCAGGAGGTTACTATGACAGAACGACGCGTTGTCATTACAGGGCTGGGGGCGGTTACCCCCATCGGCCTGAATGCAGACGAAACCTGGTACTCCGCTAAGGCCGGAGTATGCGGTATTGCGCCAATCACTCTGTACGATACATCCAATCAAAAAGTCAAAATTGCCGGCGAGGTGAAAAACTTTCAGCCGGAGCAGTATATCGACAAACGGGAAGTCAGAAAGCTGGATCGCTTTACCCAGCTGGCAATTGCTGCGGCCGATCAGGCCTTTGCGGACAGCGGACTTTCGATGGAACAGGAAAATCCCTATCGCTGCACCATTTCCGTATCCAGCGGAATCGGCGGGCTCGGTACCATTGCAACAGAGCATGCACGCGGCGAGCAAAAGGGGTTTGACCGCGTTTCGCCGTACTTTATTCCCATGTCTATCGCCAATATGGGTGCTGCACATATTGCCATCCGTTCGGGCTTTCGCGGCATGGTGACCTGCCCGGTCACAGCGTGCGCAGGCGGCACCAACGCTGTTGGTGATGTGTTCCACCTGATTCGCAGCGGGTCTGCAGACGTTGCCATGTGCGGCGGTGCGGAATCCTCTATCACCCCGCTGGGCATCGGCGGATTTACCTCGATGAAGGCGCTGGCGGAATCCAATGATCCGGGCCGTGCTTCGATCCCCTTTGACAAAGAGCGGTCTGGCTTTGTGATGGGCGAGGGCGCGGGGATTCTTGTACTGGAAAGTCTGGAGCACGCACAGGCGCGCGGCGCAAAAATTTACGGAGAGGTAGTCGGCTACGGCGCAACCTGCGACGCTTACCACATTACCGCGCCCGACCCCGACGGCGAAGGCGCTAAGGAGTGCATGCGGCAGGCCATTGCCGACGCAGGCATTCAGCCGGAAGAGATCGACTATATTAACGCACACGGCACCTCTACCCCACTGAACGACAAAAGCGAAACGGGAGCTGTCAAGGCGGTATTTGGCAGCCATGCACACAAGCTGATGATCAGCTCCACCAAATCGATGACAGGCCACCTGTTGGGAGCCAGCGGAGCGGTGGAAGCGATTTTGACCGTTCTTGCACTGAAGGAGGGCTTTGTCCCCCCCACCATCAACTATCAGGTACCGGATGAAGAGTGCGATTTGGACGTTGTGCCTAACACAGGCCGTAAAGCTGATCTGCGCTATGCACTCTCGAACTCTCTGGGATTCGGCGGCCATAACGCCAGCCTAATTTTCAAACGTTGGGAGGAAGAATAACATGCAGCTCGATTCCAATCAGATTCAGGAAATTCTACCCCACCGCTACCCGTTTCTGCTGGTGGATAAAATTGTGGACGGCGAGCCCGGGGCATGGGCCAAGGGGATCAAATGCGTTACCGTAAATGAGCCGTTTTTCTGCGGACATTTTCCGCAGAAGCATGTGATGCCCGGCGTTCTGATCATTGAGGCGCTGGCCCAGGTAGGTGCGGTCGCAATTTTGTCCGTAGAAGAAAACCGAGGAAAAATCGGGTTTATGGGCGGCATTAAAAACGCCCGATTCAGGCAACAGGTGGTGCCCGGCGACGTGCTGGAGCTGACCTGTGAGCTTACCCGCCAGCGCGGGCCGGTTGGCTTTGGAACCGCAACGGCCACTGTAAACGGTAAGGTGGCCGCTTCCGCTGAGCTAACCTTTGCCATTGGGGACTGAGTCCTTTTAAGAACAAAAACGATGTAATGTGGCGCGGGCTGCCCGGTATCACCCACAAAGGAGATCACGAATGCTGGAACAAGCTTTTTCAGACGTATATACGAAATTTAAGCTACAATTTTATCGAAAGGTGTTTTCCCGGTTCGAAAGCCGCGAAGCAAGCCTGACCACAGTGGAAACCTACTGCATTGAAATTATTCATGCGCTGGAGCACCCAACGGTCAATGAATTTGCCTCCTTTGCTCAAATTTCACCCCCAAACGCGGCTTATAAGGTAACGAACCTGATTCAAAAGGGCTACCTAAAAAAAATACGCTCCAAAATGGATAAACGGGAGTATTTTTTAGAGGTCACCCCAAAATATTTTGAATATTACAACCTGAATCACGGCTATATTCTGACCGTGATCGAACGGATTCAGGATCGTTTTACGCCGCAGGAAGTTTCTTTACTGGAACACATTCTGACTGTGATGTATGATGAGCTGATGCCGGAGGTTCCCCTCCCCCGCAGAAACGAAGAATAACCTGAATGGCTGCATCACAATTCACTCGCGGGCATTGATTTTTTCCCTATTGTTTTCTCTGAAAAAGCGGCGTTAGCCGCTTTTTTTCTTATGCATTTGTTTGACCGTGGCTAGACTGGCGTGCTATAATGGGTTTTATATTATTTCCCGGAAATCTGGGAGAGCAACTACATAAATTTTAAATAAAGGCGCGAAATGATGGAAGAAACTTTAAAAATTGAACAAAGCATCTTAAAAAAATACCGCAAAGAAATCTGGCACCGCATGATTGGCGGAATCAAGGATTACCAGCTGATTTTGCCGGGCGACCGGATTGCCGTGTGCATCTCCGGCGGCAAGGACTCCATGCTCTTGGCCAAGTGCCTGCAAATGCTGCAGCGCCACACAGAGATTCCGTTTGAGCTGGAATTTTTGTCGATGGACCCCGGCTACAATGAATACAACCGGCAACTGATTGCTCAAAACGCCGAACAGCTCGGCATTCCCCTAACGCTGTTCTCTTCCCGCATTTTCGAGATTGTGAGCCATTCCGGCGGCAACCCCTGCTATTTGTGTGCCAGAATGCGGCGGGGCCACCTGTATGCCAAGGCGAAAGAGCTTGGCTGCAATAAAATTGCACTGGCGCATCATTTTGATGATGTGATCGAAACCACGATGATGAGCATGCTGTACGGCGCGGAAATCAGGACGATGATGCCGAAGCTCCCCAGCACCAATTTCCCCGGCATGGAAATCATCCGCCCGCTTTATCTGGTACGCGAGCGCGATGTTCTGGCATGGAAACGTTATAACTCACTGGAGTTCGTACGCTGCGGGTGCCCCTTGTCCGAGGCGACCCCCGTTTGCACAGAAAAAGAAAACAACGGTTCGAAGCGAGCAATGGTGAAAGAACTGATCGCTCGTCTGCGCAAGGACAACCCTCAGGTAGATATCAATATTTTTCGCAGCATGCATAACGTAAATCTGGATACTGTCCTTGGTTACCGGCAGGACGGACAAACCCACAGCTTTCTGGATGATTACAGACAATCGGCCAGCGACATACAAACCGAAGGTGACTCAGCGGAAGAATAGTGAAAACTGCTGATTATTTTAAGAAAGAAGGATTCTTTTGAAATACATAAAATATTATCTCCTGCAATTGATGATGATTGCTACTATGTTGGTGTTCGCATTCGCTTTCGCTCAGTTTGCTATGGGGCGCGATACCTCTATGGGGGTAATCTCCCTGTACATTGCGCTGTCTGTTTTCTATTTGTTTTCTTACTTTTTTCTGCGTCGCAAAATTCGCCAGGGAGGAAAAAGTGCCGAAGACATTTTTCACTTGCTGCAAACCGAAGAAATTTACAATATGCTTCATATCTTTAATGAAAAGGTCGGAATCGCGTTCACCTTTATCATGGCTCTCGGCAGTGTTCTGGTATATTTTTTAAAGCATTAAAAAATGGAAAGAGAACAACATACTATTCAGTACGATAACCATGATCGAATGCATATTATGTACATCATTTGGACAAGAGCCCTGCGGCTCTTGTCTTTTTTGATAGATGATTTTCATTCATTTGCATCCCGACTTGAATCAAACATATATGTAATTTGCAGCAGTGTAGACAGAAGTCGATTTCTGCGTTATACTAACGACAAACACAAGCAAAAGGAGTTGACCGCCATGGGAACGATTCCCACCCTGGAGCAGGCACAGGCTCTGCTGGAAGAGTATAATCAGGATGAATTTCATCTTCGCCACGCGAAAATTGTATCCGGCGTGATGGGGTATTTTGCACAAGAATACGACCCGGACAATGTGGAATTCTGGAAAGTGGTAGGATTACTTCACGATTTGGATTTTGAGCAATACCCGGAGCAACACTGTATAAAATGCCAGGAGATCATGCGGGAACGCAAACTGGATGAACGGCTGATTCGCGCGGTGGCCAGCCATGGGCATTTCATCCGTGTGGATATTCCCCCGGAGCACATCATGGAAAAGATTCTGTATGCAACCGACGAACTCACCGGCCTGATCGGCGCAGTGGCAATTATGCGGCCCTCTAAAAGCGTTTCGGATTTAGAGCTGAAATCGGTCAGAAAAAAATTCAAATCCACCGGCTTTGCGGCGGGATGCTCCCGCGACGTGATCGCAAGGGGAGCCGAAATGCTCGGCTGGACTTTGGATGAGCTGATGGAACGCACCATTCTTGCGATGCGCAGCCTGATGGGGACGATGGATATTTAATGCTTGCTTTCAAAGTGCCTGATTCCGGTACAGAATAAAGCTGCATACGCAATCGATCAAAAGCAAGGTTCTTCCCCCGCAGTTTCTCTGCATAGGAAGGGCCTTTTTGCTGCTAAGATTCCAGTCAAAAAGACATATTCAGGAGATTACAACCTTGTTCCATCATAATTTTACAGAATTCATAAAGCCTGACAGGCTGTTTCAAGCAGCCTGTCAATTGAATAATTTCTCCAATAATCGTATAATGATTCCAGGAATCCCCAAAATAACATGGAAACGGGCGTTTCTCTTGCACAGATCATGCGCCCCGGCAGAAGGAGCATCGTCATGACAACATTTGAAGAACTTTACAGCAGATTGGTCAAGGCCTCCGTACAGAATCATCTGGATGAGGAACTGGAACAGGTCAGGCAGGATGGATTTGACCCCCATCAGTTGGATTGCCTGCTGAATCCGTCGAAATACGCACCGGTCATTCGGATTGGCGACTGCGATTGTAGTGAAAAATCAAACGCATCCTGCTCAGGAAAATGCCTGTTTGATGCGCTGTACCGCGATGAAAACGGAAACACCTCCATTAACAAGGATTTGTGTGTCGGCTGTTCCGAATGCGTCAACAACTGCCACGCCAAAAAGCTGACGGAAAGCCGCGACATTCTTCCCGCGATGGCCGCCGTTCAAAACGCAAAAACACCGGTATATGCAATGGTGGCACCGGCTTTCATCAACCAGTTCAGCAGCGATGTTACTCCTGGCAAGCTGCGCAGTGCCTTTAAGAAAATCGGGTTCGACGGCATGGTAGAGGTAGCACTGTTTGCGGACATCCTCACGCTGAAGGAAGCTCTGGAATTCGACAAAAACATCCAGAAGGAAGAAGATTATCAGTTGACCAGCTGCTGCTGTCCCATGTGGATTTCAATGATCCGCAAAGTGTACAACCAGCTAATTCCCCATGTGCCGGGCGCTGTGTCTCCCATGGTGGCCTGTGGACGAGCCATTAAGACACTATACCCGGGTTCGGTAACCGTCTTTATTGGGCCTTGTCTGGCCAAAAAGGCCGAGGCGAGAGAGCCTGATGTATCGGATTCCACCGACTTTGTTTTGACATTTCAGGAAATTAAGGATGTTTTCGATTTTGCCGGGATTGATCTCATATCTATGCCCGAGGATGAACGTGACCATTCTTCTCGCGCGGGCCGTATTTATGCCGGCACCGGCGGCGTCAGTGAGGCGGTGCAGAGCACGGTAGCACGCCTGAACCCCGACCGTAAGATCTCTGTTCGTGCGGCGCATGCCGACGGTGTGCGCGCCTGCAAAGAGATGCTCAGCAGCGCTCTGGAGGGCAAGCTCACCGCTAACTTTATTGAGGGAATGGGTTGTGTCGGCGGCTGTGTCGGAGGGCCCAAGGCGCTGATTCCTAAAGAGGAAGGCCGAAAGAATGTATTTGAATACGGCAACACCGCTACCTACCCCACCCCCATCGACAATCCCTATGTCATAGAGCTTCTGCATCGCTTAGGATTTGATACGGTTGAAGATCTGCTCGAAAAGAGCGATATTTTCACGCGCCAGTTTTAAAACAATAAAAACCTCCACAAATCCGGAGCCGGAAATGTGGAGGTTTTTTCCGCTGTCAGGCGGAATCGTTAGCATGTTTCAAAAGGAAAATTCAATTTATAGTAAGCCTTACAGAAAGGCACTTGAAATTTGTCTGCCAGCCTGCGGACCGGTATTCCGACCAACCGCAGGCGATAAATGCAGTATTTTTTTACTGTCCTTAGTATATCGGTAAGTTATGTGAAAACTATGAACCCAATCAGAACAAATCAAAAACAACCTGTTCTAAAAATAAAAATACAGCCCAAAGCCAATGGCCTCGGGCTGTTGCACATCATTTCTTATTTATTGCACTGACCCATGTACTGGAGCAGCAGTTCAAACAAATCGTTGCAGTTCATAACGCAAATCTCCTTTATTATCGGTTATAGAATTTCATCTGACTTTTTTCGATCTTATTTGCCACACTGGCCCATATACTGGAGCAGCAGCTGAATCAAATCCTGACAATCCATCATCCACATCCTCCTTTTATTCGAGTTCATTCAAAATTCGAAACGTTTTTTGAATGTGGCTAAAGTGTAACACTCTTGTAACCTTTTTTCAAATGCAATTTCTGACATGGAAATAAAAACAAAATTTGTTATTTTGTATTATCAGATTTTTTGAAGTCATCCCCGGTAAGTCCTTCGCGGGCCAACATGACCTCTAAAACGGAAATATCGGAGGAAATATCCATTGTGGCATCCCCAAACAAACTATCCAGAAGATTTTCAAAGGCAGTATTAATCGTATCCAAACTCTCGCGAATCTGCTTTTTGGCAGAGGTAATATTCTCCCCCTGTACGGGCTGGCTATCGAAATGGCAGTAAGAATGAATCAGCTTTAATGTAGTCGGAAGATAATAGTCATTAAATTTACGGATCTGCGATTCCTTTTCCGGATGCTCTTCCACATAATTCAGTATTTTTTCCGTGACGCTCTCCAAACGGGAAATTTTCAGAAGGATTACTTCATCCGTAATAAAAATTTTCGCCTGACTGATCTGATTCAGCAATTCTCGTCCTTTAGAAGGTGCCGTACCTGCTTCCTGCTCTTCTTTCTGGTAATTCCGGCGTTCGCGCTCTTCCATAGACTGCTGCGCATGAAGATATTGCTGGTATGTTTCCTCCCCTAGCATCAGGCAGGTTTTCTGATCGTCCAAATATCCATCAGGCAGCATATTGGAACGGATCATCTTTTCCAGATCTTTCACCACAAATGCCGGGGTCTTTCTCACCAGCTTGGCCAGCTGATCAACAGAACAGAATTTCGCGTTGCCAACACCGCTTAAATAACGAACAATACGGTTTAATCTTCCGCGGATCCTACAGCCCTGCGTAATCATCCATGCGGAAATCCCACCAAACGGTATTGTTGTGGAGAGGGTAGCCCATATTAAATACGCGGCCTGCCCCGTTGCGGCCATTGTTATGACGCCAACCATCAAAAGAAGGGAAGTAAGAGCAAAGACTCCTCCAAATATCAAAAGGAGAATGCTGGAAACCTGCTTCCACGGGAAGCGAGAATCCGAATACCGCAGGGGGCGAATATCAGCCTGAACGGAAGGATCCGAAGAAATAGGCGGCTGGGGGGACCTGTGCCGGCTTCTTCTGCTCCGGCGTCGGGAACTCCCCTCGCCTACCGCATCATGAAAGGTGTCTTTCACCTCTTGCTTTAAATCCCGAAATTCTTCTGAATGAACCACATCACTCACACTATTGCTGATTTCTCTGCCCAGCATTGAAAAAAATCTCTCAAACATCTTAGATTCCTCACTATGTAGTTCTTAAAAGGTTATTAAGTATATTATACCTGAATCCTATCTAAATGACAACTAATCATCTCCGACGCTTTTTTCTATTTTTCCAAATTATAAATATAAATCCGCCATATTTCTTCCTCCAAGTTTTTTCAAAAAAACTAAAAATAAATTAAAAAAAGATATTGACAGAATGAATAAAACCAGATATAATAACTATCGTTGTCCCCGCAAATAGTTCCGTGTACTTACACGGCTCGGTAGTTCAGTTGGTTAGAACGCTAGCCTGTCACGCTAGAGGTCGACGGTTCGAACCCGTTCCGAGTCGCCAGTTTGCTGCTATGGCTCAGTTGGCAGAGCACGTCCTTGGTAAGGACGAGGTCACGCGTTCGAATCGCGTTAGCAGCTCCAATAAAATCCCGCTTAGTTTAAAGGCTAGGCGGGATTTTTTGTTGTTCATTTTCATTTTGTAAAATGCTGATTTTGGCAAGGATAATTCCGCGGCGATGCTCCACATCGCAGCCCACGGCTGCCGGCTGATTCTGCATTTCGGGCCGGTATAGATTCTCAACGCTTGTATAAAAGCTGTTGCAGTCTGAATGTAATATCATTCAATCCATACCCTCACCACCAAACACATGTTCTGTTTTTATCTTCATTATAGAACGTGTGTTCCGTCATAGCAAGAGGAAAATAAAAGCAAAATCCCGCTGTCCTATCTGGACTGCGGGATTTTATAAAAAACAATAACACAGACAAAATAGGCCTGTATTTGAACGCTACCTCTTCTAGATGAGGGGTTTTGGCTATTTCTTAATCAGAGAAAAATCGGAAGCATTTTCATGATTGATTGGCTGCTCCCTCTGCCGCCGCTTCGGTTTCCTCTGCATCATCAGCAACCACTGCCCTTACCGCCTTAATAACAGCGTAGACTTCACCTTCCGGATCGATCGTCCGTACTCCCTCGGGAAGATGGAAGTCGGCGGCAGTAACGCCTTCACCAGCCTTTTTATCGGAAACCTCAACCACAATTTCATCTGGAATCAGTGCAGCCTTACCTTCTACTTCGGCTTCGGAACGATACACCTGCAATTGCAGAAGATTGTGTTCCAAATCACCATGGCCGTGGAACTGAATTGGGAGCTGCATTTTAATGTCCTGATTCTCGGAGGTCATCTGAATGGACACATGAAGGGGCTTTCCGTCTACCGGGTTCCGCTGAAGCTCTTTCATAAATCCAAATTTCTTTTCACTGCCCAGCATGACCCATAATTTCGTGCTTGTGCCGTGCCGCGCGATCATTTTGTTCAGGTCGGTGCTTTCAAACTGCACAGGAGTGGATGCGGTGCCAGGGCCATTGAGGACCCCCGGAATAAAGCCTTCTCTTCTCACCTTTTTGGGCTTTTCTTCTCTAATGACTGCTTTTAAAGCAATCTCTTCCATAATAAAAACACTCCTTTTCTCATAGCATCATTCTTCGTCACCTTGATTTTATACCTATCCCGAAAAAAGTCAAACGCAGACTGTCCCACTAAAGTTGTGAGAACGGAACCAAACGCTCCCATGACCCAGATCAGGCACCAAATACGGCCATTTCCATCTGATTTTCCCGAAATCCCGGGCAGAATCGCGTCTGACCCATTTTTTACCTTTACACTGTCAGGAAAAACTTGTGTTATTTCATAGTGCCTGAACAATTGCGAGCTTTTTCTCAGAGAAAACTCACTGAATTCTAATTAAAGAATACCCCATTTAAACCGATATGATTTTTAGAAGGATTTTTACTCTATTTCAGTACAAAGGATAGTGATTGTTAATGAGTATTTCTGCAATTTCAGGTACAAGTAACTATACTACCACGACCAGCAGCAGCCAGAGCGAAATCAACAAGCTGCGCGCGGAGGAGAAGCAGCTGCAGCAGGAACTGACCCAGCTACAAAGCAATGTTTCGGGGGATGATTCCGAACAGGTTCAACTGCAAATTTCGACTGTACAGCAGCAGATTTCTCAGGTTGAGCAGCAGATTCAGCAGCTGCAGAACCAGTCTAACAAGCAGGCACAGGACAAACAGCAGACAACGCAGGCCAAATTTAATGTTGGTGATACCGCAAGCTTTTCAAACGACCACCTAATCGATATTACCGTATGATCAAATAAAAAGCCTTCTCTCTCAAGACCGGGTGAGAAGGCCTTTTGTTTTGGCCGGAGCTGTTTCCAACGCAGTCCAATTGATTCAAATCACAGAAAAAAAGCAGGCATCCTTTTGATGCCTGCTTTTTTGGAGAGTAATCTTTTAGAGGTAAATGAAATGATCTTGTGAATCCCCTCACCTCGCAAGCCAAAACGAAGCTTCGGGCGGCTAAGAGAGAACGGAAACTGTTATAGCAATGTTTGAAAAATTTTCTCGGAGGGGCGGGCGATTACCGTGGTGGAAAGCAGAAGCTCTGTTTCCGCCGTCGCCGCCGCAACCGCAGTTTTCACCGCTTCTACATCTCCTGTGAGAAGAACGACTCCCTTCCCTCCGATAGCATAGCCTATTTTTACTTCAATCAGTGTAATGTTTGCGGCCTTTGCGGCAATATCTGCCGCGCGGATACCCGACGTTACCGAGTAAAACTCCATTACGCCAATCGCCTTGATTGCTTCCACCGGATTCGTCAGGCCGATAGCGGGAATCAGCTGAGAATGAATGTTGGGAATCATCAAGCTGTCTACATAATATTCCTCCGCAGCTTGAATTCCTTTTTCCATAGAGGTTTTCACGTCGCTGGTACTTCCACCGATAATCACGATGTACTTACCGGGACACACCGTGGAAGCTTTCACCAATTCGGCGTTGGACACCTTGACCATCTGATCACTGACTTCGATTCCGCGGGCAATGCTGGAAAGCTCAATTGCTCCAATTGCTTCTTTCATTGTTCTTAAGCCTCCCTATCGCGGCGAATGCATGCGCCGTCCGCATTGATTTCTGTTACGATTCCGCTGATACTGGCGTGAATATTGGCGGAGAGTCCCTCCGGGGCGGCCGATGCCAGTAAAAAACCCTTATGTACCGTTTCTCCGACCTGTACAGCTGGAACGGCAGGCTTTCCAATATGCTGCCGGAATGAAATCCATACCTGCTCCGGAAAAAGCTCCGTACAATAGTCGCCAGCGTGCAGGTGATAATACTCTGAAAGCCCCAAACGAGCCACCAAGCGATCAGTCGGTACTTTGCCATACAAAGAGCCGTCTCTGGCCTTTGGAGAAAGATTACGCGGCGTCTGAATTTCCTGCTCGCGCAGCCGGCCTTTCAGGTAAGCGTTTACCTTGCGGGGCGAAAGCCCCATAGGACAGGAGAACATTTCGCACACACCGCAGTCGCAACAATTGGCAGCCTGCCCAAACACCTTTTGGTACTCGTCCTTATCGGTAATCAAATCCTCGCGAAACAGGTTACGCATCATTAAATGGGGCTGAATCTGATGCCCAATGAGGTACCGTGGGCACAAACTGGTACACATCCGACACTGAACACAGGCGCTTTTGGCCTGCACTTTCATTCTGTGAAGCGACAGCGCCGCCCGGCACGCGAGATAATGCTCCCTTGGCAGAACAATCAGATTCCCGGTTGTTTTCGTAACGGCCAGATGATCGATTTCGGCGGGGTCAGTCACAACGCGCCCCATCATAGGGCCGCCGAGTATCACGATATAATCCTGAAGCCGCGGGCGAGCACTGCTAATACATTCGCGCAGAGGGGTTCCCAGCGGAACCTTACGCATCACTGGGCGCTCCACCTCGCCAACGACAGACAAATATTTTTCGGTTACGGGAATTCCCTGCAAGGCGTCGTGAATATTCAGAAGAGTTCCCACGTTATCCACCACGGCACCCACATCGAGCGGGATTCCGCGCTCGGGAACCGAAGTGCCACACACCTGCTGAATGAGTACCTGCTCATCCCCGGCTGGGTAAAAGGACGACATCTCAAACAGTTCGATCTGCGCACCGGATGCCGCGATAGACTGCCGCAGCGCAGCGACCTCTTTGACATACTTCTTTTTCAGGGCAATCACGGCTCTTTTTGCTCCGACATGGGAGGCAACTTCGACGACCGCCTGAACGATCTGATCCGGGAAGGTGCGCATCAAATACTTATCTGTTTCGATCAGCGGCTCGCATTCCGCGCCGTTTACCACAAAACACTCCGCCTTGGCGGCAAGCTTCACATGTGTAGGGAATCCGGCTCCGCCTGCCCCTACCACACCCGCAGCCTTTACCGCTTCGATCAAATCCATACTATCACCATCCTGTTTCACTAATACTGATCTTCCATGAACATCACGCAACAAAACTCGTTCTCTCTTCCCCGCGTTTGGCGGTGAGAGACAACTATTCTGGTCCGTGATTCATACTACAGTACATTGGTATTGATTTCTTTATCGTCTACAATACCGACTACGGTCGCATCCACTGGGACATCCGGACGGCCAATCGCGGTTCGGGCAGAGCTTCCGCTGACGATGAGTACCGTTTCCCCAATTCCCGCACCAATGCTGTCTACCGCAATAATGGGGGTACCGGGCTTCCCTCCCTCCAGTAAATCCAGAGGGCAGACGACCAGAAACTTTAATCCCCTCAGGCTTTCTTCCTTACGGGTCGACCAGATATTCCCAATCACCTTTCCTACCAGCATAAAAAGCTCCTCCCGCTCCCATTGAGGGGTTATTTTTCAATACAGTTCATGGCGATCCCCGCCGGTGTGACCAGAAACGGGTTCTGCGGCTTATAGGTTGGGATTCCGGTTTCTTTTTCAAATACCGCTTCCACCCCGGCCAGGCAGCAGGTTCCGCCACACAGATAAATCGCGCTGACAGCTTCTTTACTCACATACTTTTTTACGATGGCCGCCATTTTCTCGATCACCGCTTTCACGACAGGGAAAATCTCCGCATGGCGGGAGGAATCGAGTTTAATGGCCTCCGCCTCCGCAATCGGGATTTGGTAGCTGCCGGCCAGCACAAGGGTCAGGTGCGTGCCGCCTGTCGGCTCATCTTCGATCTGAACCACCTTGCCGTCCTTCAAAATAGCAAGGCCCGTGGTGCCGCCGCCGATATCCACAACTACTCCTTCAGAAACACGGTAAATGGTGTTTGCGGCTGTCGGTTCATCAAGGACATTAACAACCTGCATTCCCGCACTTTCCGCAACATAGGTGTGCGTTTTCAGGCTACTGTCGGTTCCGGCCGGCATGGCGATGGCACATTGCTCCAGAGTTTGGCCCAGGCGGGCCTCCAGCTTTTCTTTCAGTTCGCGTACAACCCGGCAGGCGCCAACATAATCTACCACAACACCGTCGCGTAGGACGCTTGCCGCTCGTTTTTCACAGGCGATCGGGTGATCCTCGGCATCCAGTACCACAAGCACGATATAAGCGGTGCCCAAATCCAGCCCTACCTTCAGTTTACCGGGGCAGGGTTCAAAGGTTTCTGTTTCAGAGCGCTCTACCTGCGCAATATATTCATTGATTCTTTCAAGTTCCAACAATGCGGGTACGCCTCCGTTTCCGTTGATTTCTCTCCCCACTCAGCGGATATGCAGCGCATCTGACATGACGCAGCGGCGCTTCCGGCAGAAGGAGCGGGCAGTGGTCAGGCCTTCACCCGTTGGGCCCGCAATCGTAAAGGTGGTGCAGCCTTCCCCGCCCACGCCAATTCCGGCATAGGACGGCGCATTTTTGACAAAGATCGTCGTTTGCAGCAGCTTTGCCATCTTGGTCAGCTTGTCGATATTTTTTGAATGCATCATGGCGGTATGGCGGTTGCCGCGCTCGGCCACCAGCGCGATTTCAATGGCCTCATCGACATCCGCAGCGCGGACAATCGGCAGAATCGGCATCATCAGCTCTTCCATCACAAACGGATGATTCTTCTGTGCCTCCATAATAATCACACGCGCGTTTTCTCCGCCGCTGATCCCCAGCTTATTCAGAATATAAGGCGCGCTCTTTCCGACAAACTCCACCTTGGGGCCACCTTTTTCGTTTGTGACCAGCTGAAGCAGGCGGCTGATGGTGCTTTCTTCCTTAATCTCAAACGCACCGGCATTTTTCATATGCCAAATCAGGCAGTCCGCAATCGTATCGACCGCAATAACCTCTTTTTCCGCAATGCAGGGCAGGTTGTTATCGAAACTGCAGCCGTCAACAATGTCTTTGGCCGCTTTCTCAATGTCTGCCGTTTCATCCACAACAACCGGAGGGTTGCCCGCGCCCGCTCCAATGGCTTTTTTGCCGGTAGACATAACCATTTTTACGATCCCGGGGCCGCCCGTGGCGACCAGAACCCGAATTTTCGGATGCTTGATCATCAGATTGGTATTCTCAACGGAGGGTTCCCTCACCGTTACAATGAGATTCGCGGGAGCGCCGGCCTTTTCCAGTGCCTGATTCAGGGCAGTTACCAGCACATGGGTCACATTCTTGGCTCTGGGGTGGGGACTGAACACAACGGTATTGCCGCCCGCAAGCATCGCGATGGAATTGCAGATGATGGTTTCGGTTGGATTCGTTGCGGGAGTGACCGCGCCAATCACGCCGAAGGGGCAGTATTCCACCAGAGTCAGGCCGTGGTCTCCGGTCATGGCCTCGGTGATGAGATCCTCGGTTCCGGGGGATTTTTTCGCTGCCAAACTATTTTTGATCAGCTTATGTTCATAATTGCCCATGCCGGTTTCTTCTACCGCCATACACGAAATTTTCTGGAGCAGTTCCGGCTCCAGCACCGTCTGGCGAATCACATCGACATATTTCTGGCGATCCTCCATGGAAGAAAACAGGTATTTTCTCTGCGCCGCTTCGCTGGCCACCACCGCGTCATCCATGGAATCGAAAATCCCATTGCTACCGCAGGCCCCATTCTTCTCACACGCCGCGCTGCCTCCGGTTTTCATTTCTTCCATGACCAGACGAGCCACCTGCTCGATTAATTTATCATCTAATTTCATAGCTGTCAGCTCCTTATCGTAAACTCACTCTAAAATCGATTCATCAAAAAGTAGACATTTGTTTTTAAGTGAATCAATTATACTTTCCTATTCAGCGGCATTTGCGAATGAGGACAAAATCATTATTTTTGAGTCCGCAAGCATTTGCCTCATCGGTATCCACATGTATTTCCAGCGCAGATTTCTCTGAAACGCGGACCAGCACATTCCCGAGCACACAGCGCCTTTCGCCGCAGGTTTCTACCTCGACGATTTCTTTATCAAAAATTCCCATACGCTCCGCAATCTCCGGCGTAGCATGGATATGACGCAACGCCACAATGGCGCCGCAGGGCAACTCTAGCGTTCCCAATGGGCCGCAAAGCTGCAGGCCGGGCGTGTTTTCCAGCTGACCTGATTCACGGATGGGGGCCTTGACCCCCAAACGAAAGCTGTCCGAAAGAGAAATCTCTACCTGACTCTTAGGGCGTACCGGCCCTAAAATACGAACGTTCTCAAAGCTGCCCTTCGGCCCGATGATCGTAACCGTTTCTTTGGCCGCAAATTGGCCGGGCTGCCCCAGCTCCTTGATTGAAGTCAGCTGATACCCTGAACCGAACAGAGCTTCCAGATCCGCCTGGCTCAGATGCACATGACGGTTCGATACCCCTACCGGCACCATACAGGTCTGCATTTCGCGCAGCCGCTCCAAAACAAGCTTTGCAATGGTTTCCACTGTTTGATCTGTGTGCTTCAACCCTTGCACACCTCCCTGCTTTCGATTCCGGCCCGCCGCTAAGGTGCGGTCGGGCCGGTCATTCCTCGCCGCAGCTTACGGCAGTATTTTTTCTGTGTCTGCATGGGGCCGCGGAATTACATGGCGGGAAACAACCTCTCCCACCGCGTCAGCCGCCGCTACGCCGGCATCCACCGACGCTTTAACCGCGCCAACATCTCCGCGCACCATTACCGTGACTAAGCCGGAGCCAATTTTCTCATAGCCGATCAAAACAACATTTGCTGCTTTCACCATTGCGTCTGCCGCTTCGATCGCGCCGACAAGACCTTTGGTTTCGATCATGCCTAATGCTTCATTTGACATACTGCATTCCTCCTGTACTAAAAAAATGATAGTTCCTTTTTGACAAAACCTATCTTTATGCAAACAATCCGTTTACAAGGAACATGCTAAGCATGATTGTAAAGGCCGGCGGGTCAAAATGGGTATCGCAGTGGCTGTTAAAGGTTTTAGCCAGTGTATCACCCAAAACCGTGCAGAAAATGGCCACCAAAACGCCGATCCATACATTCCCGGTTATCACGGCCGCCGAAGCTGCCGGCAGAGTGATGTGGTGAGATGCCGGAGCCGCAAAGCCCGTCTGAACAAAAATTAAGCTGACCGCACTCAAGCCAAAGCAAGCAATCGGGAACATTGCCATCGCCTCTTTGGAAGCACCGGAAGAGAGAAGAGAAACCGCCACACCGCTGACCGCAACGCCGATACCTAAACCCAACACAATGTTATACACCAGCGAGCTGCCCGTGGGAACCCACGCTCTCTTTTCCGTCCCTTCATATTTGCCGAACAGGCCAGTGGTACCAAACACCAGGCGTGTAATAATTGCAAGTGTAATCACTGTGATTGCGGGCAGATCCGTTCTCAGATGAAGTATATTACCGTAGAAGAACTTGATGATATAGCCCATCATTCCAAACATTCCACCTACACAAAGCACAGCAGAATTACCCGTGCCGTTGAGGGAATACAGGATATCCGCGCCATTGGGAATCAGCTTCTTTTTGCCCGCAAAGGCTGCCGCGGCAACACCGCCTGCAAAAGCAACATGTGGCCCCAGCATTGCACCAAACGTAATACTGCCGACAGAAAGCTCAGCAATCCCTGCCATTCCCATCAAGCCACCTGTGACCGCAAATACACCTGTTAAAATAAATACCGGCAGCGCTCCCAGCATTGCGCCTAAAACTCCTCCGCCAAACGCTGCAACCAGCGCGAATAAATCCATACCCTTCAACCTTTCCTTTTTGAATTAAATAAATCTATTACTGATACAAGTCACCGCTTTTTTTCGTAACGATTCCGTTCGATCTGTTTTTTCCCACTGAAATCCCTGATCTTCGCGGCCAAAATGCCCATAGGATGCTGTTTTTAAAAACTGAGGCTTGCGCAGCTGAAGCTGCTCAAGAATCTGCGAAACCGAAAAAGAAAACTCTTCTCTGATTATCTCATTCAAATCATTGAGAGGAATCCGCTGTGTACCAAAGGGATTTACCGTAACCGCCTCGGGCTCCGGCAGGCCGATGGCGTAAGCCAGAGAAACCTCGCAACGCTCCGCCAGACCAGCGGCCACAATGTTCTTTGCCGCGTAGCGGGCCATATAGGCTGCAGACCGGTCTACCTTTGTCGGGTCCTTTCCCGAAAAAGCTCCTCCCCCATGACGGCCCGTACCACCGTACGTATCCACCATGATTTTTCTGCCGGTCAGGCCGACATCAGCCGCCGGGCCACCCGTAACAAAGCGTCCCGTGGGGTTAATATGTATTTTTGTATGATAGCTGAGCAACCCGGAATCAATCACGGAATGAATCACTTCATTTAAAATTGCGTCCTGTAAGTAATCATACCCGATTCCGTCGTCGTGCTGTGCCGAAACAATAATACTGGTAATTTCGAGCGGCTTTCCCTCCGAAGAATACCGCATGGTCACCTGGGTTTTTCCGTCTGGATACAGCCAGGGCAGCAGCTCCTGATGGCGTACATCCGCCAATCGTTTTGCCAGCTTATGGGCCAGCTCCGCCGTAAGCGGCATATAGCTCGGAGTTTCATTGCACGCATAACCGTACATGATTCCCTGGTCTCCGGCGCCAAGGCTTGTGCTGGTGCCGACCGGCTGATTTTCCCCGTCCACCCCTCTGGCAATGTCCGCAGACTGGGCGTTCAGATTTGTTAAAACCATACAGGTGCGGTAATCCATTCCCTTTTTCTCATCGGTATACCCAACGCTCTGCAGTATTCTGCGGGCCACATCCTCCACATCCACCTGTTCACTGGAGGTCACCTCGCCGGCGATCATGACTACGCCGGGTGATACCATGGTTTCCACCGCAACCCTGGCATTGGGGTCCTTGGTCAGGTAGGCATCCAGAATTCCGTCGGAAATCTGGTCGCACACCTTATCGGGATGCCCCTCTGTCACTGATTCTGAGGTTACCAAATAATCGCACATCACTGTCACCTGCCCCTTGTGCCGCTACCGTTCGGAGGATGCTCCGACGGCTTTTTTATATTGATAGACGGTTATGTTCTCATACTTCTTAAACACCTTGCTGAAATAGCCGCTTTCATTGTAACCCAGACGAAACGCCACATCCGCAACGGTAAGGTCTGTGGCCTGGAAGTATTCCTTCGCGAGCATTAGCTTCCTTAAGTGCAGATATTCCATCACGCTGACGTTGAGACAGTTCTTGAAAATACGGCTCAAATACCCCTGGCTGACCGCGCAGTTATCAATGATTTGCGTCAGTCCGATTTCCTCCTGAACGTGCGCATTGATATAAGAAAACACATTCTGAAGCAGCTCATACTTGCGAATGCTGATCTGCTGAAAAATATAATTCATAACGTGGAACAGCCAAACCTCCATACCGGCAGGTGAAGCAAGGGAAGCCTCGCTGAGCGGAAATAGCTCCGCACAAGGAACAGGGCGAGCCGAAACACGGCCCAGGTGATTAAACACATTCTGTCCCAACTGCTCTGCGGCCGCTTGTACCTGCTCATGGTTTGATCCGCAGCTCCGGTACAGCTCCTGTACGATCTCTGGAACCTGGTAATACATCTGCTTAAAGTCCTTTTCCTTCAAAACCTTTAAGGTCATATCCAAGTATATCTGCTCCGGCTGGCTGCTTCGGCTGTGCTTTTCCAGCAGGGTTCGGATCGTACCACAGGAAACAGGCTTTGAAATATACTCTTTTACCTTGGCACGCAGCGCTTCAATAGCAAAATCAAAATGATTATACGAAGACAATATGTAGATTGTGATTTCAGGATTGTTGGCATAGATTCGTTTGCTGGCCTCAATTCCAGACATGCCGGGCATCATAATGTCCATAAAAACAATATCCGGCTTTTCTTTTCGGCACAACTCCACTGCATCTTCCCCATTGCTGACGGAAAACGCGACCTCAAAGCCGGGTACCTTCTCAATCATGATCTGCAAAGCATCCCGCATCAACTGTTCGTCATCTGCAATCAATATCTTATACATGATCAATTAGCCTTTTCATCAAAGTTTTTCGGGTAGCGTACGGTACTGGTGGTTCCAACGCCATCTACACTTTTGATTACAGCATCGTACCCGGAGCCAAAGGAATTAACCAACCTTTGCCGGGAAAACGCGATACTGGCCTCGATTGCGCCGCCCTCATAAAAACCCTTGTACTGCTTAAACAGCTGGGCAATTTTCTTGTCGCTCAAGCCCGGGCCGTCGTCCTCAACCTGGAGCACCACGTCATCTTCCTGATACCGGGCGCTGATTCGCAGCGTACCAGGCTCCCGCTTTTGCCCAACCCCGTAAAAAACAGCTCTTTCCACAAACGGGAGTAAAATTCTGCTTGGAATCTTCTGCATGTTCAGTTCTTCTGACATATCGAGTACATACTGCAGTTGTTCGCCCATTCGTTCTTTCTGGATTTTCAGGTAGCGCTCCAGATTCTCAATTTCATCCGGCACAAAAACATTGTCCTTTGTTTCGGAAAAATTGAATTTCATAAACTCCGCAAACAAATTAATCGCCCGGTTGGTACGGGGGGCATCCTCCACCACAGAAAGATTGGAGATCGCATTCAGGCTCTTGAATAAAAAATAAGGATTCATCTGTGTTTTCAATGCGGCCAGCTCGGCCTCCATCTCTTTTTTCTGTTCATTGAGTGCTTCCAGCTCTTTATCCAAATTTTCCTTCTGCACTAAGCGGGACAATTCCTTTTCCGCAAGCTGGTTCACAATGAGTGAAACCAGATTAGCAATATGGAAAAACTTTTCATAGGGATAAACGGCGATCGACTGAAACAGCTCGTTCATCTCCGGGTCTTCTCTGTGATTGCGGGTATGATGCAGAACACTTTCCAGCCGGCAAATATCAGTTGGGGCATCCTCGCAGCGGATCTGACCGCCGATAAATCCCCCCAGATAGTGACCCCGCACAATGATCGGGATCGCAATCTCGATCAACCCGCACGGACAAAAATAGACATAGGTCTTTTGTGTTACCGCTGCCTGAATCGCACCAAACGCATCGGACGACATACAGATTCGTTTGGCGTTTTCATCCCTGCGAACCTGCCGGCAGAAAGGAGTAAAGGAAGTCATCTCTGTAATCGGTTCACCCCGGTAATCAACGGTTACAAAGGCAAGGCCGGTCGCTTTGGATATTTTATCCTGGATGTTTTCCAAAACCTTGATGCCAAAGAGACGTGCAATGCTAAAATTGCTGATGGAACCTTCCTCTTCAGAAATCGCATGGAAGCCAGGTTGAAGATTAGATTCAAATAAATTTTCCATACTTTACATCCCTTCCTTCAAGAATATATAAAACAAAGCTTTTAGCTTCATTATAATATATTCTTGTCTGATAAGGAAAGCCTAATAGACCGAATTTAATATTTTAACCACGTCTTCCGCTGCGATTTTTGTCGGATTTGACGAAACACACCAATCCCTCAGAGTGTTCAGAGCGAGTGTTACCATAGAATTGTCGTATTCTGCCCGGGAGATCCCACAGTCTCTGACCGTGCCGGGCATTTTCATCCGGAATTTTAAATCTTCAATATAGCGAATCAGATCCCAAACCGCATCCTCGTCTTTCTTTGCTCCCGCAGAAATACCTGTGCGCCGTACAAGGTCTGCATACTGGAAGCAAACCGCCGGGTCTTTGCTGTTAAACAGAATCACCTCCTTTAATACCAATGCGTTGGCCAGCCCATGCGGAATATGGAACACGCTTCCCAGCTGATGCGCCAGACTGTGGGATAATCCCAGCCCGGCCTTATCGAAAGCAATTCCGGCGAAGGTAGAGGCTTCGTGCATCCGGGTTCTTGCTTCCAGATCGCTTCCGTTGCTATAACAGGCTAAAAGCGAAGAATGAATGAATTCAACCGCTTTTTCCGCCAAAGCGTCACTAAACGGATTTGATTTTACTGCTACATAGGCTTCGAGCGCATGAGTTAAAACATCAAGGCCAGTATTAGCCGTAACATTCGGTGGCACCGACAGGGTAAGCCGTGCATCCAAAATTGCTTCGTCCGGAACAATAGCATCATCCACAATTATGTGCTTGATTTTAGACTCCGGATCGGTCAGCACCGTAGCGGAGGTTACCTCCGACCCGGTGCCGCTGGTAGTGGGCACAGCAATCAACTTTACGTCTGAACCGCCGGGCATCTGCTTTGAAAAATACAAAACACCCTTTGCGGTGTCGATTGCAGAACCGCCACCCATAGCGATCATTACCTGCGGCGCAAAGCGCTGGAACTGAACCAGAGCCTCTGCCACCGTGTCCATCGGCGGATCCGGAACAACCTTGTGGAAAATTTTGACCTGACAGGAATCATCTACAGACTCTAAGAGCTGCCTGACTCCTCCGCTGCTCAATAAGAATTCATCGCAAACCAAAAAGATTTTTTGATTCCGATAAGCGGAAAGCACCTGCAAAGAACCGATTCCGCTATGAATTTTCGTTTTCAAAAATATACTGTGCAAGGTGACCTCCTGTTCTTTCAGCGAATAGAAAATGCATTGGCTAGAGTACATCTCCGCCTTCTGCAGAAATGCCGGGCAGTTGTGGTTCCCTCTCCGGTTGCGGTGGCAATGGTAAAACTGGTATCGCCTTCCCCGTCAAATCCAATGCCCGCCAGAGCGGAGCTGTTTTTGACAAACACCGCTGTCTGCAGCTTTTGTGCGGCATAATTGAGGCGCTCGATCATCCGCGAATGGATGGTTGCCGTATGGCGCAGTCCCTGCTCGATCTCACAGGCAAATTCCACGGCCTGCTCGAAGTCCTTCGCACGCACCAGCGGAACCAACGGCATGAGCATTTCCTCCGTTACAAACGGGTGCTGGCGAACTGTATCCACCACAATCAGCCGTACCGAATCGTCGCATGCCATACCGGCTGCACGAAGAATCTGCGCCGCACCTTTGCCTTCCAGAGTTTTGTTCGGAACCATTTCCGGCGTTACCGCAGCCAGGGTAAGCTGAAGCATCTCCTGCTGATCGCTGACACAATGAACATGATTTTTCTTCAGCTCCCGAAGGAATTCGTCCGCGACCGAGTCGACAATGACCATGCATTTTTCTGTGATGCAGGTCAGGTTATTATCAAAGGAAGAGCTGAACACGATATCGCGCGCTGCCTTTTTCAGGTCCGCTGTCTCATCGATGATGGCCACCGGATTGGCCGGGCCGGCCCCGATCACCTTTTTCCCGCAGAACATCGCCTGCCGCAACATCCCCATTCCGCCGGTGGCGATCACCAGTGATATATCAGGATGCGTCATCAGCTCACGCGTAACCGCCATGGAGGTTTCGCTTAATGTGGAAACCAGATTATCAATTCCGCAGGTGCGGCTGATGGATTGACTAATCAGTTCTGTTACAAACTGAGAAACCTCAAGCGCTCTGGGATGCGGCACGTGAATCACCGCATTGCCGGCCGCGAGAAGACCAATTGTGTTGCAGATCAATGTTTCGCAGGGATTGGTACAGGGCTGCACCGCGCACGCAACGCCATAAGAGGAAAGCTCATACAGCGTCATTCCGCAGTCGCCGGTTTTCACTTCGGTAATCAGGTCTTCGGTGCCCGGTGTTTTTTGAAGGACAAGCAAAAGCTTCTGTTTCTTATCCTCGGCAATCCCCATGCCGGTTTCTTCCACCGTCATTCGCGCCAGATCACCCACTTTTGTAAGCAGATCCGCTCTGACAGCATCGATCACCTGCTGACGCTGATTTAAGGTAAGCAAAGAATACTGCCGGTATGCGCTGGCCGCGACTGCAACCGCATCATCCACGGAACAAAAAACACCGCTTTTTAATGTTCGGCTGTTTTTCAGGTAATCCTGGTAAATTTGGCCTACAAGAGCTTCCACTTGCTCTGCGTTCATCTACTCCCCTCCTCTGGCTGTTGTAAATTGGGATCCGCCGGTTTTTTCTTATTCTTGGCGGGACGTCCCGGCGATCTTGCCTGCCTGCCCTTTTTGGCGGGGGCTTCGGAATGCTTTTCCGGCACAGGACTGGCTGCGGAATCGCCCTGCGGCAGAGCTTCCATCTCTGCGGGCGGCGCGGCCTCTTTCACAGAGGACATCTCCACCGGCAACACTGGCTGCACTGTAAGTTCCGCCTTTTCGGATTCTTCCGTCCGCGCGCTCACTTCGAATTCTGTTTTCTCCGAAACCGCTTCCTCCAATGGAATTGCCGTTTCCTCCGGTAAAGCTTCCGTCAGCACCATATCTGCCGCCGGTTCTGTAACAGCCGGCATTTCGCTATTCTCGAGTAAATCGGTTTTTTCCATTTGTGCCAAGGGCTCGCTCCGCGAATTCTCCGGCGTCATATCTTCCGGAGGGGAGGGCTCACCCGGTTCAGAATCATCCGGAGGCGGCTTTTGCTCCGGCGCGGAGACCTTGCAGAACAGCTCACCGATGCTTGGTGCCGGACGCGGAATCACTTTAAAAGACACCAGCTGACCATTTTGCTCCGCCACGGCCCTGCCGGTCTGCACAGACGCGGTGACCGCTCCCACATCGCCGGAAACCTTAATCGTAATCCAGCCGAAGCCCCTTGCTTTTTCAATGCCAATCAGCCCCACATTTGCGGTTTTTACCATTGCATCCGCCACGGTAATTGCTCCGGCCAGCCCTTTGATTTCTACCAGACCCAATGCGTCGTTCATTTGGCCACCTCGTTTCCTGTTCTTTTAGATTACCCTCGGATGATCTGAATTCCCATTTCTGCGGCCTTTTCCTTTGCCAGCATGGTAACGATATCTCCTTGATGCAGAACCAGCCTTCCCTCCGTCAGGCTGAGGGCCAGATCCGCCTCTGTAATAACCCTTTTTTTCATGTTCTTTTCCGGTTCCGGATTCAAAGCCGGTTCTCTGTACGGCTGCGGCACAGTAAGCCGGTCGGTAAGCTTTATTCCAAAATCCGTTAAGGTTCGGATATACTGTTCTATTTTGATTCGATATGCTTTAGGTTCTTTGCCGCTGAACGGCTCCATCCCGCTTGAAAGCATTACCACTTTTTGCCCCAACGAAAAGCACCGCCCGATCCATCGTGTTTCGAAGGAATCCTCCAGGCACAGCGCCGTTTTTGCTACCAGAGCCCTGTTGGGGAACGGAAAAACCGTAATGAATTCGTCCCGCTGCTCTTCCCATGCCTGTTCCTGTTCCAGAACCAAACTGCCGGGAAAGAGTGCTTTGAGCTTTTGTATGTAAAAATCATTGTATCGTATTTTAGGCAGTACAAAAATCGCCTGCAAATTACCGGGAAGCAAAAGGCTGCCCAGTTTTTCAAAAGTATCGCTCTGCCAGCGTTCCGGCAGTAGAAGATAACAGACCTTCTGCTGTGGAAGCTGAATGAGACGCTCTTCTTCCAGTTGCCTGATTACCTTTAAAACCATCTGCTCGAGCAGCTTATGATCCAACAAAGGTAACAACCCCTTTCAGCAGATTGAATTTTTATTTCACGGCAATCTATGCGGACGAAAAACGTAAAGATCGGGTGCTTTCCGTCCGCATCTGCCGTGGAAATCAGCTAACTATTATTTGGAAGCCATTGTGGGAATAATCTTTTCCGTATCGGAATGCGGACGCGGAATTACGTGGATGGAAACAACCTCACCAACCTGTCTGGCGGCGGCGGCTCCGGCGTCTGTGGCGGCTTTTACCGCACCGACATCACCGCGCACCATCACGGTCACGAGTCCGGAACCGATCTTTTCGTATCCAACCAGAGAAACGTTAGCGGCCTTTACCATGGCATCGGCTGCTTCAATCGCTCCTACCAGTCCTTTGGTCTCAATCATGCCTAATGCATCAGAATTCATATGGATCCTCCTTTGTTATCATCCGGCTGTTCTGCCGGCGCTTAAATGTACGGCTGCGTTGTAGATTTGACTTCGCTGCCCAAAGCGCCCAGCAGCTTTTTCCCTACCTCAATCGCCGAGCGGACTGCCTGACGCACTGCACCGGAATCGCCGGTAAAGGTGAGAATAACTTCGTTTGAATAGCTGGTGCCCTGCGAGGGAGAGCTGTAACCGACGACTTCAACATTTGCGGCCTTTACGGCAACATCGGCCAAAACCGTGGCGATTGCCGCGGGCCCGGCGCACACCATGCCGAACGCTCTGCCAAGCGGGGTGCCAAAAGCCTTTTCGAGGCAATAGCTGGCTCTTGCCGTGTACTGGAATTCCAGATGCCCGGCCTCATTTCCATACACATCTCCAAAGTACTTATCCAGGCTGGCCAGAGCAATCTCAACCGCTCTTCTGGCATCCGACACATCATCAGCGCCGATGTAAATCAAACTGCCGTGGCCCGCTCCGCCTTTGGTATCTCTGGGAAGCTCGATGGAGATAACCTCCGTATTGGTTGCTTTTACGGCATCATCAACCGCCATAATCTGAGGGCCTGCGCCCACTCTTCCGCCGATGATTCCGATGGAACGGTATTTACCCAGATGCAGCTTTTCCACCAGCATTGGGTCTACGCTTGCAATCACCAGACCAATCGTATCACCGATGGCGGTTCCGACAAACTCCGTCACCCCCAAAGACCCACAGCAGGACGGCGCGGATTCCTCCGGCTTCTGCTTCAGCTCCTCAGCGACCTGATTGATCACTTTCTCAATTAATTGCTGATCCATTGTCTATCCTCCGTTTCTCATAAATTTGCTATCCGCCGATAACACAGTTCAGACCGCAGCCTTCCACAATCTTTTTTAGCTGCTCAACCTCTTCCGTAGACAGCGACGCCTTCGAATCCATTTGATACTCTCTTCCCAAAAGCCCGTATTTATTTTCCCCATACGTATGGTAGGGAAGCAAATGGAGCGTTTTTACCTGGTGCAGGGTAAGGACAAATTCGCAGATTGCACTGATCCCTTCGGGACTGGCATTCACTCCCGGTATGGTCGGCACCCGCACCACCGTCTCTGTCAGTTCAGAAATACGCCTTGCATTCTTCAAAATGATCTCATTGGAAACCCCGGTCACCCTTCGGTGAATCTCATTATTCAGGGATTTGATGTCCAGAAGGGCCAAATCGATGAATGGAAACACCTTTTCTATGGCTTCGGCAGAGGCATATGCAGTAGTTTCAATGGCTGTATGCCATCCTTTTGCGTGACAGGCCTTCAGCAGTTCGACTGCAAAACCGCTTTGCAGCAGGGGTTCCCCACCGGACAATGTAATTCCACCCCCGGACCTGCGATAATTAATCTCATCGCGCCTTAGCTCCTGTATCACCTGCTCCACGGTCAGGCGCTGACCCTTCATCGTCAGCGCACCGGCCGGGCACACATTCACGCATTCCCCGCAGGCAACGCATTTTGTGTGATTTATAAGCCCTGTATTTTGAGGATCGATCGCCCCATGTTTACAGGCCTTGATACATTTTCCGCAGTGGATGCAGAGAGAAGCCTGGTACATCACTTCCGGCTTCGCGTTCTGCGATTCAGGATTGCAGCACCACAGGCAGGACAGCGGACAGCCTTTTAAAAATACGATCGTACGGATTCCCGGACCGTCATGGATGGAGTATCGTTGCATATTAAACACGGTACCGGTGGCACTGTAATCGATTGGTGAAGGCATTCTCACAACTCCCTTGGCTTTATTGGCATCTGTGTGATGCTTTCCCGCGCAGCGCTTTCTCAAATTAACCCGACTGCCTGCCGATTAGAAAGTATGCGCCGTGCGGTTGATGATGTCATCCTGCACTTCTTTAGCCAGAACAACAAACTGAGCGCTGTAACCTGCAACGCGGACAACCAAATCTCTGTATTTTTCAGGTTCCTTCTGCGCAGCCAGGAGCGTTTCCTTATCGATTACGTTAAACTGAACGTGCATTCCCTTATGGTCAAAGTAGCTTCTGACCACAGAGGCAAAGTTCTTTAGTCCGTTATCACCCGCAACAGCGGAGGGGAGGAACTTCTGGTTGTACAGTGTGCCGTTGGAAGCAACAAAATGATCCAGCTTGGCAACGGAATTGGAAGCCGCCGTCGGGCCCTTGCAATCCTTACCGGAACGGGGAGAAACACCGTCTGCCAGAGGCTGCTTTGCCAAACGTCCGTCAGGCAGCGCTGCAACATCTTTACCGAACAGCACATTGGCGGATACCGGGTATACGCCGGCCTGGAACTGGCCGCCGCGAGGATTGCGGTACTTCTCTACCTCAAAGCAGTAGATCTGCGCACATTTGCGGGCAACCATGTCAACGTTGTCATCGTCATTGCCGAAGCTGGGCGTGCTGTCCAGCAGGCGGCGCATATGATCGTACTTGCCGGGATCGCCTGCACTCTCAGAGAAGTCCATTGCAGAGATTTTCTTCTGAATATCCGCCAGATTAATGGAGCTGGCATTGCCAAGAATCTTCTTGACTGCCTCGTATACCTTCAGTTCGGTCTCCTGGCTGGCGTTGCCTGCCGAAACGGCGGGTGATGCGCTGACCGGGTAGCCAAAGTTGGCGTCAAGCGCCTCCTTAAGCTGATCCATGGTAACGTCCTTATCCTCAAATACATGTTTCTGAATTGCGTATACGGAATCTCCCGTATCTGCTACGCCGAAAGCCTGTGGGCCGGTGAAGTTATAAATTGCACCGCCCTCCTGAAGAGATTTTCCACGGCCGATGCAATCTTCCACCAATGCGGAAAGGAACGGCAGCGGGGCTCTCTCTCGGTGCGCGATGTCGACGCAGTTGTCGGCCTCGGCCAGATAATGAACAAAATAAGACATTTGCTTTTTAAACGCGGCAAAGAAATCATCCATGCTCTTCCAGGATGTCATGTCGCCAGTAACCGGGCCAAGCTGCTTACCGCCGGCCTTTCCGTTGTTGAGAGTGATTTCCAATACTTTTGCTACATTAAAGAATGCAGCGTCGTGCCAGCCTTCGGTCTTGTGTGGGCACTGGGGCTCAACACAGCCGATAATGCAGTAATTTCTGGCATCGCGCAGAGTAACACCGCGGTTGACCAGAGCGGGAACGATGACTTCATCGTTGTACATGGCGGGAACGCCCATGCCGAGACGAGCCAGCTCGCAGGCCCTGTACAGGAATTCATCCGGAGTGCCCTGCCATACGCGGATGGAGAACGAAGGGGCAGGAAGACGAACGTGTGCGCAGGCTTCCATCGCCATATAAGAGATTTCATTGGTGGCGTCAAGACCCTCTTCGTTCTGGCCGCCGACACCAAGGTTCTGGAACACCGCGTAACCGGCGAATGCCTGAGCGGAAACCTCATCGCGGGTTTTATTGACATCGTTGAGCTTGATCCAGATACAGTCGATCAACTCCTGTGCGAATTCGGGGGTTATGTTTTTATCTGCCGCGTAGAAAGGATACATGTACTGGTCAAAACGACCGGGAGAGATTGAGTGGCCGCTGGATTCGATCTGCAGCATCATCTGTAGGAACCAGAACGCCTGGCAGGCCTCATAGAAATTGGTTGCACCGTATTCCGGCACACGCTCGCAGTTTTTGGCGATCTGCAAAAGCTCCTCTTTTCTGGTGGGGTTCTGCTCGGTTGCCGCCAGCTCTCTGGCCTTTTCCGCGTAACGATGCGCAAAACGGATTGCTGCGTTGTACGAAATAATCACAGCTTTGTAGAACTGCTCTTTGCGCACATACTCTGGGTCTGTCCGGTCAATGTGCTCCATCGCCTCTACTACTTCTGTAATGATGCCGCGAAAACCGATCCGCATTACCTTACCGTAATCGACGCAAACGTGTCCGACACCGCCGTAGAAATAGTTGCCTACTGTAAAGACGCCCGATGCAATTGCATCCTTGGCCTCCTGCGACATATAAGAGTCTGCCAAAGCGCTGGTGGTTTTTCCCTCCCAATACTGAAACGCTTCGTGCAGCTCAGCCGCAGTTTCTTTCGGAATCTGGAACGGGTCGGCGATTCTGCTCCCCATGGTTTCAAATTCCTTCTCCACCCAATCGTAAGAAAATTCGGGGCAAATTTCAGTGGAACGAGGATTTTTCGTGATGGCACCGACGACCAGTTCATCATCGCGAATGGTAATTGGCAGCCGATTGAAAATCTTCTCAACCGCCTTCGCTCTCCTCAGAATGACCGGAAGACCTTCTGTCTCTTTAAAAGACTCGGTTACCAAGACCGCTCTCTCCGACTCTACATAAGGAGTCGCGTCCAGAATCATCCTTTTCAGCTTCTCTACCCTTTGTGTGGGCTGTGAAAAACCTTTCGCTAGCATTTTATAACCTCCTTATAAATTCATGGAATCACGCATGACCTGCATATTAATGCTGTGTTTTGTGTCGCTCTCATTATAACGGATACGAGCTTCTTCTCCCTAACACAATCCAGACATAAATCTGTAAAATACAAACTAAAAAATACGATCTCACAGAACAAATTTAGTTTTTTTGTTCACATTTACAAAGAAAGGAACCGCTGTGCCAAACCGGCCTAGCAGTCCCTCTATTCGACTATTCCTCTGGTTTTACAGCCTGTCTACCAAAAATCATGCAAACCCTAATTCCTTGATTGAAAAGTAGTATTTGCGCCGCTTCAACACAAAAAACCCGAGACCCCAATGGCCTTTAAAAACGCGCGTAAAATCGCCGGATGAGCCGGCCACGCGGGCGCGGTGATTAGCTGATCGTCACAGTAAACCTGGTCGGATTCCATTGCAAAATAGGTTCCCCCGGCCGCTTCGATCTCTGGCTGAATCGCGGGGTAGGCCGTCAGGCCGCGCCCACGCACGACTCCGGCCGCGGTCAAAATCTGAATTCCGTGGCAAATAGCGGCTACCGGCTTCCCCTGACGCAAAAACTCCCGCACAAGCGCAATTACCTTTGGGTTCAAGCGCAGATATTCCGGGCACCGGCCGCCGGTAAGATACAGCCCATCGTAATCCGCAGCATTGCAGGAATCAAAGGTAGCATTGAGCAAAAAGCGGTGCCCTGGCTTTTCCGTATAGCTTTGGTCACCCTCAAAATCATGTATGGCCGTTTTAATGTAATCTCCCGCCTGTTTTCCCGGTGTGACCGCGTCGGCCTCCACGCCGAAGGTCAATAGGGTTTGAAAAGGAACCATAATCTCATAATCCTCGGTAAAATCCCCAGTCAAAATAAGCGCTTTAGAATTTTTTACCAATTATTTTCTCTCCTTTCCGTTTATTCTTCCGGTGAAATTAAAACTTTGGGTAGTAAAATTCAGACCTTACAGGAATGAGGCTGCTCTGCCTCCAAATAATGCAGAACCTCTTCGATTCCTTCGCCGGTAAAGGCACTGACCCGAAACACGGTTTTGCACCCGGCCAGACGCAGCCAGGACTCCGCGAGGTCGGGGCGCGCATTTTCCCGGTCGATCTGCGTGACAATCCCGATCACTGGGCGGGTGGCTCCGGCCGCAATATTGGGGCTAAACAGAGAATAATCCTCTGTGGAGCTGAGCATCAGCGCGATGACATCCGCCTCATAAGAATATAAAATAAGCGCCCGAGCCAGCTCCCTGTTTTCCGCATACTCCCCGGGGGTATCAATCACCACATCGTGGTGGTTGACTGCCTGCGTTTTTTGGTACTGCAGTTTGTGACCGCGCAGCGCCTGCGTCAGCGTGGTCTTCCCGCATTCCGCCCTGCCGATCAGAATAATTCTTTTCAATGTAAACACCTATGCCTTTGTCAGATTGCACACGGTAAATCCCATAACGTTTTCCGTATATTCCAGCACTGATTCCAGGGCCACCGATACATCGGACATTCTGCCAGTAATAATCAGCGTTCCGCTGAAACGGTCAATAAAGCCGATTTCGATCGCAGATTTTTTCATGCAGATGTCCGCCACAATAATTGCGGTTTCGCTGGGTGACATGGTAATGATTCCAACCGCCGCATGCTCGTAATCCATCCTCGGGTCCAGACCCAGCTTTTGATAGATGACCGGATCGGGGCTGCAGATAATGTGCGCCATGGTAATCTGCTTCCCGGGAACAATCTCCTGAACGATGCGTGTCAGATGATCGCCGCCCGGCGTTCTGAGTTCCTCCAGCTTCACGCACATTCCCCCTTTGTATATTAGCTAAATGCTTCCCCACCTGTATGAAAGAAAACGAATGAAACCAAAAGAATATAAAATAAGAAAAGGCTGCTCCGAAACAGAGACAAACGTCTCCTCCTTATAATTGACTCATACCATAAATGATTGCAGCAAATGGCGCTTTCCATTGAAAAACAAGGCCGTGGCCCCGACTTTCGAATACAGTTTTCCGTTACTTTATCATAGCATTCCTCTCTCATTTTCCGGTAACGAAATTCAGACTAAAATCATGTAAAATCAAGATATGCAAATGGTGCGCTCAAAAGGCTTTTTTGAAACCGATTCGGCCCGCTCTAAATTTTTTACTAAGGGTACGAAAGAACGAATGTGTTATCTTTCGCCAACTAATAGTCAGGCCGGATAAAAAAGTGTGATAAAAAAACAAACGGCCGGGAGAGGTTCTCATGAACCCTTCCCGGCCGTTTGTTTCTCATTTCTTAAACAGAGAGAAAAAACCGCCCCAAGGCTTAGCTTTACTCTCCAGCCGCTGCAAAGACTCTTTCGCATTTTCATAACCAAGCTCCACAGACTTTTGATACATTTCAATCGCTTTGTTTCTATCCTTTTTCACACAGATTCCATTCTCATAGAAAGCGCCCAGCCGGCAATAGGACCTTGCGTTCCCCTGCTCTGCCGCCATAAGATACCACTCCATTGCCTTGGCAAAATCCTTAGGCACACCAAGACCGTTTTCATATAAATTACCTACGCTGAACATGGCGGTTTCATCACCCTGCTCCGCTCCCAAGCGGTACAGCCGCATTGCCTCAACGTAATCTTGCTCCACACCCTCGCCGGTTTCGTAGCAGTCCGCCAGGTTGCCAAAGGCGACGTCTTTGTTCTGTTCTACAGCCTGCCGGAACAAGGTAACTGCTTTTTCCAGATCCTGCTGCACACCCTTCCCATAGCGATATGCCCGCCCAAGATTCACTATCGCGCCACTATGCCCGGCCTGAACCGACTGCTCAAACAGCTCGAAGGCCTTTCGGTAGTCCTGTTCGACTCCCTCACCGTTTAAATATCGGATTCCAAGAGAATTCAGCGCACAGCTGTCTCCCTGCTCTGCGCCCAGCTGATACCAATAAATTGCTTTCTCCAAACTCTGCTCGATGCCACGCCCAAATTGATAGCACTGGCCCATCCAATACTGCGCACGGGGATGCCCCTGTTCGGCGGCTTTGGAGAACCAATGAACCGCCTGGACCCTATTCTCCTCCACCCCGGTACCAAAGTAATAGCAGTCCCCAAGATTAGACTGCCCGCGGGGATAACCCTGCTCCGCAGAAAGGCGGTACAACTCCACTGCTTTGGCATCGTCCTTCTCTACGCCTACGCCGTACTCGTAGCACCAGCCAAGGTCGCATTGTGCTATCGGGTGATTTTTATTCACAGCGATCTGGTAAAGCTCCACCGCACGTTCCGGGTTGCGTTCAACTCCCCAGCCGTGCTCATAGCACACACCCAGCAGGTGCTGTGCCCGGGTATAGCCCTGCTCGGCCGCTTTCGAATACCAGTAAACGGCTTGTTCGTTGTTCTCCTCCACACAGATGCCATGGTAATAAAAGAAACCCAGGTTGCACTGTGCGCGAGCATTCCCCAGTTCCGCCGAAAGACGGTACAGTTCCATTGCCTTATCTTTATCCTCTTCGACGCCTTCACCGCACTCATAGCACAACCCCAGCTCACACTGCGCGTTGGAATTTTTCTGGTCCGCGGCAAGCCGGTAAAGTTCAACCGCACGCTCCGGATTTGTTTCTACGCCATAACCGTTAGCGTAGCACAAGCCCAGCATGTACTGTGCCCGGGCATAGCCCTGATCAGCCGCTTTGGTAAACCAGCTGACTGCCTGCTCGTAGTCGGTTTGCTCCATAACGCCATAATAATAGAAATTACCCAAATTGCACTGCGCCGGAGCATGGCCCTGCTCTGCAGCCTTCTGATAAAACTCTTTTGCACGCTTCAGATCACGTTCTACTCCGTACCCATTCTCATAGCATTCCCCAAGCAGACTCTGTGCGCGCGGGTAGTTTTTATCTGCCGCTTTGGTGAACCAGAGAACCGCTTCCTCGTTATTTTCCGCTGTTCCAATACCGACATAATAGAAAAAGCCGAGATTGCACTGTGCCGATGGGTAACCCTGCTCCGCTGCAAGGCGATACAGCTCCATCGCCTTTGCCTTATCCTCGTTCACCCCGAAGCCATTTTCGTAGCACTCGCCCAACAGGCACTGCGCACGGGCAAAATCCTGCTCCGCCGCCTTAGAGAACCAGCGCACAGCCTCTTCATAGTTCTCTTCCACTCCTATTGAGCAGTAATAGCAAAAACCCAAATTGCATTGTGCCGGCAAAAAGCCACGTTCCGCCGCAAGACGGTATAGCTCAACTGCCTGTTCTTTGTTCTGTTCTACCCCATTTCCGTATTCGTATAGAACGCCCAGTGCGCACCACGCGTCGGGGTACTCCTGCTCGGCCGCAGCTTTGTACAGCTCTGCCGCGCGTTGCGGGTTCCGCTCAACACCATAACCGTTTTCATAGCAATTTCCTAGCAGATGCTGCGCACGCGGGTAGCTCTGCTCTGCCGACTTGGAAAACCAATGAACAGCTTCCTCATTGTTCTCTTCCACCCCTGTGCCAGTATAATAGAAGTAGCCCAGATTGCACTGCGCAGGCGCATAACCCTGTTCTGCCGAAAGGTGGTATAACTCAGCTGCCTTCGTTTTATCCTCCTCGACGCCTAACCCATTTTCATAGCATAAACCAAGCAGGCACTGTGAGCGGGGATGCCCTTTTTCGACTGCCATGGAAAACCAGTGTACAGCCTTTTCATCATTTTCTTTCACTCCGGTACCGTAAAACAAATAACCCAAATTGCACTGCGCGGGTGCGTAGCCCTGTTCAGCCGAAAGCAGGTAAAGTTCTTGAGCTTTTTCCTGGTCCGGCTCCAAGCCGCATCCATTTTCATAGCATTCACCCAAAACGCACCACGCCTGAGGATATTTCTGTTCCACTGCCATAGTCAGCCATTCCACCGCCTGCTTTTCATCCCGTTCCACGCCAAGTGCATACAGATAGATGATGCCTAAGCGGGTTTGTGCCGGGGGGAAATCCTGCTCTGCCGCCTCGCGGTAAAGCTCAATCGCTTTGTCAATACTTTTTTCCACGCCATATCCATACTCACTGCATTCCCCCAGCAAAAATTTTGCACGGGGATATTCCTGCTCTGCCGCCTTTGTAAACCAGGCAATCGCCTGATCGTTGTCTTCTTCTACTGCAATGCCGTGATAATAGAAAAAGCCCAGATTGCACTGTGCAGGGGCATACTCCTGCTCCGCGGAGATGAGGTATTGCTCCATCGCCTTGTCTTTATCCATTTCAACGCCTTGACCGATTTCATAGCACAGCCCCAGTGCGCACTGTGCAGACGGGAAGCCCTGCTCCGCTGCTTCACGGTACAGAGCAACCGCTTTTTCGTAATCCTTCTCTACACCGATCCCGCTTTCATAGCACGCGCCTAAATTGTACTGGGCAGAAACATCCCCCTGTTCTGCTGCCTGCTGAAAATAAAAAAAAGCCTTGTCATCATCTTGTTTTGCGCCGCCTGTTCCACGGTAGTAGCGTAATGCAAGCTGATGCTTTGCATCCAGATCGTCGTCCTCCGCTCTTGCAATCAGTTCCTGCAAATCCTCCTGTTGTTGTTTCACCGTTTCCGCAGCACTGCGGATCAGCTTGGGATCAATAAAGACAAATTTGTATGGGTCCTTTGACTCTGCTTCACCGTTCTGCGCCTGATTTCTTTCATCCTGCATAAAATAACTCCTTTATTTGCTTGCAACAGCTTTATTTGCTTCTAAATACAATACTTTTTCTCTCGTTTATTTACAGAAATCTATGTATGTTCCAGTTGTTGTTGTTTTTAGTATAGCATAATTGTCGTATTTTGTCATTACAGAGCAGGTTCGGCAGTTCTAAAATACAGCCAATCTGATCAACCTTTAAACAGATGAATGGAATCTGCTCCCCCAAAAAATGCATCATGGCATAAAGATTACGTCTGCCTCATTCAGGCAAAAAAGCAAGGCATTGTTTCTGCGTAACAATGCCTTGCTTTTTAAGTTTTACTAACCGGTAAATTTTCTGAATCAAACTACCTGTTTTTACTCCAGCTGAGCTCTTGGCAGGCACTCACCGCTGCTTCGGCAATTGTGGTATCTTCCTCCACGGTTCCGCCGCTGATTCCAACCGCACCTACTAACCGGCCGGCCCGAAATAAAGGCAGCCCGCCGCCAAATACACAGTATCTTCCGCCGAACATGGTATGAAGCCCGTACAGCTTCCCTTCGGGGATGGTGCGCTCATGGAGGCTCCCTGTGGGAAGCTCCAGTGAAGCCGAAGTGTATGCCTTGCTATAAGCGGCATCAACGCTAATTAAAACCGCGCCGTCCATTCGCAGGTGCAGAATCAGATTCCCACCGGCATCCACAACGGCGGCGGAAACAGGCACTCCCACCTCCTTGGCCTTTTCGCGGGCAACTTTTATCATCTGCTCTGCCAAATCAAGATCGATTCCGCGCTCACCGTACTCTGCCAGCTGACGCATGATTTCTTCCTTTAGTTCTTCGTGCAGCATGTTCTCCCTCCCTTTTCATAACGAAGCTTCCATAAAAACATGGAACCATTACAGATGAGTATACTGCTTTCTTCTGGGATCATCATAGCTGATTCGAAGAGATCTGTCCAGCATAAAACAAACCAAATCAATAAAAATTTCTGACCAAATTGGTATGATAAAAGCCCAACGGATATTCACCGGCTTTTCTCCCGCCGTTAGGGTCGCTGCGGTAAAAGACCTGCGGCTGGCTGTTCCACAGCTGCTCCATCGCCCCCCTTTGCGTCGACCGGTAAAAAGACTGCCCTGCAAAGCTCTGTTCCTTGTTTCTGTTGTTCAAAACATTCAATATCTTCACCCTTTTCCTGTTTTCCATAAGATGCCCATATTCCAATTTGTTACTATAAAAACACAAAAAGGCACACGACAACGTCGTATGCCCTTAATATTATTCTTCTATGATAAGGAACATTATCGCTGCACAACCGGCTCCGCCAGACAGCGCCCATGATAAAATACGTACAGCACCAGCTCAATGCAGGACCGGATCGCAAAAAACAGTTCAGTTTCAAAATTCTGACCAAGCTCGAATTTCTGGTGAATCCGCTCATGCATATGTTCATAAATCTCCTGCACCGTCAAAGGGACCTCTATTTCCGATACATAATCAAGATCTTTAAAATATTCCATATGATTGCCCATAAAGAACAACAAATCCTGCTCGTATTGAATATGCTCCGAAAGAGTGCCGCTGAATTCAGAGCTGTGTGCCAAGCAGAAAAAATCGGAATAGTAGTGGCACAAAACTCCCAGCTTTCTAGACAGCTGGCGGTTTTTATCCTGCCATTCCAGGCGGCAGGTACGGCCAATTTTTCGCTTCACCATATCCTTGCAGTAACGTACGCGATGCGGTCTGAGGAATGAAAGAGAATGATCCGGGCTGGTATTTCCCTTTAGAAAGCTGGCTCTGTCTAACCGAACACCATATTTCTCAGATACATACTCATATACAATCAATCCGATTAGCACATGATTCGGGCTATTCATCCCGGGAACTCCACTCCTTTTTCAATAAATGAGGTACACTGTCATTCACTATACCACACTTATTTCAAAAGTAAAATATATTTTTCAGAATTCCAAAACTTGCTTTATCAAAATTTGAATAAAAAGTTATTTTTTAGTCATGCAGTTCTTCCCTTGACTTCTTTTCTTTGCCCGATATAATGGAAATAGATATAGAATCAGGGGGATCATACATGCAAAAATCGCGCATGCTGCATAAAGAAAAATTACAGATGCTTCCAAACTTCTTTTTCTCCATCTTAGGGGGAGTCATCTGCGCTGCCAACCTGAACACCATTATTGTTCCGCTCAAGCTGTATAACGGCGGATTCGTGGGCATTTCGCAGGTTCTTTCCGACCTTGCGATCAACGTTCTGCACCTGAATATTCCTCAAACCTTTAATCTGGCCGGTGTGATGATGCTGGTTTTGAATATTCCACTCATGCTGCTCGCCTACCGGGAAATCAGCCGCACGTTCTTTTTGAAAACCATGCTGACCGTCGCGTGCCAGTCGGTGGCGATGACAGTCATTCCGGTTCCAACCTCCCCACTTATTGAAGATTACCTGACGGCCTGTATCATCGGCGGGCTGATCGCGGGTTCTGGCATTGGCTTGACTCTGCGTTCCGGTGGTTCCGGCGGTGGAACCGACATTATCGGCGTGTACTGTACCAAGAAATTCCCCGACATGAGCGTTGGCAAGCTTGCCATTTCGGTCAGCAGCGTTGTATTTCTGTACTGCCTGTTCCGCTTTGATGTGGAAGTGGTGGTTTACTCCGTTATTTTCTCCGCCGCAACCTCTCTGGTGGTGGACAGAACCCATTATCAGAACATTAAATCGAGCGCCATGATTTTCACAAAGCACCCAGAGGTAGCCGATACCATCGTTCAGCTGCTGCACCGCGGCGTAACCTGCTGGCAGGGCTATGGCGCTTACACGCATGAGCAGTCGTATATCTTTATGACGGTGGTTTCAAAATTCGAGATCAACCGCATGAAGCGGATCGTTCGCGACATCGACCCGCAGGCCTTTATCATCATTAACGACCGGCTGGATATCAGCGGTAATTTTATCAAACGGCTGTAACGGGAATTTTTCCCTTCCCCGTACATCTCAGCAAGAGGATGTAGACTCCCGTTTTTACAATCAACAGATGAAAAAAATTATGCACAGACTGTAAAATGGCTACAAACAGCAACGGCGGTATGCTCCCACAGAGGACAGCATACCGCCTGTTTTTATTCGAAATATTTAAAGATTCCCCTTCGGCACATCATCTTGGCAACAACTTGGCTCAGTTGGCCTTGACTGAATTTATCATTCCAAATCGGCAATCAGTTTCGATAACTCCTCATGAAAACGCCCAATATGAATTCCGTCTACAAATTTATGATTCAACTCAATTGAAAGATTCAGGTGTTTACGGCCAGCGTGCTCTGTATATTTTCCCCAGGCAATGCGAGGAACCGCATCATCCAGATTCATATCGCGTTCATTCGTCAATGCCGTCATTTCTACCCAAGGCAAACAGGAGAAGTAAATAAAATCATTGGTGTCATCCTCTGAACTGATAAAACAATTCTGTGCACGACTTCTTTCCGCAGCCGCGCTGCAAAATTCTTTCAAGCTTCCCTTGCAGGGAATAGTTACAATATAGAAAAGTTCACTTCCGCTTTTCAGGTCTGTAAAGCTCGGAATTCTCTCTTCGAGAAGCTGTAATTCTCCATCCTGTATGGTATATCTGAAAGCATCTATATTGTTAATGGCTTTCGTGCAAAGATAAATCAAAGCATAATAAAACGATAGTTTTTGCTTCTTCACATGATCGTAGAGGGGTGTAACGTCTACTGTAAACGTAACCATATAAAATGGATTGGATATTGTTGAAAAGAAATCAAAAATTTCTTTTCGCGCCCATGCACTTTTCTCTACCTTCATTTTTTACTCCTTCTAAAACAAATTCTTATGTTTCGCTCTGTCTCCCATTGGTTTAACATACCACTATATTTTTATAATAACACATCACACATATTGCAACAATCCATTTTTGTTCTCCATACGAAAGAGAAGAGACTCTCCCTAAAACCGGCGGAACTTCACCGCGCCTTAGGGAGAGTCTCTTTTTCATCCTCTGATAACCGAAGTTACAGAGTACCGAAAATCCGGTCGCCCGCGTCGCCAAGACCGGGAACAATGTATCCGGATTCATTCAGATGATCGTCAATGTGCGCACAGTAAATCGGCACATCGGGGTGAGCCTTGCACAGAGCCTCAACACCTTCTGGCGCTGCAATGACGCACATGAATTTAATGCTCTTGGGGTGGCTGCGCTTGATAATGTTAATCGCATCCACAGCAGAACCGCCGGTAGCCAGCATGGGGTCAAGCACAATCACGTCGCGCTCGTTGGTATCCTGCGGAAGCTTGCTGTAATATTCCACCGGCTGCAGAGTCTCGTGGTCGCGGTACAGGCCGATGTGGCCTACCTTCGCGGCGGGAACCAGCTCAAGTACAGCGTCTACCATGCCAAGACCCGCGCGCAGGATCGGCACAAATGCCAGCTTGCGGCCAGACAGTACTTTTGTGGTAGCCGTAGCAACCGGGGTTTCTACGTGTGTGTCTTCCAGAGGAAGATCGCGTGTGGCCTCGTAGCACATCAGCATGGCAATTTCGCCTACCAAACTGCGGAACTCCTTCGAGCCTGTGTTTTTATCCCTCAAAAAGGTCAGCTTGTGCTGAATGAGGGGGTGTGTCATTTCAAATACCTGACGTTCCATCCGTTTTCTCCTTTACAGCTTTTTTCCGTCTTCAATTTCTTTAATCTGCGCGATTCTTCTTGCGTGGCGTCCGCCTTCAAACGGAGTTTCCAGAAAAATCTTCGCCAGCTTAACCGCCATTTCCTCATCGATCACACGCCCGCCCATACACAGAATATTGGCATCATTATGCCGGCGGGTGGCCTCGGCGCAGAATTCGTTTGTACATACCGCCGCACGGATTCCCTTCACCTTATTGGCTGCAATCGAAATGCCGATTCCCGTACCGCAGCACAGAATCCCTTTCTCTGCTTTTCCCTCGGCTACATCGTAAGCCACTTTAGAGGCAAACAGCGCATAATCCACCGATTCTTCGCTGGTACAGCCATAATCCTGATACGGAATAGAATTTTTCTCCAAGTAAGCTTTTACTGCTTCTTTCAGGCGAAATCCACCGTGGTCCGCTCCCAGTACTACCATGCTCAGCCCTCCTTTTGATTTTCTTGCCGTTTTTTGAGTTCCCGCTCTGCCTGAGGCAGGCGCAGGTATACAGGCAGCAGCTCTGAAGCAGACACCGCTTCGCCCCGCTGCCAGGCGCGATAGGCCGCCCGGCCTACCCCAAACGCACGCTGATACAACGACGGATCCGGCGGCAAAACAGCAGAAAGCTCCTGAAACCCGTTCGTATTATAGCACAATTTCGCTCCATCTCCAACAAGAAATAAAGGCCGGCTATAATTTTTACATTCCTCGCTGAGCGCCTCCACAGAAATGGCACGATCCGGCGTCAGACGCTGAAAACCATCCTGCTCCAAACGGAACACGGCGTTGTAAACCTGCCCACGGCGCGCGTCCATCACCGCGCAGACCGTAGCCCCGGGCAGAGCAAAATTATAGGCCATCGCCTCCAGAGTAGAAACGCCAACACACGGCTTTTCACTGGCCATCGCCATTCCCTTCATGCTGGCCACTCCAATGCGAACCCCGGTAAACGAGCCCGGCCCGGCTGCCGCTGCGAACAGGTCGATTTCCTCCACGGAAACGCCGACACACTCCAACACCTGCTGCACCATCGGCATCAGCGTCTGGCTGTGGGTAAAGCTGGTGTGAATAAAAAACTCTCCCAACAGGTGGTCGTCCTCCAGTACCGCGGCTGAGGCTGCAACGGCGGTGGAATCTATGGCAAGTATTTTCATAGCTCTAATCCCTCAATTCGAAAAATGCGCTCCTGCTCCGTTTTCCCGACGGACAGCTCAATCATGATTGCGTCGGGAGGAAGAGCGCCTTCTATATTTTCACTCCACTCAATGACCATCACCGCTTCGGTATCCAGATAGTCGAAAAAGCCGGTGGATTCCAGATCCTCCCAGCTTTCTACCCGAAACATATCAAAGTGAAAGACAGTCAGACGGCCGTGATATTCGTTTACAATTGAAAATGTGGGGCTGCTGATCCCGGAAGAAATCCCCAGACCCGCTGCAAGGCCCCGCGTAAACGCTGTTTTCCCCATTCCCATACCGCCAAACAGCGCCAGTACCTCTCCGCCCTTCAGCTGCTGAGCGATGCGGCAGCCCAGTTCCTCCGTTTGAGCGGGTGAGTCTGTGACAATCTGCAAAATAGAGTCCTCCTTAACGATTCCAAAAGGGCGGCCCAAAACAGCGCATCCTGATCGCAGGCCAGCCACTGATTTAATACCGCATTCTCTGCCAAACACAAAGAATAATCAAAGGAATTATACCACATTCAGGAGCCGGTTAAAAGTATTTGCTTGAACTTTCGCTCGGTTCATCCTATAATAAGACTCGAGGTGAAATTATGTCCAGAACTCTAGATTCGTTTCAATTGTATTTTCGACGAACAAACAAGCTCTTGTGGCTGTTGATGATAGCGATTTCTGTTTATGGGCTTCTTCTGGTGGCCAGTGTGACCCGCGCATTCAGCGTTAACTACTTTAATACGCAGCTAGTTGCTGTGATTTTAGGATATGTTGCCGCTATTATTCTAACCCGTCTGAATTACCGGGAAATTTCGAATTACTGGTACCTTGTGGCGGGCTTTTGTATTTTTCTGATTGTCTATACGCTGCTTTTCGGGCATTCCGCTTCCGGCTCCTCCGGCGTTGACGCGAGGGCGTGGATCAAACTGCCGGGCGGTGTTACCTTTCAGCCGTCTGAACTGGCGAAAATCGGTTTTATGATTACGTTCCCGAAGCACCTTTCCGTTTTGGAGGAACGCGGTTTGCTGAAGAACCCCTTATATGTGGTTTCTCTTGGTGTACATGCCCTAATCCCCATGCTGCTGACACAAATGCAGGGCGATACCGGCGCGGCAGTCATCTTCTTCTGCATGTTTCTTGCCATGTCCTTTGCGGCAGGAATACAGCTGCGCTACTTTGCGCTGGTCTTCGGCGCCATGCTGATCGGCGCACCTCTTGCGTGGAAATATGTTCTGGCAGATTACCAGAAAACCCGCCTGATTAACCTAATGAATCCGGAGGCTGACCCGCTCGGTGCGGGCTTGCAGCAAATTCAAGGCAAAATCTCCATCGGCTCGGGTCAACTCTTTGGCCGCGGGCTGTTCGAGGGTCCACGAGTGGCCCGCAACAGTGTCCCTGTTCAGCAGAGCGACTTCATCTTCTCCGTTGCGGGGGAAGAACTCGGATTTATCGGTACCTCACTCGTATTGATCCTCATTCTTGCGCTTTTGATTACCGTGCTGTACTGCGCCAGAAAAGCCAGCGATCCGCTGGGCTCGTATATGTGCTTCGGCTTTTTCGGTATGATTGCGTCGCAGACGATTTTCAATGTGGGCATGTGCCTGAGCCTGCTGCCCGTTATGGGTGTTACCCTCCCGTTCTTTAGCGCTGGAGGCTCTTCCACTGCATGCTTTTACCTTGGCTTTGGGCTGGTTCAGAGCGTGTATTTATTCCAACATGATACTGATAAGGTAAGACTCAGGCTTTGATGTGAATTGTGACCTTCCCTCCGCTGAATACAAGGAAGAAGGTTGGCAATATTTCATAGCGGTTGATATTCAATAGAATCATAGTAAAAAAACCTGCGCCCCAACAAATCGGGCGCAGGTTTTTTATTACTCTGATTCAGAAAGAAACTCCAAGCCCTCCAGATGAAACGGGGGAATATATGTTTTCTGAGCGGAAGAACGCTCCTGCACAAAACCGTCCAGCCCGCACTCCATCAGATATTCCTCTACCTTATGGAATTCTCGCGCGGTGATGGGACGGTTAATCTCCGGGTACTGCTCCGCCTTTCCGCAGGGAACATACTGCGCCATTAGACTGACTGGCACGCCGGTGGGTAAATGCTCCTTCAGCCAACCAAGCACCGCGATCGATTCCCGCGTATGGCCCGGCAGAATCAGATGGCGCACCACAGTACCCTTGACGAGAAGCCCCTGTTCGTCAAACCGGGCCTCCCCGGTTTGGCGCACCATTTCCAGAATCGCCCGCTTTGCGTAGTCCGGGTAATCAGCCGCGCCGGAATACCGTGCGGCTATTTCGGAGCTTACATATTTCAGATCGGGCAGATACACATCCACCAAACCCTCGAGCATTTTCAGTGTTTCAACGGTTTCATAGCCGCTGCTGTTGTATACCACAGGTACCGGCAGCTTTTGCAGTTTGAGAGCCTCGGCAATCGGCTGCGCAAACTGCGTGGGGCTGACCAAATTGATATTGTGCGCCCCTTGCTCGACCAGCCTCTGAAATACCTCGGCCAGCTGCGTCACGGTCAGTTCTTGCCCAACCTCCCGCCGGGTACTGATATCGTAATTTTGGCAAAAAACACAGCCTAAGGTACAGCCAGTAAAAAACACCGTACCTGAGCCGCGCGTTCCACTGATGCAGGGTTCCTCCCAAAAATGAAGCGCCGCACGCGCCACAACGGGATGACTTCCCATATGACAGAAGCCGCCGCCTTTAGACGGCTCCCTGCGCACCCCGCAGCGTCGGGGACACAGCGTACATTCCTCAAGAGTCAAGGGGCTGCGCCTCCCTCAGGCACATCATTGCCACCATACCGCCGCGCTTTTCTCCCATCAGCCGATGAGAGAAAAACAACTCTGGGTGGCACTTCGTACACACCTCGCCCACCGAAATATTCTCATCCGGAATACCAGCCAGTACAAGAATCCGCCGGTTGCACTCCCACAAATCGAGAAGATACTTCCCGTTCTCCTGCTCAGCCAACAGCTCTTCCGGCAGAAGATCGTCATGCTGCATTACCTGCTCGCGCACCGTTTCGTCCACCTCATAGCAGCACGGCCCAATGGAGGGCCCAATCCCCGCCAGAAGATCGTGTGTACTACAGCCAAACTGCCGGCACAGAGTTTCGGTCATTTTTTCACCGATCCGCTGTACAGTACCGCGCCAGCCGGCATGGGCCAGGGCAATCACGTTCCTCGTGGGATCAAAAAAATACAGCGGCACGCAGTCAGCATAGCTGGTCACCAGTGTGATGCCGGGAACATCGGTGTACAGGCCGTCCACACTTTCCATGTCACTGGGTTTTGTGATACCGATGCCTTTTTCCTGCTCCGTCACATAGCGAAGAACGGTATGATGATCCTGTGCGGAAGCAACGAGTCCGTTAAAGTCATACCCTACTGCGCTGCAAATGCGCCGGTAATTTTCAAGGATATTGTTCTCCGAATCCCCTCTGCGGAAATTCAGGCTCTCAAATTCCCCCTCGCTCACTCCACCAACCCTGGTGGAAAAAGAGTGCAGCAGCTGCGGGTATTGCTCCAGAAGCGGAAAGGTCAGGTATTCCACACCGTCTGTCTCGTGCAGTTCCATTTGATTTAGCATACCGTTTCCCTCCTGTGTTCGTTTTGTTTTCAGGATTGCTCCTGTATGTTCTGAGAATCCAGCGTTAAATCCGCCGGTTCCTCTCCATCTTCCGCCAGTTCCTCCTGCGGTTCTTCCTGAAACGGAAGGTTCTTTTTCTTAACAATCAGGCCGTCGTATTTCAGCTTAAACTGAATGCGACCGGTAAAGCGGTAGTCACAGTGCGGGCAGTAAAAATCGGCGCGGAAGCTCTTGTTGCGCACCATCCAGTCATCCAGCTGCTCCGCCTCAAGGCCGCAGCGGTCACAAAGGATGCTCATATCTGCCTGCCGCACAAGGGGATGCTCCCAATCGGACAGAATGACCGTTTTAAAGGTGAGCCGCGGATAAAAATCAGGCTCATCCGAATCCTGAATCATCGATTCGAAAGCCTCTTTCTGATACAGCACCCGAAAGCACTCCAGTGAAAGCACGCTGTCGTTTAAAGCACGGTGATGTTCCGATTCTTCCTCATCGATTCCCAGCAGCTGCGCGCAGGTGGAAAGGCCCATCTGCATACTGCCGATGCCCGGCAGCCGCGATTCGCAATAGCGCTGCAAATCCACATATTTTTTCAAAAAAGGAATGTGACCGTCACCGCAAAAATAGCGGCAATTCTCAATTAAAGCCAAAAGATCGGAGGTTCCCCACGTCAAAAGCACTGCATCGCCCGCCCATTTTTTGAACCGGCTGACCACCTGCATAAAGAGCATGCCGTCCTCCAGATCTTCGTTGCGCAAACGTGTCAGGCTGCGGATTTTTCCGCTGATTTTCTTGCCCACCTGAGGACGGACAAATGCGTGAAAGGTATCCACAACCGTCAGGGTTTCATCCACCTTGACGGCTCCGAATTCGATGATTTCATTGATATAGCCCTTTAGCCGGCGGCTATAGGTACCGTTCCATTCCAAATCCAATACAATCAGCTTCATTGGCTTCTCCGAGCTTGACGGACGGATGTATCCGTCCGTTCTCCGGCGCTTTCTTATTTATTTCGATTGGCCTGCTTCATACGCTGCTCTTTGTTCAGAACCATTTTGCGCATACGAACAGACTTCGGTGTAACCTCAACAAGCTCGTCCTCCGCGATGAATTCCAGAGACTGCTCCAGGCTGAGTACCGTAAAGGGCGTCAGCTTCAGCGCGTCGTCAGAACCGGAGGCACGGGTATTTGTCGCATGCTTTTTCTTGCAGATGTTAACAGCAATGTCCTCCTGCTTGGGGCTGGCACCAACAACCATTCCCTCGTAAACCTCTACGCCGGGGCCGATAAACAACCTGCCACGATCCTGGGCGGCAAATAAACCGTAAGCCGTGGAGGGGCCGGTTTCGTGCGCAACCAGCGAGCCTTGGGCACGCTGTACGATGTCGCCGCGGTACGGCTCATAGGAATCAAACACATGATTCATAATGCCGTTGCCGTTCGTGTCTGTCAAGAACTCCGAACGATAACCCATCAGGCCGCGGGCGGGAATTTTAAATTCCATGTGTGTCACGCCGCTTTCACGGGTGCCCATATTAACGATTTCAGCCTTGCGGGAGCCGAGCTTTTCCATAACCGCACCCACGTACTGATCCGGCACCTCAATCATCAAAAGCTCAATCGGCTCACAGCGCTTGCCCCCAATCGTCTTGTAAATAACGCTTGGGCGGGAAACCTGAAACTCGTAATTCTGGCGGCGCATCGTTTCAATCAAAATAGAAAGGTGAAGCTCACCACGACCGGAAACTTTGAAGGTATCTGCGGAATCCGTTTCCTCCACACGCAGGGCCACGTTCGTTTCCACCTCTTTGAACAGGCGGTCACGCAGGTTGCGAGAGGTAACAAATTTGCCCTCTTTGCCCGCAAACGGGCTGTTGTTGACCATAAACATCATCGAAACCGTCGGCTCGTCTATTTTGACGAACGGCAGCGGCTCCACGCAATCCGGCGCACAGGCCGTTTCGCCGATATTCAGGTCTGTAATGCCGGAAACAGCCACGATATCACCCAGTGCCGCTTCGGTCACTTCCACTCGTTTCAGGCCCTCGAACTGATACAGCTTCGCAATGCGGGAATTGCGGTTTCCGTCCTCATGGCCACACAGTACCACGCTCTGGCCGTCACGGATTCTGCCGCGCTCCACACGGCCGATGCCGATGCGCCCGACATAATCATCATAGTCAATATTCGAAAACAACACCTGCGCCGGGCCCTCCAGGTCTCCCTGCGGAGCCGGTACAAACTGCAGAATCGATTCAAACAGGGGAACCATGTTCTCTCCGGGCTTGTCCGGGTCCAGCGTTGCGTAGCCATCGCGGCCCGAGGCGTATACCACCGGGAACTCCAACTGGCTTTCATCTGCGCCAAGCTCAATAAACAGGTCGAGAACCTCGTCCACAACCTCCAGCGGGCGCGCGCCGGGACGGTCGATCTTGTTAACAACGACCACCGGTTTTTTGCCAAGGCCAAGTGCCTTTTTCAGAACAAAGCGAGTCTGAGGCATACAGCCCTCAAAAGCATCCACCAAAAGCAGAACGCCGTCCACCATCATCAGAATGCGCTCTACCTCGCCGCCAAAGTCAGCATGGCCGGGGGTGTCTACAATATTGATCTTTGTTCCGTCGTACATTACCGCAGTATTCTTAGAAAGGATTGTGATGCCGCGCTCACGCTCCAGATCATTGGAATCCATCACTCGTTCGGCGACAGACTCATTGGTGCGGAAAATACCGCTTTGGCGCAGGAGCTGATCGACCAGAGTTGTCTTACCGTGGTCAACGTGCGCAATGATCGCAATGTTTCTTAAGTCATTTCTAATATCCATCCAATTACCTCTTTTGAAAAATTCACAAACATTTAATAGTATAACATACTTTCTTGTTTTTTCATAGAAAGCGCCGCAAGCAAATCCTACAAAATTTGAGCAAAAAATCCCCCTTCATTCCCGACGCTTTGTATAGTATCTTTCGTCTAGCAGAGCGATGCTATCCATATCAAAAAATACTGTACGGCGAAGAGATGCCAGCCAGCCTTTTTCTTTCTTTTCTGCAAAAGATTTCTATCGACCCGTGCAGCAAAAAGAATTATAAAACCTAGCTTCTGTAAAAAGCAATGCAGCGAAACTACGGCCTATGGAAAAAATGGCCACAAATTTCTTCGTGCCGAATTCTCTCTTTTAATTTCTATTCTGAAATCATAGGCCAAAGATAGAATTCCTTTATTGTATAAAAAATCGACATTTTTAGTATAGTGCATATTTATTCTCTTTTCTTATCCTTTCCCTGCATACGAAACCGCAATGCAGGTCATTCCTTTGGTTTTGTATCAAAGAAATCCACGAAAAACCGGGCAATACTGACCAATACCTTTCTCTGCAACACCGTTAATCTTGAGAGAACGCAAGGTTGTTTAAGACGCTCTTTCGACGGAACCTAAGAAATCCGGTTGTTTTTCTCTATGGATAATGATACAATAAATTTGAATTTTCATTATAAAAAGGACTGAATATCGATGCATCACCTGAAACAACACCAAGGGGAACTGATGCTCTCGCTTTGCGCTATCATATGGGGAACCTCGCTGATCCCGCAAAAGTTGGGGACACTGTATCTGGGTCCCTTTTCGTTTGGAGCTGCACGTTTTCTAATGGGGGCAATTATATTTTTTCCTCTCAGCTTACTATTGAAACGCATCAGCCGGGAAGAAAAAAAGACCTTTTTGCGCAAAGACCTTGTAATCGGTGGCGGCCTCTGCGGCACTGCCATGTTTTTGGGCGCATACTTTCAACAGCTGGGTCTTGCCCACACCACTGTGGGAAAAACCGGGTTTATCACATCAATGTACATTGTACTCATCCCTTTGTTCGGTTTGTTTTTCCACCGTAAAACCGAGCTGAAAACATGGATTTGTATTGCGTTGGCCACAGTGGGGCTGTACCTTTTGTGTATGTCTGAAAACTTCAGCATCTCAAAAGGAGATTTTTATGTTCTGATCAGCGCAGTGTTCTGGTCGATTCAAATCACTTTGGTCGATACCTATTCCAAGAAAACCGACAGTCTGGAGCTGGTGCTGGTAGAATTTATGATTTCGGGCCTTTTTTCCCTTTTCTGCGCATTACAGCTCGAATCCCCAACCACTCAGGCAGTAACAAGCAGCATCGGCCCGATTCTGTATACGGGAATCATGGTGGTGGGGGTCGCATATACCCTGCAGGCCCTTGGGCAAAAAACAGTTGCTCCGGCGATTGCCGGTCTGATTCTCAGTATGGAATCCCTTTTTGCCGCGGTGGCCGGCGCAGTGGCGTTTCAGGAAACCATGAGTCTGCGGGAAATCAGCGGATGTGTTTTTATGTTCTGTGCGCTCATTCTCACCCAGATCAAGCTCCCCTCTTTCCGGATAGGCCGTAAGGCAGATGCCGAGGCTACTCCTTCAGAAAAATCTAAAAAGCAGGCTAAAGGGAATTTTGAGCCCCCGCCTTTTCAGGTCTGAAAGCCAATTTTGTATCCCTGCGTTCAGGGATACAACCATAAAAAAAGAAAGCCAATCAGTGTTGATTGGCTTTCTTTTTACTGGAGCGGATGACGAGGCTCGAACTCGCTACCTCCACCTTGGCAAGGTGGCGCTCTACCAGATGAGCTACATCCGCAAACAAACTGCGAGAGTTATTATATGACAGAATTCGCCTTAAGTCAATACCTTTTTCCAATTTTTTTATTTTTCTTTTTCTCCCGTTCCTTTCTGCCTTTCTATTCCTTCTCTAACCAAAATGTGATATAATGAATTACATTTAAATTCTATGACATGATTCCTTTTTGAAACAGTGGAAAAGTATATCGTGTCTTTTTTTATTGGTCCTGCCGGCGCAGCCACACACGAACACTTGCTTTTTTTTGCAAAGAAGTGCCTGTTCCCCGTGGGATCGGTGCAACAGTACAAAGGAGTATATCATGGCTTTTTCCATTCATCCGGGCGCATGGAAATCGGTTTTTGCCGTTCCCAGCACTCTTGTCGATTCCCATATTAAAATGGCCAGCCCGAACCAGCTGAAGGTTCTTCTGTGGGCGCTTCGTCATTCAGAAGAATCCTTTACGCATGAGGTGATCGCCGCTGCGCTGGGCATCACCACCCCCGACGTGCAGGACGCCATGCAGTACTGGGTACAGGTTGGTCTTGTAACGGAAACAGGGTCGGAACAGACTGTGCAGCCTGCCGCTGCCGCAGAGTCTGTCCCGCACCAAAAGCTTCCGCTTGCCGCCGCTCCCATTGCAGAGAGCCTTCCCCCAGCTCCGCCGCGCCGCATCCCCAAGCCGGACGGGCTGTTTATCGCGGAACGGATCAATCAGTCGGCGGAAATCCGTTTTCTGATGCAGGAGGCTCAGCAGCTTTTAGGGCGCCCCCTCTCCCCGGGGCTTTCTTCCACCCTGCTGGCGATTCACGATGATTACGGGCTGCCCGTAGACGTTACTCTGATGCTCCTGCAGTTCGTTAAGAGCAAGGGCAAAGACAATACCAGCTATATCGAGGCAGTTGCCCGTGACTGGGCCGAGGAAGGCATTTCTTCTCACCGACAGGCGGAAGAAAAACTGCGTAAGCTGGATGACATCAATAAAGCCTGGAGAAAGATCGAGCAGGAGCTGCGCCTCTCTCCCCGCTCCCCGAGCGCCCGAGAAGAGCGATATTCGGATCGCTGGCTATTGGAATGGAAGTTTTCCCCCAAGATGGTACGCGAAGCCTACGACCGCAGCGTGGACGCCATCGGCAAGCTCAGCTTGAGCTATATGAACAAGATTCTGGAGCGCTGGCAGCGCGAGGGGATTACAACGCCCCAACAGGCCGCGATGGAGCAAACAGAAAAAGTAGCTTCGCAAAAGCACGGAAAGCCACAGCAGCAAACCACTTACGACATTGAGGAATATGAGCGTATGAGCGCTCAGGTTCCTGATATATTGGGAAAGGAATGATGCGTCGATGGCCTATGGAAAGGATATTTACCAAATCGCCTTTGGTATTCTGAATGACCGTCGTATGCGCGAAAACGACGCCGCAGAGGAGCGCCGCAACGCTTTCTATGCCATGTATCCCCGCGCGCAGGAGATCGAACGGCAGCTAACCGCAACGGCCATTGGAGCGGCCAAGGCAGTGCTGAGCGGCAGTGACACCGTAACGGAGCTTACACGCCTGAAGGAGAAGAACCTCTCTTTACAGCAGGAACTGAACCAGATGCTGCGACGCGCGGGACTGGAACCGGATTATCTGAAGCCCCACTATCAGTGTGAAAAGTGCAGTGATACCGGATACGTAGACGGCAGAATGTGCAGCTGTCTGCGAGATCTGTTGCGCAAGACCGCCTACCAGCGACTGAATGAAATGACGCCGCTTTCCCTTTGCACCTTTGAGGGGTTTTCTTTGGCGCACTACCCTGAAGCTCCCCAGAACGAAGGAGAAATCGCGCCCAAAAAGCAGATGGAGAATATCTTTCACTTTTGCCGCACCTACGCGCGCGAGTTTTCTCTGAAATCTCCCAGTGTGATTCTGCAGGGCGGAACCGGCCTGGGCAAAACCCATTTGTCCCTGGCTATCGCGCGCGAAGCCGTGGGAAAAGGGTTCGGGGTCATTTATCTTTCCGCACAGAATATGGCCACCAGCCTGGAGCGGGAACGCTTTGGGCGAGCGGAAGAAAATGAGGATACCAACGCGCTGCTGTTAAGCTGTGATCTTTTGATTCTGGACGACCTTGGAACAGAGTTTTCCACTTCGTTTACCGATGCCGCCGTTTACAACATCGTTAATACTCGGCTGATGGCCGGGCGGCCTACGATCATCAGCACCAATCTTTCTTTATACGAGCTGCAAAAGCGTTATTCCGAGCGTTTTGTTTCTCGGATTATTGGCAGCTATGTTCGCCTGACCTTTTTGGGTAAGGATGTTCGCCAGCAAAAACGGATGAAGGGCGGCTAAAAACAAAATCAGCACGCATTCCACAAGAATAAAAAAGTGCCTCTGCTTCTTACCCCTCAAACAATGTAATATATACTAAAATAGAAAGCACTCTATCGGTCAAATAAATGATTCTCCTGTTCCCGAGTCCTTTTCTGACGTTCTTCATTCAGATATCTATAAAATCTGCCGATATTGATAGATATAGGGATGGGATATTACTAAAAGGAGTTGAGAATTGTGCGTATACAGTCATATCATCCATACGCCTCAGGCAATATCTCTGGCACAAAAAGTATAGGCGGCATATCTTTACCGGATTTTAATGATCCACTGTTTCCCACTAAAGCAACAGCTTCAATTGATGAAGATAAAATAAAAGAAGCTGTTATGAAACAAGCCCAAGAAGACCAAGCAGCTGGTACGTTTCAAACATCAACAGGCTTTAAAAGCCTGAAAACAAGCTACCTGTCCATAGTGTCGCCTGACAGAAAAGGAATCATTACAGAAGGCTTAAAGATGATTACAAAAAAAGTACCAACCGTAGAATCCCTGAACCTGATCGATATTTTATTTGGAAAAGTTTCTTATAAATCAGAGTCTAAATCAATATCGTATGCAGAATTCTACGATAGCAATGGTGAATTGGTTGCCACTTATTCAAACACAGGCTGGAATTGTTATCAGACAAAAGCGGAAGCTGCGCAGGAAACAGAGATATGTATGATTTATAACGAAGCGTGGAATAACGCAGCAAAAGCTAATTTGAACACAGGTAATACAATGCAAGGTAACATTTCAAACGGATCATTTAACATCTCTGTTTAAATTCCAGCGGGGATACTGCACGGCAAGAGGGCTAATTCTTTGGGCGGCGCTACACAGGGAATTGCTTATGTAGACTGCCAAATTGATCTGGGTGCAAACAGCAGAATGAAACACCCACTCCATGAAAAGCAGGGGCATCTTTGCAGCAGGCCAAGCTTTCATGGAAATTTTAAAGTCACTGAAAATAGTTGCAAAAAACGCTTTGCCGGCTGGCAAAGCGTTTTTTATTATACTTTTTAATGTTCTGCAATCGCAGCTTCATACACTCGCTCCATTTGCTCCACATTCTTTTTAAAATCGAACAGACGAAGTACCCGTTCCCGGCCCGCCACGCCCATCTGGCTTCGCAGTGCGGTATCCTGATACAACCTTAGCAGATGCTCCGCCAGCGCTTCCACATCCCCACAGGGAGCCAAAAAGCCGGTGACGCCATCCTCCACGGTTTCCAGAAAGCCGTCTACGTTGCTGGCCACCACGGGAACCCCGCAGGCCATCGCCTCCACCGCCGAAACGCCGAAGCTCTCGGAACGGCTCGGCAGACAAACCACATCCATACCACTCAGCGCCTTTGGAACCTGTGTATTGGGAATCACGCCGCACAAGCTTGCACACTCCGAAATGCCGAGAGAATCGATCAGCTGCTGCAGCTCCTCCTGCCGGCTTCCCTTCCCGTAAATCTTAAGGGAATACGATTCTTGTGGTGCCTTCTGCACAAACAGGGCAAACGCGCGGATCAGATCATCCATACCGTAAACATCCTCCAGTGCTTTCACCGCGCCGACACAAAAGCCGTCATGCTCCTGCGGCTGCGGGGAAAATAGAGAACAATCCACACCAAACGGGGTAATCCAGATTTTGCGCTGTTCCCCAAAGACACGGCGTACCTGATCGGCCATCACTTCGCTGGTAGAAGCCACAACATCCGCGGCTTTCAGGTTCCCCGCCACCAGGAGCTTATGTACCAGGCTTTTGAGCGGAAACTCATATACATCGCTGCCCCACACAGACAGCACAAGAGGATGAGAACGCGCCATACGGGCCAGCGTACCGTAGCCGCTGGCATAGTGGGCATTGATCACATCCGGCGCAAAGTCCTCCAGATCGCGGCGCAGCTCGCTGCCATTTAGAAAATACCCGGCAAACCCACTTTTGCCCAGGTACACCACTTCCACCTCGGGGTTCAGATTCTTCTGGCGGTTTTCATGCTCCGGTAGCGAATAAAGGCGCACCTTGTGCCCCCTCTTACTCAACGCATTCACCCATTTGACTGTGTGGCTGGAGCTGGCCGCCGACACAAACGCTATTTTCATGCCTGCTTCTCCCCCTGACTGCCGCCCAAATCTGCAAGGACGGTTTTCGCCCGGTCTGTCCAGAGATTGCCCTGCACCGCCTCCGCGGCGTTTTTCGCGCAACGGGCATACAGCTCGGTATCTCTGAGCAGTTCCGATACTTTCTCCGCAAAATCCGCGGGGATGTTTTCACACACCAACCCCAGCGAATATTTCTGAATAAATTTTTCTGTTTCCGTACAGTTCACCGCAACCATCGGCAGACCGTATTCCAAATATTCCATCAGCTTGACGGAAAACGCAAAATCATTATACGCATTCTTTTCAATGGGGTAAAGAGCCAGATCCGCCTGCTCGTATAGCGGGGCCAATTCCTTCGCACCGGAAGCATGTACCAAATTCAGCCAAGGCTTACCCCTGTATTGCTCCCCGATATAAGCGACCCCCTGCGGCCGGCAGACCAGCGTGAGGGGAAACTCATCCCCTTCTCCATTGAGCAGGTCAAAAGCCTTCAACAGCGTATCCGTACCGTAGCGTTTAGAGACTCCACCCACATAGATGCTGCGCTTACCCGGCAGCTTCCCCAGCTTATTACTGCGGGCACCCATGCAGGCCGGCGGCAGAAACGCAACGTGCGGAAAATTAAAATACTGCGCCATGCTTTCTGTCGGCAGATAAACAAGGTCGGTATTCTTTTTCAGAAAACGAACATCGCGTTCCGACATCCACGCAATAACATGCTGCTTGAGGCTCTTTCTGCCAGAGAGAAATACCTCGTCAAAGCGGAAGGCGGCATCCCGGTAAAAATACCCCACTGGAATCCCCATCCGGTGCACCCGGCGGATCAACTTCCGGTCGAAGCCATGAAAGATCGGGCCGGAGGGGCTTTCCACATAGCAGAAATCGGGGCGGTGTGTGTCGAGCCAGAGGTTCATCTCTTCCACCACATGGCGGCGCTGTTCGCGGCGATTTTGCTGCGCCTGCAGGAGCTTCACCTCACAGCCAAGGGACAGAAATGCCTCATACATCATCTGCGGACGAACGGACGAGCCGGACTGAAAATCCCCAAAATCAATATAAGTCAAATATAAAATCGTCATGATTTTCCCGCCACTTTCTTTTCTTTTCCGTCCAGCTGATCCATCAGCTTGAGTAAGCCCGCCGGCGCACGGGGCGACAGGCGTTCCCAAATCCATGGTGCAAAATGTCCGGCCACCAGGAAGAACAACAGTACATAGACCTGAAAGTTATAAAGGAAGTCTACGAATCCGCCCTGTGTAGCCAGAGCCAGACGGCTGGTCAGCATAGCGGTGAGCGCCAGCTGATACGGGGTTTTGCGCAGACGGGTAAACACATAAAACAGAAGCCCTAGTAATAAGCCCATATACACGACGGAGAGAACCATTCCCCAGAATCCAAAGTTTGCATAGGCTTCGCCGATATAAAAGGCATTCATTACGCCGCCGGTTCCATCGTACACCTTCTCCGAACCATAAAAATCCATAACCAGCTTGGCGGAGCGCACATGGCCGCCCTCGATGCCCAGAAGGTGCATCGCCGTGGGAGACAGGCTGCGGCCACCCAAAAATGGGAAAATTGTCGGGAACAGATCAAAATGCATGGTCAGTGTGCCCACCTGAGTAAACAACGTGCGGCCGATCGGGCCATTATAAAAGTTGCTGTCGCCGGAGGTAAAGCTGTATCCCATCCGCCCGTAAATAAATACGATAAACAGAGCCATGGCCGCGCCAAAACCGAACACCACCCTGCGGGAGATGCCGCCGCGCTCATACATAAGAATCAAAAGCAGCACAAACAGATAGAACAGCACCGGAGATTTTTCAAAATTAATCGTTGCGGACACGATGGCCGAACCCACCAGAACAGCGGTAAGGGCCCACCACCAGAATTTTTTGAGTACCACCGCATAGGCAAAAGCAATATACGATAGCAGCGGCAGAAAAAGTCCCAGCAAAAGATTTTTGACGTAGCTGTTAATGATAATAATCTGTGAAATCCGCTGGCGCTCCACACCGAATTCAAAACCGGCGGGAGTACGCACCAAGCGCAGCAAGGGGAAATACCCGATTTTAATGATATAAATCAGCAGCAGCACACAGCAGAGAAAGCCAATCGCAGAAATCACATAAAAGGCCAGTCTCTCATGCTTTACCTCAACCGACTTTTTCAAATAACTCTTATAGCGCTGTTTGATGTCGATATGAAAGCACTGATACAATGCGATGATGGTTAAGGGGAATAGAATCGCCGAAAGCAGAACGCTGTAAAACATCAGGTCAAAGCTGTCGCTGACCGTAATATACTTCATCGTATAATGATTACGGTCCCCCAAATACACCATTGCTGCACCGATATACGTCTGCAATAAAAACAGGTACATCGTATAAGAAATCAAATTGATTTTTCCAATATTCAGCGTTGCCGATGCCTTTTGAAATAAGATCAGCGAAATCGCAAGGCCAAGGACAACGATAAGCTCTTTCCAGATCATTCGTCGGTCTCCTCAAAGCCATATTTTTCGTTCAGCAGGTACTGTTTGGTGATTAGATCGCCATTGCGGAAACGACCCTGCAAAAAGCGGATCTTCGAACGGTCAAACTCTGGATCCAAGAAAATGGAGTTGAATTGCGGCAGCTTTTCCAACACGGAAACATCCTTAATATCGGTGTACTGCATTTTCAGAACCTGAAGCTCGGTATTGCTTTTCAGCGGCTCCAGGGAAGAAATGTTGTTCAGGCTGATTGTCAGCTCCAGCAGCCAGGGATATTTCGAGGCAAAGCTGATGTCCGTGAGGCAGTTGGACGCCACACTGAGCTTTTCCAACACAGGAAGTTCGCCCAGATCGCCGATCGTGGTCAGGGAGTTGCTCTCGAGGGAATATTCATACAGCTCGTCCATTCCGGTCAAGGGCTTGGCCACCATCAGGCGGTTCGAGGTAAGGTTCAGAATATTCAGCTGCGACATTCCCGAAAAAACGCTGTTGTCAACAATGCGGTTACGCGACAAATTCAGGCTCTTCAGATTCGTCAGCTTTGTGATATCCGCAGTAACACCGGTGATCGAGTTGCCGGACAAATTCAGCTCAGTCAGATTTTTCAGCGTGTACAGCGGAGACATATTGCGAATATAGTTGCCGGCCAGAGTCAGCCGCTGTAAAGTCTGGATTTTCCCGAGGGGAGTGACATCTGCAATCTGGTTATTGGAGAGATCGATCTCCTTCAAATAGGGGATGTCCTGCAAAGCGCTGACATCGGTAATCTTACCGGAGGAAATGGTCAACTTGGAAAGGCCCTTAAAATATTTCAGATCCTCAATATCCTTTACCGGAACATTTTGAATCGTCAGAATGCTGATCTTCTCTACATCCACATCGTAAATATCGTCCGTGGGGCGCTCGAGCAGGTTGCGTACCTCGTGCTCCAGGTTTTTATCGTGAAATTCAATCTTAACAGCATCCTCGTTGATTACGTCGTCATTCATCAAAACGTTGTAAACGTTCTGGTAGGTGTTAATTCCCAGAAAAAACAAAGAAACCAACAGCAAGGCCAGCGTGTAGGAGAAGGGCTTGTTGCTTTTCATATAGCTTGTCATCTGTCTGCCGCGCTCTTTTAGGCGCAGCTTGCTCTGTTTTTGTTGCATTTCAGTTACCTCTCCACTTTTCACTTATTTTGCGTTTCTGACAATTGTCTGGCAGAAGCGGTAAAAAATCAGATAAGCGCCCGCCATCGGCAGTGACGCAGCCAGCAAATACTGCTCAAAGGTCATCGGTATTACAAGAGTCAGCAATGACGGAACCGAAACGGTAAAGAGCAGGAAGAACTGCCAAACCATAACCGCCTTCTGCCGTCCCAGCGCAATCGCACTGTTCGTCACCGGATTAACAATGAAGCGCACCATAAACAACGGAATCAGATATTTCAGATAATCTGGCACCGGCGCCCATTTAGGGCCAAGGAACCACGGGATGATGGGATCACCCCACAACAGCAGAATGCCAAACGGGAAAATGGATAGAATCGTCAGCCATTTGGTTACCGTCGCAAAGGTTTTGCTGAGCTTTTCGCCATTATGCCTGTCCTCAGAAGCGCCGCGCAGGAACACCTGCGACACAGCGTTGGAAACAAGCACCAGCGGCTGGCCCAGCAGCGTATTAATTTGGCTGTAATAGCCGTTCATAATATTGCCATACTGCATCGGAATAAACAGTCCCATCATGCTTTGCGAAAAGCTGTTGACTATCGCACTGGGCAGCATAAATTTTGGGAACGCCGCATTCTTGCGCGCAACACGCTTTAAAAACTCCAGATTCAGCATGTAGCGGTGAATCCGCCCCTTGAGCGTCATCATCATGCGGAAGTTACCGAAGAAATAGGAAAGGAACTGGCCGACAATCATTCCCCAGTAACTCGCACCGAGATACCCCAGAACGATCTGCGTTATCAGCATAACCGATACACGGATGATGTTTGAAGCCGAAATAACCTTATACTTTTCATGCCTTACATTAAAGTAGTTCAGCGCAGTCGTCAGGCCGCAGATCAAAGTAGTCAGCGGTACCATCCATAAAGTATTTTCAGCGCCGCCCGTCAGGTTAAAGCGCTGCGCCAACGGCGGAATAATCGGCCACATCAACAGGCTGAGTGCCGCGGAAAACAGTACTGCAAGAAAAGCACTGAGAACAAAGGCACCGCCTGCTTCCTCGTCATTATCCGCAACCACGATGGCGTAATCATAACGAAAGCAGGCGATCTGCTGCGTGATATTGGTAATTACTACATATACCCCATAAATTCCCCGTACCTCAGGCTCGTAAAGGCGGCCCAAAATTGGCATGAAGAGAAACGGCAGCAGTACCTGTGCCACGGCTGTGCCGCCGGTAAGGACTGCTACGTTTTTTAAAAACCGATTCTTCTTCAGGGAATTCATCTTAGATTTCACAAAAGACAAGACACGGCCCCCTGTTTACTCGATGTTATCTCCCAATGTGCCAAGATTCTGCGCCTTGAGATATGCGTTGATAAAACCATCCAGATCGCCGTCCATAACGGCAGAGATATTACCCATTTCGAAGCCGGTGCGGTGATCCTTGGCCATCGTGTAGGGCATAAAAACATAAGAGCGGATCTGGCTGCCCCAGGCAATTTCCTTCTGATCGCCCTTAATATCCTCAATCTTTTCCAAATGCTCGCGCTCTTTGATCTCGACGAGCTTTGAAATCAGCATTTTCATCGCGACATCGCGGTTTTGATACTGGCTGCGCTCTACCTGGCAGGAAACAACAATGCCGGTGGGCTTATGCGTCAGACGGACGGCAGAAGAGGTTTTGTTAACCTTCTGTCCTCCCGCGCCGCTTGCGCGGTACACCTGCATTTCAATATCATCCGGGCTGATCTCCACAGAGGTATCGCTGTCGATTTCAGGCATGACCTCAAGCGAAGCAAACGAAGTGTGACGGCGGCCCGACGCATCAAAGGGAGATACGCGCACCAGCCGGTGAACGCCCGCTTCACTTTTTAAAAAGCCGTATGCATTTACACCTTCAATCAGAATCGAGGCACTTTTCAGGCCGGCCTCTTCTCCATCCAGATAGTCCAGCGTTTTAACCTGAAAGCCGTGGCGCTCTGCCCAGCGGCCGTACATGCGGAACAGCATGGAGGCCCAATCCTGCGCTTCTGTTCCACCCGCTCCCGCGTGAAAGGTTAAAATTGCGTTTTTAGCGTCGTATTCGCCCTTGAGCAGGGTAGTCAGACGAATTGCTTCCAGATCGGACTGTATTTTCTGATATTCCTGCTGAGCTTCCGGCAGCAGGGAGAGATCCTCTTCCTCATTTGCCAGTTCGACCAAAGCCAGAGCATCCTCCAGCGAAGAACACAGCTTTTCGTAAGTCGCGATTTTATTCTTCAGCATGCTGGAGCGCTGAAGAATTTTTTGGGAACGCTCCATGTCGTCCCAAAAGCCCGGCATCGCGGCCCGCTCATCCAACTGCGAAATCTCTTCCTTCATGCTCTGCAGCCCCAGCGCATCCGCTAAATCGTTAATGTCTGGCCTGAGTTTTTCCAGTGCCAGCTTTAATTCCTCAAATTGCAGCATCCGTACCATCCTTCTATCATAAATCAAAGTTTTGTTTCTGCACAATAATAAAATATTATAAGTTATTTTTGTTCAAATGTAAAGAAAAACCATCTCTTCTCCCCTTGAGAGTCTGTGAACGTACTGAAAACTTATGCAAGAAATGATTGCAGTTTGCTTCAGAATTAGGTACAATAATTGTATTAAGGATTCAGATCCTAATCGCCGGGCTTTGGACCATTGGCGATGTATTACAGGAGGCTTTCAAGCATGAAGTATACTGGCATCAAATGCCCGGTCTGCGGCATTCCCTTTCAGGAGGACGATGACATTGTTGTCTGCCCGGACTGTGGGGCGCCTTACCATCGGCACTGCTATGAAAAAGAGGGCAAATGCCTGTTTTCAGATACGCACCACACCGGAACGCACTGGACTCCTCCCGCGGAGGACTCCACTGCCCACAAGCAGGACCCGGAGATTGTCTGCCCGGCCTGCGGCAGAAACAACCCATCGGACGCCTTATTCTGCAGCCGGTGCGGTTCTTCTCTGAACCGTCAGGGAGCGGCTCCGCATTCGGGACAGGAGCCCTTGCGGAATGATCCGCCCGGCTACCAGAATCCGTACCAGAATTCAGGGTACCAGAATCCAGGCAGTCCGGCTTTGCCGAACGCACCCATTGACCCCACGCAGGACGATTCGCCGTACCAGAGTGCGCCGAACCCATTCTCACCCATCACCATCCGGGCCGACGAACCGATTGAGGACGACATCACCGCAGGGGAAATCGCAAAATACGTTCAAAATAATTCCTCTTATTTTCTCTCTGTCTTTTTTCACAAGAAGAGGACAAACCATGGGCATTTCAGCTTTTCGGCCTTTCTATTTTCAGGCGGGTGGATGCTGTACCGCAAAATGTACCGGATCGGTACGATCCTGACCGCGTGGATGGCCGCATTGTTTGTGATCAGCACGTTTGTATCCTTAAACTACTCCTCTCCCCTTTTGATCAATCTGTATGAGCAGGCAGGAATCAGCACCAGCGTATATCCTTCTTATGAAGAGCTGATGAAAGTGACTGAGCTGGTATATCAGCTTGACCCGGGCAGTATTTTTCTACTGTTCACCCCTCTTTTTACGCTTCTGATTCAGGCTGGAATTATGATGTACTGCGGCTTTGCCGGAAACCGCCTGTATTACCGGCACTGCGTGGAGAATATCCACAGGCTGAAAACGGAATACCCCGTGACGGCTGAGTATGACAAAGCGCTACAGGAAAACGGAGGCGTGAATGTTTCGCTGGCCTTATGCCTGCTGATCTGCTATTCTATTATTATTTATCTCCCAAATTTCTTTTCATAAAATTATGATTACCGGTAGGAGGGAATTCTGTGAAAATAACAAAAGCTGTCATTCCCGCTGCGGGACTTGGCACGCGTGTTCTTCCTGTCACAAAATCTATGCCGAAGGAAATGCTCCCTATTGTGGACAAACCGGCGATTCAGTATATTGTTGAAGAAGCCGTTCATTCCGGCATTACTGATATTTTGATTATTACCAATCGCGGCAAAGGGTTGATTGAAGATCATTTTGACCGTGCCCCGGAGCTGGAAGCTCATCTCGCGCAGGGCGGTGCGGACAAAGAGTCTCTCCTCAACAGTATTGTGGAGATCTCCCACTTGGCCAATATTCACTTTATACGCCAGAAGGAAACTCGCGGGCTCGGCCACGCAGTAAACTGCGCGCGCTCCTTTATTGGAAATGAGCCGTTTGCCGTACTCTACGGCGACGACGTCATTATTGGAGAAGACCCAGCATGCGGCCAGTTGATCCGCGCGTATGAGGAATTTGGCAAGGGTGTGCTGGGAGTAAACAAGGTATCACCCGAAGTAATCAGCCGATACAGCTCGCTGAAGGTGGAGCCCGTACGCGACCGTCTGTTCCGCTGCACCGACATGATCGAAAAACCCTCTCCCGACAAAGTGTTTTCATACTACTCCATTCTGGGGCGCTGCGTTCTGCCGCCGGAGATTTTCGATATACTCGACCAAACCCAGCCCGGAAGCGGCGGAGAAATTCAGCTGACCGATGCAATGCGCGTGCTGGCCCGAACCCAGGGGATGACCGCGGTGGAGTTCACAGGCAAACGCTACGATATGGGCAACAAGCTCGGCATTCTACAGGCCACGGTAGAGGTGGCGCTTAAGCACCCGGAGGTTGGGGACGGCTTTCGCGCTTATTTAAAGGAGATTGCAAACACTTTGTAAGCGGCTCTTCCCTATTTCCCAACTTATTCCTACAAAGCGAAAAAATAGCTTGACTCGCCTGAGTCACGCTGATATAATTAATCTGTTAGGCCTGCCCCAGCGGGCAGTGCTTTTCATATCCTTGCTCCAGCGTTTTGTTGGGGCCAAAGTCCAGAAGGAGGTGCAAATAAAATGCCAGATGTAAAAAACAAGTATGAAACCGTATTCATGTTGTCCACAGCACAGGGTGAAGAGGCCGTTCAGACAAATGTTCAGAAGTTTAAGACTCTGATCGAAAACAATGCTACGATCGATAATGTGGATGAGTGGGGCAAACGCCGCTTTGCGTATCCCATCGAAAAGCAGACTGAGGGTTACTACACCTTAATCAGCTTTACCAGTGGCCCCGAGTTCATCGCGGAACTGGATCGTATCTACAAAATTACCGACGGAGTTCTTCGTTCTCTCATTGTCAAAAAAGAAGTAAAGAAAGAGAAGCCGAAAAAGGCTGTTGAAGTCCAGAAAACTGAAACTGCTGAAAGAGAGTGATCGATATGCTCAATGTGACTGTATTAATGGGCAGGCTGGTTGCTGACCCTGAGCTTCGTCACACTACCAGTGACATTGCTGTCACCAGTTTCACGATTGCGGTAGATCGGTCTTACGTCAAGTCCGGCGCTGATCGCCAGGCAGATTTTATCGATATTGTCGCATGGCGTTCCACTGCGGAATTTGTATGCAAGTACTTCCGCAAGGGACAGTTAATTGCAGTTCAGGGCTCGATTCAAACTCGCAGCTATCAGGACAAGGACGGAAACAAGCGTAAGGCTTTTGAAATCGTTGCGGATAACGTGCATTTTGCGGAATCCAAACGCGATGGCGGAGCTCCTGGTTCCGGAAATGGCTCTTACAGCCGTTCCGACGCACCGATGGCCTCTGCCCCCGCCTACACCAGCGGAAATACCGGTGATTTTGAGGAAATCCCGACAGACGACGATCTGCCGTTCTAATTTTCTCGCGTATTTACTTTATTTTTTGAATGAGAAAAGGAGGCTTTTGGCATGGCTGATAGAAATGATCGGCCCGAGCGCGACAATCGTCGCGGCGGACGAAAAGGACGCAAAAAGGTTTGCAGTTTTTGCGTAGAACGAATCGACACCATCGATTATAAGGATGTAGCGAAGCTGCGCCGCTTTATTTCGGAGCGTGCGAAGATTCTGCCCCGCAGAGTCACCGGCACTTGCGCACATCATCAGCGTGAACTGACTGTTGCGATTAAGCGCGCACGTCATATCGCTTTGCTGCCTTTCAGCAGCGACTGATCTAACAAGATTCAGAAAGAGGAAACGGAAAATCCGTTTCCTCTTTTTTATGTTCTGAACGCAATTTTTACTTTTTAGTAGAAAAAATAAATAGCTAAAGTAAAAAAGCTTTCTTTAAAATCCACTTAACAGGATTTTATAGAAAGCTTTTTTCTCGGATTTTAATACACCTTCACTCCATTTGCGAAGGACTTAATCGTCATCACGCCGTCATCTGTTGTAAAATACAAGGTTCTACCGTAGTTCAGACCGGTATCCTGCGCCTTGATGGGAATCTTCTCGTAAGCCAGCATAGCTCGAACAGCCATGACATTTCTCTGGCCAATATTGCCAAAGGCCGAATCTCCCGAAACCTCGAACATCTTGGCTCCACCGGCAATCTTGGCTGTCAGCTGGGCGCGATAAGCGCCCAGCCGTTCCATTTCCCGAAGCATTTCAGTGATACAGGTATCAGCAAACCGATATTTGTTTTCTTTTGGATTCGCTGTGGGGTATTTTGGCAGCATGATGTGACCCAACCCGCCAATTTTGCGCAGAGGATCATACAGGCATATTCCCACGCAGGAACCTAACGCATACGTGACAAGCTGCTCACCGCCTTTCACCACTCTCATATCAGAAATGCCGATGGTTATCATGTTACTCATAATTGGATCCCTAATTTCTGCATTAATCTATCCAGTGATTCCATGCTCGGAATCAGCATCATGTTGGAGGTAATGTCGTTCGCTGAGCTGAGAAAATCTTCCTGAATAAAGATAATCTTATCCGAGACCGTGCGCATTTCAATGGCAGGTACACTTAGCAAAGCACCAGCCATATCTACCGCAATAGCCGGAACGGAAGATTTGATGGACATTTGAGACAAGGTGCTGATCGACCCAAGGTAAGCCGAAATCATGATGTTGCCAATCTCGGAGATCGCGGAAAGCTGCATTTCTGTGAGTGCGGCATAGCTAACCTGTTTTTCCCCCAGCAAGCTTTCCAGTACGGCTCCCGCAAAGGACTGCCCGACGATAAACATCATTAGTCCGTCAATTTCTCCCGAAATCTTTGCAAGAATCCCAATCACCGGGTTCTCCGGGCCGCCGAGGGCGGTGGCCGCATCACTGATATCCAGAATGCGGACTTTCGGCACAGACATGTTGATTTCTGAGTTCAGCATTTGAGAGAGCGAGGTAGCCGCATTTCCAGCACCGATATTTCCGATTTCTCTTAGTACGTCTAGGTGTATTTCATTTAATTCGTCGATACTCAACATAAACTCCAACTCCTTTCGCCGCCGGAGGGACACTGTACTGCCCTGAAAGCGGGATCCATTTTCATTAATTTTGGTTTAGCGCTTTACAGTGTCCGGTGTATCAGTCGGCACAGCAGGCCGCCATTCAATCTTCCCATATGTAAGATAAAATTTTGCGCAGCTTGTTTCTTTAATGATATTGTAGGTATAACCCGCAATCTCCATCTTCACGCCGGGATATACCATTCCTTTGGCGATGACGGAATAGCTCAAAAATGAATTTAATGAATCTTCCGATTCCTGGAGCTGTTCTTTCAGTTCTTCAATTTTTTTGGAAAATACAATTTTTTTTGCTTCCGCCGCTTTTCGTACCTGTTCAAATCCAGAACCATCGTCCGTAGGATTTTGCTGAATAAACTGCTGATGAATCTGCTCATAACGATCTTCAAATGCTTCCTGCTCCTGGCTCGCTGTCTCCAACTCATGATTCAGCACCTCCGGATCCTTCAGCTTTTTTGAACTCTGGGTCAAAAGGGCATTTAGCTCCCGGGAATCGATCCGCACCCGGGTAACACTGCCGGACTGATTCCCGATGTTCTTGGCAAAAACGCCACACCCCACCGTGCAATCACCGCCGACTAATGTAGCCACGTCTTTGTTTAGGATCAGTGATCCACCAGCCCGGATATTGCTGCTCATAATGATACTGGCGTAAATCTCATGTGTCGCATCCAAAATAGCGTTCTCAAAAAACTTGCCAGAAATATTACCGCCAGCTTTCAGGCTGCCTCTTCCCCCGCCGTTCATTCCCTGGGAAATGACGATGTTCCCGCCCGCCTCCAGATGTGCGTGCTCCACGATTCCGCGAACCGTGATATCGCCCCCCGCACTGACAAAAAATCCGCTTTTTACGTCACCCTGTATCAGGACGGAACATTTAGCTGAAACATTGCCGGAATCTCGGCCAACATCACCCTTGACAATAAAAATCTCATTGACATTAATCGCATTTGGCAGCATTTCAATGCTGCCGTCCACCGTGGAAATCAACGTAAGTCCATCCTCTGAAACTTCCGTATTCACGCCCACTGGCAAAACAGGAACCGCCCCCTTGTGGTAAGGTATAACCTTGCCGAAAAGATCCATGCCGTCGCTTCCCGGCTTTGGGGGTACCAAGGTACAAAGATGGTCTCCCTTTGAGATGTTTTTCACCAGCCCAAGTTCACGGTAATCCAGAGTACCGTCTTTCCGCTGGATAGGACGAAGAACCTTATCGGTTTCAAAATTAAAATCGATGCGGCCGTCGCTTTCATCCTTTACCTGCTTGCCGACCGCGCAAACCAGAGGCTTCGTAAAATCGGCCAGCCTGCAATATTCCCTGATATCTTCTTCCAGAACACCGTAGCTGATTTTATTCTCCTTTAATAGTGCTAAAATTTCTTCAGGAGTTACCGTCTGGCCAGGGTCATGAAGCGCTATCTCTAAAACAGCACGCATACGGTTCAAAGAAACATTTAAATCGAGCGACGGCGGCTCTGGAGGGAGAAGATCTTCGAGCTGATCGGTTTCCGGGGCTTGTTCCTTTACTTCCTGCTCCATCTGCCCTGTCTCAACAACCTGCTCTGGTTCGATCACCTGCTCCGGTTCGATCATCTGCTCTGGTTCGATAATTTGTTCCAATTCGATCACTGACTCTGGTTCGATCACTGGTTCCGCTTCTTCCGGTTCAGGCGGCTGCTCGGTCGCATTTTCTGCCGGTTTCAAAGCATCTTGGCCTGTTTTTTCCTTTTTGTTCCAAAACTTTGCCAAACTCTTAGGAAACACAATCATCACCCTTTTCTGACAGTATATAGTAATAACACTTTAAAATGCTATTCATTTTTATATTAAAACCACTTTAAAGTGAATTGACTATAAAATCATCTCAGACTGTTGACAGTCTGCATAATTTCATCGGAAATCTGCACCATTTTGGAGTTGAGCTGGAAAGCGCGCTGAGTTTCCAGTATTGTTGCCATTTCGTCCGGCAGGCTTACAGAGGAATTCTCAAGGTAGCCCTGCTGCACCTCCGCGTTCTGTACCACCTGAGCCCGTCCAGAAGTCTCTGTTTCCACAAAATAGGTTCCAGCCGCTCTCTGCAGGCCATCGCAGTTAGAAAAAGTAAACACCCCCACCGGAGCTGCCTTTTTTTCATCTGTCACCTGAATCGGCTGACCGTTTGCTCCCAGCACATAGCCGCCGTCAGAAGACACCAGATAATTGGTACCGCCCTGCATGGAAAGATGAAAATTACCGTTGCGCGTATATTGTACCGTATCCCCGGAACGAATCGCAAAAAACTGGTATGCTTCCGGGAGGGCATAGTCGAGTGAACGCGAGGTATTGTTCAGCGCACTGGCGGCAAAGAGGGTATCAGTCTTTGCGAGCTTTGTTCCGTGACCGGAGACAAGATCGGAATCTGTATCTTCGGCCGCATGGATATTCGTATACACCAAATCGGCAAAGGCACCCTTCTGCGCCTGAAAGCCGGTGGTGGAAACGTTCGCGATATTGTTGGCCGTTACGTCCATCCCTTTTTGCAGCTGAATGGTACCGGTAGCCGCCGTATAAAATGCATTAATCATGGCTCTCCCCTTTTCTGAATCAGCCTGTTCAGTAACAGGCTTCAAAAGCGATTGCTTCAACAAATTGCGCTTTATATTTTACCGATTTCTGTCACAGCGCGGGACAGAATCTGATCGTACATTTTTAGCGCCTGTGAGCAGGTCTGGAGTCCTCTTTGAATCGAGATGGCATCGGTCATTTCCTGAGCGGCATCTACATTCGAGCCCTCAACATATTTCCATTTCAGTTGGGGATTCTGCATTTGCTGTGCCCCTCCAGCCGCGGTAAAGGATGCCTGCCCAGCAGATTTCAGGCTATTGTAATCCGCAAACTGATAAACGGCCAAAGACCCAACCTGAGTGCCCCCTACAGAGATATTCCCCTGCGCGTCAGCGTTAAACTGGTCTGTTCCCACACGGATCGGGCCGTTTTGACCCATCACGCGACCGCCAAGGTCTTTGCTGACCAGGTAGCCCTGCTCATCCACATTGAAGCTGCCGTTACGGGTATATACCAATCCGTTGTCCTTTTGAATTGCAAAAAAGCCCTCGCCCTCAATAGCGAAATCCAGTGTGCGGCCGGTTTCCTTCAGGCTCCCCTCGGAATGAATCACGCTCGTCTTGTCTGCCGCGGTCATCATGCTCATTTCACCGATCGGCACATTGCCCTGATTATTCAGACGGTGAATCACCATGTTTCCGAAGGTGGATGAAGTCACTACGTTCCTTTTGTACCCGGCCGTCTCCACATTGGACAAATTATTACTGACTGCCGTCAGCTTTCTGGACTGGGTCAGCATTCCGGAACCCAGTGTGTAAAACCCTCTCACCATAGGAATCGTCTCCTTTACGAATTGTATTCCGTCAAAAAGCGCTTAAGCTTTTTTAATCCGTTTGAGTGAATCTGCGACACGCGGGAATCGCTGATCCCCATCACCGCCGAGATTTCTTTGATCTTCATTTGTTCCTTATAATAAAGTGAAATGACCATTTTTTCTTTCTCATTCAGCTTATCGATGTATTCCGCCAGAACAACCTGCAACTCCTTTTCGGCCACAACCTGCTCGGGCCCCTGAATGGAGTCGCCGGACACGCTGAATCGTACATCCTCCACGCCCTTTTCGTAGATCATCTCCTCAAAAGAAAGCATGGAGAGCGCACAGGTTTCCGCCTGCATTTTCTGGTACTCCCCAACAGAAACGCTTAGGTGCTCTGCCATTTCGTTTTCTGTTGGATAACGCCCCAGCTCATAGCTGAGCGCATTTTCCGCATCGCTGATATTTTTGGCGATCCGTTTCAGGCGCCGCGGAAAGCAATCCTGCTTGCGTATGTAATCGATCATGGCACCGCGCACCTTAATAGAAGCATACGTTTCGAATTTGACTCTCTTATCCGGATCAAATTTTTCCACTGCGTCCAACAGGGCGATCAGGCCCTCATTGACCAGATCATCCATATAAGTGAAATGCTGGTAAGCCCCTACGGTCTTCAGGGCGATACACTTGACGATGTACCCATAGTGGATTACGAGCATATTGCGAACATCTTCTTCTTTATTCTGAAAGTATTCCTCCCACAGGTCTTCTATCGTTTTTTGTTTACTGATGACACGTTCCATCCAGCTATTTCACCTCCTTGATCGGGTATCGGCACCGGGACGAACCACTGGTTTATGGTTCTAGCGTAATGTTCGCCACGGCCTGTATCTGCACGTCGGAATTCAGTTCACTGAAAGAAAGCACCACCGCGCCGGGGTAAAACTGCTCCAGCAGCTTGCTAAAATAAATACGAACAACCGGCGAGGTCAGGATGATCGGTACATTGATGACGGCCTTTACCTTCTTGATGTTGTCAAGCAGCTTTGTAATAATTGTCTGTGTCGTCTGAGGGTCCATTGACAGGTACGAGCCCTGATCGTTGCGGGTGATGGAGTTCGCAATCACGCGCTCCACCTCGCTATCCAAGGTAATAACGCGAATCTGACCGCCGTCGGACCATTTGCGGGTGATGGTTCTCTTCAGTGCCTGACGCACATATTCGGTCAGAACCTCCGTTTCGCGCACCGTAGCGGCATAATCAGAAAGTGTGCTGAGGATCGTTTCCATGTCTCGGATCGGCACGCCCTCTTTGAGCAGAGCGCACATCACTTTCTGCAAACGACTGTAAGAAACCAGATTCGGTACTACGTCGTCCACCAGGGCAGAATCGGCCCGCTTTGCGGATTCCAGCAGCTGAATGACATCCTGACGGGTGAGAACCTCATAGGCGTGCTTGCGGATCGTTTCCGAGAGATGGGTAACAACAACGGAAAGGGGATCAATAACGGTGTAACCATAGATTTCAGCCATTTCCTTTTTATCTGTTGTAATCCACTTGCTGGGGATTCCATAGGCAGGCTCGATAGTTTCGATGCCGTCGATTGTCCCGGTCAGATTGCCGGGGTCCAGTGCTAAGTAATAGTCGATCAGGACCTCTCCCTCGCTGACAATTTCCCCCTTGACCTTAATCACATACTGATTGGGGTTGAGCATCCCGTTATCCCGCAGGCGAACGGCCGGAATCACCATACCCATCTCAATGGCAAACTGTTTGCGGAACGTGACCAAACGGTCAATAAAGCTGCTACCGCTGCCTTCGTCCACCAATGGGATAATGCTGTACCCAAACTCCATCTCAATCAGGTCAATTTGCAGCAAACCATATATGTTATCAATATTCTTGTAATAAGCGGTTTCATCTTCCATTTCGGGCCCACCGCCGGCTGCTCCAGGCCCGGTGCCCACTGCGGCCAGCTCAGTCTCCTCTTCCGACTGCCGGGCCCGCCTGCGAAGCATAATTCCAAGGCCGACCATGGTGCCGGAGATCAGCAGAATCTGAATCTTTGGCATACCGGGAATGAGGCAGAGAAAGGAGATCGCGGCCCCGGCGATCATCATCACCAAAGGCTGCGCGGAAAATTGACGGGTCACATCCATGCTCAGGCTGGAATCGGACGCCGCGCGGGTAACGATCATGCCGGTTGCGGTGGAAATCAAAAGTGCGGGTAGCTGAGAAACAAGACCCTCACCAACGGTGGCTATCGTGTAGGTCGTCAGCACCGTGCCAAAATCCTGTCCCCCCTGCACCATGCCAATAACGGTGCCGCCGAGGAAGTTGATAAACGTAATGACAATGGATGCGATTGCATCACCCTTGACAAACTTGGTGGCACCGTCCATGGCACCGTAGAACTCCGCCTCGCGCTGAATGTCGTTTCGGCGGGTCAGGGCAACTGACTCTGAGATTAAGCCAGAGCTAAGATCCGCATCAATTGCCATCTGCTTACCGGGCATTGCGTCCAATTTGAATCGGGCGGAAACCTCGGAAACGCGTTCCGCGCCCTTCGTAATAACCAGAAAATTGACCAAAACGATAATCAGAAAAATGATAAAACCGACGACAACGTTACCAGCCAAAACAAAGGTACCAAACGTTGAAATCACCTGCCCGGCATGGCCGGACTTTGTCAGAATTAAACGTGTGGAAGAAATATTCAGTGAAAGCCGGAACAGTGTCGTAATCAAAAGCATGGACGGAAAAACTGAAAACTGCAGTGAGTTTTTCACGTACATGGTCATCAGCATGATCAGAATTGACAATGTAATGTTCAGAATGAACATCATGTCCAAAAAGAATGTGGGAAGAGGTATGATGATAAAAGAGATAATAATGATAACAAAAATTGCTACAACGTTATTTAGAACCTTCAATCTCTGCTGAACCTCTTTTCATGGAATACACCCAAGCCATAATTTCTGCCAGAATCACATAATATTCTGCCGGGATGGGCCGGTTCACTTCTACCTCGCGGTACAGTGCCTGAGCCAGGGGCTTATTTTCCGTCATGGGGATATGGTGCTTTTCGGCAATCTCGATAATGCGCAGCGCCGAGTAGTCCTGCCCCTTTGCCACCACCATCGGGGCGGCGTCTTTCTTTATGTCATAACGAAGAGCAACGGCAAAATGCGTTGGATTTCTGACAATCACATCCGCCGTGGGAACCTGCTGCATCATGCGCTGCATCGACATTTTTCTGCGGCGCTCACGCTGCTGGCTCTTGACGTATGGGTCACCCTCCATCTGCTTGTATTCTTCTTTTAAATCCTGTTTCGACATGCGGATATTACGCTCGTACTCCCACCACTGGTACAGGTAATCCAGCGCGGAGATTGCGATAAACGCAACGGAAAGCTTTAACACAATGCTCATGATGTTGCTCAGAATAAACAGAACTCCCTGATACACATCCGCATACATCAGCTTCGTGAAATCATTGGAAATGCTTAAAAGAGAGGTATACAACAAGTAGAGCATGACAGATATTTTTACAATAGATTTGATCAGCTCCACAATGGAACGTAGAGAAAAAATGCGTTTCAAGCCCTGCAATGGGCTAATATTAGAAAATTTAAATTTAATTTTTTCTCTGGAAAATCTCAACCTGGTCTGTACGCCGGTACCGACAATCGCCGCCGCAATGGAAGCGAGCATCATCGGGCCCGCCAAAGAAAAAATAGCCTGAATGCAGTCTTTGGCAATATCGATTACTCCCGCCTGCGTCATGGTATCCATGGAAGAGATATAGGAAAAATAGCGGGTCAGAAACTGCTGCATAAACTCGTATGTATGCGGCAGGGTCGCACGCAGGATCATAAAAATGACCAGCAGGCTCAGAGCGCTGACAATGTCTGTGCTTTGAAAAATGTTACCTTTTTTTTGTTCGTCCTGCCGCTTTTTCGGAGTAGCTTTTTCGGTTTTACTGCTATCCGGCACTGTCATCCCCCCTTTTACATCACTTGCAGGATCAGCGGGAATGGCGCTGCGCTACATCAACATTCGGTAGACTCCGCCAATCTGATCAAACATCAGATCGATCATCCTTTCAAGGAAGGACGCCAAAGGCCCGGCCATCAGAAAGAGAAGCCCAAAACCTAAAAGCATTTTAATCTGTATGTTTATCATAAAAATATTCAGCCGAGGCACGGCCTTCGTAACCAGGCCAACCGCAAATTCCGTAATCAACTGCGACGCCATGATCGGCAGCGACATTTTTATCGCATAAATTAGAATCAGGCGGAACAACTCCACCAGATGGGAAAAAATCTGCGGATCAATGGCAAGCTCTCCGTACGGAACCACCACACAGAGCTGTACGAACACCTGAATCAAGGTCAGGTGCGCACCGGTGGAAAAAAAGAGAAGAAAGAACATCGCGTTGATAAAGGAGCCAGAAATCGGCATGGAAACATTGCTTTGCGGATCGTAAATCTTAGACATGGAAATACCGATCTGCATATCCATATTTTCACCGCTGATCAGAATCACCGATAAAAACAGCTGAATGATAAAACCGATTAAAAAGCCCAGCAGCAGCTCACGCAGCATGGTGACAAAGAAGATGAGAAAGCTCGAAAGCACCACGGTACGCACCGGAACCAACTGGTAAGAAAACAGCGACAGCATGAGCGTAAGGCCCACCCGAATAATCACCGGGATGCTGGTTCGACCGAAAATCGGGCTGAATACCACACAACCCGACATGCGCATAAAAATTAGGAGCAAAAGAGTTACGTTGTAATTGAGAGTAACAAGATCTAACATTCCGAACCCTTTCCGCCCCATCCTCAGCTGAGGTTTGCGATCAAGCTGAAAATGTAAGTAACAAAATCGCTCATGACCTCCATCATCCACGGCCCCAGCAAAATCAGCACCACGGCAATGATCAAAAGCTTCGGAACAAACGAGAGTGTCTGTTCGTGAATCTGTGTGGCCGCCTGAAGCACCGCTATCACCAGGCCGATCAGCACGCTGGAAACCAGAATTGGCATCGCGAGCTTCATTGTGGCGAAAATCGCCGCCTGAAATACACCGATAATCTCAGATGTCGTCATGAAATATATATCCTTCCGAATAGTGTGGCACGTGCGCTACATGTTAAAGCTGGTAACCAAAGTCTTAAACAGCAGACCCCAGCCGTCCACCAGCACAAATAACAGCAGCTTAAACGGCAGAGAAATGATGGCTGGCGGCAGCATGATCATACCCATGGACATCAATGTGCTAGAAACCACCATGTCGATGATCAGAAACGGGATAAAAATCAGAAAGCCGATCAAAAAGGCCCGGCGCAGCTCGCTGGTCATAAACGCGGGAATCACAACCGTAAGGGGTGCTTCCTCCGCGGATTTGATCTCTGTTTTAGAGAGATTGAGAAACAGATTCAGGTCATCCTTTTTCGTCTGCTTGAGCATAAAAGCCTTCATCGGTACAGAGGCTTTCTGAACGAACTGCTCCTGCGTAATTTTCTCCTGCTTGTACGGCTGATAAGCGTCCTCGTTAATCTGCGTTAATACCGGCGACATGATGAACAGCGATAAAAACAAGGCCATTCCAATCAGCACCTGATTTGGGGGCGTCTGCTGCAAACCCAGCGCGTTGCGCAGAAACGACAGCACGATGATGATCCGCGTAAAGCAGGTTGTCATAATTAGAATGGACGGCGCGAGTGCCAGAATCAAAAACATCTGGATCATCTCAAGCGTATCCACCCCGTTGCCGTTGATCTGAATTCCGGTGGCAGCAGCGGAGGCCTGAACCGGGAGAAAAGCCATCAGCACCAGCGAGAGCAGCGCCGTTATCAACAGTTTTTTACGGCTCTTCGTCTTCACTGTTTTGGCCTCTGCCCTTTGTTTTTCTGGCTTCGGCAATTCCCCTGTACTCATCAAACGATTTCACGCTCCATCCGTTTTTCGTGGCCTGTTGAAACAGATTCAAAAAGCCGGCCGCCGGCCTGCTCTCTTCCCCCAGTTTCAGATCATCGGCCGAAAGTTCCTGTAAAATCTCTACGCTCTGGCTGGAAAAGCCGATTAAGTAATACTTACCGCCGATCTGTGCCAGAGCCAGGCCCTTGTCCTGCGACAGAGGAACCTTTTCCAGAATTTTAATATTCTGCGAATTAGAAAATGTATTGATCTTCTTTGCGGCGTACTTGCTGAACGCATAGCAGCCAAACAAAATGATCGCTATGCCAAACAGAGAGAACAGCAAAGAAAAAAAGTCGTCACCCATGCGCTCTTCCCCTCTGAAGGCTCAATCAGCCTAAAATGCTGTTAACAGTCTTCATGATGCGGTCCGGCTTAAAGGGTTTTACAATAAAATCCTTTGCGCCAAGCTTGAGTGCGTCGACCACCATAGTCTCCTGTCCCATAGCCGAACACATAACTACCTTGGCGCTGCTGTCCATTTCGCGAATACGGCGGAGTGCCTCCAGTCCGTCCATCACTGGCATAGTGATATCCATCAGAACCAGATCCGGATTCTCCGCTGTGTAAGCAGCGACAGCTTGCTCGCCGTTGCCGGCCTCTATGATCTCGGTGTAGCCATTCTTTTGCAAGGTGTCTTTAATCATCATACGCATAAACGCAGCATCATCCACCAGCATAATTTTCTTTCCCATGATTCGTTCCTCCTATAAAATGAAATCCTTATTCTTTATTTTAATGCATTAATAATATCAACATTACTTGATATTTCGGTAATACGAACTCCATAGTAATCATCCACTACAACAACGTCGCCCTTCGCAATCTGCTGACCGTTGACAAAAATATCCACCTGGGAACCGGCCTGTTTGTCCAGCTCTAAGATTGTACCCGAGGTGAAATCGAGAATTTCCTTGATTTTTCGCTTGGTACTGCCGATTTCTACCGTTACCTCAAGCGGCACAGAGAGAATCATATTAAGATTATTGGACTGATCGCTTGTTAAAATGGTTTCCTGCTCATCAAAGTTCTGATAGGATGCATTCTGGATCTCATACGCCGGGCTCTCCGGCTGGCGCATATTCCCGCCACGGATTACCGGCACAGGCGGAGCCATGGGAACAGGCGGCGCACTGTAAGCCGCAGCCGGAACACCGTAAGCGGTTTGCACAAAGCCAGCCTGCTGCTGATTGGGAGGGGCTACGTAGGCCGACTGAGCCGGATAGGCCGCCGATGTGGGGGGTGCTGCAGCCGGGGGCGGCGTGGGTTCCACCGGAGCTGCCGGAGCCGGAGCCACCGGAGCCACCGGAGCCACCGTCTGAGGCGTCTCTTCCAGAGAGGAACTGCCGAACCCAAAGCTGGAAATCAGGTCTTTCGCCAGGCCAAGGCTCATTAAACTGATGAATTCACTGTTCGTTAAATCGCCGATCATCAGGTTAAAATGGATGGCGATGATTGGCTCGTCGTCATTGAAGTATTTCTGCTTGAACTGCTCGGCATTCTCAATTTTAAAGGAACTTGGCGGCGATATGTTAATCGGGCGGTTCAAAAGCTGCGAAAGCGCAGTGGACGAAGCGCCCATCATTTGATTCATTACTTCACAAATTGCACCGAGGCTCATTTCATCCAGGACAAAATCTTCCTCAGAGTATTCTGTTTGCAGCAGCAGACCGACAATGATACGAACATCTGACTCTTTGAGAACCATTACATTTGTTCCGTCCAGACCGCTGACATAATTGATTTCGACTGCCACTGCAGGCTCAAGGCCCTTAAACTCAAATTCCTGCGCCGTGACGACGGTTACCCGGGGTGTGGTAATGTTCACGCGCTGTTCCAACAGAGTAGAGACTGTAGTTGCAGACGATCCCAGGCTGATATTCATGATTTCGCCAATACTGTCGACTTCCATTGGCGACATCAGTTCCTCGTGGTTAGACCCGTTAGGCTCCATAGAAATCACCTTTCCATTTGAAAATTATAGAATTTGATCAATTTTCACCGCATATTTTTTCTTTTTGGTTCCAATTACCCCGGTAAACCATGGGAGGTTTTCCACACAGACCGTGATCTGGTTTTCTTCAAGCGGCGTATTTAGGGTGATCACATCCCCAACCTGAAGGCCTAAAAAGTCCTTCAGTGTTATTTGCGTTTTTCCAAGCATGGCCGAGACATAAAGCGGCGATGCTTTCAGGCCTTTCATGATGATCTCTTTGCGTTCCTGCTCCACCTCAGGGTCATCCTTACGTGGAATTTTAATGTATTTGGAGTTAAAGACTTTAAAAATCTCTTCCAGAGAAGCGGCTGGCAGACATATGTTCATATTTCCCTTTAAATTATCCTCCAGTGTGATTTCAATAACCACAATGGCGACAGATTCATCGGGCTGTATCGACTGCATTAAACGCGAATTTGTTTCGATCACATCGAGCGTATGATCAATTTCAATGTAATTGGACCAGGAATTCCTCAGCAGAGTAAGCATCTGTTTGAATAAATACTCCATGAGCGCAAGTTCAATTTCCGTATAATCCCGGTCTACGTTGTACCCAGATCCGTTCCCCCCCAGCATACGATCAATAATCGAAAACGAAATCGGGCGCGACAGCTCCAGCAGAATCTGTTTGTCGTCGATGCGGTGGTCCTGATTATGCATACCGATCATCGCGACCAAAACAGAATCATTGAGCGCATTGTTGAATTCCTTATAGTCCTCTTCCTCTACTTGCAAAATTTCCATCTGGCACGAGATGCGAAGCATACTGGCCAACTGCAGGCTAAGCATTCGCGCAAAGTTATCAAAAATATTATCCAATAACTTCAGCTGCTCTCGCGAGAACTTTTTGGGCGACATAAAGTCATATTCTTTTACTTTTGGGCCGCTTGATTGGGTTTCAACATCTTTAAAATCGACATTTCCACTTTGCAAACTGCCCAGCAACTCGTCGATTTGCTGCTGCGACAATATTTCCGCCATAGTACCACCAATCCCTCGTCAAGTTAAAATCTGCTCGTATAGTAATCTATAATGAAGTCCTAACCCTCGCGAAACACCCGAGGACAGCTCCGGAGGACCCGGACGGCTCTATACTGGGAGCCGGAATGTATCACACTACGAAGTACGAATGACGTTCTGGAAAATCTTTCGATTGTAATCAATCACCTTTATTACGATTTCTTCCGGTTTTTCCTGAACAAGAAAATATTTACCCGTTGTCGTTGTTACCTTTGTTTCCGGAATCAGTTCAATGGTTTCGATCAGGCTACTGTTGAGTACAAACGTTATGCCATTCATATTCGTCAGCTCTATCATACCGCACATCCCTCTTTGAATTGAACCGCCGTTCCCGAACCGGCTTCCGGTTCAGGAACGGTGGTCATTTTCAATTATCGTTTGAGATTTACTAATGTTTCCAGCATTTCATCGCTGACTGTAATCATTTTGGAGCTAGCCTGGAATCCTCTTTGGGTCATGATCATATCGGAAAACTCATTTGCAAGGTCTACGTTGGAGGATTCCAAACCGCCACTTTTCAGGGAGCCGGTATTGTCCTCGCCCGGTGTGGTATAGGTGATAACACCGGTGTTATTAACCGCTTTGTAATAGGAGTTTCCTTCATGCTGCAGAGCGTCGGGGTTCGGAACGTTTGCAATGGCAATTTTACCGATGATCTGAATCGTGCCGTCGGTCGCCTCACCAGTGATTGTACCGTCTGAGCCAACCGCAAGATTCTTCATCTCGCCCTTGTCATTGATGATTTTTTTCAGGTATTCCGAACCGGAACCATCCCCTTGAAAGGTAGCCTCTTCGGCAATTTTTCCGGTGGTCGCTTTAATGGCTGTGGTATCGGCATCCGCAACCTTAATCAGGGAAGCATCCAGAACATCAGACAGCTTTACATAAGTGCCGTCACTGTTTTTCAGAATTGCGGGGTCAGTACCATCCATCAGTGTGCTGGTCCACGTTGTGGACTTTAGTGCGGTCTCCAGGCCTTGTTTTGTCATGTCTGCTGTTTTTAAAGTAACTGTAATCGTCTTTTCGGTAGGGTCAACCGCAACGGCCTGCGTTGCGGAAGCACCGCCGTCAACCACCTTAAAGGTATACCCTTCGAGGTAGCTGACATCTTTTCCGTCGACTACCTTGCCGCCGTTTTTCGTACCGTCGGCCTTCAGCCCAAAATCGACCTTTGCGCCGCCAACGGAAACCGTGCTCTTTAGCTTATCTACGGAATAGCCGCAAATAAAGTTACCGTTGCCGTCGGTCAGGTTGCCGTCACCGTCAAACCCAAAGGTACCCACCTGAGTCAGGCGCTCGTTGCCGGCGCCGTCCTGAACAACAAAGTAACCTTCACCATCGATATACAAATCCATCGAGCTACCCGTTGAAGCATAGCCGGTACGAGTATTCAAAATATCGACCGATCCGACCGAAGCACCGTAACCTACCTGAGAAGCATTACTGCCGCTGCGCGTTCCGCTGGCCGAAGTGGAAGATGAAATGGTCTGATAGTACATATCACGAAAGGTAGTACGCGAAGATTTATAGCCATAGGTATTTACGTTGGCAATGTTATTTCCGATAACATCCATTCTGGTCTGATGGGCTTTCAGACCAGAAACAGCAGAAAAAAGTGATCTTAACATAGAAGTAACCTCTCTAATCTTTCTATTTGGTGAGCCGTCGGGCTTATCTATCGGTCAAAGCCCGGTAACTTCCTCTGCGAGGTCCGGTTACATTACAACGGCTCCGTCAATGTTGGTAAATACGTTATTTGTCATTTCCTGATCGTTCATCATGGTGATGACGGTACTGCTCGGTACATTTACAATAAATGCTGTGCTTCCATCCAAAATCAGTGCATCATGCACACCCTTCGCTCTGGCTTTTTCTACCGCACCGCTGAGCTGTGTAATTCGTTCGGGCGAAAGCTCAATGGAGCGAGACTCCAGTCTTTGAACCGCGTGCTTTGAGAAATTCAACTGGCTGTTCTTTGAAAGAGACTGCCGCACCAGTGCAGCAAATTCACTGTTTTGGGGATTTTCCTGCGTTTTCTGCACCTGCGACGGCGATGTGTTTGTCACACCGTAGCTTGGCGGGATCAACGCGGAATAGTTTTTCTTAAACTCTAACTCGTTCATAGCGACTCCTTTTTGACAGGTTCAAAAAGCAGTTCATCCTGAGGCATTCTAGTTCGAGGCACCTGATGAATCAGTTTTAGGATCGGGGCTTTGGGAATCCGAATCCTGAGAAAGAACCTGACGTACCGCGGAAAGTGTATATTTCTGGCCATCGACAACCACCATGGCCTCACCGGAAGCAAAGCTGCAGGAAGAAACCGTTCCCGTACTCTCCACTACCTTCCCAGACTTATCGTAGCCGCTGACCTGAACCTTTTTGCCCACCAGAGAAGCTGCGTACTGATAAGAGCCGTAGCTCGCATCATTAACCACTTCCATAATGCTGGAAAGCCCGTATGCGGTGCCGTTGACCGTAACGGTCGTATCTCCGGATGAGAAATCGGCCTGAGTAACGATTCCGATATCGGAAACATACTGACCGGTCGTATCATACTTTGCGGCGCTGACCTTTTTTCCAATCAGCGAGCTGCCGTACTGATAGCTTGCATACTGATTCAGATTCTCCAGCGCCTGCAAGGATGTGAACTGGGCCATCTGAGCCACAAACTCGGTATCTTGTGTCGGGTTCAGAACATCCTGGTTCGAAAGCTGTGCCGCAAGCAGACTTAAAAACTGATCGATGCTGAGGGAAGCCGCAGAATTCGCACTGCTTTTTGTAGCGGATGCGCTGCTGTATTTGTTGATTTGGCTGATATCCAATGCGACACCTCCTTTATAGGATGCTGCTCTGTTCCTTCATCTGCTGAAGAACACTGAGAAAATCTTCCGTTGTTTCCTGATTCTGATCCTGATGCCGCTGCCCGTGCTGCTCGTCCTGCTGCTGACTGGAGGATTCCTGTTCCTGCTGATAATAAGCGGGAGCGTCCTGCGGCGGCTGTGTCACCTGAACGGGCTGACCTACGGCTGACTCCAGCAAAGAACGGATTTCGCCGGAACCGGATGCCAGCAGGCTCTGCGTTCTGGGACTGTCCGCGAGAATATCCACCACGAGCAGGCCCTGCTCCATTTTCAGAGAAACGGAGATTTTGCCGAGATTCTGCGGGGACAACTCCATTCGGAAGCTGTTATTTTTCGCTTGAACATTTTTGACGATCTGCTCCGTCAGGTGAGCGGCTGTACCGGCAGAAAGCTTTGACGAGGCGGAAGCATGAGCCGTGGAAGAAGCGGAAACGGAATCGTTCTGACTGATGAACATCGCCGCAAAATTGCTGTTCTGTTCGGAAGTGCTTCCCGTTGTATCGGCTGTTTTTTCCTGCGTATGACCGGATAAGGCGGAGTCGAGGTTATTCTGCTGGGTCTGCGCTGGAACGGGCATTGTCACAGCCGTACTGTGAGTATCTGCGGAAAGAGCGGAACTCTCCTGACCCGCGCTATTCCCTTTCTGCTCGGTTTTGGAAGAAGCGGAAAGCAGGTCGGCAGTTTGCACCGCAAGCTGCGGAAGCGCCTTTTCCTGCACGATCGGCTGTGCGGGCATTTCCTCCTGCAATGGAGTGAGAAGCGGCAGCGTTTGCGTCTGCCCCTGCTGTGTCTGCTGTGTCTGTTGTGTCTGCTGTGTCTGCTGTGCGATCGGCGAATTCGTCGTCTGGGCAGCAGACTCAGAGTCAAGCGTCTTCGGGGTCATCTGCTGCAAAAGAAGCTGCTGCAGTGTCACTCCTGTTTTTTCCGTTGTGGAACCAATGGCCGTGAGAGCCGTCAGCGCTGTTTCAGAGGAAGTGGAAGATATCTGCTGAACCGCTGTGGTAAGAAGATCTGCAGAAGCTGCTGTATTCTGTTCCTCGGAAGAGGAATTTCCCATCAGAAGCCAAAGCATCAGCGGAGAGACAATGCTGTTGTTCTGCTGGCCGGCCTCAGGCAGTTTTTCTTCCTCAGACCCCTTCTCTTCGCCGACCGTCTGCGAATTCGCTGTTCCATTCTCATCTTTGGATGGAAGAGAGCTTTCCGCTTTCTTCAGAGCGGTTTTAAAGCTGCTCTGCTCCGGCTGTATCTTCTCCTTTGGCTCTGCTTTTGGAAGGCTGACTTGCTGTACATTAACCTGTTGTACCATTCATTTTCACCTCCTTTTAAATAAGATTCTATCATAAGTTTGAAGCTGCTTTTCAGAAAAGAATTGCAATTACAGCAACCGCCAAACCGATGATTCCATGTTCTCTCAGGTGCTGAAAGCTTTGCTTTCGCCTGCGCTGTGAGGTTGCGATATCAAATAAACTTCAGACAGCATCAGGAAACTTTAATCCCCTGCGAAACGTACTCCTCAATTTCCAGCTCCTGCTGCCTGCGGCAGCCGGCGGTGTACTCATCGAGCTGTTTGTCACGCAGCTTTTCCAACCCGGATATTTCCTGATTTGTCTGAACGACGCTTTCCTGTTTTTCTTCCACCTTGTTTCGCAGGTCAACCCGCTGCGTTTCCAGGCGGCGGATATCCAACTCCGTTGTGCGGAAGTACATTTTATAAACCGCAAGATCTCTGGCGTTCAGGCCGGAAATCATGGCACGGGACATTTCTTGATTCAGTTGAGATAATTCGAGTTTCAGACGCTGAATCTCGTGATCAAGTTCGCGCAGACTGGCCCGCAGAGCAGACAGCTCCTGCTTTTTTACATCCAGCTCCTGCTCATGAAAGCGGAGGACTTTTTCCAATGTGAACACAAATTTTTTCATGCTTTGCTACATCTCTTTCATGAGTTTAACGGTATCCTCAAAAGAAAAACACACATTGACCTGCTGGCATAAAAACTGATTGACGGAATCCGTTTTCTTGACCGCCTCATCCAGACGGAAATTGAGCCCCGGCTTATACGCTCCAATCGAGATCAGATCTTCGTTTTGCCGGTAAACAGAGAGCCAGTTGCGGATTTTTGCCGCTGCCTGGCGGTGATCCTCCGGCACGATGTCGTTCATTAAACGTGAAATGCTGGCGTTGACGTCGATGGCCGGGTAATGATTTTTGTGTGCCAGTGCCCTGCTGAGCACGATATGTCCATCTATAATACCACGCACGGTATCGGAAATCGGCTCGTTGGTATCGTCGCCCTCTACCAGAACCGTATAGATGCCTGTAATGGAGCCTTGCTTAAAGTTGCCACTGCGCTCTAAGAGCTTCGGCAGCTCCGCATAGATGCCGGGTGTATACCCGCGTGCTATGGGAGGCTCACCGGCCGCAAGGCCGATTTCGCGGTGGGCCATAGCAAATCGGGTCAGGGAATCCATCATCAAAAGAACATCCTTGCCCTGATCCTTAAAATATTCCGCGACGGCGGTAGCCACCATCGCACATTTCATGCGGTACATCGCCGGCTGATCCGACGTCGCCACCACCAGAACGGAACGCGCGAGCCCCTCGGGGCCAAGATCCTTTTCCATGAACTCGGCAACCTCACGCCCGCGCTCACCGACCAAAGCAATTACGTTGACGTCCGCGGTAACGTTTTTGGCGATCATCCCCATCAGTGTGCTTTTTCCAACACCGCTGCCCGCGAAAATCCCCATTCTCTGCCCTTTGCCGATGGTCAGCATCCCGTCGATTGCCTTGATGCCAAAGGTGAGCCGCTCGCTGATACGGGGACGCTCCAACGGATTGATGTAAGCCGAATCGACTCCATAATGTTCCCCCATTGGGAATTCTCCCTTGCCGTCGATTGGGTGGCCGGTCGCATCGATGATCCGGCCAATCAAAAAATCGCCGACCGGAATCCACAGCTTTCGGCCGGTAGAGCGAACTAAGCTGCCAAGGCCCACACCCTTCACGTCACCATACGCCACCAGAAGCACGTTCCCGGTTTTAAAGCCGACTACCTCTGACAGAACCGGAGGGGAGTCCTGCGCTCCATCTATGGTGCAGATATCGCCGACGTTCGCAGAAATGCCGCTGACTTCAATCATTGAGCCCACAATATTGGTGACTTTTCCCTTGCAAACCACGGAATCCATCTCCAATAGGCGCTCCATCTGTTCGTCCAGCGTCATTTACTCTCCTCCAATCTAAAAATTATTGCATTCATTTTTAAGTTTCTGTATTCTTCGCCCACCAAAGATAAGAGAAGAATCTTTATGTTCACTGAAAGCTAGTATTCATGAAATACTATAAATGAAGTTCGTAGGAAATTTCTTTGAGCTGTGTCTGCACTCCGGCATCCAGCTGACGGTCTGGCAGATCGATCTGGCAATCTGAATCCTCCAGCGAAGCGGAAGAAACAATGCGCAGATTCTTCGAAACCGACTGCAACCGTTCCATCAGCTGAGAATCAGACTGGAGCAGCTCTGCGGTTTTGGGAGAAACATGAATGCACGCCCATTCCTGATCGTGATATTCCTCCAGAACGCCGGAAACAATCGCAGGAACCGCAATTCCGTCGCTGATCTCCTGGTGCAGCACCTTGCGGGCAATCTGCATTGACAGCGTTTCAATCCCCGACTGAAATTTCTCCAGAATCTGCAATTTGCTCTGTTCAAGGTCTTCTATCAGACGAGCAAGCTCCTCGTGCTGCTGATCGGATTGCTCTTGCAGCTCGCGGATTCCAGCCCCGCGGCCTTCTTGCAAACCCTGCTCAAAGCCCCGCGCATAGCCTTCCTTACGGCCCTGCTCAAAGCCTTCGGTGCGGCCCCGGGAACAGCCCTCCTGAAACCCCGCGGCTTTGATGCGGGACGCTTCCTCATTCATTTGTGCCGCGGAATCCCGAAGTTGATTCATAGTATAGCTACGGGCATTTTCCATGATGTTCTTCGCCTGCTCCAAAGCCTCCTGCAAAATGGCTTCCTGACTCTGTCCGGCATTTTTGCACACCGTGGAAACCTCTACCGCCTCATTGTGCTTTTGGCTTGAGGCCAGCTCCGAGAGACTGGCCGCCCGCATACGAGAATCGGTATACTGCGTAACTTTGATGACGTTAGGCAATAAACTCATCCTTTCCGCCCTTTACAATCACTAACTCGCCTTCACTCTCCAAACGGCGAATAACACCAACAATGCGCTGCTGCGCTTCTTCCACGTCACGCAGCCTGACATTGTGTGTATACTCCAGGTCGGAGCGAACGCTCTCGCTGGAACGCGAAGACATATTCTTGAAAATGGTTTCTGCCACCTCTTTGTTGGCTCCCTTGAGAGCAAAAACCAGATCCTTGGAATCCACCTCGCGCAAAAAGCGCTGAATAGACATATCGTCCAGAGCGGTGATGTCTTCGAATACGAACATCCTCTTGCGGATTTCTTCGCACAAGGCCGCATCCTTGCGGGTCAGCTCGTCGAAGATATACTTCTCGTTCGCTCTGTCCATATTGTTCATGATATCCGCAATGTAATTGACGCCGCCAATTTCGGTGAAATCCAAAGACATAAGCGAGGAGAATTTCTTTTCAAGGTTCTGTTCCACAATTTTGACAATCTCCGGAGAGGTTCGGTCCATCATCGCGATTCGCTCAACAACCTCAAGCCGGACATCCTTGGGCAGTTCCCCAATCACACTGGCCGCCTGATCCGCACTCGTATAAGAAAGAATCAGGGCAATTGTTTGCGGGTGCTCGTTCTGAATGATCGCGATGATGTTTTTATAGTCCGCCTTGCGGATAAATTCAAAAACCTTTGTCCTTAAATTGCGCGTAACCCTCTCCAACAAAGAAGTGGCCATCTGTGTGCCATACGCCTTTTCCAGAACGTTGCGTGCATATTCCACGCCGCCTTCCGTAATCACCTTTTGCGTCAGGCAGACCTGATAGAAGTTGTCTAGCGTGTCCTCCACGTCCTGAGCGGAAAGCTGGTCGAGCCTCGCAATTTCAAAGGTGAGCTGCTCTACCTCGTCTTCTTTTAAATATTTATAGATTTTCGAAGCATTTTCAACGCCGATTGAAACAATAACAGATGCGGCTTTCTGAGGTCCTGCCAGTTTCGTCTCACTCATTAAAGTCATCACCCCTCAGCCATGTTCTAATCAACTGGGCCGCAATTTCAGGATTTTGAGCAGCAAAATCTTTCAGCTTGCCGCGCAAAACTTGCTCTTTGCCCGACTGTACTTCACGGGATTTTTCCAGAGCTTCCAGAGCTTCTCTTTTACTCCGAAGCACATCCTCGGCTTCTTTTTTCGCCTTTTCTTTCGCCACGGCTTCCGGATCCACCTCCGCAACTTCCTCCGGATTCTGACCGCTTACCGGTGTCAGCTCATAGAAGTCCTCAGGCAGCGGAATCTCTTCGCCTTCGGCCGCCACCATTTTTCTCTTTCTAGCCCTTGAAACTGTCAAGAGAACGACAATCAGGAGAAGCAGAGCCGCCGCACCGATTCCGACAAAGATCAGAATTCGGGTCATTTCAGGAGTAATCAGCCCATTCGACGCTGTTTCTGTGGTTGTCTTCTCCGCAAACGGAGCATTGTACACCACCACCTTGGAAGGATCAATTGCGGCGGCATGCGCCACCAACGACGCAACCTGCGTGCGCTGGGTATCGTTCATCATTTCCTGATTGATAACGACCGAAATGGTCATGTCCTTGATGCTTGCCGCATCCCCTTGGACCTGCTCTTTTACTTGGCTGACCAGATATTTATACGAATTTTGATCCTTTGCATATATCGTGTTGCCATCCACCGTTACACCGGGATAAGTAGTAATGTCAGAGTTGGTTTCTGCGCCAGCTGCGCCGCCTGCGGCGCTACTTGCGCGCTCTTGCTCCGTCGCTTGAGACGATTCGCCGACCACGCCTGTATTTCCGGTTTCTGATGATGGCTTATAGGTAATGATCTCCTGTACTTTTTTATCAACATCCATCACGCTCTTGGCAGTGATTCCAACATTACTGGCTCCGAAAACAGGGCCAAGCACCTTCATCACGCTGCTTTCCACATCGTTTTCATAAGCCTTTTCGATGGTTCTTTTAAACTGGGAAAGATCAACCTGGCTGCTGCCGTCGCTGGTGCTTCCCAGTTCCTCACCGCTGGAGGTATCAATCACCGCTACATTTTCCACGGTCAGGTTAGGTACGCTTTTGGAAACCAGCTGCTTGATGCCGTTGACCTGCTTGGAATTGAGCGAATTATCTCCGTACAGAGTAACGGAAACAGACGCTGTGGCTTTTGCGGAATCCTGACTCCAAGCATAGCTGTTTTCTTCCGGGATACTGATGGTCACGTTGGCATTCTTCACACCGTCGAGTGTTTTAATGACTGCTTCCAGCCTTTGATTCAGCTGATATTTTTCAATCGTCTTTTTTTCGTAATCCGTGGTCATCACATCGGTATTCGAAGTAAAGAAGTCGTAATTTGGTGCGGATTTCGGATAACCCATATTCGCCAAATCCATGCGAAGCGCGTTTTCCTCATCCTTCGGCACCAGAATCGTGCCGTTTTTTTCCTGATAGTTGATATTGCGATTCCCAAGCTCAGTCATCACCTCAACGGCTTCTTGATGCTCCAACCCTGGGTAAAGCACAACAAACGGCTGGCGGTTCAGTAAATATGCGGCCAGCACGGCGATCAATACGACTCCCGCTAAACCACTGATCCAAATAATTTTTCTTTTTTTGGTTTGACTGTTCCAAAAAGTTTTAATTGGTTCAATATATTTTTTTAGTTGCTCATTCATGGTTCACCCTGACAGACGCCTTTCCAAAACAAATGTAGTATTAAATGCGACCGAAAAGTCCGGAATACTAAACACTCATTCTCATAACTTCGTTATAAGCGTCCAGCGCCTTATTTCTCAGCTGAACCAAAAGCTGAACAGACATAGTTGCCTTTTGTGATGCGATCACGATATTATGCAGGTTATCAGATTGGCCGGTAGCCAGCTTATACACCTCATTCTGAACGGCTTGATCCGTTTCCTTCACATTGTTTACCGCGTCCTGAAACAGAGATTGAAAAGGCAGTTGCGCCTTATCCACGGCCGTAGTGGCCTGATCAAGTGCCTCCAGAGATTTGATCGGCTGTATCGGTGTTATCATCATAGTGCTTTATCTCCCCATCTCCAAAGCTTTCGCAGCCATATTTTTCACAGCATTGAACATTGTCAGATTTGCTTCATAGGCCCGGGTAGCCGCCATCATGTCCACGGTTTCCTTCGCCGGGTCCACGTTCGGCATCATGACATAGCCTTCAGCGTTGGCATCCGGGTTTGTTGGGTCGTACACCGGCGTAAGATCACTGGTATCTTCCGCAACCTGCGCAACCTGCACTCCCTGGCCGGCCCGCTGCTGAAGCTGGCTTTGAAAAATGCGGTGAAAACGGGACTGATCTTCTCCCTGCGTCTGCAGTACAACCAGCTTTCTGCGATACGGTCCGCCGTTTTCCGTACGTGTAGTTGACGCATTCGCCATATTTTCCGATATAACGTCCATTCTGAACTGTTCCGCCGTCAAAGCAGACGCACTGATATCCAAAGAACTTAAAAAAGCCAAACACATTCAGTCCTTTCTGCAATTTGTTAGCCCTTACCGTCTGTAATTACATAACGCAGCCGCGAAAAATAATCAGAAAGTTCCCGCATCGAATACATGTAATTAAACTGTGTTCTGGCTATTTCGGTATTCTGCTGAACCACGTCCACATTGTTGCCATCCATTCGCTGAGATAAAGCCTGTGAAACCGTTACCTGCGGCTGTGTATCATCAATCGCGTGCAGCATCTCCGATTTTTTTTGCTCTGATTGGGAAGAAAGGCTCTTCTGCAGTTCTTCTTCAAAGCTTACCTCCTTGCTTTTATAGCCGGGGGTTTCCCAATTCGCCAGATTACCGGAAATTGCCTGCTGCCGCAGCCAAAGCCCGTCCAAATCTTTAGTTAGAAGATTTATTGGAACACTATTCAGCCAATCCATTATGCATCTCTCACTTTCCGAGCCGATTTTATGAAAGCACTCTAAAAAACCTCAAAAAAAAAAGAAGAACAATTTGAGTCTTATTCATCTCCCAGTTTTGTATAAACTGTTAAGTTTTTGTGACTGGATTTAAACTAATTATATACATCGATTAGACAATAGTCAACTTATTTCTGCAAAATTTAACTTATTATTCCTACATTTTTTCCAAGTATTTTTGTGAGCAAAAGTATACTAATTAATGTATAAAGAGAAAGAAAAAAGGAGACATGATTAAAAATGCAATACTAACCTAATAAAAATACGGCCATTGCTGTTGGAACCCATGAAAAAATAATCTTCGACTTCCAAAAAAGTTGCTAAACTGTTGTATCGTTGTGCCGATATTATTGGTATGAGGTGAAAATGATGAGAATTGAGAATCAAGGATACGTGTCAAATACGGCTAACAGCGGCTATGTGAATAAAATGGCACAAAACAGCGAGCTGAACCGCCAGCAAACTAACGGAGCAAAGCTGGATAAAATCTCTGCTTCGTCCAGACGCGACACCATTGAAATTTCTCAGCGCTCTCAGGCGGAGCGCCCCACTCTTGTACAGGCCAAGGAGCAAATTGTTACTAGCCTGCATCAGGAAAAAAGCGCAGAGTATCTGGAAGAACTGAAATCCAGGATTGCGTCTGGAGACTATAAAGTAGACTCTTACGAGTTGGCCGGTCTTTTGCTGGATCAGAATGTCTGACTGGCCGGATCTTTCTTTTACAATAAAACAGCCTTCAGGGCCGTTGTACCCCAACAGCAAGGAGCGATAGAATGGATCGGGCATTATCGGAAGAATTCGTTGACTTTCTAAGCCGTTATCTGGTGCTTTTTCAGGAGTTTTTCGCTTTGGAAACGCAAAAATACCAGGACATTTCTCAGGGGCAGATCGACAAGCTGAACGATCATGTGAAAGCAGAAGAAGTGTTTATGCTGAAATCCAGAGGGATGGAAGCTGAGCGTGAACGGCTGATGCAGCGGACTCAGGTTTCAGTGTCTACCTTCCGCGAGCTTCTTCCCCACTTTGATCCCGACGTGCGGAAGCAGGGCGAAGAATTGTTCGACGACTTCTCCGCCATGATTATGGAGCTGAAGGAAATAAATCTGCGCTGCAACTACCTGACTGAGCTGAGGCTGCGACGAGTGGATGCGGCGCTGAAGAAAATAAAAAAACAGCCTGAACTGCAAAAAAAATATGATGCAAAGGCCAGGGAAGAATCGAATTCTACCGGCTTTATTTCAAAAAAAGTATAAGGATAAGGAGCGCAAGATTATGGCGTCTAGCTTTTCTTCTTACTATGTGGCACGAAGCGGTATCCAAAATGCACAGTACAACCTGCGGATTACCGGACAAAATATGTCTAACGTAAACACTACCGGTTACACCCGGCAGCGTTTGGATTCTTATGCGGTCGCTTCTTCCGGCAACAACATGCGGTATGCCAACGCAGCAGATCTGGCGATTGGCGGAGGCGTAGAGTCCAGCGGCGTTTCTCAGCTGCGCGACCCCTATTTGGATGTGCGTTATCGTCTGGAAAGCGGAAAGGTTTCGAAATCCGGCACGGAAGTAAACACACTGAGCAGCGTGGAAGATATTTTTGATGAGATCAGTACAGACGGTATTAACAGCCAGATCACTGATTTAATTAAGCAGCTGAATACTTTGGCCGGTTCTCCCTCCGACACCAACCTCGAAACCATTGTGAAAAACTCTTCCCTTCTGCTGACGCAGGCGTTTCACAATGCCGCCGAGCAGCTGTCACAGGTGCGCAAGCAGGAGACAGATTCCTTTTTAAGCTCCGGCGTCGACCAAGCCAACAGTCTGTTGCAGAATATTGCCGAGCTGAACAAGGAAATTAAAAGCTGCGACATTTCTCAGGTTCCGGCTCTCGAGCTGCGCGATCAGCGCAACAGCTTACTGGATCAGCTTAGTCAACAGTTCAACATTCGGATTTCGAGTTCCTCCGTTTCGATTGGCGCTGGACGAACTGTGGAAGAAATGCAGGTAAATCTTGTCAGCGGAAACTCCAGTGTTCCGCTCATCAACAACGACCAGTACGTTCAGTTTGAGGCTGCTCAGAATGAGGATAAGATTGAATATTCCGGAGATGGTGCCGACGGAAACTCTTATGTATATAAGACAAAGAACCTGAATGTTTCCGTACATATGCGGGACTTTAACGGTGAGATGATAGAAAATACCGATGGCACAACTCATGTTTTTAATGACGATCTGACCACCGGCGTTTTCGGCGGATACCTTTCCATGCTGAATGACAGCGGTGAATTCGACGCCCATTCAGGCGGCACGATCCAAATGGGCAGTCCGTCTGTAGACGTAACCACAGATGCCTTGCCGACTACTACCCGCGGAATCGGCTACTATGAAAAGATTGTAGACAAGCTCGCACAGGATCTGGCCAAAACCATGAACGACGTCAACGCGGTCACTACGACCATCACCGACCCGAACGATTCCACAAAGACGACCACCACCACAGTTGCAAAGCCTTTGTTCTCCTCCAGCGACGGCACGGGAACAGCCATCACCGCGGCAAATATTTCGATTTCTGACGAATGGAGCAAAGCGACGGGAAACTACATCACGGCCACAAAGGATGAGACGTTGGAAGGTGTTGACAACTCCAAGAGCGGAAAAAACATTCTGTACATGGTGCTTCAATTCTCCAAGGAAAAGACATTTTCTACCGATGATGGGATTTCACTGTTTACCACTTCCCCGAGTTCCTATGTATCGAAGGTGTCCACTACCCTTGGTCTCGATATTAAAACCGCTACCAGCGCGAACAAAACATATACATCAAATCTAAATAACATCAGTACCCAAAAAGCTTCGATTTCTGCTGTGGATTTGAACGAAGAAGGGATTAACCTGGTGATGTACAATCAGGCCCTTACGGCTTCCTCTCGATTTATGACAACAATGGACGAAGCAATGGACACCATCATCAACAACATGGGTGTTGTTGGCCGCTGATATTAAAAGAATGGAGGGTAACGCATCATGAGAATTACAATGGGCATGATTGCCGGACAATATTCGAAAAATTTGAATACCTCGCTGAGTAACTTCAACGCAGCGGCCCAAAAAGCGACCACATACCGCAGCTTTGATAAAACTTCCGAGAATCCGTTTGCCGCGACAAAGCTTTACCGGCTGCGCCGGGAACAGGCTGAAAACGAAACCTATCAGGATTCTTTGGGCGATGTAGACAGTCAGCTAATGACGGCTCAGAGCGCGATGCAGTCTGTTTACAGCATCGTCAGCAGTGCGGAAAGCGGCGACGTCATTCAGGCCATCACCGGCACGATGTCGAAAAGTGACCGCACGATCATCGCCGATAAAATGCGCCAGATGCAGCAGGCGTTCCTCTCCCCCCTCAATACAAAGTTTGCAGAAAAATATGTATTCGGTGGCACTGAAATGTCCGAGGCACCTTTTTCCGTTAACGATGATGGAGCCCTGTTATACCGCGGAATTAATGTAAATACCGGCAAGCTGGAGAATGGCCCTGCGGCTAATTTTAACGGGACGCTGATTGAACTGAATCTGGATGGCAGCACGCTAAAGGATTCTGCCGGCAATGCGATTGCTTCGGTAGAAGGCGATACTGTTACAACGGTAGATGGTTTTGTCTTAAAAGTAAAAGGTACAACCGCTTCTACCGATCCCACTAAAATTTCCGTTTCCACCGCAAATAAAATGATTACGATCGAAACCGATCTTTCCAAAGTGAAAACAAATCAGGATTTGTTAAACCTGATTAAAGGATATCAGGATATTGATTTCTCTAATATTCGTATTACGGGCGATATGAACCGTTCCGTTTCCATTCCAAATGGTGCCGGAGGCTATCAGGAGATCGTTTCCTCCTCTCTGACCAGCTCCATCGGTCAGGACGGGCTTGCCTCCCTTGCAAACGAAGAGGTACTCGTCAATCTGGGAATGGGTCTGAAAACCACCGCTGGAAACGGCAGCACCACAATCAACTCACAGAGTGCGTTTAATTCAGCGATTCCCGGCCTTTCTTTTATGGGGTATGGGCAGGATAGTAACGGGGTTTCCAGCAATCTGTACACTTTGATGGGTCAGATTGCGGATCAGTTGAAAAGCGACGATTTTTCCATGGACAACATTCAGCCTTATCTCGACCAGTTTGGTAAGCAGGGAGATGCTCTGCTTGGGAAAATTACGGAATCCGGTTCCAAATCGAACTTCTTAACCACAATGAAATCAAACCTAGAATCAATGGGTGATGCCTTGCTGGAGCGCTCGCAGGACATTGAGTATGTAGACCCGGGTGACGCCATTATGGATTACTACATGCAGCAGTATGCCTATAACGCGGCTCTCTCGATGGGTACAAAAATACTGAGTAAATCATTTATTGACTATATGACCTGACAGGAGTAAGCGAATATGGAAAATCTGGAATCCCGCAATATCATTACTTTTCCAGAGGGCCTTTTGGGCTTTGAGGAAATTCATGAATATCTTTTGTTCCATGAGGATGAAGACAATGTTCTGTGGAGCCTGACGGCCGCCAACGACAGCCAGATTCCATCGTTTATTGTCATGGACCCCTTCACGCTCAGTGAAGCGTATAATCCGAGCCTTTCCCGAAAGGATTTGGAAGTGCTGGGCGACCCTCGGCCGGAGGACTTGTGCTTTTTGGTAATTACAGTGATTCGTTCTCCCCTTTCAGATTCCGTGGTGAACCTGAAAGCCCCGATCGTGATCAACATCCACAATCAGCAGGCAAAGCAGGTGATCCTAGAGGATGCGGAGTATCCTCTGCGCTACCGGCTTTTTGCCGACCGCTAACGCGAAGGAGGGAACCGCTTTGCTGGTAATTAGCAGAAAAGTATCGGAATCCATCCTCATCGGCGACAATATTGAAATTCATATTTCAGAAATCAGCGGCGACCGGGTGAAATTGGCGATCAATGCGCCGAAAGAGGTTCGCATTACCCGAAAAGAGCTGCTGGAAACCGCTTCCTTAAACCGTGAGGCGGGTGAGCGCCCTCAGGCCCAGACTTTGGCTGAGCTGAAGGATCTTTTAAAACAAAAATAATTTAAAATTTCTAAATTAGGTGCTAAACTTTTCCAAATCAGCACCGAAATATAGATTAGAACCAAAAAACGAAAACGCTTCTTACATTGGTATCTCTTCTGTTCGGGCAGGGCCCGCCCGGCAGAATGATGCATAAATTCAAAGGTAAGGACATGGATGTCCTTTTCTTACAGCCGCAGGAAATTCTCCCGCGGACAAAACAAAATTTCAGGAGGAAAAAATTATGCGTATTCAACACAATATTTCCGCGATTAATGCGAACAGACAGTTGGGCATCAACAACAACACCGTTGCGAAGAACTTGGAGAAGCTCTCTTCCGGTTACAGAATCAACCGTGCGGGCGACGACGCTGCCGGTCTTGCGATTTCCGAGAAGATGCGTTCCCAGATCCGCGGCTTGGATCAGGCGAGCAGCAACGCCAACGACGGTATTTCTTTGGTACAGACAGCTGAGGGCGCTCTGAATGAGACCCAGTCCATTCTGCAGAGAATGAAGGAGCTGGCTACCCAGTCCTCCAACGGTACCTACCAGAACGATGTTGACCGTGAGAATATCACCAAAGAAGTGGAAGCTCTGAAGAGCGAAATCGACAGAATTTCCACCTCTACTAACTTCAACAAGATCAACCTGCTGGATGGTTCTTTGAGTAATGCCAAAGGTGCTACTAGCATTAAAACTCTAAATGCAGGAGCTACTGCTTCTACTACTTCTTCTGTTAATGCTACGGCACAAACTCAGACAATTACTATCGGCGCACAGTCCACTCCTGTTGCTGGTGAGGCAAGTACTTTTGAGATGACTTATCTGGACGCTGATGGAAAGGCACAGAAACTGAGCCTTAGCTACACCTCAGGAGCAACTGCGGCTGCTTCCGCGACAGATATTCTCTCTAAGCTTAATGCAAGTACCGATGCTGCTGCAAAATATCTGGTTGATAACTTTGATATTACTAATTCTGGAGCCAATATCACTTTTACTGCAAAGGAAAAAGGAGATTCCCAGTTTGAGATTTTGAAGACTGCCCAGACTGAAATAACCGCTGCTGTTACTGGTGGAAGTGCGGGTTCTGTAACCATAGGTAAAGACGCTGCGACAGAAGTTGCGTTAGGTGGTGTTACAGTAGCTAAGTCCGGTGATTTCACTATGGAAATCGACGGAAAGAAATTCCAGTTACTGAAAACAGGTGAAAAAGCAGAATCCGGTTATATTGGTCTTTATACAGATGATGGTAAGACCATTAATGCTGATTCAACTTCTTCGATTGCAGCACAGTTGAAAGAGCATGGCATCGATGCTTCGATCAAATCTGGTACTAATACTACTTTAGTTATTTCCAAGCCCTCTACATCTGAGGCTGGTGCTAAGGCGCTGACCTTGCAGATCGGTGCTTCTGCTTCGGCTGATCAGCAGGTTTCTCTGAGCATTGGTGATATGAGCGCTAAGGGATTAAGTATTACAACCGTCGATGTTTCTTCTCAGGATAACGCTCTAGCTTCCATCCAGACCATCGAGAGCGCGATTAATAAGGTTTCCGGCACTCGTGCTGACCTGGGTGCTCTGCAGAACCGTTTGGAACACACCGTGAACAACCTGGGTGTAACCAGCGAGAACCTGACCAGCGCCGAGAGCCGCGTCCGCGACGTGGACATGGCCAAGGAAATGATGGAGATGACCAAGAACAATGTTCTGACTTCGGCTGCGCAGTCCATGCTGGCTCAGGCCAACACCCAGCCCCAGAACGTTCTGAAGCTCCTCCAGTAATTTGAATCTCTTTTCGAACTTGATTTTAGCTTGCCCGGAAACGGGATATGAGAAGGCAGACAGCTTAAAGCTGTCTGCCTTCTTGATTTTTCACTTCATATTATCATAAGCCATTAAAAAGCGCGCAGGATTTTATTCCCTGCGCGCTTTTTAATCGCATTGTGCCTGATTCCGCCCGTTCTGCTTAGCCAGATACAGCTTTTTGTCTGCCCGTTCTAACAGCACGGCCGGGTGCTGTTCCAGCTGTGGTTGTATTGATGCCGACCCTAAGCTAATGGTGTGCGAACAAAGGCTTTGAGTTCCAACAGCGGAAAACAAAATTTGGCCTACACTGGTTACTAATCTTTGCGCAAGGGGTCTCGCTCCTTCCGCGTCCATACCAGGCAGCAATATGGCAAACTCGTCACCACCGTACCGGTAAAAGAAATCCGTCACAGATTCCAGCTCTTGTTTTAGAGTTTGCGCCACTGTTTGCAGCATAAAATCTCCATGCCGATGACCATACGTATCGTTATACTCCTTAAATTTATCAACATCCAGCATCATCATACTCAACCAGCTACGCTCACGCACCGCGCGGCTCCATTCATACTGCACCTGAATATCTAATGCACGGCGATTGGCAATCCCGGTCAGGCCATCCAACAGGCTAAGCTGCTCGATTGTCTGAATCTGCTTAATAATGTGGATTTGTGTATTCACGCGCGCCAAAACGATAGCGTTCTTAAAGGGGCGCTTAATATAATCCACCGCCCCTAGCAGAAAACCTTTTTCCTCATCCTCATCACTTTCAAGCCCTGTGATAATAATCACTGGAATATTCTGGGTATCTTCGGATTGTTTCAACGTCATAAGGACGTCGAAGCCATTTGCATCTGGCAGGATGATATCAAGCAGAATCAGGTGCGGCTCAAACGTATGCACCTTCACCCGCGCATCTTCCGCTGTGGTAGCTGTTTCAATTGTATAACTGCCCTCCAAAATTCTTCGCAGAATCATCTGGTTGAACAAACTGTCTTCAACGATCAGTATTTTATATTTTATTTTCCCAATGCCCTCATCAAACACGTTTTTTCCTCCGCGTTATCCCGTCCTCATGTATATCCGTCTCTTTAGCTGCTGGATTGATACTAAAAATGCTTTAAACATTGTATCAGAAATATTCCACCTTCACAAGGAATGTTTCGCAATTTATTTATAAATTTTTGACCTAAATATTTTACATTAGAATAATTGATGCACCACTCAAAAGTTTTAACGCTGAATTATCATTTTTTTATAATTCTTACAAACAATTTGGTAAGGATGAAAAATTTCTTTCAATTTAAAAATCAATTGTTTTGTTATTTATCTTTTTTCAACGCTTGTCTTAATATATTTTTACAGATTGTGCCCTCTTGTTCAAGTTTTCATATGATAGTATGTACCCCAATATTTTAATCAAAATCTTTGGGTTACTTTATAAAAAATGAGGGTAGCATACATGAAAAGTTTTGATCCTGAAATGAGAATATACAGAGGTTGTAATCCTTGCCAGCCAAGCAATGTAATATGCTGTTGCGGACTCACTCGACCGGCGCAACGGGCGCGATAGGCCCCGCTATTTAAGGAAAATGCGGCGTTATCTAAAAAAGTTTTGACTTACTAGGGTGATGTGTAAAGTTTTTGCGAAGTTTTGCTATGTGGTAGAACTTACACCCGGAATAAAGATGCAGTGGTCGCAAAAGACTGCTCTGTGAGATGACCGCCCATTATAAGGAGAGGGGAAAAAACTCTTGCTTATATTTTATAAGAGCTTTATAATAAATATAGATTATATATGACATGGATGTGCTAGATTCCTTTTTTTGCAGGGATTTAGGACAAGGCGCAAATGGTGAAAACGATGTCGGTCCTGCGAAAGCTCGATACCTGTTTGATGCTGGATGTCACGGAATTAATTGATTATCTCCGCGACGTGGACAAATTGTCCCCTGTGGATGCTCTAAAATATTGATTCATAGACGGTTTCTGGCTGGCGATCCACCCCTCCGAAACCGAGCCAAAATTAAAGGTATACCTTCTGTTTAACTGGCCGAAAACAGAAAAGAAAACGCTAGACCGATTAACCGTTTAAAAAAAGAATGAAATGGTTCATTGGCAATTAGTTAAGGGAAGTGGATCAAATAGCCAAGGAGTGGAAAATATGAATATTATTCTGTTGTCCGGCGGTTCGGGGATGCGGCTTTGGCCGCTGTCAACCAGTGCCCGTTCTAAGCAGTTTTTAAGGCTTTTGCACGATGAGAACGGCAGACCTGAATCAATGGTGCAGCGGGTTTATCGTCAACTTTCGAATGCCAAGCTGGAAACGAATCATATCTTGATGGCGACCGCCGCTGTCCAGCAAGACGCGATCCTAGGGCAACTCGGGAATCGGGTTGAAATTGTTGCAGAGCCGCAGCGCAGAAACACCTTTCCCGCCATTGTGCTTTCAGTTGCTTATCTCCACTTTGAAAAAAAGTGTTCTCCAGAAGAAGTTGTTGTGGTTATGCCAGTAGATACTTATACAGAACCGTCGTATTTTGATGTCCTTCGCCAGATGGCGGAGGCCGTCGACAGCAACCTTGCCGATTTGGTGCTGATGGGAATCAAACCACGGGAACCTTCCGAAAAATATGGTTATATGCTTCCGAAATCCGGACAAGCAGCCGGGGTAAGCAAAATCGACCGATTTGTGGAAAAGCCGACTGAGGATGTTGCACGAGAGATGATTGCGAACGGTGCAATGTGGAACGGCGGCGTATTCGCCTTTCGGCTTGGGTATTTGATGAAAATTGCCGAAGCGGCAATCCATCCGGCTAGCTTTGAGGATATTCGATCGCGGTATGATGAGTTGACTAATGAAAGTTTTGACTACGCCGTGGTAGAAAAGGCTAAATCTATCGCTATGATCCCCTTTGATGGACTTTGGAAAGACCTCGGCACATGGAACTCTTTAACGGAAGAACTCTCTACAAACCAAATTGGAAAAACTATTTTGGGCGAAGATGTACAAAACACCCATGTCATCAATGAGTTGGATATTCCAATTGTGACAATAGGTACCAACAATCTTATTGTGGCAGCTTGCTCCGATGGAATTTTGATTGCGGACAAAGAAAAAAGCGCTTCTCTTAAGGAATACGTTCCTCTCTCCCAACGTCCTATGTACGAGGAACGCCGTTGGGGCGAATATCGCGTTATTGACAGTACCGAGCTTTCAGACACTGCCAGTCTGACTAAGCATCTGTTTATCAAAGCTGGTGCAGCCATCAGCTACCAGCGCCATGCCATGCGTGATGAAATATGGGTCTTAATTGACGGTGAGGGCAACCTAGTGCTGAACGGACAAAGAAAACGAGTCAGCCGCGGAGACGTGGTGCAGATTGAGAAGGGCTGTCTGCACGCATTTTTAGCCGCTACGGATGTACAAATCATTGAAGTGCAAATCGGAACGGAGCTTACCGAAACAGATATTGAGCGCTTTGACTGGAATTGGTGAGCATGCCGGGTTTCGTGAAGCTTTTGCCAGATAAAATGTATGAGGCTGTAGCAAAACGAAAATTGCTACAGCCTCAATTTATGTTCTGAAGCCGGTTGGGGCTTTGCTGAATTTTATTAAATCCGCACACTGTCGTCTGCAGGTATGATCTTTTCGACAAACACCTCATCTATTTTCGGCTGCACATCCCTTTATACCGTGTCTTGAGCATATGGTGTTTGTCAAAGTTTAAATGGATAAAAAAGCAGAGCCATGCGAATGTTTTTACACTCGCTTTGGCTCTGCTTTTTTCAGCTTATTTTAACAACTTCTCTTTTTGGACAGACTATCTGCTGCCATCATCATTGTTGAAATCATCCTTGATTTCGTCGGGAACCTCTTGCAAAGCTTTTCCGGCATCCTTGTTGATCGTTTCCATCTTCTTTTTAGCCCTCTCAAACCGACGAGGGGTTTTGGAGACTCTAATAATCAAAAAGATGATTACTAAGACAAGAATCGAAATAGCGAGAAGTCCACCCCGTGAAACACCAGTGGCCCGAACAATTTTGCCGAGGAAACGGTCAATGCTAAACGGAAGATTTTCCGTCGTCTTGCCGACGGCACTGTTAACAGCCGTAACGTTGGTCACTTCTTGCTTTTCATCAACCAACGATATCGTACCGCTAAGTTCATTCAGAGTCTTGCGTTCCGAAATAAACTCCTTTAGAATGCCTTCCATGCCGGATGGGCAAGTGATGACATAAACCTTTCGATAGAAGTTCCAAGGAGAACGTACCACCTGTATTACAATTTTATTTTGCAGCGCTTCTGCTGAAACCACAGCGTCTTTGGAAAGTACAAACCCGTCTTTCTGCGGCACAACACTCAGAAGTTTGGATATTTCCTCCGGGATTTGAATATTATCATTGGTACCAAGGATTAAAATATCCGCCGACTCTTTCTGTTGGGAGTCGAGATTATTTGCGTACTCCCAACGGTATGCACCGGAATTTTGCCCAGCCCGACAAACCAGCCCGGTTGCGACTTCCATCATCGTCTTAGAAGTATTTGAGGGAGTATAAAGAATCGCATTAGGCCAACTTTCACCCGAAATCCCTCCAAAGCTTAAAAACGGCTGGATTGTGGGAGAAATTCCAGCCTCCCCCGGTTGGAAGTAAACCACAGAATCTTTGTCGATCACCGTCCACGCAACATCATAATAATCCTTCGAGCAGTCTATTTTGCCTATATAGTTGTAGCACTCTATCTTGACATCAAAGGAACTTTTGTCCAGCGCTGCAGATGGAATTTTAACCCGGATCGAACCGCCCTCTGCATTGGAATCTGAAAGCTGAATACTGCCAACCGCTTCGCCGTCCACATGCACGGTGAGCAGAGACGTATCCCCCACAAGTGCCTTTGAATGACGGAAATGAATCTCCAAATAGGAATCTGATCCACTTCGAATACCCTGAGGCTGTCTTAGTGTATAGTTTACTTCCTGATGGAACGCTCCCGCCAGACTAGAAGTGTCATAGCCAAAATCAGAGAGTTTGTAGTACCCATCCTCATTTTTAACAAACCCTGTTCCGATATTACGTACATCAGTAGAGATTACGGCGGTATTGTCAGAAAGTTGAGCGAGATAGTCATTGTGAGTAAAAAAAGCAGCCGTTTTGGACAACCCCGTCGCATCTGCTCCGTAGAGAGACAGGTCAACATACTTATCGTTTCTTGCGATAGAAAGATATCCATTCTCCGCTTTTAAAGAAGGGATCACCGCCATATCTTTAGGCATTTGCGAGCCAAGCCCGATACGAATGCGATTTTGCTCTGTCGTGGCGGAACTGCCTTGTGATACGACAAAACTGGCGGTGCTTTTTGACGGATATGCCGCACCAATGGCAGAGGCAGCCGTCAGCATGGCAGAGCGAACATTCGAATCGCCTCCGGACGGAAGAATAAACTCGGCGGAGAGTCGATCCCCTTGATCAACCTTATCAAATATGTAGGGCAACGCAGTACCGAGAACCGGATCACCCATCTGCAGAACATCCAAATTCAGCCGGGATGTTGTTTCCAGCCTTACCCAGTTGGCGGGGTTATCGATGTCGGCGCAATCCCCAAGAATGGTTCGCTGCGCGGTTACGATCCGAAGCTCATTGAGGGTACCGTCTGTCTTCAGTCCCTTTACAGGGAGGGGCACAGTCCACATTCCACCCTGCTTTTTTACAATATCTAAAATGCGTGCGGAAGCGATCTGCTGATTCCCCAGCAACAGCGTCACTGTGGAGCGGTCATCGATCAGCGTCTCAGCAGCAGTCATGCCTAAGGAAAGACTGCATTGCTCCCCCAGCCGTGTTCCCTTTGGTATCCGAAACCAAAATGAAGTAGTGTTGTGCGGTAGATTCAAGGACTGTGGCTCGGCAAACAGCGGAGCCGAAACCTTTTGCGTGCTTGCAGAAGGCACTGTTGTTTTAAGGGCGGCATAGACTGTGCTTGCTCCAGAAAACAGAAGAAAAGCTGACATTAACACAGACAAAAAACGAGATATTCCCTTCAAGCGATTTCGTTTCATGCTCTATCCTCTTACTTTCTAATTGAATTACTTGACTTGTTTTCATCGTTCCTGCCCTCAATTTGCTCTACGGTCACTAGGTGTTCAATGAATTGCATCTGATCAACATTAGACTGTTCAGTCAGACCATGGAGGGTCTTTTCCCAATAATGAGGCTTTACGATCAATTGAAACAATGCTTTATAGGCCGCAACGCTCATCAAAACCCAGTATAGCGGGGTCAGCAATCCCGACCGAATCAGCCCATAGGAAAAAGGCTGGTCTTTCTTAATCGCGCAGTCACGGATGACATAATACGTACCAACGATATTCATGTAGATGAAGATAAAGTTGCCAATAATCAACTGAATCACCGAGATATAGTAAATCGGCCCCGGGAAAAACATCTGTACCCACGCTGGCTGAAGGATCAGCCAGACCACCATCATTCCCCAGAAGATGGGGTTGAGCAGCGGAAGTAACGGAGTTCCCAAAATCATGGCCAGATACCCGAGCATCCCCCGGAAACCTATCTGACGGTAAAATTTAACCGGCTGACGCATATGTACGAAGAAGGTCTGCATATAGCCCTTGATCCAGCGAGAACGTTGGCGAATCCAGTTGCCAATGTCGCTGTTGGCTTCCTCCCAAGTGCGGGAATCCAAAATAGCGGTTTTATACCGATATTTGTAAAGCCTGATACCCAGATCTGCGTCTTCGGTTACGTTGAAAGGATCCCAGCCGCCTACCCGCTTCAAAAAGCTCATCTTGAAGTGGTTGGAGGTGCCCCCCAACGGGATGGGAATATCCATCTGCATAATGCCTACCAGCAGAAGTTCAAACCACATGCTGTACTCCTGTGTAAACAGTCTGGTAAGCAGATTTTGCCGACTGTTGAAATAATTGAGCTTAGCCTGGATGCACACATATTCCTCCGGCAACTGTTGAAAAGCCAAATAAGCTTTTTTGAGCTGATCCGGCTCAGGTCTGTCCTCCGCATCGTAGATGACCACATATTCCCCCTTTGCTTGCAGCAACCCGTAGTTGCAGGCCTTGGGTTTCGTTTGTGGCTTGGATGCAGGTACAATGATGGGGGTAAAGTAGCTGGGCAACCGCATTGCATGAACCACCGCAATGGTTTCGGGGTCATTTTCCTCCAGCAAAATCCGAACGTCTAATTTATATTTTGGGTAGTCAAGATTTTGGATTCTTTTCAAAAGATCAGGCAGTACCTCTTTTTCCTTATAAACCGGAATGAGCAAAGTGTATACCGGCAACTCGGCCTCATGCACAGCGGCCACCTCTTCCGCTGAAAAGCGCAGCTGTGCATTATGGCGGGCGCCTTTAATTACAATCCAAAATTTTGCGATCGCCATCGAAAGATAGGCAATTTGAAAAACAATCACCAGTGTGAGCAGGGTAGTAAACCAGTTTGCCGTTAGTGCCAGCAAAAACACAGCGAAGAGCGCTAACAGCACAACCAACTGCGTGGTGGTAAAGGTTTCAATTGCGGAGTTTTGTGGCTGTTCATCATAAAGAGCGAACACGCTTCCAAGAATCTCCTCGCGGCGATAAGCCTGCTCCCAAAATTGCAGCCGCTCCGCGTTGGTCATAAGAACCTGCTCAATGGGTTTTCCCAAATAAGCTTCAATGTCCTTGACGGCATCTTCACCCAGCTTGGCCTCTACAGCTACAACAGTATACTGCTTTTCTTCCCGAATAATGATGGCGGCGTAACGATTGGCCATTTTGTAAGGCAGAGCACGCACATCTGCCAAGCGCACATTGCTGCCCAGCCGTCCTATTTCTCCTTGTGTTGCCAAAACACGGTATAGCTGCTCCTCCGTGACATATTCTAAAAAAAGCAGAATCTCTCCCAATCGCCCGCCGCTGCGCTTCTGAGTTTCCAGCGCGGTATCCAGTTGTTCCTGCGTAATGATGCCCAAACGCAGCAGCTCATCCCCCAGCCGACCTTTGGGCGCAACACGCTGTGCCAGCGTGGACTCCAACTGCTGGGGAGTCAAAAAGCCAAGGGAAACGCAGATCGTACCCAATCGTCCGCCATATTGTTGTTGGTAGCGAAGCGCCTCGGCTAATTGCTCACGGTCGATATAGCCGTTGCCGATCAAAACTTCGCCCAATGTCGCGCCGGGACTGGTGAAGATAAAACGAAAAAGCTGCTCTCTGGTAATGATTCCATGATTGACCAGAGTTTCGCCCAGCAAGGTGTCCTCCTGCTTTTGCCACAAAAGCGCATCAGCCAACTGTTCCTCGTTGATAAGGCCAGCTTTCACCAATCGTCCGCCAAATCCATTCAGATTTTTCTCCACTCAAACACCCCCTTTCATTTCAGCACTTTGTAGATTTTATAACCCTCTACAGAGGCCACTTCTTCGCACCATTCCTCCCCATGCCAATAAAGGTTGGGATAAGCGATATTCAGGGCATCCATATTGCCATAGCTCCCAATCTGCGGAACAATGACATAATCAATATTATACCCCACAGGGTCCGCCACCGCCTGCGCAAATTCCGGAGTACAGCTGATCACCAGATTATCCACGTTATCCACGTTCATAACAGCATAATAGGTCAGATAGGAATCCATCAGGATTCTTTTATCCCTTAAATTGGTATTAATATAATCTGCAATCTGCTCGGTGTGCGCCGGAACCATATATAGAGTATCCTCCCTCATAAGGGAAGAATGTTCAAATGCCCAGACAAAATAAGCACTATTAAAAGCCAGCACTACACAAAGAATAACAGTGGCTATCTGTCGCGCCGCCTTTTTTAGCACAGAAAGCTGATAAGGCACCCACGCTACGGCCAACATCAAAGGATAGCAGAGATACCGCACATAGCCACCCGATGAGCCCTTGGCAATCATAAAAAACTGAAAGATAGAAAGCCCCAGCGTTACTGCCATAATGATAGCAGTATCGATGCTTAGAAGGGTTCCTGATAGAAACCGTATTAAAACCAGCCCGGCAAGAGCAAACAGAAATGGCCAGATTCTAGCCCACACATAGGGTATCGCCCCAACCAAGCCACCATAATCGGTGTAATAAGCCGAATAGGCATTCATCGAGTAACCCGAGTTCAAAAAATATAAAGGATTCCCGGTAATGGTCCAGTTAAATAAAATCCAGACCAATACCGTGTAAATGATCGGCAGGAAGGTGACCCACATAGTTCCTTCCACATAGAAAAATCTTTCTTTCCAGTTTCTTTCTGGGTAATATCTCTGCTCCCTCTGACTGAACAGCATATGGAGGAACATCCCAAAACCAAGAGTCAAAGCGAAGGGAATCGCTTCATAGCGAGTGAGGAACATCCCCACACAGCCAACGCCCAAAGCAAGAAGATGGCTGGCCCGCCCCGTCCGCATCCAAAGGGAAAGTGCGCAAACGGCCTGTATGGCAAAGGCGGAAGCGATAATCTCTGTCATGCCATTTGCCCCATAAAAAAAGATATAAGGGTTGAAACAGAACAGCAAAGTGATCACGAGGGAAGGCATACGTTCTACCTTTAGCAGTTCAAATGTACGCAGGAGCGTTTTTCCCTGCCATGCGGCAAAGAATGCCGTTACCGCAGCCGCACCGATTCCCTTGGTGACAATAGGCCTCCAAAAATGCGCAAGCGCTACAAAGGGAAGTTGTAATACACTGGGCAACGGATTCCACACAAGCCCTATGGATGTGAAGCGATACGGCTTGCAAAACAGCACATAAAACGCATTGGCAGTGCGGCTTACAGCGTCTCCGAGAAGAACACCCTTAAAATAGCCTAAATATACGCCATAGGTAAATTCGGTAAGCAATATCAAAACAAAAATGATTCGGTCAATATGAATCGGGCGGGGAGCAGCGTGTTTCGGTTTGTAATACAATATGTTCTCTCCCCCCTCTCTTAAACAATAACCTTCTGGTATAATATTGTAACACGACTGAGAAAAAATTGCGACAAAAATGAGAAGACTTCTCTTTGATAATCAATACGATGAAAATTTCCAAAAACGGATTCGTATGCCATTCAGCAGCAGGTATATCTTACGGTACATTATGTAAACACTCTGGAATGCATCAAGCACAGCTTCGCTTTAAAAAAGCCATTCTATCCGGCTTGGAGCCGCAATCAATGAGATTGTCAACAATTTATATGAGAGCAGACCGAATTGCAAAACGGTATTCACGTAGAAAGTTTTTGCTTAGTAGTTTTTAAGAAGTTTGAAACTATCGACAAGCTGATAAGAGAGGTTTTAGTTGAACTTGTAAACTATATCAAAGTATATGAGAATGGCAACATCAATGTCAAGTTTAAGTTTGCTGACGAGCTACTCCGGGTAATGGAATTCATTAAAATCAACACTCAATCCGAGGCGGTTTAAATGAACCGTATTTTAAAGGCAGTTCGTTTTTCTAATATTACCGACCCACCGGACCAACTGGACCTGCCGCAGTAGCCGTTCTTGACGGCTTACAGGTTCAGCTTCAGGGAAGTAGCGGTGCAAGAGTTGCAAACAATATTAACGTATGATTTGATACTTCGATTAATGCACCGTCTACAAACATCACCTACAATGCCGGAGTCGGACTTTTCTTTATTCAGCAGCCAGGCTATTATCTTAATTTCGTTGACGAATAGGTTAAGATTGACTGTTTTAGCAATTAATGCTAAAATAATATTATATTACAAACAAGAGCAATTCTTTGGACAGATGAAAAAAACATTGAAACAGGATATACCTTGCATATTCTCAAACATTCTTCAAATAAAAACTTTACAATTTTATTCTGTTATAATAATTATGAACTCAAATTGTATATTAATTTGAGAGTGTCATCGGAGGGCTTTTTATCAAAACAAGGCCAGATAAGATGTCGGGATTATACCCGGTATATTATCTGGCCTTTTTAGTTTAAAAATGCTAGGTCTACGAGCGAAGGTCAAAGCTATTGACACCTTTTAAGACTGGTCAAAATAAGTTTACTTGCTTTTTCTAATTAGTTTGATTCTGGAGGGTAAAGATCATATGGATGCTCAAAACGCAAGTCTTAAAGTAATTAACAAACAGTTTATCAAGTATGTGATTCCTTCCGTTATCGGCATGGTCGTTCAGGCTCTTTACATTGTTTTAGATGGCATCATTGTGGGACAGGGGATCGGAGAAATTGCACTTGCTGCGATCAATATTGTTTTTCCATTTGGCATGATCGTTATTGCCCTGGCTATGCTGATAGCGGTAGGAGGCGCTAATGTTTACTCTTTTTACAAAGGACAGGGAGAGTTGGTGAAAGCGAACAATATTTTTTGCCAGTGCCTGGCAATCGCCTTTGTAATCGGCTTTGTTATGACCCTTCCGGGGTTCTTTTTTCGGGAGCAGCTGGTCTTGCTCGCAGGGGCTAACGAGGCGTTGCTGCTTTCTGCCATGGCCTATTTAAAATGGATGGCGCCGTTTTTTCTGTTTCAAATGATTGTGTGTCTACTTTCCGTCTTTGTGCGCAATGACAATGCCCCCAGACTCGTAATGGTAGCAACTGTCACTGGAGCAATCGTTAATACCATCCTTGATGTTATCCTTATCCTTATTCTTCATTACGGTATTGAAGCAGCCGCCATAACAAACGGTGTTGGGATGCTGCTGGAGCTTACATTTTATGCAACCTATTTTTGGAGTAAAAAGGGGATGCTCCGGATCAGAAAGCCCGTCTTCCATTTCGTGGACATAAAAAGGATTGTGAGTAATGGCTTTGCTACCTTCCTCATGGAACTCAGCTTGCCTGCCGTTACATTTTCTTTTAATCTCGCAATCATTTACCATGTGGGCACACTCGGAGTGACAGCGTATTCCATTGTCGGTTATGTTTGTGCCATCATCAACATGGTTTTAATTGGTGTTACGCAAGGTGCGCAGCCACTAATGAGCCTCTATCATGGCCAGGGGAATAAAAAGGCTTTTACACATATCTATCACTTGGGGGTACGTACAAATATCGTTATTCCTGTACTGTTGGTATCCGTTTGCTTTATTTTCAGTGACGGAATCGTTTCTTTGTTCCACGCAGGAAACCCTGAGTTAACTGCACTAACCAGTCACATGCTTCGACTTTATCCATTGGCGCACATCGCCATCGGAGTTACTCTGATGAATATTTTGTTCTTCCAGGCAACGGAACAAAACACCTTTTCCACAGCAATCTCTTTTCTGCGATGCATCGGTTTCATCCAGATCTTTCTGATTCTCTCTATCGAACTGTTTTCCGGAAAAGGGCTTTATTTTGCTTTCTTCTTCGGAGAGCTGTGCCATATGATTATTTCACAAATATTGGTGCAACGTGCGAAACGATTGGAAATTACAGCGGCACAAACAGAAACCGGAATAAACCAGGAGATCATTGAAAGCGAGACCTAACTTTAAACAAAACTATAGTCATGGCCCCTAGGGGTCATGACTTTTCTTCTTCCGGCGTTACATACATTGTACGATAATTTTCATAAATCACCATACCGGGCTTGGCTCCCGCTGGCTTGTGTACATGCCGCACCTGAGTATAATCCACCGGCACCTGAGAAGAGGACTTCCCTTTGCTGTGAACGGCAGCCAGGCGCGCAGCATCCAACAAGGCACTTTCGGTTGGTGTCTTTCCGTCTGTCACCAGAATGGTGTGGGAACCTGGAATGTTTTTGGTATGGAACCAAATATCATTATTATTGGCAAGCTTCAGCGTCAGGCGGTCGTTCTGCCTGTTATTCCGGCCCACAAGAACCCGGAATTCGTCAGAAACAGTAAATTCCATCGGCGCGGCGGCAGCCACCGGCTTTTGCTTGCTCCCCTTAGGGGCCTTTAGATACCCCTGCTCCTGCAGTTCCTGCCGAACCTCGAGCAGATCGCGCTCCGTTTCCGCACGGCTCAGCTCTTCCAGAACCGTATCGAGGTATAGAAGCTCCTGTTGAGCCTGCGCGATCTGCTCCGTCAGCTTTTCCTCCGCCGTGCGCGCCTTGCGGTAATCCTTATAATATTTCTGCGCGTTCTGGGAAGGTGTAAGCCGCGGATCAAGCCGGATACGCAGCTTTGGCAAAGATTCGTCATAAAAATTCTCCAGCTCCACGCTGGACAGGCCCGGCTCGATCTGATACAGATTGGCGTTAAGCAAATCCCCGCAGACGCGCAAATGCTCCCGTTCCGCGCACTGAACCAGCTCGCCGCGCTGCGCGTTGATTTTTCTGCTGAGCCGGTCAGAAATCGTCGTCAGGTGTCGGAACAAATCCTGCTCCCGAACCCGCATACGGTCAATGTGATCGCGCTCTTCGTAAAATGCATCCAAAAGCTCCGAAAAGCTGGCGTGCTCACGCACAACTGCGGAGGTTCCGTATTGCTCCGGGCGGAGAAAGGAAAAGTCAATCGGCTTTTTGTCGGGCCCCAGAACGAGATGCGGAACTCCAGAGCACCCCTCCACCTCCTGCTTTAAACGGCCCAAAAAGAACAGCAGGCGCTCCCTTTGCGTATCTGTCATCCCGTGAACCAACACCTGTTCTCCCCGGCCGACGCGGTGCTGTATCTCGCGGCAGACAACGGGGGACACGCCCTGCAAAACAGACAGCAGCCCTTTCGAAAGCTCCATTTCCTTCGGTTGGGCGAACAGCCCCTCCAGCACCTTCTGGGGCTGAACTTCGAGCAGGCACAGCTTTCCCTGCGCCGGCGGAAGCTCATACCGCAGGCCCGGGAGAACTAGGCGTTCGGAACTCATTTCAGCATCCACACGCTTGAGCGCATCGATGACCCGACCTTCTTCATCTATTAAAATAATATTGCTGTACCGCCCCATGATTTCGGAAACCACTGTCAGACGAACAAGGTCACCCAGTTCATTGACAGCTTCAAAATCCAGAAAGAGCAGACGTTCCAGCTGCGGCTGACGAATCTGCAGCAGCTTAGCGCCGGAAAGGCGCTTACGCATCAGCATACACAGCATGGGCGGCTGCTTCGGATTTTCCGGCACAGAGCGTGTAAAATGAATCCGTGCGCTGTTCGCGCGGGCGGAAATCAAAAGCTTGAACTGTTCTGCTCGGGTACGCAGCAGAAAGACCATCTCTTCCCGATTGGGCTGGTAGATCTTCTCTACCCTGGCCCCCTGCGCCGCCTGCTCCAACTCCTGTGATAAATGTCTTAAAAAAGCCCCATCTAAGGCCATGGGGGCACCTCCTTACAGGTACTGTGCAGGATCACACAGCGCCTCTGATTTTTGAAAATGTACCGTTGGGAACTGCTCCTGCAGAGTGTTTTTCAGCGGCAGAATCACAACATCCTCGGTGTTGAAATGGCCGGCATCCACTAAGGTGATGCCGAGCTGCTTTGCCAGAAGCAGCTGATGGTGCTTGGTGTCTGCCGTGACAAAAGCATCCGCCCCGGCCTGCACCGCATCCTCCAGAAGATCAGCTCCGGCTCCGCCGCACAAAGCCACTGTTTGGATGGGCTTCCCTCCGTCCACATATTTCAGTCCGCCGCAGAACAACGCCTGTTTCACAAATTCCGCAAATTTCGCCGGAGAATAGCTTTGCGACAGATTCCCAACGAGGCCTTCCCATAGTCCGTCCTTTGCGTAAGGCTTGATCCCACGAATATCTTCAAGCGTCAAAGCCTCCGCCAGGCAGGTGTTTACGCCACCCGGCGCGAGATCGAGATTCGTATGGGCGCAGATGGCCGCAATCCCGCGCTGTACCAAAAGATACGGTACATCCTGCGGTTTTATATGGCGCAGCGGCTGAAAAATAACCGGATGATGACTGATGATCAGTTCAGCGCCTAGCCGGGCTGCTTCCTCCACTACACCGGGCGTAATGTCGAGTGCCAGCAAAACGGCGGAAACTGGAACCTGCCGATCTCCGACCAGAAAACCGGCATTATCAAAACTCATCGCCGTCTCAAACGGAGCGCAGACATTGAAAAAATCGTAAATATCGCCGGCGGTTACCATATTCATTTCAAATCCTCCTTTGGAATGAGCTGTTCCAACTGATCTGCCACCCGCAAAAGTCGCTGCGCCTCATTGGGGTCTTTTGCGCTCAGGCCGTGTCCACGCACTCGAAGCGCAGTGCCCTGTTTTTCAATATAAGTACGGGCCGCAGGGGTATTGGGGCGAAGGATGCCGATATAAGGATACAACTCCCCAACCTCAGTCTGTGCGGGCTGCCAGCACATAAGCATTACGCTGTATACATGCCCGCGCGACTCCACTGCTTCTTCCCGCAGAACGGAAAAGCCGTTTTGCAGCAAATAGTCCCGAAGTTCGCGTGCACAGGTCATCGGCTGCAGTATCAAGCGTTTTCCCTCCCGCCTGACCCACGGCGCCTCGGACAAAATTCTGGCGATCAGCTCGCCGCCCATGCCCGCAATCACAATATCGTCCGCTTCTTCCGGCAGTATCTTCGCGAGCCCGTCCGAGAGGCGCACGGAGATCTTCTCCGTTTGGTAGCGTTTCAGGTTTTCTTCCGCCTTCCTCAGCGGACCGGTACGGACATCCACAGCCACCGCCGACCGAATGCGCCCTTGCTTCTCCAGCCAGACAGGCAGATAGGCATGGTCTGTGCCGATGTCTGCCATTTTAGCCCCCGTCCGGACAAAATCCGCACAGAGCTGAAGCCTTGGGTCTAACTGAAATAATGGTCTGCTCACACAATTCCTCCCCCGGTATTCCGGCTGGCCAAATCCCCAGAAAGGGAGTGCCGTTTTGCCGGATAAAAGAACCGCCCGGGCAATAAACTGCCGGGCGGTATTCATAGCAGATGCCTGTATGCTTATTTCGCACCGAGATGGGCGTTCAGCTTCTCTACAAGCACATCCGGGTCTACTCCGTGTACCATACAGGCCTCCTGAATCGATTCACCGCGGGAAGCTGGGCACCCCAAGCAGTGCATACCCATCTCCAAAAAGAAAGGTGCAGTGGATTCATCTAAATCAAGAATATTGCCAATGACAGTATCCTTTGTGATTTTTATATCTGACATAGGATCGTTCCTCCGTTTCTAAACTCTTTTTTATTATAATACCCGGAAGAAAAAAAATCAATCCCTGCCATACGGGCCATATACAATAATAACGCCCCTGCGCAAAGCGCAAGGGGCGTTAATCGCTCGCTTCTATCAGCCTTCTTCTCTCATCTTTGCAAAGCATTCGCTGCAGTAAACCGGGCGATCCTCACGGGGCTTAAACGGAACCTTTGCTTCTTTTCCGCAGGAAGCGCAGGTGGCCACAAACATTTCACGTTCCGGTTTGGCTGCATTCTTGCGGGTATCACGGCAGCTCTTGCAGCGCTGGGGCTCGTTTACAAAGCCTTTGGCCGCATAAAACTCCTGCTCGCCGGCAGTAAATACAAATTCCGCGCCGCATTCCTTACATGTGAGAGTCTTGTCCTCGTACATTTGATTTTACCTCGCTTTGAATAAAGATATTTGCCCTTAGACGGATTCGCACCGACTCCTTTGATTACCAACGCTCTACGTAAGCTACCCGGGCATAGTCATCCTAAAATGGGTTTTTCAGTTTTTTTCGTACCCTTTGAATCGCATTATCCACCGCCTTTACAGAAACAGCTTGCTTTTGCGCGATCTCTTGGTACGTACAGCCATTTAAATATAAAAATAGCACTTCCTGCTCCATTTTAGACAAGCTCTGATTGATACGGGCTCTAAGCCCTTCCAGGTTTTCTCTGTCAATCAACAATGTTTCCGGATTGGCAATCTGATCGGATCGGAATGAAGTTGTCCAACTATCATCCTGCTCCGCCTCATAGAAAGAAACAAAATTATGTAAAGGAAGATTTTTTCGGCTGAGTGCCGACCGGCACGCCGTTACCATCTGATGGTAAATACAAACCCCTGCGTATGTTTTAAAACTGGCGGAACCACTGGTTCGGTAGCTGTGTGCGGCATGAAGTAGCCCCAACAGGCCCTCCTGATATAGATCCTCAGCTTCAATGGGAACCCCCCGGAAAGCGGAAGCCTTTCCGCGGATCAACCCCATATAACGGGCAGTCAGCTCAACAAAGGCATCTGTGTTTCCTTCGTTCACAAGTTCCGCCACTTGCTGGTCAGAATGTTCCGGCAATAGATCAAACAAAATAAGCACCTCAGGTATTAGTGATTCTCTACAATATTTATTTTACTCGATCCTCTCATTAAAGTCAATAAAAATTACAAAATTATTTGCAATTAAGCCATTAAAATAGTATTAGACGCACAAAATATCTCTTTTTACGACAATCAATTTGATTTTTGACGTGCATTTATTTCCCATTTTATGGAAAAGTTAAAAAAATTTCGATATAATTTATTTAAATTTAGGGGGGATTTTATTGGTATCCTTTCTGCACAGCCTTGGGCTGCATGGAATGAACGCATTTATGGTAAAAGTGGAAGCCGATCTTTCAAATGGTCTTCCCTCATTCGAGGTAGTGGGCCTGCCTGACGCCGCGGTGAAAGAATCGCGAGACCGGGTTCGGGCCGCACTGAAAAACTGCGGGTTTACGTACCCGGTATCAAAAATTACGGTGAATCTGGCGCCTGCCGACAAGCGAAAGGAAGGACCGATTTATGATCTTCCGGTACTGGCCGCTCTGCTGTATGCCTCCGGCCAGTTGGAGGGGAACGCAGAGCATTGCGCTATGGTAGGGGAATTGTCTCTCTCCGGTGAGGTGCGGCCCGTAAAGGGGATTCTGCCTATGGCACTGGCCGCAAAACAGGCAGGGATTACTGATTTCTTCGTTCCCGCGGAAAACGCGCCGGAGGGCGCTGTGGTAGAGGGGCTTCGGGTTTACCCCGTGATGGACATCCGTTCGCTGGTAATGCACCTGACAGGGCAGCAACTGATACTCCCATGCGTTTCCGATCCGTTTTCGGGCAGGAATACGGCTTTTCCCCTGCCCGATTTTTCGGAAGTGCGCGGACAGGAAGCAGCCAAACGCGCTTTGGAGATTGCGGCCAGTGGAAGCCACAATGTGCTTCTAATCGGACCGCCGGGCTCCGGAAAAAGCATGCTCGCGAAGCGGATGCCCTCCATTTTGCCGGATATGACCTTAGAGGAAGCCATCACCACTACCCAGATTTATTCCGTGGCCGGCACGCTTCCCAAGGGAAGTACGCTGATGTGGGAGCGGCCCTTCCGGGCGCCGCACCACACGGTATCGCCGGCCGGGCTTTCCGGCGGCGGCACGATCGTTCGCCCCGGAGAAATCTCGCTCGCGCACAACGGCGTTCTTTTTCTAGACGAGCTGCCGGAATTCCACCGCGATACCATGGAGGTTCTTCGCCAGCCGCTGGAGGACGGAACCGTTACCATTTCGCGGGTCAGCGGCAGTGTCACCTACCCCAGCTCGGTGATGCTGGTTGCCGCGATGAACCCCTGCCCCTGCGGTTATTTCGGGCACCCCACAAGAGCATGCGTTTGCTCGTCAAATACGGTAGACCGTTACCTGGGAAAAATATCCGGGCCGCTTTTGGATCGCCTGGATCTGCACGTTGAGGTTCCACCCGTAGAGTTCGACGTGCTTTCCTCGAATGAAAAAGCGGAAAGTTCCGCAAAAATCCGAGAGAGAGTGAATACGGCAAGGGAACGGCAAAACAGGCGCTTTCGCGGTACGGGCATTACCTGCAACGCCCGCATCACTCCGAACCTGCTGCATGAGGTGTGCCGCCTGAGCCCGAGTGCGCAGACATTGCTCAAAACAGCCTTTGAGCGCATGGGGCTTTCAGCCAGAGCGTTTGACCGGGTGCTGAAAATCTCCCGTACCATCGCGGATCTGGACAACTGCGACACCATCGAGACGCGCCATGCGGCCGAAGCGGTACAGTACCGTGCTCTAGACCGAAAATATTGGAGAGCACCCTGAAAGACTGCACTGAAATACACAAGACCATTCCTCTGGGGCAGCAAATGCTAGGACAAAAGATTCTGCATAAGAAACAAGATTGATTCAGCCGCCGTACCGGTGTATAATAAGAATAAATAGGGCATCTGGCAATCAGTATGCTCTCCCATATTCTTAGAAAAACAAGGTGACAATCATGAAAACACTTTTGCATATCTGCTGCGCTCCCTGTTCTATTATGTGTATTGAATCTCTGCGCAGTGAAAATATTGAGCCTGTCGGCTTTTGGTTCAATCCGAACATTCACCCCTATACGGAGTACAGAAGCCGCAAGGAAGCGCTGATTCAGCACGCAAAGGACGTAGAAATGGAGCTGATTCTGGAGGGCGACTACGGCCTGCGGGAGTTCATACGAAATGTTTCCCCCGATTTTGACAGCCGCTGCGGATACTGCTATTCCGTTCGGGCCGAGGCCGCCGCGTCATATGCCGCGGAGCACGGGTTTGACAGCTTTACCTCTACCCTGCTGATCAGCCCTTATCAGAATCACGAGCTGCTGCGCGAAACTATGGAAAAAAGTGCCGAGAAATACGGCGTGGAGTTTCTATATCGCGATTTCCGCCCCTATTTTCGCGAAGGACAGGAAAAGGCCAGGGAAAAGGGATTATATATGCAAAAATACTGCGGCTGCGTTTTTAGCGAAGAGGATCGTTACCGCAAAAAGCCAAAGAAAAAGAAAGAGGCTGCACAGGCGCTCTGAACTGAACCAGTAAAAATGGACATTGCAAAAAAAGACATCCCTGCGGATTTCCTCCGGCAGGGATGTCTTTATCCTATATGAGATTACTGCACATATGGCTGTGCGGAAACAGGATACGTGTAGCCATAAGTGTTTTTCTTATAATTTCCGTTTGAGCTGTCAGCTTCCGTATAGTTGCCGAAAGAGAACACCTTTGTTTCTCCCAAACGGCGGTATACAAGACCGGCATAGACCTTGCCGCCAGCCTGATTCCAGCGCAACCACTCAGTGGCAATCGCATAAGCGTCGGTGTAGCTCAAATCTCGCTGCAAGCTCGCGGCATTGTCGAAACGGATGTACCCAGACCGCGCCCAGCCTACGGTTCCATCCGGCACCTGTACCTGATACCAGACCGACTTTGTGGAAGAATCCACCGTCGTTTGCAGCACCTGCAGGGACGTGGAGGCGGCCACCTCTGTCAGCCGGCCGCTGGCCGTGCTGGCAGAAGGATACAGATCAAAGTTCAGAGTTGCCGTTGCTGAAAGAGTGCCGGAAGAAAGCGTTGGGGGAACCACGGAGTTCAGCATAATCTCACGGATATCAAATGCGCTGGTACCACCCCAATAGCCTGCTCCAACATTATAGGAGAAGCTGACCATCGCGTCAAAGTTCTGCTGGCTGGCCTTAATATTGTTGTTCGCAAGGAAGGTGTTCACCGCCTGCGTATACGAGCCGTTAACAGAATTCAGCAGCTGGGCCCACGCCTCTGTTTTCGTTTGATTGTTGTAGAACAGCGTACCGGCACCGAACGTTTGGCCATAGCCAATTGTCGGAATATTGTAGGCCAGAGTATCCGGGTAAACGGCCGCACTGTATCCCTCCCACTTACCAATCAATGTCAGCATCTCGTCGCTGACACGCCGGTTTTCACGTGTGGAAGAGGTTTTCTCCTGCGTGGTGACTACGTAGCTGCTGGTGGTTACCCCAGTGCTGCTGTAACTGGAGCCGCCCGTGGAGGAATATACAGCAACCTGATAAGTCCCGGGGGAAGAGAACGTGACCGCCGTTTTCCAAACGCGGGTATTGTTGGGAGCCAAATTGCCATTGGTAGAGCTTTCAGCGGTATAGCTGCCGACATCAAGCGTCTTCTTCGTACCGTCGTTCACAGAAACCACAAAACGCACAGCGGAACGGGTGTTATCCGTTATCGCCACCAGCTGGACCTGCTGACCGATCCCGGCCACGTTCGGGGACGTATAGGCCGCCTTAACCGCCTCCGCCGCTGTGACGGTAACATTGCAGGTTGCCGTGCTTGAGCCTGCTTTTGCAGTGATAACCGCGCTGCCGGGCTGATTGCCGTAAATAAAACCATTGCTGACAGTTGCAACATTGGTATTGCTTGAGGTCCATGTCACGGCGGAACCGGCAGGATTCACCGTGGCCGTAACATAATAGCTTTTTCCCTTCGGGATCGTCCCTGAGGTGTTGGAAAGCTTCAGGCCGGAGACCTGAGTATTGTCGTCTCCATACAAAAATTCAATATAATCATTATATAAGTAGCCGACAACACCACTGCTTGTTCTAACTTGTGTCCAGCCCGGGTAGGAGGTCGTATTCAAAACATCTACCACCACGCCGGAACCTAGCACAGCCAGCTTATCGCAGTCCGTATTCGGCTCGCTGCGCAAATTGACGCCGGTCGTCGTTCTGGCACCTGTAATTCCAGAACCGGTTCCTCCAGAGCTGCCGGAGCTAGAAACATTTGCTGTCAGAAAGGCGGAAAAACTGCCGCTGGTAACGGTGATAACGGCAGAGCCTGCCGAACCCGCTTTGATCTCATATAAGTATCCACGAGAATCGTTGGCGTTCTTTAAGGAGACGCTGACGACAGACGAATTGGAAGAGGTTACTGTGGGACTGCTGCCCTGAGAGACTCCCTTTGCCAGAAACTGATAGGCCTGGCCGGAGGAAGAAAAGGTATAGCTTGATGTATCCAGCGTAATTGCTCCGGTCTGGCCACCAGAGCTGCCGGAGCCCAGCACGCTGGCAGTCAGCTGTGCGGAAGCACTCCCGCTGCTGACGGTGATGGTAGCGGAGCCTGCCGAAACCGACTTAATTTCATACAAATAACCCCGCGAATCGTTGGCATTCTTTAAAGAAACACTGACCACCGACGAATCGGAGGAAGTGACCGTCGGACTGCTGCCACTTGCAATTCCCTTGGCCAGGAACTGGTATGTCTTACCCACAGAAGCAAACTGATAACTCTTTGTGTCCAGAGTGATTGCGGTGGTTTGCCCGCCGGAAGAGGAACCCCCGCCGGAAGGCAGGTCTGGATGATTCCCCAGAAGAGAAATGGAGCGGGTGGCTTCTCCCACCTGCTTTACACCTTTCTTTACGGTAATTTTAATGGAAGCATGTACGCCGGCGGCTTCCGCCACCACATAGCAAACACCCTCACTCTTACCGGTAACACGGTATTTGTCTGTACCGGCCACACGCGTGACCGTTGCAATACCAGTGCGTGAGGAATACACCTTCACATTGGCCTGCGTCAAACCCATTCCCTCTACCTTTGCCCGAAAATCATAAATATTTCCCGGGGCCATCGTATAGCTGCGGGTGTCGAGCGTTAAAGTGCCATAAGTCGAAGACGATCCGCTGGAACTGCTTGAGCTACTGGAACTGCTGGAACTGCTCGAGCTGCCGGAAGACAAAACCTGCAGATACTGTGAGCTGCAATATCCCTGCGTCCCGTCGGGTAGCTTTATCTTATACCAGCCGGAGGTTCCGGAATCCATTGTTTCCACCGCGATTCCTTTATCCACTGTTTTCACGATCTGATAGCTTGTTCCAGGCCCGGAGCGAATATTTAGTTTATCCGTTGTGGTAGCCTGCGCTGCCATTACAACCGGCATCATATTGACAAACGCCGCGGTTGTTACCGCAGCGGAAAGAACTGCCGAAAAAAAACGTTTGGTCACAGACGGCCTCATTCGTTTCATTCTTATTAATCCCTCTCTGATTCAGATTCTTCTTAGTCATCCATTCGTTCATACCGCGCTTTCTTGCGCTCTGCGATCCATCGATCTGATCATTATTGACAAATTGCGGCATATTACCGCTTTTACTTTTTGATTATACCGCATGGTTAGCCCTTTCGCAACCAAAACAGGAAAAACTTAAGAATTCTACCAGAAATGACCATCCTCATTTTTCCGGCCAAATATATAAAAAAATCCCCTCCCGTTCTGAGGGAGGGGAAGCAAATCGCCTTTTATTCGAGATTCAGTTTGTTCCTCAAAATATACTTCGTCGCAAAATAGTAAATCGCACCGAGAACGATAGTTGCAAAGATCAAAGCCGTTAGAACCCACTGAATTTGATAGATTGGCTGCATTTTCAGCAAGAAATCAAACAAGCCGTTCTTGGAACTAATTTCAATAAATACTGTCGCAATAATCTGTTCCACTAATCCGATCAGAAAAAACGCTCCTAAGGAACCGGCAACCCGATGCTTTTGCACCATGTGCCCAATTGCCATCGCAACATAAAGATTTAGGATTCCAACAACCAAAGAGAGGAGAAACAGCATAATTCCCTGGAAAATGACCATATATACGGCAGAATCCATACCGGCCATATAACTCCAAAACTGGCCCCAAGTTTCCGCAATTCTTTCCATCATGTCGCGATCAACGGCCAACACCAGAACGGAGAAAAATGAAATGACCATACTTGTGAGATTCCAGAGAACCGCCACGAGCATTTTGCTGAGAATATTGGCATCCACACTAACCGGTAAGGTAAACATCAGGTAGCCCTCATCCGTCAGCAAATTCTTATAAAACCGCTGGATCGTCACCACCAGCGTAATCACAACAATGGCCACAACAATCGACACATAAGCCGTCATGGAAATTGCGATGGGGATACCGAGGTTTTCAGAATTGATTGAAATAAAAATCTTATTGATGACCGCCATTAAGAACAACAGGAGATACAGCGGCAGGTAAATGCGCGCGGTTGACTTGATTTCATATTTCAGCAAACGGTTTAGCATCGGAACACCTCCCGGAACAATTCATCCACAGATTTATTGTTTTTCTCTCGGATCTCTTCCACCGAAGAAACCAATGCAATAGACCCCTGATTGATGAAAATGATGTCGTCCAGAATTCTCTCCACGTCGCTAATCAGGTGGGTGGAAATCACTACGGTCGCGTTCTCGCTGTAATTAGAAATAATTGTATTCAAAATGTAATCGCGAGCCGCCGGGTCCACGCCGCCGATCGGTTCATCCAGCAGGTACAGCGATGCTTCACGGCTCATTACCAAAATCAGTTGCACTTTTTCTTTTGTGCCCTTCGACATGGTCTTCAGCTTGGCATCGCTTTTAATATCCAGCCGCTGAAACATATCATATGCCTTCGCCTTATTGAAATCCGTGTAAAAATCATCAAAGAAATCCACCAGATTCCGCACGGTCATCCAGTCGTTCAGGTAGGTGCGCTCCGGCAAATACGAAACAATCCGCTTTGTTTCAACGCCCGGGGCGTTCCCGTTAATTAAAAGTTCTCCGTTTGTGGGTGTTAAAAGTCCGTTGCACAGCTTGATGAGTGTGCTTTTACCGCTGCCGTTCGGGCCAAGCAGGCCAACAATTCTGCCGCGGCCGATGTCTAAATCCACCCCAGACAGCGCAACCTTGCCGGGGAAAACCTTGGTCAGGTTTTTGCACTGTAAAATCGGTTCCATTATTTCTTCTCCTCCTCCATCTGCTCAAGCAGCTTAATGGTCTGCCGGGAATCATACCCCAGGGAATTCATCTTCTCCATAAATTCCTTGATAATGTTTTGCGCCAAAGAATATCTCATGGTTTTGATAACCTCCTCATCTTCCGTAACAAACCGGCCGCTTGTTCTCTGTGAATATAAAAGCCCCTGATTTTCTAACTCCGCAAGTGCTCTCTGCATCGTATTTGGGTTTACTGCCGCTTCCGTGGCCAAGTCGCGCACCGACGGCAGCCGGGTACCCAGCGGATAAACACCGGAAATAATTCTTCGCTCAATTTCTTCTATTAGCTGAAAATAAATGGGTCTGTCGGACTTCAGATCCCAATTCATCCATCTTCACCTCCGTCTGTATGATTGTACTAGTGGATTAATACAATAATACAATGTTGTTCTCCGTTTGTCAAGCATTCCTTCCGATTTTTTTATTGTTATAAAACAGACAATTTGCATAAATTGGTAGGGTGTGATATAATAATCCCAAAATTAGCCATTCTATTTTTATGGAAAGAAAAGCAAAGAATTTGAAATGAGGGATTTTTTCCATGAATGATTTTGTAATTCTCACAGATTCCTGCTGTGATCTTCCTGGTGACCTTGCACGGGAATGGGGGCTTGAGGTTCTTCCCCTTTCGGTTCATCTGGGCGATCAGGAATATTTAAACGACCTGGATGGAAACAGCATCAGCTTTCCTGATTTCTACAACCAGCTCCGTCAGGAGACGGTATGCACCACCTCTGCGGTGAATATGGAAACCTTTCAGCAAAAAATGGAGGCTCTGCTGAAGGAGGGAAAAGATGTGCTTTGCATTCTGTTTTCTTCCGGCCTGAGCAATACATTTAACGCGGGGCACCTTGCGGCACAGGAGCTTACCGCAAAATATCCGGAGCGAAAGCTGTATACCGTAGACAGCCTATGCGCCTCTTTGGGTCAGGGCTTACTTATTTCCCATGCGGTGGAGCTGAGAAAAAGCGGTAAAAGCATTGATCAGGTACGCGTTTGGCTGGAAGAAAACAAATTGAAGCTGTGCCACTGGTTTACCGTAGACGACCTGAACCATTTAAAGCGGGGTGGCAGAGTTTCGTCTGCCACGGCTTTAATCGGCACTGTGCTTGGCATTAAGCCCGTTCTGCACGTAGACGATGAGGGCCACCTAATCAACGTGGGAAAGGCCCGCGGGCGCAAGGCTTCACTGAGCGCTCTGGTTGACCAGATGGAAGAGACCGTCATCGACCCCGAGCAGCAGATGATTTACATCAGCCACGGCGATTGCCTGGAGGATGCCGAATGGGTACGCGATGAGATACTCCGGCGTTTCTCGGTAAAGGGTGTCCTCATCAATTATGTTGGCCCGGTGATCGGCACCCATTCCGGTCCCGGAACTGTCGCTCTGTTCTTTTTGGGCGTACACCGCTGAACCGCCCGCTGTTTTGAAAAGCTTGAATGAATTTAGATCTCTATGCGCCCTATTAGGGGATTTTTAATTTAAACGTGTAGGAACAAAAAACCTCCGATCCGGAATTCCGGATCGGAGGTTTTTTGCGTGGCAATCAGGCTCTCTGGCCGGATTGCTTCTGTTTTGTAAGCAGATAAACCGCAAAGCCAATTACAACGCCCGCCGCAAGCGGGATCACCCATCCCATTCCCAGCGAGAAGAAGGGCAGAGAATCGCGGTAAACGTTCAGGATTCCCTTCACAGAAGGCTGCTCTGTTATCTGCCGCGGCAGAGCGTTCAAAAAATCACCCACACCGGCAAACAGCGTGAAAACCGTGGGAATCAGGTACACACAACGCCGGTTGTGGAACAGCGGGCTTAGAATTCCCAACAGAATCAGTGAAATGGCCAGCGGGTACAGGAACATCAGCACCGGGATTGACAAAGAAATAATCTGAGTCAGGCCGATATTGGCAATGAAAAGGGAAACAAGCGTAAAGAGTACGGTATAAATGCGGTAGTTTAAATGTTTCGGGAACAGCTCACAGAAGGTCTGCGAACAGGCTGTGATCAGGCCGATCGCCGTTTTCAGGCACGCCACCGTCACAATCACCGCCAGCAGGACACTTCCCCCCGTTCCCAGATAATACCGGGCGATCTGAGCCAGCGCGATGCCTCCATTTTCAGAAACGGCAAACTGCCCGGCGCTCGAAGCGCCCATATACGCCAAGAAAGCATAGATAAGACCCATCAGCAGCACACTGATGGCACCTGACCGGATGGTATCCAGCGCAATACCACGGGGACTGCTCACTCCCAGCTCCTTCAGGCTATTCACTACAATGATTCCAAAAGCCAGAGACGCGAGCGCGTCCATCGTGTTATAGCCTTCGAGAAAGCCTTTAAAAAAAGGAGAAGCGGCATAAGGCTCCGCTACCGGAATCTGGGACACAGCGCCCATCGGTGAGACAACGCTCAACACAATCAAAATAGCCAGCACTGCCAGAAACAGGGGATTTAGAACCTTTCCCACCCAAACCAAGAGTTTGTTCGGGCGCAGAGAAAACGCCAGTGCCGCGGCGAAAAACGCAACCGTAAACACTGCCAGCCCAACTCCATGCGCCTGCTGCGGAAGGAATGGCACAAGGCCGATCTCAAAGGAAACCGTTGCAGTACGGGGCAGCGCGAAGAACGGACCGATGGTCATATACAGCAGAATTGTCATCACATACCCATAAATGGGATGCACGCGCCCGGCCAGATCAAACAGCCCCGAGCTGCCGGAAATTCCCACGGCAATCACGCCAAGAAACGGAAGACCAATTGCCGTAGCCAGAAACCCGATGGTGGCCAGAGGCGTCGCCGCGCCGGCCAGCTGACCCATATGAACCGGAAAAATCAAATTTCCGGCTCCAAAGAACAATCCGAAGAGCATGGAGCCAACCAGCAGATAGGATGAAAAAGACAGCTTTTTATCCATGTTTCTTTCCTCTTCTCCATAATGATTCATTTCGTGCGAAACCGGCGGTACTCCATGGCCCGCATGGTTGCACAATCTATTTCGGCCTGTTACAGCTTTACTTTATATTCCGTCAACCACTCCGGCCGAATTTCTTCCAAAATAGCCTGTGGAACCCGATATGCCCAGGGGCTGCGCTGCAGCCTAAGCGATTCGATGGTTTTGTGCAGCTTTTCCCGAGTGATGTCGTCAACCTCTCCCGCGATTAGGTCGTGGTAATCCTTGGGTGAGGTGAACTGAACCATATACATAAAATCTGCCCATTCGGAATACTCCGTCAGCCAGACATTCTCCTTCGGCACCTTTAGAATCAGCTTCACACTGTTCGAGATACTCCCACCCGTATTCTTTCGGTGGAATCTCAGATTCCCGAAAATTGGGCATTCACAGCGCAGCCCCAGCATATCCACCAGGCAGTCGTACGCCCGCCCGTATTTGCGGCTGGAATGCGCACGGTAAATTTCTCCGGATTTGATCATTCGCAGCACTTTCACAGACTGGTAGGTGTAGATTATCACTCACGAACCTCCTTCTTATTTTTTGCAGTTGCCCAGTGATACAACAGCTGTTCCTCTTCAGAAACGGCTGGGTCAAATAAATACTCCTTTAGCAGACCGGCGTTGTCAAAGCCGGTATCTTTATAAAAAGCCTCTGCAAGGGCACCGGTGATGCAGGCCACGGTGTCGGTATCGCAGGTAACACTCAGCACATTGCGGATACTGCTTTCCCAAGAGCTGCTTTCCAGAAAGCAACGGATAGCAAGCGGAACCGAGCCATCACAACTCATGTCGAATTTGGAAAATGGCCGGTACAGCAGCAGGCTGCGGTTCAGGGGATAGCCGTAGCGGGCCGTAATCTGCTTTTTAATCTCACGCTTAGAGAAGCCATTTCTCGCTAAAAAAACGCTGACGGCCACTGCCTGCGCCCCGGCAATTCCCTTTGGGTGGTTGTGGCTGCACTCGGCGCTTTTTTTCGCCTCGCGCTCCACCTCCTCCAGCGTTTCAAAATATTCTCCCACAAAGCTCACCCGCATGGCGGAGCCGTTGCCGTAACTTTGGTACGGGGAATGCAGATGATCGTAAATCCAGTCCTTGAACATCGGCCCATACCCCGCGTAGGGATATCTTTTGCCGAACATCACGTAAGCATCGCGATAGGAAATCCCGCTCAGTATGGCATATTTCGTTGCAACCGTCATTACCGTGTCATCCGTATAAAAACAGCTCTTTTCAAACAATGGGATTGTCTTATGGTGAAACCCCTTCGGCTTGCTGAATTCATAACGGGAACCGGCAATATCGCCCAGAAGAGCTCCGTCCACGATGCTCTCCCTCCCTTTTTTTACCTTTTTTGCACGCGGCGCGCATCCGACAGAGATGCGCGCCGCCCCAGGCTTATTTCTGTTTCTTCTTTTTCATCCATTGGTACACCGGCAGTCCCAGCAGAGTAATTGCAATCCCTACGACAGAGCGAACCGGGGCGTCGATCAGTGTACTGATCAAAATATAGACTCCGCCCACCGCGCCGATGATGGGGGTGATAGGATACAGCGGAACCCTATATTGGCCTTCCTTCGGGCTTTGTCTTTTCCGGAGAATAAACACACCCAGAACGCCCATGATAAAGAAAATCCACAGAACAAACACCAGAAGGTCGGTGAGAGTGTTGAATGTGCCGGAGAAAATATACACAAGCGCCAGCACGCTCTGAAAAATCAGCGCGTTGGCCGGGGTGCGCAGCTTCGGATGAACCGCACCCAAAATTCTTGAGAACGGCAGCTGGCCTCTTGCTCCCATTGCCTGGGGGACACGCGCGGCTGTCATCAAATAGCCGTTCAGGGCACCAAATACCGAAATCATAATGCCGGCAGTAATAAACGTGCCGCCGCCTTCGCCGAACAGGACATTTGCCGCATCCGCGCCGGGCGTGGGCGACGCCACGATTTGATCTAGCGGAAGCGCACGGAAAATGGCCAGATTGAACAGAGCATAGACCACGATAACAAACAGTACGCCGATGGAAATGACCCGCGGCAACGTTTTGGAAGGATTCTTCAGCTCGCCGGCCATGTTGGTCACGCCGATCCAGCCGTCATAGGCCCAAAGAGTGCCCAGGATTGCGGCGCCGAAGCCCGCACCCTGGAGAGCCTCCTGAGACGCACCCGCAAATCCGGGAATACTCGGGGAAAGCAGGCCGACGCCGATGATCGCCACAATCGGAATCAGCTTGCCAACCGTAGCCAGGGTTTGAATGATGCCGCCGCATTTGGTAGACAAAATATTCATGATCAGAATAAAGATCAAAACACCGGTAGCTAACAGCTTTTGCTGTATGCCGCTAACCGGAATAAAATAAGCGGCATAAATTGAAAATGCGATGGCTTGCGCCGCAACGGAGGCCGGATAGGAAATCACCGTCTGCACCCAGCCCAGCAAAAAGCCGGCTCTCTCATCATACAGCTCTTCCAAATACGTATAAAGTCCGCCGGACTTCGGAATAGCCGACGCGATTTCTGCCACAGACAACGCAGATGCCAAAGTGATAATACCGCCTGCCACCCAGGCGGCAATACTCATGGCTGGGCTGCCTGCGTTATTGAGAACAATGCCGGGTTTCAGAAAAATACCGGAACCGATGATCATTCCCACAACGATCGCCATTGCCTCAACAACAGTGACTGATTTTTTCAATGTGCTTTTTTCCATATTGTTCCACAATCCTCACTATACTCCAAATTTGGCTTATGTGGTGCCACAAAACACGCGATCCTGCCTTCTGCCGCCGCATTCTCCGGTTCTGCGATTCCGTACTATTATACACTTTACAGGATAAATAGAAAAGCACTTTTTCAAAAAGGGTCCCGCTTTTTCGGCGAAAAGCATTGAAAAAAACAACAGCCCCCGGCCGCAGAAGCGACCCTGGCGCTGTTGTAAAAAAGACGTATGAAAAGGAGCATAAAATGCTTTTTTATTTCACAACAAGATTGACCAGCTTTCCCGGCACGTAAATCTCTTTTACGATTTGCTTACCGGAAAGCTCCACCGCAATCTTCGGTTGATTCTTTGCCGCCTGAATCGCCTGCTCTTTGGTATACTCCACGGGGATTTCAATGCGGTCACGCACTTTTCCGCTGACCTGCAGCGCAATTTCTACCATGCTCTCTTTGCATTTTTCCTCGTCGTACTCGGGCCAGCTCTGCCCGGCCACAAGACCGGTGCCGAGCTTCGCCTGCTCCCACACCTCTTCCGTCACATGGGGGGCAAAGGGATTCAGCAGCAATGTAAACACGCGCAGCTCCTCGCGATTGATGGAGCCGGCATCGGAAATGTCGTTAATCAGCGCCATCAGCGAAGCGATCGCCGTATTAAATTTCAGGTTTTCAATATCCTCGCCGACCTTTTTGATTGTCTTGTGGAATGCCGGCTCCAGAGCGGGCGTGATTTTGTCGCCCGGCGCCAGTCGCTCCGTCAGCGCGTAGTAACGCTCCAGAAAGCGGCGGCTGCCTTTGATGCTCGCGGTGTTCCACGGGGCTGCCTTCTCAAAGTCGCCGATGAACATTTCATACAGACGCATGGTGTCCGCGCCGTATTCGTTGACAATTTCGTCCGGATTGACGACGTTGCCACGGGATTTGCTCATCTTTTCGCCGTTCTCACCCAGAATCATGCCGTGGCTGGTACGCTTGGCATAGGGTTCGGCAGTGGGAACAACCCCAATATCATACAGGAACTTGTGCCAGAAACGGCTGTACAGCAGGTGAAGCGTAGTATGCTCCATGCCGCCGTTGTACCAGTCTACCGGCGACCAGTATTCCAAAGCCTCTTTGCCGGCCAGAGCCTTGTCGTTGTGGGGGTCCATGTAGCGCAGGAAATACCAGGAGGAACCTGCCCACTGGGGCATGGTATCCGTTTCGCGCTTGGCGGGGCCGCCGCAGTGCGGGCAGGTGGTATTCACCCATTCTGTCATGTGGGCCAGCGGAGATTCGCCGTTGTCGGTCGGCTCATAGGTTTTTACCTCCGGCAGAGTCAACGGCAGCTCACTTTCGGGCAGGGCTACATAGCCACATTTGTCGCAGTGAACGATCGGGATCGGCTCGCCCCAGTAGCGCTGGCGAGAAAATACCCAGTCGCGCAGCTTGAAGTTAACCTTCTGCTCGCCGATGCCCTTTTCAGCCAGGTACTCGATGATCTTCTTCTTCGCTTCCTCAACGGTCAGGCCGTCCAGAATGCCGGAGTTGACCATGATGCCGGTTTGGCAGTCGGTAAACGCTTCTTTTTCCACGTCGCCGCCCTTCACGACTTCAATGATCGGCAGACTAAACTTTTTCGCGAATTCCCAGTCGCGGGTATCGTGACCGGGCACGGCCATAATCGCACCGGTACCGTAGGACACAAGTACATAGTCGGAAATAAAGATCGGGATTTCTTTGCCGGTCAGCGGATTTTTCGCCGTGACACCGTCGAGGCGTACGCCGGTTTTATTCTTGGCCACCTCGGTGCGCTCAAAGTCGGATTTTTTCGCGGCCTCCTGCTGGTAAGCGCGGATTTCATTCAGATTGTGCAGGCTGTCAGCCCAGGTTTCGAGGTACGGATGCTCCGGCGACAGAACCATATAGGTCGCACCGTAGAGCGTATCGGGCCGGGTGGTGTAAACGGTCAGCTCTTCCCCATGGCTGGTTCCAAAGCGAACCTCGGCTCCGGTGGAACGGCCGATCCAGTTTCTCTGCTGAGACTTTACGCGGTCGGGGTAATCCACCAGATCCAAATCATCCACCAAACGCTGGGCGTACTCGGTGATCTTCAGCATCCACTGGGATTTCACCTTGTGCACAACCTCGCTGCCGCAGCGCTCGCAGACGCCGTTGACAACCTCTTCATTCGCCAGAACGCATTTGCACGAGGTACACCAGTTGACCGACATTTCTTTTTTATAAGCAAGCCCATGTTTGAACATCTGCAAAAAGATCCACTGCGTCCATTTATAATAAGACGGGTCTGTGGTATTGATCTCGCGGGTCCAATCAAAAGATAAGCCCAGCGCCTGCAGCTGCTGCTTGAAACGGGCGATGTTTTTCTCGGTTACGATGGCCGGATGCACGTGATTTTTGATTGCAAAGTTTTCAGTCGGCAGACCGAACGCATCCCACCCAATGGGATACAACACATTATAGCCCATCATTCTGCGGCGGCGGGCAATAATATCCAGCGCCGTGTAAGAGCGGGGGTGCCCTACATGCAGACCCTGCCCGGACGGATAAGGGAATTCAATCAGGGCATAAAATTTCGGCTTGTCCGCAGACTGCGACGCGTGAAAAGCCCCTGTCTCTTCCCATTTTTTCTGCCATCGAGCTTCAATCGGTTTATGTTCGTATTTCACTGGTGCTCCCCCTCATTCAGCTTTCGCTCAAAAAATCGAGCTCTATATTTTCCGCGTCCTGCCACAGGCGATCCAGATCATAAAATTGGCGTGCTTCTGCGGTAAAAACGTGAATGACGACATGTCCGTAATCCAGAAGAATCCAGGAATTGGAACGGTATCCTTCCACATGGTCGGGTGCAAGGCCCTCGTCTTTGAGCTGTACCTCCAGCGTATCGGCCAGAGCCTTAACATGTGTGTTACTGGTACCTGTTGCCAGAACAAAATAATCTGCAAGCGAAGACAGCTCGCGGATACCCAGCACATTCAGCCCATCGGCTTTTTTATTGTCTAAAATGACTGCGGCCCTTTTGGCCAACTCTAATGACGTCATCTGGTAACCACCATTCCTAATTTATATTTTGAACGCTTATTTCTTGCCGCGAGATACAATTTCCTCATTATACGCGGCTACACTGTCTGGGTGAATCGGTTTTTGGTTCTGCGATAAATCCTGAATCGTAAAAATCAGGCCTGCTAATACCGCTTCCTGTAGGCCGCGGCGGGCCGCCTCGCGCAGTTCCTGAACGCCCTCGTAATCCCGCTCATCTGAAATGAAGTCTGCCACAAACACGATCTTTTCCAAAACAGACATATTAGCGCGCCCTGTGGTATGGTACCGAACGGCGTCGAGAATCTCCTGATCCTGAAAGCCAAGGACATCCCGCAGGTAAGCAGCGCCCGCCATGGCATGCCACAGCTTTGGCGCAGAGCGCTCAACATCTGTGAGTATTATACCAGAAGCGGCCATGATTTTCAACTGTTCTTCGGGCGGAGCCTCCTTCATGATGTCATGAAGAATCCCGGCCAGCCTGGCTTTTTGTGGGTTCTCCCCATTCAAAACCGCCAGCTCCTGCGCCGCCTTCGCAACATTCCTGCTGTGCTGAAAGCGCTTGTCGGACAAACGGCTGCGAACAATTTCTTCATACTGTTTTTCATCCATTGGAAATCCCCCCGTATAAATGATGCCGAATGATATACTCCTCCACTGCCTCGGGAACCAGCCCAGCAATGGAAAGACCCTGCACGATACGCTCCCGCACCAGAGTGGAGGAAACCGGCAGGAGCGGAAGATCTTCCACATGTGTTCTGGCGCCCATGCTGTTCAGATGCTTCGCATAGGCCAAAAGCTCGCTCTTGCTGCTTTCCTCGCGCGGTACCGCGCACATCCGTGCCAGGCGTAACAGCTCCTCGCTTTTGAACCAATGCTCCAGCGTTAAAAACATATCCGCACCCATCAGCAGATACAGCTCGGCATCCGGGTTCGCCTTGTGCAGCTGCCGCAGTGTGTCTACGGTATAGCTCGGGCCATCGCGCCGCAGCTCTAAATCCGACACAGCAAGGCCGCACGGCTCTGCCGCCAAGCGGCACATCTCGAGTCGGTCCTTCGCATCCGCCAAATCGTCCGCGGCCTTATGGGGCGGCACACGCGACGGTATAAGAAGCACACGGTCGAGCCCCAGCCGCTCGCGAAAGCCCTGTACCATATGCAGATGCCCGTTATGGATCGGGTTAAAGGTTCCCCCGAACATCGCCAGTTTTTTCATGGACCCTCCTGATACCAAACTCAAACAACAGCAATGATTTTTTCTTTCTCCCCCACTTTCGGTGGGGGAGAAAGAAATCTTTTTAAAATTTTGCATGGTGAATGAGTATGGAATTCGCCATGCACCATTATTTTCTCGCAGGCCTTGGCAGAATGATTTTCGGTTCCTTCTGATTTCTGCGGTACAGAACAAATTTTCCACCGATAACCTGTACAACCTCAGCTGAAAGGGGTGCCGCCAGTTCATCCGCCGCCTGCCGCGCAGTGATGCCCGCTGTTTCCAGCACCTTGGCCTTGATCAATTCGCGGGCGGTCAGTGCGTCATCCGCCTGCTTTAAAATATCGTCGCTCATGCCGTCCTTGCCAATCATTAAAATCGTGTCAAGCGGATTGGCCAAAGAGCGCAGAAACGCCCGCTGCTTACTTGTAATCATTCAATATACTCCTTTATTTTAACCATTTTTCTTCCAGTTTTCCAGTTCCCGCGCTAATTTTGCAAGTGCCCTGCCTCGGTGGCTGATCTGATCTTTTTCTTCGGCTGCCATTTCCGCGTAGGAACGTTCCCCCACGAGGAAAATAGGGTCGTAGCCAAAACCGCCCTCGCCCTTCGGCTCAAACGCGATGATGCCCTCACAGGTTCCCTCCTCCGTGAGGATCTTCCCATCCGGAAACACACAACAGACCACGCTGACAAACCGGGCGGTACGCTGTTCTGCGGGAACGTCGTGAAGTTCTTTCAGCAGTTTTTCATACCGCTGCTTGTCCGTTGCACCCTCGCCCGCGTAGCGCGCGGAATAAACTCCCGGTGCGCCGCCGAGTGCATCCACCACCAGGCCGGAGTCGTCCGCAATGGCGGGCATACCCGTCACCTTGCAGGCCGATTCTGCCTTGAGCAAAGCATTTTCGGCAAAGGTTGTGCCGGTTTCCTCTACCTCGGGCAGCTCTTCTCTGATCACGGCGTCAAAGCCCAAGGGCTCCAGAATTCTTTTGAGTTCTTTCAACTTTTTTTGATTGTGCGTAGCAATTACAAATGTCATTCCGATTCCCTCTCAAACAAAGCCGCGGCGAACTCATCCGCATCAAACGGCTGCAAATCGTCTATTTTTTCACCAAGGCCGATCAGCTTAACGGGAAGGCCCAGCTCCTGACGAATAGGCAGCACCACGCCACCGCGCGCTGTTCCGTCGAGCTTTGTGAGCACGATGCCGGTCAGACCCGCCGCGTTCTGGAACTCCCGGGCCTGGTTCACAGCGTTCTGCCCGGTGGTTGCGTCGAGTACGAGCAGAACCTCTTTATCACAGTCCGGCAGCTCGCGGTCGATGATGCGGCTGATCTTTGCCAGCTCATCCATCAGGTGCTTTTTGTTGTGCAGGCGTCCGGCGGTGTCGCAGATTGCAACGTCCATGCCGCGCGCCTTAGCCGCCGCGATGGTATCGAACACCACAGCCGCAGGATCGGAGCCCTCCGCATGCTTGACCATCGGGACATCGGCCCGGTCGGCCCACACTTGCAGTTGATCAATCGCCGCCGCACGGAACGTATCCGCCGCACCGAGAATCACCTTTTTGCCCTCGCGCGAAAGCTTGGCGGCAAGCTTTCCGATCGTGGTTGTTTTTCCCACGCCGTTCACGCCGATGATCAGGATGACCGACGGCTTAGTGGTAAGCTGCAGCTCTTCGCCGCCGCTGAGCATTTCAGAAATCACCTCACGCAGCAGCCCACGCACATCGGCCGGGTTCGTTACGCCGTTTTTCTTCACGCGGGCACGCAGCTCCTCACAGATTTTAGCAGAGGTGGCAGCGCCAACATCCGCCATGATGAGCAGCTCCTCCAGCTCTTCAAACAGCTCTTCGTCTATCTTTGTAAAGCTGTTCAGCATGGTATCGATCTGCCCGGTGATGCTGTCGCGAGTTTTTTTCAGTCCATCTTTGATTTTATCAAAAAATCCCATCGCAAACTCCTTTATAATAATACTGTTTTTTTAAAATCATTCTTTTATTTCTTCCCCGCCTACATAGAGGGAAGAAATGACTGTTTTTATATAAAATTGCTATCAATGAAATCATCTATCCCTGTCGTATTCCCAGCTTCTGCTCAATTTCGGAGGCACGCAGCTCCAAAAGCTTTGAAACGCCCTCATCCTGCATGGTCACGCCGTACAGTACATCCGCTTCCTCCATGGTGCCGCGGCGGTGGGTAATGACGATAAACTGGGTGTTTTGATTCATGCCGCGCAGGTAACCCGCAAAACGGTCTACGTTTACGTCGTCAAGCGCGGCCTCGATTTCATCCAGCACGCAGAACGGCGGCGGATTGACCTTCATAATTGCGAAATACAGCGCAATGGCCACCAGCGCTTTTTCACCGCCCGAAAGCGATTCCAGATGCGTGACGATTTTCCCGGGCGGCTGAACGGAAATGTCGATTCCTGAACCCAGAACATCCTCCGGCTGGCTTAATGTCAATCCAGCAGTACCGCCGCCGAAAAGAGAACGGAAGGTTTCTGAAAAATTTTGCCGAATTTTCTCAAAACGCTGCAAAAACAACTCCTGCATTTTCTGGGTCAGCTCGCCGATCAGCTTTCGCAGCTCGTCGCGGGATTTCTCCACGTCGCCGATCTGCTCCTTTAAAAATTCGTACCGCTGCGAAACCTCTTTGTATTCCTCCACTGCGGCCACGTTTACCGTGCCGAGCGCCTTGATTTTGCCCTTGAGCTCGTTCAGGCGTTTTTTCGCAGCGGAAACATCCTCCAAACGCGGGCTGATCTCTTCGGCCTCGCGCCGGGTTAGTTCGTATTCTTCCCACAAGCGGGAAATAATTTCATCGTATTCCTTTTGCACATTGGCGCGCCGCTCTTCCAAACGGGCCAGTTCCTGCCCGATGGTATCCCGCGCGGAGGATTGTTCGCGCTCCTGCGCCCGCAGACGCGCGGCCTGTGCTTCCAGTTCCGCCCGCTGACGCGCAATGTCCTCTACGCTTTCGCGAGAAGCGGCGGCGGAATCTCGCAATTGTTGTGCCTGCGCCCTTAACTGCTGCGCCTGCTGTTCGATTGCACGGTCGTTTTCACGGAGCTGCTCCAATTCCTGATTCAGGCGCTCCGCCAGCCCTGCGAAATTCAGGCGTCGGTTCTCCAGCTCCTCGGCAGCGGTAGAAAGCGCTTCCTTTTCCTTTTGTGCGGAGAGCGCCGTCATCCGCGCTTCCTGCAAGGCATCCGTCAAAGCCTGATAGCGTTTGTCCAGCTCCTCACGGTCGCCGGTCATCTGGCTTACGCTTTGACGGAGTGCTTCAATCTGTTCTTCCAACGTTCCGGCATCACGTTGAGCCTGTTCCCTCTGCTCCCGCAGCTCGCCGAGCCGTTGTTCGGACTTTGATTGCTCCGCGGCCAGCTCCTGCGCGCCGCCCTCAAGAGACTGCCGTTCCGAGCGCACGCGCCCATACTCGGCCTGCAAATTCACGCGATCCTCTTTTGCTGTGCTGAGCTCTGCCTGTGAAGCAGACAGCGAAGCCTGCGCGGCGGAAAACTCGGCCTGCGCCGCCTTGAGCGCGACCTCGGCTTCCTCTGCCTTTTGTGACAGCGCGGCGGCGCTGCGTCTGGCCTGCTCCATCTGCGCCGTACGGCCCAGCAGCCCGGCGTTTTTTGCCAGAGAGCCGCCGGTGAGGGAACCGCCTGTGTTAACCACCTGACCGTCCAGCGTCACGACGCGGAAGCGGTAAGAAAAACGCTTCGCAATGGCAACGGCGCTGTCCAAATCCTCGGCAATCGCGATGCGGCCCAAAAGCGAACGCAGAATGCCCGCGTATTTCGGGTCGCACCCGCAAACGGAAAACGCCACGCCGACAAATCCGGAGCATTCGGAAAGCCCCTGCTCCTGCAGCAGATTCCCGCGAATGGTGGAGATTGGCAGGAAGGTGGCACGTCCCGAATCCTTTTGCTTTAACAGGTTGATCGCCCGTTTCGCGTCCTGCTCCGTTTCCACCACAATATTCTGCATGGCGGCCCCAAGGGCCGTTTCCACCGCTGTGGCGTACTCGGCGGGAACCTGCAGCAACCGCGAAACCGGGCCATAAATACCGGCCAGGCTGCCGCGCTCCACTTCCTTCATTACAGTTTTGACGCTGTGCGCAAACCCCTCGAGATTGCGCTCCATTTCTTCGAGGAGCTTCACGCGCCGCGCCTGCTCCCCGGCGTCCAGTCGGAGCTGCTCGCTCTTCCGGCGGGCTTCTTCCAAGCGCTTCTGCCGGGATTCGAGCCGCATTTCAAAGCCGCGGGCCGTATTGGTCAGTGCGGAAATGGTATCCTCCGCCTTTTGCAGAAGAGCGGCGCATTCCTGCTCCTCCGACTCCAGCTCCCGGCGCTTCTGATCGCGCGATTGCAGTGCCTGCTGCACGGTAGCACGGCGCAGTTCGATTTCAGAAATGGCGGTGACCGCTGTCATCTCGCGGATTTTAGCCTGCGACACCTCCGCCGTCAGCTGCGTCAGACGGTGGGTCTGCTCCTCCATCTGGCCAGAATACTGCTCCATTGAGCCGCGCAGCTCCTCCAGACGTTTGGAAACACCGGTTACCTCTTCCTGCCGGCTCAGTACAAAACGATCCTTCTCCTCGATCTGGCGCTGCTTTTCTTCAATCTCCTTGCGCAGATCCTCGTCGGAAAGGGAGGAGTTTTCCAGCTCGTGCAGAATTCGCTCCTGATTTTGCCGGTTATGTTCTCGGTCGTTCTCCAGAACGGCCGCCTCGCCGTCCTTTCGGGCGGCTTCTTCTTCTTTGGAGGAAGCGAGCGTTCTCGCCTCATCCATTCGTACGGTACAGGCGTTGACCGCCTGATAATTTTCTTCAATTTGTTTTTCCAACTCTGCGGCGCGTTTGTCGATATCCTCTTGCTGGCCGCGAGCCAGAAGCAGCTTATCTTCATAGTCACGCAGAATCTGACCGGAGTGCCCCAATGTATTCAGCCATAGGCCGATTTCAAGCGTTCGCTTTTCCCCAGAGTATTCCAAATATTGCTTTGCTTTTTCCGCCTGCTCGCGCAGAGGGCCGACGCGGGCTTCCAGCTCTGAGAAAATGTCGTGCAGGCGCACCAAATTTTCCTGCGCCTGCTGAAGCCGCCGCTCCGATTCGCCCTTGCGGTATCGGAAGCGTGAAATTCCCGCAGCCTCTTCGAAAATCTCACGCCTGTCTTCACTGCGGGCGGCGACAATGCTGTCGATCTTGCCCTGCCCGATCATCGAATAGCCGTCGCGCCCCATACCGGTATCCATAAACAGCTCGTGAACATCGCGCAGGCGCACCGTGTTTTTATTGAGCAGGTATTCGCTTTCCCCCGAACGGTAATACCGGCGGGTAACGGAAACCTGGTCATTGTCAAACTCCAGCTGGCGGTCGGTGTTGTCAAAGGTGAGGGTAACCTCCGCGTAGCCCTGCGCCTTGCGCGCCGGAGTTCCGCCGAAAATCACATCCTCCATCTTCGAGCAGCGAAGCACGCGGGCCGATTGCTCCCCCAGCACCCAGCGGATGGCGTCGCTGACGTTGCTTTTCCCGCTGCCATTCGGGCCAACCACCGCGGTAATGCCGCGGTCGAAATGTAACACCGTTTTATCGGGAAAGGTTTTGAAGCCTTGAAGCTCCAAAGACTTTAACAGCACTCGTGTTCACCTGCTTTCGGATTGATATTGACTCGTTCTCTCTTCCACCGAGGGCACAGGAGAGAGAACTGTGTTTTCACTTTTGCCTGAGATTCAGATAAGAGCATGCACCTGAAATTCAGCCGGGTTTACCGACGGATTAGGCACCACATGGGCAGCATAGCCCCGCCGGGACAGCTCGAAAAGATTGCACCGGCTCTGCCCCACCGCCTTTGAAACCCACTGTGGGGAAACGTGGATTTCGACACACCCCGGCAAAATTTGCTTGCGCTCCAGAAAGGCGAGCAGCCGACGCAGAAAGAGCCTGCTTTCACAAAGCTCGCGAAACGCCGGGTGCCATGGCCCCGCAATACGATCCCGCTGCATTTCGGGAGAGCTGTGCAGCCCCAAACGGATCACCGGGATTAAGCGGCTGCCGAACAGTTCCAGCAGGTTGCAGCATAGCTCCACGGTTTCATCCAGTTCCATCGGAACATATTCCCCCGACTGATACCACTGAGCAAGCTCTGTGCCCTTCATAACGATGGTCGGGTAAATTCTTACGCAGTCCGGTTTCAGCGCGGCAAAGGCTTTGGCAGTTCTCATCGCACCGGCGGCGTTATCGCCCAAAAGACCTGTCATCATCTGCAGCCCAAGAGAAAATCCCATCTCCTGTATCAGCCGCGACGCCTGCCGCACCTGCTCCGCCGTATGGCCGCGCCGGTTTCGCTGCAGCACAGTGTCATCCATGCTTTGTGCGCCCAGCTCAATCGTTGTTACACCGTATTGGCGCAGCAGCTCCAGAACCTGCTTGTCTATCGCGTCGGGCCGGGTAGAAATGCGAATCCCCGAGAAAATCCCGTCCCTGACAGAAGGAGCGGCGGCTTCCAGCAGAGCGAGCATATCGCCGCGATCAATTGCTGTAAAGCTGCCGCCGAAAAAAGCGATTTCCGCGAAACGGCTTTTTTCTTTCAGATTTTCTTCAGCTGTTTTTAGGGTGCTTCGAACCTCATCCACCGTTGGCAACCGCGCCTGACCCGTGATGCTGTTCTGGCTGCAAAAGGAGCATCGCTGCGGGCAGCCAGCGTGAGGGACGAAAATCGCCACATTTGCGTGCTTCAATAGCCCATCAGCTCCAACGCTTCACGTGCTGCCTGCTGCTCCGCCTCTTTTTTACTGCGTCCGCCGCCCTTGCCAATCACATTGCTGTTCAGGCACACCTCAACGGTAAAATGCTTGTCGTGGTCGGGGCCGCTTTCGCCGATCAGTATATATTCAAGCTGTTCCTCGGGATTCTGCTGAATGATCTCCTGCAGGGCGGTCTTATAGTCCTTAAACGCCTTTGGCTTTGCAGTCTGCAGCACGGGCAGAACAAAGCGCAAAATAAATTCCCGCGCACGCTCCATGCCGGCATCGAGATAAATCGCGGCGATCAGGGCCTCGAACGCATCCGCCAGAATCGACGGCCGCTCGCGCCCGCCGGAATTCTGCTCGCCGCGGCTGAGCATGAGGTATTCCCCCAGCCCCAGCTGGCGCGAAAATCCGCACAACGCTTTTTCACAAACCAGCGCCGCCCGATTCTTCGTCAGATCACCTTCCGGCAGATTTGGACAGTGCTTGAACAGGTAATCCGCCACAACAATGCTGAGCACGGAATCACCCAAAAATTCTAAACGCTCGTTGCTGTGCCCGGCCGACTTCACCTCATTTGCGTAAGAGGAATGGGTCATGGCGGTAATTAGATATTGCGGGTTTTGAAAATGATATTGCAATTTTTCTTCCAGATCTTTGAGATTTGACTTTTGCATACGCGCTCCTTCCCCCATCATCCCCGGAGAAAGCCGGCCTACTCCTGTTCGGAGATGGCGCGGCTGATTTCTTCTGTTACATTCTTTTCTACATAGGCCTTAGTCAGGCGCAGGGCGCTTTCTACTGTACGCGCCTTAGCGCTGCCGTGTACCTTGAACACCGGCTTTGCCGCGCCGATAACCGGCGCACCGCCGTACTCGTTGTAGTCCATGGATTTTTTCAGCGCGGTCATATCCTTAAGCAGCATCGCCGTTGCCATTTTATTTTTAGTGTTCTTGGTAAACACTTCCTTAAACTTGCCCATAACCATTGTGACAACACCCTCAAACATTTTCAGGATAATGTTGCCGGTAAAACCATCCGCCACAACAACATCCGCGCCATCGTTCGAAATGTCGCGCGCTTCGATATTGCCGATAAAGTTCAACTTGGAATCCTTGAGCATGGCAAACGCCGCGTGCTGCAGATCGCCGCCCTTGTGATCCTCCGTACCGACGTTTGCCAGCGCAACGCGAGGATTTTTCACGCCGATCACTTTATCAAGGTAGATGGAGCCCATAATTCCAAACTGCAGCAGCATTTCGGGGCGGCAGTCCACATTGGCGCCACTGTCGATGAGCATAAAGAAGCCTTTGCTGTTCGGAACCATGGGGGCAAACGCAACGCGCTTGATCCCCTTAATGCGCTTGACGATCATGGTAGCGCCAACCACCAGCGAACCGCTGTTCCCGGCAGACAGAAATGCGTCACCCTTACCTTCGGCAACAAGGCGCAGGCCCTCCGCCATGGAGGAATCACTTTTTTCCTTCATGATCGCACCCGCATGGTCATCCATGGTGAGCACTTCGGGCGCGTCTACAATTTCCATGCGCTCCAAAGAGATTTCATTCTCTTCAGCAACCTTTTGGATTTCTTCCTCCCGGCCCGTGAGAATAATATCGATATCCAAACTCTTGACAGCGGCCTCGCAGCCCTTCAGAATTTCCAGCGGCGCATTGTCGCCTCCGAACGCATCAACAATGATTTTCATCGGAAAAACCTCCCATTACAGCAACGTCTTTCTCGGTATATGGTAGAAGCATGTCCAAAGATCGCTTTGCCAATGCCTCATACCGTTCTCTTTTATCACGAATTTGTTTTTCAAATGGCGGCAAAATGCCAAAATTCGCCCCCATAGGCTGAAAATGTGCGGGATCGCATTCCACCAGATACCGGCTCAGCGCGCCGATCATCGTCTCCGGTGGCAAAACGACGGTCTCCTGCTCCCGCAGGCGCTGTACGGCATTCCACCCGGCCATCAAGCCGGATGCCGCAGATTCCATATAACCTTCCACCCCGGTAAGCTGACCCGCAAAAAATAGATCAGGGTCTGCCTGCATGCTGAAATCGGAGCGCAGTATTTTGGGGGAATTGACAAACGTATTGCGGTGCATCACACCGTAGCGGACAAATTCGGCATTTTTCAGTGCCGGAATTAGCCCAAACACCCGCTTTTGCTCGGGGAACTTCAGGTTGGTTTGGAAGCCGACCAGATTATACAGTGTTGCGGCGGCATTCTCGCGGCGAAGCTGAACCACCGCCCAGGGACGATGCCCCGTTTTGGGGTCTCGCAGCCCGACCGGCTTGAGCGGGCCAAACCGAAGTGTATCGTGCCCGCGCCCGGCCATAACCTCTACCGGCATGCAGCCCTCGTATACTTTGGGGTCGGCCACATCAAAACCATGAACCGGCGCGCGTTCGGCAGACACCAGCGCATCGTAAAAGCGCTCGTATTCCTCTTTGTTCATCGGGCAGTTCAAGTATGCGTCGTCGCCGCCCTTATCATACCGAGAAGCGGAAAAACACGCTTCCATATCAAGGCTTTCCGCCGTGATAATGGGCGCGGCCGCGTCGTAAAAGCTCAGGCTGCCCGCACAGAAGATTGCTATGTCGTCCGCAAGGCCCTGCGCTGTCAGCGGACCGGTGGCAACCACGCGAATGCCACCGTCCGGGATGCTCTGTACCTGTTCCGTATGAACGTGGATTAACGGATGGCTGCGGATTTGCTCGGTGACAAGCGAGGAAAAAATGTCGCGGTCCACCGCCAGCGCTCCACCAGCCGGCACACGAGCCTTGTCCGCACACTGCATCAGCAAAGAACCCAGCCGGCGCATTTCTTCTTTCAACAGCCCGGCCGCACTGGCAACCCGCTCTGCCTTGAGCGAATTGGAGCAAACCAGCTCTGCAAAGCCAGAGTTTTTGTGGGCGGGAGTATAGTGAACCGGCTTCATTTCGTACAAGTCCACCTTGATCCCCCGGGAGGCAATCTGCCAGGCCGCCTCACAGCCGGCCAGACCGGCCCCTATGACAGATATTTTCATTATTCCTCCATTTTCTCATAGCCACAGTCGGGCGTTACACAATACAGCTTCGGTGTTTTGCCCTTTTTACGCAGCAGGGTTTTGCCACACCGGGGGCATTTCTCCATGGTAGGCTCATCCCACGAAACAAAGTCGCATTTTGGGTACTCATTGCAGCCATAGAACACACGGCCCTTTTTAGTTTTCTTTACGACCACTCTTCCGCCGCATTTAGGGCATTCCGCGCCGTTTTCTACAACAAGCTTCTTTACATTCTTGCATTCGGGGTACCCGGGGCAGGCCAGGAATTTGCCATACCGCCCTACCTTAACTACCATATTCCGTCCGCATTTTTCACAGATGACATCGGTTTCATCCTCTTTGAGCTGGATTTTGACCCCTTCCATCTCTTCTTTGGCTTTTTTCAGGGTCTTTTCAAAGTCACCGTAAAAGGTATGCAGCGTCTGTATCCAATCGGTTTCTCCGCTCTGAACGGTATCCAGATCCTTTTCGACCTGCGCGGTAAATTTCACATTGACGATCTTAGGGAAGCGTTCGCGCATCAATTGCGTGGTGACCTCACCCAGCTCGGTGGGGTGCAGCGCTTTTCCATCGCGCACAACATATTCGCGGCTCGTGATGGTGGAAATCGTTGCAGCGTAGGTAGACGGGCGTCCGATTCCGTTTTCTTCCAGCGCTTTGATCAGCGACGCTTCCGTGAAGCGCGGCGGCGGCTGGGTAAAGTGCTGATTGCCAGCCAGCTCCTTCTTTTTGAGCGGCATATCCTGTGTAAGCACAGGCAGCGCACCGCTCTGCTCGGTTTCTTCATCCTTGCCCTCTTCGTACAGCACGGTAAAGCCGTCGAACGTGACCGTATAGCCCGAAGCCTTAAAGAGATGCTCACCGGCGGTAATGTCGGCCTGCGTTGTGCTTTGCAGGCAGTTAGCCATTTGGCAGGCGATAAAGCGCTCCCAAACCAGCTTATACAGCCTATACTGGTCGTTGCTCAGGCTGCTTTTCACCTGTTCGGGCGTGATGCTGGGGGTGGAGGGACGAATCGCTTCATGGCCGTCCTGCGCGTTGGCCTTCGTCTTGAAGTGACGGGGAGCATCCGGTAGATATTTCTTGCCCCAGCGCTCCTCAATATAGGCCGTCGCGTCGTGGATCGCATCCTCCGAAATACGCAGCGAGTCCGTTCTCATATACGTAATCAGACCGATGGCACCCATGCCCTCGATCTCAACGCCCTCATACAGCTCCTGGGCCGCCTTCATGGTACGGCGGGCCTGAAAGCCCAGCTTGCGCGAGGCCTCCTGCTGCAAGGTAGAAGTGATAAACGGCGGCGCGGGAGATTTTTTACGGGAGCCCTTTTTCACCTTGGATACACGGAACTCCGCGTTTTCCAGGCTCTTCAGGATGTCATCCGCCTGCTGCTGGTTGGTAATCTTAATTTTCCCGTTGGCATCTCCGTAAAAAGAAGCGTCGAACGCCTTGCGTGCCCCCTGGGGAACCAGCTTGGCGTCGATGCTCCAGTATTCCTCCGGCACAAAGGCGCGGATTTCCTCTTCTCTGTCTACGACAAGGCGAACAGAAACAGACTGCACACGTCCGGCAGAAAGCCCGCGCCGGATTTTCTGCGAAAGAAACGGGCTGAGCTTATAGCCCACCAGGCGATCCAAAATTCTGCGGGCCTGCTGAGCATTGACCAGATCCAGATCTATGGTGCGGGGATGCTCCATTCCGTTCGTGATGCCGGTCTTGGTAATTTCATTAAAGGTCACGCGGTTTTGCAGAGAGGTATCGAGATCCAAAATATAGGCAAGGTGCCAGGAAATCGCCTCTCCCTCACGATCAGGGTCAGTTGCCAGCAGTACAGATTCACTTTTTTCCGCTGCGTTTTTCAGCTCCTGTACCAGCTTTTCCTTTCCCTTAATAATTTCGTACTTCGGCTTAAAATCGTGCTTTATATCCACGCTCAAACGGTTTTCCTGCAGGTCGCGAACATGTCCCATGGATGCGACGACCTCGTAACCGGAGCCTAAATACTTCTTGATTGTTTTCGCCTTAGCAGGTGACTCAACAATCACCAGTTTCGACATATAGAAACCACCTCTTTCTTTTAAGATTGTAGCCACTCAAGTGGAATTACGCAAGGGGTAAGCAAAAAATAAATGGAAAAACCTGCCACTTGCGAGTGATTAAGCACTGTGAAAACCGGCTGAAATCAGGCGGTTTTCACAAAGCTTACCACAAATGAATCGATTTGTCACGAACAGCGGTATCGCCCGCCGCCAAGAGGCTGCACTCGGCCTAGAAGCTCCAGCTCCGTCAGGGCTGCCAGCATCCGCTGCGGAGAAAGGCCGCTTTTCTCCCCCAAAACCGCCAGATGAACCGCTTCCTCCGTCAGCAGAGAATCGAGCAGAATGGCGTCTTCCGACGCTTCTGCCGCTTTCAGCGGCGATTTTTTCCGCGGCTCGGCGGTCTCGCCAAAAGAGTCGTCGTTCAGCGTGCTGGAAAGCAGACCGGGCAGCTCTTCTGAAATCAGCTCAGAAAACACCTCCGCTTTCCGCTTTGGCGGAACCTTCTTTTTCACCGGGGCAGGCCCCACGGCCGACGCACAATGGCGCTCGGAAATCATGGCGAACGGTACATCGGGATTTTCGCGGCGGGGCATCCGAATTTTCTCCGGAAAACGGTCGAGGTACTGCTCCAGAAGCTCGGCCGCGCTGCCGATCGGCACCGCACCATTTTTAATCAGCGTGTTAACACCGCGTGAAACGGGATTATCGATTCCGCAGGGCACCGCGAAAACGTCGCGCCCCTGCTCCAAAGCCAGGTCTGCCGTAATCAAAGAACCGCTTTTCGCAGCGGCCTCCACCACCAGAACGCCGCACGAAAGGCCTGAAATAATGCGGTTACGAATCGGGAACGCACCCTTGGATGCGGGGGAATCGGGTGGGTACTCCGAAACCAGCGCGCCGCTTTCGGCGACCCATTGCCGCAGGCCGGCGTTTTCCATCAGATACGGGTAATCCAGGCCACAGCCCAGCACGCAGACCGTTTTTCCCTGCGCCTGCAGCGCGCCCTTGTGGGCCGCTGTGTCAATTCCCCGCGCGCCGCCGCTGATGACAACCGCACCCGCGCGAGCCAGCTGATAGGAAAGAGAAAACGCGATCTTCTTACCGGAGATCGTCGCGTCGCGCGTGCCTACCATCGCGATGGAAGGCATCTCATCCACGGGGGGAAGCTGCCCTTTGATATACAGAACACAGGGAGGATTTGTGATTTCCCACAGGGAACGGGGATATCCCTCACTCTGAGGCGTCAGCAGGCGGATGCCCGTCTGTTCGCACTGGTCGACGATTTGCTGGGCATCCTGCGGGGTAAATGTTCGCAAAGCGCCGAACTCCCGCGCGGTGAAAAAACCCTGGAGCTTCCAGAACTGGGGGCCAGCCTCCCAGAATTCACGCAGACTGGTACAGGAAGAAAGCACGCGGCTGACCTTGCCGCTGCCGGCGCCAAGGCCATTCTGAAGCCATACCCAGAAAGCGGTTTCGCCAATCATTTTAATCTCCCCCGCGTTCTCATAATCTCCCACATCAGGATGGCGGCACTCGAAGCCGCGTTCAGGGATTCCGCTCTTCCGAGCATCGGGATGGTAATGCGGGCATCGCAGGCAGCGATGGTTGCCTCAGACAACCCCGCGCCCTCGTTCCCCACAGCAAGCAGAACTGCGGACGGAAAAGAAATCTGCGTAATCGGCACAGCGTCCTCCGCCGGAACGGCGGCAGCGGTAAAAAAGCCCTGTTCGCGCAAACGGCAGGCACAGGACGCAAGCTCCTCCTCAAAATAAAGAGGCAGGCGGAACACCGCGCCCATACCGGCTCGCAGCGCCTTTGCCCCGTAAGGATCGCAGCAGGAGCCGGCCAGCACCACACCCGAAACACCGAGCGCCTCCGCCGTGCGAAGCACTGCCCCGAGATTTGACGGGTCCTGAATTTCTTCCAGAGCTAGGTAGCAGCCGTTCTGCCCGATTCCGGCCTCTGTACTTGTCCGCTTTGGCAGCTCTGCCGTACAGAACACGCCCTGCGGCTGGCGGGTATCACTCAGCAGCTCCCCCACCGATTCGGCAATCTGGTAAACCTGCTCCGCTTTCGGGAAGATTCTCTCCAGATAAGAAGCGTACTTTTCCCCCGCTTTTTCCGTGTAGAACACGCCGCGAATCAAAAGCCCGCTGTCGGCCGCATCGGCACACAGGCGCGCGCCTTCCGCGAGAAAGGTATTCTGCTCGCGGCGGAACGAAGAGGAATCCCGCAGCTTTGCGGCAGCTTTTACTATTTCGTTTTTCCGGCTGGTAATCACCTGGCATGGCATCATTTGCATTCTCCAGACTAATGATTGATGATAGCAATGTAAATTGATAAAACACAAAATTGAATTTCCGGTTTTCCTTCTCGCCTGTGGCAGGAAAAAGGAAACATCTATTGAAAGTGTTTGATTATCTTTCCGGTATTACCCGGCTAAATCAAAAATATGCGCCCGGGTCATGACCCGGGCGCAATCACAGCTTATTATAAGGCCGCTTTCGCCTTCTCCACCAGAGCCTGGAAGGCCGCTTCGTCAGAAACAGCGATTTCGGACAGCATCTTGCGGTTGAGGGTAATGTTCGCCTTTTTGAGGCCGTTCATAAAAGAGGAGTAATTCACGCCGTTCATTTTGCAGGCGGCGGAAATACGGGTGATCCACAGACGGCGGAAATCTCTTTTTCTGTGTTTACGGCCGATGTAAGCATAATTGCCGGACTTCATTACGGCCTGTTTGGCCATTTTAAAATGCTTGCTCTTTGCACCCCAGTAGCCTTTTGCAAGCTTTAATACTTTTTTTCTTCTTTTGCGTGTTGCCAACGCACCTTTAACACGAGCCATGAGCTGTTACCTCCAAATATATGGTCAAAATAAGATCAATTTTTTGTGATTGCTCCCTTATTTATAGGGGATCATTTTCTTTACCTTCGCCACATTGGTAACGTCGGTCACAGTGGTCTGGCGCAGAACTCTTTTACGTTTTGTGGACTTTTTGTTCAAAATATGAGATTTGAACGCGTGCCCGCGAATAACCTTGCCGGACTTGGAAATTTTGAAGCGCTTTTTCGCGCCGGAATGCGTCTTGATTTTAGGCATAACAATTGCCCCTCCTTAAAAATAATTACTTCGTGGGTTTTGGAGCAAGGAACATCAGCATATTGCGCCCCTCAAGCTTAGACGATTTCTCTACGTTCGCAATTTCGGAGCACGCCTGCGCGAATTTCTGCATGATCTGATGCCCCTGTTCCGGGTGGCCCATTTCGCGGCCGCGGAAGCGGATTGACACCTTCACCTTGTCCCCATCCTGCAAGAAGCGGGACGCATGGCCCACCTTCGTATTAAAGTCATGGGTATCGATATTCAGAGACAGTCTAATCTCTTTAATATCTACGACATGCTGATTTTTTCTTGCTTCTTTCTCACGCTTGGCCTGCTCAAAGCGATATTTGCCGTAATCGATGATTTTGCAAACCGGCGGTTTGGCCTGCGGAGCAATCTTTACTAAATCGAGATTACTTTCCGCCGCCCGCGCCATGGCCTGCGCAATCGGCAAAACACCCAGCTGAGAGCCGTCCTTGTCTATGAGACGCACTTCTTTGTCTCGAATTTCTTCGTTGATCTGCAGTTCCTTGTTGCTAATTGGTAAGCACCTCCAAAATACGTTTCAGGCTAACAAAAAGCGCGGACAGAATTCTCCGCCCGCGCATCAATACCAAATCACACACTTTTCAAATAAGAAAAGTACCGATGTATTGACCCATGACGGACGAAACCCCATAGGTGAGAACAAAATTTTGTCCTGCTTTGTTTACGGATAATATTATAGCAACCACGGTTTCTTTTGTCAAGAAAAATTATGATCGTCGTTTGAAATCGGCTTCTTCCGCCGTTCCAAGTTCTCCCGTTACCGCTCGGCCGAGGGAAAAGGAGTACAGCATGCATTCCTTTACCGGTACCTCCAGCATGCGCTCCAGTGCCAGGCGGTACAGTGCCAGCTGAACGCGGTAGCGGTTCCACAGTTCCTCCGGCGATGCCGCACGGTCTGTTTTATAGTCGATGATTACGGCGCCGTCCGGCTCAACGAACGCGCAGTCTACCGCTCCCTGCAAAATCACCTGCTGTTCTGCGGGAACGCCCTCTTTTAGCAAAGAGGCGGGAATCTCAACCGTAAAGCGAAGCTCACGATAGCTTTGCTTAGACGCGAGCATCCGCTTGGCGACCGGACTCTGAAAGAAGGCCGCCACATGGCGCAGATTCACCGCGCCCGCTTCTTCCTCTGACAAAAACCCTCCGTTTTTCAGGCGCTCAAGCTCCTGCTCCGGGCTTTCGGCTGCCGCGCTGTAATCCGCAAACTGCATGTAGTGGTGCAGCGCCGTGCCGCGTTCCGCCGGGGTAAGACCCGATTTGCCCAAAAACGCGGGGCGTGAAAGAACCTCGTAATCCTCCCCCGCGCCTTCCGCCGCAAGCTCGGAGGCGGACACCTTAGCCGGTACCCCGAACAATGCCGCGTCGGGGTACGCAAAGTCGATTTCCCGGGTGATACGGGCGAGCAGTTCCTCATCCGGAGGCGTGGCCGCAGCAGCAACACCCTCCTGCTCCCCGTTTTCCTCCAGCACCGGCGCGGGCAAAATCTGAATGTCCCACGGCTGTCCGGGGCAATCCGCAATCAGCTCGCCGCTGCACAAGGCGCGGTCACGCAAGGCTCCGCCGCTCGGGTGGCGCAGGGCGCAGGAGAGAATCCAGTCCGAAATACTCGACGCCGAGCGCACCACATAGGGCGAAATCCGCTCCTGCGCCGTGAGCTGCGGCGCAAGGGTCGCCAATGTTCCATTGAGGTCGCGCACCGTGGTTAGCAGGATCAGCTTCTCCCGGGCGCGGGTCATGGCGACATACAGCACGCGCAGCTCTTCCGACATCGACTGCCGCTCCTGCTCGAGCGCGATTGCCTCCCGCGGCAAGGTGGTTACGCGTGCCAGCCCACCCTGCTCCTTACGCTTGATGCCAAGACCCAGCTCCGGGTGCAGCAGAGCGTCGCCGCGCTCTTTATTAAAGCGGCGGGAGCAGCCGGCCAGAATGCACACGGGGAATTCTAGCCCCTTCGATTTATGAATGCTCATGATGCGCACCACGTTTGAGGCTTCTGAAATGGTGGAGGCCCCGGGCAGGTCGCCGTTCTGCTCCTGCAAACGGTCGATAAAACGGATAAAACCTGAAAGGCCGTTATAGCCAGACGCTTCGTATTTTTTTGCGTACTCCATCAACAATTGCAAATTGGAAAGGCGCTGCTCGCCGTTTGTCATGGCCTGCACCAGAGTAAGATACCCTGTTTTCTGGTAAATAGCGTTCAGCAAACGGTCGGAGGGAAGGGTTGCCGCGAGAGAACGAAAGGCATCAAGCTCTTCGACTACCCCGGCAGCACGGGCTTCGCCCGACTTTGCGCATTCATTCAGTGCCAGGTACAGAGGGGCCTTTGGCAAACGCAGGCGCACCTCGCTCAGTTCGTCCGGCGTGAAGCCGTAAATCGGGCTCATCAACGCCGAAAGCAGGGGGATGTCCTGCACCGGGTTATCTACCACACGCAGAAGAGACAGTATTGCGGAAACCTCCGGGGCTTCGAAAAAGCCGCTGGAGGAATCCGCCCAAGCCGGCACACCGCACAATTGCAGCTCCCGCGCGTAACGGGCGGCATACCGATTAGCGCTGCGCAGCAAAATACAGAAATCGCGGAACACGGCTTTCCGCTGTACCCCGTTTTCCGTTACCTGAAAGCCCTGAGCCATCATTTGTAAGATGGTTTCGGCAATATGTCTGCTTTCCAGCAGCTCCATCGCGTCGTCGGAGCCTTCGCCCATCGACAGGTCAAGAATGTCGAGCCGGGCTTCGCAGCCATCCTGCGGCGGGTACGACGCGCCGGCCACCAGAAGCTCGTTGCCGCCGTATTCCACGTCCCCGGCCTGCGAGGACATCAGCTGACCGAATACAAAATTCACCGCGTCGGTAACAGTAGCGCGGGAACGGAAGTTCTGATCCAAAACGATACAGGCCGGGTAGCGGTTCTGCTCCCGATCGTACCCGGCAAAGCTGGCGCGGTGCTGTAAAAAAATGCGCGGCATCGCCTGGCGGAAGCTGTAAATGCTCTGCTTCACGTCGCCGACCAGAAACAGATTTTCTTCCTTTTGTGAAATCGCGCGAAATAGCAAATCCTGCGCTTCGTTCGTATCCTGATATTCATCCACCATGATTTCATCAAAACGGCGGGAAAGCTCGATTGCCTCCTCGGTGCGCTCGTAGCCGTTTTCCGTTTCACGCACCAAAAGGCGCAGCGCCCAATGCTCCAGATCGCCAAAATCCGCAAGGCGGCGCTCCGCTTTCATCTGGTCGAGCGCGTGCGAAAACGTCGTCACAACGGAAAACAGCTGTTCCACCACAGGGGACAGCGCCCGCAAATCATCGGTGCAGTCTTGCAGGGTAGCGGAGAACAGCGCCGCGAGCTTTTTCACGGTGGATTTCACTTCATCGCGACAGGCGGAAAGGCGCAGCTTCAAAGGGTCCTCCGCATAGCCCCGCACTGGTTTTAATCGGGCAAACACAAAATTCGCGGCAAGCTCGCCCACACTGTCCCATTCCCGCTGCTGTGCCACGCGGTACAGGGCGGAAAGGCCGGAAAGATCGGACTGATACGCTTCGGTATACGCCGCGCAGAGCTTTTCGTCAGCCTGCATCGATTCCAGGGAATCCCGCACAAGTGACAGACAATAGTCGCAAGCTTCCTCCGCAAAAGAGAGCAAGCAAAGCCCCCAGGGAGAATCCTGCACGGGAACATCGCCCGAGTACATCGCCGCACGCTCCCGCAGCCAGCGCTCCGGGAACGGATGTGACCGAATGAAATCAAACAGCTGATTCACCGCGCCGATCAGTCGGCTGTCGTCCCGGTCAGAGCTGAAGGCCTCAACCAGCTCATAAAAATCGGGATTCGCGGCAGCGTAGCAGTCCTCCAACACCTGTGTGATCGCCTCACCCCGCAGGATGGACATTTCTCCTTCGTCGGCAATGCGAAAATCGTGCGAGATATTCAGCTTATAAAAATTCTCACGCACCAGCTCACTGCAAAAGCTGTGTACCGTACTGATATGCGCGCCGGGGAGCAAAATCTGCTGCCGCTGCAGCGCCGTGTTGGAGGGGTCCTCCGCGAGCATGCGGGAAAGCTGCTGGGCAATCCGCTCGCGCATTTCCGCGGCAGCCGCCTTGGTAAAGGTGACGACCAAAAGGCGGTTCGCGTCGCTGGGGTGCTGCTCATCAGTCATGCGTTCAATCACCCGCTGCACCAGCACGGCTGTTTTCCCCGAACCGGCCGCAGCTGACACCAAAAGCGTGCCGCCCCTGGCGTGAATCGCGTCTGCCTGCGCAGGCGTCCAGCTTCTTTCAGCCATCGTTTTTCCCCTCCCTTTCTGTTTCTTCCCGCAGAATCTGCCGAAGTGTTTCCGTCTTATCCAGCCGCAGGCAGTCCCGCCCGCCGTCGGCATCCTCGTGACCACACACAGCAAAATACGGGCAGTACTGACAGGCATTGTGTTCCCCCGTCAATGGAAGAGCGGCAACGTCGCCCCCGTGCAGAGACTGCACCATTTGCCCTGTTAAATCTTTGATATATTCCATCACCCCGTCGAGCTGAGGGGCGCTTACGACCGATTCGGTCTTCGCGGGCTTGCCGTCTTTCAGCGCAACAGGAATGTATTTTCCCTCGGCCTGCTCCTCCATCCCCTGAATCACGCGGGAATCATCGAGCAGAAGACCGTTCATGCGCAGCTTCTTCTCGGCTGCCACTTCAAGCGCTTCGATCGACTGCCCCTTAGCCGCGGAAATCACCGGGCGCACGGCGGGCATGTACAGAATCCCCGCAGGGCAGAAGCGCCCGTTCTGAATCAGCGCCGCCAGATAAATCAGCATTTGCAAATTCACCCCGTACAGTACGTCCGACAAGCGGAACTCCTTTTTCCCGGTTTTATAATCGATGATGCGCACGTATTTGACACCGTCCAGCTCCATGACATCTACGCGGTCGATTTTCCCCTCGACGGTTGCGGTTTCACCATTCGGCAGAGTAATTTTGAGCGGCGGGAACTCCCCGCCCTCCTTCAGCTCCAGCTCAAACGCCGCGGGCTGGAATTTGCTCTGCGCCAGCTCCTTCGCGATGTGCGACACTACCACCTGCGCAGAATCCACAATGCGGGCGACAAGGAAACGGAAGCGCGGACTTTTGTCCTCTGCGCCGCCGAGCTGTTCTTCCACATAGCGCTCAATACAGGACAGGATGAGCTGTTTCAGCTCTTCCGCGCCAAGCACCGAAAGGGCTTGGGCTCCCTGCTCTTTAAGCAGATGCTCGAGCAGATAATGGATCAAACTGCCGTATTCCAGCGCGTTTAATTCCGCCGGGCGGCGCTCCTTCGCGCCGAGGCCGTAGCGGCAGAAATACTGGAACCGGCACAGATGGTACGATTCAATCTGGGTAGCGGAAATGTGGCGCATCTGCTCAAACAGCATCCGCGCCCGCATGGGGTTCTCAAAGGAAGTCGGAGCGCGCTCGTGTACCCGGCGCAAAGCGGCCATTTTCTCCGGATAACCCTCCCGGCGGGAGAACAGCTCCTTTAATGTAGAGGACAGCACAGACGACTGCCCCCAGAGTCGCGCCGTCATTTCAAAGGCGGGTTGCTCGCTGTTGGCGAACGCCTCCTCCGGCAGCAGATAGCGGCTTTGCACCGGTACATCCGGCAATATGGAGCGGATTTCACCAACGATGGACGACGGAGCCTTCGCCGCGCCGTCCATATCCGCCGCCGGATAGGTAACGAGCAGCCGCTCGGAGGGAGCGGCCATAACGGTATAAGCCATCAGGCGCTCCTCCATGGAGGAATCCTCCATTGTGCCGTTCAACGGCAGACCCATCTGAATCAGAGCGCGGCGCTCTTCGTCGCTAAACACACCGTCCGGCGACGGGTTGCGCGGAAATTCTCCCTGCACCGCGCCCAACAAAAACACCACCTTGGGGTCAGCCGGGCGGGAACGGTCTGCCGCTCCCACCGTGACCTCGTCAAGCCCCTGCGGAATGCTCCCGATCGTGCCCGAGGCGATCACCAGACGAAGAAGCTCACTGAAGCGCTGCGCGGTCAAAACCTTTTCACGCAGCACCAGCGCCATCTGGTCGAGAATCTGCATCAAAAGCTCCCACAGCCGGAACTGCCGGTCGGCAAGCTCCGCCTCCCCCATCGCTTTCATTCTGCGGCACATCTGTTTGACATACTCCGGCACATCGAGCGCCAGCAGAAAGCGGTACACCGCGCGGGCTGACGTTTCTCCGTCCGCCATACGCACGGAATCGGCAAACTCACGCAGCGGGACAATCACGCGCTCCCGCAGCTCATTGATCTGCAAAAGCTGCTGTGCGTCCTGCTCTGTCAGCGCACCGGCAAAGCCGCGGGGGTGCCGAGACCATGGCTCGAGCCACTCTCTGCCGGAAAGCTTCCACAAGAAAGTATAATTTTCGATTAGTGAAATTTCTTCCGCCGTATACCCGCAAAGCCCCGTCTTCAGGCACGCAAACACATCGTCGGAGCGGTACCCCGAACGCACCGCCTGGAAGGCGCACAGCACAAGGCGCATCAGCGGCTCGGTATCAATTGCGCTGGGGTCGTCCATAAAATAAGGGATGCCCCACCGCTCGAGCGCGGCATCCAAATTGCTGCGGTAGGCTTCGGGCGAGCGAGCCAGAATGGTGAAATCGCGGTAACGGTAGCCCTCCTCCATCACCATGCGGCGGATTGTCATGGCGACATAGGCCGCTTCATCATAGGTACTGCGGGCGGCATACAGAACGACATCCCCCGTATTTCCCCTCAGAGGGATACGGGAGCCTCGGTACGCGCCTTCCTCCACCGCGCGAAGCCCCGCGCCGCGAAAGCGGGCTCCCGGCTCCAATGTTACGGGAGCCGCCACCGGGACAGAATTCTGCCGTGCTAGGCGCATCAGGCTGCGCGCCGTTTGGTATACCGGGGTAAACAGGCTCATTTCCGCATCCGCCTGCCGGGGCCCGTCGGCACACAGCGCCACCGTTACCTCTGTGGCCTGACAGAGCGCAAGCTCCAAAATGCCCAGCTCCTGCGCAGTAAAGCTCTTAAAGGAATCCACGAATACGGTGTAGCCCTCAAAAAAGCGGTGGGCAAGCAGTACCTCTTTCAATCGGGTCAGATCATCCTGCGGATCCAGATAGCTCTGTGCCACCAGCGCCTCATACGCAGACAGAATCAGCGAAAGCTCCTGCATTTTTTCCCGCAGGGTGCCGTCCTCCATCTTCTCCGCCGCGCGGGACAGCTCCTGAGGAGCAACGGCACACATTTTCAGCTCTGCTGAGGCGGTCAGCATCATGCTGACCAGCTCGGGGGTTTGGGTATGCTTCTGGTACAGCGGCAGGTGATCCGCCGTTTGTTCGAGTGCAAGACTCATTAAAATACTGCGGCCTCCATCATCAAGCCGTTTGCCGCAGCATCCGCCAAAACGCCGGAACGCCGCGTCCGCCAGACGAGTGAAGCTGACTACCTCTACCTCCGCGGCACCGCGCGGCCCCAACAGGCGAAGCATAGCGCGCTCGCTTTCAAAAGAAAACTGCTCCGGTATCAGAAGCATCAGCTTCTGCTTTCCCTGCCCAGCAAGCCGGCGCAGCTCCTGCCGCACAAAATGTGTTTTTCCGCTCCCCGAACGCCCGAACAACATATGAAGCAATCCAATCCCCCTCATTCCGTAAAGTGCAAGCCCATCACAAAACACACTCCACCGATTAAAATGACGGATGCCGCCAAAAACCGCATCCGTTTTAGTTGAGAGTATTATAACATAAGAAAACTACGAAAAAAAGCGCCCGCTTCTGCCAAACAGCTTTGTGAACTGATTCAGCACCTCTTCACTTTGAAAGGCGGAGAAAGGTTTTTTAGCAAAATATCCCATTTTATTATTGACAAAACCTTTGGAACGCAGTAAGGTACAAATGTTATTATTAGTATCTTCCGGGCAGCAGATGCTGGAAGAGAGATTTTATCAGTAGTGTGTTCTTCACAAAGAAGTTAGTTTTTACTAACTCGTATTAAAATTGGATTTGCTCATCTGCCTGGAATAGGAAATCAACAATCGAATCCTCCACATGACCCGATTCATTCGGCTTTCGAGTTTTGAAAGGAGAGGCAATATGAGACATAAAGAAATAAAAACCGCATATCAATCTTTAGGTAAAGAGGCAACCTTATATGACGGAATGATTACCTGCTCTACCCTGCCCGGCAAGCTGATCTGCGGGCTGATATGGAAAATGAACAAAGCGCAAAATGAACACTATCTGGACTTGGCTCTTTCCGGCATACCGGAGGATTTCTCCGGCAAAATGCTGGAGGTTCCGGTGGGAACCGGCGTTCTGACCATGCCGGTATACCGCACTCTACCCCATGCGGATATTACCTGCATGGATTATTCCACCGCCATGATGGAAACTGCACAGCGCCGAGCCGCCGCGGCAGGACTTTCAAACGTTCATTTTATGCAGGGAGATGTCGGAACCCTTCCATTCGGTGACAGCACCTTTGATCTTGTGCTTTCCCTGAACGGCTTCCATGCATTCCCCTCAAAGGAAGCGGCCTACCGCGAAACCTTCCGGGTGTTAAAGCCCGGCGGAATCTTCTGCGGATGCTTTTATATTCAGGGTGAGCAAAGCCGAACCGACTGGTTTATTGAGAAGCTGTATGTACCGAAGGGCTTCTTCACGCCGCCGTTTGAAACTGCCGCCAGCCTCGAAAACCGGCTGAGGCAAAGGTATTCACAGGTAACGGTGGATACCGTCGGCTCCATGGGCTGCTTCTGCTGCATTAAGTGACGGAAAAAGCAGAGATTTAAATAAGCGTTATTCTCATCATCATTGCTGTTTTTTTCCAACATCCCAAGCTTTACTGATCTTGGAACCGATACTATAATAATAAAAATCATTCATTGAGAGAAGAATGGGATCAATTTTCGCCATATCTGGCAAATGATTTGTCAAGTATCTTTCTTGTGTATAAGATTCTATTACCTTTCCTATGAATATTACATTGCTTTCCATTTTCAATTCATGTACGACCTCACATTCGATATTAACGGGGCATTCCTCAATCATAGGAACATCACCCAGTACTCCGAAAAAAGAGTGAAATAATGTGGATTTATCGACTGTTCTCCCTGACACTAAACCACAATAGTCAGTTTTTACGAGCATTTCTGAAGAAGGGATATTCACGCTAAATCTTTTTGTTTCTATTATGCCTTCTGTACTATAATGCAAGTGGTTTAAAGAAACAAACAACATGGCTGGGTTACGATTTGCAATTCCGGCATAAGAAACATTTAAATAATTTGGCTTTCCGTCTATCAATACCCCAACAATTATCGTAGGGGTGGGATAAAAGTTATTTTTACTTCCAATTTTAATTTTTTCCATTTTAGTCTGGCTGTTCAGTAAATTGAATGCTCCAATTTTCAAACAACCCTTGGCCTCCTTTTCTGTCTGCTATATTAATGATATAATAATGAAAAGATAAGCACAAGTACCTACTTTTTAGTCTGCTACTGAGTTTTTGGTAAGTACTCAACAGATAAATAAGGAGTTTATTTCGTGGAAAAAGAAAATTATTATACTTGCCCTATTGATTTTACGATAAGTTTAATCGGAGATAAATGGAGTATGTGGATTCTATGGAGTTTATTAGACGGGCCATTACGTTTTAATGAATTGAAACGGGTGATACCAGGAATCACTGAAAAGATGTTAATCCAACAACTCAAAAAGTTCGAAAAAAATAACATCGTTTCTAGAAAAGCATATGCAGAAGTTCCTCCCAAAGTTGAATATCAATTGACAAATCATGGAGAAAGCTTGAAAACAATTATGCTGTTGATTCAGCAATGGGGAGAAGAACATTTGTCTATACAAAGGTGTGAAGGAAGCATATCAATTAATACTATGTAATTACTTTCTTAAAAATTGTATGATAACAACCAGGGGATTTATATATCCCCGTCCGCTGTTGAAATAAAAACCCACCGGTGCCGGTGGGTTTTTATTTCAACTCTTATTTTCCGGCTGCCCAGCTTTTCAGCTGTTCATACAGTTCGAGTGATTTAAAACGAATTTCATATTGCCCGGTAACAATCTCCATCTGCTGGGGGTTCAGCACATCGTCAAGCTCTTCTTTTTCCTCAGCGGCCGGCAGGCACATGGGAGGGAACATCACGCACCACCAGTTTTTGCCCTTCGCCTGGCCGATCGTCACACGCAGCGCGTCGTAGGTGCCGGCAGGCAGGGTTACCTGCTGATAATGCCGTGTGGTAAAATAGATGTTTTCCAGCTTGACATTCACCGGGTACTGATAGCCGCGCTGTGCGATTTCTTCAGCAGCCGCAGCCTTCAGGCGGGGCACATTCTGCCGCACCACCTGCTCCGCTTTCTCACGGTCAGTGACTCCGTCGAGCATTCCGGCAGATTCGGTTAAAATGCGGTTGCGCACATACAGCTTCAGCTCTTGATCTTCAGAGGTATCGGAGTTAGCCAGCACATGCAGGCGCAAAACATGGTTGGGGATATCTTCACACTGTTTTGCAAATGAAAAGAAAGAAGTAAAGGAACAGGCAACAGTAAGTACAAACGCAATTAACAGCGCTTTTTCTATGTTCTTTAATTTCAGAGAATTCTGAGTGGTATTCAAAAGGGTCATCTCCTTCGTTATGTTAACCAGAGGATTGCCCCTTTTTTTCGGCTTTATACTCTTAAGAGAGGAAAAAACAAAAAATTTCTATTCCTCCTCCCATAGGCTAGAGGGATAGAAATTTCAATTCACTGTTTTCATTCAAACTCAATATGATTCGGCACCGACCGGTTCACAAACGAAAACCGAACGATATTCTTCCCTTAATGCCTCCCGACACCGCTCCGCCGGCACACGTTCCGAAAAAATTCCGAATACCGCCGAGCCGCTCCCCGTCATACAGGCGCCAAGAGCGCCCCTTCGCAGCATGGTCTGCCGCAGCTCTTCAATTTGCGGCAAAGGGAGCGCCAGCGTAAATGAATTGCCAAGGCCGCCCGCGACCCGCGGCAGTTCGCCGGCTGCAAGCGCCTCTGTCATCGCTGGGGTAAAACGCGGATAGGAAGCGCCGTCGCGGTCCGCTTGCGCGAACGCTGCGGCAGTGCTGACGCCGACGGAAGGCTTGCACACAACAAAAAAGCACTGTGGCATTGGAGTAAGGTGAGTTAAAATCTCGCCGATGCCCTCTGCCCGCATGGTGCCGCCCCGAAGGCAGAATGGAACGTCCGCCCCAACTTTCAGTCCTAGCTTGCAAAGCTCATCCATTGTAAATCCGGCATGGTACATCCGATTCATTGTGCGCAGCACGGCGGCGGCGTCGGCGCTGCCCCCACCCATCCCCGCCTGATCGGGAATCCGTTTTAAAATCTGAATTCGAAGTCCGCCACCCCGAATACCTGCCTGCTGAAAAAACAGACGCGCCGCTTTCCGCACGGTGTTTTCTTCCCCGCAGGGAATCCCCGCCCGGTCGCAGAGCAGATCAACCCCCGGGTGCTGAGTTGGCGTAAGCAGAAGGGTATCGTAAATAGAAACAGTCTGCATCACCATATCCAGCAGATGATAGCCGTCCGGGCGACGGCCCAGTATATCGAGCGTCAGATTCAGCTTGGCCGCCGCGTAAACGCGCATTGGCTGCTCCATGGGCATAAACATCTCCCCCATTCTTCCCAGCAAAAAGAAGGTTTTGCCCGCCGCACCCGCAAACAGGGAGCAGCGTGCAAAACCATGGAATGATCCCACAAAAGCAGATTATTTGAGCGTACCCAAAAAGCGCTCAATCCGTTTGAGAGCCTCTGTAATATTCGGAATCGAGTTGGAATAAGCGACCCGGGCAAAGCCCTCTCCGCAGTCGCCAAACGCGTTACCGGGCACAATCGCAACCTTCTCCGCGTAAATCAGGCGCTCGCAAAATTCCTGTGAATTCAAACCGCTGCTCTGGATGCAGGGGAACACATAGAATGCACCCTCAGGCTCAAAGCAGGTCAGCCCCAGCGAATTCAGGCCATCTACGATCAGCCGGCGGCGCATATCGTACTGGGAGCGCATCTCCTCAATATCGCCGTCCCCATTTTTGAGCGCTTCGATCGCAGCGTACTGCGACATGGTAGGCGCGCTCATAATGCCATACTGATGCAGCTTTGTCATCTGGGCAATGATTTCCTTCGGCCCCATGGCAAAGCCAAGACGCCAGCCGGTCATTGCATACGCTTTTGAAAAGCCGTTGATCAAAATAGTGCGCTCCTTCATCCCGTCAATCGACGCAAAGCTGACATGCGGCGTGCTGCCGTAAGTCAACTCGCTGTAAATTTCGTCGGACAGCACCATCAAATTATGTTCTTTCACAATCTCCGCAATTTCTTCCAGATGCTCGCGGCGCATGACAGCACCGGTGGGATTGTTCGGAAACGGAAAAACCAAAATCTTTGTTTTCGGGGTGATCTTGGCACGCAGCTCATCGGGAGTTAAACGGAAATCATTTTCCGCTTTTGTTTCGAGGATCACCGGCACCCCGCCGGCCATCTGCGTGAGCGGCACATAACAGACAAAGCTCGGCTCGGGGATGAGCACCTCATCGCCGGGACTCACAAGTGAACGCAAACTGGCATCAATCGCTTCGGAACCGCCAACAGTAACGACTACATCCGTGGCAGGATCATATTCCACCTGATATTTGCGGGCGACCCATTTACAGATTTCCTGACGCAACTCCATAAAGCCGCGGTTCGGGCTGTACCATGTCTTTCCCTTTTCCAGCGTCTGAATTCCGGCCTGACGCACATGCCAGGGGGTGGAGAAATCAGGCTCGCCGATGGAAAGAGAAATCACATCGTCCATTTCGCTCGCAATATCAAAAAATTTTCGGATTCCCGAAGGCTTGAGTGACTGCAACCGTGGATTCATAACAGATTGATAATCAATCACCATACACACCCCGTTCTTTGGTCTTTCTCTTCTCCGGAGTGAAGAACAACCCCTCCGTCCTTATACCGGGTGAGAATAAAATGGGTAGCTGTGGAAACAACAGAATCCAGAGCAGCCAGGCGATTCATAACAAACAACGCAACCTCCTGCATCGATTTTCCGTGAGCAATCACCGCAAGATCATATCCGCCAGACATCAGATAGACACTCTCTACTTCATCAAAGCGCATGACACGATCCGCCACCTCATCAAAACCGCGGTCCGGCTTCGGCACGACCTTCAGCTCAATCAAAGCCGTGACTTTATTCTGGTCGACCTTCTCCCAGTCGATAAGAGCGCGGTAGCCTTTGATCACACCCTGCTTTTCATACTGTTCGATTGCTTCATTGACCTTTTCCTGCGTTGTGTCAAGCATGGCTGCGAGCTGCGCAGGGGTCAGTCTGGCATTTTCACTTAAAAGAGCTAACAATTTTTCCATAATAGTTCCTCCTTAAATTCAATGAACAGTTCGCGGGATGGACCCTGCACTGTTTATTCGATTGGCAGCAACACGGGCTCGCGCCCAACATAGATAGTAAACCGATCAAACCCAGCCTGCAGCAAAAGGGACAGCCCGGCTTCCACCCCGGAGCCAATGTCGCCCCAGCGGTGCGCGTCGGAGCCGACCGTCACATACTGCCCGCCCATCTGGCGGAAGCGCCGAAGCACCTCAGGCGGCGGGAGAGTCTGCCCCAGCTTCTGCCGCAGGCCGGAGGTATTAAGCTCCAGTGCCTTGTGGTTCTGAACCAGCAGGCTGAGAATCTCGTCGATACGCTCGCCGTAATTGGGGTAAAGCGGGGCCGAAATGCCCCTGTCACCCACAATATACCGGTAAGGGTAGGTTAAATGCGCTAAAGAATCAAAACCGTTCCAGCGCACCATTTCGAGCAGCTCGTCAAAATAGCGCGTGAGCAGCTCGTTAATATCCAGATGATCATAATCCAAAAAATAAAAATCCTCCATACTGGCCAGATTATGAAGGGATGCCAGAACAAAGTCAAAACTGCAGGCAGAAAGAACATCCTGAGCCGCCTTCAAATCCTGCAGAGGCTGGCCAAGCTCAACGCCCGTATAGACACGCAGCCTGCCCTGAAAAACCGCAGCGGCCTTTTTTGCCTCAAAATAGGACTGTCTCATGGAACGATCGTATTCTTCCTTATAATAGTCATTGCACTCGCAATGATCCGTCAGAGCTACGGCATACAGGCCCTGGCGCTCCGCAGCCTCACACATCATTACGGCCGGATCCTCTGCGTCGCGGGAGCAATCGCTATGCATATGACAATCAGAAAAGTATCTGTATTTCAAAGCTTTGCCGCCTCCAGTTCCTGAATGCCTCACCTGATACGTATTCTCCAATAAAAACAGTGAATCCTATTTTGGTATCTTTCCTCCGCTATAAGCGGAAAAAAACTACCAGCACTTCTCTTTTGAATCACAGGTACAGGAGGCAATTCTTGACGATTTTTATTATCTTAGCATAAATCAGGGGAAAAAGACAGTTTTTCCTTTAAATTTTTTCATAGTCGAAATTTAGACACAATTGTTATTCCGAAAAGCGCTTACCGCCGAAAACGTCTTGACATACCGGTGTTTCTAATTCATAATTGAGATGCATTAAAACCCAAGTTTAATTGGAATTTCTTTATTTTAGGAGGCAACCGCATGCGCGCTGTAATTACTGTACTTGGCAAGGATATGGTGGGGATTCTCGCCCGCGTTTCTAACATCTGTGCCGAAAACCAAGTAAACGTGATCGAAGTGACCCAGTCTGTTCTGCAAGATATGTTCGCCATGATTATGATGGTGGATATTTCCAAAAGCTCCATTCCCTTTAGTGATCTGGCTGACCGCCTGACTGAACTGGGAACAAACATGAACCTGACGATTCACACCATGCACGAGGATATTTTCAACTCCATGCACCGAATCTGATTAGGCCGGGCCCGTTCGAATGAAACAAACATGCCTAAAAAGCGCTATTATATATATAGAAAGGACCGCTTTCATGATTAATTCCCACGATATACTAGAAACGATTAATATGATTGACAATGAAAATCTGGATGTACGCACCATCACCATGGGAATCTCGCTGCTGGACTGCGTGGATTCTGACCAAAAAGCTGCCTGCGACAAGGTGTACGATAAAATCTGCCGCTACGCCAGCAACCTGGTGAGGACCGGCGAAGATATTACCAAGGATTACGGCATCCCGATCATTAACAAACGCATATCTGTTACACCCATCTCGATGATTGCAGCGGCGTGTCCCTCAAAAAGTCCGGCACATTTTGCCCAGGCTTTGGACCGTGCTGCCAAAGAGGTGGGCGTCAATTTTATCGGCGGTTATTCTGCTCTAGTCCACAAAGGCTTTGGACCGGGAGATTACGCGCTGATTGAAAGCATCCCCGAGGTTCTCAGCACTACCGACTTTGTCTGCTCCTCCGTCAACGTGGGAACCACCAAGGCAGGAATCAACATGGATGCTGTCGGCAAAATGGGACGTGTCATCCGCGAATGCGCGGAAAAAACAGCCGACCGCGACTGTATTGGAGCGGCCAAGCTGGTGGTTTTCTGCAATGCGCCGGAGGATAATCCCTTTATGGCGGGTGCCTTTCATGGCCCCGGCGAGCCGGACTGCGTGATCAACGTAGGTGTATCTGGCCCCGGCGTGGTTCGCGCCGCGCTGGCCAAGGCAGGGGACTGCGACATTACCGGGATTGCCGACCTGATCAAAAAGACCGCGTTTAAAATTACCCGTATGGGCCAGCTGGTCGCACAGGAAGCCTCCCGCCGGCTGTTCGTCCCCTTTGGCATCGTCGATCTTTCTCTGGCTCCCACCCCCGCTGTTGGCGACTCTGTTGCTTACATTCTGGAGGAAATGGGCCTTGAGGCCTGCGGTGCACACGGCACAACCGCCGCCCTGGCCTTGCTGAACGACGCTGTGAAAAAGGGTGGCATCATGGCATCCTCTCATGTTGGCGGCCTGTCCGGCGCATTTATCCCCGTTACCGAGGATGCCGGTATGATTGAAGCCGCACGCCGCGGCTCTCTGTCGCTGAACAAGCTCGAGGCCATGACCGCGGTCTGCTCCGTCGGCCTGGACATGATCGTCATTCCCGGAGACACTCCGGCCGAAGTGATTTCGGGCATTATCGCCGACGAAGCCGCGATCGGTATGGTTAACAGCAAGACCACTGCCGTCCGTCTGATCCCTGCTATTGGTAAAGGAGTAGGCGAAGAGCTGAATTTTGGCGGCCTTCTGGGCGGCGGCCCTGTTATGGAGGTAAACCGCTATTCCCCACAGCGCTTTATTCAGCGTGGTGGACGTATTCCCGCACCGCTGCAGAGTCTGAAGAACTGATTCTGTCTAAAATGCATCAAATCTTTTTGATTTTTATTGAGTAAATGTGTCACAAGCAAAAATTTTGTCAAAATATAAGTTGTATATTTGTGACGAGCGAGCTATAATTGTGCATGTGATTTCTGAGAAATATGTGAAACATAGATTTTATTTATCAAGGAGGTGCGGTCATTATGAACGATATGCTGAAGCAGATCATCGAAATGGACGAGAAGGCCAGACAGATCACGGACGCCGCCCAGCGGCAAAAAATCGACACGGAAAAGGAAGTCTCTCAAACACGAGAAGACATCCGGACACGATACCTGGCCAGAGCGAGAGCCCGAATCGAAAAGAACAGACCGCTTGAGCAGGCCGCTGCAGAAAAAGCATGGCAGGTAAAAGAGCATCATTATCAGGCCCTGACGGAACAGTTGGATCAGCTGTATGCGCAGAGCGGCGAAAAATGGGTTGATACGATTACCCGCAATGTGATAGGAGAGTGATTTCATGCTTTCCCAGCTCTCTTCTAATGTAGTTTCGGCAAAAGCCCGCGCGATGTATGGACGCAGACTGAATGCACAGAATTATCAGGAGATGCTCAATTGCAAAAGCGTTACGGAAATCGCCCGGTACCTTGCCGCAAACACCGATTACGACAAGGTGCTGGCGGGTATTAACGACGGAGAAGTGCACCGCGGCCAGCTGGAAAACCGACTGAAGCAAAAGCTTCTTTCTGATTCGGCTTCTTTGTGCCGTTATGAAATTTCCATCCGGGACGCATTGGCTACTTATTTGCTGCAGCGCAGCGAAGTGGAGCAGATTTTAAATGCTCTGCTTCTTCTGAACGCCGATATGACAAAGGAATATTTCTTCTCCATGCCGGCCCCTCTGGCTCTGCATTCGCACGTTGATCTTGTCCGGCTTTCAGGCGCAGAAACCTTTGACGGCGTCATTGCCGCTTTGGCACACACGCCGTATCAGGCGCTGATCGAGCCTTTCCGCCCCGCCTACGACAATTCGTTTGACTTTACCGCCGCAGAAAATGCCCTGTACACCTATCTATACAGCCAACTGTACGAGATGATTGAGCATCAGCGTCTTAAGGGCATGAAAAAGGATCTGAAAGAGATTGTAGACCTTTATCTCGATCTGAATAACTTTGCCCGCGTTCTTCGCTTTAAAACGTATTTTCAGGCCGGCCCGGATTACATTCGCAGCAACCTTCTTCCGTTCGGATCCCTCAATAAAGTTGAAATTGAAAAAATGATTCAGGCTCGGGACGCCGGGGAGGTACGCTCGATTCTGGCCCAGACGAGAATCGGCAAAAAAACCGGCAAGATTCAGTACAATTTTGCAGATCAGCTGGCAGAGCGTGCTTTGTACAAAACCTGCCGCCACAGCATTCATTTTTCAGTACACGCATCGGTTGTTATGTTGTCTTATATCTTTTATATGCAGATTGAGCTGATGGACATCATTAACATTGTAGAGGGAATCCGCTATCATCTCCCGCCGGAGGAAATAAAGAAGCTGTTAGCTTTTTCTGATTTTTAACGAAAGGAGTGGTGCTATTTGGCTGTACAAAAAATAAAAATGGCCAGTATTATCGGCCGAATGAATGAACTAGATGAGGTGACCCTTCGCTGCGGCCAATCCGAAGTATTTCATCCTGACAACGTACTTTCGTTCTATGCCGACACAACGCCCTTTGTTCCTATTGGGGAGGATAACCCCTACACAATCCCTTTGCAAAAGCTTTCGGACACTTGCAAAAAGATTCAGCATCCCCTCGTCTTTGAGGGAGCCCCCGACTGCAAGTCGGAAGAAGAAGACCGCGTTTTGCTGGAATATGTAGATCATTTTTCTTCTTACGTCGAAGATTGCCTCAAACAGAAAAATGACGCCGAACAGAAAATTCAGGAGTTGAATGCCGCACTTCAGGACTTGTCCCACTTTACAGGCATGGACCTGAATCTGGAAAAAATTCTGGAATGCAAGTTTGTTCAGGTCCGTTTTGGTGCTTTGTCCAAAGAAAACTACGATAAGCTTTCTCTTTACAATGATAACCCCTATTTGATGTTTTTCCCCAATTCCAGTGATGCAACCCATTATTGGGGTGCTTATTTTGCCCCGGTGGAGCAGATCGATGAAATAGACCGGATTTTCTCCAGCCTGTTTTTCAAGCCGGTCAACCTGACCGGTTACCGCGGAACACCGGAGGAAATGATCAAATCTATTCAGCCTCAGCATGCTGAGGCCGAAGCTTTGGTCAAGGAAATGGATGAAAAGCTGGGGGCCTACTGGCAGCAGGAGCAGAAAAAGTGCCAATTGATCTTCAATCATCTGAGAGAAAAAAGTATTTATTTCGGCATCCGCCACTACGGCGCCCGTTACCATGAGAGTTTCGTCCTCACCGGGTGGATCCCCGCGAAAGACGAGAAAGTATTCAAAGAATCCCTTGAACCGTTGAAGTCGGTTGAGTATTCCTTCGAGAACGCCGAAACACAGCTGGAGCATTCTCCTCCCGTTAAGCTGAGGAACCCCAAGCTGTTCCGTCCGTTTGAATTCTTTATCGAAATGTTCGGCCTCCCCGCCTACAATGAGGTTGACCCCACCATCTTCATCGGAATTACCTATATTATTATGTTCGGCATCATGTTCGCCGATCTCGGGCAGGGCCTGTGCGTTTCTCTGGTTGGCCTTTATATGTGGAAAAAACTCCGCATGCGGCTCGGCAAAATTCTGATGCCCTGTGGCCTTTCCTCTGCGGTATTCGGCTTTATTTTCGGCTCGGTATTTGGCTTTGAGCATGCGCTTGACCCCGTTTACCACGCGCTCTTTGGTTTGACTGACAAGCCCGTGGAGGTGATGCACCCTGCCACAACCAACATTATTATTTACTCAGCTGTTGGCATCGGCTTATCTCTGGTGTTGATCGCTATGCTGATCAACATTTACTCCAGCGTCAAGAAAAAGAAGTACGGCAACGCTTTGTTCGGCCCGAACGGACTGGCTGGGCTGTTGTTTTACGGCTCAATTGTATTTGGTTTCGGCGGACAGATCGTGATGGGCTGGCAGATTGTCACTACGCCGTATGTTCTTTGCTTCATGATCTTCCCCCTGATTTTGATGTTCTTCCAGGAGCTTCTGAGCGACATTTTGGAGGGCCACAAGAACTGGCAGCCGGCAAACTGGGGTGAGTACATCACTCAGAATTTCTTTGAGGTGTTTGAATACCTGCTCAGCTACATGAGCAATACCATGTCTTTCCTTCGTGTCGGCGCGTTTGTTCTGGTTCACGCAGGCATGATGATGGTTGTGTTCACTCTGGCGGAAATGTCCTCCGGAATCGGATATGTTCTGATTGTCATTCTGGGCAATATCTTCATTATGGCGCTGGAAGGCCTGCTCGCGGGCATCCAGGTATTGAGGCTGGAATTCTATGAAATGTTCAGCCGCTTCTTCGACGGCAACGGCCGTCCCTTCCATCCCGTATCCGCTCGCCAGGAGCAGAATCAGGCATAAGTCTGATTCTGCTCTCAGCGGTAAAAATTAAAAATACTTTATATTTTGGAGGCAAATCTTATGAATTACGTATTGTTTATTGTTCCGGTCGCGGCACTGATTGTCACTGTTTTCCTGTCTGTTAAAGCAGTGCGAAACGGTAAAAAAGCCAAATCCGCCCTGATTGCTCAGCTGGCCGCCTTTATGATCGTATGCGCTGTTACCATTGCCGTTCCTATGGTTGCAAGTGCTGCCAGCGACGATTCTGCAAACGCTGCTACTACCACCTCCGCTTCTAACGACGGCGCTAACGCCGGCAAGGAAGGCATGGGCTTCTTGGCTGCTGCGCTTGTAACCGGCCTGGCCGGTATCGGCGGCGGTATTGCTGTTGCGGCTGCTTCCCCTGCTGCAATCGGCGCTACTGCGGAAGACCCGAAATCCTTCGGTAAATCCCTGATCTTCGTTGCGCTTGGCGAAGGTATTGCGCTGTATGGCCTGCTGATTTCCATCCTGATCCTGAACAAGATTTAAGCCGCTCGAAGGATCTTAACAAAGGAAAGCAGGTGCTGACATGCGATTTTACTTAATCAGCGACAATACAGACACGCTGGTAGGAATGCGCCTGGCCGGTATCCCGGGAATTTTGGCGCACGATGTCGGTGAGGTTCGCAAGGCTTTAAACGACGCTATTGAAATGAAGGACGTTGCGGTGATTCTGATGACCGAACGCCTGATTTCTATGTGCCCCGAGCTGGTTTACGATTTAAAGTTGAACCTGAAACGCCCTTTAATCGTTGAAATACCCGACCGTCACGGCAATGGCCGTACCAAGGATTCTATTACCCGCTATGTCCGCGAGGCAATCGGAGTAAAAATTTAAACCGCCAAGGCGGCGGAACGGGGGGTTACTATGGCTTCTAATGATGAAAAATTAAGTAAATTTAGTACTGCAATCAATCATTACGCACACGAACAGCGGGAAAAAATCGAACAGGAAATTGCCGAATATAAGCAAACTCAGCTGGAAGACGCGGAACGGCAGGTACTGCATGAAGCATACCAGCTCATTCAGGGCGAAATGACTTCGATGAGGGACGAAATTGTGCGCGAAATTGCGCACCGTGAAATGGATGCCCGCAAACAGCTTTTGGAGAAGAGAGCGAAGATTGAAAAAGAAGTATTTGAAAAGGCAAAAGATCGCCTTTTGGATTACACAAAGTCTGCTCAATACCCTTCTCTGCTGCAAAAGTATACCAGCAGCCTTTCGGAGCTGTTCCCGGACTCCGGCGCTGTTCTCTGCGTGAAAAAGGATGATCTGCAATATGAGGATCTGCTCCGGCAGGCGTTTGCAAAGGATTGCACCGTTCAGGCGGATCAGGATATTCTGATTGGCGGTGTTCGCGCCTATCATGCCGAAAAGGGCATTATGGCTGACGAAACACTGGACACGATGCTGGAATCACAGCAGGAATGGTTTGAAGAAACCTCTGGAATGTCTGTGGTCTGAGCCGTAATACCAACGATAACGGAGATGATTGAAGATGGAGAACCAAGATGTAATTTATGGTATTAACGGGCCAGTCGTAACAGTTAAAAATTCGCGCAGCTTTTCCATGATGGAAATGGTATTCGTCGGCAACGAACGTCTGGTGGGTGAAATCATCGGCATTACCGATAAGGTGACCACCATTCAGGTCTATGAAGAAACCACCGGACTGCGTCCGGGCGAGCCGGTATTCGGTACCGGCAGCCCCATGAATGTTACGTTAGGCCCAGGGATTCTGGATAATATTTTCGACGGAATTGAGCGCCCTCTGAAAAAAATCGCGGACGATTCCGGTTCCGTATTTATTTCGCGCGGTAGCAACGTTCCCGCGCTAGATCCCGACCAGCTCTGGGAGGTCACCGTCACCGTTCAGGTGGGTGACGAGCTGAAGGGCGGCGATATTTACGCCGAATGCCCGGAAACAAAAATCATACGGCACAAGTGCCTGGTATCACCTTCTCTGAGCGGCACCGTGACAAAGGTGGCTTCTAACGGAAAATACCGTGTAAACGATACCGTTGTTGAACTCACCGACGCAAAGGGAAACAAACATGAGCTTACCCTTTGCCAGAGATGGCCCATCCGTACACCGCGTCCAGTTGCGGAGCGCATGCAGCCCAGAATTCCGCTGGTTACCGGTCAGCGTGTCATCGACACCCTGTTCCCTGTAGCCAAGGGCGGCACCGCGGCCATCCCGGGCGGATTCGGAAGCGGCAAGACCATGACGCAGCATCAGCTGGCTAAGTGGTGCGACGCTGACATTATTATCTATGTCGGCTGCGGCGAGCGCGGAAACGAAATGGCTCAGGTTCTGCAGGAATTCACAGAGCTGATTGACCCGAAATCCGGCCGCCCGATGACTGACCGAACCACCCTGATCGCGAACACCTCTAACATGCCTGTTGCAGCGCGTGAAGCGTCCATCTACACCGGCATCACTCTGGCGGAGTATTACCGCGACATGGGCTACCATGTAGCCATGATGGCCGACTCTACCTCCCGCTGGGCGGAAGCTCTGCGTGAAATTTCCGGCCGTTTGGAAGAGATGCCCGCAGAAGAAGGCTTCCCGGCGTATCTGCCCTCTCGTCTGGCGGAATTCTACGAGCGTGCCAGCTATACGAAAAACCTGAATGGCACCGATGGCTCCATTACGGTTATCGGTGCGGTATCCCCGGCAGGCGCGGATTTCTCCGAGCCTGTTACTCAAAACACCAAGCGTTTTACCCGCTGCTTCTGGGCCTTGGATAAAAACCTTGCCTACGCAAGACATTACCCTGCCATCAACTGGATGACCAGCTACAGTGAATATTCCGGCGACCTGCAGGATTGGTTCAAAGAGAATGTGGGCGAGGATTTCCTCGAGTACCGCAGACAGATCAACAATCTTCTTCAGGAAGAAAGCAAGCTGATGGAAATTGTAAAGCTGATCGGTTCGGACGTTCTGCCCGACGACCAGAAGCTCGTGATCGAAATTGCGCGCCTGATTCGCGTTGGTTTCCTGCAACAGAACGCGTTCCACGCGGAGGATACCTTTGTGCCGCTGGAGAAGCAGAAGCTGATGATGAAAGTCATTTTGCACCTGTACCAGAAATCCAAGCAGCTCACCGCAGCGTCCGTTCCCATTTCCAGCATTATGCAGTCCGGTCTGTTTGACAAGCTGGTGAAGATTAAGTACGATGTACCGAATGACAAGCTGGACTTGTTCGATGACTATATTGCAGAAATTGATAACACCGTGGCGGACATCATCAATAATTGATTGAGCCCCACGGAAAGAAGGCGGTTTTTTTATGATTCTTGATTATATTGGCGTCAAAGAAATAAACGGGTCGCTGATCGTGCTGGACGATGTGGAAAATGCCTCTTTCGAAGAAATCGTTGACATCCGTCTGGATAACGGCACCATGCGCCAGGGCCGAATTGTTCAGATGGACGGCAAACGCGTGGTCATTCAGGTTTTCGACGGAACCCGCGGCATTTCTTTGAATAATACCCGCACTCGTCTGCGCGGCCGCCCTATGGAGATGCCCCTTTCCCCCGAAATTCTGGGCCGTGTGTTTGACGGTTCCGGCCGGCCGATTGACGGCCTGGGCAACATCTTCCCGCAGAAGCGCATGAATATTAACGGCACCCCGATCAACCCGGTGTCGCGCGTATACCCGGTCAACTACATCAATACCGGTATTTCCAGCATCGACACCCTGATGACTTTGATTCGCGGACAAAAGCTGCCGATCTTCTCCGGCTCCGGTATGTCCCACAATGAGCTGGCCGTACAGATCGCGCGCCAGGCGAAGATTACCGGCGCAGATGGCGACAACTTTGCCATCGTGTTTGCCGCCATGGGTGTTAAGAACGACGTTGCGGAATACTTCCGCCGTTCGTTCGATGAATCCGGCGTACTGCAGAAGGTTGTTATGTTCATCAATCTGGCCAACGACCCGATTATCGAGCGTACCCTCACTCCCCGCTGCGCGCTGACCACTGCGGAATACTTGGCATTTGAGCTGAACATGCACATACTGGTCATCATGACCGACATGACCTCCTATGCGGAAGCGCTGCGTGAATTCAGCTCCTCCAAGGGTGAAATCCCCGGCAGAAAGGGCTTCCCCGGATATTTGTATTCGGACTTTGCTTCTCTATATGAGCGCGCCGGTATGGTTGAGGGCAAAACAGGTTCTGTCACGCAGATCCCAATTCTGACCATGCCCAACGATGACGTAACCCACCCCGTGCCTGACCTGACCGGCTACATTACCGAAGGCCAGATCGTTCTGGACCGTACGCTCGACAGCATGGGGACCTACCCGCCCGTCGGCGTTCTGCCCTCCTTGTCCCGTTTGATGAAGGACGGCATCGGCGAAGGCTTTACCCGTGCGGATCACTCCGCGCTTTCGAACCAGCTGTTCGCCTCTTACGCAAAGGTAATGGATGCCCGTTCTTTGGCCTCTGTTATCGGCGAGGAAGAGCTCGCCCCTGTGGACAAACAGTACCTGCACTTTGGCAAGCTGTTTGAGCAGCAGTTCCTGACCCAGCGGCACAACGAAAACAGATCCATCGAACAGAGTCTGGATTTGGGCTGGAGGCTGCTCTCCACCCTGCCCCGTTCCGAGCTGGATCGTGTGGACGACGCAGTGCTCAACCAGTTCTATAAGCCGGAAACTGCAGCGAAGGGCCCGGACGAACTGGGTGAGGAAACAGACGAAACCACCAATAACTAAGGCGAGGTGAGCGGCATTGGCGATTCAAATCGTACCAACCAAGGGCAATCTTCTTGCCACCAAAAAATCGCTTAGTCTGGCCCGCACCGGCTTTGAGCTGATGGACCGTAAGCGCAATATTCTCATCCGCGAAATGATGGCCTTAATCGAACGTGCCAACGAGATTCAGGATAAAATCGACAGTACGTATGAGGAAGCCTACGCGGCTTTGCAGATGGCCAACGTTACGCTGGGTATCTGCGATAAAATCGCGGAGACCGTTCCCTACGACGACAACCTGAATGTGGCGTACCGCAGCGTCATGGGTGTGGAGATCCCCATGGTGTCTCTGGAACGTACGCCCGCTACGCTCAGCTATGGCCTGATGGACACCAACTCCATGATGGATGACGCCTACCTGAAATTCCGGGAGGTAAAGTATCTTACCGCAGAGCTGGCCGAGGTGGAAAACAGCGTTTACCGCTTGGCTGACAACGTGAAAAAGACACAGAAGCGCGCGAACGCGCTGAAGAACATCATGATCCCGCGTTTTGAGGAAACTGTAAAGTTCATTTCTGACGCATTGGAAGAAAAGGACCGAGAGGAATTCTCCCGCCTGAAGGTAATCAAGCGGCAGAAAAACGCAGGCTGATCGAAAACTTTTCCGGATGGATCATTTCCCATAAGGATATCTTCCATATAAGAAAAAGAGCCGTAGGATTTTGAAATCCTACGGCTCTTTTTTACATTTTAATTGCCTTATTTTTTTATGATCGAATTACTTATAAAATCATTTGTATATTCCAGATGCTTTCGCATTGCTGCAGCGGCTTTTGAAGAATCATGGGCTTCAATTGCGCTGACAAGCGCTTCATGCTGCTCCTTAACGATACTTCTGTTCGCCGGACTTTTGAACATATTGGTTATCACATCTTCAATGAACCTGTCTACCAGATTAGAAACCGCATACATCACATTGGTTACAAGATCATTTCCCGATGCCTGTACAATTTTATAATGGATTCTTTTATCGATCTCAGCGATCTTTTCAGAATCATTTTCATTATTAAGTGAGCTCATCAATTCCTTTATTTCCTGAAGCTTGGCATCGCTGATATTCTTTGCCGCTAAGGCAGCTGTTTCAGGTTCGATTATTTTTCTTAATTCTAAAATTTCATTTGTTTTACTTCCATGCAGCATAAATGTGATTGAAATCGGTTCCAACAGACTGTCCTCAAAGGATTCTTTGATAAAATTTCCTTCCCCTTGTCTGCATTCAATGATCCCCAGCATCTCCAAAGACCTCAACGCTTCTCTTATGGATGTTCTGCTGACATTAAGCTGTTCGCATAAATCTCTTTCCGATGGTAATTGATCGCCGCATCTCAATTGCCCATTTTGAATGATTTCTTTTATCTGTTCCATCACCTGTTCAAAAACCTTTGTAGTTTTAATTTCACTAAACATTTTAAAATCCTCTCAGAAATCAGTTTAATTGAGTTCTCTCATTATTTGATGATTTCAATCAGTTTCTCTATGCGGTTTAATTAAAAAGCACAACAAAGATATTCCATATGATTGGAGCTAAAAATACAGTGATAATTCCTGAAATCGCCATCGTCAGACTGCTCATTGCTCCCTCAATTTCTCCAAATTCCATTGCCTTTGCAGTACCGATTGCATGCGAAGACGCTCCTATTGCAATCCCAAACGCAACTCTATCATTTATTTTGAAAAATTTATATAAAATTGGGCCTAAGATCGAACCTATGATACCGGTAAATATAATTGCTGCAACAGTGACTGACTGGATTCCGTCCAGTTGTTTGGAAATAGCAATTCCAATCGGTGTCGTAATGGATTTTGGAATAAGTGACCTGGTCAACACGTCCGACATTCCAAAAAATTTTGAACCTAAGATTACAAAAGCCATTCCGCTGATATGACCGCATAGAACGCTTGTAAGGATTAGCAGAGCATTTTCTTGAAATAAAGAAAATCTTTTATACATCGGTAAGGCCAAAGAAACTGTCGCCGGATATAAAAAGAATGAGATAAATTGGCCTCCCGCATTAAAACTTTCATATTTTATATTCAGCTTCGTGAGTAAAATAATCACGATAGCTATGGCGATCAGCAAAGGATTAAAAATGGAAAACTTCATTTTTTTATTGATGTAAATTCCTATTTCATAAGCAATTAACGAAAGTAACACACCGAATACCGGGGAGTGAGTAATTTCATTCATGGGAGTTTCCCTTTCTGAATAACTTAATAACAGATGCTGTTATGATCCAAACCACTGCTGTTGAAGTAATTAAGATGATGATAAAGGCAATCCAATTCCCTTTTAATGCGGCAAATGAGGTGATCAAGCCCACTCCGGCTGGAATAAAGAAAAAAGACATATTCGACAGCAAAAATTCGCATACATCCTCAATCATTTCTACTTTGATGATTCCTTTACGGAGCGCTAGAAAAAGCAGGATCAAACCGATAACAGAACCCGGAACCGGCAAATGAAACAGAATCTGTAACACTTGTCCTGCAAAATATGTAACTAAGATGATCATCAATTGTTTTAAATACTTCATTTGAATTTGCGCTCCTCTTTGGATAGAATAGATTGGTATTATGGTCATACCAGTAATTTACTATATCATTTTTTACTAAATATTTCAATTGACATAGATAGACAATGTCCACAGAAAATCACCCTGTTTTTTGGAGATTCCAACGCCTTTCTGAATCATTCCCTTATTTCAGTACGGAAGCGCTTCCGCTGAGGAATATGACCGGACTCAATGAGAAATATCCACCCTTTTATTGAAAAACAGCCGCCGACTTAGCAGTCGACGGCTGTTTTGTAAATTGGCTGATATAAAAAGCTTTTTTCCTGTTGATACGAAATTGCTGTGTTTACTTCGCGTTTGCGATCGCCGCATTGGCGTCGCGCGTCATTCTTTCAAAATCCGCTTGCTCCAGAACGAGCTCGCCCGCCTTGGAGTTTTCCTCCACCTGCTCTGTTGTTCTCGCGCCGCCCAACACATTCAGGTATTTGCTGCGGGCTACCATCCAGGCAATCACAAGGTTTCCCAGCGTACAGCCGTATTTTTCCGTCAGATCGGCCCATCCGCTCAACATTTGCAGCGCAAAGCGGCGATGCTCCGGCATCCACCAAAATTTGTTCTCATGTACAGAGCCTGCCGAAATCTCATACTCCATTGTGATTTTACCAGTTAAAAGACCCTGCTCCAGCGGCGAATACGCCTGGAGGGTGATTTTATGCTCCTCGCAATAAGGCAACAGCGAAGCCTCCACGCGGCGGTCGAGCAGGCTGAATTTTTCCTGAATCACATCGACCTTGCCGTATTTGAGGTATTCGTCCAGATGCGCCGTTGTCACGTTCGAAGCTCCGATCACGCGGATTTTTCCCTCCTGCTTCATTTTCAGCAGCTCCGCCATCGTTTCGGCAATCGGCGCGCCGCCTTCCGGTGCCTGCCAATGAGTGTAATAGATATCGATGTAATCCGTCTGCAGGCGGCGCAGGCTGTCCTCCAAGTCCTGCCGGACGGAACGTGCGGAAAGATTCCGGTACACCTCATGGCCATCCCGTTCAAAGCGGTCAGTACCGTTGGCATCGCGCCACTGCAAGCCGCATTTGGTAGAAAGAACCGCGCTTTCTCTGCGGCCCTTCAGCGCACGGCCCACAACCTCTTCGCTATGCCCAAAGCCATACACCGGTGCGGTGTCGATCCAGTTTAGGCCCTGATCCAGCGCGCAGTGAATTGCACGCACGGAAATGGAATCATCATTTTCTCCCCACCAGCTGCCACCGCCAATGGCCCACGCACCCAAAGACAATACCCCGGTAATCAGGCCGGATTCTCCTATTTCTCTAGTTCTCATATATTTTCCTCCGCCGTGTTTTTCTAATTTTATTTTTCTATTGTACAATAAAAGGAAGACGTTATTCAACCTTTTATGGCACACTTTTGCAAATCGAATGTTTTTCTTTTTGGGGATTACACAAATTTACTTAAAACAATACTTCTCCCCCGCCTTTGGCGGAGGAGAAGTATTCCATTTCATATTTTTGCACAATAAAAGGCAGTGATTCCTCTTCTTACTTCGGCGCACTTCTGCAAATCGCATATTTTATTCTTTTTGGATTACACTAAAACAGACAAAAAATTTTAATGAAAGGCGGAAATACAATGCTGGACATGATCGCTCTCATTCTTCTGATTATCGGTGGAATCAACTGGGGCTCAATCGGTATCTTTCAATTTGACATCGTTGCCTGGGTGTTTCAGGGGCAAACAGAGATTATCAGCCGGATTATTTATACACTGGTTGGTCTGGCGGGAGTGTGGTGCATTTCTCTTCTGTTCCGCGACAATGAAATTACAGGAAAAAAATAAATAATGAAAAGCGGCGGAGAAAAAATTCTCCGCCGCAGAACATTTAAAGCAATTTTACAGCTTGCTGATAATCTCTTTGGTATCGCGCGCAATCACCAGCTCTTCGTTGGTGGGGATCACAAAAACCTGCACCTTCGAATCAGGAGTGGAGATTTTGCCGCCCTTGCCGCGGATCATCTGCTCGTTGAGCTCTCTCGACACCTTCACACCCAGATAGGTTAGACCGTCGCAGACATTCTGGCGGTGATCAACCTGATTTTCGCCGAGACCGGCAGTAAATACGATAGCATCGCAGCCATTCATGGCCGCAGCATAGCTGCCGACGAATTTCTTGATCTGGTATACCAGCATCTTGTGAGCCAGAACCGCTCTCGGCACACCCTCTTCCGCAGCCTTGGTAACATCGCGGTCATCGCTGGAAATACCGGAAATTCCCAGCAGACCGGACTTCTTATTCAGAATGTCGCTCATCTGCTCCGCAGTCAGGTTTTCCTTCTCCTCGATGAATGTGACAACGGAGGGATCTAAAGAACCGCAGCGAGTGCCCATCATAAAGCCGTCCAGAGGAGTTAGACCCATGCTGGTATCGATTACCTTACCCTGATCCACAGCTGCGATAGAAGAACCGTTGCCCAGGTGGCAGGTAATAATCTTCAGCTCGGACATCGGCTTGCCCACCAGCTCTGCGCAGCGCTCGCTGACAAAACGATGAGAGGTGCCGTGAAAACCATAGCGGCGAATCTGATATTTCTCAAAATACTCGTAAGGAATCGGGTAAATATAAGCTTCAGGCGGCATGGTGGAATGGAACGCAGTATCGAACACCGCAACCTGCGGAACTTTTTCACCAAAAACCTCCTGGCAGGCACGAATGCCCTGCAGGTTTACGCCGTTGTGCAGCGGAGCAAGCGGGATCAGCTCTTCTACCGTTGCCATCACCTGCTCATCGATCAGAACGGAGTTCATGAATTTCATGCCGCCCTGCACCACGCGGTGGCCTACCGCGGTAACCTCAGACAAATCTTTGATCACGCCAACCTCGGCGTCTACCAAAGCATTCTTCACCTGCATAAATGCCGCAATATGATCGGGCATGTCCACTGTCAGCTTCTTTTCTCTGCCGTCAGCTGTCTTGTGGCCAAAAATACCGTCCCCAAGCCCAATTCTCTCGCAGTTTCCTTTTGCGAGCACTTCTTCATTAGCCATATCAATTAACTGATATTTTAGGGAAGAGCTCCCCGCGTTAATGACCAGAATCTTCATCGGATTCCCTCCTAAACTTTCTAAATATTGTAAAAACAGCTTGAAAGTGCCTTTACAATACTGTACTATAGAACCGTACACTATCATAGTACATTTTCACAATAAATTCAAGGAGTTTTTTACCCAATGACAGAGAAACCCTTGATTTCTGGCATAGTTGCCGAATTCAATCCCCTGCATTTGGGGCATCGTTACTTGATGGAGCAGGCAAAGCGATCTTCCCCCGGTGGAGTGGCCGTTGTAATGAGCGGAAACTTTGTTCAGCGGGGCGAGCCCTCCGCCTTTTACAAATGGCCCCGCGCTCTTGCGGCACTGCGTTGCGGTGCCGATTTAGTGCTGGAGCTGCCGGTCAGCTTTTCTGTTGCCGGTGCCGAACGGTTCGCTTTTGGAGCCGTTTCTGTACTGAATGCTCTGGGCTGTGTCGATCGTCTTGTCTTTGGCAGCGAAAGCGGCGATGTAGAAACCCTTTCTCTGATTGCCGAAGCCCTACTAAGCCGCAGATTTGAAGGTGAGGTGAAAAGCCGCCTAACCTTTGGCGTACCATTCGCCGCAGCGCGGCAGGCTGCGGCGGCGGAGCTTTTGGGCGCACCGGCCACTTTACTGAAAGAACCCAACAATGTTTTAGGAATAGAATACTGCAAGGCACTGCTTCGCACTGGTTCTTCCATGCGCCCACGAACGGTGCAGCGAATCGGCTCCCCTCACGACGCACCGTCTTTTGCTCCGGAAACCCGGATTGCCTCCGCTTCGCAGATTCGGCAGCGTCTGCTGCAAAACGAATCCTTTTCGCCCTATGTGCCGGAAGAGGTTGTTCCCATTTTTCAGCGAGAGCTGGAAGCCGGGCGCGCCCCCGCGTCTCTTCTGCCGGTGGAAACCGCCATTCTGGCGCGGCTTCGTTCCATGAGCCGGGAGGAGCTTTCCCAACTACCAGATATCAGCGAGGGGCTGGAAAATCGAATTTACAGCAGCATCCGCACTTCAATTTCGCTGGAACAGTTGATCTTTTCCATTAAATCAAAGCGATATTCCCATGCAAGAATCCGCAGAATATTGTTATCCGCTTTTTTAGGCCTGAATCAACGAGAGCTTCCAAAAACTCCTGCATACCTTAGAATACTGGCTTTTAATGAAACCGGGCGGGAAATGCTGCGTACAATAAAGCACACGGCTTCTTTGCCCATTGTGACAAATGCGGGCGATTTTGCCCTGCTTGGCAATGACGCCAAGGCAATGTTTGAAACGGAATGCAGAGCCACGGACCTTTATTCCCTCTGCACCCCGGAAAAGGGGCCCAGCGGATTGGAAATGACCTGCGCTTATTGGGAAAGGAAGGATTTTTTTGGCAATTCAAATTAAGGAAACAGAATATTTAAACTATGGCCGGTGCGTACATATCAGCAACGGCATCATCGAAGTAATGGTGACGATTGATGTGGGCCCCCGGCTGATTCACTTTGGGCTTGTCAACGGAGAAAACATGCTCTTTACCGACCAGGACCGCAAGTACCGCGCGTTTGGAGAGGAATTTGACCAAATGTACGGAGAAGGCTCCGTCTTTTACAACTACGGCGGCCACCGGCTCTGGCTTAGCCCCGAAAGCACTCCCGACACCTATTACCCGGACAACGAGCCTGTGGTGTACGGCATTCTCTCCGAGGGTGTCAGCTTTCTGCCGGTCCGGCAGAAGCACAGCGACATGCAGCTGGGCTTTGAAGTGATGATGAACGAAAGCACCTCAGACATCATGGTGGTGCACAGCGCCAAGAACTGCTCAAAAGACCCCAAAACTCTTGCGTTGTGGTCCATTACGATGATGGCCCCCGGCGGATTTGAGATTATCCCCCAGAACCAGGGAGAAGACCCGCTGCAGCCGGATCGTTCGATGATTTTGTGGCCGTATGCCGATCTGCGTGATCCCCGTGTATTCTGGGGCAATCGATTTGCCACTCTGCGGCAAGACCCCGCTGTTGCTTCCGCCTTTAAAATGGGCACGAATAACCGAACCGGCTGGGCCGCATATGTGCGCAAAAATGTTGCCCTAATTAAACGGTATGTTCACAATATTCATGCCGCATATCCCGATCTGGGCGCATCCTACGAAACGTATACAAACGGCGATTTTCTGGAGATGGAATCGCTGAGCCCTCTTTATCACATTGAACCGGGCAATACGGTACGCCATGTGGAGAATCTGACTCTGCAGCGAATTGACCAGCCACCGGAACCAGACGATGAAGCGGCGTTGGACGCATTTGCCGCCGAGTTGGGATAAAAATAAAACCAGAACAGCCCCTTTCCCATCCGGAGCAGTCCGAAGGGCAGGGGGCTTTCCATTGGGAAAAAAGTGCGCTTATTCTGCCGCCGCCTCTGCCTCATCGTCTTCGCTGTCGTTGGTCAGGTGCAGGCGATCAAGAGTGTAGAAAATCAGGCCCATGGCCATACCGACCACACAGGCCAGCACCATTCCCTTGAGCTCAACGCTACCCAGATGCAGAGATACACCGGACAAACCCGTGACAAAAATGACGGAGGTCATGATGATGTTGCGGTTTTTAGCAAAATCTACACGGGAATCCACAAGGATGCGCAGGCCGGAAGCACCGATCATGCCGTAAAGCAAAAACGAAATACCGCCGATTACCGGGCCGGGGATCGTGGCGATCAGCTCAGAAAATTTGCCGATAAAGGAGCTGATAATCGAAAGTACCGCCGCGCCGCCGATCACCCACACGCTGTATACACGGGTCATGGCCATTACGCCGATATTCTCGCCGTAGGTAGTGGTGGGAACCGCACCCAGCATGCCGGAAGCCATGGTGGAAAAGCCGTCGCCCATCAGGGAACGGTGCAGGCCGGGGTCTTTCAGCAGATCCTTGCCGATCACCTTGCCAGTAACGATCTGGTGGCCGATATGTTCAGAGATCAGAACCAGCGCAACCGGCAGCATGGTAATGATCGCATCCAAACGGAACTGCGCCAACTGAAAATGAGGCAGAGAAAACAGGCTCGCCTGCTCCACCGGCGCAAAATTCACCACACCTAAAATGGCCGCCGTAAGATAGCCGCCAATAATGGCAATCAGAATCGGAATGACGGAAAGGAAGTTGCGAAACAGAATCGAACCGAACACCGCAATTCCCAGCGTAACCAGAAAAACGATCGCGTTTTTGGGGTCTACCGTCGTGACAACCTGCTGGAACAACCCTTCAGAGCCTTTGACGGCCACATAATTTGTCTGCGTCAGGATTCCGGCAGTGGAAGCCGCCGTGCCGGAAAGCTCCAGGCCGATCAGCGCGACCACCGGGCCCATTGCGGCCGGCGGGAGGAGCTTGTCGATCCAGTCGGAGCCGAACCGCTTGATCACCAGCGCCAAAACCACCACTGTGAAGCCAACCGCGACAAAACCGCCCTGTGCGTACGAAAATCCGCCGCCGGGCGCGTCTTTATACCGGTTGATAACAATGAGAGCCGGCCCGATAAATGCAAAGCTGGAACCGAGGTACGCCGGGCATTTCCCCTGGGTCATCCAAAAGAAAAACAGAGTGCCGACGCCGTTCATCAAAAGCACGACTGCGGGGTTAATTCCAAACAGGGTTGGAACCAGAACAGACGCGCCGAACATCGCAAACATGTGCTGTATGCTCAGCGGTATTGCGCGCTTCAGCGGCGGCTTCTCATGAGTTTGAATGATGTGTTTTGACATAGCTTGAATCATCCTTTTCTTTTATATGAATATAGTAATTCCACTACCAAAAGAGCCACCGTATTCTTCCCCCTTCAAAGGCTGGAGAAGAAACCCTGTTTTCACTTTTCCATTACAAAATAGAATCATTTTTCAAAAACGGCCCCAAAAAAGTAGGCTTTTGAATGCAGTGATGTCAAAAGCCTACCAAAGCAGCCGTAAACGGCGGTGAATGATGAAAACAAGGCAAAAGAAAAGCCCACCCGGTATGCAAGGCATATCAGATTGAGCTTATCTTGTTTTCTATTTTCGAATAAATGCAGATTTTGGTGCCGCACAAATGGGGCAAAGCCAATCTTCCGGCAACTCTTCGAACGGAACATCGGGATCATTGTAAATATAGCCGCAAACCTTACAAATAAACTTTCCGCCGTCTGAACCGGTATTGCTTTCGGTAACGTGACGGTACGTCGGCGCATTTTTGGGGGCCGAACCCTTGAGTACCTGATGGTAATACGTGTAGCTCATCGGCGTACCGGTCACCTTTTCGCTGCCGGCAATCACCTCGGCCAAAAACACTGTATGGGTGGAGGTTTCAACCCGATTGACCACTTTGCACAAAAACCAACAGCAAACATTCTCTTTAATGACAGGAACACCCTCAACCAAAACACGGTGACGGATATTTTTTAATTTGTTGGAATTTCTTCCGGAATTAAAGCCCAAGGCACCGATCACAGTACCGGGGGTATCCTCCGATAAAACGGAAACAGAAAAAATTCCGGTTTCCCGGATACATTCGTGACTGTAATTATCATGATGCATACTGACAGCGATAACGGGAGGATTCGTATTCGTAACCTGAATCACCGTATTCACAATACACGCCGACGGTTCGTTCTCGCCTTTCACACCAATGGCATACATTCCGTATGACAAGCTCGCTAAAATAGCACTATCCAATCAGTATCCCTCCCCACGGATCAAACCTGAGTCCAAAATTATATATATCATAGCACTGCACAGACAAACATACAAGAGATTATTTTTATTTTTTCTCCATGATTTTCTTCCAATACTGGAGAAACGCCTGCTCGTTTTTGTTCAAACCCGCAGTATAATACTCCGTCCCGCGCAAAACATCGGGCAAATACTGCTGCGCCACCCAATGATCCGGATAATCGTGGGGGTACAGATAAAACTGCCCTTTCTTTGCCTGATCGGCCCCATCAAAGTGCTTGTTCTGCAGCTGACGCGGAATCGGCCCGGATTTTCCCGCGCGAATATCCGCCAGCGCAGCGTTGACTGCCGAATAAGCAGAGTTGGATTTTGGCGCCATACAGACCAGAATCACCGCGTTCGCCAGCGGGATTCTCGCCTCCGGAAGGCCTACCTGCAGCGCGGTATCGACCGCGGCCTTTGTAATGGGAATGATCTGCGGCCAGGCCAGGCCGACGTCCTCATTGGCGCAGACAAGCAGCCGACGGCACACAGACGGCAGATCACCGGCCTCAAGAAGCCTCGCCAGATAGTGTACCGCGGCATTGGAGTCAGAGCCGCGCATGGATTTTTGGAACGCCGAGAGCAGATCGTAATGCTCGTCGCCGTCTTTATCATAGCGCACGGCACTTCTCTGGGTCAGCTCGCGCGCGGCCTCCAGCTCTATCACAAGGCCGTCGGCTTCGCGTCTGGCGGAAAGCGTACACAGCTCCACCGCGTTCATCGCCTTGCGCACATCTCCCCCGCACGACTGAGCAATATGCAGGTCTACCCCATTCGCACGCGTAATCGTCTCCCCTCGCTCCTGCTCGAGCGCAGAAAACGCGCGTTCAACCGCATTCAGAATTTCTTCTGTGTCTACCGCTTTAAACTCAAACACGGTACAGCGGCTTAAAATCGCGTTATAAACATAAAAATACGGGTTCTCCGTTGTGGAGGCAATCAGCGTGATCTGCCCGTTCTCAATGAATTCCAGCAGCGTCTGCTGCTGCTTTTTATTGAAATACTGAATTTCATCCAGATACAGCAGCACTCCGTTCAGCGTTTCCAGTGTGCCGAGCGATTCTACCACAGCACGGATGTCTGCTGTGGACGCAGTGGTGCCGTTCATCTTCACCAGCTTTCGCTGCGTCTTACGGGCAATGATCGAAGCGACGGTGGTCTTTCCAACGCCGGACGGCCCATAGAAGATCATATTCGGGATTTCGCCGGAATCGATGATGCGGCGCAGGGCTTTGTCCGGGTTCAGCAGATGGCGCTGCCCTACCACCTCATCAAGCGACTGCGGTCGAAGGCGTTCCGCTAAAGGCACTGACAATGGAAACCATCCTTTCAAAAAGCGGCGCAGCATTTGGCTGCGCCGCATATGACTTAACTTGGCGGATGAATCAGCGGTACAACGGGTAACGGCTGCAAATGCTCCCCACCTTCGCGCGGATCGCATCCTGATTGCCTTCAAAGCTCTGTGCCGCCATCGCAATGCACTCGGCCACCTCGTCCATATCCTGCGTGTTCAGGCCGCGAGTGGTAACTGCGGGCGTGCCAAGGCGCAGGCCGCTGGTAACAAAGGGGCTTCTCTGCTCATTCGGAACCGTATTTTTGTTCGCGGTAATATACACTTCGTCGAGGCGATGCTCCAGCTCTTTGCCGGTCAGCTCCTCGCCGCTCAGGTCCACCAGCATCAGGTGGTTATCTGTTCCGCCGGAGACCAGCTTAATCCCGCGTTTCGTCAGGCCGTTCGCCAAAGCCTGCGCGTTGTCGATAATCTGCTGCTGGTAGGCTTTGAATTCGGGCTGGAGCGCTTCCCCAAAGCAAACGGCCTTCGCCGCGATAATGTGCATCAGAGGGCCGCCCTGGGTTCCCGGGAAAATTGCCTTGTCGATTGCCTTGGCATATTTCTCCTTGCACAGGATCATACCGCCGCGCGGGCCGCGCAGCGTTTTATGTGTGGTGGTGGTGACAACGTCGGCCCACTCGATGGGGCTTGCATGCAGCCCGGCGGCAACCAGACCGGCAATATGCGCCATATCAACCATCAGGTAAGCGCCACATGCGTCGCAAATCTCACGAAAGCGCTTGAAATCGAGCGCGCGGGGATACGCCGAAGCACCCGCCACGATCATTTTCGGCTTGATCTGCATGGCCTGCTCGTACAGCTTGTCGTAATCGATACGATGGGTCTGAGCGTCCACACCGTAAGCAACAAAATGATAATAGCTGCCGGACATATTCACGGGAGAGCCGTGAGTCAAATGCCCGCCCTCGGCCAGATTCATGCCCATAACGGTATCGCCGGGCTGAAGCAGAGCAAAATACACTGCCAGGTTCGCCTGTGCGCCAGAATGGGGCTGCACATTTGCATGCTCCGCGCCAAACAGACGGCACGCACGATCCCGCGCGATGTCTTCTACTACGTCCACATACTGGCATCCACCGTAGTACCGCTTGCCCGGGTAACCCTCGGCGTACTTATTGGTCAGGATGCTCCCCATTGCGGCCAGAACCGCCGGAGAAACCATGTTTTCAGAAGCAATCAGTTCCAGATTTCTTTGTTGGCGTCCCAGCTCCTGCTCCATAGCAGCTCCAACCTCGCTGTCGAAGCGGGAAACAAACCCTATGGTATCCATCATTTCACTGAACATTGGCAACCCTCTCTCGTGTTTTCTTAAAGATTATTATACACGCGATTTCGGCAAAAGGCAATCCGGTCATTTCCATAAAATGACCTTTCCTTTTGTCGGGTTTTGTATTAGAATGAAGAAAACTGCCACAAAAGGATGAGTTGAAAATGACAAAAAAGCAGCTGGCCAATCTGGCCGTGGAAGCGCTGAAAAAAGAATATCCGGAAGCCATCTGTTCGCTGGAATACAGTGAACCCCTCCAGCTTTTGATTGCAACCCGCCTTTCAGCTCAATGTACCGACGCGCGTGTCAATCAGGTAACCCCGGCCCTTTTTGCCCGCTTCCCCACATTGGAAGCTTTTACGAAGGCCAAGGTAGAGGAAATTGAGGAGCTGATTCATTCCTGCGGGCTTTATAAAACCAAGGCGCGCGATATTCTGGCTCTGTGCCAAAAGCTAGCGGAAGAATACGGCGGTGTGATTCCCGATACCGTTGAAGAGCTGACCAAACTGCCGGGCGTGGGGCGAAAAACCGCAAACCTGGTCGTTGGGGATGTATATCACAAGCCCGCCGTTGTAACCGACACGCACTGCATTCGGATTGCCGGGCGCCTGGGCCTGACGAAAAGCAAGGTTCCCCTGCAGGTGGAGAAGGATTTGCGCGCGGTGCTGCCGCCGGAGGAATCGAACGACTTCTGCCACCGGCTGGTGCTGCATGGCAGAGCTGTGTGTCAGGCGAGAACCGCTCACTGTGAGGTTTGCAATATGAATCACTTTTGTAAAACGGGGATCGCGGAGCAGAAGGCGAAAAACAATTGACATTTTTTGAAAAAACTTCTTGAAAAAATGGAAACCCCATGATATAATAAACAGCGTTGAAATTCTTCGGCAGTTTTCGCCGTGATATTACAACGCATGGGGTTCGTAGTTCTACTGGGAAAGCGTCGTGTTCATTTAATATATTCGATGAACAACAACGTTTCAATTCATTTGTTCGGGGAATTAGCTCAGCTGGGAGAGCGCGTGGTTCGCAATCACGAGGTCAGGGGTTCGATCCCCCTATTCTCCACCAAACAAAAACAGACCGGAGTCATTATGATTCCGGTCTGTTTCTGTATTTCCACAACTCTTTCACAGGAAGAGATTTTATAAATTGACTATTGCCCTCGAGCAGCTCTCCAAATTACTGGAGAGCTGCTGTTTTGCTCTGTTGAGGGCTTTTGCTTGTGCTAAAAAAAGGGCGATTCCCACTGTGGGGTAAGCGCACTCAATTGTGGGAGTCCTTCCCCCAAAAATGCTACCAAGGAGCTCAGAAGCAGCAAACAATTTTTATCGGCGGTTACCAGCCAGCACCGATGCCGCCCGCTCCAGCGCGATGTCGATATTGGGGCAAAAATTATCCGATCCAATGGCGTCGTGGAAACCGGCTTTTTGCATCATCTCCATTGGCTGTGGTTGAACATGGGATAAAATGAGAGTGATGTTGTTCTTTACACATCGGTCTCGCACTTTTTGCAGCGATTCCAATGCCGTAATATCCATAGCGGGAACGCTGCGCATGCGCAAAATAATGGTGCTGAGCTTCGGTTCGGTAGAGATGGTCATAAATTGTTCAGCGGCGGCAAAGAACAAAGGCCCGTTGATCTCATAAACCGTCGTATGCTTTGGAACTGCCTTCAAAGCAATGGCATCCTCGTCGTTTTCGGTTTCTTCGTGTTCCTCGTCGGCGTATTTCCAGCCTTCAATGCGGGTCTCATCCGCCATGCGCTTCATGAACAGCAGTGCGGCCATAACCACGCCAACCTCAATGGCGATAACCAGATTAAAGATCACCGTCAAACTGAACGTAACAAGCAGGACGCTGATGTCGCTCTTAGGCGCGGTTTTAACCATGTGAACAACCTCCCGCCACTCGCTCATATTGTACGCCACGACGAACAGAATGGCCGCAATGGCGGGCATGGGGATGAGGGCGGCGTAAGGCATTAGTACCACCAAAACCAAAAGCAGAACCAACGAATGAACCATGCCTGCAATAGGAGTGCGTCCGCCGTTTTTTACGTTGGCAGCCGTGCGGGCGATGGCACCTGTGGCAGGAATACCGCCGAACAGCGCCGAAGCAACGTTACCCGCGCCCTGCGCCACCAGTTCCATGTTGGAGCGGTGACGGCTGCCGATCATCCCATCGGACACCACACAGGACAGAAGGGATTCCACCCCTGCCAGTATGGCGATGGTAATGGCATCGGGCAAAAGAGAGCCGATGGAGGACAGAGAGAGTGCGGGCAAAGAGAATGTGGGCAGCTGGCTGGAAATATCATAGAGAGAGCCAATGGTGTTGACCTCCATGTCAAAGACCTGTATCATCACACCGCTCGCCAGAACGGCGATGAGAGAACCAGGAATTTTATTCGAAACCTTGGGCCAAAGGATTAAAATTGCCAGACAGATGAAGCCCACCAGCGCCGCCCGCCAATTGAGCGACCCAGCGCTCTCCACACACGCACGGAGCTTCTCCGTGGTCTGCACCGGTGTGGAGTGGAAGGTCAACCCCAAAAAGTCCTTGAACTGACCAATGGCAATGGTAACGGCGATGCCGGCAGTGAAACCGGTGGTAATGGTGCGAGGTATGTAGCGAAGGAGACTTCCAAACTGCAAAAGCCCCATAATCACTAAGATGATTCCTGCCATCAACGTGGCGATTGCCAGCCCTTCCATGCCATTACGGGCAACAATGCCCGCTACGATGGTTGCGAAGGCGGCGGTGGGTCCTGCAATCTGAACCCGACTTCCTCCTAAAAATGAGACGACGAAACCAGCCACTATGGCTGTATAGATGCCGCGCTCTGGGCCAACCCCTGATGCAATCGCCAACGCAATGGACAGAGGCAACGCAATGATTGCCACAATAATCCCTGCGATCACATCTTTAAAAAATTGCTCTTTTGTGTACTGCTTCATTACTGAAAATAGCTTTGGTTCTAGTTTCTTCACGAGGGACTCCTTCTTTATACCTCTTTAATACGGAGATACTGACACTTACATGTTACGATCGTCTTGATGGCCGCTAAACATACGATTATGTACAGTCAAATAGTCAACTGAGAGAAATGTCCACAAGAAAACACATATCGTTTGACCTCCGCCGTTCTTTATCTTACAACATCAGAAGCGAAAAGTGAAGGCTTGATTGGATCGATCCCCACACTTACAGTGGGTTTACGAAGCAGATGAATCCAAATCGCAAAAGGGGTTTTGCTCCCAAATTGCGTTTACTGAGGCGGATTTTCTCTGTTCCCCGCGCTCTGCCACGCTTCTTTCAGCAAGGCCACCGCAGCCGGGATTTCTTCGATTTTCAGGCAGGCAAATCCAAGCAGGAGCATGCTTTCACACGCGTCTTGCGGCGGGACAAAATAGTACTGAGATACCCCGTACACTTTTACTCCCTGCCGCAAAGCTGCCTGAATCAACGCTTGCTCGTCCCAGCCGTTGTTGACGCGCAGAAGAAAATGCAGCCCGGCGGAATCCCCGCGGATTTCAGCCTCCGGCAGCAGCCGGTGCACCGCGGAAACAATTGTTTCTCTCTTCTGCTTATACAGGTTGCGCATTCGGTTCAGGTGGCGTTCAAAATGCCCCTCGTCAATAAAACGGCACAGGGTTTTCTGGTCGATCTTCGGCACCGGGCAAATATAAAAGCTGAGGGTTTTCTGGTATGCGTCCAGCAGGTGACGCGGCAGCACCATGTAACTGACTCGCAGTGCCGGCGACAGCGATTTGGAGAAGGCTCCCATATAGATCACCCGGCTTGTTTCGTCCATCCCCTGCAAAGAAGGAATCGGCTTGCCGGAATAGCGGAATTCGCTGTCGTAATCATCCTCGATCAGGTAACGCCTCGGCTTTTCGTTGGCCCAGTTCAGTAGTTGAATCCGTCGGCTGACCGGCATAATCGTGCCAGTGGGAAATTGATGCGACGGTGTAACACAGGCCACGTTCGCCAGGCTTTCGCGCAGCGCATCCGGCCGCATGCCGCTTTCATCGAGCGGAATCGGGCGGCAGAGCGCACGACTGCTTTTAAAGATCATATTCAGCTTTTCATAGCCCGGATTTTCGATGGCATAAACAAAGTCCGCGTCGAACAACTGCACCAAGAGCTGAAGCAGGAACTCCGTCCCTGAGCTGATGACGATTTGATCCGGACAACAATTCACGCCGCGTGAATAATGCAGATAGTGGGCGATGCTTTCTCGCAGGCCGGGGTCGCCCTTAGGATCGCCCGCTTTTAAGAGATCGCGGTCATATTCGTCGATCACTTCTTTGGTCAGCCTGCGCCAAATGGAAAAGGGAAAGCTGTCGTGGTCAACCCCCTGATGAGAAAAATCGTACCGGAAGCTGACACTCTCCTGTGGCGGGGCAATCTCTTTTTTCGGCTCCTGATTCATGCGCAGGATCCCCCCAAAATCTGCAACATAATACCCGCTTTTCTCCCGCGAAACCAGGTATCCCTCTGCCACCAGCTGATGATAAGCCGCCTGAATCGTGTTCTGACTGCAGTGCAAATAGGCGGAAAGCTGCCGTTTTGACGGCATTTTTTCATTTTTGCTATAATTGCCGCTGATGATTTCATTCTTAAAAAAATCATATAGCTGCTGAAAAAGCGGGGCATCCTCCCTTTTTTCCAGCCGCAGAGAAATTTCATTCAAACCGCTCGCCCCCATCTGGTACCATCAAATTTTCCATATCTGGCACTTTTTATATGATCAATTTCCTTCTATAATAAAGCAAACCTAAAAAACATGCAAGTATAGTCAATGCCCTTCAAACCTAGTTGTTTGATTAAAATTGCATTCTGACATTACTGTAATCAACTGGGAGGCTGATCAAATGAACAACAGATATGACCTGAACAAAAACCTGGCCCAAATGCTCAAGGGCGGCGTCATCATGGACGTAACTACTCCGGAGCAGGCAAAAATCGCCGAAGAGGCCGGGGCCTGCGCCGTTATGGCACTGGAACGAATCCCTGCGGATATTCGCGCAGCTGGAGGCGTTTCCAGAATGAGCGACCCTAAGATGGTTAAGGGCATCCAGCAGGCCGTCAGCATTCCGGTTATGGCCAAGGTGAGAATCGGGCATTTTGCGGAAGCGCAGATTCTGCAGGCCATTGAAATCGACTACATTGATGAAAGCGAAGTGCTGTCCCCTGCAGATGACCTCTACCATATTGACAAAACCAAATTCGATGTGCCATTCGTATGCGGCGCCAAGAATCTGGGAGAGGCCCTGCGCAGAATTGCCGAAGGCGCTTCGATGATTCGCACAAAGGGTGAACCCGGCACCGGAGACGTTGTGCAGGCAGTGCGCCACATGCGGCTGATCAACCGGCAAATCCGCGAGATTCAGAACACACGGGAGGATGAACTGTTCCACACCGCAAAGGAGTTGCAGGTACCCTATGAGCTGGTACGCGGCGTCTTTGAAACCGGTCGGCTTCCGGTAGTCAACTTTGCGGCCGGCGGCGTCGCGACGCCCGCAGACGCAGCCCTAATGATGCAGCTCGGCGCCGAGGGCGTATTTGTGGGCTCCGGTATTTTCAAATCGGGCAACCCGGCCAAAAGAGCTCGGGCGATTGTGCAGGCGGTTACGAACTACAACGACCCTGCTCTTCTGGCAGCACTTTCGGAGGATTTGGGAGAAGCGATGGTTGGAATCAACGAGCAGGAAATCGAACTGCTCATGGCGGAGCGCGGCATATGAAAATCGGAGTTTTGGCGTTACAGGGAGGTTTTGCGGAACATATTGCCGCACTGAATAAGCTGGGAATTCCCTGTGCGGAAATCCGGAAGAAAGCAGATTTTGATGATTCGCTGGACGCGCTGATTCTTCCGGGCGGGGAAAGCACCGTAATGGGCAAGCTGCTGCACGAAACAGAGCTGTTTGAACCGATCCAAAAGCGGATTCAACAGGGAATGCCCGTGTGGGGAACGTGCGCCGGTCTAATTCTTCTGGCCAGCACAATTGTAAACGAACCGAACTTGTATTTAAAGGGCATTGATCTGACTGTGACAAGAAATGCCTATGGGCGACAGCTCGGCAGCTTTCAGACGACAGAGGAATTTCGCGGAATCGGAAAAATCCCGATGACCTTTATCCGTGCGCCTCTGATCGAATCCGTTGGCAGCGGCGTAACCCCTCTTTCTTTCTATAAAGGAAAAATGGTTGCAGCAGAAAATGATACAATTCTGGTAACAACCTTCCATCCTGAGCTGACGGATGACACTCGAGTTCTCGAGTATTTTCTCCGTAAGGTGAAAAAGCAGGCACTTCTTCCATCCGCATAATACGGCCTGCACGCGTCTGGCAGTTCCATTTTAGAAAGAATGAGTGATACCGATTGAATCATGAAAATGAGCCTTGCCGCCACCGTTATTATGTGGGGTACAGCTTTCGGATGCCCAACACATTTTTTCGCAGCGTCCCCTGCGATTTCTGCCATCGCCGCATCAGTCTGACTCTGCCTTGGCGAATCATTTACGTTATGGTGAATCTGGTGGGATTCTTCCTTTCCTTTTCTTTGTCACAATCGGTTTCAGTCCCGGTTTTTGGGACTACTCTCCCGGTTACGCTTCTTGTTTTTTTGTTTCTCATGTGGATGATTCAGCTGATTTGCCGGTTGATCCTGAGATTTGCAAAATGGAAAGAAACCGACCAGGCAGGCCATAACACGCAGCCGAAGTAATCGATTGAATAAAAGCATTTTACCAAAATAATCTGCATCACGCAGAAAGGCTCCGCCCTTTTTTTCAGGGTGGAGCCTTATTTTTATAGGATAAAGCGAAATAAAATCAGAAAGAAACCACAATACCGCCGTCGTCGGCATATACCGTACTCAAACCACTGGCCTGAAATATGACAATCTCTCGGAAGGAGAATATGCCTTTGATTTTCTCACACAGTTCTTCCGCTTTCGCCCGGGCATTCACATGCGTGATCGCAAGAACCGATTCTGTCATATTTACGGCATCGCGTTTGATGATATTCAGAAGCTTCTCCATTGCCTGCGTTTCTCCGCGGGCTTTCTCTTTGAGCTCCAGAACACCGTCTCCGTTTGAGCCGAGAATCGGAATGATATGAAGCACCTTGCTGATAATCACCTGAATCCCGCTGATTCTGCCGTTCTTTTCAAGATTATTCACGGAAACCGGCACAAACAGCGTCTGTAAATTGGCAACATACTGGCTGAGTTTTAGCAGAATCATACTGTTTTCCATCTGCTGCTCCAGCATCCTTTTGAGCTGCAACACAACAAGCGTCTGCCCCGCCGCGGCGGATTTGCTGTCGATCACATACACCTTACTGGTACTGCCGGATTCCTCCAGCATTTGCTTTGCCGCCATGGCACTTTGAAAGGAGCCGCTCAACCGGGAAGAAATCGTAACCACATAATTTACTGCACAGGACTTATATGCCTCCAGATAATTATGCAGAGATGGACACGCCGTAGTGATTTTATGCTTGCTGGCTTTCATTTTCCGAATCAGCTCATCGGAATCCAGGCCTTCATCCGTCAAGGCCTCGTCGTCGATTAACAGCTGAAACGGAATCCGTTTGATCTCATTGGGATCGCCAAACACTTCTTCATTAAAATCCACACAGCTGTCTACGATGATTTGATACTCCACTGGGCTTTCCTCCCTTTCATTGCCTGCGGCATTGGGCATGATCTATTCAATGTAAATCAGTTTACCACTTTTATCCAGAAACCGCAAGATGTAATCTTCAAAATTAAATGATAGAATAACGAACACTAAGTATGTGTTTCAATCATTTTGGCGATAGCCAACCGAATAAATTATTTTCTACTTTTCCCCGTTAAATGATTCGTTGTAATTTTGACCACTTTTACCCTACTGTCCGCATTTTTAATGTAATCGAGCCCTTTTTGCAGGAAATCGGGAGAATATTTGTGAACCAGCAGCTCCAGAGCTCGCTGCTTTTCCTCTGCAAAAACCTCCTGGGCATTCCCAAACAAAACCACACTTTCATAATTTGTGGTAAAGTCCCCCGGCAAAACCTGTGTTTGACCGACAACACAGAAAGAAACCTTCGAATTTCTGACGATATTCTCCAGTTTACTGCCGACTATCGCACAGTGAATATAGACCGCGCCGCTCTCATACACGTAGCTGACCGGGACACCGTACGGATATTCCTCTCCCATAGTGGACAACACGCCATATTCGCCCTTTTGGAGCAGCAGTTCTGTGCTTTCGGGCGAAAGGATACGGTCCTTCCTTCTCATCTCCTGAAACATCTTTCCACATCCTGTCCTTTTAATCTTTTTATTCGGTATGCCAAAGGCACTTTGCAAGATCCACCGTACCGTTTTCACGAAAAGGAACGCCTTCGCTCTCCAGCAAAAGGCGCTGTTCCGGCCACCCCGGCGCTGTACGGCCCAAACGGTTTACCACCCGGTGGCAGGGCAGCGACAAAAAGAACGGGGTATGACTCAAAGCATACCCAACCAGCCTTGCGCTGCGCGGCGTTCCAATAAAGAAGGCGATTTGCCCGTAGGTGGCTACCTTTCCACGCGGAATTCTTGCAACAACCTGATATACCTGATCCGTGAAATTCCCTTGCACCATGGCATTTTTCTTTCTGTATAATATTACTTTTGATTATATCGGAAGCATTTACAGAATACAAGAATTATATTTCTAACTGCTTACTTCTCTGTCAGAAATCATGTTGCATTCTAACGATCGGTCCAAGAATTCTAATAGCATCTTGTGAGAAAAGGTCGGTCGCTCCTCCGCCTTCGGAAAGGAAGTGACCAACCTCATTATTAAGTAGTATTACAAAGTATTTGAGAAGATTCCGAACTGAAAAACGTTCCGTATAACAAACGCGGAACGGTTTTTCAATTACCCCGCCAACGAAGTGACGCGGTAAACAGCCCTGCAAAGAGCATACAGATTTTTTTCCGGCAGATTCTGGTCCGCTACACAGCCCGGTCCGATAATCAGACCCTTGTCTCCAGCAAATTCAATGGCTTCCTGCACATGCCGTTCTACCTCCGCCACAGAACCGGATACCAGAATACTTTCCCGAATTTTTTCTCCTTTTTCATTATAATATGGAGCCTCTTGAATGCCGCCCAGCAAACATTTATCCGTGATTTTCCGGGCTTCTGCAAGAGTAGGACTGCTCCACCGGTCGTGCCAGTTGATGCAGTTCACCGGATAATCCGCAATCAGCCGGAACATTCCGTGATCCCCGTGCAAGTGTGCCACATTGAAAAAGGTTTCATCCTGATACGCGGCAATTACCTGCCGGTCGTAAAATTCTCCAAACTCCCGGTATTGTTCCTCGGTCAGAAAATCATAATTAGCACATTGCGTGGCGAAGAAAAAGCCATCCACGCCCGCTTCTATGTTGGCCTTTACAAAATTAACGGTTGTTTCCGTCAACGCTTGCAACGCCTGCTTGAATCTGCGGGAATCTTCTTTCATATCCAGCAAAATCCTGTCCCCAGCCAGCTTTCTTGCCGTAGTCAGGGGACTAAAAATCGTTTGGATTACCGGGAACTGTTTTTTTGCAAGATGAATTGTATGCCGAGCTGCCTGAAGCTGCTTGCCATAAGAACCATAAATAGCCGGCAAAGGCTCAATCCGATCCCAGTCGCTAATCTGATGGATCCCATAGTCATCCACGATAGGAGGAAAGTTGACCCGGTTAAAAATTTTTACCTTTACACCGTAATCCTGAACGCCATACAGTCCAAAAGGCATCAGCTTGATAAAATCAAAGTCATACTTCTGCGCAAATGCGACCTGAGTTTCCGCCAGGCTTCTGGGGTCCTGATCCACAGCAGAAAAATGCATCCACACATTCAGCGGAATTTTATCCACCTCCTGTCCTTTCAGCGCTGCCTGGATTCGCTCAAACTTATTCATAATACACCTACCATTTCTTAAATACTCGCTCAACTCGGCCAAATACCACATCCAGCAACCCGCACAACGCCCAATAAATCAGCGCTGCAGCGATATACGCTTCCAGGTAATGCGCGTTTTGAGCCGAGGCCAGCTTTGCCTGAGACAGAATATCCGCCACACCAATGGTAAAAGCAAGAGAAAGGCCTTTGGTAATTCCCAAGAAAGTATTAAAAAACACCGGCACCGCCACTGTGACGCCCTGCGGGATTACAATTTTGAACAGTGCCTGAAATCCGTTCATACCACAGGCATAGGCGGCGTCCCACTGCCCGGGATCGATAGAGGAAAACGCACCGCGAATATTCTCCGACTGCCCCACCGAAATATACAGGGAATAAGCCACCACCAGCACTGCCAGGGGCGAAGTCTTGGCCGCTTGCTCCATTCCAAGGATGCGGCAAACCTCTTCTACCGCCATTGGCAGAATAAAATATGCCAAATACAAATGAATCACCAAGGGAATTCCTCTGGTATAATCCATAAACACCCGGGCCAGCTGCTTTGCTACCGGAACCTGACGAATTCGAACTATGGCTACCGCAAAGCCCAACAGAATTCCAAAGCTCAAAACGATCAGTGCGGTCCCCAACGTAAAGGGAACAACGGTGAGGATAAACTGCATATCTTCCAGAATCACTGTTCCGCTCAGCATTACCCCACCCACTTTTCCGTTCGATTGGTAATAATGACTCTCTTTTCAAACAACTGACAGAGCTTGCCGACCGCAAACGTGATGCACCAGTAAATGGCCGCTGCAGCCAGATATACCTCTAGCTTTCTCACGCCGTAATCATTGGAAATCATTTTCTTGGCCATTCCCATGATGTCCGTCAGGCCGATCACGAACAGAACAGAGGTATCCTTGACCAATTCCACAAATGCGTTCTCCAGATTAGGCCACACGATCGGCAGCATCTGGGGCAAAATAATCCTCCGAAACTTGGTAAATCCGTTCATTCCGATGCTGTCTGCCGCATCGTGCTGCCCCTGCTCCACCGCCAAATAAGCTGGGCGCAGGTATTCGGACATATAAGCTCCGTTAAACAGGATCAGCGCCAGAGAAGCGTAGAGAGTCTTGCTCCAGCCGTCCGCATCGATGCCGAATTCCCGCAGGATCAAAGGCAAACCGTAATAGACCAGAAAAATGTGGATCAGGCAGGGCGTGCTGCGAAAAAAAGATACATAAATATCAGCCAGAGGTGAAAGGATTTTCCACTTTTTAATACGAACCGCAGCGACACCCGCCGCCAGCGAAATCCCAAGACTGCCCGAAATCACAATAACCAACAAGGTATACGGGATTGCCGAGCTGATTCGATCCATGGTCTTTAAGATATAAGAAAAAGAAATTTCCATGGCGGCAAATGTCACTCCTTTCCAGTTGTAATTTTGTTATTCAGTAAAGTATTTGATCGTATCTTCTCCATACCAGGTTTCAGACAGCTTTGACAGAGTGCCGTTTTCACGCAAGGTCTTCAGAGCCTGTTCCACCTTTGCGGAAAGATCGGTCTGATCCTTGGAGAGGGCGAAATAAGTGCCGTTGATCTTTACGGGGGGATTGATAGCCTTGACCTTCAGACCCAGCTCCTTCTTGATCTCCGCAAAGCCCAGGTTGTTGGGGAGTACCAGAGCGTCATATTCCTTATCGCTAACAGACTTGAAACGGTCTGCAACTGAAATACCCTCGCCAGTGGTGATGGTGATCGGCTTGTCGGCATGCTCTTTGTTATAGGCAGTCAGCAGATTAAAGATACCGCCGTTGGGGGTAGAAGGCACGAGCTTTTTTCCCACCAGGTCATCGAGACTCTTAATAGAATTGTTGTCTTCATTGACGTAAATGTTAATCAGGCTGACTCCGTTGATCGCGTTGGGGATCAAATATTTCTGCTCCCGTTCAGGAGTCTTATACAGACCGCCGCCGATCAGCGCATATTTGCCGGTTTCCAGGCCAATCTGAGTAGCGTCACTCTCTACCAATTCAATATTGAAATCATAGTCGGTGATCAGCTCATCCACTGCTTTGAGTACATCTACCTCATAGCCAACCTTTTCGCCCTTATCATTTTCAAAGCTTAAGGGCTTTGAACCGGATTCCAGTGCAACATTTACGGTTTTTACCTGAGCTGCGGAAGATTCCCCGATGCTTTGGGCAGCAGACGCATTAGCGCCTGTACTCTGATTGGATGCGCAGCCCGACAGAGCCCCTGCAAACAGCGCCGCCGCCAATACGGAACTTAACAATTTTGTTTTCATAAAATTCTCCTCCTGATTAGTGTGAGTATCACCTGTTTATCTCGTTCTTTTAAAGAACAGGTGATTATATTTGATAAACAAAAGGCTGATAGATGCAATCTAAAAACCGTTTTGTTGCCGCTTCCCTGGGAGAAAGAAAAACCTCTCTGGGCGACCCCTGCTCCACGATGCTTCCGCCGTCCATAAAAATGACTTTATTGGCAATCGTCTGTGCAAAGCTCATTTCATGAGTTACCACTACCATTGTGATTCCCCGGCTTGCTACCTGCTTCATAACCGAAAGAACCTCGCCCACCAGTTCGGGGTCCAGCGACGACGTGGGCTCATCAAACAGAATCACAGAGGGATTGATGGCTAAGGCTCTTGCAATGCCAACTCGCTGCTGCTGACCGCCGGACAGCTGGTGGGGGTAAGAATCTTCCTTTCCTTCCAAACCAACGCTTTTCAGCTGCTGCTTTGCCGTTAAAATCGCATCCGCTTTCGGAATTTTCTGAACGGTAATCAGACCCTCTGTGATGTTTTCAAGAGCTGTTTTGTTTTTAAACAGGTTATAGTGCTGAAACACCATGGCTGTTTTCCTGCGCAGCGCCAGGAGCTGTTTCTTTGAGGACTTTTTATAATCATATTGAACGTGATCAATGGTAATATTTCCTTCATCGGCCTTCTCAAGGCCATTCATACAGCGCAGCAGCGTGGTCTTTCCTGTTCCGCTGGGTCCAATAATCACCGCTACATCCCCCTGCTCCACCGTCAGGTTGATGCCCTTTAAAATTTCCTTAGCAGCAAAGGACTTACGGATATTTTCTATGACAATCATGGCTGCTCCTCCTTCCGTAACTCCAACTCTTCACTTTAGCATCAAGTTAAAACATATTATTCTTATATGTAAAAGGTGTTTTTCGTTTAGTAAAGAATACGTTGCACATGGCAATAAGTCAACACTTTTTACTGAAAAAAATTATTTTTATTCACATTATAAATAAAACATGTATGTTTAATAAAATTTTTCAGCAATAATAACAAGCCTATTTAAAGAAAAAAAGAACAGCATCCCATATTCAAGGATGCTGTTCTTTTGTAACGACGCCACCGGAGTCAGTCTTCACGACCGAGCAGCCAGTCTACAGAAACGTTCAGAATATTCGATAAAGCCACCAGTTCATAATCCGTTACATAACGGATCTGTCCCTCTAATTTAGAAAGACCCGAAGCATTCATATCAATTCCGTTCACCTGCAGCTGAGCCAAAAGCTCTTTTTGCTTCATGCCCAGGTTCTTCCGGGCCAGTTCCACATGGGCACCCACCAAATTACGATTACCCAGGGCTTGCTTGCGTAATCTCATTCTTTCATCTCCCCGTTGCTCAGGCCGTATTTCACCGGCCAGACAAAAATAAAAAGTTTTCCCCTCTTCAACAAAAAAGGTACAAAATTGCTGTCGCTTTTTTGAAAGCAAAGTATCATTATAAGAAATAAAAATACCACTATCCGGAATACATTCCATTATAGTAGATAATATCGAAAAGCGCAACAAAAATCATACAAAAATTTCAGAATCAATCCGTTTAATTTGCTGGTTTCCCGTGGAATGGCTCCTGCTTTGTCGAATACCAAAAAAACATTGTTATTTAATGGGATTCTTGTTATAATATTATTCAACAAAGTGCCCGGCGTATTTTTGGGGCTTGCCCCGATTTCGGGCAAAAACCCGATTCTCGCGCAGTGATTCTTCTTTGCTTTCTGATTTATAATATGCACAAACACCGCAAAGAGATTATGCTGCAATATTTGCTTTATAATGAGGTGTATGGACTTGGAGGAGACAGCACAAACTCCATTCGGTAAGAACCTGACAATGCTCACTGATTTTTATGAAATAACCATGGCTAACGGCTATTTCTCCAACGGATTTCAGAACAAAATCGTTTATTTTGATATGTTTTTCAGAAAAATTCCGGATGGCGGCGGTTTTGCGATTATGGCTGGCGTACAGCAGCTGGTGGAGTATTTGCAAAACCTTTCTTTTACCCCGCAGGATCTGGAATATTTGCGTTCCACCGGAAAATTTAATCAGGACTTCGTCGATTACCTGGCTGATTTCCATTTTGAGTGCGATGTGTGGGCGGTTCCGGAAGGAACCCCCATCTTCCCCGGCGAGCCCATCGTAACTGTACGCGGCCCTGTGATTCAGGCGCAATTTATCGAAACCATGGTGCTTTTATGCATCAATCACCAGACCTTGATCGCGACGAAAGCAAACCGGATCGTGCGCGCTGCGAGCGGCCGCTCGGTCATGGAATTCGGCTCTCGCCGCGCGCAGGGCTTTGACGGCGCGGTATACGGTGCCAGAGCCGCATACATCGGCGGCTGTGCCGGCACGGCCTGCACCATCTGCGAGCGCGATTTCGGCATTCCCGCAATGGGTACTATGGCGCACAGCTGGGTGCAGTTGTTCGACACTGAGCTGGACGCGTTTCGTGCTTATGCCCGCGAATACCCCAACCAGTGCGTTTTGCTGGTAGATACTTATAATGTTTTGCAGTCGGGAATTCCGAATGCCATCCGTATCTTTAATGAAGAGCTGGTTCCAAAGGGCTTTCGCCCTGCGGGAATCCGCATTGACAGCGGCGACATCACCTATCTTTCCCGCAAGGCTCGCGAGATGCTGGACGCTGCCGGCTTTGAGGATTGCGGCATCTGCGCCTCCAACTCTCTGGATGAATACATCATTCGCGACATGCTGATGCAGGGTGCGCAGGTGGACAGCTTCGGTGTCGGCGAGCGCATGATTACCTCGGCATCAGAGCCGGTGTTCGGCGGCGTGTACAAGCTTGTTGGCGCGGAACGCGACGACGGCAGCATCGTGCCCAAAATCAAAATCAGCGAGAATGTTACGAAAATTACCACTCCGGGCTTTAAGCGCCTGTGGCGTTTGTTCGACCGGTACAGCGGCAAGGCGATTGCCGATGTTATCACGCTGCACGATGAGCTGATCGACGACGAAATGCCTTATGTGATCTTTGACCCCGAATATATTTGGAAGCGCAAGCGCGTGGAAAATTTTCGTGCGGTTCCGCTGATGACTCAGATTTTTAAGAACGGGCAGTGCATGATACAGCCGCGTGACCTGCACGAAATCCGTGAATACTGCACCGCGCAGGTAGACACGCTGTGGGAAGAGGTCACTCGCTTTGAAAACCCCCACCGCTATTATGTCGATTTGTCACAGCGGCTGTGGCAAATTAAGGACAGCCTGGTCACGAACCACATCTTTGACAAGTCTGCTGACCGTGCAATGCGAGCCACCGATTCATTTGATGAACGCTTTGAATGAAAGTTCGGTATATTAACTTGACAATAAAATAAAAATTCGTTAAAATAAGCGATGCGAGCAGGCTGAGCAGCTGCGGGTAACGCCCGAAAGGGCCTATCCGAGGAAAGTCCGAGCTCCACAGGGCAAGAATAACGGCTAACGGCCGCCGGGGGTGACCCCAGGGAAAGTGCAACAGAGAGATACCGCCCGTGCCTTTGGCGCGGGTAAGGCTGGAAAGGCGGGGTAAGAGCCCACCAGCGCGCGGGAGACCGCGCGGCTATGTAAACCCTATTCGGAGCAACACCGGAATGGGACAAATGCGTCGGCCCGGCGCGTCCCGAACAGGTGGCATTGAGCCGCGGCGGTAACGTCCGGCCAAGATAGATGGCTGTTCACGACAGAACTCGGCTTACAGGCCTGGTCGCACCAACAAAGGAAATCTTCCTTGAAAACACGCGGACTTTTGTTCCGCGTGTTTTTCTTTGAAAATGGCCCTTCTTTTCCCCTGTCCTACATCCGTCGCCGGACAGCGCGAGAAAGCCTCTGCTCAGCAGGGGGATTTTCTAGAAAAAACGGTACACCCACTATTCTTCGACCGCATATTCCGGAATCCTTGCTTGACAAGAAAATCTTATCAAACTATAATGGGCTCAAATGCAAAATATGTGCATTTAAAACGGATGCTGAAATTTTGATTAAAGGAACCGGAAATAATGAGAAAGCAAAAAAGAAAACCAAAAAAGTGGGTTGCATTGCTACTGGCTGCGGCCGCTTTTCTGACTGCGGGATATGCGCTGCAAAATGGCGATAAAATGCAAGCACAGCAGCCGAATTCAAGTACCGTCGTCCCGGCCCCCTCCCCATCTTCCCAGTCATCCTCAGTGAAGGATTCTTCAAATTCCCCCGAAAAACCAGCGTATCAGGGACAAGCTATGGACAGCTTAAACATTCGGCTTTCTGCCGGACAGGATAAAGCTGTTGTGTTTTCTGTTTCGAAAGGAACCGCGCTCAGCATTCTTGGGGAATCCGACGGGGATTGGGTGAAGGTGAAAGCCCAAGACGGCCGAACCGGCTGGTGTAATAAAAATTATCTGACGATCATGCCTGCGGAGACCGCCGATGTTTCGAATGTAACAGAAGAACAGGCCGCCTTTCCCGCCTTTGCGCAGGTTTCCTTCGCAAAAGCCTCCCAGCCGCTTACCGTGTATGTTTCTTTAAAAGATCAGAACGTAACCGTTGTGGATGCAAAAAATCTTGTAGTTCAGGTTTTTCCCTGTTCCACCGGAATGGAAGGCTATGAAACGCCCTCCGGAACCTATGCGATTACAAATCGCGGGGAGTCATTCTATAATAAAAGCTTAAAGGAAGGCGCATATTACTGGACACAGTTTTATGGAAATTATCTGTTCCACAGCCTCCCTTTCGATGAAAACAGGCAAATGGTCAAGGGGGAAGCCGAAAAATTAGGGCAACCGGCCTCCCATGGATGTGTGCGCCTCTCTATGGAAAACGCAAAATGGTTCTACGACAATATAAAAGAAGATACGAAGGTCGTTATTCAGTAACAGCGCAGATAACCTGTATCAAGTGTTCCCATGAAACCCGAAAGAGAAATTACGAGCAGCACCTCATTAGTAAAACAAAAAAAGCCTTCGGCCGCACAATGGAAACGCAGCCGAAGGCATTTTTATGCAGTAAAAATCCGGCCCGGCAAAAGACCGGACCGGAGCGCGAAAAAGGAGCAGCCTCTGACGGAGTACACCCGGGAATCTACTGTTCGGGCAAAGCATTTGATTCAAAATACTGGGTGAACCGGCTTTCCTTTTTCCAGTCTACAAGGGAACAAACAATCGGGAGGTTACGGATACAAAGAAAAGTTCGATTCATATTGGTATCTGGTATTCCCAATTATGTATTTCGGGGCAAAATCACCTGCAACGGATGAGTTTGCCCCGATCTGAACAATTCTTAGAAAATCATTGCACCCACGATGCCGAAGATCAGCGCGCTCAAAACAAGGGTTATAATCTGCGGTATGCAGCTGTCCTTGATATGGTCGTGCTGCCCGTCGGCGTTAAGGCCAGCTGTTGGCCCCAAAGTGGAGTCGGAAGCAGGAGAACCGCACTCGCCCATCGTTGCCGCACCGACGATCAGAATGACGGTTGCGCCGACGCTGAAGCCGATGGCCTGCGCGAACGGAACATACAGAGCCGCCAGAATCGGCACGGTGCCGAACGAGGAACCAGTACCGATGGTAAGTACAAGACCTACGAGAATCAGCACGATCGCGATAATGAGCTTGTTGGTACCAACCACAGCAATGGTGGATTGAATCAGAGAGTCGATTTGTCCGCTACTGCTCAGCACGTTGCTGAAGCCTGCGGCGGTCAGCATCACAAATGCCATAAAGCCCATGATGCCAATGCCCTGATCAACCACATCGCCCATGTCTTTCATCTTTACCACGCCCAGCAGCAGGAACAGCAGCAGGCCGGTCAAAGCGCCCAGAATCATGGAGTCGAAAGCAAGCTGAACCACAACGATCATAATCACGCTGATCATCGTTGCCCACTGCGTTTTCATAAGGGATTTGCCACCCGCTGTGTCACTATCCTCTGCAGCGATTTCTTCCTGTACAAAGCCGGTGCCTTCCATCGCATACTCTCTGGGCTTTCCATAGAGAAAATATGCAACAATAAAGCCAACAAGCGTGCTCAAACCAAGGAACCAGGTATAGTGCCAAACATCCATTACTGCAATGGGCATGCCGAACTTTGTCATGTTCTGGGATACGATGGTATGGAAAATCAAACCGAATCCGATCGGGAACGTTACCCAGGTTCCCTTCAGACCAAACGCCAGCGCACACGAGGCAAGGCGTCTGTCGAGCTTCATCTGGTTCATGAGTACCAGCATAGCGGGAATAATCATCGGCATAAACGCGATGTGGATCGGAATAAAGGTCTGTGAGAGGAAAGACATGAAAATCAAAATCAGGAGCAGCTTAATTTTGCTGCCTTTGATAATGCCGCCCAACTTCCCGGACAACTTGGTCGTGAGGCCGCACCGTTCAATTGTCACGGCGACAGCACCCAGCAGCACATAGCTGAGCGCCGCTTCACCATTTCCCGCCATGCCCTCCGTAAACAGACTCATTGTATCGGAAACGCTCATTCCGGACAGGAGCCCGCCGACAAGTGAAGAAATAACGAGTGCAAAGACAACGTTGACTTTGACAAAACACAGGACCAACATGACGATAACCGCTATCATAATCGGGTTTGTCAATAATGCGAACATATAAGTACCCTCCTTTTTTCTTTGCTATTTCTCTGGTTTTCTGCCAGTGAGTTTTCTCCCCGGCTGACTTCATCCACGCACCACACTGAATCGCCGGGAAAATGCCGCGATTCCATTTTTAAACGCCTTTTATAACCCCTTCCCCTGCCCTTCGGTTGATGACATCAACCCGAGCAATATCCCCTCCTCTTATCACACTGTCGAATCCAGATTTGACCATATCCGTCATCACGCGTTTCAAGGTCACAGTTTCATTCTTTTATCAAACATCGAGCGAATTAATTAACCAGATCATTCGGCGTTTCGCCGCGCAGCATCTGAATCGCATTCCACGCAGCCCGGTTGCGCAGCTCTTCGAAAGACTCCTGAGAAATGTAAGAAACGTGTGGTGTAACGATACAATTCGGAGCGTTGAAGATTGGCTCCTGCTCTCTTGGCGGCTCATGGGCAATCACATCAACTGCGGCCCCGGCAATCACGTTGTTTTCGAGAGCCTTAATCAGCTCCTCCTCTTTCACAATTGCTCCGCGGGCAGTGTTAATGAAATAAGCAGTAGGCTTCATGAGCGAAAATTCCCGTTCTCCGATCAAGCCGGTTGTGTTTTCATCCAGCTTTACATTGAGGCTGACGTAATCCGCCTGCCGAAGACCTTCTTCCATGGTAACCAGCTCAATATTCTGCTTTCGCAGCTCTTCAGCACTTCGGCTCGGATCATAGGCGAGCACTTTCATACCAAGGCTTTGGCAGCGTTTTGCCACCGTACTGCCAATTCTTCCGCACCCAATTACAAACAATGTAGAATGAGAAATCCGACGGGGAGTCCGTGCCACGGCCTGCGCACCCCATTCCCCATTCTTCAAATTGTTATGGTAAAAGCTCAGACTTTTATAAAAATGGAAAATTGCCGCGAGTACATAGTCTGCCAAATCCTCCGCGCAGTAACCCTGCACATTGGTAACACCGATTCCCTTTGCGCGGGCTGCCTCTGTGTCAATGCGGTCATAGCCACCGCCAAGCACGGCAATTCCTTTGCAGTTTTCCAGCCGCTGTATTACAGATGCGGGAATCTGTGCATATACCTGCGCAATGATTGCATCTGCACGGTAGCCGAATTCCGCTAAATCCTTTTCATAATCATAACTGGAAAACTTCAGTTCACAATTAGGGTACTGCTCCTGCAAAACGGCAGTTTCTATTTCATACTCTTTCCATTCCTCGTCGATAAACCAAAACAATGGACGATCCATTCTATTTCCTCCTTATGCAGTAACGGGAACTCCGCGCCTGTACTTATCTCGACAAAATCTCTACGATTGAGTGGTCTGCGTCAACCCGGACAATATCTCCGTCCTTGACCACATCATAAAACTCAGGGTCCACCTTATCGACCATTGGAACCTCCATAATGATCGCGCTGGATACCAGAACCGTTTCCGGATGCTGGATAATCATCGCCTTCGGCGCATTTCCTTTTGAATTGAGCTGGTAAATACCGTCGGCCTGCACAACCGAGCTGCCCTTGCCGCTTGGGAAAATCAGAATCTTTTTGGCGATGCTCTTCCCTTCCAAATCGTGGCCGGGCTCAATCATGGTTCCCGTTTTAGGATCAATCAGGTAAAACATGATATCATCCTTCGATACCACCGCTTCCCCTTCCACAACACCTTCTGAAATCTTATGGCACTGAAATACTTTTTTCTCCATTTTATTTCACCTCACCTGTTAATGCCGCCTGGATACACGTGTCCAGATCTCTGATGACGAAATGAATTCCTCTGCGCTGAGGATAGTACGCGCATTTCGGGGATTCCGTAATGCCGACCTTGCCGTTCAAATGCCCCCAGCAGGGCTGATCGGGGCAGGTATCGGGAACGATAAATCCGCCGGCCTGTGTGATGATCTCGTCCAACCCCATGCGTACCGCCATCTCTTTTACGTGGCTGGAAGTCAAAATCCACATTTCCTTTTCGAGACGCTTCCCCTCAATCTGTTCCGCGATGTGCTTTACTTCTTCCAGCGTAAAGTGCGGGCACCCGAACATAGCGAAATCGATCTTGCGGTTGCCCTCAAGAGAAATCTTCTCAAGCTCTTCCTGCAAGTCCTCATTGGTGATGACAACTTTTCTCTCCGGTTCTTTGCCGCTGAACGCCGCTTCCAGCGTGGGAGCCTCGGGAGTAAACCCGACAATATGATACATGGCGTATGCGCCGGAAGTATTCAGCTCTGCGCCCAGGTTTCTCAGGGCTTCTTTGCTGATGTGCTTCGGCAGACCTGTGAACACCGGAATTCCATTTCCGATTTTCTTGCCCATCATGCCCAGCATATGGTAATCATAGTCGTTCTTCATGTCGGCCTGTACCTCTACCAGAATGTTGCCTTTTCTGTTTTCATCCAGCAGAAGCCCATACTCCGGAACAAAACCGGTAACTGCGGCACACAGTGCGCTGTTTGCGCCTTCCCGGTTCGTCCTTGCGCCCCACACGGAATTAACATAGGGAGTTGCGCTGGACTCTGAGAATGCGATGACCTCCTGATAATTTGGAACATTCGTATCAATGTAAGGCGTACAATTATAGCTAAGTACCGCGCCCAGACCCTTATAGGCATTGTGGGTTCTCTGCATCAAATCTGCGTACTCTGGGGAAACCATGCTGCGGCTTTTGAAAAACGAAAGACAGAACCCGGGGTTAACCGTTGGGGCCACTCTGCATTTTGCTCCTGCATTCAGCAGCTTTTCAGCAAACCATAGGTCTGCCTCCTGATTGCTCAGCGCTACGTGTGCCCTCGTGATGGGAACCATCCGTTCTGCGCCAAAGGATTCGCCGATTGCAACTTGTATTTTCATTGCATATGCGGTCCCTTTGCCGTATTTACCGTCCAGCATATCCTGCTGTTCTTGTGTCAGCTTCATATTTCTTTCTCCTTTTATCATTCTCAGTCTCCAAATGACTGGATTGGAAGCACACTGTTACTACATGCGGCCAAACACATTTGCATGCGAAAGCAGGCTTTGGTTGGGCCTTTCTAAAAACGGCCGCCTGATCCGGGTGCTGCTTTGTGCTGGATTCGCCGGCAAAGCATCTCTCCTTTTCATTGGTAATAGATAGCGGCACCTTGGCACCGAATGAAATGAAAAGTTAAGATATCAAATTAGCGTGCTAAATCAAAAGATCAGAGTTGACTTCCTGATATCTTTAAGTGGGACATCTTATAAAGACTCTTCTTTTGACTGTTCTTTATTATACACAGCATTTGTCAAATAAACGTCTAAGAAAGAGAGAAAAACGCCCCAAAAAGAATGAATACTTCATGGATTTTTATTGATCCAAATAAGAATTAATACAAAATAATTTTCAAAAAGTCAAATTCTATGGCATTTTCTACCATATAAAATGTATGTTTATTCATAGCTTTATTCAAGTTATTAGATTCAAGAACGGATCGTAATAAAAGAATATTGATTAACTGAACCTTTCTAAAATACATACTTGATTGCGACTTTCTATGCGTTCATATAGTAAGTATTTGACTGTTAATTGTGAGTATAACATTCGATTTAATTGAAATAAAGAAGTGTTTCTTGACTATAACACTGAAAATTTAATCTATTATGCTACTAGAATATTGTATTATCTTAATACAGAAATAAAGTGATTAGCTTCAGCTTTTGATGAACTTTTTCTTGACACTTTATTTAGAAATAATCTTTTCTTTTTCTGTTTTCTAGGTGATAGGATAAACTAACATACGCTGAATCTGCCTTTTATAGTTACAAAATCACTGAATATATTTGACAAAATTAAAATATTCTAAACTTGCTATACAAAAGCCAGATTTACTAATTAAAAAATCCCAAGATTTTTTTTAAAAATCTCAGTGTTAATCAGCTCCTAACAATATTTTCGACCCCTCTTGCAATCATATTTAGTCTATTTTATTCTCTATTCTTTATTATCGTCATTTTTTCACAGTCAAAAAGCTCTTTTGATCGTATGATCTCTCTTAAATTTATGTAGGAACGAGAGAAATCTGCTGAATGGTATGGTCCTTTTCTGATACGGAAAAGCAAAGGCCCCCAAACGCACGATCTTTAATGCGCTTGGGGGCCGCTCTGTCATGTTGTGGGATGAGGTTTATATCAGCTGTTCTGATTCATATTCTGGAACTTCTGCTTTGCCTGGTCTATTTTCTGCTGCTCCGCAGCCGGGGTCGGATACCAGCCGCGCTTATGCATCTCGTCAAAAATCTGCGCCTGGAGCTGGTGCTCTTCATTGAGAATGCTCATAAATTCATTTCGCACTGTGGGGGTTGCGCACTCATTGGTAAAATTGTTGTAGGTGCCGGTAATCGCCTTCTGTGAGGACAGCACGTCAAGCAGAACCTCCTGATTCTGCATGCTCATCTGCGTCTGACTCTGATTCTGATCCATGATTTTCCACTCCTTTTAATTCAAAAATCCGAGAAGCTTGTTGTAATGCTGCTGATGCTTGCAGGCCAAATCTTCATACTGCTGCTTCAGCTGCGTGTCTGTGCAGCCCTGAGAATACGCCTTCAGTTTTGTAATTAAAAGTTTTTCTCCGCTGAGCTGATCCTCAATTGCAGAAAGCTCCTTACTGGTTAATGATGCCATTTTGCATTACCTCCTTTGATTTTGACTTGACTATCCTTATTCTTTGCGGATCAGGAAAGATTATTCTCCATGCTAATAATTCAGGCCTTTCTATGTAGCCTGCCTGACCTCTGCTTCAGGTTCCAAGCCAAAGCTGATAGATAACGCCTGATCAATCAGCGACATCGACCCCTGGTCAAGGCGCCCCATGCGTTCCTTTAATCTGTGTTTATCTATGGTGCGGATCTGTTCCAGAAGAACAATGGAATCTCTGGCCAATCCTGTGGTTTCTGCATCCAGCATAATGTGCGTCGGCAATTTTGCTTTTGCTCTTTGACTTGTGATAGCCGCCGCGATCACGGTGGGGCTGAAACGGTTGCCGACATCGTTTTGAACAATCAGCACCGGCCTTACCCCGCCCTGCTCTGACCCGATTACGGGACTGAGATCGGCATAATAAATATCGCCTCTTCTGACATTCACGTTTTTCACGCTCCGAATAGTTTAATGATTGGGCCCAATCCTATTTTTGCCTCTTCAAAAAACTTTCATACAATTATTTCGATTTTTTCTTTTTTTATTTATCCTATAGGGTCTTGCGCCTCTCTACATAATATTAGCTTACCCGCGGATTGACAGTGGGATTCTGAAAACAGCGGCAGAAAACAAAAATACCTCTAAAAACTCATCGGTTAATTTATAAAACCCGGCTTGTCAAATTCGACAAAAGGTTTATAATGAAAAATATTATTAGTGAAAGGAAGTTATGATATGATAGGAAGAGTCAAAAAAACTCTTGCTTTTTTAGTATCCTGTACAATGCTTACAACGTCCACAGCCGTTTATGCGGCAGATACAGACGCCGTTGTAGGCAAACTGAGTATGGATACCAGCAGCTACACCATGGCTCCCGGAGGCATCTACGATTTTAAGGCCTCTGTCAGCAGCTCCGTTTTAAAGCAGGAGGATGTAAAGGTCTGGTCCTCGCGCGATGGAATCGCCAAGGTTGCCCGCGTGGCGGGAACGGGGAAATACCGCATTACGGGCCTGAAGGCCGGCATAACATACATTACCTCTGAAATTAAGGGCGTTCATGCGTCGATCAAGGTTACCGTGGAAAGCGGTGCAAAGCCGCATGGCGTGACCAGCTGGACCACCTCATTGATTCACCAGTCAGACCTTTCGTCGACCGTTAACGTCACTTTCCCGGAAGGGACAAACCTGATGGGGATTGCAGCGCTTTTGGAGAAAAACCATGTATGCAGCGCCAGTGATGTGCTTGCGGCAGCGAAAAGTACCCAGTTTGACAGTTACAGCTTTATTGCCTCTCTTTCGAACGCTTCTTCCCGCTATTATAAACTCGAGGGCTATCTCTTCCCCGATACCTATAATTTTTATAAGGGTGACAGCGCCGCCAATGCACTGAAACGCATGCTGAACAACATGCAGAATAAGCTGACCAGCATTCAGACGCAGGCTGCGGCACAGGGAATGACGGTGGATCAGGTGCTGACAATGGCTTCCCTGATTCAGGCAGAAGCCTCAAGCACCAGCGATATGTACCTGGTATCCTCCGTTTTGCACAATCGCCTGACAAACGGCGCGGCTCACGACACGCCGAAGCTGCAGTTCGATTCTACCGTGTACTATCCGTACCGAGTGAAATCGGAAGCACCTGCTGGCTTTACCAGCACTTACGACACCTATAATTTCTCCGGCCTGCCAGCCGGGCCGATCTGCAGCCCCGGGGCCAGCGCCATTGACGCCGCGCTTCACCCAACCAGCACAGACTACTACTACTTCTGCCACTCTGCATCCGGCACGGCGTATTACGCCGCAACACTTGACGAGCATAACCAGAATCTGATCATTGCCGGCCTGCGGTAAACAGCTGCAAACAATTATCTTAACAAAGCAGCGAGGTTTTCTTTTCTGAAAACCTCGCTGCTTTTTATTGTTTTGTAATATCATCCCAGCAGTTCTCCAACCGGCTGGCCGTTCCGGCTTCATAGCATTCAGAAACTCCTTTTGCGCCATTGGAAGCAGATACCTTTCTCCCTCAGCCGAAAAAACCGCTTTGCAGAGCAGCTTTCCCGTGATAAAATAATTTTACAAATTGTATGTGCGAATCTCATCCCCGCAACAAGAGGGAGGAAATCACTTGAAAAGCAACCGGGAGCAGCTACGAAACAGAGGATATGCCACTCAGGAGGAAATCTGCCAATTTGAGGAGAAAAACCAGGACGAACTGCTGGAGCTTCTGAACCACGAGGACGCCGTGCCGCGTACCGCGGCCGCCAGCCTGCTGCGCATGACGCCGGATAACGAAAGCCGGATTTCCTCCGCGCTTTTAAAGCGGCTTTCGGTAGAGAAATGCCTGTATACCCGGCTGGCCATCTGTGAAGCTCTGGAAAAAGGCGGTAAAGAAACCGCTCTGCAAATGATTCCTTTTCTCGGAAGGATTGGAAGCAATCAGCATAAAAGTCTGCCTGACCGGGTTTCGCAAAAGAAGTCGTATCCACTGCCGCGGGATATCATTGCCCGCTCACTTGCAAAAATGCCGCCGGAGGTATTTCCCGTTCTGCTGCAGATTTTACAGGGGGAGGATGCGGAAAAAATCTGCGAAATTCTGGACGCTGTCGGATTTATGGCATTTTATCACCCAGAGCTGTCAACGCCGGAGCATGCCGAAGTAGTGTTTGCTGTGATGGAGCGGTATCCAAGCCATGAGCTGCTTCTCTGGAAGGCAATCCAGTGCCTGTGCGCCTTCCCTTCGCAAAAGGCGGAACGGCTCCTTCAGGAGTTTGCCGCACAGAATAATCTTTTGGGGGAAGAGGCCAAAAGCTCCCTCAAGCGGCTGCATTCTAAGCACTAAAGCACATAAAAAAGGCCCTGGAGCAAATTGCTCCGGGGCCTTTCTTATGTGTTATCCGCTAAATGGTACGTTTCTATATTTTCAAAATCCAAAGTAACAATGGCTGTATCAAAGGTCACTTCAAAAAGAATCAAATATTCTCCGGCCTGTTCCAGTGTGTCTTTGTAATCGGGAATATTATTGATGAAGTGCTCCGCCACATCAAAAACAGTTCGGCTGCTTTTTCGCACCAAGCCTTTCGCTTTGACATGTTCATTTCCCTGATGCGGAATGGTTGTAAAAGCCACCCTGTTATTTCTAGCAAACTCTTTGACCTTTTCATTATCCGCAAAGGTAGAAAAGAGCACCGCCTTCGTGTCTTCATCAAAATAAAAATTAACAATCCTTACATTCGGCTGATCATCCGTACAAGTTGCCAGAGCCAATTCCGTTTGTGTATTCATCAGCCGCACAAACTCCTGTTTTGTATTCATATTTCATTTCCCCTGTCTTTCTTACTTTATTTGTAGTATAATATAGAATGGTATCAGTTAACGAAACCATTCTACGGAAAGGGAACATAAGATGAAAAAATCTGAACGTCTGAATGATATGCTGATCTATCTGAATGATAAAAAATCCTTTCATTTAAAAAGCATCATGGAGCGTTATTCCATATCAAAAAGCACCGCACTTCGGGATATTCAGTCATTGGAAGAAATCGGCATGCCGATTTACTCAAGGCCCGGACGCAACGGATATTATGGAATCCTTCCCAATCGTTTATTGTCCCCTATTGTTTTTACAATTGACGAGGTTTATGCCCTGTACTTTTCCATGCAAACACTCTCCGCCTATCAATCGACCCCCTTTCACTTGAGTATCGAAAAACTAAAGCAAAAATTTGAAGCGTGTATATCAGAAGAACGGATCAAAGCCCTACGGAAAATGGAGCTCATTTTCAACTTAGGGAGTTACCAGAGCAAGAATGAATGCAATTGCTTAAAAGACATTCTGCAAATGGCTGTTGAGGAAAGCGTATGCAGCATCCGCTACCGAAAGGGAGATTCGGAGAAACAATATGATGTTCAGTTTTTTCGTGTTGCTTCTGCCTATGGGCAATGGTACGCAACCGCATATCATTTCGAAACAGAAAGGCCAAAAGTATTCCGATGTGACAGAATCCGGTCCGTGCAGCGCTGTGAAAAATACGCACCCAAACCGATCTCTGAATTTCTCGTCCCTTCAAAAGAGCTGTTTCGCGATAAGGATGCTGTGGATTTTGAGGTTGGCGTTTCCATTCAGGGAGCGGATCTGTTTCATAAAGAACACTATCCTTCCATGAAGCTGCACCGGGAAAACGGGAAATACTACGTAAGGGGATTTTACAATCAAGGGGAAGAAAATTTTATTGCCAATTATTTTAACCGCTATGGGGAAACGATTTTTTCGATTCAGCCTGCCGCTTTGAAAAATTTGATGCTTGAACAATGGAACACGGTGAAAGACCACCTGAATTCCATATCGTAACGGCCAAAACAAAAAAGAGAACGCACGCTGCGTTCTCTTTTTTGCTTATGGAATCTTCTTTCTGTTCGGCTGCTATTTGCTATTTTTTTTTACTTAGATTCTTCGGAGGAATCTGTAATCGGTTCAAAAAGCACCAGCATATCTTCCTCCGGAACAGCCAACTGCTTGATCTGCCCGCTGCGGCGATCCGCAGTCAGGGTGAAATTATGTCCGTCTCCACTGCCGAAAAACAGCCCGTCGCCAGAGGTAGTCAGCGCCCCTTCCACAGAGGCCGCGTCCAGCGACGCCAGAAGCAGGGGAATCATTCCGGTTTGCGGCAGCACGATATTATCCTGCGAAACCGTAAGACCCTCATAGCTGACCGAGAGAATTTTTTGATCCCACACCCACGTCATATCTTGCAGCTCCTGCGGCTCCAGCAGCGTCAGCTGCGCGCCCTGCCCGGCCGAATACTGCAACCGGCACACATACCGGCTTTTCCCCATTGAAACATCGGCCTTGGCCTGAAATGTCAGAACGGGGTTTACCACCGGCCGTGTCAGCGAGTGTGAACACCCCGCGCAAACAGCCATACAAACAAGACAAAGCAGGATTACAAGGAAACGGGTCGGCTTGCGCATGAAATCACCCTTATTGTTCAAATTCTGAAAACAGTAAGGGCAGCTCCTCAATCAAATCGGATGGCAGCATCCCGCGCTGAGAGAGCCTTTTTGCACAGCGGTCACCCGTGAGCCCGTGCAAAAACACACCGAAGACCGCCGCCCAGTAGGGCGTAATCCCCTGCGCCGCGAGAGAGGCGATCATCCCGGCCAGCACATCTCCGCTGCCGCCTTTCGCCATCCCCGGGTTCCCTGTGGTGTTTACAAACACGCGTCCATCCGGAGCAGCCACAATGGTTCCTGAGCCCTTCAGCACCAGGGTCACCCCATGCTCCCGTGCAAAGTACTTGGCATAATCCAGCCGCCGCGCCTGTACCTGCTCGGTTGTGGTATGAAGAAGGCGCGCCATTTCTCCCGGATGGGGGGTAAGCACCACCGGCACTCGAACTGTTTTCAATATATCTATATTCTCAGCCAGGAGATTTATTCCATCCGCGTCGATGACAAGGGGAACGGAGCTACAGGCCGCCACACGCCGAAGCAGAGAACGGGCAAACGCCGAGGTACCGAGGCCGCAGCCGAGCAAGACGGCTGACGCACTCAGCATCTTCTGATTGAGCAGGGTAGCACTGCCCTCACTGAGAGTTTCGCCGTACTGAGAAGGCTCCAGGAGCGTATATACGGGCTCCGGCAAAGTGCCTGCCACCACCGGATACAGCTCTTTTGGCAGTGCCATATTCACAAGGCCCACCCCGGTGCGCAAAGACGCGCGGGCCGCAAGCATTGCCGCACCTGCCATTCCCGTGCTGCCGCAGACAGAAAGCAGCGTACCGTAGCTTCCTTTATTCGAGTTCTGCTCCCGCTCCTGAAACAGCAGGGAAAGATCTTTTTCTTCGATACCAAACAACGGAGTTTCCGCTTCTTCCATCAGCGATTCCGAAATACCGACTGGAACGACCGTTACCTTACCACAAAAGCCACGGCCCGGCTGAATGAGATGCGCGGGTTTAAGTGCCGTAAAGCTGACCGTTTCGGCCGCGCGCACGCAGCGCCCGGGCACCTCCCCCGTATCACACGAAACGCCGCTCGGCAAATCCAGCGCCAGAAGAAATGCTCCGGAGGTTTCCGCGGCGTCCAGCAGAGGGATCAGCGTATCGGGCAAGCTGCCGCGAAACCCGATACCGTACATTGCGTCCAACACAAAATCCGCACTGTATACCTGTGCTTTTACCGTTTCGGGTTCTTTGGCCCAATCCAGAACCTGAATCTTTTGCAAATCCATCTGCCGGAACATCTGCCCCGCCAGCTCTGTTTCCGGCTCACCCTGAACAAGGATAACACAGACCTTTGCTTCCCAGGCCGCCAGATGCCGCGCAGCGACAAAGCCATCGCCGCCGTTATTGCCCTTTCCGCACAGAATGACAATATGCGCACCGGGAGCCTTTTCCCGCAGCAGCTGCGCCGCGGCCTCCCCCGCGCTCTCCATCAGAACGGAATACGCGGTTCCCGCCTGCACGGCTCTTTCTTCCAGCGCCCGCATGGCGCCGCTTTCGAATAGTTTCATTGGAAGGATGCTCCTTTCTCAACGAGGCAATCATCGTAACACTAGAAAGCAGTTTGCGCTGCATCTCTGCACCGAGCATATCCGCGGGGTCTGTCAAGATGGCGGCGTTTCCCCCGTGCGCACTCTTGCCACACCGCTTTTGAACTGTAATTTTGGAACAGCTCTTCTCCCCGATCACCGTGACGGAAGCGTAACATGCGGTATGCGTAGCGCCGACCGAAAATGCCAAACCGGCTTGCCTTGCAGCCTCCAGAGCCGCTCCCTCCAGATGCAGATAAGGCTTCCCTAATTCATCGCGCAGAAGCTGCACCTCCTTCAGAAGAAAGCCGCGCACCCCTGTGCCAAGCGCCTTGGAAAACGCCTCCTTGGCGCAAAAGCTGACCGCCACGCTGGCTGCCGGAAACCCGCGCTGAGCAAGCTGGTCATACTCCTTGTCCCCTAGAATCCGCCGGCAAAAACGCGGATTCTTCATCGCGCGTTCTATCCGGGGAATCTCTAGGAGATCAACGCCCACGGAAAGCATTCACAGATACCTGCCGCGGTAAAAACGGTTTGATCGCCGCCAGCATTCTTTCGTCGGGATTAAACACGAGCAGTGTGTTTCCCGAATCCTTTAAATGTACGATCAGATACCACGCATCGGTGCCTGCGTCGTCCGCGCCAACCATGAGCTGCCTTGCGAAGGTTCTGTTTTGAAACGCCGAGGCATTGTACTGGCCCATTTCTTCCACCGATTTTAAATCGAAATTGCAAATCCGTTTACGACTGCGGCGATTCGTGATCTGATCCACGGTGAAATCTCCATTGGTCGTACTGTATTCATATTCCAGATTTCTGGACGCGCTTACATAATAAATACCAACGAACACACCTGCAACAACGATCAGCTGAAAAGGCCCCAAAAACGCAATCAGCGTGGTGATCGCCAGAATCACAATGCCGAGTATGCCCGCCCCGGCTACAATCGCGTAATCCTTACGCCCCTTTTTCTTTTGGATCAGCTGCTCAACAAAAACATCCATTCCATCATCTCCCATTTCCAATAGACAGCATCATATTTCTTTTTATGATACCATAATTTACCCCTCATTACAATTCCCTTGCTTTGGGATTGAACCTGCGAGCAATGATTTTGCTGATTTGGTCAAATTATGATAAAATGAAGTTAAACCAAGTATTACAGAAAGGAATCTGTCGAAATGATGATCACCACACTTCAGCGAAGAGGCTCTACTATGGAAGGGAACCCTAATTCTTTTGCGCACGGGCTGAACCGATACAAACTTTTCTGGATATTTCTTTCTGCAAGCGTGATCGGCTTTGTCGTAGAAACCCTTTGGTGCTATGTTCGCCTTGGGTATTTTGAAAACCGGCAGGGCCTGCTTTACGGACCGTTTACGCCGGTATACGGGCTCGGCGCAGTGCTGTTTACCGTTGCTCTTTACCGTTTTCGCCACCGCAACAGCATGATCATTTTCTTTTCGAGCATGATTTTGGGCGGCACACTGGAATATATCTGCTCGTTTCTACAAGAAAAGCTTCTCGGCACGGTGTCGTGGGAATACAGCAATTCCGCTTTAAACCTGCACGGACGAACCAACCTGACGTATTCCGTATTCTGGGGTGTTCTGGGGCTCATTTTCATCAAGCATTCCCTGCCCTCACTGACCCGGTGGATCGAGCAGATTCCAAACCGGTTCGGGGTTATCCTGACTCGTGTGCTTCTGGTATTCATGGCAGCGAACATCGCTCTTTCCGGTATGGCAGTGAAGCGCCAAAGCCTGCGGCAGGAAGGAATCCCCGCAGCAGACCCGGTCAGCCAGTGGCTCGACAAGCACTACACAGACGCGTACTTAAAGCAGGTATACCCCAATATGCAGCATGCACAATCTTTACGGAGAAATCAACCAGAATCTTAGCGGGCGAATCCGGGCCACTCAGAAAGTTTACCCTTGCAATTTTGGCATGCAATGCGTATAATAAACTTTAAGCTGATTCAAAGGGGAAAGGCGCTCAGTTATGAAACTGTGCGCTTTTTTCATAGATTATTTTCATTTTTACCTTTTCAATTTAACTTTGATAGTGTATAATTGTATAATATAACCAAGGTTCCCCCTTTCTATCATCAAACCGCTCCCGGGTTTTCAGGGAAACATGGCAGAAGAAATTGAAGATTGGAGTAATACTTATGATCAGAGAGTTCCATAAAGACGAATTAGATGCCGTGATGCAGCTGTGGATGAACGCCATTACGAAAGCACATCCGTTCATTCCGAGAGAGCATTGGCTGAACCAATATAGAATCGTTCGCAACGAACACCTCTCTATGGCCAGCACCTTTGTTTACGGTGAGCATGGCCGTTTGAAGGGCTTTGTCAGCATTCTGGAGGGCAGCTTTATCGCTGCTCTGTTTGTGGACGCAGAAAACTGGAACCAAGGCATCGGTACAAAGCTGCTCCATTGGTGCCAGGAGAAGTATTCTCATTTGGAAGTCAATGTTTACAAAAAGAGTGAGAATACCGTTCACTTCTACACCAAGCATGGCTTTACGGTTGAGCGCGAGCAGGTCAATCGGGAGACTGGCGAACAGGAGCTGTTCATGACTTGGAAAAAGGCTTGATCGTGCGTTAAACCAGATTCCATCAAACTGAAAGAGAGGCCAAATCCCATTTATGGGATTTGGCCTCTCTTTTTAGCTGTGTATACTCATAACAACTCTCTATTTATATTGTTGACGAAAAACAGGATGCGCTCCCTCCGGCCAACGTAGAGGAAGCGCATATGTTACTTTTCTACGTACGACTGGTGATCTAAAAACTTGCGCACACGAAAGGTTGCTCCCGTTTCACGGCACAGCTTTTCGCAGGCGGAAATTTCTTCGCGCGGCATGTTATCCACGACCGTCATGTAAACCTTCGGTACATACATCCCCACGGTTTTCGTAAACTTTAAAATTGCAGGAAGCGCCTCCAAGCCAAACTTGGAATGACAGATCTCCTGATATTTTTCTGGGGTGGAGGCATTCAGGCTGATGGAAACGCTATCCAGAAGGCCATCCAGCTCCGGCGCGGTGGAGCGCCCGTTGATCAGATCGGAAAGGCCGTTTGTATTCAGCCGGATATTCACACAGCTGATTTGCCGCACCTGCTGACACAGCCAGACCAGATCGTCAAAGCGGCAGGTTGGCTCGCCGTAACCGCAGAATACCAATTCTCGGTAGCTGTCTAAATCCTTGCTTTTGAGATGCTCGAGGATTTCTTCACGCGTAGGCTCGCGATCCAGCCAAAGATCGGCTTCCCCCTCTTTTCGTTCATTCAGTGACCTCACGCAAAAACCGCAGGCATTGGGACAGCGGTTTGTCATGTTTACGTATAAGTGATCTTCTTCTACAACATAGGTGATTGTCAAATTATATTACCCCTCAGCGATGATATTAAAAAGCGATTCTGCATTGCGCCGCCCGGCCGCAAGCACTTCGTCAGCGGTAATTTCGCGAATTTCCGCGATGCGCTGCGCGACATAACGGATCATGGAAGAATCGCACCGCTTGCCGCGAAATGGCTCTGGCGCCAGATAGGGCGCGTCGGTCTCCGTTAGAAGGCGGTCGAGCGGAAGCTCGCGGGCTACCTCTACGGCGACCCGGGCATTTTTAAAGGTAACAACGCCGCCAAGACCGATATACATGCCAAGGCGCACCACTTCACGCATCATTTCCACACTGCCGGAAAAGCAGTGAACCACTCCTCTTGGTCGGTGCCGGTGCAGAATCTCCATTGTGTCGCCGTGCGCTTCGCGGTCATGAACCACAATCGGCAGGTTTCGGCGCTTTGCAAGCAGAATCTGATCTTCGAATACCTTTCGCTGTACCTCACGGGGGGCCATATCCTCATAATGGTAATCCAGGCCAATCTCCCCGATTGCCACCACCTTGGGAGCGTTTGCCCACTCCTCAATCTGGCTGAGATAATTCTCGGGAAGACCTACCACATTTTCCGGGTGGATTCCCACTGCCGCGTAAATATAGGAATACCGGGAAGCAAGCTCAAGCGCTCCCCTGCATCCGTCGTAATCGGCCCCCATGCTCACCACATTGCACACGCCCTGCTCTGGCAGGCGCTGCAGCAGTTCCTCTCTGTCCGGGGCAAACGATTCGTCATCGTAATGAGCATGGGAATCAAATATCAATCGTTTCACTATTAAACCGCCCTTTAATGAATCCTGGAACCTGCCGGGATGCCGTCCATCAGCAGAACGCGAACCGTGTCCTCGCCGCAGTCCGCAGAAAGGATCATTCCCTGGCTTTCCACGCCGCACAGCACTACAGGCTTCAGATTTTTGACCAGCACGATGCTATGACCGATCAGATCCTCCGGCTGATACCATTTGGCAATGCCGGACACGACCGTGCGCTCACCAGTTCCATCATCCAGAGTGAATTTGAGCAGCTTCTTCGCGCGCTTGATATGCTCACAGTTCAGCACCTTTGCGACCACCAGCTCAACCTTCATAAAGTCGTCGATGGTGATCTGCGCGATTCCCTCGGGAGCCTGCGCCGGTGTCTCCTCGGTCTTTTTCTCTTCCTGCGCCGGGATCGTGGAGGGAATAAGCTTATTCAGCTCTTCAATCTCCTTTTCCACGTCGATACGCGGGAACAGCGTTTCGCCCTTTGTAATGACGGCATCTGCAGGCAGAAGACCCCATGTGGCCGCGTTCTCATAACCCAGAACCTCCGGCCCGACGCCAAGCTGCTCCTGAATTTTTGGGGCGGTATTCGGCACAAATGGAGTAACCAGGATGGAGATGACGCGCAGGGCCTCACACAGATGATACATCACACAAGCGAGCCTTGCTTTTTTGTTCTCATCCTTATCCAGCACCCAGGGAGTTGTTTCATCGATATATTTATTGGTGCGTGCGATGACCTTCCAGATTTCCGTCAGCGCATTCGAGAACTGATAAGAATCGATCGCCTTATCGCATTTCTCACGCAAAGAGGTAACCGCCTGCTCCAGCTCGTCGTCGATGGGGGCCTTCTCCTGCTCGGCGGGAATCACACCGCCGAAATATTTGCCTACCATGGCGGTGGTGCGGGAAACAAGGTTGCCCAAATCGTTGGCCAGATCGGAATTGATACGGCCGATCAAGGCTTCGTTGGTAAAGTTGCCGTCAGCGCCGAACGGGATTTCGCGCAGCAGGAAGTAGCGTATGGCATCTACGCCGTAGCGGTCGCACAGAACCACAGGATCAACAACGTTGCCCTTGCTCTTGCTCATCTTGCTGCCATCGCCGAACAGCAGCCAGCCGTGACCATACACCTGCTTCGGCAAGGGGAGATCCAGCGCCATCAGAATAGCGGGCCAGATGATGGTATGAAAACGCACAATCTCTTTTCCTACAAAATGAACATCTGCGGGCCAGTACTTGCGATAATCCGATTCGTCGTCGGAACCGTAACCCATGGCAGTAATATAGTTGGTCAGTGCGTCCAGCCACACATACACGACATGCTTGGGGTCAAAATCCACAGGGATACCCCAGGAAAAGCTGGTGCGGGAAACGCACAGATCATTCAAGCCATTCTTAATGAACTGAATCATCTCGTTTTTTCGGCTTTCAGGCTGAATAAAGTCCGGCTGGTCCTCGTACAGCTTGAGGAGCCTGTCCGCATAGTTCGACAGACGGAAGAAATAGGCTTCTTCTTCCTCCCACTTAACCTCGCGACCGCAGTCGGGGCATTTGCCGTCCTTCAGCTGTGTTTCGGTCCAGAAAGCTTCACAGGGAGTACAGTACCAGCCCTCGTATTTTCCCTTGTAAATCTCGCCCTTATCATAAAGCGCGCGGAAAATCTTCTGCACCGCTTTCTCGTGGTAATCGTCTGTGGTACGAATAAAACGGTCATTGCTGATGTCCAGAAGCTTCCAGAGATTCTGGAAGCCCGCCACCACCTTATCCACATATTTCTTGGGGGTAACGCCCTCTTTTTTCGCGTTGTTCTCAATCTTCTGGCCATGCTCGTCCGTGCCGGTCAGGAACATCACATCATAGCCCTGCAAACGCTTATAGCGGGCAATCGCGTCGCTGGCCACGGTGCAGTAGCTATGCCCAATATGCGGCTGCCCGGAGGGGTAATAAATCGGAGTTGTGATATAAAATGTCTTTTTTTCCATAGAATCCATCCCTTTAACAAATTCAGTACGCTTTTCAGAGAACTCTCCGATCAGCCCTGCCGCCCATGCCGCAGGCGGTTTTGAACATCAGTATGCAGTATCTTTTTCCTATTATACCATTTTACGGGTAGATTTCAAGCAAAGCGGGCGATTCACCCCGTACAGGCCAAGAAAAACCACAGGCCGCCCATTTCGGCAGCCTGTGTTAAAAGTTTTTTATTCTTTTCAGTGTGACACCGGACTGGACGCAGACTGACCAGACGCGGCCGCAGAAGCGGCGGAGGCATCTGCCGAAGCTTTTGAGGTATTTGCCGGCAAAATCGGTGGGTTTTTCAGAATCGTAATTTCAACGCGCCGGTTCTTTGCCCGGCCTTCTTCATTGTTATTGTTTGCGACCGGAGAATAATGAGCATAACCCTCAATCGAAACCTTATCCTGCTCCATCCCGTAACCGATCATCTTCGTCAGAACCGTAACGGCACGTTCCGTAGAAAGGCGCCAAGAGGTCTGATCACCGGAGAGCGTATGCGGCCCAACGTCTGCCGTATGCCCGCTGAAAGTAATATGATCCACCCGGTCGTACACCTTCGAGATGGCGTAGGCAACCTCTTTCAGCACAGGCTCACTTTCCGGCAGCATTCGCGAGCTGTCAGGCACGAACATCATTTTATCCTTCAGGTGAATTTTAACGTAAGTATTGGTATTGACCAGACCGATCTGATCCTCGAGATGATTCTTTTCCACATAAGACTGAAGAATGGAATACACCTCATCCAGGGCATCCATCGTATTCGTCAGATTGCTGGCATTTGTGGTTGTGCTTCCGCTTCCTGTACCGGCACTACCGGTACCACCGCCTGCCGTTGCATTGACACTGCTAACAGCGCCCATCTGCTGACCGGCCTGCTCCGCCATCTTCGCGAATTTTTTCGCGTCAATGGTACTCATGGAATACAGAATCATAAACAAAGCCAAAAGCAGCGTGATCATATCCGAATAGGTTAGAAGCCATCTTTCATTATTTTCCGGGGCTTCTGCTTCGCCCTTCTTTTTTCTTCTTGCCATAGTAATTTAATCTCCAAGCAATTAGTTATTGATTCCCGCTTTATACTTCTTCTGGCCGTTTTTGAATACATGATAATAAAGAGACAGCTGGTTCTCTACGTCGCGTGCCGATTTACCGCTTGCAATCAAACACATGCCTTCAATCATCATTTCGCGGTACACCTTCTGACGTTTCAGGTCTGTTTTCATTCGGTTGGCCATAGGAAAATACAAGAGGTTAGCGAACAGAATACCATACAGGGTAGCCAGAAAGGCTACTGCAATCGAAGCCATCAGCGCCGCCGCGTCTGTCATGTTGGAAAGCACCTGTACCAGACCCATAACGGTACCGATAATACCTAGCGTAGGTGAAAAGCCGCCTGCTGCCTGAAAAACCTCAATTTCCATATTCTTTTTTACTAGATACGTCTCCAGATCCGCCAACATGGTAGATTCGATTTCTTCAGCCGGCTTCATGTCCAGGGTCAGGATCATGCCTTCTTTCAGCGGCAGAAAGCTGTCGTCGCTGATGTCGGAATCATCCAGCATGGTCTGCAGCTTCAAAAGACCTTCCTTTCGGCAGGCGTCCGCCATCTCCCCCATTTTCTGAATCAGCTTTTCAGGGTTCGGCGAATGCTTGGTAAACACGGTATTGAGAAAGAACTTGAACGCAGCTCCGATTTCCCCTAATCCAAAGGAAAGAATAATCGCCCCCCACGTACCCCCAACCACGATAATAAAGGGAGATGGCATGGCCAAAGAACTCAACACGCCGTGCTCTAACAAATAGCCCCCGATAATAGAGCCAAATGCGACAACTACTCCAATGATTGTTGAAATATCCACTCTGTATCCTCCTTGAGTTTGACGATTGCTGAAGAATCAGAAACTCTTATTTATGTATATCGGCAGAAATCTGCAATATCTTGATAAAAAAGTTTAAATTTATAAAATTTTCTTTTTTTCTGCATATTTTTTAAAAATCTAACCAGAAAAGTAAAAAAAGATTTGTTTTAGGGGTTGATTTCCGATAAAAAATAAGATATAATAACCAAGCATTGAAAAAGCACTTAAAGTAAATGGACGATTAGCTCAGCTGGCTAGAGCATTCGCTTGACGTGCGAAGGGTCACAGGTTCAAGTCCTGTATCGTCCACCACAAGAAACACATCCTGTTTTACAGGATGTGTTTCTTTGCGTCCATACGCTTTCTCTCTGGCTTAAATATGTATTTACAGCTGTAATGAGATCCGAATCAAAGCAACCTATGCATACTTTTTCTATACACTGACAGTGGAGAAACAGCTTGTTTTAAACTGCTGTCGAGCAAAAATTGTATCCCCCAAAAAAGAAATACGGTTACCACAAAGGAGATGTTCAGCCACACTTTACCTATCAATACAGGAATCATCCGATAAAAAACATCCTGTAAAATGCTCAAAAAAACGTCCGGTCTTCTAAAGACCGGACATTTTTTTAATGAATTTTATTGCAGATAAATGTAACACAGCTCAGGACACGGTAACCGTCGCAACCAAAACCGGAGCACGGTTGCCTACCTGCGCATAAATAGGTGTGGTTCCGCTGCTGGCAGCGGTAATGGGATAATACCAGCCGCCTGTAGTAGACTGAACTGTTCCGCCAGTTAAAACAGACGGGTTACCAACGAGGAACTTAATGCTGCCGGTAAGCACCGTGGGCATCACACGCAGAGAACGGGTCTGACCCTTCTGAAGGGTAAAGGCAGAACCCAGATCTGTAAAATACACAACCTTCGGCAAGGCATTTCCCGTTACCGTGAAGGATGTGGAGGTGCCTGTTACCGCAGAGGTAGTAGTAATGGTTGCATGGCCCTCACCTTTATGGATTACATGGAAAATGTATCCGTCAGACGACTGCTGAGAGAAGCGCACCTCCGCAACGTTCGGATCAGAGGAAACCGCTGTGGGCGCTACGGCATCTGCCGTAGTGATGCGGTAGAAGTAATCCGAACTCAGATCGGTAAACGTGTACGTACTCGGCGCACTGCTGGCGAAGAAGCTCGGGTCTGTGGGTTTAGTTGGCTGCTGAGAGGCCGTTCCGGCGTAATCATAGTAGCTGTAATTCATGTCGCAAAGGCCATTGACACCGGGAACACTCTGCGCAGCATACTGCCACATGGTGTACGGACGGCTGAAATTCGGCTGGCTGACGCCCCAGTGGGCGATCCAGGTATCATACTGCGTCACGAGCGGGCTGGTCAGACGCGCGTTGTAGAAGTTCACATAGCTGTAAACCGCCGTCTTATAGCCGGCCTGCTTAATCCTGCTGCAAAACGCGTTCACAATTTGACCCATCTGATCCGCGGAAAGAGAATTATGTGCTTTATCCTCCACATCGAATACAACGGGATACTGAAGCGTACGGCCATTGAGGATACTCAGGCACATTTCCGCTTCCTGCGCCGCCATGGTTGCGTTCGTCGCGTAGCTGTAATGATAAGCGCCTACTGCGATGCCGTTTGCAGTTGCGCCCTTGTAATTTGCTTCAAACTGAGTATCCTTCTGCTGGGCCCAGTTTTCGTTACCGTAACCGGTGCGAATCATGGCAAACTGAATGCCGGCAGCTTTCACCTTCTGCCAGTCAATAGCCCCACGATGCTGGGAAACGTCAATTCCGGGAATACCGACATTTACTAAGCAACTGACGGAGCAGCTTACAGTAGCTCCTGAGGCCGAGGTTGCCGTAACGGTCGCCTGGCCGATGGTAAGCGCAGTCACCGTTCCCGTGCTGTCTACCTGAACAACAGTGGGATTACTGGAAGCCCAGGTCACCTGCGTCGCTTCTGAAGTTCCGCTGTACACCCTAAGTTGTATGGTATCTCCCTTTTTCATCTGGGCAAAGGTGGAGCTGATCATAAAATCGGTTGTGTATGTATCTGCATACGCCGGCAAAAACAGCGTCGTCAACATCGCCAAAACCAGAAAAAATGACCCCAATCTTCTTCTCAATCCGATTCCTCCCACAAAATAATTTTTGCCGGCAATTTCCATCCTATAACGACACAGAAAACACAGCAATTTAGTTTATTATATTTCTCTTACCAGATTATGTCAAGTAATAACCCGGTGTTTTCATCAAAATACAATAATTACCAATAAAGAAGGGATGCGATAACGCATCCCTTCTTTTACCTTAACGAACGACTTATACGTCAATTCAACAAGGATTATCCAGTTTTTTCCGTAACGCTCACATTCGCCTTATATTCCCCATATGCCCAAACACTGGTCTGACTTTTTGCCACCAGTGTTACGGGAAATTCGGAATGCCCGGTAAAGCTGTCTTTTCCTGTCATATCAATCTGTGCATAAGCGTCAGCAGACGTAATCGCGTCAATTTGCTTGGCCGGGCCGATCAGCGTCATTTCCAGATTCTTTGTAAACACCTGCGCCGATTTGCTTGCCGCAAGATTTTTGACCTGGAAATTTGTTACATTAATCTTTTTACTTTTAAAGCCGCTAAAATTCAGCGTCACAGAGGCCGTATAAACATTGCTCAGATTCTTGCATCCCGGCGGGAGCGTAATATCTACCTGAAGATTCTGATTGTTGATGGAAAGCTTTGAAAAATCAATTGCCTCCAGGCTCAGCTCATTTACATTGGCCAGAACATCCTCCGGGCCGGCCACCTCAACGGTTTCAGGATTCACCTTCTGCTCCGCGGAGGAAAGGGCAAGTCCCACAGGCTTGCCGGTGAAGGTCGGACTCAGCTTCATAACCTTTCTGGCCAGCACCGTAATATTCACATCCACAGATTTGATACTCATGGTCAGCTTATCGGTAGAAATCTTTTCATTATATGCGTTATACAGTACCAAATCGGTAGTAAAGTTTTTACTTTGCGTCAGGGTTTCCTTCACATTGTATTCTGCCGAAACCTTTTTGATCTTCGCAATCTCGGTTTCCGGGCCGGAGATCATGACCGTATCCGCAGAAAAGGACGGAGCGCTGACAAAATAGTTCGGGTCGGCTTTATAGGTGATGTTGTCCTGAATTGGGAAAGTGACTTCCTTGTAGACATCCACATTGGCAATAATGGAGCTTGGTTCAATAGACACAATCTCGTAATCAGCCAGTGAGCCCACCTTCTGCGCCGTTAAGGGCAGCGTATAATTATTCGGCTGGGTAATCGACGACGCCAGCTGCGCCACCACCTGAATATTTTCGGGCTTGATGCGGTTAACAACGATGCTGTTGCCTCGAATGGACACCTTTGCCGTTTTTACGCTTTGCTCAAACACCTTGAGGCCCTGCTCCTGGCTTGCCTCAGAAAGCTTGATGGTAACCGGCACATCATAAATAATGCGCGGCCTCTCCTGCGTATTAACTGTTGCCATGATAAACCATAAAACAATCGCCGCTAACACGGAGAACGCCATGACAAAGCGGTCGTTATAAAACAGCACAGAAAGATCCAGTTTTTTATTCTTCATCTTTTTTTGCCCTCCTGATGGAAGGAATCTTGCGGGACCGCTTTTCACTGGATTCCTGCTCCGGGATAATCAGACTTTCCAATTCACTTCTCAGAGTTTCTCTCGTATAGTTGCGGGTTAAAACACCATTTACAGCAATAGAAACCTGGGCGGTTTCTTCCGACACCACCACGACAACCGCATCAGAGTTTTCGCTGATACCGATTGCGGCACGGTGGCGCGTTCCCAAATCCAGACTGACTTTATCACTTTTGGTCAGCGGGAGAATACAGCCCGCCGCATACACCATGCCGTCGCGAATAATCATCGCGCCATCGTGCAGAGGAGCCTTATTAAAAAACACGTTGCCGATCAGCTGAGCCGAAGGGTCTGCGTTGATCACGGTGCCGGTGTCTGCGATGTCACCCAGCTTTGTCTGGCGCTCAAACACAATCAGAGCGCCCATTTTCTGCTTTTGCAACACCACCACGGCTTCTACCGCCGCGTTGATTCCACGGGTGAGCTTCTGGCGCAGGTCGGCGTCTTCCTTAACGCCGGTAAACAGCCAGCCCTTCGCATTGCTGCCAAGCCCGCTTCGGCCAATCTGCTCCAAAGCGCGACGCATTTCGGGCTGAAACACTACCAGCAACGCAAACACACTGAACTGGAAAAAATAGTTCAGCAGAGCGCCGACCATGTGCAGGTTCAAGTAATAGGACACACCCCAGACAAGCAGCAGAATCAATAAGCCCTTGACCAGCTGCTCGGCCCGTGTTTCCCGAACCAGCTTGATCCCGTTATATATGATGAAGGATATGACCATGACATCCAGGCCATCTGTCAGCTGAAATGATTTAATTAAGCCGACAATATTACCCCAACCGTTCACGAGAAGCTCCATGTTTTTCCTCTCCGTAGCAGACCCGCAGCAAACCTGACCGCAACTCTTGCCTCTTTTTATTTATTTTACCATATAAACAGCGATATGCAACATTTTATTCAAGAATCCGCGTTGATTTTACGGATTATCATGAAAAATCGCTCTATTTCATTTCTATTATTGAAAGCAGACGGTGATACCCGAACCGCGCCCTGCTCCAAAGTTCCCATAAACTGATGCGCGGCCGGCGCACAGTGCAAGCCGGGGCGCACGGCGATTCCGGCGGCATCCAGCCGCCCGGCTACCTGCTCGCTTGACATTCCCTCTATATTAAAGGAAAGGACGGGAGCAAAATACATTTCCTCCGGCCGCTGTGTGTAAAGCCGCACACCTCGAATCTGAGTTAGCCCGTCGTAAAGCTGCTGTACCAGGCGCATTTCATGAGAAAAAATGGTTTGTTCCGTCTTTGTGCGTACAAATTCCATCCCGGCACGCAGGCCGGCGATTCCGGGCAGATTCGGCGTTCCGCTTTCCGCCTGCTCTGGCATCTGATCCGGCTGCAGGAACGAAAAAGAAGAGGTACCGGTTCCGCCTTCCAAAATTGTTTTGGGAAGTGAAGCGCTTTTGGCAATCAGCATTCCCGTCCCCATCGGGCCGTAAAGCCCTTTATGCCCAGCCATACAAAGGTAGTCGATGCCGTTGTCTTCCAAATTAATCGGCAGCACTCCCGCGCTTTGCGCACAGTCTACTGCGGTCGGGATCTGATATTCGCGGCCGAGCGCGGCGATACGCTCCACCGGCAAACGAATTCCCCACACATTGGAGGCATGCATACATACGATCAGCGCCGTATTGGGGCGCAGGGCCTGGCGAAAGTGATCCACCGTCGCGTTATTGTTGCCGGGAACCACCTGCGCCTGCGTAAACGTAATATCCTGATCTGCCAGAGCCTGGAGCGGACGCATGACTGCGTTATGCTCCAGGTTCGACGTCACCACATGATCACCGGGCTTTAATACTCCCTTGATAACCATATTCAGTGCCATGGTGCAGTTCAGAGTAAATGCGACACACTCCGGCCCGGGGGCAGAAAACAGCTCTGCCGCCGTCTGCCGGCAATTATAAACCTCCTGCGCGGCAAGGAGGGACAGCTTATGCCCGCTGCGCCCCGGGTTCGCGCCCTTCGTCCGCTGGGCCTCCGCCATGACGGAGATCACTCTGGGCGGCTTCGGGTACGTGGTGGCCGCATTGTCAAAATAAATCATACAGCACCCGCTCTCTCGGATCTTCCCAACACACGGATGCCAGCGTGTTTCAAAATATCTTCTGCTTGATCGGTACGATCCGGTACGTAAATTCCATATCCGCACCCGAGCCGATCCTTCGTGCGCGGTGTTCTCTCCACATACGATTTAATTCCGTAACGGAACAGAACGTCCCGGCTTTTCATCGCATAAGTGATGGAACCAAGCAAAATTACAGGCTTGCCCACAAACATCACCTCTCTGTTTTTATTAACAGAATATGCGGTGGGAAGACGGGTTGATCACCTGTTTTTCTACTTTAGCAGACAAACTGCGTGAACGGCAATTCCTTGTCCCGCTCCGGTAAAGCCAAGATGCTCTTCTGTTGTGGCCTTTACACTTACGGCATCTGTTTCAATACCGCAGGCACAGGCAAGGCATTCTCTCATTTGAGCAATATAGGGGCGAAGTTTCGGGGCCTGTGCCACCACTGTGGCATCAATATTCTCAATCTGATACCCACGCTCCCCCACCAGCTCACAAACACGGTGCAATAGCTTGAGGCTGTCCGCACCGGCCCACTCGGGGTCAGTATCGGGGAACCAGGCGCCCAAATCACCCAAAGCGGCGGCCCCCAGCAAGGCATCCGCCACTGCGTGGGACAGCACATCGGCATCGGAATGACCCAAAAGGCCGAGTTCATACGGAATGTGGATCCCACCAATAATCAGAGGACGATCCGGTACCAGACGATGCACATCATACCCGTGCCCAATTCTCATTTGAAATCACCCTCTCTGCTGCGAAGCACCGCCTCAGCAAACAATATGTCCTCGGGAGTGGTCAGCTTGATGTTGTCTGGCGAGCCCTCGCACAAATGAACTTGGCCGCCTGCCCGCTCGATCAACTGGCAATCGTCAGTGTATTCGCCCTGCACGGCTTTCATGGCCGATTCGTACAGCTCCCTTCGGAACACTTGTGGCGTTTGCACGCTCCAAAGCTGCTCGCGTGGCGGGGTTTCCACTACAAAGCCATCGGGGTCTGCCCTTTTAATGGTATCGTGTACCGGAATCGCCAGCGCGGCCGAACCGTGCCTCTGACCATCCAACACCACACGGTCGATCAACTCCGGCTGAATCAGAGGCCGGGCGCCATCGTGAATGACGAAGTACCCGCAATCTTTCGGCACGGCGGCCACACCGCACGCCACGGATTCCTGGCGGGTATTGGCCCCCGCCACCACCCGATACCGCTTGTTCAGCGAGTATTCCGTTTTCAGCCGTTCCATCGCCTCTCTGTCGCATGCACGGCAGACAATCACCACATCGTCCACGGTTTGAGCCTGTTCAAAAGCAAAAAGCGTTCGGACAATCGCCGGAACGCCTGAAAGCGGAATCCATATTTTCGAATCAGCACATTTCATTCGGCTGGAATGACCAGCCGCAACCACAATGGCGCAGCAGTGGTTGCTTTCTCTCAATCGCTTCACCGTCTTTCATCACAAAACAAAGGGACCGCGCGGCTCCCTTTTGTTTTATTATAGTATGGATTCTGCGGCATGGCAATTACAAAGCTGTTACTTCGATTAGAATTTAGAGTAAATTCATATTTTACACCAAGTTTGTTTACAAAGATTTTGATTGCAATTTTAGTCGAAATAGGGTAAGATGAAATCGTCAAAACAGACAAAAAAAGGAGTGAAGTTCTGTGAATGAATTAACACCAAAGCGAGTAGCCGACTCCCGTGTGGAACAGATTCAGGTCGTACTAAACAGCCATATTAACGGAGCAGGACGACTGTTCGGCGGACAACTGATGGAATGGATCGACATCGTGGCCGGAGTCGTCGCCCGCAGACACTCCAATCGCATCCCCACAACTGCCTCCATAGATAATCTGCAGTTTAAAGAGCCCGTATATGTAAACAATACGATTGTTCTGTTCGGCAAGGTCACTTATGTGGGCAGAACCTCAATGGAAGTACAGGTTGACACTTTTGTGGAACACCTGGACGGCGAGCGCAAGCTGGTAAACACCGCCTATCTTGTAATGGTGGCGCTCGATGAAAACGACCACCCCACTCCGGTGCCTTCGCTGATTCTGGAATCGGACGAGGAAGAAGCTGACTGGAATGCCGGCGAACGCCGTGACAATCTGCGTCGTCAGCGCCGTATTGAGAAATATTGATTGGTGCATACTCGTAAATTTTGTGGCATAACGGTTCAGATTTTCACCGTTAAATTACTTCCCCCGCCAAAGGCGAGGGAAGTAATTTTTATGTTTAGGAGTACAATCTTTGCTTTTGATTTTTTATAAAATCAGGTATACTGTTCTGGGTGAAAAAAATGAACGCAAAAGAACTGCTACGCCTGATTCCGAAAAAACATTCCGACCTGCAAATAGAAGCCAGCCTGATCCGGGTATTTCTGGAGCAGTACGGCCTTTCTTCCGCCGCTCCTACCATGCTGAATGAACTTCAGGAAAAAGCTGTGCCGGAGGTTTGCCGGCTTCTGCATAAAGAAGTTTCTCTGACGCTCCCCTTGATGAAATCTGTTCTGGAAGAGATGGTAGACTTACAGGAACGAGGGAAAAACGGCGTTGTTTTTACACCGCACTATATCGCAGATTACATACTGAAGCATGCCACTCCATTCCCTTTTCCCGAACACTGCCGGGTGATTGACCCGGCGTGCGGCAGCGGCTCTTTTCTACTGCCGGCGGCGGAAGTTCTGCACCGTATCAGCGGCAAGCCGATGCGAGAAATCATTTCGGAACACCTGTACGGAATCGACATCAGTGAAGATCAGACCCGGCGCAGCAGGGTTCTCTTGACCCTGCTGGCCCTGCTAACCGACGGTACCGCAGATGGGCTGTCCTTTCACATCGCGACCGCAGACTCCCTTTCCTGCGACTGGACGGATTTGTTCGGCTGCGCGGATTTTGATGCGATTGTAGGCAACCCACCTTACCTAAACACACATACCATTCCCCAAAAGGATGCCGAACGGCTGAAAAAGAGTTTTCTCACCACACGCAAGGGAACCTTTAACCTGTTTTACGCTTTTATTGAGCAGAGCCTTCGCTTTCTTTCAAAACGAGGTACGCTCGGTTTTATTGTTCCAAATAACTATCTCTCCATTTCTTCCGCTGAAGAACTGAGGCGTCTGCTAGGGGAAAATCGTGCCGTATCCAGAGTGATCGATTTCGGCGAAAACCTGGTATTCGAGCCGATTCACACTTACAGCTCTCTGCTGTTTTTAAACCGGCGTGAAAACCACACCGTCGCTTATGCCGCGCTGGAAAAAAGCGAGAATCTTCCGGAAGCATTGAGCCGGGCCATCCTCCGCCAGACAGATTGGGATGGCCTGAACCCCGCCGGGTGGAAGTTTTTATCTGAAACAGAGCGGCAGAATATCGAACGGATCGAACAGGCCGGTCAACCCATCCGCAATCAAATCAAAATCGGTATTGCTACGCTGCGCGACAGCATTTATTTTTTGGACGGCTTCGATGCGAATACCGGTCTTTTCTATCAGGAGCGAGGCGGAGTGCGCTATTGGATCGAGCCGGGCGCGGTGCGGGCCATTGATAAAATATCCGAACTCTCGAACGAAGCGGCTATGCCAGGCGAGCGGAAGCATATTCTTTTCCCGTATACCGGCACTCCAGACGACGGAACACCATACCGGATACTGGAAGAAGAACAGCTGGCGGCTCATTTTCCATTGTGCTACCAATATCTGCTCGACTGCCGCCCTGTGCTGGCCGCGCGGGATAAGGGAAAGCCGAACCCGGTCGCCTGGTATGCATATGGCAGAAGCCAGGGACTCAATTGCCGCGGCCCGAAGCTGCTGTTCCCCATGTTCAGCCGAAAACCGAAATTTTTGCCGGAACCGGACGGAGAAATTCTGTTCTGCAACGGCTATGCCATTACACAGGGAGGCCGGTACCCTTTGGAGGTGCTGGCGAAAATTCTCAACTCCGATGTGATGGAATACTATATCTCCCGTGTCAGCTACTGCCTGAAGGGTGACTACAAATGCTACCAGAAAAAATATCTGCGCAACTTTTCGATTCCGGAGTTCAGCGAAGCAGAAATTCGATTTCTGTTGTCGGAGTCTTCCCCCGAAGAGATTGATTCCTATTTATTTGAAAAATATCGGCTTCTCACGGAATAAATTTATTACTGCAAAAACCGGCTGCCCGCACCTTACGGGCAGCCGGTTTTTGCGATGAATCTCCAGTGAACAGAAGCCGCTTCCTACTGAAAAAAAAACAATTTCTTCCCCCGCCGAAAGCGGAGGAAGAAATCAAGGTCCTATTCCAAAGCTTTTTTGATTCAAATTATTTCGCGGCAATCCAGCCTTTGATCAGATCCGGATGCTCCTTAGCCCATGCTCTCGCAACATCCAAAGGCTCGCCACCCTTTTCTTCAATCGCTCCCATCAGATCACCCAGCTCCTGCTCACTCATTTTAAAATTACTGAGGAACTTCGCTACCTCCGGCATATCCTTGGACAAATCCTTGCGCGCAACAATATGGATGTTTTCCGCAGTTCCATAAATACCCTTGGGGTCCTCCAGAACCTTTAAATCCCAGCGGGCAAACATCCAGTGAGGCTTCCACGCCGTTACCACGATCGGCTTTTTTGCGTCGATCGCCTTTTTCAGCGCCGCAGTCATGGTGGGGCCGCTGCCGGGCAGAAGCGTATAATTTAGGCCATAATCTTTGATCGCCTGATCCGTAGCTTTCATAAGACCCGCGCCGGAATCGATGCCAATGATCTCGCCGCCAAACTGATCTTTATTGGCGTTCAGCTCTTCAATGCTATTGATCGAAACGTAGCTGGGAACCGCAAGGCCAATCAGTGCATTTTCATAGCTGACACCCAAATCCTCCAGCTTATCGCCGTATTTGTTCATGTAATCCTCATGAGTTTTCGGGAGCCAAACATCCATAAAAGCGTCTGTATTCCCACTTGCTACTGAGGTAAAAACCGGAGCAACATCCGCCATAGTCAGCTCTACCTGATAGCCCATTTCATCCTCCAGCACTGCTGCGGCAAGATTGGTCATCGCGATTCCCTCAGACCAGTTGACATACCCTAACTTTACCGTCTTTTTTTCCGATGTGCCCGAGCTGCTGCCCGACGAGCCGCAGCCCGCCATCGCACCCAGAAGCATTACGACGCTCATTCCGATTGCTACTGCTTTTTTCATTGTCATCCTCCTTTGTTCCTTTTCTAAATAATATTGCCACTCTAAAAGAGTCTGCTAATTTTTTCCCTGCCTGAGGCCGGGGAAAAATTGCTGTACCTGTACCCTATTTATTTTGAAAGGCGTGTCAGCTTTTCTTCTTTGTTTTGCCGAGGCTCTGGGTGATCCGGTCGATTACCATAGCCAGAATCACAACCGCAAGACCGCCCTCAAAGCCCTGGCCCATCTTCATCTGTGTAATGCCCTGAAGTACCACATTACCCAATCCGCCGGCACCGATCATCGCCGAAATAACGACCATGGAAAGCGAAAGCAGAATCGTCTGGTTTAAACCAGCCAGAATGGTCGGCATCGCCATGGGAATCTGCACCTTCCACAGCAGCTGGCCAGAGGTGGCGCCAAACGCCTTCGAGGCTTCTACTACATCCGTTGGCACCTGACGAATGCCAAGACTGGTTAGGCGAACCACCGGGGGCATTGCAAAAATAACGGTTGCCACCGCGCCGGGCACCTCCCCCAAATCAAAGAAATACACAGCGGGGATTAAGTACACAAACGCAGGCATGGTCTGCATAAAATCCAGAATTGGGCGAATTGCATTGTTTGCTTTATCACTGCGGGACATCCAAATGCCAAGCGGAAGCCCAAGCACCAGCGCAATCAAAGTTGCGGTAACAACCAGCGCCAGCGTTTCCATCGTCTGCTTCCACAGATTCATCGAAACAATCAGCAATAGGCCCACCACCGTAAAAACTCCTGTTCCGCGCCCGGCCAGCCGCCAGGCAATCACTGCAAAAATCGCGATCATAACAAAAAATGGAATCCCGTTGAAGATAAAATCAAAGCCGTTGATCACACCGGAAAGCCCGTCTTTGATTCCGGTAAAAAACGGAGCCAGATTGACCGTAAGCCAATCAATTATTTTCTCTACGGTATCTCCGATCGGTAATCTAATCATTCCCATTTACCTCCCCTACGATTCCAGCCAGGGCCGAAACCTTAAAAATCAGACCCAGCAGCCGATTTTCGTCGTCAACTACCGCTACCGGATACCTTGTCTTCAAAAACAAGGGCAGAATATCTTCCACAAGAACGTCCGGTCCAACGGTGCAGAACTCTTTTTCTAAAATACCGGAAAGGTCTTCTTTCCCTTCCCGGATTAAGCGGGTAACGTCGTCAATTGTGACGAGGCCGAGCAGCCGTCCCAATCGATCGGTAACATAAACGCTTGAGATTTCCGCCTCGCGCATTTGGTGCAGCGCCACACGGGCGCCGCCGGTCACCGTCGTCACCGTATCTGCCTCGCTCATAATTGACGACGCGGTCAGAACCTTAGAGCGGTTGACCCCCTGCACAAACTCGCGCACGTAAGCATCTGCCGGATGGCTTAGGATTTCTTCCGGAATACCGATCTGTACGATCACGCCGTCTTTCATGATGGCAATTCGGTCGCCCAGCTTCAGAGCCTCATCCAGATCATGCGTGATAAAGATGATCGTTTTTTTCAGCCGACGCTGCAGACTTAGCAGCTCGTTCTGCATTCCCTTGCGAATCAGAGGGTCCAGCGCACTGAACGCTTCGTCCATCAGCAGAATATCCGGCGAGGTAGCCAGCGCACGGGCCAGTCCCACTCTCTGCTGCATTCCGCCAGAAAGCTGAGACGGATAGGAGTTTTCATAGCCCTTCAGCCCGACGACCTCTAACATTTCCACAGCCTTTTGACGGCGAACCGCTTCGTCCTCTTTCTGAATTTCAAGGCCAAATGCCACGTTTTCCGCCACAGTACGGTGCGGCAAAAGCGCAAAATTCTGAAAAACCATCGCGATCTTTTTTCTGCGAACCTCTCGCAGATGCTCTGCATCAAATTCCACTATATTCTGACCATCGATCATTACCTGACCGGAGGTGGGTTCGATCAGTCGGTTCAGGCACCGGATCAATGTTGATTTTCCGCTGCCGGAAAGGCCCATAACCACAAAAATTTCTCCCTCTTCCACTGCAAAAGAAGCATTGTTCACACCAACACTGTGCTTTAACTTCTTTAAAACCGATTCCTTGGTTTCTCCCTCCTGCAGGAGTGGGATCATTTTCTTCGGGGTGGCGCCGAATATTTTGTACAAATTTTTAATTTCAACCTTTGTCATTTCTGCTCATCCCCCAATTCGTATTTCATCAAGCTTTTATTCTGCTGATCTAAAACAGCTGCATAGTAACAACCTTAATCAAAGTGATAAGTTGTTAGTATAATTATATTCAACCATGAAATTCTTGTCAAATTAAAATTCTGTCATTTTATTTCTCTTTTATTTAATTTATCCAATTTAGGCTGAAAAAATAAGGGGAAAAAGAGGCAAAGATTCACTTTTTTATAGACTGTTTACAAACATCATATTCTAATTTTATTATTTATGCAGAAATTCAAACCCTTCTAATATCATTCTTATTTTTCTTTTTTGCATCATCTATCCAGAGATTATTCATTTCTAAGAAAGCCTGCAAAAAAGAGTCCGAATGCAATCTGAACTGAACCAGTAAAACGGACATTGCAAGAAAAAAACCTCCTATCGTAGAATAAAAATACGATAGGAGGTCTTACTTTCTATGCCAAGAAATTATGTTCACGTAAAATTAATAGAAAAAGAAATCCACGAAAAGGCAGCTTACTGCTATTCTACCGGTTCGATTCACAAGCAAAAGCTTTGCTTGCAGAAATTTTCAGAAAAGCCTATAGAAAAAGCAGTTCTCACTAAGCCAGCTTGCATAATCAAGCCGTTCAAAAATCATCAATTTAATCCGGCCTCTTTATAAAAGCGCTCCGCGCCAGGATGAAGCGGAACCGGAAGATCTTTGGTAACAAAATCAGTGTTTTTCATGCTTTCCATGGAATAATGGAGCTCATCCAAATCTTCCACAGACTGACGCAAGCTTTTGGTAATCTCATAGACCAGTTCTTCATCCATATCCTCATTGACGCACAGTACGCATTTAACGCCAAATGTGGGTACATCTTCCTTCTGCCCGGAATAGGTACCGGCCGGGATCACTGCTCGTCGATACTGATCATTGTCATTCAGAATCTCAGTCAGTTCCTCATCCGTGTAGCGCAGCAGACGGCAGGGAACGCTGTTGGCTAGATCCTGCATCGCTTTAACGGGAACTCCGGCCATCCCATGCACGGCATCGAGCTTTCCTTCCCCCAGCGCTTGGCTGCCGGAGCCAAGGCCGTAGTTTTCCAGCTTTGTGTTGCCCGAATTGATCCCGACAACCTGCAGAGCAATTCTCGCGGAAAGATCAGTGGTAGAGTTCTCCGGTCCTATAGCCACCCGTTTTCCCAGCAGATCATGCACATAAACTGCGTTGAGCGAATCCTTTGCAATCCAGTTGGAGTAGCTGAAATACACCGCACCAATCGCGCGCAGATTCTTCATCGGCTTTCCTGAAAACTCTTCTTCACCCCAGTAAGCGCAATACGCCACATCTGCGCTGACCAGGCCAAGATCAATCTGCCCGCCCCGCAGACCCTCCACATTGGAAAAAGAACCGTTTGACGCGCCAATGTTAATCTTCATTTGGGGTATGTTCTCGTTAACAACCTGCGCAATGGCTCGGCCCACTGGGTACATGGTACCGCCGCTGTCTGCGGTGCCGATCGTTAATACCTGAATGGGCTGTTCCTTCTGTGTGCCGGTAGCCGACGAGCCGCTGTCTATTGCCTGACACCCCGAAGCCATGAAACCAAGAAGACACAATACTGCAGCCAATTTTTTATAATAGCTGCCTGCAATCATCGAAATCGCCCTCCCCTGTTATAAAATAGCCTGAAACAAACGCCGCAAGTTTGTTTCCATTTATTATACATGAATTTTTCTGTATTTCCAAGTAAATTTCTGACGGGAAAAAAAGGGCATTCTGCTGAATCCCCGTTGCTCGTGTATTAATCAAATAAAAATGTAGAAGGCAGGTTCCCAAAGAACCTGCCTTCTACAAACCAAATACTATTGTTTGATTGCGGACTCAGTAAAGAATCGAATCAAATGGTAATGAACCCGTAGTTAAATGAGGAGGAAGCGGTTACTCACAGAGTTGCAACCCAAGGTGCAATCATGCTGCAGAAAAGCGGATTGACAATATCCAGCACAATCAGCGCAAAGGGAGTAAACACAACCCAAGCAACGTTCGCGGGGCCGTATTCCGAAATAACAGAACGCATATTCGCCATGGCGTTCGGGCCGGAACCCAGACCGATCCCAACATGGGCAGCCGCCATAACAGAAGCCTCGTAATCTTTGCCGCACAGCATGAAGGTGACAAGCCATACCCACAAGAACATCAACACGATCTGGCAGGCCAGAATGATGAGGAACGGGCCGGCAACATCGGCCAGCTTGGTTACATCAATGGTCATCATCGTCATCGCGATAAACAGGTCGAGGGTAACGGAATTGATAACATCAACCTCAGCCTCGTTGACTTCGTAGCTGGTGTTATCCAGAATATTGCGGATAATAACACCGCCGAGCATGCAACCTACAAAGTAAGGGAACTCGATGCCGGGGACATTGCCCGCAGCAATAGCGATGTAAGAACCGATACCAGCAGAGATAATTACCAGGCAGGTGCTGCCCATCAGGCTCTTAGCGCTCAGCGGAACGACTTCATTATCGCTCTGCTTACTGGCATCAACTGCGCTCTTGTTCGCACTGAGCTTATAGCGCTTAATCAGGAAACGGGAAGCGGGGCCGCCAATCAGGCTGGCAAAAATCATGCCGAAGGTAGCGCCCATAACGCTGATAACAGTCGCGTTGGCAGCGCCGAGCTGCTCATACAGAGGAGCGATCGCACCGGAGGTACCTACGCCGCCCATCAGGGACAGCGAACCGAGACCGAGGCCGAGCAGCGGGTGCAGTCCCAAGGGCTTTGTCAGAAGAACGCCCAGAACATTCTGAGCAAGGATAGAACCAATTGTTGTAATTGTGATACCGATCAGAAGCTTACCGCCCGCGTTTTTAATAAGCCTAGCAGAAGCAGTCAGACCGATGGCTGTAAAGAAGATGTCCATGAAGAATTCTTTGAGAACCTTCACATCGAAATTGACAGTCAGTACGCCGCCATTCTTCAGTAAGGACAGCACGATGCTGACGATCAGTCCACAAACGATAACACCCGGAATACAATAGGTGCGTAAAAACTTGACTCGTTTGACGAGTCCGCGACCAAGCAGTACAACCAAGGCCGCAATTGCACAGCTTTGCATTACGTCGAAAGAAATTGCCACAATATCCTCTCCCTTATGTAGATACTCTTAAACTTGAACAGGACCGCCGTCCCATTCTCTAACAGTGTGTGTGGGTTTTTAATAACCGGGATCTTTGTTAAAAAAGCTCACCCGCCTTTCTTTTTTTCTTGGGGGCTTCCCCGGCCACCTTTGAGTACACTTTGAGTATAAAGAGAAGAAAGAATAATTTCAATTTAAGTAACTAACGTAATTCTTTTGTAGCTAAAGTAGTTGTGCGACTTGAACACAATGCAACAATATCATACGTATTTTTATTTATTTTGACTGTAAGAATACTTGATTGCCGGTCTTCCCCCCGTTTGATAATCGATTGTGCTCGTGATTTCATTCGTCTCTACCATGAAGCTCATATAGCGGCGCACGGTAATTCGGGAGAGGTGTACCCTCTCGGCAATTTCTTCACTGGTAAACATGGAAGAGCTGTTTTCCATTAAAAAATGACGAATCATATTCATGGTGCTGTCATTCAAGCCTTTGGCCAGAATTTGTGCAGTCGCCGTTTTTCCCGTATTGGGAGAAAGCATTTGATCGATTTCTTCCTGCCGGAGGGTACCGTCAACGGTGTTCCAGCGCTCATGAGACTGGCGGAACCGATCCAAAGCCTCACGAAAGCGCTGGTATTCAAACGGCTTAACCAGATAATCCACAATACCACGCGAAACCATTTGGCAAACAATCTGCGCATCGCTGGCCGATGTAACCATAATAATTTCGGGAGCCTTTCCCATTCCGTGCAGACGATCCACAAATTCCATTCCATTCATTACGGGCGTATAATAATCCAGAATAATCAAAGGCACATCGTGTCCTTTCAAATATTCCAACGCCTGCGCGCCGTTCTGGAACACCGCCTGCACCGCAAAACCGGGAGTGTTTTCAATATATCTGGAGTTAATATCCGCCACCATGGAATCATCCTCAATAATGATTACCTGATACATCCTTTTGCTCCTCTCTGGTAAAAGTAATGGTAAAGACGGTGCCTTCTCCCCCTTCCGTCTCTATGTCGATCCGACCGCCGTATTGCCGAACGATACGGCGCACCAGATACAGACCGGTTCCCCGATACTGCCCCTTGGTGGAAAAGCCTTTTTCAAACATATGCTCCATGACCTCATGGGAAATGCCGCGGCCAGTATCCTCGCACACAAGAATATTGCAGTCCGGCCGGCAAAACAGGCCGAACTTGATCTCCTGCAGCTCAGATTTATGGATGTTCAGATCTTCGATCGCATTTTCCAGCAGATTTCCGACGATGGTCGTCATATCGTCCACCGGGATCAGAAGATCCTGCTCAATGCAGCAGCTGTCCCCCATCAATTTGAGCTGGATTCCCTGCTCAGCCGCATGCATTATTTTGCCCACAACGAGCGCGCACAGCTCAGAAACGCGGATTTGATCTGCCGTTTGGCAAATAACCTGACCGGAGATTAGGTTGCTGTTTACAATAAACCCAATCGCCTTTTCATACTGCCTGGTTTCAAGATACCCCAAAATGACATGGAGGCGATTCGAAAACTCATGATTATAAGAACGCAGTGCATCAATCATGCTGCGGGCGCCGAACAGTTCGTCCGACATATGCAGCATTTCGGTACGGTCGTACAGAACAGTCAGAACACCCTCTGCCGGAGATTTGCTGTCCTTTAAAATAGGCACCTCATTGGCGAGCACCGAATGCCCCCCGACAATCCAGGAGCGGCGCTCCTCCGGCTGGCCGGTGCGCAAAACCACCTCCTGCCGGGTATCAGGCAGCAGCTCTATAATGGGCCGCCCCTCCAGCACCTGATCTTCCCCGATCAGACTGCGCGCCGCCGAATTGACGAACAGCACCGTCCCCGCTGTATCGGAGGCCACAAGTCCTTCCGCTACTGCGCTGAGGACAACATCCTGCCGCAGATAGCGGCGCAGCAGCTCTTCTGGTTGAAAGCCCATCAGAGTTTTTCGCATAAAGCGAAGAATGGCATGGCTCAGGAAAAAGCTGATGATCAACATCACACCCAGAATCATCAGGTGCACCAGCATGATGCTTTGCACGCGGGCGGAAATGACCCCAATAAACACCGAAACCATGACAAAACCAATGATTTCACCTTTGGCATTTCGAACGGCATGAAACGCACGCCGCTGAGCGCCCTTCGTGTTGTACCCGATGGTGATATACGGCTTGCTGCCTTGAAGAATGGGGATTTCTTCCCCGTCTACATATGATTCACCCGTACTCTGCCGGTCGGTATGGTAAAACCGTACCCCGTCCTTGTTGCATACCTCCGCAATGCTGACGTTAGGAATTGTCGCGTACAGCGCATCCAAAGACTGTTTAACATAAGGCGAGGGATAGCCGCTTTCCAGCATCTTTACGACATCTGTTCCCTCCGAAATATAAGCTGCGATACCACTGATCATGGTATCTACCTCTTTTCGCTGACGGAGGATGTCAAAATACAGTGTTCCGCCCAGGGAAAGCAGAATCACCAAAGTGGAAATCAGCATAAATCCCCGGTATAGCTTGCGTTCCAATTCACTTTTTTTCTTTTTATGATACATAGTCTCTCCCAATTACCGGCGGATTCTTTTTGCCTAAGCAGGAAAAAACGCCCCTTCATCCACAAGCTTGAACCTTGTGTTTCTTCATTACGCTATTATCCCACAGGCCACAGCCGCCGTCAAGCAGGTCTGTTGTGCCTCAAGTTACGGTTGTTAACAGGAGATTCTCTTTCACTGCCTGAAATAAATTATTTCCGAAGAGAATTTTAAATAAACTAGGAGAATTTCATGATTTCATCCCTACAATACACAAGGAAGAAGCACCGCCGTACGGCAAATGCTTCTTCCTTGTGTATTGTCAGCTTAAGGAGCGGCTCCGCCGCTTCTTCATTAAGCTATCTGTGATTTTTGCCTCGTTACACCGTTGCAGCCGGTACCGTTTCTCCCACGTGCTCCAAAAGGCCCCGGACGATCTCGTCTGTTTTCATGCCACGGGAGCCCTTTACAACCACAACATCTCCCGGGCGCAGATATTCCAGCAGCTTATGCAGCGCCTGCTCATTCGAGAGATAAGAAAACACGGGCAGCTGGCACTCTGCCGAAATAGCGCCCCATCGAATCTCCTGCGCCTGCTCACCGATCACAAACAGCGCGTCTATCCCACGGGTCGCGGCATAAACGCCAGCATCAAAATGCGCCTGACGGGAATAATCGCCGAGCTCGAGCATATCGGCAAACACGCCGATGGCTCGGCCGGAGCCTTTTAAATCCATCAGAATGTTGACACTGCTGCGCATGGAGTCGGGACTTGCGTTATAGGAATCATCAATAATTGTAATGCCGCCAACCTTGTGAAGCTGCTGGCGCATGGCCGGGGGGGAGTAGGTTTGCAGCCGCTCCGCCGCACGCTGCGGGGAAACACCCAAATACTGCGACACTGCCAGAGCGGCCAGTGCATTTAATACGTTATGCCCACCGGGAACCGGCAAGGTCACCGGAATCCGGAACTCATCCGACACAGCTATAAACTTGGTTGTACCGCCGAAAGAAACAGTCTGCTCGGCGTGTACCTCACACCACGGCTGCATACCGAAAGTAATAATCCGGAAGGGCAGCGTTCCGCGCAGCTGCGCGAGCAGCGGGTCATCTCCATTGAGGAACAGAACCGAATCCGTGGTAAATGCATCTGTAATATGTAGCTTTTCCGCACGGATATTCTCCTGTGTATTCAGGTTTTCAATATGAGAAATTCCAATATTTGTCATAACCGCGCAGGTCGGCTTTACCACCTGCGCCAGGCGGGCCATTTCGCCGAACTGACTCATTCCCATCTCGATCACCGCGGCCTCGTGCTCCGGCAGCAAGCGGAACACCGTGAGCGGCACACCAAGCTGGCTGTTGAAATTCCCCTCGGTTTTCATCACGTTCCGTTCTGCTGAAAGCGCAAGCGCAAGCATTTCTTTTGTTGTGGTCTTCCCCACACTGCCGGTAACACCAACCACCGGAATCGAAAAGCGAGCACGGTACGCCCCCGCAATCTGCTGCAATGCGGTTCGGGTATCTTCCACAGCAATCCATGCACAGATGCCTTCGGGACACCCGGCCTCCGGCTGCTGAGTTAGAACAGCCGCCGCTCCGTCCTTTACCGCGCCTGGAAGAAAGCGGTGCGCGTCCACCCGCTCGCCAACAATTGGCACGAACAGGGCACCCGGCCCAACCGCTCGGCTGTCTGTCGTTACAAAGGTCACTTCCCGCTCCGGGTCGCCCCGGAGGATTCTGCCGCCGCACGCCTGAGCGATCTCTCTGGCCAGCATTTTCATGATTCCACTCACGCTTTCTCTATTTCTTTCAGCAGCTCCGCAACTACAACTCGTTCATCGAACGGGTGCTTGACGCCGCGGATTTCCTGATAATCTTCATGTCCTTTGCCCGCCAGCACAATCACATCTCCCTTTTGTGCGTTCGTGAGGCAATAACGGATCGCCTCGCGCCGATCGGGAATCACCACATACTTTCCGTCGGTTTTGGCCATGCCGATTTTAATATCGGCAATGATGTCCATCACATCCTCAAACCGGGAATTATCCGCAGTGATGACGGAAAGATCGGCCAAACGGCCGCAAACCTCACCCATCTCGTACCGTCTGGATTTTGCGCGGTTTCCTCCCGCGCCGAACAGGCACACCAAACGCTGCGGCTGGTATTCGCGCAGGGTTTCGAGAATGTTCTCCATACTGACGGCATTATGCGCGTAATCGATCAAGAGTGTATATTCGCCGGGTACCGTCACCGGCTCTACGCGGCCTTTTACCTTCACAGTGCTCAGGCCCCGCTGAATCTGCTCCTCGGTTACATTAAAATGACGGCACACCGCAATCGCGGCCAGAGCGTTATAGGCACTGAATTTTCCGGGAATATCCACCGATACGGGGAAATTCATTAAACCGCGCAGATCGAACCGCGCACCCAAATAGCCGGGGCGGGACACAAGGCCCTCGTTTTCTGCCCGGAGCTGCGCTTCGGGAGAAAAGCCGTAGGTTTCCAGTTCGCAGGTGCGGCCTTTCAGCACACCCTGCCAGTTTTCGTCATCCATATTTGCGATCCCAACACGGCACTGGCGGAAGAGCATGCTTTTGCACTCCATGTACTCCTCCAAAGAAGCGTGCTCATCACCGCCGATATGGTCGGGAGAAAAGTTCGTGAACAGGCCAATATCAAAGGTAAAACCTGCGGTACGGTTGGCCTTCAGGCCGATGGAGGAGGCCTCCATCACAACGCACTGGCAACCTTCGTCCGCCATTTGCTTGAGAAAGGACTGAATCTCATAGGATTCCGGAGTCGTGTTGTCTGTGGGGATCACCCGGTCACCGATCACCGCACCAATGGTGCCGATCAGCCCCGCCTTGATACCCGCCTGCTCCAGAATTGCACGAATCATATAGGTGGTTGTGGTTTTTCCCTTGGTGCCGGTCACCCCAACGGTTTTCATCCGCTCTGCGGGGTGACCGAAGAGCGCCGCCGACATTACTGCCAGGGCCAGACGTGTATCCGGCACAACAACGACCGGAACCTCTGCCGTAAGCTCCAGCGCATGATCTGCAATAATTGCGCAGGCGCCGCTGTTAGCGGCTTGCTCCGCATACTGATGGCCGTCTGCGTGAGCGCCCCGCAGGCACACAAACGCGCAGCCCGATTTGATCTTTCTGGAATCATAAATTAAATCTTCCACCGAAACCTGTAGGTTACCGGCAGCGGAATACTGCATACCCTGCAGCAAATCAATTAAACGCATGATACAACCCCCTGATTTTACCTTTTCAAAAGCACCGACGCTCCGGACGCACTTCATCAAAAACAGCGCACTTGCCCTGTTGTATTAGTATTGATTCCCTTGTGCTAATATTACGCGGACAACCAAATTATTTGCCGCTTTCCAAAATTCGGAACATGTATCCATCATAGGCGATTCTGCCCCTGCTGTCAACAAAAAAAGCCCTTCGCCGTCCTCAGAAAAACACCTGTAAATCCCGCAAAAATCGCACAAAAAAAGGTACGGCTGGTTTCAGCCGTACCCAGGTGGTTTACGTCAGGCTTCCTGTGCGATAAAATCTGTCAGAGAATCTAGAATTGCCTTGTCGTCGGAGTGAATCCGAAGCTCTACGGGTGCGGATAGATCAATGCTGAAAATACCCATAATGGATTTTGCGTCGATAATATAAATGCCTTCTACAATTTCACATTCCACATTCTGTTTAGAAACAATGGATGAAAATTGTTTCACCTTTTCCACACTATTAATCAGGATTTTTGTTGTAAGCATCATTTGTTCCCCCTGCGTGCTTATTTTTGAAGCAAATTTTGATCATTGACTCGATCAATCACCGACTGTTTGAAATTGATCACCTTATGCTGATAATCCTGATTCATATATTCGGAACGAATCAAAAAATCGGCGGTGGCGCGATTGTTTGCAATCGGGATATCGTAGACCTGTGCGATTCGCAGCAGGGCCTTTACATCTGGGTCGTGGGGCTGCGCTTCCAGCGGATCAGAAAAAAAGACAACAAAATTGACGCTGCCTTCTACAATCTTAGCGCCGATCTGCTGATCGCCACCCAGCGGGCCGCTGTTATACCCTTTTACCGGCAGACCTGTCTTTTCGGCAACCAGCTTTGCTGTGGTTCCGGTTCCGCATAAAAAATGGCCTTTCAGGATTTCCTGATTTTCGGCGCACCAGTCGATCATCTCCCGTTTTTTGCCGTCGTGGGCAATCAGCGCGATGGTTTTCTGCTTACCGATGGTAAAAGTAATAAATTCTTCATTCACACTCTTCACCTGTCTTTCTGTTTCGGTGGATGCTTTTGACCGGACCGTGAAAGAGAAACGTATCTCAGTGTGTGTATGTGTGCCTGTTAAAGCATGGCGAAACTAAGTTTTATTATACCAAAGTTTGAAAAAAATTCAAGATGTCCTTTTTTAAGACAAAGTTCTTCTTTCCGCTGATCTGCAATACATGCCAACCCCGGATGACTACTGCACAGAAAGCAAAAATCCGGGCTTTTCTACTCTTCAGCCATTGTTTTCAAACGGGTTCTTTTCACCACTGTAACATAAACCAACGTCTGGTAGGCTGTAACTACCATCCAGCCGATCCCGGTGGCATAGGCTACCGCCGACAAACCCAGCTTCTGCACGAATAAATAAGAAAGCACCACGCGCAGGGAAATATGGAGGGTTGTGCCGATCACAGGGACATAGATCATCCCTACACCACGGTAATACCCGACAAAGGTATTCCCGATATAGCAAAGCGTATAGAAAACAGAAATAACCTGCATATACTGCACTGCGTACTCAAACGCCTTGCCTTCCGCGCTCCCAAGCATCCAACCAACGGTAGTGCCGGCTGTCCCGGCCATCAGAAGCGACAGCACAACGCCAAGAATGACCATCATAAACAGCGAAACGCGCGCTCCCTCCTGCACTCTCTTTTCCTCCCCCGCACCTTTGTTTTGAGCGATCAATATGGAAATGGCCGCCGCACCGCTGTCCCCAAACGAGTTGATGAAGCCTTCGATTCTGGTGGTCGCCGTATAGGCCGAAATCATATCAATTCCCATCGAATTGACCGCGCCCTGTACCAGCAGCTTGCCAATATAAAGGCTGGACTGATGAAATGCGGACGCCGAACCAAAATTGACTGTTTTTTTCATGAGCTGCTCATCATACTTCATGTCGGCGCGCCGGAACATGAGATCGGGAAGCTCAAAGCGAATATAGAGAAAGCTGAGAACGACAGAAATCAACTGCGAAATCACAGTGGCCAGCGCTGCTCCGACCACGCCGGTATGCAGTTGGCCCACAAACAGCAAGGCCAAAGCCAAATTGACCACAATAGAAACTGCGAGAATGACAAGGGCCGCTCTGGTATTTCCCACCGATCTCAGAACGGCCGAACACAGATTATATAAATAGCTTGCAAACAGACCCGCAAAAATAACCACCAGGTATTGATAGCTGTACTCGGCAACTTTGGAAGGAGTTTGAATGAGAAGCAGCAGGGGCTTTGCAAACACGATGCCGCATATGCTGATCAGCACGGTAAAACCCACGCCAAAAACAGCAGAAAGAAAAAATTCGGTGCGAAAGGTTTTCATATCTTCTTTCCCAAACAGCTGACCCAAAATAACTGAAATCCCTGCGCAAAAGCCGCTTAGTACAAAAATAAACAGGTTCATAACAGTTCCGGCTACCCCGATTGCCGCGAAGGCGATGTTACCCACATACCGGCCGATCACAATTGCATCAATCGTATTATAAAACTGCTGCAATATATTGCCCACAATCAGCGGGATCGTGATCGCAACCAATTCTTTTTTGATGTCTCCCCTAGTTAAGTCCATGCTGTGTGTCATTATGACCCCTCCGCAAATTTCAAAATGCCTTTACGGTAAGGGTATCACAGGTAAACACATTTGAAAAATGCTTGTTTTACTGCTAAAATATAACTTAATAGTTATATTTTAGGGGCGATTAAATGACAGAATTAGAAATCCAGGCATTTCTCATGGTAGTCAAAGCAGGGAGCATTACCGCTGCTGCCCAGCAGCTCTATGTAACACAGCCGGCACTCAGCAGGCGTATTCATGCTTTGGAGGCGGAACTGGGGTACAGTCTGATGGAACGAAAAAAGGGAATGCGATCCGTTGAGCTGACCCTGCGCGGCAAGGCGTTTGTTACGGTTGCCGAAAAGATGCTGGCCGTATGGTCCGAGGCAAAAGAGCTGGCGCAGTTTGACAGCAGTAAAATATTTCACATCTCTTCGGTAGGCAGTGTCAGCACGTATATTCTTCCTCCCGTTTTTCTTCGCTTTATGAAAAACAACCCCGACTGCCGTCTGGTATTCCACAATCATCACTCCAGAGAAGCGTATGAATATATTGAAAACAGGCAGACCGATATGGCCTTTATTTCAGATACTCAATTTTCACGAGCGGTGGAAACCGTTCCGGCTTTCCGCGAAAAGATGCTGCTCATATCCAACGAAGTCCCCGGTTTATGGAGTGAGGTTCATCCGTCCACCTTAAACGTAAATCAGGAAATTCGCCTGCCTTGGAACCCGGAGTATGATTTATGGCACGATTACTGGTTCGGCGCAAACGCAGTCTCCAAAGTAATTCTGGATCAAATGTCTTTACTGGAAGACTTATTAAACGAAAAAAACACATGGGCAGTGGTGCCTGCAAGCGTAGCCGACAAGCTGACGCAGAACGAACAAATAACCCTGCATCAATTGCTCGATGCCCCCTCCGACAGAATTATTTATTATGTGGTGCCAAAAAACCAGAAAAACGAATACGTGCAAAAATTGTTAAGCGACTTAGACTCCGCCCTGCAAAAAAACACAACGGTAGAATCATTTTTATAAAAACAAATTTTTTGCAGAGAACGCCTTTGATGGAAGAGAACGGGTAACGCATTGTAGCGAGAAAACACAAAAAGGGTCAAATATAAAATTTGACCCTTTTTGTTATGTGTTTTTAAAGTTGCTTACTTTCATGCAACCGGAAAACTTCTCTTTTCAGCGTTAAATCAGCACCATGTAAATCGGGATGACGATCATGCTCGCAATGGTAGTGACAACCGTCCCGATCGTGGCAAACTCGTAATCCGCGCCATACTGCTTGGCGATTACTCCCGTACTGGTAACTGCGGGCATCGCGGCCTGAATGACGAACACCTTGGCCATCAGGGACGGAATCGGTATGAACAGCTCCAGCACGATCACGACGACCGGGCAAAGCAGGAAACGCGCCAGCAGCAAAACCACCAGATCGCGGTCAAACCTCAGCTTTTTCAGCGGCGTGGAGTGAAGCACGATTCCGATAAAGAACATCGCGAGAGGAGTTGTCAGTTCACCGATATATTTGCAGCTGTCCATGATAAAGCTTGGTAGCTGAATGTTCAGAAGAATCAGGATAATGGCAATCACAAACCCCGCCATGGCCGGGTTAAAAATTCGTTTCAGCGTACTGAAGGAAAAGCGTTTTGTTTCTCCCCCCACATCGCCGTCCTTACTGATTTCATAGTTGCCCAGAGTCCAGAAAAAGCAGGTGTTCGCAATATAATAAATCAGAACATACGGGGTGCTTTCCGCACCAAATAAGGACAAATTGACGGGCAGCCCGATAAAAATCGTGTTGGAGGTAAAAAAGATGCAGCGAAAAACGCCTCTGCGCTTGGGGTCCACCTTCAGCAGATTACTGACAAGAACGCTGAGAAAATACGACAGCAAAATGGACGCGATGGGGATCACCAGTCCACCCGAAAGCTCCTGCAGCTTGGCCTTATCGAAGTTGGACATCAGATTCCACAGCATATAGCAGGGAAACGAAACATTCACTATGATTTTCGAAAAGACAATGCTGGTTTTTTCATCCAACCAACCAACGTGGGTCAGAATCCAGCCCGTCATGAACATAATGATGATCGTCAGAATACTTTCGATTGCGTGTAAAAATGTCAATATCATGTTGCACAAACTTCCCGTATCGCAAATTTCAGATGACCGCCCTGCTATGCACCATTTTTTCCAGCATTTGATGGTTACCCGTAACCAAATTACAACACTGATTTTGATAAGTGCAAGTATTTGCCAACCGCTGACCGCCCTCAGAACCTCCATTCTCAGTCCTTAAAACGGGCATAACGGCAGGCAAATTGTGTGTTGCGTTACAGTAGAATGATTTTTTCGTTTGCTTGCATTCCCAAAGAGACTCTATCCCCTTTTTCTGGCTTTTTGGAGCATCTGCATTTTTCCAGTTAGAAGAATGAGCCTATTTAATGGAAAAAATTCCCTTTAGTAACTATTGTAATTGGATTTCTGTTTCGATAGGCCGAAATTACTATTAGATAATTTTCTTCGAAGAAAAGAACACTCAGAAAAAGCAGAAAAAATTCAGGTAAAGGAAGTTTGGAATGCGAAAACTAGCAATGACACGCAAAATTAAATCTCTTAAAGTAAAACTGATCTTAAATACAGTCCCCGTTGTTGTTCTGACAGCCCTTTTAAGCCTTGGCGTAGGTGTTTATTCCAGTTACCAGGGATTAACCCAAAATGTAAACAGTGATTTGACCTCTATGGGGAACGTATTGACGGAATCCATTACCCATGGCATGAACAACATGAAAACTTCATTCCAATCTGCCGCATCTTCAAACACCCTTGGAGCCACCGGACTGACAGAGCCTCTAATGGTAAGCCTGTTGGATCAGCAGAAGAGCTCTTATGGCTACCAATCGCTGAGCCTTGTTTCGAAAGACGGAAAAATCGCGAGCAAGGACGCTGACTTAAACGGCAAAAGCGTTGCGGATCAGGACTATTTTAAACAGGCTCTGGCCGGAGAAACCTATTTTTCTGAACCAATGAAAGATATCAACGGGAACTTTTGCGTGATTGCCTGTACTCCGATTTCTAACAGCAATTTCAAAGGCGTACTGATGGCAACAATGGACGCTCATGTTTACAGTCCCTTCATTCAGAACGTTGTCGTCGGAAAAACAGGAAGTGCGTTTATAATCAACAAAGACGGCGTTTTGATCGGCAACATTGCGCCGGAAAAGATTGACCAGCGAAAAACCGCTGAAGTTTATAAATACGCTGATCTAACAAAAAGCGGAATTACCATTTATTCTTACAGCACGGGAGATCGCATCTGCTACCATGCCCCTTTGCCCGGAACAAACGGCTGGTCTTTCGGCATCGTGGCCCCGATTAAGGAGATGACCTCATCCATTAATTTTACGATTATGGGTCTGCTTATTTCGTCAATTGTCTGTATTCTGCTGGGTGTCCTGTTCGCCCGGTCGACGGCAAAATCCATCGCGAACCCACTCTCTCTTGTCTGCCGCAGACTGGAGCAATTGGCCGAAGGCGACCTGCATTCGGATACGGTAGAAGTGAACGCACAGGACGAAACCGGTATTCTGGCCGACTCGCTGAAGAAAACGGTTTTGACTCTGCGCAGCTATATTACAGAGATCACGCATGTTCTGCACGAAGTATCGGCGGGTAATATGCTGGTGAAAACCGAACTGGAATACAGCGGCGACTTTGTGCCTATTCAGGAATCGCTGGAGAATATCACCCGTTCGCTGCACGAGTCGCTAACCTCCATCAATCACGCCTCCGACCAGATTGCCAGCGGCTCCGAACAGCTTGCCATCGGCGCACAGTCTCTGGCGTTGGGGTCTACGGAACAGGCCAGTTCCATTGAGGAGCTTTCTACCGCAATCTCAGAAATTGCGGAACATGTGAAAGTCAATGCACAGCACGCGGGTGACGCAAGCGAAAGAGTAACGGATGTCCGTTCGAAAATCGAAGTCAGCAACCAGTATATGAAGGATATGGTTGCTGCGATGTCAAAGATCAACGATTCTTCCAACCAAATAGAAAAAATCGTGAAAACCATTGAAGATATTTCGTTCCAGACCAATATTCTTGCACTGAACGCCTCTGTGGAAGCGGCTCGGGCTGGCACGGCCGGAAAGGGTTTTTCGGTGGTCGCAGACGAGGTAAGAAACCTTGCAACCAAGAGCGCTGACGCGGTAAAGGACACGGCGCTTTTGATCAACCATTCCAGAGAGCAAGTTGAAAAGGGAACTGTAATTGCCGACAGTACCAAACAGGCACTGGTTGAGGTTGTGCAGAGCATTCAGGTAGTTGCCGATAATGTGGAGCAGATCTCCCAGGCTTCTTCACATCAATCGGAAAGGGTTGATCAGGTAACGCAAAGTGTGAACCAGATCTCCGGCGTAATACAGACAAACTCGGCTACTGCGGAAGAAAGCGCCGCGGCCAGCGAAGAGCTATCCGGACAGTCTCAGCTCCTAAAGGAACTGGTAGACAAGTTTCAGTTATAATTCATTTCATTTAAAAAGACGGATGGCTTTGCCATCCGTCTTTTTAAATTAGAAGCCTAGCAAAACTTTGACCTCTTGAGGCTATTTGTAACACGCGTTCATTTCATCAAAAACGCGAAGTATTTCCGCTTCATGATCCAGAAACAGGTCCACCAGCGCAGGATCAAATTGCCGTCCGGCTCCGCTTTCCAGTTCACCGCACGCATAATCGTGGGAGTATGCAGGCCGGTAGGCCCGGTCACTTACCATTGCATCATAGGAATCGCAAATTGCGGTCGCCCTTGCAATAAAGGGAATATTCTGATCCCTTAATCCAAACGGATAGCCTTTTCCGTTCCACCATTCATGATGGTAGACCGCAGCGTCATAGATTAAGGGAATCAGCGTCTTCGGTATCCCTCTCGTTTTCCTTTTGCGGGCAAGATCAAATAACTCCCGCGCAAATATGGTGTGCTGCTGAATCATACAGTATTCCTCTGGGGTAAGCACTCCCGGTTTTATAAGAAGATCCGGGGGAACGCACACTTTGCCAATATCGTGGTAATGGGCAGCCAGACCAAAATACGGATACCATTCACAATCGGCATAGATTGGGGATACCGACAGCCATTTCGAGAATTGCTCCATGAGCTTTCCCACATTTTCGCTGTGCCGGATTTGTTCTTCGGGGAGCATATGCAAAATTTCATCTGCGGTTAAATTCTCATTTATTTTTTTCAGCGGTACCCCCTCCTCAAAAGCATTTGCAGCGCCATATAACTGATGCTTATCCTGCGCTTACTGACCCATAAGATTGATTCCGTTTGGGCTTTTATCCTTGAGCCGCCTAAGCCGGTACTGGAAATCCATTTTCACCAAGAATTTTCGCCGCGTGAATCAGAAGAACGATTCTGTCCTTTTGAGCACTGCCCGTCAACTGGGCAATCCCGGTGAGGTAAGTATTCACTTGATCCGTATTCACCTTTGGAGGAAGCGCTATCTTCTCCGGTGAAATGTCTGTTACCTCATCCACTTCATCAACGATCAGTCCAAAAATATTGTCCCGCACGTTAATAATGATGATACAGGTGCGGTCGTTGTATGGAACCTCGGGTTTTCCAAAGCGAAGGCGTACGTCGATGATGGGGATAATTTGCCCCCGCAGGCTGATGACGCCCTTGGCATAACTGGGGTAATCTGGAAGCTCTGTAATCTCCTGCATCCCGACAATCTGAACAATGTCCGTAATGGGAACTCCAAATAGTTGGCTGTCTGTCCAGAAGGTCAGATATCGATCCTTCTCCTCATCTTCCTGCTTTGTATCCCATCCAACTTGTTGTCTCATCTGTGAAGCCTCCTTTTTTCCTCTCATACTCCTCCACTGGATACATCAATATTTATCTGCCCCATTCTGGAGAGCAAGCCAGGATTCCGTATCGATCGCCTCAGAGCGGCGGCGTTTCTGGGGATCGGAAGAAGGATAGCCCTGTAGGCCCGCCAGCTTGAATTTCGACACCTCTCCCTGCAGAGTCTGTGCTTGAGCCGCGAGTTCCTCACTGGAGGCGGAGCTTTCTTCCGCGGTAGCAGCATTGTTCTGCACCACGGCGGACACCTGCGACAGGCCCTGATTAATCTGTTCAATTGCAGCAGCCTGCTCTGTGGAAGCGGACTCTATCTCAATGATGGCTTGATTGACCATCTGTGATTTTTCAGATACTTCGCTCAGGGCGCTCAAGGTTTCAGTGGCCAGCCGTTTTCCTTCTGATACAGTTACTACCGATTTTGCAATCAGGTCAGCCGTCTGCTTGGCTGCCTCTGCGGATTTTGCGGCAAGATTACGCACTTCATCCGCAACCACAGCAAATCCCTTTCCGGCGTTGCCGGCACGGGCAGCCTCTACAGCAGCATTCAACGCAAGGATATTCGTCTGGAAAGCGATATCCTCAACCAATTTTGTGATTTTAGAAATTTCCTGCGAGGATTCTCCGATTTCGTGCATGGCTGCATCCAGGCGCTGCATGTATTCGTTGCTGTCTGATAAGCCCTTGCCCGCCTGTTCCACATAATTGGTGGCATCACTCACACTAGTGGCATTACGCGTAGCCTGCTGAGCGACACTCACAATCGAGGCATTCAGCTCTTCCACAGAGGCCGCCTGCTCCGTAGCACCGGAAGACAGCGCCTGCGCCGCAGAGGATACCTGCTCTGAACCGGTATTGACCTGATCCGCCGCCATGCTGATGAGCTGCAACGTATCGTTAAGATCTGTTTTAATCTTTTCCAGTGCAAGACCCAGAGCATCCTCGTTGGAACGAAGCGGAACCGCTTGTGTAAAGTCACCTCTGCTGATTACTTCAGCGGCAAGCACCTGCTTTTGAATTCCCTCCAGCATTTTCGTAAACGCTGCGGCAAGCTCACCGGTTTCATCTTTTGAATTCACATCGCTCAAATCAACATCCATACGGCCCAGCGCAATTTGACCGGCCGCGTCCACAACTCGTCCAATCGGCTTTGTAATGATACGTGAAATACGCATTCCCAGGAGCATTGCCGAGAAAGCGCCTAAAACGATAAAAACGCAAAGAACAATGATCAACATCACTGCCGTATCATTATTGGAATCACTCGAACTTTTTGCAGAGCTCATCCGATTGTCAACCATTTGTCCCATTTTTTCAAAAAGAAGATTTGTGCTATCTGAAATCGCGTTAATGGTTGAAGCGGCCTCTTGTGGTTTATTTTGCCCCGCCACCTTAAATGTCTGCTCAACGGCCGGCACGTAAGTCTCATTATATATTTTTTTCACTTCATCCAATAGAGCAAGCGTAGAGGCGTTGTTGATAGAAGGACGATAGAGCTCTATATTCTTTAAAAAAGTCTCCGAACCTTTCTGGTAGCTGTTTTTATGCTCCTCGACCTTTGCAGGGTCATTAGAGTAAATAATTGCATCTCGCACATCTACACGAACCTGATATAATGCTTCATATGCCCCGATTAAGTTACTAATGGGAGCGGTCTGTTTTTCGTACAGATAGGTATCCATACTGTTGATACGAATCATCCCGAAGGTTCCCACGCCGCCTACCACAACCATAAGCACAATCATGGCCAGAAAGCCAGTGTACAATTTGCGGGATATGCTGAAATCCCTGAATTTTTTCATAAATAACGCCTTCCTTATTTTGATTTGAATGCTTTTTCAAAATTAACCCCTTATTTTTTAGCCGCACTTGTCCTTCACTCAGAATAATCTTATCTTTGTAAAGGATATAATAAAATTAACTGACTGTTATGTAGTGTCGCAGTTTATCTAAGACAGTACGCCACTTACTAATTTATTGGCTTATACTGCGGGTATCGCAGATATGACGGCAGAATTGACGGCGAATGCAGCCACCTCCATATGTGTGACGTGCATTTCGTTTAATTTCTCAATTGCCTTTTTCTTTTGCTCCATGAGGGAATGCGCATAGACATTCAGCGTTATGCTGACATTGGAATGGCCAAGAATCTCACTGAGAGTTTTGATGTCAACTCCCAGCTCCAGTGCCCTCGTCGCAAAGGTATGACGAATTGCATGAAATTTGCGTGCTCTGATTCCCGCCTTTTTCAGCAGCTTTTTATAGAGCCTTTGATATACGCGGGGATCAAAGGGGTCTGTTTTTCCAGAAAGCACATAGCAGTTCTCCATCATGGGGCCAAGATAGTTATTCTCGGCCAGCTTTAACAAGAATGCCGGAAGAGGTATTTTTCTGCAGGAGCTTCTGCTTTTCGGAGTACCTACATAGAGCATTGTTTTACTGCCGCCCGATTCAAAATTCCGGATGCGTGATACGGACCGGCAGATGGACATCGTGCCGGCTTCAAAATCAATATCACCCCACTTTAAGGCACAAAGCTCGCCAAGACGGATACCGGTGTAAAAACAGAGAATAATCCCCAGTACCCTTTTATCTTCTGAGGACTGAACCGCATATTCAATGAGCCGCTGTTCTTTCATAGAAAAAACCGATACTTCTGTACCAGGTTTTCCTCTGGGAAGCGTAACCGCTTCCATAAAAGACCCATACTCTGGCGACTTTTTGGAGATTTCGCGTAAGGCTGTTTTAAAAATAGATAAGATTTTTTTTTGATACAATTCTGAGATGGACTCATTCATATGAATCGTCTTTACAAACCTGGCGATGGATTGTTCCGACAATTGGGCATTTTCTGGCAGTTTAAAATGAGGAATGACATAGCCCGAAATACAGTAGTAATAGCTTTCATAGGTGGACGGTTTCAAATGACTAATCCGATCCCCTGTAAGCCATGACCCAAACAAATCTGCGGCGTTTGCTTGCCCGCGTGCCTTCTTTTCATTGACAGTTTTGTTTTGCTGTTGAATATCCTTCATCTTTGCGCGGACATCCCGGTAGGTTTTGGCGTAAAAGTATTGATACTTTCCCTGCGAATTGATTACTCTCCCTTCCCATCGTCCGTCTTTCCGTTTGTATATATTTTCTCCCTTTCGTGCCATGTTGTGACAGCTCCTTTCAGATGTGACGCTTGTTCTGACGGCGGATTATTTCGGACAAACGAAAAAATCCGTATTTTTCACCAAAATTAATTTGAATATTGTCCTCAATTCTTTGTTTCTTAACCAAGATTGACAAACAAAATCAGATAATATATAATGAAATTGTCGTAGTATGTCGAGCTGAGGGGTCTCGGTTTTAGATAAACTGCGACTTTTTTGGTTCGATTTGTGTGTTTTTTGGGGCAACCGGGAGTTAAAAAGCTGCGTCTGCGACGCTATCCGCAACAAAAATACAGATCATGAAACGCACCCTTTCCAATCTACTAAATGGAAGGGTGCATTTCATGATCTGTATTTCTACCGTCAGAAAGCTTTTCCACTGATACGTTTCAGAAATGATATCTTTTTGATCTGCCGACCCTGCCCGTTTGAAAGAAAAAGCAGCTCTGCACTCCGAGCGAAGCACCTTTGCTTCATTCTTTCAATCCTGATAGTAATCATCATTCTTCGAGATTGATTTACCTTATATATCTATATAAATTTACTTTTTCTACCATAGCTATAATATTAATATTATGTTTTTTATACAACTGACCGTTCGCTTAAAAACGTATCGCTGTTTTGAACATTTTGCTGCTTTTCTGTATCTTTCAAATATCTAATAAAAAAAGTCAGACCCGCAGGGTTACCTGCGGGTCTGACTTTTTTTGAGATTGCTTATTCTGTTTTGTCGTGCTGTTTCCACCTATTTCATAGTCGTCGATCTGAACAATCAGAGTTCCAGCACCTTTTTCCCTTTGATGTCATCCGCGCTCCATGAAATCACTGCAAAGCTGCCATTGGTATGGTTCTCCACTTGATTGATCCACGGAATTTCATGGCTTGCTTTTGCCGCCAGCAGCGGATTAGTGGTATTGGTTTGAAGCATAGAAGCGTTGATCACCCACCACTTGGTTGTGATACCAGCGCGTTTTAAATCTTCCTCTAAACGCATCGCCTCATAGACCGGGGTGGTTTCCGCCAGGGTTACAAGGATAACCGCCGTTTCCTCCGCATTGCGCAAACGCGGAAGCAGCTTCTTCACCGATTCCGGAACAGCCCCCTGCGTTCGCTTAACCTCGCGGTGATAGCTTTGTGTTGCATCTAAAAGAAGCAGCGTGTGTCCGGTTGGCGCGGTGTCAATCACCACTGTACTTTCCTCCGCCTGATCCACAATTTCGGCAAAAGCACGGAAAACCGCGATTTCCTGCGTACAAGGGGAACGCAAATCTTCTTCAATATAGGCAATGTCCTCACCGGACATGGTTTCTCTCGCTTTAGAAAGAATTTCTTGCTGATACCGCCGAAGTTCCGCTTGTTCATCAATATGGCTCATAGCAATACCGCTGTGTTCCTCTAAGACGAATTTTAGGTGTGCCGCAGGATCGGTGGTCGCAAGATGAACCTTCTGCCCTTTGGCCGCCAGGCCTAAGGCAATCGCCGCGGCGACAGTCGTTTTACCCACACCACCTTTGCCCATGGTAAAGATGACTTTTTTACCAGTGCGGTGTAAGTCCTCAATGACATCCTGCAGCCGGAGCAGCGATTCGGCATGAAGTTTTTCCTTGCTGAGCACCACATGATCCTTCGTGAGCAGATCCCGCACACCCGAAAGGCCTGTGATATTGTAAGCTCGTAAAGGAATGAAATAGGCGGCCATCGCCCGCAGGTGTTCCGGCATTCCTTCCAACGCTCTTTGCTGCTTGCGGTACAGCCCCGCAGAAACACTGTCATCATAGGAAGGCAGTATTCCATTGATCACCAGCATTTGGTTTTGGATACCAAGCTCGAAAAGCTCCTTTGACGACCGCTCGGCTTCCTTTATGGGGGTTTCCTCCGGACGGGTGACAAGGATCAGGGTCGTGCGCGTTCCATCAGATAAGGTGGACATAGCATTTTTATAAATCTCTTTTTTACTTTCCAAGCCGGAAAGCTGCCCCAAACAAGAAGCCCCATGGGTGCTTTGACTGATAAAATTGCTCCACGCAGAGGGAAGCTGAAGCATACGAAGCGTATGCCCCGTTGGGGCGGTATCGAAGATAATGGTATCAAATTCTTCTTCTACCGTTTGGTCGGTGATATAGCCAGAAAACTCATTGAACGCCGCTATCTCAACCGTGCAGGAGCCGGAAAGCTGCTCTTCCATACTGGCGATTACGGCATCCGGCAGCTTGCCCCGATAGGGCGCAATCACACTTTCGCGATAATCGGCCGCGGCCTGAACCGGATCCAGATTGGCCACCACAAGATTTGGGACACCCTCAATCGGTACCCGTCCGTTTGTCAGATTGACCTCAAATACATCCTGCAAATTGGACGCAGGGTCAGTGCTGACAAGCAGAACCTTTTTCCCGCTGTCTGCAAGCGTTACAGCAGTGGCACAGGCAGAGGACGTTTTACCAACCCCTCCCTTTCCAGTAAAAAACAGGTATTTGGTCAACGGGATTGAGAAAGGATGAAAAAGCTCCATTAACAGCAGCCCCCCTTACAATCGCAGCCACCGGATTTTTTTCGAACCACCTTTACTTTTGCCGACTTAGACTGTTCTTCCAGTATGCCATTGGGCAGGCCAAGCAGCTGTGTGAATTCTTCATTAGTGGGATACCTGCCTGTGACAGCCATCTCATCGTTCACAGTTACAACAGGAAGGCCCTCTGGGCCGTGAGCATTGATAAACGCATTCACTGCTTTGTTGTTCACAAACTCCATCGGCGCGCTGGTAAGATTGTAACGTTCAACGGCAATTCCGCTGTTTTTCAATGTATTAAGCACCGTAGAAATGCGGAGCAGCTCGGGATCGACTCCCACCCCGCAAAGTCCGGTAGAGCAGCACATGGCCGGTTCAAATATCTTCATTTTCTTCATAACAGACAACTCCATTCTATATTCATTTTTTTAGATTTTGGTTTGTGGAGCCACTGGTGGCCTGGTTTATACAACCCATCAGCAAAAGCATAACGACGCTTTTTCTTTACTCACTTTCATTACAGCCTTTGCAGCAGTTCGCATTATCTTTGCAGATACAGTTTTCCTTATCCGAAGTGATGGCACAGAAAAACCGCTTTGTCTTGCTGATGGTATCTGCATCCAGTGAATAATATATCCATTTCCCTTCATTTCTACCCTTGACAAGCCCACACTCACACAGGAGCTTCATGTGGTGGGACAGCGTAGATTGGGACATTTCAAATTTCTCTAAAATCATGCAGGCACAAAGCTCTCCACAAGAAAGCATATCTACAATCATCGCTCTTTTTGGGTCGCCCAACGCCTTAAACACTTTTGTGTTATCCAAATAATTTTCCATATGATTACCTCACATCGATAAGCTTCGATATGATCATTATATGCTTCAAATCGAATAACGTCAATATAAAATCTATTTTTATTTTTAAAAGCACCCGCTCCATGCGGCATGTAACAAATTTTCCCATTAATTAGTCCCTACCGGCTGCATTGCATTATGATTCACACAGCATTCCATTGGATATTACACGCTAATTATGATATAATTTAATTATCTGTAGCTAAGTTCACAAGTAATGTGTATGAAGCGAATTGCCCGCACGCTTTTAAAACTGGCAACGATTCAGCGTATTTCCGTAACGGAAGTACGCTGCGGAAAGATCGCACTGCATCATGGTGCCTCTCTTTCATAAAGAAAAGGAGATGTGGGATACTTGGCTATTAACAAGGTAATGCGCGCGGCACTCAAAGCAATTACCTCTTTAGAACCGGATGTAAAAAAATCATATAAAATGGAACGGCAGATTCAAATACTTACCTCACGCTTGCGGGGAAAACCGAAGGACTATCAAATGTGGGATCATGTAATTCTCTACGGTAAACATGTCATTCCCGTACGCCTGTTTGCACCCGAAGGAAAGGGGCCTTTTCCTTTCCTCCTCTTTTTTCACGGCGGAGGTTGGGTAACCGGTGGAATAGAAAACTACACGGGCGTCTGTGCTGATCTTGCTAAAGCGACGCGCTGTACCATAGCATCTGTGGATTACCGGCTGGCGCCGGAGCACAAGTTCCCCGCCGCCGTGGAAGATTGCTATGCCGTTACGCGGGAGTTCTTTCTGGGTCAAATACCGGGGATTAACCCGGACAACATCACCCTGATTGGCGATAGTGCCGGAGGAAATCTGGCTGCTGCAGTTTCGCTGATGGCCCGGGATCGGGGGGAGTTTCTGCCCAAGCGGCAGATTCTTCTGTATCCATCCACATATAACGACCACAGCGAGCAATCCCCATTTCCGTCAATCCGGGAGAATGGAACGGACTATCTTCTCACCTCCAGGCGAATTCAAAGCTTCCTCGAGCTTTATCGAAGCTCCGACAGCGACCTGAGCAATCCTTATTTTGCTCCGCTTCTGGCATCGGATTTTTCACAGCAACCCAAAACCCTGCTGATTACTGCGGAATATTGCCCGCTCCGGGACGAAGGAGAAACCTATGGGGAAAAATTGCGCGCTGCGGGGAACGAAGTGGAAATCGTTCGTCTGCCGGACGCACTTCACGCTTATCTGATGCTTCCGCCGCAGTTTGAACACGTGCAGCAGACCTACCAGATGATTAACGCTTTTTTACAAAGGGGTAATCTCCATGACAGAACGTAAACAATGGAGTCGGCTCGACAACGCCGCAAAGATATTTCCGCCTACCAGTACAAATCGAGATACCAAGGTGTTCCGATTCGTGTGTGAGTTAACCGAGCCGGTAAACAGCGGCATTCTGCAAGAGGCCTTGGAGGAGACCATTCAGGAGTTTCCTTTGTACCGTTCCATCCTGAAAAAGGGACTGTTTTGGTACTACCTGGAAGAAAGCAACATACGTCCTCAAGTTGCCGAGGAAGCCCTTCCCGTTTGCAGTCCCATTTATAACGAGGACAAGCCCGACTTGCTGTTTCGAGTCTTATATTATAAAAACAGAATCAATTTGGAAGTATTTCACGTTTTGGCAGACGGTACCGGTGCGATGCAGTTTTTGCGCATCCTGGTCTTTTCTTATTTAATGAAGAAGGATGCGATTTCAGGACAAATGCCCGATTATGACGCTTCCCGTGACCAAAAAAATCAGGATGCCTTTTACAAATATTATGATAAAAGCGAAGTCATCCCTAAAACGAAGCGTTTTCATGCCTACCGGATTCGCGGCGAACGACTGCCTGACAATCGGGCCGGGATCACGGAAGGTTTTTTATCCACCAAAGCGGTTCTCCAAAAAGCCCATGAGAATGATGCCACACTGAGTGAGTTTCTGGTAACACTGCTGATCCGCTCCATTTACGACGGAATGGCGGTACGGGAAAGGAACCGTCCCGTGGTCATAACCGTCCCGGTGGATCTTCGCCGCTTTTTTCCGGCACAGACCGCCCGAAACTTTTTTGGTGTCATTCAGGTTTCGCACCGCTTTCAAAAAGGCGGACAGGAATTTGCGCAGATTCTGGCAAATGTGCGCGAGTCCTTTCGCCGGCAGTTGACCCATGAAAACCTGTATGGAATCATCAGCCGGTATTCGGCGCTCGAAAATAATCCGTTAATTAAAGCAATTCCCCTGCCGCTCAAAATCCCTATTCTGCAGATCAATGGGCATTGGGCAGACAGTGAAGATACCGCTGCCTTTTCCAATATTGGTCAGATCGTGATGCCGGCCGAGGCAACGAGATACATTCGATTGTTTGATGTGTTCGTCAGCACAAAGAGGCCGCAGCTCTGCGTTTGTTCCTTTGGTGATACCCTGGCCATCAGCGTATCCTCCCCATTTGCGGATACGGGGATTCAGCGGTGTTTTTTTCGTCAGCTTACGGAGATGGGGATTTCCGTACAGGTGATTTCCAATCTGGAACAGTGTGATGGAGAGGAGAAGTCCTATGCTGCGGTGTGAACATTGTAAAGTAGATTTGCCCGGAGAGCAAAAGCGTTGTCCTCTCTGCCAGAACAAGCCACTCGGAACTCCTGACAAATCCGGCAGTCGGTTCCCGAAGCTGCCGAAATCCCGGCAGACCATCAGCCGAATTTTAACGGCATGGATTGCGTTTGGCAGCGTATGCGCGGCGGCACTTTGCGTGATTGTAAATGTGATTATGCCTGCGGGCGGATGGTGGTCTCTGTTTGTAATTGCCGGGATTACAAGCTTATGGATTGATTATGCCATTATGATGAAAAAAAGAAAAAACCTGCCTAAAAGCATCCTTTGGCAGGTAATCAGTGTTTCGCTGATTGCTTTGTTTTGGGACCTTTTCACAGGGTTCAGCGGCTGGTCTGTCGACTACGTGTTTCCCATCCTTTGTTCCTGCGCGATGATAACAATGTCCATTGTGGCAAAAGTCCGCAGGCTGGATACGCAAAACTACATTTTGTACCTGATGATAGACTGTATTCTGGGAATCGTCTGTTTTATCCTTCTTCTGACAGGCGCAGTTCAGGTCGTCATTCCATCAGCCGTCAGCTTTGGGGCATCCATTGTTTTTTTGGCATTCTTACTGTTTTTTGAAGGAAAAGCGCTTTGGGCCGAAATCCAACGCAGACTCCATATATAAAATGAAAAAGACCCGCAACACCAGCGAGCATTCGCGGTGATGCGGGTCTTTCTATACTTGGAACAGAGACTCAGGCTTTCATTGATTGCCGATAGGAAGGCCGTCTGCTCTTCCAGGGCTTCTTGTCCGATCTTTGTTTGTCCGGATTCTCTTTTTTATGCTGCTGGTGAAGAATCGGAAAATCAGGGAAGGTTGCTTTTGCATCCAGCACCATGGGCGTAATCGACGCTTTGGTAGCTCGAATAATCCCCTGCAGTTTGCCCCGCTCCCTGGGATAGATCAGCGTATATGCAACACCGCTTTGGTTTGCACGGCCGGTTCTCCCGATACGATGGACATAGCTGTCCGGATCACCGGGAATATCGTAATTCACAACAGCGTCAATTCCCCCAACGTCAATGCCTCGGGCAGCGACATCGGTTGCCACCAGAATCTTCACCTTGCCTTCACGATAACGCCGCATCACTTGATCGCGCTGCCTTTGGCGCAGGTCGCCATGAATGGCGTCTGCCGGGTGGCCGGCTTCCGTCAGCTGAGCAGCCAGGGTGTCCGCCATCACCTTTGTTGCAACAAAAATCAAAGAGAGTTCAAATTGCTTGTTTTGCAGCAGCTGCACAACAGAAGGGAATTTCGCGTTGCCGCGAACTTCGCAATAGAATTGCTCTACTTTTTCTACGTTGGTGGTAGTCGGCTTAATGCAAATTTGCTGGGGATTGCTTTGATACTGCTCCGCAATTTTTTTAATCTCGCTGGAAAGCGTGGCAGAAAACAGCACCGTTTGCCTTTCAGTAGGAACATGCTGCAAAATGGCATGAATATCCTCTCGAAATCCCATATCCAGCATCTGATCCGCCTCATCCAGCACGATGCAGTTGACACCGTTCAGCCGAGTAGTTCTCCTGCGAATATGGTCCATCAACCGACCGGGAGTGGCTACCACGATTTGCGGGCCACGTTTCAGTGCCATAATCTGATGCTGAATGGGTTCGCCTCCATACAGCGCAAGGGTTCGAACCCCTTGTTTGTATGCGGCCATCTTCTTCAGAACATCCGTTGTTTGCAGCGCCAATTCTCGTGTGGGGCAAAGAACGACCGTTTGAATCTGACGGTTGGCAGGATCCACATTTTCTAAAACCGGCAGGCCAAACGCAGCTGTTTTTCCGGTTCCGGTAGGTGCCTGTACCAATAAATCCTTTTTATCCAGCATGGGTTCTATGGCAGCCTCCTGTACAGGTGACGGATCCTGGAACCCCATTTTTACAATTCCACGCAATAGTTCGGGCGAAAAGCCAAATTTTTCAAAGTTAGTAATAATCATATTCTCCATTCATCTCATATTTCATCCTGTTAAGAAAAGCCGCCAACCCCGATTGGAATTGGTGGCTTTTCCCATCCATTTGTTTTATGCGAGTTTAACGTTCACCGCACGCATTTTTTTGCTGTTCTTGGGGTCCTGTTCCGTATCAAAAGTAACCTTGTCACCTTCGTTGAGGCTCTTGTAGCCTTCCGAAACAATGGAAGAGAAGTGAACAAACACATCGTCGCCGCCATTGTCGTTGCTGATAAAACCAAAGCCCTTTTCGGAATTAAACCATTTTACTGTACCATTATTCATATAACTGGTACCTCCATTCATATATTTGCACCCATAGCTGCACAAAAAATCACATACTTTTATAACTCATTAAACGAATCCAATGACTTACAAAAATATGTGAGACAATGTAACATTTGTAGAATACTTTTTTAGTTTAACACGCATTCCGTAAAAAGTCAACCTCTAAAATAAAAAAACTTTACCGGCTGCGGATTTTCTGAACGACTCCTGAACTAATCATAAAATGGGGTTCCGCCAAAGGAAGCCGAAACCCCATTTTTATGAACCTTTATTACAGCAAGCCCATTACATTAAACGAAAGGATTAAACCAGAGAACACGATGGAAACCGTGGAGCACAGCTTAATCAGAATATTTAAGGAAGGTCCGGATGTATCCTTAAAAGGATCTCCCACCGTGTCGCCTACAACGGCGGCCTTATGGCAATCAGATCCCTTTCCGCCATGGTGCCCGGCTTCAATGTACTTTTTGGCGTTATCCCATGCGCCGCCGGCATTCGACATAAACACAGCCATTGCAAAGCCGGTAACGGACACACCGCCCAACAGACCCACAACGCCTTCCGCGCCTAAAATCAACCCGGTGGCAATCGGAACGATGATAGCCAGAAGCGCGGGAGCAACCATTTCGTGCAACGCACCCTTCGTACAAAGGCTGACACAGGCAGCATAGTCGGGCTCTGTCTCGCCTTCCATAATACCGGCGATTTCTTTAAACTGACGGCGAACCTCCATAACAATGGATTCAGCCGCAACCTGGACCGCGCTCATGGTAAAGGCAGAGAATACAAAGGTCAACATAGCTCCTAGAAACAATCCCACAAGAACCGTTGGATTGGTCAGAGAGAGATTCATTGTGAATCCTTTTTCAGTTACAATGTTAACATAGGATACCAGCAAAGCCAGCGCTGTGAGCGAAGCGGAACCAATCGCAAAGCCTTTGCCGGTAGCGGCGGTGGTATTGCCTAAGGAATCCAGAGCATCAGTCCGTTCACGAACTTCCTCAGGGAGACCGGCCATCTCGGCAATTCCGCCCGCGTTGTCGGCTACAGGGCCATAAGCGTCGGTCGCCAGTGTAATACCCAGAGTAGAGAGCATTCCCACGGCAGCAATGCCAATGCCATACAAGCCCATATTATAATTACCTGCGCCTCCAGCAGCAAAGAAGCTGATGATAACAGCGGCAACTACGATAAGAATAGAGGCAGCGGTTGACCTCATTCCCAGAGACAAGCCACCGATGATAACCGTCGCAGAACCGGTCTCAGAGGAAGCAGCCAGCTCTTGAGTGGGCTTATATGTATCAGAAGTATAGTATTCTGTGAAATAACCAATGGCACAGCCGCCGATCAGTCCGCACAGAATCGCAACATATACGCCCCAATTTCCAACGGTATAATAAGTGAGCGGAGCCGCCGCAACAGCGGACAAACCTGCAGCCAGATAAGTACCGGTACGCAGTGAGGTTAACAGAGACTTTTGCGTGGCATCCTCTTTTGTTTTTACAAAGAAAGAGCCAATAATGGAGCATACAATACCGCATACCGCCAGCAGCATGGGTAAGAGCATCCCCTCAAAGCCATAGCCGGCTGCGGCAGCCAGTGCAAAGGTCGCCAAAATAGATCCCACATAAGATTCGTATAGATCAGCTCCCATTCCGGCTACGTCACCAACATTATCACCCACGTTATCGGCAATCGTAGCAGGATTGCGAGGGTCATCTTCCGGAATACCTGCTTCTACCTTCCCCACCAGATCAGCGCCCACATCGGCAGCCTTGGTATAGATACCGCCTCCTACACGAGCAAACAGCGCCATAAAGGAAGCGCCCATACCATTCATTACCATAATGTTGCCTAATTGGGTCGCATCCGTGATGCCGAACCCATAATGCAGCAAATGGAACCAAACAGAAACATCCAGAATGCCCAATCCAACAACAGTAAAGCCCATGACCGACCCGGAGGAAAATGCAACACGCAGACCCTTGTTCAGGCTTTCAGATGCAGCCTGAGCGGTACGGGCATTTGCGTTGGTAGCTATTTTCATTCCGATAAACCCTGCCAGCATCGACCAAATACCGCCCGTTAAAAAAGCGAAGGGGGTAAATTTTGAAAGCATTTGCCCATTCGTGCCAAAAGCCATCGCCATTAACACGAGAAACACTACAACAAACACCTTTGCAACAGTAGAATACTGCTGCTTTAGATAGGCATTCGCGCCAGCCCGAATAGAGGCAGCGATTTTTTGCATTTTTTCAGTTCCCTCTGAATAACTCATAACCTGTTTTTTCTGAGAGTAAGCAAAAAAAATGGCTAAAACAAACCCGACAAAACCGACCCAAAACATATTTTGCATTGGGATTCACTCCTTTTCATTTTTCATTCCTAATGATCAATATTCAGAACAGATTCATCCCCAGCCCAACAATGAAGTAAAAACCAGGTAGTAATGGAGCCTCCTTTCTTGTTGATCCGGAGATACCCGTTCACGACAAAAAAAGATGGAAGCTTCTTGCGAAGCCTCCACCCTAAGCTACAAATCTTGAAAACAGATATCAACAAACGATACGAATATCTGCCCAACCGGAAAGTATCATATTTATTTGTGCTAATTTTACAGCTTTAAACTGGATTTGTCAACACTTATCAACAAAACCGCAAAGATAATTTTCGCGTTTCATCTGAAATAAAATCGCAGCAAGTAATTGAACTAAGCCTTTATCGCCCATCTCAATTTTGCGGAGCGGGCGCGACTATTCCTATTGCATTCTTCTATTGAGGGCCGAATGACCTCGGTTGAAATCTCACTGTAAACCCCTTCCCGCAACAAAGCCTTAAAAGACTTTTTGACCAATCTATCTTCACCTGAATGGAAAGACAGTATGGCAACGCGACCGCCTTTTGCAAGGGCATTCGGAAGTTTTTCTAAAAATTCGTATAATACCTCAAATTCACTATTCACATCGATACGCAACGCCTGGAAGGTTCTTTGACAGGACTTTCGAACCGCTTCTTTGCGCTGATCTGCCGGAATAAACTGAAGAGCATCTTCAATAATTTGTCGGAGCTGCGTAGTCGTAGAAATATCAACACCTTTTTTCATTTTAGAAACAATTGCACTAGAGATCCGTGCGGCATATGGTTCATCCGCATTTTCAATCAGCATTCCTTCCAACTCTTCTTGCGTCATATTGCGCAAACGCTCAGCGCCGGAGATTCCTTTTTCCGGATTCAATCGTAAATCCAACGGCCCCTCTTTTTTATAGGAAAACCCTCGGTCAGGATTATCTATCTGCATGGAAGACAGGCCTAAATCTGCTAACACAAAATTAAACGGGCCTGCCTCAGCGGCAACTTGATCGATATTGGCAAAGTTCAGCTCCCTTGTAGTGAACACATCCGAACCATACCCTAAATGCTGTAAGCGCTCTCTGGTTTTCGATAATTCAATGGGATCTACATCAAGGGCATACAAATGGCCCTTGGATTCTAAACATTTTAGCATTTCTAATGTATGACCGCCGTATCCCAGGGTTGCATCCAAACCAGTTTGTCCTGGTTTAATCTGCAAAAATTCTAATATTTCTTTGACACATATCGAGATATGCATACCGGCAGGCGTATTGCCCTTTTGAATGATCTTCGCTACCGTATCCGCATATTTTTCCGGTTGAAGTTCCTTGTATTTTTCTCGAAAGTTCCTTGGGTGTGTCCCCTTGTATCGAACACGCCGTTGGTGTTTCTGCTCTGTATTATCCATTGGATACCCATCTCCCTTTTCTTATGTAATCATAAATTAGGATTATCTGCAAAGCCGATCGCCGCGTAATTTTCGGTTATTGCTAAACTGCGAAGTTGAATTAGTTTGATTATATCTTTTTAACCCCAATAATACAACTAAATATCCTGTATGAAGCTCTGAGGTTTAGAAGATAAAAAGAGAAAATAAAATGAAATAGACCTTTCGATACTTCAAGTCAAAAGAATAGAATAGTTGATGATATTTTGGTTTCTCTTTATTAGTTTAGCAAAAAAAGGAGGCAGAAAATCCGCCTTCTTTTTTTGCTGCTTTTAATTTGAGAAACTATAATATAATATGCTGCCGATAATCAAAACCCAACTGTTTGAATTCGGAACATAAAAAATCCATGCGAGTGGGGATAATTTTAATCAGATAGAGTGTGGATGGTAATTTTTTTAGCTTTTCAGAAGAAATTTTTTTGTATGTCAGCCAGTTCATATATTCTGCCGACCATGGTTCTATCACTTCTGCTGTACCGGTAACTTGTAATCCTCCCAAATGATTAAAACCAGTAAAGCTGTCAAAAATGGCAAGACTTACATTTTGATTCCCCTTTAGAGCATGAAATTTAAGTCCACCCTCAGACAAAATCCAAAAGTTTTTGTCTTTATAGCAATATTCAATTGGTGTGCAGCGGACAAAAGCTCCGCAACCAGTAGCCAAGGCACAGGTATTATGCTCAACGATGAATTTTTCTATTGCTTCCAGTAGTTCAGTTGGTTCCATTCGTATGGTTTCTGTTTCTCTTTCATCCCAATAGGCAGCCGCTTCATCATAATTCATATAATCCCCCCAGCTGAATTATTTTACGTTTGATCCAATATAGAATACACTTAAAAACTTCTAAATATAACGCCTTACTTTTTTCATATAACTTATGTACTCTTCCCCAAACTCTTTTTTACACCATCTTTCTTCCGACAGGATAATCCAATGTGCTGATAATTGAAAGACGATTAGTAACGCAAGCAATATCAACGACCGTGTAAGTAATACACAACCTAAAAAATAAATAAAGTATGCCACATACATCGGATTGCGGGAAACCCGGTAGAGCCCTTTAACATTAATACCATTCTCAGCGGGCCTTGCAAAATTCGATACGGACCCAAGACACAACAACACTCCTAAGCCATATATCACCAAGCCTGTATAAAGCCAGTTCGGATCAGTTGTAATCTTGAGGAAGCACAGGTATACAAAAAACAGAACGTTTGAAATTTGATAAAACCAGTACGCCGCTTTTTCTTTTCCAATCAGCGGAGCAAAGAAGGCAGCACGTGTTAACGCTTCTTTATTTAACATGCTTAAAAGCCCGAACCTAATAAGTATGAGCGGTATTACGGTTAGAAATCCATTCATTGTATCCACACTTTCTGAAACGATCAACAAATATAAATCATCAGATTATACTCCCATTGAATGTCATAATCATTAAGCGAAGTTCACAAGCTCTTAGTGGTCTAATGCAATTTTGCCTTTTAAACCAAAAAAACATTCCCTCTTGTAACAAATGAGCTTCCATATTACATTCACACTAGTAAAGAGGTACCGCTCAATGGAAGATTGTCAAGAAACCCCTTCATCACATTCGACAAAGGATATGAGTAAAAAACGAAAAAGCCCAACTATTGCTGGACTTTTTCGACAGGTTAAAGGTTTTGGCTGCTCCAGCCTCCAGAGTATTTAATATTACTTTTTCCCCTTGCCGTTATTATCATTCTTCGGTTTCTGCTGTGCCTGCGCAGATTTACCGTTCTGCTGAGAAGAAACATCGCTAGATTCTGATGCGGAACTTTCGGGAGCAGAGGAAGAGATTACGGAAGAAGTTGAGGTTTTTGCCTGACCATTATTTTTTGATGCTGCTTTCGCTTGTGCCTTGGCTGCCTTTGCTGAGCTTTCCGAAGAAGCTTTACTGGAGGTAACAGAGGGTGCGGAAGATTCGCTGCTTTGCGAAGAAGCTTCTCCGGAGGTAACAGAAGGTGTGGAAGATTCGCTGCTTTGCGAAGAAGCTTCACTGGAAGAAGAACTGTCGGAAGGTTCAGAGGACACGTTACCCGCGTCTTTTCGATTTTGCTTAATCGCTTTCATAATTTCTTTTACAGGCCTGTTCAGCCATTCCTGCACATCAATGCTGTCTGGCGTTGAGGAACTGGCCTGAAGCTTTTCTACCAGATTCAGCTTACCGGGCGTTGTACCTAATGTGCGGGCCTGCTGTACACGGGCCGCCCCAACGCTGACTGCCTCCACTTCAACGGGAACAGCTGCATCTTTTGTCTCTGTTTCCGCTGTAGTTTTCAACTCATCCGCCATTTGCTGAGCATCCTGTTCATTATCACTGGAGGTTGAAATCATAATTGCACCGGGGTCTGTCCCCTCAAAGTAACCATTTTTTGAAATTTCATCTACGGTTTCTTTTACCGCTGTATCAATCGGCTGATTGGTAAGTTCTAAATCCTTCAAAATATTTTCAGCGTCCGTATTCACCGCTGTTGCACTTAATACGCGATCAAAACGGTTGACGGTATATTCAATAGAAGGATTCACATCAAGGCTTACATAAGTATAAGGAGTATAATAAGCCCACGCGCCTGTACCAAATACTCCAACAGCAGCGGCTGCCGTTGCCGCCCATATTACGAAGCGGGTAGAAATTCTTTTTTTGTTTTCCAACTCGATCACCTGTCCAATCACATATTTTTTGTTTTTCACTTTCAATATGCAACCATCATCGGACAGAGCTGCAGCTTCATTTCCTTTTATTTCTAAAATAACCGCTTTCACCGCTCCAGCTCCTTTCTGATGTAAAGCATATAGTCCGCTAAACAGGGGTAATCACCGGTAATTATCTCTGCGGCGGCTATTATATATTTTCGGTGACGTTCGAGTATTTTTCGGGGTACCCCGCTTTCGTTGCTAACTTGCTTAATCGGTAATAATTTGCTTTCGCGCATATTGTTCAGCAGAATCGGATTTTTCACAAGATATGCTACTGCTTTAGCACAGGCCGTTTTTGTCTTGTCCGCTTTTGGTGAATTCCCAGTAAGATCAAAAAAGGAAAAACCATATTCGGTAAGAGTTTTGGAAACAGCGTCAATTTCGAGACGAATAGAATCATCGGTTATGACCGCAATTTTTTGAGAAACTTCCGTACGCAGTACAACATCATCTTCTTCCTCTTCCGGTGGGGAATCAAAAACAGTTGGGCTAACAGATATTTCCTCATGATATTTGGATTGAGTCCGCAGGTAATCAATCATCTTGCGCCGAATAACCATTTCACAAAATGAGAGAAAACGTCCCCTTTCCGGCGTATAATCTTTGACAGCCAGTGAAAAAGCATGCAGTGCAATTGCCCATTCATCGTCACTTTTTGTAATATAGCGATGTACAGAGGAGGAAGCGCACTTTAAAATGAAAAATTCGTTTCGTTTCACCAGCAGCTCCAGATAAGCCACATCAGCCGCCGCTTTTACGGCAAGTTGATCAGTTTCATTCATAGCCTTACTCCTTTCATCATAAGAGAAATCATCTTCTCGCAAATACGCTCTCAATGGGAAGCAATTTATCTGTGACGATATGCGAGACGCAGAGTCTCTTTCGGGGCACCGGCTGCCACAAAAGAACACGTGAATTCATATCCAGAGCTTGCAGCAGATTTCTGCTAACATTCCTTCAAGAGTATAGTATAAATGATATATGAAAAAAGGCAAGTATATCCTAAAACACACAGCAGATCACCGGCCGGTAGTGGCCAAGCAATGTCTCGATCATTTGCCCTGCTGATTTCAGTAACTGCGTGGGGCGTTTTGTAATCAGATCCCCGCTTTGCAAAGATTTTGTCATACGATACATTGACGCTTACTCCCTTTCCAATCCGCAAGAACTATGGTACAATTAAAAAAATACAGCCGCGCCCGATGGACGTATATTTTCAGTTCATCCGCGCGTTTTCATCCTTCCTTAGGGTAAGAGAAAGGTGGGTCACTCCATGCATGACAAACTGATTCGCCAGGTAAACCTCGAGATTACCGAGGCCCTAGCCTCTCTTCGGCTGGCCGTCCTTCCTAACCGAAAAACCACTCTGGATCAATTTAAAAATCCGGTCTGGATCGAGGGGCTGGCCGCTCTGTTTCCCCTTCGGGAACGGCTCCGTTGCACCCAGGTGCTGGATTTATGTGCGCCGGTGCTCAATCAGTTGTGCCCAGACGCACCGGAGGAAGGATGGCTCCGGTTTTGTTATCAATATATCTGTAGTCTGATGTTCCCTGAAAACGGGTTTGCGCCAAGGGCCGGCCAATATGCTCAAGGGGCCCGTATCTACCTGACCATTCTTCAAATTCTTCTGAATTATGAGCGTGCCGCACTCCCCTTCAACTCAATGCTGGATTTTCAGTTTCTCTCTGAAGAGGAGTACAGCCGCTGCAACAATGCCAAAGAATACCGCCGCCTGATGAATGCCTGGCGGGAAGAATATCTTTACGAGCTGATGCGCCTCGGGATGGAGGTCACGCCCTATCAAACCTTAAGCCATATCTCCGGCGTCCACTACATCGCTATGATCGCCGCCCGTGGACTGAAGGATGCGGGAGTGGAGGTGGACTTGTCCTTGATTTCCGGAGCTGCCGCAGCCCACGACTTTGGAAAATTCGGCTGCCGCCCCGGCGAGCGGGTTCCCTATCTGCACTACTACTACACCGACCAGTGGCTTCTTGCCCGAAAGATGGATGGAATCAGTCACATCGCCTCCAACCACTCCACCTGGGATCTGGAGCTGGAGTCCCTGTCTGTGGAATCCTTGCTTTTAATCTATGCTGATTTCCGCTCCAAGCAAACCTTGGACGCGAACGGTAATGAACTCATTGTTCTTTACCCGCTGGACAAGTCGTTTCAGGTGATATTATCTAAATTGGACAATGTGGACCAGAAAAAACGCAGGCGGTATGAATTCGTCTATGGAAAGCTCCGCGACTTTGAGGACTATATGCGCAGCCTTGGAGTGGATGTGGATCTGACAGGAAATCCGCAGCCTCCCGTTCCTCACAAAGACCCTGCCCTGATGAGCCCGGAGGAGACACTGAACAGCCTGATTCTTTTGTCGGTGGACCACAACCTGCAGCTAATGCATATGCTATCCGACGAGCAAAAGTTCGGCAATATCATCGAGGAAGCCCGTTCTGCCAAAAGCTGGCAGCAGCTGCGGGCTTACCTCAATGTTTTTGAGGAATATTTCACCTATCTGTCCGTGCGGCAGAAGACTCAGGCGCTGTCCTTTCTGTATGAACTGCTGGTTCACCGCGAGGGCGATATCCGACGCCAGGCCGGCAGCCTGATCGGTCAGCTGATCGCCCGGTTTTATCTGGTCTACCGCAAAGAGATTCCCGCCGACGCTCAGAATGACCCCGCAGAAGAAGTCCCTTTCACTCTGTGGGCTCAATATTTGGACAGGATTATTTTTCCGGACCATAAGACCACTCCACAGGAGCGTTCCCATATCAGCTACGCCCTGAAGCTGGTGGTTGGTGCCATGCTGGATTACGCCCGGCCCGGAGATGTGCCCCGCTTTTTAGGCGCTCTGCTGAACTACTATGATAAGCCGGAGGAAATCGTCCCCGATACCGCCTTCACTCTGCTGGACGCCATCCGGTCTTTGCCCCCCCAATATTATGGGGAGGAAACGCGGGGCAAGCTGATTGATTTTGCCTCTTATTTTGCCGCTTCCGAAGAATTGCGGCTAATCATCGCCGCTCTGGAGTTTCTGCGGGAAGTCGAACGTTCCCTTCCCCGCAGCCATCCACAGATGGCTCGTATTGTTCAGGTCACCCGAAATTTGGAATCGAACCAGCTGACTACCGTCTTCCTTCAGTGCAAGATTCTCCGCCGTGCCGGAGAGGATGTTACCGCCCTTGAGCACACCTTGTACCAAACGGATATTACCAGCGAGGTCTTTTTGGACAACTTGAAAATCGCCACCCCCTGGGTAGTCAAGGTGGCCGGTGTTGAGCTTTTGCGGGACCAGGTGGAACACGGTCTGAAAACGCATACCCTTCACATTGCCACCCACTTCTCTAATCTGGTAAAGGTATCTGAACGGGTGGGAGTTCGTCACGCCGCCGGCTCCGCCCTTGTGCGTACTCTGCCAATGCTGCGCCGGGATCAACGCAACGAGGTGGTTGTAGAGCTGGGCAAGGGACTGGAAATGGGTCAGTATGAAATTTCCAAATATATTCCTGAATATTTGGGAAAGACTGCCCTATACCTTCACCCGGACGAACTGGATGAGCAGGTGCTATGGCTGAAGGGGCTGCTTGGTTCCCCCAGCAACTCCGCCGTTTCCGGTGCGCTGAACACCATCGGGGTGCTGCTTCAGTACTATCCCGCCTATCGGGAACGGTTCCCCGAGTCGGAATCTGCCTATGAGGCCCGGCGGCAGGAGTTGCTTGGCCTGTTGCTTCAAGGGCTGGCCCATTATCGGGAGGAGGTGCATCAGGAAGCGTTGCTGGTCATTGGTAAGCTACTGTTCGAATCTCCCGTGTTGGACATGGAAGAAAAAGGGTGGCTGTTTTCCCTGTGTTACCGCAAACTGCTCTTCCTCATTCAGGAGGCACCGGGCCACAATAGCCTGACTTTCTTCTACCGGGCTGCCGCCCTCGCCCATATCAACCGCTTTATTGCTGTGCGGCGGCTGGACCATGGTCCCTTCTCCTTTGACACGCCCCGGAATATTGCTTTTTTCCCCGGTACCTTCGATCCTTTTACCCTGTCTCATAAGGGCATCGTTCACGCGATCCGCGATATGGGGTTTGAAGTCTATCTGGCGGTGGACGAGTTCTCCTGGTCTAAAAAGGCCCAGCCGCATCTGATCCGCCGGCAGATTGTCAACCTGTCAGTGGCGGGGGATTTTCATGTTCACCTGTTCCCGGACGACATTCCGGTCAACATTGCCAACCCTGCCAACCTGCAGCGATTGGTGGAGCTGTTTCCAAAGCAGCAGGTTTATGTAGTAGTGGGAAGCGACGTAGTGCTCAACGCCTCCTCCTACCGGGCTCAGCCGGTTCCTTATTCCATCCACCAGATGAACCATATTATTTTCCGCAGAGCGGGGGAAGACGAGCTGCCCCGCAGTTTGCCTATTACCGGCAAGGTTATCCAGCTTCAGCTGCCTCCTCATCTGGAGGACATCAGCTCAACCCGCATCCGGGAAAACGTGGATCTAAACCGGGATATCTCTACCTTCACTGACCCGGTCATTCAGGACTTTATCTATCAAAACGGCCTATATCTCCGAGACTTTCAGGACAAGCCCCTCCTTTATGCGGGGGATCTGGAATTCCAGTGGATCGATACCCCCTCCCCGGCCCTTCTGTGCAGCCTGACCGCCGGCTATCCAAACGGAGAAGAGGTTTGTGCCGCAATCCTCCGCCGGCAGGACCGCATTCTGCTGCTGCGCCGCACCGGACACCAGCGTCATCTGGGCTTTGTCAGTTATCGCCTGCTGACGACCTCTCAGCTGTTCGCCGCACTGGAGGACCACGAGCTGGCTAACCGGATTCGTCTTCGTTCAGCCGGCAACGTGCTTTTCATCACCGCCCTGAGCGCCGACACCTCTGAACGGCACAAGGATTATGGTCAGCTTCTTCTCAGCGAGCTACTTGCCCGGGCGCTGGAGGAAGAGTGTGTCTACGCTGTTTTTCGTCCCCATGACGGCCACATGCCTCTCACTTTGGAAGACACGCTGTCCCGACAGGGCTTTGTCTCCCGAGAGGAAGACGCCCCGATCCGGGAGGTAGATATGCATGCCCCTACGGTGCTCATTCAAAACCTGGAAACCACGATTCAGGAGCCGTTGTGCCGCAATTCCCGGGTGCTGTCCTCCATTCGCCGGGGTCACGAGCAGCTTCAACGCGCCCTGACCGGGCTGTATCCGGGGTCTTTGGTTCTAACGCTGTCTGCCGACATCATTCACCACCGGCTGCTGGAGAAGATTACCGCCTACAACAACGTGCCTTCCACGTCCACCCATCCGCGAACACTTGGCGAAAATATGTGTGTTCCTTTCGGCAAGCTGCTCCGGGGCAAAAGCGTTCCGAATACAGTGACCAAAACCGTCCACACCGACAGGGTCTTTTCCCCGGACCTGACCGAAACCACCATCGAGGCTTTCCCTTATTACGCCTCCATACCCTGCCAGATTCGCACCATCAAATCCTTTAACCGTCCGGTGATTCTGGTGGACGACCTGATGCACCCCGGCCTCCGTATGGGGGCGCTGGATCCCATTCTTCGAGAGGAGGAGGTTCCCATCCGCATGGTGCTGGTGGGGGTACTGTCGGGCTATGGCAAGGATCTAATGCATTCCTGGGATCGGCCGATAGACAGCGTATACTTCCTGCCCCGGCTGCGGCAGTGGTTTGTGGAATCCACTTTGTATCCCTTCATCGGCGGCAACACCGTCCGGAGGTCCGGCTTCCCGGTTCCCGGCCTGCTGCCCGGTATCAACCACATTCTGCCCTACGCATTCCCCTCCTACCTGTCCGAATGCGGTCGAGATGCGGTGTTCCGTCTGTCCCATACCTGTCTGGAGGCCGCCCACGACGTCATCTCCACCTTAGAGCAGGAATACCGTATTCTCTATGGCCGAAATTTGACTCTGTCCCGACTACCCGAAGCGGTCATCTTACCCCTGTGCCCCGACAAGGGCACTTGCCTGAGCTACGACCCCAACCTGTCCGCCTCCGTGTACTTGGAAAACGATCTGGAGCAGCTGCTGCGTGAATCCCAGTAAATTACGCGGCATGCAGGGGGGTGGCTCTTCCTCTTCTCTGTGTTTGCTTGTCCACAATTTATTATTATGGAAGGTGATGCTATGTATTACTATAGTTACAAAGGCGCTAATCTGGTGTCTCTCACCCCTCTGGAGGGCTTCGGCCCACCCACCGCTCCGGTGACGGAGGGAATGCTCTTTGCTCCGGTTCCCGGGGATGCGGTTTTGGGCCGAGGGTCTTTTCGTGTAGGCCACCCGGGGCAGTTGCTGGCCCCCCATGGGCTGGAGGTACTGGACGCTTCCCGTCTGGCCGGGGCAGAAGTGGATGACCTCACCCAGGCCGCCATCTCCGAAGGCCGGCTCACCGCTGTCAACACGGGCCACCCCGGATGGGAAGAATTGCTCACCGCCTCCCCTAAGCCCGGTAAAAAGCGGGTCAATCTGCTGGCTATCGGGGACGTTGGCTCCACTCTGCTCACCGGGTTAAAGCTGCTTGGCGGGGACGTCATCTCCTCCATCGGCATCTGCGATCTGTCGGATCAGATCACTGCCCGCTGGGAATTTGAGATGGGTCAGGTCGCATTACCCTGGGATTACGATGCCCTGCCCGAGGTGGAGATCGTCTCCCCTGACCACATCTTCGACTGTGATGTGTTTGTCTTTGTGGCTTCGAAAGGCATTCCTCCGGTGGGTTCTCAGGTCAAAGATGTACGCATGGCACAATTTGAGATGAACGCTTCCATCGTGAAGCATTATGCCAAGATGGCCCGGAACGCCCATTTTCAGGGCTTGTGGTGCGCCGTGTCCGACCCGGTGGACCCCCTTGCCAAAACCGCCTATTTGGAGAGCAACCGGGACGAGTCTGGCGTTTGGGACGGAAAGGGCCTTCGCCCCGAACAGATTCAGGGCTTTGGTCTTGGAGTGATGAACGCCCGAGCCGCCTATTATGCCAAGCGGGACACACGGTTCTCCTCCTTTCTGTCTGAGGGACGTTCCTTCGGCCCTCACGGCACTGGCCTTTTCATTGCCAACTCCATTCCAAACTATGACGAAGCGCTGTCTAAGGAGCTGACTCATCTCACCGTTACGGCTAATTTAAAAATGCGTGAGCTGGGCTTTAAACCCTATGTGGCCCCCGCCCTGTCTTCCGGCGCTCTGTCCCTGCTTCTTACCCTGCGGGGGGAGTGGCATTGCGGCTCTGTTTTTCTGGATGGCATTTATATGGGTGTGAAGAACCGCTATACCCCCGCCGGCATTGAAACCGAATTGCTGCCCCATATTCCGGATGCCCTGTTCGGCCATATCCGTGAGGCGGCGCAGCATCTGAAAGAGATTTTATAACTGTTTGAGAAGAAGGTGACCGGAATGTCCCTGATAGTAATCTATCCCCATCCAGACGTCCAGGGGGCAGACATGCGTCTGGACGGAATTTTGCGCCACGCTCTGGAGGGGCGGCAGACCCGTACTGTGCGCCGGGCGGAGGAGTTAACCGATCTAGCCGGTCGGCGTCTCCTCTTTGCCCTTCCCCTTGGGGATACCGGCACAAATACAGAGTCTGTTAAACTGCTGGCTCGCCTGCGCCGAGAGCCCGGACTGCTGGAGGGCTGCACGGCCGGACTGATCGTAGACGGGACCTCCCCTTTATATACCAAGTCGGCGGCGACAGAACTGACTCTGACGGCCAATCTGGCTGGCTGTGCGTTTTTGGGCCGCCCGTTGGTAGAGGGCACCGGTTCCCTTGTTAACTTTAAGGTTCAGGCCAAGCAGCTGAATACCGATTTTCTGGGAGCCTACCGCGCAGCCGCCCGGGAACTGGCCGACCGGTTGGAGCGGGAAACCATCCCCAAGGCAGAGAAACCGGAGCTTTTGGTGCTCCATGCCTCCAGCCACCACACCTCCAACACTCTGGCGCTGTGGGAGGAGGTCAAGTCCCGCCTTGGCAACGCGTTCACTGTGAACGAAATTGGGCTGCGCAACGGCACCCTGTCTGACTGCTCGGGCTGTCCCTATACCATGTGCCTCCACTTTGGCGAGCGGGGAGGCTGCTTCTACGGCGGTGTGATGCAGGATGAGGTCTACCCCGCCGTTCGCCGGTGTGCCGGGGTGGTGATGCTCTGTCCCAATTACAATGACGCGCTGTCCGCTAACCTGACCGCCTTCATCAACCGTCTTACCGCCTTGTTTCGCCAGACACGCTTTTATGACAAGGCGCTTTTCTCTATTGTGGTGTCTGGTTACTCTGGGGGCGATATCGTAGCCCGGCAGTTAATTGCCGGACTGAATATGAATAAGTCGTTCTTTCTCCCCGGCCGGTTTTCCGTGCTGGAGACGGCCAACGATCCCGGCGAGGCTTTGGCCCTACCGGGAATTGGAGAGCGGCTGGACGAATTTGCATCTCAGATTCGTAGCACCCTGCTAAATTAATTCATTACAAAGGGAACAGGGAACCTCCGTTTTTTACAGAGGTTCCCTGTTCCCTTTTCGATTAGGGCAGATATTCCATAGATCATCCACTCATCGTTAAACCATTATGCAAATGGCGGTGTCACTCGTCCGAATCAACTACGCCAAAAGAATTAGAGCTCTGTTTCGAAACATCTCCAGCCACTTCTGATTTTTGTAGCTTTTTGAAACAATACATTTGTTGATCGGCCTCCTTAAGAATCTTCTGAAAATTTAGACTACCTCCCCGGAAAATGCTATACCCATAAGCGATCGTTGGTAAATCGCTGTTGTTTTCGCGTTCTTCTTCAAGAACATTTGTCATACTCCTTAGTTGATTTTCAATCCGTTCCTGTTTTGCATCCTTGCAGATAATATAAAACTCATCTCCGCCGACACGATAGCAGGTATAATGGTTATCTAAAGATTTTCGTATAATTGCCGCCATTGCCTTTAGCACAATATCTCCGTAATCATGCCCGTAAGTATCATTAATGCTTTTAAAATCATTGACATCAAGGACAATAACGGAAAATGCCTTTCGGCCCGTCATCTGTTTTGCCGCTTTCTCAAAAGCCGCTCGATTATAAAGCCCAGTCAGTGTGTCAAAGCTGCTGTCAAATTCAGACAACAAGAGAAAATACAGAAGAAGAGCTAATGTTACACAATGCCATGAGGAATAAACCGCAGGAAACACAAGTTGAATACTTGTGCCGGCAACAGCAAAAAGCGATAAAGCAATCATTTGCCCTTTGATTGGATAATTATGAATTTTACCTGTATGGAGAGTCCTGATAACAAGGAATATTAAATTGATAATATAAACCACAACAAAAATAAAAAAAGAATTACCCCGTTCGTAATGATTGTTTATGTCAACATAAAAAATCAATTTGAAAAAGGGTGATAATACGGTGGCAACAATATTGATCAATGTCGGAAGCAATAAAAGTTTGTGTGCTTGAAGAATCGTAATGTCAGAAATAGCGATTAAAGCAAAAGGAATGATAGGAGTAAGGGCGAAACCAACCACATTGCAGCAAATATTTAAGTAGCGCAGTCCAGCGTTTTCATTCCCAGCCAGTATCGTCCCGGTTTCAGACAGAATAATAATTACAGTAAGCACGATTCCGAATAAAAATGGCTTTTTACGATAGTTATTCAGCATATTGCTTCTATGTATTAATACACAGAGAAAAAAGAGAGCAATGATGTCTATGCAACATGTAGCAATATAAACTTTTATCATATTTATCATCAAAATTTCCTATTTCACAACTAACTAATTGATAAAATACATGTTGTTCGTTTCGAACTCAAATATAGTATTAAATATCCGTTGGTTTTGAGCTTCGCATTATATGTATCCTCATATGAAATCATAACAGAAAAGTAGAAAACAGTGGCCATAAATTGAAGTCCTAAAACTTTAATTTGCGAGTTTTCAATAAATTCATTTACGTCTTTTTCTAATCTTTTTTCATTCATTGCTTGCTAAATTTTAACTTTCATTTTTTACACTCCTTCGTCAAATATAAATAATCAGATCGTGGTCTCAATGTAAGTCATAAACAAACTGCTAAGCTCTCTGGTTTAGCAGAATATCACCGTGTTGCTCATAATTAGCACTTCAGCTACATTCTTGCGAGGTACTACTTATGGTATCTGATCAGGTTTCAACTTGTTTACATCAGTAAATTCTCTTAAGTAATAGTCATTGTTGAATGCTACTGGCTCGGTGTAACATGTTTTGAAGACAAGCGTCTGCTCATCATATGAGTTACTATTTATTTTTATTATATCTTTGTTGAAGTCACAATTCAAACAAATTATATCTTTTTCAAAATATAAAAAATAGTCGGACATAATAACCGACTAAACCATAAACTCTATCAAGCAGTTCAATTTTATAGGTTATAATAAATGTTGGGGTGAAACAATAGAGCTTTGAAGAAAAGGCAAAAAAGCAGTGCAAATTCATTTGCTGTGGCAACACATAAAAAAGAGCAGCTTGACGCTACTCCTTCTTCTTTCCATTTCGGGTTTCCCCAACTATTAACATAGAGCCAGAAAAAAACCAGCATCCGCATGGATACTGGTTTTGTTTGGTTGCGGAGGCCAGATTTGAACTGACGACCTTCGGGTTATGAGCTTTTATGTTTTAAAAATAAGTATAAAAATAAAAGCAAAGCTTCTTTGCATAAAAAATATTATATCATAACAAAATCAATATTCCAATTAGGGCAGCACATTTCGATGTGCTGTTTTTTATACCCCATTTACTCGGACATTTTGTCCGACTTATGAAAGGAGTAATTCAATGACCAAAAAGAGTTCTTTTCTTGTGACAATTCATCGTCCGCATTGCAATTCACATTAGTAAAGGAGTATAAGCTATGGAAAAAACGTATTACTTAATTCATATCTACTTTGGCAAGAAAAGCGAAGGTGAGGAAAATCACTTTACTGTATATTCGTATCAAAAAAGCAGAAGGTTTACAGCTAGACAAGCTTGTATTATATCTTGCATGAGCAAAATAAAAATTTGTTTGCCACAAGTAAACTTCCGGTGAATGCAACCATAGATAATTACTGGAACATTATTGAAAGCCTTGGCCTTAACACAAAGGTATGTGATCGATATTGCACGCTGGGGTTTATCTCATGATTAAAATAAGAATAACCGGTTTGCCGGGTGAAGTGGAAAGCTTTCTGAAGAAACTCAGAAAGCTGTTTTTAATTTCAGATGAATCTAAGCCCTATAAAAATTCCAACAGCAGATATGTACGTCGATACATTGATATTGAGGAAAGAGGTAGTGAAAATGAGTAATATTATTGCGATCGCTATTGAAAAAGGCGGCTCTGGAAAGACAACTACCGCATTTAATATCGGAGCTGGTTTACGGCAAGTCGGACAAAACGTCTTACTTATTGATCTGGATCAGCAGAGCCATTTATCCAGATGCTTAGATTTTCAGCCGGATGGCAAACCTACGATCAGTGAACTGATCTACCAAGAAGTATCTCATATTTATTCCAATAATTATGTCGATTTTATCAGGCACAATGTAAAAGAAAATCTGGATTATATTCCGGCAAACAAGATGCTGGGCGGTATTTATGCTATTCTCGGAGCCGACGGCGAAAGCAACACCGTCTTTTCCCGGATATTCCGCAACGACTTTTTCCAGTTCTATGATTATATTATCTTTGACTGCCCGCCAGCTATTGATAATTTGCTAGTATCCAATGCCTTGCAGGCGAGTAACAAGCTCCTTCTTCCAGTTCAGGCAGAAGTGCCAGCCTATGAAAGTGTACCGGCAATGTTGCAGCGTATGATGGCTATAAAACAGGATTCAAACATTGAAAAATATATTCAAGGAATCTTGGTGACAATGTTTGATGGCCGCACTACAATCAGCAATGAAGTATACCAATCTCTTTCTGAAAGCTATGGAAATATGCTGATAAAAGAGCCTATACCCATGCTTCAGGAGGCAAAAAAAATATTTAAAACTAGAGCAAGTTTGGTCGGTAAATTGAGCAGCAGGACGGGTCAGGCGTACATGGCTGCTGTGCATGAGATTATCCGGAGGAATGCGTAATGCTGCCTAAACAAAATATACCAACCTTGGCGCAAGCGTTAAGCGGTACGCTTTTTGGAAGTGCCGGTGTAGCTCCAAAAGATTCCAAGGAAGTTGTAAAGATCGATCCTGAAGTATTAATTGAAATTGAGGATCAGCCGTTTCGACTCTATTCACCGGAAAAATTACAGGAGTTGGCCGATGACATCAGACTTAACGGCCAAATAAGCCCTTGTGTTGTGAGAAAAACAGATGATCAGTATGTCGTGCTGGCAGGAAGAAACCGTAAAAGGGCTTGTGCGCTTGCGGGCCTAAAGGTCGATTGTATTATCATTGAATGTGACGATGCATCAGCAAACTTGATAGTTGTAAATAGTAATATGCTTCAGCGTTTGGAACTGCTACCAAGCGAAAAAGCCTTTGGCTACAAGTTGCAGAAACAGAGCTATGAGGCTAAAGGCCAAAGAAAAAGCACAGCTGCGGTAGCAGAACAAAATTCCGAAAACATCAAAATGGTTCAAAGATATATTAAGCTGACAGACCTTAACAAAGAATTACTTGATATGGTCGATGAAGGGCGGCTTCCGGTTACAGTTGGTTATGAGCTATCTTATCTCTCTCCTGCTAACATGGACACTCTTTCTTCTTATTTGTTAACCATCCCCGATAAAAAAATATCTGTTGAACAGGCACAAATATTACACGACAGAAATGCAACGTATAATTTTACTGTAGATTGGCTTGATTCTTTTTTCCGGCATCCAGAAATGCTTCGGCGGGAGCAAAAACAAACAGATAAAGTTTCACCGGTGGAGCCGCAGCCAGTAGTGCCGCAGCCAGTAGTGCCGCAGCCAGTAGTGCCGCAGCCAGTGGAGTCGCAGCCAGTGGAGCCGCTGCCGGTGGAGCCGCAACCAATGGAGCCGCTGCCGGTGGAGCCGCTGCCGGTGGAGCCGCTATTAAATGGGAATCAACAGATCACTAAAGAAAAGATACTATCCATTACAAACAATTTAAAGCGTGATGAATTTCTTGACGGCTGGACTGAGTGGCCTATTTTAGTAGAAGTGCCTAAACTGAAACTTACCGTGAGACAGGTAATACTTCCGGACAAAAAAAGAATCGTGAGTTTGGAATATGGAAGACACTTCAACACGTCATATCGAAACTGTTATTTTCAGCTGCTTGGCGAAAATGTGGGAATTAGTCCTTTCAATGATGTTAGTCGAGCAAATATTATTGATCATTTAAAATCTCTTCGAATGAAACTAAATCAACAGTAGTTATAAGGTAATAACAAGTCGGACATTTTGTCCGACTTACTGCTTTATTTATTAAAAAGAAGGAAGGCGCTTTATGAAAGCAACAGGCGTGGTACGACGTGTGGATGATCTTGGCCGGATAGTAATACCTAAAGAGCTTCGCCGGTCTTTAGGTATACAGGATGGCGATCCGCTTGAAATCTTTACTGACGATGAAGGCGGTGTGATTTTTCGCAAATATGATTATACGGAAAGCGTTGAGGATTCCGTTCAGAGATTGCGAGAAGCCGTGCTGAAAAATCAAGACTTAAAAAATTCACAGGCTCTGATCGAGAAAATCACAGAAATGAAAAGCTTGTTGAATGCTGAAAAGAAGGCTGTTTATGAACCGTAGAATTCTAAACGCCTGGGGCAAATTCAGATACAAGCAAGTGGAGATGGAGCCATACAGAAACTTATTCCTTATCACAACACTTATCTTCTTTATATTTGTTCATTTGATAGACAATTTTATTATATTTGTGCTTAGTGTCGGTATATATATCATCACGCTTGAAGTGATAGCTCAATTGCACCAAATGAACACAGTTCGAATAAACGATTTCCTAAGAATCCAGAAGCATCCGACAAGAAAAAAAGATTACTACATTTACCAAAAGGTTGACTACAGTCAGCTGTTCAAGTATAGCTGTCACAATTTGCGAGAGCTATATTTTTCGGAAATGCCCCAGGTCTTGAGTTTATTAAGGCCAGGTACATACAGGATGGTCACGCAACCTTTATTCACGAAAGAACTATTCAGAGCAAAAAACGTAGAGGTTGTTTATAAGAAAAAGGCATATAAGAAAAAAATGGATAAGTTGCAACAGGAAGTCTTCTTAAATCGATGCAAGTCGTGTTCAAATACTGATTGCCCATATCGAACGAGCAAAACCAAGAAGCAATTCTACTATGTAGAATTTAAAGTTCTGGAAAGATGTGAAACTTTAGAAGTTAAATTGTTTGACAAAGGACTTATATAAACCGGCCAAAAAAATTTTGTAATCGACCAGGATACCTTGAAACCGGAATATCCACATGATATACTTTAACAACACAGGGAGGTATTAAAATGTTAGATCAAAATGACCTTCAAGCGATTGCGGGATTAATTACGGAGTCGTTAAAGCCGATTCACACCAGACTGGATTCCGTGGACAATCGGCTGGATCAACTACAAGGGGATGTTACTACCCTAAAAAATGATGTATCCACCCTAAAAGAAGATGTCACTACCTTAAAGGACGATGTTTCCACCCTAAAAGAAGACATCACTGTATTAAAGGCTGATACTACCGCATTGAAAGAAGATTCGGTCATTCTTAGAGAGGATACCTCTATTACCCGCCATTCCGTAAACCAGCTCCTTGATTGGGCCGACGATGCGAGTATTCAGGTAATTCCCCTTTTCAAAAAAGTAAAATAAGTATATGAGTGCATTCAGTGAAATTCACTGAATGCACTTTTAAGTTTTATGGTCAAGAAACGATGGTTAATTTCCATTTTTCTTGGCCTTTCTCTTTTAATTTATGAGAATCGTGTTAGAATGGAGGTAAGATATGGAAATAGATTGGGGTTATTATATGGACTTGGCTCAAATAATTACTTTGATACTTGGTGTGCTGGCTATTTTGGCAGCAATCATAAAAGATTACTATGCTTCAAAAGGTGACACAAAGCTTCTGCTAAAGGATCATGGAACTATCATTGACAAAGCAAACAGCATTTCATCAGATGTGAAATCACAGACTTCTGAGTTGCGCAATACTGTTATACGTTCAACAGATCAGATTACTCACAAAACAGACAATATTCAGAATTCTATTAACGCTATTGATAAACATGTGGCTGTAGAAGCTGTACGCCGAGATAATATGGAGAAAAATTTGACGAAAGAACAGCTTGACGCTACACATCAGATTCAGGCAATAAATTATATAAATGAACAGATGCTGCTGCTGCAAGCCAGAGTTATACAACTTACGAATGAAAATCAGGTGCTGAAGGAAGAAAATCAGCATCTTCAGGAGCAGATCAGTAATCTGCAACATGAACAAAAACGCGAGCACAGGCATTCCCATGATTATGATATGGAAATGTGAGTAAGGGAGAGTATATGAGAAGAGAAAGCCTTGAACACATCATACTTAACAGAAAACGCCGATGCAGCAAGTGTAAAAAAACTATGCAGCTTGGGGAACTATGTATTAAATACACGATTGATGTAAAAGGTGTTATCCCTCGTTATGATACCAAATACTTTTGTATAACCTGTGGTGGAGAAAATTAGAAACGAATGGAGGAAACGAACATGAAAAAGAAATATATGATCGCGATTGCGGCAGTCGTTGTTTTTGCGGGTGTCGCCACAGCCTTTGCCGTGCAGGCCGGAGGGAAAGATGATCCTCTTACTCCGGTAGAGAGCATAACATCATCCAGCGTTTCCCTGACAATCGGGGAAATCAATTCTGCTGGCGTGGCAGGTGGAACTGCCGGTTCCACCACAGGCAGCGGATCGGACGCAACCGCAGCCGGTGCAGGAGACAAGAACACAACAGAACTAACCAGCATTGCGCCTAAATCAGCCTCTATGCCCCCTGCCCCGGTCATTGACGGAGCTGGGAGTGAAACAAGTAGTGGAGGGTACGTCAAAGCCACAAACCCCGCCTTGACTGATCCGGATAAGCAGCCCTCTTACAAGGAAACGCCGGTGATTGATAACGGCAAAAAGACTTCGAGTAGCAGTTCAAGCAGTAAAAGCAATTCGAGTAGTTCCAGCAAATCAAGCTCCAGTTCCAGTAAGTCTTCTTCGAGCAAACCAGCTAATGGTACTAAAAAAGATGGGATGATTTGGGTCGATGGCTTCGGTTGGACAAAAGATGAAGGCGGCGGGGGCGAACAGACAAACCCTAATGAATCCAGTTGGGAACTTTCCGGAGAAAAAGTGGGAATTATGGAATAGAACTTAATATAGACAATTAAAAGAGCGTGGCGGATGCCATGCTCTTTTGTTTTGCAAGAGGAGGAAGTATGAAACGGATTATAGCAGTTCTACTTTGCTTATTCATTCTCTTCTCTGCGTTTTCCTCTGTCGTCTTTGCAGACGACGACGGTGGAAACATTGATAACGGCGGAGGCGGAATGGGCGAAGGCGAAGCTGGCCAAAATTTTTGGAATCCCGGACAAGACGGTGTACGGGTTACCGTTGTTCGTGTCAGCGATAATAAGCCAGTGACAACACCGATAGACCTTACAAATAAAAACGAAAGTAATATATATTTTCATTTCAATAAAAAGAGTAAGCTTCATTACAAGAACGGGGCAACACTTGCTGTCAGTACATCAAAATACAATTACACAGTTCCAAAAAAGGGGTTGCCAAAAATTATTGAGGACAATGGTATCGCAGACATTGACGCTATTCGGTCCTATTTTACAGATAAAGCTGCAATTGAACATATTGCCGAGTATGTAGGTGCATCGTATGAAACGCTGACTAACGGCAACTACAAGCTTCTTGTTGAACCAATCGCCTACATCACCTTCGGTGGTCAGCGCTACGCCATGACGGCCACCGAAGCAGCCTTATATGACCAAAAGTTAAGCGGAGGGTTACGGGCAAAAATGAAAGACCTTTCCCACAAGAACCTACCGCTGGCGATGTTTCTCAGAAAAGCCGATCTTGGGTATCCGGCATACACCGGGAGCCGAACATCTGCTCAATCCAATAGCACGATTATTTCTTCCCTTGGGCTTGGTGTTATAAAGTTTCGCGAAGATGAAGGAGAAGAGCCGGACGATCCAGTCATCACGGCCAACTATACTTACCGTGTGGATACGGATGTTGTTACGTCGGTGGAGCTGAGTACCAGTTCAGAGATCGATCCGGATGATCCAGCAAAGGTAACCTTTCGGATCGGCGGCAGCACGTATAATGTGACCAACATTGTAATACCGGAAGATGAAAGTCAACTGGTATGGGTAAAATGGCATACCCCCTCTACCCCACAGACGGTCAATATCTCCGTCAGCACCAACGACGGAAGTTTAAGCGCGTCCAATATAGCGGCCAAGGTTGAGAACCTTGATACCCACGAACCACCAAATCCTACCGCCAGAGATCGGCTTGATGGTTTTTTGGCTGCTACATTGCCGGACAAACCAGAGTATCTTTCCCGGTCATGGGGCATTTGGAGCGCTCGTTGGCATGAATACCTTGTATGGCATGAGCATTGGGTACAGCGCCATCACGCAGACGGCAGCGTCGACTGGGTGGATAAGGGCAAATGGGTTGATGAGGGATGGTGGGATTGGACGTTTAACCGTTATGTTGCTTCCCTGACCGCCAACATGAGTCTGCTTCCGGATGAAAAAGCCCCGACAGCCAGCGGCAAAACCATGCGTTCTGGATATGGTGTAAAAGTATCTGTCACCGGCGACGTAGACGGCTCTGCTCCCAATTCCCACATTACCGGACTTCAAACCGCCGTGGCTTACTTTCCTGAGTGGCATTATAAGAGCTATTGGCGGCTGCTTGACCTGACGCGATCCGGCAACCCATCGACGCTGCAATTCAAGACCAATAAATACTCCACCTACAACCGTAGGGTTCATTTCACTCCGCTATGGTATCCTGATGGAAAATATGAAGTATCAGTTTACGCTTTTGATGCCTGGACTCCTGCCGGAATGCTGGTGGCCAATCTGAGCGACTATGTAACCATCAAGGGCAATGTTTATGATGATTGGCACGTTGGCCCGCAGCTGGTGGAGTAAAATAAAGAAGTGGCAGGTTATTAATCAACCTGCCACTTAAGTTTTTTGTGACTTCAAAGAAAGGTAAATATCCATGAATTATTTTTTGAAAATAGAGAAGCAACATGAATGGGAAGCAATTCGAAAAATCCCCTTACAATACTTTCATGAGACTATTGCTTTGTATTTAGACAATGATTTAGATAGGTTTCTTATTGATTATGAATTCATCAGAAGTATTGCTCAATCCACCAAACATCACGGTTTCTGCGATCTGCATATCAAGGATGTTAATCGCGGGATGAATGATTTAAATTTTCTAAAGGATATACCTGTAGCCCAAATATACATTGATTCACCTGATGTATCACTTGTCGGTGCTGAACACATTAAAGAGTTTTCATCATTTGTCTTTCTTTCAAAACAAGGCTTAGATTTATCTTATCTAAAACCACATCAGGATCGATCAATGTTCAGTTTGGCTATTAGTGGGAAATCCCTCATTAATATTGAATCTTTAAGTTGTTTTCCTGATTTTGAATATTTGTGTTTGGTCGGGTCAATCAGTGATTGTAATGTTTTTAAGCAGTTTTCTTCTTTCAAAAACAAATGCCGCACAGAACTATGTCTCGATGATAACCTTATAGAGAATTTGGGCTGCTTTGAGGAAATCTTTTTATCTGGACTAAGCTTAAATCAGAATAAAGTCAAAGATATTTCAAACCTCCCTACAATAATTAAGCACAACCTGAAAAAATGCGATCACTTTTCCCTATCATTACAAAACAATCCTATCGGAGCTAAAGAGCGTCTTGAGTTGATGGAACGGGATAATATTCAGCGATTAATAAAAGATTGTTCTCTCATTTTAAGGATTTAAGGAATAAAATACAGTCGCTTTTTTGGCACGAAACCTGTATACAGTGTTTTGTAAGCTTTACCCTGTGCGTATTCATATTTTTCTTCTTTGGATTCCAGTTTGCACATAACACAAAGTTCTTGATTTGTAACGTTGGTATTTTCTATCCTCACGCAAATATCATCATATATATCTTTACAGATATTATCAGTAAATTTTATTTTAAATCGAAGGTGATATGCCCTTTCACCTTTCGTGCAGACATGAAGAATAATGTAATCACCATTAAATTTTACCGTTTTTATTTTTCCGATGATTAAATGCCAGCCTTTGATTTTATCAGGGTTATTTTCGTAATAGTATGCGGTTCGAGGCGATATACAAAAATCCAACACGCTTTGAGTATTCTCTTCATCGAGATATTCATCCAGTTCTTTTGACCTCTGATAAACATACATTGCTCTTGCTGTATGTGACAGTTTCCCTACTGCTTTATGAACACCTGCTGAAGAATTTATTTTATCCTGTTGATGCTCTTTGGGTAAATCCGGTTTAGTTAACACCTCTTCTAACCAATCCAAAAAACTTTTAGGAGGTTTTAAATCAGCTTTTGAATAGCTTGCAAAAGGGCAATTTTTTCTGTGGTGCGTATGACGCGAACTATAAAAATTAGGTGTAATACCCCTCCGAACATACATTATTGCCTGGCACTCTTCATCTGCACAAACGTAACTAAAGTTGCTTCCGTTTGCTTTCCCAGCGAGAGCCTGAGTTATTGACTCTTCCTGCTGAAGAGTCATGTTATAGGCTCGATCGGCCATTTCATCACCCTTTCCTATTATTATTTTATCTTTAATATCGGTCTACAAAACCAGTATTTAACTCAAATCTCAATATGTTTATATAAAATTCATACAACCGGTCATTTTTTTGAGAAAGAGAGGCCAATATGTTATCCGACAAAATACGTACCAAGTATATTTGTGGAGGGAGGTATCTGTACATTGCTATTTTATATTTCTTTGGCTTGCTTTGCTTTTTATGCTATATGGAACAAGTTTTTTGATAAAGATCAAGAAAATCCAAGTTTTATATCAATAATCGCACCTTTATCTTTGTTGGGCGGTATGATCGGGGTATTGATCTCTGGACTTTCTACAATTGTGCTTATGACGAGCAATGAGCCTAAGGATTGGCTTGATTCGAAGTCTTCAGTCATTTCAACTGAACAAGTATATTCTGTTGAAGGATCTGGAACTGGTTATGGCTACTGGATGCTGAGAGAAGGAGAAAACGAAGAATATCATGGTTTCTATATTTCTCCAAGTGAGATTACAGTGATAAGAAAGAAAAATATAACCCCACATCTTGAAACAATTAAATATACCGGAATAGTTAAAAGCCCGATTTTAACACCTTATCAAAAAAATATGGAGAGCTTAAAATATCGACTTTATTATCCCGTTGAAAAAGATATTCCATAAAAAATATAAAAAAGAGGAGATCCTTTTACATGTGTTTTGGAGAAGCAGGTGGAGTTGTTTATAAAATCTCGATGAAAAAATTCCTTGAGGAAAATGACATTGATCCCCAAAACGTCTCAATTATAGATGGGACAAAGGAATTCGATGTCATTGCAAAAATGCAGAATACCGAAAGGAAAGTTAATATGATATCCGACAAAATACGTGAGGTAAGGCAAAAGAAAGGTCTGTCACAATCCGAGCTGGCCCGACGCTCCGGCCATGCGGTTTCGACCATCCACGGAATTGAAAACGGGGATAACCGCAGTCCTAGCTTTCGGCTGGTTTGTGACATTGCAAAGGTACTGAGCATCCCGTTGGATGAGCTGTACCAAGATATTTTGAACGAAAGATAGCACTCCTAAATTTACAACTCAGAAGTGCTATTATTTTACGATGAGCGGCCACGTTGGCCCGCAACTGGTGGAGTAATTTCTTCGCAAAAAATGACCGGTCATGTAAGAGGTTAATGACCGGTCATACCTAATTTATAAGTGGTACGATAATGAAACATTCACTAGTTCGAGACATTTTTTTATTTATTGTTTTCATTACTATATTGGCGTTTATGATTAAAGTTTTGATTGGTTACATGCAAATTCCAATATCCGCTTTTATTTCGGCAGCCATAGTAATGTTAGTGTTGTTAGCTTTCTTTCTTTTTTTGACGCTTTTTATTAAATAAGAATTTTACAAGCATAAGATTATGATGATTGTTAGCCCACGCTGGTAGGTGATTAAAGGAATTGTCTATGAAGAAAAAGTTATTAATTGCATTAATTATTTTAGCTATAAGTGGCATGTTTTTATTTCTAATGGGATACCTGATCGACTCTATTTATTTTAAGAATATCTAAGTGTAATTTCAGTAAATCAATAATGAAGTCGGACAAAATGTCCGACTTAAAATTAAATAGCCAATCAAAACTCTTTGATACTCTCACGGAGTTTTTTTATTTTTAATTATAGGAGGAAAATTAAATGAAAAAATCAGTAAAGAAGTATTTTGAAAGAGCCGCAAAGAAGGTAAATGAAACGGCCTGCTTTGTCTGCACGGAAGCAAATGCTCTGAAAGAGGATATGCGAGGTGAATCCCAAAACACGTCTATGGCAGGTGGCGTAATCGGAGCATTGCTCATTGCCGCAATTGTAATTGGTTGGTCAACCGGATGGATTCCTAATACTTTTATTCCAAAAGTTGAAGAATCCTTTAACAACTTATGGAACTAAAACAAAACCAGCTCTCAGATTACAGCCGCATTATAGTTGCTGCCCTTTGGCTTATCTGCACTTTGATTTTGTTTTTTACAGCTCAAAGTACAGCTTTATTTTTGAAAGGCAGCCTATTTTCCCTAGTTCTTGCCGGTATTGGGGTTTACGATGCGACAACGCATATAATCCCCAATCGCTATTTGTGGCCCGTTATGCTGATCGGATTGATCGATTTCAAACCGATTCCAGCCATAACGGGATTTTTTGTTGCATCGTTTATCTTCTATCTTAATAACAAGATCACAAAGGAAGAAGTAATCGGCTGCGGTGATATAAAATTTATTGCCGCCGCTGGCTTTGTCCTTGGCACACCAGCTGTAATCTATGCAGCGCTTATGGGAATCATTTTTTTACAAATTGCGTCCAGGCTGTTTTTTCAGGGACAGCGCAAGAAGTACTACTACGCAATGGCTCCCTGGTTAGGGATTGGTTGTTTTCTGGCATTCATCATTTTTAATTAAGGAGAAGAACATGAAAAAGCTTTTGAAAAACAGATATTTTTTGAGTGGGCTGTCAATTTTGGCAGCCCTTCTGATTTGCCTGGTAATTACTCCGGCCTTCAACACCGCAGCAGGAAAGCAGGTTGAGATTGTCCGGGTAAGCAAAACAGTACCGGAGGGAACAAAGATCACGTCAGATATGATACAGAACGTCAAAGTAGGCGGTTACAACCTTCCGGACAACGTAATGAAAAATTCTGAAGATATTGTCGGACAATATGCCCTTGCTAAATTTCAGCCCGGCGATTATATTCTGTCGACCAAAGTATCGACACAATCACCGGATGCTTACTTATCTAATCTGGACGGTAAAAAACAAGCCGTATCAATCACTATAAAAAACTTTGCAAATGGCCTGTCTGGAAAGCTGAAATCCGGTGACATTATTTCGCTCTATGTTTCGGAATATGGTGATATGAAGCAAACCATGTATCCCGGTGAGCTGCAATATGTACAACTTCTTGCAGCAACTACTTCTGAAGGATATGACAGTACCGGTGAGCAGACCGAAGCTGATAAAAAATCGAAAAGTAATACAGATAACATTCCAAGCACCTTAACAGTTCTTGCAACACCTGAACAGGTGTTGAAGATTGTGGATTATGAGGCCAATGGCTCTATACATGCCGCATTAAGCTATCGTGGTAGCAGCGAAACGGCAAAGAAATTTCTTGAACTTGAAGATAAATTTCTAAAGGAGAATGCACAATGACAAATCAAGTGATTGCTTTTTGGGGCAGCCCAAACAGCGGCAAGACCACTCTGGCAATTAAGACCGCAAAAATACTAGCGGCTAGAAAGCAAAACACCATTGTTGTCGGCTGTGATTCTGAAACACCTTTCCTTCCGTTGGTTTTTCCTTCAGGCAAGGATTTTGAATCTCTCGGCAATTTACTGGCCCTGCCGAAGATGACTGAAACCACAATATTGCAACATTGTACACCATTCAAATCTAAGTATTTATCTCTTATGGGATATCGAAAAAAGGATAACCCACTAACATATGCAGGTTACAATTCCTTTCAGGCGCGGGAGTTAATCTCCCTGCTCCGAAAAGTGGCTGACTATATCATCATCGACTGCACGCCACATGTGGTAGGAGATAAATTGACATCAGCGGCCTTGGAAGCCGCCGATCTCACATTTAAAGTAGTGACACCGAATCCCCGCAGTCTTATCTACATCGAATCACAAAAGGGGCTTCTTCAGCAAAAGACGCAGTACCAGTATGGTGAACAAATCAACATCATTAATAATGCATTGCCTGGTCAAGATGTGGATTTGATGTCTGAGCTGATTGGCGGCGCTCATTATGTTTTCCCTAACGTTCCGGAGCTGCCGATCCAATACGATCAAGGGGAAATTTTTGACACGGTATTTGGAAAAGGTGCTAAAGAATTTGAAATGGGACTGGAAGTCATGGTAAGGGAGGTTGTCCAGACTAATGAAGTCAATTGAGTTTCCACGTTTGCTGGAAGATGTACAGGGCTATATGGCAGAAAAATATTCGGCACTTTTGAAAACCCCAAAAAACAACAGACAGCAATTGTTATCTTACATTAAGCAATACATTCAGGAAAAAGACCTTTCGACAGAAGAGACAGAGATTGATAGTTTGGCTTCCAAACTATATCAGGAAATGGCCGAGTATTCTTTTTTGACACCCTATCTCAACGGAACAAATGATGATTGGGAAGAAATCAATATCAACCGTTGGGATGACACTAAAATCACTTTTTCAGACGGAAGTATAAAGGTATCGCCACAGCAGTTTTTCTCCCCCGCTCACGCCAACGACATAATTACAAAGCTGCTGCGGGAATCCGGAACAATCCTAAATCCTTCAAAACCATTAGTGAGAGGGCATTTAAACAATAAGATTAGAATTACCGTCATTGGAACCGGTGTGATTGACAAGGATGCCGGTATCAGCGTTTCAATACGTTATATTAATCCTAAAAAGCTTGGGAAGCAGGATTTCATATCTGGCGGCATGGCTACAGAAGAAATGTTAGACTTTCTGAGCGCTCTCTATCAATATGGTATTTCAATGAGCCTTGCTGGGGCCACGGGAACCGGCAAAACAACGGTCATGAGCTGGCTGCTCTCAACAATGCCCTATGATTCTCGTATTTTTACAATTGAGAATACGACCCGCGAATTTGATCTTGTTGTTCGGGATGAAAAGACCGATATTGTACTTAACAATGTAATTCACACAGTAACAAAGGACAGCGACGATCCCAGTCAGAGGATTACAGAACAGATGCTTTTAGAGCAAGCTCTTACTTTTGACCCAGATCACATTTGCCTCGCTGAGATGAAAGGCTCAGAGGCATATGAAACGCAGGAGGCAGCCAGAACCGGGCATTCTGTCATTTGCACTGTCCATGCCAAAAGTTGTGCGAAAATTTATGATCGCATTCTTGATCTGTGCAGCTTAAAGGGGAATTTGAGTGCCTCCATCCTTTCTGCATTTATTGTGGACGCTTTTCCTATCTGCTTTTACATCCGTAAAGGCAAGGATCATGTGCGTCGCATTACAGAAATCTGCGAATGTGAACTTACCGGAGATGGAAAAAGAAATCTCAGAACTCTGTATCGCTGGCACACGGTAAAGAACCGCATAGATAAAGAGAGCGGTAAAACTATTGTAGAGGGCTTTTTTGAAAAAGTATCAACTTTGTCGGAAACATTGCAGCAAGAATTAAGGGATAACGGTATGCCGGAAGATTTATTACAGAGATTTTTGAAGAGAGAGGTTGAGGTTGCCGCATGATCTTATATATCATAGCTTTCTTTGTTATGGCTTGGGGCCTTTTGGCCATCTTTGGCATCACGGTTAAGAATAAAGATGATGTTCTTCAGGCTTATAGTGATATTTCTCAATTGCTGCCAAGAAAGAAAGAATCATTATCCGAAAAGATAAAACACTGCAAAAATCCTGTTCAGCCGCGCGGTATGCGAAAAATGATTTTGGATGCAAAAAGCACTCTGATAGAGATGAATAGGAGTGGTCACTTTCCTACTATCTGCATCACATCTGGATTCTTTGCTGTCATCGGCGTACTGGTTGCAGGATCACTGAACAATGCATTCTTAGTACCTGTTCTGGCAATTGGGCTAGCTATGCTCCCTTTTATCTTTGTTCTGCTAAGTTCCTTCAGCTACAAGAAGCGTTTGATTGTAGAGCTGGGAACAAGTTTATCAATCGTAACGGCTGAGTATACGCGATCCGGGGACATTATACAGGCGGTGAAAGAAAACGTAGAATATTTTGAATCGCCGGTTAAAGAGGTATTTGAACGCTTTGTGGTGCAGGTGACGATGGTAAATCCGAATGTTCCTCTTGCCTTGCGAAATATGAAAAAAGCATTGAATCAAGAGGTTTTTCATGAGTGGATCGATGCTGTTATTTTAAGCGAAGAAGATCCTTCTCAGCGTACGACTTTGGGGCCAATCATACGGAAGTTTTCGGAAATTAGGATTGTAGACGGAGAAGTGAATTACAATTTGTACGAACCTTTAAGAGATCACACTATTATAAGCCCATTGTTACTTATCGAACCCTTCCTCATTTGGATGATGAATCCGGAATGGATCGAAATCGCAATGAGCTTTGTGGTTGGACAGATTATGTATGCAGGTAGCTTGGTTATCTTTTTCTATACGCTGTTTCGAGTGATTCAAATGACCCGGCCAGCGGAATTCAGAAGATAGGAGGAAAAAAATTGAATACAACAATTTTCATATATATCTTTTTGACTGTAGGCTTCTATCTGCTTTTATGTGCAGCTGCAAAGTTGCCGCTTATGGCTTATCGAAAAACGATGCTGCAAGTGGTCAGCGACAATCAGAGTAAAGGGAATCTACTCAAGATCACGGAAATGAATCTGGCTTTGCGTTTGTCAAAACTGATTAAGTTGAGCGAATATAGAAAGAAAACTATGTCCGACTCACTTCGGTCCGCAGGAATTCCCTTCACACCGGAATTGCATTTGGCTCAAATCATTGCCAGATTTTTAATGCGAAGTTTGCTTGCTCTCCCAGCGGCATCTATTAACCCTATCGTTTCCATCATGGTAATTGTTTGGGCGGTATATACCATGTTTGGAGAATTTAAAAGCACCGATAAAATTATAAGACAAAAGCGAGATCGGATTGAAAGCGATTTACCCCGTTTGACAGCGATGATTTCCCAAAAGATTAAAGCATCTAAAGATGTGATTGGTATTTTGGATTCTTTTTTACCGAGTGCCGGTGTCGAACTACGGGAGCAACTGCAAATTACCCTTGCGGAAATGCGTACAGGCTCCCCGGACAGAGCGCTCTCAAAACTGGAATTGCGTGTAGGAAGTACAATGATGCGAGAGGTCGTGCTTGGGCTGCAATCTGTGCTTCACGGCGATGACATTAACGCCTATTTTGAGAGATTAGAACATGATCTCAGTCAAGCGGAAATTCAAAAATTGAAACTGAACAATATGCAGCGGCCAGGAAAAGTGAGGTTGTATACCACACTTGCTCTTGGCTGGTTTATTTTGACCGCCTTTGGTATTTTAGGCATCTACGCCTATGTCAAAGCCAAGGCATTGATATAACGGGGTGAGTTACATGAAAAAAATATTGCGATCTGAGCGTGGTGAATTTGTAATTGACTCCACCGTGAAGCTGTTTATAGGCCTTTTAGTCATCGCCATATTTGCACATCTTGCGCCGGTTATTGTGGCTGCACAACAACTCAATACGTACTCTACCGAGCTGGTTAGGACAGCTGCCATTTCAGGCCGGGTAGGCGAGGAAACGGAACAAAGGGAAGAAGTTTTAAACAGAACGATTGGCTTAAAACCTGAGGTTACCTGGTCTTCAACAGGTAAGATACAGTTGAATGATGAAATCACGGTAACATGCTCTGTAACAAAAAAATTGGGTGGCTGGGGCGGTTATGCCGATTTTCCGATTCATTTATCCAAAAAAGCTACTTCCAGATCAGAGGTGTATTGGAAATGAAACTATTGAAAAACGATCGTGGAAGCGTAGCAATACCAGCAATAACTTTGGCAGTTACAATTCTAGTTTTGTCTGCGGGAATCTTTGAGGTGTTCCGAATTAATACGGCCATTCAGACGGTGCGCGATACCCTTCAAACCGCAGTAGTTGATACCTGCCAAGAAAACTACGCGGATATTTACAATGGCCTTCGGGAGGGCTACAGCGGGGGCTATCAGCTGTCTGGTAATGAATGGGTCGAAGAAATCTCCGCAGGTGATATCTATGACAAAATGGATAAAGCTTTGGGAATGCAAAACCATGTGAGATACGCTGGAAATTCCGTTGATTACAAGATATCCAATTTATCGGCCCGAATAACAAATTCTCCGTTTGCTCCCGACGATCCGGATCGGGAAGATAAACTCACATGCTTAGCCGAGATCAATCTTGAAATTCCCTTGGTATTTGATTGGGGTGGTATAGCCCCTATGAATTTCACCTTAGAGGTAAAGGCGGGCTACAGGCCAATATTTTAATAACCTCATGGGAACCTGTGAGCTGAAGCCTACAGGTCTTTTTAATTAAGGAGGGACAAAATGAAAAAGGATAAAAAAACTACCGTTATACTGACAGCAATTCTTCTCTTTATGTTTGCTGCCTTTGGCGGTGGAACCATTCTTAATGCATTGGGGATTCAATTGCCATTCTTATCATCCTCCGGAACTGCTTCAAGCAGTTCCGGAAATACGTCGAGCCAGGTAATAACAACATCAGACAGCGTTTTCCCTTCTGATATACAAATTGGTCAGATAGCAGAAGAATCAAAACCCGATTCTTCTGATTTGAATGAAGCGGAGGAACAAAGTAGTCAGGCACCCTCAACAGATAGAGATAAATCGTATGTTGTGGAGCTGACCGACAGTCCCGGCGCTGCCGTGAATTCTCAGGGTAGTACATCTTATGCACCTGTACCCGGACAGAACGAAGGCCCTTCGAGCAGCTCGGTTCCAGCTCCGTCTGATCCCGGCACAAGCAGCGGAAGTGCTTCCGAAAATTCCAGTTCAAGTTCTGGCGGAACGGCCATTCCCAGCACCCGCCCCAAACCCTCCGAAGGGGGCGGCTCTCTTTCAGTATCTGTTCAATCTGTTGCTCTTGATCAGAGTGATGTAACGATAAATAGGCAAAACACGTTGCAACTAACGGCAACTGTAGCACCGCAAAATGCTACAAAGAAGTCTGTGACTTGGACATCCAGTAACCCGGATGTAGCCACGATAGACGACACCGGCAAAGTAACCGCTATTGGAGCTGGAGCCGTCACGATTACGGCCACAGCTGATCAAAAGTTAGCTACATGCAAAGTTACCGTAGTTGTGCTGATGGATGGAATCACGCTCAACCATACGGATTTGTCCCTTGACAAGGGAAATATAGAGCAGCTGACAGCTAAGATCATCCCGGAGGACACAACAGAGGATAAAACAATCACCTGGACATCTTCTGACCCTGATATCGTCAGCGTAGACGGCGATGGAAAGGTAACTGCCCATAAGGTCGGCAAAGTGACCGTGAAAGCCTCCGCGGTCGGAGCATCGGCCAGCTGTGAAGTCACGGTTTTATCACCCATGACCGGCATCGAGCTGGATAAATCCACTCTCACCCTTAACCGCAACACCAAAGAACAACTCACCGTCAGTTTCCTGCCGGTAGATACCACAGACGGGCGTACAGTGACATGGAGCAGCAGTGCTCCGGAAATTGCTGATGTTGACCAGCAGGGCAATGTTATTGCCTATTGCATCGGGATGGCGACAATCACGGCCCGCTGCGGTGAGTATACGGCCACATGCGATGTAACTGTGATCGCACTGATCGAGGGTATTTTTCTTGATCAGACGGAAATAACGCTGGATCGCGGCACAGAAGGCCAGCTCACAGCTTCAATCATTCCTTTGGACACAACCGAAGATAAAACGATTACTTGGGTTTCGAGCAATCCCGACATTGCCACGGTGGATGTTACCGGCAAGGTGAACGGCGTAAAGACCGGTACGACCACCATCACAGCCAAGGTCAGGGAGCATACCGCATCATGCAATATTAATGTTGTTGCGCTGATTCATGGCATCACATTAGACAAATCTGAGCTTATTACCCTTGACCGCAGTACCACCGGGCAGCTTGCGGTATCTTATGATCCACCGGATACCACCGAGGATAAGACAGTTACCTGGTCTTCCAGTGATCCGGCTGTTGCCACAGTTGATGAAGCAGGTAATGTGACTGCCGTTCAAATTGGTACAGCTACCATTACCGCCCAAGTGGGAACACATACCGCGACTTGCAACATTACGGTTGTGGCACTAATTCACGGCATCACGCTCGCTAAATCGGAGCTTACCCTTGACCGCAGTACCACCGGGCAGCTTGCAGTATCTTATGATCCACCGGATACCACTGAGGATAAGATAGCTACCTGGTCTTCCAACAACCCGACCGTTGCCACGGTTGATGTGTCCGGTAATGTGACTGCTGTTCAAATCGGCGTTACAACAATTACGGCCAAAGTCGGAGAGCATACCGCATCTTGCACAGTCAATGTTGTGGCTTTGATTCACAGTATCACTCTAGATCAGACATCATTTAAGATCAATAAAGGTGATGGGCATCAGTTTACAGTGATTATTGATCCTCCGGACACCACCGACGACAAAACGGTAGTCTGGTCGTCAAGTAATCCTGCTGTAGCAACAATAGGCAATGATGGTAAACTTCTGGCCCTGACACCCGGCAATACAACCATTACTGCAAAAACAGGTCTACACACAGCTACCTGCGATGTCAGAGTACGCGATTCATATGCCATTACGACAGCCGCTATTGGTAACGGATCGGTATCACCTGTGGCGACAGTAATAGAGGATAATTCTATTACTTTGACCGCTACGTCGGCAGTTGGCCATCATTTTGTCAGCTGGACAAGCAGCGATGGTACTGTGATTGATTCCGCCACATTTACTTATGTGCCGGATAAGAATATCACTTGGACAGCGCTGTTTAAAATCGATACTTACGATAATACACAGGTAACGATTCCTACCGACACTACAGGCGGATCAGCAACTGTTTCTCCCGCTGCTCCGTACACCTATGGTCAAACCGTAACCTATTCAGCCACACCGGCCAAAGGATACCATTTTGTGAACTGGACGAGTGACAAAGGGAACGTTGAAACTCGTCAGACGTTTGAATGGACATTGACCGGCCCGATCATCTGGACGCCTCATTTTGAGGGTAATATCTATACTGTGCAGGCTACCAGTAAATCACCAGAAAAAGACGCTGGTGGAACAATTACAGGTACCGGAACATATCATTATGGCGATACGGTTACGCTTAATGCCGTGCCAGATTCTCAGTTCAAATTTGTTAAATGGACAAACAGTGCTGGCGATGAAGTCGAAACGTCTACTCTTAGTTTTAAGCTTGATGATAAGTATGTCGATTCTTCAACTATTACTTGGACTGCCAATTTTATACTGAATGCTTTTGTTCGGGCTGACTATACAGCAACCAATGAATTTGATTCATTGGCTTGGCGCTCCGGCAGAGCTGGCCTTTATATTGATTTTTACGGAGACAGTTATGAATCAAGCAAAGGCAGCCTAACCCTAACATTAGACAATCCTATATCAGTTAATACTGGAGAACAATTATTATTAATAACCTATGAGGGACGTTATTACGGCTATACAAAAAATCGGAGTACCTCTTATTCGGTTTATGATGAAAATAATCAAGTGATTACATCAGGGTCTTTCAGCCTTTACAAAGATACTGAGAAAGAGCGGGATTCATCAACACTAAAACTAACCGCCGGCAAAACTTCTAAAGTTGCAAAAATAGTATTTAGTATGTCAGGTTCAGGAAAATATCACGAAACCAGTAAAGATGATCAGCCCAGCATGATGTGGCTTGATTTCGATGACATTACTATTGCTGGGCAGTATGTATATGCAATCAAAGGTTATAATCGTCCAAAATAATGATCGTGCGGCCACCTGGTTTTCCGGATGGCCGCACAACTATAAGGAGGTAAATAGAGAGTGCTTTCAGATTATCAACGCAAAGGCATTCCTGAGGACTATATTCAAATTCTTCAACAGTTAAAAGAAAAGCAAGGTAAGATTTTTTGGCAGACAGAAAGAAAAGAAGCTAAGATTACGGCCATCAAACAATATCTGCAAGACGAGAATTTGAGTTTTTCGAGCTGGTCATTAGATGAAATATCAGAAAAACTTTATAATGATATTTTTGAAAAATCCATTCTTACCGCGCCGCTGGATGATATTTGGGTCAAAAGGATTTTAATAACCTCTTGGAATAAGGTAACTGTAGTATTCATCAATGATCAAAAAATCGAGATCGACGAATTTTATTCTTCAGAACATGCAAGAGAAACACTTCTATCCCTTAATCACAATATTTCTCCCCCCTGCTTTTCGGGAAATCTCGGCGGTAATCTGAGGATTACCGCCTTTTTCCCGCCTTTTGTCAGTGAAAAGCTAGGTGTTGTCTGCTCAATTGACAAATTAGGGCAGCGTAATTTCACTATGAAAATGTATCAATCATCGGAATTTGCCACAAGGGAAGAATTAGAGTTTCTTTCTCTGGCTTTGCGGTACGGTATTTCAGTCTTAATTGTAGGAAAATGGTTAAGCGGAAAATCATCTTTGATGAATTATTTACTTTCCACTCTACAAGAGCTAACGACAGTAACTTTTGAGCAATATCGGGAAATGCTCAATACTATTTCACTACTAGACAGCAGAATGGAGTCCGCAGAAGCTGCTTTAAAACTTGATCCCGATGTAATAGCGTTAAACCTTGATGATGCTATCCCACAGGAAATTAGCCTAAGAGGGTACACAACTCTGGCTTCTGTGATTGCACAAGGCCCCATTGAGGGACTTTATCAATTAACGGAACAATGGAGGCGGCAAATGGTAAACCCTCTGGACTATCAAAGTGCGTTTCGCCTAACCTGTACGGCAATGCCGATTGTCGTTACCGTTAAGGCGATTGAGAGCAAATACAGGATTGTTAATATTTCTGAGTGTGATCAATCCAATATATCCACCCTATGGGAGTGTACAGGTAATCGTCATGATCATGTTTCAGATCCCTCAGAAAAAACATTCCGGACGATGCAGCAAAACGGCTGCTCCATCGAGCAGCTCAATCAAATAAGAAAGAAGGTAAAAGAAGTATGCTGAAAGGTAGAGGAATTGGAAGACTCGTTGCTGATCCTAAACAGCGTGTTATTAGAAAAAATGATACTGATTACGCAGTCTGTGAATTTACATTGGCTTGCCAACAAGGGAAAGGCAAGGCTGACTTCATTAAAATCAAGGCTTGGCGAGGATTGGGAAATTTTCTTTATAACAACGTGAAAAAAGGTCAAAAAATCTACATTGAAGGAACCTTAAAAATTCCTCCTTATGATAAAGAAAGAGGAAGTGCTTACGAACCGTATATAGTAGCCTATGATTTCGAGTTCTGCGGCAGCGGAATAAAAGAAGTGAAAGAACAACCGGTTCCGGATGCTGGATCGCCCAGCGATGATGAACTTTATGAAACTCTGACTGATGATGATTTGATTGGGCCGTAAATGGCGCCATTAAAATTTAAAAGAGAAGGGATTAAGACCATGATTAAAGAAAACTTTGAAATTTATGCGGATGGAAAGGCAACTGACGAAAAGGAAGTTGCAACGGTTGTCGCCTATTGTAAGGGCTTGGTAATTTTTCAGGATGACGAAGATCGTATTTTCTTCTTATCTGCGGAACCTGAAGCTTTTGAAATTGGCACTGTAAGTCCCATTGGATTTCTTACCCCGCTTACAGAGTCACATCCTTTATATGAAAAAGTACATGAGGCTATTAAAGGGGGAAAATAAAATGGCACAGGCCGGTGTTCAGACTTCAAAATCAAAAGAGATTAAAAACACATTGGATGGGCTGATCGATAATTATCGCGAGAATCCGGAGAATATAGCTGAGCTGCTTGCGTTCAAGAGTAGATTCTATCAATATTCGATGAACAATGCGGCTCTGATTCTAAATCAAAACCCATATGCCACCTTTGTAGCGAACTACGCCTTTTGGGAAAAAGAAGGATATAAAGTAAAGCCACCTGGAATTAAGGTCATATTCCCAATTCGTACAGAAATTTTTGAAGTCGGTGAAAAGGATGGAAAAAAGCAATACCGCCGGGTTTCAAATGCCACGTCGGAAGAAAAAGAAATGATTGAGAAGGGTCTAATAAAGCCTTTCACAACAACGCGGTTCGGTGTGGGTAATGTATTCGATATATCACAAACTGATTGCCCTCCTGAAGATTACCCTAAATTCTATCACATGGGGTATTCTTCCGACCGGCACGCGCAACTTTATGACATTGTAAAGCAACACGCTATTCAAAAAGGAATCTACGTCGAAGAAGCTGATTTGCAATCCATCGCACTTCGGGGCCAGTTCTCCCCTATGGAAAACAGTATCCGGATCAGCGATAAGCTGAACGACACTGAAAAGCTATCAACGCTAACCCATGAGCTAGGTCACGCATTGCTGCATGGTGATCCTGCATCTCGAAACAAAAACAGCTCCATCAAAGAGTTGGAAGCAGACTGCATTTCTATCATGCTTCAGCAGGAGTTTGGTATCGAGCTGACTGATGGCAGAAAAAAACACTTTGTCCAGCACTATAATATTTGCAAGAATTTTGATGGATTCAAACTGGAAGATGTTCTGAAGAATGTCAACTAAGCTTATTTCAATCTGCGCAATGAGCTTGATCCGATCATCGAAGCGGCGTTTACAGATTTGCCAAAGAATACCGAGAAAGAGCATCAAAGGCCCAGCCAGTCACCGGAAAGATACACCGTTGTTGTAAATGGTTTTGGAGGCCCCGGAGCAGGTAAAACAACATCTTGCTTCGATATTGTGAGTGAATTCAAGAAGCGCGGTTTTGTTGCGGAATATGTACCGGAGTTTGCTACAGAATTGGTTTGGGACAATAATCTTCAGATGCTTGATGGTACAGAAAAAAATCAAACTTTTCTTTTTGAAGAGCAAAAGCGCAGAATTGATCGCCTTATTGGTAAGGTAGATTTCGTAGTGACGGACTCTCCCCTTCTCCTGAACAATATCTATATCAAGGAACTTACTCCTGATTTTGAAAACAAGGTTAAAGAGGCGTATGCTGAGTACAATAACTTCAACTTTGTGATCGAGCGTGATGAAAGCCAGTTTACATCAAAAGGGCGTATTCACAATCTGCAAGAAAGCAAAGAAAAAGATCAGGAAATTTTAAATATGCTTTCCAACTACGGCCTGTATCATGGCGTATATAATCACAAAACGGTCGGAAAGATTATTGATAATGCAGTGACGACTTACAAAAGGGTCAACCAAAACAGAGAAACCAAGAACTCCAAATATGGAGAGATTGACATTACGCAATTGCAATTCAGCTTCGATGTCACAAACTACCTAACTTGGGAAAAAGCTCTATATTTGCTTCATATGGGGGTTCCTGTAGGATCAATCTCGCAATTTGATAGCCAAGGAAACCGAGTTGAAAAATATGACGAGCCAGCCGGTGAAGTGCATACTGTATACTTACCTCTCAAAACAGAAGAAGACCTTTTGAAGCACAACACTGAGCATTTTGAGGCCATGACTATTCATCCGGATTTTATGAGTCCTGAACAGATGCAGCGTTACATGTACGTGATGCAAATGCTGACGGATAAACGCCTGTTCACACTCGAACAAATCAATTCTTTTGAAATAACTTTTCTTGATGATAAACCTTTTGAATATCAAAAAATGATGGACATGCGGGATAAATTTATTACCGAAGAGAAAATTCAACAATGGATCAATCTCGGCGGTGGTGGCTCGGAATTGAGTAAACTAGTACATGGTTTTATTGGTTTTGACCAGCCAGCGGATAAAAAAGAAAAGGAAGAAAAACAGCCGATTACTGCTGAGCCTTCTGAGAGTGAAAAGGTATTGCAAACTTTCAAAGAAACCTATCCCGGCGCAAAAAGTCATGACGGGTATGTCATTTTGGATGAAGTACACGGGGCCGCTCTTGGATTCAACCCAACGGAACAGAATCCCTTTGTTTTATGGGAGGTTGAAAACGGAGCTTACCTCAACGGGGAATACAGACGCACTCTGGAGGGCTATAATCCCCGTGATCTGATTGATTTGGGCCTGCGTATGGAAGATATTCCAGAAATGCTGAATGAGTGTGGATACGAGATAGACCGAGAAACCTCCCACCATCTTGAAATTTCCACTCGGATAAAAGAACAGGATGTTCACTTTCAGTCTTATGTTGGGCATGTTCTTCACAATCCGGCGGCAGATTTAGAATTTCATTCATATAATTCTGAAAATGGAACTTTTACAGTCCGGCATTGGGGCGGGCCAGAGAGCTATATCGAAGAAATTTTCACACCTGAAAAGCTGGCCGACAGCTACAATTTCTCGGATGATTTACGCAATCAGTTTTTTGATATCAGCTATATATGGTCAACTTCGGCAAACGAAAAAGAAGAATATCAGCCGCAGGATCAAAGCCTCTTTGAAAAACCAGGATCAGCAGAAAACCCATTTCAAGAGTTCTACAAAACTTTTTACGACGAGAAAGCAGCAAACAGTTTTCAAAAAGAAACAGGCTGGACAATGGTATGGGGATCAGATAACGATGGGCTGAATGGTGATACCTGGCTTGTATATCGTAATATTTCTGATTTACCGAAACCATTACAAAACATAGCGAAGACACTTGAAGTACAGCAGCTGTCGCCGGTACCAAATACAGAAAGGAGTACACCGGAAATGGCAGAAAACAAAAATAAAAATATACTGCAAAAACTCTATGAAACGCATCCCGATAGAGATCACGACGGTACAATTTTTGTTTTAGATAAAGCAAACGGTTTCGAACTTGGCTTTAATGCTTGGAGGGAAGAAACACCCTTTTATCTGGAGGAAAAAGAGATTATCGGCTATGATCCCGTAACAGACCAATTTGAGACGAATATAAAATCGGTACGGTGGGCAAAAGCGTTGGAAGACTTTGACCGCAAGGAACTGATCGATAGGGGCCTACAGATAGATGAAGTTCTACGCATGATGAAGGAATGCGGGTATGAGGAAGATCGTGAGATGTTCCAAGAGCTTTCTTCTTCCCCCGAACCTGTACCGAATAAGGCCTCCGTAGCCAAACAAAACCATCAAAAACAGTCGCAGCGCGATTATAAAGAACAGGATGCCGCCGTACTTGATTACATCAAGCGCGGCGTTTCTATTTTGCAAGTCGCGGAGGATATGGGCTTCACCCCCCAGCGAATCGGCGGCTACTACACCTTAAAAGAGCATGATAGCGTTCGTTTCTATACTGACACAAATAGCTTTCATCGTTTCTCGGTAGGAGTGGGCGGCAGCACAATTGATTTTGCGATGCACTTCGGCGGTATGAATGAAAAAGAAGCTATCAGATCGCTGAAAGAAAAATATGTAGGTGATAGACTGGACAGCCTTCCACAGTACACCCCTCCCGAACCAAAACCGGCCGAACCGAAAAAGTTCGAGCTGCCCTCAAAAGCGGAAGGTAAGTTCGCGCGGGTATATGCCTACCTCACAAAAACCCGCTGCCTGGATTCAGAAGTCGTACAGAGCTGCATGAAGGACGGTCTAATATACGAAGACAATAAGCATAACGTCGTTTTCGTGGGCAAAGATGCAGAAGGCCAAGTGGCGTATGCTGCAATGCATACAACACTAACAAATTCACATTGGAAAGGCGATGTTGCAGGTAGCCGTCAGGGAATTGGTTTTATGGTAGATCATAATGCGTCCCGACTTTATGTTTCGGAAGCTCCTATTGATGCTTTGTCTATTATCTGCCTTAGAAAGCAGCAAGGTCATAACATAAAAGATTCTAACTACATGGCTACATGTAGCACCAACAAATACGAAGCTCTGTACTATCGGCTGAGAACAAACCCTCATATCAAAGATGTAATATTAGCCTACGATAATGACGAGGCTGGTCAAAAAGCAAGCCGAAAAATATTCCAAACTCTGAAAAAAGAGTTTCCAGAAATAAAAATCAGCTGCCTGAAGATCAATGGAAAAGATCCAAATGAGCATCTTTGCCAAAAAAACTGCCCCAAAAACCCTAAGAAAAAAATCGCCCAGGAGGTGGAGAGATAATGGCAGATAAAAAGACAAAAGAAATTAAGAGTCTGGTTGAAGCTATCCTAAAGAAAAAGGGTATCAACTATGATGAATGGCTTTACCAGCGACATCTTGAATGCCTGGCTGAAAATTCTGAAACCGTTTTGGCGGCGCTGGCAGAAAAAGCCTGACATAATCCAAAATTGAAGGAGAGTAACATATGATGATTCCAATGGTTTTAGCAGTAAACCTGCCCGCTGGATTATCCGAAACCATCAGCAACTTTACAACTGCTGGGCAGGTTATCGGTGGATTACTGGCAGGAATTTTTCTTTTAATCGCTGCTGTCCAGTTTATGACTGGAGGGCGGCAAGCGGTAGAAATGAGTAAAAATAGAGTGGTGTGCGTTATCGTGGGTATGGTTTTGGTTGCCGGTTGTACAGTTATTAAAACCTTTATCGATGGACTCATTGCATTCTAAATACAGTACAGGAGAAAAAGGGAAGTCGGACAAAATGTCCGACTTCCCTTTTATAGGTGGTGAAAATATGAATCAATCTGAAAACTTGCGTCTGAAGATACAGCGTATTTTATCCAATCCTAAAGTCGTCGTATGCGTTTCTATATTTGCCTCTTGTTTTCTGATGGTAACAATCAATTTTCTTGCAGGCACAATAACAGACTACTGGCATTTTATTATTTCAGCATTAAAGTCTGGAAAGATGAATGGAAGCAGCCCCTTCCTCTTCCCCAATCCTTTTTCATTCCGATCAGAAATGATTTGGGTTTATCTCGTAGGAGGTATATTCTCTGTCGCTTTTTCCGTCAGACTTGGGTATTTGATGTTAGTCAATTTTTCTCCCTTGTCTGAAGATAACCAAAAGGGAAGCCGAAGATTTACAACCGTCTACGAGTTGAAACAGGAATATCGAAGTGTGCCGGAAAGCAAGATTGAATATGAAGGGAAAGGTGGCTTCCCTATCTCACGATATAAAAATAAAATTTTCATTGATGACTCCCCGGTTAATAACCTGATTATTGGTACAACTCGAAGCGGTAAAGGTGAGCTTTTTGTTGTTCCGGCCATTGATATTTATAGCCGGGCGAAACTTATGAAAGACAAAGCCAGCTTAATAGTAGCTGACCCAAAGGGAGAACTTGCAGCTGCATCTAAAGAAGAGTTGGAAAAACGAGGATATAATGTCCTTATTTTCGATTTGCTCCATTTTATGGGCCTGTCATATAATCCCCTTCAGTTGATCAAAGAGGCTTATCTTCGCGGCGATAAAGCAGAAGCGCAGCTGTTAGCTAATACCCTATCTAACATTATGTTTAATGATCCAACCGCGAAAGACAAAACTTGGAATAACTGGAGCATGGCATTAACTAACGCGCTTATTTTGGCAGTAACCATAGACTGTTGCGAAACAGCAGAGCAATACACAGATAAAAAAGAAAAAGAAGCATGGTACGACAAAATCAACTTGTACTCTGTCACACGCCTTCTGGTTGATTTGGGCGAACCGGGTGAAGGTGAAGAAGGAGAGGATCAGAAAAGCCAACTGGACAGATTTTTTTCTGCACGCGACTTGAATGATATTGCTCGGATACAGTATGCTTCCGTAGCGTCCGCAACAGGAAAAACAAAAGGAAATATTTACGCCAATACCCTTGCAATCCTGATTAAATTCACGATGGATAACATCGCCAAGATGACAGCAAAAAACACTGTTAATCTGATTGATGTGGGTTTCAATCAAGATTATCCTACTGCCGTGTTTCTGGTAATGCCGGATTACGATACCTCAAACCACTTTCTTGTTACCATGTTTATCAGCCAACTATATTACATTTTATCTAAAACAAGTTCCCTGTCTGATGGTGGGAAATGCTTTAGAGAGGTCATTTTTCTTTTAGATGAATTCGGTAACATCACGCCAATACCAGATATGTCCCATATTGTTACTGTTTGTCTTGGCCGTAACATTCGATTTGATCTAATCGTTCAGGCTTATTCCCAAATTTATAAGCTTTACGGAGAGCAGGACGGTAAAACGATTATCGGAAATTGTGGTAATCAGATTTACCTTCTTACCATTGAACAGGATACCGCAGAGCGCTATTCCCGATTGGTAGGTAATAAAACCATTACGGTAACTTCACGAAGTGGTTCTGCCAACACCAGCCTATCTTTAGATAAGAATATGACTGAGCATATAGATTCTCAGCCGCTGCTGAATTCTAATGAACTGATGGAGTTTATCCCGGGTGAAAATGTTGTGGTGCGTGTTACAAAACGTGAGGATTTAAAGCACAACAAAATTCGGCCTAACCCCATTTTCAACCACAACGAAACGATCATGAAATATCGCTATGAATATCTGGCCAATGTATTTGATACGCAGAAGTCATTTGAAACATTAAATCTGTCAGACAGTTGCATCCATAAAGACCTTCTTTTGACAGAAATAATGTATTCTCCTTCCCTACCATCTGCTCAGGAGTTAGAGGAAAGTCCGGTGGATCAGCCGCTATATGCAATCCTATCTGATATGCAAAGGGCCATCATTTTGAATTTCTTGTCCAACTGTGATATTGATGTTGATATGGGCATGACCCTTTCTTCGTTCGACTTGTATCTTCAGGAGCTATTGGATACAGAACAAATTAATCAGCAGACCTACGACGATATTTACAACGTTCTTTCCCCTGAGCCATCTTACGGAAGGAGTGAAAAAATTGAATATGAAACATAAAAGGGTAATGGTTACTGGACTAACCACTATCCTTTTTACTTTTTTCAGTATCAAAGTTTTTGCAGGTACAAAAGCCACAATAGCTATCCTGAATCAATTTCACTTTGATATTAACGATCCTGTATCAAACACAATGAGGAAAATTGCTTGGGGTATGGTCAAAGGCCTACACTGGCTGGTGAAAGGACTGGAAGACGTTGTATACAACATCAATAATGCTTTAGGAGGATTCTTCACCAGCGAACAAATTCAAGCTTTACAAAGTAAGATCATATTGATTGCTCTGGCGCTTATTGTTCTACTCATTCTTTTTATAGGCATCATGAACATGATAAAGCCACAGCAAGTGACAACGATTATTTCCAATTTGATTATAGGGGTTGTAGTAGCTATCGCAATTCCCACGTTACTTTCTGAAGCTTATAATTTTTCGACACAGGCAATTGCGTACATCAATAGTGATGCAAATGGATCTCTCCAAAAAATGTCAGATCGGATTTTAATCGATAATATCACAGATGTGACCCGATATGAAACGGAAGGATTTAAAAGTACCACTTTGAAATACAAAAACAATTTTCTCTTATCTGGTAATCCAGACAAGATTTCTGAGATTGACGCTACGGAGCTTGTCGATCCCGAAAATATGAAAAAGCCTGAAGTGTGGAGCAACAAAATCGTTGAAAAGAATGGGAAACAAGAGCTGAAGGAATTGAGTTCCGGAAAAATCGGATTTGTTGATGCTCCTATTCTATCTGGTTATTATTATCGCTGGAAATTCGATTGGTTAAATATTTTTTCTACTCTTTTAGTGACCGGCACCGCATTGATACTGAGTAGTATCAAAATAGCTCGTCTTTTATATGAGTTGGCCATTCATCAAGTTATGACGCAAATTGTCGCGCTGCTGGATGTAATGACGGCGCAACGATTAAAAAAATGTATTCAAATGCTTGTCGCAACTTTTGTAACATTAATCGCGGTATTTTTTATGCTACAGGTCTTCATCATTGGCATGACTTATATTTCAAACGTCACAAATCCGATACTGCGCTTAATCCTCATGGTTGCACTTGCCTGGTCAGTTATTGATGGGCCGAATCTCTTTGAGCAGATTCTTGGTGTCGATGCAGGTATTAATGGCGCGCTGAAAACTGTCTATGGTTTAAAAGCTGCTGGCGGTATCATGACCGGGGCAATGGCCGTGATGGGCGGCAGGGGCGCTCTGGAAGCAATTAAAGCACAAGGCATTATTGGTTCTGCTAAATCGGTTGTGAGCAAAACTGGAGGCGTTATGGGTACATTAGGTGGCGTTGCAGCTGGCGCGGTAGCAGGAGCAAGGGAAAACTCGCAACGAGTGAGTGATATAAAGTCCGGATTTGCTGGCCAGACCGCTGAAAAAGCAAGCACCATAAAATCGACACCAGACATATCATCAGTCGCAAACACAGAAATGAATGTAAAGACAAGCTCTTCCCCCTCTTCCCCTCTCACTTCTGGTTTGGCATCTTTTATGGATAAGTCAGAATCACCGATTACCACCACAGCGCATGTAGAGGATATAAATCCCGAAAAATCCATTCCTATTGCAAAAACACCCTCTGGTATATCGCAAAATTCTTTTGTGCCTCCTGAAGCCTCCGGTGTCAACGAGACCCCCGCAGCACCAGAGCCTACAATTGTCTCGGCTGTTGCTGCACCACCTCATGTCACAACAAATAAGAAAAAAGATGAACTACCAGGGACAATAGGCGCTTACATCGGATCGGCAATTAGTGCCAGAGTAAAGCAAAGTCCCCCTGTCACTTCTGCGCGCCGGGCATACGCTTTGACAAAAGGCAGCACTCAGCAGCGCGGTAATAAAATTGTCGCCACAGAAGAAAAGGCGCAAAGGATCATGAGTGAAGGAGAGGGTATTCCCCACCGCGAGGCTATAAAGCAGGCAAAAAGAGAAATGCGAGAGGAAAAGAAAGATGCTGGCGAAGGCATACCTTGGGTGCAGCAAGAACAAGACGCAGAGCGGAGCCAGCAGTTGCATAAGGAGAGTGAGAATAAAAAATGATATACGATATTCCAAAGAAATTAAAAGAAGAATATAAAATTTTTCATAAGCCCGACATCTATTTGAAAGATGTCGAGGCCGGTTGTGTTTTTCTTGGAATGTTTTATTTTTTCAAAGGATGGGTGCATTCCTGGTTGTTGCTGCCGTATTGGATCATAGCTGCAGCAATGATCTTTTTTTTGATTCAGCCATCCAGAAGTAATCCTGGGAAAAGAAATTGGGAAGCCATTCTTCTGTTCCTTGGCAGGGATCAAACAACCTATCGTTCGATCAATCACGACCAGGAAGGAGCTGAGCCGGATGATGAACAAAGATGATCGGAAGTCTTTGAAAGAGCAAGAAAAAATTTATAAGCAGAAGGCCAGAGAACGACATGAAGAATTGAAACAGTTAAATGCTGAGCAAAAAAAGGCAGCCAAACAAAGGCGAAAGGAAAAAAAGCTTGAAAAGAAACCGGCGAAACCAAAGAGTATTAAAATCAAAAGGATGCTACTCGATGTTTTTCCAATTAGAGATAGTCAATATGATTATTTCTTATCCGAGAACTATCAAATCATAGATATATTTCAGATTCGTGGCAAGTCGTATTACAACGCATCTGTTGCTGAAATAGAGGCAATGGTAGATCGCCTGGCATATTTTTTTCGCCGGTATAAAAATGATTTAAAGCTCATTGGAATGAACTATCCGACCAACACGCAAAATCAACAGGCCTTTCTTACTTATAAGCTTCAGCAGCCGGAGCTTCAAAAATATGAAGCAATGCTCAATGAAAAAATCGCGATATTACAATATTTGGAGAAAAACACTACTGACAGGGAGGCCTTCATAATGATTTTTGCAAAGAATGAGAACCACTATAATGAGCTATGCGATCTGCTGGCTCGCTCGGAATTATACGTTGATCAAATTTCGCAAGAGAAAAAGGAAAATATTATTTTCCAGCTCAACAACATGAACAAGAAAGTTAAAATATAGGAGGAATCAGTTTGAAGCTGTTTCAAAAAAATGTAAAGGCTGTGGAAAAGGCTCCGCGGCCTTTTAATTCGAAATTGATTGCCAAGCTACAGCCGCAAGGAAATTTAAAACTGAATGATGAAAGATATATCAAAACAGGCGACGGGTACTGCTCCTGTATTACAATCTATGAATACCCTTCAGAAGCATATGATTTTTGGCTGTCTCGACTCATGAATATTGATGGCGTTTACACAGTTCTCGACGTTGCAACAGAGGAAAAAGAAGATGCCCAGGACGCAATTATTGCATCGTTAAATGAACTCGATGTACGCTATTCTCACGCAAAAGACGAAGGGACAAGTATTGAGGCCGAGCAAAACTATCAACTGCTGAAGGATATGTTGAAAAAAGTCAAGACCCAGGGTGAAGTAATCAAATTGATCCAGTGCCGTCTGTATGTAAGTGGTCGGACAAAAGAAGAAGTTGACCGGCGTGCAGCAGATGTAATTAAAGACCTGGAAGGAGAGGCTTTCCGGGCCGCAATCTTCCTTGACGAAACAGAATTCAGTTATAAAGCATTGTGGCAGCCATATCATGAACAGATTAAGGAAAGAAATAAGCGCGTTGGCAATCCTTTACCGGCTCGTTCGTTGGCCGGAGGCTATCCATGGAATTATGAGCAGATGGATGACCCATACGGGATTGCAATCGGCAGTTCGGCCACACGGGGTAATATCATATTTGATCAATTTAGAAAGACAAGAACACGCCTTTCCTTCGATGCTGTTATTGCTGGTAAAAAAGGTAGCGGTAAATCAACGCTGCTGAAATTGCTGACAGAAAACAATGCGATCATCGGAAATTATATTCGTCTTATTGATCAAACCGGTGAGTTTACCGATCTGATTAAATCCCTTGGCGGTAAGATTATTACGCTCAATGGCAGCGATGGAATTATTAATTATCTTGAAGTTTTCCGTACAGATGAAGATGAAGCCATCAGTTTTGCAAACCATCTTTCTAAGTTGAATACTTTCTATAAATTTATAGCGCCATCTGCCGGAGAGGATGATCGAAACGAATTCGAAGAATATGTCAGAAGACTTTACGAAGAAAAGGGCTTATGGCTCAGTAGCACCACCGCTCCACAAAAAATCACAGGTCTTCCCCCACAGGTCTATCCCACATTTTCCGATCTGTTGGCGCTGATCCGTAGCGACTTATATGAAGACATTGAAGCTCGCCACATCAACTCCAATCTATCCCCCAGCAAGTGGCATAGATTGGAAAGTATCGAATTGACCCTAAGTAATATAGTGCATAGCTATGGCAAAATGTTTGACGGTCATACATCGATTCCTAATCTGACTACAGAACAAATTGTCGCGTACAATGTACAAGGTATAAGTAATTTCAAATCTGAGATTTTCAATGCATTGCTGTTTAATATTTTAGCTTTGATGCAAGATGATATGATCCGGATTGGTGTGCCAAGCAAACTAAAATATGAAAATGGAAATCCGATTTATCAAATTCCAAAACTGCTTTTGCTAGTCGATGAATCCCACAAATTCATCAACACCCGGAACCCCCTTGTACTGGATTATGTGATTAATATTGAGCGTGAGAGTAGAAAGTATTTCACCGCTCTTGTTTTAGCAAGCCAATCAATACGCGACTTTGCGCCGCAAAGCAATGACAGCGAAGCAGTGGAAAAACTGAAGCTACTCTTTGAGTTAACTCAGTATAAATTCATTATGCAGCAAGAAGCTAATTGCCTTCCTGTTATGCGTACAGTATTTGAAGATCAGTTGACCGAAAGCCAGCTCAAGCAGATTCCTAAATTTGGACAAGGGGAATGCTTCCTGATGACCGGTGAGGACAGTTTGCACACCTTTATTCAGATTACAGAGCAGGAAGAAAAACTTTTCAAAGGTGGTGCGTGATATGAGTATCGAACGATATTTCAGGTCTCTTCAGATCAGAATGAAAGAAAGCAGTACTATGAAATATAAAGTTTTTCTATGTGCAGCTTTTGTTTTTTTATTCGTGTTCGGTACAAGCAAACTTTGGTTGCCAAGTGATGCAAAAGTGATGAACACACCTATAGGTACTCAGCTTAGTACCTCCACCAATACATCTCTGAAGTTGCGGAGCTGGGAATACAGTAAATTAAATCAGTACATGGAAATCACATTTGATGTTCAGAACAATGAAGATATTCAAAATCTGAATTTCGTCCCGACAGCACATACCAACATCGAAAAAAATAAAGACATGTATGCCAGTACAGCTCTTAGCGTCGACGGTACACTGATTGTTCAGATCAAAGACGTTCCTCCGAAATGGGATGCCATTTCCTTGTTTCTTCAAGATAATCTATCCCCTTCTGATAATATGCAACTCTCCAATGGTGCGAAGTTTTACTGTGACATACGAAAAGTTACGATAAACAATTCGCTGAAACCTAAAACTGAGTTGGCATATCAGATCGAATCCGTAGAGAATGATATTTCAGATACAGAATATGATATTGAAAATTTTGAAAAACAGATTCAGCAGGAAAACGCAGATATTGATCAATTGAATTTTGACATTACGGCCCTCAAAGAAAATCAGAAATACCAGACCGATGTTGAAATTAGTAAATCCAATTCGGTAATTGCCAGCAAGCTTTCAGAAATCGATAACCACAAAAATACAATTCTTGAATTGCAAAAGGAAATTGAGGAATCCAAGATCAAGCTGCAAAAGTTAAATCAAAAGTTGGCAGACACCAAGAGCGGGAAACTCTCCGTTTCGGAAGCTCCCTCCCCCACGGCCAGCACGACGAGCCAAACAAACGGCTCGCAGGAAGAGTCAGTAGACTGACGCTTTTTTCTTAGATGCCCGTCCGGCTAGGACGAAAAGTTTAACCTGAAAAGGATCAGCGTGGAACGCGACTTTTTAGGTTAAGAGCATAAGGGGATTCTGTCCCCACAGTATGTGGGGAGTTAGGCAAAGCCTAACGAATCAGTGGGTACAGTGCAATATTGAAATCCGTATGTTTTTACACACGGAATCCGGGTGGATTCCGTATTTTCTAAAACGATTGGAGTTGATAAAGAATGGAAATCAAAGTGCGTGGTGTTGATCCTGCCGCTGTCAAAAAAATTGATGAACTTGCGACGAAGCAAGATGTTTCTCGAAATACTTTTCTCGTAAACATGATTCAAAATTTTACCGCACTGGAAGAGTTTAAAAGCTTTGAAGATCGGTATCAGTCTATGGTTGATAAATGCTTGCGGGTAATCTATCACAATACAGATGCGCTTCAAAAAATTATGGAAGTGGTGGATGATGAAGAATGAAAAAGCGAAAAGAATTTTTGCTGGATGAATCCACTTTAGAATACTTGCAGCGGTATAGAGACGAAAAGCACCTACCTTCTTTAGCAGCTGCTTTGGCCGGAGTGGTGGACGATCACAAACACAAAAACGATGTTCCCGCTACCAGAGTATTAGTGGAATCTCTGGCGAAGCAAGTAGCCGAAGAACTGAAAGACCCTTTAACCAGAATTCGTCTTGGTTCGAATAACGCAGATCGAAACAGTGAGGTAATTTTGTTGCTGCTCAATTCTCTTCTTTCTTATTCGGGATTCAAAACGCTGATTGATAAGGAGACTCCGCAGCTGACACAGGCTCGACAAACTGTGAAAGACCGAATTGCTAACTTCCGTCAGAAGAAATTGGATAAGGCGGTAGAAAAAAACAGAGTACAGGTTGAACCAAGTCTGGAAGCGGCGACTCTTTCAGAAGACGAATTTTTGTTGTGAGGGAAAAACATGAATGTTATCATTAGCGTAAATCCCCCTTATTCTAAGATGATTTTTACGAAGTATAAACCATTTGATTTCAGAAAAAAAGTTTTAAAAGGCATGGACACAGGATACCCATTAGAAGATATTCTGGCTTATATTTATGAAACAAAAAATAAAGGTGGTTCCGGTAAAGTGATTGGGGAAGTTACCGTGTCTGGGGCTTATTGTCTTCACTATTGGAATAAAATGTATCCCGATTCTGCACTTATTAAACAACGGTTTTTCTTTATGAAAGAAACATATTTGCATTGGTGCAGCTTAAAAGGGATCACCCCAAATTTGAACGAAGGATGGTTCAAGTCAAAAAAATTTAATGCTTACTTAAAAGAGATTGGCTTTTTCGATAATAACGACTCTCTCAATTGTAACTATGCACTAATCTTGGATGATCCGATTTTATACGATGAAGCAAAACCATTGACAGCCTTTCGCACATTAAAAGGAATTCCAATTACCCGGCCACCTCAAAACATGTATCGCGTTCAGTGAAGGGATGATGCACTATTCCTGGCGTAATTCTTGCTTCAAGATTTGTTTTTTCAAAGGATAAGTTTTCTTCTTACATCAATTACATTGATCGCAGCGAAGCCATTCGAAATTCAGCTTTTGATTCGTATTCCGCTTACGTTGATGATTATATGGATAACCCTAAAAAGCAGAAGCCTCAGTTTAATTCAAAGTCAGAAAGGACTTCTGCTTTGTTCACGGAAACCAAGGATAGACTTAGCCCGGAAGAGAAAAAGAATTTGAAAAAACAGTTTGAAAGAGCGCAAGCAGCGGATAGCCCTATGTGGCAGAATGTTCTGAGCTTTGATAATCAATTTTTAGAGCAGCACGGAATATATGATAGCAAAACCGGAATGGTGGATGAAGCGAAGATGCGGAGCATCACGCGCTTGGCCATGAAGGAAATGCTTAAAAATGAAGGAATGGAAGCCTCCGCTGTTTGGAGTGCTTCCATTCATTTTAATACGGATAATATTCATGTCCATATCGCTGTTGTCGAACCATCCCCCACCAGAAAAAAGAAAGACTTTTTTGTCAAAGAGGAAGACGGCACTGGTGAAATCAAAACACAATTCAAAGGAGGTTTGAAAAAAGGAACATTCACAAAGATGAAATCAAAAGTAGTAAACAACATTGTGGATCGTTCCGATCAGTTGAAAGAGATCAACGAGATTATTCGAAAAAATATCCTTTCACAGAAGAAAGAAAATTTGTCTTATGAGGATGCTCAGATGAAGGGAGCCTTCCTCAACATATATAACAAATTGCCGAGCGATAAAAGAATGTGGTTTTATAACATGAATGCTCTGCACGATGTCCGGCCAGACATTGACACTTTTACTAAACAGTACATCGAGCGTTACCACAAAGAGGATTTTGAAAAGCTGAAGGCACGGTTAAAAGAAGAACAAAATTTTTTGAAGGGTGTTTATGGTGCTGGTAAAACAAAGCTGTATGAAAACTATACGGACAATAAAATTTCTGATCTCTATACCCGTATGGGAAATGCGTTGCTGACCGAAATGCGGCAGTATGACAAACTGATAAAGCCTGATCTAACCAAAGGTAAGCATTCTGCTCAGGCAATACAAAGGTTGAGAGAAAAGAAGCACCTCTACCGAAGCAGGTCAGACAGCTTGCATGAGTTAAAAAAGGCTCTTAAAAAAAATTATACCAGCGCGAGGAATCAGATGGAATTCAGAAAACTGCAACAGGCAATTGAACAGGCCGGGCAGGATTATGAAGATAGGTGATGAAATAAGTGATAAACATAAAACGGATTTTCATATTGTTCGGAATAGGTTCTTTATGTTTTTTGCTGCTGTTCCCTCTTATTATTCTTATTGTTACACTGACAACTATCGGCGCGGCGCTTGGCCAGTCAAACACATCGTTCGGCGGTTATTCAGAAGGCGTTCTTTCCTACCAGGCAAGCATAGAAAAATATTGCAAACAGTTTGATATATCCGACTATGCCGCCTTGGTAATGGCCGTCATGCAGCAAGAAAGTGGTGGAGCCGGAAACGATCCAATGCAGTGTTCCGAGAGTCCTTATAATTTAGATTACCCACAACAGCCCGGAGGGATTACTGATCCGGATTATTCAATTAAAATTGGTACTCAATATTTGGCCAGTTGCATTAGGGCGGCGAAAGTAAAATCGCCTGATGATATTTCAGGGATCAGCTTAGCGTTGCAAGGATACAATTTCGGAGGCGGTTATATATCATGGGCAGCTGCTCAAGGAGGCTACAGTAAACAAAATGCTGTAGCCTTTTCTGAACTCAAAGCCACTCAATTAGGATGGACTGGCTACGGCGATTCTGATTATGTTAGTCATGTGTTGCGGTACTATTCCCTTTTATATCCTTCGGGTAACGGAACCTTTCATTACCCTCTGGCTACTGGAACCTATAGCATAACGAGCGGCTATGGGTATCGATGGGGAGAGCTTCATAAGGGAATCGACTTTGCAGCACCAGAAGGAACGAAAATATATGCTTCAGCAAGTGGCACAGTAGTCTTTTCTGGATTTGGCAGCGCTGACAATGGATTTAATCGTTATGGGAATGTGATATTGATTAAACACGATGAAACCTACAGCACTTTGTATGCTCATTGCAGTCAGCTGTTGGTTCCAGCTGGTTCAACGGTTAAACAAGGGACAGTAATAGCGTTGGTTGGAAGTACAGGGGAGTCAACCGGCAACCACTGTCATTTCGAGGTAAGAAAAAACGGGAGTGCAGTTGATCCAAAAGGTTATCTAAAATAATTGCACATGCAATGAATTGAGATTGGAGATGAACACATTGCAACAGCTAAGAACGGTTATAAAATACCCAGGTGCAAAATGGCGCATTGCTGACTGGATTATTGGACATATGCCAGAACATCACAGCTATCTTGAGCCTTATTTTGGCAGTGGAGGAGTGTTCTTTCGCAAACCTGCATCACATATTGAAACGATCAATGATATTGATGGAGACGTGGTGAACTTGTTCCGGTGCATTCGTGAGGATGCTGAAAAATTAGCCATGTTGATCGAAGTAACGCCGTACGCTAGAGAAGAATATTACACTGCTTTCAATTCACTTTCGGAAGATCCGTTTGAACGCGCACGACTTTTTTTAATGAAAACGTGGATGGGTCACGGATTTCGAACTTACTGTAAAAGTGGTTGGAAAAATGATATTGCTGGCCGTGAAAACAGTTATGCAGTGGAATACTGGAATCGCTTGCCAAAATGGGTTATGGAAATTGTAAGTCGCTTGAAAGAAGTACAAATAGAAAATAAACCCGCTCTCGAATTAATCCAGCGGTTTAACCGACCCAATGTGTTAATCTACGCAGATCCGCCATATCTGCTCAGCACCAGGAAGATGAAAAAGCAGTATGCCTATGAAATGACAGATGCAGATCATGAAGAAATGCTGGAAGCTCTTAGAGATCATCAAGGCCCTGTGCTGCTGTCCGGGTATGACAATGATATGTATAACGATATACTGCAGGGCTGGACTAAAGACCAGACTGTCACTACTGCAGAAAAAGGTAAGCACAGAACGGAAACTCTGTGGATTAAATCTATACCAAATGAAAATTTGTGCTTTTTTAAATTAGGATAACAATTTATGTTCTACTTTGAAAAACAGAGGGTGATGAAATGAAAGCAAAAATCCAAATCAATTTATTTGATGAAATTACAATTGATGGTTTCTGCGGCGGTGGTGGATGGTCGACAGGCTTCGAGTTTGCGATTGGAGAGCCAGTATCGATTGGTATTAACCATGATGCTACGGCAATCGCCATGCACAAAAAGAATCATCCATATACAAAACATTACAATGAAAATATTTTTAATGTTGACCCGCGCAAGGCCTGCGCCGGTCGCCCGGTGGGATGGGCGCACTTTTCCCCGGATTGCACCCACTTTTCCCGCGCAAAAGGTGGAAAGCCGGTAAAAAAGCATATTCGTGGCCTTGCGTGGGTTATTGTAAAGTGGGCCGGAACAGTGCATCCCCGAATCGTTAGCATGGAAAATGTAAAAGAATTTATGACGTGGGGTCCATTGGTTGCCGCACGGGATAAAAAGTCAGGGCGAGTATTAAAGCGTGTCGAAGGAATTGATGAGAAAACAGGAGAGGTTATAGAGGTGACGGAAATTGCCGCGCCGGGAGAAGTAGTGCCGATTTTCCAACAATATCTCATACCTGATAAAAAACGAGCCGGTGAAACATTCCGGGCTTTTTGTCGAGCTATGAAAGAACTTGGGTACGAATATGAATTCAAGATTTTAAAGGCCTGTGATTACGGAGCGCCTACATCACGGGAACAATTATTTGGGCTGTTCCGAAACGACGGAAAGCCGGTTGTGTGGCCAGAGCCGACTCATGGTGATCCAAACAGTAAAGCGGTCAAAAGTGGAAAGTTAAAACCTTGGCGTACCGCAGCGGAAATTATTGATTGGTCACAAGAATGCCCCTCAATATTTGAGCGCAAAAGACCGCTTGCGGAAAACACATTAAAGCGGATAGCGCGTGGAATTGAAAAATTTGTAATAGAGAATCCGGAACCGTTCATAGTTCAGGTGAATCACGGCGGCGAAAATTTCCGAGGGCAATCAGTAAATTTCCCTATGCCTACAATGACCTCAAAAAATGGACATGGTGTTGTAATGCCGGTAATGACGGCGATTGGGCATACCGGGTTTTCGGATGATCGATCATACCAAGTTACGGAGCCGGTGAAAACCATTGTCAGTAAAGCAGAACAATGTATTATCACCCCAACGCTTATCCAGTATCACAGCGAAAAAAGCGCAAAAGAAGTGCGTGGGCAAACCCTCAGTCAACCAATTCAGACGATTGATACTACTCCGCGCTACGGGCTTGCAGCGGCTACGCTGATTCAGACCGGATACGGGGAGCGGAAAGGACAAGCCCCGCGTGTTCCGGGCTTGAATAAGCCGCTGGGAACCGTCGTAAGCACTGAAAAACACGCTGCTGTTACCGCCTTCCTTTCAAAATATTCTAACGGAGGGCTTAGAAAAGACAGTAGAGTGGAAAGCATGCCATTACTTACCTCTAATAAGACAGGACATAACTCGCTAATCTCGTCAAACATCATTCAGCTAAATAATAACTGTGTCGGTCAACCGGTAACAGAGCCGCTGCGAACAATCACATCTGGTGCTGGCCACTTTGCAGAGGTACAGGCACTTTTGATTAAATTCTATGGCCAAGGAACCGGACAAGCCGTAGATAAACCCCTTGACACTGTAACGGCGAAAGATCGGTTCGGACTTGTGACGATTCACGGCATAGATTACATGATCGTTGACATTGGGCTACGAATGCTCTCTCCAAGGGAGCTATACGCAGCACAGGGCTTCCCATCAGATTATAAGATCGAAACGGATTGTAACGGTAGACACATTCCAAAGACGGAACAGACACATAAATGCGGGAATTCAGTTCCCCCTCCCTTTGCTACGGCTCTGGCCCGTGCTAACTGGCCGGAAAAATGTCGAAAGAAAATTGCAACCATGTCTGAATTGAATAACACTGTTGCGGTTTAAAAGGAAAAGGCTCATGCTTTTGTAGCAAGAGCCTTTTCCTTACCTAGTTAAAAAGGCCGATATGACAGCCTTATGGTGGACAATTCAAGAAGACATCAAAGCTGGAAAAGCTTCAGCTGAAGATATGGCTGGGTCTGTGATTGAAAGCTTTAAAAAGCACCTCAAGACAGACTATTCAGGTGCTTCTATTGCTCGACAAGCCAATCATGAAGAAATTGGCCATTGCCCGATATATGGGTAAGCCTGTTTATGAAAATAAGATGGCATTCTCATGCAGCGGATATAAAGAAGGCTGCAAATTTTCTCTCTGGAAAGAAAACAAGTTCTTCTCAGCGTTCGGAAAGAAACTCACAAAGTCGAATGCAAAGGGTTTGCTTTCGATTAAGCACAGATGTTTGGTAACTGGTATCAAAAAGAAAAACGGAACCGGCACATATGACGCTTATTTTGTTATGAGTATGAAAAACGGTTACCCCAGCTTCGAGTTGGAGTTTGCAAGTAAAAGAAAATAAAATAATTAATTTTAGAAAAAGGCTATTATTGGGCGTTATATTGATTGCCAAATAATAGCCTTTCTCTTGAAAGGATGCAACATGAGCTTCATTAAGGTTCCTAATATTCTGTTTGACTACTATGAAGTAGAATGTGAAAACACCCCCAAACTGAAAAAGGCCAACCAAAAAATCAAATATTTTAGCCTTGAACCGGTGGACATTTGCGTCTTTACATATTTTCTGTCTTGTGGGGGATTTATCAATCAGAAGAGAATTGTGCGGAAATGCAAGACAATAGCAGCTCACTGTGGCATTAAAGACCCTAAAACAATTCGTGCCTCGGTAGAACGATTGGCCATGATAGGACTCATTACAAAATGCCATAGATTTAATCAATGGGGCCATTTTGCTGCAAATGGATACCAGACAGCCCAGCTTACGGATGGCGGATTTTTCATGTTCGACACGGATTATTTTAGGCATGAACTGAGTGTACCGGAAATGTGCATTTTACTGTATCTCAACCGATGCCGGAATTCTGAAAATTCTTCATTGGCCTGCCCATCAATATCTAAAATGTGTTTTGCAATCAACATATCTAAAAATACTGCATGCAAATTCATCCAGCAGTTGGTGCAGAAGCTTTTTATCAAAAAGGAACACTACGTATCTGAGCAAGGGGATTTTGGGAATAATCGCTATCATTTGTATTCCTCTCACGAACGCAATAAACTATTGCGCCCCTTCAGAAGATTCAAAACAAAAGTATCTTCCATGCTAAAAAAGTTCTTCCATCCTTTAGAAAATATTACAAAGATCGTTCGGGTAATTCGTTTTCACATAGTTGGATACACCCAGCACTTCTCCTGCCCTTCCTTTCTGTCAAAGAGGGTAGGTCAAAAATCCCCTAATACCTCCTAGACCCACCCAGGTTACGTACAATTAAGAAAGAATAGTTTATACTCTAAGTTATCTTACTGCTTACTAATAGCTAAAGTGAAAAACCTGAGTAATCTCATTGCGATCATGATTGATCGGTCAGCCTCCTTTTTTCTTAATCGTTGACATATTTCTATCGTCTGAGTATAATAATATTATAGGACAGATAAGGTTCTGTGCCACTTTCAAGCAAGAATACGCTTACCGCTGGCGTGATAAATGGGCGGTTTGATTGAATACGCTAACCATCAGCGTGACAAGTAGATGGTTCGATTTGAATACGCCAACCGTCCGGCGTGATAAATAGGCGGTTTGATGAATGGGAAATCCCTTTGCTTCGTGCGAAGGGATTTCTTCTTTTTTGAAAGGAAAAATAAAATGATAGAAAATGGATTTTATAAAATTAGCGAAGAATTTATTGATTTGATCCATCAGCTGGGAGGAAAGTATTCTGATCGGAAAGAACGCCCGGTTTTTTGCTGCATAGAGGATTCAAAAATCAAAAACTTGTATTGGGCGATTCCTACCAGCGATTTAGCTCACCGGCCACCGGCTCAAATAGAAAAAATAAGGCTTTGGAATGAGGAAAAGAGCATCCGCAGCGCTTATTATCACATTGGCCACACCAACCGGCCTGCGCTCTATCGCATCAGCAGCTGCTTCCCCATTACAGACAAATACATCAGCGGTGAATATGTTTCACAGGGCAGGCATTTGATTTTGAGAAACCCCAGGGAAATTGAGATCATTCAGAAAAAACTGCATCGAATTCTCTTCGACGAATCGCTTCACCCCAACAAGTATGAGCAGCATATTACGCAGCTGCGTGAATACTTGGTTGCTGAGATGGAGTGCCAGCAATCCGTTACAATAGAGCCAGAAAAGACACCGTTTAACGATCTACTTGTCCAGAGAAATAAAGAGATACATAAAAAAAAAGAAATAGAACCGGAACGCTAAGTCGGACATTTTGTCTGACTTTTTTAATATCTCGACGCATGTGCCGATAAGTAAAGAATGTAGTAATGACTAACATTATTTTTTACTGAGGACGCAAAATGAGATTTAACCAACCTAGAGAACCGCCGAGATTCACAAATGCTTACTTCATCATTTTATCATTGGAGGGGAACATATTGAGCTTGTATGTATGGTTAATTACTTGGCTGGATAAATACGAAAAAAATACAATTAAGCGAACTACTTACGTAAATTATGAAGGACATATTCATAATCATTTCAATGCATTTGATAAAGTGGAAATTTCTGATGTCACAACTCCCATATTGCAAGATTTCTTTAACGATAAATTTGATTCCGGACTTTCCTCGAAGACGATTCGCAACATGGCAATTATCTTAAAAAAAGCAATGAAACAGGCAGTTGCGGACGGTCTAATACAACAGAATTGTGCTTTGTATGTAAACTTACCTAAAATTGTACGAAAGGAAATTCAAGTATTAACCCATAGCCAGAAAAGAGATTTAATCAAAGTCTCTTATTTTTATCGCTACGGTATTTTTGTAAGATTAACCTTATGCACAGGTTTAAGGCTTGGGGAGTTGTTGGGGCTAAAATGGATAGACGTTGACTTTCAGAAAAACGAACTTAAAATTCGCAGAATTCTTCATAGATGCAAAAATTATGATCCCAACGTCAAAACTTCCACTTCCATTTATTTTGATGAACCTAAAACAGCAAAGTCCAAAAGGACTATCCCCCTTCCCCCAAATGCAATTGACGATTTGAAAAAGTGGAAAGATCGGCAACAAAAAGAAATTGGTCAGGTAGAATTTGTTGTTACTGACCAGCGCGGAAAATATATTGAACATACCACTTTTAAAAAATATTATAACCGTATGTTAGACAAATGCGGAATAAAGGGCATCACCTTTCATGCGTTACGTCATACCTTTGCCACACATGCACTGGAAAAAGGAATTGACAAAAAGGTTTTATCAGAAATACTTGGTCACTCATCCGTTTCTTTTACGCTGGATACCTATGCCCATGTGTTGAATTCCTTTAAGAGAGAAAACATGGAGTTGATGAATGACATCTATGACTCAGATAGTCAGCCACAAAAACTAGTCTTGTCCTTCAAACCTTTTAAAGATCAGTATATTGTATCCATTCCGGATCATAACGCCTATACATTTATAGCCAGCAGCATTCAAGAAGGAATTGATTACGTGGAAGAAAAAAGAGATGAAATTAGAATTTGCAAGCCTCTTAACTTACCTAAAATACTTGAAGATAAATCAGCTTCAGATATTTTAGTGTTTTTAAAATAATCTTCAAGTCGGACAAAATGTCCGAGTATAAAAACAATCTTGACAATATAGGATAAATCCCATATAATAAGTATAGGATTTATCCTATAAGAAGGGCGGACAATAGTGCAAGAATTTGAAGTAATATTCTATGATAAAGAAGATGGAACAGTTCCGGCACAGGAGTTTATATTGAGTCTGGATAAAAAAATGCGCGCGAAAATGTTGAGAACAATTTCAATACTTGCCGATAATGGAACTGAACTCAGGGAACCTTATTCTAAGACTTTGGGAGATGGCATCTTTGAACTACGAGCAAAGGTAGGTTCGGATATTTCCCGTGTTTTATATTTCTTTTTTGTTGGACAGCAGGTGATTATTACGAACGGATTCGTTAAAAAGACGCAGAAAACACCTGCTGCTGAAATCGAGCGAGCAAAACAGTACCGTGCCGAATACCTGAAAAGAAAGGGGCTTAAAGCATGAACACCAATTTTAATGAGTTTTTAAAGGAACAGCTGAGCGATCCGGAGATAAAAGCTGAATATGATGCGCTGGAGCCGGAATTTGCGATTATTCAGGCAATGATTGACGCGCGGAAAAGCACTGGCATTACTCAAAAACAGCTTGCCGAAATAACCGGCATCGCACAGGGCGACATCAGTAAACTTGAAAACGGGAGCGCAAACCCGTCATTAAGGACACTCCAACGACTTGCAGCTGGAATGGGTAAGAAATTAAAGATAGAGTTTGTACCAACCACAAATAGATAAAGAAAAATCAAGGGCGGTCACTTTAAATGGGTGACCTCCTTTTTTATGTCTTGAATTTACAATGTAAGTGCAACAGGTAAAAAAGAATGACTCAGAGGTTGAAATCCGATATCATAGTGTTTGCGACGACAACTATGAAAGGATTTTCAAACAATGAGCCATTATCATCATCTTAGCATGAATTAGCGTGAAAAGATACTTATTCTGTATACGGAGAAGAAAAGCATACACGCAATATCAAAAGCAATCGGTCGATCCGTTTCGACCGTGTCTCGGGAACTCAAACGAAACCACAGTCAAGACCAAGCCTACTCAGCAATAGAGGCCCAGAAAGAATATCAGAAACGCCGTAAAAAGTGTAGGCGTCCAAGGCTTTTGAATAACACCAAATTGAGAAATATCGTGGCGCGTTTGTTTCTGGAGTATCAGTGGTCACCGGAGCAAATTGCGAATCGCTTTGTCAGGACGCTCCTGAATCCGGTTGCTAATAACAATCTTTCCTCGGGTTTCAACGCTGCCTTTGCGCCGCCTAGTCTTTCCCCGATGACGCAGCTTTCTGATAACACCCCGATTTCCATGCGAAAGTCGCCCGGCATCCAACATTCCAGCGTAAATAGCCCGATAAATGGTTGAATAACTAATTCTGAAGGCACTCTCTTCATAATCGGCAAGTTATTGGACACTGGGAAGCAGACACCGTGGCGGGGAAAACAGGTTCCGCCTGCCTTGTAACTATCACAGATCGGTGCAGTCGCTATTTGTTGGCCGGAAAAGTTGCCAAAAAATATTCGGCGCTTGTGGCAGATAAAATGATTGCGTTATTATCCATCTTGCCGAAAAAAAAGCGTAAAACGATTACACCTGATCGCGGTAAAGAGTTTTCCAATCACACACGGGTAACAGAGTCATTGAACCTGCCATTTTATTTTCCAGACCCTCATGCGCCTTGACAGAGAGGTACGAATGAAAATACAAATGTGAATCACTGACCAGATCGGATATACTAATGCTCAGGCTGCGAATGGGGCACTGCCAATAATAATGTCGCGCAAATAAATCCATGCCTGCCTGCGCGATCTCTGCGGTAATATTGGTGTAGCTGCTCAAAGTATGTTGCCGTGTAAAACTCATGAGCTGGTTGTCCCTGACACTTATGCTGATGGTGCGCCCCTTACAACCATGCTCACGCAGACGGCGGGCGACGCTGTCGGCCAGCACATATAGGATGATTTTAACGTCCTCGTTGTCGACTAAATCACGTGGCGTGGTGGTGCTGTTGCCGATGCTCTTCACTTCTTGATGATCTTCATAACGTGAGACCGGTGTAATATCATAGCCATTTGCAAAGGCATACAGTACGCTTCCCCATTTGCCAAACCAGCCTTTTGAGAGTTTGTTCGGACGTGTTGGCCAGGTCACCTATTGTGTGCCGGGCATAGGACTCTAATTTACGCCGGGTAGCGTTGCCCACATATAATAAGAGCCTATCCATAAATTAAGATATCAAACGTGCACGCGAATCAATTTGCGCCAAACGATAATTGCACAGGCGAAATGTAAAAGTCCCAGATAATTCGCGGCTTTCTTTTCAAAACGAACCAATAGCTTGCGAAAACGATTGAAGAACGAATGGGTGACCCCTACGACTCAACGGCGAGCTTTAAATAGCGGTGGATACTGCTCGCGCACCCATACTCTCTGGGAACAGCTTCCCACTGGCAGCCTGTGCGTAGAACATAAAAAATACCTTCAAGCACTTTACGAGGTGGGATTGGCCGACGGCCCTGTCCTGGCGCGTTCTTATACTCTTTTTGCGGATTACGCTTTTTTACCGGAATCTGATCTTTGACCGCTTCCCAAAACTCGTCCGATATTGTCCACGACTGATAAGATTTCTTTTCATTCATTCTTTCTCACCGGTCTCTATTTTACACCTCTTCGTAATTTATGGATAGGCTCTTAAAAACCAGCTTCAACGGGTATGCCTTTCGGCGGCTTTCGCTTCCATAGGAACCCACATAGTCAAAGTAAACGGCATGTCTTCTCAGAATTGCCGTTTTGAGCAGTTCAAAGCGCCGATTGTCCTGTGCGCCCTGCCCCCATCGGGAAAAATCCACCTCAAGCCAATCCGTATCGTTCTTTTGAAACAATGCGCCCAGCTTTGAGAGCGTACGGTTTGCATCCGTGTTGCCTGTGGCAGCCAGACTTAGCGGCGGCAAATCATAGCCAGTGTCGTCATACCGTTTGCATCCGTGTTGCCTGTGGCAGCCAGACTTTGCAGAGCGATCAGAATCTGCTTTTGCTCCTCTTCGCTCAGCGCAGCCTTATTGAGCACATAGCCGTCAAGGATCGAGATGCCTCCGCCCTTGCCCTGAGTGGTATAAACCGGAATATTTGCCGATGAAAGGGTATCGATATCCCGCAAAATGGTTCGTACCGAAACCTCAAAATGTGCGGCAAGCTCTTTTGCCGTCATGGTTTTTCTGTCAAGCAGCAGGTATACAATTTGAAAAAGTCGATCAATCTGCATTCCATCACCCATCAGCAGTATACCACAAAAAAGCAGAAAACGACCACCTATTAAAAATGGTCGTTTCCTGCTTTTATGATTTTGACTGCAGCATTTCCCGGTACTTGAAAAGCTGCATTGCGGCATAATCTGGATAATAGGACGAAACTCCACAGAAATCACACTGACCCAAAGCCATGTCGTTGCGGTACACAGACCAGCAATCCTTTGGCAATTTGAAATCAGAAGGGGCCGTAGTTCGTCATGGTGGCAAAGATCAGGAAAGCGAAGCCGACCAGGCACCACAAACAAAACATCGGGAAGAGCCACTTAACCCATTTGGTATAGGGCACTTTGCACATTGCCAAGGCAACCAGAATTTCGCCGCTGGTAGGACCGATGATGTCAGTAAACGTGGAGCCCAATTGGAACGCCAGAACGGTGGTCTGGCGGGTTACACCGACCATGTCGGCCAGCGGCGCCATCAACGGCATCGTAATGGCGGCCTGCCCGGAACCGGAGGGAACCAACAGGTTGAACAAACTTTGTATTACAAACATTCCGCAGGCCAGCAGAGCGCCAGGCAGATTCCCCAAGAGGCTGGCCAGAGTATTAATAATGGTGTCAATAATATTAGAGTCGGTCAGCAAAATGACGACCGCATTGGCCAAGCCGATCATCATACAAGGGGCCAGCATATTCGCGGCACCCTTCAGAAAGTCATCGCAAATCTTGCTGGGGTGACTTCCGCCGATCAAACCGCCTATAACGCCGGTTGTCAGAAATACGGCGGAAAGCTCATCAATATAGTAGTCATGAACGAGAACGCCATACACAGTCCACGCGATACCGCCCACCAGAGTCAGCAAAACCAACTTCTGACGCGTGGTCAGTCTGGCGATACTGTCAACATCGATCATATTGGTCTTGACGGTTTCTAAGTCAATCTCGTAAACAGGGCTTAACGTGGGGCTTTTCTTAACACGGTTGGCATGCCACATCACATAGGCCATGCTGACAAAAAGCAAAACGACGAACAGAACCAGCCTTAATGTCATTCCGGAAAACATTGGCAGACCGGAAATACTTTGCGCCACACCAACCGTGAAAGCGTTGGTGGCGGCACCACCGTAACCGGCGGCGACAGAGCCAAATATGATTCCCATCGCGGTCATAGAGTCAAACCCCATAGACAGGCAGACAGTCAGCATCAAAGGAACAAAAGCCAGGAATTCCTCGAAGTTGGCGCAGAAGCAGGAGCCGAGACCGAAGACAGTCATACAAATGGGGATCATGATCAGCTCTTTACCGCGGGTAGCACGAACCACATTGGCCAAACCGGACTCAATGGCGCCGGTTCCCTCCAAAATTGCGAACATACCGCCGATAATCAGCAGAAAAGCAATGATGTAAGCGGCGTTCTGAATCCCCAGCGTTAACGCTGTCATCAGAGCGAAAGGACCAATCGGGCTCTGATCCACATACTTGAAGGTGTTGGGATCGACGATATTGCGATCCAATTCCTCCACATAAACTCGGTCATAGGTTCCGGCGGGTACAATGTAAGAGGCAACAACGCAAAGCAGCATGATGGCAACTAGGAAGAGCATGGGGTTCACGGACTGTAGTGGTTTTTTTTCTTTCTTGACTTTAACCATGTTGGATGACTCCCTTTCTCAATATTGCTATATATCCCTCGTAAAATTGCCGGTGACCTGCTTCAGCGAATTTTGGCCAGAACCTTGCAAAGGTATTCAAATACCTTTTTTACAGATGAAATTCGAACAGTCTCACTGGGGGAGTGAAAATCCCAACAATCCGCACCAATAGATACCGCATCAATGTTCGGACGGGTAGCGGAAAGGCAGCCAACTTCCAGGCCGGCATGGACAGTTAGAAACGCGGGTTTTTCGTGGTAGTTTTCTTCATAAATTCTGCCGCAGAGCTCCCGAAGTTCTGATTTCGGATGAAATTCCCAACTGGGATAAGCATTGCTGCCGTGGCATGTGCCCCCAAGCAGAGATGCCAACCGTTCCATGCGCTGGAAGAGATAAGTACGCAGACTGTTCCGGGCGGAACGAATCTCTATTACAAAATGCAATTCCTGCTCGGACAAATAAACTTCGCCCAGATTGTCAGAGGTATCTACCAGACCAGTGAGCATTTCGTTCATCTGATAAATACCGTCCGGAACCAGCACCAGGGCATTGATAGCACAAGCCGGCTCGATTCCCCAAGGATCGGCTTTTACGGGGGAAATGGAGACTTTCACATTTTGAGAGGTGACTGCCAGCTCAGCGCGAATATCCGTTTCAAGCTCTGACAATTTGAGCCGAACGCTCTCTGAATTGGCGGGATCCAGCCAGACGACAGCTTCCGCCTCGCGGGGGATAGCAAGCCGGAAGGAACCGCCTTGAATGTACCCCAAGCGAAAATCGCAGCAGCTTTCAATCGCCATCAGCATACGGGCAAGAAGAATATTGGCATTTCCGTGGCCTCGGTGGATATCCTCACCGGAATGGCCTCCCTTTAGCCCGGAAACAGAGATACGGTAGGAACGCCAGTCCTCTGATACAGTGCCGAAGGTAACGGGAATACGAATGTCTGCCTGCATACCGCCGCAGCTGCCGCAGAGAATCTCCCGGTCATTTACATGATCCAAATTGAACAGATAGACAGAATTCATTTGGGATGTGTCAAAGTTTTCGGCTCCCGAAAGGTCTTCCTCCTCCATCGTAGTGAACAAAACCTCCAGAGGGGGATGCTGCAGAGCATTGTCTTCCAGAATGGCCATAGCCAGTGCGACGCCAATTCCGTCATCGGCGCCAAGGGTCGTTTTGCCCCCGCTGGATAAGGTGTCGCCCTCAATGACCCAATCGATCGGATCTTTTGTAAAGTCGTGATCTACCTCCGTATCCTTTTCGCAGACCATGTCCATGTGGGCCTGCAGCATAATTCCGGGTGCGTTTTCCAAGCCGCGGGAGGCTTTTTTTCGGATCAGCAGGTTATTGTACGTGTCCTGCTCCGCCTCCAGACCCAAATTTCTTGACCAGCCCAGAATAAAATCGCTGATTGCTTTTTCATTGCCGCTTCCATGTGGAATCTGGCTAATTTGATAAAAATGATAAAAGACCCGATGCTCGCAAAGTTTTTCTATTCTTTTAATCATAAGAACCCCTACCTTTACTGATAAATTTTTTCAGCAATTCGTTATAAATTAGGGTTGCATTGTGCAAATGATAACCGCGGTTTTTTTATAATCATGATTATACAATGCTATCCCCATAGTGTCAATACATATCCTTCCTAATCACGTTATTTTTAGCGTTTTGCATTGTGTAAGGGCTTTTGCCTTTTGCATTATGACGAATTTTGTAAAAATAAGGCAGGCTAGGAAGACAAAAATCTGCTGAAACAGACAGTATCATGGGCTCAAAAGCTTCGGGTACGGTATCAGGAAGAAATGCGGCCGGACAGAATTAAATTCGGGCTGAAGAATCAACCGACTGCTCCAGAACAATTGATAAGAAGAAAGTCCGCTTAGAGTCTTCCGGCAAAGACGAAAGCGCATGGAAAAGTATCAAAAGACTTCGGGGAGCGATGGATAGTTCTGATCGTACCAACGATTGGCATCGACCTTGAACGGATTTCGAATGTCTTTGCTATTAACGCTTCCCCTCCCTAGCAGCTCACGGATTTTTGGACGGTATCCATTTTCTTCTCGGGTTTCGATTTTTTCTTGATAGAAAACAAACCTCCGTTATGATGTCTCCACTCGACACCGTAACGGAGGTTTGTACTAAATTAGGAAAGGCTTTATTTCTATAATAGATATAGAGAACGATTTTTTTAAAACATTTATTTGGCCGCATCCAGCAGATATTCAAACAGCTGCATAAATTTTTGTTTGTGTGTCTGAATGTCCAGACGGTCTCCCTGAAGACAGGCCTCGTAAATAAACGTCTGATGTGTCGCAATAATCAGATCCAGAGTGATATCCGCTTTCTCAGGAGCAACAAACCCCTCCTGTACCATAGCCTGCATGGTAACATAATCTCGCTCCCGCATACTTCCGGAAATCATCATCTGCCGCATTGTGCTGCTAATACCTGACAGCTCTTCGGGAAAAAGATCGTAATAGTAGGTATGCAAAACATCACCTAACATTTCGCTGCGCCGCCCGAAAAATAAATTATGAAAAATATCCGGATTGCGAAACGCAATGTCATTGAAGCAGCGATAAATCATACGGAATCGTTCCAATGAGTTCATTTCGGGCGTTAAGGATTTTGCCAGGGATGCCACATAATCACGCAAATAGCAAACTGATCCAAACAAAGTCAAATGCTCCAGATCTTGAAAATAGTTGTAAATGGTTGCGCTGTTATAGCCGGCTTTTGTGGCGATCTTACGGATAGACAACCCATCAACACCCTCTGTTAAAAGCAGTTCCCGGGTTGCCTCGATAAAAAAGATCATCATCCGTTTACGCTTTACCGTTAATACCGTTGCATCATTGTGATCATTTTCCATCATAATGGTATCCTCATCCTCCAATATTCCAGTTATGTTATTGAACATGTCCAGTTTACGCTGAAGTTTCTAAAAAAGCAAGAGAAGCGGGATTGACAAAATATATCTTAGCAAGTATGATAGATATGATTTAATCGTGATTATAATTAAATCATGATTACATTTGGAAAGAGGGAATTAAATATGAAAAAAATATATGCTTCAGGTGGTACTTTAGTCTTTTTAGGGGCTTTATTTTGGAGCCTGAACGCCCCACTTGTCACTTTTTTAACCATCGATCCCATGTTGATTTGTGGATTGCGTTCCGCGATTGCGGCCGTTGTTCTATCAGGATTCATCAGGTTCAAGCAATTGTGCTGGAACGGATGGATGCTGATGTATATGTGCTCTTATGCATCATTGTGTTTGAGCATTATTCTGGCTTTGACGATGACCTCTGCCCCGGTGGCCATCGGCATGCAGTATACGGCGACGATCTGGTTGTTTATCGTCGGCGTAATCAAAACCAGACGTTTTTTTATCAAAAGCTTTATCCCTGTATGCATTATCTTTGTCGGAGTAATCTTCTTTATGTGTTCCAGCACCAATTCCACCAACAGCACCGGAAATCTGACCGCACTGAGCGAGGGTGTATTCTTTGCCTGTATGACCGTCAGCGCAAAGAAAGCGGCCGGCACGAATCCGCTGGGGCTCACCGCGATAGCTAATATTTTTACCGCAGTACTGGTCTTTGTTCTGTTTCCCAATTCCTTAGGTGGCGCCTTCACAATGACATCCCTGGATTGGGCAATTATGATAGTGATGGGTGTTGTTCAGGTGGCTGGCGGCTACGCTTTTTATAATTTAGGGGTGCAGAAACTCGACCCAAAGAAAGCATCTATCATCGCGCTGTGGGAAATGATTTTGGGCCCGATCTGGGTTGCTCTCTTTCTAAAAAAATATCCGTCTTCCCTTGTTATCATTGGATTTATTATTATTCTGACAGGAATGTTTTTGGATGCTAAGCTGTCTTCCGGATCGAATCAGGGAAAAAGTGCAGAACTACACTGCACAAAACAGGAAGAAGCGGAAATGTGGTAAAAATGCGGCCAGCAACGGCGAAAAACTTTTGTTATTCCGCCGTTGCTGGCGTTTTCCCTATCAAATTCTTCTCAATATCATCCTCAGCATTCAACTAATCGCCAACCGGCAACGGCCAAGCTATATCCTTAAAATTTACCCGACTGATCTCTGTAACAGCGTTAGGCTTTTTGTAATCCGATCCCAGCTTAGCAAAAATTTTATTGTTGGACACGCCTATGCTCACGGTGATCCCTAGCTCATACTTAATACGCTCACGGATTTCGTGGGCTAATTTCACGCCATCAACATTTTTACCCGTGACATCGAGCCAACATTCATCGAGGCCATATGGCTCTACTTGATCAGTATAGTCAAGGTAGATACTATGGCAAAGCCTTGAAAACCTCTGGTATAGTTCAAATCGTGGCGGCACAATAACCAGATCAGGACACTTTTGCTTTGCCTGCCAGAGGGCCTCTCCTGTTTTGATGCCGTATTTCTTTGCAAACTCATTTTTGGCCAATATTATTCCGTGTCGCTGCTCCACATCACCACCCACGGCTACCGGTCTATTTCGAATTTCAGGCCTGTGCAGGCATTCAACACTGGCATAAAAGCTGTTACAATCTGAATGCAATATTATACGATCCACGTTTCCACCTCCGAACACTTGTTCTAGCATGTGCAAGTTCATATTAGAACGTGCGTTCGCAAGAGTCAATGGAAATGGTGACCAGTAAATAATGAGATGGAGAAAAAAAGAAAGGACAGAAACTCTCACATAAGTGAGAACCCCCTGCCTCCCGCACAAGTCGGACAAAATGTCCGACTTAGATTATCGTTGTAAAGGTAGTATTCTACATATATCTTTTACGTAAGGTATGCTTTTCCAAAGATCATAATCACCAATAACACCTAAACGGTATTTGGCACGCGAAACAGCTACGTTAATAATATTAGGTTTCATTCCGACCCAATGTGCTGCACCTTTACCGCTTTGTTTATCACAGCCAAGAACAAGCAAAATCTCATTTGCTTCTTTACCCTGAAAAGTATGAATAGTGCCGCAATTTTTCTTCAGCCAGTCTTTGATGATCAATTCATCTAATTCAGGTAATTCTTTTTGAATAAGCGGAAGTAGCGTCCTTTGTATTGCATATGCCACGGATGTAAAAGGAGTGATAATGTATAGTTCAGGTAAGCCTTGATAAATATGAATTGCTTTTACAAATAAGTTCACCAGCTTATCTGTCTGTTCTTTAACAGAATGATTTTTATGTCCCTTTTCAGCGCCTTTCACATCAAACCAAATAGATTCAGATAAAAGAAATCGTAATGAAGAATCCGGTTGAGGAGTTTTAAGAAACATCCTACCGCCATAGGCTATTTCGTTAGAGATTTGAAACATAGGATTAAGGCATCGGCGATGGACAACGAGCGGGCATCCTAGCCATAACTCTTTCTCTTCTAATTTACGAACACCACCATATACGTTTAGCCGATCTGCTAATGTTTGTACTGAAATTTCTGGTGAACGATAAACAGAGGAGATACCATTTTCATCGGCAAGCCGCTGCTTTAATTCTTTTGGTATGGTTACAATGGGTTCTACTTGTAAAGGGTCACCCACAATAATGGCTTTTTTAGATCGCCAAAGTGCCCCCAAGGCACTTTGAGGGGTTGCTTGTCCCGCTTCATCGATAACAAGAACTCCGATTTCTTCAGGGTTAATTCCACCCAAAAATGTTTGAACAGAAGCAAATGTAGTTGATATAACAGGTATGACGAGCAGCAAGGTGTTTAGCAAACTACCGTAAGCTTTATTTCTGTCGCTTACTGAAATATTTCCATTCCACAATGCAAATAGATGTTCCAAATTTGTTTTGGTATGCTTGCTAGATAATACAAATGCTTTGTTAAGCATAAGAGCTTGATAAAACAGTTCCTCTCGTAACATATTATATTCTTCATGTGTCCATGGGCACGCCGTCTGAGACTCTTGATTGTTACAAATATTTTCCCAAAACTCATCATCTGCCCAATTGCCCTTAAATTGTAGCTTGAGAGAATCAATTTTTTTCTTCATTGCATTCAGAGTCAGTTCAGCATTTTGCAAAAGATTTTCATGTGAATCAAGTTTTCGCTTTGCTTCGTTACACAATGCATCGAGAGATGGAGTGGCCATATTGCGTTCTGCAATTGCAATAACTGTTTTACCAATATCTATCTCTGTCTGTTTCCACTGATAAATAACAGGGTCTTTTTTAAACAATTTCCAAAAGTATAGTTTAAAAAAATTAAGTTGAGATTTGAACATATCGATATTTTCTTGCTGTAGTTTTTTAGTTTGCTTTAAACGATTTAATTCGTCAGCGTTCGCTTGTTTTAACCTATTCTGATATTCAAAATTGATTTTAAAATGATCTAATTCATCCGATAGAATTTGAAATTTTATCTTTGCTTGTTTTTCTTGAGTTAAAAGTTCCTGTGCCTGTGCAATGTTTTTTTGCATTTGCATTACAGCTTGCAGAGCTTTATTAAAATTTTGACGGGCTACATTCCAATCTGGTGCAATTTCTTCATTATAATAACGTCGTAGTGTTACACCGTCTTTTGCCCACCACAAGCGATCTTGTAATGCTTTTAAATTGCTGTTCTTGCCCAGCTTAGCTGAGATTAATCCCCACGCTGATTCGCCTGAAAGCTTGGTGGCAATATCAGAAAAGTATGTATCCTCTATTTTCATATCAATACCGGAAAAGCGCATTGTCCTGTCCCTAGAAATTGCCAGCGGTAGTTCTACTGATATATTTTCAACAGCGGCATTATTGTTTGAAGCCACAATCATTCCATAAGCTGTTAATTTATCGTCGATTCTATAATAGGATAGATTAGATAGATCGAGCGGATTTTGAAATATACTTTCGGAAAAGGCTTGGTCAGGATAATCGTAACTTGCCATTTGGAAGGCTCTTTGAATGATATTTGATGTTATAATTTCCTTTAGCAAGGTAGTCTTCCCTGTTCCTGGTGGACCGTTAATAGAAAAAACATCTTGTTCGTTAGAAACGGCAATGTTAATTCCTAATTGCTGCATAAGGCTTGGACTATAAGAAGAAGGCCATGCCCCAAGAGGAAATTTATCAGCCTGTAACCATTTTTTCATTTCTTCAATATCTGTATCAATTTGAATCCGATGGATATGACTATCAGGCTGAAGCAGAGCATGAATATATTCTTGCACTTTAGGCGTAGGGTTCTTTCTAACTTTTTCCATATCTTTCAGATAAAAGCTTGAAAATAGTTCAGTTGATGAATCTAAGGGGGGAAATTCCCCTATTTTATTTATGTAGTCTGTTTTTACTTTTGCCCAGAAAGATTGCGTAAATAATTCCTTTTTTAGATGCATAGAGTCACAAACAAATGAGTACATGGATTTTAAATCATCTAAAGAAATAATGGGAGTAGTTGGATTAACTTTTTGATATAATAATTTCTGTTCAACTTTTTGTTGGAAGTCTTCAAAATCTGAAATATTTAGTTTTGTATGAAAGGAAGACGAAGAAACAAGCTTGCAAATAGCCCACACAAAAGTGCTTATTGAGAAAGAGTTTTCAACATACATTCCATGCTCATCAACTTTCAATGCACATAAACACACCGATGAACGGCTTGGCTCTATCTCTTCAGTAAGAGGCATATTTAATTCATTCAGCATCCAGATAATCAAATCGCTTGAAAAGGTATTTCCAAAGTATATATCATAGCTTACTCTAATTCTGGGGTTGGTTTGAGGTGTTAACCAAGGCAATAGATTTTCTTTCAGATATATATCTTTATGAGTTTCTACTGGCCAGCAAGGATTAAAGAACTCTTGCTCATACCAATATTTCAGTATTTGTTCCAAATATCATAGCCTCCATAAAAAAATCATATAAGCAATCCAGCAAGACAAATATTACCAAATTGTGAGATTATCTATTGAATTTCAAACCAGTAAATGGTATAATTTAGAAAAGGGCATAATTTAACCCCATTAACAACACATTAGCTGTAAGAAATCTGGACAATTTCTCACACTAATCAAAACGTAAAATCAGTACGTTCTGAAGACTAAAAGTCATTAACAGGGTTGGTTTTCTGTGTTACCTCATGGTAGCATGGTTATCATATACTTGTCAAGAGTCTTAGACGTACAGTTTACCGGCTGCGTCTAGGCTCTTGTTTTTTTGCTATCAGAAATGAAAAAACAAGATCGTGGATGTAACGAATCCACTTAAAATTGAATGTCAAAATCGGTATAGGGTAACGTAATACTCTTATGATAGATAGTGTAGCCACGACCTTAACAGTCGGAACCTGTTAAGCGAGCGCGCCTGACCTGCATAGCAGGAAAGAGCAAATACGTACTTGGTGAGAGTAGCCAGGTATAGGACTAACCAGACCCGATTATTAATGACACTCTTATTTGTATATAAGGGCGATTTCAATTCCAGTTGCCATCGCCCTTTATATATCATTTTGTCTTAATACTGCAACAAGCTCATATTTCTATGAGCTTGCCGGAGCATTAAGAAGTTTGGTTGCGGAGGCAGGATTTGAACCTACGACCTTCGGGTTATGAGCCCGACGAGCTACCGGACTGCTCCACTCCGCGATATTTTTCTGCTCTTCAAGAGCGCTTAACTATAATACCATTGGTATTTCGAAAAGTCAACACTTTTTTAAATTTATTGTAAATTAATATGATAAGGGCAAGCTGCTTTCTTGTCAGTGCAGTCGCTTTGTGCTATACTTCTCTCAAAATACAGCGCGAAACCGCAGACAGGAAGTGTAGGATGGCGAGTATCAGAGAATACCAGAAACAGGATGTTCCCGCATTGACGGAGATTTGGAACACGATAATTGAAGAAGGAAACTCGTTCCCGCAGACAGATCTTCTGACACCGGAGCAAGCGGAAGATTTTTTTGCGCAGCAAAGTTTCACGGCGGTCGCAGAAGAAAACGGAGAGATTGTAGGCCTGTATATTCTTCACCCTAATAATGTAGGACGGTGCGGACACCAGGCCAATGCGGGATATATGATTCGTCCGTCGGCCAGAGGAACAGGAATTGGAGAGCTTCTGGTAAGACACTCACTGGAAAAGAGCAAGGCCCTCGGTTTTCAGCTTTTGCAGTTTAATGCTGTGGTAAAAAGCAATGTACATGCGATTCATTTATACCGCAAGCTGGGATTTATCGAAATTGGAACAGTCCCCCGCGGTTTTTTAATGAAGGATCATACTTATCAAGACATTCTCTTATTTTATCATACTCTATAAAACAAATATCCGTCTTGCCTCCTCAGTTCTTCCGTGAATCATCAGAAAACTGAGGAGGATTTTTATTGCGAAATTGTCTTTTGAGAGAACATCCACAAACAGTTCAAGTTCTAATTTTCCAAACTCAAGAAGAATTGCAACTTCTTTTCGTTATAATTTAGCAAGCAGATATTTTCTAAAAAAGTCATCTTATTTTGAAAAATTAGATTGACTAAAAAATAACAACGTGATAAAATTTATGTAGAATATTGAAACATTTACAAAAACGCAATTGCACATAATCTTTTTACATTCCAGAAATAAGCTGTTTTAACGAATTCTTAACCTGATTTATTAGAGTTTGGCAGCACTGCGGAACAAATTTCTCCCTTTGCGGCCCAATGCGCCAGCAGATATTGTGCTGGGTGCAAGCGGCCTTTACCGATGCTTACGCCACACTTTTCCCATATACTATGTAATGAACCCCCAAAAGGGCCCGTCTGCACAAAGACGGGCCCTTTTGGGTGATTAGGATATTAACCATACGCAACCACATATTCGGGATGGATGAATCATTTTTAATCATCATGATGTTCTAATTGATTCAAATCAGGCCGTTTTGATCCCTTCCTGATTAAAATAAGCATCGATCGATTCCAAATCATAATATTGTCCATTATGTATGAAACCGAGATGCAAAAATGCGGGATTGTACTGTGTCCCATCTTTTTGCGCCGGTACAATGCATAACTCAACGAAATCATTATTGCCGGCTTGAGTCAGTTTATGTTCCAACTCTTGTTTTGTAACCATTATTTTCATCAGTATTATACATCCTTTCTATTTATCACTCATTTTCTGTTTCTAATTATAGCGCATAGCTATGGTGAATCTTGTCAAAATATACGCTTATTTCCTTAATTGATTAAAAATGGAGGTTTTATGAATAATCAGGCGCTTATTTGTAATCCTTTCGGTAAGAATGCCGAAATTGCCAGAATGTGCCATGAATTGATAACGAAAATTCTCCTCAAAACAGAAATTATAGTTCCTATTTTTTCTTTTTAAAATCTACCCCAGCCGCATGCTCATTGAATTTCTTTCGTATGAATGTCGAATTAGGGAATCAAAAAGAAAAAATTGTGGAATTATTTTTAAAAACATTGTTGACAAACAAATTTCACCATGCTATAATACTCAAGCAGTCAAGCGATCGCAAAAAAATGCGAGAGTGGCGGAATTGGCAGACGCGCTAGATTCAGGTTCTAGTGAACGCAAGTTCATAGGAGTTCAAGTCTCCTCCCTCGCACCAAATACAAACACAAGGATAAAGGCAAATGCCTTTATCCTTGTGTTTGTATTTAGAAGTATATTCATCGCAGAATGATGTTCTCAATAAATGTTTAAGAATATCATTCTACGATGAGTCCTCTACTTCACAGCAGTGGATCTCGTAGAATGCTTACCTTATAGGAACCCGTTGCTGTGGAACATCAGCTTTGTACGAATGTGTTACTCCACGTATTTCAAAAACCAGAGGTAGGCTAAGGCCATACTGATATAGTTTTTGTATCCATTCCCGCAAGCTATTTCAATAAGTTGACACGAGCAATTGAAGTAGAAGTTCAAATGTTGGTCTTGACTTATTAATATTGTCAAGGTGCTCTGAGAACGAACTGTAATTCCGATTGGTCCCTATCCGTAGCAGACCTAAATCGGCAGCCTCCGCAGGCTTCTACAGCTTTACATCTCAGGGAGTGCGAAACTTAACCTCTAGTTCATTTTTGTCGGAAGCGGAAGCGCTTCCGCTTTTTTTATTCTGTGATGGCTTCATCTAGTAGTTGTGCGTAGGTTGAGAAAACCGATTCGCTTATAATCTTCTCTTGATGCAAGGCCGCAAGGTTATCATAAGCTTCTTTCCAAAGAGCCACTGCAGTTTCATAATCATTTGCCGCTTGAATATCGTCTATACTTACCCTTATTTCACTGCGAAAGTCATGCAAAAGATTTAGATTTTCCATATGCATCCCCTCCCCTATGTTGCGTGTTCTATGCTTTGGGTTTCATCAACTCTAGTCTTCTTTTTGAGATTCAAGCGAACTCTTTTCATCCTTTGCTCATCTCTGAGTAAAGACTGCCAAAGAAACCTAATACAGTAGAAGAATGTCAAAGTAAGTATTCCGAATATTACTGGTTGATCTGGAGCAGCTTTGACACTTTCCACGAAGATAATTGCTAAAACTACGATGAAATATAACTTGATCTTATAAAATAGTCTGAGCCTTTTCACATCCTATCCCTCCTTGTTAGACTTGGAGTTGAGGTGATTTAATATGGAAACGTCAGCCACAAAAGCCAAAAACAAGTACAACGATAAAGCCTATGATGCAATTCCGTTAAGAGTAAAAAAGAGGTACAAGGAAGTAATTCAAAGCAAAGCCCACTCTATGGGATTAAGTGTTAATTCGTATATCAACAGATTAATTGAAATGGATATTGAAACAGATAATAACTATCCACCAGCGTAGCCGGTGGATTGTCCTATGCGGGTATGACCCGCTATTATTGTCAGCCTTTTATTTTCTTCCAGTATGAGTCAAACGTATTAGGAAAACTGCAAAAATAAAATATTGGAGCTATCACATTACACAAAGCACCGCCCACACGGACTATATGGGCGGTGCTTTTGTATAGTATCGATCACTTCGAACTTGGCCCGAAGTGATGCGAAGGAGGATTTTATTATGAACGACAAAGACAATTACCTGAAAAACGCGGAGCTTTCCACCGAACAGAATTACGACATGATCGACAGCATCCCTAACAACATAGCTATGCCGCTTTCCCTGTCCGTCCCCGTGCCGCAGGAAAAACCACTGGACAGGGTAAAGGAACCGCCCCGGCGCAGGCGCAACCGGGAATTGGAACGGTGAGCACCCATGAGCGCAAGCGCACGCGAACACCTACGGCGTGTATCCATCCGAAATCGCGGCTCTACAAAAAGATTACACAGATTTGTGGGGCCGAGTATCCAATGTTCTCAAACAGCTTACAGCAGTAACGGGACTATAGCAAAAGGAGCGGCAGCATAATGCTTCCACTCCCTTTTGCCCTTTTTAACACAAAGTCATGCTAAAATAGTCCGATGTGCCGAATTCATTGCCTTATCCGCTATATATGTGACAGCTTCTTCCCAGCGATAGTCCCCCTATGTGGTATTTACATCCAAAACGCCTTCGTCTAGGGGGCATTATTTTTTGCTGCCACAGTTATGGAAATTTCTATTTCATGGCGCACTGTATTCGATTTTATACTGCTTATACCCGCCTGAAAGGTTATACACATTTCTAAATCCATTGTTGATAAGAATGTTCTGTGCCGCATTGCCTGAAACGCCTTTGTTGCAATGCACGACGATCAGATCGTCCTTGCTGAAACTGACAAGAGCGGAACGTATCTTTTGCAGCGGAACATGAAGCGATCCCTCGATAAACCCTTTGTCCCTGTCATTCTTGCCCCTGACGTCAATGACCGTGATCTTTTCCCCGGACTTTGTTCTTTCGATCAGTTCATGCGCGGTCATAATCCTGCGCCCGCGGTTGAGCGCGTTATCGAGTATCATGCCGGTGTAAAGCACCGGGTCTTTGGTGGTCGCAAACGGAGGCGCATAAGCAAGGTCAAGATGAAAGAGGTCGCCCGCCTTTGCTCCATAGGTGATAGCCGTTACGAAAACGTCGATGCGCTTGTCAACACCTTCACCGCCTACGATCTGAACACCCAGCAGCTTTTCGGTCTTTCGGTCGGCAATTGCTTTGACAGTCATTTCCGTGGAACCGGGATAGTATTCTGGCACGTTCGGTTTTATATTGTGGATAACCTCAATGTCATAGCCGAGTTTCCGGGCCTCTTTTTCCGTCAGGCCAGTCATGGCAACGGAAAGGTCAAACACTTTGAAAATGCCAGTTCCGAGCACGCCCCTGAATTTAAGGCTGCCACCGGTGATTGCATCTCCGGCGATTCGGCCCATTTTGTTAGCTGTGGAACCCATCGGACGGTACAGGGGAATGCCTGTTACTAAGGAATATGCCTGCGCACAGTCGCCTACGGCGTAGACGTCTGGAAGATTGGTCTGCATACGGTTGTCAACTTGGATGGCTCCGGTATCGCCCAGCTTTACACCCATCGCCTTTGCAAGCTCTACTTCGGGTTTGATTCCCGCAGACCATATAAATAAATCTGCCTGGACAGGCTCCAGCCCTTCAACCATTACCTTTTGTGCAACTCCGCTGTTTTGCTCAAAGCCAGTGATTTTGGCCGATGTCAGGATGTTGATTTCCTTGCCGGTTATATATTTTTGAAGGATCGCGGCCATTTCGTCATCCATCGGCGGCATGATATGATTGCTCAATTCAAGGATGGTTACATCCATCTGCCGCTCTTTTAAAGCTACCGCCATTTCAAGGCCGATATATCCGCCGCCTATGATAACAGCTTTTTTCGCCTGACGTTCGGCAATATAGGTGTCCACATCAACCGCGTTCTGTGGGTTCTTGATTGTAAATAAATTTTTGCTAGTGATGCCGTCAAGCTGCGGTTTGAAGGGCTTTGACCCTGTTGCAAAAACCAATTTATCATAAGTATCCGTAAATTCTTTACCTGTTACGAGATTCTTCACTTTCAGCGTTTTATGGTCGGGGTCAACCGTCAACACCTCACAGCCCGTCTTTATCTCGACGTTATACCGTTCCTTGAACCAAAGCGCATCCCTCGGCGTCAGCTTACCAACGTCGGAAGTTTCCCCTCCCACAAAATACGGCAGCCCGCATCCCGAATAGGATATGTAGCTGTCTTTTTCATAGATGGTGATTTGCGCTTCCTCGGTGTTCCTTCTGGCTTTGGCCGCTGCCGATGTTCCCGCCGCGACGGAACCGATCATTATAATTTTCATTTTGAAACCTCAGCTTTTTTCGGCAGTCCGTCTTCATTAAAATACTTGCCTTTCAGATAGAGCGCGAGCCGCACAAGCAGAATCATGACCGGCACCTCGATCAGAGGGCCGATAACGGCGGCAAACGCCTGACCGGAGCTTATGCCGAAAACCGCAACCGATACGGCAATGGCAAGCTCGAAGTTGTTGCTTGCCGCCGTAAAGGACAGCGTCGTAGTCTGTTCATAATTGAATCCGTGTTTATACGAGATGAAGAAGCTGATGGAAAACATCAGGACGAAGTAGAGCAGCAGAGGGATGGCTATCCGCACCACGTCAAGCGGAAGCTCGACGATCATTCGCCCTTTGAGCATAAACATGATGACGATGGTATAAAGCAACGCAATCAGAGCAAGCGGCGAGATTTTCGGAATAAAGGTCTTGTTCAGCCATTCCTTCCCCTTTACTCGTATCACAGAAAAACGGGTGGCGATACCAGCTACAAACGGGATGCCGAGATAAACAAGAACACTGCGGGCGACTTCCCAAATGGAAACATGCACCGCTTTATCACCCCACGAAAGATGCAGGGCTCCCGGCAGCACTGTGACAAACAGCCAGATGTAAACTGAGTAAAGCAGAATTTGAAAAATTGCGTTAAGCGCCACCAACGCGGCGCAATACTCGTTGTCACCCTTTGCAAGTGTGTTCCAGATAATCACCATTGCAATACAGCGGGCAAGCCCAATGACGATAATGCCAACGGCATACTCCGGCTTATCCGGCAGAAAAATCAGAGCCAGAACAAACATCAGAATCGGCCCAATAATCCAGTTTTGTAAAAGGGAGAAACTGAAAACCTTTTTGTTGTTTGCCACTTTTCCTATTTCCTCATATTTGACCCGGATAAGAGGCGGGTACATCATCAGAATCAGCCCCACCGCAATAGGCCATGAAGTCGTACCGGTGCTTAATTGATTGATGGCGTTTGCCGCGCCGGGAAAAAAGTTGCCCGCCGCCACTCCAACCGCCATAGCTAAGAATATCCACAGTGTTAAAAAACGATCTAAAAAAGAAAGTCTTCCGCCCACCTTTTCCATGAACACTACCTCCGTATCTATAAAAGCTCTATTAGTTTTTTACCTTTGACCTCAAACGGTTTCCACGGAACGATCGCATAATTGCCGGTTGAAATTTCTCGAACCCTGTTAATCCATTGGATTTCACTTGATGCCTTTGCTCTCAAAAATTCGCTTTTTGTTTCTGTGAAGGACAGGCTTTGATTTACAATCCACCACTTTGCCGAAATACCCGCACGCTTTAAATCCTCTGTCAGTCTTTGCGCTTCAAAAAACGGCGTTGTTTCGGGAAGCGTGACGATCACCACTTCCGTGTAGTCCGGGTTTTTCAGTCTCGGCAGCAAGGATTTCGCCGCTTCGGAAACGTCGCCACCCGAATTTTCAATCTGTTGGTTATAGCTTTGGGTGGATTCGAGCAGCAGGAGCGTATGACCGGTCGGCGCTGTGTCGATAATCACCGTTTCGTCCTGACTCTTTGCCACAATCTCGGCAAAGGCCCGGAACACGGCAATCTCCTGTGTGCAGGGAGAACGCAAATCTTCCTCCACATAAGCAAGATCGTTCTCGCTCATAGTCTGCCGAGCTTTGGTCAGCACTTCATCTCTGTATTTTTCAAGTTCAAGCTGCTCGTCGATATGGCTGACAGAGATTCCAGCTTCGCCGGTCATCACGAAATTCAGGTGATCGGCGGGGTCTGTGGTGGCGAGGCGTACCTTCTGGCCCTTGCTGTGCAGTCCCAGCGCAATTGCGGCGGCAACCGTTGTCTTGCCGACACCGCCCTTGCCCATCGTGAAGATGACCTTTTTGCCGGAATTGTAAATATCCTCTACCACGTCGGCCAGCGTGAACGCACTTATTTTCGCCGAACTGTTCCCGTCGCTCGCACTTCCCGAATAGGACAGCATGTGCCGGACATTTTCAATGCCGGTTATATTGTAGGCCCGCAGTGGAACCATAGAGGCCGGACGCCTCAAAAGCCCTGCGGGAATACTTTCAATCGCCGCCTTTTGTTTTTCAACCAAAGCGGTTTCTACCGCGTCATTTGGATCACTACTTTCAAGCAGCCCGTTGACCACAAGCAACTGATTGTCGATACCGAGAGATCCCAGTTCTTCGGAGGCTCTCTTAGCCTCCATGATCGGCGTAGTTTCCGGCCTTGTGACAAGCACAAGTGTTGTCAGTCTGCCGTCAGCGAGGGTTTGGACGGCCTTCCGATAGATTTCTTTTTTGCTTTCCAGCCCGGAAAGCTGGCCGAGGCAGGATGCCCCGTGTGTGCTCTCGCTGATAAACCCTGTCCATGCGGAGGGAAGTTGGAGCATCCGCAGGGTGTGGCCCGTGGGGGCTGTGTCAAACAGGATTTGGTCGAACCGCTTCGCCTTATCTTCGTCGGTCAGAAAGGTTGAAAATTCATTGAACGCCGCAATCTCGACGGTGCAGGAACCGGAAAGCTGTTCTTCCATATTACGGATGACGGAATCCGGGAATTTCCCGCGATAAGGCCCAATGACCGATTCGCGGTATTCTGCGGCCGCGGCAAGCGGGTCGAGGTTTGCGACCACCAGCCCCGGCGCTTCTTTGATTTTCGTGCCCTTGTTGTTAAGCGGGATGCCGAAAACGTCCTGTAGATTGGATGCCGGGTCAGTGCTGACGAGCAGCACTTTTTTCCCGGAATCCGCGAGGGCGACCGCCGTGGCGCAGGCAATTGAAGTTTTGCCCACGCCTCCTTTGCCGGTAAAAAAGAGATATTGCGTCATGGATACTTTCGCAGGATTATATAGCTCCATATTCTTATCCTTTCAGCAGCAGCCTTTGGGGCCGCAGCCACATTTGTTCACCTTTGTTTTGGTAGCCGGTTTTATTGCATCCAGAGAAACGCCCAGCAGATGGGTGAATTCTTCATTAGTGGGATAACTACCGGATTTGACAATATTCCCGTCAACCATTGTTATCGGCAAAACCTCCACGCCTTTTTTATTCAGTGCGCTGCTGACCGCCTCGCTGCGCATAAATGCCTGTGGTTCGGCAGAAAGATTGTGCCGAGCAACTTCAATACCAGCTTTTTTCAGGTTTTCAAGCACTGCGGCTACCCTTAAAAGCTCTGGATCGACGGAAGGCCCGCAGACACCTGTGGAACAACACATGGCGGGATCGAAGATAACCATTTTACTCATAGCAAAACAACTCCTTTGTGATTTGGAGGGATCAAATATGATAGACAAGTATCTATATCCCGAATACAGGTAAAGGCTTCAACTGTTATCGGCAGCACCTATGATGCCGTTTAGCAGCAACTACACCCGCCGTCGCAGCAACAACCGGAACTTTCAGATGTATCGCTGCTGTCCTCTTTGATATTCAAAGCCTTGTACGCAGCCTGCCGTATGGCTTTAGCGGGAATATCCTCATATTCATTGCCATCGAACTTGACTGCCCTGCAATAAGTCTTTGTTCCCAAAAGCTCAGAACAGGAAGCGCAGTAGCTCTGTGATACCTCGATGTCGAGAATATCTTCGATTGGAACACCGTAAAGAGCAGCGTATTGGAATCGGGAACGTGAGCGCCGTCCAGCTTTGTGTCGATAAACTCGATCTCGATATTCTGAGGATTTAAGGTTCTGTACAGCCGTTTGATTTCTGCCGCCAGATTTTCGCCGGTGTCATAACAACGGTTGCAGGTTTCGCCTTCGACATCAAGATGCTGCCATTCGATGGTCAGCTTTGTCTTAACCGGTTTGGTATTCCACAAAGGGATACCGAGCAGACTGGCAAATTCTTCATCGGTTGGATAGCTACCGGATTTTGCGATCTTTCCGTCAAGCGTTGTAATCGGCAAAGCAGCTACGCCAATTCCATTGAGAGCGTTAGAAACATCCTTGCTGCGCACAAATGCCTGCGGATCGGAAGAAAGGTTGTATCGTGCCACTTCGATACCGGCTTTTTTCAGATTCTCGATCACGGCAGCCACCCGTAAAAGCTCCGGATCGACGGAAGGCCGGCAGACACCTGTGGAACAGCACATGGCAGGATCGAAGATAGCCATTTCACTCATTATAAAACAACTTCTTATAATCTTAGTTTAACTGAAACTGAATGAAACTTATCTACCCAACACATTCTTCGGTAAATTTATTACTTATTGTCAGTCTCTGATTTGCAACTATTTTCCTGCCGTTCACAATAACTGTGACAAATACAATCCGCCTTACTTTTGGAGAGCAATTGCCAAAACTCTGAAATGCTTTTTGTGGTAACTTCATTTAAAGTATAGCGCATCCATGCACCCTGCCGGTCGGCATTGACAATGCCGCATTCAGAAAGCATCTTCATGTGATAAGACAGCGTCGGCTGCGTAATATTGAGATGCTTCAAAATGTCGCAGGCACAGAGCTCCCCACAGGATAACATGTCGATGATTTTCAGCCGGGTTTCATCCGACAGAGCTTTGAAAAGCAGAGCGAAATCTGCATATTTGTTTTCCATTTTGACCTCCCGAATATATAGACAATCATAAATGATATTTAACATCATCTATATAATATGCGTAATCATTTTATTTGTCAATCACAATTTAAAATTTTGTTCAAAATTCTTCGGGCTAATTTGGCCCGAAGGGCCGGGACAATATTCGTAAAGCCACGACAACATTGTTGTCCCTTTTCACAGATACTCAATGGGAAAACACACGGAAGACTAGATTATGTTTAAGTATCTACTTGATGATGATTTTGTTGTCTTAGGGTATTATGAAAAAGAAACAATATAGTTAGACTTATCTCCGGCATACTTTTGGAACCGATCTAAGGCGATCTGGCAAAGATATTTATACTATCCAAAGAATGATGGGCCATAAAGATAAAACATAACATCAGAAATTTACGTTCATAACGAATTTGATGAACTAAAGAAAGTGATGGGATATTAAAAATGATTCAGGTTCTAGTGAACGCAAGTTCATAGGAGTTCAAGTCTCCTCCCTCGCACCAACAGAGTGATTGGCAGCTTACCTCCGCCTTTTGGCTTGTAATCGACCACATCGCCCTATTTTATATCATTTATTTAAAATGGATAAACCGAATGATTGATTCGTCCCGTTTATGCTATAATAGAAGCAGAATCCATACAGCAGATTGATTTCTTTTGGAAGAGCGGGACGTAGATCAATCGATCAAACAAAAACGAATCTATTGAACGGAGGTAGCGTCATGTCGGAAATCTATTTAGCAGGCGGCTGCTTTTGGGGTAGTGAAAAATACCTTTCTTCTATCGCCGGAGTATTGTCAACACAAGTCGGCTATGCGAACGGAACGACAGACTCCCCGACTTACGAAGAAGTTTGCGCCCAAAACACCGGGCATGCCGAAACGGTGCGGGTAGTCTATGATCCCCAAAAGCTGCCTTTGGCATTTTTACTCGAGCTCTTTTATAGCTCTATCAACCCGCTCTCGTTCAACCGGCAGGGCGGCGATGTCGGCCGACAGTACCGCACGGGGATCTATTATACCAACGCAGACGATCTGCCGGTAATTGAACAGTCTCTGGCCCAACTTCAAAAGCGGTATGACCGCCGTATTGCAATTGAGGTAAAGCCGCTTTCCAACTATTTTCCCGCAGAGGAATACCACCAGAAATATCTGGACAAGAATCCGGGCGGCTACTGCCATATCGCACCGGCCCAATTCGAAAAGGCTCAGCAGGCGGTGGTAAACCCCACGGACTACCGGCTGCCCGACAAAGAAACCCTGCACGGCAGCTTAACGCCTCTGCAGTACAAGGTCACGCAGCAGCAAGCGACAGAGCCACCGTTTCAGAATGAATTTGATCACCTGTTTCAATCCGGAATCTATGTAGACATCACAACAGGAGAGCCGCTGTTTTCCTCCAGCGACAAATTCGATTCCGGCTGCGGATGGCCCAGCTTCGCAAAGCCGATTGACCCCAATGTGGTACGCGAGCAAACAGATTCATCCCACGGGATGCTTCGCACAGAAGTTAAAAGCCGTGTTGGCAGTGCCCACTTGGGCCATGTGTTTCCAGATGGCCCGAAAGAACTGGGCGGCCAGCGATACTGCATTAATAGTGCTGCCCTGCGGTTTATTCCAAAAGAAGAAATGGAGCGCGAGGGATACGGATATCTTGTGCCGCTCGTCCGATGAACAACCCGAAGTTTATCCACTCTGCCAAGGCATTTTTTAAAGATGAATACGATTAAGAAAACACGCCCCGAAATGGCCTGAAAACCAAGTCGGGGCGTATTATTTTGCACTCGCACAGGGTTTCTTACTTTGCTCTTACCAGTTTGACTATAAAAAAAGAAGGGAACCGAACAGAAGAATGAGGAAACCCGGCAAAAACCAAATCGGCAAATGTTCAGACGACGCGGAGTTCAGCCCTAAATAATCAAACACGATTACCATAATCAGTTTTGTAGTCCCAATCATATCTTTCAGGATTCGGTAAATCCTTGTTTTATTTTCTTCCGTAATGGTGACACCCGTGTTCCAGACCTGCGGAAAACGCTCCAAAACAGTGATACCGATATACATAATCCACCCATTTCTCTGTACTTTCTATTTTTCTGCCCGCATTCTGCTTTAATTAAAATTCAACCATAACTTCATGTTCTCATTTCAACATTTTCTCTCTGAATAAAAGCAGATCGAATGGTGGAACGCTTCCATACGGCTTTGCTCTCGTCAGATCAGCCAGCCTAATAAATTAATGATAGCGATCAGAATAAAGCCAAGCCCGCCTGCTGAAGTAAAATAGGCCTTATATTTGCTTTTATCTGATTTCATCTGTGTCCAGAATGTTCTCATACTTGCTTTTATCGAAACGTTTCGCAGGCTAATCTGCTGACGCGCCGCATAAAGGAGAAAGCATACAGCACATAGCACAGCGAACAGGACCCAAAGGGAATAAAAGCGGAGGGATGGAATGCCTTCATAAAATGGAAAAAGATGGGGCATGACGAAATTAAAGCCGTTATGCACCATATGCAGAAGAATTGGCCATAAAATGCTGCCGGTTTTGGCGCAGAGGATTCCGGCACACAGCCCAAGCAACAAAGCATAAAAGACTTGAAAACGGACGCCGTGTGCGAATGCGAACATGATGGAAGAAGTAATTACAGCAAACATTGTCCCATGTTTTTGCGCATACTGAAACCCGATTCTGCGGAATAGAATTTCTTCATTCACAGGGACTAGAATGCAGAAGCCTATAATCGCTATCATCAAAAAATAGGAAAGGGGATCCGGATTAAATTCGTCAGGTGAAAATCTCTTCATAAAAGGAAGACTTAAAAAAACAATTCCCCATTCAAAGAAGAAAAGAGATAATGTTAAAAGGATACTGTCCATAGCCGGTAGCTTAGGAGCCGTCCGTTCCCCAAAGGCAATTCTTTTTGGAGTCGTATGAAACAGGCGGCTACCGAGAACAAGCACAAGGATCAAAACAACGCACAGAAGTAAAATTCGGCTTAAATCATCCTCCAATGCTCTTTTCATGCTTCTTTTTACAATCCGTACCACAATCGAGGACAAACCGTAAGAAGCGAGGAAAAGAAGCAGAAGGCGGTTTGCGAAGGACGCAATCTCTTCCAAATCCTTTTTACTCTCACAGGGTTCTATTGCACTGCCTACAATGGGTTCCTTTTTTTCCACGCCAATTCCTCCTACCAAGCTTCCATTCAAACGATAAGCTGCAAAGGATGAGGAGCTGTTCTGCAAAATCAGGCTACAAGTACACTATGATAGTGCTCCTACCGAGTAGCGGCTCAGCAGCGCAGCAGGCTTTCTTAAAAGTATATCACAGAAACAAAGGCCCGTTGTGTTTTGTTGGTAAATGGACAAGACTGGTATATTCAGTTTTTTCTTCTACATCATAAAGCAGCGCCCCCGCAAAAGCGAAGGCGCTGCATAAAAGGGAATCGATATAAGCGAATTAAAGTGTTACACCGTCTTTGAAGATCGGCAGGTCGCGCTTGTCCAAGGCTTCGGATTTCGCGTGGGCTTTGCCCGAAGCAACCTCCACAACAAAGTCAAAAAACTCCGCAGCGACATCGCGCATGGAACGGCCCTCCAGAAGCTGACCGGCGTTAAAGTCGATCCATCCGGCCTTTTTCTGGCTGAGCGCCGTATTGCTGGAAATCTTGATCGTAGGTACCGGACAGGCAAACGGAGTGCCGCGCCCCGTAGTAAACAGAACAATATGCGCCCCGGAGATTGCCAGCGCTGTGGAGGCTACCAGATCGTTGCCCGGTGCCTGCAACAGGTTCAGCCCCTTCTGGGAGACGGGCTGCGCGTAGCTCAGAACATCCACCACCTTGGCGGTGCCGCCCTTCTGAATACAGCCGAGGGACTTATCCTCCAGCGTGGTAATTCCGCCGGCCTTGTTGCCGGGCGACGGGTTGGAGTCAATCTCCTCCCCATAGCGCATAAAATACTTTTTAAAGTTATTGATTAAATCGACTGTCTTATCAAAGGTCTGGCGGTCTTTTCCGCGGTTCATGAGGAGTGTTTCCGCACCAAACATTTCGGGCACCTCTGTTAAAATACTCGTGCCGCCCTGTGCAACCAACAGATCGGAAAACGCACCGACAAGCGGATTCGCGGTAATACCGGAGAAGCCGTCGGAGCCTCCGCATTTTAGGCCGATTACCAGTTCGGAGACGCTGCACTCCTCCCGATGGAACTGCGACGCAAACCGGCACAGCTCTTCCATCAGGTGGACGCCCTCCTCCACCTCGTCGTCAAATTCCTGACAGATCATAAATTTGACGCGCTCGGGGTCGTAATCCCCCAGCACCTTCTTCATCTGCTCCATGGTGTTGTTTTCACAGCCAAGGCCGACAACCAGAACCGCTCCAGCATTTGGGTGATGCACCATCCCCGCCAAGGCGAGTTGGGTGTTCACATGGTCGGTGGAAAGCTGCGAGCAGCCATAAGGGTGGGTATAGCAGAAGATTCCGTCCAGCTCAGGCGTTAAATACTGCTGGGACTGCAGTTCAATCTGCTTTACGATGGAATTGACGCACCCCACGGTCGGGATAATCCAGACCTCATTGCGGATTCCCACCTTGCCGTCTTTTCTGCGGTACCCCTGAAAGGTTTTAGGCGCAATCTGCTCCAGCTCGTGAAAATCGGGGGTATAGGTGTAGTCCAACAATTCGCCGAGCGTTGTTTTTACATTATGGGTATGCACCCACTCCCCGCGCTGAATCGGGCGGGCCGCGGTGCCGATGGGAAAGCCGTATTTGATGATCGGCTCCCCCTGCTCCATCTGTTTCAGTGAAATCTTATGGCCCGGCGGCACGTCGTTCACTGCCGTCAGCTCTTGTCCGTGCACTTCGAGCACCGTCCCTGCCGGGATTGGCTGCAATGCCACGATGACCGTATCTTTTGGATTAATTTGATAAAACTGCTTCATAGAAGCCCTCCATTTATTTTCCCAGCAGCTTCTGAACAGCGGCTGTCATGCCGTTTGCACGGATATCCTTGAGTTCGGCGGTTACTACTTCCGCAAAATCGCCGTACTTCGTCAGGTCTTCTCCCCAGAATTCCTCATGAGACGCGGCCGCGCGCACATACTCTGCCACAGGTAGCTTACTGTGCTTCAGGAAGAATTCCATTACCGGTTCGTCATCCTTAAAGCGATACGGCTCTCCGTCGCGCAGGCAAACCATCACGCCGTCTTCCATCTTTTCAATGGTATAGAACGCAAGCAGGGCTGCAAAGGAGAAGGTAAGAAATTTGGGAGCTTTGCCGCTTGCCGCATACTGATCCTTAAAGGTGGGCAAAATGCGGGACTTCCATTTGGAAACAGAGTTCAGCGCGATGGAAAGAATCTCGTGGTCTACAAAAGGATTATCAAAGCGCTCCAGCACGGAGTTGGCAAAAGCCTCCGCCTGCTCGCGGGGCAGCTTGACGGTGGGAACAATCTCATCGAACACGGTACGCTCCATCAGCTCACGGCACAGGGAATCCTGCATGGCATCGCGTACAATATTTTTACCTGTCAGATACGCGGCCAGAACGCAGGAGGTATGCGCACCGTTGAGGATACGCACCTTTCTTTCGCGGTACGGCTTCTGATTATCAGTAAAGATTACATCCATCCCGGCTTTCCCAAGATGCTCGATCGGCAGCTCGCCGGAAATATCCTTGTCGCTTTCGATGACCCACAGAGCAAACGGCTCGCCGGCATCCAGCAGGTCATCCTGATAACCAAGCTCCTTCTCCCAAATCGCTTCGGCTTCCCCTCTGGGGTAACCGCTGACAATGCGGTCTACCAAAGTGCTGCAGAACACACAGCTTTCCGCCACCCAGTTTTTAAATTCATCGCCGAGCTTCCACAGGTCAATCAAGCGATTCACACAGTCGCGCAGCTTGCCGCCATTATTTTCAATCAGCTCTACCGGCAGAATGATCAGGCCCTTGTCTTTTGCGCCGGAGAACGCCTCAAAGCGCTCATGCAAAAATTTAGTCAGCTTTCCGGGGTAGGTATTGGGTGGAGTCAGCTCAAAGCGGTCGGTTTCATCATATACAATGCCCGCTTCCGTTGTATTCGACACAGCAAAGCGCAAACCGGGGAGCTTCGCCAGAGCGGCATATTCCTCATATTCGCCGTAGGCATCCACCACCTGATTGATGCAGGTGACCACGCGGTTTTCTACATAAGGCTCGCCGTTTCTGCGGCCGCGCAGAGAAACCGTATACAGGTTATTCTGCTTGTGAAAACGCTCCAGGGTTCCGAACGAAATCGGCTTTACCACGGCTACATCACCGTTAAATGCGCCCTGCTCGTTGGCAACATCAATAAAATAGTCCACAAAGGCTCTTAAAAAATTCCCTTCGCCGAATTGTACGACCTTTATCTCGCGGGGTGTGCGCGAATGAAGCTCCTGAATTTGTTTCATAACAAAAATAACTCCTTTTCATACTGTTCTACAATAAAACAACAAACTCCCCTTCTTCTTTTCCCCCGCTGTTTTTGGGGGCGAGAAACGGTTCTCCCAATTTCATTAAAGAATGGGTTTGCAATAATGTAAGTGCTTACATTTTTCATTTTAGCATTTAGGGAACAAATGTCAATAGATTTTTCAAAAGCTTTTATATTATTCTTTTCGGATCCATAAAAACTAAATTTTCAGGAAAATACCCTTGATTTTTTAGCTAGTAAAGGATATACTCAATTGTAAGCACTTACAAAAGAGGTGGTGCCCAGTTTTATGAACATTTATGATATTGCGCAGCGCAGCGGTGTTTCGATTGCTACGGTTTCGCGCGTGATGAACGGCAGCCCCAACGTGAGCGCCGCCACACGGGAAAAGGTTCTGACCGTGATTCAGGAGGAAGAATATATTCCGAACGCGTTCGCGCGGGGCCTGAACCTGAACTCCATGAAAATCATCGGGATTTTATGCACAGATATTGCCGACACCTTCTACGCGAAGGCCGTTTCTCTGGTTGAGGGGCTGCTGCGGCAGAACGGGTTCGACGCGCTTTTGTGTTGCACCGGAAATGACCTGGAGGACAAGAAAAAATACCTGGAACTGCTTTTGGCCAAGCGGGTGGACGCCGTGATTCTGATCGGCTCCGCCTTTAAGGAAGACGTGGACAATAGTCATATTGAAAACGCCGCAAAGCAGGTTCCTGTTATCATTATTAACGGGCTGGTAGAGCTGCCCGGCACCTACTGCGTCACCTGCGATGAACAGTCTGCCGTGACTCAGAATGTCGCTTTGCTAAGCCGCCAAGGGCACCGGGATATTCTCTACCTCTACGATACATTAACGTACAGCGGCTGCTCCAAGCTCAGCGGCTACCGAGCTGGGATGAAGCAGTGCGGACTGCCGATTAATGAAGCCCTGATTTTGCAGGTACCCAAATCGGTGGAAGAGGTCAAACGCCGCGTGCTTTCGCTTCTTGCCTCTGGCATATCTTTCAACGCCGTGATGGCATCGGAAGACCTGCTGGCGATCGGCGCAATGAAAGCGCTGCAGGAATCCGGCCTCTCTATGCCGGTGATCGGCTTTAATAATTCCATTTTGTCTGAGTGCTGCTCCCCCTCCCTCACGACTGTGGACAATATGCTCGACACGCTGTGCCCCGCGGCCATCTCGATGCTGACCGGAATTCTGGAGGGGAAAAACGTATCGCAGAAAATGGTGATCTCCGCTACACTGGTGCAGCGAGACACCTTTGATGCTAATCTGTAATGAAACAGTGGAAAACAAGGCACTTCTCCCCCGCCGATGGCGAGAGAAAAACAGCCGTCGCAACTCCATTTTTTCTGAGAGATTGGTATAAAATGTTGATGAAACAAAGAACTGGAGGATCAGATTATGAAAAAGTTTTTGGATGACGATTTCCTGCTGACCAATGAAACGGCGAGAACGTTGTTTCACGACTACGCGAGCAAAATGCCCGTGATCGACTATCACTGCCACATCATTCCGCAGGAGATTGCCGAGAACCGCAAGTTCGACAACATTACGCAGGTATGGCTGGGCGGCGACCATTACAAGTGGCGCGTCATCCGATCCTGCGGCGTAGACGAGGATTTGATTACCGGAAACAAGAGCAGCGACCGTGAAAAGTTCCAGAAATTTGCCGAGTGCCTGCCGAAAGCGATCGGCAACCCGCTCTACCACTGGACGCACCTGGAGCTGCGCCGTTACTTTGGATACGATGGTGTTCTAAACGCAGATACCGCTGAAGAAGTATGGAATTTGTGCAACCAAAAGCTGCAGGAAGACAGCATGAGCGTTCGCGGGCTGATCAAGCAGTCGAACGTGAAGGCAATTGCAACCACCGATGATCCGATTGATTCTTTGGAATGGCACCAGAAGATTAAAGACGACCCCACCTTTGACGTGAAGGTAGTACCTGCCTGGCGCCCGGATAAGGCAATGAATATTAACAAGCCCGGCTTTGCGGAGTATATTCAGAAGCTTGCAGAGGTGAGCGGTGTTTCGATTCAGACCGTTGACGACGTGCGTGGCGCGTTGGCTAAGAGAATGGAATTCTTCGACAGCATGGGCTGCCGCGCTTCCGACCACGGCGTGGATTATATTATGTATAATCCTGCTTCAGAGCAGGAGCTTAACGCGATCCTGAAAAAGGGCATGAACGGCGAAACCCTGACACAGGACGAAATTGAGAAATATAAATACGCGATTCTTTTGTTTGTCGGACGCAAATATGCCAAGCTTGGCTGGGTGATGGAGCTGCACTACGGAGCGCTGCGCAGCGTAAACGACCGTATGCTCGAGCGCGTTGGCCCGGACAGCGGCTTTGACTGCATCGCAACCTACTGCTGCGCGGATACCGCTGCAAAATTCCTGAATGAGCTGAACAACACCGGCGAGCTGCCGAAAACCATTATATACCCCCTGAACCCCACGGATAACGCGATGGTTGGCGCCTTAATCGGCTGCTTCCAGGGAACCGAAGCCGCAGGCAAGCTGCAGCAGGGCTCCGCGTGGTGGTTTAATGACACTAAAACCGGCATGATTGAGCAGATGACGAGCCTCGCAAACCTTGGGGTACTCGGCACCTTTGCCGGCATGCTGACCGACTCCAGAAGCTTTTTGTCCTACACCCGCCACGAGTATTTCCGCCGCATCCTGTGCAACCTGATCGGCACATGGGTGGAAAACGGAGAATACCCGGATGACATTGAGTACCTCGGCAAAATGGTGCAGGATATTTCTTTCAACAACACCAACCAATATTTTGGGTTTAACGTATAATCCTTTTTCATCTTCCCCCCTAATGCCAAAAGGCCTCCGCAATTTGCGGAGGCCTTTTGGCGCAGATACCGGGATTCCTGAAAAGCTTTTTTCAACAAACAGTATCCATGCAAAATGCTTCTCCGGCCTTTTTCTGATCCCTGAAATCATAGAGACTGACCGTCTTACTGATCGCCATGGATCATATAAATTTAAATTTATTACAGCTTCAGCAAAGAGAGCAGCTCCTGCTTTCTTTGAAAAAAGAGAGCTTGCTCTTCCTTGCTTTGAAGCAGAATTTCGTATGAAAGCGATTCAGAAAACGGCATTGCCCATGCCCCTAAGGAAACATCTTCCTGTACCGGAGTTTGATAGGTTTCTGCCGTAACCGTAGAATCGGGAAGCAGTTTTGCGTACGGGCTGTCGATCAGAGTGTACAAGGGCGGGCTTGCGTTCCAGCCCTCCGGCAGAAAATGCCGTAAAAACAGCACATAGGTTTTCCCCTGCACAATTTTGGTTCGGCTAAACGCCCCTTTGATACCAAAGCCATTGGTAGACCCGGCATGTACCGAATAAAGAACTATACCGCTCCCTTGGGCTTGCTTATCCGCAATTGCAATCGGCTCGCATACCGTAAAACGGTCACCGTTCAGGGTACCGTCGTTTTTCAGTATTTTTTGCACTGTCATCTCTGTTAAAAAGCTTTTCCCTTCGTAGGTGCTTTCCTGCTCGGCGCGGGCCAAAACCACAACCTCCGCGCTGTCCAAAATTTTCTGCGCCGAAGCATTCAGCGACAGTGGATTATTGATCTGATCTCTTCTGAAGACGTGTTCCACTTCTCCCTCAGGCTGCGCGTGTACCGCTGCCCAAAGATCCACATAGGTGCTTTTTACTGTGATCCCGATCCCCGCGCAAACCAAATAGAGAAACAGGCTCAGAAAAACCCAGTAATATTTTTTCATACTGTCTCCTTTCTCAATGCGCTTCCGGTACCGCTTCCGACATTTTCCCTTCGTTCATGCGAAATTGCCTATGGCACAGCAGATTCAGGTCGGATTTATTATGGCTTGCGATCAAAACTGTGCAGCCTCGTTGATTTTCCTCTTTGATAATCTGGTGAATGGCTGCAATCCCGTCTTCGTCCAGTGCGTTGGTTGGCTCGTCCAAAACCAGAAGCTCGGGCTGCTCCATAATCGCCTGTGCAATGGCAAGACGCTGCTTCATGCCCAGACTATACTTTTTATAGCTTCTGGTGTCCTTCGGGTCAAGACCGACGCGTTCCAGCGTTTGGCGAATTTCACCGTCACCGATTTTGTTTCGGATCGCCGCGAGGAATTTCAGATTTTCAAACCCCGTAAACTCGTTCCAAAAGCCGATGGATTCAATCATCAGCCCCAGATTTTTCGGGAATACCTTGTTGCCTACTGGCTGTCCAAATACAGAAACCGAGCCGAAATCCAGAGAAATCAAGCCGCAGATCGCGCGGAACAGCATGGTTTTACCCGAACCGTTCGGCCCGAAAAAGCCGTAAATACCGCCTTGCTCCAACTGTGCTTCTACATGGTCAAGCACAAGCCTGTGCTTTAATGTTTTTGTCGCCTGTGTAATCGTAATTGATTCCATAGAGTAACTTCCTTTCTTGTGCCGATTTGTATCCGGTTATGCCTTCCGCTCATTTTCCTGCACACCAATCAAATTTTTGCGGAGCACCGCAATCAGGCAAAGCGCTAAAAATAACAGGAAAATTCCCAACAATAGGAAGAACGAAAACCAGTTGGACATTTCGGTTTCCGGTGTGACCAGCAGATCAAGCTGAGTTCTTCCCCATGAAATGAACAGTTCAAAAGTTTTCATTGAATGTTGCTGACGATTGGGAAGATCCAGCAAACCGTAAAACGCGTCCCATGCACCATACAGCATCATTGCCAGAAAAGCGGCCACCGGTTGATCCGTAAGCACATAGACCAGAAAATACACAAGAGAAAAGGTCATCAAAACCAGAAATTGCAACAAAACGCAAAACAAATAATAAGGCAAAAGCTCCCGCAGTCCTCCCACAACGGCACTGCCGCCAACAATTGCCCAAAGATTTAGAATCACTAAAAAAGTAAGCGCCAGCGGAACCGACAAACGAAGATAATATGCAAGCCAGCGAACCCGCGAACCGCAGCGTGTGATAAATTTTACGTCCATTGCGCGGCGGGGCACACCAAAAATCCATAAGGCATAAATCGGAGTATAGAAGATAGCGGCCAGTTTAAAATAAAAAAAACAGGTGTAAATAAAATACGCATCTTCTACCGGAGCTGCAAAAGCTTGGTCCACAATATAGTTCTTATAGAGAAACAAATAAGATTCCGCCGCCAAAACCAGAAGAGTTACCGCAAACAGAATCCACGTCATTTTTTGCTTCCAAAAGGAACGATAAAAATACATTACAATTCATCCGTCTTTCTTTTACGAAATAACGGGAGCATTACAGCGACAAAAAACAACAGGGGAATCACCAGATAAGCGAAAAAGGCAAACACATATCTCGGGTCGCTTTGCCAAATTGGGTTTACATATGCGTCAAAAGAAAGACCCCCCTGAAAATAATCAAGAGCTTCCCCCACTAAAATAACAAAAACTGTCGGGATGACCACCACCAGCAGCCGGCTGACGCGCACAAGGTACCCGAGCGCATACGAAGCCAGCGCCCAGCACGCGGCCAGCAGGCTGTCATAGCAAATGTAAACCAGATTCGTTAAATACGGCTGCCAAAAAATAGAGGAGCAAATAAAATACGCCCCGGCTTTATTTTTTGCACCATGAAAAGAGACAAACTGGAATCCAGCGGATGTATGGTACTTTCTGTGGGAAACATCAAAAAGGACAAACAAAAGGAAATCAGCAAGGGAATAAAAATAACCGCAAAGCCTCCCACAAAGGCCAGAAGCGCTCCGGAAAGGCGGTATGCACTCGAAGAGCTTCGGGTAAGAATTGCCAGGTACGGCCCCTCCTTCAGGTCAGTCAGGTAGCTGTCTGCAAACATCAGCGCACCGACCGGCAGCATCAGATACCTGGAAAAGGAAATAAAAAGATAGACATTGAATAAGGAAAATCCTCCCTTGGGGACCCGCCCAATCCACCCGCCCGCGGCGGAAGGCACAGAGCTTAGCTCCGCCCCGTAGTAGCGCAGCCCGCTTTCTGCTACCGCTAACGTAACAATCACAGCCATCAGCACAAACAGCAGGCCGGTACGCCGCCTGCACAGCAAATAGCGAAGCTGCATGCGAAAGACAGAAGAAAATTGCTTCATAAAAATCCTCATTCCTAAAAAAGATATTTCATCCGCACGGAAAAAATCCGTGCGGATATATGTGAAGTTTTCTTGAAATCGAAAGGTGAAACAAAATAAGTTAGGGAATCCCAATAATATGTGATTTATCGGTTTGCATCTTTCTTAACTCATTGGCATCACCCCCAATTTTTTCTTCTATTAATAGAACGTTTGAGGGACCTGTTTTGTTACATAATTTTCCAAAAAATTTAATTTTCTTTCTAAAAGTCTTGTTTTTATGATTTTCTAGCAAAAAAAGAGCTTGCTGCCTGTAATTCACAGGCAACAAGCTCTTCTTATTTTCACTTTGCATTTTTGAGAAATAGCGGTTTACACCGCTTATCCTCTCTGGCTTTGACCAACGGAGGTTCAAACTGACCTCACCGAAAAAAAATCCCTTTTACGTCCTGATTCAGTACGGGCAAAGTCCCGCAGAGGATCAGCTCCTCCACTGCGGCAAGCGTAGCAAACAGGCAAACTGCCGCCCCGACGGAAATCCCCCAAAAGGGAAACCCGTAGGGCAGGCAGAACAGTAAAAGCCCCGCTGCTTTATTGGCATAGGTGTGCAGAAAAGCGGCCTGCTTGTGCCGGGCATACCCAATCGCGAGAGAAAAAAGCTTCATGAGCGCGATACCGGCAACCCACCCAAAAAGCCACACTGGCAAATTCATAGCCGGAAGCAGACGGAACAGCAACACTGCGGCAAAAGTGAAATCTGCCACACTGTCAAGCCGGGCGCCCGCCGGTCCGGCACAGCCGAGTCTTCGGGCAAGGTACCCGTCGAGCATATCGCTGAGCCCGCAGAGGGTGTACAGCACAAAGAACCACGCAGAAAAGGGTTCAACAAACAGTAACGGAACAGACAGCACGATCCGCAGCAGCGTCAGCACATTCGGCAGGTATTTCATATAAAATTATCCCTCTGCGGGCTATTCCCTCCAGCCCTTGCAGACATCGACCCAACCCAGAGCACGGGAGCATTCGAGCAGATCATCGCAGGTAAGCTCAATGGCGGAATTCGAGGTTCCGCAGGCCGGGAACACTGTGGTAAAGCGGCGCAAGGACTCATCGAGATACACCTTTGCCCCGTCTGGGTTATCGAACGGGCAAATGCCCCCCACGCGGTAACCCGTCAGTTCTTCCGTCTCCTCCGGCACAAGCATCTTGGCTTTCATACCAAAGTGATGCTTATACGCAGAATTGTCGATCTTCCCGTCGCCGGCGGCAACAATCAGAATACAGCCGTTCTCATCTTTTAAAGAGATAGTTTTGGCAATTCTGGCGGGCTCTACCCCCAGAGCTTGCGCGGCCAGCTCCACGGTTGCACTGGATGCGTCAAACTCCTGTACCCCGTTTTCCTTGCCAAACTGCTTTAAATAATTACGTACCCGCTCCGTACTCATTCGTAGCTCCTCCGTTTCAGCGCATTAGCTGCGCTGCGCTTTCATTTCCAGATAATCTTCATACGTTGTCATGCGGTCTACAACGCCCTCGGGCAGGATTTCAATGATCCGGTTCGCGACCGTCTGCACAAACTGATGATCGTGAGAGGTGAACAAAATCACGCCCTTGAACTCGATCATGCCGTTGTTGACCGCCGTGATGGATTCCAGATCCAGATGGTTGGTGGGCTGGTCGAGCAGGAGGACATTCGAGCCGAACATCATCATGCGCGAGAGCATGCAGCGCACCTTTTCGCCGCCGGAGAGTACATTCACCGACTTTAACACATCCTCGCCGGAAAAGAGCATCTTGCCTAAAAAGCCGCGCAGGTAGGTTTCTGTGGTATCTTTCGAATACTGCTCGAGCCATTTGATAATACTCAAATCGCATTCATTAAAATATTCCGTATTATCCTGGGGGAAATACGACTGTGTGGTGCTTACTCCCCACTTGAATGTTCCCTCGTCCGGCTCAAGCTCTTCCATCAAGATTTTAAACAGGGTCGTAACAGCCAGCTTGTTTTCCGCAAGAAACGCAATTTTGTCGCCCTTATTCACGCGGAACGAAACGTTGTCGAGCAGCTTCACGCCGTCTACCGTTTTGCTCAGGTTCTCCACCGTCAGAATTTCCTTGCCGGGCTCACGGTCCATCGTAAAGCCCACATAAGGGTACCGGCGGGACGAAGCCGGCATTTCTTCCACGGTGATTTTATCGAGGAGCTTTTTACGCGATGTTGCCTGCTTGGATTTCGATTTGTTTGCGGAAAAACGCTGAATAAACGCCTGCAGCTCTTTAATCTTGTCTTCGTTTTTGCGGTTCTGGTCGCGCATCACGCGCTGAATCAGCTGGCTGGATTCATACCAGAAATCGTAGTTACCCACATACATGCGAATTTTGGTATAATCAATGTCCACAATGTGTGTGCAGATGTCGTTCAGGAAGTGACGGTCATGCGACACCACAATCACGGTGCCCATATAATCCATCAAAAAATCCTCCAGCCAGTGAATGGAATCGACATCCAGACCGTTGGTGGGCTCGTCCAGCAGAATGATATCCGGCTGGCCAAACAACGCCTGCGCCAGTAGGATTTTTACCTTCTCCGCTTCGGAAAGCGCGCCCATCTGCGAATACAGCAGATCAACCGAAAGGCCAAGGCCCTGCAAAAGCTTGCCCGCCTCGGTTTCGGCATCCCAGCCGTTCATTTCGGCGAATTCCGCCTCCAGATCTGCTGCCAGATTACCGTCTTCTTCCGAAAAATCCTCTTTTGCGTACAGGGCGTCCTTTTGCTTCGACACCTCATAAAGGCGCGGGTTGCCCTGCAAAACCGTATCAAGCACCGTAAAGGCGTCAAACGCATAGTGATCCTGCTTGAGCACCGACATACGCAGCTTCTTGTCAATGATGACATCGCCCTTAGTCGGTTCCAGCTCGCCGGACAGGATTTTTAAAAAGGTGGATTTTCCCGCGCCGTTCGCGCCGATCACGCCGTAGCAGTTGCCCGGGGTGAAGAGCAGGTTCACGTTGGAAAATAAATTCTGCCCGTTAAAGCCCAATCCCAAATCGGATACTGTTATCATGTTCTTGTTTCCTCCGTTACTTCTAGGGAGCGGGAATCCCCCGCCCGTTCTGTACAAATACCGTTCTATTTTAACACAAATCGCCTTAATTTCAAAATTTTATTTCTATCTTCGTTACAGCCGCCGAAGCGGCATCACTTTTCTGTGGCGGACTTGTGCAAAACAGCGGGCTTTTGCCCCTTGAAAAAATGTTCCCGGCGTGATATATTGAATAAAGATGAACGCGAGGAAAAAGGAAAGTACCCTGTTTTTCCCCGACCAGAGAGAGCATGCCAAGGGCTGAAAGCGTGCTTGCGGGCGAATACAGGAGAAGTTCCCTTTGGAGCGGCGCTGCTGAACCAGAAGTAAGCGGCGACGGCTGGCACCGTTAAAGGCCGCAAAAGTGTTTGATGATTCAAAAATCAGGGTGGTACCGCGGAGGAGTTTTGCCTTCGTCCCTTTTTTCAGGGGACGAGGGCTTTTTTATACTTTGACGCTGTTCTCACAGCGAACAAATTTAATGACACGCGGTATCACACGAAAACAATATCGAAAGGAAGAATATTCATGAAGCAACAGCTGGAAGCCATCCGCGACAGTGCGGTAAAAGAGTTGTCCCAGGCCAAAGGGCAGCAAGTGCTGGAAACGCTTCGGGTCAAATACCTGGGCAAAAAGGGTGAGCTGACCTCTATTTTAAAACAGATGGGCGGTCTTTCCGCCGACGAGCGTCCGGTCATCGGCCAGCTGGCCAACCAGGTGCGCACCATGATCGAGGACGAGCTGACACAGCGCGCCGCCGAGCTGAAGGATCAGGTAGTGCAAGCCCGCCTGGAGCATGAAAAACTGGACGTCACTCTTCCCGGCAAGCACCACGAGTTGGGCGCGAAGCACCCACTTTCCATCGTACTCGATGAAATCAAGGAAATTTTTGTCGGCATGGGCTTTGAAATTGTAGACGGCCCCGAGGTAGAATACGACTACTACAACTTTGAGGCTCTGAATATTCCCAAAAACCATCCCGCGCGCGATACACAGGATACCTTCTATATTAACGACAACATTGTTCTGCGCACACAGACCTCTCCTGTACAGGTTCGCGTAATGGAGAAAACGCAGCCGCCCATTCGCATCATCTCTCCCGGCCGCGTGTACCGCTCCGATGCGGTGGATGCCACCCACTCCCCTTTGTTCCAACAGATCGAGGGGCTTGTTGTGGATAAAGGCATCACCTTTGCGAACCTGAAGGATACGCTCGAAACCTTCGTCAAACGTCTGTACGGCGAGGATTCCATCGTGCGCTTCCGCCCGCATCACTTCCCGTTTACCGAGCCATCCGCCGAGGTGGATGTGCAGTGCTTCAACTGCCACGGCGAGGGCTGCCGCCTGTGTAAAGGCGAGGGCTGGATTGAAATTCTGGGCTGCGGCATGGTACACCCGAAGGTGCTGTCGAATTGCGGCATCGACCCTGAGGTGTACAGCGGCTTTGCGCTCGGCATGGGTCTGGAGCGCGTCGTCATGCGCCGCTACAACATTGACGACTTGCGATTGTTCTATGAAAACGACATTCGATTCTTGAAGCAGTTTTAGGAGGTGAGCCCAGAATGAATCTTTCGATGAAATGGTTAAAAGAATTTGTTACGCCGGACCCGATGCCGATGCGTGATTTCACGGAGGCAGTTACGATTTCCGGCTCTAAGGTAGAGGAATACCATACAGAGGGAACCGACATTGACAAGGTCGTCGTCGGCCGCATCCTCTCAATTACACCGCACCCGGATTCAGATCACCTGTTGATTTGCTCAGTCGATATTGGCGAAGCCGAGCCGATTCAGATTGTGACCGGCGCGCAGAACCTGAAGGAAAATGATCTGGTTCCTGCGGCGCTGCACGGCTCTACCCTGCCGAACGGTGTGAAAATCAAAAAAGGCAAGCTACGCGGTGTGGAGAGCTTCGGTATGATGTGCTCTCTGAGCGAGCTGAATCTTACGATCAACGACTTCCCCTACGCGATTGAAAATGGAATTTTTGTATTGCAGGAGGACTGCAAGCCCGGCGACCCAATTCAGGAAGCAATCGGCCTGAACGACACCCAGGTGGGGTTTGAAATTACCTCGAACCGCCCCGACTGCTTCTCTGTCATCGGTCTGGCGCGCGAGGTAGCCGCCACCTTCCAGAAGCCACTGGCACTGCATACCCCGGTGGTGAAAGCCGGCCACGGCAGCGGTAAGGAGCTTTTAGACGTTGCGATTGAAGCACCCGACCTCTGCGCGGCCTACTGCGCCCGCATTGTGAAAAATGTGCGGGTGAAGCCCTCTCCCCGCTGGTTGCGCGAGCGTCTACGTGTGATGGGTGTTCGCCCCATCAATAACATTGTGGATATTACCAACTATGTGATGCTCGAATACGGCCAGCCCATGCACGCCTTTGACCTGCGCTTTGTAGAGCAGGGGAAAATCTGTGTGCGCCGCGCGAAAGCCGGAGAAAGCATTACAACGCTCGACGGTGTGGAACGGAAGCTGAATGAAAGCAATCTGGTAATTGCTGATGCAGCCAAGCCGGTCGCCGTTGCAGGCGTGATGGGCGGAGAATTCAGCGGTATTATGGATGACACCACGACGATTGTGTTCGAATCCGCGTGCTTCGACGCGGTATCCGTCCGCCTGACCGCGAAGGCGCTGGGCATGCGTACCGATGCTTCTTCCCGCTTTGAAAAAGGGCTTGACCCCAACAACTGCCTGCCCGCGCTGGAACGTGCCTGCGAGCTCATTGAGCTTCTCGATGCCGGCGACGTGCTGGACGACGTACTGATGGACGGCGCAATTGAAACACAGCCGCTTCGCATTCCGCTCGAGGCTGACTGGATCAACCGCTTCCTCGGGTGCAAGCTTTCTGTGGCGCAGATGGAAGAAATCCTCAGCCGCATCGGCTGCCGCCTGGACGGCGATACCGTAATCGTACCGACATTCCGCCCCGACCTGCAGCACAAGGCAGACATTGCCGAGGAAGTCGCGCGTTTTTATGGGTATAATAACATTCCGAGCCAGAGTTTGCCCGGCGGCGCACAGGGTAAATTCAGCGCCCGCCAGAGATTCGATTCTGCGGTGAGCAATGCTATGCTAGCACTGGGTCTGAGCGAAATCACTACGTATTCGTTCATTAGCCCCAAGTATTACGACAAAATTCGCATGCCGGCGGATTCTCCTCTGCGCCGCTCGGTTGTAATCTCAAACCCGCTGGGCGAGGACACTAGCATCATGCGTACGGTAGCGCTGCCTTCCATGCTGGAGATTCTGGCGAAGAACTACAACAACCGCAATGGGGCGGCCGCCTTGTTTGAGCCGGCCAGAGAATACCTGCCCACAGAGCCCGACAAGCTGCCCGTGGAACACAAGGTGCTCATCGGCGGCCTGTACGGAAATGGCGCGGATTTCTTCACCCTGAAGGGAATTGTGGAGGATTTGCTCGACCGCGTTTCCGTTACAGGCTGGGATATTGTTGCCGCTGCGGATGAATTCAGCTACCATCCCGGCCGCTGCGCAGTGCTCACGATCGGCGGCGAACGCCTGGGCGTTCTGGGAGAGATTCATCCCCAGGTGCAGGAGAATTACGGCATCGGCGAGCGGGTTTACAGCTTCACGCTGGATCTGGATTTAATGTTCCGCTATGCGCAGACCGAAAAGCAGTACGCTCCCCTGCCGAAGTTCCCGGCGGTCACCCGCGACTTAGCGCTGATCTGCAGTGACGAGATTCCTGTGCGCGACCTGCAGCAGGCCATTGTGCGCGGTGCCGGCAAGCTGCTGGAAAATATTCGCCTGTTCGACGTTTACAAAGGTGAGCAGATCGAAGCCGGCAAAAAAAGCGTGGCATTCAGCCTGATACTGCGTTCCGGTGAAGGCACGCTCAACGAAGAGGCCACCGGCTCCGTAATGAAAAAGGTGTTTCAGGAGCTGGAGAAAATTGGCGCGCTGCTGCGTTCCTGAATTTTCAAAACGGAAAGAATCTGTTTCGATTTTCGTCACAAAATCCTCTTGTTTTCCACCGTGAAATATTGTATGATTACCATACTGGAGGTGTATCCATGTTCGATAAAACGATGACTTTTTCCTTTCCCGGCGACCGTGAAGAGGATATTAAGAACATCCTGACCACCGTATATGACGCTTTGAAGGAAAAAGGATATAACCCAATCAATCAAATTGTAGGGTACATCCTCTCCGAGGATCCTACGTATATCACGGCGCATAACAACGCCCGCAGCCTGATTCGCCGCATTGACCGTGACGAACTATTGCAGGTGCTGCTGAAATCGTATTTAGGGGAATAAAATATTACGATTAAAAAGCCGGTGAACCGCGGTATGGTTCACCGGCTTTTTCTTAAATTGACAAATGCCTGTTGTCCGTTTGCTCCGCCTCTTTGAGGCCGAAAACAGCTCTTGCACTTTCTGCATTTGGATCATGCTTCACATGTTTGGATGGGAATTTCTTTTCCTGATTTTTTCCGTTCTTTGAACTTTTCTTTTGATTGCTCATAACAACCTCCTATTCATACTCAATTTGGAAACCCGTGTTTTCAATACAGTCTTTCAGCTCAATTTCAGTTGCGGGTTCATTATATTTCACTTCAATAGAACCTGTGACAAGATTTACTCCAACCTGATTGACTCCCTTGATCTTGTTCAATGCGTTTTTAATCTGAGTTTTGCCTTCTTTATTCTGAAGTCCTGAAACATTGCAAAGCATGGTATTCATCTTATGCCCTCCTTTGTTTTTTCAAATCCGGCGTCATGCTGTCCTGTTTTTCTGCCATTTATCATACCGATATCTGAATTTTCCCGGGGCTTCATTTTTCGAAGCTCAGGGTTGCTTTTGGGTCTGTCCTTCATCCTGTTCTTATTGTTGTCCATAAGCTGCCTTTCATTATTCATTCTCAATTGATCGATTCCTCCGGTTTTATTATTTCCTGCCGTAATACTCGAATATGCAGCTTCTTTTGAGGCAGTTTTTTGCAAAACAATAATATAAAATAAAATCGAAACATATGTGACAAATTTTTTGAACACACAGAAAACACCCGCGGGGTATTCCGATCCCGCGGGTGTTTTCTCCACCTTTCGGTGGAAGGAGTACAGTTTTTCTATCATTATGAGTCTTGTAAGCAAAAGGATTTAAAACCGCAGATGCGGTGGCCAGAAACAGAAGCGATGTTCCGGACTTACCTGAGCCCTGCTCTACCGCAAGAAACCAGTTGTTTCTTCAGGCACCTGCACGCTGTGCGCGTTTTCAAAGCCATTCGTCAACCGGAGAAACCGGCGCTTTTTGCTTCCGCTACATGGTGCGTTTTTTCAGAGTATACCCGCTCGGTTTCGGTAAGAGCAAAGCCTGCGTCCGGAGAATCCACTCCGTCAAAGGCCGGGTATGCGGGCTCGCCGTGCTCGACAAGATCTAGACCAAGCTCTTCCTCTTCGGGGGTTACGCGAATTCTTCTCAAAACCAACTGTGTGATACCAAGCGCAACTCCTGTTCCAATAATAGACACCACCAGCGTAATACCAATCGCGATGAGCTGACGTATAAACAGCTCGCTCTCGCCAAAGAAGAGGCCGTTCCACTGTACCGCATCCAGACTGGGGTCGGGATTGAAGCCCTTCACCGCAAAGATACCAGTTGCAATCGCGCCCCAGACTCCGCCGATACCATGGCATCCAAAGGCATCTAGAGAATCGTCGTAGCCAAACTTGGGTTTGACTACGTAGATGAAGAAATAACAGATGGGACTGACCATAGCGCCAATGACCAGAGAGGCCCAGATTGGAACAAAGCCCGCGCCGGGAGTAATGGCGACCAAACCGATAACGATTCCGGTAGAAACACCCGCAAGGGTCATTTTGCCGGTGCGAAGCTTCTCAATCAGCATCCAGGAGAGCATTGCCGCCGCGCAGGCGGTGTTGGTGGTCATGAAAGCGTGAACCGCCAGAGTGTTGGCCGCACCCGCGCTACCTGCGTTAAAGCCGAACCAGCCGAACCACAGAAGCGCCGCACCGAGAAACACAAGCGGCATATTGTGCGGGCGTGGTGCCTCGCTGCCAGTCTTTTTGCGGGCGCCCAGCCAAACGGCAACCATGAGAGCGCTGACGCCGGAACTGATATGAACCACCGTGCCGCCTGCAAAGTCGATTGCACCAAGCTTCATCAGGTAACCGCCGCCCCACACCATGTGGGCAAGAGGATAATACACGATCACCGACCATAGGGCAACGAAAACAAACAGAGCAGAAAAACGCATTCTGCCGATCAGTGCGCCGGTAATCAGAGCGGGAGTGATAATGGCAAACATCATCTGAAATACAGCAAAACAGACCGTTGTCGGCGCATAGGCGGTTGCCGCCGAATCCTCCGTAAAGTTCATGCCAAACCAGCTGAAATCACCGATGATCCCTCCAACCCCACCGCTGAAGGACAGAGAAAATCCGAACAGAACCCAAAGGATGGAAGCCAGGCCCATGATAAAAGCGGACGACATGACAGTATTGACTGTATTTTTACGTCCGGCCATTCCTCCGTAAAAAAGAGCAAGGCCAGGGGTCATAATTAAAACGAGAGCAGAAGAGGTTAGCATCCAAGAGATGTCCCCCGAGTTGACAGCATTCATTCGTTTTCCTCCTCAAATATGATTGGACTGTGTTGCTTAGCAACACCATTGCAAAACACAAACAATTCCTTTTGATTTCTTTTCGAGCCTTTGGTGAGAAAAGAAACGACCAGTGATAAAGTAACTCTATCGCAGCAATTCTATTTTGGATGATCGCCGGCCAACCACCTAAAAAGGCCTCACTCACGGTGCTGGTTGCACCATGAATGAGGCCTCATTGCCGAATTACTGATTGGATTACAAAAAGCATACCATACAAATTTACTAAAATCAATCCAAAATATTTTACTATCCTTTTTTCACTAAGTACTTGAAATTTGTTCAGAATAGAAATTTTTCTGCTTGATTTTGAACAGAAGAATGATTGCTCCTCAAAATCAGCCGAACTTTGGCAGATGGCAGAATAACCCCCTCTCTCTTTCTATTGGGGTTAGAAAAGGGAAAACAGAGCTTTAAATTAAAAAGCTTTCAGAGTTAAAATTGGCATAATATCGCCCTGCCTCTGCCGTGAATTTCAAAACACAATAATCAGGGTCGGTAACGCTTTTCGGGTAATATTTTGTATCGCCCTCTTGCCAAACCATTTCTTTACTTGCGGCGTCCTCCAGCACTTCAGCCGTACCGGTAAGCATCACTCCGCGAAAAAACCTTTTATCACAAAAATAAATACATGCTTTTGGATTAGAACGGTACTGCGATACTCTCATAGAAGAAGTATTTGTCGTAAAGTAAAAAGTTCGTATTCCCTCTCTTATTCTTGGAGGAAGCATGGCCTTTGTGTTGGGGAATCCGTTTTCATCGATTGAACTGATAAAGGAAATATTCTGCTTATCAATCAAGTTTCCGATTGTTTTTTCAGCATCTCTTAACATTTCATAGTCTCCTATTAAAAAGTATCGCACTACATAGCAAAAACCAAATTACCTCTTTTTTGTTGTCTGCATTCAATGAACAGATCTTCTTTTATAGGGTTATCACTGCTCCCTATCCCCTTAGGCACGGCTGATTTTACGGTACTCTCCCGGGGCGTAGCCGGTAATTCGTTTAAAAACCACACTGAAATACTGTGGGTTGCCGTAGCCAACCTTTTCAGAAATTTCATACGTTTTAAATTCCGTTTCCGCCAGTAGGCTCATCGCCTTCTTCACACGGAGATCCATCAAATAATCGCTGAGATTGACCCCCTGGTATTTTTTAAATAGAGTGCTGATGTAGCTGGGCGTCAGATGAACCTCTTCGGCGATCCGGTTGAGAGAAAGATCCTCCTGATGATAATTGGAGTCCACAAACGCCAGCACCTGCCTGAGAACGGCGGCATGAGAAACACTGCTGTTTTTCAGTTCCTCAAACCGAATGAGATTCTTCCCTTCCTGCAGGCAGGACTCCATCATGCTTTTCATTTCTAAGGCCTGCGTCGCTTCCGTATAGGATTTCAAAATATTGTGATATCCATTGTACAGCGAGCCCGCCCCGGCAGACAGCGTTACGCTCTGGGTTTCCTTCACCAGATAAAACGCCTGCTCAAGCTGAACGAAGAATTCCTCCTGCTCCCGTTCAGACAGCCGCTCCGCAAAGTTTACAACCAGATTCAGGTAAATATCGCCCACAAAATAATACACGTATCCATTCGGGAGGCTGAGCCGACTTTGCAGCAGCTCTCCGATTTTATCGCAAAGTTGTTTTTTCTGCCACAGCAGAATTTCTGCCTCGCGTTCGCTTCTTTTGCCAATGTCGATGCACACCACGCAGAAAGCCGGGCCTACAAAATGAATGTTCAAACGATCTGCGCGTTCGTTCAGCTCATTTTCATCTTGAAAATTGACCACCAGATCATAAAAAAATTTATTTTCCAAAAGCTTCTTGCTGCGTTTGATAATCTCCACATTATCCTTCTGGGCATCGGATTCCCTGGCGGCCTTTAATACGGCTCCCAGCACCTCGGAATTATGCTCGTATTTCATCACGTACTGGCAAACCTTATAATTCAGCGCCATCTGCGCGTATTTAAAATCGCCGTACGCAGTCAGCAGAACCACCTTGATATGGGGATACAGCCGGTATACCGCCTCCATCAGCTCCACTCCGTCCATAAACGGCATTTTAATATCGGTCAGGATAATGTCGGGCAGGCAGCTGGGGATCATCTCAAGGCACTCTTTCCCATTGCTGGCGGTTCCGATAACCTCAATGCCGTTTTCTTCCCAATTGATATTCTGCTTCATCCCGGCCCGGATGATCTGGTCGTCGTCAACAATCAAAAGCTTATGCACGAAATGTTTTCTCCTCCCCCGAATCGGTAAGCGGAATCACTAAGCTCACCTGTGTATAAACGCCCTGAACACTTTCAATTTCTATTCCTGACTGCTGACTAAAGTAAAGCTTCAGCCGGGTGTTAACATTCCGAAGTCCAAAATATTTGGTATGATTTACCTCAGGCGGCAGCTTTAATGTGCTGCGCAGATCTTCAAGCTGACGGCTGTCCATTCCCACACCATCATCGTAAACTGTCAGAACAACCCTGCCCTCCTGCTTTTCTCCGCTGACCAGAATCATACCAATGCCGTCCTTCGTTTTGATCCCGTGGTAAATGGCGTTTTCTACGAGGGGCTGAAGACTCAGCTTGAGGATCTGGATGGACTGAAGCTCTTCCTTTACGTCGATTTCATATTCAAAGTCGTCGCCGTAGCGCATTTTCTGAATTTCCAGATAGCTCGCCACATGTTCCAGCTCTTCTTTGAGGGTAACGATGTCTTTGCCGCCGCTGATGCCCAGCCGGTAAAAACGCGCCAGCTCCACGCACATATCGCTCGCCATCCGGTTGTTTCTCATATTGACCAGCTGGCGGATGGAACCGATCGTGTTATACAGAAAATGGGGCTTGATCTGCTCCTGCAGGGCCAGAAGCTGCATTTTTGTTTTCTGCTCCTGCTCGCGGCGCACCTGCGCCAAAAGCTCTGTAACGGCAATTTTTAAATAGGAAAGACCATGCGCTAAAACGCCGATCTCGTTGCCGGCGTCCACCTGAAAGCTGACGTTCATATCTCCGTTATCAAATTTAATTACCTGATCAGAAAGATATTCGATTGGCTTTGAAATGCTCTTGGCCAGCACGTTCGAAAGCCAGATTACAATCAGAATGAGAGCCAGAACAAGCACCAGCAAGATGTATTTGAATTCCCCCGCGCTGCTTAACAGGTCACTCTCCGGCATCACCGCCGCCACAATCCAGCCGTTTGCCTCCACATTCTGATATGTAACGATCATCCGCTGATTCGTTACGCTTCGCAGCACCATGCTGCCGCTGGAGTCGAAATGATCTTTTAGCTTTTCCACAGCCGAAAGCGTCAGGCAGTACTGGTTCTGCATGGAAGCGGACTGCAGTGTACCGTCCTTGCTGATGAGCATCATGTATCCGTTTTCAGATACATGGACGTTGTCGAGAATGCCCGAAAAATAGCTGCTGTTTAAATTGAACAACATAATCCCGCTGGAAGCGGACTGCGCGGAACCGATGATTCGGAAGACCGAGATCACCTTATGCGGCGTCGTTGTCTGAAACACATCATCCCGGTGATCGTTCAGCCAATACACACCTTGCGAAGAATCATTGTGTTTTTTCATCCACTGATTCAGTGAAAGGCCAATATGCTTCGGCACATCGCTGACAAAATACTTTACCTCTACCCCGCGGTTATTGCAGAAATACAGCGAATCGATCATCTGATCGTAATTGCGGTAAATCTCTTCCATACTGTTGTAACAGGTCATCAGGCTGTTAAAATCCTCCTCCGCAGAGCTTTCGCTGAGCAAAAGGGTACTGACTGCCGGACTGCCCGAAAGATTGATCATCTGCGTCAGTACGGTCATCATTTTATCATTTAGCAAAATCGAAATCTGGCTTACCATGCTCTGCGTGAGAAAGGACGCATTCTTTTTAATATTGTTAGTTTCAAAGAAATACGCGAATAATCCGATGATCAGCACAGCGGCCATTACCACCGGAAGAAAAAGGAGCATGATCTGCTTTTTAATCGGCTTTTGAAATACTTTTTTCAAGACCTTGCGCCCCTTAACGAAAATCGTAGAATACCATTATCCCTGCGAGCTGTCGAACTTTTTTTTCGCGTTTTCCAGTAGCTTTGCCCACTGATTCAGCATGTCCTTGGGCGACATGCCGCCTGTCATTACCTTTTGAATCATTGGCTCGACCTCAGACTGAATCTCGGTGTACTGCGGCAAATAAACCGGAACCTGAATTTGCGAGGAACCGTCTTTCCCCGAAACAATCTGCTCCGCCAGTTTCAGGTAGGAGTGGTTGAGATCATCCGAACTTGACGCCGCTCCCACACATACCGGAACCTCACCCTGTGTTTTGCAGCGCGGTACCTGCACCGCTTCACTGCAATAGACCGTCATTGCCTGAAAAGCTGCCTCTTTTACATCGGATTTGGAATTCATACTGACAGACCGCATCGATACAAACCGCATTTGATCTCCGTCAACCGCCCGGGGAAACTGTGCCGCCTGATACCGGGACTGATCGCCATAAAAAGCGGAGGTAATCGACGTGCCCGAGCCGAAATTGTGAAAGATGATACCCGCTTTTCCCGCCTGGAAGGAAGCCGTCAGCTGCGTCCAGCCCTTCACCAGATCGTCCTGTGCCGAATACCGGTTATAAAGACCTAGATACCGCTCCACAAATTCCACATGCTTGGGGGAGTTGATGGTGCATTTGCCGTTTTTGTCGAAATAGTCGGTCATCCCCGAGTAAGCGTACATCAGAGCTTCGAGCGTATTGCTGCTGCCTGGGCCACCGCGCAGTGCAATGCCGTATTGATCGTTTTCCCGGTTTGTCAGCTTCTGCACCGCAGTAAAAAATTCATCCCAAGTCTGCGGAACCCCCAGCCCCACCGACTGCAGCAGATCGGTGCGCACCCACATACCCCACGGCTGCATTGAAAACGGAAGCGTATACAGCAGGTGCTGCTTCGGGTCGTATTCCCGCGCCTGAAGAACAGCGTCGGCATTCAGCGAAGCCTTCTCACTCCATCGGTCATAAAAAGCGTCGAGCGGTTCGTAAAAACCGCTCTTTATGTATTTGGAATCATAAAAGTCTGTAAAATCCGGCGCGGTATCTGACGCAACCGCAACATCGAGCTTTTGCATAAAGGTCGGGATATCCCCCGGAATTCCCAGGTAATCCAAGGTGATTTCGGGATGCTTCTCCTTCAGGATCTGCTGAAAGCGAATAAAATCCTGATCGCGCTCCGGTGTAGTACAGTATGTCCAGAACTTTACGGTCGTTTCAGGAGGGCCGCTCGCCGTACTCTCATTCAGTGGAGCAGCGGCCGGTCCGGCGCAGCCCGCGAGCAGGAACAAAACCGTCGAAAGGAGCAAGCATGCCGCTTTATCTGCCGTTTTTCTCACACCGACATCCCCCTGACTCAAAACTTTGCACAACTTAATTATAAAAACTTTAATATGATTTGTCAAATAAATATAAAATTTTCACTTAGGTCTGCAATGATCGAGGAAATGCCATTCGCATTTCTCAGGTTGCAAACAAAATAACAAACCGCCGAAAGTCTCAGGCGGCAAGTGCTGCAAAGGGAGTCACAGACTTTTAGTATGTGACTGATATTTGCAGGGTGCGGCCGGCGCAGTCAGCAAAATAATGAAATAATTTTACTGTTGCGCGACGCTTCGGCGGTCCGGGAAATGCTATTCACATTTCTTTTTGATTGCAACCTCTTTTTCCTGGTACTTATACGGAACGAAATACTCCTTATGGCCGAGGCGCTCGGCGTTGGTCGGCTCACCGGAACAGATTCGAATTACCTCGTCGCACAAAGTTTCACACAGCTGCTCCAAAGTAGCTTCGCCACTCAGCGCTGGCCCGGCGTTAAAATCCATGTCTCCGCTCATGCGGTGGAACGTGGTGCTGTTCCCAGTGATTTTATAAACCGGAGCCACCGCACTGCCGACGATGTTCCCGCGGCCGGTCACCAGAAACACCAGCTGACAGCCGCATGAAATCAAATCCATAAGTCCCTCGTTATCGTTGGGGTTCGTGTAACCAAACCCCATCCAGTACGGGTCTGGCGTGCTGTCGAGCAGCCAAAGGCCATTCCTCGGCGGAGACTGGGAGACCTTGATTACGCCGCTGATAGGACGGCTGCCGCTTTTAATCACGGCACCCATGCTCTTCTCTTCAATGGAGGAAAGTCCACCGGCGAAATTCCCGGGAGAAACGGAATATTGACGCACCGATTTACAGTATTCCAGTGCCTTATCATAGGTAAAGGCCAGCTGCTCCCGAGCGCAGTCGTCTGCGGCACGCTGCACCAGAAGATCTTTCAGCCCTACCGCTTCCACAATTTCTTCGAAAATAGCGGTACCGCCCAGATCAACCAGCTTATCGTAAAAGCGCCCGACCACCACATTTCCAGCCAAGCCGGAGGTATAATCGGAACCGCCGCATTCCGCGCCGACAATCAGGTCGGAAAAGCCCATTGGAGCAACAGGCGTTTGTTTCAGCTCTTCGAGCAAAAGTCGCGCCTGCTGCAAACCATATTCGATAGAGGGCTCAGTGCCGCCATGCTCCTGCACAAAAAACCACTGCGCCGGCTTCCCGGCTTCCTGTGCTTTTTCTGCCAGGTACTTCGGCTGCACATACTCGCAGCCAAGGCCGACGGCCAGCACGCCCCCCACGTTCGGGTGGCGGATCAGTGCCAGCAACAGCCGCACTGCGTATTCGTTGTCGCAGCAGCCGTCAAAGCCGACGACATCCACATCGCTGTTGTCGATTCGGCGGGCGATCTCTTTCGCAACATGCGACGAGCATTCCACTGTGTAAACGACCAGCAGCTTATTGCGAATGCCCTTCCTGCCGTCCTGGCGAAGATAGCCTTGCCAACATACATTCTGAAACTCTTTCATCTCTGCTTCTCCACGTTAATCATAGTGCGTATCCGTCGGCGCACCGGTTACAACGTCCAGGCTCGACGATCTTGCGTCATACAGACTCTTCATATTGTGCAGGTGTACCCACTGCCCCGTTTTGATCTCCTTAGTGGCACACCCGATCACTACACCGTATTTTACGATGTTCTCGCCCGGTGCAATATTGCGAAGCGCAAGCTTGTGCCCGGCCGGTATCTCCTCGGCAACGACAACGCTCTGCTGGGACGGGTCGCCGTGGGCGGCAGCATTGCCCGGAACAAGAGCCTCAAGTGCAGTGGCCACATTATCTGCTTTCTCGATCTGGAAAACGGCCTGCTCGGTCATACCCTCGGCCCCCTTTACAAGATGCCGAATTTGGCAAAGGCCGCGGTCGCGGTCATGCCGCCCTCAATCGCTTTTCTGACCAGCTTTTCCCCCGCCGCTTTTTCCAGTGCTTTTTCGAATACTTCCGTTTCGTATTTCTTTGGAATGATCAGCACGCCGTCGATGTCGCCGAACACGATGTCACCGGGGTTAACCCATACGTCGCCGAATTCGATCGGACAGCGGAAATCCACCACCTGCGTTCTTACGGAGGAATCCTGCGCGTAGCAGCCACAGCTGAACACCGGCCAGTTCTGTTCAAGCACCTGCGGGGTGTCGCGATGCCAGCCGTTCACGACAGCGCCTGCCGCCTTTCTGGTTCTGGCGGTGGCTGTAAGCAGCTCGCCCCAATAAGCACAGCGCTTTGTGCCGCCGGTGGCAAGATAAATCTCGCCCTCCTCCAGCTGGTCGAGGGCTTCTGTCAAAAGGCCGAACGGCTTTTTCTGCGGACCGTACACATCGATCATCAGAACCGGCATTGCCCGGCCCACCAGCTTCATGTCGTCGCGCAGGGGACGAACATTCTGCGGAAGAAACTGATGGTAGCAGCCGAGGCCGTCCAGAATATCTCCCACAACAGGGGTATACAAGCGCTCCTTGACGAGCGCAAACAGTTCTTTATCATTATTCCATTGTGCCATGATGAAATCCTCCCAACTGTTCTTTGTTAGAAACCGATCAGAGCGCCGCCGTCCACCGGGAGCGCAACGCCGTTGACAAATTTTGCGGCGGGAGAGCAAAGGTACACAACCGCCCAGCCGATATCCTCCGGGTCACCGAACCGGTTCATCGGCGTTCTGCCGAGAATCTTCTGCTGGCGGGGCGGATCGTTGTCAACCGCCTTGTGGAACATGGGCGTGTCGATCCAGCCGGGTGCGACTGCGTTGACACGGATGCCATCTGCGGAAACCTCGGCGGCCAGCGACCGAACCATCCCAAGGAAGGCGGATTTCGCGGCGGCATAGCCCATAACATAGGGCATTCCGATAAAGGAGGTCATGGACGCCGTAAAGACGATGCTACCCTTTTGGTTTTTTCTCATATGCGGAACGAACGCGCGGGTAAACGCATAGGAACCAACCACGTGAACATTGAGCACATCGGTAAAATCCTTCACAGACATTTCTTCAATGGGCTTTTTGCAGTGATTGCCCGCATTGTTGCACAGGATGGTCACTTCACCGTGTTCCTTGACGATGCGGTCTGCCATTTCCTGCGCGCGGTCGGTATCGGTTACATCATAGGCATAATAGCTTGCGCTGCTGCCCAGCTCTTCGCAGGCTTTTTGAAGTTTTTCGGTATCTCTGGCCAGAAGAACAACTTCCGCCCCCGCGGCTACCATACACTTGGCCATTGCAAACCCAAGGCCGGTCGCTCCGCCGGTAATAACGGCACGTTCCCCCTTGAGAGAAAACATATTCTTAAATTCTTCGCTCATTTTTATCTCCCTTTCCCCATTTTGGTTAAAACAAAAATACCCGGAAAAACAGCTGTCTTCTCCCCCGCCTTCGGCAGAGGAGAAGCAGATACTGTTTTTTACAAGGTCAGTACTTTATAAGACACGCAGTTCTTTTCGATCAGCTCCCAGTCCAGCTCCGCGCCGATGCCCGGTGTTTTGGGCACAGTGATGATGCCGTGCTCGTCGATCGGGAGCTTGCCCTTCATCGGGAACTGGAAGCTCTCTTCCGGCACAAAATACTCAAAGAAGCGGCAGTTGCGAATCGCGCAGGAAACATGCAGATTGACGATGTCCATATAGGTCATGGTTGTGGTATGAACTTCACAGCGCAAGCCGAAGCTGTCTGCCAAGTGGGCGATCTTCAAGGTGCCGGTAATGCCGCATTTCCAGGAAACGTCGGCACGCACAATATCTGCCGCGCGCTGGCTGATCACCTGCGCCACGCCCCAGTGAGCGCCACGCGTGGTTTCCGTTGCGGCAATCGGAATATCCAGCTTTTCGCAGAGGACTTTATATTTGTAAAGCTCAAAATCACGGAACGGCTCTTCAAACCACAGGTAATTCAGCTTCTCCAGCTGGCGGCCTACTGTGATCGCTTCATCCAAACTGTATTCGCCGACAGGATCGCTCATCAGGCCCATATCGGGGCCTACGGCCTCACGGAGCTTCTGGTGGATTTCCATATCAAACTCATAGGGGCCGGGTGGATGCGCCTTATAAAACGGAATGCCCTTGTCACGATAATACAGAGCTTCATCCACATAGGCATCAACCGTATCATAAAAGAGACTGCTCGCGTAAACCGGCAGACTTTCACGGTAGGCGCCTATGTATTGGTACAGAGGAAGACCAGCCGCCTTAGCGCAGATGTCCCAAAGAGCTACATCAACAGAGCCCGGAAGAAAGACCGGGAAAAACGCCTCGTGACGGTCCAGATTCCAGAAATCATAGAAGATTTTCTCTCTTTCATACGGGGAACGGCCCATAACCATTGGAGCAACCGTATCACAAAGGTACGACTCCGTCACCTGCCCGGAACGAGCCGCCATAGCGGTGGCGATTCCTTCAATCCCGGTATCGGTCGTGAGCTTAATTACAACAACGTCCCAGGGCATTTTCCCGCCGCCCCTTCTCTTTTCGTCAAACAGGCATTGATCCCGTTTCACCCACCACGATTCAAACTTAACGATTTTCATTTTTGCTCCGCCTTTCTCTTTGGGCTGTAAAGAAAAAACGTTTTCTCTATTCTCGCCCCTATTTTAGCATTATAACTAATCGAAGTCAACAATATTGAAATCTGATTTCTATAATATACAATTATAATTTTTAGAAATCAGGATCAATCGAAATGATATTAGAAAAACGTTTCTTTAAATACAGACAATTTTCTTTCTTTCTTTTTGTATTCATGTTATATTTAAGGATAAGCAATCTTACTTGAACAGGATGGTTTTTCCCTTACCGAAGGCGAAGAAAAAACAAATCCATTTTTATAATCTGTAATATTTTAAAATTCAATTCTGCGAAAGGAATCGGTATGAAAGACAAAAAAGCAACCTTAAAGGATATTGCGGCGGAGGCAGAGGTTTCTCTTTCCACTGTACACAAAGCGCTTTACAATAAACCCGGCATCAGTGAAAGAGTAAGGAAAGAGATTGTTACCATAGCCGACAGCATGGGCTATAAAACCAACTATGTTGCTTCTTCCCTGAAACGCAAGCTGCTGAAAATCGCTTTTGTGATGCCTCTGCCGAACTCCGGCACGAACCGCTATTATTACCGGGACATCTGGAAGGGAATGCGCGCCTTACAGGCCGAAGCAGCCGAGTTCAATATTGAAATTCTCGATTTTGGTTTTTCCGGGCCGCTCTCTAACCTACCGAAGCGCCTGGAGGAAGTATACGAGAACCATTCTGATGAAATCTCCGGTCTGGTCACACTCGCGGTAGATAGCCCAGCGTTTACTTATTTTATCGATCAATTTGCAAAAAAAAACATTCCCTCTGTTTTCATTGTGTCGGATCTGCCGCAGGCCAAACGCCTTTGCTGCGTGCGCGCACAGGATTTGATGGCCGGCAGTCTGGCCGCCGAGCTGATCTCCGGCTTTACCGGGAACCAAGGCAAGGCCCTGGTGGTTTCGGGAGACATGATGGTTTCGACCCATTACATGAACGTTACCGGCTTTGAGCAGTATTTCAAAAATACAGACAACCGGATGGAAGTCATCAAAATCTACAACCGCAGCGATACGGAACATTTATACCGTGAGCTTTTGGGGCTGCTGAAAGTCGACCCGGAGATCAGCGCGATCTACTCCTGCACAGCTACCAATACACTGCCCGTCTGCAAAGCGGTTTTAGATGCGGGCCGGGCGGGAACGGTGAAGGTGATTGGGAGCGATCTCTTTCAGGAAAGCCGAGAGATGCTTTTGCAGAACGTGCTGCAGGCAATCATCTACAAAAAGCCGTTTCAGCTTGGCTACCTCGGCTGCAAGGCTCTGTTTGACTTTCTGGCAAAAAACGAGTTCCCGGCAAACGACAGCATCTTTATCGAGCCGATCATTGTGGTAAAAAGCAACCTCGCCTTTTATGAAGGCGACATTACCGCGGACAATGCCTATGAAAACGCCTGACTATTAAACTTGATAACCGCTCCATTTTTGCGGCGATTTTAAAACCGAAAACGGTGACTGCGGATGTGTTCCGTCAATCACCGTTTTTCTGTTGTCAGAGATCCAAGTCGTTCCCATCTGAAACGTTGTTCCAAAACACCGCTGAAAACAAGCTAATTTGGCAAAATCTGAAGACATCATCCCTTGAGAGCGCCTTCCATAATCCCGCTGATAAAGTACTTCTGCATGCTCAGGAAGATAATCAGCAACGGAATCAGGGACAATATGATGGTTGCCGTCAGCGTGCCGTACTGCCAAGAGGCCGCCTCGTCACGCAGGAAGGTAATACCGACCGGCAGCGTCTGCGCCCGTGCAGTTGCGGTAAGGGTTCTGCCGTAAGTAAATTCACCCCATACATTAATAAAGGTGAAGATGATAACAGTGGCAATACCGGGCTTGACAACCGGGAGCATAATTTTGGAAAAAACCTGCCAGTTGTTGCACCCATCGATCGTTGCAGCCTCACCCAACGTATTTGGAACATTGTTGAACTGGCCGCGCATGATAAACACAGACATGGGAAGATTGGTCGCGATATACGGCAGAATCAGGCCCCATGCGGTATCGATCAAGTCCATTTTGGACTCCATAATATAAATCGGAATCAGATAAATGACATAGGGAAGCGTCAGAATAAACAGGACAAATCCCAAGTAAATATTTTTAAACTTGAAGTCCATTTTTGAGAACGCGTACCCCATCGACGCGCTGAAAATAACCGTGGCCAGCACGCTCCACAGGGAAACGACCACCGAGTTTCTGAAATACTTTAGGAAATCGCCCATTTGCGTGACCACCTTAACATAATGCTCAAAGGTAATCTTGCTGGGGAGAATCGTTAACGTGGCCGCATAGATTTCGTCGTTGGTTTTCAGTGAGGTGAGAAACGTCCACAGGAATGGAATAATAAAAACAAAGGCAGTTAACAGCAAAAAAACAAAAAGGATGAAACTGACCGCCAGATTTTTTTCTTTCATACCTTCACCTTCTTTATCTTTGCGTCGTCCCCTCTGTTGAGGAACATGTTAATCACAGAGAGCAATAGAATTACAACTCCCATGAAATATGCGATGGAAGAGGCATACCCCATTTCAAAATATTTAAATGCATTGATCCATGTATACTGATACAGCACCAGAGTAGAGGTTCCGGGGCCGCCCTGCGTCATGATGAAGGGCTGCTCAAAGACCTTAACCGCCTGAATGATTGCCCAAATACCACAGATCACATAGCTTTCTTTCAAATTTGGAAGCGTAATATGTACGATGCGCTGGTACGCGTTGGCGCCGTCTACACGGGCAGCCTCCATAATATCGTTTGAGATTGCCTGAAGCCCTGCCATAAAGAGGATGACCAGCATACCGATGTTTTTCCACAAGCTGACCACGATAATACTGACCATGGCCCAATGACCGTCACCCAGCCAGTTCTGAGCCCAGGCGTTCTGGTGCAGCACATCTACCAGGAACCAGTTCAGCAAACCGTACTGCTCATTCAAAATCCACTGAAAAATGATACCTGTCAGGGACAGCGGCACGACCACCGGCAGAAAGATGCAGGTTCGGAAGAAGCCCGATCCCTTAATCCCTTTATCCAGCATCATCGCCAGAATCAGAGAGATGATCATAACACCCGGCAAAAACGCAATCGTGAATATAAATGTATTCCAGAGTGCATCCATAAAATAAGAATCGGAAAACATTTTAACGTAGTTGTTAAAGCCAATAAAGATCGGCTTTGGATCAAAGCTGAAATTATACTGAGTAAAACTTAAATAGAGAGACCGAAATAACGGATACCCCATGTACAATGCCACAAAAAGAAAACCCGGAAGCATAAATGCATAGCCTGGAACTTGTTTTTTGAGGCTGAGTGAAAGCTTGTTTTTCATTTTCATTCCTCCGCCGATTTCATCAGAAGCCTAAACACGATCAGCCACTCCCTCGCTCAGGGAACGCGTACAGGGGTGCCTCCCCTGTACGAACGTCCTGAACGAAACGATTTCTTACTTCTTACTGAGGCCGGTTGTCAAATCTAACGTGCCAATCAGCTTCTTGAGGTTGCTCTGTGTATCCTCTACACTCTGGTCTCCCTTGATGCATTTTTGCAGTTCAACCTGAACGCCGGTATCCAACTTGGAGAAATCTTTGTACAAAGGTGTTGTAACTGCGGATTTGGTCGCCTCAACAACGGTAGGCCAGTCTGCATTTTCAAGACCCTGGTAGTGTGCGAGCAGCGGAGACATTTTGCCGTAGGTGTTCAGCGCCTGAACGTGGAATTCTGTCTTGAGCAGCTCTTCTTTAATGAAGAGTTTCGCAAGCTCGATCTTCGGAGAAGCCTTCGGAATCACCGCGCCGTGGATGTAAACCAGAGAGCCGTGCGTATCGGTGCCGGGAATCGGCATAACGGTTGTGTTGTCTTTTCCCACGTTTTTCTGGCACTCAATCCAACGGGAAGCCGCGGTCATCAGCATGGCAACCTTACCGGCCTTAAAATTGGTACGTCCGGCATCCATGTCCGCGAAAGTATCGATTGGAGTGTAGCCGTCCTTTACCAGCTTGTTCCAGCTGGTCAGCAGGCCCTTGGATTCGGCACTGGTAAAATCAATGGTTTTGCCGTCGGACTCATAGAAGTTGCCCTTGATTCCCTGCAGAGCGGAGAGATAAGAGTACGTCATAAAGTTGCTGCCCCAGTCGATGGAAAGACCGGTCTGAACGGTTTTGCCGTCCTTCACAACAGTCGCTTTTTTCGCATACTCGTAAAGCTCATCCCAGCTCTTGACGGGAGTAATTTTGCCGTTTGCATCGGCAAGGCCGGCTTTCTTCATCAGGTCTTTGTTGGCAACGATGAACATCACCTCGCCGGTGATCGGGATCATGTACTGCTTGCCTTCCACATTACCCAGCTCAAGGAACGCAGGGAAGAATTTATCCTTCGCGAGATCGCCGGTAAAGAAATCGTCACCGAAATCGACGATGTAATCCTTTGCGGCATACTGAACTGCGTGTTCACGGCTGCCGCCGATCGCAATATCGCAATTTGTTTTGCCCTGAGACCATTGCAGCATGTTGGTCGTAACGTCGGCATTATCGACCTTGTTGTAAGTAACGGTTACGCCGGGGTGCTTTTTCTCAAAGTCAGCCTTAATCCCCTCGAAATCGTACTTACCCATCATCCATGCCTGCGTTGTAACGCGAAGCTCGCCGGTCAGCTCATCGCTAGCCGCTCCCGAAGATGTGGAACCTCCCTGTGCAGCAGAGCTACCGCTTGATCCGGAATTACCCGCGCATGCCGTTGTAGAAAGCATCAGCGCCGAGGCCAGTGTTAAAGCCAAACCTTTTTTGAACCCTTTTTTCATAACAAATCTCCTTCCTCAAAAAACATATCATAACTTGCAGGCTTTCCCAGATAAAACCTGCGAGCTATTGCTGAGTAATAGTTGGTTTTCGGACAGCCAAGTCAACTAAAATCACAATTCTATGTATGGAATTTATATGCAAATTATTTCATGCTTTTATTATATAATAATAAACCAAAAATAATATAGAATATTTTTAGCTATTTTGTTTGATATCTTTCAAATTTAATGGTATGGATCTTAATGAAAAAAGAAAAGCCGCATGAATTCTAACATTCATGCGGCTTACGGAAAAAAACTTGTATTTTTGGCGTCCTGCCATAGGCGCCGAGGATTATTATAGATTGATTATAGAGATATCTTCATTCCACACAAGAGTATGGTTTTTGCCGCTGCGCTTCGCGGCATACAGCGCTTCATCGGCTGCGGAAAAAAATTCACGCCGGGCTCCAAACCGCTTTGCATCGTAACGGGCAATCCCGATACTGACCGTGGCTGGAGTTTGATGGCCGGTCGCCCGAGCGGCCTCCTCAAAGCTCTGCCGAATCGATTCGGCCAGCGCAACATCCTGATCGGGAATTCTGTTGGTGATCACGGTAAACTCCTCACCCCCGTATCGATACGCAATTTCATCCCCCTGGAGATTGGCTTTCATACAGTCTACCAGAAGCATAATAATTTCGTCCCCGGCATCGTGTCCATTTTGGTCGTTCACCTGTTTAAAGTCATCGATGTCCATAATAATCAATGAAAACGGTTCATAATTCTGATGATGATCCTGAATCCGCATGCTCAGCCTTTCATAAAAGGTCGCATGATTATACAGCCCGGTGAGCGAATCCAGCTTGGTGCGCTCATGTGCGCACATAATGCTGTTCACCAAACTATTTTGACGGCGCAAGCTCATTTTTGCGGACATATAGCAGGCAAGAATGATGGCCGCAGCGGTAAGAACATTCCTAAAATCCGGCCTGTCAATATAAGAAACAGAGTCGTATGTACGATACAAAAGTACAATATACAGTATATACAGAGCAAAATTCAGGCAAAAGGCGCCACGCAGCAGGTTGTCGTCAATATAAAAAAGCGCCAACAATACAGGGAACGCAAAAATCATATAGATGACCTGCACGGCATTATGTGTCCAGGCAAGCATAAAGCAAAGCAACGATAGACAAAAAAGATATAGGTAAGCCTGTATACTGTATTTGCCCTTAGCCAACAGCCTTCGAGATACCATATGAGTAACCGCAAGAATTGAAACATTGATGAGCGTTGGAGCAACGATATAAATCAGAAGATATTCTTCCGTATTCGCTGCTCCGCCACTCAATTTTTTGAGTGCGAAAATCGCCAGCTCTACGATTATCACCATGGCTACAAAAGTCCACGTTAGATGCAGCATGCGATTGCCCCATACCTGATATTCCAACTCTTTTTCAAAGCGTAACTTTACTATATTGGGAGGAGATTTTTGAAACTTCACCAGTACGCACCCTTCAAACCAATTGATAACTAAGTTTTCAGACAACACACCGCCATGACTAAAAAAACAAAAATTGCCACTAATAAAGAAATTTATTCTTATTTTAAGGATAACACTCTTGATGAAATAAATCAATCATTTTTCCAAAGCGAATCAAGAGATGCAGAATTTTCCATTTTATTGGGTTTTCTGAACTTTTGCTCTCAAAATAGCGCTCGCTCCTGTGGCAAGAATATTGCTGTTCCGCTGCCGGCCGCAATCCTTTTCACTGATTTTTGCACACCTCTAGTGGGGTGTGCGTTTTTTGTTATAAGATGTGCAAAGTCCTTTTTATGGTACCAGTCAGGTAATATAATTAGATAGTGGAAGCAGTATAAAAAATAGGATGAAACACCCAATTTTGAGTGATTCACCCTAAGTATTAATTGTTGCGTTGACAAGCAATTTTTTCTTCCCACCATCCAAATGCTATTCGTCCTGATGCTGCAATATTGGGATTTTCCGTTATAGATAAAAATACCAGAAATGAACCCCCGGGAGGGAATATTAATTTTCCATTCTCCACTTCGACCAAGGTCGTTCCCGGCTCGCCTCTTCTGACAAATGCTTTTACTCCTCCAGTTGGTTCACCAATAACATTTGATGCTAACTCTAACTTTACCCTAGGTCTTGGAATAGGCCGGATGGCTGTATTTGAAGGGGTTACAAGATCGGATTCAGAAGACTTGCCCGGAGCGGTTGAATTAAACCAGAATTGAGCGCGAAAGGGTGATTCTGATATATCTGTTACAGTCCATACATTAACATGTAAATTTACACCAGACCCGCGTGGATTGTATAATCTTGCCCATGCACTGGTACCATTTCCTAGGCTTAAGTTATCAGCATAGCCAATAAAGTATTCCCCTTTAAGAGACTCATATAGCTCAATTGGAATATTTACACATTTATTATAATTGTATTGATAATCGCAACCACTTCTTAAATCCAGCATAAGTTCACCTTTTCGATAGGAATTTTTAATAATTGCACTACTTGTATATTATGTTGGATATGTAGTAGCAGTGAATGATAATAATTTTTAGAACTCAGCACTCGAAAGGGTGTTGCGCGTAATTTCTATATTTTGGCAATGTTTAAAAGAAAGGATTTGTTTTCATATTAAGCGATAGCGATTACATACCAAACGTTGAAAACATTTTAGAAGCCTGTCGAAAAGCTAAAGCCACTTTCATAATCTTCACAAACGTCCGCGGCACTTTCGCGTAATACTTTGCAATTTGAGTTGTGACAATCTGTGAATCATCCTTGTAAGCCAGCTCATTCAGAGCGTCGCAAATAATTTTCACAGTGTTGTCGCAGTCCGGCTTTTTGGTGGGACGAATCTTGCCGGAGATCACCTCTGCCTGGATCGGTCTGCTTTTGCTCTTAGGTACCGGCAGCACGCGGTAATCTGTACGCCCAGCCGCGCATCGTCTGGAAAGCGGCGTGCTACAGCTTTGAAGCGAAGCCGCACCAGCTCTTCATAGGCTACAGATATACACCCTGCTGGCTCTCTTCGGCACAGGCGCAGACACTACGCAGCAAATCAGCGGCGTGATTATGCCGTTGGGCGCTGTTGTGCCTACATCGTGGGTGAGGGGTCGATTCGGCCAGCGCTGGAACTGCGACTATTACCAATAATTATTCCGGTGCCGCTTCCGTGATCGGGACCGTTGGCACGGATGCAGCGGGCACAGCAAGCACCGGCGCGGAGCAGGCGGCAGAGGTTAAAGCAAACACTGTGGATGCCGAATAAGCCAATAATAGCAGTGTAATGTTTTTGCGAAATTAAATCGGTTTTGTCAACCACATAGATATGACGATCCCCTCAGCTGGATAATTCCGGTTGAGGGGATTTTTTATTTTCTGTAAAATCTCTTCACATATCCATATATTTCCAAACGTTTTGTGCTACCCTAAAAGAAAAGGGGTAGTCACCATGGGCGACAAATTACAGCGAGAGCTGGAGCTTATCAACCAAAACCTGAACACCATCATTAAAAACCAAGCGCTGATATACGAAAAGCTGGAGAGTATGGAACAGTACTTAAAAGCACCATCATCTCCCGGCCAAGGATAAAATGAAATCCCCCAGCTATCACAGCCGGGGGATTTTTGCGTTCAGAATTACAAACAAATCATAAATCTGTACGTTTATGAGTGGTGCTGGTGACCGGACTTGAACCGGTACGGTGTTGCCACCGAGGGATTTTAAGTCCCTTGCGTCTGCCGATTTCGCCACACCAGCGGGTGGAACGGAGTTTATTATAGCACAAACGGCAGACAAAATCAATCGCAAATTTGCGGCTTACAGCGGCATCTCCTTTGCGGGAAACTATCTCTTGAGCACTGCCAAAACGGTCTGAATCATGATTTTGAAATCGTGCCAGACAGAAATGTGGTCGAGGTACTCGAGATTGTAGCGCATCTTCTCGGGCAGGATCTGATGAATATAGATTTCTTCCGGGTCGCCGCCGGAATTAAGCAGCTCATCTTCATCCTTAAAGCGGATGCTCGCCGTTGCGGTTACACCCGGGCGCACCAAAAGTGTTGCCAAATATTCCGGCTCGTAGGCATCCACATATTTACGCACCTCGGGCCGGGGGCCGACAAGGCTCATCGTACCCTGAAGAACATTTAACACCTGCGAAAATTCATCCAAGCGGCACTTGCGGATCAGCTTCCCTACCCTGGTGATACGGGAATCTCCTTCCGTTGTTAAGGACAGACCTTTTTTGTCTGCATCCTGCACCATGGAACGAAACTTGAAAATACGAAAATCCTGCCCGTACTGACCGACTCTCACCTGCCGGTAAAATACCGGACCTTTGGAATCAATCTTAATTGCGGCAGCCAGCAGCAGAAATATTGGTGAAAGCACCAGCAGGATCAACGCCGACACGACAATGTCGAACACCCGCTTAAAAAACGATGAGACTTTCTGCCGGTTTAACAGCTCAATATATGGTCTGATTTCTTCCTTCTGCATCCACTGGGGTAACTCCTGATACTGCACGTTTTTCACCATTTTCCTTTATAACTTTGCCTGGAAGCTTCTACCTATCATTATGGCAGAATTTTCTCCTTTTAAACTGTACCCAAAGAAAGAACATTTGTCAAATTTTTTTCTTTTTGTCGACAGAATCAACGAAACAATTTACGAAACCGCCGCGTGATGCTATAATATTCTTACATAGAAAGCACGGACGCGCCTTGCGCCGTAATTCAGCAGAAACGGGGTATTCCCATGTATTTTCTTGGCATCGATCTGGGCGGTACCAATATAGCGACCGGAGTCATTGACAAAAACGGCGGACTTCTTTCAAAACAGTCTATGCCGACTGGTGTTTCCTGCACACCGCAGGAGCTGTGCGACCGGATCGCCGAGGCCGCTCAGAAAACCATTTCAGCGACCGGAACAGCGGTGGATGCCGTTGGAATCGGCTGCCCCGGCTCTGTGAACCGCAATACCGGAACGGTTGAGCTGACGCCGAACCTTCCGCTGCGCCATTTCCCGATTAAGGAGGAGCTGGAAAGTCGACTGAAGCTGCCGGTGGGTGTGGACAACGATGCTAACGCCGCGGCTTGGGGAGAATTTAAGGCGGGAGCGCTGCGGGGCGCGCTGAATGCCGTTGCCATTACCCTTGGCACAGGGGTAGGCAGCGGACTGATTCTGGACGGAAAAATTTACGCAGGACAAAATGGTGCCGCCGGAGAAATGGGCCACATGGTGATTGAGCGCAACGGCCGGGCCTGCAACTGCGGCAGACGCGGCTGCTGGGAGCGGTATGCCTCCGCCACCGGGCTGATTCTGACAACCCGTGAGCTGTTGGAGCAGGACACGGCCCACGAAAGCCTGCTGTGGGAAATGCTTAACGGAAATTTAAACCAGATTTCCGGCAGAAGCGCCTTTGATGCCATGCGGCAGGGTGATGCTCTAGGACAAAAAATTGTGGAAGTCTATATTGAAGACCTCAGTTGCGGCCTGGTTAACATCATCAACAGCCTACAGCCGGATGTGATCTGCATCGGCGGCGGCATCAGCCACGAGGGAGAATCCTTACTCGCGCCGGTAAGAGAGATCGTGAACCGGGAACAGTTTGTAACTAATTCTGAGCTGAAAACAAAGCTGGTCACCGCCCAACTGGGCAACGATGCCGGAATTATCGGGGCCGCGCTATCCGGTGCTGAGCTTTGCGGCTTTCCATTATAATCATTAAAAACAGAGATAAAAGGGCGATACCGCAGATACGGTATCGCCCTTTTATTAAAGGACACGCAAGCTGCCGAAAAAACAGAGTGACGGGGTTGCTTGCCGCCTGACAGCGAAAGGCTAACTAGCGGCAAACTGACTGTTATAAAGCTCCGCATAAAATCCGTTTTTCTCCAACAGCTGACGATGCGTTCCCTGCTCAACAATCTGACCGGCCCGCATCACAAGAATCAGATTCGCGCCCTGAATCGTGGAAAGGCGGTGCGCTACTACAAAGCTGGTACGGCCTTCCATCATGCGCTGGAACGCCTTCTGCACCAAGAGCTCGGTTCGGGTATCGATACTGCTGGTCGCTTCATCCAAAATCAGCATGGGTGGGTCAACCAGCATCACCCGGGCAATACAGAGCAGCTGCCGCTGCCCTTGGGAAAGATTTCCCCCATCCTCCGAAATCACGGTATCATAGCCATTCGGCAGGCGGGTAATGAAAGAATGTGCCAGCGCTGCCTTTGCGGCTGCGCTCACTTCTTCTGTGGTGGCATTCGGCTTGCCATAGGCAATATTCTCCCGGATAGTGCCGGAAAACAACCAGGTATCCTGTAGAACCATTCCGAACAAAGAACGCAGGCTACCGCGCGTAATCTGCCGCACATCCGTTCCGTCCACGCAGATGCTGCCGCTGTCGACATCATAAAAACGCATCAGCAGGTTGATAATCGTTGTTTTACCACAGCCGGTTGGCCCTACAATAGCAATCCTTTGCCCAAGGCGGGCAGTCAGGTCAATATTTTGTAACAGCTTTGTCTCAGGCCGGTACGAAAAGGCAACATCGCGAAACTCTACCTGATGGCCGCCGTCGTGTACCTCTTGTGCATCAACCGGCTCCGCCGGCTCCTCTTCTTCATCGAGTACCTCAAACAGGCGGCGGGCCGAGGCAAACGCGGTCTGAATCTGCGTCAGCACAGCGGTCACTTCATTAAACGGCTTCGTATATTGATTGGCATAAGCCAAAAAGCTGGTGATCTGCCCAACGCTTAGCTGGGCCGGAACGCCGGTAATGGCACAGATTGCACCGATCACCGCAACAGAGGTATACACAATGCTGTTGACAAACCGGGTAGAGGGATTCGAAAGCGAAGAATTGAACTGGGCTTTCTCCCCTGCCTCGTACAATCTGGAATTAATTTCGTCAAACGTGCTCTCCGCACGATTTTCATAGTGGAACGCGCGCACCGTTTTGATCCCGCCGATCATTTCCTCAACCAATCCGCTCAGCTCACCCTGGCACGCCTGCTGATCAAAAAAACGTTTGCGCGATGTCTTGGCAATAAAAGCAGCCACAAACAAGGAAAGCGGTGTTACGCAAACTACCACAAGCGTAATGACCGGGCTGATCGTCAGCATAAACAACAATGTACCCACAATTGTAACCACACCGGTAAACAACTGGGTAATTCCTTGCAAAAGGCCGTCGGACACCTGATCGACATCATTCACAACGCGGCTGACAAGATCCCCGTGCGCGTGACTGTCAATAGTCCGAAGCGGCAGGCGGTTGACCTTTTCATAAGCCTTCACACGCAAGTCACGAACTGTACGGTAGGCCGCCTGATTGGTGCAATACGTCATGATCCACTGAAACAGTGCGCTGACAAGCACTGTTGCCGCAAGCAGCAGCAAAATGCGGCGCATATTTTCGTAATTCACCTGACCCGGAGCGACAATTTGGTCAACTGCATGACCGATCAAAATGGGTGTGTACAGAGAAAGCGAGATATAAATAATGGCGCAGATCAGCGCGCCCATGAGAAAGGCAAAATACGGCTTCATATAGCCTGCAATTCGTCTGAGTATGGAACGATTCATTTTGCCACCTCCTCGCGATTCATCTGCGACAAGCAAATTTCCTGATAAACGGGGCAGCTTTGCATCAGCTCTTCATGTGAGCCGATACCGGCCACAGCCCCGTCGTCCAGCACAAGGATGCGGTCTGCGTGGCGAATGGAACTGACCCGTTGAGATACAATCAGAACCGTCATCCCGGCGGTATCATTCTTGAGTGCATGCCGTAGCGCGGCATCGGTTGCAAAATCCAGCGCGCTGGAGCTGTCATCCAGAATCAGCACCTGCGGATTTGCCGCCAGAGTTCGGGCAATTGCCAATCGCTGGCGCTGGCCACCGGAATAGTTTTTACCACCCTGACTAACTGGAGAAGATAGCCCTTTCGGCAGGGCACGAACAAAATCCTCTGCCTGCGCGGTTTTCAGGGCTTGCCACAATTCCTCATCTGAGGCCACCCCATTCCCCCATTGCAGATTGCTGCGGATGGTCCCCGTGAACAGCTCGGATTGCTGCAGAACAGTTCCTACCCGGCTACGCAGAACAGCAAACGGATATTCCCGCACATCCACACCGTCAAGCAATACTTGTCCCTTGGTGACATCGTAGAAACGCGGAATCAGATTCACCAGAGTCGATTTTCCCGAACCGGTACCGCCGATAATTCCCACCGTCTCCCCTGCTGGGATTGCAAGATTGCAATCCTGCAAAGCATATTCCCCGGGCAAATGATAGGAAAAGCTGACATCGCGAAATTCCACTTTCGGTGCATCTGGGAGCTGCTGCAGCTCTGCGAAGGACTGGTTTTCCTTCACAGTGGTCTCGGTATTCAGAACCTCATTGACTCTAGAGGCCGACGCGGATGCCTTCGTAAAAATCACCACAAGGTTTGCAACTACTACAAGAGCAAGAAAAGTTTGGTTCATATAATTAATCAGAGCAACAATCTGCCCCTGTGAAACGACGCCAGTATCCACCCGGTATCCGCCAAACAATACAATCGCCAGAATTGAAAAATTCACAATAGCAAATGTAACCGGATTCAGCAGAGCGGAAAGTTTTCCGACCCGAATTGCTGTGGCCGCCTGCTCCTCTGCTGCATTTGTAAAGCGCTTCGTCTCCTGATCTTGACGGGAAAATGCACGAATTACCCTAACGCCCGACAAACTTTCACGCGATAAACGAGAAATGACATCCAGCTTTTTTTGAATGGTCTTAAAAAAGGGGATGGATCGGCTCATTACAAGATAGAGAGCCAGCCCGATGAGTGGTGTCGCTACCACGAAAATCAATGCCAGTGGAACATCAATTGTCATCGCCATAACGACAGCGCCTATCGCCAAAAACGGTGCGCGCACTACCAAGCGAATCAGCATTGCAACCGCCAGTTGAAGCTGATTAACATCATTTGTCAATCTGGTAATCAACGAAGGCGTACCGAAACGGTCAATCTCTGCATAGGAAAGCGTGTTGATATGCTGAAACAATTCGCTGCGCAGTACAGTTCCAAAGCCCTGAGAAGCCATTGCTGCCATTTTCTGGCACACTAAGGTTGAGCATAAACCGACAACACCGAGCAGCAGCATTACTCCACCCATTTTCCAAATATAGCTGATGTCACCTCGGTGAACCCCTTCATCAATGATTTGTGCTGTTACGATCGGAATAATCAGTTCAAATATGGCTTCAATTAATTTAAAAATTGGGCCAAGAATGACCTGTTTTCGATATTTTTTTAAGTATTTAGTCAATTCCCGCAAAATAGATCAGGCCTTTCTCAAACGAAATAAATCGCTTTAGAATATACTTTAAATTTGATATTGTTTTTGCCGAATAGGGTTATTATAACATGATTCTAAAAGGATGACATCTCTTTCACAAAAAATTGAACCGTAATACTCATGAACAGCACATTCATTGATTATTGCTCTGTTTTAAAACAGAAAAATCGTCCTCTATGATTTTTTGAGTATCTGCAGCAAAAGCCTCATTTAAAATAAAAACAATCTTATTCTTTACAGCATTTGTGGCGTAATATTTGAAAGGAATTCCGACAAACTATATTGCAAGGAGTGATCGTATGGATAACCAAGGAAACCAGTTTATCGGAAATTTACCAATGAATATTAATGCCGTTACGCCTACGCCGAAACCCGATGCGCAGTCTATTACGCAGCTGGTGAAGCACAGCGGTCGTATTGAGGGTTATCAGCTTTCAAACGGTCAGCTGATCTCTAAGCAGCAAGGCGTAGAATTAGCTAAGGCAGGAGAAATCCGCGGAGTTGCTGTTGCCGTGAGAAATGGCAGTGAATATCTTCGCTCTTTGCCCGATGGTCAGGAAAGCAATAACCTAGGGAATCTTCCGTCTATTTCACAGTAATCTCATTCTTTTCTTTCATTTAGATTCTGCCTCAAAAATGAGATACAACAAGAAAACCACCAGTATTACTGGTGGTTTTCTTTGGCTCCCCAAGTTGGACTCGAACCAACGACCCTGCGGTTAACAGCCGCATGCTCTACCGGCTGAGCTATTGAGGAATATCAATGTTGGCGTCATCCTATTGTCCCGGGCCGTTACCAGCCAAGTATCTTCGGCACTGATGAGCTTAACTTCCGTGTTCGGAATGGGAACGGGTGGACCCTCACCGTCATCGACACCAACTATGTTCCGCAGAGGAGGTTTTCGCCTTCCTGTCGGATATTTGTAAAAACAGTTTCCTGTTTCTTACGACTACTTCAAAGATTGTTTTGGTGACCCGTGGGGGAATCGAACCCCCGTTACCGGCGTGAGAGGCCGGTGTCTTAACCGCTTGACCAACGGGCCACATCTCAGCCTTAGCCAGGTGCAGAGGTCAGAGATCCTCGAACCCCTGCCTGACTTCATTCTTCGTGGTGCACCATCAGGGATTCGAACCCGGGACACCCTGATTAAGAGTCAGGTGCTCTACCAACTGAGCTAATGGTGCTTGCCAAGCGAAAACTTGAACTTCTCGCCGCTGTTTCCAGCAACAGATGCGCTCGCAGCCCTTCGCCGATCTTTGGTACCCTCATTTCGGGCACTGAAAACTGAATAAAGAAGAAACAGAAGAAAGCGATTGAGCAAGGCGTTAACCAAGATTAATGGTCAAGCCCTCGACCGATTAGTACTGCCAAGCTAAATGCATTACTACACTTACACACGCAGCCTATCAACCTTGTAGTCTTCAAGGGGTCTTACTAGCTTACGCTATGGGATATCTTATCTTGGAGTCGGCTTCACGCTTAGATGCTTTCAGCGTTTATCCGATCCGCACTTAGTTGCCCAGCTGTGCCATTGGCATGACAACTGGTGCGCCAGAGGTGCGTCCATCCCGGTCCTCTCGTACTAAGGACAGCTCTCCTCAAATATCCTGCGCCCACGACAGATAGGGACCGAACTGTCTCACGACGTTCTGAACCCAGCTCGCGTACCACTTTAATCGGCGAACAGCCGAACCCTTGGGACCGAATACAGCCCCAGGATGTGATGAGCCGACATCGAGGTGCCAAACCTCCCCGTCGATGTGGACTCTTGGGGGAGATCAGCCTGTTATCCCCAGGGTAGCTTTTATCCGTTGAGCGACGGCAATTCCACTCTCATACCGCCGGATCACTAACTCCAACTTTCGTTACTGCTCGGATTGTCATCCTCGCAGTTAGGCTAGCTTACGCGTTTACACTCAGAGGCACGGTTTCCGTCCGTGCTGAGCTAACCTTTGAGCGCCTCCGTTACCTTTTAGGAGGCGACCGCCCCAGTCAAACTGCCCGCCTAACAATGTCCCCCGGCCGGATTCACGGCCGCAGGTTAGAATTTCAACCATCTAAGAGCGGTATCCCAAGGATGACTCCACCACGGCTGGCGCCGCGGCTTCCTAGTCTCCCGCCTATCCTGTACATAAATGATCAAAACCCAATATTAAGCTGCAGTAAAGCTCCATGGGGTCTTTCCGTCTTGTCGCGGGTAACCGGCATCTTCACCGGTACTACAATTTCGCCGGGCGGGTAATTGAGACAGTGCCCAGATCATTACACCATTCGTGCGGGTCGGAACTTACCCGACAAGGAATTTCGCTACCTTAGGACCGTTATAGTTACGGCCGCCGTTTACTGGGGCTTCAATTCAATGCTTGCACATCTCCTCTTAACCTTCCAGCACCGGGCAGGTGTCAGCTCCTATACTTCATCTTTCGATTTGGCAGAAACCTGTGTTTTTGCTAAACAGTTGCCTGGGCCTATTCTCTGCGGCCACATTGCTGTGGCACCCCTTTTCCCTAAGTTACGGGGTCAATTTGCCGAGTTCCTTAACTACCCTTCTCCCGTTGGCCTTAGAATTCTCTTCCTGTCTACCTGTGTCGGTTTGCGGTACGGGCGCCTTAGATATACACAAGACTTTTCTCGCCCTCGTCCAAGCATACTTCCCTACTCTAATTTCGGTCCCTTACGCCCAGGTCAACCAACGCCTGGGTTATGCCCTTTCAAGGTGTCCTCTTGCTTAAATCTTTTGGCGGCTACGGAATATCCACCGTATGTGCATCGGCTACGCCTTTCGGCCTCACCTTAGCTCCCGGCTTACTTGGAGCGGACGAACCTTCCTCCAAAAACCTTAGACTTTCGGCCAATATGATTCTCACATATTTCTCGCTACTCATTCCGGCATTCTCACTTGTGTAAAGTCCACCAGCGCTTCCGCTCTGACTTCACCCCTTACACAACGCTCTCCTACCATAACACTTACGTGTTATCCCAAGCTTCGGTATACGATTTAGCCCCGTTAAATTTTCGGCGCAGGGGCACTCGACCAGTGAGCTATTACGCACTCTTTTAATGAATGGCTGCTTCTAAGCCAACATCCTGGTTGTCTGTGCACCCCCACATCCTTCTCCACTTAACCGTATTTAGGGACCTTAGCTGTGGGTCTGGGCTCTTTCCCTTTTGACAATGAAACTTATCTCACACTGTCTGACTCCCGTACATCAATTATCTGGCATTCTGAGTTTGATAGGGTTCAGTAACCTTTCGGCCCCTAGCCCATTCAGTGCTTTACCTCCAGTAATCTAATACGAGGCTAGCCCTAAAGCTATTTCGGAGAGAACCAGCTATCTCCGGGTTCGATTGGAATTTCTCCGCTACCCACACCTCATCCGCTACTATTTCAACAGGAGTCGGTTCGGTCCTCCATGGAGTTTTACCTCCACTTCAACCTGGACATGGGTAGGTCACCCGGTTTCGGGTCGAATACAACTGACTTCACGCGCCCGTTTCAGACTCGCTTTCGCTGCGGCTCCGGACCTTAAGTCCTTAACCTTGCCAGTTATACTCACTCGCCGGACCATTCTACAATAGGTACCCGATCACCCATTGACGGGCTCTCGGTGCTTGTAAGCACAAGGTTTCAGGTTCTATTTCACTCCCCTCCCGGGGTTCTTTTCACCTTTCCTTCACAGTACTTTTCGCTATCGGTCACTGAGTAGTATTTAGGCTTGGAGGGTGGTCCCCCCATGTTCCCACCGGGTTTCACGTGTCCGGCGGTACTCTGGATACAGCTAGCCGACTCAAAATTTCGCATACGTGACTCTCACACTGTTTCGTTGGCCTTCCCATGCCATTCTGCTATTTCTTGTCGTACATGTTGCTGTCCGAACCCCGAGGGTATTGCTACCCTCGGTTTGGCCTCTTCCGCGTTCGCTCGCCACTACTAGCGGAATCTCTGTTGATGTCTTTTCCTCGCCCTACTTAGATGTTTCAGTTCAGGCGGTTCCCCCTGCATGACTATGTATTCATCATGCAGTGACTGGACATGACTCCAGCCGGATTGCTCCATTCGGAAATCTATGGATCAATGCCCACTTACGGCTCCCCATAGCTTATCGCAGTTAGTCGCGTCCTTCATCGGCTCTCAGTGCCAAGGCATTCCCCTTGCGCTCTTTGTAGCTTGACCATGTGATTCTTGGTTCTTGCTTTGTTCTATACAATACAGTCCTGAACTCGATAGAACTGCATTGTTTGGTAAATTGTAGATTTAGATAAAAAACAATTTTTCTCGCTTTATCTGCTTCTTTTCTTTATTCAGTTTTCAATGTCCGGTGCACTCGTGCACTTTTTAGTCGCGATCGTCGATTCCGAGAAAAATTCCTCGCAGTCGCGTTCACAACCAAACTGCCGTTGTGCCCTGCATTATGCAGTTGTTTCCAAGCGTAGCTTGGTGGTGGGCTCAAGTGGACTCGAACCACCGACCTCACGCTTATCAGGCGTGTGCTCTAACCAGCTGAGCTATGAGCCCATATCTTCGGCTAGAGGCCGTCGGCTTCTCGCTTGCCTCTGTCACCCGTTTTTGTGCCAGGCTTAGCCTGGTGGTGGAGATGAACGGAATCGAACCGATGACCCCCTGCTTGCAAAGCAGGTGCTCTCCCAGCTGAGCTACACCCCCATATTCTATTGAACACTAAGGCTTCGTTCTGCTGTTTCGATTTCTTTCATTTCCTGAAGTCCCTTTTCAGGGCCTTCAAAATTAAACAACGATAGTAGACTAGGTTCCGTAATCCTGACCTTGGATGTCTGACGAAGCCTTAGCTCCATCAAGTCTCCATAGAAAGGAGGTGATCCAGCCGCACCTTCCGATACGGCTACCTTGTTACGACTTCACCCCAGTCGCCAATCCTACCTTCGACAACGTCCTCCTTGCGGTTAGACTATTGGCTTCGGGTATTACCGGCTCCCATGGTGTGACGGGCGGTGTGTACAAGGCCCGGGAACGTATTCACCGCGGCATGCTGATCCGCGATTACTAGCAATTCCAACTTCATGTAGGCGGGTTGCAGCCTACAATCCGAACTGAGATCGTTTTTGGGGGTTTGCTCCACCTCGCGGCTTGGCTTCCCTCTGTTAACGACCATTGTAGTACGTGTGTAGCCCAGGTCATAAGGGGCATGATGATTTGACGTCGTCCCCACCTTCCTCCGTTTTGTCAACGGCAGTCTGATTAGAGTGCTCTTTCGTAGCAACTAATCACAAGGGTTGCGCTCGTTGCGGGACTTAACCCAACATCTCACGACACGAGCTGACGACAACCATGCACCACCTGTCTCAACTTTCCCCGAAGGGCACCTAATGCATCTCTGCCTCGTTAGTTGGATGTCAAGACCTGGTAAGGTTCTTCGCGTTGCTTCGAATTAAACCACATACTCCACTGCTTGTGCGGGCCCCCGTCAATTCCTTTGAGTTTCAACCTTGCGGCCGTACTCCCCAGGTGGATTACTTATTGTGTTAACTCCGGCACGGAAGGGGTCAGACCCCCCACACCTAGTAATCATCGTTTACGGCATGGACTACCAGGGTATCTAATCCTGTTTGCTACCCATGCTTTCGTGCCTCAGCGTCAGTTAAAGCCCAGTAGGCCGCCTTCGCCACTGGTGTTCCTCCCGATCTCTACGCATTTCACCGCTACACCGGGAATTCCGCCTACCTCTACTTCACTCAAGCCTTCCAGTTTCGAACGCAATTTGTGGGTTAAGCCCACAGCTTTCACGCCCGACTTAAAAAGCCGCCTACGCACCCTTTACACCCAGTAAATCCGGACAACGCTTGCTCCCTACGTATTACCGCGGCTGCTGGCACGTAGTTAGCCGGAGCTTCCTCCTTGGCTACCGTCATTATCTTCACCAAGGACAGAGGTTTACAATCCGAAGACCGTCTTCCCTCACGCGGCATTGCTGCATCAGAGTTTCCTCCATTGTGCAATATCCCCCACTGCTGCCTCCCGTAGGAGTCTGGGCCGTGTCTCAGTCCCAATGTGGCCGTTCAGTCTCTCAACCCGGCTACCGATCGTCGCTTTGGTGGGCCTTTACCCCGCCAACTGGCTAATCGGACGCGAGTCCATCTTTCAGCGGATTGCTCCTTTGATATCAGTACCATGCAGCACCGATATATTATGCGGTATTAGCGTTCTTTTCAGAACGTTATCCCCCTCTGAAAGGCAGGTTACTCACGCGTTACTCACCCGTCCGCCACTAAGTAAGAGCTAAGCAAGCTTCTCTCTTACTCCGTTCGACTTGCATGTGTTAGGCATGCCGCCAGCGTTCGTCCTGAGCCAGGATCAAACTCTCTAAAATATTGTATTAAAATGACCGAAGTCAATCTAATCTATTTTAGAGCATTTTATCTGCTCAATTAGTACGCTTTCGCGTTTCTCAGTTTTTATAGAGTTCTGAGAACTCTTATCCGGAAGTACTCACTTCTTTTTCAAGAAGCTTTCTCTCAAAAATTACGGGTTCCTTCTTGTCTTTCTCGTTGTTTAATTTTCAAGGTCCTGTCTCTGTCGAATTTTTTCGGAAGAGATGCTTCGTATTATATCACAGCGAATTTCGCTTGTCAAGCATTTCTTTTCTTTTTTTCGACATTTTTTCGTCATTACTGACGAACACGCAATTTCGAATTTGAAAACTTTCGTTCATCTTATCGAATTTTCGTCCCCGTCTCTCGACGGCTTAGCTATAATACCATGCTCACAAAACAAAGTCAACTGTTTTTTTCACTTTTTTTTACTTTTTTTCAATTCTTAATTGGAACACTCCCTTCGGCAACGATTCTTGAACTATCGAGACTGATTTGCTATAATGGAAAGCATTCTAACAAAAGGAGGCTTTTGCTATGCCAATTAAAGTTCAAACATCACTGCCGGCCATTGAAGTCTTGGAATCTGAGAACATCTTTATAATGACTCATGAACGCGCCATGTCTCAGGATATTCGTCCGCTGAAGATCGTGATCCTGAACCTGATGCCAACCAAGATTGAAACCGAAACTCAGCTGTTGCGTTTGCTGGGTAACTCTCCCTTGCAGGTGGATGTTGAACTGATGCATATGGCAAGCCACTTTTCCAAAAACACCTCTTACACGCACATCGATACCTTTTATAAAACATTTGACGAACTGAAAAATGATAAATTCGATGGAATGATCATTACCGGTGCGCCGGTGGAACTGATGGACTTTGAAGATGTGGATTATTGGAATGAGCTTTGCGATATTTTTGCCTGGAGCCGGAAAAACGTGTATTCGCTCCTGACAATCTGCTGGGGAGCTCAGGCTTCGTTATATTATTTTTATCAGATTCCAAAATATACCTTGCCAAAAAAACTTTCTGGAATTTTTGAACACCGTGTGTTGACACCCATGCATCCGCTGATCCGCGGATTTGACGATGTGTACTACGCGCCGCACTCCCGCAATACGGAAGTTCGCCGAGAGGACATTAGACAGCATGACGAGCTGGTGATCCTCTCCGACTCCGATGAGGCGGGCGCACATATCATCGCGAACAAAAACGGGCGACAATTTTTTGTGACGGGCCATGCGGAATATGACCGGGAAACATTGTCAAACGAATACTTTCGCGATCTGAATAAAGGCATTGACCCTGATCTGCCGGAGCATTATTTTCCGGATAACGATCCCTCCCAAACGCCGCCGCTGACCTGGAGAAGCGGAGCCAGCCTGCTGTTTTCTAACTGGCTGAACTATTATGTATACCAGCAGACCCCATATGATCTGAAAGACCTTTCGGAATAAAGGGGTTACAGAATAACCGGCGAATAAAAATAGAACGAGAAACTCCGCTCAATCGTTTTGATTGAGCGGAGTTTCTCGTTGCCATATTTGAGGATAAATTACTTCTCTATACGCACACTTCCAAAAGATGAAGGATTGATCAGAGTTCTTTTTTCAATTCATTTAAAGAGAGAACCAGCACGGTAATGTCGTCGTCGTGCCCGTCATCCCGGCGCTTGATCGCCTGAGAAACGATCTGCTCCGCCAGCTCCTGCGGCACCGTGCCCTTCCATTCGGTCACCATTTCCCGCACCCAGTCGTCGCCGGAGGCAACTACGCCGTCTGAGAACAGCACCAGCAGATCACCCGCGGAAAGTCGCACGGTTTCTTTGGCAAATTTCGCTTCGGTTAGAATTCCCACAGGAAGTGAGGGTGTATCAATAATGGCGGCTCGACCATCCCTGCGCAGAATGCTGACAGTCGCCCCCGCTTTCATCAGCTCTACTTTTCCATTAAACAAATCGACAGCGGCCACATCGAGCGTAGCGAGTGATTCATCGCCAGACTTGGCCAGAAGAGCCGAGTTTACAATTTTCAGCGCACAGTCAAATCCAATTCCGGCTTTGATAAGCTTTGCCATAATCCCAGCCGCCATTGCTCCGTCCACCGCCGCACGGCCGCCGGTCCCCATGCCATCGCTGATGATCGCGATCTGGCGGCCGTTCCCGTCGGGGAAGAATTCCTGACTGTCGCCGCAGAGCTGACCGTTTCCGCTTACATGCTGGAAAAATCCGCTCTGCACCCGGTACACCGGGCGCTCGCTCATCTGCATTCTGCATTTTCCCTGTGCCGAGCTGATGCAGGGCATTTCAAAGGTACGGCCGCACGCCTGCGAAATATGCCGGGTCAGCTCTGCCTTATTCAGACGGGACTTGTCCACCTGCGCGGCCTCGGCTTCGATCGTCATGCGGTCGTAACGGTCCACGCGGCAGCTGACATCGATAGGGATAATGCCACTCTGCGACATCACATCGCTGACGCGCTGGGCGGCGGTAAAATCGAACCGCTCAAACAGCTCCAGCTCCTCCGCCATATTTTTCAGCATCTGCGAGGTGGTGTCGAACTGATCGGCAACAACGCCGCGAATCTGCGCCACACGCCGCTCCGCCGCCTCGCGGGTCAAAAACTCCGCATATTGGCGGTTGATGTTTTCGACGATCTCGCTCATATGGCTGCAGTGGTCGGTAAACTGTTGCGGAAAATCATCTTTTGCTATTTTGCCGTTTTTGCGCAGGAGTTGTGTCAGAGTACCGAACGCGCGCATGGTTTCGTCGTAATTGCGTTCCCAGCAGTAAACGCGCAGCCCGCACCGAACACAGGTATTGTCAATGACCCGATTGTAAACCGCGTTGATGTCCGGCGCGCTGAACTTATCCAGTCTGCGTGACACTTCTTCCACAGAATCCGAAATACTCTCAAGAGCCTGCGACGCATAATCCAACTTCATGATCACCGAGCGGCGCAGCCCCTCGCTATGTAACAGATCTGCCGGCCGGGCAAATACAGTGGTAAGCCGGCTGCCCACATCTTTGGGCCAGACCAAATATATGACGCTCGCGGCCATCACTTCATACAGACCTGTCATAACCGATTCTCGGCTGCCGACCTGCAAGGATGCCACCGCGTTCGAAATGACAAACGCACACGCGGAAACGAGCCGCCCCAGCGGAGAAAACACGCCTGCCATCAGCCCGCCAAGAGCATATGCACCCGAAAGATAGCTAACCCCGGCGGTGGAAAGGCTTAAAATAACGCCCGCGCCGATTCCGGTAACGCTGCCCCCGGTAACTCCCCCGTAGCGCGCCGCCAGCAGAATGCCGAGTACGGCCAGAACATGCCCCAGAGAAAGGCCTCCCAGAGTGATGCTGGAAAACGCCAGCACCAGAATTCCCGCCGACAAGGTTACACAGGCCAAATCCTGGCTTTTCATTGCGGTAAGGCCTGTCCCCTTCAGCAGCAGGGTACCCGCCCTTACCAAAAAATACGAAGCGCCGGCCGCCAGCATCGATTCGGCAACATACATCGCGATGCCCGCGGCATCTGTACCATTCACGATCGCCATAGCCAGCCCCGTCATCAGCACCGGAGCAAATGAAATCAGCGGAGCAAAAAACGGATGCATCCGCAGCTTGACCAGATCATTGAGCGTCCACCGGATTGCAGCCGCGGCCAACAGAGCGGCGACATACCGCACCGGGAACAGCGCACTCGACGGCAGAAGGTAGCCGAGCAGCACACCCAGCACCATTCCCCACATTCCTCCAAATGGAACTGCAGCAATCGCTGCCACACCAAACGGAGCATACCGGCCGAACACGATTGCCCGTGAGCAGGCAAACCCCACCGCAAAGCAGGCAGCCTGTACCATAATCTTTCTCGCAACAGGTGTTTCCAACAATTCCCCAACAGACAGCCTCTGCCGCACAACAGCTTTTTCTTTCATCTTTCCGCACCACCATTTTCATTCAAATAATCTTTGCTTTCAAAAGTCCCTTCATTTCTTCCCCGACAAAGACGGAAGAGAAACAACCTTTTCAAGAAAAATCCCTTTCCAAAGAAAACCATTCTTTAGCTTGCCCTTCTATTATACATAGCGTATATATCCAGAATTGTCATAACGCGCTGTTTTATTTTGGCAAATATTGCCGTAGATTCAACCAAGTGTGCAGAATTGATTCTTTTTCCAATTTGTGTTAGACTATTTGCAAAGATTTTAGCCGGAAAGGTCGCTTTGTAATGGAGTATTTATTCTCAGACCGGGTGCAAACCCTAAAGCCCTCTGCCATTCGCGAAATTCTGAAATCGGCTACTGCGCCCGGGATGATTTCCCTTTCCGTCGGGAATCCCGCGCCGGAAGCATTCCCCGCAAAAGAAATCGGCGAAATCTCTTCGCGGATTTTTCAGCAGCGCCCAATCGACGCATTACAATATAATGTGACCGAAGGGTACCCTCCGCTGCGCCAGACGCTTACCTCTTATTTAAAAGAGAAGCACGGCGCGGGACGTGATTTTGATGATCTGCTGATTACCTCAGGAGCGCAGCAGGTGATGGATCTGACGACAAAATCCTTGTGCAATGCGGGAGACGTCGTTATTTGCGAAGCGCCGAGCTTCATCGGCTCGCTGAATTCTTTCCGCTCCTATCAGGTGCGCCTGCGCGGCGTTCCGATGGAATCCGATGGCATCGATCTTGTTGAGCTGGAGCGCGCCCTGCGCGAAGAACCGACAGCCAAGTTCATTTATACGATCCCAAACTTCCAGAATCCCTCCGGCATTACGATGAGCGCAGAAAAGCGCCGTGGTGTTTATGAGCTGGCCAAGCGGTTCGGCGTGCTGATTCTGGAGGATAACCCCTATGGTGACCTGCGTTTTGCAGGTGAAGAGATCGCACCGATTAAGGCACTGGACGAGGATGGTCTTGTGATTTACGCCGGCTCCTTCTCCAAGGTGATTTCTCCTGGCATGCGCGTTGGCTATACGCTGGCGCCGAAGCCAATCGTTCAGAAAATGGTCGTCTGCAAGCAGGGTGAGGATGTTCACACAAACATCTGGTCACAGCTGATCTGTGAGGAGCTGCTGACCAGCTATGATTTTGCAGCGCACCTTGACCGTATCCGCGGAGTCTACCGCGAAAAAGCAAAGCTGCTGCTGGAGCTGGCCGAACGCTACCTGGCCCCGAACATCACCTGGGAGCCGATTGAGGGCGGTCTGTTTTTGTGGTGCCGCCTGCCGGACGATATTAACATGATAGATTTCTGCCGCAAGGCGATGGAACGCAAGGTTTGCGTTGTGCCCGGCAACGCCTTTTTGGTGGATGAAACCCAGCCGTGCCAGTCGTTCCGCATCAATTACACCGCCCCCACCAACGAACAGCTGTCAAAAGGCATTGAAATATTGGGCCAGCTCGCCAAAGAGCTGCGCACCAAATAAAAGATAGGAGTCCCGTTCATATGGAAACAGAAACCCAACCGAAACAGATTATTTTCAGCGCCGTACAACCCAGCGGCACCATTACTCTGGGCAACTACCTGGGCGCGATTAAAAACTGGGTGACGATGCAGGAGGATTACCGCTGCGTATTCGCACTGGCTGACCTGCACACCATTACCGTTCGCCAAGACCCGGCCGCGTTCCGCCGCCACACGCTGGAGGCCTACGCCCTCTTTCTTGCCTGCGGAATCGACCCGCAGAAAAACCCCTTCTTTTTGCAGAGCCACGTTCACACCCACGCGGAGCTGGCCTGGATTCTGAACTGCTACACGCAGTTCGGTGAGCTTTCGCGTATGACGCAGTTCAAAGATAAATCAGCCAAACACGCAGATAACATCAATGCCGGACTGTTCACCTACCCCAGCCTGATGGCGGCGGATATTCTGCTGTACCAGTCGAACCTCGTGCCGGTCGGTGCCGACCAGAAGCAGCACTTGGAGCTGGCCCGCAATATCGCCGAACGCTTTAACGGCGCTTACAGCCCCACCTTCACCGTACCGGAACCATATATTCCGAAAGTCGGTGCGCGCATCATGTCACTACAGGAGCCGACGCGCAAGATGTCGAAATCCGACGAGAACGCCAACGGCTATGTAGCCGTACTCGACAAGCCGGATGATATCGTGCGCAAATTCAAACGTGCCATTACCGACAGCGAAGCCAGGGTTCACTTTGCCCCGGACAAGGACGGCGTAAACAACCTGATGGGGATTTACTCTAGCGTTACCGGCCTGACGAACGAGCAGATTGAAGCGGAGTTCGAGGGCAAGGGCTACGGTGACTTTAAGCTGCGCGTAGCGGAGGCGGTCATTGAGGAGCTGCGCCCAATGCAGGAGCAGTATGAGCGCCTAATTGCCGACAAGGCCTACCTGGAACAGTGCTATACCGAAGGCGCACAGCAGGCGCTGGCAATTTCTGTCCGCACGCTGAGCAAGGTGATGAAGAAGATCGGATTTTTGCCGAAAAAGTTCTGATTCACGCAGTAAAATTGAAAGAATAGTTTTATTTTAAAAGAAGGGGTACCGCCGGTCATGTCGGCGGTACCCCTTCCCATTTTTAGAAACTATTTCATGCAGTTTCTGTGTGATCTCTAACTATGCTTTTCATAATAAATGCTTGCGATAATATCCAACAAAAAGCTGATATTCCATAAGACTGCAACGGCAATCAGAAAGGGAATCCACGCGATATTTCCGGTAATCTTGTAAGCAGCGGCAAAAACCACCACAGCCACTAGCAGGAACGCCTGCAGAATATCAAACGCTCGTGCTTTGCTCTTTAACGCGACCAGTCTGTTTCGTTCATCTGCCTCTTCGACTTTGTCCTCTCTGGTCGCCTGTTTGGAAAAGGCCCGAACAAATCCCACAATTCCAATGATGAGAAGCGCAACGGAAAACAACACGTCTTTGATTTGTCCCATCAAAAAATCATTTGGTGAAATGATTTCATGAGTTAGATTAAAGACCGCCAACAGCGTCCAAACGATCCCCCAAATAAGACCCTTTCGATTATAAATCTTCATATTGTATATCCTCCCATTCTTTGTTTTCTTTTAAACAACACAAATGCTCTACTGTCGTTCCAAACACTTCGGCCATTCGGTACGCCAGCATCAGAGAAGGACTATACTGCTCTTTTTCAATCGAAATGATCGTTCTGGAAGAAACATGCACCAAATCTGCCAACTGTTGTTGTGTTAATTGAGCCGCTGCCCGCAATTCTTTCACTCTTGTTTTCATAATCTCCTTTTCCCTTAACATGAAGCTTACTTCTTGTGAAGTTAACTTCATGTTACTATACCACAATGGATTTGTCAATAAAAATGTACCTCAAAGAAAATCCCCCGGTATTCCACACAGAGCAAGGCTCTGTGTGGAATACCGGGGAATTTTTCAGGAACAGAAGATCGGTCAGGCCAATAAACGGAACACTTTTTCTATACAGAAACACAATGCCTCGGCTGCTTAAGGCCGGGTACGAAACACCCGCCGGGAGCCGGGGTAGGACGGGGAAAACAGATTTTTAATTTCTGGCAGCCTGCGTTTTGTTTCTTCGTAACCGGCATCCATACAGGCTTCCATTTTACCAAAGTCCAGCAGCCGGGTGTGATCCGGCAGGTGCGGTGTCAGTTGCAGTTTCTCTCCGTGTGCCACATACTCCTGAAGGCGTTCCTGCATAACAGACAAAGAGTGAGTAGGCACTTCCCAAATATTGATCTGCTCAGGCATGCGGTACTCCTTCCCTACGTCTACCGCCAGCACGTTCGGCTCCCCAGCAGCAATCAGCAGGTTCACCGGCAGTATATCCGTCACGCCGCCGTCCACCAAGCAAAGCTCGCCGATCAGTTTTGGCCGGAATACCGCCGGTACCGCCGAGGTAGCCCGCAGCACCTCACAAATGCGCAGGCCCGAGCTCCAGCGCACGCGCTCCAACTGCTGAACGCCGCGCAGGTGGCTGGTACACGCGATTGTCAGGCCGGAATTGAGATCCGCACAGGGAATCACCGTGAGCATGTTCAGATCACGCATCATTTTCCCACCCGTCAATCCGCACAGGTAATCCTCCAAACGATTGCCCTTTAAAAATCCGGAAAGCTTCACCTCTCTACCGGTCAGCAGTTGTGGTACTGTCCGAATTAGGCCCCAATAATCCGGGTCCAGAAGAGAACGACCTCCTCCTGCCAGCTCCTGCACAATCCCGCGCAGCTCGTGCGCTGAGTACCCTGCCGCGTAAAGCCCCGCCACGATTCCGCCCGCGCTGGCACCCGCTATGGAGTCGGGCACCATGCCCGCTTCCTCCAGAGCCAAAAGAACCCCTACATGTGCCGCGCCGCGAATTCCTCCGCCCGAAAGCGCCAATCCAAACGACATGTCCCGCCCCTCCGTTTGCTGCTCATTTTCTGCCATAGACATTCAACTTTAAAATAAAACTGCTTCCCCACCTGTGGTTGAGAGAAGCCCGCTTATTGTCTTCCGTTGAATGCTGAGACAATTGATTGACTCTACTTCAATGATATGAGCGGCAAGAGAAGATTTTTCCTGATTACTAAAATATTTGGGCTGTTCTTCTATTGTAAAGATCTTTTCGTATAGAAAATAAAAAAACACCAAAAATATTCAAAGAATTTCTCTGAATAATCCGTAAAGATATTTACTAGAATGAAAAGTTGTCGTAATATATATGAAAGAAGAAATAAAGGGGGGGCTTTGGTGCCGGCTGACACAGAAAAAGCGAGGATGCAGGAAATCAGGGATACGTTTTCGCGTCTTTTGAAGATGATTACCGAAGACGACAGGCTGAAAAATCACAGCGCCCGATGGCTGACCGAAGTCACCGATTACGCACTGTGGTTTGAAGAAAAGTATAAGTACAAGTTTCGGAACACACCGAATTCTCTGGTCGTGAAAAAGGGAGAAATTTATCACTGCAACTTTGGCCGGAACATTGGCTCTGAGCAGGACAAGTTCCGCCCTGCTATTGTGCTGCAAAACGACAAGGGCAACCTGCACAGCCCCACTACAATTGTGGCGCCGATTACCGACGAAACAAAAGCAAAGCTGCCCACCCACATTTATATTCGCAGACTGAAGCCGGATTGCCCCGTGCGCGGAGTCATTCTTATTGAGCAAATGCGCTGTATTTCGAAGAATCGCCTGAGTAATCGGATTGACACGATCGACACAAAAATCCCACCGTGGGTACAGGTGATGGAAGCTATTAAAATTGAGCTGGATTTGTGTAAAAAGGATTGACAGCCTGATAAAATCGTGCTATTATTGTGGCATATACATAAACTTCTGCTCTGCAGGAGTGACCCGTTCTGGCGGGGGTCTGATAAAAATATTCCATGTGTTCCAAAAGGTTCGGGCGATGCTTTTGGAACATGATTGCATGGGTGTTTTAGAAAAGGGAGTCAACAATCTGTTGACTCCCTTTTCATTTCTCAAAGAAAAGCATCCATAAAGTGTATTGAGCTTCGAAAAACAGTTGCGGTAACGATCTGTTTTTCGGATACGGCAAGCCGCCGACAGTGAATACCAAAAGCAATTCTCCCACCGGCATAGCCGGTGGGAGAATTCTTTTGGTATTCATAAAATTATAAGAAAGACCTGCCCGTGCCGTGAACCACACGGTCGTTCAGCTCCGCCAGCTTTGCGTCGTTCCAACGGTCTGTACCGCCCACCAGATAACCGGTAATTCGACGAATTCGATCAAAAGGTACCGGCTCAAGCTCATATTTTAAATTGACAAACTCTCCGTCCAATTCTACTTCCATAGACTTAATGTGCCGGCCCGGATTGTTTTCGTGTACATAACGAATGTAATTCATCAGTTCCTTCTCATCTAATGTCCCGCCGGTAACGATGACGTTCTCGTTCATGCAGATCCCTCCTTATCGGATTCCTTTTCTTTAATATACACTATCTTGTATGAAATGTCAACACGTAACATATATATAGTGCGCAAAATGCAATAAACAATAAAATAAGCACTGCCGCGCCTGATTCCGTATGATTCCTCTCTTTTCTGCAATACTAGAAAAATATCCTTGGGAAAGGAAGGGACCTCCATGATATGGAATCTATTTCAGCGTAAAATTGGGTTTTACAGCCATCGCAACAGCGCGAATCAGGAAAATGAAAAAAAGAAGGAGCCAGAAAAGAAAACGGATTCCAAAGATCCGGAAATTTCGGACCGGCTCGAGGAGAATCTGACATACGTTCAACATTTATTGGGAAACAGCGGTGATATCAAAATACACCGGTTTTGTCTTGGAAAAAACAGGGAATGCCCTGCCGCTCTGCTGTTTGTAGACGGACTGATCAATCAAAAGGTGATCTCGGACGAAATTCTGTACCCCATTTTATCTATGGAATATACCGTCCCCTCCTCCAGACAGGACGGAAGGGAGCGCATCAGCCAGCTGCAGGAAAAAATTCTCTGCTCTGGTGATACCCAAACTCTGTTAAAGCTTTCTCAGGTGGCCGCCGGCATTCTTTCCGGCGACGCCGTGATTCTGGTAGAAGGATGCGCGATTGGTCTGGGAGTCAGCGCCAAGGGCTGGGAAAAGCGCGGCGTTACCGAGCCGGAAACAGAGTCTGTAGTACGCGGCCCGCGCGAAGGCTTTACCGAAAATTTTCGAACAAACACCTCTCTGCTTCGCCGTAAAATCAAAAGCCCCAGCCTGCGCATGGAGCAGATGACAATCGGACGAAAAACACTGACTAACGTGTGCATTTCATACCTGGAGGGAGTGGCCCGACCCGAGGTGGTAAACGAGGTGCGTGAAAGACTCAAAAGGCTGGATGTGGACTCTGTTTTAGATTCCGGTTATTTAGAGGAATACATTGAGGATGCCCCGTTTTCCATTTTTTCCACCGTCGGGTATACCGAAAAGCCAGACGTTGCCGCGGCGAAAATACTGGAAGGCAGAGTCGCGATCATTGCAGACGGCAGTCCTTTTGTACTGACCGCTCCCCTGCTGTTCATTGAAACCTTCCAGAGTGCAGAGGACTATTATATTCGCCCGCTGTTTGCCAGCCTCCTGCGCATTCTACGCTATATTGCATATAATTTCTCCGTCTTTCTCCCCGCAATTTATATTGCTCTGACCACCTTTCATCAGGAGCTGATTCCCACTACGCTGCTGCTGACGATCGCCAGCGCCCGAGAGGGCACCCCATTCCCCGCATTTTTGGAAGCACTGCTCATGATTTTCGCCTTTGAAGTATTGCGGGAGGCCGGTTTGCGCCTGCCGCGCCCGGTCGGCCAAGCTGTGAGCATTGTAGGTGCGCTGATTATGGGTGACGCCGCCGTTTCCGCCGGTCTGGTAGGCGCACCAATGGTCATCACCATTGCTTTGACTTCCGTGGCCGGTTTTGTCGTACCGGAGCAGAATGACTCCATGGCTATTTTGCGCCTGATCACAATGGTTTTCGCTGCCGCACTGGGCGGCTACGGAATCTGCCTGTGTTTTTTGGGGCTTCTGGTCCATCTTGGTTCGCTTTCTTCCTTCGGCACCACCTATTTTAACGGATTCTCTCTCTCAAGGGATCTGGAGGATGGCGTCATCCGCATGCCCCTATGGGTGATGACAAGGCGCCCCGCACGCCTGGCAAAACACGATATGACCCGCAGACGGTTTTTCATTCCTCCCAATCCTCGCCCTGCCGCAACCCCCAGCGGTGAATCCGGGAATTCCGGCTCCGGGGAGGATGGATCATGAAACAAAAGCTCAAACTCATTTTTTCCATGCTGTTATGCAGCGTTCTTCTGTGCATGACGGGCTGCTGGGACAATAAAGAGCTGGACGGCCTTTCCATCGTCACCGGCGTCGGAATCGACACCAGCAAGAATCCCGGACAGCTGGATCTCAGTTTTCAGATTGCAACGGTTCAGAACGGCTCAAAGAAAGAGGACGGCGGAAACAACACTTCCCCCTACTTGATCAGAGAAACGAAAAACCGATTTATTATTGGCGGAATGGACACGCTGCGGTACGGAAACAGCCGTGAGCTTTTTCTTCAACACAATCAGGTAATCCTCTTTGGCAGCGGCGTGGCGAAGGCTGGAGTAAAGCCTTATCTTGACACCTTTATGAGAAATGCGGAAACCCGCATGGAGGTTTGGATTCTGGTAGCAAAGGATGACGCGAGAAGCATTTTAAGCACTCAAACCGAGCAGGATAAAATTCCTTCTATCGCCTTATCCAGAATGATACAGAACGAAAGGGCAATCTCTCCGTATACCAGCACAAACATGCTGCAGTTCACCTCCCGCCTGGTGGACCACTCCACCGCTCCCGTAACGTTGGTTGTGGAGCGAAAGGAAGAAAACAAGCAGCAAACCCTGAATTTTTGCGGCATGGCTGTTTTTAAGGATGACATTATGGTTGGAATGCTCGATATGTACCAAATGCAGGGCTATATGCTCAGCATGGGCGAAGTAGATGGCGGAAGCGTAGAGCTGATTACAGAGCTTGGCAATGCCAGCCTGAAAATCACAAAATCCATCTGTAAAAAAGAAATCCAGCTGGACGATCAGGGAAACATCACCTATAAGCTAAAAATCAATACAAACCTCTCGATCGGCGAGCTGCAAAATTTTCGCAGCATGGACATTAATAAGGTGATTCCACTTCTCAATGAAAAGGCAAAGGCGGATCTGGAAACCAAAATCAAAGCCTGCTTTGCTGAATCGCAGCGACTGCGCTCCGACATTTACGGAATTGGCGCCCATATTCATAAATACCACCCAAAGCAGTGGAAAAACATGGAGAACGCCTGGGCGGCCATCTACCCCAAAATTCGCCTGGAGCTGGAGGTAGAAACCAATTTGAGTTCCAGCGGTAAAATTTCGGAATCTTTAAATATGAGAGAGGGTCATGAATGAAACCGGAATCGAAAAAGGTCCATGGTCTGGATTTTATGTTTGCCATGGCTTGCTATATTCAGTCTTCGTCCCTGTTGTCCTCTTTCTTTCTTTCAATCACCCGTCAAGACTCCTGGATCATAGTCCTATTTGCCCTCATCTTCTGTGTCCCGCTGGTATGGGTTTACAGCAGACTGATTGAGAGCTTTCCTTCAAAGAACTTGTTTGGAATTTTGCAGACCGTGTATGGAAAATACCTGGGCAAATTCTTTAGCGCACTGTATGTGCTGTTCTTCTTGATCCTAACTTCTTTGAATCTGAGTGATTTAAGTGAATTTGTAAAAGCAACCATCATGCCCAAGACACCGCTTGTTGTCCTCGCATTTACGTTCCTTTTAACCTCCGCGTGGGCCGTCTATGTGGGCGGGCTGCGTCAGATGGTAAAATACGGCTTCATGATGACAATGATTTGTATATTGATTGTCATCGCAACGATTCTTCTCACACTAAACCTGATGGAGTTTGATAATTTTCTGCCCATGATGGACCTCAAGCCCCAAAAGTATATTCAGGCCACAAATATTGTCGTCACCATCCCGTTCGCTGAAATCATTATCTTTTTAATGACAACAAATCATGTAGATGCAGGAAAACGAGGATTCTTCCCTTTGCTTTTGGGCGGTGTTATTATTGGCTGCATCACCATTCTGCTCGTTATTATGCGAGATATCGCCGTTCTTGGGAATACCATTTCGCTTTTCGCCCTGCCATCCTTTGAAACGCTGCGCATGGTCAGTGTAACCCAAGCGCTCAGCCGCATGGAAATTGTTTTTGCATTTATTTTGATTGCGCTGTTATTTTTTAAGATAACATGGCTTTATTATATTACAACCCTCAGCGCGGCACAGCTTTTGCGCTTTCAGGATCACCGGCGGCTGATTTTATTGATTGGTGCTTTAGCGGTAACCACCGGTTTTATTCTGTATCCAAACGCACTGGCCCACAATGAATCCGGACAGAAAATCGTACCGCTGGTCTGGCCGATCTTTGAGATTATTCTGCCGCTTGTCACGTTAGTCATCGCAAAGTTCCGCGGAATGACTCGGAAAAGACAAAGCGGAACAGAAAACCGAAGCAGTTCCTCCGGCGCAAAGACAGACTCCGCACCGCAGTCCGGCTCGAAGTCCCCTTCCGATTCCAGAGCGCAGAACAGTTCAAAATCCCGGCCAAATTCCGGAGCAAAGCCGTCTCATGATTCCGAATCACAGTCCAGCCCCAAGGCCTCCGGCTCCGGGCCTTACCGGTCGCAGTCCGTTTAAAGAAAGGAGACGGGCTATGTTTTTAGTTGTTTTCATCTATTTAATTATTCTTGCCATTGATCTCCCCCCTTTGATTCGGGAAAAGAACAAGCACGATCTGACTATTTATTGCGTTTTATTCTCGATTATCTGCGCTTTATCTATCATCCGCTCCCTCGGGATTCCTATCCCTAGCATTTTGATGCTGCTTGGGGATGTCATGACGAAAGTCGGGTTGACCTATTAACGGTGCTCTGTTTTTATGGTATAATGGCTGAAAACCAGCCATTATACCATTCTCTGTGCATGGCTGCACGCAGAGGCTTACGCAAATGCAGGATATGGCCCCATGATTACAGAAAGTAGACGATACTTATGAAACTGGAGATTCCCCTCCCAGTGCAGAAAATTCTGCGCTGCTTGAATACTGCCGGCTACGAAGCCTCGGTTGTGGGCGGATGCGTTCGGGACAGCCTTCTCGGCCTTTCCCCAAAGGACTGGGACATCACCACTTCGGCCAGGCCGGAGGAAGTGAAGCTAGCGCTGAACGGCCTCAAGCTGCTGGAAACCGGCCTGAAGCACGGTACTGTTACCGCACTTTGCAGCAAAATGGCAGTAGAAATCACCACATACCGAATCGACGGCACCTATTCCGACAATCGAAGGCCGGACAGCGTCTGCTTCACCGGCAGCTTGAATGACGATTTATCCCGCAGGGATTTTACGATCAATGCCATGGCTTATTCCGAGCAAGACGGCCTGACTGACTGCTTTGGCGGGCAGGAGGATCTGCGGAAAAAAATACTGCGGTGTGTTGGCGATCCCGACCGTCGCTTTGAAGAAGACGCCCTGCGAATTTTGCGCGGGCTGCGTTTCTGCGCCGTGCTTGCACTGTACCCCGACGAAAAAACCGCTCAAAGTATGCGTACTCACAGTGAACTGCTGAACCACATCGCGCAGGAAAGAATCGGCGCCGAGCTGCTAAAGCTCCTGTGCGGCCAACATGCCGCCCGGGTTCTACGGGAGTTCTCTCTGGTAATCGGGCAGATTCTGCCCGAAATTCTGCCGATGCTCGGCTTTGAGCAGCACAATCCCCACCATATTTACGACGTTTGGGAGCATACGCTGCATGCACTGGACGCAACGCCCCCCGCCCCTGTGCTTCGTCTTGCTATTTTACTGCACGACAGCGGAAAGCCTCACACCTATACCTGTGACAAAAAAGGAGTCGGGCACTTTTATGGGCACGGCGCGGTGAGCGTACAATTGGCAGAGCAAGCACTCCGCCGCCTGCGTCTGGACGGAAAAACCATCCGCCGGGTCAGCACGCTGGTTCGCGTACACGATATGCCTCTTCAGGCTGACGCCGCTTGGATTCGCCGACGTCTGAACCGGATGGGCGAGGAAGATTTCCGCGCCCTGCTGGAGATAAAACGGGCAGACAGTCTGGCACAGAATCCCGCCTACCACGACAGGCTGAATCAGCTCGATGCCGTACTCCCGATTTTGGAGCAGGTTCTGTCGGAGCAGCAATGCTTTTCCCTAAAAAATTTAAAAGTAAGCGGAAATGATCTGATTGCCCTCGGCGTTCCTCCCGGACCACAAGTGGGCACACTGCTGTCTCGGCTGCTGGACGCGGTCATCAACGGAAAAAAACCCAATGAAAAGGAGGCTTTGCTGAACCTGGCAAAGCAGGTGCTGCATGAAAAGCATTGTTGAACATACGATTCCTCCCATTTACGACAGAAATTCCAAAATTCTGATTCTTGGTTCCATCCCATCCCCAAAATCACGGGAGCAGGCTTTCTACTATGCCCACCCGCAGAACCGATTCTGGCCGGTGCTTTCCGCTCTGCTCGGCAGCGAGCTGCCGAAAACGAATCAGGAGAAAACGGACTTTCTGCTCAAAAACCGGATTGCCCTGTGGGACGTGCTTAAAAGCTGCTCCATTGAGGGTGCGGATGATTCCAGTATTTCCGAGCCCGCCCTAAATGATCTGACCCCAATTCTGCGAACGGCGAATCTTCGGGCCGTGTTTACCACCGGAGGCAAAGCGGCTTCTTTTTACCGCTCCGCCTGGCTGGCTGAAATTGCACTGCCATTTCTCCCCCTGCCCTCCACCAGCCCCGCAAACCGCGGAAGATACCCGATGGATCGCCTACTGGAGGAATACCGGGCAATCCTGCCTTTTTTGCAGGAGAGCTAACACTATTGGCAGCGGCAGAGATTCCGTATGAATAAAAAGGTCTTCGAACCCCTATTTTTCTCATCATAAAAAAATGCTCTCCGCAAAAGGTGGGAAGTCATAGGGGTAGATTATGACTCCCTCTATCAGGCAAACTGAATACGGTAATAAACAAGCAAAACAGCCCGGCACATGAATGGATTCATGTGCCGGGCTGTTTTGAATATTAGCGCTTTAAGCGATTTTTCAGCTTTACTAGTTCATACCACAGCACAGATGCAGCTGAAATTCCCAGAGCAACCAACAGCAACGGTAGCGGCAATGGGGCAAGCTTCAGAACGCCAGACAGCGGCGTATACAGAATCAGGCCAAGCAGCGCCAGCGTGCCGAGATTAATCGTCCACATCACCCGGTCTTTCATCAGGCGACGAACAGATTGAAAGATGGAATCATGGTCGGAACTGTTAACCTGCACCAAGAACAGATTTGCCAGCATGATGACGGCCAGCCCCATGGAGCGGGCTACGGATGCATTGGCGGGGTCGTTTGCCAGCACCGCGAAATACGAGCCAAAGGAGGCAGCAAACACCGTAATTCCCTGCAAAATGCTTTTGCCCAGCAGCTCGGCGGTCAGCAGCTTATCTTTCGGGTCGCGGGGACGGCGCTCCATGATGTCGCTCTCGGCGGGCTGACGCTCCAGAACGATAGAGCAGGTGGGGTCGATGAGCACCTCCAGCAGTACTACGTGGAGCGGTAAAAGCAGGAGTGCGGATGGTGCGATGCCAAGAAACGGGGCCAGCAGAGCCGAAAATGCGATGGGAATATGGATGGTAAAAACATAGCCCACCGCCTTGCGGATATTGTCATAGATGCGGCGGCCATCCCTAACGGTTTCTACAATGGTGGTGAAGTTATCGTCCATCAGGATGAGGTCGGCGGCCTCACGGGAAACCTCACTGCCCCGTTTGCCCATGGCAATGCCGATATCGGCATATTTAAGGGCTGGCGCATCGTTCACACCGTCGCCGGTCATGGCGACAATTTCGCCGTTTTGCTTGAACGCCTTAACAATGCGCATTTTATGCTCCGGCACCACCCGTGAGAAAATGGAAACCGTCTTGATGGCCTCCTGCAGTTCCTCATCGCTCATATTATTCAACATATCACCGGTGATAATGTCGTCTCCATGGGGCAGACCGATTTTTTTGGCGATGGCTGAGGCGGTGATGCCGTTGTCGCCGGTAATCATCACCACGCGGATACCCGCCCGGTTGCAAACGGCAATGTCCGCTTTCACGCTCTCGCGGGGAGGGTCAGCCAGCCCAACAAGACCCAGCAGCACGAGGCGGCAGTCGGTGATGGAAGCGGGAATTTCCGCCTCGCTACGGGGCTTTGCCGTGGCGATAGCGATAACCCGCAAGCCCTGCCCGGAAAGCTCCAGATTTTTACGCTCCGCTTCCGCCCGCTGCTCCTCAGTCAACTCGCAGACAGTAAAAATCCGCTCCGGGCTCCCCTTAGCCGCAATCAGGATGTCTCCGTCGTGCTGCCAGACATGGCCCATCATTTTCAGTTCATTGGTAAAAGCGTATTCCGTAAGGAAACTGCTCTCCTCAAAGAGGTGTTCCCGTGTGATACCGTGAGCCTCGCAGCAGGCAAGCATCGCTTTTTCCATGGGATCATAGGTGTCGGTCTCGCAGCCGAGGCCCATGGTTTCCACCATGCCCCGCTCATCACCGGAGGCCACCCACAGTTCCTGCACGGACATCTGATTCATGGTGACGGTACCCGTCTTATCCACACACAGCACCGACACTGCGCCTAGAGTCTCTACGCTGGGAAGCTTGCGTACAAGGGAGTGCTTTTTGGCCAGTCGCCATGCACCCATGGAGAGGAACACGGTGAGGATGACGGGGAACTCCTCCGGGATCATGGCCATAGCCAGCGTCACGCCGGAGAGGACGCTCTCCACCAATCGATCCATAAACTTGTGGTCGGGTATATCCATCCATGTAAAAATACCCACCAGCACAAACAGAACACCCGCGATGATGGTGCAGGTCTTGACCAGATTGCCGGTCTGCTTTTGGAGCGGGGTATCTTCCTGCGGGGCAGCGGCTACATTTTTGCCGATTTTTCCATACTCGGTGGCCAAGCCGATTTTATCCACACGGACAGTTGCCGTCCCCTGTGTGACCAGTGTACCCGCATAGCAGTAATCCCTGCGCCAGTAGTCACCGGACGACCCTGCGCTATTCTCTGTCACTTTCCATACACCCTCGGCTTCACCGGTGAGAGAGGATTCGTCCACAGAAAGGTCGGCGCACTTCACCACCACGCCATCGGCAGGGATTTTTACACCCTCGCAAATCATCATCAAGTCTCCGGGAACCAGGTCAGCGCTGGCGATGGTCTGCTCCTTTCCGTCCCGAAGGACGGTAACATGGGGCGCGGATAGGCCCTTCAAAGCGTTTAGGGTCTTGTCGGTTTTCCATTCCTGGATAACATCAATGCTGATGATACCCACCACAAAGATGAGCATTATGATGCCGTCCCGGGGCTCGCCCAACAGAAAATAGATGGTCGCCGCCACTAATAACAGCAAAAACATGGGCTCACAGATAATGTGGAGCGTCTTTTTGAGAAAGCTTTCTTTTTTTTGTGGAGTCAGTTCGTTTTTCCCAAACTGCTCTTGAAGCCGTTTGACTTCCGCGGCGGTCAGCCCCGCCGAATTTACGGGTGTGTTTGTCATAAAAGAATCCTCCGTTTCCTACTTAAAGCAGGGCTTGATTTCTCCTATGGCACTCCATTTCAAAAGTCGGCTGTCCCGTTAGGGTATAAAAATACACACCCGCGGAACATACTACTGTCCCACAGATGTGTTAATAATCCATCTGCTGCCGCCATAAACGCGGCCCGGCTCAACACCCTTTAGGGCTTTGCCTGCTCAGTTTGTACTGTTGATCTTGCATCCCTTGTCAGAATGTAACGCAGTGCAATTAGAGATTGTATTAGATTATATGCAACCGATCGCGCTTTGTCAACTATAATTTTCTTAAAGAGGACACTACCGGGAAGGAACGGTAGACTATGCGCCTATTTTTCTGTCTTTCATCCCATCGCGCCTTTGCCCGCATCTCCCTTCCGGATAGTTTGCTCTCCACATAATTCCGCCGGGCCTAACTGGCGGCGGTAGACCATTCCTTAAACCGCTCCTCGGTCAAATTCTCGCCGCTGTACGGCAGCGGCGAGAATACACCTTATGATACTTAGTGAGATATTGCTGCGAAAACGCATCTGCCCCAATATCTGTTTGGTTACCCAACCCGCTCCAAATCTTTTTTCAGCCGCTCGATGATTCGCTTTTCCAGCCGCGAAATGTAAGACTGTGAAATTCCGAGCGTATCCGCAACCTCCTTTTGTGTATGCTCGCGGCAGTTGTTCAGACCAAAGCGCAGCTGCATAATCTGCTGCTCGCGGGAGGAAAGATGCCCCACCGCTTCCAGCAGCAGATCCTTTTCCACCTCTTTTTCAATTCCTTTGTTAACGGTATCCTGTTCGCTGCCCAGCACATCCGACAGCAAAAGCTCGTTGCCGTCCCAATCCACATTTAGCGGATCGTCGATAGACACTTCGTTTTTCAGCTGTGAGCTTTTCCGCAGGTACATTAGAATTTCATTTTCAATGCAACGCGACGCATACGTTGCAAGCTTGATGTTCCTCTCCGGACAAAACGTATTGACCGCCTTGATCAGGCCGATTGTCCCAATGGAAATCAGATCCTCTACTCCGGCCGAGCTGGATTCAAACTTCTTCGCTATGTATACGACCAGGCGTAGATTATGGGTGATGAGCGGTTCGCGCGCGTTTTCTCTGCCCAGACGCACGTTTTCCATTACAATGGCTTCCTGAGCCGGCGTCAAAGGCGGAGGCAAGGTTTCCGGACCGTTGATGTAGTGCACCTCCGCCGCAGGCCAAAAGCGCCAGATTAGCCGCAGCAGCCACCCCCTGATTCCGGAAATCAGTTTTTCCATTCCCCTTTTCACAACGATTTCTCCTTTCCGGCAATCCGCTTGCCTTGTGTGATAAGCTCCGGGTTCAGCAAAGCGCTGAAGCCTGTTGTGCCCAGTTTCTGGGCGGAAACAGCCAGGTATACCTCCTGAACTGTAGTCCTCTCTTTTGCCGTCTGAATTTCAATGGAATCCGGCCGAAACGCCGGCAAAATTCCCTCTCCCCCTACCGCACGAAATGGCACCAGACGAAGCCCCGGCTGTACCTCTCCCCGCTTTTCTCCCGCTGACACAAACAGATAGGAGTTTACCGCGGGCGGAACCAGTTCCTGCACACACTGATATTCGGCCACAATCACCGGGTAACCGGAAAACGGCTCCTTGAGGCTGTTCCCCGTATCAATTTTTGTGGTAAGGCGCACACGCTTTCCCTGCGCGCAGACTGTGACAAAGCAGAACAGCGCAGTTGGCTGCCGCTGCCCGGTGAGCCGGTTGAGCAGCGTGACGCCTGCATAGCACACAACGGTCAGCGCCAGCAGCATCAGCGGGGAAATATCAAAATAAAGCACAGAATTTTTAATGATCATTCCGTTCGGTGCCGCCAGATACCAAAGCGCCAGCATCGCGCCAGCAAAGCCGAAGCTGGTAAGGTAAAATCCGCCTACGGTGCGCAGAAAAAAAAGCCAGGAGGAAACACCGAACGCTGTAACCACAATGGCGGCGGAAAGCACCAGCTTGACTAAAAAGGATGCAAGCACCGGCAGCGACGGAAGCAAAATCACGAGAGAACCGAGGGCTCCGACAGCCGCCCCCAGTACCATGCGCAACCGTGAAGCGGAAATATGAAAAAATCCGGCAACTGTTAAAAGCAAAAAATAATTGACGAAAAGGTTGACGGCCACCAAAACATCTACGTAGATAATCTGCTTCATCCCGCCCCTCCTTTTGCGCCGCAAAATTATTATAGCCGCTCAAAACGGCTGTTTCTGTCAAAACTTGTTCCCGCCGGAAGAATAAAAAAAGACGGGGATGGAAGCCAAAAATCTCTTTTTGCGGTTATGTTTGTGCTTTGGAAAGTGCCTTTGAAAATCAATTTTGTAACGCACCTTGACATGTGCCATAAGATACATTATTCTATAAGCAGTAAGTAGTAAGTAGTAAGTTGATGTGAGGTGCTCTAATGAAACAATTATCATTTACGCAGGAATATCTTTTATGCGCGTTAAGCCCGAAGGGTACGCTTCCCATGCTGCGGCAGACGGAAATCCTAACGTGTCTTGTAACAGGCGGACTTTTGGAACTGCTGTACTCCGGCACAATTTCCATCGATGCGAAAAATAAAGTTCTCGTTGAAAAGGAGCTGGAACGCAATCAATTTCACCTGGAGCCGCTTTATGATACCTTAAAGGGCAGCAAACCCATGAAGGTCTATGATCTCGCAGCCAAATATGTCTTTTCCTCCCATAAGCTTCCGGATCACTATTTGCAAGCGCTCTGCCTGCCTATGGCAGAGCAGCAGGGTGTTTTCCCAAAAACAGGAGGGCTGTTTCATAACAGACCTGTCTATGTGCCTAATCAAGAAGAGGTTGAAAAAATTGTTGAAAAACTCCGTGCCGTTTTTTTGGAAGACGGCACGGTGGATGACGATACACTTGTACTTGGTGCATTGCTGCAGAAAAGCGGACTGATCAAAAACTATTTCTCAAAATTCGAGTCAGATTCCCTGAACCGTCGCATACAGGAAATAAAAGAAAGCGAAGCCGGCTCTTTGATCAAAAAAATGATAGACTACGTTGATACACTGATTGCTGTAATGGCATCCGTTGGCAGCAGCGCCGGTTCATAAAAATGGAGGTGACTGTTTTTGTCAAGGCAAAGACAGCTGGAGATTATACAGACCGCGGAATATGTGACAATCGGAGAGTTGGTCAGGCTGACAGGTGCTAGATACAGCACCCTGAAATATTACACTGAGGAAGGTATGCTTCCTTTTGAGCAGGAGGAAGAAAATCTGACCCGCCGATACAGGCGAACCAAGTCTGTGGAACGTATCTCCTATATTAAGCGCCTGAAAGAGGATGGACTTTCCATTTCCCAAATCAAAGAAACGCTTAATTCCAAACAGAGAAATTAGCAATAGAATGAGTCAATTTCATAATCCATTTCCTTATAACTATATATTATTGATTAAATTAATTATAAATATTAAATAATATTAAATTCTATGCAATCAGGTTATTCAATTCGCGGTGAGTACTTCAATCATTTACTGATAAGTTCCTCTCCTTCTTTCTATCTGTATTTAAATTTAATTTATTTACTATGAATATTATATTATAAGTTGCTATTTTCTTGTTGTGATTCTAACCATTTTTCATTTTATTTCTTCCTCCACTTTTGATTTTCGGGGAAAACTATTGTGAAAATTTGTACCTTTTTTCGCCGAAAATTATCGGATCATTGATGTAGTTTGAAAACTTTTCTTTTTCCAAATAAAATATCTTTCGCTTCGTACAAGATGTGATATAATGAGGAGGAACTATTTTAAGAACAGGTTAAAAAATGATGAAGCATTCATGTAAGGGGAGTGTAAATGACTGTCTCACTAGCAGATTTTATATCGTGGATCTCGATTTATCCCATGCTTGGAATCACTGCGCTGCTCACCACCGGAGTGATTCTTGTGAACGGCTGGACGGATGCCCCCAACGCGATTGCCACATGCGTGTCTACCCGCGCTATGGCGCCAAGGCCGGCCATTCTGATGGCTGCCGTATTCAACTTTTTAGGCGTTTTTGTTATGACCTCAATCAATGCCAGCGTAGCCGCTACCATCTATAACATGGTTGATTTCAGCGGCAATACACACGAAGCTCTTGTGGCTTTGTGCGCCGCACTGCTGGCGATTGTCATCTGGGCCACTGCCGCCTGGTGGTTCGGAATCCCCACAAGCGAAAGCCACGCGCTGATTGCCGGACTTTCCGGCGCGGCGATCGCCCTGCACGGCGGCCTTTCGGGCATTAACGGTGCCGAGTGGATCAAGGTGATTTACGGCCTTGTTCTCTCAACCCTGCTCGGTTTTGTCATGGGCTGGGGCAGCGCCAAGGTTACACAGTTCTTCTGCTGCAATATGGATCGCCGGCGCACCACCGCATTTTTTCAAAAGGCACAGATTGGCGGCGGCGCGGCCATGGCGTTTATGCACGGCGCACAGGACGGCCAAAAATTCATGGGCGTATTTATGCTGGGGATGTTCCTGGCCAAGGGAGAAGCAAACGTGCCGAACTTTCAGATTCCAATCTGGCTGATGCTGTTCTGTTCCCTGGTCATGGGTCTCGGCACCTCGATCGGCGGCTACCGCATCATCAAGGCTGTCGGCATGGACATGGTCAAGCTGGAAAAACACCAGGGCTTCACGGCTGACCTTGCCGCCGCAGGCTGTTTGCTGCTTTCTTCCCTGACAAGCATTCCGGTTTCTACCACACATACCAAAACCACCGCCATTATGGGTGTTGGTGCCGCAAAACGTCTCTCCTGCGTAAATTGGGGAGTCGTGAAAGAAATGGTGATGACCTGGGTACTAACCTTCCCCGGCTGCGGATTGATTGGTTTTCTGATGGCCAAACTGTTTATAACTATTTTTTAATATCGGCATCTGCCGACACCTTGACGAAACAGGAGAATCGAAACTATGGCGAGAAAAAGCGATCAATATTATTACAATGTATTGTCTGAGGGCATTGATTACTGCATGCAGGCCGCCGATTTACTGCTGGCAACGCTGAAGGATTACCACCCGGAAAAGATGGATGCCTGTATTCGGGACATGCATGCAATTGAGCATGCGGCTGACCTGGCCAAGCACGTGATGATGAGCCGCCTGGTCAAGGAATTCATCACTCCCATTGAGCGCGAGGATATTATTGAGCTGGCTCAGACGATCGACGACGTGACCGACGGAATTGAGGACGTTGTGCTGCGGCTGTACATGTTTCACACGCAAACCATTCGCCCGGAGGCGCTGCAGTTCGGCTCTATCATTGTTTCCTGCTGCCAGGCTCTGAAATCGATGATGGATGAGTTTCACAACTTCAACAAATCCAGCACAATCCACCAGATGATCATTGACATCAACCGGATGGAGGAGGACGGCGACAAGCTTTATACCGAAGCGATTCATGCTTTGTATGCCAATCCCACCGACCCGATCGAAATCTTCACCTGGACGGAAATCTTCAACCACTTTGAGCGTTGCTGCGATACATGCGAAGATGTAGCCAATGTAGTGGAAAGTGTTATTATGAAGAACACCTGATTTCCTTTTCTATATCACACGTATTTGCGGCGGGCAGCTTTTGGCTGTCCGTTCTTTTTTGGGGTGCGGTCAGGCATGTACTTGCCTTGGCCGCACCTGTTTCTGTTTTAGTCAGAGCTGGCCATCTTTTTGTTGCGATTTTTTAGTTCTCTGCACGAACTAAATCAACAAAAAACGATTCTGTCTCTTCCAGGAACAATAATTTTTTATATGAATGATCTTCCATATGTTGAAATGATTTCTGTATTATGGAATCTCTTGATTTTCAGGTACTCTGCCCTAATTCCCGTGTCAATTTTTGAAGAGTTTTTAATTTTTTGTCAAATTCTTCAAACCGTGCATTCTTTTGTGGAATTGGTAGAGCCAATAAAATTTCGATTTCAATGTATATTCTTAACATTTTTAACATAAGCAAACGAAATGCACAAATTTTGATATTGACAAAGCACTTTTTCCAGAGGATAATAAGACAAAGTGGCGGTAGCAAGGGGAGCGCTCCGTCATTTCACGCGCAATTTGGTAGTATCAATTATCAAAGAAAGCGTTCATGAAGGAGGAGCAATTGTGTTTCTGGAGTTCATTCTTGCGCTGTTGCCGATTTTATGGCTTGTCGTATCTTTGTGCTACATAAAAATGCCTGCTTACAAAGCCTGTCCCGCAGCGCTCGTCATCACTGTTCTGTTAGCCCTGTTGTATTGGAAAACCCCCGGATCGCAGGTACTCACCGGCGGACTGGAAGGCGCTACAATGGCGCTTTGGCCCATTTCCCTCGTAATCATCGCCGCAATCTTTACATATAACCTTACCGTCAAAACCGGAGCCATGGCAAAAATTCAAAAAATGCTGACCTCCGTTTCGAACGACAAACGGGTGCTAGTACTGATCATCGCCTGGGGTTTTGGCGGATTTATGGAAGGAATGGCCGGTTTTGGAACCGCCGTCGCCATCCCCGCCAGCATTCTGTGCGGCCTTGGTTTTAACCCCATCTTCGCCGCTGTCGTCTGTCTGGTGGCAAACGCCACCCCCACAGCGTTTGGGTCAATTGGAATTCCCACCGTTACCGCCGCATCCGTTTCGGGCCTTGACCCTCAGGCCACAGCGATTGTGGTATCGATGCAGCTGTTTTTGATGGTGCTTCTCACCCCCTTTCTCCTGGTCACAATCACCGGCGGCGGCCTAAAAAGCCTGAAAAGCAGCTGGCATATCGCCCTGATTTCCGGCCTTGGGTTCGCAGTGGTACAGCTTCTCGCAGCCCGCTTCATCGGCGCGGAGCTGCCCGCAGTAACCGGCTCGATTGCAAGCATGCTGCTGACCATCGGCGCTGCAAAGATTTTCTGCAAAAACACTCCGAAAGAGTATCAGCTTTCTGAGGAAAGCAGTGCCAAGCTGCAAAAACAGGAACACCCGAGCTTTCGCGAAGCCGTCATCTCGTGGTCGCCTTTTCTGCTGATTTTCGTCTTTCTGTTGACCGTTTCTAAGCTGGTACCCCCTGTTTACAGTGTGCTTTCTGCGGTGAAAACCAGCGTTGTCATTTATTCGGGAGCCGGGGCTTCGCCCTACACATTCTCATGGCTGACCACCCCCGGCGTTTTGATTTTTGTTGCCGCGTTCCTGGGTGGGCTGCTGCAGAAAGCCAGCCTTTCTGAAATGGCACAGGTGCTGCTTCAAACGGTGAAGCAGATGCTGAAAACCATGATCACTCTGATAACAATCCTTGCCGCCGCAAAAATCATGGGATACAGCGGCATGACCCGCGATATCGCAACCTTCCTTGTAGCGATTACCGGCACAGCCTACCCCCTGGTTGCGCCCCTGATCGGCTCGATTGGCACCTTCGTTACCGGCAGCGCCACCTCCTCTAGCGTGCTGTTCAGCTCGCTGCAGGCAGAAACCGCTCGTGCTATCGGCTTACAGGAAATTTGGCTGGTAGCCGCCAACACCATTGGCGCCACGGCAGGCAAAATCATTTCACCCCAGAGCATCACGATCGCGGTGGCCTCCACCGGAACCAGCGGAGAAGAAAGCAATATTCTCCGTATTACTTTGAAATATTATTTGCTGTACATCGTGATTTTTGGCCTTATCTCTTATTTGGGTTATGGTCTTCTCTCTCTCGTGTAAGCGACACAACGCTTGCTTTACGGAACACGGTCCTCTGCCCGAATCTCCCCTTTGAGCAGGGTATTTCACCGAAATTGGAAGCTTTCGAAGCAAGCAGACTCCATTCGATTGGATAAATCATTTCTTGTATCAGGAAAGGAACGTGCAGTATGAGCCAGTACAACAAGGTCACCCCCGAATTGATCGAACAATTCAGACAGATCGCACCCAACCGCGTTTCCGTCAACGGAGACATCAACGACGATTTTACCCATGACGAAATGCCGATTTACGGTAAAGCATGTCCTGAGGTTGTCATCGAAGCCACCTCCACTGAGGAAGTTGCGGCTGTGATGAAGCTTTGCTACGAGAACAGCATTCCCGTCACCCCCAGAGGCGCGGGCACCGGCCTGACCGGCGGCGCGGTTGCTCTTTGCGGAGGTGTTATTCTTTCTACCACCAAGATGAATAAGATTCTTGGCTATGACAAAGAAAACCTGAACGTTCGCGTTCAGTCGGGTGTTCTGCTCAACGATTTGGCGGAGGACGCCACAAAGCAGGGCTTGCTCTATCCCCCGGATCCGGGAGAGAAATTTGCTACCCTTGGCGGTAACGTTGCCAATAACGCGGGCGGCATGCGCGCCGTGAAATACGGCACCACGCGCGACTATGTACGCGCTATGACGGTCGTTCTGCCCACCGGCGAAATCGTCCGCCTGGGCGCGAGCGTATCGAAGAGCAGCAGCGGCTACAGCCTGCTGCACCTGATGATCGGCTCCGAGGGAACCCTCGGAATCATCACCGAGCTGACGCTCAAGCTGGTTCCTCAGCCGAAAGAGGTTGTCAGCCTGATCGTTCTGTTTGAGAATCTGGAGGAGTGCATCGCCGCTGTTCCACAGATCATGTTGGCGCATCTGCAGCCCCAGGCACTGGAATTCATGGAGCGCGAGATCGTCATTTCTTCCGAGGCTTACCTCGGCAAAAGCGTGTTCCCGCAGGAGTTTGAGGGCAGCCAGGTGAACGCCTACCTGCTGATTACCTTTGATGGTGAAAACGCCGACCAGCTCGATGAAATCATCGAGAAAGCCTCCGAGGTGGTTCTGGAAGCCGGTGCGCTGGATGTTTTGGTCGCCGACACGCCGGCCCTGAAAAAAGATGCCTGGGCGGCCCGCAGCTCGTTCCTTGAGGCGATCGAAGCACAGACCAAGCTGCTGGATGAATGCGACGTGGTTGTACCCACCAGCAAAATCGCAGAATACCTCACTTACATCAAATCAATTGAGCCGGATTATGGCTTCCAGATTAAGAGCTTCGGCCACGCCGGCGATGGCAATCTGCACATTTACACCTGCTCCAACGACATGGAGCTGGAGGAGTTTAAGAGCCAGGTTCACGACTTTATGAAGAAGGCCTACGCTAAGGCAACGGAATTCGGCGGTTTAATCTCCGGCGAACACGGCATCGGCCACGGAAAGCAGGCCTATCTTTCTGAAATGGCCGGCCCGGTGAACATGCGCCTGATGAAGGAAATCAAATCCGTTTTTGACCCGAAAGCAATTCTGAACCCCGGAAAAGTCTGTGTGAGACTGTAAGCAATCAAACTATTTTGAGTGGAGGAAAAAGCGATGGCATATATCATTTCTGAAGAAGGTCAGGAGCTGCTGGGAGCAGTGAAGGAATTTTGCGAAAAAGAAGTCAAGGAACAATGCAAGAAATATGACAAAACCGGTGAATGGCCGAAAGAGATTTATGATAAGGCGATTGAAATGCAGCTGCACATGCTGGAGGTTCCCGAAGAATACGGCGGCATGGGCCTTGACCGTGTCTCCGTCGCTGCTTTAATCGAGCAAATGGCAATTGCCGACTCCGGGTTTGCCACTACGATTTCCGCAAGCGGCCTCGGCATGAAGCCCGTTCTGATCGGCGGAACCGAAGAACAGAAGCAGCGTGCCTGCGATTTGATCGTAGACGGCGGATTCGCCGCTTTCTGCCTTACCGAGCCCGGCGCGGGCTCCGATGCTTCCGCCGGCAAAACCACCGCCGTTCGCGACGGCGACAGCTACATTCTGAACGGACGCAAATGCTTTATTACCAACGGCGCGGTTTCGTCCTTTTACTGCGTGACCGCGATGACCGACAAATCCGCCGGTACCAAGGGAATCTCCATGTTCTATATCGAGAAAGACACGCCCGGTCTTTCCACAGGACATGAAGAGGATAAAATGGGAATCCGCACCTCCAACACCTGCGACGTTGTGCTTGAGGACTGCCGCATTCCCGCTTCCAATTTGATCGGCGCCGAAGGACAGGGCTTTTCCATCGCCATGAAAACGCTGGATCAGGCTCGCGCCTGGATGGGTTGCATCGCAACCGGCATCGCCCAGCGCGGCATGGAGGAAGCCATCGCCTACGGCAAAGAGAGAATTCAGTTCGGCAAGCCAGTGCTGAAAAATCAGGCACTGCAGTTTAAAATTGCCGACATGGCCATCAAGATTGAAACTGCCCGCCAGATGGTGGCCCATGCCCTTACCCTGATGGATCTCGGTCTGCCTTACAGCAGGGAATCCGCAATCGCGAAGTGCTATGCGTCCGACATTGCGATGGAGGTTGCCTCCGAAGCGATTCAGATGTTCGGCGGCTACGGTTTCAGCCGTGAATACCCGGTAGAAAAGTTGCTGCGTGACGCGAAGATTTTCCAGATTTTTGAAGGAACCAACGAAATTCAGCGCATTGTTGTTGCCAACAATACCATTGGTCGATTCTGATTCGCCGGAGCATTCACCCATACAAAAAAATCCTCCCCTAGGGGGAAGAAATCAAACAACCTTACCCTTCTGCAAATAGAACAAAACAATAACAGCAATTCTCTCCCCGCCTTCGGCGGGAGGAGAACCAACAGCATTCTTTCTGCAAGGAGAACGAAACAATAACAGCAATTCTCTCCCCGCCTTTGGCGGGATGAGAACCAACAGTTTTATTTCTGCAAGGAGAACGAAACATATGGAAATACTGGTATGTATCAAGCAAGTGCCGGACGACGCGGCTGAAATCCGCCTGAAGGCGGACGGAACACCCGATCTGGACAACGTGGCGCAGGTCGTGAACGCGTTTGACACCTATGCTCTGGAAATGGCAACCCGTTTGAAGGAAGCGGTAGGCGGTGAGATTACGGTGATCAGCGTGGGCGGCGAAAGCGCCCGCGACGCGCTGAAAAACTGTCTTGCCGTTGGCGCACAGCACGCGTTTTTACTCACCGACCCCGCCTTTGAAGGCTCCGACAGCTTGGGCAAGGCCCGGATTCTAGCGGGGGCAAAAGCCAAGCTGGAAGAGAAATCCGGCAAGCCCTTTGACCTGATCTTCTGTGGACTCGAAGCCACCGATAAGGCTACCGGCCAGACCGGTGCGCAGCTGGCCGAGTTATTGAATCTTCCCCTGGTCACCAATCTGACCGATATTTCTTATGAAAACGGTACCGTCACCGCCAAGCAGGAAACCGATTTTGGCTACAACCGAATTGATTCCGCCGCACCGTGTGTTGTTACCGTGAATACGCCGGCCTACACACCACGCTACCCCACCATCAAGAGCAAGCTGGCCGCGAAGAAGATGCCCATCGACCCCATTTCTCTTGCCGATTTAGGTGAGGATGCCGGCAAGGTCGGCGAAAAAGCCGCCCTCACCCGCACCGTACGGTTTGCGGAGCCTCCCCAGAAGGTTGCCGGGGTGAAAATTAAAGAAGAGACCTGCGAGGATTCCGCCCGCCGGGCCGTAGCCATGATGGTCGAAGCAAAAGCGCTGTAAGGGAGTACTGAAACATGGAACAAAATCAAACTCAAAACGTATTGGCGTATGTGGAAACCAGCGCCGGAAAACCTGTGAATGTCGGTTTGGAGCTGCTGACGCTGGCCAGAACAATCGCCGGTGCCGCCGGGCAAAAAGTGACCGCCGTTCTGATCGGCAGTGAGCTGGATGAAGCAGCGCAGCGAGTTGCCAGCCTTGGTGCGGACAAAGTGATCGTTGTGGATGACCCTGCTTATGCCGCCTTCTCGATGGATGAATACACCGGCGTATTGGAGCAGCTTGTCAAAGACGAGTGCCCTTCTGTATTCCTGATGGGAAACACGCTGCAGGGAAAGGGAATTGTTCCCCGCCTGGCGGCCCGCTTCCAGAGCGGCTGTGTTGCGGATGTAACTTCCGTCTCCACTGAGGGCGATGCGCTGCATTGGATTACACTCCGCTTTGGCGGCACTGTTCTGGCCGAGGAGGTCATCGAAAATTCCCCGGTACAGTTTGCAAGCGTGCGCACCGGCGCATTCTCCAAGCCGGAGCCCACACAGAATACCGCACCGGTAGAAAAGAGGGCAATCGCTGTTTCGGCTGACTCCATTCGCACGCAGATCCGCGAGGCGGTGAAGGAGCTGACCGAAAGCGTAAACCTGGAAGACGCCGACGTGATCGTCTCCGGCGGCCGCGGCATGGGAAACGCGGAAAACTTTAAGCTGGTGGAAGAGTTGGCGGCCCTTTTGGGCGGTGTGGTAGGCGCTACCCGCCCCGCAATTGAAGAGGGCTGGGTATCGAGAGCGCACCAGGTTGGCCAATCCGGCAAGATCGTTGCGCCGAAGCTGTATATTGCCTGTGGTATTTCCGGCGCGACGCAGCACGTTTCCGGCATGTCCTCCTCCGGCTTTGTCGTAGCCATCAACAAAGATGAAGACGCCGCTATTTTTGATGTGGCGAATGTCGGCATCGTCGGCGACGCGGTTAAGGTCATCCCCGCGATGATTGAGGAAATCCGAAAAACAAAAACAGAAGCCTGATTCCCCCATCCCCCTCCGTTTGCCTGTCTTCTCCACCTTAGAGGCAGAAACGGTTTATCAAAAATAGCTTTTCTCTGTATTTTTTCGGTTCATTACAATAAGGCAGGGCAGATCGTTTGATCTGCCCTGCCTTATTTCATTTTATATCACCGCAAAATTCATTGTGCGGCGGTTCAACGATCTATACCGCTTTCAAGGTGTTTCGTCTTTAAACTGCTGCAAAAGCTCATCCTCCTGAGGAAACGAAAAATCCGCCATGAGACCCTGCTCCAGCATGTATTCATCAATCAGCTCAAAATGATCCTGCACAGCCAGAGAAAGATGAACCTTATTCCGGCGGCACAGCGCATTTACAATCTGTTCATGCGCATATTGCAGCTTATGGCCCGTGTCATCATGCAGTAAAATATTATAGCGCAGGTCGTGGATAAAGCGGTCGATGGAATCCGACAATGCGCGCAGAATCTGAATAATCAGTTCATTCCCGGAAGCGATGGCAATCAGATTGTGCAGCTCCTTATCCAGCAAATCAGCCTGCTCCCCTTCACAGGTTCTCAGCTCTTTTACAATTTGCTCCAAACGCGCCACCTGCTCCGAAGAAATACGATCCACAGCGAGCATCGCGGCCTCCATCTCCAACCCCCGGCGCAGCTCCGCCAGCTGCCGGTAGCTGATTCTTTGGAGTAGCGAAAGCAGGCCAAAAGTATCCTTGAGACTTTGGCTGATGTCGCAGCAAATAAAGTTCCCCGCGCCATGTTCACTGCGAATAAACCCCATATGCTCCAGCAGGCGCATGGCTTCCCGCACAGAATTGCGGCCCACGCCAAGCTCTTCGGCCAGCTTTCGTTCCGGCGGAAGCGGATTTTCCATTGAAAGACTCCCGTCCTTCAGTTTTTGCTGTAAATAGTCCAGTACCTTTTCATAAGCCTTTGCGCTCTTTTCCTTTTCCATGAAAGGAACCCTCCATTGTCTGTCCGGGCATTCCGAATTATAATCTAACGTTAGACGATATATTGTATTATAGCATATTGTTCGGAATTTTCGTAGCCCTAAGACAGAATACATACCAACGGGAGATCTCTTCTTTGATTGCGCTCTGGCACGATTTTACAGGCATTCTCAATAAATCAGAAACTATATTTTTCGATCTCAAACTTGTACGCTTGCGGCCTTTTCCTTTACAGTATGCAAGCCTCTTTCGCAGCGGTTACCCCAGGCATCCAACAGCTCGTCATCCCGGTAAAAACGGACAATCTCACAGCGATTGGGGCAGCCGGAGCATTCACCTGCTTTTGTCGTAAAGGTCATTTCCAACAAAGACGGATCGAAGGGCTGCTTCCTCGGCACAGAGCGCGACAAAATGGCCGCGCCGATCGCGCCCATCAAATGAGATTCCGGGTCTACCGTGACGCCGGCGTGAAGCTCATCCTCAAACGCCCGAACAACTCCCTTGTTTTTGCTCACGCCACCCTGAAACACAATCGGCTCTTCAATGCGTTTGCCCTTGCCTACATTATTTAAGTAGTTCAGAACCACCGCACGACACAGTCCCGCTACAATATCTTCTTTGCTGTGCCCGGTCTGAGCCTTGTGAATCATATCTGATTCCGCAAACACCGTACATCTTGCGGCAATTTTAGAGGGGGATTGGGAACGCAGCGCCAGGTCGCCAAGATGCTCTACCTCCAGCCCCAAACGCTTGGCCTGCGACGATAAAAATGCGCCGGTACCGGCTGCACACAGCGTATTCATCGCGTAATCGGAAACCACCCCACCGCGGATCAGAATAATCTTGGAATCCTGCCCGCCGATTTCCAGGATCGTACGCACCCCCGGGTGACGTGACAGCGTTCCTACTGCATGGGCCGTAATTTCATTTTTGACCACATCCGCTCCCAGCATACTGCCGATCAGCCGCCGCGCGGAACCGGTTGTGCCAACGGAACGCACGCTGACCGGGCCGGGCGCTTGTTCAAATAGAATGCCCACCAGGCGCTTGACCGCCCCCACCGGGTCGCCCTCCGTCCAGAGATATTCCTCCGAAAGCACCTGCCCATCCTCACTCAGTAGCACGCCCTTGGTAGAGATAGAGCCGATGTCAACCCCCAGAGACACGAGCTGTTCCATACGCTTTTTTCCTCCTCATGTCAATCATATCGGCAAAGGCCTCCAGCCTTGTTTCCACCCCCACCTCGCTGGTGTTAGCGTCGAAGCTCAGGTGCAGAATCGGTATGCCGTAGTCCTGCTCCAGGCGCGTTAAAGCAGGCATCACGTTCAGCTCCGGTATGCAGCCAAACGACTTCATGTGGATCAGCCCGTCATAGCCCAGGTCGGCATACTGTCTGGCCTGGCAGACGCTGTCTACCCCATTGGCTCCTACCGTATATTTTAAATAGTCTCCACTTTCCCGCAGAGAGATGCGGTCTTTTTTCCCAAACAGCAGAAATGACGCGCTCATCCTTCTGCTGACGCTGATGTTTCTGGACGCCAGCTGCTTCTCCAGGTAAAAATTGCTGAACGGTTCCATCAGCGTATACAGCTCCCCAATCACTCCAACACGAAGTGGCATGGCGCTCTTTTTCACCGGAATATCATGTATGGCACGGGAGTACTGCTGCTTCAGGCGTTCCAACTGAAGCATGGTGTTGGGTTTGCTTAAATCCTTTAAAAGCTGCTTCTGAAGCTTTTCAAAGGAACCCGGAACCAACTCAAACCCCACGTTTTCACGAATATTGTAATTCAGCGCATCCATGATTTTCAGGCTTTGCGCCGTGCGCATCATCACACTTACAATTTCGCGCATGGAAAGCGGGCACTCCAGATTGCGGAGTACCCGATAGATTGCTTCCGGCTTTACAAGCGCCCGGGAAAAGCAGAGAAAATCAAATTGATACCCCAAATCCCGTAAAATCTGCTCCTGAACCTCTCCGTAATAGCCATAGCGGCAGCCAAGACCCGTTTGCAGCAACACATTCGCCCCGGCCTCAAGGGCTTCGATATAGTTCCCCATATTATATTTAAACGGAGAGCAGACAAAATCGGGGCTGTATTTGCTGCCCAACTCCAGCGTACGCTGAGTGATCGGAGGGGCGGAGATCACTCTCTGTCCCGGAAAGAGCTCCCCGATCATCGAGCGAATGATCACATGGTAATCCCCGATATGGGGAAAACTGAACACAAGCTGCTTATCCATATACCCTTTTCCTTTCCCCCAAAATATCCAGAAAGCTCTCAATTCGAGTCTGCAGCCCGGCGTCTGACTGCTGCTCATCCATGAGGAGCTGAATCACCGGCACCTCGTGTACCCGCCGGATGACCAGCTCATTGACAAGAGAATCGGTGCCGCAGGGAAACGCGGTGAGCAGAATCACACCGTCCACACGGTTTTTGTACAACTCGATTGCACCGATCATCTCCTTATTCATCGTCCAATACAGCTGCGTAGAGATCGCCTTGGATTTCTGGCTGCAGTCACGGCGATTACAGTAATCTGAAAATAAGACGGTTCCGTTCTGCTCGCGGATCATCCGGCAGACCGGCCCACCAATAAACGAATCATGACTGATATAAGGCTGTGCGGCGATCAGGATTTTCAGGCCGTCGCCCTCACTGACACGCCGCTGACGCTCCATACACGCAGAATCCTTCCTTTGCTGGCACTGCCTGGCTCGCTGATACGCTCGAAAGCACTGGTCTGCGCTTTTGCCCAGTTGTCGGCCCATTGCAATAAAGCCGAGCATTTCAGAGCGCGTGCTCCCCTTTAAATTATAAGTAATCAGCTTGGCCCAGGGAAACGTATGCCGCACAATATCGTACAGCCCTAAAAAGCGCACGCAAAATTCCTCACTGCCGCGGGTTCCCTCAAATCGAGGAACCAGTATCACGTCGCATTGACCCAGAAGAGACTCCACATGACCTAAATACAGCTTCATGGGCAGGCAGTTTTCCGCTTCGGAATGACGAATTCCGTCCTCCAGAATAGTTCTGCAGGTTTCGCTGCTCACAATGACCTCACACCCAAGCTCCTGAAAAAATGTTACCCACAAACAACCGTACCGATAATATAGGAATGCTTTTGGTATTCCGATTTTCAATGTTATCACCCAAAGGCTATTATGGATTTTTTCTCTGTAAGTATTCATTTGGCAGGTGCATTTCCATATCCTCACAACAAGCACGAATTTGATATACATCAAAAAAATCCATTCAAGGCACCTGTAAGGGCTTGAATGGATTTTCACGGGTCAACTAATTTCATTTCAAAAAGCAGTTCATTTTTCTTTTCAATTTGCAAATGCTTGGGACTATTCCGCGCTTCCCGATCTTGTGTCTTATACAACCTGATCTCTGCCTGCGTTTTTGGCTTGATAGAGCTTTTTATCTGCTAGGTAAATCAACTCCGCCACATTCTTCGACGCGTGGTCTGGGGTGACTGTTTCTACGCCAATACTGCAGGTAATGGCAATTTCCCCGTAGGTGGTGCGAAAGACATGGCCCCGAATGGAATCACGGATACGGCAGGCAATTTGCTTGGCGGAATCGCTTTCCCAGCCAGGCAGACAAATCAGGAACTCATCGCCGCCATACCGGGCGACCCATCCGCTTTGGGCTGGAACCAGCTTTTGCAGCAGAACGGCGATCCCGTGCAGCACACAGTCGCCGGCGACATGGCCGTTATGATCGTTGATTTTCTTAAAGTAGTCAATATCAATGAATAGAATGCTCAGCGGCTGTTCTTGCTCAAAGCAGCCCTGCAAATCGGCAGGAAGCCGAAGATCGATATACCGCCGGTTATACAGATGAGTGAGAAAATCGGTATAAGCTGTCTCCTGATAAGCAGCATTTTCTTTCTCGGCCTTCTCCTCCGGCCGGAACGTACGCCGGATCAAAACCAACAGGCAGGCTCTGTCTGCCACCACAAGAGGAATTCGGGTAATACTGCAAATAGCGGAGTCATCCGCAGAGATGCTCAGCGTTGTACCCGGCCCGAAAAGAAACTGATATTCAAATCTTCCCTCTGGAGAGCTCTGAAACAGACCCTCCGGATTGATATCCTGTAAATCATCGTAAAGGATTAGCCCACAGTTGGAATCCACCAGATACATGGAGGACGAGAAGGTTCTCAGTACACAGAACAGATTCTTCACATCTGATAAAGATTCTAATACCATTGTTTCCCTTTCTACCGACTCGGCGAACCATCGTTTTCCTTAGGTTGAAACCGTGCATCGCCAACTCGGGACCAACAAAAATCGTTCCGCCAGCAAAAGACCTCGTTTTCCCAAAACCGCCCCGGCTATCGCGGATTTTTGACGTCTGGGAAAAATGACAGAAAGGATTTTAGAGCATTTTTGCAAAACAAAAAAACACAAAATGAGTGTATTTCTTTAAATTATACATATAATATTTGTGCAAGTCAATACGCAAATAAAGCGTGTGATAAGATCGTTTTCGTATAAAACAGTTGAAGGAAGGGTTGAAATGAAAGCAATAAATCAAATCATTCGCGATTTACGTGAAGATAAAGATTTAAGACAGTCAGACATAGCCTCCGTCTTAGGAACAACGCAGCAACATTATTCCCGATGCGAAAAAGGGGAATCGCAGCTTTCAACTCGTTCCATCATTGCTCTGGCTGATTTTTACCATGTATCTACAGATTATCTGCTTGGCAGGACAGATTGTAAGCAGGGAATGGAAGTTCTCAACCAGCAAATCACAGAAGAATACACAACCGGACGTTTTTTGACGGATGTGCTTTCCCTAAGCATTGTCGGGCGCTGCGCTGTGACTGAATATTTGAAGCTTCAGCTTCTGAAAGAAGACGTAGAGCAAAAAAGGCTTCTTTAAATCTTGGCAATCCGATTCTCCCTCATCCCCCCTAATCCTTTATATATTCGTATATTTTATTTTTATGCACACCCGACGTACCCAGCAGGACGGCAGGCAGCACGACTCTACTCATTTCCAGTTTATTGGAATTTGTTTTCAAAACCGGTACTATCTTATGATCGCCCAGCACGACTTTAAGCTGCTCTTGCTTACCACATTCCGTCGGAATGGCAATATTATTCTGATTGAAATTCGGATGATAACAAAAGCCTCCCCTTGTTGTTTACAAGGAAAAATACAGCAGTATAAAAAACAAAGGCAAGCAGCAAAAATTTGCTGCTTGCCTTTGTTTATCTTGGTGGGAATGCGCCTAAGCACACCGCTTCCTTTTCATTTACAACAATTCAGTTTCCAACCTCAAGGCTGATTTGATTGAAGCGATTCAGGAGGTCATCCGTAGACATGGCTTCCTTCGCCTCATCTGCGGCGTCGATTACAGCCTGGCCCTGGTGCATCATTAAGAGCCGGTTGCCGTATTGAATCGAATATTTCAGGTTATGGGTTACCATCAGCGTCGTCAGGTTCTTTTCTGTTACCAGCTCCTGCGTCAGCCGCATGACATTCTCGGAGGACCGCGGGTCCAGAGCCGCTGTATGCTCATCCAGAATCAGCAGGTCAATCGGCGTCATGGTTGATATTAGGAGAGCGAGTGCCTGCCTTTGCCCTCCGGAAAGGCTGCCCACCTGCACGCTGAGCTTATCCTCGAGCCCCAGGTCAAGGCGCTGCAGCATGGAGCGGTATTCATCGGTACGGCGGCGGCTAACCCCGCGTGAAAGCCCATAGAACGAACCTTTATTGTCCGCAAGAGCCATGTTTTCGAGAATCGTCAGCTCGGGGCAGGTCCCCTTCGAAGGGTCCTGAAATACCCGTCCAATCGACTGGGAGCGCTGGAATTCCTTCCTCTTACCGATCTCCTCACCCTTTAGCAGAATACTGCCGCTGTCGGGCAAGATACTGCCGCAGATGAGATTCAGCATAGTGGTTTTACCGGAGCCATTGCTGCCTACCACCGAAACAAACTGCCCAGGCAGTATTTCGAGATTAAAATCGGAGAACAGAACGACCTCGCTCACAGAATCGGGAGAAAAGATTTTGCAGATATTCCGCAAACTGACCATGCTGTCAGATTTGAGTTGGGTTGACGACATGCGGATGCTTCCTCCTTCCCGAGAACGCCTGATTACTTACCAGAGCCAGTGTGAACAGCAAGGCCATCAGCAGCTTTAAGTAGTTGGTGGGCAGGCCGAGCTGCATCGCGATGACCAGGCAGGTTTTGTACAGAATGGCGCCGATCACCACCATGGCGGTGGGGCGGATGAATTTGATCTTCCCAAGCAGGCTGGTACCGATAATAACCGAGGCCAAAGCCATAACGACCATACCCGTACCGCCGTAAATGTTGGCGGTCTCGGTCTGCTGTGCCAGAATGGAGCCTGCCAGAGCCGTGCAGCCGTTGCCGATTGCAAGCCCTGCAATCTTCATCCGGCCGGGGTCTTTGCCAAGCGAAATCACATACTGCGGGTTATTGCCCGAGGCGCGTAGCAGCAGGCCGGATTTTGTTTTCAGGTACAAGTCCAGCAGCACCTTCACGAGAATGACCACCAGCAGCACAATTAGAATCACACGGTAATCCTGCATGCCGGGCGGCATCAGGTGAACGATTGGGCCGGAGGTGAAGATGGTCGGCTTATTATAGAACGGAAGTACCGCGGAGCCCCTTGTAACAACAAGGTTCACGCTCCACAGGCCCGTCATCACCAGAATACCGGAAAGCAGGTCGGTAATATGCAGCTTTACATGCAGCAGTCCGGTGATGCAGCCGGCAGCCGCACCGGCCAGAAAAGCCACCACACAGGCAATCCAGGGATTCACGCCGACGGCAATCAAGGCCCCTGTTACACACGCGCCCAGCGGGAACGTGCCGTCTACCGACAGATCCGGGAACCCCAGAATCCGATAGGTAATATACACACCCATCGCCATAATTCCGTAAATTAGGCCTTCCTCCATCACATTGAAGAACAGACCGAAAAAAACATCCATTCGCTGTTACCCGCTTTCCGTACAAATCGTGTTTTAAACCGGCAGTTTCTCTGCCGTGTGTTTACGGGCAGAGAAACTGCAAATAACTGTTTCAGCTTTGGAACCGCAGCCCTTTGCTTTATGCTGCCCGCTCGTGTTATTATTTGCTCGATTCCGCAGAGTTTTCCTTAACCGCCTCGGCGTTCTGATAGTCCTTCGGCAAAGTCAGGCCGAAAATACTCAGAACATCGGAGTTATACACAGGAGCAAAATCCTTTACAACGTAAACTGGGGTTTCTCCGGCTTTCTTCTCGCCCTTCAGGATGGAAGCTGCCATTTTGCCGGTTTCTTTGCCGAGCGCAACGTAATCGATCCCCTGAGAGGCCAGGCAGCCGTTTTTCACCTGCTCGATTTCAGAACCGAACACTGGAATGTTGCCTTTATTCGCAGACTGCAGAACAACCTGCAGATTGTTGACAACGTTATTGTCCGTAAAATTATTGATGCAGTCGACGCCCTTACTGACGAGCGACGCGGCGGCGGAGGCTACTTCGGATGCATTCACGATGCCGGATTCCACAACCTCAAAATTGTATTTCTTCGAAACCTCTTTCAGAGTAGCCAGCTGACTCACGGAGTTCGGCTCGCTGGTGGTATACAGTACACCGATTTTCTTTGCATCCGGCAAAAACGCGCGAATCATTTTGACCTGCTCCTCCAGCGGAAGAACATCGGAGCTTCCGGTAATATTGTTTTCGGGCTTATCAAGGCTCTTGACCAGCCCGGCCGCCACGGGATCGGAAACCGCGGTGAACACCACCGGGATATTGGAATCCTTAGCCGCGCTGTAAGCGGACATCGCCGACGGGGTTGCAATACCGACCAGCATATCATATTTGGAAGAAACCATGTTCTTTGCAATCAAATCGCTGTTGGAAGCATCGCCCTGCGCATTTTGAAAATCAATGGTCAGGTTTTTGCCCTCTTCGTACCCTGCTTCCTTCAGGCCCTCCACAAGGCCCGTGTAGCAGTTATCAAGTGACGGATGCGCGGCGTATTGAATCACGCCGATTTTCAGCGTTTTTGCTTCTCCGGAAGGAGTGGAAGAAGTGGTAGAGCCTTTGGAGCATCCGGCAAATCCGGCGGCCATTACAGCGGCCAGGGAAACAGCGGCAATTTTTTTCATTAGTTTTTTCATAGAAATACCAAGCCTTTCTTTTTCAAAAATTTCAATGTCGTATTTGGAAAGTTTTTGATCGTGTTTCAGCTTCCACCAGCCATCCGGCATACAGCACCACCTCCAATTTGGCAATAAAAAAAGCTCTTGCCCCTGATTGCTCAGGGACAAGAGCATCAGCTCCTGCGGTACCACCCAATTTGACGCTTTAGCGCCCTCTCACTCGCATACCCGATTTGATATACGCTCCTCTGATAACGGGTAGAGCCCCCGTCGCAGACTACTTAGCACTGTGGCCGTTCGCCCCGCCCTCATAAGTCCATTCCCCGCGCGATCTCTTGCCGCAATTCCACCGCATGCAGCTCTCTGAAAAGACATCTTGCCCGGCTACTACTCTTACTCTCAGGTTTTTGTATTGCCCTTATTATATGACGGCTCTTTTCATTTGTCAACACCGCAGATTTAAAATTCAACTTTAATATCACGAAAAAGGTCGTATCCAAAAATTGACATTCTACAAAAAACACGGTAAAGTGATAAAGAACGATTTCGATTTTTTGAGGATGCGTGCTGGCACTATTTGAAATTTTTACTAAATCTGGTATATTATAGAACAGTTATATACAATATGAAGAAAATCAATTGTGTAATTCTCTTAAAATTACGTTTGCCGACTCAGGGCGCTTGCCAAAACGCGAAATCTGCATTACAATAGGAAAAAGAAAAAGTAGTTAAGCAACCTAACTAATTAAAAGCTGCGTGATACAGTCAATATAGGGCGTGCCGCCGTGCCGGCCTTAACCTTGAATGCAAAAGCCAGAACAGCCAAAATATTGCGGAGGAAATGAGACGATAGGATGAGAATCGGTCTTGACGTTGGTTCCACGACCATCAAGTGCGTCGTGCTGAACGATGATAATCAAATTGTTTATCAATCATATGAGCGGCATTTTTCACAGATTACTGAAAAAATGGCAGAGCTTCTGCGCAAAATTCAGGCAGAGGTGTTAAACGGGGCTCCCGCATTTCTGTCGGTATCCGGCTCGGCGGGAATGGGAATTTCTCAGACCTGTGATTTGCCCTTTATTCAAGAGGTATACGCCACCCGTGTTGCCATGGGCAAGCTGATCCCCGATGCGGATGTGATTATTGAACTGGGCGGCGAAGACGCAAAAATCCTGTTTTTGACCGGCGGTACCGAGGTACGCATGAACGGCTCGTGCGCCGGCGGAACCGGAGCTTTTATTGACCAGATGGCAACTCTTCTGCACCTTTCTCTGGAAGAAATGAACGAGCTGGCTGAACAGCACGAAAAGATTTACACCATTGCTTCGCGCTGCGGTGTATTCGCCAAATCTGACGTTCAGCCGCTGCTGAATCAAGGTGCGCGCAAAAGCGATATTTCCGCCAGTATTTTTGCCGCCGTAGCCAACCAGACCATCGCCGGGCTGGCGCAGGGCCGCCCAATCCGTGGGAAGGTGATTTACCTCGGCGGGCCGCTGACCTTCCTTGCGGCGCTGCGGGAAAGCTTTGACACCGCTTTAAAGGTAACGGGTGTCTGCCCCGAAAATTCCCTGTACTATGTGGCGATGGGTGCCGCCTTCAGCAGTGAAGCTGCCGTGGATTTGGACACCGCATTGACGAACATAGAAGAATACCGCGGCAAAAGCAATTTTCTGTCCATCCCCTCCCTGTTCCGCGATGAGCAGGAATACCGGGAGTTTCAGGAGCGCCACCAGAGCTGCCGTGCCAAGCGCGGAGAGATTGCCCAATATAATGGAAAGGCGTACCTTGGCATTGATGCCGGTTCCACCACGGTAAAAGCGGTGGTTCTGGGAGAGGACTGCGAGCTTCTCGATTCCATTTATCAGAGCAATTCCGGCAATCCGGTGCCGATCATCCGCGAATACCTGATGAATTTGTACGAGCAGTACCCCAACCTGAAAATTTGCTCTGCCGCCGTGACCGGATATGGCGAAGAGCTACTGAAAAATGCGTTTAATTTGGATTTTGGCGTTGTTGAAACCATGGCGCACTTCACCGCGGCCAAATATTTTATGCCAAACGTCGACTTTGTCATCGATATTGGCGGTCAGGATATGAAATGCTTTAAGATTCGGGGCGGTGCGGTAGATAACATCTTTTTGAACGAGGCCTGCTCCTCCGGCTGCGGCTCTTTTTTACAGACCTTTGCGAACACCCTCGGGTACGACATCGCGGATTTCGCGAAAAAAGGCCTGTTTGCAAAGCGCCCGGTCGATCTGGGTTCACGCTGTACGGTGTTCATGAACTCCTCTGTCAAGCAGGCGCAAAAGGACGGTGCTACCACAGAGGACATCTCTGCGGGGCTTTCCGTCAGCGTTGTCAAAAATGCCGTTTACAAAGTAATCCGCGCCGCCTCGGCTGAAGAGCTGGGCAAAAACATTGTGGTGCAGGGTGGAACCTTCCTAAACGACGCTGTGCTGCGCGTGTTCGAAAAGGAACTCGGCGTTAACGTCATCCGCCCCGACATTTCAGGACTGATGGGTGCGTTCGGCGCGGCGCTGTACGCAAAGAGCCGAGCCGGGGAAACCAGCACCCTGCTTCCTTACCAGGAGCTCAAGGACTTTACCCATGAAGTAAAGGTGGCAACCTGCGGACTTTGCAGCAACCACTGCCGCCTGACAATTAACAACTTCGGAGGCAACCGGCGCTTTATCGGCGGCAACCGGTGTGAAAAGCCGGTTACGCGCCAGCAGGGCGGGCCTGCACTCGATATATACACCTACAAGCTCGACCTGTTGCAGAGCTACCAGCCGGTACCTGGCCCCCGCGGAAAAATCGGGGTTCCGATGGGACTGAATTTCTACGAGCTTCTGCCGTTCTGGCACTCGTTCTGGACAACGCTGGGCTTTGAGGTAATCCCCTCTCCCCTTTCGACCCGTTCGCTGTATTTGGAGGGACAGCACACCATCCCCTCCGATACCGTATGCTTCCCCGCGAAGCTGATGCATGGGCATATTGAAGCACTGCTGCGGCAGGGAATCGATACCATCTTTTATCCCTGCATGTCTTACAATCTGGACGAGGGACTTGGCGATAACCATTACAACTGCCCGGTGGTCGCCTATTACCCCGAGGTGCTATCGGCCAACGTGGAAGATTTGAAATCCAAAACCTTTATTCACGATTATGTTGGCATTCACAGAAAGCGCGACTTCCCCATTAAGATGCACCAGATTTTGAACCAGTATTTCTCCGGCATCAGCCTCCGTGAGGTTCAGAAGGCTGCAAAGGCCGCCTACGAGGAATACGACAAGTACTTTGCTCAGGTGCACAAGGAGGGCGAGCGTATCATTGAGGAAGCGGAACGCCTCAAAAAGCCGATCATTGTGTTGAGCGGCCGCCCCTATCACTTGGACCCGGAAATCAATCACGGCATTAACAAGCTGATTACCAGCCTCGGCGCCGCCGTAATCTCGGAGGATGTGATCAGCAACCGCGTGGAAAAATTCCGCACCGGCGTACTGAACCAGTGGACCTATCATTCCCGTTTGTACGCCGCCGCAAAATACATTGGCACCCGGCCGGACATGAATCTGGTGCAGCTGGTTTCGTTCGGCTGCGGCGTAGACGCCATTACCACCGACGAAGTACGCGAGATTCTGGAAGCGGAAGGAAAAATCTATACACAGATCAAAATTGATGAAATTACGAATCTGGGAGCGGTGAAAATCAGACTGCGCAGCCTGTTCGCCGCGCTGGAACAGTGAGGTGAGTATTCTTGGCGGAAATGAAAAGAGATAAAACCGGGCGTATCCTGTTTACCAAGGAAATGAAGCAGGAATACACCATTCTTTGCCCGCAGATGGCGGAAATCCATTTTTCACTGATTATAAACGTCTTCCGCAACTGCGGCTACAATATGGTGCTTTTAAAAAATGATGGGCCCGGTGTCGTGCAGGAGGGCCTGAAATATGTGCATAACGACACCTGCTACCCTGCGCTGCTCGTGATCGGCCAGTTTATGGACGCGCTGAAAAGCGGAAAATACGATCTGGACCGCACCGCGCTGATTATTACGCAGACAGGCGGCGGCTGCCGTGCCTCCAACTACATTCACTTGCTCCGCAAGGCTCTGCGCCGGGCAGGCATGGAGAATATTCCGGTGGTTTCCCTCAATCTCTCCGGCCTTGAGAGCAACCCGGGCTTTTCACTGACCCTGCCCATGCTGCGCCGCCTGATCGCTGGCCTTGTGTACGGCGACCTGCTCATGCTGCTCGACAATCAGGTAAAGCCCTACGAAATCAAAAAAGGCGAAAGCGCCGCTCTGGTTCAGAAATGGATTACGGAGCTTTCCGACCAATTCAACCGCGATGAGGGCTATTCTTTAAAACAGCAAAAGGTCAACCTAGAAAAAATCACCGCGGAATTTGCTGCTATCCCCGTTCACCGCATCCCGAAGGTGCGTGTGGGAGTCGTCGGCGAGATTTTTGTGAAATACTCCCCTCTCGGTAACAACCAGCTCGAGCAGTTCCTTGCCGAGCAGGACTGTGAAGTCAACGTGCCGGGACTGTTGAATTTTATGCTGTTTAAAGTGGATAACCGCATGGAGGACATCAAGCTCTACGGCGGCAACCCGATCAAATTCCGCGTGGTGAAAGCCATGATGGATTACCTGATGAAAATGCAGGAGCTTCTGATCGCTGCCGTAAAAACGCAGCCCTGCTTTGAGGCCCCGATGAATTACACCCACACGAAGGCGCTGGTCAAGGATGTGATCGGCTACGGCAACAAGATGGGTGAAGGCTGGCTTCTGACTGCGGAGATGCTTGAGCTGGTTGAATGCGGCTTTGAAAATATCGTCTGCACACAGCCATTCGGCTGCCTGCCGAACCACATCTGCGGCAAGGGCATGATCCGCCGGATCAAGGAAATCGACGACCGTGCCAACATTGTGCCGATTGATTACGACCCGAGCGCGACACGTGTGAATCAGGAAAACCGCATCAAGCTGATGCTGGCGGTCGCCCGGGAAGCCCTGAAGCAAAGCACGACAGAACCGGCGGCAGTTATACCGCATTGATAAATCATCCAAAAAAATCAACTTTGTGTCCCGGTTTCCCTACCGGCACAAAGTTGATTTTTTTGACAAATTCTGATATGATAACGATTATTAATCTGTAATTCAAAAAAACAAGCCTCTATCCTTTCGAGGGGGAGAAATCAGCTCTCTTTTACCGTTTTTATGGAAAAGAAGTAAACCTATTTTTGGAGTGTAGTTATGGGAAAACAGGAGGAACAAAACGTGAAAAAGTTCATCCAGGAATTTAAAGAATTCGCAATGCGCGGCAACGTGATCGATCTTGCCGTCGGTGTGATCATCGGCGGTGCATTCGGAAAAATCACTACCTCTTTGGTGACAAACATCGTTACCCCTGTGCTTTCGGCGATTACTGGAAGGATTGACCTGAGCAAGCTGGCCGTTGGCGTTCCCAACGCCTTTGGCGGAGCCGATATTGTTATCGCTTACGGCGCGTTTCTGCAGAACGTACTGGATTTTATAGTCACCGCCTTTGTCATCTTCCTGATGATCAAGCTAATGAACAAGCTGCGTCAAAAGAAGGATGAAGAACCTGCCGAGCCGGAGGCTCCGGTGCTAAGCAAGGAAGAAGCGCTGCTGACGGAAATTCGGGATTTGCTGAAAGAAAATAACAAAGGGTAATTCCCGTTTTTATGAAAATAGAAAAAAACGCGCTTGGGTGTGGCTATCATCAGCTGCTTCCAGGCGCATTTCTGTGTTTTCTCTTAGTGAATGATCATGGTAAAAGCGTTGTACAGCAGAACAAGAGCCATGATAATGTTCACCGGTAAGTAATATCGATCATATATGCCTTGAATCATTGTGCCGAAAAAGGCCCAAACTGTTGTAGCGCAGGTCCCCATTGTCGCAATCAGGAATGAAGTAGCGAGTACAACAGCAAGACTGCTGCTGAAAGGAGTGACATACTTAATCAAGGCAGTTATGCCAAACATATATATTTTCACATTAATTAGCTGGAGGAGAAAGCCCGATAACAGATTGGGGGCTTTTTGCGTGTAATCGCTAGCTGGCTTGCTGGTTAATATATGAAAAGCCAGCCAGACAATATAGGCCGCGCCGATATATCTCATATAACTTAGGACAGACTCAAAGTGCGATCCCAAAGAATAGACCATAAATGCACAGGCTGTCTGTACCGCATAATAGCCTAAAAAAATACCGGCCAGCAAGAACCGGCTTTTTCGGAATCCATACCGAACCATTGTGTTCAGTGCAAGAAGATTACCCGGCCCGGGAGTAAACGCATTGATAAAGCAATAAGATAAAAACCCCGATATCGAAAACATTTTAACATACTCCTGACTAAATAGATCGAAAAAGCCGAGGGATATATACCCCTCGGCTTTTAAAGAAAGGCTTACACTGCCGAATAAATCTTATCCTCTGGATCAGTGCTCCACGAAGGCTTCGATCCAACAAAAACATATTTTGAAACAATCCGCTTAACTGCACCCTCATTATGCTTTCTTTCATCGAATAACTATAACAAAATAAAGTTACTATGTCAATCGGAAGTAATAGCAATACAAGAGCATTTGTTTGGCTTTTATAAAAGACCTCCTTTCACTTGGGCTGGTAAGTCCAGGCAAAAGGAGGTTTTTCTGTATATGAAGTTTCTAACCGGCACTGGCAAAGCCAGACATAATTTTACATGAAGCTTTTTCTATGAAAGCAGCTCAGCGCTCCCATTTCTTTGCAAGAGAGAGAATCTGGTCGGCAAAGCGGGCAAGGTCTTTGTTAGCGCCGCCCTCGTTGCGCAAAATGGTCTGGTGCAGCTGGCGTTCCGCGGCCAGCAGTCGCTGAAATGCAGAAGCAAGCTTGCGAGCCTTGGCCTTCTGCGGCTGCTCACTGCGCTCCAGAGAGACATCCACACCGAAGTCCAGTTCTTTGTCTGCGAGCAGATCGTACCTGGCCTCAAAATTTGGTACATAAATAGAATAGCCCATATCATTCAGTTCTTCGGAAAAAGCCAGGCAGGTTTCACGCTCCCCGTGTACGACAAACACACGCTGCGGCTTTGGCTCAAATGCTTTCAGCCATTCGAGAAGACCGTCGTGGTCGGCGTGGCCGCTGAGCGCACGAAAATTATGAATCTGAGCCTGAACAGTAATCTCTTCGCCGAACAGCTTGACCTCTTTAATACCGTCTACCAGCAAACGACCCAGCGTACCGTTTGCCTGGTAGCCGACAAACAGCACCGCGCATTCCGGCCGCCAGAGATTATGCTTTAAATGGTGCCGAATCCGCCCCGCTTCACACATGCCGCTGGACGAAATAATCACCTTCGGAGTCGTGTCAATGTTTAAAGCACGGGAATCTTCCACGCTCTGGCTGATATTCAGGTTGGAAAACGAAATCGGCTTAAAACCGGAGCGCAGAATCTTGAGTGTTTCTTCGTCGGCGTAGCCGGTTAAGTCACCGCTGAAAATACGCGTGGCCTCTGCCGCGAGGGGGCTGTCCACATACACCGGGAAATCCGGAAAGCTTTTGACCAGATGGCGCTCCTTGATCTCGCGGATAAAATACAAAACCTCCTGCGTACGGCCCACAGCAAAGGCCGGGATCACCACGTTGCCGCCGTTTGCCAGCGTTTTGTCGATCAGCTCCGCGAGCTGTGGGGTGTAATCGTCAACGTGCTCGTGCTGCTTTAAACCATAGGTAGACTCCATCACAGCATAGTCTGCTTCCAATAGATACTGGGGATTGCGAATCAACGGCTGATTTTTGTTGCCGATGTCCCCGGAAAAAACCACCTTTTTTGTTACGTCCCCTTCGGTCAGCCAAGCCTCTGTAAACGCGGACCCAAGCAGATGGCCGGCATCAGAAAAACGAAGCCGGATACCGGGTGCAGGTTCGAAAATCTCACCGTACTCATGCGGCTCCAAAAGGGTCAGGCATTTTTCAGCATCATCAATGGAATAAAGTGGCTCCACCAGTTCATGGCCGGCGCGGCGCCCCTTGCGATTCTCATTGGTCGCATCCATTTCCTGAATATGCGCACTGTCACGCAGCATGATGGAAAGCAGCTCACACGTTTTGCCGGTCGCATAAATCTTGCCGTGGAAACCTTGCTTTACCAAAAGCGGAAGCCGCCCGCTGTGGTCGATATGCGCGTGAGTGCAGACCACAAAATCCACCGAAATGGGCAAAAACGGAAGAACAGCGTTATCCTTTTCGTCCTGTCCCTGCTGCAGTCCACAATCCACCAAAAAACGGACTCCATTGGTATCTACACAATGGCAGCTTCCGGTTACTTCCTTATCTGCGCCAAAGAACGTTAAATACATCAAAACGCCTCCCTTATCCTGTTTTCCAAACTGTTGCTGACTGCCTTTTTATTGATAGACAGCCTTTTGCATACTCCCCATCGAAAGCGGGAACATGCTTATTTGTTCCTATAAGAATACCGGGGTCAACCATAAATTACAAGACCCCTGCAGAAATTATTTCGTCACCTTAGGCGAAAGCAGGCCCTGACGGTACGCGTTGAGCAGCATGGTCAGATCGTAAATCTGGTTGCTGATATCGTTTCCGTTATCGGTATCCATAACCATCATACGGGCAAAATGAGTTTCAAAAACATCAGAGCGGGACTGAATGTCCTTGTTCTCCTCCAGCGCGCTGCGCACCCCGCCGAACGGCTGGTGCGACTTAATGCGCATTCCATGCGAATTGTAGATCAGGGTGTATCCGGCAATCCCCGTGGCATGGTGGTATGCCTCACAGAAGCCGCCGTCGATTACAATCAGCTTTCCGCCCGCTTTGATTGGGCTTTCCCCATCGCCCGCGCGCACCGGCACATGGCCGTTGATGATATGGCAGAACGGCGTGTTCAGGCCGAATTCCCTCAGCAGCATTTCGCAGACTTCCTCTTGATTGTACCATTTATAATACGGATTCTTACTCTCCACCCAAGAGCTTTTGTCATCGATAAACATGCGCTCAAACGTCGTCATCTTCTCACGCCCGAACAGTGGGGAATCCTTGCCGCTCCACAAATACCACATATAATCCAGGCAGAACGGCTTATCTGCCGCAGTGGGGGGAGCAAAATAGGCCCTGCGCACAATTTTGTCCGAAAGATCCATCAGTTCTTTGCCCTTCACCGTTCGCCCGCCCACATTCACACTGGTCAGTTTACCGTCAGCCGTCATAGGGATGCATCCATGGAACAGCAGGTTCTGGTTAAAGCATTGATACATGCTGCCCTTTGCGTACAAAAATCGCATATGGCGGTGCAGTCGTTCACTTTCCTTGAAATCCTCCATCAGCCCATGCAGAATGCTCTTCTCTTCTTCCGTCAGCTCGTAAGGAGTTTCGCGGCTAACAGTCGGGAACACCGTTGTATTGAGCGTGTAGGTCTTCCCTTCAATTTCAATGGTTCCCTTTTCATAATTAATCTGATGCAGCAGCATCCGGTGCTCCATTTGGAATTCTGGGTGACGGCGGATCAGCTGGCCCTCGAGCTTAAACAAGATAATCGAAATCGCCTTGCGGATGGCATGGTTTAAATCCTCGCATTCCGGGTACTGCTCTTTCGCAAACATGGCAAGCTCGCGCATACTGATCCCGTAGCCGCTCTCCAGTGTGGCAAGATTCCCGCCGGCAACGGTGTTGCGCACTACCGCTGCAGCGCACGCCTCACTGCCGGAGGCCGCGCCCATCCACAGAATGTCGTGGTTGCCCCACTCCACATCCACTGCGTGATGCTTCATCAAAAGATCCATAATACGGTCCGCGCCGGGGCCACGGTCGAAAATATCGCCCACAATATGCAGGTGATCCACCGCAAGGCGCTTGATCAGCGAGCAGAGCGCCGTTATAAACTCATCCGCATTGTTGATGCCGATGATCGTATCGATGATCTTTGCGTGGTACACCTGCTGGTTGCTGTCTTCGCCAGACTGCGCATGCAGAAGCTCGTCGATGATGTAGCTGAACTCGGGAGGCAAGGCCTTTCTGACCTTCGACCGCGTATATTTAGACGCCGTAACGCGGCAGACGCTGATGAGCTGATGCAGCGTTTTCTGGTACCAAGCGTCCAGATTAGATTCCGACTGCTTAATGTAGCGAAGCTTTTGCTCCGGGTAATAAATCAGGGTGCAGATTTCGGAGCGTTCCTGATCGGACAGCGTCTTCCCAAATACCAGATCTACCTTTTCGCGGATAACGCCGGAGCAGTTATTCACAATGTGGTAAAAGGCATCGTACTCACCGTGCAAATCGCTCATAAAATGCTCTGTACCCTTGGGCAGATTTAAAATGGCCTGAAGGTTGATAATTTCCGTGCAGACCGCCTGAATGGTCGGATAGTTATCCGCCAATAGCCTTAGATATTTCAGTTCATGGTTTGACAGGTGATATTCTGTGCTGCGCATGACTTACATCCCCCTTTTCATCAGATAAAATCATACAGACCCTTCATAAAAACAGTGAATCATGCTTGGTGTCTTGCCCTCGCCTCTAGCGAAAGAGACACCCATTCTTTCACTTTTTAGTCACAGGCTAGTATTAGTCCTACCGGACAGTGATCGCTGCCCTGCACCTCTGAATAAATCAGGCTGTCGCTCAGCTTTTCGCGCAGCCGTTCGGAAATCAAAAAATAATCAATGCGCCAGCCCGCGTTGTTCTGGCGTGCCTTGAACATATAAGACCACCACGTGTAGGCGCCGGTTTGATCCGGGTATAGCTCACGGAAGCTGTCCAGAAATCCGCTGGCCAGAAGCTCGGTCAGCTTGCCGCGCTCCTCGTAAGAAAAGCCTGCATTGCCCATGTTGCTCTTGGCGTTCTTCAGGTCAATCTCCTGATGCGCCACATTCAGATCGCCGCAGATGATGACCGGCTTTTTCTCGTCCAGCGCCGTTACGTACTCACGGAACGCATTTTCCCATTCCATCCGATAAGACAAACGCACAAGCTCGCGCTGGGAGTTGGGGGTGTACACATTCACAAGGTAGAACGACTCAAACTCCAGCGTAACGGCCCGGCCTTCCCCGGTATGCTCCGGATTCCGAATATCATAACAAACGGAAAGCGGCTCTTTTCGGGTGAACACCGCCGTTCCGGAATACCCCTTTTTTTCAGCGGAATTCCAGTATTGCCGGTAACCTGGCAAATCCAGCTCCACCTGCCCCTCCTGCATTTTTGTTTCCTGCAGGCAGAAAATATCTGCGTCCGCCTCCCGGAAGAAATCGAGAAAGCCCTTATTCAGGCAGGCCCGAATTCCGTTAACATTCCAAGACACCAATTTCATGCTGTTTCTCCTTTTTGCTGTCCGGCAGACCCGTCCGCCGGGAAATAGAACCAATTTTGTTGTAAAAACCTGTATTGCCTTGCTGAAATCGATTTTTCAGTTTATAATATAGGAAAAGGTTATGATCTCTTTCCCCGCCTTTGGCGGTAGAAAAAATCGCCACCTTCACGTAAAGTCACATTTCAAGTGATTCACGACCATAAGCATTAAAATAATGGAGGAATTTTAAATGAATCCTGTTGTAACGATCGAAACCGCCGAGGGCGTTATTAAAGTAGAACTGTACCCTGAGGTTGCACCGAATACCGTGCGCAATTTTCTGTCTTTGGTAAAGAAGGGGTTTTATGACGGTACTATCTTTCACCGCGTGATTCCCGGATTTATGATTCAGGGCGGCGACCCGGAGGGCACCGGCATGGGCGACCCCGGTTACCATATTCGCGGAGAATTTGCCAAGAATGGCTTTCAGAATGATTTAAAGCACACCAAGGGCGTGATTTCCATGGCCCGTGCCTCTCATCCTGACAGCGTCGGTTCCCAGTTTTTCCTCATGGCTGGCGATGCTCCGTACCTGGATGGAAACTATACCGCTTTTGGCAAGGTCATTGAAGGGTTGGAGGAAGTAGACCGCATTGTTTGGGCGGCTCGCGATGCTAAAGACCGCCCGAGAGAAGATCAGGTTATGAAAAAGGTAACCGCTGAAACCTTTGGCGTGGAGTACGAAGAGCCCGAGATTCTTCCGCTCTGATTTTCCTTTTATTTGTTAATGGGCGTCTCCAGCCGGGAATCCAGCGGGGACGCTTTGTATTCTTCAAAGAACATTGATGAAAACAACCATATTTACTCTTAAATAGTATAACATTTTTCATAAAAAGTAAAGGATCGATAAAAAAGCAACGCTCTTTTTTATTGATCTTTTTCTATAGCTTTTTCTAAAAAAATTGAATTCTAAAAATAGAAGGAGAGAAAGAACCCAGTTGTTCTTTCTCTCCTTCTGCATGGAAAATGAGCAAAAATCGTATCTTAAACTCTTATTGAAACAGTGAAAGCAGGATGCCTGCCGCAACGGCCGAACCGATGACTCCGGCTACATTCGGGCCCATGGCGTGCATGAGCAAATAGTTGCCGGGGTTCGCCTTCTGCCCCTCCACCTGAGAGACTCTGGCGGCCATGGGAACTGCCGAAACGCCGGCAGAACCAATGAGCGGATTGATTTTTCCACCTGACAAAAAGCACATCAGCTTGCCGAGCAAAAGGCCGCCGATGGTGCTGAAGCAGAAAGCCATCAGTCCAAGAAAAATGATTTTCAAAGTAGAAGGACTGAGGAACTGTTCCGCCGTTGCGGTGGCCCCAACCGTTACCCCGAGGAAAATCGTAACGACATTGATCAGCCCGTTCTGGGCGGTATTCGAAAGACGCTCTGTAACGCCGGATTCTTTAAACAGATTGCCCAGCATCAGCATACCGATCAGCGGTGCAACAGAGGGCAGCAGCAAAATGCAAAGGATCGTTACCATAATGGGGAAGCATACCTTCTCCAGCTTCGAAACATTGCGCAGCTGGGTCATTTTGATCTCGCGCTCTTTTTTTGTCGTCAGCGCACGCATAATCGGGGGCTGAATCAGCGGGATCAGCGCCATATACGAATACGCCGCAATCGCGATGGACGGCAGAAGATCTGGCGCAAGCTTCGAGGTGAGATAAATGGCCGTGGGGCCGTCAGCACCACCAATAATTCCAATCGATGCTGCTTCCTGCGGAGTAAAGCCCAGAGCAATCGCCACAACAAAAGCGATCACAATGCCGAACTGTGCACCCGCGCCCAAAAACAGGCTGCTTGGCCGGGCGATCAACGGGCCGAAATCCGTCATCGTGCCAATCCCTAAAAAGATTAATGACGGGTAGATTCCAAGCTTCACACCTTGATATAAGTAGTAGAGCAATCCGCCAGCATGTCCATCTACCGGGGTGTCCATCAGTCCGGTAATGGGCAGATTGATGAGCAGCATCCCGAATGCAATGGGCAGAAGGAGCAACGGCTCAAATTTTCTAACGATCGCGAAATAAATTAATACTAACGCCAGCACAATCATGACAACGCTTTGCCAGGTAAGGGCCGCAAAGCCGGAACTCTGAACCAAAGTCTGAATTGCTTCAATAAACAATGTCCTTCCCCCTATCTTTGATCTGATTTTTCTGTATGTTTGTTTTCAAATTTGCGGATTCCAACGGTAAAAATGCGAATTAAAAAGTACAGTACCGCCAGAATTGCAAAGACAAGAGACATACAGAAAACACCAACCAATACCGCTTCCGACACAGTCATTTCAATCCTCCCTTTCTCTTAACGCCATACCCGGCGGGTCAGATTGCCAAAAGGAGACGGTATGCTCTGCAAGAAGCAAAGGAAAAAAGACGACAAAAAAGGCGGAGAGCTTCTCACAGAAGCTTCCCACCCTTAAAGCTAAAATCTTGAAAACAGAAATTCATAAACGAATGCCTGTCCAACCGGTATTTTGTATTTCAATTTGTACTTATTATACTCACGTTTCGAGCGGAAGTCAAGCATACCACCCTAATCAATTTTCCGGCACACTACAAAGAGAGCGTAAAGCCCACACCGACTTCCTTGACAGGAATTTTCTGATGGATCTCCGCGCGAACGGCAAACGATGTGCAGTGGCAGGGATACAGGCGGCGGATTCCCGATTCCTCGAAATACCGGATGGTAGCCTCTACCCTTTCACTCACCTTGAACAAGTGAAAACCGCCAATCACGCCCGTCACCGTTTCGGAATTGCACACCTTCTTCGCCTGCTCTATAATATTGCAGATTCCGCTGTGCGAGCAGCCGGTAATGACAAAAACGCCGTCATCCCCGCAGTAGGCCAGAGCAGTATCATCCATCACATAATCGTCACAGAAGTCTTCGTCTGCTTTTTGTTCGCCTAAAGCCACACGGGGCTCAAAATCGCAAACCGTTGGAATTTCGCCGAGAAAGAAGAGGCGCTCGCTAAGCCGCAGCGGCTCCTTGGTCAGATGCAGCCGGCCAATTCCCTCAATTTCCTGTTCGGAAAAACACGCGCCGATGCTTTCTGTTCCAAACCGTTTTGCTTTCCAGGCATCCGGGTGCGAAATAATCTCTACATTTGATAAATCATATTCATCTTTTAAATACTGCAATCCACCCGTGTGGTCGTTATGGCCATGGGAAAAGACAATCTTCGTCAGCCCGCTCAGATCGATCCCCATTTTGCGGGCATTTTCCCCGGCAATGTCGGAATAGCCGGTATCGAGTAAAATTTTCTCGCCGCCGTCCTCAATATAATAGCAAGCGCCTGGCTCTCCCAGGTAATACTGATTAATATAGGTGTTATTGTCGACCAAAACCGTCAGTTTCAATGACACGCCTCCTTTGTGAATCATCTTCATCAGGCTGTCTAATGACCAGCGCCTGATAGAACAAAAGGCACCTTACTAAGAGGTAAGATGCCTTTCCTTCGCAGCAGCAGAAAACACCCCGCCGGCTGGGCAACAGCCCTAAGCGGACTTTTCTTGCTGCAATTCGAAACAAAATAAGGAAACAGAGGCTGAATTACAGTTCTGTTTTCCACAGGCCGTGCAAATTGCAGTATTCATAAACCGCAACCGGCTTTTCATCGTCTTGCAATGTAAAGACGGCTTTCGGAGCCTCTCCGGGCTGAAGAGCCGTACGGTGGCCGCCCGTGGTGGTCAGCAGATAAATCCACTGAATAAAATGCTCCGGCAGCATGGGATGCTCTACGCTGCCAACAACGACGTGAACGGTATTCCCTTCCACGGTGACAACGGGAACGTGCTTCTCGGTAGCAGCATCAGTAGTATTCGCAACCAGCTCGGTCATCTTCTCCCCACAACACATCATAGGTGCGCCGGAACTCACGATCATTCCAACCAAATTGCCGCAATGCTTACAGATAAAGAATTTTTGTTCCTTGTTCATTTTTCTGCTCCTTTCCATTTGTCCTAAAATCGAAACGGCGATTGCCGTTACTTTAATTATATCGTAATATTATGGTAAAATCTACACTTATTCGCAAAATTCCTTAAAAAATCGCGAATTATTCTTAATTATTTTAGAGCTGCGGTTTTTACCTGCTTTGCAACCAGAAGCAAACGCCCGTCCTCTTTGGAATACTCACAGGTAGACAGCAGCAGCAGTCGATCCCCGAACGACGTGCCTACGCCGGTTTTATACAGCTCGCTCTTTTCGCACGCAGTGACAAATTTCTGAAATTCCGTTTCATTGGAAGGAAAGGCAGCCTTTGTATAATCGAAGGCATTGGGGTCATCCAGCAGCGCGGTAGTTTTGACAACCATTACAATTTGATAAACCCCATACTGCTCCAGCGTATCAAAGAAAATCATTGGATGCTCTTTGTAATAGGACTGCTTTTCGTAATCCACAAGCACCCCAAACATTCCTTTGTTTTTGGTGTGATGCCCATAAATCAGCACGTTGCCGCCCGACAAATCGCTGCGGGAATCCGCATACGGAACTCCATAAGGGCTGTATTTGCGCTGAAAATCGTGATTGAGGTAATAGTCCGGGGTTTTGGGAGTCTGCATTACCGGATAATTGATCGAGGTTCCCTCAATCTGAATCCATCCGGCGAAATCTGAATTTTGTTTGGCAAGCTCACCATATCGTTCCGCGGGCGTTTTGGGAAGAACCGCCGGGAAGGAGGACTCCCCGGCGGTCGATAAGCCATCAGCAGATATGGTTACGCGCAAATCTTCAAATTCTTTGTCAGCCGTGCTCTGGCGCTGATCATCCAGAAGCAGCACGGCTCCGGAAATCAAAGCCAGAGCGCCGAACAGGATGCATCCGACTACGGCCAGACGATGCTTTACCGTCTGCTTATTTGTGGGCATGGCGTCCCTGTTTTTTAGAAACCAGCAGGGAAATAACGGAATACCCGAGGCCTGCCAGAGAGAGGCCCAGCATCAGCGACCATAACGGAGATGCACCGGTATAGCCGGTTTTCGGCCCGAAGGTTTCTTTGCCTCCCTTCGGAACATCATCATCGGGAATCACCTCCGTCGGGGGCGTTGGTTCCGTTCCTCCGCCCAAAGGCACCTCTTCAGGCGGAATGAATTCTTCAAGCAGCTTGTTTTTGAAGCTGACCTTCGTGCCCACTCCGGAAAGACGCACTGTCTGCGCCTTCGGAAGCTCGTATCGATCCGTCACTCCTTCTACCGCAACTTCATGAATCGTATACGTTCCTTTTGGCAGCTCACCGGTCATGATACGTCCATCCGCGTCCGTCACAAAACGTTCGGTATAAGTCTTGCCGTCTGTAATCTCAAAGGTAAAGCCGGAGAGCACTCCGTCCTCGGAGGACTTCTCAATGACAATGTAGCCGGAAGTACTGCCTCCCCCGGGATTGCCGCCACCGCCGGGATTGCCGCCACCGCCGGTGGGTTTCTTGGTATTGGCAATGGTGATTGCATTATTATTAACGTCTTTATCTACGGTAACATTTGTACCTGCGGGCACTGTTACGGTATACACGGTACCCTGATTCAGCAAATAACCGGGGGGAGGCGTAATCTCCACAATTTTATATGTGCCGGAAGCAGCCGTAAAGTGAAATGCCCCGGTCGTATTATCGCTGACATAGGTCTGTAACGCCTCGGCACTGGTATACACTGTTTCGCTCTCCGGGAACAGACCGATTACCGCACCGGGCAAAGCCCCGCCCGAGGTATTTGTCTTCTTGCCCTGAATCGTACCGGACTGCTGACTGTTCGTAAACGGCAGCATATAAGATGAGGTGCTGGCATCCACAGCTGTTGTACCCGCCGGATAGTCACCTGCAACGGTATCTTTCAGGAAAACAAAATACCGCGGCCTGCTGTCTGGCATATAACCGCTGGGGGCAGCTGACTCAACCACCTTATACAGAACATCCCTTTTCAGGAACAGGAAGTTCGCATAACCGGTCGAAGAAACAGTGGTTTTTGATTTCTGCGAAATGGAAGTATCCTGTATCCACATGGTGCCGCTTTTCTTCAAAGCGCTAAGAACAAAATCAGCACCGCCAAGTGCCGTGTGGCTATTGGCATCGGTTTTCTGCACTTGCAGCAAGGGGATTTTTGCCGCTGTCGCGTAGCTGGCCGCAAAGAAATCCTTAGCGCCGTTCGCGTTTGTATTCCCTGAATCGGTTTCGTCACCGCCTTTCCATTTCAAGGATACAGAGTTGATCATGTTATTCGCCGAAACGTCATCGATCACTCTCGTATCAAACGTAATGATAAGAGGCTTTTTTGCATACGCGGCGGGAATGTCAAACGCAAAGCCGCCGTCTGTAACGGTAAGGCCATCGGTAATTTTTGTACTGTTCAGCGGGGTAATGTCCTTCCCATCTGAGGTTACCATTCCTTCCACAATCGCAACCGATTCCGGAATCATCTGGAACCAGGTCTTGAGCTGGTCTTCCAGGCGCGCTCCGGTCATATCCACCTGGTCACGATTCAGCTTGATCGTCCAGTGTGCGTAAGAGATGGTTCCGTAACTCGGGTAATCCTTCAGCTCAAAATAATCGCCGCTCTTTGTAACAGAAGGGATGTTAACGTTATGCGTTGCGTCATCACTGGCGTTAATCGCTGCGTTTTTTACCCCTGTTGGATCAACAAGCTCACCGGCCAGCGCAACATTATTCTGAAAGGAATACTGCTTGAGCTTCTTGGCGATCTCTTCACGGTATTCCTCTTTTACGGTTGTGGTAAAGACCAGCTCATACTTGTCGTTAAACGCCTTGCTGAACTCAAACTGCACGATCTGGCGCCCATCCTTGTCTACGCCATCATCCTTCAACGTAATGACCTGATGGTCATCCATTGTTACGGAACCATCCGCCGCCGTATTTAGGTCGGCTTTTGTTTCCGACGTTCCGCTTAAGGGTGTCCGTGTCACTTTCAGCAGCTTACCGAAATCCGTGTGCAGAGGCACGGTATCCGTCAAAACCGCTCCGTCTTTTATATTGGCTTTATTCTGATTGATTGTAACCCGCCAATACAGCTGATGGGTATCTAAATCGTAGTAATTGCCCCCATTACTATTTTTATCAATATTGTCTTTGACAAGAATGGTGTTCGCAACATCCAAGGAGGCGTCATCCGTCTGTTTTTCTTCTTTACCGAAGATTTCACCCTTAATTTCAGCCGAATTCGATAATGTACCGGCTTTCGAAGCATTTTTGCTTAAAATCTCCGGGTCAACCACAGTAGTTTTCAGTTCCAGCTGATAAACAACATTTTCCGGTACATCACCCAGTGATATTTCCAGTGTTGTTTCATGCGTGGTGGGATTTTGGGTTAGTGTGTAATGCGGACTCCCTGTGTCTTTCCCCATAGCAGCCCAGCCGCTGGGGGTTTCTTTATTGGAAGAATCTCTGGTAATCGTTTGATAACGCAGACTCTTAAACTGCTGAAGAGAATCTTTCAGGACATCGGTAACAATCGCGCTTTTAATCTCTCGGCCGCTGTAGTTTACATTGAAGTTCCAAATCATTTCACGGGTAGACGGAGTATATTTACCGGCCTCTTTGGTTAAAAGGGCGTAGTTCATATTAACATCTTTGCTCACGTTGAACGAAAATGAAGGTAAGCTGCCTCCACCGCCGGAACCACCGGAGCCGCCGCCAGGATTATACTCCGCATCGCCGGGTCCCCAAAACATAGTAACGGCATTTTTCAATGCCTTCGTTGTATACGTCCCGCTCGAAGTCGCGATTGCCTTCGTCTGATACGTAACTGTCAGCGGCTTATTCAGGTCACTTGCCGCAAGCGGGATGACCAAAACAGCTTCGCTGCCATTGATATAATAAACCGCATTTGCACCTGAAGAAGTCAGTGTGTCGAGCCAGTTTTTCTTCTCATCAGCGGTTTTAGCGGAGCCTGACAAGTCAGCATAAGTATATGGTGACGAAGTAGTTGCCTGGGCTGCGCTTCTGGGAGCAGTTTCCTCATTAACCGTAAACTCCACCTGATCAGAAGCATTCAGAGCGTACATATGGGTATCTGTGATTCCTTGAATGGAATCAATCAGGTACACAGTACCGCTTGTTCCGGTAAAGTAGGTATTCGCGGTGATCTTCCAGTCCCAGAAGGGGCTGTTCAGGCCAACGCGCTTCCCGTCCTTTGCCATAAAGCTGCCCTCGAGTGTAGAGGTTACTTCATTGCTGACAACTTTGGGGTCTGTGGCATCCTTTTCATATAGGGAAGCCTTATTTTTAAAGGTAAGATTCGGATTTCCTGTCTGAATCTTCATGTACTTCTGGTAATTGTCTGATGTCATCATGGTGGTAACTGAAAGTGCAATTTCGGTTACATCTGGTGAATCCGGAATGGTATAAGTAAGCTTACCACTTGTATCAACAAAATACTTTCCCGCCTCAGCCTGATCTGCAGACTCAACATCGCCTGTAATTGAACTGGGTGTGCTGCTTGCTACCGCTACCTTTGTTACCGTGAGTCCTTCAGGAATCGGGTCGACAACACTCATGCTGTTCAGTGTTTTGCCAGCCGGTGCTTTTGCGGTAATGGTATAGGTCAAAAAGCTTTTTGAATCCGCTTGGGTAATGTCTGACGCTGTCTTTTCTATTGTATAGGGCTTATCGTCCCCGCCGCCCGGAGTACTGCCCCCGGAAAAGGAAACCGAAACATTAACAATCCCATCCTTCAGCTCCAGATTCGGCGTAACATCTTTTCCTTCGTCATTTTTTATGGACATCTTTGCCGACCCACCCGCGGTTACACCTTTGCCCGCGGTTTCTCCGGTGCGGTTATAAACAAATTTATCAAGACTACCACTCAGCGTGAACACTCCTGTGCCGTCGTCCTTCGTAATGGTGTATTCGCCGATTTTAACGTTTGCTTTTGTTTTCAGGTCATTTTTTGCATTTAAATAGGTGTCAGGGAACGAGAGAGAAGAATCTCCCAGCTTGAAGGAAAACTCAAAGTTGAGACCAGGCAGGTCCTTATAAAGCTGACTGGACGAATCAGCAAGCTCCGTGTCTAAGTTGCCAGTAGGATTTGCCGATGACCAATCCTCAATTGTATCAATAATACTTTTCAGCGCTGGGGGTATGTCTGCGGGATCGCCGGCCATCAAATCGGGGATGGAAACCATTTCCATATCAAAAGCCAGCGACAGCTCGTTCTTACCCGACGTTGCGGTTACTCCAAACGAATTGAACATGTCTTTGGGCGTACAGGCCCCCGTTACATCCAACAGATTCACTGTTGCTGTACCTGCGCCTGCATCCGCATTTGCCACAAACGGCAGAGCCTGCAGAGAAACCAAAAGACACATGATGACCGCAGCAGCTTTTTTCCCCATCCATTTTTTCATGTTATAACCTCCTCAAATATGCTCCGCCTGAACTAAAAGACAGGATAAATACAATATAAAAAATACCTTCTCAGCATTCTTTCATCCATTTTACTGAATCAAAAATGAAAATACAATAATAATTTACATTTTCGCTTTTATGCCAACTTGTATGGTCACAAATTGGAAATTATAGGTATTTTATTTCACGAATTGTCTAATTTACATTCCACTTTGTTAGCTTTTTCAAATAATTTTGCGGTGTATTCCTCTGATTTCCCTACTGGCAGCGATAACAGATGTGATTGCTCCGCGTGCCCTCCTTCGGTTTGTGGCATCCTAATATTTCATAAATTTTCTTGCATTCTGGCCGGGATGGAAATACACTATAAGGAACAACAAAGCTTCTGTTTTTCCACAGCTTCCAGAAATTCGTTTGAAAGAAAGCAGCCTGCACCTGTCTCGCGGGTTTACAGAGAAGGAATGAAAGATACCATGTCTCATAAAAACCAAATCAAAACCGTTCTTCTGCATTTATTTATTGTGCTTGTTCTTCTGCTATCAGCGGCAGGAATCGGATACCTGCTGCGCGATTTTGGACTGCCCGAAGCCAATATCGTGATTGTTTTCTTTTTAGCTGTTCTATTGACCTCACTCCTGATTTCAAGCTATGTCGTGGCCATTTTCACCTCAGTGCTTGCAGCATTTCTGTTTAATTTTTTGTTTACCGAACCTTATTTCAGCTTTTCGTTGAACGCACCCAGCTATATTACCACCCTATTCTTCATGAGTATTGCGGCTTTGCTGACCAGCATGGTAACGTTCCATGCCAAGCAGAACGAAAGAAACGCGAAGGAACGGGAGCTGGAATCTCGCGCTCTTTACGCTCTGACCAACCTGCTGACAGATGCAAAAACCTTTCCCGAAATTGCTGAGCTGGCAGCGGATACCATCAGCAAATCGGTATGCGCAGGTGCAGCCTGTTTGTGTTTTGATGAAAACGGTGAACCGGAAGATTTTTATGTTCAATGCATGCCGGGCCATCCAATACGACGCCGCACAGAGGACGTACCGCGCATACTGCAAAGTCTTTCTGACCTAGACGCCGGCTACGTGGCTGGACCCGTATTTTACGACTGGCCGATTTATGCAAAGGACTCGATTTTGGGGCTGATCCGACTGCCGAGGGAGAAAGCGCAGCGCCTGTCTCCGGCGCAGATTCGGATTCTTCGCTCCATGATCGAAAGCACCGCCCTCGCGATGGATCGCTTTTTGTCTTCTCAGCAGCGAATCCGCCTGCATGAAGAAACCGTACAGGAGCGCTACCGGGTCAACCTGCTGCGGGCGATCTCTCATGATCTGCGCACCCCTTTGGCGGGAATGATGGGAACGTCGGAAATGCTGCTGGGGATGACCGACAGCGCTGACCCCCGCCGCCCTCTGATGGAAGGCATCTATAAGGACGCCGGCTGGCTGCATTCTCTGGTGGAGAACATTCTCAGCCTAACCCGCCTGCAGGACGGCATGCTCGCCATCAGCAAGCAAATGGAGGCCGCCGAAGAAATTCTGGGCGGAGCCGCCCGTTATGTGATGCGTCACCACCCTGGATACGATATTGAGGTTCACGCGCCGGATGAGCTGTTTCTTGTTCCGATGGATGCGAAGCTGATCAGCCAGGTGCTGATCAACCTGCTGGAAAATGCGGTAAAGCATACCGACTCACCCGGTGAAATTTGCGTTTCCGTCGAAGAAGACAAGGAAAATCAAAAAGCGGTTTTCTCGGTACGTGACCGCGGCAGCGGAATCGGGAATTCGGATCTTCCCCATATTTTCGAGCTGTTCTATACATCCCACGCAAAGGAATCGGATTCCCGCAAGGGAGTCGGCCTTGGCCTGGCCATTTGTGACACGATCGTAAAGGCCCACGGCGGAAGCATCTGGGCGCACAACCGTACTGACGGCTCCGGTGCGGAATTTGTGTTCAACCTACCGTTGGAGGTGAAAGACCATGAGTGAAGCCACTCATAAAATTCTGGTTGTAGAGGACGACAGACAAATTCAAAGCTTCATCAGCTATGCGCTCGAGCAGGATGGTTTTTCTTACCTGAGTGCAAACACCGGACACGGCGCCATGAGCCTATTGATTTCGGAACCGATCGAGCTTTTGCTGCTCGATCTGGGTCTGCCGGACTGCGACGGCATGGAAATCATCAAAAAGGTGCGCGAATGGTCGGACATGCCCATCATAGTCGTCTCCGCCCGGGATCAGGACAGAGAAAAGGCTGCGGCGCTCGATGCCGGCGCGGACGATTACCTGACAAAACCGTTTTCCGCTACTGAGCTTTTGGCGCGTATCCGTGTTGCTATCCGGCATCTGCGCAGGCAGAACGCTGAAAAGCCCCAGGCAGTCTATCAGGTGGGAGAGCTGAAAATTGATATGGAGCGACGCCTGACCTACCTTAGCGGAGAAGAGCTTCACCTGACCCCCATGGAATACAGTCTGCTGGCTTTGCTGTTCAAAAACTGCGGCAAGGTGCTGACAACCAGATACATTATTCGTGAGGTATGGGGAGTCGGTTACGGCAACGACACCCAAGCCCTGCGCGCGCTGATGGCTGCGCTGCGCCGCAAAGTGGAAACAAACCCGGCAAAGCCGCGCTACATCGTAACCGAAATTGGGGTAGGATACCGGCTGGTGGATGAATAGTCCCCTATTTTCAAAAGTGTAAAAGTTTTACTGGAAAAACATTATTTTTACATGAAAAAAGCCTGATGCGGAAGAATATCCGTATCAGGCTCTTTTTGCTGCTTCAATCGGTCTGCACCTGAAGCCAACAAACGAACAAATTCCAATTCTCACAGCATTCTCACACCATTGTCTGCCTTTTCACACCCATCTCACAGACTCTTCGCTAGAATAAGAACGGAAATCAAGAAAGGCTGACAGGTAAGGTGTTACAGTATGAAATCTGCGGCTACTATTCAAGAAGAGAAATTGACCGAGCTTTGCAGAGTCGCGAGGCTGCTGATTCACGAACAAAAATACGAAGAATGTGAACGATTGATTTCAAACGCCATGGGGACTTTTCCCCATGCACCGCATCCCCACAACCTCATGGGGATTCTTCTGGAGCAGGAAAGCAACACCTTGGGAGCGATGCGGCATTTTCGGTGCGCGTGGGCGCTCGATCCAACCTATCTGCCGGCCCGATACAATTTAAACCGGCTTGGCAGCCTGACTCCCGACGGTGAATGCGCCTATGAAGAATCAGACTGCGGCGCAACGCCTCATCTCGCGTTTTGTACCCGGCGGGATCCAAATGGAATTATACATGTTATGGAACGGAGAGCAGAACGATGAAAGAATTAAAATCGCAAACCACTACTCAACAGCCGGCTGCACCGCCGGTCAATGATTTACCCCGTAAAATCCGTCAGTTGCCCGTCTCGGAAGTATACGGAGCGCTGGATACCTCGGCACAGGGCATTTCTGCCGCAGAGGCGCAGACGCGCCTGAAGAAGTACGGCAAAAATACGATTCAGGAAAAAAAGGGACAGCCTCTGATCTGGAAGTTCCTCTCCAACTTTACCCACCTGATGGCTATTCTGCTTTGGATCGCCGGTATTGTCGCACTCATCGCAGGAATGCCGGAGCTTGCTATCGCGGTCTGGATGGTCAACGTCATTAATGGCGTGTTCAGCTTCTGGCAGGAGTTCCGCGCCGGAAAAGCGACTGAGGCCCTCAAAAAGCTGCTGCCAGATTACGTCCGCGTGCTGCGCGGCGGCGAGGAGCTTCGCCTTTTGGCTGAGGATCTCGTTCCCGGCGACATCATGCTGCTGTCGGAAGGCGACATGATCTCAGCAGACGCACGCCTTGTGGAAGACAACGACTTGCGCGTGAACCAGTCTACCCTGACCGGAGAATCGAACCCCGTGCATAAGGGACGCGACCAGGTGCTTCGAACCGACATTTCCACTGTGGAGTCGCCTAACCTTGTTTTTGCCGGAACAACGGTTTCCTCCGGTACCGGCAAGGCCATTGTCTGCTCCACCGGAATGGACACTGAATTCGGCCGCATCGCCGGGCTGACCCAGAGCCTGAAGGATGAGTCCAGTCCTCTGCAAAAGGAAATGGGCAATCTAACGAAAAAAGTTTCGGCTATTGCTGTTTCGATCGGCGTCGTATTCTTTATTCTGGCAATCTTTCTTGCAAAATCCGAACCCGTAGCGGCATTTATCTTTGCTCTGGGCATGATTGTGGCGTTTATCCCGGAGGGGCTTCTCCCCACCGTTACGCTGTCACTCGCTATGGGCGTGCAGCGCATGGCAAAGCGCAACGCGCTGATTAAGCGCCTGTCTGCTGTGGAAACGCTCGGCTGCACCACGGTAATTTGCACCGATAAAACCGGCACCCTGACCCAGAACGAAATGACCGTCAGCAACATCTGGTTCGACGGTCGAAACCTGGAAGTAACCGGAGTAGGCTACAATGCCGAGGGCGGGCAGATTCTGGAAGAGAACGGACAGCCCACCGACAAGGACAATGCCGACCTGTGCCAGCTGCTGACCGGTGCGGGGCTGTGCTGCGACGCCAGACTGCTGCCCCCCAATGAAGAAAACAATCACTTTACTGTTCTAGGCGATCCCACCGAAGCCGCGCTGTTGGTTGTGGCGCAGAAAAACGGATTGGATTTGGATCAACTCAGCACAGTGATTCCCCGTTTGCGTGAGCTGCCCTTCGATTCGAGCCGAAAGCGCATGAGCACCATTCACCAGCCCAGAGGCGTCAACCGCCTGGCCTATGTGAAGGGCGCGCCGAAAGAGGTTCTCGACCTGTGTACCCGTCAGCGCAGAAACGGTCTGGTTTCCGGAATGAGCGACGAGGAACGCCAACAGATTATGACAATCAATGACGAATACGCCAAAAAAGGCCTGCGCGTACTGGCAGTTGCCTGCCGCGAGCTGACCGGAGAAATCGCTCTGCCGACCAGCCTGAGCGAATACACCCCCGAGCTGATTGAGCAGGATTTAACCTTCCTAGGCCTGATCGCCATGGTCGACCCACCCCGCCCGGAGGTTGCCGCCGCCGTGAAAAAGTGCCACAAGGCCGGCATTCGCATCATTATGATCACCGGCGACTACGGCCTGACCGCGGAGAGCATCGCCCGCCGCATCGGGATTGTTTCCGGCAGTCATCCCCGCATCATCACAGGCCTGGAGCTGGAAACCATGAGCCAGCAGGACCTGGAGAAAGCGCTGAAAGATGAAGTGATCTTCGCGCGCGTCGCCCCGGAGCAGAAGCTTCAGGTAGTAAGCGCACTGCAGGATATGAAGCAGATTGTTGCCGTAACAGGCGACGGAGTCAACGACTCCCCCGCACTGAAAAAGGCAGACATCGGCGTTGCGATGGGCCGTTCTGGAACGGACGTGGCCAAGGAAGCCGCCGACATGATTCTGACCGACGACAACTTTGCCTCCATCGTCAACGCCATTGAGGAAGGCCGCGCGGTATACAGCAACATCCGCAGGTTTGTGCTTTATATTTTCACCAGTAATATGTCTTGTGCCGTGCCGATGGTTCTGTACCTGTTCTCCGGCGGACTGATTCCGCTGCCCCTGACAATTATGCAGGTGCTGGCGATCGACCTTGGCACCGACATGGTGCCCGCTATGGGCCTTGGCTGTGAAGCTCCGGAGGAGGGCGTGATGGATGCGCCCCCGCGTTCCAGAAAAGATGTTTTGCTCAATCGCCCCTTGATTTTCAGGGCTTTTCTGTGGTACGGTATGCTTGAAGCAGCGTTCGGTATTGCTGCATACTTCTTCCTGAACTTCCTGATGGGCTGGCCCGCAGTTCCCCTGGCTTGCGATGGTATCGCATACCGGATGACCACTTCCATTACCTTTGCCGCCATCGTGCTGTCACAGATGGGCGCGGTATTCGCCTGCCGCACAGACCGTACGTCTATCTTCAAGATCGGTTTGTTCAGCAATCGCCTGATTCTGGTCGGTATCGCAGTAGAATTTACGCTCCTTGCGTGCCTTGTCTTCCTGCCGCTCCCCTTCCTGCACAACCTGTTCAACACAGCTCCTCTGCCGCTGAATCACCTGGGGATGCTGCTGTTCATCCCATTCGCTATGCTGCTGCTGGATGAAGCGCGCAAATGGTTCCTGCGCCGGTCGGACCGCAGAAGGAAGAAAAATAACGACCAACCCCATACTAATAATCCCAATGACGCAAAAAGGGAGGCTATCTGATGAAAATCATTATTGTAGGGTGCGGGCGCAACGGCTCCGGCCTTGCGCAGGCCATGAGTAAAGCCGGTCACGCCGTTACCGTTATTGACTCTGACCCCGCAGCGTTTCTCCAGCTCGGTAAAAACTTTCAAGGAAAAACGGTAGAAGGCATCGGCTTTGACAAGGACGTTCTGCATCAGGCGCAAATTGAACGCACCGATGCGCTGGCGGCTTTTACCTCCAGCGATGAATCGAACGCCGTAATTGCCCGCATCGCCAAAGAGATTTACCATGTTCCGAAAGTGGTCGCACGCCTGTACGACCGCGAAAAGGCAGAAATTTACAAGCGCCTTGGGGTACAGACCCTCTCCACCACCACGTGGGGCATTAAGCGCGCTTCGGATTTGCTGTCGTATTCCACGCTGAATCAGGTTTACAGCTTTGGTAGCGGCGAGGCGGAGCTGGTACGCGTAGAGCTGCCGTCCCTTTTAGTCGGGCACCGGGTGAACGAGCTGACGGTGGTAGGCGATATTCACGTTGTTGCGATTGAGCGCGACAACAAGACCCTGCTGCCAACCACCGGAACGGTATTTCAAAAGGGCGACGTTGTCTACATCGCAGAAATCTCCGCTTCCGGCGGTCAGCTGCGCAGACTGCTCGGCAAAACGATGTGAGGGGGATGAAATCATGAAGGTTATTATTGTCGGCGGCGGCCAGGTAGGCTGCTACCTTGCATCGCTTCTGATTGAACGCGGGCACAAGATCACCATTATTGAAGCAAAGGACAACCGGATTGAGGTTCTTCGAAAAGCTCTGCCGCACGATGCCATTCTGCAGGGAAACGGTGCAGAGCCTAAGGTGTTAGAGGACGCAGGCATCCGCCAGGCGGATGTTGTGGCCGCCGTGACCGGCTCAGATGAAAACAATCTGGTAATCGGCACACTGGCCCGCCTGGAATACGGCGTGCGCAGGGTGATCGGCCGTGTCAACAATCCGAAAAACGCATGGCTCTTCACTCCCATGATGGGCATTGACGCCGCTCTGAATCAGGCCGATCTGATGGCCCGCCTCGTAGCGGAAGAAATGTCGATGGGTGACATGATGACGCTGCTCAAGCTCCACGGCGGCAAGTATTCGCTGGTTGAGCGCATGGTCGAGCCAAACTCCCCCGTACAGGGCAAGCTGCTGCGCGATATTCAGCTGCCCACCGAATGCGTGCTTGTTGCCATTATCCGTAATTCCGATCTGTTGATTCCCCGCGGCGAAACCATGCTGCAGGGCGGCGACAAGGTCGTATCCATTGTCGATATGGATCAGCTGCAGAATATGGAAAAGATTTTGGGCGCAGGAATGTAATCCGTCCAAGCCATAAAACGAGGTTATCCCCCGCCAAAGGCGGGGGATAACCTCGTTTATATCTTACTTTAATAGGGCAGCTTCTTCCTTTTGTTTTGCCACCAGCTCGTTCATCAGAGACAAAATATTTTTGGAAGACTGTGATTTATCGAAGCTCTGGCAGGACTGCCGCATCTTTTCAAGCCTTTCACGGTTGCGCAGCAGCTCGGAAATTGTGGCCGCACAATCGTCTCCCTTGCGAATACGCACCGCCATATCGTGGCTCATCAGGAAATTTGCGTTATCCTCCTCCTGGCCGGGAATCGCGTCGAACACGGCCAGCGGCACATTGCAAGCCAATGCCTCGGATACTGTCAGTCCGCCGGGCTTTGTAATAATCAGGTCGGACGCATGCATATACTTTTCCACTTCATTTGTAAAAAAGACCAAGCGAGTGTGCTTGCAGCCCCTCTGTGGGCTCAGGCGGCACTCTTCGATTTTGTCCTCAAACGCCTGGAAGAGTTTTTCGTTCCGGCCGGTAATGACGATGATCTGAAATGGGAGATCCAGGCACACAATGTCCTCATAAATCTGGAGAATGTTTGAAACACCGAAGCTGCCTGCCATAATTAAAATGGTAAGCAGATCTCGCTTCATTCCAAGCTCTTCAAGTAAGGCAGCCTTATCGGTCTTGTCAAAAAACACATTGTACACCGGGATGCCGAACGGGTACACAATTTCTCGCCGAACACCCATGGCCTCCATTTCCGGCACCATGTCTTCGCTCGACACCACATAAGCGTCCACATTATCCGAAATCCAGGCCTTATGAGGGCCGTAGTCTGTCATAATACAGATCAGCGGCACCTTGACCTGCCCTTTTTCTTTGAGATGGGAAACCATCTCTGTTACAAAAGGGTGTGTGGCGATGATCACATCGGGCTGGTATTCCTCGAACAGGGGCAGCAGCCGCTGACCAAACAGACTGTTAAATTTGGGCACCATCTGGGCCAGAGGATTTTCTTCGTTTGACTTTTGGTACAGCAGACCAAACATTTTCGGGGTCTTGGTGGCCAAAAAATGGTATCCCTCGCAAATTGTTTTATCTAAGATCGGGTGAATTGTTTTTAACGCATCAACCACTTTTACTTCTACATCTGAAGTGTTCTCTAAAAGGTACGACTCAATTGCATGGGATGCCCGTAAATGGCCGCCTCCAGTCGCCGCAGATAGAATAAGAATTTTCACCTGAAGGTTCCTCCTGTCAGAGCGGAACAGCTCCGTTCTGCGTATTTTCAAAATACAGTACCGGCCCAGAGTGCAGAAATGAAAAAATCCGCATTTCTTGCTACAAGGCCGCGTATTTATACAATATAGTATTTCCCACTAAGTTTCAAGCCTTGAACTGTAAATATTTTACGGAAAATAAGGGCTTTCGAAACTTATGTAAAAGATGTAACTTTACATTTATTTGAAAAGGCGATAAAATAGACTCGCGAAAAGCCTTATCATTCTTATTTTTCTGCGTTCTCAGCCTTTTTCCAGGAATCGCGCAGAACAAATTTAGTTTCAGGAAGGAAGGATCACAACATGAATCAACTGACTTATCCCCATCAGGAAGAATCCCTGACGGATTTGTATTCTTCTTCCCCGAAACACAGCAAAAACGGCTCAGGCCGGTGGAAAAAGATTGCGGCCGCCGCAGTCGGTGTCCTGGTTTTGGGCGCGGCTGTGTTTGCGGGTGTCTCTTACTACCAGCAGCAGGAGCAGAGCAAAAATGAGGCCAATCTTTTACAGGCCGATACCTACTACGCCGGAACGGTGGTAGAAGGAATTGATCTGGGCGGAAAAACAAAGGAAGAAGCCAAGCAGCTTCTGGAAAAAGCCCAGCCCGGTCTTCTGCCGAAAATCGATATTCAGCTAACTCACGGCGAAAAAAGCTGGGCCATTTCCGCTGAAGATCTGGGGTACAGCTTCAACACACAGGAGGTTTTGGACGAAGCCTATGCCTATGCCCGCACCGGAAGCGACGAGGAACGCCTGAAGCTGATCGATGAGCTGAAAACGACCCCGAAAACATACAAACTGGCGGCAACACATGACGATACCGTATTAAAGCAGAAGTTAACTGAAATTGGGCAGGCTGTTAATGTTTCGCCAGTCAATGCCACCGTGGCCTCTTTCGATTCCGCCACGGCTACATTTCAATATAAAGATGGAAAAGACGGCCTTGCTGTGGACAACGACTCGCTGCTTTCTCAGGTGAACGCCATGATCAACAGCAGTGGTACGGGAACGATTGAGATTCCTGTTAAAACGGTTCCATTTGATGTGACTCAGGCACTCCTGAAAAGCCATATGCAGAAGCTTGGCACCTACACAACCACCTCTACCAATACCGCGGACGGCAACCACAACATGAAGGTCGCCTCGGCAGCCATTAACGGTAAGGTAATCGAACCCGGCGCTGTGTTCTCATTCAATAACGCTACGGGCGACTCCAACCTGCCGGAAAACGGCTACCGCAAGGCCGTGGCGATTTCCGGAGGAAAAAAAGTGCTGGAGTACGGCGGCGGCGTATGCCAGGTATCCTCCACATTATATGGTGCGGCCATCCGCTCCAATATGGAGATCACCAGCCGTGCCAATCATATGTGGCAGTCCTCTTATGTTCCACTGGGTCTCGACGCGACTGTCAGCTATCCATATCTGGATTTTCAATTTAAAAATCCTACCGAATATCCCGTATACATTGTAGCCGGCATGTCCGGCACGAAGGTGACAGTAACGCTTTACGGTTACCAGTCCCCCGATTATGATAACATTGAGGTCGTATCGCAGAAGACCAGTACCGTGGCTCAGCCGCAGGATCAGCTTGTGGTGGATTCCACACTGAAAAAAGGCCAGAAGGTTCTTGACCGCAAGGGCAACGCCGGGACTCGCGCGTCGGCACAACGAATTTTTTACCTGAACGGCAAGGTCGTAAAGACCGAAGCCCTGCCGAGCAGCTATTACCGCGCGATTGCGAACATTTATAAGGTAGGCCCCGGGACGGAAGGAACCACTTCCTCCACACCGGCCTCTTCCACGCCTACCTCCTCGAAGCCGGTGTCGAGCACGCCGTCCTCCTCTGCGCCGACGTCAAGCGCATCGCCTTCTTCGGCTCCTTCCTCCTCACAGGCTTCCTCTTCTTCCCACTCGTCATTTCAGCAGAACACGGAATTTTCCAGTTCATCCGGACAAACGGAATCAAGCCGATAATGACCCGCAAGGGGCAACTCCCGCGCCCGGCATGTATCAATTTCACCGAAAAGCGGGATACTAGTTTCGAATGAAAGGAGAAATGAGCTTTGCCGAATCAAACAACACTCAAAGACCCCAAAATCAGCGTGATAATTCCCGTCTACAATGTGGAGCCTTTCGTCGGCAAGTGTCTTTCCACTCTGGTACACCAAACGTTTCAGGATTTTGAAATCATCGCCGTCAATGATGGCTCAAAAGACGGTTCCCTTGCCATTCTTCGCGAATTCGAGCGGAATTATATCAATATGCTCGTGATCGATCAGCCCAATGCCGGCATGTCCATGGCGCGCAACCGCGGAATGGAGGAGGCCCGGGGCGAATACCTCTGTTTTGTGGACAGCGACGACTATGTGTCCCCTTATTTTCTGGAGGAGCTGTACCGCACGGCCACCGAAAACGGAGCCGACATTGCCTGCTGCTACTATTATTACCACTTTGTCCGCTCAGATGTATTGTACAAGTACCCGTTCCGTTGCCACGGCGTTTTCAGCCGTGATGTAGCCATGAACAAGCTGTTGCACGACACCCAGATTCAGAGCCTGGTATGGAATAAAATCTATAAAAGAAGCCTGTTTACCGATTACGGCATCACCTTCCCCACCATGGCGTTTGAGGATTTGGCCACCGCAAACCGCCTGTTCTCTCACGCAAACAAGGTTGCAGTAATTGACAAGGCATTGTATTATTATAATCAACAGAGCACCAGCACGCTGGCTACGATTAATGCGGACAAGATCAACGACTTCATCCGCGCCACGGCCATGGTGCGCGCCACCCTGGAACATGTGGGTGTTTATTCCGATTATGAAAAAGCTTACCGCGCTCTTTGCCGTAAAACAGGCTTTTGCTGTCTTTATTATGTGCTGAAAATGCACCTGAGGGAACGAAAGGGCGCTAACTGTCTGAGCAATCTGAACAGGGTGCGCCGGGGCATCCATTACTGCGGCAGCAAACAGTTCGCATTTGAAAATCTGCGCCGCCACATGCCGGATGTTACTGTCTGTCCCCCTTCACTCAAAGAAAATTATTCCACCCGCTAACGAGGGCGCGCCAAATGCGCGCCCTTCCGCTGTATACACGGTAACAAACCGTATCTGCCCGAAGCCATTCTTTCACTGCCTGGCTCGGGGCCGCCAACCATTACACTACGATCAGAAAAATGAAAGCAACAGGGCCGGCAACGCAAACCGGCCGCTGATGTATTCCAAATGGAGGAGCATTTCTATGAAGGACGGATTTTTCAGAATTGCCGCCGCTACCCCGGTGATTCGGGTAGCGGACTGCCAGCACAACGGATCCGCCGTGATTGACCTGATGCGTCAGGCAGAACAACAACAGGTGGGTGCGGTGGTGTTCCCCGAGCTGTGCCTGACCGGTTACACCTGCGGCGACTTATTTCGCGACAGCACCCTGATTGGCGGCGCGGAGGCCGCTTTATCGCGCATCCTGAACGAAACGCGCAACATGCGCATTATCGCAGTGATCGGCGTTCCTGTTGCGCTGAACGCCGAGCTGTACAACACTGCCGCCGTGATTCATCAGGGCCGGATTCTGGGACTGGCCGCCAAACGCAGCATTCCGAATTATTCAGAATTCTACGAAGCGCGCCATTTTTCTCCTGCTCCCGCCACCCACGAAATTACCTTCTGCGGACAAAACGTTTTCATCGGTGGCGATCTGATCTTCCGCTGCCTTTCCGTTCCGGATCTAGTTCTGGGTGTGGAAATCTGTGAGGATTTGTGGATGCCGGAGCCGCCCTCGGCCAATCTGGCTTCCTGCGGGGCAACGATCCTGCTGAATCCCTCCGCCAGCGACGAAGTGATCGGCAAGGCTTCGTACCGCCGCGCGCTGGTCACCGGGCAATCGGCACGGCTGCTTTCCGCCTATGCCTATGCGGATGCGGGAGAAGGGGAATCCTCCACCGACATGGTATTTTCCGGACATAACCTCATTGCCGAAAACGGCACCATTCTGGCGGAAGCACCGCTGTTTACCACCGGCCTGACCAGCGCGGACATCGACCTGCAGCGACTGATACAGGAACGCCGCCGCATGTCCACCTGGCAAAGTGGATGCTGCTGCACAACAATCCCGTTTGATCTTACGCCAATTCCACTGGAGCTTCAGCGCTCTTTCCCCCGCCTGCCGTTTGTACCGTCCAATTCCTCCGATCTGTATGACCGCTGCGAGCTGATTTTGACGATGCAGGCCGAGGGCCTCAAGACCCGCCTGCGCCATACCGGGGGCAGTTCTGCCGTAATCGGTCTTTCCGGTGGATTGGATTCCACTCTAGCGCTGCTGGTAACGGTACGTGCCTTTGACTCTATGCACCTTCCTCGTACTGGAATTACAGCGGTTTCGATGCCGGGCTTCGGCACCACCAGCCGCACCAAAAACAACGCTTCGGGCCTCGCGGCGAGCTTGGGGGTTCATTTCCGCGAAATCTCCATCGCCGCTGCGGTCGATCAGCATTTTAAAGACATCGGTCATGATCCTCAGCTTCACGACGTGACCTACGAAAACTCGCAGGCGCGCGAGCGCACCCAGGTTTTGATGGATATTGCCAACCAAACTGCGGGCATCGTCATCGGCACAGGCGATCTTTCAGAGCTTGCGCTTGGCTGGGCGACCTACAACGGCGACCACATGTCGATGTACGGGGTGAACGCATCCATCCCCAAAACGCTGGTGCGCCACTTGGTGCGCCACGCAGCGGAGAACAGCCAGCCCGAGGTGCGAGAGCTGCTGCTCGATATTTTAGATACCCCTGTCAGCCCTGAGCTATTGCCGCCGGTCAACGGCGAAATTTCTCAGAAAACGGAAGATTTGGTCGGCCCGTATGAGCTGCACGACTTCTTCCTGTTCTATATGCTGCGCTTTGGCTTCCGCCCGAAGAAAATCTACCGCATGGCGCGTTTGGCCTTTGCCGGCACCTACGACGGGGAAACCATTCAAAAGTGGCTGCTGATCTTCTACCGCCGCTTCTTTGCCCAGCAGTTCAAGCGCTCCTGCCTGCCGGACGGCCCCAAGGTGGGTACTGTAACGCTGTCGCCCCGCGGCGACTTCCGCATGCCGAGCGACGCAAGCGCTCATTTGTGGCTGGAAGAAATCGCGGCCTTGTCCTAAAAATGCGCCTCTGAATACACCTGTAAAAACAAAATTAGCTCTCCTCCGCCTATGGCGGGGGAGAACTTCTACTTTATAAAGATACTCGTGAATGAAAAAAAGTGTCTCTTAATGCACCTGTGAAAACATAATTAGCTCTCCTCCGCCTACGGCGGGGGGAGAACTTCTACTTTATAAAGATACTCGTGAATGAAAAAAAGCGTCTCTGAATACACCTGTAAAAACAAAATTAGCTCTCCTCCGCCTATGGCGGGGGGAGAACTTCTACTATATTAAATAATACGCGCGAATGAAAAAAAGCGTCTCTGAATACACCTGTTAGTACAGGTTGTAGGAGGAGGCGCTTTTTTTGAAAATGACTGCGGTGATTCAGCAGCTAAATGATGTTCTGCATCCCCTGCTGTGGGGATGGCCCGTTCTGGCTGCTATTCTTCTGGCGGGAGCTAATTTCACCTTCCGTTTGGGCTTTTTTCAATTTACTTACTGTAAATTATGGATTGAAAATACTTTTGGTAAACTTTTTAGTCCTCGTTCCCGCAGCCGCGAAGGAATTTCTCCCTTTCAGGCGGTTTCCACTGCGCTGGCTGGTTCTATCGGCACCGGCAACATTGTGGGCGTTGCCACCGCTATTACACTGGGCGGCGCGGGTGCGATCTTCTGGATGTGGATTTCCGCCCTTTTAGGAATGATGACGATTTTCTCCGAAAACGTACTGGGGATGAAATACCGGATTAAAAATTCAGACGGCACCTGGCTGGGCGGCGCGATGTATTACCTGGAGCGCGGTATTCACAGCAAAGCTTTGGCGGTACTGTTTTCCGTCGGTTGTGTTCTGGCCTCGTTCGGTATGGGGAACATGGCGCAATCGAATTCCATCGCGGGCGCACTGCAAGACAGCTTCGGTATTGCTCTGCCTGTTACTGGGCTAGTACTGGCTGCTCTTCTGGTGGTAATGACCTTCGGAGGCATTCGCCGCATTGCCCGTGTGACGGAAAATCTCGTCCCCTTTATGGCGATCGGCTATCTGCTTGCAGCCGGAATCGTACTGTACTGCCACCGCCAGGCACTGCCGGAGGTGTTTCGGCAGATTATTGAGGAAGCCTTTGGCCTGCGTCAGGCCGCGGGCGGAATTGGCGGCGCGGCCATGATCAACGCGATGAAAACCGGCGTTTCACGCGGGGTGTTCACCAATGAGGCCGGCCTTGGCAGCTCGGTCATGGCGCATTCGGGGAGTACATTAAAGGAGCCTGTTGAGCAGGGAATGTGGGGGATTTTCCAGGTGTTTCTGGACACGATTATCATGTGTACGGTGACGGCGCTCGTCATTTTATGCAGCGGTACGCTTTCAAGCGGGAAGGACGGGGTTGCCCTTTCGGCAGCGGCCTTTTCCTCGGTATTTGGGGCATATGGCGGCGCGCTGATTTCTGTGTGCATCTCGCTGTTTGCGTTTGCGACTCTTTTGGGGTGGTCTTATTACGGTGAATGCGGGGTACGCTACCTTGCGGGCAACCGGATTGTACCGGCTTACCGGATTCTGTTTGCCCTTTCGGCCATTGCGGGCTGTACGCTCGACCTGCATCTCGTTTGGGGAATCAGCGACATCTTCAACAGCCTGATGGCGTTCCCAAACCTGATCGCTCTGTTCCTGCTCAGCGGCGAAGTGATTGACGAAACCGCCAATTACCTTGCCAAGTGCCGCCAGAGAAAAAAAGCGGAGGGAAAGCGCCGCTTTTCCACGCGAATCCGCCACGGTTATCTCTCGCGCGTAAAAAAATACGAGAGCAATAAATTTTAGCTATAGCTTTAAATAGATAAACCCTATATGCTTTATATGATTTTTTCGTTGACAAACAATGGTACGCTCTCTATAATGATTGTAATCCCCCAAGAAAAGGAGCTGATTCTAGGATACGGGCCGGCGAAAACCGCAGAAAACCAGGAGGCAAATTAAGCAAGGGAAAGAACAAGCTGATCCTGAATATGGTTCCATTCTACAAGTACGACGGGAGCAGTAAGCCATATTTGCGGTGATACGATTTTACGGCGATTTGTTCGATTCCTTTTTCACAAAACCCGGTTCATTTGCGCGATTCTTACCATTTACTATCTGCGCATTTTGGTATATACTAAAAGGGTTATTGTAGAAAAGGAGGGAATTTTGTGGCATCTCAAACGTTGATTGAGATTCAGAATTTGGAAAAGACATTCCAAACAAAAAACGGCACTGTTCACGCCTTAAAAGATATTAATCTGCAAATTCAGCAAGGGGATATTTTTGGAATTATCGGCATGAGCGGCGCCGGAAAAAGCACTTTGGTACGCTGCATGAACCTGTTGGAGCGCCCGACGGCGGGGCACGTTTTGTTCGACGGCAAGGACATTGCAAAGCTGAATGATCTGGAACTGCGCACGGTACGCCGTTCGATGGGAATGATCTTTCAGCAGTTCAACCTGCTGATGCAGCGCACCGCAGAGAGCAATATCTGTTTCCCGCTGGAAATTGCCGGAGCGGACACAAAAACCGCGAAGGCACGAGCCAAAGAGCTGCTGGAGCTTGTCGGCCTTTCTGACCGCGCAAAATCGTACCCGTCGCAGCTTTCAGGCGGGCAGAAGCAGCGCGTCGCGATTGCCCGGGCCCTGGCTCCAAACCCGAAGGTGCTGTTGTGTGACGAAGCCACCAGCGCACTCGACCCCACCACAACCGCTTCGATTCTGTCTTTGCTGAAGGACATCAATCGGAGGTTGGGCATTACCATTATCATCATTACCCACGAAATGAGCGTCATCGAACAAATCTGCAACCGGGTGGCCATCATTGACCAGAGTCATATTGCCGAGGTTGGCAGCGTGGAGGAAATCTTCTTCCGCCCCAAAACCGCCGCAGCCCAGAAGCTCGTTTACCCTGACGGCCGCAAGAGCGAACCATTCTCAACGCAGGATGCGGGTGCTACCTGTTACCGGATCGTATTCGACGGCCACTCTTCGTTTGAGCCCGTGATTGCGGACATGGTTCTGGAATTCAAAATTCCCGTGAATATCATCTATGCGGATACCAAAAATATAGATGGCAAGGCATTCGGCCAGATTGTCATTCAGGTTCCTCAGCAGGAAGCCCTGCGGGAAAACATGCTACGCTATTTGCAGCGGCGCGGGCTGACAGTAGAGGAGGTGAACGGCTATGTGGGATAACGCCACGATGCAAATGCTGCTGGTAGGCATTGGAGAATCCTTATACATGACGGTGTTTTCCGCTTTGTTTGGCTATGTGATCGGCCTGCCGCTCGGCATTCTGCTGGTCATCAGCGCAAAGGACGGAATTCGCCCCAACGCTCCGCTTTATAAGGTACTGGACGTGATTGTCAATATTACGCGGTCCATCCCCTTCCTGATTCTGATGGTTATGGTGATTCCTCTGACCCGGTTGATCGTCGGTACCTCACTCGGCTCTACCGCGGCCATTGTTCCGCTGACACTGTCGGCCGCGCCGTTTATTGCGCGCATGGTCGAGTCCTCTTTAATGGAGGTCGACAAGGGTGTGATCGAAGCCGCTCACTCGATGGGCGCATCTGACAAGCAGATCGTTTTTAAGGTACTGCTGCCGGAGGCTGTTCCTGCTCTGATCAACGGGGCAACCATTGCAATCGCCACGATTCTGGGGTATTCTGCAACGGCCGGCTTTGTTGGCGGCGGCGGCCTCGGCGCGATTGCGGTGAACTACGGTTACTATCGCTATCAAACCGGTATCATGCTCGTCACGGTAATTCTTCTGGTGGTTGTGGTGCAGATTTTTCAGGAAATCGGTATGCGCTCTGCCGGGCGGAGTGACAAGCGTAAGTCTTAAATAAATCGGTACGAAAATTATTTGGAGGTATATTGAAAATGAAAAAAATTCTTTCTGTTTTGTTGGTTGCAGCCCTTTCTGTTTCTGCTCTGGCAGGCTGCTCCAACGGTTCTTCTGCCAGCAGTGCGGCTGCTGCTTCTGAGTCCACTTCTTCCACCGCGGCATTGCAGACCATTAAGATTGGTGCATCCCCCACGCCCCACGCAGATATTCTGAAGAAGGCTAACGAACTGCTCAAGGCCAAGGGTTACCAGCTCGATATTCAGGAATTCAACGACTACGTGCAGCCCAACTTGGCACTGGAGAACAAAGAGCTGGACGCCAACTACTTCCAGCACATCACCTACCTGAATGACTTCAATAAGGAAAAAGGCACTCACCTTGTTTCCGCAGGAGATATTCACTATGAGCCCTTCGGCATTTATGCCGGCAAAACCAAGTCTTTGGATGCACTGAAGGATGGCGCCACCGTTGCTGTGCCGAACGATACCACCAATGAAGCCCGCGCACTCCTGCTTCTGCAGGATCAGGGTCTGATTAAGCTCAAGGACGGTGCAGGAATCACTGCTACTAAAAATGATATTACCGAGAACAAAAAGAACCTGAAAATTCAGGAAATCGAAGCAGCGCAGACTGCCCGCTCTCTGCCCGATGTTGACTTTGCCGTCATCAACGGCAACTATGCCATCGCCGGCGGCCTGAAGGTTTCTGACGCGCTTGCCTCCGAATCCAACACCTCTCTGGCCGCTACCGCTTACGTAAATGTGATTGCGGTACGCGAGGGTGAAGAGAACAATGAGGGCATTAAAGCTCTGGTAGCCGTTCTGAGAAGCGATGACATTAAGAAATATATCAATGACACCTACGCAGGCGCTGTTGTTCCTGCCAAATAAACATCGCTTAATAAACAGTTTTAACCCAGCGGCGTTGCCATAAAGAACAGGAAAACGCCATACGAATTCAATGTTTTTTGGCAACAGCAAATACCACTTCACAAAAAAGAATGGCAAATTGGAACAGGGACACTATTTGAAATAGTGTCCCTGTTTTTGTCGGCAAAGAGGTAATTTCTCATCTTCTATTAAGTTATGAGCAAATTCGTCGATAATAAGTATAAGAATGAGAAATAAATGAGACAGGGTGGAGGGCTTCGATGCCTACTTTTGGAGTGAATCGACTATCAAAAATTAGCATAAACGATTCGCAAGCTTCATTAAAAACAGGACTTCCGGATTGGAACAACATTCCTCACAGGGGAATGGAACGACCAACAGAAGCAGAATTTGATGCGACCATCGACGACTTAGCCAAATCATTAGCCGAAGCGCGTTATCAAAAAGAGGACAGTAAATACAATCGTTTCTGGTCGATTGCAGAAAAAACAAGGGCACAATACATTTCTGCTGTGTCACCTGACCGAAAATCGTTAGCCAAAGATGCCCAGCAGTTGGTCAACAAGTCCTCTTCCGCATCTAATCCGTCTACGGACGAGCACAGAACAATTATTGACTACCTGAACCAGCAGGACGGACTGATACAGCCAACAAAGGAAGGCTGTTACAGCGTAACACTAAACTCCGGCACCATGGTCGTAACCGGCTCAGATTTGCAGCCTGATACGTTTGATTTAAAATGCAGTGCTTTGGGGCAAACCGTTATGAGTTACAGCCCGAACGGGTGGACCTGGACCGCGACACCACAAGAGCAAATCATGAGCAGCAGCTTTCTTAATCGCTTGAATTCGGCAGAAGATATGTATTACAGCCAATTTTCAGCCTTCGATAAAAACTCAAGCTTTGAAAGCACCGGCTGCATGCTAGATATGAAAGCATAATCACCAACGGAGGTACTGTATTTTAGTACCCCCGTTTTTAATTGCTTTATCCAAAAAGACGATAGATACCGAGCAAAAGGTACCGGACACTACATCGTTTCGGCTCACCCCTGCCTTGGGTGAGAGATGAATTGAACGGCTTTTTGATCAGGGCAGGTTAATACGAATAAAAAAAGAAAAAATACCTATTGACCCTGACGCAGCGTCATGGCTTATGATACTCTTTGAAAGGAGGAATCCCCCATGAACACAAACGAGGTTGCAAATCTGACCGGCCTGAGTGTGCGCACGCTTCATCATTACGATGCAATCGGTCTGCTTTGTCCAGAGCGAAATCCTGAAAACAGCTACCGGGAGTATTCCGAAGAGAATTTAGATCATCTGCAGCAAATCCTGTTCTTCAAGGAATGCGGGTTTCCCCTTTCTGTCATCCGCGAACTGCTGGAAAATCCCAAATTTGACCGGGAGCAGGCATTTCAGGTGCAGCAAGCTTATTTGCTGCACGAAAAACAGCGGATCGACACCATGCTGAATACCTTACTCAAAACACGCAAAACATGGAAAGGGGAAATCACCATGACACCGAAAGAAAAATTTGAGGGCTTCGACTTCTCGAAGAATCCCTACGAAGAAGAGGCACGGCGCCGGTGGGGCGACAAAGCGGTGCAACAATACAACGATGCGCTTTCCGCTCTGGGAAAAGAGGGACAGGAAAAGCTTTCACACCAGATGGAAGAAATCTTCCGAATGCTTGCAGAATACCGCCAGCTTCCGCCGGACTCTCCCGAGGTACTGGAGCAAATCGGATTGTTCTATTGTTTTCTGAACGACAATTTTGGCTATCACTACTCGCCGGAGGCCTTTGCGGGACTGGGACAAATGTATGTGGATGACCTGCGCTTTACCCAAAATATTGACCAATACGGCGAGGGTCTTGCCGCGTTTCTGGCACAGGCCATGAAACACTATGCAGGCACTTTGAAATAACAGCGCCAAGTGATGACAGGGAAAGAATTTTCTTTATAAATCCGGCTAAATAAAGCGGGAGCGTGCCCCTGACATGGGTCCGCTCCCGTTTTCTCTATCAAAAGAAATCAATCTTTTATGAAGGTACCTTGTTCCAGTTCCAGAAAAGCCTGCTGCAGCTCCTGGCGGGTGTTCATCACGATCGGACCGCCCCAGGCAATCGGTTCCTTCAGCGGAGGGCCGCTAAACACCAGAAAACGCACTCCCTTCGCTCCTGCCGTAATGGAAAGCTCATCTCCCTCACCGAACAGAACCGCGTGCTTTTCCCTGATCTCTCCGTTTTGCTCCGCAAAGCTCCCTTCGCCGCGCACCACATAAGCAAACACCGTATCCGTCGCAGGACTCGTCCAATTCCATTCACAGCCGGGATTCAGGGCGACATCCAGCATCGTCATCGGGACGAATTCACCTTTCCCGGGGCCGGCCGTACCCTGGTAGCTGCCGGCAATCACACGGGTGACGCCCGACTCGGTTTTAACCGCCGGCACCTGCTCCGCACGAATATCATGATAGGTCGGCGCCGTCATTTTATCCTTGGCCGGCAGGTTCAGCCAAAGCTGCACCCCCAGCATGCGGGTGCTTTCCTTTGGCATTTCCTGGTGCAGAATTCCACCGCCCGCCGTCATCCACTGACAGCAGCCGTTATCGATGCTTCCTTGATTGCCGAGACTGTCGCCGTGCTCGATCTTGCCCTCGATCAGATAAGTGACCGTCTCAATCCCCCGGTGCGGATGCCACGGAAATCCCTTTACATAATCAGCCGGATCGGTGGAATCGAATGCGTCCAGCATCAGAAACGGGTCAAAATCCTCTACGTCCGGTCGGCTGATCACGCGTACTAAACGCACCCCTGCACCGTCATACTGTGTACTTCCGGTAACTGTTTTACGAATTGTTCTTCTCATGCTGTGTTCCCCTTTCCTTCTTTTGGTCGCTCTGCTAAATTTAATAATTATTATTATATTTAGAGTATAGCACATTGTTCCGGATTTTACCAGACCTTATTTTTCACCGCAGGAAGGTGACTTTTCTCTGCTTTTGCGGTATAATATCCTTATCACAGTGTGAATTGAACCTGTGATAATATGGAAGCAGAAAGGATTTGTGCTGATGGAAAAGATGATACCGCGAGAAAAAATGAGCAAGTCTCAGCGCAGGAAGCTGGATCTGCAAAAGCGCTCCGGCTGGGGCGGCCTGAATCCCGTAACCAGAAAAACGCCGAACACCAAGGCATATAATCGTAAAAAGATTCAAAAGGGAGTGGATGAGGATGTCCGCCATTTTGAATCTTTTTCTTTTTTTATTTTAGCAAGGCCTGCTCCCATTCTTTTTCATGAAAACCGACCAGCACTGTGTTTCCGTCTGTCAGAATCGGCCGCTTGACCAGCATTCCATCTGTGGAAAGGAGCGCCAGCTGTTCCTCTTCGCTCATGCCCGGCAGCTTTTTTGAAAGCTCCATTTCACGGTAAACCATTCCACTGGTATTGAAGAATTTTTTCAAAGGTAGACCCGAAGCGCGGAACCACCGCGTCAGCTCCTCCTGTGACGGGTTTTGCTCCTTAATATTCCGCATCTCGGCGGCGATCCCGTGCTCTTTGAGCCAGCGCTCGGCCTTTTGGCAGGTTGTGCATTTAGGGTAGCATACGAATAAACGGTCCATTACGCTTCCTCCTTCTCTTCTATCACCTGCTGTACCCGTCCGACAATACCGGATTCCAGCATTACTTTGATGCCATGGGGATGGCTCGGGCTTTTTGTCAGCAGGCGCGCAACCTGCCCACGAGTAAGCCGACCCGTTCGCTGATCCTGCTTTTGGACAACGTCCACCCATGCCCCAATCACAATATTTTTTCTTTGCGTTCCATCCATGAATTTGGTACTCCTTTGCTTTCACTTGCGGCGTGAGGTTATGATATCATCCCTCTCTTATGCCTGCTCATGCAGAGCCAGATCAGGTCAGATTCCTCAATGCCGGATAATTCAATGTTCTCTCAGCCGCCCGAAGCTCGGCTTCGGCTTGCGGCGTGAGGTTATTATAACACAAATACATCCCCTTCCGGAACCGTTCCTCCGCAAAACCGCTCCCGATTTTTCAGGTACGAAACTCAACCGATTGATCAGCCAGAGGAAACTCTGCTAATGTTTCGGCAAAAAGTTTTTTAAGTGCGCAAAATAATTTACTATAAAAATCTCAGAAAGGGAATATTGCCAGAAAAAGCTCCCTTTTTCTTTGTCTTTTGGGGGCGTTATCCCGTGACAAACCGTTGTTTTCGTTGTATAGTAATACACATTAACAGATTTCTTCATTCCGCACCATTTTGGTGCTTATTTCTGAAACCTTTGACCGGCGCTTTGCATCCCAGTTAAAATGGACAACGGCCCTTCTTCCGCCCGTGTGGCTTTATGCCGCACCTTGCCCAAATACAGCTTTAAAGGAATTGGTGTGATTTTGTTGCACAGCAAAACGCTTATCATCATAAAACAGCAGCTCTCTTGCCTGATGGAAAAGCATCTTTCTGGAAAGAGCATTCACTCCCAACAGGTTCTGGCACTGGCTCTGCCTATCTTTCTGGAGCAGGCTTTTATTCTTGGCATCAACTTTTTCAACACGGCCCTCATTAGCACCGCAGGCGTGGCTGCCATTAGTGCCGTAAACATGGTAGATTCGCTGAACCTACTGATGACGACGGTTCTGGTGGCGGTAGCCACGGGCGGCACGGTAGTGGTAGCGCAGTACCAGGGCAGCCATAATCAAGAGATGGTATCGCGCTCCACTGAACAAACGGTAGCTGCGGTTCCTCTTTTGGCGCTTGGCCTGGCTCTGGTGCTGATTGTACTTCGCGACCCGATTTTGTGGCTGCTGTTCGGCAGCGCCGAAGCAGACGTTTTTTCAAACGCACGGCTGTATCTCATGGGCAGTGTTCTTTCTTACCCTGCATTTGGCCTATACCAGGGCTGCGTCTGCTGCCTGCGCGGCGTGGGACGTACCCGCCCCGCCCTAGCGCTGACTTTAATTAACAATGTATCGTATATTATTGTAAACACTCTTCTTATTTCCGTATTTCACTGGGGTGTCGTCGGCATTGCGGTAGGACTGAATGTTGCGCGCGGCCTTGGCGCGGTTTGTTCGCTTTTCTTCCTCACCCGCCTGGACGACACACTTCATTTTCAGTATAAGGGCGCTTTACGCCTAAATAAGGATATTTTAAGACGGATCATGTATATCGGTCTTCCCTTTGCCGCGGAGCAGGTGTTTTTTAACGGAGGCAAGCTGCTAACTCAAACATATATTGTCGCTCTGGGCACTCTGGCGATTACCTCGAATGCCATCTGCTGGTCGATCATCATGGTTTTACAAATTCCCAGTAACACCATCAGCCAAGTTGCGGTAACGGTCATCGGCCAGTGTATGGGTCAGCGCCAGGTAGATGATTCCCGCAAATTTATACGGACTTTTTTGGTGCTCTCGAGCGTATGCTACGTGATTATGCTGCTGATCATACAGCCGCTTTTGCCCGGCCTAATCGGTATTTTCAATCCGCCAGAACAAATCATTGCAGAAATCCAGCGCATTGTGATGGTAACTGCGATCGCCATGCCCTTTGTGTGGTCGCCCAGCTTTATCATTCCGGCTTCCATCCGCGCAGCGGGTGATGCCAAATTCAGCTCGGTTGTTTCCCTGTTCTGTATGTGGGGACTGCGCGTGGCAGGCGGTGGGCTGCTGGCGCTCCCGCTTGGTTTCGGGCTGATCGGCATTTATCTTGCAATGATTGTGGAGTGGGCGATCCGTGCCGGGATTTTCCTGTTCCGAGTAAAAGGCAACAAATGGTACGCACATCACTTGATTGATTAAACTCTCCCCTGTGACAGGAAAGGGACACCTTATGAAACCGGAATACACCCTGATCCGCTCCAGCCGCAAGACGCTTTCGCTGGAGATTACACGTGACGCCGCGGTGGTGGTACGCGCCCCCAAACGCTGCCCGCAGAGTGAAATCGACCTGTTTGTAACGCAGCGGGAGGACTGGATTCATTCTGCGTTGAAACGGCAGCGCTGCCGCATGGAGCAGCACCCGGAACCGAGTGCCGCGGAGCGCGAACAGCTGATTTGCCGCGCGAAAGAAATCCTGCCGGAACGGGTAGCCTATTATGCCAACCTGATGGAGCTTCACCCTACCGGTCTTACCATCACCGGGGCCGTTTCCCGCTTTGGCAGCTGCAGCCCTAAAAACCGGCTCTGCTTTTCCTGGCGGCTGATGCAATACCCCATGCCGGCTGTAGATTACGTAGTGGTTCACGAGCTGGCACATATTCGCCATAAAAACCATGGAAAGGATTTTTATGCACTGGTACAATCCGTACTGCCGGATTATCGGGAGCGCTGGCAGCTGCTCAAGAAATAGAGTATTTTTGAAGGGTAAAATGCTTAAATTAGTCATTTTTTTGCCTGGTTTTGAGGAAAATCCATTGACATAGCACACAACTTGTGGTATCATAACTTTCGCACCTTGTGTTGGAGGGGTGTCCGAGTGGTTTAAGGAGCTAGTCTTGAAAACTAGTGATCCCGCAAGGGACCAAGAGTTCGAATCTCTTCCCCTCCGCCATTCATATTTTGATAAGCTTTCAATAAAATAGATTCGGAGAAATACCCAAGTGGTGAAGGGGCTCCCCTGCTAAGGGAGTAGGTCGGGTAACCGGCGCAAGGGTTCAAATCCCTTTTTCTCCGCCAAAGTCCGCATTAACGCTAAGTTTTTGCGGGCTTTATTTTTTTATTTAAATGGCACTTGGTGGCAGCTAGTAATATAAAAAGTCTTGTTATTCCCACTTCTATTCCCACCCGAATTTGATAAAATAACTCCGCCAGCCCAAAGCCAGCGGAGTAAGCAATAGAAAAGCCCGCCGGACTAATCTCCGCGGGCTTTCTGTTTTATTCTCTATGAGGAGGTTATCTATTGATTGGTTGATCGACATGATCGTGTTTTGTTTTCTGAAAGAGATTAATAATTAACAACAAAATGATTGATCCTATTGTTGCTACAACTAAGCTCCAAATATTAAATCCGGTAAATCCTACACCGGTAATCATGTTAAATATGAACCCTCCTATAAACGCACCGGCAACACCGATGCACACATTTGCAAATGCCCCCATTTCTGAATTTTTACCAACTATCATACTTGCTATCCATCCTGCTAATGCACCTAATACAATCCATGTAATAATGCCCATATCATTTCATCTACTTTCATAATTTAATTTTTGTTTAATGACATTATATAGCATAGAATGTCCCATAAATAAAATATTATGTGTTTTTGTAGCTTTTACAGCCATTTTTTCTTTCGAAAAAATAGGAGCATTACGATGCTGACGGCAACCATGACTACCCAAATGGCGGGATACCCCCACGGCTGGTTCAGTTCGGGCATATATTTAAAATTCATTCCATACACGCCCACGATAAAAGTGAGCGGGATAAAGATAGTGGAGATGATCGTCAGCACCTTCATGATTTCATTCATCCGGTAGCTGATATTTGAAAAGTGCAGGTCAGCAAGGCCGGAAAGCAGATCACGGTAAGTTTCCGTAGAATCGATGGCCTGCACAATATGATTGTAAACATCCCGCAGATACGGTTCCGTTTCAGGATGAATCAGCTCACTCGATTCCTTATCCATGAGGGAGGCCACGTTGCGCAGCGGCCAGATATGCCGGTTGACCCGCAGAAGGTCTTTCTTGATTGTGCGGATTTGCAGCAAATGCTGTTTCGTGGTTTTTTCCATAATACTGTCTTCCAGGTCGTCGATCTGCCCGCCGATCGTTTCGAGCGCATCGAAATAACCGTCGACGATAGCATCCAGCAGCAAATAGGCCAAATGATCGGCCCCCGCAGAGCGCACACGCATATCGGCCTGAATGCGCCTGCGGATATTTTCGAACACATCCCCCTTAGTATCCCCAAAAGTAAGAACATAATTGTGACCAAGCAGAATATTGGTGTGTTCTACCGTCAGGATGTCATCTGTAAAATAAATCATCTTGGTTACGATGGAAAGGAATCCATCGTATTCTTCTACTTTGGCTCGCTGGAATTGATTGCGAAGATTGTGGATCGCCAGCGGATGAATGTGAAAAACACTGCCGATCTCATTTAAAAGCCCCTCGCTGCATGGGCCGTCCACATTAATCCATCGCACATGCCCGTCTGCAATATCAGCCAGAGAATTCAGCCGAGGCGAGGACAAAAAATCCCAAAAGAAAATATTGCATGTGTCCACACTGTAATCAAAAATCTCGATCGACGGCCACTCTTCGGAAATTCCAGATGTTTTTTCCTGTTTCATCGGCATCGTTTCCTCCCGTTACTTTTCTTTAGATGATTCTATAGCTCACAGCCGCCTGAAGCTCTGCTTCGTATTATAACACTCTTTCTTTTCTTTGGCGCATTCTTTTTATTCTTTCCGTATTTACAGACAACTTCGAATACAGTATGATTTTTTCATATAGGGAGAAAATATCTTCGGACTATCTGGTAAATCTCACACCCCTGCTGTAAAATAAAGGAAACCTGGTATTTATTCAGCGCTAAATGGAAAGAATTTCAATTGATGTCACAAAAAGAAAGGATGTTTTTATGCAAGCAAAGCTCGACAGATCGGGTTGTATTTCCTGCGGTCTCTGCGCAGAGACCTGTCCTGAAGTGTTTCGTATGGCAGATGACGGCGTAGCGGAGGTTTATCAGGAGGATGTTCCGGAGAACGCGGAGGCTACTGCCGTGGAAGCACAAGAAGGGTGTCCGGTTTCCGTTATCACGGTAGAATAATTTCTGAAAAAGCTGTGGCGGCCATCCAGGAGGCCGCCACAGCTTTTTGTATAAATTTACTTCCACCAAAATCTGGTAGTCTATCTCCTGACGATTGCCGTAAGTATGATAACGACCACCAACCAGCAACACGGCTTACGAGCTTCTCCGGACAACCATGTAGCATCCCTAGCGCTTGGGTCACCGGCTGGTCCTCACGCTCCCGGTGCTTTCCCTTTATCAAAAATTTTTGCAGCGGACTTAACCGGCCTGCTCCTGCACTGTTTTCCGAATCAACTCCAGATTGGATTTCAGCCGTTCATCCGCCGGGCGCATTTGGAAGGCCGTTTCCGCATAATCCTCCGCTTTTTGATACAGGCCCAAATAATAGGCGGAGACAGCTCCCAGATCATACAGCTCTGCACCCCAGCACTCCGGCTCCATCAGGTAGCTTCCGCTTTTCTTTGTAATCGCCAGCCCTAACTTCACCATAGCATATACCATCGGCCAATTTTGTTCCCCATAAGCCAATCTGGCAAACCCCAGATAAGGCTCGCGCACTGCAGGGCATTCCTCCATCGCGCGGAACAGCCATGTTGCGGCGGCCTTGCCATCCTGTAATTGTTCATAGCTCTGCGCAATAAAACGCATGGCGGCACTTCTCTCTTCGTTCCACCTTGCCGTAGGGAGCTTTAAATATTCTTTCAGCGTTTCAACTGCAGAATTGTATTTTTGGTAATACAGGTATTCCCGGCCAAGCCAGAACATAGCTCTGTCGTCAGATGGGTTCTCTTTTACCGAAAGTTCCAGCAAGGGCAAGTATAGGCTTCTGGGCTTTGTAACATCCGGGTAATGGTGAAGAACGAGTTCCTCGATCCACACCTCGTTTTCTCCGCCTTCTCCGGTGAATTCCAAAATCTCATGTACAGGGTGTATCCAGTGAAAATTATGCCGCCGGTGAATCTTTTCTCTCTGGTATTTTTGATCGGGCATACCGTCGGAACGATGACTCCAGATATACGGGTATTTTGCGCGGGTATACTCCGGACTCCAGGCGGATTCCAAGACCTCTCTCCACCCAGGTTCGTGGATTTCATCCAAGTCAATCGACACACAGATGTCTACGTCCTCGGGAACATAGCGAAGCGCAAGGTTTCGCGCTTCGTCAAACCGCCAGGGAATGATTTGCTCTTCATAGACTGTCGCTCCGCGCTCTCGAAGCTGTTTAACTGTGTTATCTGCCGAGCCGGTATCGACCACAATAACCAGATCAGCTTCACTGACAGAATCCATCCAGCGGTCGACAAACTGCTCCTCATTTTTACTGATCGCATACACACAAACTTTATATTGACCCAATCGCATTCTCCCCCTTGTTGAAATCAGCTTCTTCTGACAGTATATGACCCGGACCAAGGCGGAGTGCTAATCCGGGTGGTCAGCCGCCCGGCGATTGAGAGGGCGAAAACCGCCTCTAGCAAATAGCTCTCTTCGTCTTGTTCATAAAGCAACTCATTGCGCATCGGCACAGCTGTCTGAATTCTAATTTTGTCTGTCAATTAGTTGACAATCTGCCCGATTCTCTTTATAATAAGGCCAAACCCGCCATTTCCGTCAAGAATTTTTTTGCGGATGTGCCGGATCGAATCCCACAGAAAACGAATCTGACGGAAAAGCATCGCTGATCTGAAAGAAACGGATTGATAGCCCTCTTTTTTGAACGGGCCGTCTGTTTTGTTGCGCTTTGATCAGACCCAGAAGCCTTTCCGATTTTTCGGAAAGGCTTTTTTCATTGTGGAACGACAAGATTCCGAAGTATCCGTTCGCCGTGTTTGATGGCGGCAACGGGTCAAAATTTTACAGGAGGAATGTGCTATGAACCGCGTCGCCGTGATCAGCGCCATTTTGGAGCAGCCAAATCTTTGCCAGCAGGAATTTAATCAGGTGATCTCTTCTTTTCAGGGCATCGTTAAGGGCCGCATGGGAATCCCCATGCCGGAGGAGAACATGGCCGTGATTTCTCTGGTGGTCATCAGCAGCACTGACGAGATCAACAGTCTGACAGGACGCCTCGGCAGACTGGAGCATGTGACCGTTAAGACTTCAATTTCGAAAAAGGAGGTTTCCTGAATGGAGCAAACTCAGGCCCCACGATCCGTGAGCACCCATATTGCACTGTTTGGCAGGAGAAATGCCGGAAAATCCAGCCTGATCAACGCGCTCACCGGCCAAAACACCGCCATTGTGTCTGACCAGCGTGGCACGACGACTGACCCCGTGTATAAAAGCATTGAGCTGTTCCCGCTGGGGCCATGTGTACTGATCGACACCGCCGGGCTCGACGACACCGGTGAGCTGGGCGCGCTGCGGCGCGAAAAATCCTTGGAGGTGCTGGGCAGAACGGACATCGCCGTATATGTGGCGGACGCCGAGAGCGGCCTTGACACCGAGGAGGAAGATTTTCTACGGCAGCTCCGACAGCGCGGCCTTCCGGTGATTCTCGTGTGGAACAAAAGCGATTTAAACTCTCTTCCCGCGCCGGAAGGCGCAATTGCGGTTTCTGCTCAAACCGGGCTGGGGATGGAACAGCTGATTCAGGTTTTGTCGAATGCAAAGCCGCAGCAGAAAGCCCCGGGCCTGCTGGACGGTCTTATTTCCCCCGGTGAGCTTGTACTGCTGGTAACGCCGATTGACTCCTCCGCGCCCAAAGGGCGGCTGATTTTGCCCCAGCAGCAGGTGCTGCGTGCTTTGCTCGAGCTGGGCGTGCCCGCTCTGGTCGTGCAGCCGGAGGAAATCCCCGCAGCGCTTGCCGCGCTCTCGGCTCCGCCCGCTCTGGTGATTACCGATTCACAGGCCTTTGCCCATGTGGCGGAGCTTCTGCCACCGGACATGCCGCTGACCTCGTTCTCCATTCTATTTGCCCGCGCCAAGGGCGATCTTTCAGAGCTTGCAGCAGGTGCGAGAGCGATTGCCGCACTGCAAGACGGTGACCGTATCCTGATTGCCGAGGCTTGCACGCACCACCGGCAGGAGGATGATATTGGCAAGGTGAAAATTCCGCGCTGGCTGCGGCAGAAAACCGGAAAAGAGCTGCACTTCGATTTTTCTTCCGGCCTCGGCTACACCAAGCAGCTGCCGGAATACGCGCTCGTTGTACACTGCGGCGCGTGCATGATCAACCGTTCCGAAATGCTCAGCCGCATCCGTCAGGCGCGGGAGGCCGAGGTGCCGATCGTGAACTACGGCGTCCTGATTGCCTATGTGACCGGTATTCTTGACCGCGTGCTTCAACCAATCCCCGAAACTCACATAAAGGAGGGAAGCTATGCGTAACCTTTCCCGTATGACCCGCGCGGAGCTGGCGGAATTCATCCGCGACGGCGGAGGAACCGACTATGCAGAACTGATGCGGGAGGCCGACCGCCTTCGCCGCCTTTCTTACGACAACGAGGTTTACACCCGCGGCCTGATCGAATTCACCAACTACTGCAAGAATGACTGCCTGTACTGCGGCATTCGCCACAGCAACCCATACGCACAGCGTTACCGCCTGACCGAGCGCCAGATACTGGACTGCTGTTCACTGGGCTGGGAGCTTGGCTACCGCACCTTTGTGCTGCAGGGCGGCGAAGACCCTTACTTTACCGACGATCGAATGGAACACATGGTGTATTCCATTCGCACCACACACCCAGACTGTGCCGTGACCCTTTCCATCGGCGAGCGCAGCCGCGAATCGTACCAGCGCTTTTACAACGCGGGCGCACAGCGCTACCTGCTGCGCCACGAAACCGCAAATGACGAGCATTACCGAAAGCTGCACCCGTCCGCCATGTCCCCCGAGAACCGCAAGCGATGTCTTTGGGATCTGCGCGACATCGGCTATCAGGTAGGGGCGGGATTCATGGTGGGCTCTCCATTTCAGACTCCGGAATACCTCGCGGACGACCTGCGGTTTTTGCAGGAACTGCAGCCGCATATGGTGGGTATCGGGCCGTTTATTCCACAAACGGATACGCCATTCGGCACGTTCCCTTCCGGCACGGTGGAACAGACCCTTTTGATGCTCGCAATGCTGCGGGTACTGCTGCCCACAGCGCTCCTACCCGCCACCACGGCGGTGGGCACACTCGACCCGCTCGGGCGGGAAAAGGCGCTGAAGGCAGGCGCGAATGTGGTAATGCCGAATCTATCCCCTACGGATGTTCGAAAAAAATATTTGCTGTATGACAATAAAATTTGTACCGGCGACGAAGCGGCGGAGTGCCGCTTCTGCATTCAGGGCCGCGTGGAGCGGGCCGGATTCCGCCTTACGGTGAGCCGGGGTGACCATAAAGAATGGAGGACGCAGCATGATGCAGTTGGATCATGACCTAATCTATCAATTACTGGAGCAGGCAAAAAGCAGTACCCATGAACAGCGCGAAGCCGCCGTTTGCCGTGCGGAAAACGGAGAAACCTTGGATTATCTGGATATCGCGCTGCTGCTTGAAATCACCGAGCCGGAGCTTTTAGAGCGGATTTATCGCACCGCCGGGGACATCAAGAAAAAAATCTACGGCAACCGGGTGGTACTGTTTGCACCGCTGTATGTTTCGAATTACTGTGTGAATAACTGCGTTTACTGCGGCTTTCAGCGCTGCAACGAGATGCCGCGCCGCCGCCTGACCCGCGAGGAAATTCAGCAGGAGGTTCGCGTACTGGAGCGCATGGGCCACAAGCGCCTTGCTCTTGAGGCTGGAGAAGACCCTCAAAACTGTGATCTTCAGTACATTCTGGACGCGCTCGACGCCATCTACGACACGAAGCTCGACAACGGCAGCATCCGCCGCGTCAACGTCAATATTGCCGCCACCACGGTGGAGGAATACCGGATGCTCCACGAAAAGGGCATCGGCACTTACATTCTGTTCCAGGAAACCTACCATAAGCCCACCTATGAGGCAATGCATCCCCACTGTCGCAAGAGCAATTACGACTACCACCTGACCGCGTTCGACCGCGCGATGGAAGCGGGGATTGAGGATGTGGGCGCGGGCGTGCTGTTCGGCCTGTATGACCCCAAATTTGAGGTGCTCGGCCTGATGATGCACAACGCACATTTGGAAGAACGCTTCGGCGTGGGCTTCCACACGATCTCCATGCCTCGCTTAAAGCAGGCCGAGGGCATGAGCCTGAAGGATTTTCCGCATCTGGTGGATGATGATACCTTTAAGCATCTGGTAGCTATTCTGCGGATCGCCGTGCCCTACACCGGCATTATCATGTCTACACGCGAATCGGCAGAAATGCGTGACGAGGTGCTGCGCTACGGGGTGTCGCAGATCAGCGCCGGTTCCAACACCGAAATCGGCGGGTACAAGCAGGAAGAGGATTCCCCGCACGAGGCGGTATCAGGCCAGTTCCAGCTTTCGGATGAGCGCCGCCCGCTCGAGGTGATTAAGACCCTGATTGAAAACGGGTATATTCCCAGTTATTGTACCGCCTGCTACCGGCAGGGCCGCACCGGCGACCGCTTTATGCAGCTGGCGAAAAGCGGAACCATTCAGAACACCTGTACTCCCAACGCGCTGATGACGCTGTTGGAGTACATGCTCGATTACGGCGACCCGGAGCTGACCGAAATGGGAGGGCATCTGCTGGAGAACGAGCTGAACAAAATCGAAAACCCGAATGTGCAGAGAATCGTACGCCGGAACATTGAGCGCATGCGTGCCGGGGAACGGGACCTGTTCCTGTAAGCTGTTCATTTAACCAAACACACACACAGAGGCGGTATCTGCAAAATGCTTGCATCATGCTGTCTCTTCCCGTTAAATTCGACAAAGGATAATTGATCAGTTGTGACCTGTTGTCAGCCAGCTATGGTTGAATTTCCCTTTTGAGTCTGATACAATAGCAATCATAAGATTTTGTTATGCAGCGGACAAAGAGACATGAATTTGTGAGGTGATCAGATGAATAAGGTTATTCGCAGTAATGTTGTGCATCTGCCTTACAGTTTGCATGATAGAACGGTGATTGGTTTTGAGGTGGCAAACGATATCCTTCGAATGCAGTTCCAAGACGGATTTGTAAAAACGATAGAACCTTTTGAACAAATAGACGGCAGCATTGAGTTTGAGAAAATAGATTGGGATTTCAGTTTTGTGTATCTGCTGGAATATCAGAATGTTTTATGCGGTAATGTGGGTTGCTTTACCGGTAGTAAAATGAATTTAAAAGATTTTATAAATCGTTATAACGAATTTACCTTCGAGGTCGTAGACGAAACTTACGGCTTTAATACCTCCAAATTTGACGGATATTTTTCAGGTAAAGATGAGATAAAAGAATGTATGATAGAAATATATCATCTAGGTGATATGAGCTATATCGTTAAAGAATAATTTCCGGTTTATAGTTATTTAAAAACGGGCTGCCTGAAGGCAGCCCGTTTTTAATAGTCTAAATCATTTTTTCTGCTTCTCACCAAACAAGGGAGATTTACAGGCCGCTCCACATGGCTCCACCTGAGAAAAGGTGTATGAATCCAGCTGCTTGCGCACCGACTCCGAAATTTCGGCATAGATGCGGTGATACCGGCAGGCCAGATGCGTGCAGGCATATTCATCCTGCTGGCACCGGCTGATCATGTAAGGGCCTTCCACCGACTCAATCACTTCGCGCAGGGTAATCTGACTGCCGGGACGGGCCAGCGTATACCCGCCGTGCGCTCCTTTATAGGACTGAACGATCCCGTCGGAAACCAGCTTACGCAGAATCTTCAGCGCGAATCTAGGCGGAACACACGTCCCCTCCGAAATGCTGCGTGCATCGGCCTTTTGATTGGATGCCGCCAGAAAATCCACAATTCTAACCGCATAGTCCGTTTCTAATGTCATGTGCATGACGAGGCTCCTTCCATTAATCCAGGAAGTCCTTCAGCTTCTTGCTGCGGCTGGGATGACGGAGCTTGCGCAGCGCCTTAGCCTCGATCTGGCGAATGCGCTCACGGGTCACGTTAAACTCCTTTCCCACTTCCTCCAGCGTGCGGGAACGGCCGTCTTCCAGGCCAAACCGCAGACGAAGCACCTTTTCTTCTCTGGGGGTGAGGGTGTCGAGCACCTCGCCCAGCTGCTCACGCAGCAGCGTGTGAGAGGCGGCATCCGCCGGAGCGGGAGCTTCATCGTCGGGGATGAAGTCGCCGAGATGGCTGTCTTCTTCCTCACCGATCGGGGTTTCGAGCGAAACCGGCTCCTGTGCCACCCGCATGATTTCGCGAACCTTATCCACCGGCATGTCCAGCTCGAGAGAAACCTCGTCTGCAGTCGGCTCGTGGCCGTTGCTGTGCAGAAGCTGACTCGATACCTTTTTCACTTTATTGATCGTTTCGACCATATGAACCGGGATACGGATGGTTCGCGCCTGATCGGCGATTGCGCGGGTAATGGCCTGACGAATCCACCAGGTTGCATAGGTAGAAAATTTAAAGCCCTTGGTATAATCGAATTTTTCCACTGCCTTGATGAGGCCGAGGTTTCCCTCCTGAATCAAGTCGAGGAACTGCATTCCGCGGCCAAGGTAACGCTTGGCAATGCTGACCACCAGACGAAGGTTCGCTTCGGACAGACGCTTCTTTGCCGCTTCGTCTCCGTTTGAAATACGGATAGCCAGGTCGATCTCCTCTTCGGGGGAGAGGAGCGGAACGCGGCCAATCTCTTTGAGGTACACCTTCACCGGGTCGTCGATGGCGATTCCCTCTGTGACCAAAGCCGACTCCACATCTTCGCTGTCACTGCTCGAGGGAATCTCGAGCCCCTCGAGCGGGATGTTGGCAAAATCCTCTATGATCTCGACGCCCTGGCTTTCAAGCGTATCGTAAAACTTTTCTATTTGCTCCGGATCAAAATCAAGCTCACCGAGAGCATCCAGAATTTCTTTGGTTGAAAGCTGTCCCTTGCTTTTCCCCAGCTCGATCAGATCTCTGATGACTGTTTTCTTATCAGGCGTTTCCATATGCGTAGTTCCCCCTATTTTTTCTGCTCCCTTAATCTTTGCAGATAGTCCCGAATGTCTTGCGGAGCCGCCGAACCAACGTCCTGCGGATCCAGCTTTGTGCGCTCCTGTAAAATCACATTCCGGTACTCCTTTGCGTCCTGAGCAGTCACATTGACCTGATGGTAATCTGCCAGCATTTTCGCAACAGAAGAAATCTCTTCCACAGAGAATTCTCCCGCAAGGTCTGTAAGGCCGCATGCCTTGCCATCCTTAATCTTCCCCAGAATGACCGTATATAATCGACGATTGAACATGGTAACGAAATTTTCGGGCGGCAGAGCCGCTTCCAGCGTTTTTGCCGCGTCCGGATGCTGCATCAGATAGACGATCAACGCTTCCTCCGCGTTGGCCGCACGCAAATGCCGGCTTTTTTCCGGATTCACGGTGTCGCGGATTCCCGCCGTCTGCTGTTGAAACGCCCGGAACTGCCGCCGGTCCTTGTCTTTTCGTCGCTTTTTTGTATTTTTTTCCACCTGCATCAGAATGGACGATCGCTCGATCCCGATTTCCTCCGCCAGGCGGCCTGCGTAAATCTCCTGTTCCATGCGGCTGTCGAGCGTAGCCAGAAGCTCTGCCGCACCGGTCAGGTAAGCCACCTTTCCGTCAGACGTTTGCAGGTTATGTCCCGCTCGCAGCTTTTGCAAGCGATACTCCACATCGTTTCCGCTGCTTTCCATCAGCTGGCGGAACCGCGCCGGCCCCTGCTCACCGTAGGAACGCATGAATTCGTCCGGGTCTTTGCCCGAAGAAAGGCTGAGTACCCGCACCGTCAACCCCGCTTCCCGCAAAAGCGGAATCGCGCGTGAGCTGGCCTTCTGGCCGGCTTCGTCCGAATCGTAGCACAGAAAGACCTCTCCCGTGTAGCGCGCCAAAAGCCGCGCCTGCTCCGTCGTCAGCGCTGTGCCAAGCGTGGCAATCGCATTCTGAAAGCCAGCCTGATGCAGCGCGATCACGTCCATGTAGCCCTCGGCCAAAATCAGGCCGTCCTTCGCGTTGTTCTTTGCGAAATTCATCGCGAACAGCCCGGTGCTTTTGTGGAAAACGAGCGTATCAGACGTGTTGAGATATTTCGGCTTTCCATCCCCCAGTATTCGCCCGCCAAACGCAATTACGTTCCCGCGCAGGTCGATGATCGGGTACATCACCCGGGCAAAGAAACGATCCATCACCCTGCCTGTGGAGGCCCGAATAGCGACATTGGCTTGTAACAGCTCTTCGGGCGTATAGCCCTTGCCGCTCAGGGTATTAACCAGCGCAAAGCGCGAATCCGGCGCATACCCAAGCCCGAAATGGCGGATGGTCTGCGGGGTCAAGCTGCGCCCCAGCAAATAATCCCGCCCCGACGCGCCCTGCTCGCTCAGCAGCTGGGAATGGTAAAACCGCGCGGTCTCACGGTTGATCTCGAGAATGCGGCCCCTGGCTCTGGCCAACCCCTGATCCGCTTCGCTTTCCGGCACGGAAATGCCGGCCCGCTGCGCCAGAAGCCGAACCGCTTCCATGTAATCCAGATTTTCAATTTGGCGGATAAACGTGATCACATCTCCGCCCGCACCGCACCCGAAGCAGTAAAACGAACCGTTTTCGGGGTAAACGTGAAACGACGGTGTCTTTTCGCTGTGAAATGGGCAAAGCCCGGAAAGGGTTCTGCCGCTGTGCCGCAGGCTGACATAGGATGAAACCACGTCGGCAATATCGCTGCGGCTTTTCAGCTCCTGTAAAAAATCATCCGGCAGTGCCAACTGATCCCCCTCCTATCCCCGGCGCTTAATGGTCCCAGGATTTTGGAACGCTGATGTCCTGAAACAGCACCACGGCATACCGGTCGGTCATGCCCGCAATAAAATCCGCAGCGGCCCGTTCGGTTCCCTCCAGCTCCGCTGTTTCGCGCAGATCCTGCGGCAAATGCGCGGGGTTCTTTGCGTATTCAAACAGCGTCGTGATTAGAAAAGGAACCTTTTCCTCTTCCTTTTTGGCATAAGGATTGAAATAGACCTGTTCAAACATAAACTTGCGCAGCTCCAGAAACAGCGGGAGGATCTCTTCCTCCATGCGAATATCTGCTCCTTCGCTCGCTCGGATCACCGACTTGACCAACGTGCCAATGCGCACCGATTTTCGGGTACCCAGCACACTGGTAATATGTCCGGGAATATCCTCCTCGGTCAAAACGCCCGCGCGCACCGCGTCGTCAATATCGTGGTTGATGTAGGCGATTTGGTCCGCCAGACGGACAATGCGCCCCTCCGGTGTTTGCGCCTGTGTACCGCTGGTATGGCACAGAATCCCGTCGCGCACTTCTTTGGTGAGGTTCAGGCCCCGGCCCTCGTTTTCGAGCTTCTCCACAACACGCACGCTCTGCTCATTATGACGGAAGCCCTGCTCACACAGCTGATCCAGCACCCGTTCACCCGCATGACCGAACGGAGTATGTCCCAGATCGTGCCCGAGAGAAATCGCTTCGGTCAGATCTTCATTGAGCAGCAGCCCCCGTGCAATGGTGCGCGCAATCTGCGAAACCTCAAGCGTATGGGTCAGCCGGGTGCGGTAATGGTCGCCCTCCGGCGACAAAAACACCTGCGTTTTGTGCTTTAGCCGGCGAAACGCCTTGCAGTGAATGATGCGGTCGCGGTCACGCTGAAATGGCGTGCGCATCTCGCATTCCTCTTCGGGCCGGTCGCGGCCCTGTGTTTTTTTCGATAATGTCGCATAAGGCGACAAAATTTGCTCTTCTAGCAGCTCGGTTCTCTCTCTAACGGTCATAGTGATCACCCGCAATCCTCTCATAAGGATATACGCAAAGAGAGCCTAAATCTCCTGCTTCCACTCAAAATATTTTTCTCCTGTTTGTTCCGCCTCTACCGTTCCGCCGGTGGCATCTGCCAACCGCTTTCGGAAGAAGGGCACATCATCCTGCGCCATGTGGAAACGAAGCGTGACAATCTCGGTAAAATCCGATTCGTCAACCACCCCTGCGCACTCCGGGATCAGTGCCGCCAAAATTCCGTACTGGGAATAGTCGCACTGAAGCCGAAGCAGCCAGCAAAGGCGCATAACAATGGGCTTTGCCGCCTGAATGCCAAGCGAGGCCGCGTGGGAATACGCACGCACCAGACCGCCCGCTCCCAGCAGCACACCGCCAAAGTAACGGGTTACCACAACGGCTGCATCAACAACGCCGGGCTTTTGCAGAACCTCCAGCACCGGCATCCCGGCCGTTCCCTGTGGCTCGCCGTCGTCAGAATAGCGGCGCAGCTGGCCGCCGCGCAGCGAATACGCATACACGTTATGGGACGCGTCCCAATGCTTCTGGCGGATTTCGTTCAGGAAAGAAATTGCGTCCTCCTCGGTGGAAACCGGCCTTGCATAGCCGATAAACCGGGAACGACGCTCCGTAAATTCCGCACAGGCATTTTGGCTGACGGTTTTGTATTCTGTCATAAACCTGTCCCGCCTTTTTCATAGAATGATAAAAAGACGGGCGGCGCATCGCGCCGCCCCCCATAATTCCAGACTAAAACTTCCGCAGGATGCTTCAGGACGATTATTTCTCCTGAAGACCGTAACGCTTTTTAAATGTGTCTACGCGACCGCTTGTATCAATCAGCTTCTGTTTGCCGGTGAAGAACGGATGGCACTTGGAGCATATTTCAACGCGGATATTGTCTTTGGTAGACCGTGTCTCGATCTCATTTCCGCAAGCGCATTTAATGGTCGTCTTCTGGTACTTCGGATGGATTGCTTCCTTCATTCCTGTCACCTCTTTCAACGAAAGTACAACTTATCAATATAAGTATAACAAAGGAATTTTAGCACAAAGATATTAAAAAAGCAAGTACTATTCCTTCAAAATCTTTATTTTTTCGATTGTTTGGCAAGATAAGACACATATTCCTCTAAACAAAAGCCCATTTGGCGCATGCGCTGGGCGTTTTCCTGCCCCACATAACGAAAATGCTGCGGCTCCGCGCCTCGCTGCGTAACGCTTGTTTTGTTTTCGGGATACCGCAAAACAAAACCATATTGCGGGCTGTTGACCAAAAGCCATTTAGATTCCGCTCCGCCAGCTCCTCCGGTCAATTCAAAATCCACCGCAAGGCCGGTCTGGTATTCACTGTGGCCTCCTCGCTCCACCATCGACTGCGCCGTATCCTCAGCGCGCACCTGCGTGTAGCCCGAAGCCACCAGCTCCTGCACCTTCTGTTTATACAGCTCCTCCTGCTGCTCCGCCGTGACATAGCCCCGTGTAATGTTCAGCGTAACGCCGTCCTCCGCCGCGGAGCGCTTCATCTCTTCATACGCCGCGGCCAGGCGCTTATCCACCTCCACGCCGTCTTCCTTTGTCAAATCAGGCACAACGCTCTGCGCAAGACTGCGGTCACTGTTGACGAGAATCAGAAGCTCCGGCGCGCTGCTGGCTACCGACGACTGCGCCGGCTCAGAGTATTCCGGCGCCGAGGAAGCAAAAAGCTCCTTTTCCAAAGACGGATGCAATTGATGCCAGACAAGCAGCAACCCCGCCGTTACTGAAATCAGAATGACCACCGCGACAACGGTCATCAGGATTCGAAGCCGCCGTACCTGGTTCACACTGCGCCAGCCGGGCTGGCTTTTGAGCACCTTGTTTCCACGACTGCCGGATCGTCCATCTCTTTTCCATAGTCCCACGCCGCGCACTCCTCTCTCTATGGCAACGCACTGCTTCCTTGCAGCCATGTGCCCTTTGCGTTTTCTTCTTTATTGTATATGTTATCATAAAATTTTTCAATATCTGTTTGTAATCCAGAGAAGTAAACTATTTTCTTTTTCCTCATTAACATTTGTTTGATTTTTGACAAAATATGATGTAGTATTAGCGTGGAGAAAATCAGGATTTGCGCCGTAACGCTTAACTATGAAACCCGTCGTTCGAATGGAGGAATTACCGTGAGAAAAACCAAAATCATCTGTACGCTTGGCCCCTCAACCGATAAAGAAGCTGTTCTTCGTCAGCTGATGCTGTCTGGCATGGATGTTGCCCGCCTGAACTTTTCCCACCAATCCCATGCAGAGCAGAAGGTGCGCGCAGATATGGTGAAAAAGCTGCGTCAGGAGCTGGATCTTCCCGTAGCACTGCTGCTTGACACAAAAGGCCCCGAGGTACGCATTAAAACATTTTCCACCCCGCAGGTTACACTGGTGCAGGGCCAGGAATTCACCCTGACCACACGGCAGGTGGACGGAACCGATCAGATCGTCAGCGTCACCTTTGCCAATTTGCCGAAGGATGTATCCCACGGATCTCAGATTCTGATCGACGATGGGTTGATAGAGCTGAGAGTGGAATCCTGTACCGATACCGATGTTTTGTGTACCGTGGTAAACGGCGGCACACTTTCTGCAAACAAGGGCGTGAATGTGCCCGGGATTCAGCTTTCTCTACCGTTTATTGGCGAGCAGGATCAGAAGGACATCTCCTTTGCCGTGCAGGAGGATTTTGATTTTATCGCCGCGTCCTTCACACGCAGCGCCCGCGACATTCTCGAGCTGCGCAGCGAGCTGGAAAAACTAAACTGCCACAGCATGCGCATCATCGCTAAAATTGAAAACCGCGAAGGTGTTAATAATATTGATGAGATCATCCGCGTAGCCGACGGTATTATGATTGCCCGCGGCGATTTGGGGGTAGAGATTCCTCTCGAAGAAATCCCCGTGGTGCAGAAGCGCCTAATCAAAAAAGGCTATAACGGCGGCATGCAGGTCATCACTGCCACCCAGATGCTGGATTCGATGATGAAGAATCCCCGCCCCACCCGTGCGGAAGCCACCGACGTAGCCAATGCCATTTATGACGGCACCAGCGCAATTATGCTTTCGGGTGAAACGGCTGCCGGCAAGTACCCCATTGAATCCTTGAAAACAATGTCTACGATCGCCGAACGCACCGAACGCGATATCAATTATAAATCCCGCCTGGCACAGCTGGTTGGCAAGGAATCCCCGAACGTTACCTCCGCAATCTCCCATGCCACCTGCACCACAGCGCATGATCTCGGCGCCGTAGCGATCATCACGGTTTCGAAATCCGGCAGAACCGCCCGTATGGTTTCGAAATACCGCCCCGCCTGCCCGATTATTTCCGGCACCACCAGTGAAACAGTACGCCGCCAAATGAACCTTTCCTGGGGTGTGATCCCGATTATGGTGGAGGAGCAGGTCAACACCGACAAGCTGTTTGACCATGTGGTGAAGGTTTCGAGAGACCGCGGTCTGGTAAAGGACGGTGACGTTGTCGTAATCACCGCTGGTGTACCCGTAGGCTTTTCCGGCACCACCAATCTGCTGAAGGTGCAGATGGTAGGCGACATCCTTGTTTCGGGGCGCGGAGTCAACCAGGGGTATGCCTGCGGCAACCTGTGTGTGTGCCAGACAGAGGAAGAAGCCTGGCAGCGCTTTAAGCCTGGTGATGTTCTGGTGCTGCCCCGCTCCACCAACAAGCTGATGGAGCTGATTCGTCTGAGCTCCGCGATCATTACCGAGCAGGACGGCCTCAATTCCCACGCGGCGATTGCAGGGATGGCCCTGAACAAGCCAGTAATCGTTAACGCGGAAAATGCCACACAGCTGCTGAAGAGCGGGACCACCGTAACAGTAGATGCCATGCGCGGAATCGTATACAGCGGCATTCACAAGCAGGAAAAACATTAACGAAAGAAGGGCCGCCGCTTTTTTTTGAAATTGGAGGCCCTTTTTAAAATATTTTTTTGTATAGGCGCTTGATTTTTATTTAAATATAGTTTATAATAAGCCACATTGTTCTTGCCGGTGTGGTGAAATTGGCAGACGCGCTGGACTCAAAATCCAGTCCTGGCGACAGGGTATCGGTTCAAGTCCGATCACCGGCACCAAACGCACATAACCCGAACATTCACTTTATCGGTGAAGCGTTCGGGTTTGTGTTTTTATTGAACTGAAACAAAATGAGGGATAGCCTTTTTATAGGTTATCCCTCGTTTGTTGTTCCGCTAATAAATTAACTTTGATTTTTCGCTGCTTTTTCCTTTTGTTACTCCTGCATGTCTTAAACCCTGCTGCTTGTCCCTATTCGTTTTCAAAAAATACCGAATGGCGGAATAGAGTGTTTCAGCAAGAACTTCAAGATTGTGCTTGGAGAACATCAAGAGCAGACTATGCGTGTCTAAAAACACAAGCCCGAATCTATGAACTACTCTATAGGATGGAAAACGCTGCTTAACCCGAAAATTTCCATAATCTACATAAACTTAATTGCATTGTTAGCCAATACGATATATAATATATACAATAATTAATTCGGAAAAGGATAGTTTAATGGATTATATGACAGCGAAAGAAACAGCGGAAAAATGGACAATTACTCCACGCCGGGTGCTGTTCGGTTTGGGGTTAATTGGGCGATACCTAAGGGATGTGATGAAACCTAAAGATGGTAGATACAAAGATATTAATAAATGATTGGAGAGGTAATTGTGATAAACTTACAAAAAGAATTTTTGGATTTTCATGAAAAAATAAAGTTATCTGATGAGAATGCAATACTTCGAGAAAAAAGAGAAATTTTACTTAATAAATTGTCAGATAATATTAGTGATGAAGCTGCTACATACACAACTTTTAATCAGGGTAGTTATGCTATGGGGACAGGCATTAAGCCGGAAGATGACGATTATGATATTGACGTTGGAGTTAAATTCAACATCAATAAAGATGATTATACCGATCCAATAAAAGTAAAAAAATGGGTACGAGATGCATTGGATGGTCACACAAAAAGTGTTGAGATTCGCCGGTCTTGTGTTACTGTAACATATCAAAAAGATGATGAGCCAATATATCATGTGGATTTTGCTATTTATGCTGCATTAAATGATGATAGCAAAATGTATATTGCCAAAGGTAAAGAGTTTTCTACTGAAGAAAACCGAAAATGGGAAGTATCTGATCCTCAAGGATTGATTACGACTATAAAGGATAAACACAAAGATGACGATGCAAAACAATTTCGCAGAGTTATCCGTTATCTAAAAAAATGGAGAACCCACAATTTTTCATCTGATGGAAATGAAGCTCCTACTGGAATTAGCCTTACAATACTTGCGTATAACTACTTTTCAGTTTCCAAAGCATATGATTGGGCTAAACAAAAAGAAGTTTACGATGATTTCACTGCCCTATACAATTTAGCAGTAAGTATTAAGAACTCTTTTTCTTACAAATGGAATGAATCAGATACTCAATGGTATTACACAATTTCGATCAATTTACCTGTGGAACCGAATAACAATCTTTTTGAAAAAATGACAGATAAGCAATTAAATAGCTTCTATGATAAAGTAGTTGCATTAGTGACCAAACTAGATGAAGTTAAAGGCAAAGATAAACGTTCAGATGCTTGCGCTATTTTGATTAAAGTTTTCGGTGATGATTTTCCGTCAACTGTAGATAAAAGTATGGTCGGCACTTCGGAATCGGCGTCCCTATAGGATAAATTATGAGTCTTGAGGAAATTGCAGACATTGTTAACAAACTCAATCTAAAGCGTAATGTTAATTTTGAACTTTGTGATTCTACCAGACCAAAGTATCTTTGTGAATACTCTGGTCTGGTTAAGCTTGCAACCAATGAGAATCTTCATCTTAGGATTTCTTTTTCTGAATATTTTCCTTTATCCCTTCCAGAAATATATGTTGATGATACTTCAATATTTCGTGCTCATGTTGGGATATCAGGAAAATTGTGCCTATTTGATTCTAGTGCAATTCTAGTTAAACAAAATATGGAAGGTCAAATTCTTATAGACTGCTTTGATCAAGCTATGACAATATTGAATATTGTCCCCGGTAGCAAAAAATATAACGATGAAGTTTGCCGAGAATTTGATTCCTATTGGATGGCTGTAAGAACAAAAAAGACATACTCATGTCTTAATACCGGTGATATTCTATTTGGAGAATATCCAATGGTAATTTCTAAGGGAATCAGTGTTGTTGCTAATACAAAAAATGAAGCTGAAGCTATACTTCAAAATAATTTCGAGCTTACCATAGATCAGGATACTTTCGAAAGAACATGTATAGTTGTAAGAATTCGAAATTCAAGTAGTATGATACCGCTAGCTAAACAGTATAAGTGGAGCACTATTCGTAGATATATTACTGAAAATACTTCATCTTCCGTAAAGCGTCAATTTCGTAAGTTCATTAATAAGAAAGTCAAGCATTTTATTCGCTATTTACTCTTAATATATCCTGCAAAAGATGGGGAAATATTATTTGGTTTTCGTTTAGAGTTTAATAACAGCAGATTTAGTAAAATTGAAAATTCGTTAAGCTGTAAGGTTGAAAACACCTTCTGTGAAAGACTTGACTATAACTATTTACTATCGAGAGGGGGAGCAGCATCTTCGCTCAAAAATAAAAGTGTGTTGCTTTTAGGTTGTGGTTCAGTAGGCGGATATATAGCCAATGATTTATGTCAAGTTGGCATAACCAATCTTGATATTTTAGATGACGATTTTTTTCAAGCGGAAAATATTCATCGGCATCTACTGGGGTTTGACTCTTTACAGCCAAATCAGTATAAATACAAATCAGATTTAGTAAAAAAGGAGTTGGAGTCAAAATTCCTTTATGCCGATATTGATTCTATGAATTTTGCAGATAGATCGGTACAAGCGTTTATTCAAGAACCTCTTCGATTATCTCACTATGATTTGATAATATCTGCTTTAGGGGAACCGACCTTAAACTTAGAAATAAACAAGATATTGGTAAGTCATAATATAGACACACCGTTTTTGTGTTGCTTTAATGAACCATATGGTATTGGAGGACATGTAATTATTTCGAATATAGATAAACATTCATGTATGCAATGTTTATATACTGACCCTATATCAAGTGAACTTGTTCCTTTTAGGGGAAGTTTAGTAGCACCAGATCAAATTTTCAAAAAAAATCTTTCGGGTTGCAGCAGTTCTTTTGTACCTTATAGTTGTCTGGATTCACAACAAACAGCTATTTATGCCAGTAGGAAATCTATTGAAATCTTAACCGGTAAACTAATGCATAACCAAATAATAACTTGGTTTGGTAATGCTGACGAATTTTTGTCGAAAGGATTTGCTGTGTCAGAATTTTATACAAATAATCATCAGAAGAAATATTTTGAATCTGCAATAAATACAAGCAAAAATTGTCCTGTTTGTACAAAAACTTTTGAGGGGTAAGTTGATGATATTTTATTATGAAGAGTTAATTACTTTAGAAATAGAAGAACTGGCACAGTGTAAGTTTGATAACTATATAAAAAATAATAAATTCAAATTTGAATCAGGAGGAATATTAATAGGGACCTTAAATCATGCGGTGAACAAAATTATGATTACAGATATTACCGAACCTCAACACGAAGATCGCCAATCAAGATTTATGTTTACAAGACGTGAAAAAGGGCATCAAGATATCATGGATACACTTTGGGAAAACTCACATTATACAAAAACTTATTTAGGAGAATGGCATACACATAATGAACCCTCGCCTACCCCTTCATTTGTCGATAAACGTAATTGGATAAAGATATCTGAAAGAGATAAGAACTCACAATGGTTATTTTTTATTATTGTAGGAACCTATGAGATTAGGGCTTGGACAGTAAGTCAAGGTCAAATTATTGCTTTAAATAAAAAATCTTAGAATAGGAGATTAGGCCATTGGTAAAACAATTTTTCAATGCTTTAAAAAGTATTCCAAATAGATTTCTAAAATGGAGTTTTGCAATAGACACTCCAGTCTTTATAGTTACTGTATTTGGAAAACCTGTTTTAGATAATATTAAAATCGGCTCATATGGTAAAATGTATGATACTTTGTGCGCCTTTCTTCCTTGGTTGAATGCCTTTTTATCTTCTAGTATTGCTAAGTTTATTGTAATAACATATACTGTTTTTTGCATTCTTATTCTACTCACAAAAAAGCTATATAGACCTTTGGCTGTATTGATTAAGCATTCATCTTTGGGATACACAATAGGTGATATTGATGAGACATTTAAACAAAAATTCTGGTTTAAATATATTAATATTGATATTTCAAATCTGATAGAAACAAATATTCCGGAAGCGATAAGATTTCAAGATGCAAAACTTCAAGAAATCAAAGCCATAAGACGAAGAAAGTGTTTTTATTATGGGATAGCACACACTCCGCTCATATTTAGACTTGGTTATCAGGTTGGTTTAAAGGATATGAATTTTTTACATAGTTATCAAAGAGGCTCAGGTAATAAAAAATTCAGAGAGCTATGTGAATACGATTTGGATAAATATGACTTTTCTAGGTTTGACCAAGAAAATCTAGAATCTAAATCTCAGGAGTTATTAGTTACAATTGCTACAACATATCCAATAAGTAAGGTAGACTTAGCATGCTTTAATTTGACAGAAATGCATACATTAGAGATAGAAGCTTCAGATATAAATATGGGAACTGATTTTTTTAGCTCTTATCGAAAAATAATCTCATACTGTACTGCAATTACGGATGAATTAAGAAAAATATGCAAGCAGTATAACATCAAAAAAATCCATATAGTCCTATCAACATCGGTGAACTTTACTTTTGTGTTGGGACAATATTTAAACAATAACCAGATTCCTGAAACAATTGTCTATCACTATAAAAAGGGAGAAGAACCTTGCTATCCTTGGGGAATTAGCATTCAAAAGGATTGGGATAGTGCATACATTAATATGAAAGCGGCTGATATAATCTCTCAGAAATAAAATATTGTAAATGAGAGTTCACTTACAAATAACCCGAACATTCACTTTATCGGTGAATTGTTCGACTATGTGTTTTCATAGAGCTAAAGCGAAAGAGGGATAGTCGTTAGGCTATCTCTCTTTCATTTCATGAGCATATTAAACTTGCTTGTGCACTGTTTTCCCCGTTTGCTGCTCCTGCCATGCCTTAAATTCCGCTTGCCCCTGTTTGCTTTCAAAAAATTCCCGAATGGAGGGATAGAGCGTTTCGGCGAGAGCTTCCAGCTCGTGCTTAGGGATGGCTGTTCCCTGATTTTTTGCTTTTGCCATTAGGAACACCCCCTATTGGCTTGGATTCTTTGCAATTATCTGTATCAAAGGGTAAATCACCCTTATCTTTGATTTCCGTCCAGCCCTCTAGTGCTTTTTGACGCGGCGAAAAATATTCCTTCGTGGTCATTTCGTCATACTGATTTTCGCCAGTAAAATGTACAACTTTGTGAATACGGCGTATAAAAGCATTCCAGATTGTAGGAGTTTCCACACGTACATTTGCATATTGGTATTCCAACGGAATGTTGCTGATAATGTACGCCTTTGTATAACACGCCACACGGTTTGCATACCGGCAGGGCAGCATCAGCGGGTATCCGTCCAGAAGGTTGTTCATGTCTTGAATTTTCAGACCGGATGAAAATTCATCAAAAACAATCACATCCTCACTTTGGTATTTATCAAAGCAACCATGCTGATAGCCGGTTATCTGACATACATTTTCATAGCCGTATCGTTCCATGACTAGCTTTGTTTTGCCAAGCCCCGTTGCACCGTATATGTAGGTCGTTTCCAGTATGCGAAAGGTATCGCGGAATTGCTCCGCAATTAGTTCCTGACGGACTTGCTCCAAAGTGGTGCGGTAACGCATTAAATGGGTTTGTGAACGGATAACATCCATTGCGCTGTGACCGTCCTCAAGCATAGCCAGCGCAATATCCCAATCGGTACGCTGACCGGGGCTTTCTGTCGGCAGCACTCCCCATTCCTCAAATGTGCCGGGGATACTGGTGTCGGCTTTTTCATCCTCTGCCCATTTCCCGGACTTTTGAACATAAGCCTGGTTTTCTTCGGAAGTGCCGCAAACCGGGTCAATATGGGCGGTCGGAAAACAGCCCTTGATGGTAGAAAAGCGAATTGGACTGTTAGCGACAAAGAACACATGAGTATGCGGGGTCTGTTCCTGCAAGCCCCGTTCGTCAGCTAAACACCAGTATTTTAGCTGCATTTTATCAAGCACCGCACGAGTTTTTTCATGCGACCAATCCTCACCGGGATTATTGATTGTAAGCAGATATTTTCTGTGCCGTGTATCTTTTTTCAAAGGTTCTCACTTCCTTTGCGAGATAATTTTCGCTGTGATGGTACAGAGGTGTCTGGGTAATACTAGCCAGACACCCGCGCTCGCCCGCCTTACGCTTCGCGCGGCGGGCGGCGCGGGTGGTTGCTATGATAAGGCCTTTACGCATATCTGCCGCATCCGTTCGGAATTCTGTACCGTTCCCACCTTAATAAAATGCAACTGCGAGCCTTGCAGTAACGCAACACCCTCACCTTGCCCGAACATACGGCCTTTGACTTGCTCCATGAAATCAGGCAGCAGCATTTCATAAATGCTCTTGATTGCCGCTCCAAGGACGATTACAACGCCATAGTTTAGGCGTGAGCCAGAGGGAAAAGCAATTGCATCCGGGCGCTGCATGGCGGTAATCAAGCGCACAGACAGGGAGCGCCCAAGCAGTAAAATTTCGCTCACTTTGTTCATCACCACCGCCGCCGCTTTTTTATCCTCATTTACAAGGGACAAGACATTTGCCATGTATTCATCCCAGATCAGCGTAATGGGATGGCTGCTTTCGTCCTCTCCCGACTGTCGGGCGTTCAGGCGGGCATATACGGCATCTAACGCTTCTAGCGAGTACTTGTAGGCATAGTAACGCGGGCAACCACGCAAATACGCAAAGTTGTTATCCCCCTTGTAATCTGCGAAATGGTATTCACCGCCCGATTCTGCCATAATGAGCTTTGCAAACAGGGTGTTTTCAAAATAACTTTTTCCGCTGCCGCTCATGCCGCAAATGAGAATATGACTGTTTGCAGCCGGGGAAATGTCGGTGGTTATGGGGATTTTAGCCCCATAACCGTTCCATGCGTCCAAGTCATATCCCAATGCCAACAGCTTCGGCGCGTCAGACTTCATCATACAGCACATCTTCTCTGCGGATTTCGGCTCCCGGCACAGCGGTAATGATGATCATATTGCGGTTACGTCCGTTCCTGCCGCCATACTTGATAGGTTCCACAAAATGGATATTGAGCGCATCCTGTATTTCCGCGCGGTGCGTTTCCCATGTTTCCATAGCCACACCAAGTGAATAGAATGCCATCACGCTGACCTGTGTATTTTTGATACGCTTGCATGAAATCAACGCCGGGGCATATCCGTAGCGGTTGGCAAGACCGATTTGCAGCAGGCTGCTTTCAACCGCATTTGCCCGGAACGGCGTTCCTAAGAAAAGCAGCAGCCGAACCAAAAACAGCAGGAACAGTAGCGGGATGAAAACGGCGATAATATAACCCCAAACAGTAATCAGCAGCGATATATCGCTGTGAAAAGGTACTAACGTATCACGGATATTCCAAAGTAAAATAAAAGCGGCACACAGCAGCAGAATTGAAATTCCCTTCCACGTTTTAACCGCTTCTTTTATCCCTGACCATAGGCGCAGCCGCAGGATAGTACGGTTACGCCGTCTTTGCGCCAGAACTTTTTTCTGATGAGAAATATTCTTTGAATCCATATTATTTCCTCCACATAAAGCGCAGTTGCACCGCCGGGAGGAATCCCCCCAAGCGGTACACGCTGTGCGGTTTAAGATTTACTTGCCAACGAGTGTAATCGTTTCGGGCTTGCCCTTGCGGTTGAATGTGATGTCGAGCATATCGCCCGGCTTGCAAGCGGGCAGAGCAAAGCCGTCACGCAGGAAGAGCTTGTCTGTCATTTCGCCGACAACACTTTCGTCGGGAAAGCTAATATACAACTGGATTCCCTTTACCGCCGTACCGTCACCGCTCTGAAAATTCAATTCACGAGCGCCAAGAAGTTTTGCTTTCATGTGAATATCTCCTTAATTTGTATTGAAAAGCGCTTTTCTAATTTTTATAATAGCGCATTTGAAAGCCTATTGACCTTACTGTTTTTTGCTATTATAATTAAGATTGAAATTGAAACTTTTGAGGATGGCCTTATGGAAAAAAATAATTATACAGTTAAACTTCTGCGCACTACAGATAAGTTGTTAGGCGTTTTAGAAGAAAGGCGGGATAACGGTTTAATTGTCAATTCATCTGAATTTGATCCGTCTACCATACTATGCGACTTGCTGTATACGATAGAGTTAACTAATCCTCAAAAAAAACATAGTAACGATATACCGGATTTTTCTTTTAAGGATAATCATCAGGAACACCCATTCTGTTTTAAGCAAAGGACTGTTTATAGTTCCAAAACACAAATGTATTTCGATCTTAAAAGATACTTTCTTATGTTAGATGAATTAAGTAAAATAATTACCAACAACATACATTTAACAATGATTGATTTCGAAGTGCTAAAGCAGTTCTTTGGTTTGGAATTTACTTATCAGATAGAATTTAAACAGCAGAATCCAGAATACTTTGAATTAAAAAAATATGATAAAGAGAAATATCAATATATTCCCCTAGAATATAATTACGACTACGATTTTGAAACAATGTTGGCTCACAATGAAAACTTGGAACACAGATTTGTTTATACCTGCCATTCAACCTTGGATATAGTTTTTTCTGTGTTACACTATCTTTTTTTTAATAAATTTCAATTTAGGAAGTGTGAACACTGCGAAAAAACTTTTGCAACACAAACACTTAAACAAAAATATTGCTCTAGAAAAAGTCCATGTAAAGAATATACGCATTTGGATTGTGGTGCTGCCGTAGACCATTTTATGAAAAAAATCAAGAAGCGCAGAAAGCTGATTATGACTTGCTTAAATAATTTCTATCCCTTAGCCTATAACAAATTTATGGTCGAATATGATGCACACAATTTAGTAGCTGATAAGCAAACAACAAGAAGTTGGAAAACCCTTGAAAAACTCGATTTCATCACCAGTAAAGAATATGTTAAAAATAAATGGTACAGAGCGGAGTATAAATGAAACAGCCATTGCGGCATATAAAACCACAATAGCTGTTTACTTAACTTATTTATTTGTCGGTTAGATTATCTAAGCATACCTCTAAACTAAAAACAACGCCCATGATACTTCTAATCAGTATCTTAGGCGTTGTTTTCTTTTTTAGGGTCTGGCAAAATTTCTATAATATCGGTAATGCGGCAACTGAATATCTGGCAGAGAGCGTCAAGTGTATTGGTTGATACAGATTCGTCATTCATTAGCCTTTGGATAGTCTTGCTGTCCAAATTGTATATACCACATTTGGTTCTCAGAAAATAAGTGCTGATTTTTCTATATTCCATCAGCTTTCTAAGCGGCTCAAAAGAAACCATTGGCGCGCCCTCCCCTCTTGACTTTATATTCATTATCACATATAATGACGATAAACGAATATGAGGAATATTCCTCATATAAAATGGGATGATTGGGAGGGGGAAAGCATAAAAAAACTGATATGGATTATTGGAACCGGAGCAGCGTGTATAATTTACTCTTTTCTGGTCGCGGTCATAGCAATGACGGGACAAATCATTACAAGTATAGGAACACACTCCGAAATACAATCAGTCAATCAGGATTTATTTAATCCCGTAATGGTATTTGGATGGGCTGTTTTGATTATTTTATCTATTTGGATGTGGAAACGGTGGAACGCCAAATGCCACGCCTGTAAACGCTGGAACGCTTTGAAGCTGCAAAAAACAGAAGTTCTAAAGCAAGAGAAAATTTCTGTTCTTGTGGAACTGGAACAAAAAAACTTGAATCGGGAAGTTACCGGCACTCACGACCAATACATTCCCGGCAAACGAAAAACATATCAGGATACATACCAATGCAAATACTGTGGCAATCTGGAAATCCTCACACATACCGAGGATAGTGCGAGTGTATAAAGTTACAGATTGTTTGACTTTATGAGCCATTCTTTTTACAATAAAAGAAATGAAAATGAACTATATGTAACCCATAAGGATATATTTGGAGGAACTTATGATGAAAAAGCGTATTTTATCCCTCACGCTAACGCTGATAATGTGTTTAGGTCTTGCTATTCCAGCTTCAGCGCATGACATGAGCAAGACAGGACAGGCGAATATCGTCAGTGCGGGAATTCACCATACCGGATTGATAGATACCAATGGTTCCCTATGGATGTGGGGCGTTAACTATGAGGGACAATTAGGTAACGGCGGCGGTGGGAACGGTCAAGACGGCATCGGAAAATATCAAACCGTCCCGGTCAAGGTACTGGACAATGTAGTCTCTGTCAGTTGCGGCGAAAATCATACTGCCGCCATCAAAACGGACGGTTCTCTATGGACGTGGGGTGGAAACTACGACGGACAGTTAGGCAACAACTCCACAAAAGATTCTTTAGTCCCTGTCAAAGTATTGGATAACGTAGTTGCTGTCAGTTGTGGGAATGGCTATACTGCCGCCATCAAGAAAGATGGTTCCCTGTGGATGTGGGGAAATAACAACTACGGACAGTTAGGCAAGGGTGTCCCCGGAAATTCTGCAATTCCGGTAAAAGTGCTGGACAACGTATCTGCTGTTAGTTGCGGCCGCTGGGCGCATACCGCCGCTATCAAGACGGACGGTTCCCTGTGGATGTGGGGATACAACAAAAACGGGGAACTCGGTAACGGAGGAAAGGGCAATCAGGAAGCATACAGTCCAGATGGGTCTATTGCTGTGCAGGATGTTCCCGTCAAGGTCATGGATAACGTAACCGCTGTCAGCCTCGGCATGATGTATACGGCTACGGTCAAAACGGATGGTTCGCTGTGGGCGTGGGGAGGTAACGAGTATGGACAATTGGGTAACGGCTCAAGAAAAACCTCAACAGTCCCGGTAAAGGTGATGGATAATGTCGCTGCTGTTAGCTGTGGCAGTAGCTATACCGCCGCTATCAAGAGCGACGGCTCTCTATGGATGTGGGGAGATAATGGTCAAGGGGCGTTGGGTAATGGTTACGTCGGAAATGAGAAGATAAATCAAGGCCGTGGGGACTTCCCTGTGCAAACCCTTCCTGTCAAATTAATGGATGGTGTGGCAGCCGTCAGCGGTGGCACGCTCCATACCATTATCGTTAAAACGGACAGTTCCGTATGGGCATGTGGACGCAGTGGCGAATTGGGGAACGGCAACACAAGCAACAGTACGGATATATATGGATATGCTATGCAGACCACCCCGGTGAAAATTTCCACTCTGACAGCCAAGTTGAAATAAGTTTTCCGAAAACATAAAACCCCATTACATGAAATCGACAGGGCAATTAAGGTGTTGACTTTAATTGCCCTGTGTTTTTATGCAATTATCGTGTTGACAATTCAACTCATATATTGTATTATCACATTATAAGAAAGGGGCGTTGACTATGCAAGAGGTAGCGCAACGGTTAAAGGGCTTGCGGGAGAGTGTGAACCTATCACAAGCTAAAATAGCCGCACTGATGGGAGCGACACAAGCAAGCGTTAATAGATATGAAAACGGACAGACTTCCCCGCCACTAAAACTGCTGCTTTGGTATGCTGATTTTTTTGACGTTTCTATGGACTATATATTTGCTCGAACAGAGCAGCCAGAGGGCAAGCTATACGAGCATAAGCCAAAAGTCGTTGAAGCCATTACACGGGACAACAAGGAATTACGGCAGTTTGTGGATATGTGTTTTGACCCCTCGTCCCCTGTCAGCGAGAGATTGCGGGATATGCTAACACAGATGTTAAACGAACAAAGGAAATAAGGCGGGGCGTTTCCCCTTGCGGATGTTATTCAAAAAGTCCCCGCCAGTCAAGGCTAAAATGAACTGATTTACAATCAGACCTTGACAGGAGGGAATTTTTGAATCAGCGACAAATAAGGGGAACGCCCCCTGTGTGGCGGGTTTGTGAAAACCGCCCATAAAGTTACGAAAGGTTGTGAATGGAATGAATGCTGTTATTTATGCCCGTTATTCCTCGGATAATCAGCGGGAAGAAAGTATTGAGGGACAGCTTCGGGAATGTAAGGCATACGCCGAAAAGAACGGAATCACCGTTTTAAGCACTTACATAGACCGGGCTTTATCAGCAAAAACTGACCACCGCCCGGAGTTTCAGCACATGGTAAAGGATAGCGCAAAGGGTTTGTTTGATATAGTGCTTGTGTGGAAGTTAGACCGCTTCTCCCGAAACCGCTATGACAGCGCACATTATAAAACTGTCTTGCGGAAAAATGGTGCAAAGGTGGTTTCTGCCACCGAAAGCATATCCGAGGACAGCACCGGCATTTTGCTTGAAAGTCTGTTAGAGGGGTATGCAGAGTTTTACAGTGCCGAGTTATCGGAAAAGGTAATAAGAGGACTAACGGAAAACGCCCTCAAATGCAAATACAACGGTGGGGGCTTGCCGATTGGCTACACTATTGACAACGAACAGAATTTTCAAATTGACCCTTTAACCGCTCCAATCGTGCTTGAAGCTTTTCAGCGTTACGCCAAAGGGGCAACGGTAAAGCAGCTTGTTGACTTTCTCAACAGCAAGGGCATACAGACCTACCGTAACAAACCGCTTAGAATTGACTGCGTGAAGCGGCTGCTAAAAAATCGCCGCTATATCGGTGAATATAAATACCGCAATACCGTCACACCGAACGGTGTTCCCGCCATTATTCCGCAGGATTTATTTGACCGGGTAGGAGAACGGCTGGAGAAAAACAAAAAGGCTCCTGCGAGGGCAAAAGCCAAAGAGGAAATGTATCTGCTGACAACAAAGCTGTTTTGCGGGTGCTGCGGTGCGTATATGTGCGGTGAAAGCGGAACAAGCCGCAATTCGACCATTCACCAATATTATAAATGCGTGACCGCCAAATATAAAAAAGCCTGCCACAAAAAGACAGTGAAAAAGGATTGGATTGAAAATCTTGTCATTGAGCATATTGTAAAGCTGTTGTTTGATGATGCATTGATGAACGACCTTACTGACACATTAGTTGCTTTTCAAAAGCGGGAAAATACCACGCTACCAATGCTCAAACAGCGGCTAATCGAAACGGAAAAAGGCATTGAAAATATTCTCAACGCCATTCAGCAAGGCATACTTACTCAATCCACCAAGCAGCGGCTTGACGAGCTGGAGGAAACAAGAAGCAGCTTAGAAGTTTCCATTATCCAAGAGGAAATGCAAAAGCCACTTTTGACGAAAGAGCAATTATTATTTTGGCTACACCGCTTTCGCGCCTTGGATGTTACCAACCCCGCCCACAGGCAAAGGCTGGTTGACAGCTTCGTAAATGCAATTTATCTTTATGATGATAAAATAGTGCTGATGTTCAACTACAAAGAGGGAAGCAAAACCATCAATTTTTCTGATATAGAGTGTTCGAGTTTGAGTGCGGGTGCTGCACCAAAAGGCCCACGAAGCTTAATTGTTTCGTGGGCCTTTTTTCTGTTGCAACTATGTTTCAGGCGCATCAGGGCATGCAAGCTAGCCTGAGATCGGCTGCGGGAAAGGCCGCCAATGCAGGATTGCGGGACGCGAGGCGGGTTCTTGGGAGGCATTTGCCAGCTTTTTAAAGTCGGGACGGGCCGCAGAATTCTCAATAAAATAAGCCGACTGGGTTGCGTCCTCTATCCGGTTGGCATTGAGCATGCGGATGATACGGTCAGCACTGGTGATCCCGACACCGTGCCCGTAGTACAATTCATCTGGCAGAACGATGACGTTTTCGCCCTGCAATTCGGAGACTTTCGGATCTACCTCGGGGTTTTTAAAATATCCCCGGTCCCCCAGCAAGATATCCGTGACTGTTTCGGGCGCCCCGGCCTCTCGGAGCAGAGGGTCCAACTTGTGCCAATTCATTAGATAAATCGAGGGAAACAAGCTGTTGAACTTTTCCTCCGGAAGAACCTCCAACAGAGCTTTGTAATACAAAATCACCATCGCGGTTGCGCATTCTGTGGCGTATTTTCGACCGTTTGTAAAAATGTCCCGGATGGCATCGCTGGGCTTCACTCCGCTTTTGAGAAGGAAACCGCCGTTGCTCGTTCTCTCCCAATAGTCCGGGTTACATTCCGACTTGTGAAAAACGGCGAATTTTAGCCCGCTGCGATTCAGCTTCTTTGCTGCTTCAACGATTTCCCTGCGCATGGCAAGCTCAAATTTGAGCTGCTCCAGAGTATCGTACCGGTAAGTTTCCGTGCTTTTTGACATCTGCTCCAAAAGCTGTCTTTCCACGCTGTTTTCGGAGTAGTCTCCAATGATTTCAGAGATTTGAAAGGGAGAGCCGGATATTGTGATCATTTGTCTCCCTCCGATCCGGCTTTCGCGGCTCTAATCTGTTCTCTGACAGGCGCGTGTAGCCATTCCTTCCATGCCGGCACACTCTTGCTGCAAATTTTCTGCGAATACTCCGATAAGGCTTTCTGCTCCTCGACGCTCACTTGTTTAAAAGCAGCAATGCTTTTATTTTCTTCGTCATTGAACGAATCAATTGGCTGTTTTTCGTAGGAGGAAAAGCCTTTCTGCAAGTATTTTCGTTCCAGATCCACAGCACAGAACATCGGCTTACTGCTATACTGAAAGCTTTCCTCCGTAAAGTACAGGTATGGCTGATTTTCCTCGAGCCAGTGAAGATAACCCTCGTACCTTCCTTCCCCATCGCCTTTCGCGGCCGGGACACCTGTTTTGTCGATATTCAACAGCTCGGCGGCCAGGTCCGCGTCTTTCGGGTCGGAAGAGCGCAGACGCTGAGCGATCAGCTTCAATACCTCGGGATCATGAAAACGGAAAAGCGCCCAAACCAGGTCATGGATATAGCGCCCATTTCTGTTGCGTTTAAAAATCAGATCTACCACCAGCGGCAATATGTCTGCGTCATGATAAATATTGATTAATACCGATACGGCCACGTCGAGTATTTCCTCATAATCATCCTCTGGAATTTCCTCGGCAAAGCCGGTTTCCAAGATCCATTTGAGAACAGGATAGACTGAATTCTGCTTGGAGGACAGATAATCGGTTCCGGACGCTTTCGAGTCTCTGATTTGATTGGTAATCTGCAAGGCAGTCATATTGCGCGTGTTTAAATATCGTTGGGTGCGCTGCCGCAGGATTGGTTCATGCAGTATGTATAGGCAGGGAAACATCAGCCGATTGTCGTTGAGCAGGGTAACTGCGCGCCGGATATCTTTTTGAAAAAGCTCGTTCAAAGTACTCTTGCATTGATCAGCTCCCTCGTTGATCCGAATCTGATCCAGATAACTATACTCATTGAAATCATCTGCATTCATAAAATCAACTCCATCTTCTTTGATTCCCGCCCGCAACCGGGTTGACGGGAAGATACAGGACTTCAGTGCCTTATTCCATGATATTAAGGCAGGGCGTTCTTGATTCTTAAAAAGGCGGAAAACGCAAAAATAAATTGAACTACACCGTTTTCAAACTACCGGAACCCAAAGCACAAACCGCATGGATGCTGAAAATTTCAGTACCATGCGGTTTTTTGATTTTCTCAAATTGTGGATTTGACTCTGGCCTAACGCTTCGCCAGCTTCAAAATCTGTTCGCAAACCTCTTCCTCTTTTTGCTGTACGCGCCCAAAGTCCATATGTGGGATGTAATACCCTTCCAACTCATCGTGCAGTTCTTTCGTCTGAGCCAGTGCGCTTATCGCTTCTTCCAGCAACCGGTGGAATGTGCCGGCGCTGAACTCCGTCGCATCCTTGTACGGTGCGGTTTGCCTGAGGTCTGTGTACTGCGTCATGTCCAGTATTGTCTGCTTACGGCCTTTCATCTCGAAACCGTCCTTCTCTGAGATGAATGCCAGCTTCAGCTCCGGAATCAGCATATGCTCAATGCGCGTCTCAGGCGCGAGCGGGCAGTAATACAGCTCGACATCCAGGCCGCGGAAGACCGCCTCGGCTGCTACCCTCTCCAGCATCTCGTGTACGCCAACGCCCCACCGGCTCACGATGGAATACACCTTGCCCGCACCGTCCACCAGCGACTCCGGATGGTTTACGATCCCCGCCGGAGTAATGGCACTGGCAAACAAACGGCGTGTTTTGCCCAGCCTGCCGTTTACCGGCACCTGAGCCAGCTCCCTGTCAATGATGTACTGCGCCTGCAGCAGCGAACCGGCTTTGTCTGTCGCGGCTTCGTACGTCTCTAAAACATCATCCATCAGGCACTTGGCAGCCGCAAGGTATTTGTACGCGCGTTTATATTGCCGCTTGATTTCCCCGTTGATGCGCACAATTTCGCCGCGATTGCTGCGGATGGCCTCCTCATCCCAGTACTCCCCCAGATTGATGATCTCGTCCACTGCGGCAGGGTACACCGGGTCGGTTACATGCGGAGCCGTGCCGTCGACAAGTGCAACACCCAGCTTTGGGATCACCAGGCCATCCAGCGAATCCGGATCCGATGCGCAGTGCAGGTACTCCAGATCAAAGCCTTCCAGCGCCATCCGCTCGCCGATGCGCTTTAAAAATGTAGATTTGCCCACACCGGGGCCGCCTTTCAGGCAGTAGATACTCTTTGCCTGCGGCTGCGGCAGTATATAAGCAAAATAAGAGAAAAAGCCTTGGCTGGTATTGTTTCCCGGGAACATGTGACGAACCATACTATTTGCCATAGTAGCACCTCGCAATACTCACAATATGTGTATTTCTTTTACCATACTATGCGCGGGCTGTATTCCCAGTGCCTTTGTTCTGAAAAATAAAAATCCTGACGGAACGGATTGTGAGCCTATCACAGTTCCTTTGAAACTGCACTATAAAAGAACCCGCCGCTTTTCTAAAAGCGGCGGGTTCTTTTATAGTGTTTATTGTTTCATGTTGTACTGATCGGATTTTTTCAAAAAAGTTTGGATATTTTTCTCTTCAAGCCGCCGGTCGGCCCCTTTTCTACCCAATCTGTCGCAAAGCCCCAACAAAGCGACCTCCCGAATATCTGTATCCCGCTTCATTCCCTCCACATCAGCAAAGGGCAAATCCTTTACCACAAACAAAATCTGCATGTGGTACCGAACCAGCCGGGCCACCCGCTCAATAAATTGGGTGTCTGCTGTAAAAACGCTCAGAAATTCCTTTGTGAGCTGCGCGCCCACCTTGTCATGGTCATAGGATGTGATTTTGCTTTTTCTGCGCATGGTTGTGGAGGGCTTGCCGATGTCGTGTAACAGCGCAGCCCAAAGAAAAGCGCGGGAATCGCTGCATTTTTCTCTCACCTTTGCGGCTTCGTCCACCACCAATAAAGTATGATTCCATACGCTGCCTTCCGGATGGTGCTCAGGGGATTGCGGCGTGTTTTGCAGCCGTTCCAGCATATTGAGCGGATACTCGCTGAGAGCAGAGGTACTGGTAAGACTCGATAAGAAATGGGACGGCTTTTCGTCAAAAAGCAGATGCCGTTCTATTTCTTCAAATAAGGTACTGCCTCTTGCCAAATCATCACCCCGGATTTAGTGTTTGTTTTCGATCTGGAATCATGCTCTGCCCACAGCAAATCCCGTAATTTTACTTTTCCTGTTCTGATTCCTCCAGCGCCTGCTCAATGTCTTGAATTTCCTTTTCAATGCCTGCAATCCCGTGCTGGCGCCGTATATTTTTTTGGGCGAGCTTTTCTTTTTGTGCGTCTGAGGGGGTTTCGGCGAGGATCTCTGAAGAAACCTCCATATTGTACTTGGTGATATTGAGTTTTTTCCGGAGTTTTCCGATTCTCTCACGCCCCTGCTCCTCGTGCATTTTTTTGATGGCCTCAGCGTCGTTATCCATTCTCTCCACCTCCTATTACATTAGGACTGTCGGCGTCCAGTTCCTCCCGAGCTTGCTCCTCCTTCATTTCGCGAATCATCTGAGGGATTGCCTCAGCCCGGCGTTCGTTTTCCACTTTTAAATCCTGTAATTTTTTGTTGTCCTGCTCCGAAGCAATGATTTCCTCCGCGATTTCCATATTGTGCAGCGTAGATTCAATGACGTTTTGAATTCGCTGGGCTTTTGTTGTGTGGTTGGCAATCTGCTCCACTACCTGAAGGCCGGAAATGCAGTCGTCGTACTTTCCGGCCGAAATATCACGAATCGCCTTTTCTAAAGTCCGTTCATAATACGCCTCGGGCGACATGCCGCTGTAAGACCGACCCGTGATATGCTCACGGCTTTCCAGCTCCGCCAAGCGCGCATATTCACTCTTTACCTGCTGAATTAATACATCCCTGTTCACAAAGAGACCCTCCTGCATCGTGTGTTTTTTATTAGTATGCGGTGCAGGGGCGCGGTTTATCACGGTTCCTCCCTGATAATTTCAAACCAAATAAACCCGGAGACTGACCCGTATTTTCCCATCGTCATCGGATGCGGCGTTAGGCAGAATTCGATCCGCTCGCTTTCCTCACACGAAGAGTGATTCAGCGATAATCCGTATCCTGTAAAAGTTAAGTCTTGTGTCTGATCAAAAATCCGAGTATAATTATTTTTTATGCCATAAAAACGAAAGGATGAACGTAATGGACGAAATTAAGCAAATTTATTGCGGAGATAACTATTCTGATTTTCTTCGTTATTGCGAACTGCATAGCTATAAATGGATGCGCGACCTTGTAAACTGCCGGTTTGAAGAGCTGCCGGAATTAATACAGATCTCTCCCTCATTGCTCAGCCGTATCAAAGCCGTGTATGTTCTGTATTTGAAGAAGCACCCGGAGTGTCTGGTCGGTGTGAAGCCGGTCAAAGCAAAAACAGCGTCAGCTATGGATGATTTAAAAGACCGGCTGCTTGTCGTGTTTCAGCAGAACGCAAATAAACTGATTCGTATTACCGACATCACCAAGGCGATTGGCAAGGGGGCAAAGCGCGGCGATATCATCCATGTACTGGAGCATCAGAAATGGTGCCGCATCGTAGACAATACCACCTTCTTTTATACCCCGCTGGACTGATTGCCTACGCAGGAGAGAGCGCTATGCTCTCTTTTTTTATTTTCCTCGTTTGAGTCGATGGCAGAAGAGAATCGGATCGTTAGCTTTTTTCATTCTCCGCTGATATTTTAAACCCGGTAGCTTCTCCACATAGATATAGGCGCGAATCTGTGTTATAATTAAGAATATATGACAACGAAAAGGAGCAATCCATGCTATTATCCGCAGAAAAAATTTCTAAAAATTATGGGATGAAGCAGCTGCTGCAAGACGTTTCGCTGTACCTGAACGAGGGGAACCGGGTCGGAATCATCGGGCTTAACGGTACCGGAAAAAGCACCCTGCTGAAAATTCTGGCTGGAGTGGAGCCGCCGGATGAAGGTTTGATTTCTACGAACCCCAACGTCCAGCTGTCTTATCTTCCCCAGAATCCGCCCATTCAAGACGACTACACCGTGCTGGAGCAGGTGTTTGCAGAGTTCCCCGCACAGTTCCGTGACCTTAAGGAGTACGAGGCAAAATCCATGCTGACGCGCCTTGGGATTACGGACTATGACGCGAAAATGGGAACGTTATCAGGCGGGCAGCGAAAACGAGTGGCTCTGGCCACCGCGCTGATTCACCCTGCCGACATTCTGATTCTGGACGAGCCAACCAACCATTTGGACAGTGAAATGGTCACATGGCTCGAGCAGCGGCTGACCCGCTTTAGCGGCGGGCTGATCATGGTCACCCATGACCGGTATTTTCTGGAAAGAGTCGTCACCCACATTGTAGAGCTTTCTCACAGCAAGCTCTACACCTATGAAGCAAATTATTCGAAGTATCTGGAGCTGAAGGCTCAGCGGTCTGAAATGGATGCGGCCAGCGAGCGGAAGCGGCAGGCAATTCTGCGCAAGGAATACCAGTGGATCATGCGGGGAGCGAAGGCTCGCAGCACAAAAAGCCGCGGCCGAATTGACCGGTATGAAGCACTCAAGGAGCAGGCCGCGCCGGAAACAGACGATACGGTTCAGCTCTCTCAATTCTCCAGCCGCCTGGGCAAAAAGATTATTGAGCTGTCACACGTTACCAAGGCCTTCGGCGAGCGCACGGTGCTTCAGGATTTCTCTTATCTGATGGAACGAAATGACCGGATTGGCATCGTCGGCAAAAACGGCGCCGGTAAATCCACACTGCTGAACCTGATCGCGGGGCAGCTCGTGCCGGATGAGGGGACGGTGGAGGTCGGCTCCACTGTGAAAATCGGATATTTTTCGCAGGAGTGCCGGGAACTGGACCCAAACCAAAGAGCGTACGACTTTATCTGCGAGGTTTCGAATGAGATCAAAACTTCGGAGGGTACCTTCTCCGCGTCGCAGATGCTGGAGCGCTTTCTGTTTTCGCCGGATCTGCAATATTCCCTAATCGGCAGATTAAGCGGCGGTGAGCGCAGACGCCTGTATCTTTTAAGTATTTTGATGGCGGCCCCAAACATTCTGCTGTTGGACGAGCCCACCAATGATCTGGACATTGAAACCCTGACGATTCTGGAGGATTATCTCGAATCCTTCTCCGGCCCCGTACTCGCGGTATCTCATGACCGCTATTTTCTGGATAAGGTTGCAACGACCATTTTCGAAGTGAACGACGGCGGCGATATTCTCCGGTACCCGGGGAATTACTCCGACTACGATGAAAACCGGAAGGAGCTGCAGCAGTCAGCCGCTAAAAAAGAAGCCCCCGCCCCAAAAGAGCTGCCCAAAAGGGCGCAAAAGCTGAAATTCTCTTTTAAAGAGCAGCGGGAATTTGAAACCATTGAGGACGACATTGCGGCACTGGAAGCCAAAATTTCCGAATGCGAAGCGGAAATTAGCCAATCCGCCAGTGATTACGTTCGCCTGCAAACGCTCATGGATCAAAAGGCGGAACTGGAAGCAAATCTGGAAGCAAAAACAGAACGCTGGCTTTACCTGACGGAGTTAGCGGAGAAAATTGCCGCACAAAAATAGCTGCGGAGGAGCCACCGCATGGAAGCTGAGAAACCCACGAAATACTACACCTATATGCTGCGCTGCGCCGACGGCACCCTGTACAGCGGCTACACGACCGACCCGTTCCGCCGCGCAGCCCTGCACAACAGCGGGAAGGGCGCAAAATACACTCGTTCCCGCAGGCCAGTAGAGCTGGTTTTTGTGGAAGGTCACGCTACAAAAAGCGAAGCGTTACGGCGCGAGGCAGCGCTGAAAAGGCTCAGCCGGGCGCAAAAGCTGCTGTTGATTGAGCAGACCAGCATTGAAACAGAATGAGTCAGTTGTAAAGTACAGGGACGATCATCAAAAGCAAGGCGGCGAATGCAGAAATGGAATTGCTGGATATTGTAGATGAAAACGGAATCCCCACCGGGGAAACCGTGGAACGGGAAACGGCACACCGCAGCGGAATCCGCCACCGCACCTCCCATGTGTGGATTTTACGGAAACGGGATGGAAAGGTACAGGTGCTTTTGCAGAAGAGAAGCCTCAATAAAGATTCCCACCCGGGGTGCTATGACATATCGAGCGCCGGTCATATCCCCTATGGGGAGGATTTTTCAGAGTCTGCCCTGAGAGAATTAAAGGAAGAGCTTGGCGTGACCGCCGCCGCGGAGGAACTGGTTTTCTGCGGATGCTGCCGCTCGGAATACCATGGAGTATTCCATGGGCAGAAATTCTGGGATCATCAGGTCAGCAATGTATATATCCTCTGGAGAGATATGGAAGAAGCCGAATTCACCTTGCAGGAATCAGAAGTGGATTCTGTTCTATGGATGGACTGGGACAAGTGCCTTACCATGGTTCGACAGCAACAGGCGCCGAACTGCATTCGAACCCATGAGCTGGAAATGGTTTTTTCCGCTGTTCAACTTCTGAATGAGGGCAGCCTGCCGCCCGTTTCCCCGATTCAGGAGCATTGATTTCACCAAAGCTTTCGCTCACACATTATCTATCGGAATGGTGGCTTGCTGAATCCCGTAACAAAATCTTGCAGAATCGGCCGCTGCTTTTTTCAGGCAGCGGCCGACCCCGCATTGAATGAATTTAGTTTTTATTGTTCTTCTAATTTGTCATTTAGTAATAAAAAATATTTATTTTGTTGAAATTGGTAATATTTGGTATTATAATAATAATCACTCTAAAGAAATAACAAAGGATTCAGAATTAATACTGAATTGTAGCAAAAAGCTGGCCAACCATTTGCTCCATATGAACTGAAAGCTGGAGTTCATTTCATTTGTTCATTCGGGGTCGTGCAGTTTCCTGCAAAGAAGCATAGTCAAAACGTTATTTTTGCTTGTATAGGAGATTTGTTCCTGACGTGAGGAGGCAATTATGGACGCGATACGAAACCAGAAGGAACCCCTCAAAACCTCTCAGTACATTCAAACCATGGAAAGACTGTTGCACGTTGTCCAGGAATTATCCGCTGCACGCAATCTGGAGACCGTGATGGACATTGTGCGTCATTCGGTGCGAGATTTGACCGGGTCTGACGGCGCGACTTTTGTTTTGCGCGACCATGACTTTTGCTATTATGCGGAGGAAGACTCCATCTCTCCGTTATGGAAGGGCAACCGCTTCCCCATGCAGGTATGTATCAGCGGGTGGGTCATGCTGAACCGGATTCCCGCAATTATTGAGGACATCTATACGGACCCCCGCATTCCGATCGACGTATATCAAAAGACTTACGTAAAAAGTCTTGCGATGGTTCCGATTAAAACGAACGATCCGATCGGAGCCATCGGTTGCTATTGGGCCAAAAAACACAACGCGATGCCTGAGCAGATCAAGGTGCTGCAGGTGCTGGCCGACACAGCCGCGATCGCCATGGACAACATTCATTATCAGAATATCATCGCAGCGAAAGCCCATCAACTGGAAAAGGCAATCGACGGCACACTGCTGGCCATTGCCAATATGGTGGAGCAGAAGGATTTATACACCGCGGGGCACCAGAAGCGGGTTGCCCTGATTGGGCTGGCTATTGCGCAGGAACTGGGCTGGAGCCGGGAACGCTGTGAAAAGGTGTTTCGCGCGGGAGTCGTTCACGACATCGGAAAAATCGGAATTCCCAGCGAGCTGCTGGCGAAACCCGCCAAACTGACCGAAATTGAATACGCCCTGATCAAAACTCATTCCGAAGCAGGGTATACCATCCTGAAGGATGTGCCGCTGCTCTCTATGACAGCGCAGATCATTTTGCAGCATCATGAGCGCTATAACGGCAGCGGGTATCCATATGGACTGAAAAAGGACGAGATTCTTCCTGAAGCTCAAATTCTGATTGTGGCGGATGTGTTCGAATCCATGATGTCGCACAGGCCTTACCGGCCGGCGCTGGGTGTTGACGCGGCCATTGACGAACTGGTCCTGAACAAAGGGATTCTGTATCACCCGGATATTGTGGACGCCATTGTGCATCTTGTGAAAGACAAAGGCTACCAGATTCCGGAGTAATCAATTAATCCACATCGTTGTTTTGCGGGGGATCGTCTGGTAAAACCATTGGGCCTCGGCAACCGCAATCCGCACGCAGCCGTGCGACGCACGCTTGCCAACGGTGTAATCAGAAACCTTGTTATGTAAATACGGCAAAGAATGAATCATATAATCACCGGAATAGGACACATAGTATTTTGCGCCCTCGCGACTATAGGAACCGAAGGATTTTCCGTAGCTGGCTGGGGTAAACGTGCCACGCAGCGTTGGGGTCACGTTTTTGCCTGAAGCACAGGAAACAGATTTGACGAGCTTCCAGTTTTCCTGGCTGCCGGTGAACACATTGAGCAACTGGCGGTCGATGTCTACCCAAACAAAGTAGCTCGAGCCGCTCGAAAAGCCCATGTGATTTATATAATACACCAGTTCCTCCTCAGTAAGCCTGTCCGCATTCGTTTCCGGGTCCGGCGGAATCGAAAGCGCTGTTCCCTTAACCCACGCTGTCCGTTTCCCAATCTTCACCAAATATTTTTGTCCGCCATTGATATCCCGAAGAATCTCAACCTGTGCTCCGGCCCAGACCTCGTTATCATTTGTTTTCATCGTTCCATATAGAATTGATGGTTTCACCAGCGACATGACGTCACGCGTTGGAACAAAATCGTTTTTCGCTTCGGCAGCACCGGAAAATGGAGCGATTAGAATGGCAAACAGAACGATTACCGTACCAAGGAACACCTCTTTTTTTCCTCTATGTTTCATAAAATCCCCTCTTCTTTATAACAAGCGCTAGGCCGGGTAATCGGGAGCCGCTACCACGCGGGGCGCTTTTTTCTTATTATTTTCATTTTATCGAAAAAAACAATCAAAGTAAAGATGGGAAATCCCACAGATTAAAACCATGCGGGATATTCTGAAATTTCAAGTATTTTTCTAAAAAAAGAGATGGAAGAAACGAGTATGCTTTTTTTCAAATGTCCGAAAAACGCAGAAAGAGCCGATCAAAAGATCGGCTCTTTCTTATGTTACCTGCACCCCGATGCTGGCACAGTATTTATCCGTTGGGTCTACCGCATAAATGATTGCTGTTCCTTGGCCGACCGCAATGATTTCGCCTGTGTTGCTGGTCACCTGCGCAACTGCTTCATTGGAGGAAACCCACAGCAGCGTATTGGCCGCGATTGAAATACCGTTCTTTTGAATTCCTGCTACGGAACTCGTCATTCCCTTCTGAATCGAAAGCGGAACCGTACTGGTAAAGGTCAGGCCAATTTTCGACGCGTCAATGCTTGCAGAGGTCTGCGACTGGCCCGAAACCGTAATCGGGACCGACACGCTGATCCAGCCGGACTCCACGCTGGTCTGGTACCAGTAGCTGACCGTAGTATCCCCTTCGGAAATAGCCGAGATCACCACGCGGTTCTGGCTGTCGATGGAAGCAACCGCAATGGTTTCATCGTCGCTTTTCAGGCGGAGAATGCCCGAATAAATGTCACTGATGTAGCTCGTGTTTTCCGGCAGAGTAACTCTGGCCAGGGTCTTTACAGCCGACGCCTGCTCTGAGTTGGCCAGAGCGGGAGACGAAATGCCGACCGCCAACAGTATAGCGCCTACCAGGCACAAAAGGTTTTTCCAATGGAATTTCTTGCTTTTCATCTGATTCTCCTTTCTGAACAGGTTCCTCGGCGGGGAGTGCTTTTGTTTCCGCCTGTTTTTCCTGCCCGTCTTCATACAATTCTCCGTCAATGATATGAACGATTCGTTTGGCATGCTGCGCAACACTCAGATCGTGCGTAATCATTACAATGGTGTTTCCCATCGAATTTAGCTCGCTGAACAGCTTTAAAACCTCCTGCCCGGTCGTCCGGTCCAGCGCACCGGTGGGCTCGTCGGCCAGAAGAAGCTCTGGGGTTCCCACCAGCGCACGGGCAATCGCGGCACGCTGCTGCTGCCCACCCGAAAGCTCGTTTGGCTTATGATCTACCCTCTCGCTCATCCCCAGCATCGTGAGCTTCTCCATCGACAGCTCCTCTGCCTTTTTGCGGGGAATGCCACGAATCAGAAGGGGCATCATGGTATTGAGCAGAACCGAGTATTTTTGAATGAGGTGGTATTTCTGAAAGATGAATCCAATCTTCTCATTACGCAGCCTGGTCAGCTGAGCATCGTTCAGCTGGCCAACCGCGCACCCCGTCAGGCAATACCCCCCCTCCTGAAAACGATCCATGCAGCCGATCACATTCATTAGGGTGCTTTTTCCGGAACCGGACGGACCCAGAATGGCCAGATAATCCCCGTTCATAACTTCCAGGGAAATATTCTTAAGCACCTTCAGCTCACTTTCTCCCTGATGATAGCTTTTACTCAAATTTTCGATTTTTATAATTGGCTCCAAACCATCACCCCCGGTTGTCTGTTATTGAGAGAGCACCCGAACCGCGGTAATGGTCTGCATACCGTCGCTCTCAGTTTTTTCTGTAATTTGCAAAATCATTCCAACCGTAATGCTGGAATAGTCTTTACCAGAACCGGTTTTGCTCGCCGACTGAGTCGTGTTCCCTTGCTTTGTGCCGGAGAAAGCCTGCTTGTTCTGCGCCGCACCACTTTGCGCCGGCATTCCTCCACCATTTCCACCGTTACCGCCATTTCCGCCGGGCATCCCGCCACCCTCTGGCATTCCTCCGCTCATGCCGGAACCGGTAAGCGTAAGGCCAACCGGAATCAGAACGGTTTTGCTTTCTCCCGTGAGGGTGATCGAAACCTCGCCGCTGCTCTTTTTTTCTTCAGAAGCAGACTGTGATACTCCCGAAGCAGTTCCAGATTCGGCAGGCGGTGGCATCATACCGGAGGCAGAGCCTGATTCCGTGGGGCCACCGTGTTCCGACCGGCTGCCAGACGGAGCCGTACCGGTTTTGGAAGCATTCTCATCTCGCTGCGGAGGCTCCCCTCCACCGGAAGGCATTCCCCCTTGATCGCCGCCTTCTACTGTGCCAAGCTCCAATGTAACCTGATTGCCCGTAATCGCCGTCACCTTACCGGCATAAATTGTTTCCCCACTGGAAGAGGAAGAGGTCCCAGACTCACCGGATGACGCCTTTCCCTCTGAACTGCCGCTCTTCCCTGCGCACCCCGCCAGAGAGGCAGCAAACACGGCAAGGGCGAGAGCGCCCGCAAAAAAGGCTTTTGATTGTTTTACCATGATAAATCTCCTCCTGTTATTCCTGAGAAAGCGCTTCAATTGGCATTAAGGAAGCAGCCTTCCACGCCGGATAAAATCCGAAAACTGTTCCTGTAACAACCGCAAACAGCATGGAGTACATCCCGCTGACGGCCAAAGGTTCGACAGTCATTCCCGTCAGGCGCAGCAAAGGAACCATTAAAAATCCCAGTACAACGCCAATTACCCCGCCAAACACACTGATGAAATTTGCCTCGGAAAGAAACTGGAGTAAAATTTCACGTTTAGAGCATCCCAAGGCTTTCAAAATTCCGATTTCTTGTGTTCGCTCCTTCACCGATACGAACAATACGTTCATAATACCGATACCGCCGACTAAAAACACGATGCAAGCAACCGCAACCAACAGCATAGACAGCGTATTCGCGGAAGCCGTAGCGGCCTCCATGCTGCTGCCGGCATCGGTAATTTTGAAGCTCGCATTTTCGTGGTTCTCTTCCAGAACAGTATTGATATTTGTTATGACATCTGAAACGTCGTTTACGTCCTCTGCAATCGCGGTGATTTCCGGGCTAGCGTCTTTTCCGAATACATATTTCACCGCAGTGGAATAGGGAATAAAAATAGAGTCATCTGGACTTGTGCCGGACGAAACGCTGCCCATCAAGCTAAGCACGCCGATGATTTCATACGTCTTCCCCTCTAAAGAGATGCTCTCGCCATAGGCGGCATAAGCGCTGCCGTAAATCTCCTGAGCCTTGGTATAGCCGATTACGGCTACCTTGGATTTATCCGTTTCATCATCGTTTGAAAGGAAACTGCCCTGCAGCAACTCCAGATTGGTAATTTCCTGATAATTGGAAAGAACGCCGACAACGGTTTCATCGGTTTCTTCGGTGAGGTTTCCTCCCTCGGCGGACGCTGTGCCGCTGGCGGAAATCGTGATCATGGAAATCCCCGGAACCAGATCAGAAATGTTCTGCATGTCTTCTTCCGTCAACGTTACACTCTGGCCACCTACACCGGGCATTCCCCCGGGCATTCCACCGGGCATTCCACCACCGGGCATTCCTCCGCCTCCGGTACGGGCACCTCCACCACCGCCAGGCATTCCTCCTCCACCAGGCATCCCACCTTCACCGGGCATTCCGCCACCACCACCGGGCATTCCGCCACCCATCATCTGATCCTGCATATCGGCCTCTGTGCTGACAGCAACATTAATGGAGCCTGCATTTAGGTTCTTAAACTGGTTCTGAACATCTACTTCGCCGCCATGGCCAATGGCGATTACCAGCACAATCGTGGCAGAACCGACAATGATTCCCAGTGAGGTGAGCATTACCTTAAACTTGCTTTCCATAATATTGATCCACACCAGGCGGATAATTTCTGAAAAGTGCATTCCACCCTTCGCTATTTCACGGCTCATTTTGCCGTCACCGCACTTTCCGTCAAAACGGTTTCGCCTTCCTCCAGGCCATCCGTGACGGCAACGCTCGTTCCGTTGCTGAAACCGGTAACAATTGTGCGTTTTTCCGGATTCCCGTCGCTGCCCTTCACCAGAACGCTGGAAACGCCGTTTTCAAACGTGACCGCCCGGTTCGGAATATACAGAACGTCCTTCGCGCGTTTTTGGATCAGCGTGGCTTCACCGCTCATTCCCGTGTAAATTTTGCCCGAGATCGTATTGCTTCCCGTCATTCGAACGGTGACCGTATAGCTGACGGAGGAGGAACCGCTGCGGGCCGGTTCTGCCGTAATGCTCTCTACCAGAGCGTCAAAGGACTGATCGTCGTAGGCGGAAAGCTCAATGGAAGCCTCCTGCCCAACCTCTACACTGGTGATGTCGTCCTCAGACACCGAAACGGAGAGGGAAACGGAATCGGACCGTGAAATAGTCATCATTGCCTGATCGGCCGTAACGCTGGCTCCGTCTGTGTAGGTTACTGTGGCTACAATTCCGTCGCAGGGGCTGGTAATAATTCCAACGTTGTTCATCGCGCTGGTAATATTATCGATTTTATTTTGCAGCGTATCGCAGCTTTCCTGCTGCGTCGTTACCGCCTGCCCCAGCTGACTGACCGTAAGGTCATAGGTGCTGCCGGCGTTGGACGCCGTATTCAGATCGGTTTTTTCCTGAGTCAGTGCGTCGAGAGAAGAAATTTGAGCCGTTTTCTGCGCTTTTTTCAGGTTATATTCCGCGGTTTTTACGCTGCTCTGCAGTTCAGTGACCTTATCGGCCAGTTCTTTGGCAGAAACACTCTCATCGTCATTACTGCTAACATGATATTTTTCGTTAAAGGTATCTTTAAAATTATTGTAGGCTGTCGTATAGTTGGTATATTCGGCAGTGTGTTGCGCTACCTGTTTTTTCAGAGTAGTCTGCTGGCTAATAACGCTGCCTGCTACTTTGTTGTAATAAATCTCTGCTGTCTCTTCCGCCTCATCATACCCGTCTTTGAGATCATCCTCATCGTCACTTTCCGCATACTTGGCCTGCAGCCATTCCGTCTTTGCTGTTTCTGCTGCGGATACCAATGAATCATAGCGGTCAATTACCGTCTTGTGATCTTCTGTGTATTCTTCAAGTTGGGTTTCATAGCTGGTTTTAGCTGTTTTGGCATCGTCCATCCATTTTTCCAGCTGATTCAGCTTTGTGTAATCCGCTGAAAATGATTTTTGCAGGGTCTGATATTCTTCCAGAGATTCCTTGGCTTCTTTTAATGTCAATTCTGCGGTAGCAATATTATTTTGCAGCTGCTCTTCCGTCAGCTGCCGGGTAACCGACGCTGTTTGAGATAAATACTGACTGGATTCATACGTGATTTTCGCTTCCTCCAGCTTTACTGTTTGATCACTCAGGGCCTTCTGCAAAGAAAGCTTCGCAGCTTCCAGTTTTTGGCGGGTTTCGAGGCTTCCCTCCGAAACGCTGTTCAGATCCAGTTGAATCAGCGCATCTCCTTTTTTGACGGTGGTGCCCGATTTGACCAGCACCTTTGCAATATCACTGTCTACCGGGAAGCTGATCGACTCCGAATCGAGCGAAACAGTACCTGATTCCGAAACTCCTACGGTAACATCTCCTTTTGTGACGGTGGATTCCCGGTAAGAAACCGTCTGCTGTGCGGATTGGGCACTTCGCCAGACAGTAAACCAAACCGCTCCGCCGGTAACAACCACCACCCCTAAACAAACGATGATTGCCATTTTTTTATGCGCCGCGGCAAACTGACCAATGGACTTCAGCTTTTCTACCATGGTAATCCTCCCAAATAATCAAAGTAAATGCGCTGAAAAAGAAAATGCAATCTTTCCCAGAAAATGAAGCAAATTTATCCTACCGAAAGAATGTGAGAAAACAATAGCCTCCAAATTAGAATCACATGAAAAAGCCTCTCCAAAATTGGAGAGGCTCAAAATTGCTGTATTTTTCTAGCTTTTCTTCCTGCCTGTACACAGAGATTTCAAAAGGGAAGACAGGGCTGCCGGCCGATCAGAATATGGATTTCTGTTCCATTGTCTGGGATGCTGCTGACCTCAATCGTTCCGCCATGGAGCTCTACAATCCATTTGACAATGGAGAGGCCCAGGCCGGTCCCCCCCACCTGGCGGGAACGGGCTTCGTCAGCCTTATAAAAGCGGTCGAAAATATAGGGAATATCTTTTCCCTCAATACCAATTCCCGTATCTGCAACGGACAGGTGTACCTGCGCACCCTCGGCTCGGCAGGCCAATGTGATTGTACCGCCCGGCGGCGTATATTTCATGCTGTTTTCCACAATGGCACGCACCGCCTGCAAAATCAGCGCACGGTCGGCCATCAGCTGCACTTCGGGCTCAATCTGTTCGCATAGCGTGTGGCTGTCGTCAATCAGGCGGGTTTCCTTTGCAATCTGGCTCATCAGCTCACTGGCATCGAACAGCTCGGGGGCCGTTTGCTGCGTCTGCTGATCCACCCGGGCCAAAAACAGCAGGCGCTCCACGAGCTGCTGCATGTTATCCGTTTCTTCAATAATTTTCGTTACGGATTCTTCGAGTATGGCGGGGTCCTCGCTGCCCCAGCGGCGCAGCAGATTCGCATAGCCGGAAATAACGGAAAGAGGCGTGCGCAGCTCATGCGAAGCATCTGAAACAAAGCGGTTTTGTTTGCGGTAGGCCTCTTCCAGACGATCAAGCATCTCGTTGAAAGTTCTGGCCAGCTCATCAAGCTCATCGTTCGAGTTTCCACCGTCGATTCGCACACTCAGATCGTTCGCGGTAATGGAGCGAGCGGTTTGGGTCATTACATATACGGGATGAAGCAGCTTCTTCGTGCTGAGAGAGCCAAGCAGAACCGCCGCAATCAGCAGGCCGGCTAGGGCAAACGCATACGCAACGCCTACTCCGCCCTCAAACGGCGTGTTGACATATTCCGTGCTTACCACCTTAATCATCAAGTGACGGTCCGGGCGGTCCACCCGCCGCACCGTCTGCATTTTTTCGCGTACATTCTGAATTTCTTCGCCGAAGCGTACCACTTCGCGTGTGCGAACGTCTGAAATTTCAATCATGGTCTTGCTGAACTGTGCAAACTCTTCAAAGTCAAACTGCTTATCCTGAGGAACCTCCAGCCTGCTGACCACAAAGGACATTGTCCGCTCCAGCTCTTCAGAATGCGCGGAATACGATACAAAGGCAGCACTCATAACAGAGGCAGCAATGACCAGAACAATTCCGAATATGATAATATAGACCATCGCCGTTTTAAAAACGATAGACTCTTTCCATTTTTTCAGTAAAGATAAACAAGAGCAGACCGATTTCTTTACACCTCGGAAAGCAATCTTCCGCTTATTAAAAGGCAAATCGTCTTTTTTCATAGCCGTATAATATACCCCACCCCACGAATCGTATGGATAAACTCCTTATGGAAGCGATAATCAATTTTGGTGCGCAGATATCGGATATAAACATCCACCAAATTGGTCTGACCCCGAAAATCGTATCCCCACACCTGCTCCATCAGCAAATCGCGCGAACACACCATATTTCGGTGTTCCACCAGGTAAGCCAGTAAATCAAATTCCCGCCGGGTGAGGGAAACAGGCTCGCCGCAACAAAATACCTCGCGACTATTTTTGTTGATGATCAGGCTTTCAGTTTCAACCACTGCCTCGCTTTTCTGTAAGGCCATCGGTCGAAGCACCGCCCGCATACGGGCCAGCAGTTCCTCAATTGCGAAGGGCTTTGTCACATAGTCCGCCGCTCCTTCGTCAAGCCCGTGTACCTTGTCCATCACCGAATCCCGCGCGGTCAACAGGATCACCGGCGTCTGGCATTCCGGGCGCAGCTGCCGCAGAACCTCCAGTCCGTTGATCGCCGGAATCATAATGTCCAGCAAGATCAAATCGAACAATTCATTTTTTGCCCGTCGCAGGCCAAACAGCCCATCGTATTCCTTTTCCACCAGATACCCTTCATGCCGAAGTTCAAGCTCCAGAAATCGGACAATATTTGGGTCATCCTCAATAATCAAAACCCTTTGCTTTGACATACTCTTCCCCGTCCTATCTCATAATAATTCCAATTTTATCCTATCGTGAACTTATGAGAAAAATATAGCAGAATCATGAATATATGATGAGAAAGGCTCTCCAATGGCAGCCTATCCTTCTAAGAAAAATCCAGACGAGCCAGGGAGGATACGGTGTTCCAAAAAGCCACCGTTACTTTTTATTCCGCTTGGGATTACGCGGAGCCCAGCCTTTTTCCACTCTTTTTTCCTGTTCAAAAAGCTCTTTGACACTCCAAAAGCAGCAAAAGCCCGCCACACCCAAAATGGATGAAACAAAATGGCTTCCCACAAAATATGCACCCACAAGACAAAGGACTCCCGCCAGAAGGAACGCCGGGAAAATACGTTTGGTAAAATGGTACTCCGTCATTCTGACAATCGGGTGAAAAATCCCGATCAAAAGGAAGGAGCAAAAGCCGACTAAAATCCCTTGCATGATAACCATCCTTTCTATCAGTAAGGCAGACTGACATTCGAGCATCCGCGTTCGGCCCGAACAGATTTCAGGCCTTGACCGGTCATTCTATCTTCCGTAAAACAGATAGGTGAATTATACCATAAATTTTGAAATATGCATACAAAGGTGCGATCAGTAACCCCAATACCACAATGCTGCTGACCCAATGCGTTTTTCCCTAAAAACGGACAGGCTAAAAAAACGAGAGCGGAACTATTTTACAGTCTGCCCGGAACGGTGTATAATTGTCCCCGTGTGAGGTGATAAAATGGATTTACCAGGGCTGTTATATTATCAAAACGGCGGGGTATACAAGGGCAGCGCAGGCAACGCGCGGTACAAAATCGAGCCTGCGGGAGATACGCTGATGACCTATGTGTGGTATGGCCCGTATTGCTTTGAAAAATCAGAGATCGAGGAGCAGTCTGAATTTGAGCTGAGCGAAGACGGACGAACGGCAATGATCAACTGGCTTACCGAGAAGATTAAAACGATGAATCAATAAAAAGCCACCCTCGTCGGCTGTTCCGGCAAGGGTGGCTTTTTGCATGAAGCAAACTGCTGATTCGATTTTTCACTCTATTTCGTAATCATCATTTGCTTTACTTCATGCGCTTGTTATGACTCCACCGGAAGGTTTGCCCTCATTCGCTATCCTTCGGCGTGGTATCGTCCCAGTTGTCTACCGGCTGCTCCACTGCAGCCTCCGGCGGCAACGGTTCCTGCGGCACGGGCTGCTGTACCGGTATTTCCCCGGTAGGCTCCAGCTTGGGGCGAATGGAAGGTGTTTTAACGTGAAATACCGCCTGAACGATAAACAGTGCTAGAGAGACCAGGCAGATCATCCAGAGATAGCTTGACCAATGATAAATATCGGGGGCGCCATTATCCGCTAAAACACCTTGAAACATCAGACCCAGCACCAGAGAGATACCGCACAGCATACTAATGAGAAGATCCATTCTGCCACGTTTCGGGTATAGCGGCCGGCTTTTGCTCCTTAAAAAGAAATACACGCTGCGGGCCGCATTCAGAAAAATGATCGCCATCGCAAATAAATACGCACTGAAGCTCCAAAGGTAGTAATTCATAATATCCTGCAAGGGATTGACTGTCATAAAATTTCCCCCTCTGCTTGTTTCCCTTATTTTACCTACATTTGTTGTATTTTGCAAGTGATTCCTGCGGAATTCATGCAGTGGCGATGCAGACGGCAACAAAACGGAGCGTGTTCTTGATCGGAACGCGCTCCATATGCACTCTCTTTCCAAAACCAGCTCGAGGAAGAAACCCCCGGTGGAGGTTCTTACTTTGACGATTCTACCGTCACCAGATCCTGAAGCTTTTGGAACGTCTTTTCTCCAATCCCGTCCACCTGCATCAGTTCCTCCGTATTCCGAAACTTTCCGACGGACTCACGGTATGCGATAATCTTCTGCGCTGTCACCGGGCCAATCCCAGGGAGCGTTTCCAGCTCTTCAGCGCCTGCGGTGTTCAGATTGACCAGCGCAGTTCGCTCCACCGGCTCCGGTTCGTAGGCCTCGGGCTGAGAAGCGTCGTCTTGCGTGGAGGAAAGGGGTATTTTCGACTGAACCACGGAAGATACAGCGTCCGTTTTCACCACTGTAGTCAACGTCACCTGTGGCACAAACAGCACGTTATACCCAATCATCAAAGCACAAAGAACCGCCGCCGTGGCCAGCAGCCAGCGAACCTGACGGGCGTCCTCATTCATTCTCCCACCGCCATTCCTTACTCCGCGCGCTCCAGATATTCAATCAGGTCAGCCACCGCGCCATCGCGGCAGTCGCCCACCACCAGATCCGCCATCTGCTGAATATCCGCCGGCGCATTGGAGGGTACCGCCGCAAAGCCTGCGGCACGCAGCATCTCTACGTCGTTATAGTAGTCGCCAATCGCCACCAGATTTTCTCGCGTCATACCGGTCTGGCGCAGAATTTCTATAAGGCCGCTGCCTTTATCGACTCCTTCGGGCAGCATTTCCAAAAAGCAAGCGTCGCTCTGTACAAAGCGGACTCCGGGATGCGCAAAGGACTCGGTAAAAGCGTGCATACGCAGCTTTGTTGCGGGGTCGGCAGCAAACAGCACCTTGCACCAGCCATCGGTAATTATGCTTTCGTCCACCTGAGCGCAAGGCAGGCTTTCATGCCCCAGATGCGCCTTAATATATGGATTGGCGCGCAGTACAAAAAACTCGCGCTGTGTAAACACCTCATAGCCCATCTCGGGAAAATGCTCTGCTAATTGGCGGGCATATTCCTTTGCTCTGGGTGGCAGAAAGAACGCCTTCGCGATCTCGTCCCTCTCATAATCATATAAGATCGAACCGTTCAGCATTACGCAAAGCCCCTTGGGCTGCACTTGGCGGTAATAGCGCGAGCCTGAATCCACAGAGCGCCCGGTGGCTACGGCAAAGTGGCCGCCCTGCTCCTGCAACCGCTGGATCGCCTCAATATTGCGCTGCGGTATTGTATGGTTTTCACCGATTAGGGTACCATCCAGATCAGACACCAAGAATATATCCTGAAGCTTCAACGGGAATCCTCCTTATACCGCAAATGGAAAACTATTCGTTTCTCCTCCGTCTTCGACAGGCGAGAAATAGCAGCTACCATTGAATGTTCTTATGTGAGATTAGTAGGATTGGTTGCGCAGACGTTCCAGAAAACCGGTAAAATACGGCGGCAGCGGGCTAGTCAGCTCGATATAGCGGCCATCGCGCGGGTGGCAAAAGCCGATCACTCTCGCGTGCAGGCACTGGCCTCCCAGGGAGGCGATCACTTTTTTCGGCCCGTATACCGGGTCACCCGCAACGGGGTGGCCGAGGTACGCCATATGCACCCGAATTTGATGGGTGCGGCCTGTTTCAAGCCGCAGACGAACATAGCTAAAGCCCGGCAGTTCCTCCAGCACCTGATATTGCGTGACCGCACGGCGGCTGTTTTTCTCCGTGACCGTCATTCTTTTTCGATCGTTTGGGTGGCGGCCGATGGGGGCATCCACCGTCCCACTTTGCTCGCGGAAGTGACCGTATACCACAGCCTCGTATTCGCGGGTAAAGGAATGCTCCTTAATCTGCGCGGCAAGGTTTTGGTGGGCAAAGTCATTTTTAGCAACAATTAAGAGGCCGCTGGTATCCTTATCAATGCGGTGCACAATGCCGGGGCGAATCACTCCGTTGATGCCGGACAAAGAATCACCGCAGTGGTACAGCAGCGCGTTGACGAGCGTTTTGTCGCGGTTGCCCGGCGCAGGGTGAACCACCATGCCCTTCGGCTTATTGACCACCAGCAGGTCGTCATCCTCATATACAATTTCGAGCGGGATGTTCTCGGGTTCGGCCTGTTCCAGCGGAACCGGGTCCGGCAGCAGCACCTCGATCGTCTGGCCTTCTTCCACCCGGTCATTTTTCAAAAGAGGGCGCCCGCCATGAAGCACCGCGCCCACAAGCATCAGCTTTTGCACGCTGGAGCGCGTCTGGCCCTCCAGCAGCTCGCTCACTGCCAAATCCGCCCGGGCACCCTGATGCTCCGCCCCGATTACCAGCAGCTTTTTCTGCACCTTAACCACCCATTCTGTGATTTCTGTCCCGATTATAGTGCGCGTATTGGGAATATCGTCCCGGCTGCTTGGGGCGACCCCTGTCGTCCGCAAAAATCAACAGGTAGATTACCAGCAGCGCACAGCCTACCGTGACGCAGATGTCTGCAAAATTAAACACCGGCGGGAAGAACTGAAAGTGAATATAATCCACCACATACTGGTAGCGCAGCCGGTCGATCATATTGCCGATTCCGCCAGCCAAAATCAGCGTGAGCGCCGTACGGGTGAGCGCGGTATGGCCCCGGTAGAAAATCAGCGCCGCCACGATTACCGCGCAGACAATCGCTGTAACGGCAATAAACAGCCACTGGTAATTCGCCAGTATGCCAAAAGCCGCGCCGCGATTTTCCACATAGGTAAGGTGGAAAAAACCCGGGATCAGCTCAATCTGACCCAAGGGCTTTAACTGCTCCAGCACCAGAATTTTCAGGGTTTGATCGACGGCAACCCCTGCCGCTACGGCGACAAAGGAAAGAAACACTGCAATATAAGGCAAAAGAAACTCCCTCTCTTTCAGGAAAAAAGGGCGGATCACTCCGTCCTTCCTCCATCTGTGAAATACTCCGGCCCCGGGTATCGGGTCATGTACTTATTGTTCTCCGGATTCATCCACTTCATCAAATTTTAAAACGTCATAGCGCAGGTCATGATTCGGGGATTCCGTATCAAACACTGCGGCATCGACAGAAAAATCGTCTTTCTCCGCTTCCGGGATATATTCCGGCTCCGGCTCTGCGGGTACGGGGGAACTCTCCGGCATATAGTGAAGCGGCTCCGCATACTGCTCCGGCTCGGCGGCGGCAGGATTCTCCTCTTTCTCCATATCTTCCTTGCGACTGGGGATCGCATCGATCATCGTGAGATGCTCCTTGTAAATCGCCAGCAGCTTGGTGCGGAAATCGACGACCTTCTTTTTCAGATCGTCCAGCTCGCGCTGCTGCTCGACCACGTCGGCCTTGGCGGTGCCAATCACGCGCTCAGCCTTCAGGTTCGCGTCCTTTAAGATGATTTCTGCCTTGTGGCGTGCCTCGCGTACCGAAGATTCGCCCAACTTTTGAGCGCTGACCAGAGCGTTTTTAATTTCACTCTCTTCCTGCCGGTAATCCTCAATTTTTTCCACCAGGACCGAGAGCTTTTTCTCCAGCTCTTTCTTTTCGTTTGCCAGCGTTTCGTACGCTTCGGCCTGCTCCATCGTCTTTTTCAGCAACTGATCGTAGGAATCCTTCACCTGATCGATAAAGCTGTCTACATCCTCGGTACGATAACCGGAAAAATTCGATTTGCGGAAGCTGACATTGATAATATCATTGAGAGTAAGCACGACAAAAACCTCCTGTTATCTGTATTTTCTTCCACTCAAGTTCACACGGCCTTTTTTGGTTTCGGGGCCGACCTGATCCAGAATAAACCGACCCTTTCCGCGTACGGAGAGGCGGTCGCCGTCTTTGACCGCAGCAGAAAGGGACAAAATCTGCACCCCACCCAGCAGAACGCCGCCCGATTCCACCAGGCGCGCCGCTTTTTCACGGCTGGTGCGCAGCGCCGCCGCCACGACACAATCCAGCCTGGGCGAAGCAATCACCGCAGAAAACGGCTCAAAACCCAAGCCGCCCGGCAAAGGCTCGGTAAAGCCGGGGGTAAGCCGCACCCCCACCCGGCCAATCTTCTCCACCTGCGTCTGCACGTAGCCGGCCATTTCTTCGCGCAGGAATAAAACACTCCGGCCAGGTTCGATCAGAAGATCGCCTACCGTATCGCGGGTAATGCCAAGCCCCATCAGCGCACCGAGGAAATCCCGGTGCGTGAGCTTATCGCAATCACGGAACGAGGCTGTAACTGCAGAAAGGGGGAACAAAGTGGACTCCGGCTCAAGGTAATCGGGAAATGCGCCAAACATCACGCGCTCCGCCCCTTCGAAGCCACCCCAGAATAAATAGTGGAAAAAGCCCTCCCGGCGCAGAATATCCTGTGCCAAGAAAGCTTCCGCTTCTGACAGAAAGCCCACAAATACCGGCTGACACCGCCGGGAACAAAGGCGGACCGCATCCAGGAGTCTTGCCTCCAGTATGGCGTTATCCCCTTGGGAGGCTTGTTTCATCAGAAATAAACGCCGTTATTTTCCAGTTCATCAAGCACGTCGTCACCGGTCAGTTCCACATTATATGGAGTGATGATGAAGGTGCTTGCCGCAACACGCTTGATTTTGCCCCCGTTGGCATACGCCACACCGCTGAGGAAATCGATAATGCGGCGGCTGATGTCTTTATTGGTGTTTTCGAGGTTGAGCACCACGGTGTGCATTTTCAGCAGCTCATCTGCCACGGCGCGGGTTTCCTCCCCAAAGCGCTCGGGCTTGAAGAGTACGACCTGCAGCTGTGTGGTGGCATGAATATTCACAACCTTATTACTGCCGCCGGCGGGACTGCCACCGCGTCTTACCGTTTCGCGCTCGCGAATCGTATCCGCATGATTTTCGGGCCCAGAGATGATCTCATCTGCGCGATCATCCACATATTCCTCATCCTCATACTCATCTTCAGGGGCGCCCAACATATCTTTAAATTTTTGAACCAATCCGGCCATTCTGATGCCTCCCTATTTTCGTTCTAAAGGATTTGATATTTCCTTGGTCCGAAGAGAGCCGAGCCCACCCGAACCATATTCGCTCCGCATAGGATTGCCTGTGCATAATCCGATGACATACCCATGGATAAGAAATCCATGAGAATATTATCCATTCTTTTCGTCTTGATGTCAACATAATATTCGTGCATACGAGAAAAATATGGCATCGCGTCCTCCGGTTTTTCGCAGACGGGTGGGATTGCCATGAGGCCCCGCACCGAAACGCCCGGTAAACAGGAAACTTTTTCCAGAAGATGCGGCAGCTCCTCTGGCAGTACGCCGGACTTATTTTCTTCACGCCCGATATTCACTTCGATCAAAACGTTCGTGGTGATATTGTTCTGTACAGACAGGCGCGAAATCTCTTTCGCGAGCTTTTCGTTATCCACAGACTGGATCAGGCTGACCTGGCCGATCAGGAATTTCACTTTATTGCTTTGCAGGTGCCCGATAAACTGACGGTCACAAGGGGAAAGCAGCGGCAGCTTGTCGCATAGCTCCTGCACGCGGTTTTCGCCGATATGCGAAACCCCCAGCTCAACCGCACGATTGATCACCGGAACGGGGACTGTTTTGGTTGCCGCGAGAAGCGTAATCTCCCCGGTGCTTCTGCCGGATTTCACCGCTGCCTCTTCGATATTTGCTCGAACAACCTTAAGGTTTTCTTCCAGATCACGTATCCGTTCAACATATTCCCGCTCAGCTTCATTTAACGACTTTTCCGTCATAAAGATCCGTCCCTTCTATAATCACCTCATCGTATAAGCGAATGGAGGATTTGGTCATGAGTTCCTTCCACTCCGGGTCGGTGTCGCTCAGCTCCTTGCAGATCACATAGCTGCCGCTGCTCATCAGCGGAATCACCTGTACAAATTCGACGGAATTACCGTGCATGACATAAACGCCCTGCACCTCTTGTTCCACTTTTTTCTTCGTACCGTCTTTCTGCGTAAATTCCTTGGTCAGCTTCTCAAAATGGATGCTCTTCTGGCTGACCATGATTCCGGAGTAGGTTCCCGCCTGCACCTGCACCGTGGCGTCTCGTACCGAGGCGATGCCGGTATCCATATAAGAGCAGCGCAGAATCACCGCAGCGTCACCCTGATGGTTCGGCTGATTCACGGCGGCTACCACAGCCGGAACCGTCTTGCCCACCGCAAACGGGAAATTAATGCTGACCTTGTTTCCTTCCTTGAGCTTGAGCGCGTCGTCCTGCCCTACCACGGCGGCGAAATACCAGTCGAACTCCTCGCACACCTTGCCGACCACATCGCTGCCAAGGGTCTGCGGCTTCTTTTGCGCCTTCAGGTCGGTGACCGAAAGCTCCAGTACGGAGGCATAATTATACTGGGACTCATACCCGTCGGCCGTGCTGACAAAAAAGCCGGAGGCCGGCGATTTAATCTGCCCCATTTTTGTGCCGCCGGAAGTAGGGATCGCGCTCAGCTGGTTTTGCAGCTGAGTGATTCTGGCAGTGAAATCCTTAGAAGCGCCTGTGACCACCTGCTGCTCGTTCATCAGGTACAATAAGGAATCGCGCTGCGAGGAAAGCGTGCTGTAATCTCGGTTCTGCAGTGAGGTCAAAACGTCTTTCAGGCCCAGGTTAATCTGTTTGGTCAGCGAGCCGGGGTTCGCCGCATACGTGTCACCGGGATTGCTCAGGCTCTGCAGGCGTGCGATCTCCGCCGCAAGGTGCTCTGCCTGCTGCTGTTGGGTAGCGTCCTTGGCACTATCGTACACCTCCGCCACCACGCCTCCCTTGCCCACCTTGCCGCCCTCGCCGAGCGGATAGGTGAGAACGCCCTGCACACCCTGCTTGATCAGCTGTTCTTTGCGGATTACCGTACCGGTCATCTGAATCGTATCCTCGGCGTTGGCGTATACGGCGGTTTCCGCTTTCACTCCACTGTAACTGGCATTATAAATCTGGTTACCAATATAAAAAAGGAGAAGCAATCCAATCAGGCCAGAAACCAGGCGTTTTAAAACCGGATTATTCATACAGCTTCCCCCTTATGATTTCCTCGGCGGCATCGCGGAGCGCACCCCACTGCGGGTAATCATCCACAAACAACCAGTGTGCCTGCTCCTCCCGGCGGAACCAGGTGAGCTGACGCTTGGCATAGCGGCGGGTTTCGCGCTTGATGGTGTCCTGCGCTTCGGCGAGCGGAATCTCGCCGCGAAAAAACGGCAGCAGCTCCTTATAGCCGATTGCCTGCATCGCCGTGGCGCCGCTTGGTGTTTCGAGCAGCTCTCTCGCTTCCTCCACCAACCCCCGGCGGAACATTTCGTCAACCCGAAGGTCGATTCTTTCATACAGCTTTGCGCGGTCTCGAAAGCCAAGGCACAGAAAGCACACCCGGTACGGCGAAGGCTGCATACGCGACCGGCGCAGGTGCTCCGTCATTGTGACGCCTGTTACGCGGTACAGCTCAATCGCCCGGATCAGCCGCGGCAGATTGCGCGGCTCAATCCGCTCCGCGGATTCGGGGTCAAAGGAACGCAGCTCCTGCATCAGGCCATCGGTACCCTCCCGCTCGGCCCGCTCCAAAAGCGCAGCGCGCAGGGCAGGGTCGTTATCCGCCTCAGTAAATTGGGTGTTTGTAATCAGCGAGCGAATATAAAGTCCGGTTCCGCCGGCCAATACCGGCAGGTGCCCCCGGCTGTGGATGGCTTCGACTGTTTCTTTGGCCAAGGACACATAGTCCGCCACAGAAAAGGACTGCCCGGGCTCCACAAAACCCATCAGGTGATGAGGCACCCCCAGCGTTTCTTCGGGAGTTGGCTTTGCCGTGCCGATCTCCATTCCACGGTAAATCTGCATGGAATCGGCGGAAACTACCTCGCCGTGGTGGCGCAGAGCCACCTCCGCCGCTAAACGGGTTTTCCCGCTGGCCGTCGGCCCACCAACGACAAGCAGCGGTATTTTCTCTTCCGGCATAAGCCTTCCTCCTTTCCAAATTTTTATATTTAAGTTCCTTTTCTCCTACTTCAACGGGAACACAGAACTTTTTTGAATTATTATACCCGGCCGAACTGGCGCTCCAATTCCTTGCGGGTCAACACAATAGAAATCGGCCGCCCGTGCGGGCAATAGCGAAGCTGCGGATTTTCATCGAGCTGCCGCACAAGGGCGATCAACTCTTCCGGCGAACGGTCGTCGTGCGCCTTCATCGCCGCGCGGCAGGCAATGTTATGGTACAGCCAATCGAGATGCTCGGTCGTCACATCAGTGCGCGACTGTGCTAAGTAGCCCGCGATCTCCATCACGGCTTCCGGCACATCCTCGCCGGTCAGGGACAAGGGCGTGCTGCGCACCAGCACGGTGCCGCCGCCGAAATCGTCAATTTCAAAGCCAGCCGTTTCGCATAAATCCAACGAGGCCAATACAGCCGCGTATTCGTTCTTTTCGAGCAAAACCGGTACAGGAGCCAGCAGCATCTGCGAAAAGGCTGTGCCGCTCTGTTCCTTGAGCCGCTCGTACAGCAGCCGTTCATGTGCCGCGTGGCGGTCGATCAGCACCAGTTCTTCTCCGTCCGCGCCGCTGCGCTCGAGCAGGATGTACGTGCCGAACGCATGGCCGATGTAGCGAAAATCACCCGGAGCCTGCACGCCGGGCCGCGCTTCTGCCACATTCTCGGCGGGCGGCTGCTCTGCCGGATTCCTTTCCGGTACGGTGCTGGCCGCAACCGCCTCGCTGCCGGGAAAAACGTCCCATTCCTCCGGCTCCGATACGCGCTGAGTAGAGGAAAGCACTTTGTTGCCCCCCTGAACCGAAGCATCTGTTTGAGGCTGCACGGGCAAAGCAGGCCGCGCGTTCGGCCAACGCTCCAACGAAGCGCTGGTGAAATCCGCACGCTCCGTTTTATGGTACGCGGGCGTGGTTGGCACGGCGATCTCGACAGGGTCGTCGTTCACGGTGCTGTCGTTCAGAACCGGGGCGGCGGGCTTTGCGGCACCAAACACGCCGGGCATGGCAATTTGCTGGGGCTTCCCATCCGGCACATCGAATGGCAGCGGCATGGCGGCGGAGCGCTGTGCCGCCGGTTGCTCCGCTGTGCCGGGCAGCGTAATTTGATTCGGAGAATCACCCTTCGAAAGCGCGGTCTTGACCCCGTAATAGACGGCATCGAACACCGGGCGCTCGTTGATAAAGCGAACCTCAAGCTTGCCGGGGTGAACGTTCACATCCACCGCCTGCACCGGAATCTTCATATGCAGTACGCAGGCCGGGAATTTGCCGACCATCAGCGAGCCCTTGAACGCCTGCTCTAACGCCACCTGTGCAGTGCGGCTGCGGATCGTTCTCCCGTTGATGAAGAACTGCTGCATGCTGCGGTTGGGGCGGGCATGGGAGGGCTTGCTCACAAACCCGGTCACCCGCACTCCCTGCAATTCGTATTCCACCGGAATCAGCCCCTCGGTGAACTGACGACCAAACACCGCAAATACCGCGGATTTCAGCCGCCCATCACCCGGAGTGCGCAGGGTTTCTTTCCCGTCGCGCACAAAGCGCACGGCAAGCTCCGGGTGCGACAGGGCGATTTTATCCATCACGGCGGCAACCGCGTTCGATTCCACCGTATCTTTCTTTAAAAATTTCATACGGGCGGGAGTGTTGAAGAAAATATCGCGTACAGTAAGCACCGTGCCGCGCGCGCAGCCCGCATCCTCCAGCGCCTGCTCCTCGCCGCCCTCAATCACATAGTGAGTTCCGGCCAGCTCCTCCTCGGTGCGAGTGACCAGATCAACCCTCGCCACCGCTGCAACGGAGGCCAGCGCCTCGCCGCGAAAGCCCAGCGTACCGATGGATTCCAGATCCTCTTCATGGAGCACCTTGCTGGTGGCGTGGCGCAAAAACGCCGTAGGGACGTCCTCCCGCGCAATGCCGCTGCCGTTGTCGGTGACGCGCATCAACAGTGCGCCGCCGTTCTGAATTTCCACCGAAATGCTCGTTGCACCGGCATCGATCGAATTTTCGACCAGCTCCTTTATCACAGAGGCCGGGCGCTCCACCACCTCGCCGGCGGCGATCAGCTCCGCAACGTGCTTGTCGAGCAGATTGATTTTCCCCATTGCTTGCCTCCCTGCTTTCCTAACAGCCTCTCTAATCCTGCGCGAGCTTGCTCAGCTCAAACAGCGTATTCATACATTCGATCGGCGTGAGCGTGTTCACGTCCATCTGCCGCAGGCGTTCAAGTACCTCGGATTCCTTTGGCGGAACGAGAGAAAGCTGAGCCGGTTCTTCTTCACGCGGGCGCTTTCCGGCGCCCTTCGGTGTGACCGGCCTGCCGCTTTCCAACTCGCGCAGCACCTGCTTGGCCCGGTTCACCACCGGGTTCGGCACGCCCGCGAGCTTTGCAACCTCAATGCCGAAGCTGTCGTCGGCCCCGCCGCGCACAATACGCCGCAGAAAGGTAATGTCGTCACCGCGCTTTTTCACCGCGATATTATAGTTCTTCACACCGGAAACAAGCTCCTCCAGCACAGTCAATTCGTGGTAATGGGTAGCAAACAGCGCCTTCGCGCCGAGGGAACGCTTGTCCGCCACATGCTCAAGCACCGCGCGGGCAATGCTCATGCCGTCGAAGGTGGAGGTGCCGCGCCCGATCTCATCCAGAATCAAAAGGCTGCGGCTCGTGGCGTTCTTCAAAATATCCGCAACCTCGGTCATCTCCACCATAAAGGTGGACTGCCCGGAGGCCATGTCATCCGACGCGCCGACGCGCGTGAAGATCGCATCCACCACACCGATTTGCGCCGACTGCGCCGGCACAAAGCAGCCAATCTGCGCCATGAGAATGATCAAGGCAATCTGGCGCATATAGGTAGATTTACCGGCCATGTTTGGGCCAGTGATGATCGCCACGCGATTTTCGTCCTGATCAAGCTCCACATCATTCGGCACAAAAGGTGCGCCGTCGAGCAGCTGCTCCACCACGGGGTGGCGGCTCTCTTTCAGGATGATTTTTCCGCTGAGGTTTACCTCGGGGCGCTGGTAGCCGTTTGCTACCGATACCGCGGCGAACGAAGTGAGAACGTCGAGCTGCGCCACGGCTGCGGCCGTTACCTGCACCCGCTCGAGCTGGGCCGCCGCTTGGGCCAACACCTTCTCGAACAGCTGGGTTTCGAGCTGCACAGATTTTTCATGTGCGCCCAGGATACGTCCCTCGAGCTGTTTCAGATCGGGGGTGATAAATCGCTCGCAGTTGGTGAGGGTCTGCTTTCTTATGTACTCATCGGGCACCTTTTCCCGGTAAGAGTTCGAAATTTCAATATAATAACCGAATACCCGGTTGTAGCCTACTTTTAGTTTTGGGATTCCCGTTTTCTCTCGCTCCCGCGTTTCGAGCTGGGCAATGATCTCTTTGCCGCTGCCCATATCGGTTCGCAGCTCGTCAAGCTCCTTGTGGTAGCCGGGGCGAATCATGCCGCCCTCGCGGATTGAAAATGGCGGTTCATCGACGATGGCACTGTCGACCAAAACCGCTACGTCATCGAGCGGATCAATTTTGTCACGAAGCTCTTGGAGCAGATTCGAGGAAACACCCTCGAGCAGCTGCCTGAGAGCCGGTAGGCGCGAAAGCGCCGCGCACAGGGAGCGCAGCTCGCGCGCGTTGGCCGAGCCGTACACGATGCGGGTCATCAGGCGCTCCAGATCGTGAATGCCGGTCAGCTGTTCGGCGACAGCATCGCGGAACATGCCGTCCAACGTCAGCTCCTCCACCGCGTTCTGGCGGCGCAGAATCTGCGCGGGGTTCAGGAGCGGGCGTTCAATCCACACCCGGATGAGCCGTTTGCCCATCGCGGTTTTGGTTTTGTCCAGCACCCAGAGCAGAGAACCGCGCTTATTTTTGCCGCGCATGGTTTCGAGCAGCTCCAGATTGCGCCGGGCCGACAAATCCAGCCCCATAAATTGCGAGCCGGAATACATTTCAATCGTATCCATGCGTTCCAGGCCGGTGCGCTGGGTTTTTCGAAGGTACAGCAGTAGGCAACCGATTGCCTGCTCCGTTAAGGAATACGCGGAAACGCCGGCAGAATCGAGCCGCTCGGGTGAAAACTGCGCTTTGAGCAGTTGCTCCGCTCCCTTTGTCTCTTCCTGCGGCAGGCACTCAAGCGCCGCGCTGAGCTTTTCTTTGATAAATTTACCCAGGCCCGTCATTTGCAGGGTCTGGGGATTGATTAAAATCTCACGGGGAGAAAAGCGCGCCAGTTCGTTTTTGACCTGAGATTCCAGCTCCTGCAGAGAATCCGCAGTCAGCTCCGTGGCCCGCAGCTCACCGGTGGAAATATCGGCAAAGCAGACGCCCGCGGCACTTTCCCCCGCGAACACCGAGCAGATAAAGTTATTTTTCGATTCGTCGAGCATACTGCTCTCCATCACCGTGCCGGGCGTAATCACACGGATTACCGCGCGCTTTACAAGCCCCTTGGCCAAGGCCGGGTCCTCCATCTGCTCGCAGATTGCCACCTTGTAGCCCTTCGCCACCAAACGCGCGATGTAGCCCTCAGCGCTGTGGAACGGCACGCCGCACATGGGCGCACGCTCCTCCTGCCCGCAGTCGCGCCCGGTCAGGGTCAGCTCCAGCTCACGGGAAGCCAGCTTCGCATCATCAAAAAACATCTCATAAAAATCGCCCAGCCGGAAAAACAGCAGAGTATCCGGATTCTGTTCCTTGATCTCAAAATATTGCTTCATCATGGGCGAAAGGTCCGCCATTTCTCCATCCCCCGTCTGTTTGCTTCGTTCTGTCTTTCGCTTATAAAGCCGCTAAATTCTTCCCCCGCCAAAGACGGAGGAAGAATTGCTGCTTTTACATCTATCCAATCATCAGTGGCAGCCAGAGCAGCTGGAGCATCCGCCCGAACCGCAGCCGCCGGCCTGGTAATCCGCCAGATCGGGGTCTTCGCCATCGGCGGAGGCGTTGATAATCGCGCTGATGCGCTGAAGCATCGTGTCCATATCTTCCTTTGCAAGGTTAAAGTCCGTCATCGCCGGGTGGTTCATCACCTTGTCGTAGGAATCGCGCAGATCTTCATTGAGCTGCTGCATTTTATCCTCGTCGCGCTCGGCCTTGCCGCCCTCCTGGCTGATCTCAATTCTCTTGAGGTTAAAATCCGCAATCAATTCCTGCAGTTCCTTGTTCTCTTCGCTCTCTTTTCGTGCCTTCTGAAAATCGAGGTATCTTTCGTCTTTTTGAATCTCTTTGCCGAGCTGGCGGGCCATCTCAATAACATCCATGGTTTCTGCCTCCTACTTTATCTTTTTTAATTTATCTATGCGCCGCCGGAAGAGCGACTGTATCCAAATCGAAACCGCTTTTCCCGGGCGCGCTGTGATTAGCATGCCCGCAAAAAGCGCTATCGCTGAATCGTTACACTAATTCTCCGTTTAAAACCCAGATTCGGGCCGTCGTAACCCGAACCTGACAGAATTGACCGATTAGTTCGTCGCCGCCGGCGAATTCCACAATAATGTTGCCGCCGGAGCGCCCAGCCAAAAGGCCGGTTTTTGCGTTTCTTTCTTCGGCCAGCACCCGCTGCACCGTACCGACCATCTCCGCGCAGCGCTTTGACGCGACCTCTTCCTGCACCGCGAGCAGCTCACGAAACCAGCGCGACTTTTCCTCAGCCGGAACCGGGTCCGGCAATTCAGCCGCCCGGGTGCCGACACGAGGCGAATAAATGAACGTAAACAAAGAGGTAAACTCCACTTCTTTGATCAAGCTGACCGTTTCGGAAAACTCCTTGTACGTTTCGCCCGGGAAGCCCACAATAATGTCGGACGTCAGCGACAAATCCGGTATTTTCTTCTTGGCATAGGCGACCAGGTCGAGGTATTTCTCCCTCGTATAGCTGCGGTTCATCGCCTTTAAAATTTGGTTGCTGCCGGACTGGAACGGCAGATGCAGGTGATGCGAGATGTGCCGGCTTTGGGCAATGGTATCCATCAGCTCGTGGGTTGCATCCTTCGGGTGCGAGGTCATAAAGCGCAGCTGAAAATCCCCGTCGATCGCGTCGAGCTGCCGCAGAAGCTCCGCAAAGCTGACGGCGGGAGTCAGCTCTTTGCCATAGGAGTTGACATTCTGCCCCAAAAGAGTAATATCGCGGTAGCCTGCACTTACTAAGGATTGCACCTCTTCGAGGATTGCCTCCGGCTTTCTGCTGCGTTCCCGCCCGCGCACATAGGGAACAATGCAGTAGGAACAGAAATTGTTGCAGCCGTACATCACGGTCACCCATGCCTTAAACGCGCCGTCGCGCCGGATGGGCAGGCCCTCCACAATTGTTTTGTCCTCGCTGTCGTCGCCGCGCTCAAACACGCGCCGGCCGTCAGTCAGCGTGCGGAACATCAGCTCCGGGAGCTTGTGAATCACATGGGTTCCGAACACCAGATTCACAAAAGGAAAGCTTTTTTTCATGCGCTCAGCCACATGCTCCTGCTCCATCATGCAGCCGCACACGGCCACGATCAAGGAAGGGTTGCGGCGCTTGACGTTCTTGAGCGCTCCCACGTTGCCGAACACACGGTCCTCCGCGTGCTCACGGATGGCACAGGTGTTAAACAGAATCAGGTCCGCCTCATCCTCATCCTCGGTGAAAGAGAAGCCCATCTGCTCTAATTGCCCTTTGATCTTTTCTCCGTCCGCCACATTCTGCTGGCAGCCGTAGGTGCGCACACACGCCACCGGCCCTGCGCCCCGGGCGCGGATGGACATGATCTGCGCCACTTCTTCAATATATTCCTCGCGGGTCAATTCCCGCGTGGCTTGTTCCAGCTTCTCTGTCAAAAAGAGCGACCTCCTATGCTACGGTATCAGCAAATTATATCATGTTTTAGCTCTTGCGGCAAGTGTAACCCTTAGAGAAACAGTGCCCTAAGGAGCGAAAAAATCGACAAGGCCGCCCGGTACAGCGTGGGGTAATCACCCCACGCCGGCCCGGTCGGCCCACTCTATTTTTTATTTGTCATCACTGCGGGCGGTAAACCCACGGAATCAGCTGCCACAGACGGATTCGGCTCCGCAGGGCGCGACCGCTTCGTTTCCCCAGTGTCAGCAGGCGGTCGTACCCCTCAACCCGCAGATACCCGCGCACGGTATTGTAACCGAGCCCCCCGCGTAAAAGCACATCAACACAGTTCATCACCGTTTCAGGCAGCTTTCGCTCCTCAAAGCTTTCACACAGCTCCTGATTGTCCGGGCAGCGATTTTCAATCACAGCCTGAACCCGCAGCATGGCCTCAATCGCCTGAAAAATCTCGCGGCCCGCCGGGGCGGCCTTCGCCCGAAAAAGCTCCAGCTCGCGGCGGCGCTCCAACACTATAGGCGCTCTCGCAACCTTCGCGCCGGAAAGCAAGCAGCAGTAAATGAACTCCTCGCTGTACCCATGGCTGCAGTCCTCCTGAAAATACAGCTTTTGTGTCTGCAAAAAGCTTTTGCGCAGCAGCAGCGCGGCAATATCGACGCGCAGACGGCCCTGCACCATCTGCTGCACATACCAGGGGCCGTCGCCCCCCGCCGTCTTTCCCTTCGGCTGCTCCGAATTCGCATCCAGACCACCAAACACGAAATCCGCCTGAGCTGCCCGCGCCGCTTCCAGGTAGGTGGAAAGATAGCCGCCATACAGCCGCCTAGCAAATACGAAGGAAAGATACTCCCCCGCCGCCTTCTGCATTCCGGTGTTCAGCGCGGCAGAGACGCTTCCCTTCCCGTTCTGAATCACAAAGCCATGCAGCTTTTCTTCCTTAATGTACTGCACCGCGCGCAGCACGGTCTGATCCTCAGAGCCCATATCGACAATGATCCACTCCGCAGCAGTACCAACCTGCTCCTTTACGGAGCGCAGGATTCCGGGCAATTCTATTTCAATATCCCGCACAGGCAGGATCAGGGAAATCTCGGGTGTCTGCATCTCCAACATACACTCCTGTCCAAGCATCTTAAGAGAATATTTGTACGGCGGAACGCCTTTGTTCCGGCCGCGTATTTCCGATGTTCAGTATACCATATTTTCGCCGGGAATAAAGATGTAAAAGTAACAGAAGCTTCGCGCCTGCATAAAATCTTTTGTGCCTTTTTTCTGTTTACTTTCCCGCCTTGATTTCCCAGTAAGCGCCGGGTGACAAGGCGAGCTTTGTTGTGCTATAATCATTTTAATTACGCAATGCCGTTGGCTTATCTCTTAACTCGCATTGAGGCGGCGTCTACTCTATAACTCCATAAAAGCATATCCTTTCCGTTATGGGAAGAGCCTAAGGGCAATCGTAAGAGAGCTGTAAGAAAACTGCCTTAATTTTGTCAGGTTTTTATATTATGATAAAAAAAGGAACCTGTGTCCCTTCAAAACCGAGTCAGGTTTCTGAAACAACAGACTGATCACATGTTACAATCCGGGAGAATGAAGCTTGTTTGGTCCATGTTTTATTCGTAAGTTTGGAGGAAAATCGGAGATGGAAAAACAGTGTATTCTGGTCGTGGACGACGACAAGGAAATCGTTCGGGCCATTTCGATTTATCTGGAAAAGGAAGGCTATGACGTGCTTTGCGCGTATGACGGCGTACAGGCTGTCGACCTGGCGATGAGCCGTAACATCCACCTGATTCTGATCGACGTGATGATGCCGCGGCAGAACGGGCTGGCGGCCATCCTGAAAATCCGCGAAACCCGCAATCTGCCGATTATTGTGCTTTCCGCCAAATCGGAGGACAGCGACAAGATTCTCGGCCTTTCCATGGGAGCCGACGATTATATTGCAAAGCCCTTTAACCCGCAAGAGCTGGTGGCCCGGGTTAAGTCGCAGCTGCGGCGCTACACCACTCTGGGGGATATTCACGCCACAGCGCAAAATCTGATCACCATCGGCCGCCTGACGTTTGATACGGACAACCATACACTCACAGCCGACGGCGAGCCGGTACGGCTGACCGCAACAGAAACGAAAATCGTAGAGCTGCTCATGAAAAACACCGGCCGGATTTTCCCCGCGGAGGAAATTTACCGGCGCGTTTGGAACGAACCGGCCTTCTCCGCCGAAAACACCGTGATGGTACATATTCGGCGCATCCGCGAGAAAATTGAAATTAACCCGAAGGAACCCGAGTATTTAAAGGTGGTGTGGGGGATTGGATACAAAATCGACAAACCGGAAAAACGGTAACCTGCTCAGCTGGCTGTGCTTTGTTCTGAGTGTGAGCATTCTGTTCACGGTGGCCTCGGCCGCGCTGCAAACATTCTTTTCCGGCGGAAACGCGGTAGCGCAGGCCAAGCAGTCTTTACAGACCGCACTGGACAACAACCCGCAGGAAACTGCCGCGTTCCGCGAGGATGTCAGCCAGATCGCTTACGCCGCCTTGATGGACTTGGCGGACGACGAACTCAGAGGAAGCTTTTCGAAAACCTACCCTAATTTAAAGTGGGAAACCGCGAACATCCTGATGTTTGCGCAGGAAGACTCGCGCGATACACTGAGCAACACCGGCTCCACCGACCCGGAAAGCGCCCGCAACGCCCGCCTGCTGCAAAGCTACCTGTCGGGCGCTCCGGAGGGCTACAATTACATGCTGCTGTTCGACGGTGACAGCCTCGTGATTGAACGCGACGGGGTGCGCGTGTACGACACTGACGCGATGATTGATTCGGACGGCTACCGCACCTATTTTTCGCAGCTGGCCGACAAAGACGGGGATTTTTGGGAAAGCTACCCCAAGCTCTCCGATCTTTCCCTGGTGATGGTCATCTCACCGAATCTGCACACCGATCGAGATTCCGCCGTACTGTCAGACGCGACTGACGAGCTGTTTTCTTTGCAGGTGCTCTGGTTCGGCGGTGCGGCGGCTCTGGTGCTCGCTCTCCTGATGTTCTTATTCTACCTGTTTTCCCGCGGCAGAAAGGCGGAGGTTGACCAACAGCTTGCGCAGATCAGCGGAGAAATCTGGTTTGAAATTAAACTGGTGTTCCTGGGCTGGGCCGCATGGTTCTGCGCACAGCCGTTTCTGGAGAAGGGTAGCATCAAGGAAACACTCTTCCCCTTGCTGCTATTATTTTGGACGCTGTTGTTCCTCCTGAATGACCTCCGCTATAACCCCCATGTTTATTTGCATAACAGCTACCGCAGTACGAAGAACTGGTACTTATCTCACCAGATGAAAAAGCGGTTCCAGCAGCGCATGACGAGTGGTTTCGGTCTGTTTGCCGTAACCGAGGGGATTTTGTTCTGGATTTTCCGGGCGGTTCCTTCCTCACTCGCGGCGTGGATTACCGCGGCGGCTGCCGCGGCGGTTCTGCTGCTGTACGCCCGGTATTTCATCAGAATGCTGATGGATTTTGCAAGGCTGACAGACCGGATTTCGGAAATAAAATCCGGCGCCGAAACTCCCCCGCTTGCACTCCACGCGGAATCAGCCTTCGCCCCGGCCGCTGAGGACCTCAACAGCATTCAGTCCGGTATCAGCCACGCGGTGGAGGATCAGGTACGGGCGGAACGCATGAAGGTGGAACTGATCACAAACGTTTCGCACGACATCAAAACGCCGCTGACCTCGATCATCAACTACATTGGTCTGCTGCGGCAGGAAAAAGATTTGCCCGAATATGTGCAGGATTATATTGAGATTCTGGCCGGTAAGGCAGATCGCCTAAAAAAAATGGTGCAGGATATTTTTGAGGTTTCAAAGGCAAGTACCGGCAACATTGAGCTGCACCCTGAACCGCTGATTTTACAGAAGCTGATTCAGCAGACCTTGGCTGATATGGAAGAAACCATAACAACCTCTGGGCTTGCACTGCGGCTGGATTTGCCGCAGGAGCCGGTTTATATTTTGACCGACGGAAACCGGATGTACCGCGTCTTCCAGAATCTGTTCCGCAACGCGCTGCAATATTCGCTGGAGGGCTCGCGCGTGTTTATCCAGCTTACCGTGCAGGAGGGTACCGCCTTTACGCAGGTAAAAAACACCTCCCGCTTTGCCCTCGACAACCTGCCGGACGTCACCGAGCGCTTTGTGCGGGGTGATGAATCCCGCAGCACCGACGGCTCCGGCCTGGGACTTTCCATCGCCAAAAGCTTTACCGAAGCCTGCGGCGGCAGCTTCTCCGTCACCACAGACGCCGACTTGTTCTGCGCCACCGTTTCGTTCCCGGTAATTCCCGCGCCGCAGCCGGGGGAGCCAGCGGTTTCGCCCCAAGACGCGGATCAAAACGATTCGGAGGAGTTTTTGCGGAGTGCCGTGCCGGATTTTGCTTCGGAACAGGCCGTGCAAACGGAGAAACCGTTTGAAAATTTGCAGGAAAAAGAAAAGCAGAATCCTTCCGAGCCAGAAAATTTCATTTAACATTAAGTAAAATGACTAGCCTACGATATATACTACGGGCGGCGCCAAACAAGGCGCCGCCTGTTTTAATTTCCAAAACACGATCCAAATCAGTCACCCCGGCAGAGAGTTGAATCCTATGGACATTGGCGTGATTTACGCCACCGCCAAAACAAATTTCGGCCCCGATTTCTACCCTAACGGAGATCTGCGTACCAGAATAAAATATACTTTATGTAATAAATCGGGCGCATTTTCCACTTGGTAAACACGCCCGCTTTACAATGTGTATTATGATCTCTATTCTTTGCTCCGCAGCGCCATGGCCACCCAGCCTTTTTCCTCGCGGCGCTGGAGGATTTCAAACTTCTTCTCCACCACCGAAAGAACATCCTGCTCGCGTGTATCAATAATTCCGCTGATGAGATACACCGCACCCGGCTTTAAGAACTGACGAATTTCGCCGGTCAGCAGGATAATAATATCTGCCACGATGTTCGCGGCAACCACATCGAACGTGCCATGCACCTTGTCCGTCAGGTCGCCGTGAATCCCGGTAAAGCGGTCGGCCATGCCGTTAATGCGCGCGTTCTCCACCGCGGTGCGAACGCCCGCTTCGTCTATATCCACTCCAATGGCAGTACCGGCGCCAAGCAGCAGCGCGGCGATGGAAAGAATTCCGCTTCCACAGCCCACGTCGAGCATCTCACAGCCGGGCGTTACATAGTCCTCGAGCAGCTCCATGCACAGGCGGGTCGTTTCGTGTGTACCGGTACCGAACGCCACGCCCGGCTCCAAATGAAGCACGGCGCGGTCGCCCGCGTCGTATTCATCCTCCCACGTAGGGCGAATCAAAAGTTTTTTTCCAACCGGCATCGGCTTAAAATACTGTTTCCAGTTATTGATCCAGTCCTCCTCCAGGCAGGCTCCGGTATTAATGGTAAAGGGAATCCCCTCTGCGCGATAGCGCTCGCTCAAAAACGCAATCGCCTCCGACGGGTTCTCCTTCGGGTCGATATACACATGCACCAGCGCTTTGGTGCGGTCCTTTTTCAGCAGGTCCTCATCGATCAGATCGATGTGGGCAATCTCCCAAGCCTCCTGCTCCAGATTCGAGTAATCTTCAATATAAATACCGTAGGGCACCACCATCTGAGCGATGTCTCCCGCCAAATCCACCGACTCGGCCGGCACGGTAATTGTCACTTCTGTCCATTCCATCTTGTTTCGGCTCCCCTTTCTGTTCTGCACCTTATTGTACACGATTGCGCAGAAATTGTATAGTAATACCACTTTAAAAAAGCAATTCGATTCATCCCCCACCTTTGGTGGGGGATGAATCTTTTGTTTGTATCTGTGCCTCCACTTGAAAGTAAATTGGCTATACATATTTTTCCCCGGCGAACGAATACATTTGACCATACGCCCATGGAATGATATGGAACAGGAATGGTGCTTTGCCTTATGAATAAACGTGTTTTTCTGATCAACACACTGATTCTGACCGCTGGTTCGCTTTTCATGCGGATGCTGAACATCGGCTTCCGGGTCTTTATTTCAGACCGTATCGGGGCGGCCGGGCTGGGGCTTTACCAGCTGATTTTTTCTGTCTTCATCCTGGCGATCACGATTTCCACCTCGGGCATCAGTCTGGCTGTCACGCGGCTGGTGGCCGAGGCCATGGCCAAGGACGACCCGGGCTACGCCAAGGGCGCGGTGCGAAAGGGAATCGCCTGCTCCCTTACACTGAGCCTTGCCGCCATGGCGGCGCTGATTTTTCTCGCACAGCCGATTGCGGAGGTACTGCTGAACGAGCCGGCTGCCGCCCGCCCGCTGCAGATGCTCGCGCCCGGGCTGCCCTTTATGGCGATTTCGGCCAGCCTGCGCGGTTACTTTATCGCGATGCGCAAGGCCCTGCGCCCCGCCACGGCAGAAATACTGGAGCAGCTCGCGACCATCGGCATTACGGTGGCGCTGTTTGCCATGCTGGCCCCGCAGACGCTGGAGGGTGCGTGCCTGATTCTGATGCTGGGCTCCACCGCGGGAGAAATGGCCTCCTGCCTTTACAACTGCATTCTTTACCTGTGGGATGTACGCCGCCTGCGCCGCCACCACTCGCGCGGCAAGGGGGCTCTGTGGGGGATTCTGCGCATTGCCCTGCCCTCAATGACGGGCTATACTGCGCGGAATATTTTAAGCGCTGTGGAAAATCTGCTCATTCCCACCGGACTGCGGAAAAACGGCTCGGACGCGCTCAGCGCCATGGCGCAATACGGCGTGATTCAGGGAATGGTGATGCCGGTACTGTTTTTTCCAGCGGCACTGCTCTCCGCACTGGCGGCGCTTTTAGTGCCGGAAATGGCGGAGGCGAACGCCTCGGGGAAAAGCCGCACCATCGCCCGCGCCACAGGCCGCGCCATGCAAATGACCCTACTGTTCTCCTTTTTGATCATGGGGATTTTCCTCGGCTTTTCCCGGGACATCGGGCTGACCTTCTACAAAAACGAGCAGACGGGCATCCTGCTGCGCATTCTCGCGCCGCTGGTGCCTTTGATGTATTTGGACGGGATTGTGGACAGCATCCTCAAGGGGCTCGACCAGCAAATGAGCTCCCTGAAATACAACCTCTCCGATTCCACACTGCGCGTGGTGCTGATTTACTCGCTGATTCCCGTTTGGGGGCTAAAGGGCTATGTAGCCGTGGTGTTTTTCAGCACCATCTTTAACGCAAGCCTGAGCATTCACCGCCTAATTAAGGTGGCGCAGGTGCCGATTCAGATGATCGACTGGGTGTTAAAGCCCCTCTTATGCACAGCGCTTTCCGTTTTACTCGTCACTCTGCTGCTGCGGGTTTCTCCCCTGTCTTTACTTGTGCCGTACCAATGCGTCATCCTGCAGGTCTGCGTGACCCCACCGCTGTATGCCGCATTCCTGTTTTTGTGCGGCAGCCTTGGTCGTGAAGACATTCGCTGGGTACAGTCGCTGACCGGCCGGCACTCGGTCGCAGCCCCGGCCGCCGCAAATGCCGATTGACAAATTCTGCACAACTCCCTAAACTGAAAGGCAGAAACTTTTGTTTCTCAATATTAGTAGGAAGAGGGCTTTCTATGCAGACCTTTGTCACCCTGACACTTCTTTTTTCCGCATATAGCATGATCGGCTGGCTGTGCGAGAGTATTTATTGCTCCATCCCACAAAAACGCTGGATTAACCGGGGCTTTTTAAACGGCCCATTCTGTCCCATATACGGTTTTGGCGCGCTGCTGATTCTGGCCGCGCTTTCTCCTCTTCTGGGGGTTTTCGAGTTCCCATGGGAACTCATTATCCTGTTTTTCGCCGCAATGCTGCTGACCTCGCTGTTGGAGTATGCCACCAGCGTCCTTCTGGAGCGGTTGTTCCACACCTCATGGTGGGATTACTCGAACCACAAATACCAGATTCACGGCCGGGTCTGCCTGACCAATTCGCTGCTGTTCGGGGTGATGTCTACCTTTGTACTTGAGGTGCTGCACCCGCTGGTCAGTTTGCTTTTGGGCGCGATTCCGCGCATTGTCTCCTTCCCACTGGCCGGCGGGCTGTTCGTTTACTTTCTCTTAGACGGCACCGCCACTACCATCGGCATTCTGCGCATGAACGGAAGACTGGCCCAGCTGCAAACGATACTGGATGAGATCCGCGAGCGCACCACTACCGCGGCCGAAACCAACCTGGCCGGGCTGGAGCATTCGCTGGACGGGCTGCGCGACAAGGCAGATGAATTTAAATCCGAAACACTGCTCAGTTTGCGCCAGACTCTGGAAGAGCTGCGCGAGAAAACGGACGATGCCCGCGCGGAAAGCATAGAGCGCCTGCGCAATTCAATCCTGGATTTTGTCAACGACGAAAATCGGGTTCGCCTGCGCATTCTGCGGGACAAGCAGGAATACCTGGAATCGCAAACTCACCCCATGCACCGCAGAATTATGGAGGCTTTTCCCCATATGCGTTCGATTCAAAGCCCGGAATCGCTGCAGCGTTTTCGCCAGGTCGCCGCAGCCGCCGGCAAAAAAATGCGCGGCTCCAACAACGAACCCAACAATGAAAAAGAAGAAATACAAAATTTTTCAGAAAAGCATTGACATTTGTTTCCTCGGACAGTATACTAAAAGCGCAATAACATATTAATTATATATGTTTAGTTTAATATATGAAAGGGGCTGTCCGCTGTGAAAGTTCATTTCTCTGATTTATTCCAACCTGTTCATTGTCGAATGTGCGGCTGTTCCATTACGACATACAACAACCATAAATCAAAGAAAAGAGGATCAATCCAATGAGCAACGAGAAAAAACATGAATGGAAATTTGAAACAATTCAGCTACATGCCGGTCAGGAGCAGCCTGACCCCGCTTCTGACGCAAGAGCCGTGCCAATTTATCAAACAACCTCTTACGTATTCAGAAACAGCAAGCATGCCGCAGATCGATTTGGATTGGCGGATGCCGGAAATATTTACGGCCGCCTGACAAACAGCACACAGGATGTGTTTGAGAAAAGAATTGCCGCATTGGAAGGCGGTATTGGCGCGCTGGCTTTGTCGTCCGGTGCGGCGGCGATCACCTACTCGATTCTGAATCTTGCCCAGGCGGGCGATCATATTGTTTCGGCCAAAACCATTTACGGCGGTACTTACAATCTGCTGGCCCACACCCTGCCGCAGTACGGCATTACCACCACCTTTGTAGACCCGGATGTGGAAGGCAGCTTTGAGGCGGCCATTCAGGACAACACCAAGGCACTGTTTATCGAAAGCCTTGGCAATCCCAACTCCAACATCATCCATGTGGAAGAAGTCGCCGAAATCGCCCATAAACACGGCATTCCGCTCCTGATTGACAGCACCTTTACCCCGCCCAGCCAGTTCCGCCCCATTGAGCATGGCGCAGACATTGTAATTCACTCCGCCACCAAATTTATCGGCGGGCACGGCACTACACTCGGCGGTGTGATTGTGGATTCCGGCAAATTCGATTGGGCGGCCTCCGGGAAATTCCCGGGACTGACCGAACCGACCCCCAGCTACCATGGCCTGAGCTTTGCACGCGATGTGGGAGCCGCCGCCTTCATTCTGAGGGCACGCGCGATTCTTCTGCGCGACACTGGAGCCAGCATCTCCCCATTCAACGCCTTCCTGCTGCTGCAGGGTCTTGAAACCCTCTCCTTGCGCGTCGAGCGCCATGTGGAGAACGCCTTGAAGGTTGTGGATTTTCTGAGCAAGCACCCCAAAGTAGAACACATCAACCATCCCTCTCTGCCCGACAGCCCATACCATACGCTGTATGAGCAGTATTTTCCGAACGGTGCCGGCTCTATTTTCACCTTTGAAGTGAAGGGCGGCCAGGAAGAGGCGCAGAAATTCATTGATAATCTCCAAATTTTTTCTTTGCTGGCCAATGTGGCAGACGTGAAGTCACTGGTCATCCACCCGGCTTCGACCACCCACTCACAGCTTTCGGCGGAAGAGCTGCTGGATCAGGGGATCAAGCCCAACACCGTTCGCCTCTCAATCGGCACCGAGCATATCGACGATATTATTTACGATTTGCAGCAGGCCTTTGACGCGATCTAACGATTTCATTTCCTCCTTTTCCTTTTTCATCGATTTCTTCCAAAACCTATTCCCCCAAAAAACCTCCATAATATATAAAATAGACAGAACCGGCGTTCCCTGCCATTAGGGAACGCCGGTTCTGTCTTGCTCCGGAATCCTTTTTACTTATAGTACAAGCCCGCCAGCTTCATGTCCTTTGTAAAAGAAATGGTATAGATAAAGGCCTTCTTCTCGTACTGCGCTCTGGCCACGGCCACCGCGTACTCCACCTTGGTGTCTTTATCCGTAGCACCGGCAATATTGACATCCTTAATCTCCTGAAACGCGCCGCCCTCACCAATCGTCTTGTATACCGCGGCGAGCGCGTCATCCGTCAGCGCGGACTTCATCGTGTCGTCGCTGATCTTCCGCAGGGCATCTCCGTCCTGCTCATTGACCGCGGTGATCACCTTTGAGGCGGCTTCCTTGACTTTATCCTGATCAAAATCGGTAGAGAGCTTTTTCTGCCCGGCATTGCATGCGGTGAGAAGTGCCAGGCACAACACAAGCATGGTTCCCAAAGCAAAAATCTTTTTAAAGTACCTCGTTTTTTTCTTCATTCTCTGTTCCTCCTTGCAAATAAAGCCGTCGGGAAGCAATCGCGTAGGCACCCACGCATAAGACCATTCCGGCAAAGATCAGTTCTACAAACGCCACCTGCATGCCGCGCTGTGCGAGCAGCGGCAGAACGGAATCCACCAGGCCGTGCAGAACAATGGCGGCCGCCAGATAACGGAACCGACGCCCTGTCTGAAAGCCGTTCCATACAACCACTGTCAGCGAAAGGTGCAGCAGCATCGCCAGCGCACGTTCCATCAGCGCCATCTGCAACTCCCAGAAGGCGTACCCCTGTAAAAGCAGGGGGATCAGGATCAGGCAGGCTTCTGTGCCGCCGTGCCCAAGACCAAACAGCAGCGGCTGCACCATGGTGCATTTTGCCGGGCGCAGTAAAAAGCGCTTACACAAAAAGCGAAAGCCCTCTTCAAATACCCCGGCGGAAAGGCCGATGGCAACCACGGCCGGCACCGGGTGCAGCATACTGAACATGGTAAACCATACGCTGTGATTCACCAGCCCCAGCAACGGAATGCGCAATAGCGGCTGTGATAGAGAAAAGCAGGCGGCGCCCAACAGAAACCACCACAGGTATTTTCTGAATGTACGGCCGCTTTGCATGGTCGGTGAATCCGGCATGGCGCTCCCTCCTTCTTTGTTCCATAAAAAACGCCGAGCAGCGCCTGATACGCCGGCCAGCCCCGCAAAAGCGGGACGCCGACGCCAGCGCCGATCGGCGAAAAAAACGTCTGGTATCTCTCGTGAATCCCGGCGGCACCCGACAGCCGGACACATCTATTGTGAAAGCTTTCCCGAATCGAATCCACTACTGGAATTCTCCGAAGGATCATCCACGTTTTTTATTTGCAAAAATTTTCTACGTAGCTGTCCAACGCAACCTGAATAATCCGCAGGGCTTCTTCGCGGCCGCTGACTTCTTTAACGGCGGTCTCTTTGTTTTCAAGCTCTTTATAAACCCGGAAGAAATGAGACATCTCGTCAAAAATATGGGTCGGCAGGTCGTTAATGTCCTGATACTGATTGTAGGTCGGATCATTGAACGGAATTGCAATAATCTTTTCGTCATTGCGGCCGCCGTCGAGCATCGAGATCACGCCGATGGGAAAGCAGCGTACCAGAGTATGGGGCTCCAGCGGTTCAGAGCAAAGCACCAGAACGTCCAGCGGGTCAAGGTCATCGCCATAGGTTCTGGGGATAAAGCCGTAGTTGGCCGGGTAGTGCGTAGAGGTATACAGAATGCGATCCAGAATGATCAGACCGGTCTCTTTGTCGAGCTCATACTTTTTCTTGCTTCCCTTGGGAATTTCGATTACCGCGAGAAAGTCGTTGGGGTTGATCCTTTTCGGTGAAACATCATGCCAAATATTCATTTTTGAAACTCCTGTTCACAGTATATGCAGCGGTAAAGCTGCGAATTTTCGTTGCAAAGCTGAAAAATATGATCGACACCCTCCTCCGCATTGCTGATGCAGCGAGGATTTTTGCAGCGGATCACATTTGTTACCTGCTTTGGAAGCTCAAAGCTTCTTTTTTCCACTATTTTCCCCATATCAATTACATTGATGGTAATATTATGGTCTATTACCCCCAGAATGTCAAGATTCAGATCGGTTTTTCCCTCAATCTTGATAATATCCTTTTTGCCAAATTTGTTGCTCTTGGCGTTTTTAATGATTGCCACGCTGCAATCAAGTGAATCGAGCCCGAGCAGATGATAGATTTGCATTCCGGAGCCCGCGTGAATGTGGTCGATGACGATTCCGTGTTCCAGGCTGTCGATATTTAGCATGCTGCCACCTCCAAAAGCTTCAGAATCAGGGCCATTCTTACATAAACGCCGTTCTGCGCCTGCTCAAAATAGGCGGCGCGGGGGTCGTTATCTACCTCCGGCGTTATTTCATTAACGCGCGGCAGCGGGTGCAGCACCGCGAGATCGCTCTTGGCAGCGCGGAGCTTGTCCACAGTTAAAATGCAGCTGTCTTTCAGGCGGACGTAATCCTCTTCATTGAAAAAGCGTTCCTTTTGAATACGGGTCATATACAGAATGTCGAGCTCGGGCATGGCCTCTTCGAGTGTTTCCACTTCCTTATATGGAGCGCTGTGCGCCAGAAGAACATCCTGCATGATATAGTCTGGCACGCGCAGCTCTTCGGGTGAAATGAGCACAAAGCGGATGTCGCCGAATCGAACCAGAGATTTCATAAGCGAATGCACCGTGCGCCCGAATTTCAAATCCCCACACAAGCCGATGGTCATTTTGTCAAGGCGGCCCTTTTTTCGGCGAATCGTCATCAAATCCGTCAGCGTCTGGGTAGGATGCTGGTGCCCGCCGTCGCCCGCGTTAATCACCGGAATACCGGAATAGTGCGACGCCACCAGCGGCGCGCCCTCCTTCGGGTGCCGCATAGCACAGATGTCTGCATAGCACGAAACCGCACGGATGGTATCCGCTACGCTTTCCCCTTTGCTCACCGAGCTGCTCTCCGCAGAGGCAAACCCCAAAACGCTGCCGCCAAGGCGCAGCATAGCCGATTCAAAGCTGAGCCGCGTACGCGTGCTGGGCTCGTAAAACAGCGTGGCCAAAATCTTGCCGCGGCAGGCCTGGGCATAAGGCGATGAATCCAAAGCGATCTGATCTGCCAGTCGCAGCAGCTCAAGCGTTTCCTCCACCGTAAAGTCCAACGGGTCTATCAGGTGCTTCATTCCGGTCTTCCTTTCTTTTCCCGCGCGCTCAAAAGAAGCACACCTTGAAAATCCCTGATCTTTCAAAGTGTGCCCGTTCTGTGCTATTGTTTTTCTGTTTTTTCTTTCCACAGTATAGCGGAAAAAGTGACAACTGTCCATACCCTGCACCGGGAAATACACTAAAATTTTTCTGGCCGCTCCGCTCGTACACGCTCCATGGCACAGCCCAAATCCTGCAGCAAAGCGGTAATTTCCTGAATTTTCTGATCCCCAAACAGCTCCGCCACCGCATTCACGCGCTCTAAAAAGCGTTCAATCGCATCTGAAAAGATTTTTTCTCCAGCCGGGGTGAGCGCCACATACACTACGCGGCGGTCGTCTGTGGCGGCCGTACGCGTCACCAATCCCTTTTTTTGCAGGGATTTCAGCATTTGTGATACCGCCGGCATCGACATTCCCATCCGCGAGCTCAAATTAGATACCTTCACCCCGGGCAGCTCTCCCCGACACTCCCCTTCCTGAAGACAGCAATGAATCTTGTGCATCATCATAAATTCACCCTGCGGTACTCCCGGAACCTCAGGGATAAGATCCTTTGCCTTTTTCAGATAATGCAGCACCCCGAACAGCTCGTCTGTCCGATCCTTCGCAGCCATAACAGTCCTCCCCACCAGTTTCTGAACCCCTATACTGATCTTCCATCAAAACAGCGAATCATGTCAACGATCTCTCTGCCCTCGGCGGGAGAAAACATCATTGATTCCTTTTGAATCGCAGATTTCATATTGACTGAAATTAGTTAAGTATATGAAATAGTATAGATCGTTTTTTACTTTTGTCAAGGAAGGACCAGATTTTTCCTATTATATATAAAACTTCTTCCCCCGTCTTTGGCGGGGGAAGAAGTTTTATACTCTATCAAATGCTGTCAAAGCGCTTAAAATTCAGCCTTTTGGCTGCGCAGGAAAAGATCGGAAAGCACTTTGTCTGCGGCCTGCCCGCCATGGATCACCGCTTCCACCGCCTTGCAAATCGGCAGCTCAACGCCGTACTGCTCGCCCAGACGAAGCATTGCGCGGGTGGTGGCGACGCCCTCCGCCAGTTCGCCGTAGTGCTCGCCCCGCACAAAGCGCTCGCCAAAGGCGCGATTGTGGCTGTACGGTGAAAAAACCGTCGCCTGGTAATCGCCGAGGTGCGCCAGACCGTAAGCAGAAATCTCGTTGCCACCCATCGCCTTGATCAAACGGGCAATCTCGCGGGTACCGCGCGACATCAACGCCCCCTTGAGAGCCGTTTTATTCAGGCCGTCCAACATTCCGGCGGCAATGCCAATCACATTTTTGGAGGCGGCGCCCACTTCATTCCCGAGCAGATCGTCCCCGTAATAAAAGCGGATCATGCTGCCGGAAAACTGCTTAATCAGAAACCGCTTGGTTTCCTGGCTCTTGCTGTCGATCACCATGCAGTTGGGGATTCCGGCGGTAAAATCCTGCACATGGCCGGGGCCCACCCAAATGGCCAGACCCGTTTCGGGCGGAAGAAATTCCTCCGCCACCTCCGTCAGCCGTTTGCCGGTGGAGGCCTCAATGCCCTTCATACACAGCACGACGGTCTTCCCCGCCATCGAAAGCTGCGAGAGCTGCTGCATCAGCCCGCGCAGGCTTTGGGATGGAATCGAAATCACTACGATTTCAGCGCCCTCCAGTGCCTTTTGCAGATCATCACAAAACAGAACGGCATCGGAAAAGGTGACAAGCCCGTTGGTACGGGTTTGCCGCAGCTTGGAGAACTGCTCGCTGGTCGACCTGCCATAAATGGTAACTTCCTTTTTCAGCCCCGAAAGGTACCACGCGATAAAGCTTCCCCAACGTCCGCTGCCGATGACTGTTATTTTCATTCGCTTTTGCTCCTTTTACAATTCCTAATGCTTTTACTTGACCGCCGTTCTGCCGGGCGGCTCAAACAATACTCTTTTTTATCATAGGGTCTTTGCGTTACATTGTCAATCAAAGGCCATTTCAGTACCCGCCCTGCGGAAGCCGAGCGATGAGAAAAAGCCGGGGCAGTGTATCGGTGCGTACCGCATTTTCCGCCTCCGCGGAGATTCCCGGGAGCGCGGCGGCAAGATACTCCGCGGTACGCTTCCGAAGTGAAAGCGCAAGGTTCACCTTCTCAAACGCCGCCTGCAGCAACGGGAGAAGCTCCGTGTTTCCCCGGCCGCTCAGTTTTTCTTGCAGAGCGATCAAATCGTCCTCCGAAAGTTGCAGTGTGAAAGGATTCTTCCCGCACAGCACACACCCGAGCGCTGCCGTCAGTACCGGGCCGCACAGGTTCAGCGGGAGTTCCCGGTAATCCACCGGGAGACCGCACAGCAGTCTATGGATCACAGCCGGCGAAAAGCAGGTGCAGAATTGGTTTTCGCAATCCACACGCTCCACATATTCCCGAATAAATTCAACCCCAACAAGATCGGTCACCGGGTGCAGCAGCGGGTAATCCGCCGTAATGTGAATCTGCTGCGCACCGAACTGCGGCCGGTACAAATGAAAAAATCCGTTGATACCATCCTTCACCGTCGAGCGGTAAAACACATTCGGGGTTTCCATCAGCCGGCGAACAAGGCCGGCGTGAAACAGCCTGGTTGTTTTCAGCATCCGGTCTATTTTTTTGCCACCGCGCACAAACAGCGCTTCCGCTCCTTCGCTGACAAGCGCCAGAGCGGCATCCTCCGCATTTTCGTATTGCTTCAGACAAATGCCGATGGTAAACAGTGCCGATTCAAAAATACTCTCCGCTTCCTCTACCCGAACAGAACTGCTCTCCATCCCGTTATAAAGCTGGGTCTGCCGCGCCAGAACGGAAAGGCAGGCCATCTGCACCGCCTCGATCTGTGATGCGGAAAGTACCTGTGCCAGAAAAGCCTGTTCCAGCAGAGAAGTGAGATAATGCTCGCCGCTGAGCAGCGAACGGTCAATCCTGCTGATCCGTTCAAGAGAGTCCATCGTAATCCTCCTCGTCGTCCTCATCGAGCGCTTCGCTGTCAAAACTTGCAGGGCGGCCCCAGCGCAGATTTTCCGCCAGGTGGTACATCTCCCGCCCTGCCAAAAGCTCCAAAGAGCCGCCACAGGGGCCATCATACGCTTTCTTCATAAAATCGATCAGTTCATCATCGGAGATGCGGTCTGCCGTTTCGTTTTTATACGAATAAAACAGCTCCACCAGTTCGTGGAGCGTAGATTCATAATTTTGGCCCATTAAATAGGGAGAATCGCAGAAGGCATAAATCAGCTTCTGAATGACTCCGCCGCCAAACTCGATTCTGCCGGCCGTTTTCAGTGCGAACGCGCGGGTTTCCACCAGCTGCGCCGCCTGCCGCTCCGTCAGCTCCATGCCAAAGTGCGCCGAAATCTCGTTGCATTTCATAATTTCGTTGATCGCCTGTTTCTGTATCAGCCCCTGATTCAAAAATCCCAGCTCAAACCCCAAAGTGAATCACTCCTCCCTTAGCAGCAGAACGGTGCTGCGCACCGCTTGACAAACAACGGACTCACAAAACGCCTCTGTATCCTCAATCACGCGACGCCCTGAAATATAATTTGAGATTTCCCCAACAAGATAGCAGTGAATAAAATGTACAGTTTCCTCCACTTTACCGGGGGCCGCAGGATGACCGGACAACTCCTGCCAAATTTGAGCAACCGCGCGGTTCATTTTCTCCCGAGCCGCCGTTACAGCAAAAGTATTGCTCTCAGGACGCTGCTCCCCCAGATATTCGAGCCAGACCAACCGGAACCAGCCTGTATTTTTGAGATACACCTGCACCACGGCGCAAAAAAACGCTTGCAATTTGCACTCCGGCTGGAGCGCGGTATGGGTAGCATCGTCGATCTGTGCCGACATCCGCTCCACACAGGCAGTATGCGCCTCCCACAGCAGCTGCGGGTACGAGGAAAAATAATTATACAGATTTGTGTGGGCGCAGCCCAAAGCCCGCGCAATCTCGCGCAGATTCAGGCTTTGAACGTCGCGGCGGTTTCGCAGCAGCTTCAGCGCCGTATGGATGATCTGTTCCCTTGAAATGGGTTTCCGGCTATTCACACGTTCCCTCTCCAATCTATTACCATTGGTAATTACAGGTGGTAATAGATTGTATCACGCTTACCGCCCACTGTCAACCGGAAACAACGGTAAAAAAGCGATGCCTCAGACTACGCCTCTTCCCTGCGGGCTTTACCGTGCGTTCAGGATACAAGATTGAGCTTCTGCGGAGTAGGCCCTTTGCAGAAAAAAGAAATCTTAGTAATTCTGCGGATAGGATTGCAAAATAATCTGCGTTTGCTGTATGATAAAGGAATCAATGATCAGGAGGGAAACACAGCATGAGGGACGAAACCAAATGCATTCACTGCGGGTATACCCCAAAAAACTCAGAACCGAAAATGGTTCCGATCGTTCAAAGCACCACCTATGTGTTTGATTCGACACAGGAGGTCGGCGACGTATTCGACGAACCGACCAAAGCGCTGATTTATTCGCGCTTTGCCAACCCCACCGTGATGGCGGTCGAACAGAAAATCGCCGATCTGGAGGGTGGCGTGGGTGCGATGTGCACCTCCTCCGGTCAAGCGGCCACACTGCTTTCCGTTTTGAATCTGTGCAAGGCGGGCGACAGCTTTATCAGCACCTCGCAGATTTATGGCGGAACCATAAATTTATTTGCCGTCACCCTGAAAAATTATGGGATTGACTGCATTTTTGTGGATGCCGACGCGGACGAAGAAACCATCAGCGCCGCGGTACAGGAAAACACCAAGCTGATTTTCGGCGAAACGATCGCGAACCCGGCCCTGAGCGTGCTGGACATTGAGAAGTTTGCGCGGGTAGCCCACAGCCACGGGATTCCCCTGATTATGGACAACACCTTTGCCACCCCCATGCTGTGCAAGCCGTTTGAGTTCGGTGCGGATATTATCGTACACTCCACCTCCAAATACATGGACGGCCACGCGGTGCAGGTGGGCGGCGTGATTGTAGACAGTGGAAATTTTGACTGGACGAACGGCAAATTCCCGGAGTTTACCGAGCCGGACGAATCGTATCACGGCATTACCTATGTGGGAAACTACGGCAAGGCCGCCTACATTATCAAGGCCAGAATGCAGCTGATGCGCGATTACGGCGCATACCCGGCGGCAAACTCCGCGTTCCTTCTGAACCTTGGGCTGGAAACGCTCGCCGTGCGCATGGAGCGCTACTGCAAAAACGCGATGGAAGTCGCAAAATATCTTGAGACCTGCGACAAAATTGAAAAGGTGATTTATCCCGGCCTGGAAGGCGACAAATATTATCCGCTCGCAAAGAAATACCTGAAGGGCACCAGCGGAGTCATTTCGTTCATCATCAAGGGCGGCAAGGACAACGCGGTCAAATTCATGGACGGCCTGAAGCTGGCTTCGATTGAAGTACACGTAGCAGACATTCGCACCTGCGTGCTGCACCCCGCCAGCGCCACGCACCGCCAGCTGACTGACGAGCAGCTGTTTGCGGCAGGCATTAATCCCGGCATGATCCGTTTCTCCGTCGGGCTGGAAAGCGTTGAGGATATTATTGAAGATATTGAGCAGAGCCTGAGCAAAGTGTGATTCAGGCCGCAGAATAAGAGAAGCTTTTCAACATTTCTTATCAAAATGTTGAAAAGCTTCTTTCTTTTACCAGTTTAAAGGCAGTCCGCCCTCCCAATCGGGGGGACTGCCTCGTGTTTTCTGATTACTTCAGCGCCTGACGGATCCGGTCGATCAGCTCCGCGTTCTTCTCCGCATCAAAATACACCTGGTCGAGATTCATGGCAAATGTTCCGCCCCACTCGGCGCCGTCACGGTACTTTGGCACCAGATGGAAGTGCAGGTGATGCCCGGTATCTCCATAGGCGCCGTAGTTGATTTTATCCGGATGAAACACCTCGTGCAGCACCTTGGCCACACGGTTCACATCGGTAAAGTAGGCGTTTCTCTCTTCGTCTGAAAGCTCGACCATCTCGCTCACATGCTTTTTATGGGCCACGACAACCCGGCCCTCGTGGCTTTGCTCTTTGAACAAATACACCTTTGAGGTTTCCAGCTCACAAATTTTGATTCCAAATTTCTCCAGAAGCTCGCCTTCCACGCAGTATGCGCACGTTGCATCCATGTTATTTGCTCCTTTTATTTTAGTTTGATCAGCCTGTTATTTCCAATAGCGAATCAATTATAAATCGAAACACCTCCCGCGTCAACCGAAATCCCATGATTGCTGCGGGTTCTTTCCGATGATTTTTTTAGATAAAAACGAAGCGGAGACTTCCGAAGGAATCCCCCGCAAAGCCGGAAGCGGTACAGAATAAATCTTACTTCTTTTTCTGCGCTTTTTCAAAGGCGGCCTGCACGGAATGTGATTTTTCTTTCCGGTTGATCTGCGCGAGCAGCTCCGCAATCTCGCCGCCGACCATCTCCACCTCCTGGTGGAACAACCTGGCCGAAACACGAAGCGCTCCGTGACCGAGAATGATCATCTGCTCCATGCCGTCGGAGGTGGCAACCCGCACCCGGTACTGTTTGGCAAGCTCATAGGTTGTTTTCTCAATATAGGCGTCAGCCGTTTCGGCCTGCTTGGTATACACTACGCTGATGTTATGGTAGCGCTGTACCTCGCCTGTATTGCGGGGAACACGGTAGGCGTCGAACACCAGAATCAACTCACATTTGCGGTACCCCTGATAATTGCAGAGCAGATCCATCAGCAGCTTTCGCGCGGTGTCAAGACTCTCCCGCGCTACCGTTTTCAGCTCGTCCCACGCAAAAATAATATTGTAGCCGTCCACCAGCAGATATTCCGGCCCGGTCATAATCGGGCGGACGCTTTCCCGTGTCGTCGACGATTCCACCCCGCGCAAAAGCTGCTTCTGCGGCAAAAGCTCACGCTGTTTGGCCGGGCCATAGGTTCGCTCAAAAATGGCCTGCAGCTCCTTGTCCTGCTCCAAAGCACCGGTGTAAGAAACGGACGGCCGCGCTGAAAAAGTGGGAGAAGCTTTCGTTTGCTGATTCTCCCCGCCAAGGTGAAGCACGCTTTCTACGTGCATATAGTCCCGCACCCGGTTCCATGGAACGGAAAAGCCCGCTCCATGCTCGCAGAAAATAGAATCCGCCGGCTGTTCTAAATCCCGCTCTGGGTCATAGCCAATAGCGGCAACCACCGCCGCCTGATTGCGGCAGGGCTCATACCCACGGAAAAAGCAGGCAAGCTTTCCCCGGCCCCGAGTGTAGGAGAGTACCTCCCGCCCATAATCGCGCAGCTCCGCCACGGGGGCGCTGCCGGCGATGAGCGCCAGCTCGCCGCCCGGCTCCGGAGGGGCGCAGCTGCCGCCCATGCGCTGAAGGTCCGTCATGGCTCGGCCCACATTTTCGGCGGGCACCTCCAGCCGAACATCGTACCACGGCTCGAGAAGGATGCTTTCGGCGCTCATCAGCCCCTGCCGCACCGCGCGGTAGGTCGCCTGACGAAAATCGCCGCCCTCGGTATGCTTTACATGGGCCCGACCGGCCACAAGTGTAAGGTTCAGGTCGGTAATGGGCGCGCCGGTCAGCACGCCGCGATGAATCCGCTCCTCCAGATGCGACAGAACCAGCCGCTGCCAGCTTCTGTCGAGCTGATCCTCCGGGCAGGCACTCGAAACATGCAGGCCACTCCCCCGCTCCCCCGGCTCAAGGAGAAGATGCACCTCCGCGTAGTGGCGTAAGGGCTCGTAATGCCCCACCCCCTCTACCGCGGCGGCGATGGTTTCTTTATAGACGATGCTGCCGGAATCGAACTCCACCCGCAGGCCGAAGCGTTCCAGAATCAGACTTTTTAAAACCTCGAGCTGCACCTCACCCATCAGCTGCAGTGAAATCTCCCGCAGCGGTGTGTTCCACACCAGATGAAGCTGCGGGTCCTCTTCCTCCAGTGTACTCAGCTTCTGCATCGCGCTGTGCGGGTCACAGCCCGGCGGCAGAATCACCTTGTAGGTGAGCATCGGCTCGAGTGCCGGGGCTTCGGAAGCGCCTTCGGCGCCGAGGCCTTCCCCGGCACGGGTTTGGCTTAAACCCGTTACGGCGCAGATGCTGCCGGCTACGGCCTCGTCCACCGGCTGGAATTTCGCCCCGGAGTACACTCGAATCTGATCAATTTTTTCTTCCCAGTCCTGGCCGTTCAGCGGCATTTTCACCCGAAGGGTTCCCCCGGTCACCTTCAAATGCGTCAGTCGGTTCCCCTGTGCGTCCCGGGTGATTTTAAACACTCTGGCTGCGAATTCCGCCGGGTATGCGGGAATCTGCGTGTAAAGCGTCAGCCCCCGCACCAGCTCATCGATGCCAGACAGGCGCAGCGCGGAGCCGAAATAGCAGGGGAACACCTTACGGCGCGCCACCAGCGCGGCGGCCTCCGCCTCGGAAAGCTCACCCTGCGCCAGATACCGGCTCATCGCTTCCTCTTCGCATACGGCGATATTCTCCATCCAGGTGCTGCGGCTCTGCTCCGCCCCAAAATCAACACAGCCCTCCGAAAGGCCGGTTTTCAGCTCCCGCAGAAGCGCCTCGCGGTCTGTGCCGGATAAATCCATTTTATTGATGAACAGAACCGTGGGGATTCGGTAGCGGCTCAGCAAACGCCAGAGCGTGCGGGTATGGCTTTGCACGCCGTCTGACCCGCTGATGACGAGAATGGCGTAATCCAGAACCTGTAACGTGCGCTCCATCTCGCTGGAAAAGTCCACGTGGCCGGGGGTGTCGAGCAGGGTGATTTCCAGATCGCCGAGCGGCAGCACCGCCTGTTTGGAAAAGATGGTGATGCCGCGTTCCCGCTCGAGCGCTTCGGTATCCAGAAAGGCATTTTTATGGTCGACCCGGCCCAGCTGCCGAAGCCGCCCACAGGTATAGAGAAGCCCTTCGGAAAGTGTGGTTTTTCCCGCGTCTACATGTGCCAAAACTCCAACTACCAGTCGTTTCATTCCCGTTCCCCATTATCCTATCGAATTGCTGTGTTCAGTCTTAGGTTATCATACCATTTCACAGCGGGTGAATCAACCGCCGACTCAACAGCCGAATGCAGTACACCCCTGAATTCTTTCAAATTCAGGGGTGCTTATAATCAATGAAACAAAACAAGCGCTGACGCGTTCACCGATATTTCTTTGCCTGCTCCGAAAGCAGAGCTTGCATAGAAGCGATCAGGCTTTCCGGCGCGACGATCTCTGCCTTTTCCCCAAACTGAAAAATCCAGCTTAAAAAGACCGGGCTATTCGATACCTCAACGCAGATTTCAAACGAATCGCCGCACTCGCGAAAAGGCACCTCAGGCCCGAAGCGATCCAGCACAGCATTGACAAGGCTTTGATCAAATCGCAACGTCGCGCTGACCAGCTCGCCGCTGTACATACCAAATACCTGCTTGGTATGCTCAGCCACGTTAAACCGCCTTTGATCGGGCATGTCCGCTGTTTCCTCGCACACCGCAACCTGGCACATCCGGTCGACGCGGTAATGCGCGAAATCATCGTATTTGGTGCTGTAACAAATCAGGTAGTATTTGTCGTCATCCCAGCACAGCGCCATCGGGCTCTGGCAATACCGCTCACCGTCTTTGCGGTAAACGCGCTCTTTATCCGTGTTGTAATCAAAATATTGAAAGCTGATTTTGCAGCCGGAATTGATGGCGGCATGAATTGCATCGATATTGTAATAGATGCTCTCGTTGATGGTTTTGGGCCTGTCCGCCACATACACCTGCCGCCGAAGCTGGCTGGCCTGTGGGTTGCTCGTCAGCGCGGACAGCTTTTGAATCAGCTCCGTGCTTTTCTTTGGCGTAATAAAACGCGAGCTTTGCACGGCGTCTACCAAAAGCTTCAGCTCGGGAAGCTCAAATTTGCGCGCATCGATGTAATAGCCAACCGTTCTGCTCCTCTGCGATTCCACATCCAGGCCGAACTGGCTCAGCAGCTCCAAGTCTGAATAGACTGACTTGCGCTCAGCCAGAATTCCATACTCTGCCAGCGCGGCAATCAGCTCTTGTACCGTCATGGTGTGGTCCGCATCCGTGCGTTCCAAAAGAATTCGCATCAAATAAAGCAGCTTCATTTTTTGATTCTGTGAAACAGGCATAACGTCACTTTCCAATCGAATGAATGGTATTTTCAGCAAAGCCCCCATGTGTAAAATCAATTTTTGATTCTCACTAAGACATTCCGAAGCGCCCTTCTCGCCCAAAGTTTTTCTTTGAAGCAGAAAGAATAAGACCAGTATACCATAATTGCCAATGATTGGAAATTATTTCCTGAATTATTTTTGAAACAATTTAGTTTAACAATCGTCTAATCGGGTGTTTGCGTTCTGCTTTTTGCCGGATTCTTTCACAAACACGTAGTGATCTTGGTTAGAAAGCTCTTTGCGGTATGTATACCCCATTCGGTCAAAGCCGCGAATGTCAGCAGGATCGGTCAGCTGCTGTTCAGCCAGCCAGCGAACCATTTCGCCGCGCGCCATTTTGCACAGGGTCCCCTTTTCGATCACCTTGCCGTCTTTCCGCTCCCCAAAGGTGCAGGTGAGAAAACGCACCGATCCCGGCAGATACGGCAAAACGGCCTTGCTGTATTCCTTGGAGGCAAGGTTCAGAATCAGGCCGGTTTCGCTGCAGAGGCGGTGCGCCAGCCTGTTTCCCCAAAAGGCATACAGATCCTTTTCCCCGCCCACCGAAAGCCGGGCCTGCATTTCCAGCCGATAAGGCGTTACCCCGTCGAACGGACGAAGCAGACCATAAAAGCCCGAGAGAATTCTCAGGTGCTCGCTGATATACCGCAGCTGTTCCCTTTCAAACACGCCGGGAGCCATATATTGATACTGAATCCCCTCGTAGGATAAAATGGCCGGAGTCAGAGCATGACGCAAATCCATCGTTTGCACCCGCCGGTAATTGAGGTCGGCAATGGAATCATTACAGCGCCACAAGGCTTTCAGCCCGGCATAATCCATATTGCGCAGACAGCAAAGGAGCGTTTCGGTCTGCCCGAAGAACTGCGGCATGCTCTCACAGGGGAGGCTGTCGGTATCAGTATTCATTTTTTTCGCGGGAGAAATGATGATTCTCATGAGTACCCATCCTTGCATATCTGTTTGTATCTGATTGTACCATAACCACCGTAAAAAAACCACCTTACTTCCAAAGCCTTTTGGCCTTTTCTGACAGGATACAAGCACCTATCAAAGCGGCGGAATCATCAGCGTCATCTGAAACTTTCCACTCTTGAGATATTACGCAGAAATTGCTATAATAAAAGGCCATTAGGGTGTTTACCCGGTTTCAGCATCATCCTTTGGCCAAAAGCATTTCTGGGATTGCAAGGGACAAGCCGCAGATTTTGTTTGCAAAAAGAGACGTACCAAAAACACATCTCCTTGCTCGATCCCGGGCAGATACAAAAACGAACAGCAGAGGCTTTGCCGCTGCTGTCTGTTTTCTTCCGTTCTTCTACCAATTCGATCAATTTTAAAACTTCCCGGGCAGCTGGACAAACTCGCACACCATAACAAATCCATACCGCCTATTCAAATGTAAGAGAAAGCATTTCACCCGCCGCAGCGGCAAAATCAGCATCGTGGTGCAGAAAGGCACGTACCAGCCATGGGTCAAACTGTTCCCCCGCATGCAGCGCCAATTCTCTGCAGGCGCATCCGTGAGAATGTGCCCTTCGGTAAACCCGATCACTGGTCATCGCATCATACGCGTCGCAAACCGCCGTAATGCGGCTGAGAAACGGAATTTGGGGACCGAGCAGCCGGTGCGGGTATCCCTTGCCGTTCCACCATTCGTGATGATATAGGGCAGACTCCCGAGCAGGCTGCAGCAGATGCTGTGGAAATTCGCAGATACCACCTGTTTGCGCGCGTTCAAAAAAGAGCTGTGCGTATTCCGGGTGCCTGCACAAAATCATTCTTTCCCCTTCGGTCAGATGGCCCGGTTTTGTCAAAATTTCAGCGGAAACCCACGCCTTTCCGATATCATGATAGATGGCTGCCTGACCCCAAACACCTGACTCCTGCGCATATTTCCTAAAAAATTCATATTTTAGAAGGCGACGGACAAACAGCGCCACCAACGCACCAACGCGCTGCATATGCTGTGTTTCTTCGATGGGGAGTGCCTCAAAAATCTCCGCAACTGAATTCTGCGAATTTAGAACGATGTCCATAGTTTTTCTCCCTTACGCAGCGCAATAGAATTTCAGAAGGATGTTTCGCCACCCTCTTGGTTTCCCGAAGAAGATTCCTGCCGTAAGGTAAAATGCTTTACCAGTGTGTGCAGTGTTTCAGCCTGTGCGGAAAGCTCTTCGCTCGAAGCGGCACTCTCTTCTGCCGTGGCGGAGTTCATCTGAATCACCCCTGAAATCTGGCTGACCGCCAGATCGATCTGCTCGATGGTAATAGCCTGTGATTTGGAAGAATCTGAAATTTCATGAACCAGCTCAGCTACCACCGCCGCCTTTTCCGAAATCTGTCGAAGGGATTTTTCGGTCTCCACCACCATATGATTGCCGTTACTGATTGCAGCAAGTGTACTTTGTATTAAAGCGGTTGTGTTCTTCGCAGCCTCTGCACTTTTCCCTGCCAAATTTCGCACTTCGTCTGCCACGACGGAAAATCCCTTGCCCGCTGAACCGGCTCTGGCCGCCTCTACCGCCGCATTCAGTGACAGGATATTGGTCTGAAATGCAATATCATCAATCGTTTTAATAATTTTTTGAATTTCGCTGGAAATATTTGCGATCTCTCTCATGGCATTCACGAGCAGCTTCATCTGCTCGTCTCCGCGCTGAATTTCCTGCGTGGTTTCTTGCATATTATCACTGGCGCGCTGTGCCCCGTCTGCATTCTGCTTGATTCTGCCCGAAATCTCGCTAATTGATGCGGCTAGCTCTTCCGCCGAGCTGGCCTGCTCCGTCGCCCCGGCAGAAAGCGATTGGGCGCCTACGGAAATCTGCTCGGAACCTGCCGCCACATTCTGCGAGGAAAGGGAAATCTGAGAAAGCACGCTGTTCAACGATGTTAAAATTTGCTCCATAGAGTGCTGGATCGGCACAAAGTCGTTCTGGTATTCCATGCCCACCTGAACCGTCATATTCCCGTCAGACAGCCTCCCCAAAACATGCGAAATGTCGGAAATATAGCCGCGCAGGCTGACGATCAGCGAGCGGATATTTTCAGCCAGAGAACCGAGTTCATCTTTCGAGCAGTAGGTAACCTCTGCGTCGAGCCTTCCGTCTGCCAGGAGCTTTGCCGCTGCTTCAATCTCTTTAATTGGCCTTGTCAGGCTTCGGATCAGATAGGCGGAAAGTAGCAGGATAATCACTATCATCACCACAGAGCAGGTTACTTCTATAAGAATCGCCCAGTTTCTGGCCTGTTGTGCTTCCTGAAAATACTCGTCACCCACAGAAACGGCGACGGCATTAATTTGGGTGGCAATATCGAGGGCTTCCGTCATAAGAGGAACATACTCATTCTCATAAATCTGGTAAGCTCCCGTTTTATTCCCCGTCTCTATGGCGTCCATTATCTTCTGACGCACCGTTATTCTGTCCTCTTTTTTTGACAGAATGGTGTTTACCCTCTCCAAGTTTTCCTTGCGGGTCAGATTGTCTTTCAGGTAATCCAGATTTTCGTTAAACTGGGCAGCCCCTTCTTCGACCTCTTTCTGATACTCTTCCGTTTTTGATTTGTCGCTATTCATCAGCAGGTTCAGTATGCCTTTTTCTACCTCATTTACGGAGCGGCGCAAATCAAGTGAACGATAGCTGACCTGATGCGGCCCTGAGTAGAAGCCTTCAAAGGATTCAGAGACGGTGCGCAAGCCGAAAAGCAATGCCACCAAAACGGATGCCGTATATAGAATCAGAATCAGTGCAAAGGTGATAGATAATTTTTTTCTGATCGAAAGATTTTTCATGTTAGTTCCCTCACTCTTCAGATAAATAATCGTTACCCCCCCGGTAGCCCGGGAGTCAGCAACGATGCCACACGGACAGAGGTCACACACCCCGGTAGCCCAATCCGCGCATAGCGGCAAAAAAATCGGGTAATGTAACTTTAATGGAATCGCGGTTTATTTGAAACCGCGCCGACTCATCTGAAAATGGCAGGTTTTCTTGCTTTTTAGGCATTTATGACGGAGTCAGGGACGGCGAATGTATTCGTTTCTGAATGCAGAAGGTACATTGCGTTAAATTTTTCAATTGCTTTCTGTTTTTGCTCAAATAAAGAGTGGGCGTAAATATTAAGAGTGATAGAAACACTCGAGTGTCCCAGAATTTCACTGAGTGTTTTAATGTCAACACCAAGCTCCAATGCACGTGTGGCGAAGGTGTGCCTGATCGCATGAAATTTGCGGCTTTTAACCCCTGCCTGCTTCAGGATTCGCTGAAACAGCTTTTGATATCCCCTTGGATCAAAAGGGGTTCTTGATCCCGAAAGCACATAGCAGGATTCGTTGCAGGAATGTATTTGGAGTTCACGGCACAAATCCAGCAAAAATTCAGGAAGCGGTACCTTTCGGATGGATGACTGACTTTTCGGCATACCGACCGAAAGAATCGTTTTTGTTTCGCCAGGCTCAAAGTTTTTAATGCGTGAAACAGTTCTTATCACCGACATAGTTTTTGCATCAAAATCGATGTCGCCCCACTGCAGAGCGCACACTTCTCCCAGACGGATTCCGGTATAGAAGCAGCAAAGCAGGCCCAAGGCCGCTTTGTTATTAAATTCTATCACCGTTTTTTCAATCAATCTCTGCTCTTTCATAGAAAACACCTGAACTACTCCGCCTGAAGCTTTCGGCAACGTAATCATTTTGAGAATTGCTTCAAAATCGCCCGAGGTTTTTCCGATATTTCTTAGCGCGGTTTTAAAAATAGATAGTATTTTACGCTTGTAAGAGTCGGATAAATAGTCACAGTATTGTAGCTGTATGACAAATTCCCTTGCTTTTTCTGTAGTGATGTATTCGTTCCCTTTTTTCTCAAAAAAAGGAATGACGTATTTTGTCAGGCAGCGGTAATAGCTTTCATAGGTTGAGGGCTTAACCCGGCCAGAAAGTCCTCCGAACAGCCATTCTCTGAATAAATCAGCAGTTGTATGAGTCTTATACTGGTGTTTTTTTTCATGGCCTTCAGAATCCTGTAAAAGTCTTTTCTTTTCCTTCACTTCTTTATAGCTCTTTGCATACACGTATCGATATTTACCGTCAGACCGCAATACACGGCCTTCCCATCGCCCATCTTTGCGTTTATAAATATTTTCTCCTCGTCTTGGCATATCAATTGCTCCTCCTTTATTTGACCGTTTTTCTGACGGCGATTCACAGTAAATCACAATTTGTTTGCTTCTTTTTATCATTAAGGACTCTGTTTTTACTTCTGTTTGCACTGTATATTTCTGAGTTATTTTGTTTTATTATACAGTTACCAGATGAAAATGCGAAATTATATGCAAATAGAAAGGCCGCGGTTTCAAATAAACCGCGGCCTTTTTGTTTTATTTGCAACTTATTGCATAGATCTCCAATACAAATACAGCATTACGTCTGATGAAAATTCTTCCTTATGGAGAGCTGACTCTCACGCGCCAAAAACACTTTTCCCTCTACATGCTAAAACAGAAAGGATAGAATCATTCTTAATATTATATATATCGGCACAATAAATCATTTTTTAAGAAAAACCAATAAAAAGTACAAATTATTTCTTTTTTTGATCATAAGGAAAACAACAATTCATACCACATGGCTCTTTAATAGAGCATACTGGAATCAAAAGCTTTTGTAGTCAGACCAAGTTTCTATTTCTGATTTGGAAAGAGTATCGTAATATACAGTTTGTACTCGCTAACATATAAGCAGAAAAATAGAATCGCAAGGATGGCTAGCATAGCCTGTTTCCTTAAAACGTCAAACCAATAAATTGGTGAAGCCAATACCAACAGGTCAGCCTGTTGCAGATTCGCCAGAATACTGTTCATATCATCGTTTTGTACACAGACACCATCATGCGTAAAACAGTATTTACAGCCGAGGCAGGGGTTGACCTTTAACGTGCTTAACTTTCTTACCGTTACCTGATGTCCTGCCGCCTTTGCGGATTCGGCAAACGCCTCCGCCATAATCTCTGTATTCCCGCCCTTGCGCGGGCTCCCGGTAACAACTAATACATTCAATTAAATTACCTCCGACTCATTATGTGGCTGTTTCGCATGATCGATAAACTCGTTCACTTTATCTTTCTTGATGATATTTTGAGGCACTACTTTTAATAGCAATGAATTCTATCCTCAATTACCATTTTTCGTAATGCACACGCTCTGCCTGGTAGCGGTCAACAAACTCGTTTTTCTGCCCATCAGGGTACCCAACAGAAATCAGGGCAAATGGACGGATATTCTTGGGAAGCTCAAACAGCTGACGTACATTTTCTGCAACAAAATCAGCCGTAGCTACGCCAAACCATACGCCTCCAAGGTCCAAATGCACCGCTTCCAACAACATATTTTCCGCAGCCGTGCTCATATCCTGTTCCCAGGCGGTTGGAATTTTTAATTTGTTTTCATCCGCCAGTAATACGAAGGTTGCTGCCGACCCGGCCGCCGGCTTTGCATAAGGTGAAGCCTGCGCCACCTGCGCCAGCCGCTCTTTATCCTGTATTACAATAAATTCCCATGGCTGCTGATTGGCTGCGGAGGGCGCCTGCATAGCGGCACGGAGCAGTTTTTCGATTTTCTCGGGTTCAACCGCCTGATCTTTAAATTTGCGGACACTTCTTCTCATAAAAATTTCTTCCATAAATAACAGCCTCCAATAAAATTGATATTTATTTTGTTTTGCTCTCTAGTCTTTCCAAAAGTTTTTGGCTGATTTCAAGGAAACGGGCAGTTTCCGTTTTTGTCAAAATGTTTTGATACTCCTCGTGAAGATGGTTCCACGACGCTATAATTCGTTCCTGTTGCGCCAGACCGTCTGAGGTTGTTTGAAGATAGACATTTTTTCCTTCCAGGCGTTTTTCCACAAGACCTTTTCGTTCCAGCTTTTCAATCAGCCGGGTGATGGTGGAAGGCGTTAAATGAAGCATTTCTCCAATTGCTTTTTGCTGAATTCCTCCTCGTAAGTTAACAACATATAGCAGCACCGCATGGCTCGGGGACAGCCCCGTTTCATAAAAGGCGTCATCTGCCAGCCTGCCCAGCTCGCGAGCGAGCTTCGTCGTTGAAAAGAACAGGCAGCCGTCGAGCTTGCAGTCCTGATGATCCGTATTCTGTTCTCTGTTCAAAGTGCTTCCTCCTTTGGTTGTACATACAAATATATCACGCGTCCATTCTATTGTCAACACCGGTAAAATTCCGGCGAGGTAACAGAAAAGCAGGCCGGCTTCTATGACGCCTGCCTGCTGATTATTATACTATAGGGCTTCTCATTCTACTCATGAGCTAACCATCATAGTTTAAAACGTGTTCCAGTAATATTAGAAGAATCTGCCCGCTTTCCAAGATGTACGCCGTCTAAATTCCCCATGACTCTGATACTCTTGGTCTGGCGGTCTTTTCCAAATATCTTTGTATTACAATGAGCTTTTTCAGTGGACAATCAGCTTCTGTGCCCATTGCAGCATCCGTTCCGAAAACTGATCCAGAGAAACCTGGGAAATATCTGCAGACTGCAGCTGCCTTGCGCATTGCAGAATCTCCAAGTCCGCTCCCGTTAGCGCCTGTTCTAATGCAATATGGCTTCTGACATAGCTGCCGGTTTCAGCATAATGCTTTGCCTGCAACACAAAAGCCGCAGACTTATACAGCGCCTTCACGGTTTCCATATGGCCGCTGTGCAAATAATTGTGGCTGCACATATGGTAAAGATTGCAGGCACCCATCCATACCGCATTGCGGGCATCGGCATTTGATATTTCAGGAAGGATCGAATCCAGGCTGCCGTAATAGGGCGTCGTGTCGTGATAAAACTGGAATAAATCTGCCCGGTACCAGCCTGCAAGCTCCTCTTTGCCCGACACAAAGCCACAAATCTGAGAACTTTCAGGGAGCGTGTCTATTGCCTGTTTATATTGCTTGAGGTCGGAAAGTGATACCGTGTCCAGAATCATCACAACGTCGATGTCACTGGTTTCGTGCGCCTCATTTCTGCCGTAGCTGCCCTGCAGACCGATAAAAAGCACCCGGCTGCCGAACAACCTACAAACTACTGCTTGATATTGTTTCATCCACTGTTGAATATTAATCATCTTAATACAATCCTTTCCTCTTCCTTTAAAGACAGTATAACATATAAAGCGGCATTCTCCATATAGGCACTTTTTTAAGTTTAGCAGGATACAGTGAGGCGATCCTATGGTATAATGGTAGCAAATATTGTGATGGAGGAAGTGTGAATGCTACACATTGAGCATAAAGCCGACAAGCCGATTTATCAGCAGCTTTACGAACAAATCAAACGGGACATTCTGGTGGGAAAATTGCCTGCCGGCACACAGATTACCTCCACAAGAGCACTGGCAAAGGAATTGCATATAGGACGCAATACTGTGGAAAATGCCTATGCTCAATTAGCGCTGGAGGGATATATTAAAAGCAAAGCCGGTTCTGGATCTGTGGTCAATATTTTGCAATTCGATATTCACCAGAGCGCCACAGAACAAGTAACCGCCAAGAAAGACTCGATTTTCACTCCCAGCTATAAGGCCCAAAATATTCAGTATAACTTTCAGTATGGAAGTCTTGACGCCGCAAGCTTTCCGCACAAGCTATGGCGGCAGTATATGGCTGATGTGCTGGACGGGCTGTACGCGCAGGAAGTCCACCAAGAGGGCGATGTACAAGGGGATCGAGATTTCAGAATACAGCTAATGAAATATTTATATCATAGCCGTGGTGTTAACTGCAAACCGGAGCAAATCGTTCTTTGCAGCGGCACACAGGCCGCTCTTGAAATTATCATCAAATTATTCCCCTATGCGAATAAAAAGGTGGCTATGGAGGAGCCCTGCTACAACGGCTCCAGTGTGATCTTTCAAAGGAACGAATTCGAGATATTGCCGATTCCGGTTTGTAAAGACGGTATTGAGCTAACCGAACTGGCATCATCACCCGCAAGAATGGTTTACGTCACGCCATCTCACCAGTTCCCAATGGGTGCGGTAATGCCGATCCACAAGCGGATAGAATTACTGCGCTGGGCGCAGGAGCATGACAATCTCATTATTGAAGACGACTATGACAGTGAATTCCGCTACAACGGGCGACCCATACCTGCTCTTCAATCCATTGATCAACAGGAACGCGTCATCTATGTCGGCACGTTCTCCAAAGCGCTCTCCCCCGGCCTGCGAATGGCCTACCTGATCTTGCCGACATGGCTGCTCCCGGCCTATCAAAAAAGATTTGCCGGATACCAATGTACCGTACCATTGATCGAACAGAAAATACTTGCCCGCTGTGAGTTTTGATAGAGAATACAAAAAAGCTATTGGAAGGTGTGAAAAAACGTTCAAAGCCGTTTAAATGTGAAAAATGGCTTTAGACTGGCGTTTTTTAGGGCTTAAAAAGCGTTTTTATCAGTGAATTTTAACGTTTTTTGTAATTAGTGTGCAAACGGATTTTTGTGGTATGATTCTAAACGATAATTAAATCGGTCATTGCGAAAAGTCTTTAATTATGCCTTTAAAAGCTTTTAAAAACCTTTTTAAAGATATATTTGGAATCCCCTGTATATCGCCTAAAAATGGCGCTACACAGGGGATTCTTTTGTTTTAAGTGCCTTTTAAAGCTGCTTTTATAACACCACGAAGTTGTAGAAGGCCTGTTATAAAATTTTAATGGGAATATAGGAAGAATCGATGCGAAAGTGCGAAGCAATTGTTCCCATTAATGCGAAGCCCTTCGCATTAAGTATTCATGCGCTTTTTTGCAATTATAATTCTATATTAGTTATATTAAGCATCTTCGTATATCTTTTGGAAAAATATACTATTTTGATGAATAAAAATTCATTACAGTTTAATCGGCTCTGCTGTAACTACTTTTGTCATTTCAATAAATTTCAGGGCAGATCGAATCTCGTAATCTTCAATCTCAAAAACAATACCGCAGTCAGTCTTATCAGAAGATTGGTATGTAATAAAAATAAATTTCTTATGAATTGTTTTATTCTTATTCCCAACACCAGAGAGACCACCTATAATGGCTCCCATTTCACCAAACATCAATCCTCCGGCGATACTGCGGCCAACAACGCTTTTATTTTTTGAAGTAACATCTTGTTCTGTGAAAAATCCACTGCTTTTTATCTGTGATTTTTCAAGGGTAAATGACATATCTGAGTTTTCTATGGTAATAGAATCGTTATTTAAAGATACAGTTAAAAGGATACCATGCGGTATTACGTTCATCCCTGTGGTATTAGAAACTTTTCCTGTAAATCTACAATCATAACCTTTATCTTTCTTGAATAATCCCATATTTATCCTCCTTGTTGATTACCGCTAATCATTTCACGGTAAAAAAATTAGTCTTCGTGTTTGGAAACTAACGTATCTTTATGATCTGAATCAGCAAGTAAATCCCATAGTACTTTGGGAGAGAGCTTTTCGGAGTTCTCTTCCATTTTTTTATTATATATCATTTCAGATATTTTACCAAGAACAATCTGTTGTTCGCGTTTATCCAGCTTTATAAAATCTTCTAAAAGAGTTTGCTGGTTCTCCGGGGTGCTTTCATTATGTTTTCTTGCATCGGTTACATTATCATCGGCCAGCAGATCAAGCGATAAATTCAGAAACTCAGAAATCCGATATATCTTATCGAATGGTGGAGATTTTATTTTCCCATTTTTCCAATCTGAAAGGAAGCTGGTATTTACGTTGCTCTGTATTAGGCACTCCTTTGCTGTTATACCTCGCTGGTCGATCGCCAGCAATATCTTATTTAACATTGTTGTACTGTCGTACACATAAATCACTCATTTCGTAACAAAATAAGATTTATCCAATTTTATGCTTGACTAATTCGATATGTCGTATTATACTTGCATTAGATTAGTGATAACACAACTAAATAATATCACAGAAAAACGTTATAGTCTATCGGATTCCGTGATAATTTAACAGAATTATCCAGGAGGTGAAAAAAGTGGGACAAAGGACTCCACGGCCTTTAACCCCATTTGGCGTTTGGGTTAAAGCACAATCAATTCTTAAAGGAATAGAACTTAGAACAATTGCAAAAAAAATTGGGATCTGGCCCCAAAACTTGGCTGCTAAAATGCGTGGGGAACGACCTTTCAGCGATCAGGATATTGCTCAGATCGAAAAGATTTTCGGAGAGAAATATTCGGAACATCGCAGTGCGTAGCAGCAATGACCCCCTGATGGGCAGAAAGGGAAAACAGAATGGATGCTTATGTGGAACTAACAGCAGGAACCGTCTATGATCATTCAAACGGAGATCAGTACAAATGCCTGGGCAAAACAGAATCCGGCACTCTGATGGAGCGCGTCAGCGACGGATGGACGCTCGTTGCCCACGGTACGAGGCTGGATGAAAACGGTCTGATTTGCTGGAATTACAGCACTGGCGGCTATTGGCCCGATAAGGGCATCAGAGCGGAAAGAATTTGTAAACGTGGAAGCTGAAATTTTAGAAGCACTCAACGAAATGGAAGGACAAGCCTATAGCAGTCTTGAGGATGCACGGCCCATTTACAGCCCGCGAGAGCTGCTGGATATCTGGCTTCGGTACGAAGGTATCATCGGGTACACGGACACGATCCTGAACGTAATGGCCGCTGTGGGATTCCCCTTGGATATTGCTGACGATGACTTTTGGGAAATGTAGCCGAAACGGCCAACGGGCCGTCCACAGGAACCGCCCCACCTGTGCCGATGATGGCAGGGCAGAAAGGATAATCTTATGGATAGCGCAAAAAAAGCCGCCCCCGAAGTGCAAATTCAGGGACGGACAAAATTAGCAGCAAAAAGTGTTTTTGAACCTTCAGGGAATCCGTATCAGCCTGTTTCCAAGAGAGCAGAGCGTTTACTTAGAATCCGAAATCTTCTTTAGCACGGTTCACAAGCGATTTCCAGTCAATCAAGTTTTTACTTCTGAATTTTTCCATTAGTAAGGCTGTTTGGAACTGTGATATTTGCCTTCTTTCGAGTAGTTCTTCATTTTGAAAGACAAGGACAGAAGCCATGGAAAGTTCATCTACTGGCATAAAGCCATAACGTTTTTCAAAACTCAGAAGGGATTTAGAATCGTAACTCATTTGAGGGAAAATAGCATCCCCTATCAACTCGCCATCGCCATAACAATAATCTTCAATATCATGGGCGTACTTCCCATATTTAGAAAAATAGGTTGCAATTTTTCCAGTTGTATCAAGTGCCGCAAATAGAATATTTAAACGGTAATCCATAATGTACACACGATATGCTTCAGGAAATGTATCAGGTTTCAACTCGTCCACTCGGCTCGAATAATAAATCAAACATTCACTGAATTTTTGTAGGTACTTTGGAAGGGGCATTGGGATAATCCCTTTTAAGCAATCACAGAATACCGCAACATCATATTCCAAACAAGGTAAACCAGACTTTAGCGGAATGTCGTATTTAGGAATATAGTTTTCAAACTTATGCATAATACACCTCCTATTTAAAGAATTATAGCATATTCAGCCACTAATGAACAGCCGAAACGGGGATGCGCCCCGTCCTGCAGAGATAGCCGCCTGCAGCCGATGATGGCAGGCTAAATCATAAAATCAGCCGAAAGGCAGGTGAATAGATTGGAACTCCTTACTGTTAAAGAGGTCGCGCAGCTCAAGGGATGTACGGTTAGAACCATACAGTCTATGGCTACTACAGGAAGAATCCCTTGCCATGAAGATATGAATGCCAATAACCGAAAACAGTTTTTTATTCCGCTAACTGTGCTTGAACCTCAGATTCAGGCGAAATATTATCGCCAGAAATATGGTGAGATTCCAGCATCGCTGCGCAAGGTTCCCAAAAGGCAAATGCTTCCGGAACCAAAACCTCTGGAGAGGTTCACAGCGGAGCAGAGGAATGAAATTGAGCTGTGGGAAAATATCCTGTCTGAGTGGAAAAATTTCCGAACCGGCTTTATCGGCTCCAAGGCCGAAGCCGACGCTGCGTTTATAACGGAATGCCAATCAGAGCACCCGGAAATTACAATTTCAAAGGATATCCTATACCGCAAGCAAGCTGCCCTAAAGCGAAATGATTTGGACGGCCTGATCGACAAAAGGGGCCGCTGGAAAAAAGGAAAATCCAGCGTTCCTGACGCGATTAAAGATATTTTTCTTTATGTGTATTTGGATGAACGCGCACTGCCTGTCCGTAAATGCGAGGAAGCGACACGGATGATCGTTCAGCAAGAGCGTCCGGAGCTGCTTGCACAGTTGCCATCCTATGATACTTTTTACCGAATGGCCAAGGCATTTTCTAAACCGGTTGCCACTTTGGTTCGCGACGGAGAAAAAGCCTATAACGACCGCTACGGAATCTTTGTTGACCGTTTCTATGATGACATGGCTTCCAATGACTACTGGATAGCCGACGGACATACCATTGACGTTATTACGATGTCCGAAGACGGATTGGAGCAGCGGCACCGTATGACGCTGTCAGCGTTCATCGACGCGCGGAGCGGAATCTATGTTGGCTGGGTGGTTACCGAAAATCCAAGCTCCGACAGTACGTTGGCTGCATTGCGGAAAGCGGCTCTGCGGTATGGATTGCCAAAATACATTTATGTTGATAACGGCCGCGAATACTTGAATATCGATATCGGCGGTACCGGTCATCGTACACGGAAGAAAAAGGCTCAAATCCAGCTTCCAACGCCGATCCTTACGCGCCTCGGAATTACGATGACCAATGCATTGCCGAGAAATGGACAAGCCAAAATCATTGAACGTGAATTTCGAAACTTTACATTTCTCAGCCGGCTGTTCGATACATACTGCGGTTCCAATGTGGTGGTCAAGCCCGAAAAGCTGAAGCACAAGCTTAAGGCCGGCCAGATACCTACAGACGGAGAATTGATTCAGGTTGTAAACGATATGATCGATGGCTATTTCAACCAGCAGATATATAACGGCAAGGTTGTGGCCGATAAAGGCAAAACCAAGCTGCAGGTATATCAGGAACGATTGCCCAAGGTGATTCGCCGCGCGGCTGCAGAAGACTTGAACCTGATGATGATGCGCAGCGCCCGCCTGCAGACGGTCGGGAAAAACGGCGTATACCTCACGATTTGCGGAGAACGCCTCTATTATTTCAATGATGAATTAATAATCAATTTTACCGGGAAAAAGGTATTTCTTCGTTACGATCCTGAAAACTTAGATGAAGTCCGGATTTACGATGAAAATGAAAAGTTTATCATGACAGCTCCCCTTCGCACCGACATGCAGTTGTCCTACGGTGCCGGCAAGGAAGAAATCCGGGACGCGATGCACGAAAAACGCCGCCTGAAACGCAAGGTGAAAGAAGTGGCAGACGTACAACGTGAGCTGGTCGTATCACAATATGGCCATATTAACCTTTTGGATGTCTATGTCCGCGCTTCCAAGCGAAGCGTAACCGGCCTGCTTCTCCCATCCGGAACGGATGACCGTGTTGTGGAAATGGTTACAACAGACGAGCGCAGAGAAGAAAAAGTCGCTTCTGGTGGGGAAGGAACCCCCATTGTTGATATATCGCGTATGATTCGTAACAACGAAAAGAAAGGGGAAAATTTATGAAGCAGTACAGCCCTGAACTGCAGCAGAAACTGGAAGATTACATCACGGAGGCCGGAAGCCAGTCAAAGGCAGCAAATGATATCGGTTACAGCACCGGTACTCTTAGCACCTACCGCAAAGGTACCTATAACGGCGATGTTGAGAAATTTGAAAACCGGCTCAGAGAGTTTTTTAATCTGAAAGCTGAAGCTAAAACCTTGTATGTTTCTCCGGATTACGTTCCCACTTCCATCTCCGAAGGTGTTTACTCAACGATCCGGATGTGTCACCTGAAGGGTGGCCTTGCCGATGAATGCGGCGATGCCGGCATCGGTAAAACCAAAGCGGCCCTGAAATATGCCGCCGAATATCCGGGCAGCGCAGTATATGTGACCGTGAATCCGTGTGTATCCAGTTTAAACGCCTTTTTAAAGCTCCTTTGCCGGCAGTTAAAGCTGCCGACCGGCAGAAAAGACGATATGTGGATGGAAATTGACGAAGCCCTGCGCGGAGGCCGTAAGGTGCTAATCATTGATGAGGCCCAGCACCTGCCGATCAAAACCGTTGAAGCCATTCGCGCCTTCACGGATAACAATTCTGAGCTTGGCGTCGCGCTGATCGGCAATCCGGAAACCGTCACCAACGGGCGCAGCCGCCCTGCGTTCGCGCAGATCCGGAACCGCACCAAGTTAGTCAACATTCGCAGAACGCTGGAAGTTACTAAGGATGATATAAAGCTTCTGTTCCCGGCGTTGGCCGATGCGGGGCAGGAAAAAGAAATTGAACTGCTGCACACCATCGCCCGCAGTGAGCAGGGAATACGTGGCGCGGTTAACCTGTACAGCAATGCCAAGGACAACGAAAACACCACCTATCAGGGACTTATGGAAATGGCCAAGGCTATGAAAATTATAGCCTACTAAAGGAGGAAACTTTATGACGGTAAAAGAATTGGAAGCGTATCTTTCCCTCTGCCGGCTCTGGAAGCAAACACCCACCATTGAGGGACTGCGGGCATTTGTTGCCGCCACCCGCGCGGCGATCAAACGGTGAGCTATTCACCGCCGCCTTGCAAAGACTGCACCTACCGTTACATAGGGTGCCATTCCGGATATCCGTCATGGGAAAGCTGGAAGGCTGAAGAGGATGCAAGGAAAGCGGAAATTTACAGAACCAAGCAGGAAGATATGGCTTTTCGGACAGCACAGCACGAAAAAAGCACACGGTTTCAGCGGAAAATGCACAGCAATATTGCAAGGGGACGTCCTTTGTGGTAGCTAAAATTATCGGGGCGGATGCCCCACCCTAATGCAGCCAATGGCGGTCACAAGCCCGTAAAAATGCAGAGTGGGGATTTCCGGCGACGTGGTTTTTGCCCTCCGACCACGCCGCCCAAAATCGCATCCGGAGGAATTTAATTAAGGAGAGGATGAAAATGAGCTACCAGAAATTAGTTCGCAATCTTCGTCAGTCATCCGAATTGTGCGATCTGAAGCCCGGCGATCAGGTAATCATGATCAACTGCCCGGAGGCCCGGAAGCATCAGGGCACCGTTTGGACGGTGGAGAGCGTACCGTTTACGCTATGCCGCCGTTTGGTTGTGATATTGAAAGGATATCACGACTGTGTCGATGTTGAGAAGTTGGGACGGGTGAGCTGCTAATGGAGAGATTAACAACAGATAATCCGCAAAGCAACATGGAATCGGCACATAACATTTTCAGCATTAAGGAAGGGACAACGGTCTGCTGCCTTACGGAGGATAGCCACGAAATCACACTCTACGACTTTATGCGGCATTGTGCCGAAGTGCTTCACTGCAGTATCTCTTACGACGATGAATCGGATGATGACATCGGGGAATTTTTGACCGATCAACTCTTTGATGGTCTGAATTCGCCGGAAGGAATCTTAGCACATTTTTTCACGACTGCATGGGCTTTTTCTGAATTACGCGCAAAGCTCAAAGCCTACGAAGATACCGGACTTTCTCCGGAAGAGGTTATTCAGGTCAATGATTTTTCGCACAGCCAGTGTGCGAGGCTACTGGCTGAGAATGCAAAGCTAAAGGAAAATCAGCTTGATCCTTTGGAACTGGCAAAAGTGGCAATTGCTCTCAAAGAAAACGCCACATTGAAAAAGGCACTGGAACAGGCGTGTATTGCTTTAGTTTATCCCAAGAAGGAAATGCCTCAAGCGCTCTATGATCGTTTCATCCGGATGGCACAAGAACAGGAGAAGGACAATGAATAATCAGCCTACCGCAGACGAAGTCATAAAGGCTATCGGGGCCATGGCAGAAATGAGCTGGGTATTTTATTCCACAGCGGTACAGCGGGGCTTTACAGCCGCGCAGGCCCTTCAGCTGACGCAAACATACCTTTCCAGCACAATTATGAAACCTCCGCTTCCCCCACAAGAATCTTGATTTCCGGAGCGCTGCGCTCCGGCCTTAATGCAGCCAATGGCGGTCACAAGCCCGCGAAAATGCAGAGTGAGGAATTTTATTGATTGGAAGCGATGACGTGAAACACGGAAAAAGACCGACCCGGAAACAAAAAATCCTCATTTCCAATCTGAGACTGAATCCTGATAATTGGCTGGTTCTCAGTGAGGATAAGGAATTTCTCACAGTGGTACATAGGCATACCGACCGGGTGCGGAAGCTTCCCAAAATTTGAACAGGAGGAAACAAAATGAAAGCATCAAAAAAGCTGACATCCAAAAGCGGAATTACGATTCCGAAGCAACTGCGCATCGATACCGGTTTTCAGCCCGGTATGGCTGTCGACATTGAAACCCAGCGGGATGGAATCTTAATCAAACCACATGTTCCCACGTGCCGTTTCTGCGGCAGAACGGAGAATGTAAAAAAGGTTGCTGATTTGGATATTTGCCTGTCCTGTGCGAAGGCGCTGGCAAAAGAGCTGGGTGAAAAACATGGAATATGATCGCAGCGAGATTCAGGGCAAGGTTGACCGTCTGGTTCGGATCAAAGGCGAGATGGAAAAGCTGAAGGCGGAGCAGGATGAAATTGAAGGCTTTTTCCTGAAGCTCTGCGACGCCGATCTGAAAAACACGAAACTGAAAACAGTAGCCTATTCCGGTACAAGCGCCAATCGGGTAACGGCCACCATGTCAGAAAATCTGAAACAGATCTATCCAAGTTTTTTTAGAGAGATCTTCGGCAGCGCGTATTCCGACGCCGTAACCGAGGAAACAAAATACAAACTTTCCGCGCCGGCAACCCGGATGTTGACCAACCTTTGGCAAAAAAGCTACACCAAGATGACGGTGGAGCAGGTGATCCAGCAGCTTCCCTGTGATGATGCGGCAAAAACGGCTTTGAAGAAAAAGCTGAAGGGCGCAAATTTTAAGACCGATGTTAAAAACTTAGTGGCCCTTGCAGGTTTCAGTCAGGCCGATGCAGAACAATACGCTTATTTCATCTCCGAGGCGGCTACATGGGAAAGCTTCCTGCAGCTTATGAAAGTCAACAAGAAAAATTCAGAATCGGAAATGAAGGATGTTCTGGACACGATCAACAGCGCCGTTGTGGTTGAGGAGACACCTAAAATTCAGGCTGAAACGAATTAACGTTTAGGGGGATGGAAAATGACTTCGAAGCAGATACAGCGAATATACAAGCTTGGAGCTGCGCTGGGCCTTGTTAAAAATGATGAGCTGCATACGCTGGTTTTGGGAATTGCAGGGAAGGAACACGTAAGCCAGCTTTCTGAAGATGAGTATAAGGCAGTTGAGCATGAGTTGCTGGAGCGGCTGAAGGTACAGCATCTGATTCCTCCCCCGAAGCCCAAAAAACAGCGCAGCGCATCACCGTCCGGAATGACTGCCGGACAGCAGAACAAAGTGTGGCAGCTCATGTACCGGCTGGCTGCCTGCGACCAACAGCCGAACAGTGCAGCTCTTGGCACCCGGATTTGTGGAATCATAAAAAGACAGTTTCACATTGATGCCACCGCCCAACAGCCTTTCCGCTGGCTTGATTATCAACAGGGTTCGCAGTTGATTGAATTTCTGAAAAAGTATGTTTCCAGCGCGGAGCAGAAAGAAAAAAGGAAGGATGCGCAATGAGCTTTTTAGAGACTGTTACGCTGGATGATCTGAGCGGTGAGCAGCTCGAAATCGCTGAACTGATCGGAATTGAAAATTACCGAAATCTGGTAAGGCATTTCGGGGGGAACCAAATTCGCATCCTGCAGGAAGACACTTTGGTAAAAGAAAAGCGTGACAATGAAATCCGGAAGTTGTATAATGGTCGCAATGAGTTGGAACTTTCGCAAAAATACAATTTGAGCGACCGGACAATCCGCTCCATCGTTGCTTCTCTCAAACGCATCGACGGGCAGATCGGATTCTTTTAGTACAAGCAATTTCGGAAGAATTTCCGGGAAGAACGTGTTTAGACAAACAAGTTTGAATAGGGTATATTCATGGTAATACATGGATATGCCCTATTTTTTTATGCGCGGAGGATTGGAACATGAGTGCGGAAGTCTGGTGGGTGATCACGTCGCTGGTTACCCTTGCCCTTGGGGTGATTGGCTATTTTCTGAAACGGACAGTTTCCCAAACCGATGAAAATGAAAAGGATATTCAGGTCATCAAGCAGACCTATGTTACCCAGGACGATTTTAAAGAATATAAGGATCAGTCTCGCGGCGACATAAAGCAGATCACAGCAGATATCAATGAGTTGAAGGAAAAATGCCTTTTCAAAGAGGACTTTTACCGCACTCAGGCGAACACGGACGCAAAGCTCGACCGTATCTATGACATGCTGTATCAAATGCAAAAAGGGGGATCAGACCGTGGATAACGCTGAAATGCTTCGCAAAATGCGGGCCGGAAGGTTCGTGGAAAACAACGGCAAGGTGCTGCGTACCATCAACATCTTGCGCCATAAATATGAGCAGCTGAAGGATGTTAAATACGCGCTGGATATGGAAATGTCCGAAACGGAATATCTTGACTGCATCAACTATTTGGCTGAAGCCGGGTATATTGCACTGCGCGATATTTCTACAAAAAGCCCGGCCAATATCGCGGATGCCGATTACACCAGATTGGAAGCAAAGGTTACTGCGCTGGGAATCCAACTGCTCGGTGGAGCGATTGATGACAAAATGATAAAGGCATAGGTGACGGAATGGGCAGAAAAAGAAACCGCAGCTCCGGAAAGATCGACGCGCTGCCGGATAACTTGAAAAGCATTGTTGAACAAATGCTTTTGAGCGGCCAGTCTTATCGTGAAATTGTCGAATATCTGAGCCAAAACAATGTATCTGTATCGCAGATGTCGGTTTGCCGTTACGCCGGAAAATACTTGGCCAGCGTGGAAATGCTGAAAATGTCTCAGGAAAATATGAAAATGATGATGGAGGAAATGGACAAATACCCGAACCTTGATGCGACGGAAGCCATTCTACGTGTTGCCTCGCAGAATGTTTTTAATGCCATTTCTTCAGTTGATCAGGATGCCTGGGAGAACATGGAGCCGGACAAACTCCTGAAGGAAGCCAGCAGCCTGATTCGTGCAGCGGGATACAAGCGGCGCGTCGACCTTCAGAATAAAACCGATACGGAAGCGGCGCTGGATGCCAGTCAGGCCTTACTCGCTGACGTTCTGGCAAAGAAGCACCCTGAACTATATAAACAGGTTATGGATGTCCTGAAACAGGAAAAGGAAAAGCAGTCGGCGGAGGGATAGTTTATGAAATGGTTTGTCCTTCAGGTTATGACCGGGCAGGAAGATCCGATTCGGGACAGCCTGCTCAGCAAAGGAATCCATGCCGCTGTTGCCCACGAGCGGCGTGTACTGCGATCAGGTGGCAAATGGCTGGAACGCGACTATGTTGTAGTTCCGAGTTATGTGTTTATCCGGATCGAGTATACCGACGCCTTGTATTACGTTCTGAAAGGAACGCAGGGAGTTATCCGATTGCTGGGAAACGGAAGCCAGCCTTCCCCCCTTCTTCCGGAAGAAGAAAAATGGATTCAAGCATGGGAACAGCCGCTTGTTCCATCCAAAGTGCATTTTTCCCGTGACGGCACCTATCAGGTGATCGACGGGCCGCTTGCCGGTGAGAACGTGAAGCTGCTGAAGCTTGACCGACATCGCCGTCGTGCGAAAGTGGAAATCAGCATCTTGGGAAAGCCGCAAATCACCTATTTATCGCTTGAGGTTTTAAAGGAGTTTTAAAAACGTCCGGATGCGGGATGGGTTGATTCGTCCCTATGCCGCGAAGGACCGTGATAAAGAATAAGAATCTGACAGTTTACCGCTGTTTGGATGGCAACGCACAGCCAAATTACGGTAAATAATTGTGCAGACTCTTATTCTTTTGTTTTAAGGCCCTTTAAGAGGCTTTAAAACCGTTCATAGCGAATGATTAGGAAAATTACACCAATAAAAAAATAGGCGCGTTACAGGCCGAACAAACAGCGGGAACGGAAGGGATGAAACTGGTGAACGTCAAAAAGCAGAAATTAAATAAGCTCTACCAAATCATGACCGCTGTACCGGATGATGAAGAGGAGAAAACCGAGCAGGATTTAAACGCGCTTAAACAGCTTATTATAAAGCATTTGAATGTTGATGCGTTTTCAGATCACAAAGAAGAGCGCCAAGTGCTTGCCCGGATGCTGAATGCCGGAGCACCATTGACCGGAGAAAACGGGATTCGGAAACAACTGGGCGCTTTTGACCTCTCTTTCTTTGGACGCGCATATCTGCCGCATTATTTTTCAAAGCCCTCGCCTGAATTTCATCAGGAGCTTGATGCGATATGGAGCAACGGGGTCTTAAAAGAGCGCAATCCTTATTCTGATCCAAAAATGATTGACGCTCAGACCGGGTGCCATCATGCGGTCGCGGCTCCCCGTGGTCATGCGAAGAGCACAAACCTGACTTTTAAGGATGACCTTCACGCGATTCTATACCGGTATAAGCATTATATTTTGATTCTGTCGGATACTTATCCGCAGGCCGCGAGCTTTCTTGAGGCTATCAGTGATGAATTGGAAGAAAATGCAGCTATCATTGAGGATTTTGGAAACATCGTTGGCAGCGTATGGCGCGAGGATGTCATTGTTACTAAAACAAAAATCAAAATTCAGGCAAAAGGTGCCGGACAGAAAGTCCGTGGTCTGAAACATAAAAACTGGCGCCCTGACCTCATCGTATTGGATGATATCGAAAACGACGAAAACGTCCGGACGCCGGAGCAGCGCAGAAAACTTGAAAGCTGGTTTTATAAGGCTGTTTCCAAGTGCGGAGATACCTATACCGATTTCGTTTATATCGGAACTGTACTTCATTACGATAGCCTGCTGGTAAACGTGATGAACAATCCGGAATATGCCAGCATCAAGTACAAAGCGGTACTGAGCTTTTCCGTCTCTCCGCTGTGGGATATTTGGGAAGCCCTGCTGACCAACAAAAATAATAAGAACCGGAAAGCGGATGCTCTGGCCTTTTTCAATAAGAATAAAGCCGCTATGCTCAAAGGCACGGAGGTTCTGTGGGAAGAAAAGCTTTCCTATTACGACCTGATGTTCATGAAGGTCACGGAAGGCGCGGCCTCGTTTAATTCCGAGGAACAAAACGAGCCGATTGATCCGGATGACTGTTTATTCAACGAAGAAAAATTCGACTATTATAATCCTCACGATGTCAATTTTGTGGATAAGGACTTCGATTTTTACGGGTTTGTTGATCCTTCCCTCGGCAAAAGCAAAAAGTCGGACTTTTCCGCGATTATCACGATTGCAAAATCCCGAAGCACCGGTTATATGTATGTGGCCGACGCCGACGTGGATCGGCGGCTGCCAAGCGCAATAATTGACGCTGTGCTGAGTAAATCGGTCTGGATAGCGAAATCCTTCGGGAAAAAATACAAGGCTTTCGGATGCGAAACAAACCAGTTCCAGTATTTTCTCAAAACAGAGCTGGCAAAAGAAAGCGCACGGCGCGGAATTTATCTTCCTATTAAGGAAGTCCAGCAGACTTCCGATAAGGTGATGCGTGTCCAGACACTGCAGCCGGACATTGAAAATAAGTATATCAAATTCAACCGGCAGCATAAAAGGCTGCTGGAGCAGCTGCAGTATTTCCCGATGGCCGACCATGATGACGGCCCGGATGCGCTGGAAGGATGCCGGACGATTGCCTGCGGCGGTAATAAAAAGCGCCTGAAAATTGGAAAAAGGAGATTTGGGCTGTGAACGGTGATATAAGAAACAGGATACTGCGTCCAGAGAAAATCAAGCTGGCCGATGACACTGACGTGACTCCGAATGTTATTGATTATTGTCTGAAGAAATTTCACCGCCATGAGCGCCGGCTTGCCATCCTCGAAAAATACTATCAGAACGAAACGGCGATTCAGGCGCGTATTATGGACGATCCGGATAAACCAAACAACAAAGTTTCCCATTCATTTGCAAAGTACATTACAAAAATAGCGACGGCCTATTTTATGGGATACGGAGTCAAATATGAAATTGACAGTCCGGACGAAACGTATAAGGCGGCATATAAACAAGCGCTGGATGATATTCTTGAATCCAACATGACCAAAATCAAGCATTTTGAAGAGGCCAAGGAAATGGGAAAGCGCGGAATCTCCTATGAGCTGCTTTTTATTAATCCGGAAGGAAAGCTCAAAACACAGTATTATCAGGCTGATGAAATGATTCCGGTCTTCAGCCAGACGCCGGCGAATTTTCTCACGATGGTTTTACGTCCGTACAGGCTGATCAGTATTGATGGCAGCAGCGACGATGTGGAATATGTGGATGTGTATACAAAGCTCTACGTCTACAATTTCGTGCACCGGCGCGGCGGACAGTGGAAGCTGCAGCAAAAATTCAGCCATAATTTTTCCGATGTTCCCGTCATCGTTCGGATGAACAACGCCGAGCTGAAGGGTGATTTTGAAGACGTAATGCCTCAGATTGACACTTACGACAAAGCAGTCAGTGATACCTCCAATAATTTAGACTACTTCTCAGATGCCTACCTCGTATTTGAAGGTATAGACGATTTACTCGGAGAAGACGAGGAAGGTAACGAGCTGTCATCCGATCAGGTGGCCAAGCTTATGAAGAAAAACCGTATGCTTTTCGCTCCGGCTGGATGCAAGCCGGGCTTTATCACGAAAGACGCAGATGACACCACATCGGAAAACCATAAAAACCGCACATTCAAGGATATTTTCTTTTTAAGCCAGGTTCCAAATTTGACCGACGAAGAGTTTGCCGGAAATCTTTCCGGTGTGGCCATCAAATATAAACTGTTTGGCCTTGAAGAGCTTTGCATCGAAAAAGAGACTTATTTCCGCTCTTCCGAAACGAAAAAAGTCCGACTGATCACTGAGTACATCAATGCGCTGCATAATACAAATTACGACTGGCGTGATGTGAAACTTTCCTTCGACCGTTCGGCGGTCGCCAATACTTACGAAGCGGCGCAGACAATCAATCTTCTGCGTGATGTGCTTTCAGAGGAAACGCTGATCGGCCTTTATCCGGAAATTGATGATCCGGCAGCGGAGCTGAAGAAAAAGCAGAAAGAACAGGCCGCTGAGGAAAACACCGGTGACGGCAGTGAGTCTGCGGATGACAGCTCCGAAGAACCCGAGGGGGTCTTCTAATTGGAAAATTTCGATTACTGGCTTGACCGTGCCGAACAGAATGCTAAGAAAGAATACCAATACGCACAACGCAAGGCGCAGCTTGTCACCCGCTGGTTTAACCGCTGCACCCATGAGATGCAGCGCAAAATCAATGATTATTACCGGCAATACGCTGACAAAGAAAGCATCAGCTACCAGGCAGCTAAGATAATCCTATCCGACCGGAAAGAATTGGATATGACGCTGGAAAAATATCAGCAGCTTGCACTGCAGTATCCACAGGATACTGTAGCAAAAAAACTGCTGGATAAGCTGTATCGCCAGCGCGCGGTCAGCAGGGAAGAATTTTTAATCCTTCAGCTGAACATGCTGGCCACCGAGCTTTATGGTAATTATGCGGAAGCATCCGGGCAGAGCCTGACCAAAACTTTTGAAGAAGTCTATTACAAAACACTTTTTGATTATCAGCAGTATACCGGATTCGGAAGCGCCTTTAACCGAATCAGCACCCACCAGATACAGGCTGCTGTCTCTACCGCCTGGAAGGGAAAGAATTATTCCGAGCGCATTTGGGGAGATCATCGTGTGTCCCTCGCCCGCTACCTGAACCGGATCATTACCAGCGGGGCCGTTCAGGGAACTTCCAACGGCCAGATGGCAGCGGAACTGCAGAAGGCGATGGATATGAGCGCCTATCAGGCACGGCGGCTGATTCGTACAGAAAACAGCCATGTAGCGTCTAAAGCCAATCTTTTAGGCTATGAGGAAAATGGAACAGCGCGTTTTCGGTTCCGAGCGGTGCTGGATTACAAAACGTCGGAGATCTGTCGGAGCATGGACGGAAGAGTGTTTCTGGTCAGTGAAGGCAGACCCGGCATAAACATGCCGCCGCTTCATCCGTTCTGCCGTTCCAAGACGGTTCCCGCTGTTGAATATGATGAAGACGATACCCGGATTGCGCGAAACGGAAAGGGCGAAACCTATAAAGTGCCGGCTGATATGACATATCGGCAGTGGTACGACGAGCATGTGAAAGGTCACGCCGACGAGTTGCTGGCAGAGCAGAAATATAAAAACGGAATGGCCGACGCGAAGCAGTATGAAAAGTATAAAGCCACGCTTGGCAAAAAGGCCCCGCGCAGTCTCGACCAGTTCCAAAATTTGAAATATGCCGATCCGGTCGCGTGGGATTCCCTCAAGTCACGGTACCGAAGCCAGAGTTATCAAGACCGTAAATCCGGAAAATAAGCCGGTTTAAACGCCTTTTAAAGGGCGTTTTTATTATATAAAAATTTGTAAAAGGAGCTATCAAAATGAGAAAAAACAAGTATCTCCAGTTTGGAATTCCCCGTTACTGCTGCTTTGCGGGAGGCGGTGCAGCTGCACAGCCTGCTGATCCCACTCCTGCCGATCCGGCACCCGCAGACCCCGCACCGAAGCCTGCAGACCCGGCCCTCAAGGAACCGGAAAAGGCAGAGCCGGCGAAAGGGGCAGAAAGTACCATCACCGCCGAACAGCTGGAAACTGCCAAACAGCAGGCGGCCACCGACGCCGTTGAAGCGTATAAGCGCCATCTGGAAGAGGCAAAAGATTTTGAAAAGATGACTGCCGATGAAAAAGTGACGTACCTTCAGAAGCAGATGGCGGACGAAAAGCTTTCCGGGTATACCACTCAGAAGCTTTCCACTGCCGGCTTACCGGTCGAATTCGCTGCCTTTGTCAAAGGGACGGATGAAAAGGACACCGACGAGCGGATTAAAACGCTCAAGGCCGCCTATGACAAAGGCGTACAGGCCGGTGTTGATCAGCGCTTCAAGGCGAACGGCTATGTTCCGAAGGGCACGGCTGCCGGCCAGCCGGGCGAAGAGGAAAAGAAGCGTCCGCGCGGCGTTTCTGTGAAATAAGGAAGGAGCTAAAAGACTATGGCAAATGATATCGAATATTCGGAAGTATATCAGGGCTTTATTGATGAAGAACTGGAAGCAAAATCATCCACTCAGTGGATGGTACCTAATGATGACCAGATCGATTACAGCGGCGGCAAGGATGTCAAAATTGCTCAGCTGAGCGTCAGCGGCCTTGGTAACTACAACAGGACAGACGCCAACAAATATCCCGCCGGCAGTGTAAAGCTCGGCTGGAAAAATTACACGATGGAAATGGACAGAGCGGTTAAGTTTGAACTGGGCCGACTCGATCCAAACGATTCCCATTTCATGGCTACCTCGGAAAACGTAACGCGCGAATTTGCCCGCAAGCAGCTCGTGCCGGAGCAGGATATGTTCCGCTTTAACCGGATTTATTCAAAGCTCTCTGCCAGCGATGCGTACAAAACTTCTCATATTCTGAGAGTCGCCGCGGCGGATGCTGCCACGAATGTTGTGAGTGCATTGAAAAATCTGTCCGTCGTTGTTAAGGATGATTCCGGAGACGATGCTGATTTCGTGGCTTTTGTGTCCCTGAAAAACGAGCAGGCGTTTCGTGATGAATCGAAAAACACAAACAATTCTGTAACCTTTCAGCGGGAAATTTCCGTTAACGGCGTTTCCTATCGCGGCGCGATTCTAAATGATCTGCCGTGCATTTTCGTTCCGTCAAAACGTCTGCAGACGGTAATCAAAATTCTCGACGGGCGCACTTCCGGTCAGGAAGCGGGCGGTATTATTGCCGACAGCACGTCGGAGCAGATCGAATTTTTGATTATGAACTCCTCCGCGCCGGTTGCCGTCAGCAAAATCGACTCCCTGAAAGTTTTCAGCGCGGACGAAAATCAGACCGGCGACGAAACCACCATCAACTACCATCTACTGTACGATTTGTGGGTGTTGGAAAATCAGATTTCTACACTGGCCGCCTGTGTCCGCAGCAAGACCTAATTTGGCTGCCGGTTGCCATAACGAAAGGAGATTATCATGATCAAAATAAAGAACGGCGGCATCGTGAGGGAAGTTGAAACCCAACGCGAAGCCGATTATTACGCCGACTTCGGATACGAAGTCATTTCCACGGATCAGGAAGAAAAAACCGTTCCGGAAGATGGAGATACTGAAAAAGTTCCGGAAGACGGGGATGAAAACAATTCCGACAAAGACAAAAAGCCGGACGGTTCCGGCAAAAAGGGCGCTCCGAAGGAGGGATAACAATGGCTGCTGCCGACCGGGAAAAGGTGACGGAAAAAGTTCAGACCGCGCTTCCCAGCGTCTCCCCGGATCAGGTTAACGACCTGGTTGATCAAGCCGAAGAATATTTTCTGGCTAAAACTGGACGCCGGTCTGTTCCGGATCGCGCAGCCAGGCTTTGGTCTGACCTTGCCGTTCAAATCAGCAAGGCCGGGCTGGCAGCCAACGGCCAGCAGGTGGTTTCGTCGATCAAGCGAGGCAATACCACCGTTGAGTACGATAGCGCCGGCAGTTCCGGAGGCGGACTGAGTGGCATCGATGCGCGGATCGCGCTGTTTAAGGTGGCGAAAATCATATGACGGAACGTGAAGCGATTGAAAGCACCTATTTTGACCGCTGCAGCACTTATCGTCGCATCGATACCAAAGATCCCGAAACAAAACAAACGAAACAGGTTGAAACCGCTGTGCTGAATAACATTCCCTGCGCCTTATCTCAGGATAAGGGCGGGGAATTATCTTTGAGTGGGAATCATGGAGAAGCAGCCGGAAGCTACACCCTTTTCTGTGCTCCTGACGCTGATATTAAAAAAGGAGACAAGATTGCAGTAACAACCGCAGCCGGGCAAAGCTTCACACTATGGGCTGGAAAAGGCTTCAGCTATGCGGATTCCCACAGTGAAATTCCGCTGTCGGAGGATAACTGAGTAATGATCATAAATCCGGAACCGTATAAAGAATACGCGAAAAAGCTGAAGAGAGTAAGAGAGGCTGCGAGGGCGCAGGCCCGCATGGAGCTAAACAACATAGCGGATCGGCACCTTGCCCGCTGTAAAGACAATACGGCTACCGGCAGCAGCCCGGATTCCCCTACCCTCGGCCCCGCATGGGACAGAAGCGGCGTGGTCGAAACCATTGGCGGCCTGCAGGCGGAGGTCTTTAACCCGAAAGACTATGCTTCTTTTTATGAACTTGGCCATCGACAAGAGCCGGGCAGGATCGTTTTTATCGAGCTCCGACCCGGCGAGTCAAAATACGGTCAGGCCGCGCAGCTGGTGAAAACCGGAAAGCACAAAGGGCAATGGGGCATCTGGATCAGGCTGAAAAAGCCGTATGTCAAAGGCGCGTTTGTTATGACAGACAGCGAGAAAAAGGCGCAGAAAGAACTTGAGAGCGCCGCCCGCCGCATTGAGGAAACCATTCAGAAAGGGCTGGGATGATGGACATTTTCAATATGATCCTGTCGGCGCTGTCAGTCGGCCTCGACGGGATTTACCCGGATATTCCGGTTTATACTGAGTGGGTGCCGGATAAACTTCCGGCACGCTGTTTTTTAATCGGATTTGCCGGGGACGTGGATGTCACAAAAGAACTTGGGGGCCGGGTGAACGTTTCCGGAAAATTGGATATCACCTATCTTCCTCCTGAAAAAACGGAGGAAATGAAAATCAAGAAGGAACTGAACAAGGTATTTGCCACCATCAGCCTGCAGCTCCGTCAGCTCACATTTTCCGGCTGCGCCCTGAAGCTTCGCAACCACACCCGCCATGATGATGGCGATGAGCTGCACGATCTTTGTGATTTCACCACATTGCTACATCCTGTGGATGAAACACCCAAAATTAAGAACATTGATATTGACAAGGGGGAATTGAAATAATGGCTAAAGACGAATCTGTTCAGGCTCAGCCTGAAAAAGAAGTCACGGATGCCGAAGCGGTCGCAAAGCCGGCTGTACCCAAAGAGCCGACATTTTCCGGAGAACAGCTGATCCGCTCCGCGACCGGGATTAACCGAGACGTTATGACAGCGGCTCTTGTTTCGGATCGACAGTACACGGAAACGGATGCGAAAAAGGCCGTAGATGCATTTTTAAAAAAGGAGGTAGACCACGATGGCGGGCGGAAACTGGACAACTCAAAATAAAGTGCTGCCGGGCGTTTATATCAATTATGCAGGCAGCGGCACAAATCCCACGGTGGAAGGCGATAAAGGTATCGTCGGCATTCCTGCCGTTTTTCCATGGCTTAAGGAAAAAACTCTGATTGCCCTTACAAGGAAAGACGCAAAATCGCTTGCAGCCGACTTTGGTGCGAACGCGCTTCCTGTCACAGAGGCAATGAAAAATTCAGCCTTTGTTTATTTCTATCGGCTGAACGTTGGCACAGAAGCAACAGCAACCATCGGGAACCTTGTTTGTACAGCTCTGTATTCCGGAACGTATGGCAACCGTCTGAGCGTGTCAATCGAAAATACGGTCGGCCAGACCGGAAAATATGACGTGATCACCTGGCTTGATACCACGGAAATCGACAGGCAAACCGCCGCTGATATTTCAGGTCTTGCTGACAACAGTTGGATTCAATTTTCAAAGGCGGCCAGCGACGCCGCCCTTTCGGTAAATGCCGGTACAAAATTGACTAACGGTACCGATGGCACAGCGACCATTGCGGATTATGCCGATTTCCTGAGTCAAATCGAGCTTCAGACGGTCAACGCAGTTGCTTGCCCGGCTGATGATGCAGACATCAAAGCGATGTTTATTGCGTTCGAGAAAAGGATGATTCAGGAGGAAGGGAAATACCTGCAGGCTGTCGTTCCTGATTCTCAGGCGGATTTCGAAGGCATGTTGTCCGTAAAAAACGGCGTTATCCTCGAAGACGGAACGCACGTCACCAAGGCGATGGCCACCGCCTATGTTGCAGGAGCCACGGCGGCCTGCGCTTTGACGGAGAGCCTGACAAACGCAAAGTACATCGGAGCGGTCGATGTGGATGAACGGTATACGACCGCTCAACAGATCGAATACGCGAAATCCGGACAAATGGTATTTATTCCTTCGCCTGTCGGCGGCAACAGCGTCCTGATCCAGAAGGATATCAATACGCTTACCACGTTCACGGCTGACCATACCTATGCCATGAGCAAAAACAAGGTCATCCGCATTCTGTACAGTATTTGTACGGAGATTAACAATCGTGGCGTGCTGTATTACAACGGAAAGGTTTCCAACAGCAAGAATGGCCGGAAGCTGTTTCAGGCGGACATCCTGTCCTATTTCCGGTCACTGGAAGCAAACGGTGTACTCCATGACGTCGTTCCGGATGATATTACGGTTTCGCAGGGCGATCTGATTGACGCGATGGTGGTCAGTTACGCTGTCCGTCCGGTAGATGTCATTGAGACGATTTACAATACCATCGTGGTGGAAGGGTAGGCGATTAAACAATGGCTTTGGAATTTGACCAGAAAGACGCAATCGGCAGTAACGAAGGGACAGCCTTCGTTACAATCGACGGAAGAAACTACGATCTGTTCTTTGCAAAAAAGATCGAAGCAAAAATGAGCAAAAACAAAGAAGATGTAAAGTCCATCGGAAAACGCTCGGTCGGCAAAAAGGCCACGTCTTGGTCTGGCTCCGGAACGCTGACGATCCACGCCGTAACAAGCCTTTTTAAGGAAATGTTCGTGGATTATGCGAACGGCGGCGCAGACCGGTATTTTTCCCTTCAGCTGACAAACGAAGACTCCAGCACATCATGGGGGCGTGAGACCAAAGTTCTGACGGGATGCAATTTTGACGAAATCGACTTTGCAAACCTCGACAGCGACGACGGCCTGCTGGAACAGGAGCTTCCATTCACGTTTGATGGAGTGGAGCTGCTGGAAAAATTCAATTCATAATTTTTGGAGGTAAACAATATGTCACTTTCCGCATTTTTCAGAGATCAGGCTATTAAACCGGAAAATCAGAAGATCATTGTAAGCGAAAGGTTTCAGGAGAACGGAAAATCGATTCCGTGGGAAATTCGGGCAATTACCGAGGAAGAAGACGCAAAAATCAAAGAAGACTGCACTACTGTCAGCATCTTCAAGGGGCGGCAGACCACCAAGTTTCACAATCAGAAGTATACGAACAAGGTCATTGCGGCCTGTGTCGTATTCCCTGACCTGAAGAACGCAGAGCTTCAGAAAAGCTACGGCGTTGTCAGTGATGATGCGCTGGTGCAGGCAATGCTGCTTCCCGGAGAACATACGAACCTGTTGCAGATCATTAATGAAATCAACGGGTTTGATGCCGAAAAGGCCGAAACGGCAAAAGAAGAAATAAAAAACTCCTGAAATCCGGGGATGCGGAAACCAACTATGCGTATTACACGCTGGTAAAGTTCCACCGCTTCCCCGGAGAACTTTTCCGCCTGCCTTGGTATGAGCGTGCCACTGTATGTGCATTTATCGACGAAAAGGTCAGGCAGGACAAAATTGATGCCGCAAGAATTCATCATAGCAGAAGGAGGCGATAACCTTGGCAACCGTATCATCCATGCTGGATTTGCAGGACGGATTTTCAAAGACAATTGATAACGCCGTCAACGCAATGAACCGCCTGACAGCTTCTATCGACACGCTCAACCGTGCTGTGAGCATACCGAACATGGATCGGCCCTTCACGGAAATCCATACGGAAGCCGGGGCCGCCGACACATCGGTGGATCACCTGACCGTTGCGGTTGATAAGCTGATTCGCGGAATGGAAGATCTTCAGATGTCTTCCCGTATGGATAATGTTGATAAAGGCTTTGAGGGAGTCCGTTCCGAGATCCTTCGTACAAACGAACAGCTCGATAAGCTGAATAACAATTTTCAGAAAACAGGAAACCACAGCAAAACGGTCGCCGCTGTCACTTCCAGCTTCGGTGGTCTGAGCCGGGCAATCCTCGTTGCCAACAATGGCATTCAGCTGATGCAGACCGCTCTGCAGAGTGTTGGTCAGCTTGGAAGTCAGGCAGATCAGCGCATCGGCGTGGACGCCCGGCTCAGCCTGATCAACGACGGCCTTCAGACGCAGGCGGGATTGGAAGCCAAGGTAATGGCGGCCTCGAACGCGACAAGGACATCTTACGCAGCTACCGCTGCATTGGTGGCTCAGATGGGCCGTCAGGACTATTTCAAAAATAACAACGAAAAGGCAATCCAATTCGCCTCAACCATTAACAAGGGACTTGTGGTCAGCGGCGCAGGCGCTTCGGAAGCGGCTGGGGCAATCACCCAGTTAAATCAGGGCCTCGCTTCCGGTGTCCTTCGCGGCGACGAATTCAACAGCATCATGGAAAACGCGCCGATTCTCGCGGAAATGATGACTAAATCTATGGGTATCACAAAAGGCAAGCTTAGGGAAATGGCAGAGGACGGGAAGCTGACCACCGACGTGGTGGTCAGCTCTATCATGGCGCAGTCCTCGACACTGGATCAGCAGTTTTCAAAGATGCCGATGACGTTCGGACAGGCCACGACGATCATGGGAAATGACATGAGTCAGCTGATGGATTACCTTTCCCAGCCGGGCCATGCGGTTGATATCCTCATCCAAAAAATTGAGGAGATGACCGCTTACCTGAATACGCCGCAAGGTACCGCCATGGTGGACAATATCGCAGCCGGCCTTACGACTGCCGCAAATGTGCTTTCATGGTTTTTCACCCTTGGCGTTAATACCTATCAGTTCTTCGCGGACAACTGGTCATGGATCGGGCCGATCTTTTGGGGAATTGCGGCGGCGATAGGAATTGCCACTGCTGCGAACCTGATTTATAATGCGGTGAATGTTATTTCTCAGGGCATTGAACTTGCTGGCGCTGTAGCAAAGGCCGTCATGACGGGAGCTACTCTTGCAAAGACGGACGCCACTGCGGCAGAAACAGCGGCTCAGTGGGGATTAAACTCGGCTATGCTGGCCAGTCCTATCACATGGATCATTGCGGCGGTCATACTGCTCATCGTGGTCATATACGCCGTAGTCGGTGCTATCAATCAGGCGACCGGTTCCAGTATTTCAGCCACGGGCGTGATTTGCGGCGCTTTTGCCGCAGCCGGCGCTTTCATTTGGAATACCGTCATCGGAGTACTGAATGCAATCATTCAGATGATTTGGACAATATTTGTGGAGCCGTACCTGGGAATCATCGAATGGGTTTTGAATGTCACAAACGGCGGGTTCAACAGCTTCGGAGACGCAGTCGCGAACCTGATCGGTCAAGTTATTTCGTGGTTTTTATCTCTTGGCAAAGTAGTCACCAAAATCATAGACGCCATCTTTGGAACAAACTGGACAGCGGGCCTTTCGTCCCTTCAGGACAGCGTGCTTGCCTGGGGGAAAAACGATACCGCCATTACCATTGACAGAAAAGCGCCAACGCTCGGTTCGCGGATTGAATACGGTTCGGCGTACAATGCCGGCTATAAAGTGGGCCAAGGGATTGACACCAAGGTCAGCGGTCTTATGAACAGCGTCACCGGCCTCTCTGATCAGCTGGCAAACCTGAACAAATCGGCTACGGGAGCCGGCACCGGGAAAACACAAGATTTCGGTACCGCCTATAAAAATCCGACCGGGGGCAAAATCGACAAGGTCGGAAAAGTCAGCGATGCGGTCGATATTTCCGACCAGAGCCTCGAATATCTGAACGACATAGCGGCAACAGCGGCTTTAAGCCGGTTTGACAGCTATCAGACATTAAGCTACGAACAGGCAAATGATCTTCAACTTTCCCGTCAGGACGCCGACGCGCTGAGAGCCAGTGCCAACAGCAGCAACAACATTTATTATCTCAATTATTCTGGCGGGGCGCTCAGTATTAAAAACGACGTCAAAAAAGGTGAGGATTGGGAAGACATCAAAGCAAAAATTCACGATGAAACAGAAAGCGCGATTGAGACGGGGCTATCCGGTATTGATGAGGTGGTGTCCGGATGATCAAAACTTTTTTTAACAGCGTGCAGCTGCCGGTCAACCCCTTCGAGGACATCACCATCAAGGTTCAGGGCGACAACAAACAGTATAATATCGTCGATCTTGGGGAGCTTACGGTGATCGGAAAACGGAAGCTGAAGGAACTCAGTATTAAAAGCCTGTTTTCCGATAACGTGTATCCGTTCTCCACCACAAGCTCCCCTCTTGCGACGGAAACTTATGTAGACAACATCAACAGCCTGATGGAAAAATCACTGCCTGGCCGCCTGATCATCACCGGAGATGGTATAGACATCAATCTGCTGTGCAGCATAGAAAGCTTTGAGCCTTCTTATCACTTTGGCGAAACAAACGAATGCTACTATACCCTGTCGCTGAAAGAGTACCGAGACCCGGTGGTTAAGCGTGTCGTAATTATGCAGACTGTCACCGCCGCACCGAAAGCTCTTGCCAGCGCTCAACCGGTTCGCGCCGTACAGGCTCCGACAACCAGAACCTATACGGTTAAATCCGGGGATTGCCTTTGGAATATCGCAAAAAAATATTATGGCAATGGTGCGCAGTATACGAAGATTGTGGATGCCAATAAAAGCAAAATCAAAAATCCGAACCTGATTCAGCCCGGCTGGGTGTTGATCATACCTTAAGGAGTGATGGATATGCTTGAAGCCATGCTGACAGCGGCAAACGAAGATACTTTTGATATCTCTCAGGTTGTTGATTCCATCGAGTTTACGGACAATATCAACCAAGCCGGTGTCTGTACATTCAGTATTTTGCAGAACGATGTTGTGACGCCGGAAGAAGGCAGCGCTTTCAGCGTCAAATATGGCGGTGATCCTTATTTTAAGGGATTCGTGTTCAAGAACGGATTCAGTAACCGAGATCCCGCCAAAATCACCGCTTATGATCAGCTGCGATATCTGAAAGCAAAGGATACCTACAGCTTCAAAAATAAAACCGCCTCTCAGGCCGCGCAGCAGATATTCTCCGATTTCGGTCTGAAGGCGGGAACGATTGAAGATACCGGCTATAATCTCGGAAATCTTTCCCCTTTTGACGATAAGGTTGTTTTGGATATGATTTCCGATTGCATCAACCTGACACTCCGCAGCACTCAGAAATATTTCTATATTAAGGACGAATACGGTCTGGCCGTGCTGCACAACATCCAGTCCACCATTTCGGATTTACTGGTCAGCACCAGCACCAACATCGACGATTTCAGCTATGAGCGCGGGATCGATGACGAAACCTATAACCAGATCAAGTTGGTTCGAGACAATAAGGATACCGGAAAGCGTGAGGTCTATATTTCCAAAGACAGCAGCACCATTAAAAAATGGGGGCTGCTGCAGTATTATGAAAAATTGGACGATTCCGTCAACGCCGCGCAGGCGAAGGCAAAATCGGACGCGCTGCTCGGCCTGAAGAACAAGGTGCAACAGAAGCTGACCGGCGTGGAAGTGCTGGGCGACAAAAGTATCCGGGCCGGGTATATGGTCTACGTGGACATTCCCCGCGCCGGGATCAAAAAATTTCTTCTGTGCACCAAGGCGGTGCACACTTTTACAGATGTTTCTCATACCGTAAAAGCGGATTTTAAATTAGTTTAAAGGGGGCTTTAAAATGCTTGTTGACGTGGATCAGTGCAAGCGGATCATCCGGGCGTATCTTGATCATACGGGGAGAGGCGGTTTTCAGACCGGCACGGTTTCTTCCGTTTCCCCTCTGAAGGTCAAGCTGAGTGAAAAGCTTGAGCTGGAATCAGACGATTTTTATATCACTGACAACTGCATTGGGCTGCAGCATGGAGATTCGGTTTATCGCTCCCCTCTCAAATCCGGCGACGGGGTCTTGCTCCTTTGCCGGCCTGCCGGAAACGACGGAGTAAAATACATATTGCTCGACCGAATCCAACCGTATAAGGCCGTCAGGGAGGTGTCGCCGTGATCCCTGAAATTGAAATTCAGGACACTGAAACAGCTCAATCCCCCTCGAAAACGTGGAGGCTTGACCTTGAAAACAGTCGCGTATCGGGGTTTATCGACGGGCTTGACGCAGTTGTACAGTCCGCAGCGATGGCCGTTCAAACCGAACGGTACGAGCACCTGATCTTCTCATGGCAATGGGGAAGCGAACTGAACACACTGGTCGGAAAAGATGCTGACTACGTGGCCAGCGAAGCAAAAAGAATGATTACGGACGCGCTGAGCACAGATACCCGCATCACGGGTGTCCGTGATTTTTCTGTCGAAAACGGTGTGATCCATTTTACAATTGATACGATTTTCGGCAGCAGGGCAGCACAGACGGAGGTGGCCTCATGAAAAGTTTTGAAGACTTTATGCGTGAGATGCTGGATAATATTCCGGACAATCTCAAAAATCAGGTTGATACGCGCGAGGGCAGCATTATCTATACCGCTCTGGCCCCCGTGGCCGCGCAGCTTGTCGAGCAGCAGTATTATGCCGACAATATTCAAAACGCTACCATGCCCGACACAGCGCAGGGAGACGATCTGACACGCCGCTGTGCTGAACACGGCATAAATCGATATCCAGCGACCAGCGCTATCCGAAAAGGACTGTTTACCGCCGCAGATGGAAGCCCTATGGATGTTCCGGAAGGCTCAAAACTCGGCGCAGACGGAATCATCTATACCGTTTCAAGCAGGATATCTTCCGGTACCTATCAGCTGCAGTGTCAGCAAGCCGGCATTATCGGAAATAGCTATTTCGGCGCTTTGCTGCCGATTGATAACATCGCCGGCCTTGGTACGGCAACGCTTTCGGAAGTATTGACAGCCGGCGAAGAACAGGAATCCGATGATGAGCTTCGCGCAAGATTTTATAAAGAAATCAATGAGCAGCCATTTGGCGGAAATATTGCCGACTATGAGCAGCAGATTCTTAAAATATCCGGTGTCGGAGCTGTAAAGGTCTTCCCTACTCCGAATGATGAAGGAGGAAAGGTTCAATGTGTGATTGTTGCGCCGGAAAACAAGCCGGCAAGCGAGAGCCTGATCCAGACCGTGCAGCTCATGATTGATCCGGAGCCGCACGGAAAAGGCTATGGATTGGCTCCAATTGGACACTGCGTGACCGTTTCGACGGTATCGGAATTCCCGGTTGACGTGTCGGCTTCCCTGGCCCTGAAAACCGGAGTTGAAATATCCGGAATACAGGCGTCTGTAGAAGCCGCCATCAAAGAATATCTCGCATCTTTGGCGTTTCAGGACAGCATTATACGGACGTCGCGTGTGGAAGCTGCCATCCTGTCTGTAAACGGAATAGCCGATGTCTCCGGCACGTTGTTAAACGGCAGCGCGGGCAATATTACCCTTTCTTCAGCTTTCGATAATTATCAGATTCCGGTCGCGGGCAGCGTGACCATAACGGAGGACACCGATGTATCAATATCTTAACTACCTTCCGGAATATCTTCAGACCGTAAAAGATTTTCAGGCGCTGGGAGGCGCAGTTGATCCACAGACGGATAACCTTCTTCAGAAAGCGAAGCAGGCCTATCAGAATCAGTTTGTGCTTTCGGCGGATCTCGCGACTGTTGAACGGTGGGAGAAACTCTTTAATCTTGCCGGATCCGGTACGCTCTCCGAACGTCGAAAGCTTGTGGCGGCAAAAATTCAGGCCAACAGTATCATTAACGGTTCGGCTTTGCTGAATCTGATTGAAAAACAGTCGGGGGTTTCCGCAAGGCTTGAAATCGCACCGGGACAATATGAATTTTCGATTTATCTTTCGGCACTTCCATCAGAGGAAATTCCTCATAAAGCAATTGTCGGAATGGTTAATCAGGCCAAGCCGGCAAATATGGTCTTCCATTTACAATATGAGCAAGGAGCTGGCGGCCAGTTCTTTTTTGGTGCTTTCATGCAGATGGGCAAAACTTTGGAAATAAGGCAGGTGAATTAAGCGTGGCCATAGAAAAATTTTATCTGACCGCAGCCGGAGAAACGCTGGTGGCGAAAGCTCAGATCGGGCAAAAGTTGAATTTCTCCAAGATGCAGATCGGACAGGGAACTCTTCCGGACGGCACCGACATTACGGGGCTGCAGGGGCTGATTGATCCGGTTAAAGACATTCCTATCATTGGAATGGAAACTGCGAATAAAACTGCCAAGGTGAAAGGATATTTCAGCAATCAAGGAATTTCCGTACCGTTTTATTGGCGGGAGGTCGGCTTGTTTGCCGACGATGCCGACCTGGGGACGGTGCTGTATGCCTACGGATATGCCACTGTCAGCGCGGATAGAATTCCTACCTACAGCGTTAGCCCCACTGAATTCACGTTTATCATGGCCGCTGTGATCGGAAATGCGACCAACATTACCGCTACGATTGATGAAAGCCTGATCTTTGTTCCATCAAGTCGTAAAATCAACGGAAAGAGTCTGGCCGCCGATATTACCCTGACCGCCGAAGACCTGAATATTCCGCAGGCAGATGACAGCCATTACGGGCTGGTCAAGCTCTCGGAAGATTTCAAGCTCGACGCCAGCGGGGCGTTGGTGGTCAATAAAAGCAAAATCGGAGGGGGCGGATCAACCGTGCCAATTGAACTGGTAGACAGCAACGCAACGGCAGCAATGGAGCTGCCCATAAAATTTAACGAGGCCGGCGAAGTTGTTTTCACGGATGACGGTACCGGAACCGGGATCATCTCGCTGCAGAATCTTGGCGGCAAACTGGAGTTTGTCGCGCAAAATATTTTATAAGGAGATTGGCCATGAACATTATTTTAGCACCCAAGTCGTATGTGGACGCGCAGACTTTCAATAAGTTCTCGGTTTACGGATTTAATTCCGACACCGGAAGCGCACCGGAACAGGTGAGCGATGCCAACGGTATACCCGCTGCATCATTCAAAGCGGACGAAGACCGTGAACTGCTGATGGAAACAGATTGGGCACAACGCGCTGATATTCCAGTGTCGTTGGAATACTATATGGATTCGGAGCAGAGTGCGCAGAAAATCAGTCTGCAGTTGGCTTACAGCTTTGATGGAGCCGCTTTTGTTTGGATGAACGCCGAAACCATAGACGCTCCTTCCGATAAGCTGATTCACACAATGGCATTTGCAAATCCGATTCCCGTTTCGGCAATTCCTTCAGGAGACGGTCACACCTTAAGAATTAAAATCCGGCGCGTGGGGTCGAGCGAATTGGACACGCACAGCGCGAACTTCTGCCTGACAGCGGTTAAATACTACAGGGCGGTATAAGGGGGATAAAAATGATTAGTACAGTATCGGGAACCTATCCGGATATTGCTTGGGATATAACACCCGAGGTGGCCGATGGAAAGCTGAAGCTTCCGGACGCCGGCGTTCAGGTTTGCAATATTACATATCAGATGCCGGCAGCTGAATTCGATTTGACAAACGGTGTGGTTTATCTTACTCCCAGAGGTTATGTTTTTGTCGCTGCGGAGGATGACATACCTTCCGACATGGAACGGTTTCCAAACCACCAAAACTACTGGATATGTGCCGTTCAGATTGAAGACGGAGAAGAAAATGTTATGGTTTTGAAGGCGGTGCTTGCAGAATGATTATTATGGGGTTAAACAAAAAAACGGAGCCTGAGCTTCCGGTAGACAACTTTACTTTAAACAGCGACGGTGTCGAGGTTTTCGCCAGCTTATGGCAGCGAAGGCACTGGAAGGACGTTTCTCACACGCTCTCAACGGTTTTGGGGCTTGCTGTTGAAACAATAGCCGCTGGTAGCCAAAGTGCAAACATTTATAATACCAACGGGACGCTTACCGGCAGCATTAATAAAACGGCTATGATCAAAATCGGAGGGAACTATCACCTTGTAGCTGCAGGAGGCACTGCAGCGGGAAATAAGGTTCCTGTTTCAATTTATCCTCCAGCTCCAACAGGAGGGTACGCCGATGGAACCCAGGTTGAGTTCTGCGACTCATCCTTGGAGGTGCATGATTTCAACTTGGGAGCAAATGCTTGGGTTTACCAGCCCGGCTTCCGAGCATACCAACTGATAAACCCTTCCAACTGTGGTTACTCCAGCCGGCCCAAAGGATTTTTTGTAAAAAATCGCCCTTCAGGAATAGATGGGACGGACTATAACGTTCTCATGTTTCATCCGTTCTACGCAGCCAAATATCAAATGTCTGCATCCGATTCCTCCGCATCCTCGCAGGGTTCCAGTGGCGTCGCGGTGTCAAAGCAAGGGGTTGTTCCTTGGGGAACGATCACTTATGATGATGCTGTCACGGCATCCGCTAAAACTGACACAGTAAGCGGAAAAGATATTTCGACCCGGCTGATCCGCGACGAGGAATGGGTATCCCTTGCGGTGTATGCGCAGATTCTTGGGCCGGATGTGTTCGGTAGTAACCGTTGGGAGCCTTTTGGAAACAATAACACTTTAAAAGATGTTGACGATACCGGAATAACTTTCACTGCTGACCCAACGGTTTCTTCCCGCGCGCTTACGGGAACCGGGGTGAAATCCGCATGGAAATTGGGCCAGAATTTAACATCGCATACGGGCCGAGTTAATGGTGTATACGACCTCAATGGCAATGTCTACGAATGGACATCCGGTTTAAAACTCAAGGTTGGCTCCAGCGGTCACGGCTATTTCTTTGTTGACGAAACGGACACTGGAATTCAGTTTCCAAGTGGTTGGAGTGGCAGCAGAGTAACAGAATTGAACACCGATCCTAAAGTAGCAAAACATGCAATTGCTGGTGCTGGAGATACGACGGGCCGGGCCGAATTTGGGCTTGATGCCCAATATGAAGGAACATCGGCGAACACAGAATATGTGTCCTTTCGCGGCGGCTACTATAGCTACGCGACCAATGCCGGCTCGTTCTCTTTGTATTTGAGCGGCACCCGCACCAATTCGGGTGCGAGCCTCGGGTTCCGCGCCGCTTTTGAAGCCTGATCACTGAAACACTGTGTTCTGAACACCCGGCGATAGCCGGGTGTAAATTTTTGAGAAAAATAACGTATTTCGTTAGAAAATAACTTTTTGATATTTTTTCACGGAATGATGCTATAATCTATCGCATACGGTGTTTTTATAACGGATGGTGTTATTTTTGGAGAGCTTGAAAATACTGCAGAAGGTTTATGACATGATCCAATATGGATACGGTGCGCTGGCACAATTTCCAAAAACGGAAAAATTCGCGCTGGCCGCCGACATCAAGCGCTGCCTTGACCTAATCTTGGAGCGCGTGATCGAAGCGAGTAAAAAATACTATAAAAAGACCACGCTGCAGGAGCTGGACGTCGAGATAACAAAACTGAAGGCGTATTTAAGGCTCTCCCAAGACCTTGGCTTTTTGCCCTTCAAAAAGTATGAAATATGGTCTGGAATGGCCGTTGAAATCGGCAAAATGGTTGGGGGATGGATCAAATCCGTTAATCAGTCGGGAGCAGGCCATTAGTGTCCTATCGCGGCGGCAACTATAGCAACACGACCAATGCCGGCTCGTTCTATTTGAATTTGAGCAACACCCGCACCAATTCGGGTGCGAACATCGGGTTCCGCGCCGCTCTACCCCAAAAGTCAGATGCTTCAGGCTTACGGGCCTGATCCCGGTACAGGGGGATAAAGGGGTCTGTTTCCATGCCGCAAGGCAAAAAATTGCGTAATTGTGTATGCCGATATTAGCGTCAGCGAATTCCGTAAAGCACAATAATCTTTTAACTGCGGAGAGAGTCAAATGAAACATTTTAAAAATTTGTATCCGAAAATTTACGACTATGAAAATCTGCACCGTGCATATCTCTCCGCACGTAAAAACAAACGGTATCGTTCGGAAGTACTCGCGTTTTCCGCTAATCTGGAGGAAAACCTGATTGAGCTTCAGAACGAACTGATTTACCGCTCTTATAAAGTTGGAAGATATCGCGAATTCTATGTGAGTGAACCAAAACGCCGGCTTGTGATGGCTCTCCCGTTTCGAGATAGAGTCCTACAATGGGCCGTTTACCGGATCGTCAATCCTCTTTTTTCAAGAGCCTATATTTCAGACAGTTATGCCTGTATCCCTGGGCGCGGCGAATTCTCAGCAATACAAAGGCTGCACTATTGGCTCCGACTGGAATGCAAGGCTCAGCGAATGTACTATTTAAAGCTTGATATGGCTAAATTTTACTATCGGGTGGATCATAAAATTCTTCTCGAATTACTGAGCAAAAAAATAGATGATTCAGACCTGATGCAGCTGCTCCGGATAATCATTGAAAGCGAGGATACACCATTCGGCCTGCCGCTCTGCGGAGATCTTGCGGAGAGTGCCCGGCTGTTCGATATTGGAATCCCAATTGGAAACCTCACGAGCCAGATGTTCGCCAACCTTTATATGAATGAACTGGATCAATTCGCAAAGCGCACCCTCCGGATAGGACGGTACATCAGGTATATGGATGACATTATTATATTGTCACCAAGTAAAGAGCTTCTTCATCATTATAAAATCGTTCTGGAAAAATTCATCAACGAAAAACTTCATCTGGAACTGAACAAAAAGACGGCCATACGGCCATGCAGCTTGGGGGTCGACTTTTGCGGATATAAAATCTGGCCGGATCACATCAAAGTCCGCAAAAGCACGGCGCTCCGGATGAAACGCCATCTAAAACTTGTGACGGAGCAATACGCTGAAGGCCGGATCAGTCTTGAAAAAGCGAATCAGACTTTTACGAGCTATTTTGGTCTACTCAAGCATTGCAACAGTTATCAACTTCGAAAAAAAATCTCGAAAACATATATTTTAAAGCGAAAAAATAATAGCGAAAATCAGAAGGGCAGTGCCTAAACGGCGCGGCTCTTCTTATTTTATATCTTTTTTAGGAGGTACAGAAATGTTCCAATTAAAAGGCTTGGATGTTTCCAAGCACAACGGCGTAATCAATTGGGAGCAGGTAAACCTTGCCGGCTATGATTTCGTTCTGATCAGAGCCGGATACGGAAACTCTGCGGATCAAAAAGATGCCCAGTTCGATTACAACATGAAAGGCGCGATTTCGCGCGGTATGCACATAGGGGCCTATTGGTTCAACTATTGCCGCTCTACCGCCGAGGCCGTGACAGAGGCACAGGTCTTCAAACAAATTTTGCAGCCTTATGTGGGCCATATCGATTTTCCGGTTTCTCCGGATTTCGAGTATGACAGCATCCGGTACTTCAAAGAGCAGATGGGAACCGATCCTACTAACGCCCTTATCACTCAGATGATGCAGGCGTTTATAGAAGAAATGAAAGCCAGCGGCTGGTTTGTCAATCTCTATACCAACCTCGACTTCATCCGTTCCGGACGCTTCAGCGATGAACTGCGCAATGCCGTTGACCTTTGGCTGGCAGACTACAGCGGCAGTCCTGATTTCCCTTGTGGTATTCAGCAGACAGGTAGTACCGGTAAAGTTCCCGGAATCAGCACAAATGCGGACATTGACGTCGCTTATAAGGATTATCCGTCGATCATTCGTGCCGCCTCGAAAAATGGCCTGCAGCCCTCTGCAGCACCGACTCCCGCGAAGACTGAAACGACCAGCGGTATCGGCGTCGGAACCAAGGTTCAGTACAGCGGCCCGCTCTATGCGGACAGCTACGGAAATGGTGAAGGCAAGACGGTTTCCGGCACATTCTCCGTCCAGCGTGTCATCAGTGGCCGTAAATGCGGTATTCTTCTTCCCCTTGGATGGGTTCCGGCCAGTGCCTGCAAGGTGCCTTCGGCAGCCGCGACGGCTCCTGCTACTTCTTCGAAAGCTGTGGTTAAGGCTGGCGGAAAAGTTCAGTACAGCGGCCCCCTCTATGCCGACAGTTACGGCAACGGAAAAGGTAAAACGGTATCTGGTACATTTGCCGTTCAGCGCGTTATCAGTGGCCGCAAGTGCGGCGTTTTACTCCCTTCCGGATGGGTACCTGAATCTGCTTGCAAACCGGTTTAAAGCCGCTTTAAACGGCTTTAAAGGGGGTGGTTAAAATGTAGAAATTTATAAACTTACAATCCTAATTAACCGGATGTTCCGGTAGAAAGGAATCGTATGCAACAGTATATTGGAACAAAGATCATTCAAGCAGAACCTATGTCCAGAGGTAATTACAATATCTATCGCGGATGGAAAATTCCAGAAGATGAGAATCCTGATGACGAAGGATATCTTATAAAATACCAAGATAGTTATATGTCTTGGTCACCGAAGGACGTTTTCGAGGAGGCCTACCGCCCAACTGACGGCATGACTTTCGGGCTTGCACTGGAAGCTCTTAAAAAGGGTGAAAAAGTCGCACGTAAAGGCTGGAACGGTAAAGGAATGGCTTTATTTCTCACACCCGGTTCTCAAATAACCGTATCGGAAGGAAGGCCCCTTGCGGCGGTCTTTCCGGTAGGTGCAGTTGTTGAATATCAACCTCACATTGATATGAAAACAGCGCAAGGAAGCATTGTCCCGTGGCTCTGCAGTCAAACGGATATGCTTGCTGAAGATTGGACAATCGTAAAATAACAGCCTCTCACGAGGCGGAAAGAGGTTCAAAATGGACATTATGAAAAAACTTACATCCCGCAAATTCTGGATGGCGCTGGCTGGCTTGATTGTTGGTATTCTGGCGCTGTTTAGCGTAGATGGCAACACTGCCACGCAGATCAGCGGCGTAATTATGTCGCTTGGCTCCGTCATTGCTTACATTGTCGGAGAAGGGCTTGTGGATGCCTCAGCAGCTGCGCCGGCAACGACCGTTATAACCGGAAGCGTTTCTGCAGGCGCTGCTGCTACTACACCCAATGATCCGCCGGTGGTTGATAAGGTCGATTCCACAGCTGCAGAAGGCGCGCCTACCGGCTCAGAACAGGCTGCGACGGTGAAACAGGATACCGCGCTTTCCGATCAGACAAAGTAATTGAAGTAATTAAAATAATAAATCTGCCCTTCTTTCCGAAGGGCAGATTTTCACTATTATTAGGAGGATTTTTATGAATAGTTTTATTTCACGAATCGGTGGAAAGAAGCTTCTAAGCAAAGAAATCATCCGGCGTTTTCCAGACTCATTTCCAGAAAGATATATTGAGGTATTTGGAGGTGCCGGCTGGGTCTTATTTGCCCTTCAGAAATGTGCCAAATTGGAAGTTTTTAATGACATTGATGGGCAGCTCATCAATCTCTTCAGATGCGTCAAGTACCATCCAGAAGCAGTACAAAAAGAGATAGAATGGGTGCTGAACTCCCGCGAAGTTTTCTATGATTTCAGAGAGCAGCAATCATGCCGTGGTTTTACAGATATTCAGCGTGCTGCGCGGTATTTCACATTAATTAAAGAAAGCTATGGGTCGGATGTTCGCTCTTATGGGTGTTCTCACAGAAACATGGATGATGCATCAAAGTATCTTACACAAGTAAGAGAGCGCCTGCAGGACACGGTAATAGAAAACCGCGACTTCGAGCCGCTGATTAAAACCTATGATCGGCCTGATAGCCTTTTTTATCTCGATCCGCCCTACCATGGCACCGAACGGCACTATGCAGATGCCTTTTCAGAGGATGATCACAGACGTTTAAACGGGTCTTTAAAGAGCCTTAAAGGGAAGTTTATACTTTCTTATAATGATGATGATTTTATCCGAACTCTATATGACGGTTTTAAAATTGAATCAATTTCGCGTCAAAACAACTTAGCAATGCGAAATCCATCAGCACCTCACGAATTTAAGGAATTGATCATCACAAATTTCTAATATTCTAAAACATGATATTTTTTTAGGATATAAATAACGGAATACGTTATATCTTAACAAAATACCATGTAAATTCTGGAACGGTGTTATTATTCCCCATAGGAAAGGGGGGATAATGAATGGTAAGAATTTACTTATCCAAGCTGTTGGGAGAGCGAAAACTGACGCAAAATGACCTTGCTCAAATGACCGGAATTAGGCCGACCACCATCGGAGAAATGTATCATGAACTTATTCAGCGCGTGAATATCGATCATATCGATAAGATATGTGAAGCGCTGGGATGCACGATTGAAGAACTGATGGAGTATGTGCCTAAAACTCATTCCGGCCATCAATCTTCCCAATCCGGGCATAAAAAAGCGGAAGATTCTTCAAGGTAACTTGGAAGAATTTCCGTAATTTTATGCATTTCAAGGGCCTTTAGAACGACTTCAAAACCGTTTTAAAGGCCCGCTTTTTTTGTATTTAGTGTGCAAATTTTTTGCATTTTGTGTGCAAAGCAACACCCGCTTTATGGCGGATGGGCATTGGGAAAAACATGTGCGAAGGCTCTGCCTGCTCCAGAAAAAGAAGCACGATCTTTTGATAGATGCGATCGAACAAAAAATGGGAAGCAAGGTGCGCATTTATGGCCACCAGGCGGGGCTGCACATTCTGCTGGAATTTTTAGATGGACAGCAAGAGGATGCGCTCATTTGTAAGGCACTGGAATACAAGATCAAGGTATGTGCCGCATCTCCTTTCTGGCTGGATAAGCGGAATTACAACAATAACGCACTCATTCTCGGGTATGGCATGATTCAAGAGGCAGATATTCCAAAAGCGGTGGAGATTTTATCACAAGCATGGTTTCCTCAATCAAACTGTATCCTATAAATTTATTGAAACCGGTTCTTACAAAGAGGCCGGTTTTGTTGTATCGTAATGGAAAAACAAGATAGGAATGATTGATGATGCAGTACCGTATGAAAACACACCCATTGACCGAGGATCAAATCACTCACTTGCTCGAGCGGACACAAACCTGCAATTTAGCAACACTGAATCCCGATGGAACACCCTATTGCACCCCCATCCATTTCATATATTGGGGCGGCGCAATCTATTTTCACGGGCTGCCGATAGGCCAAAAGCTCGGTAATATTGCGCGGGACTCCAGAGTGGGAATTTCGGCTTATGAAATGGAGGGGCTACTGCTGGACCCGGGCGAAAAGCCATGCGATACCAATACAAAATATGAAAGCGTGATTATTTCAGGGATCGCCAAGCGCCTGGAGGATCAAAATGAAAAAAGAAACGTTCTGACAAAAATCGTGGAAAAGTACACACCGCATCTGGCAAATAAAGAGCTTCCGGACAATATGGTAAAGGGTACGGCAGTGATACGAGTCGATCTCGCAGAAATAACCGGTAAATACTACGCATAAAGCAAAGACCGCAATACAATGGACTGCTTTTTGCGTATCCGATTAATAGGTACAACAAAGCAGGGCCGCAGCGCTTTCATGCCGCTGCGGCCCTGCTTCTATCAACCATTACAACCCGTGCTGATCCAAAAATTTTTCAAACTTTGCCGGGCTCAATATCTCATTCGTCACAAACACGCCATCATAGAAAAAGGCGTAGGTGGTAACGGGCATGGGTGCCGACTGCGCTTGCTCCGTGGTCTCGATCTTGTGGACGCTGATTTCCGCGCCCCGTTCCTTCGCAAGATTCGCGATGATCGGCACATATTTGTCGGTGTGGGGACACTGGTTGGTGTAATACAGCACCATCCCCCGCTCCTCTATTTTGCCCTGCTTTACGCAGTCCTTAAACTTTGGAATCGGAGCGTTCCCGGTAAAAGGCAAATAGTAGAGGACGAAAAAAGGCTCGGCGGTATCGGTAGCGGAAAAGCCCTTGTATTTTAAATAACCCGAGTCGGAAAGGAAGGGGCGCTTTTTCTCCGAGGCGATTACGGTAAGACCACAGCAGCCCTTGGATTTGGCGTCCTGAATACACTCCTCCAGCAGGCGGTCGGCATAGCCTTTCCCCTTAAATTGCCCCGAAACCCAAAAGCAGTTAATGTGCATATACCCCGACGCATCGATGGGACACCATGCCTTCTCTGCGGGGATATACTCAATGAACACTTTCCCCCGTGCGTCCAGCTTCCGGAATACAAGCCCGTCCGCGAAACGCGCTTTCATCCACGCTTTTTTCGAGGAAACGCAGGTTTCACCTTTTTTGTCGGCAATCGCACAACAAATATGCTCAAGGTCAATATTCTCCGCCGTTACGGTGATGATGCTTTCCATTGCTACACCTTCTTTTTGATTTTTCTTCTGGTTTGGATCAGGTACTTTACGTCCTCCAAAATTGCCTCACTGGTCACACCCATCATCAGCCATCGTCCCCCCGCACTGAAGGCGGTATTTGAAAAAAGCTCCTGCGTATACCGGTCGCACATCGGCATCAGCAGCTCGGCCTCGGCCTGCTCCGCCGCACCGATCACGACCAGCGCAATAAAGTACCCATCCATCGGGTAGAGGGTGCAGAGGGAGCGCCCGCCTTTCTGATATTTTACATTCCAGCCCGGTTGAGCGAAACAGCTGCTGTAGCTGTAGCTTGGCTGGGCCTCGTAATTCTGTTGCAAAAAGCGATTGATTTCACCCCAGAGAGGATTGTTACTGTATTCCGCAATTTCAGCGGCGCTTGGCTGCCTGTCCGGCCCGTAAAGCTGTGTCCATTCCATTCTCATCACTCCCGAATTCATGATACATCAGAAAACATGACAACAGTACGTCATGTTTTGTTTCACTTCTTCTCCAGATTGTCTGCAATATGTGTGGGGCGAAGCACTTTTACATCCTTGCCCAGAGAGAGCAAAAAGCTGTAGAGCCAGCCGTCTTCCGGCAGCCGAGCAAAAACATGATAGAAGCCGTCGTCATTGCGCTCAATACAACCTTCGTCAAATTCATCGTAAACGCGGTAGGCGGACTGTGCCGAAAATTCCAACTCCAGGTCAACAAGAGAAAAAGCGGAGGCGGCCGCTGATTCGATAGGCGGCGGGCTATATTGTCCTGCTGGGAAAGGCTCGTCCGTCAATTCCACATGCAGCACGCGGTTAATCTTAAATGTGCGGTAATCCTGTCTTTCAAGGCAATAGCCCTGCAGGTACCAGGCCTTGGACTTGAAGACCAGTTTTAAAGGGTATACCTTTCGGCGGCTTTCCTCCCCATAGGCGCTCACATACTCAAAGCAGATCGCGCGTCTTCCCAGAATTGCGGTTTTGAGCAGCTCAAAGCGCCGATGATCCTGCACGCCCTGCCCCCATCGGGAAAAATCCACCTCAAGCCAGTCTGTTTCGGTGTTTTGAAACAGTGCGCCCAGCTTTAAGAGAGCTGCTTTTGCATCCGTGTTTCCCGTGGCGGCCAGGCTTTGCAGCGCGATTAAAGTCTGGTTTTGTTCGTCCCTGCTCAGCGCAGCTTTATTGAGTACATAGCTGTCAAGAATCGAAATTCCGCCGCCTTTTCCCTGGGTGGTATAAACCGGGATATTGGCCGATGAAAGCGTGTCGATATCCCGCAGGATTGTCCGCACGGAAACCTCAAAGTGTTCGGCAAGCTCTTTTGCCGTCATTGTTTTTCTGCCCAGCAGCAGGTATACAATTTGAAAAAGCCGATCAATCTGCATATCATCACCTACCAGCAGTATACCACAAAAACATGACATCGTGCTGACATGTTTTATTCTTTGCTACCCGGCAGGAATTCGCAGTTCTTCTGCAAAACTACATAAGAGTTACCGGTTATGAGTTGCCTGCAACTCGCGGTGCGATCACCTATGCGGATACCTCCCGCATCGGCAGCGCTTATCAAACAGTAGTCACGGCCATACAGCAGGCGGGCAACTCATGGGCAAACAGAACAATCTGTTTACCCCCAAAGCGAACGCAACCAGAGCCGAGGTCAGCACTATGCTCCACCGTACACCAAGCTGACCATTGATCCTGTTACGGCGCAGGGCTGGGCACGAAACGATGACGGGCAGTATATGTACTATCAGAACGGTAAGAGTGTTACCGGCTGGCAGACAATCGACGGCGTGAAATATTTCTTCATCACCAACGGCACACTGAAAACCGGCTGGGTAAAGGACGATGCCGGCAACTTGTACTTCTACTCCGGCAATATCCGCACCACCGGCTGGCGCGATATTGAAAGTAAACGCTACTATTTCACCAAGGACGGATTCATGCTTTCTGGCAAATGGTTGGGAATCGACGGAAAATGGTATTATTTTTACGACGATGGCGCTCTTGCCAGAAGCACCAAAATTGGTTAGTTTGAAGTGGACAAAAACGGTATAAGAAAAATGAAGTAAGCGTAGCATTAACAGCTACACATCGGAGGGACGAACCGAAATACACAAAAGGCTATCCAATGTAAATGTGGCAATTTTCCACTACCTCATGCGAAATCCTGTCCGTGATATGAGTATAGAATACAACGATAACAGGCTGTCCCTGTACTGTTCACAGCAAGGAAAATGTGCTGTAACAGGAAAGATTTTAGAAATTGACAGGATACATTGTCACCATAAAACAGCAAAATATTTTGGTGGCAATGCATCTATGCGAATCTCACATTGATTGATGTTAAAGAGGGAACCATCAACAAATACCTTGTAAATGAATACTTGACTAAATCTTTGGTCATTCATATAATTATTTGAAAGGAGGTGCTAGAATGAGATTGATTTTAATGAATAGCAATATAAAAAATAACGAGAATTCCATCTCTGTTTTTAAAAGATAAATTTCTAGCAGTGGATAACTGTATATTGTTGATGGTATATAGTGTTAGAAATTATTTATCCAACAGAGAAGGGATGTTATCGAATGAATAACAAGGTAGTTACAAGATTATCTTCATCAGGAAGAATAAGCAAAGCCGTAGGGAATTATACTCATATAACAAAGATTAAACCCAATTCAACGATTTATACATTTTCAGGACAAATTGGAGCAGATTTAGACGGAAATATTCCTGAAGAGTTTAATCAACAAGTAAATAATACATTTATAAATATATCAAATCTACTTAACAGTGTTGATTTGGGGCCGGATAATATTATAAAGGTAAATATATGGTCAAAAGAAGAAATTGATTGGGAGTATTTCGATAAGATATATGGTGATTTTTTCGGAGAAATCCCTCCTTCTATGACAATTGCTTATGTAAATGCTTTAGGTTTGGAAGCAATAAAAATAGAAATAGAAATATGGGCTGCGGGATAATGAAGAAGCACACCTTATGAAACAGAGCGCTGTAATAACCCCATAGCAAATTATGAGTATTGGAAAAATTAGTAGTCAAGATGATTGATAGATTATTGTTCATTTTCGGGCGATCACAATTGTGATCGCCCTTTTCTATTGCCCCAAAAAAACAGAAAGGAGGCCGCCAAGTAGAAAATTTAAGGTTTATTCTCTTGTTTTAATTCGGTTAAACGAATACAATAAATACATATACCTTGAAAGGATGCAATGAAATGGACTATATGACTGTGCGGGAAGCAGCTGAAAAATGGAGTATCACAGAACGCTGGGTTCAGAAGCTCTGTGAAGAAAATAGGGTTGAGGGTGCCGTTCGATTTAGTCGAGTATGGATGATACCAAGGGATGCTAAAAAACCTATTGATGGTAGGCTAAGACAAAAATCAGGTGATACAAATGAATAGTAAAATCTTATTGGTAGATGACGAAAAGGATATTGTTGATCTGATACAAGAAGTATTGCAACAAGATGGTTTTCAGGCCATTCAGAAAGCGTATACAGGGCTGGAGGCGTTACAAATTTGTCTGGAATTTCAGCCTGACGTTGTTGTTTTGGATATTATGCTTCCAGACCTTGACGGCTTAGAGGTGTGCAAAAAAATACGGGAATTTTCCTATTGTTCCATTCTGTTTCTTTCCTCCAAAAATGATGACATTGATAAAATACTTGGCCTTTCCTGCGGCGGTGATGATTACATTACCAAACCATTCAGCCCACGGGAAGTTGTTTTCCGTATTAAAGCGCAGCTTCGCCGTCAACAGTATCAGGTTACACCAGATTCAAGCTCTAACGATACTTTGAGTGTCGGCCCTCTTTCTCTCGATAGGGAAAGCTGTCGGGTTTATAAATCAGGACAGGAAATCAGCCTGACCGGGCGTGAATTTCTGCTTTTGTCTTATCTAATGGAGAACGCCGATAAAATTATCAGCAAAGAACGTTTATATGAACAGGTTTGGGGCGAATATAGCAGCATTTGTGATAATACCATTATGGTTCATATACGGCATATCCGCGAAAAGATTGAGGATACTCCCTCAAACCCGCAACAGCTTATTACGGTGAAAGGCTTGGGGTACAAGTTAAAGAAAAGGACTGATTAGATGAAGAAATCCGGCTACCGCACAATTTTTCATATTTACCTGATTTTCTTCTTAGCGCTGCTTGGGGCGATTATCGCAGCGATTAGCCTTTTCTATTTATTAGTTACCGTTCAAACACCGGGCGGCTCCACGATAAAGAGCGATTGGCCGAAATCATTTACAGAGGATTTCAGGGCGCAAATTATTTTTATTAATAATAAAGCACAGGTCAAACAAAGCGGAATAGAACTGTTGCAGAAGAACGATATCGGGCTGCAAATTTTAGATCATTCCGGCTATGAAATATTCAGCTATCAAAAACCCGAACAGGCTGATAATACTTATTCCACCACCGAGTTTTTGTATCTTTACCAAACAGGACAATTAAAAGACAGCAAATCCACTTCTTTCATCGGAACGGTTACAAACGATGGAAACGACTATGCATATATCCTCCATTTCCCTGTAAAAATCTCAAAGATAACCATGTATTTAAATGCAGAAAGATTTACAGGCGGGAAAACAATTATCATCTTCATTGTTGGCATACTGTTTATTGTTATTCTTGTTTCGGGAATTATCTATGGATTTTGGACAACGCGGATAATGAACCGTCTAACCGCTTCTATCAGGGAGATTGCAACACGCAGTTATTTTCCCATCCAAGCTCACGGCACTTTCAGGGACATATATGACAGTTTAAACACCTTGGACACAGAGATTAAGGCAAGTGACAAATTGCGAGAGCAGACAGAAAAAACGCGCAAGGAATGGATTGCCAACATCACCCATGATCTGAAAACGCCTTTGTCACCCATTAAAGGCTATGCTGAGATATTACAGGAGCATGGCACCAAAACCGAGGAACAATGTAAGCGGTATGCACTGGTCATGTTAAAAAATGTTGCTTATATGGAAACGCTGATTGACGATTTGAAACTAACCTATCAATTAGAAAATGGTATGATTCCCTTGAAACGACAGGAGCAAAATTTCATCCGCTTCTTAAAGGAATTGGTAATTGATATTTTAAATAATCCCGAATATGAGCACCGAACCATCCATTTTGAAACCACTGGAGAAACGGTTTGGTTTTCTTTCGATCAAACGCTTTTGATAAGAGCCTTTCAGAATTTAATCATCAATGCGTTTGTGCATGGGGAGGAAAATACGGAAATCACCCTGCAAATTTCCGTTTCTGATACCATACTTAAAATTGTTGTGTCTGATAATGGAAAGGGAATGACCGCAGAGGAAGCAGGCTTGCTCTTTCAGCGTTACTATCGGGGAACCAACACGGAGCATAAGCTAGAGGGAACCGGTTTAGGTCTTGCCATTACGAAAAGCATTGTCGAGCTTCATGGAGGCACAATTTCCGTATCCAGCATACCGGGTATTGGAACCGCTTTTCAAATACAATTCCCCATCAATTAAGGTTAATTAAGGTTGCCTGAAAAATAGATTAAGGTTGACGGTTTATCATTTGATTATGATAGCTGCCAACCTTTTTTATATGTCAGGAGGTGAAAAAATGAAATTGAAAAAGATGCTGCCATTCGTGGCTACTACGGCTATTACGCTCCTTGTTGCATTTGTGGCTGTAGCATTCCTGCTACGACCGCAGACCTTAGAGATTGGGTCTGTTGATTTGGATATGGTGGCTGACGGGGAGTATATCGGAATATGCCAAAACAAAATTTTGTTGGCTGTTGTAAGGGTAGATGTAAAAGACCATGAAATAACCAGCATCGAAATTCTGGAACATAAATCATCTAATATGGAGCAGGCCAGACAAATTGCCGCTGATGAGTTCCGGGCAATCTTTGGACGTTGACGCTGTTTCAGGGGCAGCCCCCACCAGCGATACCGTTTTGAAAGCAATAGAAAACGCATTGGAATAGGTGGCTAAATGGTTTATCTCCAACAGAAAGTAGGTGTTTGATTGAAAATCATATTGAAGTACATTCTGACGAATGTAAAAGAACGCAAAACAAGAACAGTCGTTATGATGCTGTCGATACTTCTATCTACTACATTGCTGTTTGTGTCTTTTTCTATTGGTGCGTCCTATGAAAGCGCACAGCGGAAAATGGCACAGGACATGGCGGGAAGCGCAACGATTTCCGTTACCGTCACAGATGATACGAACGGAATTGATATAAGTGCAATTCCCGATTTATCCTCTATTGGGGCAAGTGTGGGTATGCTGGAGGAAAGTTCCTTATATCACGAAAATGGCTATTATGAAACGGTTGACCTGATCGCTGCTGACCTCTCGCAGCTTAACCAAATCAATAAGCCGCGTTTGTTAGATGGTGTAGAAATCACTGACTTCTCCGGTAACAAAATTATTCTGCCGGATCGGTTTACTTCAAAATATGGAATTGAAAAAGGTGATACCATTACCCTGCAAATCAATGGAAGCCCTGTCAGTTTTGAAGTAGCGGAAATTGCCGCCTATGATACTGTCTTTTTGAGGCATACAAGGGGCGCAACGGCTCTTTTGCCTCTTTCTACATTGACTGAACTTTTAGGACAAACGGACGGATATAGCGAGATTCTAATAAAACCCTCAGATGGTGTCTCTACAGGTGATTTGATAAGCGAGCTGACGGCGACGCTTCCTGACAGCAAATATCAGGTGTCCAAGATTGTAAACGAAGCACAAATCACAGCCGACGCAAGGCAAAAGTCTATGCCGTTTTTCCTAATCAGCTTTTTCTCTCTGACAATTAGCATCTTTATCATTTACAGTAGCTACAAGGTAATCACGCTAGACCGACTGCCGGTAATCGGGACGTTTCGCAGCATTGGAGCAACCCAAAAAGCGGTTACCCGCATTCTTCTTTTGGAAAGCTTGCTATATGGCGGTCTGGGGGGACTGATAGGTATTCCGGTAGGAATGTTTGTGCTGAAATTGATTTTACAGGGCATGGGGCAATCTCTGTCGCAGGGAATTGAAATCCCCGTTGTTATTTCACCGTTCAGTATCATAATTCCCTTTACTGTGGCTATTGCCGTTTCTCTGCTGAGTGCATGGCTCCCGGTACGCCGGGCAAGCCGCCTGCCAATCAAGGACGTTGTGCTTGGAACTGTAGAGGAAAAACGCATCCCCCGACGCTTTATCGTTGGGATCGGAATTGTCCTGTTTTTGGTTTCTGTTTTTCTGCCAAAGATTGTTTCTGGAAATATGTTATATCTCGCGGGTGCTTTTTCCTTGTTGGGACTGATTGCCGCAACGATACTTATCATTCCTATTTTGACAAACCTGATTTCTATGGGACTGGAACGCTTGTATGGCCTGATTTTTAAAAATGAAGGTAGACTTGCCGCCCGGAACATGCGGGACAACAAAAGCATTGCACAGAACATTACACTGCTTTTTATCAGCATTTCCGCGGTCATAGCAATCAGCGTTGTGGGGAATTTTGTAACCACCTATATCAGCGACGTATTCAACGGTGCAGAGTTAGAAGGTTTTGCTGACGGACAAATGGAGCCGGACTTTGTGGAGAAGGTGGAAAACATGGACGGCATTGAAAAGGTACTGCCCCTTTTTGTGTTTGAGAATGAGGCGCAAGGGAACGGTATTACTTTCTCACGACTTGAAGCAACGGACAATCTGGAATGGTATAGCTCCATGTTGGCACTTCACTACACAGAAAGCAGTATGCAGGAACAGGCTATTTCTGCATTTGCCGCAAAACGGTCAATTATATTAAGCGAAAGCTGTATGGAACGGATGGGATTTTCCGTAGGTGATACGCTCACCTTGTCAAATGGAGCCGCAGCTAACTCTTATGTTGTAGTCGGCAGTTTCAAGTCGAGGGCAACGGATGTGGAAGCGGTCATTCCTTCGACCTATGCGGTTTCCGATTTTGGCAAGGCTACCTATGGATTTTTAGCCTATACTGCCGCTGACCCAGATGCAATCATGGTACAAATCCGTGACTTGTTCGGAGATACCTCAAATTGGAGCCGGACGGTGGAGGAATTTAACACGGACGCTCTTTCCACTGTGGGAGCTTTTTTACAACCTATGCACAGCATGACCTACTTCATTTTGCTGCTGGCAACGGTGGGCGTTATCAATAATCTTCTGATTAACTATATGCAAAAGCGCCGCGCAATCGCTATGTATAAATCCGTTGGATTGAGCAATCGTCAGAATATGAGAATGACGTTGATTGAGGGGTTTTCCTCCGGCCTGATTGGTGCGGTAATCGCTATCTTCGTTTCCTATATGGAAATACAAACGATTTTTCTTGTGGCTGGCCCAAAAATCTCAATGGTGCCGCAGCTTAGTGCAAAGACATTTCTCATGGCCGGGGCTATGGGAATACTGGTCACTTTATTTGGCTCTGTCGTTCCGATTTTCAAAAGCCGTCAGATGAAATTAGTAGAAGAAATTAAATTTGAGTAATAGAGAGATTGGAGGTCTTACAAATGAAACCATTAGTCGGTAATATTGCCGTTGAAGGCAAACATATTGTGAAAGATTTTCGGCTTGGCAATACCACAACAAAGGTATTGAAAGACGTATCCTTGCAGGTTGTGCAGGGAGAATTTGTATCCATCATGGGGCCGTCCGGCTCCGGAAAAAGCACGCTCCTTTATATTCTTGGGGGTCTGGACGCTCCGACTGGCGGCTCCGTTCATCTCAACGGCACAGATATATCCCACTTGGAAGATGAAAAAATGAGCAGAATACGGCGGCAAAATATAGGCTTTGTATTTCAGTTTTATAATCTTATTCCTAACCTGAATGTAGAAGAAAACATTATGCTCCCCTTGCTTCTGGATGGCAAGAAAATGAGGGATTACAAGAAACAGTTAAATCACATCTTAGAAGTGGTGGGCTTATCTGACAGGCGTAGGCATACTCCCCGCGAATTGTCAGGAGGACAGCAGCAGCGTGTGGCAATTGCCCGCGCATTGATCGGAAGCCCTGAAATTCTGTTTGCAGACGAACCAACGGGAAATCTGGACAGCAAAACCGGGGCAGAAATCATGCACCTGTTACGCAACATTAACCGGGAAAGTGGACAAACAATCATCATGGTAACACATTCGCCGGAAGCTGCCAAAAGCAGCAGCCGGGTCATTACAGTCCAAGACGGAGTAATTGAACAGGCCATAGCATTGTCTGAATAACCCTACACCGATATAACCACCATCCGCCAAATTAAAAAAACGTGAGTTTGGCGGGGCTTTATCTATGCCTAGATTCCTTAACCCTCCAAACCCGTAAAGTTTTGGGGGATCTCTTATGTGTTGGTCTCTACAGACTACACCTCTGCTCATTAGTGGAGGGCCGTATGACAAAAGCCACAGAGAGTGCAAAAAGCCTGCCCCTGTAAAAAAAGGGCAGACTTTTACATAGCTTTTGGCAACCAGGCTATCATAACGCTTTTCAGCGCCTTAGACCCTACGGCTTTGCGTCCCCATCTTTTGACGGGTTCGCCCTTGGCTTTATTATGTTTTGTTATAATCTCATCGTCTTTTGGAATAGTGCGACGCTTTACTCGACCTTTCTTGCCCCGTTTTCATCCACCTTGTAGCCGTCAATGGTGGTACTTCGGGCAAGGAACCCATCAGCGTAGAAGTAATACCACTTGCCGTCGATTTCCAGCCATTTACCGGCTATCATCACGGCGTCGGCGCCGAAATAATAGCGGTGACCGCCGATGTCTTTCCAGTCGCGTGCCGCGCTTCCATCCGCTGTCAGGTAAAACCACTCACCTTGGCTGTTTTGCCGCCAACCGTTGGCATAGGCGCCGCCGCTGCTGTCAAAGCAATAAATCTTACCGTTGATGGTCTGCCAACCAATGAGGGCTTTGCCGTCTTTGAAATACATCCACTGGCCGGAATCATTCTTAGCCCAGCCCTGCGCGGTTGCAGGGTCGATGGTCAGCTTGATATACCGGGTCAGCATGGCGGCAACTTCCGCGCGGGTGGCGCCCGCTTTGGGACTAAATTTGTTGTTGTTTTCACCCAGCATGATACCGGCCTGCTGCATGGCTGTTACCGCGTCCTTGTAGGCGTTGCCGATGCTGCTGCTGTCCGCAAAGGTCACGGCCACACGGGTAACTGGCAGGGTGTAACCTGTCGCCTTGGCGTAATTTTGCAGAATCACTGCGATTTCCTCGCGGGTTACGGCGCGGTCGGGGGCGAACTGGCCGCCTCCGATGCCCTGAACAATCCCTTTCTGATACGCCCACTCAATGTAAGGCTGGAAGGCGCTTCCCGCTTTCACGTCCGTAAAGCTGTTGGCGGTATAGAGCTTGGCGTCCACACCGGCCAGTCTGCCCAGGGCTGTCACCAGCATCCCGCGCGTCATGGCGATATCTGGGGAGAAGATGGTGTCTGAGGTCCCTGAAAGCAGCCCCCTCCCTACCACATAGTCGATGGCGTCTTTGGCCCAATGGCCGGAGATGTCCGTGAATTTTGCGCTTGGCGCGGTATAGCCCACGCCGTAAATGGAAAGGTGACCGGTGTTGAAAATCAGACAGCCGCTGTTCGCGTCATAGGAGGAACCGTCAATGCGGGTGGCATTGCCGCTTCCGTCCACATACACCCCATACAGATAACCCGCCGATTCGCCCTGCGCCGGAGTATAGGGGATGGAAACCGTCGCGGTGCCGCCGCTGAGGTTCGTCATGGTGAAGGCGCTGCCGTTTGCGGTGTAGCTCACCGTGATGTTGTAGACCGGCCTTGTGCCGATCATGGTTTTGGCGCTACCCAAAATATCCTTTTTCGTAGCAGCGGTAATGGTGACATTGCCGCTGCTTTGCGACTGGATTGTACGAAGTGCCTTCTGATCAAAGCTCACGTTGACGGGTAGGCAGTTGATTTCTAGGCTGGTTACGCTCGCGTCAACAAGAGCTTTCAGCGCGGTTTGCGAAAGGGTCGCGGAAAGCGTAGAGGTTCCCTGTGGCGCGGTGATGTTCAGTGCCACGGAGATACCGTCCGCGGTTTTGCCCTGTGCTTTCGCCTCAGACTGCGCTTTGGCGATGGCGTCGGTGATAACCTTATCCGGGATGGCCGCGCCGACTGTATCTTTCGTGCCTACTGCTGTTATAGACACAGAAGCCGTTACCGGCTGGTCGGGTCTTTTTTCCGGTGCTTTCGTTACGGGAGTTACGGGTGAGTCACTGTCGGAGCTTCCGCCGGAAGAAGAATCGCCGCCTGTGCTGCCGAGATAAGGCGTCAGGGAACCGGTCCTGACACTGTAGTTGGTGGTATCATCCGGTGTAAACGTCCAGTTATAGGCTGTACCATGCGTGACAGCCGTCGTATCGGGGAGATCCCAGTTCAAGGTGCCGGAAATCGGCGAACCGTCATAAGGGTTTGTAAAGCTGCCAGTGAGAACCGCATGGAACAGGGTTTTGCCCGGTATGGAAATCTGTGTGATTGCCGGGGTTCCCTGCGGTGCCGCCTTGTTTACGGTAATAGCCGCCGTGCCAGTCACAATTTCATAAACGCCTGTGTCGCTAGGCGTAAACGTCCAGCTCTGGGCTGGAGCGCCTACAGCCGGTTTGCTGCTCGGGTCATTCCATACGATGCTGCCGGAAACCGGGGTCGAGCCATTGTCCTCTAAGGCGGTAGCATTGGTGGTCAGCGTTGAAAGCGGCTGGCCATAGCTGAGAGAGCCGCTGACGGACGGTGTGACTACCGGAACCTTTTTGTTCACGAAGCTTACCGTAACGGTAAGCACAGCATCTTCATAATTCCGCATTTCCACTTCGACAGTAACATTCTCCGTAGTGACGCTGTCGGAGCTTAAGATATCAAAGTTCATGTGGCCGAAAGCGTTTACAGAAACGTGTTGGACCAGCGTGTTTGAGCTAGTGACGCTATAGCTGGTCGTGCCGCGGTCAGCGGGCAACAGCGCCGCCAGATCGATCGTATTGCCGGTGCTGGCCGTTCCCCTGTAAATGCTGATTGTCTGCGGTGAAAGCGTAGGCGCGGGAGCCTTATTCACGGTGATTTGCACGGCTCTGGTGGTTTCCGTGATAGCCTCGTAGTTCGCCGCGGTAGCCGCGCTGGGCGTAAAGGTCACGCTGTAGCCGCTGTTCCCTACGGTGAGAACCGTATTGCCATCTGTCCACGCGAAGCTACCGTAGGCGGTGGAACCGCCTGTCAGCGCGGAATCCGACAGTGTGTCGCCGTACGTGACAGTCGCTGCCGCAGGCCAAACGAGGTTAGGCGCGGGAGCCTTATTCACGGTGATTTCCATAGTTTTGGTAGTTTCCGTGATGGCCTCATAATTCTCCGTGGTAGCCGCGTTGGGTGTAAAGGTCACGCTGTAACCGCTGTTTTCTACAGTGGGGATAGTGTTGCCGTTTGTCCACGCGAAGCTGCCGTAGACGGTGGAACCGCCTGTCAGCGCAGAATCCGACAGCTTAGCGCCGTATGTGACAGCCGCTGACGCAGGCCAAACGAGGCTAGGCGCGGGGGCCTTGTTCACGGTGATTTCCACGGCTTTGATGGTTTCCGTAATAGCCTCGTAGTTCGCAGTGGTAGCCGCGCTGGGCGTAAAGGTCACGCCGTAGCCGCTGTTTTCTACTGTGGGAACCGTGTCGCCGTTTGTCCACTCGAAACTGCCGTAGGCGGTGGAGCCGCCTGTCAGCACGGAATCCGACAGCGTATCGCCGTAGGTAATGCTTGCTGCCACAGGCCACGATAGGGCGGGTGCGGGAGCCTTATTCACGGTGATTTCCACAGTTTTGCTGGTTTCCGTGATGGCCTCATAATTCGCCGCGGTAGCCGCGTTGGGTGTAAAGGTCACGCTGTAGCTGCCGTTCCCTACAGGAGGAACTGTATCGCCGTCTGTCCACGCGAAGCTGCCGTAGGCGGCAGAGCCGCCTGTCAGCGCGGAATCCGACAGCGTGTTGCCGAAGGTAATGCTTGCTGCCACAGGCCATACGAGGGTGGGCGCGGGGGCCTTGTTAATTATATATGTCACAGATTCGGTGCCGCTAAAGTTACCCTTGCCGGAGATTGTCAGACTGACAATTCCTGTCTGCGTACCTGCACTGGTGCCTTCGCCGTCTATACTGGTGATAGATACCTCATAATCCTCATCCTTCACCAGCGTCGCACCATCAAATTTAACGACCGGAGTAATCAGGCTGCCGGTGTAGGTGTAGGAGGCACCAGTACCTATATCAGCATATTGGATATCCCGCATGGTCAGATACAGGCCGCTGTCGCCGGACTGTACGCCACCTACATTTTTCAGAATGGGCAACTTGCCGTCCTGTATTGTCCAGAAGGCGGAATCCCAGCCGGAGGTACCCCAAATGCCCGCATCTATCCAGAAAGAGGCAGTATTAATCTGTGAAACGGTGATATCCGCACCATCAAGGCCGCTTGCGGTTTTATCACTGCCGCCGCCCGTAATCCCGGAAAAGGCATAGTTACCGGATAGAGTTTTTAAATTTTGCCCAACCACGCATCCGATGTTAATACTGCCGCTGACGTTTGGATTCAGGGCGATGCAGCTAGTTACCCCTCCGCTGTTTTTCCCCACCACACCACCAACGATGCCGTTACCACTGACAGCGCCAGTAGAATAGCAGTTGGTTATACAACCGCTTTCAATATAACCCACCACACCACCAACGATGCTGTTACCGTTGACAGCGCCGGTAGAATAACAGTTGGTTACACAATCGCTATTTCCCACCACACCACCAACGTAGTAGTTACCATTGACAGCGCCAGTGGAATAGCAGTTGTTCATATTGCCCCTGCTATTACTACCAGAAATGCTGCCAACAAAGTTGTTGCCGGTAACCGTTCCGGTGACGTAGCAATTGGTTACGCTTGTATCAACCATATGGCCTGCCACGCCGCCGACTAAGTCTTTTCCAGTAATCTCAGCACCCGTAACGCTAAGATTTTTCACCGTACTGCCGTCCATATAGCCGAACAGCCCCGCTATACTCAAGTTGTTATTATTGATATAAAGTCCGGTTATTGTATGTCCGTTACCGTCAAACGTGCCATGAAAATAGTAATTTTTCATCCCAATCGGCACCCAGCCTTTGCCGGCGTTAAAGCCGGTGTTGGATGCATTGTAACCGGAGAGGTCGATGTCTGCGGTGAGCTTGTAACATTTACCGTAGAAGTAGTTTATATCTCTTGCATTGACCAGCTCCGCCAGCTTTGCAAGCTGCGCGGCGGTGGAGATTTTGTAAGCCTGCGCCTCGCTGGAGCCGTCCCCGCCGCCGAAATAGCTGCCGCTGATGTAATAGGGAATGACAGCGTCCTGCGTGCCTTCCGCAAAGCCCGCGAGAATCGGCAGCTTCCCGTCGGCATAGATCCATGCGGAATCATTGCCGAACAAGTTTTGGAAGAAACTCGCTCCGGCGATTGCGGCGGCGTCCTTATCCGCTCCGTTCAGACTGGCCGCATCATCGCTGGAGACCGTGCTGCCGTTCACTGTCATACCGGAAAATGCGCAGTTGCCCGATAGAGTGCCAGAGTTTAGCAGCCCTACCACACGCCCCACATTGCTGCCGCAGTTGACGCTTGGGTTTAGAGCGGCACAATTGGTTAAGCTACTGGATGCGATAGCGCATCCAGATATGCCGCCGACAGACAGATTGCCGTTGACCGTACCTGTAGAATAGCAGTTTTGTAAACTGCTCATGCTAACATCGCCCGCCACACCGCCGACAGTTTCGCTACCAGTGACCGTACCGGTGGCATAGCAATATTGCACCGTACTGCCGCCATACACAAAACCCACCACACCGCCGACAGTTTTGCTGCCAGTGACCGTACCGGTGGCATAGCAGTTGGTTACGCTGCCATTATACACAAAGCCTGATACGCCACCGATATTGCTGTCGCCAGTGATGCTTGCACCCATCACGCCAAGTTTTTGCACCGTGCCGTTCTTTACGTATCCGAACAGTCCCACATTATACAAGGCGCTGTTGTTGATAAATAGTCCTGTTATTGTTTTTTCGTTGCCGTCAAACGAACCTACAAAAGCATGATTGTAATTTGTTCCAATCGGTATCCAGCCCTTACCGCCGTTAAAGCCGGTGTTGGAGGCATTGTAAACGGAAAGGTCGATATCTGCCGTAAGCTTATAGTATTTGGCATTGTAATTTGTATCGCCCGCATTCACCAGCTCCGCGAGCTTAGCAAGCTGTGCGGCGGTACTGATTTGATAGGGGTTTTCCGGCGTGCCCTTTCCTAAAAAAATGGGGTCGCTGCCACCCATGATATAGTCGGGTATCTCTGCCGCTTTGCCTATACCCGGTAGCTTTCCATTCTCAACCGTCCAGCCGTTTTCTTCAGTGAAGCGCCCGCCCAGCGAGCCGTCCGCTTTGATGGCCGCTGCGTCCATATCCGCGCCGTCTATGCCGCCCGCATCACTTATAATTGATTTTGGAGCGCTGTTTTCCGTGACTGTCATGCCGGAAAATGCCGCGTTACCTGAGAGAGTACCATAATCAGCATACGCTACGCGTCCGACAAAACTGCGACCGCTGACGCTGAGATTTAATGCGACGCAATCTTGCATCTTGCTATCCATTTCTAAATCGCCCACCACGCCGCTGACATCATTATTGCCGCTGACCGTACATGTCGAGTAACAGTTGGTTATGCTGCCGTTGTAAACAGAGCCAGCCACGCCGCCAAAATATCCGCTTCCTCCTCCGATGACCTCGCCTGAAGCATAGCAATTGGTTATACTGCTACTGCCATTAAGATGGTTTCTAAACTCGCCAACAACGCCGCCGACAGTTTCGCTACCAGTGACCGTACCGGTGGCATAACAGTATGTTATACTGCCACTATAGGAGCTAAAAGAGCCAACAATGCCGCCGACACACCTGAAACCGGTGATCGTGCCGATGGCATAGCAATTGGTTATGCTGCCGTTGTAAACGAAGCCTGCCACACCGCCAATATAGTTGCTGTCATCTGTGATGTTCACGTCCACCAAGCCAAGGTCTTGTACCGTACTGCCGTCCATATAGCCGAACAGTCCCGTATTATTATATAGGCTGCTGTTGTTGATATACAGTCCGGTTATTGTATTTCCGCCCCCATCAAACATGCCTTTGAAGTGGTGGGATTTTGTCCCGATCGGTATCCAACCCTCGCCGTCGTTCCAGCTTTCTCCATAGTCCGAGAGGTCGATGTCGTTTCCTAATCTCAGGTAAACAGTAGCTTCGCTGTCGTTAAATAAAAAAGTTTCCAGCCGTCCTGCGTTGACCAGAGTGGCAATTTCCGCAAGCTGGGCCGCCGTGGTGATCTCCAGCGCGCTATCGGATGTTCCCGCACCCGCCATTAACCGTAGCCTCTGCTGTACGGCAGGGATGTATACGGTGATCCGGGGCGATTCCACACCGTCGGCTACCGTATTGCCTGAACTGACCTTCGCTGTGAATACATACAGCCCCTTTGCGGGGGAATCCGCATCGTATTTGTGGTCGGCCTCCCATGTGACGGGAATATCCGTGGCTTCTCCCGCGACGGTGCCGCTTACCGTTTCCGGCAGGATGGGTGAAACGGTGTTTTGCCAGCGCAGCTCATCCGCCAGCGCGTCGAACGCTGTGATCTCGCCATAAGACGCCGCTTGCTCTACCGTCACGGTGATCGTGGGCAATGAAACGCCATCCGCCAGAGTAAAGCCCTCCAGCAATGTCGGCGTAAATATGTACTCGTCAGCCGCGTCGCCGTTATATTCCGGTGAGGCTGTCCATGTAACTGAGACAGCCATTGCAACCGGCTCCGAGACGTCCGTCTCGCCGGTATCCTGCTGTTCGTCCTGCTCTGGCTCATCCCCATCAATTAAGGTTAGTGCCGAATCTGTAGTTGTGGAAGTATATACAGAATCCGTAACTGATAAAGTATTTTGTTCGTCCGTTTCTGTTTCTTCCGCTTGCTGAGGTTCTCCGGAATCCTGCACCTGTTCCTCCTGCGGAGTTTCTTCGGCTTCCGCCGCAGAAGAAAGGCGCACCTCCGCCATCAGTGTTTCCGGCAGGCTCAGTTTAGATTCAGACGTACCAAGAGGCACCGTTTGAGCCGTAATCTCCGGTGTTAATTGTGCAAAGGATATTATTTCACCGCTTTCGCTAACAGTGAGACCGCCTGTTTCCGCCATGACTGAAATAGGCGTCAATCCCACAACCATAACAAAAGACAGCATCATGGCCATGCATTTTTGAAGCGTCTTTTTTCCCCTCATATGGGTTCCTCCCTTTCATCCCCCAGTAAACCAGCCTGTTTCAAGTCATCATGCCTTGGCTTTTGACGGCTTGTGTTTATTATGAGTAAGTAGTAAAATAATGATGTAATCCGCCGCTAATAAACTCGGTTAGTAGATGGCTAAATTATATACCTTCTTTATGATAAAATCAATATGGGAGCATATTACAATGGAAACGAAAATAAACAATCGGACAAAGGAACAGGGCGCGGAAACCAAGAAAAGATTATTTGAATGCGCGGAGAAGCTGTTTCAGCAATATGATTATAAAGATGTCAGCGTAGAGGCCATTACAAAAGCAGCTGGGGTAACCAAAGGCACATTTTATGTGCATTTTGATTCCAAAGACGCGCTGTATATCGCTCTTTTCTCAACTTATGTGGAGCATCTGGATCTGGATTATACGGCCTTTCTTGATAGTTTGCCACCTGATCTGCCGGCTGCCGATACCCTTATGGCCTTTATCGGAGAAATCATCGACTTGATGGTGGACAAGGTCGGTTATGACAACCTGAGGACCGTCTATAAGCTGCAGCTCACAAATGCGCTGGATATGCATACTATTACAGGATACGGCCGGGGGATATACAAGCTTTTCAGCGATATACTTGATCGGGGGATACAACGGGGAGAATTCAAAACTTCTCTGCCTCTTGAAATATTGACAAAGCATTTTGTGATGGAAATCAGAGGGCTTACCTATGAATGGTGCATACGCTATCCTGACTTTAACTTAAAGGAGCAGGTTCTGGCGCATTTTAGATTATTGCTGTATGGAATCACGACTAATGAGGGCTGAACTCAGTTGGTCGGTTATTATTTTTAAGGCTTTTGGTGGCCAGGCAGATACGATCTTTTATCCTGAAATTCAACATACAGACAATCGACTTTCGTCAGATAAAACATGTTGCTGCTCGTGCCGCCGTTTTCCCGCCAGCGCTGCTCACTGCGCAGGTAGCCGCTTTTTTCAAGATCTGCAATCGCGCGTTTGACGGTGCTGAGGAGCAGCTTCAGTTCCTTGGCGATGGTACCAATAGCGGGGTAGCATTTGCCGTCCTTATCGCATCGGTCGCGCAGATACATGTATACGGCTACCCCCGGTGCGGAAGCTCGAAGGAATACAGGGATGTAAAGTAACCCACAGCTTCACCTCTTATTCAATCCGAATAGGCACTTTTGAATGAACCACGGGTTCAGGCTGCTGAGTCGGCACATGCTGCATACCTCCCGGTAGCGCACCTGTCCCGGCTTCTTCCGGCGTTTCCTCGCAAGCGGCGTTTCTGCGGATAATTTCCGCTTCCAGCTCATGCCTGTCTGCATATTCCACCTTTCGGGCCGACTGATCCGCAATTTCATACGGTTTGCCTAAGGTGATGACCCATTCGAGGAACAGTTTTAGACGTGTACGCATGGGGTAAGCGCCTGTTTTGGTCACGATAAAGTGGCCTTTAGGCATGGCCTTCAGTTCGTCGGCAGTCATCAATATCTGTTTTCTTTTCTGTTCATAGACTTAGCTCCTTTCATTTTTTTCAATGACACAGGATACCATGAAGAAGATCGAATAGCTCATAGATAGCGGAAAAGGGCATAAAAAAACGGGTGTATCTTCGTCTGAAAACACACCCGTTATTTGTGGGAAAATCCATATATAGTTGTTTACGAGGGTTCAAATCTATTAGCTATGTTAAAAACGGCCTATGTCATCTATAAAATTAAGGCATAAAAAACGAGAGTAAAAATCCCAAAAAGGCGGATGCCATGCGGCTTTGACCGCATGGCATCTATAATCACCTAAAATTTTGGCGGAAGCGGTGGGATTCGAACCCACGAGACCTTGCGGTCTACCTGATTTCGAGTTATTTGAGGGCAAGTTCCGATGAGATTATCAAGGTGACTTTGAGACACCTTGAAATCCAGCAAACCCGCATGAATCAAGGCTTTTCGGGCGAAAACCATGAAGTTGCCACGCTTCGGCTCAACCCCCGAATTTTACGGTTTTCAGAGCAAAGTGTAGAAAAAGCGTAGAAAAACAACCAGCGAAATAACCTTAAGATACTTTAGTTTCCTGGCATTTATAAAAACATAAACCACAGCGAACCCTACCATTGACATTGATTAAAACTGAATAACGCAAAACAGACAGAGCTGATATCTGTCTGCACCATCAATGCATTGGAGGGATGGACATGGCAACTGACTACTCTCACCTTCTGGCTGAATACCCGGAAAAGATATGTCACGACCAATTTTACAGAATTTGCAGAATAAGCAAACGAAAAGCCACATGGCTTTTAGAGAACGGGTATATCCCCTGCGAGGATACAGGGAAAAAGACCCGTAGGTTCAAAATCCGGATAACGGATGTGGTAGAATACCTTACCCGCTTAGAAGATTCTCCGGAGTCCCTGCTGACACCTCCCGGAATTTTTTCAAGCGGAATAAAATATAGACCCAAGCGTCGGGCAGAGGTTCAAATAGATGCGGGTAAATTCATGGAGATGCTAAAGAAAAAGTGGAGCAGCTTTCCGGATGCCCTTACCGTGGGCGATGTCATAAAAATGACGGGCTACAGCCAAACCGCAGTATCACAATGGATATCCAAAGAGAAATTATTCGGAGTGTGGTACTACAACAAATACTTGATACCAAAGGACTGCCTGATAGAATACATGGCAACCAAAGCTCACCGCATCACTCAGAAATCAAAGAAGCATATGGACTTGATACAACAGTACCAAGTTGGACAGACACCGACTGAATGTCGAAAAACCTCATAATCAATTATCCAGTTAAAGAGCCGGAGAATCGGAGTGCAGAATGCGCTTCAATTCCCCGGCTTTTTTTGTTTTTCAGAAGGGAGGAAATCATGTTAGTGCATTACAAGAAAAATAAAAAACCAGCTTGTTATGATTCGGATTCCATCATAACAACAGGCAGAATACCGCCTGACGAGCGGCCCCACGGCCCGTTCAAGAGCTGTGGCAACTGCCCATATCCCTCGCATGGATTTATCTGTTACGGCTCCGAGGGTGACTGCCTAAGAACAGATATGCAGAGGATTCACAGTAGAAATAAGCAGAAAAAGGAGGAACTCACATGAGACATCAGCAAGAATTTCTGAAATTTATAAAAGAACAGTATCCGCCCGGCACCCGCATTCGGTTAACAGAAATGCAAGACCCCTATGCGCCTGTGCCGTCAGGTATGGAGGGAACAATTAACTTTATTGACGATGCAGGCCAGTTCCACATGAAATGGGATAACGGCCGATCCCTCGCTCTCATCCCAGGCGTAGATAAATTTTCGGTTATCCCACAGCCCCTCCAAACGCTAAAGCTGTATATGCCTCTGGCTGTGATGCAGTATGAACGCGATGAATGGGGCTCTTTGGAGGAATACCCCTCGGAACTCGACCAGGGAACGATACTTTCCTATCACGACCGAATCCTTGCCGCCATCCTCAAGGAGCGGATGCCGGAGGAAACGGAACGAGGACTCATGGAATATTATCACGGGGATGACAGCGTAAGTCAGAAAGTGAAGTCCCTCTTTTTCACAGTGGAGCAAGTTGGGAACAAGCTGATGGGTGTGGCTGAATGCCGGGTACAAGGGGATTTGAATGATGCGGAGCTGGAGCAGCTCAAAGATTATGCTTCTGGTCAGGCATCAGATGGTTTCGGTGAGGGCTTCGAGCAGCATCCGATTAAGATTGGCAGCGATGAACTATATGTCAGCCTTTGGACGGCGTCAAGGGACTGGAGCATAACGACAAAGGATGAATTAGAGGCTATGAGCCAGCAAATGGGAGGAATGCATCTTGGATAAACAATCAAGGAATAGGCTTCCCGAACAGTGCCTGTTCATGAATGCGAATGGCGAAATTATGCGCATTGAATATGGGAAGCCAGGATTCAGCCGCTCCGAACTCAACACGGAGAATAGAAAGGCAAACCAGGTAATTGTCAACAGCTACAATGAGAAGCACGGCATTACAGCCGAACAGGTCGATACCATGCATCAAGGGGCGCTGTTTGGCTGGAATGTTCCCCAGCTTTCCCAACAAGAGCATTCCGGCATGGAAGGCGGCCGTATTTTTGAAGTGGAAATTAGCCGCCCCGGTTCATTTGGTGCGGAGACTTCCTCCACTCTCAAGCTCCCTGCTACACCATACCAAATATTGGATGCGCTGGACAAGGCCCGCATCACCGATAAACGTGTCATCTATTCTACGAAAATCATAGGCTGCGAGCTGGACTATCTGCCTCAGTTTATCGGCACGAATGCGAACCTATATGAGCTGAATCATCTGACCGAGCGTTTGTCCTCATTAAACGAATGGGAGCTGGACTGCTTCGAGGGGATGGTCATGATGGATACCATCCGGACCCAATACTCCCCCATCGCAATAGACCGCCTCATCAACATGACCCACAGCATGAAGGACTGCCATGTCGTCTATGAAGCCCATAACGACAGCACCCTCGGTAAATTTTATGCGGATAACGACTTTGTGCCGGAACTCGAAAATGTGCCGGATGAAATTTACGAATGCCTGGACTTCGGTAAAATTGGCAAAGAGATGCGTGAGGGCGAGGGTGGCGTATTCACTCCACATGGCTATGTGGTCCAAAATGGCGAGATTTCGCAGACCTACCATAGCGGTGATGCCGTCCCCTTGGAAAAACCGGATTATACCGTGCTTCTCCGTATCACCAAAGGGTATTTTAACGATCCGCAATATGATAACAATCTGGTTGCTTTCCTGAAGCTCCCCGCGGATGATGAGATGCTCTCTCAAGCCGTTGAAGCGGTGAAAGCAGCATCACCGGAGGAATGTGTATTCTCCGCTGCGGACTGCATGATACCCTCCCTTACTGAAAAAATCGAAGATTCCCTATATGAATCGGAGGGCGACAGATACGGCTTGGTCAATGAATTGGCACAGCAGCTCCGCCACATCAAAGAGGAAAATGGTGTCCTGACCTACAAAGCGATGCTGGAAACAACCCCTGCGGATATTTCGTTAGAGGATGCGCTTGATCTTGCTTTTCTGACGGGGGAATTTGAGATTCTGTCCGAAACTGCTTCTCCCGCCGATTACGCTGAAAAGGAAGTTCAGAGGATGATGTCATTTGAAAGCGACGATGGCTTGGAGCAATTCTGCAACTTGGAAGGATACGGGCGGTATCTCATGGAGAAATACGGCATTGCCGAAACCCCTTATGGACTGCTTGAACAACAAAATGGTCGGACGGTGGAGCAATGCCTTAACCGTCCAAGCCAGAGCCACGGCATGGAAATGAAATAGCAGAATCTTTGTCTGCATTTGGTATAGCTATTTTCATAAATCTGTGGCATGGTGTTGTGCTTGAAGGAGGTGAGCGGAATGGAGCAATGGAAAGACTCCCTGCAAACTGCTCTGGATGATCGGCTCAATGCGGCATTTGCAGAGCTGGCGGAATCCAACGCCGATGTCCGAGATGCTATGAAACAGCAACTGGAGGCATCAATACTGTTAAAGGATCATCCCAAATACGATGATGAGCTGAAACAGATCGCAGACTCATACTTTGAAGCCATGCAGCTTTTATTAGGCGAATACAGTCAGCATATGTACATCCAGGGCGCCAAGGACTGTGTGACAGTTTTAAGGGAGCTTGGCGTAATCAAGTAGCACAGGCAATGATGTCTGTGCTTTTTTAGACCCCCAATATAGAAACAAGGCCGTTTCCCCGACAGGAGGCGGCCCTGTTTTTTTATGCCCTTTTTGCCTTGACTTCCTTTCCGGGGAAACAACCGGAAAGGAGGCAATGATGCTCAAGGAGCAGCTTGCGGAGTATCTGCATCGTTATCATCACGGCGCCGAAAATGCCGTCACAAGCAAAATGATGGAATACGCATTCCACGTTTCAGGTAAGGAACTGCGTGACCTTGTCAATGCCCTGCGCCGTGAGGGTATCCCCATTGCCAGTGATCAAAGCGGCTATTTCTACGCAAAGACCGAGGCTGAAGTGCGCCTGACCATCCGGCACATGAAAAGCCGTATCAGCGGAATCAGCGCCGCCATCACCGGACTCAAGCGTTCCCTCACGGCGTTTGACGATACGCAGATACGCCTGCCGCTGGAGGGAGGTGATGACTCCTGAACAGCTTTATGTCTTGGATCGGTGGCAAGAAATCCCTGCGTGAGCTGATCGTCACCCTTTTTCCCCTCTACTATGAAAGATACATCGAGGTATTCGGCGGGGGCGGCTGGATTCTTTTTCATAAGTTCCCCGGCAATGACTTTGAGGTGTACAACGATTTTAATGGGTTATTGGTCAATCTTTACCGCTGTGTGCGGGATAAGCCAGAGGAACTCATGGACGCACTGCGTTATGTTCTCAATGCCCGTGCAGATTTTGACCATGTCAAAAATACCCTTGCCCGTGACAGCCCTGCCTCGGATGTGCAGAAAGCCGCTTGGTTTTATCAGCTCATCCGCTACAGCTACGCATCGGGGCTGACGAGCTACGGCAGCCAGCCACATGATATTCGGTCCAATTTTCCGCTGATTGAGCAGGCCCACAGGCGGCTTGCCAAAGTGGTCGTTGAAAACAAGGACTTTGAGAAGCTGATTGGGCAGTATGACCGCCCCGTTAGTTTCTTCTACTGTGACCCGCCGTACTTTGAAACAGAGAACTACTACAAAAACGTAGGCGAGGATGGCTTTACAGAAAAAGACCATATCCGCCTGCGGGATGCACTGCTGCGGATTGAGGGCAAATTCCTGCTGTCCTACAATGACTGCGAATTTATCCGGGAGCTATATGATACACCGGGCATTCAAATCGACTCCTATACCCGAATCAACAACATCAAGCAAAGGTATGACAATGGGGCGCAGTTCCCTGAAATCCTCATTGCCAACTACGATATGCGAGAACGGACGAGGGAGGCTCCTTCACAGCTCAACTTATTTGATGACGGAGGGATTGAACTCTGACCGGAAGCAGAAAACAAAATTCGCCCCATATCAAGGGGCAAACATTTTAAGGAGGAACAGACCATGAAAAATCATCAGAAGAAAACCGAGCAGACCCTGCAAATCCCTCTTGTTATTCAGCAGCGGTGCGGGTTTACCGATGCCGAAACCCTTGCAGTGATGGCTGCCGATGGTGTATGCGTTATCCACAAGGGTAAGATGACGGCGCTGGAGCTTATCCGTGTTATCACCGCACTCAGTGAACTGGCAAGCGATATGACGATCCATCTCGCCAAAGCCTGCGGCCTCTGCAATAACTGCGGCGATGAAAATCCTGAAGCTGGTACGGAATGCGGCTGTGGCAACAACCCCGCCGAGTGGGTGGCTAACTGCTCCCTCTGCCATGATCTGCTGGACGAGAGCCAGAGCATCCATATTCCCGACTATCTGCTGGAGGAAGCGGGTATTCCCGAGGGTGCCAAGCTGGAAGCCTATACCGATGGGGACAGCGGTGAAATCACGGTGGTGGAGGCGGACATCCAGCAGGACATCAACGATGTGCCTCCCTGCATTCTTTCAATGCTGGCGCAGAGCGGCATCTGCCTTGCGGCATTGGATGAACTGATTATGCAGGAAAGCATCATCTATGGCAAATAACCCGTATTCGCTCTCCAAAACACCGCTTGGGAGGTGAGAATATGCCGGGGATTTCCCTGAAAAACGGCCTCATTTCTTATTACGGAAACCCGGCCGGTTATACAGAAAAAGAAAATGCAGTTGTGGACAACATCTTTCAGAGCAATGAGCTGTCTGCTTGGCTGAAAAGCCGTTCCCTAACACCGCAGTGGACGGATGGCGTGATGGAGCGGCTTCTTGCCGGGGAACGGCTGGGTGGTATCGAAACTGCTGCTCCGCTGAAAAATGTTCGCATCTGGCAGCTCAAGCCCGACGTGGATATCCACATGAAATTTATTTCCTATGAGGAAATGGTGCGGAAGTTCGGAGAACCGTCTCCCGGAAATTACCGTATCGCCTATGACGGCCAGCTTGATACCAATGATCCAGAAACTATCTACGAGCGGTACAGCATACGGCAGCCTCCCGGCTTTTTAGGGAATCCACTCTCCATGTCAGACATCATTGAGCTATACAACGCTGCCGGAAGCGAGTTCTACTATGCGGACCGTAAGGTATTCCGGCAGATCGAATTTGAATCACCCGAACCCATCCAAACCATGGACATGAGTATGTAGGCAGCCTTGGGCTGTCTTTTCTTATGCCCGCCATCAATAGAACGGAGGAAAACCATATGATTTATGTTATCAAAAAAGTAAAGGCTGCGGTTTCTCATAAGCTGACGGCGGCAAAGGACACCGCCGCCAGACTTGCATTCCGCGGCAGGCGCATTCTCTCAGAGAGTGCCGGGGAGGGCTACATCGACACGGCCATTAAAATCCTGCTGGCCGTTGTCATTGGCGCCCTGCTCCTTGCAGGGCTCTACGCACTGTTTGGCGAAACCGTGCTGCCGACTCTGACTCAGCGTATCAAGGAGATGTTCAACTACGCCGGTTAAGAGTACCGGCAATTTTAAGAAGGAGGAAAAACCATGCCTAAGAATACAACACCGGCTGTCCCCAAGTACGATGTGAAAATCCATTCCATCCGCCCGGAGGGAAGCTGCAAGGCCACCGCCTCGGTTAACATCTACAGTGATTTTGCCGTGCGGGGCATCAAGATCATGGACGGCTCCAAGGGGCTGTTTGTCTCCATGCCCAGCTATAAAGCCGGAAACGGTGAGTACAAGGATATCTGCTTCCCTTGCACCAAAGAAGCCAAAGCAGAATTTGACAAGGCGGTCATCGGTGCCTACCAGCAGGCGCTCACCCAAGGGCAGACCGCCGTACAGAAACAGGAATCTCCCGAACCCCAGCAGGAGCAAAGCCAGCCTGTCATGGGTGGGATGTAGGAGGTAGACGATGAAGGAGAAAATGAAAAGACCTCTCAGCATCCTCCTCGTGGTCTGCATGGTTGTTGCCCTGCTTGCGGGCAGCGCCTATGCGGTAAACCGATATTTTGAGGATGCCAAAGGCCATTGGGCGGAGGAAGCCATCCAAATCCTCACGGATAAGGGCGTCATCAGCGGCTATCCCGATGGTCTCGCACATCCCGACGCAATCATTACAAGAGGCGAGTTTGCCGCCCTGATTGCCAGGACTATGGAACTGCCGGAACCGGATGAAAGTGAAGTCACCATTCGCTTTACTGACATTGCCGGACACTGGTCGGAGCAGTATGTAGAGTCGCTCATCATTGCAGGAATTATCCAAAAGGACGATTTCGGGACGAAGTTCCTGCCGAATGATCCAATCACCCGCATGGAGATGATCCGAATGCTGGTGAGGGCTATCGGCAAGGGCGACCATGATGTATCCTGCCCCTGTGTCACCGGGTTTTCCGATGACGATGGACTCGCTGATGGGGATAAAGCCTGTATCTGTACAGGCAAAAAGTACGGCATTGTGACTGGTTACCCGGACGGTACAGTAAAGCCGGAAGGCAAAGCCACCCGTGCGGAAGCCTTTGAAATGCTGGTGGATACGGAGAAAGCAAAGGAACAGATCAAAAAAGAAGAACCTCCGAAGCCGCCCGTAACACCCAAGCCGGAGGATAAGCCTTCCGGTGGCGGCGGTTCTGGCGGTGGTGGTTCCTCTTATGTTCCCGCTCCGCAGTTCAGCTTCACATTGCCCAAAACCGCCTACACCGCCGATGAAATTGAGATTAAGCCGGAAAGTCGCTATGTGAGCGGTGTGACATGGACAATTCTTAAAAACGGACTGCCCGCCGAGCTTCCCGGGCTGACAGAGGGCGAACTGACCGCTGCAGGCGGCAAGGTGAAATTCACGCATACCGGTAGCATCACCCTCATTGCCACGGCAAAAAACAGCCGGGGCGCCACGGTGACCCATGAGCAGACGGTCAGCATCTATCCGGTGGTGACAGCGGCATTCACACTGCCCGAAACCGCCCATGCCGATACCGGCGTGCCGGTGGAGCTTTCCACGGAGAATCTCGGTTCCAATTCGGTGCTGTGGTCCCTCCAAAAAGATGGAACCGCCGCCGATATGGAGAAAGCCGTCACCGGAGAGCTGACCGCTGCTGGCGGCACGGTGCTGTTCAAGGATAAGGGCAGCTATACGCTCACGGCCTCCATCACAGACGAGCTGGGCAAGGTTGTCACCGCACAGAGCAGCATTACCGTCTACCCTGTGGCGGAGGTGAATCTCACCCTGCCGGCAGTTACCCATACCGATAAAACCGCCCAGCTAAAAACAGAAACAAAAGAAACGGATGGGCTCACGCTAACCTACACCCTGACCCGCAACGGAGAATCCGCTGACATCGACACATGGATTGAAGGAGATCCCGACCATGGCAGCATCCGATTCAAGGAAAAAGGTGTCTATGCGCTGACCGCTTCCGTTACCGATGCTACCGGCAGAGTGTTTGCCGGTAGCGCAGGCATCACGGTCTACCCGGTGGGCTCGGCGGGATTCTACTTGCCCGAAGTCTTCCATACCGACAAAGCGGTTGTGGTGGAAGCGGTGTTCGGAGAGATCGGCAGCCATACCGCCAAATGGTCCCTGCTGCATGACGGCAAGGAGGTATCCCTCACCAATGCGGCGGAGGGTACGCTGGGCAACAACGGCGGTGAGCTGAAGTTCCGCTCCAAAGGCAGCTATATCCTGAAAGCGGAGTTCACCGATGATGGCGGCAGGAGCTACCGCTATGAGCAGGGCTTCAAGGTTTATCCCGTGCCCAACCTTACCTACGGCCTGCCAAAACACGCCCATACCGACACCGATATCGTGGTCAAAACCGAAGCCAACCATCTGGACGGTCTCGCCGTTGAGTGGCTGGTGGATAACACATTCGGTTTCCAAGATTGGTCGACTTATGTGGACGGAAAGCTCTCGAATGACGGAGGTACCATCCGCTTCAAAAGAGCGGGCATCTATGAGCTGGTAGCGAGAATCACCGATGATACCGGCCGTGTCTTTCTGTACGAAAGCAAGGACAGGTGCGAGGTGCTTCCCGTACTGACTATCGGCTTTGAACTTCCTGCCTTTGCCTACACTGATACCGCCATTGACCTCAGAACTCATGGCAATAATAATGTTCTGCCTGTGGAGTGGTCCGTCAGCAAGGACGGCAAGAGCATTCCGCTCTCCGAGGCGTTTGACGGCAGCCTCACCCCCCAGGGCGGCAAGATTACCTTTAAGGGCGGCGGCGAGTATGTTCTTACCGCAGCCATGACCGACTATCTGAAACGCAGTTATTCCCACAGCGAAAACATCCGCATCCTGCCGGTGGTGCAGTATGCTTTCACCATGCCGCAGACTGTTCACTACAGTACGGAGTTTGAGGTTGCCGCAAGGGATGTTCGGCATATCGGCAGCTATGCTGTGGTCTGGACACTGCAAAAGGATGGCAATACCGCACAGTATCAGGGTACCCTGGGCAATGACGGCGGTAGAATTGCCATCCGTGACATCGGCACTTTTACCCTGACCGCTTCCATCACCGACAGCGCAGGACGTGTAATCTCACATGCGGAGAGTATTACGGTAACCAATACGGCGCCGAATGCTCCTGTGGTAGAGGCCGTTCCAACCCGTACAGCCAAGGATGGAAAGTTTCTCGTCAACATCACCGCCAATGCCACAGATCCCGATGGAGATGCGGTGACCTTGGAGTATGCGGACACTGCGGCTGACGGCTACTATGCGCCGGGTACCCACACCATCCGTGTCAGGGCGAAGGATATTGCCGGGGCTTACTCTACCTGGACCGAGAAAACTTTCACCGTGACCAATGCCGCCCCCACTGTTACCCTGACAGCCGAGCCAACCCGCATTGTCAAGGACGGCAAGTTCCTTGTCAATATCAGTGCGACAGCCGCCGATGCGGACGGCGATGCAACCACGCTGGAATGGGACAACAAGGCGGCTGACAACTACTATGCCGCAGGCACGCACACCATCCGCGTCCGTGCCAAAGATATTGCCGGAGCATATTCTCCTTGGGCATCAAAGACTTTCACCATCACCAGCTCCGCACCGACTGTAACTCTGACCGCAACCCCCACTCGAACAGCGAATAACGGCAAATTCCTTGTCAATATCAGCGCAACAGCCGCTGACTCGGACGGCGATGCCACCACTCTGGAGTGGGACAACAAGGCGGCTGACAACTACTATGCCGTTGGCACGCACACCATCCGTGTTCGTGCCAAAGATGCTACCGGGCTGTATTCGGAGTGGGTGTCCAAAACATTCAGCATCGTAAACTCTGCACCGACTGCGCCGGTCATCAGCCGAACTCCAAACGGCAACAGCGTAGCGCCGGGAACGCCGGTCACCATTAAGGCAACCAGCTCTGACCCCGATGGCGATGCTGTCACCCTTGTCTGGGAGGGCCGAAATGCTGAAACACAGACCTATCCCCGTGGAAAGAACGTGGTCCGCGTCAAAGCGGTGGACTCCGCAGGCGCTGAATCGCCTTGGGCTGCCATCGTTTTCTTTGTGGCGGACTCAAACGGCGGTGGTGGGATGGTCTTAACAGGGCCTGACTCCGTTATCATGGAAAACGGGCTCGAAGGCGCCACCATCACAGAATATACCTTTACGGTGCCTCCTGTAAGTGGTCACAGCGGCTCGGACTTCGGCAGAGTGCGTGGATACAACAGGCTGACCAGCCAGTGGGATCAGCTTGACTACGGTACCACCACCAACGGCATCACTTTCACTCGCAGCCTTGGCGCAGGCGTATACACAAGGCTGGAATTCTATTATTACACCAATCACGACTGCATGTATAACAAGAGCAACATCACGTATTCCGTAACCTATCATTTCGAGTAAGGAGGAAAATCTATGAAATCTCTCATTTGCAAGCTGAAGAACAAGTCTGCCACAGCCGTAGTCAGAACCCGAAACACCCTTTCCGGAAACCGCGGGGAGGGCTACATTGATACGGCCATTAAAATCCTGCTGGCGGTTGTCATCGGCGCTCTGCTTCTGGCAGGGCTTTATGCCCTGTTTGGGGAAACGGTACTGCCGACCTTGACACAGAGAATCAAGGAAATGTTCAACTATGGAGGCTAATGGCATCGCACAGGCGGCGCTTTTTTCTTCTCTGCTTCTGGCGGCTTCTGTGTGGGACCTCCGCAAACGGATCATCCCGGACAGCATCTGCCTCCTGATTGCACTGGCGGGGCTGATTGATTTCAGCCCCGCCAATTTCTTGGGAGTGCTTGCGGCGCTGCCGCTACTCATTGCCGCCCTATACAAACCGGACAGCATTGGCGGCGGGGATATCAAGCTCACTGCCACCGCGGGCATTGTTTTGGGATTTTGGGGATGCACGGCCGGGTTGACACTCGGTCTGATGGCATCCCTCTTTTTTTATTTCTGGGCCCAAGCCATCAGAAGGCTCCGCAAACTGGAGCCTCAGAAAGCGGCGCAGGCATCCCTGCCGATGGCGCCGTTTTTGTCCCTCGGCTTTCTTGCCATAACCATTCTAAATATCGGAGGAGTTATCTCATGAAAAGAATCCATATCAGCAGAAAAAAGACCATTCTCATCGCCGGTATCGCCGCCGTTTCGCTGGCTGCCGCCCTTATTCCGGGGGCTGTGAAAGCAGCGAAATACCGCAAATACAGCTCCGTCAGCTTCTAAATCACAATGAAATAAAGGAGGAAATCCTATGAGTCTTTTTAAGAATCGCACTGTTGTCGGTGTAATCTGCATCCTTTTGTCCCTGCTTATCTGCTTCGGCGTAACGCCGCTGTTCAACAAGTCCGTCAGCCAGAAAACCGAGATCGTCCGCGTGGTTAAGGAAATCAAAGCAGGCGATGAGATCACAAAGGATACGGTCCAGACCGTGGAGGTAGGTGGCTTCGGTCTGCCCGACAACGTCATCCGCCAGAGCGAAATGGTCATCGGCAAGTATGCCAAATCCGACCTCTCCATCGGTGATTATATCTTGAACACCAAGCTGTCCGACACCCCCGCTGCGGAGAATGCCTATCTTTACAATTTGGACGGCACCAAGCAGGCCATGTCGGTGACCATCAAGAGCTTTGCAAACGGTCTGTCCGGCAAGCTCCAGAGCGGCGATATAGTGTCGGTCATTGCCGCCGACCACAAAAAACAGGGCTCCACCGTCATCCCCGCCGAGCTGAAATATGTGGAGGTCATCAGCGTGACTGCCTCCTCCGGCTATGACGCCAACACCGGTGAGGCCAAATCCGAGAAGGATGAGCGTGAGCTGCCCTCCACCGTAACCCTGCTGGTATCTCCCGAACAGAGCAAAGTGTTGGCGGAGCTGGAGGCTGACGGCAAGCTCCACCTCGCCCTCGTTTACCGTGGCACGCCTGCCAACACCGCAAAGTTTACAGAGGCGCAGGACAAAGTCATTGCCGCTCTGTATCCTGTGGAGGTGCCACAGGACAGCTCATCTGAACCCAAGTCTCAGGAATCGGAGGAAAGCACTGCATCCGAAACACCCGCGGAAAGCGAGGTGCAGTGATGCTGAATTTCAAGAAAAAGAGCATCTTCACCCGCCAGTCCGCCAGGGAAGATGCCCCACCGGAGCAGGAGCCTCAGAGCGGCATTCTTGCCGTTTGGGGCTCTCCCGGCAGCGGAAAGACGGTCACCGCCGTGAAGATTGCAAAGCATCTTGCGGACCGGAAGAAAAACGTGGTACTTCTGCTCTGTGATATGACCACACCCATGCTGCCCTGTGTCTGCCCTCCCTCCGATCTGGAGAGTGAGCATTCGCTGGGCAGTATCCTTGCCGCTACCCATGTGACCGAAGCCCTCATCAAGCACAATCTGGTGACCCTCAAGAAAAACAGCCACCTGACCATCCTCGGCATGAAAAAGGGTGAGAACGAGTACACCTATCCGCCCTATGAGCAGCTACAGGCACAGGAGCTGATGGACGGACTACGGGAAATCGCCCCATTCGTTGTGGTGGACTGCGGCAGCTATATCGCCAACGACATTCTCTCCGCCGTGGCGCTCATGGAGGCAGACAGCGTCCTGCGCCTTGCCAATGCAGACCTCAAGTCTGTGAGTTATCTCTCCAGCCAGCTCCCTCTGCTTCGGGATTCCAAATGGGATGCTGATAAACAATACAAGGTTGCCAGCAACGTAAAGCCCCAGCAGGCCAGGGAGCAGATCGGTCAGGCGCTGGGTTCGGTAGCCTTTACCATCATCCATTCTCAGGAGCTGGAGGAACAGTACCTTGCAGGAAATCTGCTGGCTGATTTGTCCCTAAAAGACAGCCGCTTGTTCCGCAGGGAGATTGAAAAAATTGCAAAGGAGGTGTTCGGATGTTAGGGAAAAAGAGAAATACCCCGGCATTTGCCAAGGGAAAAAATAAGGCACAGGCCGAACAGGAGCAGAAAAAACAGACACAAAACCAACCATCCACACCCCCGGCGACGGCTCCCGCTTTGAGCAACACCATGGATCAGGAGTCTACGGTGAACCGCACTGTGGATTTTTCAGGGGTAAACCGCACCCATACGCTGTTCTTCACACCTGAAGCAGAGGGTAAGGATTTCTCATCAGTCCTTGCCGATGTGCAGGAGTACATCTCCGAACATTACAGCACCCTCATCACTGCGGGCGGCGAGGATGCCAAGGCACAGCTCAAACGCTACATCACAAAGTACGTTCAGGACCGTCGCGTATCGGTAAACGGCATGAGCGGCGGCAAGCTGGCGGATGCTCTCTACACCGAAATGGCGGAGTTCGGATTTCTGACGAAATATATCTTCGGCACCGGAATCGAGGAAATCGACATCAACTCGTGGCGGGACATTGAAGTGCAATATTCGGACGGCCGCACGGTCAAGCTGGAGGAACGCTTTGAGAGCCCCCAGCACGCTGTCAATGTAATCCGCAGGATGCTCCACATCAGCGGCATGGTCTTGGACAACGCCAGCCCCATCGTGCTGGGGCATCTTTCTAAAAACATCCGAATTGCCGTTCTCAAAAGTCCCATCGTGGATGAAGATGTGGGCGTCGCCGCCTCCATCCGTATCGTCAACCCGCAGAGCATGAAGAAAGACGATTTTGTCAAAAGCGGTACGGCGACCGACCCCATGCTGGACTTTTTATCCCTCTGTATCCGCTACGGCATATCGGTCTGCGTGGCGGGCGCCACCAGCTCCGGCAAAACCACCGTGGCGGGCTGGGTGCTGACAACCGTCCCCGACAATAAGAGAATCTATACCATTGAAAACGGTTCCCGTGAGCTGGCATTGGTTCGGGAAAAGGACGGTAAGGTGATCAATTCGGTCATCCATACCCTGACCCGCGACAGCGACAATGACCGCCAGCGCATCGATCAAACCAACCTCCTGGACTATGCGCTCCGTTTTAATCCGGATATTATCGTAGTGGGCGAAATGAGAGGCGCCGAGGCCAATGCCGCCCAGGAAGCCGCCCGAACCGGAGTTGCGGTGCTGACCACCATCCACTCCAATTCCTGCGAGGCTACCTATCGCCGCATGGTGTCCCTGTGCAAACGTGCGGTGGATATGTCCGACCAGACCCTTATGGACTATGTCACCGAAGCCTACCCCATTGTGGTGTTCTGCAAGCAGCTTGAAAATAAGCAGCGCCGCATGATGGAGATTCAGGAGTGCGAGATCCTCCCGGACGGCACAAGAAACTACCGTCCATTGTTCCAGTATATCATTACCGAAAACCGCATGGAGGACGGCAAATTCATCATCGAGGGACACCACGAACAGATCAATGCCATCTCGGAGAGCCTTGCCAAGCGGCTGCTGGAAAATGGTATGCCCCAGGCGGTCATCGAGAGCTTGCGGGGAAAGGAGGCGCAAAGCGCATGACAACGGTACTCTTAATCGCCTGCATCGGAATGATAGCAGGCTCTTTTATTTTACTCGGCCTTACTCCGATAGAGTTCACCACGGCAGTGTTCGGAAAGCTCACCGACAGGCCCAAGTCTCTCCGCGACGAAGTGGGTGAATTCACCCGCAGGAAAAAGCAGTCCTATCTGCGCCGGGAAATTGCCGAGGTGCAGTCTATTCTCAAGGTAACAGGCAGGACGGCACGCTTTCCCATGCTCTGTGCCCTGTCTCTGCTGTGCTTTGCCGTGGGCGCATCCATCGCCATCATGCTCTCGAACTTTTTCCTTGTTCCTGTGATGGCGGTAGGCTGTATGTTCCTGCCTTTCTGGTGGGTAAAGCTCACAGCCAGCCACTTCAAGCGGGATATTGCGGCGGAGCTGGAAACAGCGCTCAGTATCATCACCACAGCCTACCTCAGAAACGAGGACATCCTGACGGCAGTAGACGAAAATCTGCCGTATCTTAACCCTCCCGTGCTATCGGTTTTCAAAGGGTTTGTGTCCCGTGTCAGGTTGGTTGACCCCGATGTGACGGCAGCGCTCCATGACCTGAAAGACCGCATCGACAACGCTGTATATGTCGAATGGTGTGATGCCCTCATTGCCTGCCAGCACGACCGCAGCCTCAAGACCACCTTGACCCCTATCGTCAGCAAGCTGTCCGATATGCGGGTGGTTAACGGTGAGCTGGAAAACATGGTGTTTGAGCCGAGAAAGGAATTCATCATCATGCAGGTTCTCGTCGTCGGCAATATCCCGCTCATGTATTTTTTGAACAAGGATTGGTACCACACGCTGATGCACACACCGCTGGGGCAGATTATTCTGACCATTTGCGCCGCCGTGATTTTCGTTTCTACGGCGTTTGTCATCAAGCTCACGCAGCCCATCGAATATCGAAGATAGGAGGACGCTCATGACAATCTACATCTTTTTATTTGGAGTCCTCCTGTCGGCAGGGCTCTTTTTCATTACCGCCGATCTGCTGCGGCTGCCCACTCTCGCCACCCAAAAGGCGATGCTGTCGGCGGGTAAGCAGGCCAAGGCAAAACCCAAAGCCACCGATGCACTGCTGCGAAACGCCGCCGTCCAGCTTTCCCGCTACCTCCGCATGGATGAGTACAAGAAAAGCAGAATGGAAAATGTGCTGTCGGCGGCAGGACTTTCCGACTCGCCGGAGCTGTTCACGGCAATGGCAATCGTCAAGGCAATGAGTATTGCGCTTTGCATCATTCCCTGCCTTATCGTCCTCCCGCTGCTGACACCCATTGTACTGTTTGCTGCCGTGCTGGTCTATTTCAAAGAGATACGCAAGGCGGACGAGGCTCTGGCAGCTAAACGAGGCAAAATCGAACAGGAACTGCCCCGCTTCGTTGCAACCATCACCCAGGAGCTGAAAGCCAGCCGGGATGTGCTGTCCATGCTGGAGAATTTCAAGAGAAATGCGGGAGAAGATTTTTCCGCAGAGCTTGATATCCTCACTGCAGATATGCGCTCCTCCAGCTACGAGGCGGCACTGACGAGGTTCGAGTCAAGGTTCAATTCGCCCATGCTCTCGGATATCACGCGAGGGCTGATTGGCGTACTTCGCGGAGATGACGGCGGGATGTATTTTCAGATGCTGGCACACGACATGAAGCAACTGGAACTCCAGCGGCTTAAAGCGCAGGCCATGAAGATTCCGCCCAAAATCCGAGTATTTTCCTTTGCCATGCTGATGTGCTTTCTCATGACCTACATGGCGATTATTGTCTATGAAATCATCACATCCCTCGGCGGGATGTTTTAAGGAGGTGTGCAAATGCAGCGAGAACAGATGATAGATGCATTTCGGGAAAAACTCGACCGCAACTGGAACGATTACCTCCGTGAACTGGACGGACTTTCCAAAGGTGTTCTCATCGGAAAAAGCGATGAGATTACTGCCGCCCGCTTTGTCTATAACGAGCTGTACGGTGGTGGGTACCCGGAGGACTATATGGAATACCTCCTGTGTTTTGAAAACCCGCTGGAGGTCGCAAGGGATCAGTGGATATCGGAGCAATCGGTGGATTTCAGTGAAGAACTCAATCATGCGCTCTGGAGTCTGATGGACAAGGGTACAGCAGAACAGGATTATGCTCTTGACCCGGAATATACGCCGGGTCCCGCAACAGACAAAAAAAACACTGTGCGGGAATTCATTGAACACCATCCCTGTGCCAATCTCGACATGTTGACTCCCGGTGGTAGTGTGTATCTGACTCCGGAAAAAGCACAGCTTCTGCTGTCCGGGCAGAGCATAATGGGGCATCCTGGCAGTCCTGAGTATGGGAGGGAAATCACCGCGGAGGAACTGCTTAATCAAGAAGTCCGTAGGGCCAGTTTCAGCAAGGGTACATGGCGCATATTAAGCGATTACATCCGGGAGCCGGAACAGGAGCAGGCCCCCTTTGAACAGGGGGTGACCATGTGCTGAAAATACTGAAAAGCAAAGCCGGAGAAGGCTACATTGATGTGGCGGTGCTGGTGCTGTGTGCCATGCTGGTTATCGCCCTTGCGGTGAAGGTGTTCCCGGTGTATATCCAAAAACAGCAGATTGACACCTTTGCCGTGGAACTCATTCGGGAGGCGGAAATCTCCGGTCAGATCGGCAGCGAAACCGGCCGCCGTGAACAATTCCTGCGGGAAAAGACCGGACTGACCCCCACCGTGACATGGTCCAAGACCGGCAGGATTCAGCTTAATGAAGAAGTCACGGTGACGGTCACCTACAAGACCAACATCGGGCTTTTTGCCGGGTTTGGCTCGTTCCCCATTACGCTGAGAGCAGATGCAGCGGGAAAAAGCGAGGTCTACTGGAAATGACGGAAAAAATCAAGCAAATCCTACAAGGGAAAAGCGGCTCAGGCTTCCCGCTCATCATTGCCATCGCCTTGTCGCTGGTGATTATCTTTACCGGCATTTCAGAATATTTCCGGCTTGTAATCGTAGCGCAGGGCGTGCGGGATGCGGTGCAGACCGCTGTTATCTCCACCGTCAACGACAACTACGACGATGTGTACCACGGCGTGCGGGAGGGTTATTCGGGAGCCTACCAGCCCATTGCCGAGGATTTTGAGGAAAGCATTGATTACGGCGATATCTATGACAGGCTGGATGGTGTACTCGGTCTTTCCTACAGCGGCGGCTATCATGAAAAACGCACTCCGGACGGCAAGTTGGAATTTAAGGTGTGGAATCTGGAGGTGGATATCCGAAACGCTCCCTTTGCATCGGGCGACCAAGCCTCCTCCCGCTTTGAAGCTGACAGCACCATCATGCTGGAGGTTCCCGTGTCTTTTGGCGGAAAACTGCTGCCCCCCATGACGATCAAAGTCAAGACCAGCGCCGGATACACACCGAGGTTTTAACCCTGCGGAGAAGTTTTCTTGGAATAATGATAGACTTTTTGAAAAGTTCGTGGTAGGGTGTGACTTAACAGGAACCTATCAAAATTTAACAAATAGGAGGACACTCTTATGAAAAATATGAATGCCAAAACGAAGAAATGGCTGGCCGTAACCGGATGCCTCGCCCTCTGTGCGGTGCTTGTGGTACTGATCGGACAGCAATTCATAACCCCAAAGCCGGTGGATACCCCACCCTCGCCCCAAAGCTCCGAGGTGAGCAATGTGACGGTGGACACCAGGGTGCCGGATAGCACAGAGAAAGAAAAAGAGAGCACCGTAGCCCCGCCTGATACCACCCAACCGACAAACATCAACAACGGTGCAGTTTCCAGCGGCACGGAACAGACCATCCAAAGCGATGCAACCAAGCCGGAATATACTGAGGAACAGCTCAAAGACCCCACGCAGAAACCTGACGGCGAAAAGGTCACGGAGCCTCCCAAGCCCGTCGACCATGATAAGGTGGAAAAGCCCAAGGATACCCCAAAAAACGACAATCAGCCGCAGGGCGGCGAAACCAAGGACGGCAAGATTTATGTGCCGGGTTTCGGGTGGATTGACGATAACGGCGGTGGCGGTCAAGGCACAACTGTAGACGGTGACGGCGATATCAATAAACAAGTCGGCAATATGGGGGAATAACAGAATACTTTCACAAGGCACGGTTGAAACAGACCGTGCCTTTACTTTTGCAAAAAGGAGGCCGCAATGAAGAAATTATTCAAGAGCATAGCCAGTCTTATGCTGGTGCTTTGCCTATTCTGCCCCCTAACCGCATTTGCTGATACCGGCGGCAGCGGAAATATCGATGGCGGCGGTGGAGGCATGGGCAGCGGAACCAGCACCAACACATGGAGCGGCGGTAACGAGGGTGTGCGTATTACTGTGGTTCGGGCAAGTGATCACGCAACGGTCACCACGCCGGTAGATTTTACAAATAAGAAACCGGACAATATTCGTGTTCATTTTGGAAAGGTAAGCAAACTGTCCTATAGCTCCGGTCAGCAATTAAGCCCTACCACAAGTGTGTACCATTATATCAATCCAGCTCAAACCATACCCCGCATTATCAGTACCAACGGAAGCAACAATATTGCCGCCATCAAGAAGTATTTCTGCTCGGAATATGTCATCAAACGCATTGCAGATGTAACAGGCATGAATTACGATGTTCTCATCGGCGGTGAGTATAAAATCCTCTTGGAGCCCATTGCCTACTACAAATTTGAGGGAGTTATGATTGCCACCACCGCTACCGAAGCCGCCCTGTATGATGAACAGGTTAGCGGTCTGCTCCGCAGAAGAATGGTGTCTCTTACCCACAAGAATCTGCCCCTCGCCATGTTTTTGGAGGTAGGCGACCTCGGCTATCCCGCATGGGGAGGCAGCAAAAGCAGCGCCGCATCCAATGCGGATATCAAGTCCAGCCTTGGACTTGGCATTGTCCGTTTTACGGAGAAACCAGAGGAACCTCAGATTGACGCCTACGATTATGAGTACCGGGTAAACACCAATGTCATCACGGCGGTGAGGATCAGCGGAGGTCAGTCCGATCCCGACAGGCCCACCCGCATCAGCTTTAATATCGGTGGGCAAACCTACAGTGTGGGCAATGTCTACTACCCCGAAGGCGATAGCCAGCTTGCGTGGGTAAAATGGAAAACCCCCGATACTGAGCAGAACATGACAATTCAGGTGACGGTATCCGGTCCCGGCAGTACGGCGAAAATGACCCTCAACGTCAAAATCCTTGACCTTGATAAGAACCCTCCGCCCAATCCCGTAGCCGATGACCGCAACGATAGCTTCCGTGCTTCTGCCATACCAAGCAGAGCGGTAAAAAGCTCGGCAAGCTGGAGTGTCTGGCGGCCGTGGTGGCAGGAATATTGGGTGTGGCACAGTGATTATGACGATGAAGGAAACGATAACGGATATTGGTGCGATCACGGATGGTGGGAGTTTGACCTGAACCGTTACAGTGCCAGCCTGACCGCCGCCATGAGCATCAAATGCGACAGCATGAATCCGACTGCCAGCGGAAGAACGATGAAATCGGGATATGGCATCAACCAGACCGTCACCGGAAGTATCAGCTCCAACCAAAGCTCGGCGGTTACCCAGCCGCAGAATGCGGTCAGCTATTTTCCCGAATTTGCCTATGAAACCTATTGGCGGCTCTTGGAGCGCATGGGATCGGGGCGATTTGAGCTTCAGCAAAACCCTTACTCCACCTACAAAAACCGCACCCATTTCAGCCCGATCTGGATGCCGGACGGAGCATATACCGTTAACACATGGCTCATTGATGGGTGGACTCCGGATGGAATGCTGTCGGCCAACCTTACAGACAGCCTGACCATAAGGGGCAACTTGTGGCAGGACTGGCACGTCGCTCCTAAGAAGCCATAGCAGGGAGGATACAATGGCATATGAACGAATTGAGGCGCCAAAAGGCAGCCTGTACCACTACACGCAAAAGGACCGGCTGGATGCAATATTGCAGGATGGGCGCATCCGGCGATTTGGAGATCGTGAGTGCTGGTTCTGCACTTCTCTCGCAGACACCCTGCAGCTTATGGAAATGACCGTCATGAAGGAAGGACATCCCTATGTTGATACACGGGGATTTTTACAGAGATACCCCGCTTTTGTACCAGAGGGTTACATCATCCTAAAGCTGGAGCAACGGCATCAAAATGGGGAATGGGTAAGATGGAATCAGGAGATGCCACCCGGCGTCCTCCCGAAATACTTGCGGAGGCTGAAGAATTCAGCTTGTTGAAGAAAGGCTTCCGCGGTGACCTGAAATTTTATCAGAACCCCCAGGTAATTGAAGTGTCCTCGCTCCTGGAAGAACAGGCTCAGGGCATGGATATGACAATGAAACTATAAATACAGAAAAAGAACAAGGCTGCAGGAGCAATTCTGCGGCCTTTTCTTAACTTTTAGAAAGGTGGTTTTTATGAAAAGGTATAAGAAAATTGCTCTTATGCTTATCCTCGTCCTCATGGTAACCATGTTCTTCAGCACAACCGCTTTTGCGGCAAATGGCGATGTTGCGGGAGCTATTGAGGGCACATGGAATGACGCCTCCGGGCAGATTAAGACGGTGGTCAACAAGGTGGTGTTTCCCGCAATCGACCTCATTCTGGCGGTGTTTTTCTTTGCAAAATTAGGGATGGCGTACTTTGATTATCGAAAGCATGGTCAGTTTGAGTGGGCGGCTCCGGCGATTTTGTTCGCCTGTTTGGTGTTCACCCTTACGGCTCCGACTTACATCTGGACGATTTTGGGGATGTAGTAAGGTGTTCCGATTATGCATGATGGTGTTTACATCAGAAAAGTAAGGAGAGCAGCTCGTGCCACTCTCCTTACTTTACAAAATGATTCCGCTATTCTTTTTCGCCCTCAGGCCCGGATTCTTTTCTAATCTCAAGTACGATGCCATCATCGCCAGAGATAAAAAGCTCCTCCGTTTTTTGCTGTGCGCGCTGAAGCAACGATATCGCGTCCGTCACATCATTGAACAGCGAATCGTACATTTTTTTGTAATCTGCCATGCAATTGACCTCCTAAGATTATTTCGGCGGCCACCGTTGTGTGGTATTGAAACTCTGAAAGAGCTGATTGTCAAGTTGTTTTTGAGCTTTACTCAAATAAAAATCATTGCTCGAAATTTATTAACCGAGATGAATGAACACACCGTGTGCCTTGCTACGGTGTGATTTTTTATGTCTCGAAGGAGGTGAACTTCCAAATGTTTATATGGGATTTTGTCCTCGGAACCGTGATGGATCAGATCATCGAATGGCTCTACGGACAAGTGGTTGGCTTTCTTGCTGACTTTTTTGCACAAATGGGAAATATGGGCGTGGAGCTGTTCTCTATGGAATGGGTACAGTCCATCGTCCTGTTTTTCTCTTATCTGGCTTGGGCGCTGTACGGGACCGGGCTTGTGGTGTCGGTGTTTGAAACCGGAATCGAGTACCAGCACGGCCGGGGCAGCATAAAAGACGCCGCCTTAAACGCCATCAAAGGCTTTATGGCGGTGTCCCTTTTTACCATCTTACCGGTGGAGCTGTTCAAGCTCTCGGTCAATCTCCAGAGCAGCCTCACGGCAGGAATCACCGGCTACGGAAGCAGCTTCGGTGACCTTGCGGGGAACATCATAGCAGAGCTTGGCAGCTCGTCAGACCTGGGCGGTGCTATGGGCTCCGGTATCTTTGGAGGGCTGTCGGGCATCACAAACCCCATCATGATGCTTTTCCTGATTATCATGATGGGATACTCGGTCATTAAAGTTTTTTTTGCCAATTTAAAACGTGGGGGCATTTTGCTGATCCAGATTGCTGTAGGCAGCCTGTATATGTTTTCCGTTCCTCGCGGTTACATTGACGGATTTACACAGTGGTGCAAGCAGATCATCGGTCTGTGCCTCACCACATTTTTGCAGGCAACCATCCTTGCCGCAGGGCTTATGGTCCTGAGAACCCACGCCCTGCTGGGGCTTGGGCTGATGCTTTCCGCAGGGGAAGTGCCAAGAATCGCTGGAGCTTTTGGGCTGGACACCAGCACAAAGGCTAATGTGATGAGTGCCGTGTACACGGCGCAGGCCGCTGTGAACACCACCCGAACTGTGGTGCAGGCGGTTGCACCGAAATAACGCAGAAAGGAAAAAGGCCATGAAATTGATTTATATGGCGTCCCCCTACGCCGGGGACATCGAAAAGAATACCGAGTTTGCCAAGAAAGCGTGCCATCATGTAATGAACGAGGGGTACGCTTTTTTTGCGCCCCATTTGCTATACCCCACCATTCTGGACGAACATCAGCCGGAACAGCGTCAGCTTGGGCTTGACATGGGAATCGCCATGTTGTCCCGTTGTGATGAGTTATGGTGCTACGGCGACCATATCTCACTCGGAATGCACCTTGAAATCGAGGAAGCGGGCAGACTCGGAATCCCGGTACGCCGGGTAATGGAACAGGAAAACGGCTTTGCCATAGGCAGAGTAAAAAACAATGTACCGGCCGAGGCTCCCGAACAGGCTATGAGGATGGTCTGATGATGACGATGGGGAGCCTCTTCGATGGGATCGGAGGCTTCCCGCTTGTTGCTGTCCGCAATGGAATCACCCCCTTATGGGCAAGTGAAATCGAAGCCTTTCCCATTGAAGTGACAAAAATCCGATTTCCTGAAATGCTCCATGTCGGAGATATCACAAAACTTGACGGAGCGGCATTGCCTCTTGTGGATGTGATCTGCGGGGGCAGCCCATGCCAGGACCTGAGTGTGGCTGGGCAGCGTGCCGGACTTGCCGGAGAACGCTCTGGTCTATTTATGGAGCAGACACGGATTGCAAAGGAGATGAGAAAAGCCGATGAGCAGCGAAACGTACCAGCTCACTTTATTCGACCTCGATACCTCGTTTGGGAGAATGTCCCCGGAGCCTTTAGCTCCGCAGACGGCGAGGATTTCAGGGCGGTCATCGAGGAGATCGTCCGCATTAAGTACAGTGCCTGTGATGTGCCTCGACCTGAGTCCGGGCGCTGGGAATCTGCTGGGGCTGTCATATTGGGAACTGAATTCAGCTTGGCTTGGCGTGTCATGGACGCTCAATTCTGGGGAGTCGCCCAGCGTCGCCGTCGCATCTTCCTTGTCGCAGATTTTGGAGGCACAACCGCACCCGAAATACTATTTAAGCAAGACGGCCTGTTTGGGGATATTGCGGAGAGCGGAAGCCAGGGGCAAGGAGCTGCCGCCCCAGCTCAAGGAGGCACTGACGATACAGGCGGAGCTTGCCTGACCCCATGGGATGTGCAGAGCCGCCGCATCTTTGAGGAAACTGGAACATGGCCCTCTCTTTATGGCGGCGAAGGCGGCGGGCATGGGTATATCCAGACAGAGGAAAAAACAGCGATAGCCTTTGCCGCCAACCAGCGTGATGAAGTGCGGAACCTCCAGGATGTAGCCGGAGCCTTGGGTGCCAGCCCCGGCATGAAACAGCAGACTTTTGTGGCGGATGCTGAAAAAATCAGCGCTTTTCATGTCAACCAACGGGACGAGGTGATTGATCTTGACGGCATATCAGGCGCTCTGCTGGCAACCCGCAATATGCAGATGCAGACCTTTGTCACCCAGCAGCCATTGGTCTGCTTAAACGACCATGGCGGAGAACGAATGGATATCACCGAGGAAGTAACCCCTACGCTCCGTGCAGACATGGGAGGTCATCCTCCCCTTATATCCCAGCCGAACTGTCTAAACGGATGGGATACCCAGCAAAGCCGTGTGTTCACGCCGGAGGGTGTGGCGCCCACTCTTGCCGGAGCGGACGGGGGCGGCGGAAGAAACCCGGCAGGACTTCTATTTGCGGCAGGAGTTATCAGCAAAGGTGACGGCGATTGTTTTCTCACGCCGGAGGTTCATACCTCCATCACCAGCGGCGGCGGTCAGGCCGGACAGGGCTATCCCTGTGTGCTTACCGCAGGATTCTGCGGCAATGCCAGCGCAGAGGCCAGAGGAATCGGTTATCAGTCAGAGTGTTCGCCCACTATTAAAACCGGTACTGCTCCATCCGTGCTTTGCTTAAACGATCAAGGCGGCAGCCAGATGCACTGCACGGAGGACATCACAGGTACGCTCCGCGCCCAGGAGCATGGTCACCAGCCGCTGGTCATGGCGACCCAGCAGGGAGGCGCAGAAATCGGCGTCGGCATCTGCCCAACCATCACTGCCAGCGCAGGCATGAGCGGAAACAACCAGCCGGTGCTGTTTGATAACCATGCCAAGGATTGCAGATATAACGGACCGTTGGAGGTAGCCCCTACCGTCACCTCGACCTATGGTACCGGCGGCAATAATGTACCGCTCGTGGGAAGTGCTATTTTGCAGGAAACCATCTGCATTGCTGGCAACACCATTGACCGGGAGCCGGAGAACGGCGGCAACGGATTGGGCTGTCAGCCGGACATCAGCTATACCATTACCACCAGCGACCGCCATGCGGTATTCAGCCGACAGCGGAGCGATGAATTTTCCGAAAATGATGTGGTTGCCACACAAAGTGCAAGGCAGCATAAGGATGCCACCGATCTCATTTGTCAGCCTGAAGTATTCGGCCAATCACAATATGGCAACTATGCGGAGGGCTGTACCACTCTGCGTGCCCAGGGTGGCGACAACGGAGGCGGAAGCGAAAATCTTGTAAAAGAGAATGGACGCAACCTCATCCGCAGACTTACTCCTCTGGAATGTGAGCGGCTCCAGGGCTTTCCTGATGGCTGGACGTTGATACCGGGAGCATCGGACAGTGCCAGATACAAGGCACTTGGAAACAGCGTGGCGATACCGTGCGTGGACTTTGTCCTCCGTGGCATCGCTTATTTTTTGCGAATAATCCATGAGGAACAGGAGGAATCACCCCCATGTATATCTACCCCGACAACTTAAAGTCAAAGGCTACCCTGTGGCTATGGGAGCTACGGGATATTGGAATCATCGGCGTCGGATGTCTGATTTCTGTCTTTGCCCTTTCCCAGCTCGGCTGGCTGCCGCCCATCGTCCTGACGGCGCTCTATGCCTTTTTATCCATACGTTTTGAGGACGTGAGTATCCTCGATTTTATCCGCTATGCCGCCGCTTTCTTCTTCGGCAAGCAACAATCCTATGAATGGAGGGCATGAATATGAACAGAAAAAGGAAACAGGAGGCAAGGGAGAAAGCCTCCACCCGCCAGCTCATCGGCATCGAGGACATCACAGGCCACAGCCTTGTGACTCCCCATGGTGAGCTGGTGTTTTTTATGGTTAAACCCACCAACATCAGCGTCCTGTCCGATTCCAGCATCGGGGCAAGGATTTATGCTCTTATGAATGTGCTGAAAGGCATCTCGGATATTGAAATGCTGTGCCTTAACAGCCGTGAAAACTTTGAGGGCAACAAGAGCTATCTGAAAGCCAGGATGGATGCCGAGCAGAATCCTGTCATCCGAAAGCTGCTGGCACAGGACATGACCGCCCTTGACCGTATGCAAGTGCAGATGGCAACAGCGCGGGAATTTTTAATCATCATCCGCCTGCGTGGAGAAAAAGAAAAGGACGTAGGCCCCTACCTCTCCCGTATCGAAAAGAGCCTCAAGGATCAGGGCTTTACTGCGCGCAGAGCCGGTGAAGCCGATACCAAGCGTCTGCTTGGAGTCTACTATGAGCAAAATGTCACTACTAAGATGTATGAGGATTATGACGGCGAGCGCTGGGTGATTCTCGGAGAATAAGTAAAATTCAATAGGCCGTAGGGAGGTACCTTGCGGCCAAAAGGCATGGAACCTCCCACGGCTGGACAGGAGGTATTTTTTCATGCCTAAAATCAAAAAAACAAAGGCTGATGCTGGGGCGGCAGAGTCGAAAATCAAGGATTTTCTTGACATGATCGCACCGGGCATCATCAAGTTCAATACGGACCATTTTATATGCGGCAACACCTATCGGTGTGTCTGGGCTCTCCGTGAGTACCCTACCGCAACCGATGAGCAGGCCATCCTGCGTCATCTTGGGGAAAAGGACGGTGTGACCCTGCGTATCTACACCAGACAGGTAACGGCGGCAGAGGAAAAGAGAATCATCCATAACGCAGCCAATAAAAACCGCATGGATAAGAGCAGCACCAACGATCTCCAGCAGACAGTCACCGCCGAAAGCAATTTGCAGGATGTGGTCACACTGGTGTCCTCCATGCACCGAAACCGTGAGCCGCTCCTCCACTGCGCTGTTTTTATTGAGCTGACAGCGAACAATTTGGACGATTTAAAGCTCCTCCAGACCGACGTCTTGACTGAGCTGGTCCGCTCAAAACTCAATGTAGACCGGCTGATACTGCGCCAGCGGGAGGGCTTTCTGTCGGTCGGCCCTGCGGGACGGAATGTGTTCGGCAGCCAATTTGAACGGGTTTTACCCGCCAGCTCGGTGGCAAACCTCTATCCGTTCAATTACAGTGGCAAGACCGATCCCCACGGCTTCTATCTTGGCCGTGATAAATTTGGTTCAAATATCATTGTGGACTTCGATAAGCGTGACGATGACAAGACGAATGCGAACATTTTAATCCTCGGTAACTCCGGTCAGGGCAAGAGCTATCTCCTCAAGCTCATCCTCTGTAACATCCTCGAATCGGGTAAGTCCGTCCTGTGCCTTGATCCTGAACATGAATATGTTGACCTCGCAGAGAACCTCGGCTGTTTCATCGACTTGATGAGCGGGCAATACCGTATCAATCCTCTGGAGCCTAAAACATGGGATGAAGGAGGCAGCCCGGAGGACACCGACGCACCCCAGGCATTCCGCCAGTCCACCAAGCTCAGTCAACACATTTCCTTTCTTAAGGATTTTTTCCGCTGTTATAAAGATTTTTCCGACCGCCACATCGACGCCATAGAAATCATGCTGGGCAAGCTGTACGAAAAATTTGGCATCAGCGACCGCACTGATTTCAGAAGCCTTGCCACCACAGACTATCCTGTCTTATCTGACCTTTATGCTCTCATTGACGATGAGTTTAGGGGATATGACAAAAGTAACTATCAGCTCTACCCGCAGGAATTGCTGCAGGAAATCCTGCTGGGGCTCCACTCCATGTGTATGGGAGCCGAAAGTAAATTCTTCAACGGCCACACCAACGTGACCGACCACCGCTTTATTGTGTTCGGAGTAAAAGGATTGCTGCAAGCCAGCCGGAATGTGAAAAACGCCCTGCTGTTCAATGTGCTTTCCTTTATGAGCGACAAGCTCTTGACCGGGGGAAATACCGCCGCATCAATTGATGAGCTGTATCTGTTCCTGACCAATCTGACTGCGATTGAGTATATCCGAAATTTCATGAAGCGTGTCAGAAAAAAGGAGTCGGCGATAATTCTGGCTTCTCAGAATTTGGAGGACTTCAATATAGAGGGCATCAGGGAGCTGACAAAACCGCTGTTCTCCATTCCTACTCACGCTTTCCTCTTTAATGCAGGGAACATTGACAAACAGTTTTATATCGACAGCCTCCAGTTAGAGGAATCCGAATACAACCTAATCCGCTTCCCCCAGCGTGGTGTGTGCCTCTACAAATGCGGCATAGAGCGGTATAACCTTGCGGTCCATGCCCCTGCCTACAAGGAAAAGCTGTTCGGAAAGGCGGGTGGCAGATAATGAAGAAGGGAGAAAAAGTCATGGACAGAGTTCAAAATCAGAAAGAAAACAAGGCGGGTATCCTCGATGATATGCTGTCTTTTATCCGCTACACTCCGAACCGGGAAGCGGATATATTAGCTTTTATGGAGAAGTACCAAAAAGCGGATCACGAAGAACGCCCTGCTATTTTGGAGCATCTCCGGTGCTGCATGGACGGAAAGGAATACCCCAACCCTTACGCCGGGGGCTACCATTATACGCCGGATGATGTGTCCCTCATGGGAAAGATTCTGGATGAGTACATCGATGATCTCGTATCCGCAGAGGGTGATCCTGCCGCTATCTCGGAGTGTGTGCGGGATACAGTCTTGAAAATCAATGCTCTCAATGAGGAATGCGGACGGTACCTGATTGATACCTGGCGCAGGGAACGGCTGTGCGGATTCATCAACTCTGCTGCGGAAACAGCGGGACTGTCACAGGAAAAAGACCTTACCCTGCAGCACAGGATGTGGTAAAGGCGGTGGGTAAATGGAGATACAAGGTCAGAATTTCGGGATTGAAATTGAAATGACTGGGATTACACGAAGCCGTGCCGCCGAGGTGATTGCAGAACATTTCGGCACGACAAAGGAATATGAAGGCAGCTTCTACGATGCCTATTATGCCTGTGACAGCCAGCGGCGAAAATGGAGGGTCATGAGTGACGGCAGTATTGACTGTCAGAAGAAAGACGGCCGCAGAAAAGTAAGCGCCGACAGGAGCTACAGCGTAGAGATGGTCAGCCCCATCTGCCAGTACCAGGATATCGAAACTGTGCAGGAATTGATGCGCAAGCTCCGGGAAGCCGGGGCATTTGTGAATTCCTCCTGCGGTATCCATATCCACATCAATGCCGCCCCCTTTGATGCCCCCAAACTCCGCAACTTGGTCAACATCATGGCGGCCAAGGAGGATATGATCTATAAGGCATTAAAGGTTTCAAGAGGCAGGGAAACCAACTACTGCCAAAAGATTGACTCTGCCTTTTTAGAGCGGATCAACCGGCAGAAACCCACTACCCTCGACCAACTGAAGCGTATCTGGTACAACGGCAGCGATGGCAGCCGGGAGCATTATCACGATAGCCGCTACCACTGTCTCAATCTGCACAGCGTGTTCCAGAAAGGCACGGTGGAATTCCGTGCTTTCAATGGGGACCTCCATGCCGGAAAAGTCAAAGCATATGTGCAGTTCTGCCTCGCCATGACCGCACAGGCGCTCAACCAGCGGTCGGCAAGCCCGACAAAAACACAGTCCACCAATGAAAAATATACCTTTCGGGTGTGGCTTTTGCGCCTCGGTATGATTGGGGATGAATTTAAAACGGCCCGTAAGCATCTGCTGGATCACTTGGAGGGCTGCATCGCATGGAAAGACCCGGCACAGGCAGAAAGGCAAAAAGAACGGCTGCGGCAAAAGCGTGAAGCGGAGCGGTCGCAGGAGCAGACACCGCCGGAAGAAGCTGTGCCGGAAACTGTATTGGAAGCGGAGGATGAACAGTCCTCCGCTTTTACTATGTCAATGTAAAGGAGATCGTATGAAAAACAAACTGTATATTGCCTATGGCAGCAACCTCAATCTGCCGCAGATGGCTGGGAGATGCCCCACCGCCAAGGTGGTCGGGGCTTCCGAGATAAAGGATTATGCCCTTGTGTTTCGGGGCGGCAGGCACGGTGCGGTGGCTACCATTGAGCCTTGCGAGGGTTCTTCTGTTCCTGTTTTGCTGTGGAAGATCACGCCGAAAGATGAGACTGCCCTCGATATTTATGAAGGCTTTCCCAGATTTTACGACAAGGAAACCATGGACCTCCCGTTGGACGGCAAGACTGTTTCAGCCATGGTCTACGTTATGACGCCGGGGCATCGCCTGGGCTATCCCTCCGACTATTATTACAATACCATCCATGACGGTTACAAAACTGCGGGCTTTGATACCGCTGTTTTGGAGCAGGCGATAGATTATACCGAGCAGCTCATGGAAAGCGAACCGGAGCCGGAACAGCAGAACCTGTTCGGTTTTGGCAGCCAGAAATGGTGGTGATGGCATGGCAGATCCCGCTACCATTACGGCTGTTGCAAAAGCCGCCGCTGCCGCTCTTTCGGATGAACGCACCCGAAAGACCATCGGCTGGACCATTGCCGCCATCCTGTCGCCGCTTATTTTAATCATCGTGCTGGTCTGCTCCCTGCTCTCCGGAACCACCAACCACAACAACACCGCCGTGGAGCTGTGCTTCCATGGCGGTGTGATACCGGGGAGTATGCCCGCGGATTACAGGGAATACATCGGGGATATGCGTCGCAGCTTTACCCTCATAGACGGAGCCATCGCCACAGTGAATTCGCAGATGGAGGACGGCAACAGCCTTGACGATTACCGGGTCAAGGCTATTTTTTATTCTCTGTTTTTCGGCGCTGAGTCCCCCTCCCGGCTGGAACACCGGAAATATGTGGACTGTTTTGTGACCTACGAGGAACGCACCCGCACCGTGGAAAATGATGACGGAACAACCTCGGAGGAAACTTATACCGTGGCTGTTCCCATTACCTCTCTGCCTGCCATCTACAACAACATCAGGACATTGTTAGGCAGAGCTATTACCTATGAGGATCAGGCAAACGCCAATGAAATCTATTACCGTGCCTTATACGGTATCGGAGCTCCGGCCGAGGATGATGATTTCACCATGTGGGAGGGTTGGACTCCAGACCAGCTTGACGGTTTCTTTTCTGACTTGCCTGTGGGTGAGGTGGGAGCTGAAGCTGTCCGCCTCGGCCTTTCCCGCCTCGGTGATCCCTACTCCCAAGAGCTGCGTGGACAAGGAAGCTACACCGACTGCAGCTATCTTGTGCGGTGGGTGTACAAAAAGCTGGGGGTAAATCTTCCCGGCACGGCTGCGGCGCAGGGAAAATACTGCGTGGACAATGGGCTGACCATTCCAAAATCAAGTCTTGCTCCCGGTGATTTGGTGTTCTGGAGCCATAAACCTAACGGCCGTTTCATGAACATCACCCATGTGGGAATCTACGCCGGTGACGGCAAAGTGGTTGACGCTTCCTCCTCCAGAGGACAGGTCGTCTACCGGGACTTATTCGATTCCGGCAATCAGGTTCTGTACGGCAGACCCTACGCCGAGGCACAAAAATCTTCTGCCGATGGCTTTATTTCTCCCCTCGGCAGCGGCTGGCGTTCCATGGTGACCTCGGAATTTGGTGGCAGGACAGACCCCCTCACAGGGGAATGGGCGGGACATACCGGCCTTGACCTTGGCGCCTCCAAAGGAACTGCCATCCGCTCGGCAAAGGCGGGGACAGTGAAAACTGTGGTCTACGGAAACACCGGCTACGGCTACTATCTGACCATTGACCATGGGAATGGAATGGTCACTTTATACGGACACTGCTCTCAAATCCTCGTCCGTGAGGGGCAGACGGTAAAGGCCGGAGAAACCGTTGCAAAGGTAGGTTCCACAGGGCGAAGCACCGGAAATCATCTGCACTTTGAGGTGAGAGTGAACGGTGCGCAGAAGAATCCGAGAAACTATTTGCCGTAAACAGGCTGGTTTTTTCTTTCTGTTTTGCGGCATTGATACCAATAAAAAATTCAAGGGAGGACACTCAATATGAAAAAAGAAGCCATCACCGTACAAATGGATGCCGAAAAACTCCGAGCGGTCAAACGCTATATGGAGAAGAAAGATGCGGACTTGGAGCAGGAGCTTTGCGACCAGCTCCAGCGCCTTTATGAAAAATTCGTCCCTGCCAATGTGCGGGAATACATCGATGAAAGTGCCGATATCGAAACCCCGGCAAGCACTTTGTCTAAAAAACAGAAAGAAAAAATCAGGCAGACCGCAGAGCCGAGGCAGGCGGATGAGCAATGATGCAGTATTTTGATAAGCACGGCAATGAGATTAAGGCCGGAATGTTTCTCCGAATGGAGGACGGCAGCATAGAGGAAATATACGCCTGCACTGACTCATACGGCAAAGAGGATCTCGGCATCAATGCCAGCAATGATGAATTTCTGAAACAGCACGGCTTGGGCGAGTTTGACCGGGAGTTCTATCCGCTTTCCTCTTTCAGCCTAAGAGAAACAGAACTTTGCCAATCTGAGCCTACCCAAGGTTATTCTGGCATGGAGATGAAGTAGCGTACCGCCCTACTGCCCCCGTCACCCAGCGTTGCCCCCTGTTCGCCCCTGTGTGGGCTTTTGCGGGGCTGGGTGACAGGTTTACCCGCCAAACCGAATACAACCGATTTTGAGGGCTTTGTGCAGAGCTGTAAGAACCCCGCTTCTCAGCCAAAGCATACAGAACCCTCATGCGGCCTCTACGGTCGAAAAAAGAGCAGGATAAAGGCGGGTGGTCGCAAGCGCCCTCCTGCCAACCATTTCGCCCAGCAGTGCTGGGCGTTTTTCGCACTTTCCCATGAGGTGGTCGGATTCCGGATTTGTCACGGTCAGGGTGGTCGGGATTTTAGAAAAGGCAAGAAAACAAAGGAATTTACACGGTCACCTCACAGGTGGACACCCATGAAAGGTCGGATTTCACATGAAAAATAACAAGGAACGAACAGCGGTCTGGCTGTACCCCGAAACAATGGAACGGCTGGACGGCTGGCTGTCAAAGGATAACTGCAAGAGCCGCAGCGAGTTTATTGAAAAGGCACTCAGCTTCTACATGGGCTACCTTGGGACGGAGGACATCTCCTCCTATCTCTCCAAGGCTCTGCTTGTATCCATCCAGGGCACATTGCAAAAGACCGAAAACCGGGTGGCAAACAATCTGTTTCGGCTTTCTGTGGAAATCAGCATGATGATGCATCTGCTGGCAACTACGCTGGAGATTACCGATGAGGAACTGCACCGGCTCCGCGGCCGATGCGTTGCCGAGGTAAAACGGACCAGAGGGAAAATCCGTCTGGACGATGCGGTGGATTTCCAGAGCAGCCCTGAGACGGAAGAATAATGGCCCGCATCATTCTCAAGTGCCCCTACCTCAAAGGCGGGGAAAAGACTGCTGCCCATTTAAGCAACCTCGTCAAATACATTGCCACCCGCGACGGCGTAGAAAAAATGGAAAGTGGTCATAAGCTCTGGCACTCCACCAAAAAACAAAAGGATTTGATTGCACAGATACTCCGGGAGTTTCCCGATGCCAAGGAACTGTTTGAATATGAGGATTACCTCGAAAATTCCAACCGGGGAAACGCCTCCGAATTCATCACCATCGCATTGGAACGGCATCTTGATAAAATCAGCGGCCGGGAAAAATATCTGGACTACATCGCAAACCGTCCCCGTGTCGAAAAGTTTGACAGCCATGGCTTATTCACAGCCGGTGACGATCCGCTAGTTTTATCACAGGTCGCTGATGAAGTAGCCAACCACACCGGAAATGTGTGGACTCCGATTATTTCTCTCCGGCGTGAGGATGCCGCACAGATGGGATATGACAATGTACTTGCATGGAAGGCTCTGCTTTCTGAAAAGGCTGTGGAAATTGCGGAGAACATGAAAATCCATCCTGACCATCTGAAATGGTATGCCGCCTTTCACAATGAATCGCACCATCCGCATATTCACATGGTCTGCTATAGCACCGACCCAAGAGAGGGCTATCTTACGAAACAGGGCATCAAAAAAATGAAGTCCTCTCTGGCAAATGAGATTTTTCGTCAGGAGCTCATTCCGCTCTACGGAGAAAAGACGCAGCGGCGGGATGACCTGAAGGAACAGGCGGCCGAGTCCATGAGGGAGATGATCCGTCAGATGAAAGGCGGCGTTTTACAGAGCGGCCGCATGGAGCAGCTCATTACACACCTTGCTGAGCGCCTGCAAAACACCTCCGGTAAAAAACAGTATGGCTATCTCAAAGCAGACCTGAAAAATGTGGTGGATGAAATCGTGGATGAGCTTGCCAAGGACAGCCGTATCGCAGAAGCCTATCGCCTGTGGTGGGAGGTCAGGGGCAGGATCGAATCCATCTACACCGAAACACCGTCAGAGCCGCCGCCCCTTTCCCGCTGTGATGATTTTAAGCCCATCCGCAACATGGTCATTCAAGAAGCATTGCTGATTGGGAGCATGACCTTTGAGGAACCGGCATCTGTGGAAACAGCCCTGCCGGAGTCGGAGGATGATCTGGAGATGCCCTCCTCTGACATGGCGGATGAAGAAGATCAGGAACCGGCAGATGATTCCGGGGAACGGTCCTCCAGCGATGAAGCCTCTGCCGATAAGGAATCCTCCGACTCATGGTGGACGGATGGCTACAAACAGGCAAAGCAATATTTATATGGCGATGAGGATGCCGGAATTTTGCAGGATTTTGAAAAAGCCCATGAACTCTTCCTCATGGAAGCGGAGGCAGATAACCCTCTCGCCTTATGTGACCTGGGCAGAATGTCTGCGGATGGTCTTGGCTGCGAAGCGGACGCCGATGAAGCATACCGCTGGTACGAAAAGGCCCTTGCTGTTTTCCATGCTGCCGAGGAAGAAAAACCTTGGAAGTACACCGAGTACCGTATCGGCAAAATGTATGCCGCCGGACTTGGCACAGAGCAGGACTATCTGCAGGCGGCGGATTGGCTCACCCTGTCTGCGGATGAGAATTACAAGTACGCACAGTATTCTCTTGGCGGCCTGTATTACCATGGCAAAGGTGTGGATCAGGATCATGAATCTGCCTTTGCCCTCTACACCCGCTCGGCAGACCAGAGCTTCCCCTATGCCAGTTTTGAACTTGGTAAAATGCTGAGGGACGGAATTGGCTGTGTAAAAAATCAGCAGGACTCTGACCGTCGTTTCAAGGAAGCCTTTCTCGGTTTTGTTTCCCTGGAGGAACAGGGCCATGATGATAAGCTCCAGTACCGTTTGGGCTGGATGCTTCTGAATGGTGTGGGTACCGACAAGGATGAAGCCAGGGCAAAGGAATACTTTGAAAAAGCGGCATTCGTGGGAAACCCCTTTGCCTACCACCAGCTTGCCAAGCTTATCCTCTCCGATGAAAAAGCACCACAGCAGGATGTGGAGAAAGCCCTCGGCTACCTCAAAAAAGCGGTGGAGGCTGAGAATCCCTATGCCGCATATTTTCTCGGCAAGCTCTATGAAAAGGGACAGCACGTTCCGCAGAATATCGCAGAGGCAATACGGCTTTATACCCTTTCCGCAGGACAGGATAATGACTTCGCCGCATACCGGCTCGGCAAGCTGTACCTCGGCGGTGAGGGCGTACTGAAGGATGTGGAGTCCGCCATTCGCTGGATGACCTTTGCCGCCGACAGAAAGAACCAATTTGCTGAATATGCCCTCGGCGTCCTCTACTTCAAGGGGGAGGATGTTCCGAAGGATGTTCCCAAAGCTCTGGAATACCTAAAACGGTCTGCCGGTCAGGGCAATCAATTTGCACAGTACCGGCTGGGCAAGATTTACCTTATGGGCGAGGATGTGCCAAAGGATATTCAGACTGCCCTGCAATTTCTGACGGCTGCCGCAGAACAGGGAAATCAGTATGCGCAGTACACCCTCGGCAAGCTGTATCTGATGGGAAAAGATGTCCCCAAAGACAAAGAAACTGCCGTCCGCTGGTTTACCCTCTCGGCAGCACAGGGCAACATTTACGCCCAATTTTTCCTCGGCCATATAGATGATTTCAAAGACCCCTCCGTTCTGCTGGCGGGAACACGGCTCCTGCATCACATGAGCCGTGTTTTTGCAGACAACGCCCCACCGCTGAAACCACCCGGCCAGAGAACCGACCGTAAGCTCCTCCGCAAGCTCCGTGAGAAAAAGCAGGCGCAGGGCCATGCGAGGGATGACCACGAACAGACCATGTCATTATAACGATTGGAGGATAACCGTGAAGAAACAGAAAAAGAAAATTGAGCAGCCGCCGATCAAAGAGAAATCGCTCCAGACCTATTGCCGTCCTGTAAAAAGGGCGGCTTTTTTTCATAGAATCGGCACTCGCCATAAATAGGAGGGGGATCATGGGTGTATATGTGCATTTTACAGATGACCAGAAATACCGTGCCAACAATGTAGACCTCGTGGATTTTCTCCATCGGCGCGGTGAGAAGCTAATCCCCAGCGGCCGGGATAAGCGGTTGGCGTCCGACCACAGCATTACCGTCCGGGGAAACGAGTGGTACGATCACTCTGCAGAGAGCGGCGGGTATGCCATTGACTTCGTGCGACAGTTCTATGGCCTCACCTTTCCTGAGGCTGTAACCATGCTGCTGGGCGGTGAGCAGGGCGAAGTCTATCGACCCGCCTCACAAAAGAAACAGGAGGCGAAACAGCCCTTTGCCCTTCCGAATCCCCACAGCGATATGCGCCGCGTCTATGCGTACTTGGTGAAAACCCGGCTCATCGACCGTGAAGTGGTCAGTTACTTTGCCAAGGCGAAGCTCCTGTATGAGAGCTGTGAAAAATCTAAGGACAGCATGAAGGAATACCACAATGCGGTCTTTGTGGGATACGATGAAAACGGAGTTCCCCGCCATGCCCATAAACGAGGGCTCTATACCGAGGGAACCGGCTTCAAAGGAAATGTGGATAGCTGCGATCCGGCATACAGCTTCCACCACATCGGCACAAGTAACCACCTCTATGTGTTTGAGGCTCCCATCGACTTGCTGTCTTACATCACCCTGCATCCCAACGACTGGCGGAACCACAGCTATGTGGCGCTCTGCGGTGTTTCCGAATACGCCATGCTGAAGATGCTGGAGCTGCATCCGAACCTAAACCATGTGGTTCTGTGTCTGGATCATGACGAGGCGGGGATCGAAGCCTCGGAGAAATATCACGATCTGCTCATAGAAAAGTGTGTTTCATGTGATAGGGATTTGTCCATACACAAGGACTGGAACGAGGATATCAAGGCAAATCACGGATTACCGGCAATCCCTGCTGAGGAACATCCCCAGCATTTAATCCGGGATGAAATATGCCGGGAGCTTACCGAAACGTCAATGACTGTGAAATCCAACTGTTCCGCCAACACCCTGTCAGCCCTGCTCGTAAAAGCCCGATCCCATCTGCATTGGGGACAATTTTCAGGGGTGGATGAATGTCTGAGGGAAATGTGTCGCCTCTCCATGGCTGCTGCTGCGAGGGAGTATCGGCAGATGGATCACAGCCGGAATCTCTCCACGGTGCAAAGCCGCCTGCATAGTGGTTTCAGGACTTATGAAAACCGCGGACATCTGAAAACCCGGCTGGATTTACTGGAATCCGATATCATGGCTCTGCAGGGCTTTGAGCGTGTGGTGACCGCCGGTGAAAAGGAAAAGCTGGCAGAGTGCTATGAACGCATTGCCTCCCACGGCCTCAAAGGAGCGATCCTGCTGGAGAAATACCGGCAAAAGATGGAGCAGACCCAGGAAATGAAACTGTCTATGTAATCCCGGCAATAACTCCATCCCCGCTTCTGACATTCTAAATGAATTCAGAAGAAGGAGGATACTATTATGCCGTCTCAGGTCTATATTTTAATTGCAGCGGCCGCCGTGATGTTTTGTGTCATCGGCGGTCTTTCCCTTTTGGCTCACTATTATACCCTAAACGGAATCAAGTCCCGCACGGTAGGTGATGGCCAGCATGGTACGGCACGGTTCGCATCAAAACAGGAAATCAAAAATACCTATAAGCACATCCCCTTTCAGCCGGAGCTGTGGAGGCAAGGACAATGCCTCCCTACTGCCGCCGAGCAGGGAATCATTCTCGGAAGCGTAGGTGCAAAAAATAAAGTTACGGCAATGGTGGATACTGACGATGTCCACTGTCTCATGATCGGTGCCTCTGGCGTGGGGAAAACTGCATACTTTTTATACCCCAACCTGGAATATGCCTGTGCCTCCGGCATGAGCTTCCTGACCACCGACACCAAGGGCGACCTGTATAGAAACTATGGAACTATCGCCCGCAACCACTACGGCTACCATGTGGCGGTCATCGACCTAAGAAACCCCACCCGCTCGGACGGCAACAATATGCTCCATCTGGTGAACACCTACATGGATCAGTACCTTGCCGATGAAAACAACATTGTGGCAAAGGCAAAAGCAGAAAAATACGCCAAGATTATCTCCAAAACCATCATCAACGCCAGCAACGAGAATTACGGACAGAATCAGTTTTTTTATGATGCCGCAGAAGGACTCCTGTCCTCAGTGATTCTGCTGATTGCCGAGTATTTGCCCCCCACTGAGGTAGATGGGAAAAAGGTGGACTGCCGCCATATCATCAGCGTGTTCAAATTGGTTCAGGACTTACTCGTGCCCAGCAAGGTAAAGGGGAAAAGTCAGTTTCAGCTATTAATGGATAAATTGCCATCCGACCACAAGGCCCGCTGGTTTGCAGGAGCAGCCCTAAATTCCGCGGAGCAGGCTATGGCGTCGGTACTTTCCACTGTGCTATCCCGTTTGAATGCCTTTCTCGACTCCGAAATGGAACAGATTCTGTGTTTTGAAACATCCATTGATGCGGAGAAATTCTGTAACGAAAAATCCGCTCTGTTCATCGTATTACCAGAAGAAGATTTGACCAAATACTTTATGGTCAGCCTTATGATCCAACAGCTCTACAGGGAAATCCTTGCGGTTGCGGATGAAAACGGAGGCAAGCTGAAAAACCGAGTAATGTTTTACTGCGATGAGCTCGGAACGCTTCCAGCCATCGAATCGCTCGAATTAATTTTCAGCGCCTCACGCTCTCGCCGGCTTTCTATGGTACCAATCATACAGTCCTTCGGCCAGCTCGAAAAGAATTACGGCAAAGAGGGTTCAGAAATAATCGTGGACAATTGCCAGGACACCATCTTTGGCGGCTTTGCCCCCAACAGCCAGACCGCCGAAGTGCTGAGTAAAGCATTGGGCAGCCGCACGATCATGAGCGGCAGCGTGAGTCGTGGTAAGAATGACCCCAGCCAATCCTTGCAGATGATGGAGCGCCCTCTCATGACACCGGACGAATTGAAATCCATTCCAAAGGGCAGCTTTGTCGTGATGAAAACCGGCACCCATCCCATGAGGACAAAGCTGCGGCTGTTCCTTGAATGGGGCATCCGTTTCGGAGAGGCTTACACCATGGAGGAAAAAGCTCATCGAAAAGTGGTCTATGCCGATAAGCAGATGCTGGAGGAAAATATCGTCCGCAAGCACACGGCCTGCCTTATGGTGGACGAAGAAACCGGGGAGATATTGGAGCCGCCGTCCAGAACAGGAACCCTTCATACCCCGGTAGCAGAACCATCTGAAAACACCATGCGCCGCCGTAATGTACTCAAAACGTAAAGGAGGTTCCCATGAGCTACTTCAACCACATTTATACCGCTTCGCCCGATGAGATTCCCCATCGGGCGAGGGCTGTTTATATATATATTTGTGACCGGGCAGGAAAAGGAAAGGACTGCTGGCCTGCGGTAAAGACCATTGCTTCCGATCTGCAGCTTTCCCGCAGCACCGTCAAGCGTGCCTTACATGATCTGGTGAGGGCGGGACTCATTGAAAAGGAGCCTCGCTTCCGGGAGAATGGGAGCAATACCAGCAACAGACTTATTTTAAGAAAATAGCAGGATGCGGCAAAGCGAAAAGACAGAGTTCCCGCCAAGGGGGTACTCCGTTTTTTTGCTGGACCGAGGTGCGGTTCGTGGTGAACCCACCGGAATCTCTCACTCTAAGAAGATATTATCACAGAAAAAGAACAAGGTGTATCTTACTATGTTTTTATGTAACATTTTGGAGATCTTCTGGAACATCCCGTGATACCTGACAGCGTGGAGCAGCTCGGAAAGCAGTTTAAACATTTGATACCGGAACAGATTGAAATGATTAGCGAAATGGTGGAGGTAAATGATCAAAAAGCACACCACCTCAAAAGAAAAATGGCAGTAAACGAATAAGAGTCTCTCTCAGAGGCTCTTTTGCTATTGATAAAGTGATTGAAAGCTATCCTTGATGTGCGAAAAAACTTTCTATAAAAAATCATGACTTCACATTGACGAATTTCGATTTGAAACATATAATATAACATATCAAAGTATTTAGATTTGAGGTGTTGGTATGAACTATTACTTAGAGAACACAAAAGTGTTCAAAGCATTGGGCGATCCCAAAAGAGCCATGATTGTGGATATGCTCTCCTGTGGAGAACTTTGTGCCTGCGAGATTTTAGAGAAGTTTGAAATGTCCCAATCCACGCTGTCCCATCACATGAAACTCCTCTGCGAATGCGGACTTGTCAAGGCACGGGCAGAAGGCAAATGGACGTATTATTCTTTGGATGATGATGCCATCGGCAAAACAAAGCAGTTTTTCTGGGCGATCACATCCGATAAAGAAAATTGTATTTGCAGAGATAAAACAAATTGTTGTAAGGGGTGTAACGAAAATGAGTAAATGTTGTTGTTCTTCTGAAAATTGCTGCCAGCCAGAGCCGAAAAAGTCAATAAACATTGATTTTCTTTATCTGGACACGACCGTTTGCGGCAGGTGCCAGGATACGGAAAAAGCTCTGGACGACGCAGTTTCCGGCGTAGCCGTGGTGCTGAATGCGTCAGGATATGAAGTCAAGGTAAATGAAGTGAACATCACAACGAGAGAGTTGGCGATACAGTATCATTTGGTCAGCTCACCGACCATCCGTGTGAACGGAAACGATATTGCCGTGGAATCGCGGGAATCAGTCTGCGAGGACTGTGGAGAACATTGCGGTGATACCGTAGATTGCCGTGTATGGGTATATAACGGAGTCGAATATACATCCCCTCCGAAGGAATTGATCGTGGATGCCATTCTACGGGAAGTGTATAACCCCAATCAGGGCGAGCCGGAGCGTGAAGCCTATTGGCTTCCAGAAAATCTGGAAACATACTTTATAGCCAAGACACACAAGGATGAAACGGAACGTCAGGGAAAGGGCGGTGATGTGATATGAGCCAAGAAAAAAATAAAGGTATTGGCTTTTTTGAAAAATATCTAACCGTGTGGGTGCTGCTGTGCATGGCGGCTGGAATCCTTGTCGGAAAATTCCTGCCCGGCATTCCAGATGTCTTGGAAGGATTTCAATACGCCGGGCAGAACCTCCCGATTGCCGTACTCATTTGGATTATGATTTTCCCCATGATGATGAAGATTGATTTCCAGTCTATCAAGAATGTGAGGAAAAATCCTTCAGGCATCCTTATTTCCAGCGGTAGCAGCTGGCTCATCAAGCCCTTCCTCATGTTCGGGTTAGCAACCCTGTTTTTCAAAGTTATCTTTCAAGCCTTCATCCCAGCGGATTTGGCACAGGACTTCGTAACAGGCGCAGTATTGCTGGGCGTAGCACCCTGCACGGCGATGGTGTTTGTATGGAGTCATCTGACCAAAGGCGATCCGGCGCATACGCTTGTACAGGTTTCGGTCAATGACCTCTTGATTCTCGTATTGTTTGTGCCATTGGTACAAATCTTGTTGGGAGTAAACGGCGTTACGATTCCTTGGGATACGCTCTTCTTTTCCATCGTATTATTCGTTGTCGTTCCGCTGGCTGGCGGCGCACTTACGCGCTTTCTGATGATACAGAAAAAAGGCATAGAGTATTTCAACGAAAGATTTCTCCCCAAGTTTGACGGCATCACGACCTTGGGGTTGCTGCTCACCTTGATTATCATTTTTTCCTTCCAAGGTGACATTATTTTGGAACAGCCTCTGTTCGTTTTGCTGATCGCAGTACCGCTGGTTCTGCAAAACGTAATCTCCGCCAACTTTACCTACTTGATATGCAAGTGGACAAAGCAACCACACAATATTGCGGCTCCGGCTTCTCTGATTGCAGCCTCGGACTTCTTCGAACTTTCTGTAGCGGTAGCAATTGCCCTTTTCGGTCCAAATTCGCCGGTTGTGCTTGCTTGTACGGTGGGCGTATTGACCGAAGTCCCCGTTATGCTTTTGCTAGTACGCTTTATTAATAAGACCCACCACTGGTTTCTAAAGGAGGTTTAAATGGTGTATATATGCTATTGCAACAAAGTCAAAGAAGCAGATATCATGAAAGCAATTACAGAAAAAGGTGCAAAAAATGTAGATGATGTTATTAAGATTACCGGAGCCATGCAAAACAGTAATTGCGCTGTAAATAATCCGAAGGGAATTTGCTGTTACTCAGATATTGTGAAAACTTTTAATAAATATAGGGAGAAAATTATTATGAAAAAAATGAAAATCTTTGAACCCGCCATGTGTTGCCCGACCGGGCTTTGCGGCTTGGGTGTTGACCCTGAACTGCTGCGTATGTCCACGGTACTGGAAACACTGAAAAAACATGGCGTTATTGTTGAACGTTTTAACTTGGGCAGCGCACCGGCAGAGTTTATCACCGACCAGACCATCAATGCCTATATTAATGAGAAAGGCACAGAGGGACTGCCCGCTGTGATGCTCGATGGCAAAATTGTCATCACAGGTCGGTATCCCACCAATGAAGAATTCACAAAGCTGCTCGACCTTCCTGAAAATGTGCTGGGCAAGCAGAAAAAATCCGAGTCCGGCGGAGGCTGTTGCAAGGGAGGTTGCTGTTAAATGAATCAATTCGATCCCGGCAGTATCAAACTGACAAAGTATCTTTTTTATACCGGCAAGGGCGGCGTTGGTAAAACCAGCGTTGCCTGTGCCACCGCCGTCTCCCTTGCGGACAGTGGGAAAAAGGTGCTGCTTATCAGCACCGACCCTGCTTCCAATTTACAGGATGTCTTTTCGATGGAACTGACAAACAAAGGAGTGCCCATCTCCGATGTGCCGAATTTAGTGGTAGCGAACCTTGACCCCATACAAGCGGCGGCTGAGTACCGGGAAAGCGTGATCGCGCCTTATCGCGGCAAGCTGCCCGCATCTGTCATCACGAATATGGAGGAGCAGCTTTCTGGCTCCTGCACCATAGAAATTGCGGCATTCAATGAGTTTTCCAATTTCATTACGGACGGTAAGGTTCAGCAGGAATACGACCATATTATTTTTGATACCGCCCCTACTGGACACACCCTGCGGATGCTTCAGCTTCCGTCCGCTTGGAGTAATTTCATCAGTGAAAGCACCCACGGTGCATCTTGCCTCGGTCAACTCTCCGGCTTGGAGAGCAAGAAAGCCATTTACAAGCAAGCCGTGGAAACACTGGCCGACGGAAGCCTGACCACGCTACTCCTTGTCACCCGCTCGGAAACCGCGCCGTTCAAGGAAGCGGAACGTGCTTCCGGCGAATTGTCCGCGCTGGGCGTCGACAATCAAATGCTGGTTGTCAACGGAATATTGATGGAACATAACGATGATCTATCTTCCAGTCTGTACGAAAAACAGCAGTCTGCACTTGCCGCGATGCCGGAAAGTCTGAGGGCGCTTCCAATCCATAGCGTTCCTCTGCGAGCTTACAATGTCACAGGGCTGGAAAATATCCGCGCCTTGCTGAACACCGATTATTTTACTGCTCCCGTGCAAACGCTAAATGCCACGCATATTCCTGCGCTGAACGATGTGATAGATGAGTTAGCGATGGAGGGCAAACGTGTTATTTTCACGATGGGCAAAGGTGGTGTGGGTAAGACCACCGTCGCCGCCGCCGTTGCGCTGGGGCTTGCGAAGCGCGGAAAGAAAGTCCACCTCACTACCACCGATCCCGCCGCGCACCTGAAGTTTGTGCTGGATGAAACTGGCGGCGTGTCCATGAGCCATATCGACGAAGCCGAGGAATTGAAAAAGTATCAGTCCGAGGTGCTTTTCAAAGCCCGCGCGTCCGGCATGGGCGATGAGGATATTGCTTATGTCGAGGAAGATCTACGTTCGCCCTGCACACAGGAGATCGCCGTATTCCGCGCCTTCGCCGAGATCGTCGAAAAAGCTGACGATCAGGTGGTGGTAATTGACACCGCCCCCACAGGGCATACCCTGCTTTTGTTGGAATCCACACAAAGCTATAACCATGAAATTCAGCGTACCAAGGGCGAAATCCCCGAATCGGTGGCGCAGCTGTTGCCGAGGCTGAAATCCGAGGAAACCGAGGTACTGATTGTGACCCTGCCGGAAGCGACCCCTGTTTATGAGGCGCACCGCTTGGAGGACGATCTGAAACGGGCGGGCATCGCCGCCAAATGGTGGGTGGTCAATCAATCCCTTTATGGCACGAACACCACCAATCCTATGCTGGTGTCAAAGGCGGCTGGCGAAGTGGAATGGCTCAACCTCATCGACGAACACGCCGGTGGCAAATTTGCCCTGATCGCGTGGAGCGCAGAGGAAATCAAGGGCGACAGTCTGCTGGCGCTGTAAGGAGGTAAAAATGATAAAAGTTGCATTTATTTGTGTTCATAATTCTTGTCGCAGCCAGATTGCAGAGGCGCTGGGACGGCATCTTGCCGGCGACGCTTTTGAAAGCTATTCGGCGGGAACGGAAACGAAGCTGCAAATCAATCAGGATGCCGTGCGGCTGATGAAACAACTTTATGGCATTGACATGGAAGCGACACAGCGCAGCAAACTCTTGTCCGAAATCCCGCCTGTTGATATTGTCGTTACAATGGGCTGCAATGTCGAGTGTCCGTATCTGCCCTGTAAACACCGCGAAGATTGGAGGCTGGATGATCCAACGGGCAAAAGCGACGAGGAATTTATTCAGGTTATAAAACAGATTGAGCAAAAAATGCTTGAGCTAAAAAATTTTGTGGGGGTTCTTTAGTAGTAAAATCATTGGCTGTAAATGCTAAATTCAAAAAAGCCAATTAAAGTCATTGATTTTAATTGGCTTTTTTGTTTAGAGCAAAACAGAATTTCCATTCAAATTCCTTTTGGATGAATATAAAGTTAAGAGATTTACACTCACTCAATCGAAAAGACTTGCATTGGTATCCCGCACTTTTTTTGCTTAATTGATTGTAAACTTCGTGCCACATGACTTCCGTTCCACGCAGCAGATAAACTGCTACGAACCACTACACAGCCTGATCTCGTGTTGGGATGATTTTAAAAAAATATTCTAAAAACCCCTTGACAATTGAGTATATATTCAACTATACTATATACAGTTGAGCGTTTGCTCAATTAAAATTTCGGAAGGAGGACTAATTATGTCTGTCAGAAGCGATGTTTGCGATTGTGATGTTATACACGAAGAAACCGTCACCGCAGTAAAAACAAAAATGCTTTCAGATGATACTTTTAATATTTTGACGGAATTTTTGAAAGCTGTGGGAGATGGTACAAGGATCAGAATTTTATGGGCTCTGGATGTCAGTGAAATGTGTGTCTGTGATTTGGCAGTCTTGCTTGGTATGACAAAATCCGCTATATCACACCAGCTACGCACTTTGAAACAGGCAAATCTTGTCAAATTTAGGAAAGATGGTAAGATTGCTTATTACTCTCTCGCGGATGACCATGTGAAAATCGTTTTGGAACAAAGTTTAAGCCATGTAACTGAATAAAATTTAATTATAGGAGGAAAATAACATGAAAAAGTCATTTAGGTTGGAAGGACTGGACTGCGCCAACTGTGCGGCGAAAATCGAAAAGGACATCAAGGCGCTGGACGGCGTAACCGAAGTAACCGTAAACGCTATGACGACTAAGATGGTTCTTGTGGCAGACGACGACAAAATGGACGAGATTATTAAGACCGCTGAAAAAATCGTCAAGAAGCATGAACCTCATGTTGTCGTAAAAAAGGCGTAAACATTTACCGGCAATAATTCCAGCTTTTGGCGTAACACTTCAAAGCGATACGCCAAAAGCGAAGGAATTTAAAAAATTCAAATTTTTTTGCGACAATAGTTGAGCGTTCACTCAATGTTACTCGTCATTCTCTTATAGCAAAGATAAGAAAGGAGTTCAATATGAACAAGAAGCTTGTAAGAATTATCATAGCAGCGGTTATTTTCGTAATCGGGCTGCTAGTAAAAACCGACATTGTTTGGCTTAGTCCCGCTATCTTCATTGCCGCCTACATTGTAGTGGGCAGCGAAGTCGTAATAAAAGCCATCAAGAATATTATGCAAGGCCAAGTTTTTCAGGAAAGCTTTTTAATGACCGTGGCGACCGGTGGCGCACTTATCATTGGGGAATATCCAGAGGCCATTGCCGTTATGCTGTTTTATCAGGTTGGCGAATATTTTCAAAGTTATGCCGTTGCGAAGTCGCGGAAATCCATTGCAAGCTTAATGGATATACGTCCTGATTACGCAAATGTTAAGAGGGGCGATGAATTGGTAAAAGTCGACCCTGACGAAGTTGCGATTGGCGATATCATCGTTGTCCGTGCTGGTGAAAAAATCCCGCTTGACGGCAAGGTGCTTGACGGCAATTCAATGATTGATACGTCCGCTTTGACCGGCGAATCTGTTCCGCGCGAAGCTGGTGTTGGCTCTGATGTTTTGAGCGGCTGTATCAATGTGAACGGCGTACTGACGATTGAGGTCACAAAAGAATTTGGGGAATCGACGGTCAGCAAAATCCTTGATCTCGTGGAAAACGCCAGTAGTAAAAAGGCGAACACCGAGAATTTCATTACAAAATTTGCACGAGTTTATACTCCGATTGTTATGGCTGCCGCACTGTTGCTTGCAATTATCCCGCCTCTGTTCTTTGGTGGTACTTGGGGCGACTGGATTTACAGGGCTTTAACTTTCTTAGTGGTTTCCTGCCCTTGCGCTCTGGTTGTTTCTATTCCACTCTCCTTCTTTGGCGGTATCGGCGGCGCGTCAAGGCGTGGTGTGCTTGTTAAGGGTAGCAACTATTTAGAAGCTTTGGCGCAGACTGAAATCGTTGTGTTTGATAAGACGGGGACATTGACAAAAGGCGTATTTAAAGTACAAGAGGTAAATGCTATCGGCATTTCCGAAGCAGAACTGCTGGAACTTACCGCACATGTTGAGAGTTATTCCAATCACCCCATTTCACTCTCTTTGAAAACTGCTTATGGGAAAGATATTGACAACGAAAGGATTACGGATGTTGAGGAAATCGCAGGCCACGGCGTCAGCGCAACGGTTGATAGTCGTAAAGTTTTCGCAGGAAATACAAAACTCATGCAAAAAATCGGCGTTAAATTTTCTCAAGACGAAATTATTGGAACAGCCGTACACGTTGCTGTTGATGGCAAATATGCGGGATATATTGTAATTGCTGATGAGGTTAAGGAAGATGCAGCGGAAGCGATTAGATTGCTAAAAAAGGCAAATATCCGTCAAACGGTGATGCTGACGGGCGACGCCAAGAGTGTGGGAGAAAAAGTTGCCAAGGAATTGGGGTTAGATAAGGTTTACACAGAGCTTCTTCCCGGTGACAAGGTAGATAAAGTAGAGGAACTGCTGGCTCAAAAATCAGCTAAAGGCAAGCTGGCCTTTGTAGGCGATGGGATTAATGACGCACCAGTTTTAGCTCGTGCCGACATTGGTATTGCGATGGGTGGCTTGGGTTCCGACGCGGCTATAGAAGCCGCCGATGTTGTAATAATGACCGATGAGCCGTCCAAACTAGCTACAGGTATGAAAATTTCACAGAAAACGCTAAGAATCGCACAACAGAATATATGGCTGGCTTTGTCGATAAAAGCAATTGTGCTTGTACTCAGTGCACTCGGTTTTGCTACCATGTGGGAGGCTGTGTTTGCAGATGTTGGTGTGACGGTTATAGCGGTATTGAACTCTTTCCGTGCTTTAAACACAAAGAAATTATAATCAGGTCAAAAGCCTGTTGTATCGGAAGCGATAAGTAAAATGTTAATTGTCCTGATTGCCTTGTTAGTTGGGATTTTGTGAACTTGCTTTGGTAGCGCAGTTGCTATTATAACAAAAGAAGTTTTCTGAAAATATGGCGAATTGCCTTTTAGTTTTCGCTGGTGGCGTAATGATGAGCCTTGTGTTCTTTGAGCTTATGCCGGAAACTTTAGAGGTATCAAATGTGTGGATGGTGGCCGGCGGCATCCTCATTATTCACTGAGATAAGGGGCAAAGTGAGAATCATTATATGAAGATTATTTTATTCGGTTTATTGGTGAAAGCAGTTGAGCTATTGAGCGCGATTGAATTAAAGCATAAACAGAAAATATGTTGTATGGAAAGGTGTGTGGCATGAAAAAGCAATGGCTTATCACAGGAATCTTGGCAGCAGTTGATCAAACAATAAAACTGCTGATAGCTCATTTTGCGATAGATAAGATGATTATCTGGATACCGAGTGTTTTGCGTTTTGAGCCTTTCCAGAACACAAATTTGAATTGGTTTGCAAGTATGGCTAATTTTAAGACTCCTGTAATCGGAATGATCTTTTTACAGATAACGGCTATAGCAGGATTGCTTTTATTCTATCGATTCCAAACATATAAAGTTGGTGCAAAGAGTCGCTTGTTGAGTGGAGCATTCTGTTTTGCATCTGCTGGCATATTATGTTCATTTATTGATGTAGTGTTCTGGGGCGGCAGCCTTGACTTTATTGGTTTATTCAATTGGTTTATTTTTGATACAAAGGACGTATTTCTGAACACGGGATGGATTTTGGCTCTAATTTGGACGTGGCGGCATGAAAAAAAGCTAAAAAAGTCTTATTCAAACGATCTCAATACAGAAGATATAGCTTTTGCTATATGGTTTCGGAGCGGATGCAAACTCCTTCCCAACACAACGTCTGAATATACCAGAATATAAAATATATAAACACAATTGAGAGGTGGTCACAGTGAAGCGAAAAGAAAATAGAAACTTGACGGGCATATTTCGTATCGGTTTGGCCACCCTTGTTGTGATTTTACAACTTTTATTTATCTATTTTATCATCAATATACTCAAAAACTATGCGGTATATTTTTATGCACTCATTCAAATTATAGCGGTAATAAACATCTTTATTATGGTGAGCAAAAGTAAAAACACATCTTACATAATCGTATGGCTTATTATAATATTTATCCTTCCGGTTTTCGGTTATTTCCTATATCTCTTATGGGGTCGTTCCGATGTGTTCGGACGATGTATAAGAAATAATCGAATAAGAGCGGCTATCCAGCACGGTTCCATGTATTTATATAAGGACCCGGAAGTTTACGCCGAACTCGATCAAATCCATCCGTCAAGAAAAAGAATAGCAGGATATTTAGGCAGGAAAGGATTCCCTCTTTATAAAAATACAACGTGTGAGTATTTCTCGCTTGGCGAGTATCAATTTGAAGCAATGATAAAGGATATTGAAAACGCTGAAAGATACGTTTTCTTGGAATATTTTATTTTAGATAGTGGGGAGCTTTGGGACAGGATTTCAGAAGTATTGATTCGCAAAGCCGAACAAGGAGTGGAAATACGGCTGATGTTCGATGACTTTGGGAGTATTGTTACAGCACCAGATAATCTGATTAAGGCTCTTAACAGTCACAATATTCAGGTGTTGCGTTTTAATCCAGTTCATCGGTATATTTCATCCTTTTGCTTCAATTGCCGTAATCACCAGAAAATTACGGTCATAGACGGCTGCGTTGGGTATACAGGGGGAACGAATCTTGCTGATGAATATGCCAACATATACCCAAAGCACGGCCATTGGAAAGACACGGCAATCCGGCTTGAAGGCGACGCGGTTTGGGGTCTGACCTCAATATTTCTTCAGATGTGGGATGCTGAAAGTGGAGGAACTACAGATTACGAAGCTTACCGGTCTGTAGTGAACTACGAGGGTCAAGGCTTCTATCAACCATTTTCAGACGGGCCTTCAAATAATCCCGATAACCCTGCCGAGGTTATGTACCGCACGATGATATATAATGCAAAGAAATATGTTTATATATCTACCCCCTATCTTGTCATTGACAACTCCATGAAGGAAGCGTTGTGTACATCCGCACAGGGAGGTACAGATGTCAGGATTATTACTCCAAAGATATGGGATCATTGGTATGTGCATATGGTAACGCAATCGAATTATGGAGAGCTGCTGGAATCGGGTGTTAGAATCTATGAATATACCCCGGGGTTCATCCATGCAAAGACTATCATAAGCGATGATGATCATGCCATTTGCGGAAGCATTAACATGGATTACCGGAGCTTTTATCTCCACTTTGAAAACGGTGTGTGGATTTGCGGATCGCCTGTACTCCAAGACATAAAAAATGACCTCCAGCAAACATTTGATGTTTGTGAAGAAATAAGTCTTGATGAATGGCGTCGCCGTCCCTGGCACATAAAATGCGTTCAATCGTTCCTTAGATTGTTTGCTGTATTCTTTTGAGATTAATTTGTTATGAAGTCAAAAGAATAGCACTCATGTTGTCCCTATCATCTTGGCAATTTCAACGGATCTATAAGACGTAGTTCATCCCAATTTGCCGGAAATCGAGGGAATGTATCTATCCACGAAAATGACGGATATAAAAGGTAATTACCGTTATTTGACTGAATTGGAGTGCTTAAAAAAGAACAGAGAGCTGTTCTATCAGTATTGCTTTAAGGAACTGAAGCTATGTATATGGCAAAAGCAGAAGGAAGAAATAGAGTGAAGGTGTTATAAAATACCTGTTCAATGCATGAAGTTTAACGATGCATAGAGAAAGTCCAGTAAAAATAAAAATAAAGCCAAGGGCAAACCCATCAAAAGATGGGGACGCAAAGCCATAGGGTCTAAGGTGCTTTACTGCGCTATGATAGCCTGGCTGCCAAAAACCATGCGGAGCCTGCCCTCATTCAAAGGGCAGGCTCTATATCTGTCTGTCGGTTTTTGACGGATAAACAGGATATCGGGATACCGGCTTTCGCCATGCTCCGGCGAGAGGGGTATCCTATGGGGTTTTATACTTATAAGAGGTGGCAATAGAGCAGACAGAGCTCGTACATATTACCCACCACCCAAACAATCTCATATTGTAATTTTGAAAAAGTCAGCATTTCGCCATGGGCGCAGTGCTGACTTTTTTCTTTCGACAAAAAAATCTATACTCCGACCATATTTACCATATTCAGGGGAAATGTGGCATGTTTCTAATATAAGCAGGTCGTTTCCACGCTGCCGCTCCCCTCCGCTTCTGACATTTTGACTCACCATCAAAATTTCAGAAAACGGAGGACAAGCCATATGGCAGAAAAGAAAGAGTATCAAATCAAAGTTCAGGGGCAGCTCGTCCCTGTCACCGAAGAAGTCTATTTAACATATTACCGCATGAAACGCCGTGAACTACATCTGGAGGAAAAGGACGCAGCACATGGTGTGTTTTATTACAGTGCCTTGGATACGGAGGAAACCAATGGTGAGGATGCGATTTCAGATCTCTCTTCTCCCCGTGTGGAGGATATTGTCACGGACAAGCTGATAGCCGAAAAACTCCACTTGTGCCTTTCCCAGCTTGCCAAAGAGGAACAGGAACTGATTTTTACTCTGTTTTTTAAGAATAAAAGCGAGCATCAACTGGCAGCGGAAACTGGTATCCCGCGCATGACAATCCACGACCGAAAGGTTAAAATTCTGCGTACTTTAAAAAAACTTATGGAAAAGTAAAAATTTTTCCGTCCAACCCCCTCACGAAACCGGATTAGTAGTGAGGGGGTTTTTCTCATTCCCTCCATGGTTCCTTGAAAACTTAATATCCGATGACCTGAACACGTTAGCTGACGGACCCCGAAAGGGTAAAGCGACCTCGGAGGATGCGCCAAGACCACCTGTAGGCAGGCAGCAAGAAAAGTGAAATCACTCATTTTTCTGTTCGCTCGTTTCTTCCTGCTCCTATCAAAGACGGCCAAATAAGGTGCAAAGCGGTACCCATCCGACCGGAAAACAGGCTGTGGCGGCCTGTCTCGCAATGATCCCGTCAGCCTATAATGATACTTTTGCTCCGTCATAGCCCCCCGCGACCGGGGGATCACGCAATGAGAGCAACCGGCAGAGATCCTGGCGGGGGTGAAATTCCCATGATGCGGCGAAGCCAGCCGCAGTTCAGGCCATCGCCTTTGTTGTGCAAGACTCATACGCTTTGCACAGTGCGCTTGGGGAGTAGTGTCGAATTAAGCGCCTTGATTATAAAAAAAGACTTAATGTCAGAAGCGATGGGGATCGCTCTGCTTATACAGCAGGGCGATCCCTATATTTGTGCCATTAAGAAAAAACAGAGAATCTCGAATCAAGGAGGTGTAAAGTTTGAACACGATGAAGCAAGGCATCAGCCGCGGCGATATTTACTACGCCGATTTAAACCCCGTTATGGGCTGTGAACAAGGGGGCATCCGTCCTGTACTTATCCTGCAAAATGACATAGGCAACCACTACAGCCCCACCACCATCGTCTGCGCCATCACCGGCAAGCCGAAAAAGCCCTTACCCACCCATACGGCTATTGCCGGGGCGGGCAGATTGTCCAGAGAGTCCTTTGCACTTCTGGAGCAGATACGCACCATTGACCGGACTCGACTTCGGGGCTGGATCGGCAAACTGGATGAACAGGAGATGGAAGAAATCAACCAGGCACTTTCTATCAGCATCGGACTTAGTCCGGCGCTTTTTTTATGAAGGGGGGAATTTTTATGAGCAACAAAACAATCATGTTTGAAAAATACCCCGATGTAGTCGAGGTAAATCAATTACGAGAAATGCTCGGAGGCATCAGCCGGAAACTGGCTTATAAATTGCTTTCGGAAAAAGAGATACATAGTGTTCGCATTGGACGGACCTATAAGATTCCCAAAGCATGCGTTATTGAATATTTACTGAGTGAAGAAATGTGCCATATCAAGATTGGTTGATATGGTTTTTTGCTTATTATTGGCCCAAGACCGTAGAAAAATCCGTTGGGTTGCTTCCGCGTAAAACAGTAGCTATCCCATGCCTTCTGTGGTATTGTGATGTTGTCAATGGTAGGCAAATACGCTGTTATTTCAAAGGAGGATAACCATGATAACAGGCTGCCTACAAGAAAAAAACAATACTTTTTATGCTGTCCTTTATATCAAAGTAGACGGAAAAAGAAAAACCAAATGGATTCCCACCGGACTGCCGGTAGCGGGAACCAGCGACAGAAAAGCTAAAAAAGCCTTTGACCAAATTCGGTTGGAATACGAACAGGAGCAGGAAGAAAAGGAGCGTCGGGAGGCCGAGGAACGGGCCAGAGAGCTGATCGAGGGCAAACGTAATCCCCATGCGGAGGTGCTGTTTACCGACTACCTTCAAAAATGGCTGATACAAGCAAAGCCCACGATAGCCAAAACAACATTCAAAGGCTATCAAACCATGCTGGATGGGCGAATCAGCCGGTACTTTACTGAACTGGACATCACCTTGGCGGAGGTTACTCCACAGCATATTCAGGACTTTCATCAATCAATTTTTGATGAGGGTCACACACCGAATACGGTCATCCATTATCACGCAGTCCTCCGCAGAGCATTGCAGAATGCGGTGAAAAAGGAGATCATCGGCAGTAACCCCGCTGACAGGGTAGACAGGCCAAAGAAGAATGTATACCATGCTCAGTTTTATTCCGCAGAGGAAATGATGGCGCTGTTTGATGCGATATCAGATGATCCCTTGGAGATTTGTGTGAAGCTGGCAGCTTACTATGGCTTACGCCGAAGTGAAGTCCTGGGATTAAAGTGGGATGCGATCAACCTCGAACAAAAAACCATCTCCATCAAGCACAAGGTGATTGAGGACACGGTAGATGGCAAATCCATAGCGGTCGGGGAAGATGTACTGAAAACCAAGTCCAGCTTCCGCACCCTTCCGTTACTGCCATCGGTGGAAAAGCTACTGCTTGCAGAAAAGGAAAAGCAAGAAATGTATCGAAAGCTGTTCAAGCGCTCTTACTGCCGGGATTACCTCGACTACATCTGCCTCGACCAAACAGGGAAGCTCATGCGCCCTAATTATGTGACGGATCACTTTAGCTGGGTGCTTGAAAAAGCCGACCTCAAAAAAATCCGGTTTCACGATTTAAGACATTCCTGCGCCAGCCTACTGCTTGCAAATGGGATATCAATGAAGCAAATCCAGATATGGCTGGGGCACAGCACATTTTCGACCACAGCGGACATTTACTCTCATCTGGACTTCCACGCACAGATCGAATCTGGCTTGGTTATGGATGGGATGTTTGAAAGAAACTAAGTGGCAGAACCTACTGGACTTGCAGCGGTCAACTGATTTTCTACGGACTGCTTTATGGGAATACGGAAAAGCCTTATAGAGTGAGGACTCAGGCATATCCGTTTTCTACACAAACAAAAAAACGCCCTCAAAAGAGAGCGTAGAAAAGGTAAAAAAATGGAGGGCCTGTTGCGGACATTGACCGCAAACAGGCCCCTGGCGGAGGCGGTGAGATTCGAACTCACGTGCCCGTGAGGACAACCTGATTTCGAGTCAGGCTCGTTATGACCACTTCGATACGCCTCCATATTTATTTTAATACACCAAGCCCCGCGTAGAAGTCAAGGCAAAGTGTAGAAAAACCGTAGAAATCGCTAAAACACTAAATTTTCAAAATCCCGCAAACCCACGGAAACTCAAGGGTTTCCGGCATTATCAAGGCAACTGACCGAGTGGATTTCGAGTCAGGCCCGTTATGACCACTTCGATACGCTTCCATATTGGTTTTAATCCTCAAGGGAGAGAAAACAATTCTGCCCCGCACAGTCCGTGCCTATTTATTTTATAGAGATTGTTCGCAAAAGTCAAGCACTTTTATTGACTTAAAGTGACAGGAACGGTACAATAACATTAAATGTCTGGAAAGGGGCAATAATTGTGAATCAAATTCAGGAGGCTGCATGGAAACTGGCCTCACTTTCTGTATATAGAGGTATTTTAGAAAGAAGCGTACCGGGAGCATTTTCCTGTCTGCTGCATCATGCGCAGGGAAAGGAACCTGAGGCTTTTTTGGCGGCTTGGGGCGATTTCATCTCTCTGCTCGGGCGGAAAAACGCCGACGCCAACTTTGCGCAGGCTTTGACCGAACCGATCTTGTACGATGAGAACGGGTTTTCGGTTGCAGCGGCATCCGGAAGAGAGGTTTCATCTCTGATGGAAACGGCCGCGTTGCGGGACCTGAAGATTTTGACCGAGCTGTCTGCGATTACTCCGCAGGAAATCCTGGTCGGCAGTTCTTTTCCCCAGGCTGCAGAGCTTGACCTACCATGCTGGGAAAACGGACAGACTATCGCACAACTGCAGCAGGAGCCGGAGGTCTGTTTGGCGCAGCTGAAAGCTTTTTACGCGCAGAATGGCTGCGGCCGGTTTGCACGCAATCGTGCATTCATCTGGAGAAACGGGGTTTTGTCTCCCGTTCAGCACCCAGACCCAACCCTGTTAAAGGATTTAAAGGGCTATGAACTGCAGCGCGGAATGGTACTCGAAAATACGCACTCTTTTGTGCAGGGTCTGCCCGCCAATAACTGCCTGTTATACGGCGACCGCGGCACAGGAAAATCCTCAACGGTAAAGGCCTTGCTGCATGAATTCCCGTCCCTGCGCCTGATCGAAATGCCGAAAGCGGAAATCCCGCATTTCCCCGATCTGGTAGAGATTTTAGCAGAGCTGCCGATGAAATTCATCGTTTTTATCGACGACCTCTCCTTTTCCCGGCAGGACGACACCTACGCCGCTTTAAAGGCGGTGCTGGAAGGCGGTTTGGCTGCTCGACCGGCAAACACGCTGATTTACGCAACCTCCAACCGGCGGCATCTGCTGCGAGAAACCTTCTCTGACCGCGAGGGCGACGAAATCCACCGCGGCGACACGATTCAGGAGAGTCTTTCTCTGGCTGACCGTTTCGGCCTATCCGTGCGCTTCATGCTGCCGGATAAGGCTCAATATCTAGATATTATAGAAAAGCTTGCCTACCAGCATGGCCTCACGGAACATCTGCCGCAGCTTTTGATCGGCGCAGAACGCTTCGCGCTCGAACGCGCCGGACGTTCTCCCCGCTGTGCGCAGCAGTATGTGCGCATGGCTGAATCCAGAATCCGCCAGGGAAAAAGCGTGTTGTAAATTCGCCAGTTTTACGGTGGCTTCATATTTTATTTATATTTTTATGGTACCATTTTGTAAACGCTGAAAACGAAAGCTCAGGGAGGATTGTATGGGACAGTTGAAACGAATGATAGCCGGATTTCTATCGGCGGCACTGATTGTTTCTGCTTTAACGGGATGCTCCGGTAATGGCGACATCAGCTCCGGAGCCGCGCAACAGGATTTCCCCGTAACGATCGGGTCGGTAACCCTGAAAAGCGAGCCGGCCGGAGTCGCCGTGTTTTCGCCGAATCTTGCTGATGTGATTCTGGCGATGGGATATGAAATCTCTTTGAAAGCAAAATCGAAAGACTGCGATCAAGAGGATTTGTCCGTTCTGCCGAACGTGGATCCGTCCAACGCGGCCGCGGTGAAGGCGACCGGCGCAACGCTTGCACTGTTTGAAACAAATCCCGGTGACGAAATTACCGCCGCACTGCAGAAAGAAGGAATTCTTTCGCTGATACTGCCAGCCGCAACCAGCCGCTCCGACTTAGAGCGCCTGTACTCCGAAGTAGGTGCAGCGATCAAGGGCGGCTCCACCGGCTACCAAAAGGGAATTAAAACCGCAGACAATATTTATTTAACACTTGACGACATTACACGCGTGATTCCGGATACGAATTCTCCCGTAACCGTTTGCTACCTGTACGACGCAAAGGGCAAGGCGGCCACCGGGGATATGCTCGCCGGCAAGCTGATTGAAAGTGCCGGTTTGGTCAACGCGTTTGCGGGCAGCAGCGGAGGACAGGCCTCCACTGAGGCGCTGACCATCTCAAACCCGCAGTACATTTTCTGCGCCGAGGGAGTCAAAAAGCAATTGTTGGAATCTACCCAGTACAAAAAATTGGAGGCTGTCCAGAAAAAAAGAATCTATGAAATGAACCCCGTTTATATGGAGCGCCAGGGGCGTGGAATGATTCAGGCTGTCAGCTTTATGGCGGGCACCGTATACCCTGAACTGCTCGAGGGGACGCTCCCCTCCTCCAAGCCGTCTGAATCCACTTCTTCGGCTCCTGCTTCCTCCGGCAGCAGTTCGTCCTCCTCCAGCGGCTCTGCCGTATCGAGCAAAGCGCCGGCTTCCTCCGGTCAGTCGGCAGGCTCTGTTCCCTCCGGCACTTACAAGCGGGGAGACAAGAGTGATTCGGTGAAAGCCCTGCAAACTCGTCTGGATCAGCTTGGGTATATGTTCACCGCCATCAGCGGCGAATTTACCGCCGGTACGGAGCAGGCCGTCAAGGACTTCCAATACCTGAACGGGATAGAAGTAACCGGCGTGGCTGATGCCAATACCATTGCCAAGCTGAACTCTTCGGATGCGAAAAAACGTGAAAACTGATTTTGCTTAGAGTTCAACCCAACCATAACGGGAGGGCGTTTCCCAACAGCGGAAACGCCCTCCTCTTATTTCTATAGCAGAATCGGCTGCATTTGCTTACCCTGCACGGCGCTGAGCGCTGCGGGGAGCAGCAGACTGAAATCCGCTACCACGGAATTCGGTTTATTCTCCGAATCGTCCTGCGCCATGGGAACAAAATAAATGTGCTTTGTATTGAGCAGGCGGCCTATATTCTGTGCTGCCGCGCTGAGCGCGTCGTTGGTAGAAATAGCCAGCAGCACCGGCCCCCCTACCCGCAAATGAGACTTGGCCGCCATCGTTACGGCGGTATCCGTTACCCCGTGGGCCATCTTGGCCAAGGTGTTCCCTGTGCAGGGGGCAATTAGCATTAAATCGACCAAACGCTTGGGCCCGATCGGTTCTACCTGAACGATTGTATGCCAAATTTCGTGACCGCAAAGCTCCTCAATTTTTCGGTTCCAGTCTTGCGCGCGGCCAAACCGCGTATCTGTCGACCAGGCGTTTTCCGACATGATCGGAATCAGCCGGTGCCCCTCGTCTATCAAACGGCGCATCTGCTCCACTGTCTTTTCAAAGGTGCAGAATGAGCCTGTCAATGCATAGCCTATGGTTAATTCGCTCAAGGCACTCACTCCTCCATCATGTTGTAAATAGTCCTTTTAATTACCTCTCCCGCTGCCTTTGGGGCAACCTTCCCCGGCAGAGAAAGCGCCGGAATCACATGAATCCCCAGCTTTTCCGCAGCTTCTGTATCCACACCGCCCGGAGCAGACGCCAAATCTATCAAAATCGTATCCGTGGGCAAAGTGGACAAAACCCGCCTGGTAAAGACCCGAGCCGGGATTGTGTTAAAGATAATATCGTACTGTTCTTTTTGACAAATACTGCTGGTATGCACCGGCTCATAGCCGTAAACATCGATCCAGGCAAAATCTTCCGGGCGGCGCGCGCTGACGGACACCTTGGCCCCCAACCCCCGCAGCATATACGCGAGCGCTTTGCCGATGCGCCCGAATCCTGCCACAAGACAACGGGATTTGCCGATTGCGCCGGGGTATTCCTTCATTGCGATTTCAATGCTTCCTTCCGCTGTTAGCGCTGCATTGCGCACTGCCAGCTCTTCTCTGGCAAAGTAATCGTGGGTGTCAATCTCCTGCCATAGCTCGCTGGTTTGATACAGCCGATCCATCATGCCTCCAAACACTCTCCTGTTCCGCATCAGCTGGGCAAATTCTTCGTCCAGCGGAATCAGCCCGCTGTCCAGTGGCGTATTCAAATGCTGTCCATCCCGCGTTACCGGCAAGGGCAGCACGATCGTGTCGCAAATCAAGGCCAGGTCTCTCAGCTCTGCCGGTCGAACTCCTTTGAGTTCCCCTGCTTTATCAAAACCGCAGGCATATACCGTATATCCGTCAGCTGCGATGGATTCAGCCAGCGCTATCTGTCTTTTATCACCGCCGATTACTCCAAAGCTGTTCCATTCCAAGCTCCACAACCTCCTATTTCGTCTGCTAAAATATAGTATGGATTTTTGCTTTCGGTTGTGATTGCGCAAAAGAATATCCGGCTGGTTTTTTCACGACAAAAAATGAAAAAAGTTGTTTATTTTATGACCCGAAAGCAATATAATAGATAGGTAAGCCCTTTGGAGCTTAAAAGCAATAGAATTGCATTTTTCGCGCCGTTTGTTCGGCGATTTCAGGATAAAAGGAGTCCTTATTTTATGAAGCAGGATATTTTAGACCAAGTCAAGCGCATTCATTTTGTTGGTATCGGCGGGTCTGGCATGTGCCCCTTGGCAGAGATTCTTCACCATGAAGGGTTTGAGCTGACCGGGTCCGACATGAATGAATCCGACACACTCGACCGAATCCGCTCTTACGGCATCCCCGTTTCGATGGGACACAAGGCCAAAAACGTTGGCGACGCACAACTGGTAGTATACACCGCGGCGGTGAAGCACGACAATCCTGAGCTGATGGCCGCCGAGGAACGCGGAATTCCTGCAGTGGAGCGCTCCGTGATGCTGGGGATTGTAACCCGCCGGTATCAAAATTCCATCGCCGTTTCAGGTACGCACGGTAAAACAACCACTACCGCGATGATCACTCAGGTGTGCATCGACGGCGGAGCCGATCCTTCCGCAATTATTGGCGGAAAGCTGCCTGCCATCGGCGGGAACGGCCGCGTTGGAAAAAGCCAGACCATCATCTGCGAAGCCTGTGAATATGTGGATACCTTTCTTCAGCTGAACCCCGCAATCTCTGTGATCCTGAACATCGACGCCGATCATTTGGACTATTTCGGCACGCTGGAAAATATCATCAAATCGTTCCATCAGTTCTCCACACAAACCAGCCGTCTGTTGGTTGTAAACGGTGACGACCCGAACTGCCGCAAAGCGATAGAGGGAATCCATAACGCCCAGATCATCACGTTCGGCATGAACGCTGACAACGACTATGTCGCGCGAGGAATTTCTGACCTGCCGAAGGCCTGCGAGAGCTTTTCTGTTTACAAACACGGAGAAAAGCTTTCGGACATTACGCTTTCCGTTCCCGGCAAGCACAATGTTTTAGATGCGCTGGCCGCGGCCGCGGTGGCGGACGCCCTTGGAATTGACCCGAAAACAGCGGCGGAAAGCCTTGGCCGCTTTACTGGCGTGCATCGCCGGTTTGAGATTCTGGGAGAATTTGAGGGTATCACGGTTGCGGATGATTTTGCTCACCACCCCACCGAGCTGACCGCCACACTGACGGCGGCTTCCCGCATGGGCTTTCACGCGGTATGGGCATTGTTCCAGCCACACACCTACTCGCGCACGTCTTTGCTGCTCGGCGACTTTGCAAAAGCGCTGTCGATTCCAGAGCATGTAGTGCTTTCTCCGATTCTGGCTGTGCGCGAAACCAATACCTATAATATTTATTCCAAAGATCTGGCGGAGAAGGTACCCGGCAGTGTTTGCCTCACTACCTTTGAGGAAATGGCGGATTACGCGATTTCTCACGCACAGCCGGGCGATTTGATTCTGACGCTGGGCGGCGGCGACATTTACAAGTGCGCCAACCTGATTGTGGAGAAATATAAAAAGAAAGATTTTTCTTTTAAAGTGTAAAAGCTCTCAGCAGATTCTTAATAAAAGGATTTCGATTGGTGCCAGCTCCTTATAACGGAGCTGGCTTTTTTCGCAGAAGGTGCGAACCAACGAGAGCGCTTTGAAAATGCCCGCCGACAGACGGGACAGTAAGACTTATTTTCGGAGGAAGCTCGGAGAGTGGGCATTTTCAATGGAGCGCCTTCCCGGCAGCTGGTGGCGGCACTCTCCGGAATCGTTCCCCAAACGGATTCCAAAGGTGCCCTTTGGAAGGCCTTTGCTTACTTTCGTCCTTTCACGAAAGTAAGTGCCCGCCCCGGCACGAGGGGCAAGCCTGCGTCAGCAGAATCCCCACGGGAAACCCCCGGGGAAAAAATAAATTTTCTGGAAAAAACACTTACGCACGACGGAAAGTGCTCACACGCCTTAGTGCGGCGAAGCCGCATCTAAAAACCCCGAACCAACGAGAGCGCTTTGAAAATGCCCGCCGACAGACGGGATCACAAGACTTATTTTCGGATCAAGCTCGGAGAGTGGGCATTTTCAATGGAGCGCCTTCCCGGCAGCTGGTGGCGGCACTCTCCGGAACCGTTCCCCAAACGGATTCCAAAGGTGCCCTTTGGAAGGCCTTTGCTTACTTTCGTCCTTTCACGAAAGTAAGTGCCCGCCCCGGCACGAGGGGCAAGCCTGCGCCAGCAGAATTCCCACGGGGAACCCCGGAGAAAAAAACAAATTCTCTTATAAGAGAAAATCAAAGCCCCCGCCCCACCACGAGGGCAAGCCCTGCGCCAGCAGAATTCCCACGCGGGAACCGTAATAAAAAATAGTCCCCCTCTCGCCAAAGCAAGAGAGAAAGAGCCTGTTTTTACGCAACAGAAACAGCGGATGTCCCTTCTCTTGAATTGAGAGAAAGGACATCCGCTGTTCCATATGCTCAAATCTTATCTTGTACTCATTTTCTCAATGGCTTCCCACAAGCCGTTCAGGTATGTGATGCCGAGCGCCCGGTCATACAGTCCATAGCCGGCACGGCCTTTCTCATCCCAAATCATTCTGCCGTGATCGGGGCGCACATAGCCCTCAAAGCCAATATCGTGGTAGGCCTTCATAATCTCGAACAAATCAAGCGAGCCATCGGTGCTTAGGTGCGAGCTTTCATCGAACCTGCCGCGCTCGTGAATCTTGATGTTGCGCACGTGCGCAAAATGAATCCGGTTGCCAAAGCGGCGGATTACCGCGGGAATGTCGTTGTCCGGATTTGAGCCAAGCGAACCGGAGCAAAGGGTCAGGCCATTATATTTACTGTCGACGAGGCCGAGAATCCGCTCCAGGTTTTCCGCGTTGGTCGTAATGCGGGGCAGTCCGAAAATGTCCCACGGCGGGTCATCCGGATGAATCGCCATTTTGATGTCACATTCCTCACACACGGGGATGATTTGCTCCAGAAAATATTTCAGGTTCGCTAACAGGTCGTCGTGAGAAACATTCTTGTACTGCTCAAACAGCTTTTTCAGGCTGGCCATACGTTCCGGTTCCCAGCCGGGCATTTCGAATCCGCCGGAATCCTTCTGGATTTCGTCCGCCATCTTCTGCGGGTCGGTGATCTTGTCGATGATGGACTGATCATACGACAGCACATTGGAGCCGTCAGGCAGCACCTTGGCCAAGTCGGAACGAGTCCAGTCGAACACCGGCATAAAATTATAGCAGACAACCTTGATACCGATCTCTTTTAAGTTTCGCAGGGTCTGCCTGTAGTTTTCGATATAGCGGTCACGGGTAGGCAGACCGAGCTTAATGTCCTCATGGACATTGACACTCTCGATCACTTCCAGCTCCAGGCCGGCGTCGTTGACCTCTTTCTGGAGCGCCTTGATCTTTTCGAGCGGCCAAAGCTCTCCGGCGGGAACGTCCATCAGAGTGCCCACCACACCGGTCACACCGGGAATCTGACGGATGTATTTCAAGGGAATCGGGTCAAAGCCGCTGCCGTACCAGCGAAATGTCATTTTCATGCCTTATTCTCTCCTTTTTTCAAAATTGACTTACTTGTCAATCGCCTGATACAAGTACAACCATTTCTTTCCCCGCCTGCGGCGAAGAAAGAAATCAGTCATCTTTTAAAGCATATACCGTTTCAGGGTTTCGCGTACCGCATGAGGCCCGGCGATCAGCTCTTTGAACATGTCTTCTACCTTTTCACCAAGGCCTGCCTGATACAGGTTGACACCGAATACAGTCTCATTCTCCAGAACCGGGCGCAGCTGGCCATGATACGACGCGGGATTACCCAGCTCGATGCCCTGCAAATAGTGCTGCAGCTGCTCGCGCATGGGGTCTGCACTCACCTCCATGGGCTGACCGTTGTCGTCAAGAGCCAGCAGGTAACGAAGCCAGCCGGCAAGAGCCAGCGGAATATAGACCAGAGTGCCTGGGTCGAGTCCCTCACGGCTCTGATACGCGCGGATGGTTTCCCCAAACCGAATCGCGACCTTCTGGGAGGTATCCGTAGCGATCCGCTGCGGCATATCGGGAATAAAGCGGTTGGGCAGGCGCTGGTCGATGACCTCGTGGATGAAATCCACGGGATGGATGATGCCGGGGTCTACCACAACCGGCATTCCCTCATCGTAGCCGATTCGCTCCACTAATTTTTTGAGCTGGGGATCGTCCATTTCCGCCGCGATGGAATCATAGCCCAAAAGGCAACCGTACACCGCCAGAGCGGTATGCAGGGGATTCAAACAAGTAGTCACCTTCATGCGCTCCGTGTTTTCCACGGTGATACGATCAGTAAAGTACACACCGGCCTTCTCTAAAGCGGGGCGGCCGTTCGGGAATTGATCCTCCACCACCAGGTACTGCGGAACCTCCGCATTGACAAACGGCGCAATAAAGGTCTTTTTCTCTGTGATAACGGGAGCCATCTCCTCCACCCCAGCCTCTTCCAAAGCCTGCTGCACCACCGGAGAGGGCCGGGGCGTGATCTTATCGATCATTGACCATGGGAATCCCACCTTGGCCGGATTTTCTATGTACGCAGTAAACGACGCAGGAACGAAGCCGTTCTGCTGCCACGCCCGGGCGATCTCCAGTACCGCAGAGGACAGCTTTTCGCCGTTGTGCGAACAATTATCCATGCTGACGAAAGCAACTGGCAATTCACCCGCCTGGTAACGCTCATAGGCCAGAGCGGCCACAATCGCCATTGCATGGCGCGGAGCCTTGGGGCCGGCCTGCAAATCCTGGCGCACAACCGGCAGCAGTTCACCCTTCATATCTCGCAGGCCATACCCTTTTTCGGTGATCGTAAAGCTGACCATCTGCAAAGACGGACTGCGGAAAATGCGCCTCAGCTCGTTCCAGTCCTGCTCCTTCTGCGAAGAGACGGAAAGGCCGCAGGCGATGCTGCCCACTACGGTCTTGTCGAGGCGGCCATCAGGGTTCATCAGCACCAAAAGCGCCAGATTATCGTGGGGCTGATAAATTTTCTCGATAATCTCGTCGTCAAAGGTTTCCACCGCAACAATTCCGGTATTGGCGGAGCCTTCTTCTAATAGGCGCTGCTGAAGTTCTGCAATAAAGCCTCGAAAAATATTCCCTGCGCCGAAATGCACCCACTGCGGCGCCGCTTCCGTCTGCGCACGCATCGCGTCTATGTGATACCGGGGCAAGTGAATGCCCGCATTCTCCCATTGTGCCTGCTGACAAATTCCCTCTCGATTCAGTTTCATTCCAATCTCTCCTTTCGTCTCTTAGCGGTCTGCAATCGTCCGCTCAGCGAACTTTTCGCTATGTGCTGCTCTCACAATGTTAGCCCCCAAACCATCTTAAGGGTACTTCCACCAATGCCGGCACCAGCGCCAGCAGGAAACATAGGATCGTCTGCGCGATGAAATACGGCATGGTTGGCAAGATGATTTTATCCATCTTCACCTTTCCCGTAGCACACGCCACATTTAAAACGGGTCCGACAGGAGGAGAAGTCAGCCCTAATACGTTCATCAGTACAAACACGATTCCGAAGTACACCGGGTCGATCCCCGCCGCTTTCACCAGCGGAAGCATAATGGGAGTGAGAATCAGAATACTTGGCACTACGTCCATAGCAAGACCTACAATCACTACAATACACATTAGTACAAACATCAGGAGCGTCGGTCTTTCGACCAGACCCTCGAGACCAGATGTCATCATCTGCGGAATGCGCGATATTGTCATAAAATAAGCGGCGCAGTTAGCGGCAGCGGCGAGGAACATCACAACGGCGGACATCTTTGCCGACGCCACAAACGCTTTCATCAAATCTTTTATTTTCATCTCTCGGTAGACAAACAGACCGATCAGGATTGCGTACACGCAGGCGATTACGCCCGCTTCCGTCGCGGTGAAATAACCGGAGCGCAAACCGAAAAGAATAATCGCCGGGAGGAACAGCGCCCATAAACCCTCGAAAATGATTTTAACTGCTTCCTTCGCCGTTGGTTTCGAGATTGTTTCCGTATCCGGTACAACACCTTTTTTGCGGGAAACAAAAAACCATACCACGCAGGCAATGATCGTAAGGTAAATGGCTGGTGCGATGCCACCCATGAACATGGACTTGATTGACACCCCCGCCGCAATACCGTATACAATCATTGGCACTGACGGCGGCATAATCGGCGCGACCAGGTTCGCACTCGCGGTAAGTGCTGCTGCTTTCTCACGGTTGTAACCGGAGTTCGCCATCATAGGAATCAGAATCGCGCCCAGTGCGGCACAAGCCGCAACAGCAGAGCCGACGAGCGAAGCAAACATCAGGCACGCAAGGATCGTAACATAGCCCAATCCACCGCGCACGCGCCCGATAAAGATATTGCAAAACGCAATAATGCGCTTCGTCAGTCCGCCACGATTCATGATTTCGCCTGCCAGTACGAAAAACGGCAGCGCCATCATCGTAACGGAGTCCGAGCCTTGCATCAGTGTGCGCGCAATAATCGTTGGATTCGCGTCACCGCCGCCAAGCGCCAGCGCTGTCGCCACAGCACACAGCAGCAGCGCCACGGCAATCGGGAGTCCGATTAAGATGCCCACCAGCATAGAAGAAATAAAGATAGCAATAATCATTGCAGACCGGCTCCTTCCCCTGATTCTCCGTCCGCGAATGACGCGTCGTCCTCACCGTGGTCCCCAAACAGCTCCAGCACAGATTCTTTCAGGAAGAACATACGGTACAGGTTTACCAGTGAAATAAGAATAACGGAAACGCCCAACAGGACGCCAGCAAAATGCACCATAAAAACCGGGAAGTGCGTCGCGACCCAGAAGTCGTTACGATTTTTCCATGCATTTTGAAACGCGCCAGTCGCCAATACACCCATCATCCAAATGATCGCGCCCTGAATCACCACATACAAAATTTTCTGTGGCATGGGAGGAATCTTGTTAATCAGCGTGTCAATCATAAGGTGGCGGTTTTCGCGTGCGGCTATGATTGAGCCCAGGTATACCAAATAGATAAAGCAAATGCGCGATACTTCTTCGCTCCACGTGAAGCCCAATTCAAACTGGCGCAGTACAACATTCAAAAAGGTGAAAAAAATCATTACACCCAGAAAGATTGCTATGACAATCTCTATGACCTTAAACAGTTTGTCTATGATGTTTCCAATCCCTCGCGACTTATGACTGCTGTCGGACATAAATTACCCTCCTCTTTGATACACAAGACCGTACCCCACTGAAAGGGGCACGGTCTTACTGAAATGAAATCACTGAACGGCTTTAATTTTTTCTGTCAAATCCTTCGCCCAATCATTCTCAGCGAGAAGTTTGTCTATTGTGGGCTGAATTTTCGCGATAATTTTCGCCTTGTCTTCAGCGGAGCAGGCCGTTACGATCACACCCGCGTCCTGAAGTGTTTTGCGGTCCTTATCAACAGAAGCGATGTAGTCATCCCACGCCTGGGCAGCGGCAGCTTTGCTCGCGTCGCGGATAATCTGGCGCTGGTTCTCAGACATTTCATCCATTATCTTTGTATTCGCAACGATTTCGAGGGTAGCGACGATATGGTTCGTCTCATACAGGTATTTCTGAACTTCCTGGAAATTCTGGGCAAGCACAGTCACCATGCCATTGTCCTGTCCGTCCACGGTACCGGTTTCCAGCGCGGTGAACAGCTCGCCGAGCGGGATCACCGTCGCAGACGCTCCAAGGTTCTTGGTGATACCAACATGAATGGGATTGTTGGGCATACGGAATTTTTGACCCACAAAATCTTCAACACTCGTCAGCTTCTTGTTTGATGTAAAGGTACGCGCGGAGTTGGGGCCCCAGCCAAGCAGTTCAACTTCAGGGAATTTGTCATGGAACTTTGAACTTACTTCGTCCGCAATTGAGCCTGTCCAGACTTTTTTAGCGTGGTCGAGATCACGATACAGGAACGGCCAGTCGGAAATAAGCATCATTGGAAACTCCTGGTTCATCGGGGTACCCACAACCGTAAAGTCTACGGAACCATCTCGGACAGACTGCCAAAGGGCAGCTTCATCGCCCAGCAAACCGTCATGGTACACCTCAACCTTAATTTTGCCACCGGACTTTTCTTCAATCTGTTTCTTAAAAACATTGTCAAGGGCCGCCGCCATAGGGTGTGTCGCTCCCCAGTTGTCGCCGATTTTGAGGTTGAACTCCTTTTCCTCAACTTTGCTGCTCTCATTCTTGGCGGCTCCGCTGCTGCACGCTGTTGTGAGGGTGGCAATCATCATGACTGCAAGGATGGTCGAAAGCACTTTTTTCATTGTAACATTTCCTCCTGAGCCCTCCAGTTTTTCTTTCATTCTTAAACTCCTCCTATTCCTTTTCTCACATTCTATCTTTAACGGCTTCGAAATTCCCCTGCCGCTAAATTCCTATTTTGAATGCCGCTGATTTTTACTCCCCAAACACAATAACCATCTTTTTCATATCTTTCACCGGATGCAGCATGTTTTCAAACACCTGACCCACCTGATCGAAGGGAATATAATGGCTGACCATACCGTCCAGCTGAAATTTACCCTGCGCAAAGTTCTGAATTGTGGGCTGGAACTGACCGGTAGACATTCTGGTACCAATAATGGAAAGCTCCCGTGCATTGATCATCGCCTGCGTAATTCCCTCCGGCTCCGTGCAGAAGCCCAGGGGCACAATTGTTGCCCCGTTGGTGGGAATGCCCTGCTCCAATACTGCGGTGAGCGAACCCGGATAGCACGCGGAATCGAAAATCATATCGACCCCGGCTCCATTCGTAAACTCCTGCACGCATTCCCTGAGATTCTGTGTCTTCGTATTGACAACAGAATCGGCGCCGTATTCTTTCGCACGCTCCAAGGAGCTTTCATTGATATCGGCGCAGATCACCCGGCAACCCTTCAGCTTTAAGGTTTGCAGAATAACCGCGCCGATGGTTCCGCTGCCCAGCACCAAAACCGATTCTCCGCCCTGAACTCCGGCCCGCTTGGTGCAGTGACCGCCGATGGCAAACGGCTCAATGAGCGCCGCCTCCCGGTATGTAATTCCCTTGGGCAAAACATAAACCTCTTGCTCCGGCACGGCAAAATATTCTCTCCAACCGCCGTCAATCGCAGCGCCGCGTGCCTTTACTGTACGGCAAACGTTCCGCCGCCCGCTGAGGCATTGGGGGCAATGGCCGCAGGCAACCACCAAGTCGACCACTACGGCGTCCCCAGGACGAACGGAGGTTACGTTTTTGCCTACCTCCACCACAACACCGGCATTTTCATGGCCTGGAATGCGGGGATAGACCGCATTGGGATTTTCTCCTAAAAACAAATGGAAATCAGAACCGCATACGCCAGCCGCCTTCATTTGAATTAAAACTTCTCCGTCGCCGGGCTTTGGAACAGGAGCCTGTCGAACTTCAAACTGCCGGGCCGCGGTAATAACTACTTCTTTCAAGATTGTGACCACCCTTCAAAATGCACATTCCCATCAGATATATATCTTAATAAATATTACGTTAATATATTAACCTGATATAACTGTTTGTAATATCTAATATAACACAGCTAGTCGTGCCAGTCCATGAGTATATTCTACAAATCCAAGTTGAATTGTTTATGAATTTGATCAAAATGTTATTTTTTTGACAAAAATCTGAAAGCAAATAAATTATTTTTAATATTCTTCTTGTATTACGCAGAACAATGAAATACAATATATTAGATTAATATGTTACAGAACAACACTTCTTCTTATCTTCCATACACTTGAAAAACGACTTTTCGTATATATTGTAATAAGAGCCTCACTTAAAAAGATAACCCATTGCTTCATCGCAGTATGACATATCGCCTATTTTAATTATTGGAGGGGCATTTGTGACCAATCAGAAGAATACCAAGGACTCTCAGACAGCGGGAGAAAATGTATATCAGTATCTTCGCACCAGCATTATTGAGCTGCAGGTAAAGCCCGGCCAGACCATCAACATTAACGAATTAAGTGATTTTTTGAAGGTGAGCCGCTCCCCCATTCGGGACGCTCTCATTCAGCTAGCAAAGGACGGGCTGGTGACGACTACGCCGCAAAAAGGAACGATTGTTTCTAAAATTGACGTCCAGCGAGTCAAGGATGAGCGCTTTATGAGAGCCTGTATTGAAGAAAGAGTCCTGGAAGAGTTTTTAAAAAGCTATCAGGAATCTCATATTGAAAAGTTGAAAGAAATTCTGGAGCAGCAAAAGCTAACCCTGGAGAACAAAGACGCCCGTGGTTTTCTGCGCACCGACGACGCCTTTCATACCGTTTTTTTTCAGGCCACCAGCCACCCGTTCTGCCTTGAAAATGTTCTAAACATGTCGAGCCACTATTTCCGCATTCGCCTGCTTTCTCTTTCGGAGCCGGACATTCGAAAGCAGACCTATGGGCAGCACAAGGAAATTTTGCAGTTGATACAGGAACGAAATATTTCAAAAATCAGGCAACTGATTGACCTTCATATTGTAGAAAAGAAAGACGAAGAAACGCGCATGAAGCATAAATACCCGGATCTATTTACTGGGATTGAAGAACCCGATCAGCTCAAGGGCAAAATATGGGAAGAAGACTTTTTGATGACGGTATAATTCCTATCGAAAAATCCATTCCAAAACACACTCTTTATTTTCCGGTATTCCGGGGCAGGCTCCTCCGATTTTTCGGCAGAGGCCGTTCCAGAATCCGAGCAGAATCGAACAGAAAAGCCGAAAGCATCCATGCGCGCGTTACACATGGATGCCTTCGGCTTTTCTCTTGCTTTTCCACAGAAAGCCTATTTGAATGTACGGTGGAGCATACACCCGGCAAAGCGGGTATATTGGCGCTTCACTAGCTCGTTCGTCCCGTTTCAAAGGGCAATCCCAAGGAGATTCCTTTGGTTCACTCTTTCATCGGGTCGATTTGCGTATGACAAGATTGGTATTCAGTATATCGACGACCGGCGCCGGCAGGGTACCGGTTTTATCCTTGTATCGAATCCCAGCACCGAAATATCCTGCTGCATGCGCACCCTCATATCGTGCAGCGCATGCAGCACCACAATTGCTTTGGAGTCGCTCGTCGCAAAAATCGAATCGGGCCAGGGCTGCACCGAAAACATGTTCCTTGTCAGATCGTATAAGCTGTGATCGCCATTTGTTTCGCGCAGGATCAGCCTTTCCTCCACTGGAAGATAATTGTCGCGCAGGGCGGCCAGGTAGCCGTCGAGCCATTCACGGTACGGTGTTAGCTCTTCGCGCCCGAGCGCCAGCGCAATGCGTCTGTGCCCTGTGCGTACCAGGTAATGAACCGCGTCGTAAGACGCCTGAACGTGATCGACAATCACCGCATCCAGATGATCCTCCCTTTCACACCGGTTAATCAGCACCAGAGGAAAGCCCTCCTCGCGCAAGGAACGGATGTGGTCGGAGCCGGGCAGCATGGAGCAGACGATAAAGCCATCGATCCAACGCTTTTTGAGCTGATTGATATAGGATTTTTCCACGTCGACGTCCTCGTCGGTATTGCAGAGAACCACCGTAAACCCGTTTTTGCGGGCGGTATCCTCTGCGCCGCGGGTAATGTCGGGGAAAATCAGGTTCTGAATGCTCGGAACCAGCAGCGCAATGGTATTACTGCGCCCCATTTTCAGCCCCTTCGCGAGTACATTCGGGCTGTAATCCATTTTCTTTACGGCCTCCAGCACCCGCTGGCGGGTCTGCTCATTTACATAGCTCTTGCCGCTGAGCACTCTGGAAACAGTGCTGGCCGACACACCGGCCACCGCTGCGACATCTTTGATGGTGGTCAAAGCAAATCACCTCAAAATGCATCATAGCATTCTTTCCCCGCGCCTGCAACCGTTTTCACAACAAGCAACATGCAAGATCTAGTCAAAATTTAAACTTAAAAATGTGTTTTGGCAATTGACTATTAGTCATTTAAGGATTATACTGGTGATTGAAAAATTATTGACCAGTAGTCATAAAATAGAAAGGAGGAAATACTTTTTATGGAAGGAAAGCTTTTAAATAAAAAGAAGCAGAAGTATTCCAGACTATATGACGCCGCATATGATCTATTTCTCTCCAAAGGAGTTCACAACACCATTATTGACGATATCGTAAAAGACGCCGGTGTGGCAAAGGGAACATTTTACCTGTATTTCAGGGACAAATACGATCTGGCGGATCAAATCATCATCCGTAAAACCTCTGTACTTCTGAACCAAGCCCTGGACGCGCTAGAGGAAAAAAAGAAAAGCGAGCCACAGAATTTTCAGCAATGTGTAATCTTTATCGCAGATTACCTGATGTGCTATTTTGCTCAGAACAAAAAATTCCTGGAATTCACCTATAAAAATCTTTCCCTAAATCTTTACGAAAAAATTATGAATTGCACTGAAATGAGTACGGCAAGGCAAATGTTCATTCGAGATTTCATCGCTGCCGGAGAAAAAGAGGAAACCGCGCACATGCGCCTGTATATTCTAATCAGCCTCGTGTCATCTGTCTGCTACAATTCGGTTATTCTGGGGATACCGTTTCAGTTTGAGATGCTGAAAACCGAGCTGCACCATTCCATTGAAAAAATTCTAACTTAGCTAGCTGGTGTGTTTCAGTTTGTGGTTTGACACAAAAGGGAAAGGGGCATTACGCATGGAACAACCGGAAAAAACAGACCCGCAAAACAATCCGAAAGAACAAGAGCAGCCTGATCAGACAATTAATCTGGAGGCCCCGCAGCCGCAGGCTAACTCAGAAGAACCAGAGTTGCCTGAGCAGCCAAATAATCTGCACGCCCCGCGACCGCAGGCCGACCCGGAAGAACCAGAGTCGCCTGAGCAGCCATTAGATCCGGAGGCCCTGCAGCACCAAGCTGACTTAGAAGGATCAGAGTCGCCTGAGCAGCCAAATAATCTGGAGCCCCCGCAGCCGCAGGCTGACCCGGAAGAACAAAGTCCGCCGGGAGCCGAGGAACGGCAGACACCCAACCCCGCAAAGCCGCCCAAGAAACCCTCAAGGGCGAAAAAATCTCATAGTTTCTCCTTCGTCGATTTTATTATCAATAAAAGAAAGTCTATTAAAATCATATTTGCAGTAATCGCCTTTCTGAATGTTCTCTGCTATCTGTTTGTAGACGTAAACTACGACCTGACAAAATACCTGCCCAGCTACACAAAGTCACAACAGGGTATTGCCGTGATGAAGCAGGAATTCGGTTACCCCGGCACCGCCCGGGTTATGGTGGACGATGTAACCTTCTATCAGGCCAAAAGCTACAAGCAGGCCATTCAGAACGTGGAGGGCGTGGATTCGGTGGTATGGGCCGATGCCAAAACGGAGGCGTACCAAGCCAGTCCATTCATTCGCGCGAAGGATATCAAGGATTACTACAAAGACGGCTACTCCGTCATGGACATTGTCTTTACCGAGGGAGACACCAGCAAGGTGACCTCCCACGCGCTGGACAAAATACAGGAAATCACCGGCAGCAAAGGACATATTACAGGCTCGGCGATTGAAAACAAATCCCTGAGCGAAAACCTGCATAAAGAGATGATCCGCGCCACGCTGATCGTCATCGGAATTGTGTTCGTCATTCTTCTGCTGACCACAACCTCATGGTTTCTGCCGATCCTGTTTCTGCTCATCATGGGCGTCGCCATCATCATCAACATGGGCACCAACATTATACTGGGGGAAATTTCGTTCCTCACCGCCAGCGTCGCCATCGTGCTGCAGCTGGCCGTCGCTATGGATTATTCCATCTTTCTCATCAGCTCGTTTACTGCGGAACGTGAGAAAGGGCTGGACCTGACGCAGTCCGTAGCAAACGCGATTCGTCGCTCGGCCAAATCGATTCTGGCATGCGGCTTGGCCACCTTTTTTGGTTTTGCCGCTCTGGCTTTAATGAAATTTTCGATTGGGTTCGACCTTGGCATTTGTCTGGCCAAGGGAATCCTGACCAGCGTAATCACCGTTCTGTTCCTGATGCCCTCACTGATTCTGAGCTGGGCGAACCTGATTGAAAAAACCTCGCACCGCCCGCTGATTCCCCCTCTTGACAAATTTGCGAGAGCCTCGTTCCGCTTTCGGTATATTTACCTGGCTCTGGCGCTGATTGTAGCCGTACCGGCCTATATTGGCAAGGACATGAACGATTTCACCTATGGCGCGCAGTCCGTGAGCGCCGGGCAAGGCACAAAGGTCTACTTAGACGATCAGGCCATCACCCAGCAGTTCGGCCGCGGTAACCTGATGCTGGTGCTGGTTCCGAACACCTCCGTCGTTACGGAAAAGGCCCTCTGTGACAAGCTGGAGGACCTGGAGTACGTCAAGAGCGTGACTGCCTATGCGAATATCGTGCCGCAAGGCATCCCTGAAACAATCCTGCCGGAAAGCATCGTCAGCCAAGTTCACACCAAAAATTATGCGCGCCTGATGGTCTACGTCCGTTCCAAAGAGGAAAGCAGCTTTGCGTTCCAATGTTCCGACGAAATTCAGGCTCTTGTACAGTCATATTACCCCACAGGCTCTTATGTAGTAGGCATGACGCCCTACGCGCAGGATATTAAATCCACGATTGTAAGCGACTACAGCTTTGTCGACTTTCTGTCGCTACTGAGCGTCGCCATTGTCATCACGCTCAGCTTTCATTCCATTCTAATCGCCATTCTGGTCATCATTCCCATCGAAATTGCCGTGTTTGTCAATATGCTGTTCCCCTACCTGACGGGCGTGCAGCTGATCTTTATGGGCTACATCATCATCAGCTGTATTCAGCTGGGGGCCACGGTAGACTACGCGATTTTAATGACCAACAATTACCTGGAAAGCCGCGAAACGATGGATCGCCGCGAGGCGAATATCCACGCCGTTGCCATGACGACGGAACCGCTGCTTACCTCCGCCGTGATTCTCACCATGACCGGTTACACGCTGTACTACACCTCCACCATCGGCGCGATATCCGACATTGGCCACCTGCTGGGACGCGGTACCATTTTAAGCCTGCTGCTTGTCGTAACGGTGCTTCCCGCTCTGCTGTACGTGTTTGATGGGCCGATCACCCGGCACATCGCGAGAATGCGGCAGCTGCGGGAAAAGGCGGATGCGAAACGGATTGAGAAACGGAACCGGATTCTTCAGAAGCTCTCCGGCACAAAGGCTGCGGCTGCTTTGAATCCGGATCAGAAAGGGGATTCCCATGAAACAAATGTATAAACTGATGTCGGGTCTTCTCTGCGCGGCACTGCTGCTTTCTGCCGTACAGGTGCCAGCCGGGGCAGCAGCTCCTACGGTCACTGTTGACGAGGCTCTGTATGTCAATCTGGATCATTACGGAAAGGTCAGCCAGACAAACGTGGTAAAGGGCTGCAATTTGAACGGTCTTACCAGCTTTACCGACTACGGTTCCTATTCCGGCCTGATTAATATGTCCGACAATACAAAGCCGGTACAAAACGGAAATTCCGTAACATGGAACCTGCCAAAAGGAAGCTCGCGCTTTTACTATCAGGGCACACTCCAAAAGAATTCCATCACCCTCCCGTGGACATTCGATGTTTCTTACAAATGGAACGGCGTTCCCACGGCGGCCGACAAGCTGGCGGGGGTTTCCGGCACGGTGGAAATTGATATTAAGGCAACACCGAACAAAAATGCCAGTGAGTATTACAAAAACAATATGCTGCTGCAGCTAGGCACCGCATTTAAAATGGAGGATACCCTGAGCGTAGAGGCCCCCGGAGCGCAGCAGCAATCGATCGGCGACTATCAATTTGTTCTGTTTGCCGGCCTGCCGGGCGAGGAAAAGGAATACACCATTCGCGTCGGAACAAAAAAATTCGAGACTATTGGCGTGGTAATGATGATGGTCCCCGGCACGCTGGATCAGCTCAAGGACATTAAGGAGCTGAAAGAGGATAAGGATACCATCAAGGACTCTCTGGATTCCATTAACAACAGCACGGACGCGGTGCTGTCCAGTTTGGAGGGCATGACGGGTGGAATTTCACAGCTGATCTCCGGCCTGAATTCAGCGGACCAAACCCGTGCATACATTTCCTCCAATAAAAGCAGCGTATATCAGAACGCGGACGGCGCTCTCGCCGGCCTGTCGAAAATATCCGAGCAGACCGCCGCAATGGTACCTCATATGCGTGAGGGCCAGCAGATGATTCAGGATATCAACGCCGATGTCAACGCACTGGTAAACACGGTCTCCGGCACTAAGGGGGATCTTTCCTCCCTTTCGAGCCATGTCGGCGTACTGAGAGACGACTTGAAGGACCTGCTGGACAAAATGGACGACTGGGAGGACGAAACGGACGACAGCCGCCGGATCAACACAGAGCTGGCCAGTGACCTGAAGAACGTGCAGACGGATTTGGGATCGCTGCCTCTTCTAAACAAACAGCTGCAGAAATATATTGCCACTTTACAGACTGAAACAAAAAAATTGACAGATACGCTGAACTATATTGGAAGCCAAACGCCTACCGATGCAACCTCCGGCGCCGTGATTTCCATCAGCAAGGCTACGGGAGAAACCATCAGCAGCCTGAATAACCTGATTACCGCGCTAACCAGCATGTCCACCTATCTGGACAAAATGGCAAGCCATGGCAGCAGCCTGACCGGAAACGGTGCCGACCTGCTGAGCGAGCTGAACGATTATCTGGATCTTCTGGAGGACGGACAGGAGGACACCGAAAAAGCACTGAAAAACTCCCGCAAGATTGCATCGGATCTTCAGAGCATGCTCGACGCCTGTTATCAGGCCGTTTCAGATATTGAAATTCTGAATACAACGATGAACCACTACAAGGAGGGTTCAGTCAACACTCTGAAGGACCTGGAAACCCTGACAAACAGTTTGACGAGCGGCCTGAACAGCGCGAATAGCTTTTTAACCTCGCTGAAGTCCCTGATGCAGACCAGCGGCGGCCAGTTGGATACCGCGGCGCAGAAAACCTTGAGCGGCTCTATCTCCGTCCTGCAGAAAAGCCTGGAGGGACTCAATAAAACAGGTACCATCCGCAAGGCCAGCGACACCATCGACAAGGCGGTAAACAAGGAGCTGGATAAATACGAGAAGGACAATAATCTGCTGAATCTGGATTCACAGGCAAAACCTATTTCCTTCACCTCGTCCCAAAATGGAACTCCGCAGAGCATTCAGATTGTACTGCGCACGGAAGAGATCAGCGTAGACGATGACAAAGACAAAACGGCCGATCTGGAGCAGGAAAGCGACAAGGGCAATGTTCTGACCAGAATCCGGAATATCTTTATCAAGATAGGTCAGGCCATTCAGTCGATCTTCTCGAACTAAATGGAGACCAAAGCTTCCCCCGAAAGCAACTCGATATACGAAAAAGGAGTGGGAGCGTTTTCGTGATTTACACGAAAACGCTCCCACTCCTTTAAAATAAAAGGGTAAAACGTATTCAGCGCCGGTCCACCACAATCCCCCAAAGGCCAATGAGATCCGCCGCCTGAAACGGGGTGATCACCGCGCCTTTCAGCTCCTCGGCCGTAGACGACACAACCGGCCCGGCCAGCTCATCCGTAGTGAAATTCACACCGGCCAACAGCGTACAGAAAAAATTATTTTTGATCAGCCTGGATTCTGTGACGGAAAAATTCCTCAGCTTCGCCTCCGATAAAGAGCCTTCGGTAAAATCCACCAGGTGGAATAGCACATCCGTGATTCTGGCCTGATCCAGGCAGGAATAAGAAAGCAGCGTCTGCTGAAAAACAGTCTGCCGTAATACGGAACCGCGCAGATTCCCGCCGACACACTTGCAGTTACTCCAGCGGCAGCGCTCAAAAAACGCACCGCTGAAATCACTGTTTGAAAAATCGCAGGATTGAAAAATAACGTCGGTAAACGAAGCATTTTCAAAGCTGCAATTACGAAACACACTGGTTTCCACCACGCTGGCTCGCAGATCCAGACCAGAAAAATCATTGCCCTCCGCCTGTACTCCGCCGCATCGTACTGCGGTAAGTGGCGTTTCCTCCGCCAGATAGTGCAAAACGTAAGAGGAAAAATCCTCTATCTGCAAAAGCTCCTTTGCCGATTTCGGTTCGGTTATTTCCATTTGTTTCCCCTCTTCTCACATTTCAAATAATCCCTATGTTCCTGCGCTTTCAAAGCGGTATAACGAACAGAGCAATACCGGCTATCTCCACCAGTATTGCTCTGTTCATGCTCTATTTTAATACGCCGCGCTCAAAGGATTCAGCACGCCATAACTTTTATTCTCCATATCATCAATAAACGAAATCGCTTTGCCGGCACCCATCGCTACACAGTTTTCGGGAGCTTCCGGCACAAAGACCTTCATCTTCGTTTTCTTGCTGATCAACGTATCAAAACCGTAAAGCAACGCGGAACCGCCGGTGAGAATAATCCCGTCGGTGTCGATGTCACCCATCAGCTCAGGTGGTGTTTTCTCCAGAACCTCCTGCGCGGTGCGGATAATCTGCATCGCGGGCTCCAGCAGAGCCTCGAGCACATCGTCGCAACTAATGTCTGCCCACTGGGGGAGCCCGGTGAGCATGTTGCGCCCTTTGACGCGGTACGTTACCACCTCTTTGCGCGGGTACACACAGCCAATCGCCATTTTGGCTTCCTCCGCCATGCGGGTGCCAATCAGCAGGTTATGCTTACGACGCACAAGCTTGATAATCGCTTCGTCAAAAGCATCACCCGCCACCTTGATGGAACGGGCAATCGCGACGCCGCTGAGCGAAATCACGCCCATATCTGTAGTGCCGCCGCCAATATCGATCACAAAGCAGCCGTGCGGGACAGAAATGTCGACCCCGGCGCCGAGCGCAGCCGCGACCGGCTCTTCAATCAGGCAGATTTTGCGTACGCCCGATGCGCTGATCGCATCGACCACCGCGCGCTTTTCCACCTCAGTGATGCCGCAGGGGACGCTGACGACCACCCGGGGCATAATCACCTTGCTACCGCTAATCTGCTTTAAATAGTGCTGAATCACATACTGTGCCAGCGCAAAATCAGAAATAACCCCGTTGCACAGCGGATGCACCACCGCTATTTTTGAAGAAGTGCGCCCCACCATGGCGTAGGCCTCATGCCCAATGGCCACAATATTTTCTGTGTCCTGCTCATATGCCACAACGGATGGTTCATTTAGAATGATTCCCTTGCCATCCAAATATATTTTTATCGACGAAGTTCCGAGATCAATTGCAATATCTGTTCCAAGCACCGTGCGGGTCACCTGCCTTTATTCCATTTTGGCCGCGGGCTGAATTGCCCGCATAAAGCCACATTTAATATATTATTATAAAGCATTTTGCCCCTTTTTTCAACAGGGAAAGGATTCCTGTCCAATAGGAACACGGCACGCCGCAGTGCAAAGCACCTCTTTTGCACCGGCGGCATACAGCACCGCGGCGCATTCGCCGAGCGTTGCGCCCGTTGTTAGAATGTCATCCACCAGCAAAATGCGCCGGTTCTCGATCTGCGCTCCCGGAACGATACGGTACACGCCCCGCACATTTTCACGGCGATCTTTTTTGTGCAGCCGATGCTGCTCGTGGTTTTCCACATGCTTTTCCAGCACAGTGTAATATGGAAGCCCAGTCAACGCGGACAGCTCGCGGGCAATCAGTTCCGATTGGTTATAGCCGCGCTGCCGGAGTCTGTCCGTTGACAGCGGCACACAGGCGACAAAATCCGCATCGGTGAGAAACGAGCTCTGCCGCAGCTGAGAAAACATTCTTTGGGCAAAAAAACGCGCATTTTGGGGCGTGTTGTGAAATTTGAAATCCAGCATCGCCTTACGCAGTCGGCCATCGTATTCGTCTGGAGCCGCGCAAACAAAAGTCTTCCCAGTTTGCGGCTCGATCATGCGGGCACTCCAATTTGCGGGCAGAAGTGCCTTCTCGCAGGCCTCGCAGCATTTACGCCCAGGCTGTACAATTTTTCGGCAAAACAGGCAGCGCGGCGGATAAAAAAATTCCAAAACACCGTTCCACAGATTTTTAAATTTCATGCACGCTTTCCTCCGACAGGAACCAGCCCATCCCCGAATAGCGCAGCGTTTTTCGATTATTTCTCACCATGGCCTCGATCACCTGCTCCATACCCACTAAAATCAAAAGCGATTTGGCACGGGTAATGGCTGTATAAAGCAAATTGCGGTAATTGAGCTGCGACGGCCCGGTATACAGCGGAATCACCACCGCCTGAAATTCATTGCCCTGGCTTTTGTGAACCGTCATGGCATACGCCAGATCCAACTCTCCCGCGCTCTCCAGCGGGTAAAGCACGTAGCGGTCATCCATCTGCACTGTGAGCGTACCGCCGCGCTTGTCAATTTCGAGCAGAGTTCCGACGTCGCCATTGTACACGCCCTCGCCGGAACTCCCGTCGGGCCGCATCCAAGTCAGATTGTAGTCGTTGCGAACCTGCATCACCTTATCGCCCATGCGCAGCGTCGTCCCGTTGACTGTAATCTCGCGCTTCTCCGGCGCGGGTGGATTTAACGTCTGCTGCAGGCGGCGGTTCATTTCCTCCGTTCCCACCGCACCGCGCTTGCCGGGGCAAAGCACTTGAATATCTGCCGTGGGGTCATAGCCATAGGTGCGGGGCAAGCGCTCGGTACACAGCCCCACAACCGTATCTGCAATACGGTCGGCCTGCCGCAACGGGAGAAAGAAAAAGTCCCCGGTGCGGTCATGCAGCTCGGGCATTTCTCCTGCCACTACACGGTGCGCATTGCGGACAATCAGGCTGTTCATCGACTGGCGGAACACCTCTTGCAGCTGCACCACGGGAAATTTGCCGCAGCGGATCAAATCGCCCAGCACGTTGCCCGCCCCGACAGACGGCAGCTGATCGCAGTCGCCCACCAAAATCAACCGGCATCCGAGCGGGAGCGCGTGCAGCACGCTTTCGAACAGCTGAACATCTACCATGGAAAGCTCGTCCAGCACCAGTGCGTCGCACTCCAGCAGATTTTTTTCGTTGCGCACAAAGGTGGGCGTATCTCGGTCGTTCCACTCCACCTGAAGCATGCGGTGAATGGTTTTCGCCTCTTTGCCCGTCACTTCAGACATTCGTTTCGCGGCCCGCCCGGTGGGCGCCGCAAGCAGCACTTTTTCGCCCTGCTCCTCCAGAATGGAGATGATAGCATTGAGAGCCGTCGTTTTTCCGGTGCCGGGACCGCCGGTTAAAATCAGCATTCCTTTTTCAAGCGCTTCTCTGACCGCCTGCTTTTGTCCCTCGGCATACCGGATGCCAAGGCGTTCCTCCACCGCTGTAAGGTATCCGTCGATATTCCGCAGCGACTGCGCCGGATAGCGCAGCAGCATCAGCAGCCGCCCCGCGCAGTAGACCTCAGACTGATAATAGCGCGGCAGAAAAAGGAACTCCCGCTCGCCCAACAGCTGCGGAATCAGCACATGCTCTTCCTTTAATTCGTTGAGAACAGAGGAAACCAGCTCCGGCTCCACGCCCAGCATGCGCGCGGCGGCAGGGATCAGCTTGTCCGCCGGCAGGCAGGTGTGGCCGTTGTTGGTATTGTGCCGCAGCACGTAGTGGAGCCCCGCGCGCAGACGCGAAAAATCGTCCTGCTCCACACTCGTGGATTCCGCGATGAGATCGGCGCGCCCAAAATCAATGTCGATGCCGTCGGCGCACAGCAGAAACGGATCGGTGCGGATCAGCTCAGCGGAGGAAGGACCGTACTGCTTCCAGACTCTCAAAGCCTCTTCCGGTGTGATACCGAACCCGCCGAGGTACAGCATAATTTCGCGGATACCGTAGATACGCTGGAATTCCTGCGCGATTTTTTCCGCCTTGGCACGCGTAAGCCCTTTGATGGACGAAAGACGCTCCGGCTCATTTTCCATCACCTCAAGCGTGTGCTCGCCGAAAGCCTCCACCAGACGCGTCGCCGTGGCCGGGCCGATCCCCTTAATCGCGCCGGAGGACAAATACCGCAGGATGGCATCTGCTGTTTTAGGCGCGAAACGCTCAAATGCTTCCGCCTTAAACTGCTGACCGAAGCTCGGGTGGTGAATCCACGTACCGATCACGCGCAGCTCTTCCCCGCAACCGACCCAAGGGAGGGTGCCGACCACCGTGATCAGCTCCTCCCCTGCTTTCAGCTCCAGGATTTTATACCCGTTATTTTCGTTGCTAAAGACAATTTCTTCCACCGTGCCAGTCAGTTCCAGCAATTGTTTTTCCTGCATATTCCCATCCTCGGCTGTGTTTCCTATTGGTTTCAGTATACCTCTTTTTCTATGTATTTGCAAACTCGCCGCCCAATGTTTCTGGCAGATCTGCCGCCATGCACAGCCGAACGCTCGGGTTCGCAAGGGCAAACGCTTCGCAGATTGCTCTTGTTTCGCTGTCCATCCCGCAGTCCACACAAATTAGCTCTCTGTGCCCGGTATGCCGCAACCAGCGCAGCCGCTCAAGCGCTCCGCGCAGCCGGTATTCCACCCTGCTGTCGTTGCCCGAAACGCACACCAAAACCGTGATTTTTTCTTCCCAGCCCGGGCGGGTCAGCCAGAACAATACAAAACGGCACAGCTCCGTTAGGCCCACCACCGCGAAAAATGCCACCAGAATTCTGCCGATCATATCTTCCATTTGTTATCACCTCATTGCTATGATATGCGAAAAAGGAAAAAATGACAGCAGGCTGAATCGAAAAACATGTCCGAATGCAGGGCTTGCCCCTCGTGCCGGCGCGAGTCTTTCCTGTTTTCTCGTAAGAGAATTTGTTTTTTTCTCTAAAACAAGGCTCGTGCGTAATGTAAAAGAATATGTTTTTCTCTCCGGGGGTTCCCCGTGGAATTCTGCTGGCGCAGGCTTGCCCCTCATGCCGGGGCGGGCACTTCCTTTCGCGACGAGGCGAAAGGAATCAAAGGCTCGCCAAAGGGCACCTTTGGAATCCGTTTGGGGAACGGTTCCGGCGAGTGCTGCCACTAGCCACCAGAAAGGTGCTCCATTGAAAATGCCCACTCTCCGAGCTTGATCTGAAAATAAACTTTGCTGTCCCGTCTGTCGGCGGGCATTTTCAGAGCGCTCTCGTTGGCTCGGAGTTATTAGATGCGGCTTCGCCGCCGCAAGGTGCAAACGTATTTTCCAAACGTAAGAGAATTTGTTTTTCTCTCCGGGGGGGGCCCCGTTAAAATTCTGCTGGCGCAGGGCTTGCCCCTCGTGCCGGGGCGGGCATTTACTTTCTTTACGAAAAGAAAGTAAACAAAGATTCGCCCAAGGCTCCGCCTTCGGAATCCGTTCTGGGGAACGGTTCCGGCGAGTGCTGCCACTAGCCACCAGAAAGGCGCTCCATTGAAAATGCCCACTCTCCGAGCTTCATCTGAAAATATGTCTTACTGTTCCGTCTGTCGGCGGGCATTTTCAAAGCGCTCTCGTTGGCTCGCAGTATTTAGGTGCGGCTTCGCCTCATTTTTAATCGACACATCGGAACTGTAGTTGATCTTCCAATCCATCAGAGCTACCGTAAGGCCTCCCTTCTACGAGCTAACGAGAGCGCTTGGAAAGGGTGCGCCGCCGGACGAAATAAGCAAACGATCTGTTCCCGCAAAGCAAGGCGCGTGCGCACTTTCCATAGAGCGCCTTTACAGTAAGTTTCGTTTGCACTCTCCGAAACCGTTCCCCAGAACGGATTCCGAAGGCGGAGCCTTGGGCGAATCTTTGTTTACTTTCTTTTCGTAAAGAAAGTAAATGCCCGCCCCGGCACGAGGGGCAAGCCCTGTGCCAGCAGAATCTTCCCTTGCGGGAACCGCGATAAAAAAACAGCCTCTCTCGCGAAAGCGAGAGAGGAAAAAGAACGCCCGGCGCGAAGAGCCGCTCTCGTTGGCTCGGGGAGAGCGCTCGGCAAGGGGGCGCCACCGAATGAAACCGACACACTGCCTGTTTCCACAAAACAGGCTCGTGAGCAATGTAAAAAAACTGATCTATCTTTCTATTACGTCCTATAAATGTTATATTTAATAATTATTATACTATAAGTATAATATAAAGCGATAAAAAAGAGGAAAGCACACAGCTTTCCTCTTTTTTGTAAAAATATTGATTACGCCAGAGCCGCTTTCAGCTGCTCTGTTTTATCGGTTTCTTCCCACGCGACACCCAAATCTTCGCGGCCCATATGGCCGTAGGCCGCCAGCGGGCGGTAGATCGGGTGATTGAGGCCAAGTGATTTGATCAGCGCGGTCGGGCGCAGATCAAACACCTTCTGAATTGCGGCTTCCAGCTGGGCGCTGGTATAAGCGGAAGTGCCGAAGGTTTCCACCAAAATGGAGACCGGGCGCGCAACGCCGATCGCATAAGCAAGCTGCACCTCGCATTTTTCCGCAAGGCCGGCGGCGACAATGTTCTTTGCAACATAGCGGGCCGCATACGCTGCGGAACGGTCTACCTTCGTCGGGTCTTTGCCGGAAAATGCGCCGCCGCCGTGACGGCCGAAGCCGCCGTAGGTATCGACAATGATTTTGCGGCCGGTCAGACCGCTGTCGCCGACAGGGCCGCCGACTACAAAGCGGCCGGTGGGGTTAATATAATACTTGGTGTTTTCATCCAGAAGCTCTGCAGAAACAACCGGACGGATCACCTGCTCAAGAATGTCCTTATGGATCTGCTCCTGAGTCACATCGGGATCATGCTGAGTGGAAACAACAACTGCTTCCACGCGGGTAGGCTTACCGTTCTCATACTCCACCGTTACCTGGGTCTTTCCATCCGGGCGCAGATACGGCAGGGCGCCGTCTTTTCGAACAGCAGCCAGACGCTTGGCCAACGAATGGGCCAGATAAATCGGCATGGGCATCAGTGTGGTTGTTTCGTTGCAGGCAAAGCCGAACATAATCCCTTGATCCCCCGCACCAATCAAATCATTCTCATCTGTGGCTCCACCGCGGGCCTCCAGCGACTGATTCACACCCATTGCAATATCCGGCGACTGCATATCAATCGAGGTCAGCACTCCGCAGGAATTGCCGTCAAAGCCATACTGGGGATCATCGTAACCGATTTCACGGATCACCTCGCGGGCAATCGCGGGAATATCCACATAGCATTCGGTAGAGATTTCACCCATTACATGCACCAGGCCGGTGGTTGCCGTTACCTCGCAGGCCACGTGAGCCTTGTCGTCCTGAGCCAGAATAGCGTCCAGCACTGCGTCTGCGATCTGGTCGCAGACTTTATCGGGATGTCCCTCTGTCACCGATTCGGATGTAAAGAAAAATTTTGACATAATAAGCCTCCTATCGACTATAAAAAAATCCACCGTTTGGGAAAGCCAAACGGTGGAAAGCAACCTCATCTGCCGGCTTTATCCGCAGGATTTAGCACCTTTCGCACATTGCGCAGGTTGCCGGACATCACAGGGCCTGTTCCCTCCGTCACTCTTGATAAGGAATTATTCTGTTGTAAGTTGCGGTAAAATATGCTCGCGAGGTTATTATAACATATTTTATAAGAAATACAAAATAAAAGTCGAAAAAATAACTACTAAACCGGATGAATCATTTCGCGATTTTTTTGAACAAAAGGTTGTAGAGATTTGAACAAAACTGCTGCAATCGCACTGTTGAGAGAAGCCTTGAGCAGATTAAACGGAATAATCGCCGGCAGGATCAGCGCATCCAGTGCTGCCTTCGGCATGCCGAAGAAATGAACGGTAAAGATGTAGTTCATCGGTATCATCAGGGCTGTCATCGCGAGTGTGCCAAGCACCATACCGACCACAGCATCCGCAAACTTATGCTTTCTCTTGTAAAACTCACCTACCAGAAAAATCAAAGCACCAGAAGCTAAAAGGTGCATTACCAGACCGACCCACCCATTGCCGCCAAAGAAAAGCGACTGAACGATGGAAACCACAAAAAGCACCAGAAGCGCCGGGCCTGAGCCAAACAGAAGTGCCGCGATCATAATAGGGGCATCCGCCATGTCGTACACCAAAAACGGTGCCGCAGGAATAAGGGGAATGCGGACGAAAGCGATCAGCACCACGGAAATCGCTGCCAATACGGCAAGCTGCGTCATCTGAATAATGCTCTTTTGGGTCATGGATTTATTCATTGCTATTTTCTCTCCTTTTTTCGCTGTCAACGAAAAAAAGTCCCGCAGAAATTCTGCGGGACAAAACAGACGCAAACGCGCAAGTTCTTCTTCCATCCGGACTATACCGTCGGCTTTGGAATCTCACCAAAATCAGCACATGCTCGCGGGCTAACGGCTAACGCCGCATTACCGCCGGTGGGGAATTACACCCCGCCCCGAAGACAGCTTATTTAATTTGTTGTTTTATTATATTCCTTTGATATTTATTTGTCAACAGGAAAGTAATAAAAAGAAGAATCAAGACTGATTTTGTCAAAAAGCCCCCGACCAAATGGCCGGGGGCGATCAGATAAATAAAAATCAGCAATCAGGCAGTTGTAACGCCAGTAACAACACCGGAGCCAACGGTACGGCCACCCTCACGGATAGCGAAGCGCAGACCCTCTTCAATTGCGATAGGGGTAATCAGCTCAACATCCATAACAACGTTATCGCCAGGCATGCACATCTCGGTGCCCTCGGGCAGAGAGATAACGCCGGTAACGTCAGTTGTTCTGAAATAGAACTGGGGACGATAGTTGTTGAAGAACGGAGTATGACGGCCGCCTTCTTCTTTGCTCAGGATGTAAACCTGGCCCTTAAACTTGGTATGCGGATGAATGCTACCGGGCTTTGCCAGAACCTGGCCGCGCTCGATTTCATTTCTCTGAATACCACGCAGCAGAACGCCTACGTTATCGCCGGCCTCAGCGTAATCCAGAATTTTTCTGAACATTTCGATACCGGTAACAACAACCTTGCGGCGCTCTTCGGTCAGACCGACAATCTCGATTTCCTCAGAGGTCTTCAGCTGGCCACGCTCTACTCTACCGGTAGCAACTGTGCCGCGGCCGGTAATGGTGAACACGTCTTCAACAGGCATCAGGAAGGGGAGGTTCGCCTTGCGCTCGGGAGTGGGGATAAAGCTGTCAACTGCATCCATCAGCTCGAGAATGCACTTGTACTCGGGAGCATTGATATCTTTGGAGGTGGATTCCAACGCCTGCAGAGCAGAACCGCGGATGATCGGGGTATCGTCGCCCGGGAACTCATACTCGTTGAGCAGATCGCGAATTTCCATTTCAACCAGATCCAGCAGCTCAGGATCGTCCACCTGGTCAGCCTTGTTCATGAACACTACGATATAAGGCACGCCTACCTGACGGGACAGCAGAATGTGCTCTCTGGTCTGGGGCATAGGGCCGTCCGCAGCGGAAACAACCAGAATTGCGCCGTCCATCTGAGCAGCGCCGGTGATCATGTTCTTCACATAGTCGGCATGGCCGGGGCAGTCAACGTGAGCATAGTGACGATTAGCAGTCTGATACTCAACATGAGAAGTGTTGATCGTGATACCGCGGGCTCTCTCTTCAGGGGCCTTATCGATGTTCGCGTAATCAACAAAATCGGAAGTGCCAGCCAGGTTCAAAACCTTGGTGATAGCGGCGGTCAATGTGGTTTTACCGTGGTCAACGTGACCAATGGTACCAATGTTTACGTGCGGTTTGTTTCTTTCAAACTTTGCCTTTGCCATTGGAATTCCTCCTTTTATTTTACAATAATTAATTTCATTCAAAAGCTACGCCTATTCTAACAAGTTGGGTGTGAAAAATCAAGCCCTTTGCGCCTGTTAGTCGTTCTTTTTGGTACGGTCGGAAATGATGCCTTCCGATACGGATTTCGGCACTTCAGAGTAGTGCGCGGGTTCCATAACATACTGGCCGCGGCCCTGTGTTTTAGAGCGCATGTCGGTTGCATAACCGAACATTTCAGACAGCGGAACCTCAGCATTAATCTGCTGCGCACCGGAAACAGCGTCCATACCCAGAATCATTCCGCGGCGGGAGTTCAGGTCGCCGATAACGTCGCCCATGTACTCGTCCGGAACGGTGACGACCACCTTCATGATGGGTTCCATCAGAACCGGATCGGCTTTTCTCATGGCCTCTTTGAACGCCATAGAACCGGCGATTTTAAATGCCATTTCAGAGGAGTCGACCTCGTGATAGGAGCCATCATACAGGGTGACCTTCACGTCAACTACATTGTAGCCCGCCAGAATACCGGTCTGAGTGGCGCCCTGAATACCCTGATCAACAGCAGGAATATATTCCTTCGGGATCGAGCCGCCAACAATAGCGTTGACAAACTCATAGCCCTTACCCGGGTTCGGCTCAATGCGGATCTTAACATGACCGTACTGGCCTTTACCACCGGACTGTCTGGCATACTTGGTGTCTGACTCGGCATTTCTGCGAATGGTTTCTTTGTAAGAAACCTGCGGCTTACCAACGTTTGCCTCCACCTTGAATTCACGCAGCAAACGGTCTACGATGATTTCGAGGTGAAGCTCGCCCATGCCGGCGATGATGGTTTGACCCGTCTCTTCGTCGGTATAAGCCTTAAAAGTGGGATCCTCTTCTGCGAGCTTCGCGAGAGCAATACCCATCTTCTCCTGGCCGGCCTTTGTTTTCGGCTCGATGGCAACACGAATAACAGGGTCTGGGAACTCCATAGATTCAAGGATAACCGGGTTGCGCTCATCGCACAGGGTATCACCGGTAATGGTGTTCTTCAGGCCGACCGCCGCAGCAATATCGCCCGCATACACGGTATCGATGTCCTGGCGGTGGTTCGCGTGCATCTGCAGAATACGGCCGATGCGCTCGTTGTTGTCCTTTGTGGAATTGTAAACGGTGGAACCCGCGGTAAGCGTACCGGAGTACACGCGGAAGAAGCACAGCTTACCAACAAAGGGGTCGGTAGCGATTTTAAACGCCAGAGCGGAGAAAGGCTCTTCATCGGAAGAATGGCGAACCTCAGGCTCTTCGGTTTCGGGATTCACACCCTTAATGGCCTCAATGTCCGTAGGAGCGGGCATGTAAGCAATAATCGCATCCAGCAGCTTCTGCACGCCCTTGTTCTTGTAGGACGTACCGCAGGTAACCGGAACCATGTGGTTCGCGATGGTCGCCTTGCGGATGCAGGCACTGATTTCGTCCTCTGTGAGAGCTTCCCCATTCAGGTACTTCTCAAACAAAGCGTCATCCTGCTCTGCTACATGCTCCACCATTTCGGTGTGGTATTTTTCCGCCAGTTCTTTCATATCCTCGGGAATTTCTTCCTCGCGGATATCCTTGCCCAGATCATCGTAGTAAACATAAGCCTTCATGTTTACCAGGTCGATGATGCCGCGGAAGGTATCTTCACTGCCGATCGGCAGCTGGATCGGAACCGCATTGCACTTGAGGCGATCTTTCATCATCTGTACCACGTTGTAGAAATCGGCACCCATGATGTCCATTTTATTGACGTAGGCCATACGGGGAACCTTGTATTCCTCAGCCTGACGCCAAACGGTTTCGGACTGAGGCTCCACTCCTCCCTTTGCGCAGAAAACGGTAACGGAACCGTCCAATACACGCAGGGAACGCTCTACCTCTACGGTAAAGTCAACGTGGCCGGGAGTATCAATAATATTGATTCTATGCCCCTTCCAGAAGCAGGTAGTCGCAGCGGAGGTAATAGTAATACCTCTCTCCTGCTCCTGCGCCATCCAGTCCATTGTTGCGGCGCCTTCATGGACTTCACCAATCTTATAGTTAACGCCCGTGTAATACAGAATACGTTCTGTCGTTGTGGTTTTACCGGCATCGATATGAGCCATGATGCCGATATTTCTTGTCATTTGAAGCGATACCTGCCTCGGCATAGTTTCCTCCTTAATTCTGAAAAATGTATCCGCTCATTATACAACACGGAAAATCTTTCGGTCAACGCCGGAAAATTACCACCTGTAATGAGCAAACGCCCTGTTGGCTTCCGCCATCTTATGCGTGTCATCACGCTTCTTGGCAGCGCCACCGGCACCATTAATCGCATCAAGGATTTCTCCGGCAAGTCTTTCTTTCATGGTCTTTTCAGATCTCAGTCTGGAATAACGGGTAACCCAGCGCAGACCCAACGTCTGCCTTCTTTCGGGGCGAACCTCCATAGGAACCTGGTAGGTAGCACCGCCCACGCGGCGGGCTTTTACCTCCAAAGCGGGCATTACGTTTTCCATTGCCTGCTCAAACATTTCGAGCGGGTCTTTTCCAGTTTTTTCACTGACAATATCAAACGCGCCGTAAACGATCTTCTGGGAAACCCCCTTCTTACCGTCCAGCATAATATTATTGATCAGTCTGGTGACAAGCTTGGATTTGTAAAGCGGATCGGGCAAAACATCACGTTTTGCAATAGAACCTCTTCTTGGCACTTTACTTCCCTCCTTCACATAAATGATATCATAGGTACTCGAAAGGACAAACTCCCGTGGGCCGAAGAGACGTTTTATCTATACTTTATAAAAACGCCGCAGTGTGCTAACAGCACGCAGCCGTAAGGTTTCTGTCATATTCGGTTTTTAGCCCTTTTTCGCAGCGCCGGGCTTCGGACGCTTCGCACCGTACTTGGAACGGGCCTGCATGCGCTTCGCAACACCCTGGGCATCCAGAGTTCCGCGAATAATGTGGTAACGCACGCCAGGCAGGTCCTTTACACGACCGCCGCGGATCATTACAACACTGTGTTCCTGCAGATTGTGGCCGACACCCGGAATATAAGCACTAACTTCAATGCCGTTGGAAAGACGTACTCTGGCGATCTTTCTGAGTGCAGAGTTAGGCTTTTTCGGGGTAGCGGTCTTGACAGAAGTACAAACGCCGCGCTTTTGGGGGGAATCCTGATCGATTGCAATTCGTTTCTTAGAGTTCCAACCTTTTAAAAGCGCCGGGGCCTTAGCCTTTCTTTCGCTGACTTCTCTGCCCTTGTGGACCAGCTGGTTAAACGTGGGCATATGACACCTCCTCACTGAAAAGTTAATATGTTAAACAGGAATATATTTCCCGTATTAACCGAATTGATACAAAAGACGGCTTGTCTTTGCCAGACGCAAAGAAGTAAAATTTTTATAAAATAAACGCGAATTTTTCGTTTTCACAGCGAAAAAGCACTGGAAGAAATCGGGAAATCTCACGCCGCAATTTGTAAAAATCTCACAAGGACACAGCGGAATCCTGCTCCTTTTTAGCATGCTTTGAGCAGGATTTTCGCTGTTCTGTTCACAAATCATCACAATTGGTTATTTTATCATGATACTGCATCATTTGTCAATACCGATTTTTCCAGCTCGATCTCGACATCGCCATAGCATTTCATGCCGGTACCGGCGGGAATCAGCTTACCAATACACACGTTTTCCTTCAGGCCCAACAGCGGGTCAACCTTGCCCTTGATTGCGGCATCGGTCAGAACGCGGGTGGTTTCCTGGAAGGACGCGGCCGACAGGAACGAATCGGTTGCCAGAGATGCCTTGGTAATACCAAGCAGCATGGGAGTGAAGGTGGCGAGCTGCAGGTCAGCTTCACCGGCGTCAATGCGCTTCTGAACCGCCCCGTTCTCCGCTTCAAGCTCGCTCTTATCGATCAGCGAGCTGGGCAGCAGGTTGGTGTCGCCCGCTTCTTCAACGCGAACCTTCTTCATCATCTGGCGAACGATAACCTCGATGTGCTTATCGTTGATATCAACACCCTGCATCCGGTAAACGCGCTGAACTTCCTGAATCAGGTAGTCCTGCACCGCCTGCGGGCCGCTGATGGCGAGAACATCGTGCGGGTTAACCGAGCCTTCAGTCAGCCTTGTGCCGGCCTTGATCTCCTGTCCTTCCTTCACGCTGATACGCGAGCCGAACGGAACAAGATACGACTTCTGGTCGCTGGTTTCTTTATTGGTAATCACGACATGGCGGTTCTTCTTGATTTCCTCAAAGGAAACATCGCCCGTGATTTCACTGATAATCGCCAAATGCTTCGGCTTTCTGCCTTCAAACAGTTCCTCAACACGCGGCAGACCCTGTGTAATATCCTCGGCACTGGCAACACCGCCGGTGTGGAAGGTTCTCATGGTCAGCTGCGTACCGGGCTCACCGATGGACTGTGCCGCGATGATACCCACGGCCTCGCCAACATCAACAGGCTGGCCGTTGGCCAGGTTGGCACCGTAGCACTTCTTGCAGATACCGTGTCTTGCGTGGCAGTTGAGGATGGAGCGAATCTTGATGTGCGTTGTGCCCTTCGAAACGATCAGGTCGGCGTCGTGCTCATCCATCAGCTTATCCTTCGATACCAGAACCTCGCCGGTCGCCTCATCCACAAAGTCCTCTACCAGGTAACGGCCCTGCAAACGCTCGGTGAGAGGCTCAATGGATTCCTTACCCTCGCGGATATCGAATACCTCGAGGCCCTCAGTGGTTCCGCAGTCGTCCTCACGAATGATGACCTCCTGTGAAACGTCAACCAGACGGCGGGTCAGGTAACCGGAGTCAGCCGTTCTCAGAGCGGTATCGGCGAGGCCCTTACGAGCGCCGCGGGAAGAAATGAAGTATTCCAGAACATTCAGGCCCTCACGATAGTTGGCCTTGATGGGGATTTCGATCGTACGGCCCGAGGTGTTGGCGATCAGGCCGCGCATGCCGGCGAGCTGACGAATCTGACTCATCGAACCACGCGCTCCGGAGTCCGCCATCATGAAGATGGGATTGTAACGATCCAGAGCGTGCTGCAGCGCTTCTGTAACCTGGCCTGTTGTCTTCTCCCAGATTTTCAGAACGGCATTGTAACGCTCGGATTCGGAAAGCAGACCGTTTCTGTACTCATCCGTAACCATATCGATCTGATGATCTGCTTCCTGAATTAAAATCTTTTTCTCCTGAGGAATCGTAGCGTCGCTGACAGCGACGGTAATGGCACTCTTGGTGGAGTATTTATAGCCCTGCGACTTGATGCTGTCGAGCACTTCGGCCGTCTTGGAGGTTCCGTGTACACGGATGCAGCGGTCAATGATCTTCCCAAGCTGCTTTTTG